>NZ_PKMZ01000013.1 GCF_002893625.1 Mangrovicella endophytica | reverse complement strand
CGGCCCTTCGGGTTTGCGGTCGCCGGGCGCCCACTTTGTCGGCTCGTCTCGGCCGTAGCCCCGCTACGACCTTCGCGAGCCTTCGCGCGGCTCGCCGCGGCGAGCCGCCAAACAGAGCGTTTCCGTGTTCGCCGGAAATGCTCTAGGGCATCGCCAGACACGACCATGCTCCGCCACGACGACGAGCCGAGACCCTTCCGATGACCCTCCGTATTTCAGCCACCGGCCTTGCCACCGATGCCAGCAGCATCCTGATCGACCTCGGGATCGATGCCGCGACGCTCGAAGTTGGCACGCTCACCGTACGCTCGCCGATCAATGGCGAGATCATCGCGACGCTCGCAGAGCACGATGTCGCCGCAGCATCCGCCGCGATCGAGCGCGCCGCCGCCGCTTATCAGACCTGGCGCGACGTTCCGGCGCCCAAGCGCGGCGAACTCGTCCGCCTTCTCGGTGAGGAGCTGCGCGCGAACAAGGCGGCGCTCGGACGCCTCGTCTCCATCGAGGCCGGCAAGATCACCTCCGAAGGCCTCGGCGAAGTGCAGGAGATGATCGACATCTGCGATTTCGCGCTTGGCCTCTCCCGCCAGCTCTATGGTCTGACCATCGCCACCGAGCGCACCGACCACCGGATGATGGAAAGCTGGCATCCGCTCGGCGTTGTCGGCGTCATCTCGGCCTTCAACTTCCCCGTCGCGGTCTGGTCGTGGAACGCCGCCCTCGCCCTGGTCTGCGGCAATCCGGTGGTCTGGAAGCCCTCCGAGAAGACGCCGCTGACGGCGCTTGCGACGCAAGCGCTGCTCACCCGCGCCATTGCCCGTTTCCGTGCCGAGGGCAACGAGGCGCCGGATGGGCTGTCGAGTGTCCTCGTCGGCGGACGCGCCGTCGGCGAGGCGCTGGTCGACCATCCGAAGGTCGCGCTCGTGTCGGCCACCGGCTCCACCCGCATGGGCCGCACTGTTGGTCCGCGCCTGGCGCAGCGCTTCGCCCGCTCGCTGCTCGAGCTCGGCGGCAACAATGCCGCCATCGTCTGCCCCTCCGCCGATCTGGACCTGACGCTCCGGGGCGTCGCCTTTGCCGCCATGGGCACGGCCGGCCAGCGCTGCACGACGCTGCGCCGCCTCTTCGTCCATGACAGCGTCTATGACACGCTGGTGCCGCGGCTGCGCCAGGCCTATGGCACGGTCGCGATCGGCAATCCGCTGGAGGCCGGCACGCTGGTCGGTCCGTTGATCGACCGCGCCGCCTTCGACGGCATGGCCCAGGCTCTGGAGCAGGCGGCGGCCGCCGGCGGCACCGTCACGGGCGGCGGCCGGGTCGGGGCCGAAGGCGCACCGGACGCCTGGTACGTCCGCCCGGCGCTGGTGGAGATGCCGGCGCAGACCGGACCGGTCACGGAGGAGACCTTCGCGCCGATCCTCTATGTCATCCGCTATTCCGATCTCGACGAAGCCATCGCGCTGCAGAACGGCGTGCCGCAGGGCCTCTCCTCCTCGATCTTCACCAACGACCTGCGCGAAGCCGAGATCTTCCTCTCCGCCCGCGGCTCGGACTGCGGCATCGCCAACGTCAATATCGGCCCGTCCGGGGCCGAGATCGGCGGGGCGTTCGGCGGCGAAAAGGAAACCGGGGGCGGGCGCGAGAGCGGCTCGGACGCCTGGAAGGCCTATATGCGCCGCGCCACCAACACGATCAATTACGGCCGCACCCTGCCGCTCGCGCAGGGCGTGAAGTTCGACGTGATCTAGGCGCAATCGGCATCAGCCGATTGTCGCCGGCGCGATCAGCGCGATCGGCGCCAGCCGATCGTCGCCCTCTGCACCCCCATACCATCCGCACGCACCGTTCACCGCCGGCCGACACGCCGGCGCAGCAGTCGGGCGCTATATCCAGGGCGACATCATCCCGCCGGCCATTCCGCCGGCGGCCCATCACCCGCCGGACAACGCCCGATGCAGCTCGGACTCTATACTTTCGCCGACAACATGCCCGATCCCGAGACCGGACGTCCGCTGGCGCCGGCGGTCCGCTTCCGCAACCTCCTGGAAGAGATCGTGATCGCCGACGAGGTTGGGCTCGATGTCTTCGGCCTCGGCGAGCATCACCGCAACGATTATCTCGTCTCCGCCCCGGCCGTGGCGCTTGCCGCAGCGGCGGCCCGCACGAAGCGCATCCGCCTGACCAGCGCCGTCACCGTGCTGAGCTCGGAGGATCCGATCCGGGTCTTCGAGGATTTTTCGACGCTCGACCTCATCTCGGAGGGCCGCGCCGAGATCATGGTCGGTCGCGGCTCCTTCATCGAGAGCTTCCCGCTCTTCGGCTATGATCTCGCCGACTACGACACGCTGTTCGACGAGAAGCTGGGGCTCCTGCTCGAGCTACGCCGCGGCGAACATCTGACCTGGCCGGGCGGCCACCACACGTCGCGCATATCCGGGCGCGGAGTCTATCCGCGCCCCCTCCAGGAGCCGCTGCCGCTCTGGATCGCCGTCGGCGGCACGCCGCAGTCGGTGGTGCGCGCCGGCCGCCTCGGTCTGCCGCTGGCGCTCGCCATCATCGGCGGGGAGCCGCGCCGCTTCGCAGCCCTCGTGGATCTCTACCGACGAGCGGCCGAGGACGCCGGGCACGACCCGGCAACGCTCCCCGTCAGCATCAACTCGCACGGCCTCATCGGCGACGATTTCACTGCCACGGCCGATCTCGGCTTCACCTCGCATCGCATCGGCGTCGAGCGGATTGCCCGCGAGCGCGGCTGGTCGCCGGCGACCCGCGCCCAGTTCGACAGGAGCATCACGCTGCAAGGTTCGGACTTCGTGGGCGATCCCCAGCGGATCATCGACAAGATCCTCCTGCAGCACGAGTGGTTCCGGCATGACCGTTTCCTCCTGCAGATGAGCGTCGGGCCGGTGCCGCATGCGGCGATGCTGCGCGGGATCGAGCTCTACGGCACGGTGGTGGCTCCGGCTGTGAGGAAGGCGCTCGGCGTGCCGGGTCCGGCGGAGGCGTCCGGCATCAAAGCGGCAGCCTCACCGGCCGGCTGACGGCGCGAGCACGTCAGCCTCGACGGCCCGGCGGTTCAGCGGCTCGCCGTCTGCTTGCGCCGTTCGGCCGCCGCCGTCTCCGGCGTTGCCGGCCTTGCATCGATCGGCGTGCTGCCGCTTGCCCGTTGGCCACGCCGGATCCGCACGCCGGTGGCATCACCGAGCGAATCCACGGTGCCGCCGACGGCCGAGCCGAAGGCGCCGATCTGGTCGCGATAATTGCGCCGCGTGTTCGGATCGATGATCGAGATCGGCGCGCCGACAGCCACTGTCGCCGCCGTGCCCAGCGTATTGGCGGCGCTGCTGGCCACCGTGCCGATGCGGTCGCCGAGCCCGAGTTCGGAATCGGTGATCGCCTGCCCCGCCACCAGCCGCGCGCCGATCGCCTGCACCACCTGCGGACTGGCCGCGAACTTGTCGTGGTTGAGGCCGCCGAGATCCCCCTGCAGGTCGGTGAGGTCGATCACGGAGATGCCGGCATCGCGGAACGCCGTCCGGTAAGGTTCCTCGTCCGGATCGATCTGGCCGAGCCGCGGCACGTCGCCGGCGACGCGCCGCGACAGCTGCAGGGCCCGGTCGTCCTGCGAGACGAAGACCGTCACGTTCGGACGCTTCGGCCCGAGGCTGCTCCACTGCTCGGCGAAGACGTCGACATCGATGTCCGGCGAGGCCAGGATGACGTTCTTCACCTTCGGGGCGATGCGCCCGTCGCGGATCGCCATCTGCCGCAGCGCCTCCATGGTGAGCCAGGTCCCCATGGAATGGGCAAGCACCGTCACCTCGCCGACGGCAGGGTCGGCCGCGGCGCCGCGCAGGATCTCCTCCAGCGCGTCGCGGGAATAGTTGGTGCTCTCGCGGTCGTAGTTATAGCCGAAGATGCTGGCCCGCGACGGCCAGGTGAACAGCACCGGGGCCGCCTTGGTGTCGCTGTCATGGGCGATCTGCGCGAAGCGGTAGACCGCGTCCTCGTAGCGGTTGTTGAAGCCGTGGACGAAGATCAGCACCCGTCGGCTCGCCGGCAGGTGCGTCTTCAGCCAGCTTCGCGCATCGGCGCGCGCGTCGAGCTCCTCAACCTTCAGCGTCGCAAATTCGCGGGTGGGATCGGCGGGCAGCGTCTTCGGCCACTCCACCTGACCGGTCACATGGTTCGGCGGCAGCGAGACCGTGATGTCGGTGAGCGACAGCGCCGTGCCGCGCTCGCCGGAGAACAGGACGCCCGGATCCTTGGACGGCGCCCGCGTGGTGGCGACGAGGAGATCGACCTTCGAGGCGCCCGCCACCTCCGCCCCCGCCATCGGCACGAGCACGCCTACGGGCCGGCCGGCGCAGCCGGCGAGAAGCGCAAAGAGCGCCAGGATCGGCACCAGCCATGCGGAGCGCCGCGCCGGGACTGGCAGATGCCGCACGGGGAGAAGGATGCCTGTCATGCGCGCCGGGTCTCGTGTGAGGACCCCGCCTAGCGCGGTAGCGGCCCCTGCCGCTAGGTCGCCAAAGCCACAGCGATGCGGCTTCCGCGCAGCCGCTCGCGCCGCACGGCGCGCTAGCGCCGCCAGCGGGCGGCCTCAGCCCGGCTGCGGCCGCCGGACATGCCGGGGTGCGCGGAACTCGCCCTTATGCGTGCCGATCGCCATCTCGAAACTGTCGGCGATGCGCCGCGCCCGGTCGACGAACACCGCGGCTGCGGCAGGGGACGGCAGCACGTCCGCGGCAGTTGCCTCGAACAGGTCCAGCCAGCGGTCGAAGTGCCGCGGTTCGATCGGCAGCATCAGATGTGGGCGCAGCGGCCGCCCGTCATAGCGGGAGGTGCGCAGCACCACTCCCGACCAGAAGTCGATGAGCTTGGCCAAATGTGCGTCCCAGTCCTCGACTTCGCCGAGGAAGATCGGGCCGATCTCCGGATCGGCCCGCACCCGCGCATAGAAAGTGTCGACGAGGCGGCGGATATCCGCCTCGTCGATCTCGGGCGTGGCGGCGAAGGGATGGGCTCCGCTCATGCCGTGTCCTCATGTCTCGAAGGCCCGCGCGGGCCTAACCGGCGCCCGCGACGGCCGCACTCACTGCATGTCGAGCACGATCCGCCCGTCGATGCCACCCTTCTCCATGCGCTCGAAGATCGCATTGATGTTGTCGAGCTTGTCCCAGGAGAAGTGCGCCGCCACCGCGCCGTCGCCGGCAAAGGCAAGCGACTCCTCCAGATCCTGGCGCGTCCCGACGATGGAGCCGCGCACGGTAATGCGCTTCAGCACCGTGTCGAAGATCGGCATGGCGAAGCGGCCGGGCGGCAGTCCGACCAGCGCCATGGTGCCGCGCGGCCGAAGCACGCCGAAGGCGGTCTCGAAGGCAGCGGGCGAGACGGCGGTGACGAGGACGCCATGCGTGCCGCCGCCCGTCAGCTTCTGAATCTCCGCCACCGGGTCCGTCTCGGCGGCGTTGACCGCGATCTCCGCGCCGAGCGACCTGGCGAGCGCCAGCTTCTCCGGATGGACGTCGATGGCAGCGACATGCATGCCCATCGCCTTGGCATACTGGACGGCCATGTGGCCGAGCCCGCCGATGCCGGAGATCGCCACCCATTCGCCGGGCCTCACCTCCGTCTCCTTCAGGCCCTTGTAGACGGTGACGCCGGCGCAGAGCACGGGCGCGGCGGGCCCCCAGTCCAGCGTGTCCGGCAAGCGCCCGACATAGTCGGGATCGGCCAGCGCATATTCGGCGAAGCTGCCATTCACGGAGTAGCCGGTGTTCTGCTGCGCGCCGCACAGCGTTTCCCAGCCGGTGCGGCAGTGCGAGCAGTAGCCGCAGGCCGTGTGCAGCCAGGGCACGCCGACGCGGTCGCCTTCCTTCACCCGCTTCACCGATCGCCCAACGCCGACCACGGTGCCGACGCCCTCATGGCCCGGCACGAAGGGCGGGTTCGGCTTCACCGGCCAGTCGCCGCGCGCGGCATGAAGATCGGTGTGGCAGACGCCGGTCGCCGCGAACCGCACCAGGATCTGCTCGGGACCGGGCTCCGGCACCGGCATCTCCTCGATGACGAGCGGCTTGTCGAAGGCGCGGACCACGGCGGCCCTCATCATGTTCGTCATGGTGATCCTTCCATTGCTTCGATGGCCGGCAAAACATCATGCGGATCGGCCCCGGTCCTTGATCGGGATCAAACGTGGCGCCTCGGCATCTCGGCCGCTCCCGGGATCGACCATGGCGGCCACCGGCGAGCCTTCGGTCCGCCGCATCGCCCGTTGGTCCGGCGGCCGGAACGCCGCAGCGACCGCGCCGTTGACCGCTCGTCCAGCCCGTTCGATCCAGGAAAGGCCGCGCCATGACCAGCGAAGACGACCGGACCGGCGGCGAGGGCGGCCGGCCGGAAGCGCGCCTGTCGCGGCCCGTGCCGCAGGACATCCGGTTGATCCATGCGATCGATGGGAGCGCCCGCACCGGCCGGCCGGTCCATGTCGACCGGACATATCAGCGCCGGGGATGAGCGGCCCGACCCTGCATCATCGGCGGCGCTCGTCGGCGACGGCATTCCCCGCAGCCGCAGGCCTGTCGGCGTTTCGATGAGCCGGTTGGTGGAGACGCGGCTGGTCAACGGCCCGTTCGACGATCCCGGACTCCTTCTCGACCTTCGCTTCGGGCGCCGGGCGGTCCTCTTCGACCTCGGCGATATAGCAGCCCTGTCGCCGCGCGAGATCGGCCGCCTCACCCACGTCTTCGTTTCACACCGGCACATGGACCATTTCGCCGGCTTCGACCGGCTGCTGCGGCTGCATCTGCACCGGCCGGGTGTGCTGTCGCTGGTCGGCCCGCCCGGTTTCGTCGAGGGCGTCGCGGCCCGGCTCGGCTCCTACAGCTGGAACCTCCTCGACGAGGGGTCCGTCGACCTCGTCATCCACGCCGCCGACTTCGAGGCAGGCCGGCTCGGTCCGGCCACCGCCTTCGCCGCCCGCCGTGCCTTCCGGCCAGCGCCGATCCCGCCCGGCGCCGCGCCGCTGCCGCCGCGCCGATCAACGCTTCCTCTCGGCCTCGTGCTGGACGACCCCGACTTCACGGTCGAGGCGGTGACGCTGGATCACGGCCTCCCCTGCCTCGCCTTCGCGCTGCAGGAGCGGCTGCGGGTCAATGTCTGGCCTGAGGGTCTGGAGCGTCTCGGCCTGCCCGTCGGGCCGTGGCTGACAGAGGCCAAGCGCGCCATTCGCAGCGGCACCGGCGACGATCATGCCGTGACGCCGCTGCCGGGTCGCAGCGTCAGCCTCGGCGTGCTGAAGGCGGAGGCCCTGCGCGTCGCGCCAGGTCAGCGCGTCGCCTATGTCGTCGATGCCGCCTGCACGCCGGCCAACGAGGCGGCGATCCTCGCGCTCGCGAAGGGCGCCGACCACCTCTTCATCGAGGCGGCTTTCCTCGATGAAGACAGGGAGATCGCCGCCGAGCGCCGGCATCTGACCGCGCAGCAGGCGGGCAGCCTCGCCCGCCGTGCAGATGCCAAGCGCCTGACCGTGCTGCACCACTCACCGCGTTATCTCGACCGGCCCGACGCCCTGCGGCGGGAGGCCGAAGCGGCCTTTGCGGATACGTGACGGCGCCCGCCGCCTGATCTGGATGCTCGGAGACGCCCGGCCACCTGACCCGACGCTCCCGGGGGCCGCTGCCTACTGGATTTTCGGCAGTTGCTCCCACTGGTGGAACGGCGGCGGCGATGACAGCTCCCATTCCAGCGTCGTCGCGCCTGCACCCCAGGGGTTCGGACCCGCGATCCGCTTCTTCGAGAAGGCTTCGTAGACCCCGTAGAAGAAGACCATCAGGCCGACCCAGGTGACATAGGCTCCCATCGAGGACACGAAGTTCCAGCCGGCATAGGCATCGGGATAGTCGGCATAGCGGCGCGGCATGCCGGCGGCGCCGAGGAAGTGCTGGGGAAAGAAGACGACGTTCACGCCCACAAAGGTCAGGTAGAAATGAATCTGCCCGAGGCGCTCGTTGTACATGTAGCCCGTCACCTTCGGGAACCAGTAGTACCAGCCCGCGAAGATGGCGAAGACGGCGCCGAGCGACAGCACGTAGTGGAAGTGCGCGACGACATAGTAGGTGTCGTGCAGCACGCGGTCCATGCCGGCATTGGCGAGCTTCACCCCGGTGACGCCGCCGACGGTGAACAGGAAGATGAAGCCGATCGCCCAGAGCATCGGCGTGCGGAAGGTGACCGAGCCGCCCCACATCGTCGCGATCCAGGAGAAGATCTTGATGCCGGTCGGCACCGCGATCACCATGGTCGCGAAGGTGAAATAGCGCTGTGTGTTGAGCGAAATGCCCGTCGCATACATGTGGTGAGCCCACACCACGAAGCCGACGACACCGATCGCGATCATGGCATAGGCCATGCCGAGATAGCCGAAGACGGGCTTCCGGGAGAAGGTCGAGACGATGTGGCTGATGATGCCGAAGGCCGGCAGGATCATCACGTAGACTTCGGGGTGACCGAAGAACCAGAAGAGGTGCTGGTAGAGGATCGGATCGCCGCCGCCCGACGGGATGAAGAAGGTCGTACCGAAGTTGCGGTCGGTCAGCATCATGGTGATGGCGCCGGCGAGCACGGGCAGCGACAGCAGCAGCAGGAAAGCGGTGACGAGCTGGCCCCAGACGAAGAGCGGCATCTTGTGCAGCGTCATGCCCGGCGCGCGCATGTTGAGGATGGTCGTGATGAGGTTGATCGACCCGAGGATCGACGACGCGCCCGCAATATGAAGGCTGAAGATGGCGAGGTCGACGGCCGGTCCAGGATGACCCGACACCGACAGCGGCGGATACATCGTCCATCCCGTGCCTGCGCCGTTCGATCCCGGTGCGCCTTCCACGAACATCGATGCGACGAGCAGGAGAAGGGATGGCGGCAGGAGCATGAAGGCGAGGTTGTTGACGCGGGGAAACGCCGTGTCCGGCGCCCCGATCATGATCGGAACGAAGTAGTTGCCGAAGCCGCCGATCAGCGCCGGCATGACCACGAAGAAGATCATGATCAGCCCGTGCGCCGTGACGAACACGTTGTAGATGTGCGGGTCGCCGAAGATCTGCAGGCCGGGTGCCTGAAGCTCCGCCCGTATGGCGATCGAGAAGCCGCCAGCAACCAGGCCCGCCAGGAGCGCGAAGATCAGATAAAGGACGCCGATGTCCTTGTTGTTCGTAGAATAGGCCCAGCGCACCCAGCCACGGGGATGTGCGTGTACGGCACCGTCGGCGTGAGCGGTCATCGGTCGTCTCCCGGCTCGATCAGCTCAGGTATGTGAGGACGCAAGAAACCAGGTTCGGCGCTGACCGAAACACCCGAGCAGACGAAGCGTAACAGAGCAGAGGTGACGAACAACCTGTAATTCGATGCTGGGCTATACGTGCCTGTCTACTGAACGACCGTGCGGTATTTCTTGGCGGCCTTGGCGTGCGATGATCGATGGGCTGGGGCGAAACTCGGCAGAGAGCTGCCACCTGACCCTGGAAGCTGGATCGTTGACGCGGTCAGCGCCGCTCAGGACTGCGCCTTGTGCTCCGGCTTGCCCTTGCGCTTGGTCGCGGCCATGTCATGCAGCTCCTTTTCGCTCATCGACTCGTACATCGACTTCGACGCGCCCTTGAGCGCGCTGACCTTCTCGTCACCACGCTTGGCGGCGAGCGCGGCGCCGGCTGCCTTCTGCTGAGCCTTGGATTTCGCGGGCATGGCCTCACTCCTACCTTGAATAACAATGCCTCCAACGCAGACGCTGCCGGGGCGTTCACAATTCTGTAGCCGGCGCCATATCTCCTTCGGGCGGCATTGTTTCCTCGCCGGCCATTTGCTCTAGGCTTAGCGCCATTGTGCAGGCGACCGTAGGAGTTATGCGTATGGTGGCTGTTGCTCGACCAGTCGGGTCGACATTGCTCCACGTGTCTTTCGAAGGATGCGGCCGTCGCGGCGCCGCGCCCGATTGCCGGATGCCGTCCACTCTCCGCGCGGGCGATCCTCGCTCTGCCTTGCCTGCCTGATGCGGCCAACTCCGTTCCCGTCCGTGTCTCGCGGTCCGCTCGAAAGTGCTCCTGGAATGCTCAACATCACTGTGATCGGCGCTGGCTATGTCGGGCTCGTATCCGCCGCCTGTTTTGCCCGCCTCGGCTTCAGCGTCACCTGCCTCGATGTCGACCAGAGCCGCGTGGATGGCCTGAAGCAGGGCGTCATCCCGATCTTTGAGCCGGGGCTCGACCGGCTCGTCGCCACGCAGGCCAAGGCCGGACGGCTGCGCTTCTCCCTTGTCGACCCTGCCTTCATCACGGGAGCCGATATCGTCTTTCTGGCGGTCGGCACCCCTTCGGTAAAGGACAGCGACGAGGCGGACCTCTCCCATATCTTCGGCGCCGCGCGGATGATCGCGCCGCATCTGAAGTCCGGCGCGGTGGTCACCACGAAATCGACGGTCGTCGCAGGGACCAACCGGCGCATCCGCGCGACCATTGCGGCCGAGCGCCCGGATCTCCGCTTCTCCGTTGTCTCCAATCCGGAGTTCCTGCGCGAGGGCTGCGCGATCCGCGACTTCACCGAACCGGACCGGGTCGTCGTCGGCCATCATGACGAGGCCGGCCGCGCCGCGATGGAGACGGTCTACGCCTCCTTTATCGACAACGGCACGCCGGTGATCTTCACCTCGCTGGAGAATGCCGAGCTCATCAAATACGCCGCCAACGCCTTCCTCGCCCTGAAGATCTCCTTCATCAACGAGGTGGCCGATCTCTGCGAGGCGGCCGGGGGCGACGTCGAGAACCTTGCTCAGGCGATCGGGCTCGATCCGCGCATCGGCGAGCGATTCCTGCAGGCCGGCCCCGGCTTCGGCGGGTCCTGCTTTCCCAAGGACACGCGTGCCTTCGCCGCCACCGGACGTCGCCTCGGTTCGCCGCTGCGCCTGATCGAGACGGTGGTCTCGGTCAACGAAGCGCGCAAGGAGCAGCTGGCGGCTCGTGTCGAGAAGGCGCTCGGCGACTGCGCCGGCAAGACGATCGCAATCCTCGGCGCCGCCTTCAAGCCGGATACGGACGACGTCCGCGAGGCCGCCAGCCTCGTTCTGGTCCCGGCGCTGGCGAAAGCCGGCGCGCGACTGCGCATCTACGATCCGCAGGTGGGGCCCGATGCGGCCGAGGAGCTGCGCCATGCCAGCTTTGCATCAAGCCTCGCCGAGGCGCTGACCGGGGCCGACGCCGCGGTGCTCCTGACCGAATGGGAGGAGTTCCGCACCCTTGATCCGCGCTGGGCGCGCGAAGTGATGGCGGGGAGCCTCTTCGTCGACTTCCGCAATGCCCTGCAGCCGGCCGAGATGCAGGCCGCCGGCTTCACCTATGTCGGCATCGGCCGCGGCGAGGTGCCGGAGGTACCGGAAGTACTGGCGGCAGCGCCGGCTCCGCAGCGGGTGAATGGCAGTCCGGTCAACGGGCACACGCGCGAGGGACACGAGGCGGCACGCCCGCCGCGCGGCGCGGCGATCGAGATGCCCGAGCGCCGTCCTGTCGGTGTCGCCCTGTGAAGGGGCTGCCGCAATCCGGGATCATCAGCTACTCTGATCATCGGGGATCATCAGCTACTCTGATGCTCCCTCTGGCAGCAGGGTAACTCTGCCATAGCTTTTCCGGACGGCGGTTTCTTGTCGCCGCCCCTATTTGCCGCGGCTTCGAGCCCGGCCGCCCGCATCGTTTGTCAGGAGTTCCCATGTCTCGTTATCTCGTCACCGGCGGCGCAGGCTTTATCGGCCGCCAGGTCTGTCGGGAACTTGCCGAGGCGGGGCACGAGGTGAAGGTTCTCGACGCCCTGATCGAGCAGGTGCACGGTCCGGGCGCCGGCAGCGTCGAGGTCGAGGGCGCCGAGGTGCTGCGCGGCGATGTGCGCGATGCCGAGAGCGTGCGCCGCGCGATCGCCGGCGTCGACGGCGTCTTCCATCTGGCGGCCGAGGTCGGCGTCGGGCAGAGCATGTACGAGATCGAGCGCTATGTCAGCGGCAACGATGTCGGCACCGCCGTGCTCCTGCAGGAGCTGATCGAGCAGCCGGTGGAGCGCATCGTCGTCGCCTCCTCCATGAGCGTCTACGGCGAGGGCCGCTACAAGACCGAGGATGGCCGCGTGGTGGACGACGCCCGCCGCGACCCTGCCCGCATCGCGGCCGGCGACTGGACGGTCCGCACCGCCGAGGGCGAGCCGCTGGAGCCCGTCGGCACCGACGAGACCAAGCCGGTCGACCTCGCCTCCATCTACGCGCTGACCAAGTATTGCCAGGAGCAGCAGGTGCTGATCTTCGGCAATGCCTACAAGATGGACGCGGTGGCGCTGCGCCTCTTCAACGTCTTCGGCCCCGGTCAGGCGCTGTCGAACCCCTATACCGGCGTTCTCGCCAACTTCTCCTCGCGCATCGCCAAGGGCCAGGCGCCGACCATCTTCGAGGACGGCGAGCAGCGCCGCGACTTCGTGCATGTGAACGACGTCGCAAGAGCCTTCCGCCTCGCCATGGAGCGCCCGGAAGCCAAGGGTGAGGTCATCAACATCGGTAGCGGCCGGTCCTACCCCATCACCGAGGTCGCCCGTATGGTGGCGGCGGCGATGGGCAGCCCGATCCAGCCCGAAGTGATGATGAAGGCCCGCTCCGGCGATATCCGCAACTGCTTCTCCGACATCGGCAAGGCGCGCCGGCTGCTCGGCTTCGAGCCGTCCCGCTCGCTTGAGGACGGCTCATCGCTGGCCGAGCTCGCCGCCTGGGTCGCCTCGCAGCAGGTCACCGACCGCAATGACGAGATGCGCCGCCACCTCGAAGCGCGGGGCCTCGTCGCATGAAGCAGACAGAGCCCGCCGGCAGGCTGCCCGCCTTCGGCTTCACCGTTGATTTCGCGCCAGGGGACCGGGACGCCGCGGACCGGACGATGGCGGCGATCGCGCGCACGGGCGCAAGCCTCGTTTGTCTTGACGCGGCCGCGCTGACGGCGGATGCTGCCTGGGCGGACTGGCTGCTGCCCGCGCTCGCCGGCCGCTTCGCCGTCGTTCTGCGCACCGAGAGCACGGATGGTCTTCCTGCCCTGCTGGAGCGCTACGGCGCGCAGTTGCGGGCCGTGCTGCTGCCGATGCAGCCGGCCGATCCTGTCGATATGGCGGCCACCGTGCAGATGGTGCGCGCGGCCGGCCTCGAGGCCGTTCTGTCGCTGCCGCCGGAAGCCGAACCCGGCCTGCTGCGCCGGCTCGCGGCAGGCGGCGCTCTTGCTGCGGCCACCGCGGTCGGGCTCGACCGGGCGGCCAGGCCCGGCACGGCCGACACGGCCGCCGCCATCGCCGCGCTGCGCTCAAGCCTCGAGGAGACCGGCTCAGCGGCGGCGATCTGGCTCGCCGGCGCTGAGCCGCTGCGACGGCACGACGAGGCCCGGCAGGCCGCCGCCTTCCGGGATGCGCTCGCCGCCCCCGTCTCGGCCGTCCTCTGGGATAGCTGGCAGGATCAGGCGATCGCGGCAGGCGCCGAGGACGGCGACAAGGCCGATGGTCGCGGCGCGCTCGCGGCCGACGGCACGCCGCGCCTTCTCGCCCGGCTCCTCACCGAAGGCGGCCCCGAGCACCTCGCCGAGACGCTGGCGCTCGCCACGCCTGCCCTCGCCCGCCCCGCCGCGCCGATCGTGATCGCCGGCGGCTCGGGTTTCATCGGCAGCAATCTCGCCGAAAGCTTCCTGAAGGACGGCCGCGACGTCGTCCTGATCGACAATCTCAGCCGCCCCGGCGTGGAGCAGAACCTCGCCTGGCTGAAGGACGGCTATAGTGAGCGCGTCCACATCGTGCCGGCCGACATCCGCGACACCGCTGCCCTCGAAGGAGCGGTGCGCGACGCCGCGGCGGTGTTCCACCTCGCCGCGCAGGTCGCCGTCACCACCAGCCTCGACCGGCCGGTGGAGGATTTCGAGGTCAATGCCCGCGGCACGATCAACCTTCTGGAAGCCGTGCGCCGCTCCGGCCGCCGCGTGCCGGTGATCTTCGCCTCCACCAACAAGGTCTATGGCAATCTCGCCGACCTCGGCATGGACGAGGGCGAGGATAGCTACACGCCGGCCGATCCGGCCATTGCCGCCAACGGCATCGGCGAATGGCGCAATCTCGATTTCTGCACGCCCTATGGCTGCTCCAAGGGCGTCGCCGACCAGTATGTCCTCGATTACGCCAAGTCCTATGACCTGCCGACCGCGGTGCTGCGGATGAGCTGCATCTATGGTCCGCGCCAGTTTGGCACCGAGGACCAGGGCTGGGTGGCGCATTTCCTGATCCGGGCGCTGAAGGGCGAGCCGATCACCATCTATGGCGACGGCAAGCAGGTGCGCGACATTCTGCACGTCCACGATGCGGTCGCGGCCTATCGCGCTCTCCTTGCCAATATCGGCACGGTCAAGGGCCAGGCCTTCAATCTCGGCGGCGGACCGGCCAACGCCGTCAGCCTGCGCGTTGTCCTGTCCGAGATCGAGCGCCTCGTCGGCCGTGATCTTTCGATCGGCTACGGCGACACGCGCCAGGGCGACCAGACCTATTTCGTCGCCGATACGCGCAAGCTGGAGAGCACGGTCGGCTGGCAGGCGAAGATCGGCTGGCGCGATGGGCTGAACGATCTCTACGCCTGGCTGCGCAGCCGCAACCGGCCGGCCGCCGGTACGCCGCGGCAGGCGAACACAATCATGGAACGGAGGCTGTCGGCATGAAGGTCGCACTCGTCAATCCGGCCTGGAACTACGATGGCAGCATCTATTTCGGCTGCCGCTCAGAGCATCTGCCGCTGGAGATCGGCTATAGCCGCGCCCTCCTGGAGGCCGCCGGTCACGAGACGCTGATGCTGGACGGCCAGCTCCAGAAGCTCGACAACGCGGCGCTGGCCGAACTCGTCGCCCTCTTCGCGCCGGACTTCACCGTCGTCACCACGGCGCCGACCTACCTCTTCTGGCGCTGCGCCCCGCCGGAGCTGCGCGTGCCCGCCGAGTTCCTGCGCGCGCTTGGAACCCGCGGCGGACGCACCGTCGCCGTCGGCCCGCATGCCTCCGCCACCCCGGCCCCGACGCTGCGGAAGCTCGGCGTCGACATCGCCGTGCGCGGCGAATGCGAAGAGACGGTCGCGGCGCTCGCCGCCAATCCGGACTGGACGAAGATCCCCTCCACCGCCTGGCTCGATGGCGAGCGCGTCGTCACCGTCGGCGGCCTTCATTCCAGCCCCTTCGTGGAGCATCCGCCGCTCGTCTGGCCGAGCGAGTGGATCGCCGCCCACCCGCACCATCATCACCGCTTCGATGGGGAGCAGCGCGGCTTTGGCGCCGAGGTCGAGGCCTCGCGCGGCTGCCCGTACAACTGCTCCTTCTGCGCCAAGATCGACTATCGCGACCAGTATCGCCGCCGCAATCTCGATCATGTGCTTGCCGAGATCGATGGGCTGATCGCGCAGGGCGTCGGCTACATCTACTTCATCGACGAGATCTTCCTACCGCAGAAGGCGCTGCTGGAAGCCCTCGTCGAGCGCGATATCGTCTTCGGCGTCCAGACCCGCATCGACCTCTGGAAGCCGGACCTCCTGGAGCTGCTCGGCCGGGCCGGCTGCGTCTCGATCGAGGCCGGGCTGGAGAGCCTGACCGTGGAGGGCCGCGAGGCGCTTGCCAAGCGCTGCCGTCTCGATACGCCCGAGCTTGCCGCGCTGCTGATCAAGGCACGTCAGCACGTGCCCTTCGTCCAGGCCAATCTCATTGGCACGGTGGAGGACGAGCCGGAGCTCGTCGCCTACTGGCGCGATCACCTGATCAAGAACGGCGTCTGGGCGAACGAGCCGGTGCCGCTCTATCCCTATCCGAGCTCGCCGCACTACCGCACCCTCTGGGGCATGCCGGACGACCGCGCCTGGGAGCGTGCGCACGAGCATTATCTCCAGGCCTTTGCCGCCTTCAGCGACATCCAGGACAAGCGCCCGCTGCCCTTGCCGGCCCTGGAAGAGGCGTGCTGCCGGGCCGCATGAGACCGCGCCGTATCCTCATGACCACGGACGCCGTCGGCGGCGTCTGGCGCTATTCGGTCGATCTCGCCCGCACGCTGAACGCCGCCGGCATCGAGGTCGCGCTCGCCTGTCTCGGGCCGGAGCCGGCTGCCTCGCGCCGGGCCGAGGTCGCGACGCTGGGGGGCACCGAGCTCGTCTGCCTCGACCAGCCGCTCGACTGGCTGGCCGCCGAGCCGGGTGATCTCGCCGCCGTGCCGCGGGTGCTTGCCGCGCTCGCCGATCGCTACGACGTCGACCTTCTGCATCTGAACACGCCTTCGCAGGCGGCCGGCCTTGTCACCGGTCGGCCGGTGGTGGTCGTGTCGCATTCCTGCGTCGTCACCTGGTGGGATGCCATGCGGGGCACGCCGCTCCCCGTCGACTGGCACTGGCAGTACGACATCACCCGCCGCGCGCTCGCCGCCGCCGATGCAGTGGTGGCGCCGAGCCAGAGCCATGCGGCGGCGCTGCAGGCGACCTACGGGATCACCGCCGTGCGCGTCGTGCCGAACGCGACCGCAACGGATGCGCTGAATGCCGCCGGCGGTCCGCTCGAGCGGCAGCCCTTCGTCCTGGCCGCCGCGCGCTGGTGGGACGAGGGCAAGAACGCCGCGGTGCTGGATGCCGCCGCCGCCGCCTCGCCCTGGCCGATCCTCGCCGCCGGCGCCTGCCGCGGCGCCAATGGCGAGAGCTTCGCCTTCCGGCATGCGCAGACGCTCGGCGAACTCGGACAGAGCGCCATGGCTGAGCGCCTCGGCACGGCCGCCATCTTCGTTTCGCCCTCGCGCTACGAGCCCTTCGGCCTTGCCGCGCTGGAGGCCGCTGCGACGGGCGCGGCCCTGGTGCTGGCCGATATCCCGACCTATCGCGAGCTGTGGCACGGCGCCGCGCTCTTCTTCGACCCGCTAGACCCCCGTGCGCTGTCGGGTGCGATCGCGAAGCTCGCCGCCGATCCGGCGACGCTTCGCCTCTGGGCGGACCGCGCAGGCCGTCAGGCCCGCCGCTACACGCCCGACCGCCAGTTGCGCGCCCTGCTCGCCGCCTATGCCGCGGCGGCCAAGGCCAGATCCGGCCAGCAGCATGCCGAACCGGCGCTCGCAGCCTCCGCCCGTCCCTTGTCAGTTCCCGCGGAGTAGTTCGTGCGCTTCGTCTTCTACACCCACTCCCTCGTCTCCGACTGGAACCATGGCAACGCCCATTTCCTGCGTGGCGTGATGCGCGATCTCCTGGCGCGCGGGCATGAGGCGGTCGCGCTGGAGCCGCAGGACGCCTGGAGCCGCGCCAACCTCGTCGCCAACGAGGGCGCGGGCGCCGTCCGGCGCTTCCGGTCCGACTTCCCGGGCCTCGTCAGCCGCATCTATGACGAGGACTTCGACCATGCCGCGGCACTCGACGGCGCCGATGTCGTCGTCGTCCACGAATGGACCGACCCGGCGCTGGTGGAGGCAATCGGCCGTATTCGCCGCGACGGCGGCCGCTTCACCCTCCTCTTCCACGACACCCATCACCGCGCCGTCTCCGATCGCGAGGCGATCGCCGGCATGATGCTCGCCGATTATGACGGCGTGCTCGCCTTCGGCGAAACGCTGCGGGAGCGCTATCTTGCCGCCGGCTGGGGCACCCGCGTCTTCACCTGGCACGAGGCGGCGGACGACGCGCTGTTCCGCCCGCTGCCGGAGGAGGCGACCGGCGATCTCGTCTGGATTGGCAACTGGGGCGACGGCGAGCGCACTGCGGAGATCAGCTCGTTCCTCATCGAGCCGGCGCGGGCGCTGCGTCTGAAGGGCGTCGTGCATGGGGTGCGCTATCCCGGCGAGGCTCTGGCGGCGCTCGACCGCGCCGGCCTCGCCTATCGCGGCTGGATCGCCAATGCCGACGTGCCGCGCGCCTTCGCCCGCCACCGCGTCACCATGCACATCCCCCGCCGCCCCTATGTCGAGGCGCTGCCGGGCATTCCGACCATCCGCGTCTTCGAGGCCCTCGCCTGCGGCATTCCGCTGATCTCGGCGCCCTGGCGTGACGAGGAAGGCCTGTTCCGCGTCGGCGAGGACTTCCTGATGGTGACGGACGGCGCGGCGATGACCGCGGCGCTGCGCGAGGTCCTGAGCGATCCTGCCCGCGCGGCCGCGCTCGTCGCCGCGGGACGCGAGACGATCGAGGCCCGCCATACGTGCCGTCACCGGGTCGACGAGCTCCTCGGCATCATCGGCGGCCTCAGGGACGATAAGCCGGCTAAGGAGGAAGCGGCGTGAAGATTGCATTCTACGGCTCGAGCCTCCTCTCCTCCTACTGGAACGGCGCTGCCACCTATTACCGCGGCCTCCTGCGCTCGCTCGCCGCGCATGGCCACGACATCACCTTCTACGAGCCCGACGCCTATGGCCGGCAGCAGAACCGCGACATCGAGCCGCCGGATTGGGCGAGGGTCGTCGTCTACGAGGCCAGCCCGGACGCGCTGAAGCGCGCCGCTGCCGAGGCCGCCGGCGCCGACGTCGTGGTGAAGACCAGCGGCGTCGGCTACGAGGACGATGCGCTTCTGCGCGCCGTTCTCGATGCGGCCGACACCCGCGCGGTGAAGATCTTCTGGGATGTCGACGCCCCGGCGACCCTGGCCGAGCTGAAGGCGATGCCCGATCATCCGAGCCACAGGGCGCTGACCGAACTCGACCTCGTCCTGACCTATGGCGGCGGCGATCCGGTGGTGGAGGCCTACCGGGCGCTCGGCGCCGCCGAATGCGTGCCGATCTACAACGCCCTTGATCCGACGACGCATCATCCCGTTCCGGCCGAGCCGCGCTTTGCCGCCGCGCTGGGCTTCCTCGGCAACCGCCTGCCGGACCGCGAAGCGCGCGTCGAGCAGTTCTTCCTGGAGCCCGCCGCCCGCCTGCCGGAGCAGCACTTCCTGCTCGGCGGCTCCGGCTGGCATGACCGGCCGCTGCCGGGCAACGTCACCGCCATCGGCCATGTGCCGACGAAGGACCACAACGCCTTCAACACCTCCCCGAAGGCCGTCCTCAACATCAACCGCGACAGCATGGCCGCCACCGGCTTCTCGCCGCCGACGCGCGTCTTCGAGGCCGCCGGCGCCGGCGCCTGCCTCATCACCGACGAGTGGCCGGGCATCGACCTCTTCCTGAAACCCGGCGAGGAGGTGCTGGTGGCCCGCGACGGGCAGGACGTCGCCGATCTCATGGTCGGTCTCACCGACGAGCGCGCCGCCGCGATCGGACAGGCCGCGCTGAAGCGCGTTCTTGCCGACCACACCTATGAGGGGCGCGCCGTCACCGTCGACGCCATCCTTGCCCGCGTCCATGCGGCGAAGGCGGCTTCAGGTCCGGCCGCCGGCGGGGTCGCGGCATGAGCCGGCCGCTCGACATCGTCGTGGTCGGTCTCAGCCTGTCCTCCTCCTGGGGCAACGGCCATGCCACCACCTTCCGCGCGCTGCTGGCCGGCGCGCGCGAGCTCGGCCATCGCATCCTGTTCCTGGAGCGCGACAAGCCCTGGTATGCCGCCCATCGTGACCTGCCGGAGCCCGGCTTCTGCGACTTGCGCCTCTACGACACGGTGGACGAGCTGATCGACACCTATGGCGCCGCCATCGCCTCCGCCGATGCGGTGATCGTCGGCTCCTATGTGCCGGATGGCATCGAGGTGATCGACCGCCTTGCCGCGATCGCGCCGGATACGCTGCACTTCTATGACATCGACACGCCGGTGACCCTGGCCGCCCTCTCGCGCGGCGAGGAGAGCTTCCTGGCGGTGCGGCAGATCCCGCTCTTCCAGACCTATTTCTCCTTCACCGGCGGCCCCACCCTTGATCGCCTCGAAACCGAGTTCGGCGCCCGTAGAGCCCGGCCGCTCTACTGCTCGGTGGAGCCGGAGCGCTACGCACCGACCGGCACGCCGCCCGGCTGGGACCTCGGCTATCTCGGCACCTACAGCCCCGACCGCCAGCCGACGCTGGAAGCGCTTTTGATCGAGCCTGCCCGGCGCTTGCCGCAGATGCGCTTCGTCGTCGCCGGCCCGCAATATCCCGCTGACATCGACTGGCCGGCCAATGTCGAGCGCATCGATCATCTGGAGCCAGCCTTCCACCCGGATTTCTACAGCCGCCAGCGCTTCACGCTCAACGTCACGCGCGCCGACATGATCGCCGCCGGCTGGTCGCCGAGCGTGCGCCTGTTCGAGGCCGGGGCCTGCGGCACCGCCATCATCAGCGATCACTGGGACGGGCTGACGACGCTGCTCCCCGACGGCGAGGCGATCCTGATCGCACGCTCCACCGAGGACGTGGTGAACTGGCTCACCACAGTGACGCCGGACGCGCGCGAGGCGATGGCAGGCGAGGCGCGCCGCCGCGTCCTGTCGGAGCATACCGGCCTTGCCCGCGCCCGCGAGCTGACCGCCGCGCTGACCGACACGGCTGAACAGCCTCGCCTCGAAAGGACCGCCGCCCATGCCTGAGGATGCGAGCATCGCCAAGGGCATGAAGTCCGCCGGCCCCCTCGGCGTCGAGAAGCGCGATCGGCAGGAACGCCGGCCGCGCCGGATCCTCGTCACCGGTGGCGCGGGCTTTCTCGGCTCCCATTTGAGCGATCGCCTGATCGGCGAAGGTCACACGGTCTACTGCCTCGACAACCTGCAGACCGGCTCGACGGCCAATCTGCGGGCGCTGCAGGCCAGCAACCGCTTCACCTTCATCGAAGGCGATATCTGCGATCCCCTGCCGGAGTGGCTGGAGGTGGACGCGATCTACAATCTCGCCTGCGCCGCCTCGCCGCCGCGCTACCAGGCCGATCCCGTGCATACGATGATGACCAGCGTCGTCGGCACCAACCGGCTGCTGGAGCTTGCCACGCGCTGCAACGCGTCCTTCCTGCAGGCCTCCACCAGCGAGATCTACGGCGATCCCGAACGCCATCCGCAGCAGGAGGACTACTGGGGCCACGTCAACCCGACCGGTCCCAGGGCCTGCTACGACGAGGGCAAGCGCGCCGCCGAGACGCTGTGCTTCGATTACTGGCGCGCCGGCAAGGCCGATATCCGCGTCGCCCGCATCTTCAACACCTACGGGCCGCGCATGCAGCCCGACGACGGGCGTATCGTCTCCAACCTCATCTGCCAGGCGCTGGCGGGCGCGCCGCTGACGATCTATGGCACCGGCGAGCAGACGCGCTCCTTCTGCTACGTCTCCGACCTGATCGCCGGCCTGATGGCGCTGATGGAGGTGCAGCCGAACCCGGGCCTTCCCGTCAATATCGGCAATCCCGTCGAGTTCACCATCAACGAGCTCGCCAGCCTGGTGCTCGAAATGACCGGCTCGGCCTCGCCGATCGTTTACCATCCGCTGCCGACGGACGATCCGCAGCGCCGCCGGCCGGACATTTCCAGAGCCGGGGACCTGCTCGGCTGGCAGCCGGCGGTGGCGCTGGCCGAAGGCCTCAGGCCCACCATCGACTGGTTCGCCGCGCAGGCGGGCACCGGTGCCGAAATGCAGGACGACGAGCCGATCGGCTCCCAGCCGGGCGGTGCCGCTGGCCGCCCCGTCAGGCTCGAGAGCGCCGCCGCCCTGCAGTCCTGACCGCAGGCGTGCCGCCGCCCCTACAGGCCCCGAACAAGGAGGCGCAACGCCATGACCTCTTCCGCTGAAGCCACGGCCACCTCGACTGAACCGGACATTGCCGAGCGCATCGCCGCGCTTGGCCCCTGGTTCCACAACATGCAGCTGGCCGGCATCTGGACGGCGCCCGAGCACTTCCTCGGCAACTATCCCTGGTTCAAGTTCGAGCGCTTCCGCCATCTCGTGCCGGACGACATGACCGGCCTGTCCGTTCTCGACATCGGCTGCAATGCCGGCTTCTATTCCATCGAGATGAAGCGCCGCGGCGCCGCCCTCGTGGTCGGCGTTGATTCCGATGAGCGCTATCTGGAGCAGGGGCGGCTCGCCGCCGGCCTCAGCGGCCTCGATATCCATTTCGAGCGCATGTCGGTCTACGACGTCGCCAGCCTGCGGCAGCGCTTCGACCTCGTCCTCTTCATGGGCGTCCTCTACCATCTGCGCCACCCGCTGCTGGCGCTGGACCTCCTTCACGAGCACGTCGTCGGCGACCGTCTCCTGTTCCAGTCGATGCTGCGGGGCAGCGAGACGGTGTTCCCTGCCGCCGCCGACTACCCCTTCACCGAGGAGGCCGTTCTGGAGACGGAAGGCTTCCCGCGCATGCTCTTCATCGAGCACGCCTATTCCAGTGATCCCACCAACTGGTGGATCCCCAATCAGGCTGGCATGGAGGCGATGCTGCGCAGCGCCGGCTTCCGCATCGAAGGCCAGGCCGACGAGGTCTATCTCTGCCGCCGCGCCGCCCGCCCGGCCATGGTCGAACCGCCGCCGGCGATCGTGCCGCTCCGGCGCGGCTGAGCCGTCCGGTCACGCGCGACCGGCGGCGCCCGCGGCGGCTTTCGAGCCATCTCGGACATGCACGGTCGCTTCGAACGCAGCCCCAAAGCCGACATGGATGCGAGTTGGCGTGATCGCCATTGGGTGGGATGGATCAAAAATGCCGACGTGGCGCTGAACTGATGGGGGAAGCCTTCGCTCCCCCCATTCATTCCTTCATTCCGCGATCCGCAAGGCCATCTTCCCCCGCGTCCGGCCGCCGGTAGACAGCGCTAGCGCCTGCCGGACCTCTGTGAGCGGCAGCGTGGTGCTGAGGAACGGTCGTACCTTCCCGCGTCCACAAGGTCACGAATGGCAGTCAGCTGTTCGGCGTTCGGCGTGCAGAACACCCGCTCGACATCCACGGAGCACCTTCTTGCCTCGTCCTGCCTTCATCGCTCAAGCGGACGCGAGCGTCTTCCGGTCGTAGTTGTCAGCGTACGCGTCCTCGACACCGGCTAGGATCTCGACGACGTCGAAGAACTTGTCCCAGAACTCGGTTTCCCTCAGTTCTTCGACGAGCATCTCGTATGCTTTCTTGTCCGCGACGCTCCACATGAAAATATCCGTTACGCGAGCGCTGTAGAATTCAACGTCAAAGAAGCGGAGGGAGACGCTTCCGGCATACTTCTTCAATATCGGCTCCAGCACGGCCTCGGCCCACGCGAAGCGTTCATCGATCGGCTTGTCCAGCCAAAGCCTTGTTGTCTTGACAAGCATGAAGACGGTCAGGGCGGTCTTGCGATCGGTTTCTTCGTTCATCTCAGCATCACCTTGATTAGATTGACCAGATGGAAGATATGAGCAATAGCTCATATCTTGTACTCGCTTTCCGATCGTGGACTCGCCATGGCCCAGCAGCGTCCCAGCCCCCGCAAACGGCCCACCCAGGGGCGGGCGCAGGCGACCGTCGCAGCGCTTGTCGAGGCAGCGGCTCGCATTCTGGAGCAGGATGGACGCGAGGGATTTTCGACCAATGCGGTGGCCGAGCGCGCGGGCGTCAGCATCGGTTCGCTGTATCAATACTTTTCAAGCAAGGAGGCGCTGCTCGGCGCTCTCATCGTTCGCGAGACGGACCTGTTGATCGCTGAGGCCAAGGCGGCGCTGGTCGAGCCGACCGGTCGGGCTGCGTTGGCAACGCTGATCCGGGCCTGCGTGTCGCATCAGTTGCGACGGCCAGCCCTCGCCCGGTTGCTGGACTTCGAAGAGGCGGTCCTGCCGGGAGATACCGAAACGGCGCGGGTTGCCGAGGAGTTTCGGCAGATCGGCCTGTTGCTGTTCAGCCGCTCGGACCTCGCGCCACAGGAGCCAGTCACCGTCGTGACGCAGGACGTCATGGCCATCATCAAGGGGATGATCGATGCAGCCGGGGAGCGTGGCGAAACTGTCCAGGTCGATCTGGCCGTGCGTGTGGAGCGTGCGGTTCTTGGCTATCTAACCCATACTTAGCCTGCGCTCTGCCCGACAGCCGACGGCCCGCCTTTCATCCCTTCACCCGAGCCCGTGTCCCGTAGCCGGCACAGGATTTTTCCTTGGCTTCTCGGCCCGCTGGGCCGGCAGCGCCCGCTACGGGCCGGAACTCCTCACCCCTCTCTCAGTTGCTCTCTGGACCAGCCGGGCCGCAGCGTCGCCGCGCCGCCCCGGCTCGTAGCCACGGCCGATGCGCGCCGCACCCTTCGTGCCGTGTGCGCCTGTGACCAGAGGAGACGCAATGATCACCGATCCGACCAAGGACGCCCCGCAGCCGCCCCAGCCGGCGCAGAGCCAGGCGATGCCCGGCTTCACGGATGAGATGACGCCGAGGCCCGACCATGGCGAGGAGAGCTACAAGGGCAGCGGGCGTCTCGAAGGCCGCGCCGCCATCATCACCGGCGCCGACAGCGGCATCGGCCGGGCCGTCGCCATCGCCTTCGCCCGCGAGGGCGCCGATGTCCTGATCTCCTATTTCAGCGAGGACGAGGACGCTCAGGACACCGCCCGCTGGGTGGAGAAGGCCGGTCGACGCGCCATTCTCGCGCCCGGCGACGTCAAGTCGGAGGAGTTCTGCAAGTCGCTCGTGGAGCGGGCGACACGCGAGTTCGGCCGTCTTGACATCCTCGTCAACAACGCCGCCCATCAGGCGACCATCGACAAGATCGAGGACATCAGCGCCGAGGAGTGGGACACCACCTTCCGCACCAACATCTATAGCCAATTCTACCTGTCGAAGGCGGCGGCGGGCGTGATGAAGCCGGGCAGCGCCATCATCAACACCACCTCCATCCAGTCCAAGAGCCCGACGGGGCAGCTGCTGGCCTATGCCGCTACCAAGGGGGCCATCGCCAACTTCACGGCCGGTCTGGCGGAACTGCTCGCCGAGCGCGGCATCCGCGTCAACGCGGTGGCCCCAGGCCCGATCTGGACGCCGCTGATCCCCTCCACCATGCCGGAGGAGAAGGTGAAGAGCTTTGGCTCCGACACGCCGCTTGGCCGCGCCGGCCAGCCGGCAGAGCTGGCGCCGGCCTATGTCATGCTGGCCTCCCATGAGGCGAGCTACATCACCGGCGCCATCATTCCTGTCACCGGCGGGCGTCCGATGCTGTGACACGGACACCGTACCCGTTCGCCGGCTAACGAAGATCGATCGGCACTTTGGCGGTGCATGGCAGGTACCGGCAAGAATCATCGTTCGGTTGCACAACCTTTTCCGAATGGAATCGTTGATCCACCGACCCGGCCTATGCCGGAAGCCCACCCCGAGTTTGATTTTGAAGGAGACGCAACACCATGGCCAAGGAAAAGACCCTCGACGACGCCTTCTACGAAACCCTGAAGGACGTCTATTTCGCCGAACGCCAGTCCGTCCGCGCACTGAAGAAGGCGTCGAAGGCGGCGCAGTCGCCCGAGCTGAAGAAGGCTCTGGATGAGCATCGCGAGGAAAGCGAAGGCCAGGTGGAGCGCCTCGTGAAGGTGTTCGAGCTGATCGACAAGGCGCCGCGCGGCAAGACCTGCGAGGCGATCCAGGGCCTGTCGTCCGAGATGGAAGAGGATCTGGAGGACTTCGGCGAGACGGCAGCCGGCGATGCCGTGCTGATCGGCTGCGCGCAGGCGCTCGAGCACTACGAGATCTCGCGTTACGGCACGCTGAAGACCTGGGCGACGCAGCTCGGCCTCGACGAGGCCGCCTCGCTCCTCAATGAGACGCTCGAAGAGGAAAAGAAGGCCGACGCGCTACTGACGCAGATCGCTGAATCCAGCGCCAATCAGAGCTCGAAGGGCGGCGCCAAAGCGGCTTGAGCCGCACGCGCCCTTCGCTGTCCATCATCGGCATCGACATCTCCGGGGCTCTAGCTCCGGAGAACCCTTGCCGCAACGTTTGAGGATATCATGGTCACCACAGTCGGAACCGAATCCACCGTCGAGAAGCTCGTCACCAACCTGCTCTATCTCGAGCACGACGCCATCGCCGCCTATGAGTCGACGATCGAGAAGCTCGAGGACCCTGCCTCCAAGAGCCAGATCGCGGCTTTCCGCGAGGATCACCTCGGCCATGTCGCGGAGCTGAAGCGGATGGCGAGTGCGCTCGGTGCGGAATCGCCCAGCGAGGGCGACGCCAAGGAGTGGCTCACCACCGGCAAGATCGCGCTCGCCAGCCTTGTTGGCGACAGTGCGATCCTGAAGGCGATGCGCACCAACGAGGACGATACCGTCCAGGCTTACCAGCAGGCGAGCTCGAACAGCGTCGCCTCGGCGGAGGCCCGCCAGTTCTTCCAGAAGGCGATGGCCGACGAGCAGCGCCACCGCGCCTGGATGGAACAGGCCAGCAGCCGCTGACGATCAGCCAACTGCATGACTGGCAGCCCGGCGCGCATCCCGCGCCGGGCTGTCGCTTTTGAGGGCTATGGCGCGTCGGCGGCGGCCCGCACAGGCGGCGCGCTATACGGCCTGGTTGCACGCTCTTGCCCGGACAGGGCGGTGGCGGCTAAGCCATGGCCGATCCTTCAGCTCGTGCAGGCCCGCCTGCGCTCTCCCCTCGCACAGGGACCGTCCATGAAGCTCTATCGCTTTCTCACCGGCCCGGACGACGCCAGCTTCTGCCACAAGGTCTCGGCGGCCATCGCGGGCGGCTGGGAGCTGCATGGCAGCCCCACTTACGCCTTCGACGCGGCCGCCGGACTGATGCGCTGCGGCCAGGCGGTGGTGAAGACCGTCGAGGGCAAGGACTACGATCCCGCCGTGAAGCTCGGCGAGCAGTAACCGGGCAGAACGCGCCGGCCGGCTTGGCTCGGCGCCTTAAGGCTCAGGCGCTCGCCGCTGGCTGGATCGGCATCCGAAAGGTGAAGCGGGTTTCATCGGGCGACGAATCCGCCTCCAGAGTCCCGCCATGCGCCTTGGCGATCTCGGCCGCGATGAACAGCCCAAGCCCCAGGCCCTTGCGGCTCGCCCGCAGCTGCCCGCGCTGGAACGGGTGGAACAGCCGCGACAGCATCGTCTGGGGGATCGGCTCGGCCGCGTTGGTGACCGTGATCACCAGCGCATTGTCCTCCACGGCCCCGCGGATGCGCACCGGCTGAGCCGCCAGCCCATGCGTCAGCGCGTTGTCGATGAGGTTCGACAGGAGCTGGCAGATCCGGCAGCGGTCGCAGGCAATGGCCCGGTCGAGGTCAAACTGCGCCTCGATGCTGCGCTGCGGCGAGCTCGCCTGGAACTCCGTCACCACCTGCTCCAGCATCGGCTGCAGCGGCCCGGAATCGTCGCGTTCGATGACGAGCCCGCCCCCGAGACGCCCGCGGGCGAAGTCGAGCACGTCGTCGATCAGCCGCGCCATGCGCTCGACGCTGTTCTGGATGCGGCCCACCGTCGCCGCGGCGCGGGCGTCGAGCGGTGTCTGCTGCAAGAGCGTCACGCCCGAATCGATGGCGGCCAGCGGGTTGCGCAGGTCGTGGCCGAGCACGGCGATGAACTGCTCGCGCAGTTCCGACGTGCGGCGCTCGTCGTGGAGCACGGCCTCGATGGAGGCGAGCCGGTCCCGCGCGTCGAGATGGAAGGCGATCAGCTCCGCGAACAGCTTGAACATGTCGACCGAGCCGGGCGTGCTCAGCCGCCCGGGATTTGGATCCATGGCGCAGAGCGTGCCGAAGAAGCGGCCGTCACGCAGCACGATCGGCACCGAGATATAGCTCTGGAGGCCGAATCTCGTCACGATCGGGTGGTCGGCATAGAAGGGATCGGCCGCGGCATTGTCGATCACGATCGGCTCACGCTGCTCGCGCACCACCCGGCAGAACGTGTTGTGGACGTCGATCTCGCTGCCGGGCTTCAGGCCGTAGCCCATGAGGTCGTGCACCTGGCAGGCGACCCATTGCTCCTCCGTCACCCGCGCCACTGCCGCCAGTCCCATGCCGGTCATCCGGCAGATCACCTGCAGGATCGTCGGTACGGCTTCGATGCTCTCGACGGCAGCGACATCGGCTGCAAAATCGTCAGCAAGGGACGGCTCTGCCATGCTTCCTGTGTCTATGCTTAGGTGGCTGTCATATCGCTCTCGCGGCACGGGAGTCTTGATAGTTGCACAGGCAAAGGATTGGCCAGCAGGGTGACCGGTCACGCCCCTGCGACCGAATGAAGCAACCTGCCGAAGTGATAGGCGAGTTCAGCTCCCTCGCATGCTGAGCGGTAGGGGTGCCGCAGGCCATTGGCTCGGCGGGCGAATCGGCCGGCCTCAGGGGGCCGCGGCCTCGATCGCCTCCATATCCGAGTCGGACAGGCCGAAATGGTGGCCGATCTCGTGGATCAGCACATGCGTCACCAGCGTGCCGAGGCTTTCCTCGTGCTCGGCCCAGTAATCGAGGATCGGCCGGCGATAGAGCAGGATGCGATTCGGCAATTCGCCCGTCACGGGCGTCGCCAGCGCCGACACCGCGCGCCCCTCGAACAGGCCGAGCAGGTCGAACGGCCCTTCCAGCCCCATCTCCTCGATCACGTCGTCCTCGGGAAAATCGGCGACATGGAAGCGGATCTCGCCGGAGAGCGACCGGAACGTCTCGGGCAGGTTGGCATAGGCCTCCAGCGCCAGGGCCTCGATCTCCTCGAGGCTCGGCGCCAGCCGCCGTCCCCAGTCACCGCTGTGATCCCTGATACCCATGCCGTCCTGCCCTGCGATCCGGATGGCCCAGCATAGAGCCTGCGCCGCCATGGGGCGAGGGTGGCTCGGCTGATCAACCTTGATGCTGCGAGGAGCAGAAATGTTCCCTTAAGGGAGGAAAATAATCACAAATAGGACTGCTTGACTCTCCCAAGGCGCTCTGGAATCCATAGGAACATATCAGGAACAATTCCTCTCCGCGGGAGAGGTCGAACGGTTGGGCGCCAAGCGTCCCGCCGATGGAGACGCTTATGCCGCTCTCGTCAGAGGAACGCTTGGCCACTGCTGACCGGCAGGCCGGATGGAACCCCGTTCGAGTCGGCCCGCCGCATCGCCTCGCCATTGTCGCCCGCGGCCAGAGCGAAGCGCCAAAACCGCCGCGCAGCGAGGATCGGCCACGTCAGCTCGAGGCGGCACGTCCCTCATCATCACCGCCCAGGGCCCGCAAGGCGGAGCTCGAAGCCCTGCGCGCCCAGATCGCCCGCATCGAGGGTGAGCTCCCGGCGCTGCTGGAGGCCCCGGCCTCGCCGCCGGGCAGAAACCGTGACGCCGGCGCAGCGGTGGAGCCGGATCTTTCCGCCGCCGAGCGGCAGGCGCTGACACCGCTGCGCCGGCGCCTGCCGCGCGCCGCCGTGCCGCTCGGCGTTGCCGAGGCGGACCGGGCGCTTGGCGGCGGCTTTCCGGCCGAGGGCCTGTCCGAGATCCATCTCGATGCGACGCGCGACAGCGGCACCGGCGCCGGCTTCGTCCTGGCGCTCGCCTCGCTCTTTGCCGACGGGCGGCCGGTGCTCTGGGCGGCGCCGTCCTTTGCCCTCAACGAAGGCGGCCTGCCCTATCTCCCGGGGCTGGACGCCTTCGGCGCGCCGCGCCTCATCCTGGTGCGCACCCGGCGGCTGGAGGAAGCGGCCTGGGCGGCGGAGGAGGCCGCGCGCTCCGGCGCCCTGTCGCTGGTGGTGCTGGAAACGCTCGGCAATCCCGCCTGCCTGACGCTTGACGGCACCCGCCGGCTGCATCTGCGCGCCCGCCAGGCCGGCCTACCGCTCGTGCTCTTACGCCAGGGCGGCCGGGCCGATGCCACCGCCGCGCCGCTCCGCCTGCGCCTGCGCGCCGCCGCCGCACCGCCGGCGCCCCTGCGCGGCAAGCTGGTCGGGCCGCCCGTCTTCGACGTCTCGATCGAGAAATCCAGAAACCCCCAGCGCTTCCAAGTGGAATGGAATCCCGATGAACGCCGTTTCCAGCCCGTCACGGCCACCGGCGCGGATGCTCGCCCTCGCCTTCCCGTTCCTCTCGACCGACCGGATCCGGCGGCAGAGCTTCGGAGCCGCCTGGCGGTCCGCCGCGTCTCGTGAGGCAGCCGCCCGCTCACCCCGGGAGGGCCCGCACGAAAGCCCCGGCATCGCCGAGCCGCTCGTCGTCCATGGCCGCGTCGGCAATGCCGATCGCCTCGTTGCGGTCTGCGAGCGCGCGGCTGGCCTCGGCCTGTCCGTCGGGACGGGCCTCGCCGAAGCGCGGGCGCGGTTTCCGGGCCTCTGGGCCGAGGCCGAGGATGTGAGCGCCGATGCCGCGCTCCTCGATGCCGCGGCCGACTGGTGCGACCGCTACACGCCCCTCGTCGCCATCGACGCGCCGTACGGCCTGATCCTCGACATCTCCGGCTGCGCGCATCTCTTCGGCGGCGAGGGGGCGATGCTGCGCGATGTCGTGCGGCGCCTCGAGCGCGCCGGCCTCAGGGCCGAGGCGGCGGTGGCGAGCGAGGCGGGAACGGCGCAGGCGCTGGTGTCGCAGCGCCCGCAGATGACGCCGGTCCGGCGGATCGTCGCGACCGGCGACGAAGCCGCCCATGTCGCGCCGCTTGCTTTGGCATCCCTGCGGCTCGCGCCCGAGATGATCGCCCGCCTGGCCCGATTGGGGCTTTCGACGCTCGGCGATCTTGCCGATCTGCCGCGTCCGAGCCTCGTGCGCCGCTTCGGCGCCGATCTCCTGACGCGGCTCGACCGGGCCTTCGGCCGTGCCGGATCGCCCATCTCGCCGCGCATTCCGGTGCCCGCGCTCTCGGCCGAGCGACGCCTGTTCGAGCCGGTCAGCCTGCAGGAGGATATCGAGCGCCTCGTCCTGGCGCTCGCGGAGCGCCTCACCGTCGATCTCGCCACGCGCTGCGAAGGCGGCCGCCGCTTCGACCTCGCGCTGTTCCGCGTTGATGGCAAGGTGGAGCGTGTCGGCGTCGCCACCGCCGCGCCCTTGCGGGATCCCCTGCGCATCGCCCGGCTGTTCCGCGAGCGTCTGACCGGCATCGGGGATGCCATCGATGTCGGCTTCGGCTTCGATCTCGTCCGCCTTTCCGTCGCCGAGACCGCCGCCGTGGCTGATCGCCAGACCAGCCTTGCCGGCGGCGGTGCGAATGGCGAGGCCTTGAGCGACCTCGTCGACCGGCTGGGCGCGCGGCTCGGCGAAAACACCGTCCTCACTGCCCAGCCGGTGCAGAGCCACCGTCCGGAACGGGCGGAGCGTCGGCATTCCCTACTCGGCGCCGGGCATCCGGCCTCAGGCCAGCTGGCCAGTGACGCGGCCGCCGCCACCCCGCCGCTCCTGGCACCGCGGCCGGTGCGGCTGCTCGGCACACCCGAGCCGGTCGAGGCGGCCTATGAGCTGCCGGATGGCGCGCCGCTGCACTTTCGCTGGCGCAAGGCCTTGCACCGCGTCCGGCGGGCGGAGGGACCGGAGCGCATCGCCCCGGAATGGTGGCGTGATCCCTTCGAGGGCACGCGCGACTATTACCGCGTCGAGGACGAGGCCGGCCGGCGCTTCTGGCTGTTCCGTGTCGACGCCAGCGATGCGCTGGACGCTGCGGCAGACCTCCTGGCCTCGGGCGAGGAGGATTTCGGGGATCGCGAGGATTTTGAGGACGGCGCGGAGGATGGTGCGGCTGCGTCCGTCCCGGAGGCCGGAGCGCGTGACGACGCCGCAGCGCCGGCCGACCCCGGGGCCGCGGCATTCCCGGCCTTTGCCGCGCCGGCCGCGGCGGGTGCGGCGCGCCCAAGCTGGTACATGCACGGCATCTTCGCATGAAGCCGCCTAAGCGTGGCGCGCCGCCGCCCTATTGGGAGATCGGCATCGCCAGCAACTTCTCCTTCCTGCGCGGTGCGTCGCATGCCGAGGAGTTGGCAGTCACGGCCGCGCGCCTGAAACTCTCCGGCATCGGCTTTGCCGACCGCAATACCGTCGCGGGCGTGGTGCGCGGCTATCAGGAAGCGCGCGATGCCGGCATCGCCTATGCCCCGGGCAGCCGCCTCGTCTTTGCCGACGGGTCGCCGGATGTCTTTGCCTATCCGCGGGACCGCCCCGGCTGGGGCCGCCTTTGCCGCCTGCTCAGCCAGGGCAATCTGAAGACGGTGAAGGGCGACTGCATCCTCACTTTCGAAGACCTCCTCGAATGGGGCGAGGGCATCAATCTGGCGCTGCTCGCACCCGACGGGCTCGGCCATGCCGGAGAGACGGAAAGCGTGGAGGCGGCGCTCCGCCGCCGGCTCCAGGATCTGGCCGATGCGTTTCCGGGCGCCGTGCGGCTCGCCGTGGCGCCCCGCCGCGACGGGCTCGATGCGCGCCGCTTCGCCAGGGCCGCTTCTCTGGCGGGTGCCTGCCGCACGCCGCTCATGGCCACCAACGACGTCTTTTACCATGACGCCCCGCGCCGCACGCTTGCCGACGTCGTCACATCCATCCGCGAGCACGTCACCCTCGCCGAGGCTGGCTGGCGCCTGTCGCGCAACGCCGAGCGCTATCTGAAACCCGGCGCTGAGATGGCGCGGCTGTTCCGCGACCATCCGGAGGCGATCACCGAGACCGGCCGCTTCTTCGGCGAGCTTGCCTTCGACCTGAAGAGCCTGCGCTACGAATATCCCGACGAGGGCCTCGGCCTCGGCTGCACGCCGGCCGAGGAGCTGCGGCGCCTGGCCTATGAGGGCGCCGCCTGGCGCTATCCCGACGGTGTCCCGCCCGGTCTCTTCGACAAGATCGAGTACGAGCTCGCTATCATCGCCAAGCTGCAATACGAGCCGTATTTCCTCACCGTCCACCGCATCGTCCGCTTCGCCCGCGACAGGGGCATTCTTTGCCAGGGGCGCGGCTCGGCGGCGAACTCGGTGGTCTGCTTCTGCATCGGCGTCACCGAGGTCTCGCCCGACCGCGGCGAGCTGCTGTTCGAGCGCTTCATCTCCTCCGACCGCGGCGAGCCGCCGGATATCGACATCGACTTCGAGCACCAGCGGCGCGAGGAGGTGATCCAGCACATCTACGAGCGCTACGGTCGCGACAAGGCCGCTCTTGCCGCGACGGTGATCACCTACCGCGCCCGCTCGGCCATGCGCGAGGTCGGCAAGGCCTTCGGCCTGTCGGGCGATGCCATCGCGGCGATGAACGGCGCCGTCTTCGGCTATCACGACGATGCGCTGGGGCAGCGTCAGGCCGCCGCCGCAGGCCTGTCGATGGCCGATCGCACTACGGCGCTGGTCTTACGCTTTTCCACCGAGCTGACGCGCTTTCCCCGCCATCTCTCCCAGCATGTCGGCGGCTTCGTCCTCACCCGCGGGCGCGTCGACGAGGTGGTGCCGATCCTCAACACCGGCATGGACGGACGCACCATCATCGAATGGGACAAGGACGATATCGACGAGATCGGCATCCTGAAGATCGACATCCTCGCCCTCGGCATGCTGTCGGCGCTCCGGCGCGGCTTCGACCTCATCGAGGCCCATTATGGCCACCGCATCACCCTCGCCGAACTGTCGCTGAAGCCGGACGACCAGCCGACCTACGAGATGACGCAGCGCGCCGACACGCTCGGCGTCTTCCAGATCGAGAGCCGGGCGCAGATGTCGATGCTGCCCAAGCTCAAGCCGAAGCAGTTCTACGACTTCGTCATCGAGGTGGCGATCGTGCGTCCCGGTCCCATCCAGGGCGACATGGTGCATCCCTATCTGCGCCGCCGCATGGGGCTGGAGGAGGAGCATTATCCGAGCGACGAGCTGCGCAAGGTGCTCGGCCGCACCCTCGGCGTGCCGCTATTCCAGGAGCAGGCCATGCAGATCGCCATCGTCGCCGCCGGCTTTACGGCCGACGAAGCCGACAAGCTGCGCCGGGCGATGGCGACCTTCAAGCGCTCCGGCAAGATCCATACCTTCCGCCAGAAGATGGTGAAGGGCATGGTGGCGAAGGGCTATGATCCCGACTTCGCCGAGCGCTGCTTCAGGCAGATCGAAGGGTTCGGCGAATACGGCTTTCCCGAAAGCCACGCCGCCTCTTTCGCGCTCCTCGTCTATGCCTCGGCCTGGATGAAGTGCCGCTATCCCGACGTCTTCTGCGCCGCCATCCTGAATGCCCAGCCCATGGGCTTCTACGCTCCGGCGCAGCTGGTGCGCGATGCCCGCGAGCACGGCATCGAGGTCCGCCCCGTCGACATCAACCACTCGCATTGGGACCAGACTTTGGAGGCGGCCCCCTTCGATCCCCGCCGCATCCACCCGCGGCACCGCGCAATGGCCGCGGCGATGCGCACCGCCCATGCCGTCCGGCTCGGCTTCCGGCAGGTGAAGGGCCTGTCGGAGGCGGAGATGACGCGGCTCGTCACACACCGGGGCGCTGGCTATGATTCCGTGCGCGACCTTTGGCTGCGCACCGGTCTATCCCGCGCCACCATGGAGCGGTTGGCCGATGCCGACGCCTTCGCCTCGCTCGGCCTGTCGCGCCGCGACGCGCTCTGGGCCGCGCAGGCGCTGGATGGGGCGAGCGCCGCCGAGCATCTGCCGCTGTTCGCCGGGGCCGCCGCTGGCGAAGGCGAGCTGCAGCCCGAGCCCGACGCCGCGCTGCCCTCGATGCCGCCGGGCGAGGAGGTGTTCAACGACTACCGCTTCCTGTCGCTGTCGCTCAAAGCCCATCCCGTCTCCTTCCTGCGCCAGGTGTTGCGGGCGGAGGGCATCATCGCCAATGCCGAGATGGACGGCTTGCGCTCCGGCCGGCGCGTCAGCGTCTCCGGCCTCGTTCTCATCCGCCAGCGTCCCGGCTCGGCGCGGGGCGTCATCTTCATGACGATCGAGGACGAGACCGGCATTGCCAACATCATCGTCTGGCCGAAATTCTTCGAGGCCAACCGGCCGGTGGTGCTCGGCGCGCGCTTCGTGCGCGTCACCGGCCGCATGCAGTCCGATCATGGCGTGATCCATGTCGTCGCCGACCGTATCGAGGATCTGACGCCGCTCCTGATGCAGGTCGCGACCGGCGGCCTCGGCAGCGGCCACCTGGCGCCGGCCGATCATGTCCGCCAGCCGCTCAGGAGCCATCCCCCACAGCGGCCGGGCGCCGCCGCGTCCGGCGACGAAACCTGGATCGCAGGTGCCGCCGCGAGCCTCTTCGAGGCGCTGGCGCGCGGCGACGAGATGCGCCACCCTTCCGCCGGCGAGCGCGGGCGCGGCCTGCCCTCCTCCCGCCGGCGCGCGCCGGCCGTTCCCGAGGCTGCGGCGCCGCCCGGTCATCAGCCGGGCGTGGCCGACCGCGATGCCCGCGCCGTGCTGCCGAAGGGGCGCAATTTCCAGTGACGGCAGCGGTCTTCGACAGGCCTAGCGAACCCGTCGTGATTCACGTGAAACGCTCGATGCCTTGGCGGCACAGGGCGCGGGTGCTAACCAGCATCGCAATCAGGATGGAAGGAGACCTTCGCGATGCAGCCCTTCACCACGCTCACCGGCGTCGCCGCGCCGCTGCCGATCGTCAATATCGACACCGACATGATCATCCCGAAGGACTATCTGAAGACGATCGAGCGCACCGGCCTCGGCACCGGTCTCTTCGCCGAGAAGCGCTATCGCGAGGACGGTTCGGAGAACCCCGACTTCGTTCTCAACAAGCCGGCCTATCGCAAGGCGGAGATCATCGTCGCCGGCGACAATTTCGGCTGCGGCTCCTCGCGCGAGCACGCCCCCTGGGCGCTGCTCGACTTCGGCATTCGCTGCGTGATCTCCACGTCCTTCGCCGACATCTTCTACAACAACTGCTTCAAGAACGGCATCCTGCCGATCCGCGTCAGCGAGGCGGAGCTGGAGCTCCTGATGGACGATGCCGAGCGCGGCTCCAATGCCCGCCTGACGATCGACCTCGAGGCCCAGGAGATCCGCGGGCCGGACGGCGGCACCATCCATTTCGAGATCGATCCGTTCCGCAAGCACTGCCTGCTGAACGGCCTCGATGACATCGGCCTCACCATGGAGCGCGGCGAGGTCATCTCCGCCTTCGAGAACAAGCTCGTCGAGAGCCGCCCCTGGGCCTGAGCACACCGCTCCGATGAAGGCAGGCGCCGCGCGGCGCCGGCCTTCATTCGCGTTGCCATTCGTCCACGGCTGGTTGCCGGCGCAAAGGACATGCGCCGCGGCCAGGCCGTGACGACCGCCGAATGCCGCCATCGCCGGGATGACGCATCCCTCGGCGAGCGCCACGGCTTCAGCGTCTGGCTGCCGAGCTTGAGCGTTCCTGTTCAGCTATGGCGCTTCAGCGCTCGGCTGCGCCGGACGCGCTTCAGACCTGCGCCCTGATCCGCGCCAGCTGCCCATCGTTCTGCAGCTGGGTCGGATGCCACCGCCGGCGGCAGGGACGCTCCGCCGTGCCCAGAGCCCGCCCGAGCGCCTCGGCGCGCACACGTTCCGTTCCGTTACGCCGCATGGCCGCGCGCCTCCTTCAAGGGGGCGGCCTCGCGCCCCGTTCCGTTTGTCTGTGTCGGCAGCTCGCGCAGCTGCCGGGCGATCTCGTTCCAGGCGCGCTCCTCGCCCGCCTTCGGCTTGCGGCTCACCCCCTCGTGCACGGCATCGAGGAAGGCGAGGATGATCCGCTGCTCCAGCTCATGCGCCTCGCGTACCAGGCAGTAGATCATCACGTGGAACTGCAGCTTGCCGAGCTCCGACGTTCCGATCGCGACGCAATGCCCGGGACCCTCGATGTCCGCGCCGGCCTTGTTCGCCGTCATGCGATGGAAGCGCGTCGCCCGCTCGGCATCCTGCTCTAGCGCGTCCGAAGCGGCCGCATCGAGGATGCGCATGCCCTCGCTCGGCGAGAACGCCTGGTCCAGCGTCACGGTAAAGCGGTGCGGCGCGAAGTGGCGAAGCTGCGCCTCCACCCGCACGGGTCCGGTCAGGAGCACCGAGTTGGGCAGGCGGATCGTGCGCCCCGTGCCGGCATGGCCGAGATGCGGCGAGGGCAGCTCCATGATGGTGGTTGCGAACAGGCCATGGTCGATCACCTCGCCATGGATGCCGTTCAGCTCGACGCGGTCGCCGACCTTGAACAGCCGACCGCCGATCCTGAGCGCCGAGCCGGCGACGCACATGATCAGCTCCTTCGTGGCCACCACCAGCGCCACCATCACGGCGGCGAGCGACAGGACGAGGTTCTGGATCTCGCTCAGCCAGATGCCGAGCAGGCAGATCGCCAGAAGCGCATTGCTGGTGGCGCGGATGGTGAAGCGGCGCTGGCGGGCGGTCGCCGGATCGGCATGGCGCACGGCGACCCATTCGATCAGCCAGCGGCACAGCATGATGCCGGCGATCAGGCAGAGGCTGATCGTGATGTGGTCGGCGACGCGCGACGGAATGAAGAAAGGCAAGGGTCAGGCTCCCGGCAAAGGCCGTCCGGACAGCGCGGGGGAACGCTGCTTCAGCGGGCGGGGTGACGGATGGCGGACTTATCGCCTGAACACGGTTAAGCGGACCTTGCCAGATTGTGTCGAAGTCAAGGTATTTCGAGGGGTTATGCGTGGCGCTGGTAACCATCCGGGATCGGTCCGCGCCCCGCCCCGCTTGCACAACCCCCCCTCCTCGGCCCGGCCCCGTGGCCCCTTTTTCGGCACCGGCGGCAGGATGGCCTCGCGACGCGAGCACCACCGCCTGATCGCCCCGCTGGCCTAAGGCGGCGCGCGGCGCGCCGACGGGCAGGGTCCGGCAAGCCGCGGACCCGGCGATCCGCGTCGGCCAAGCCGCCCCGCCTCCCGCATCGTCCCCCACGGCGGCGTCCACGCTGCCGCCACGGCTGTTCACCCCGCCGCTTTGGTGTAAAGCCAGCTCCGTCGAACGATGTGACGGAGGACCGACATGCCTACCCGCAAGCTCTTGCTTCTGCCCGGCGACGGGATCGGCCCGGAGACGATGGCCGAGGTGCAGAAGCTGATCGACCTCCTCAACGAGATCAGCGGCGCGGGATTCGAGACTGAGACGGCCCTGGTCGGCGGTGCCGCTTTGGATGCCGAGGGCCTGCCGGTCACCGACGCCACGATGAACCTCGCGCTGAGCGCCGACGCCGTCCTGTTCGGCGCCGTGGGCGGGCCGACATGGGACAAGGTCGCTTACGAAAAGCGCCCCGAAGCCGGCCTCCTGCGCCTGCGCAAGGATCTCCAGCTCTTTGCCAATCTGCGCCCCGCCATCTGCTATCCCGCGCTCGCCTCGGCCTCTTCGCTGAAGCCCGAAGTGATCGAAGGCCTCGACATCCTGATCGTGCGCGAGCTCACCGGCGGCGTCTACTTCGGCGAGCCCAAGGAGATCATCGATCTCGGCAACGGGCAGAAGCGCGCGATCGACACGCAGGTCTACGAGACCTACGAGATCGAGCGCATCGCCCGCGTCGCCTTCGAGCTCGCCCGCACCCGTAAGGGCAAGGTGACCTCGATGGAGAAGCGCAACGTCATGAAGTCCGGCCTCTACTGGAACGAGGTCGTTACCCGCGTCCATGCGCAGGAATATGGCGACGTCGCGCTGGAGCACATGCTGGCCGATGCCGGCGGCATGCAGCTGGTGCGCTGGCCGAAGCAGTTCGATGTCATCGTCACCGACAATCTCTTCGGCGACATGCTCTCCGATATCGCCGCGATGCTGACGGGCTCGCTCGGCATGCTGCCGTCGGCCTCGCTTGGCGCGCCCGACGCGGAGACCGGCCGCCGCCGGGCGATGTACGAGCCGGTGCACGGCTCGGCGCCGGACATTGCCGGCAAGGGCATCGCCAATCCGGTGGCGATGATCGCCTCGCTCGCCATGTGCCTGCGCTATTCCTTCGCCATGGTGGAGGAGGCCGACCGGCTGGAGGGGGCGATCGCCGACGTTCTCGGCAGCGGCATCCGCACGGCCGACATTGCTGCCGCGGGCAGCCAGACCGTCGGCACGGCCGCAATGGGCGACGCCATCGTGGCGCGCTACCGCGAGGCGCTCACCGCCTGAGGCGTCCCCTGGGGCGTCCCCTTGGGGGGCGCCCCTGCGGCGTGACGCCGGAGTTGGCGTCGCCGCGCCGGTCCACCCCGTCATAGACCGTCGCCCGCCCGGCACTCGCCGCGTCACGGCGCTGCGCGAGGGCCTCAACGCCAAAGGGCCTCCGGATCGCTCCGGAGGCCCTCGCTTTTTGTGGTTATCCGGTGCGGCGCGCCGGCGCCGCTCCGGTCATGCGATCCGGTCGAGATCGACGCCCTTGGTCTCGCGCACGAAGATCATGCCGATGACGAAGGTCAGTGCGGCGATCACGATCGGGTACCAGAGGCCGTAATAGATGTCGCCGGCCGCCGCGCTCAAGGCGAAGACGCCCGCCGGCAGCAGCCCGCCGAACCAGCCGTTGCCGATGTGGTAGGGCAGCGACATGCCGGTGTAGCGGATGCGGGTCGGGAACATCTCGACGAGGATCGCCGCGATCGGCCCGTAGACCATGGTCACGTAGATCACCAGCACGGTCAGGATGGCGATTGTCAGCGGCCAGTTGATGGCGTCGGGATCGGCGACCATCTTGAAGGCGCCGCCGTTCGGCACGGTGTAGACCGCCTGCTCGGCCCCGCCCGCAGCATCCGCTTCGGCCTGCGTCAGCAGCTTGGCCTTCACCAGTTCGGCCGCCGGCGTCATCACCTTGTCGCCGGCGCGCACCGCCGCGACGTCGAGGCCAAGCTCCGGGTTCGCCGCCGCAAAGGCGTCGAGCTTGGAATCCGGCACCTTGGCGGCGCCGCGCGCCAGCGGGAAGCCGGCATTCTGCAGCGCCAGGTTCAGGTCATGCGTCAGCTTGGCCTGGGCCGCCGTGGCGCCCGCACCCGCAGCCGCGGCGTCGTAGGACGTCACCGTGGTGTCGCCGATGCGCACCGTGGCCGGCTGGCCGGCTGGCCCTTCGGCGAGGTCGTAGGGCACCGAGGAACGGGCCAGGAAGGCGGTGGCGATGTCGCAGGAACTGGTGAACTTCGCCGTGCCTGTCGGGTTGAACTGGAAGGTGCAGTCGCCCGGCGCCGCGGTCACCGTGGCGCGGATGGTCTGCTCGGCCTGCGCCAGCGCCGGGTTGGCCGCCGCCGTCAGCGCCTTGAACAGCGGGAAATAGGTGAGGACGGCGAGCAGCAGCCCCGCCATGATGATCGGCTTGCGGCCGATCTTGTCCGACAGCCAGCCGAAGACGACGAAGAAGCCGGTGCCGATCAGGAGCGCGATGGCGACCATGATGTTGGCCGACTGGTTCTCCACCTTCAGGACGTTCTGGAGGAAGAACAGCGCGTAGAATTGGCCGCAATACCAGACCACCGCCTGGCCGGCGGTGAGGCCGAACAGGGCGATCAGCGCGAGCTTGGCATTCTTCCACTGGCCGAAGGCCTCCGACAGCGGCGCCTTGGAGCCCTTGCCCTCTTCCTTCATGCGCTTGAAGGCGGGCGATTCCGCCATCTGCAGCCGGATCCAGATGGAGATGCCGAGCAGCAGCACGGAGAAGAGGAAGGGAACGCGCCAGCCCCAGGCGGCGAAGTCTTCCGTCGACAGGAGGTTCTGGATGGCCAGGATCACGATCAGCGACAGGAACAGGCCGAGCGTCGCGGTGGTCTGGATCCAGGAGGTGAAGAAGCCGCGGCGGTTGTTCGGCGCGTGCTCGGCCACATAGGTCGCCGCGCCGCCATATTCGCCGCCGAGCGCCAGGCCCTGCAGCATGCGCAGCGCGATGAGGAGCGTCGGCGCCAGGATCCCGAGCGTCGCCGATCCCGGCAGAAGGCCGACGATGAAGGTCGACAGGCCCATGATCACGATGGTGATCAGGAAGGTGTATTTACGCCCGACGAGATCGCCGAGCCGGCCGAACACCAGCGCGCCGAAGGGGCGCACCAGGAAGCCGGCAGCAAAGGCGAGGAGAACGAAGATGTTCCGGGTGGTTTCCGGATATTCGTTGAAGAAGGCCGCGCCGATGAAGCTCGCCAGCGTGCCGTAGAGATAGAAGTCGTACCACTCGAACACGGTGCCGAGGGAGGAGGCGAAGATGACCTTCCTCTCCTCGCCGGTCATGGCGCGCCGCGTTCCGGCGACCTCCGGCGTCGTCAATGTCGTCATGTCTTCCTCCCTCTGGCCGCCGCGGCGGTCGTAGCTCCCTGCGGCCCATGGTGCGCCTCAGCGCCTCATGCCGCGCGCCTCCGGCCGCTTCTGGTCGAGCGGTCCGGCAGACGGTTTCCCAATGGTTATCGGTAAAGGGTCTCGCGTGCTGAGGGAACTTCGCCCTTAGTCTTAGAAGCACTGCAGCAAAAGCGCGCCGCAGACGCGCAACCTTCGGGCGCCCGCAGCATTGAGGGAGAAAGCGTGAGATGGAGGACTTGATGATCAAAGGTATTCTGAAGGCGTTGCTCGTTGCCTGGGTGGCCAAGAAGTTCGCCCGGCGGTCCGAGCCCCGCGAGGTCTGATCCGGCAAAGGTCGGGCCGTAACCGCATCCCGTGCGACCTGCCCGGGACAGCGGCGGCGCCACCTCCGACCCCATCATGAAGCAAGGCCGCTCGGCTCCCGCCGGACGGCCTTCTTTTCGTCTGGATCACCGCCGCGTCGCCGATGATCTGGCGGGTCAGCGGACCAGCGCCGGCAGCGCCTGGATGAGGCCATCGCGCGCCCGGATGCTCGCAGGCTCGTCCGTCGGCTTGGCGCCCGCCTCCATCCGCGCGAACACCACCCGCCGGCCGCCCTTCTCCGCCCAGCCGACGAACCAGCCGATCGTGCGGCGATCCCCGTCTGGCTTGCCCGCCGTGGCCGGCAGGCGCCCGGCGCCGGTCTTGCCGTGCACGCTCCAGCCGTCAGCGGCTTCGAAGTTCGGCACGACGCTTTCCGTCATCGCATAGGCCGTGTCGGAGACGCCGAGCTTGCGATCGAAGAAGCGGCGCAGAAACGCCACCTGCTCGTCCGGCGAGATGGCGAGCGATGTGCCAAGCCATGCATGCGTCAGCCCGTCCGCCTTTGCGGGCGCGCCGGAGACGTCCTGGTTGCCATAGTCGAAGCGCCGGACATAGTCCTGGAAGCGCTTGGTGCCGAGCGAGCGCGTCAGTTGCTGCGAGTACCAGACGATCGACTGCTTCTCCCACAGGGTCGGGTCGACGGTTGGAAAGGCCTGCTCCCGCGCACTGGCGTTGAATTCAGGCTTCAGCGCCCAAGCAGGATTGTGGGCATCGGTGAGGATGCCGCTGTCGAAGCCCATCACCGCCAGCGGCAGCTTGAAGCTCGACATCGGGGTGAATCGCTGGTCGCAGCCGCCCTCGCGGTGGAGCGTCGCGCCAGTTTCGGCATCCGCGATCACGGTGCAGCGCACCACCGCCTCGGCTGCATCGGCGCTGTGAACCCGCATTGTGGCAGTGATCGCAAGGCTGAGGATGACGACCATGCGGCGAAGGGGATTGGGCATCAGGCGCTCCATCATCGGGAGGACGAGGGTGCCACCGCGGCACCGCCTGGCCCCTGGATAGAGAGGGCAGCGGCCCTGCCGCAAATGATGATATCTGGCGGCAGACCCAAATTCAGCTAATACCGGCTTGCATGGTCCGCCCCTATCTGCCCCTCAATGCCCTGCGTGCCTTCGAGGCCTCGGCCCGCCATCTCAGCTTCACCCGGGCCGCCATCGAGCTTGCCGTCACGCAGGCGGCCGTCAGCCATCAGGTGAAGCTCCTGGAGGAGCGCCTGCATGTCGCGCTGTTCCGCCGCCTGCCGCGCGGCCTCGCGCTCACCGACGAGGGCGAGGCGCTGCGGCCGGTGCTGGCCGAGGCCTTCGACCGCATGGCCGATACGCTCGACCGTCTGGAGGGCGGCACGGTGCGCGAGGTGCTTAACCTCGGTGCCGTCGGCACCTTCGCGGTCGGCTGGCTGCTGCCGCGCCTCCCCGCTTTCCGGAAGCGTCATCCGTTTGTGGAGGTGCGCCTCTCCACCAACAACAATCGCGTCGACATCGCCGCCGAAGGGCTCGACTATGCCATCCGCTTCGGCCGCGGCGCCTGGCAGGCGGTGGATGCCCTGCCGCTCTTCGAAGCGCCCCTGTCCGCGCTCTGCACGCCGCACCTCGCCGCCGGTCTGAAGCGGCCACAGGATCTGGCGGAGCGCACGCTGCTGCGCTCCTATCGCTCCGAGGAATGGCCGGAATGGTTCCGCGCCGCCGGCATCGCGACCGCGCCACCGCCGGGCGGCGGCATCGTCTTCGATTCCTCGCTCGCCATGGTGGAGGCAGCGCTGCAGGGCGCCGGCGTCGCGCTTGCCCCGCCGCTGATGTTCGCCCGCCAGATCGCCAGTGGCCAGCTCCATCAGCCCTTCGCCATCTATGCCGGCACCGGCCGCTACTGGCTGACGCGGCTGCAGACCAAGGGCCTGACGCCGGCGATGCGCGCCTTCCACAACTGGCTGCTGGAGGCAGCGTCCGACCCGGCCTCGACCGACGCCGCCGAAGGTCCGCAGGATGCCGGCGCCTGAGCCTTAGCGCGGCTCGCCGCGCCCCTTCCTGTTGCCGCCGGGTCATTGACTTTTGCGGGGTTGCGGACCATACGGGCCGCCATGATCACGCGCTCCCCGATCAAAACGATTATCTGACGCCGCCTGCCCCGCTTGTCTCCCCGGGGCGGATGACGAGCGCGCGAGAAGTCGGAGGCGAGAGCGAAGGGTCGGATCCCATGGGCTACAAGGTCGCGGTCGTCGGCGCCACCGGCAATGTCGGGCGTGAGATGCTGAGCATTCTGGATGAGCGCGGCTTTCCTGCCGACGAGGTGGTGGCGCTTGCCTCCCGCCGCAGCCAGGGCACGGAAGTCTCCTTCGGCGACAAGACGCTGAAGGTGAAGGCGCTCGATACCTACGACTTCTCCGACACTGACATCTGCCTGATGTCGGCCGGCGGAAACATCTCCAAGGAATGGTCGCCGAAGATCGGCAAGGCCGGCTGCGTCGTGATCGATAATTCCTCGGCCTGGCGCTACGACCAGGACGTGCCGCTGATCGTGCCGGAGGTGAATGCCGACGCCGTGGCGGGCTTCTCCAAGAAGAACATCATCGCCAATCCGAACTGCTCGACCGCCCAGCTCGTCGTGGCGCTGAAGCCGCTGCACGACCATGCCAGGATCCGTCGCATCGTGGTGGCGACCTACCAGTCGGTCTCCGGCGCCGGCAAGGAAGGCATGGACGAGCTCTTCGGCCAGTCGCGCGCCGTCTTCGTCGCCGACCCGATCGAGAAGAAGAAGTTCACCAAGCGCATCGCCTTCAACGTCATCCCCCATATCGACGTCTTCATGGAGGACGGCTCCACCAAGGAAGAGTGGAAGGTGATGGCCGAGACCAAGAAGATCCTCGATCCGAAGATCAAGGTCACCTGCACGGCCGTGCGCGTGCCGGTCTTCATCGGCCATTCCGAGGCGGTCAATATCGAGTTCGAGAACCCGATCACGGCCGACGAGGCGCGCGACATCCTGCGCGAGGCGCCCGGCTGCCTCGTCATCGATAAGCACGAGGACGGCGGCTACATCACCCCGATCGAGACGGCGGGCGAGGACGCCACCTATATCTCGCGCATCCGCGAGGACCAGACGATCGAGAACGGCCTCAACCTCTGGGTGGTCGCCGACAATCTGCGCAAGGGTGCGGCGCTGAACGCCATCCAGATCGCCGAGCTCCTGATCAATCGCGGCCTCATCGAGAAGCGCGCCGCGGCCTGACGCCTTGGCACCGCCGGCAGGCTTGAGCCTGCCGGCATAGGCCTGCGCGACACCGCTGCGACGGTGATCAGAACACGCGGTGTGCCGCCAGCGGCAGACCGTTTCTCTCAACATACTCATTCGACGACGTGAGCGCTTCGGCGTTCTGCTCGCGCCAGAGCGACTGCCGCTTAGCGCGGACCGCCTGCGCAACACCGGTGCTCGCCGCATGCGACACGTCGATGTCGAGCGCTTCCGCCTCCGCCAGGAGGCCCGGATCGATCACGACCTCGTTCACGCGAAAACCTCCGAGAACCGTATGTCAGTGGCGGAACTATAATCAGCAGCCGCTGCCCGCTCAACGCTTAAGCCCCGTTGCAGCCGCGCCACGGTTCCCGCTCTTTCGCAGCACCTCCCCGCCGCCGCCATCTTCGCACCAGCCTCGCCGTCTACAGCGGCTCCGGGACATGAAGAACATCAAAGATCCGGCGCTTGCCTCAGCGACCGGACATATCTGCTGGATATCGTCATGAAGAAGCTTTGCCTGGCGCTTGCCTTCACGGCCGCCTTCGCCGGTTGCACTACGGATCCCTATACGGGTGAATCCAAGCTCTCCAACACGGTCGGCGGCGCCGGCATCGGCGCCGGCGTCGGCGCGCTCGGCGGCTATGTCGTCGGCCGCGCCACGGGGGTCGACGCCGGCCGCGCGGCCCTGATCGGTGCCGGTATCGGCGCCATCGGTGGTGGCGGCATCGGCGCCTATATGGACTCGCAGGAGGACAAGCTGCGCCGCCAGCTGCAGGGCACCGGCGTCTCGGTCACCCGCGTCGGGGACCGCATCATCCTCAACATGCCGTCGAACATCACCTTCCCGACCGATCAGGCCTCCATCCTGCCGGGCTTCTACCCGACGCTGACCTCGGTCGCGCTGGTGCTGAAGGAGTTCGACAAGTCGATCGTCGACGTAGACGGCCACACCGACAGCCAGGGTTCGGACGCCTACAATCTCCGCCTGTCGGAGGACCGCGCCGATTCCGTCAGCCAGTTCCTGGTCAGCCAGGGCGTCAGCCCGCGGCGCCTCAACGCGCAAGGCTATGGCGAGAGCCGGCCGGTCGCTTCCAACGCCACGGCGGACGGACGCGCCGAGAACCGCCGCGTCGAGATCTCCATCTCGCCGCTGCAGGCCGGCTGATCCGTTCCGCCGCGGCTCCGGCCGCGGCCCGCATCACGACGCAGAACGGCCGCGTTCCCTTCGGAGCGCGGCCGTTGCCGTTTCCACGACCGCCGGTTCCCCGTACTACACCGGCGGCCGGCACGCCGCTCGCGCGTGCCAATATGCTGCATCAGGTGCGGGACCGGCTCCCGAACCGCAAGATCGGTCGAGCGGATGACGGGCGTCAGCGCCTAGCTGGTGGCGCCACGCGGGACAGGACGATGACGGCGGCGCTTCGAGACTATCATGCCCGGATGGGAAGGGTGCTGGATCACATCGACCGGCATCTCGGCGACGATCTGGATCTCGACGGGGTCAGCGCCGTCGCGGCCTTCTCGAAATATCACTTCCAGCGGCAGTTCACGGCGACCTTCGGCCTCTCGGTCGCGCGTTACGTCCAGCTGTCCCGGATGAAGCGCGCCTCGTACCGGCTCGCCTATCGCGACGGCCAGAGCGTCACGGACATCGCCATGGACGCCGGCTACGACGCGCCGGACGCGTTCGCCAGAGCCTTTCGGCAGCGCTTCGGCCAGTCGCCATCCGCGTTCCGCAAGGCGCCCGACTGGGAGACGTGGCTTGCCGCCTTCGGGCCTCTCGAAACCGCCAGGAGCAAGCGCATGCAACGAATATTCGCGCCCGCCGACGTGGCGATCCGCGACGTGCCTGCGACGCCGGTCGCCATCCTGGAGCATCGCGGCGATCCCGCTGGGCTCGGTGCCACGATCCAGCGCTTCATCGCCTGGCGGAAGGCCGCCGGCCTGCATCCGCGGACGAGCCCGACCTTCAATGTCTGGCGCTCGGAACGGCGTCCAGCCACGCCCGACGATTATCGCGTTGACCTGTGCGCCGGCACCGACCGGCCGATCGAGTCCTATGGCGAGCCCATCAAGGCCGGCGAGATCCCGGGCGGGCGCTGCGCCGTGCTGCGCGTCGTCGGGCATACCGACAATCTGGAGCCCGCCGCGCTCTATCTTTACCGCGACTGGCTGCCGGCCAGCGGCGAGGAAGCACGCGACTTCCCGATCTACTGCCAGCGCCTCGCCTTCTTTCCGGAAGTGCCGGAGCACGAGGCGGTGGCGGAGCTGTTCCTGCCGTTGAAGTAAAGCAGGTCTGCCGGGGAGAGGCTTCGCCCGGCCGGCTGATCCGTTCCGCCGCAGCTCCGGCCCTGGCCTGCATCACGACGCAGAACGGCCGCGTTCCCTCAGGAGCGCGGCCGTTGCCGCTCCTGGCGCGACGCTAAGGGTCGTCTTGCCGTTGTCGCCGGCGCGCCCGTCAGCCCCAACGAGCGGAGGGACCGCCGACGCCGGCCGCCGCGCTGCGGCACGCCTCGGCCGTCCGGCGCCACCCTCTTGCACTCAATCAAGCCCGGGTGCAGGCGTCCCAGGTCAGCATCGCCACCTCGGCAACCGACCTCAGCTCATCGCAGCGCGCGCCGTCGCGCGCCAGGATCGACATGCCGTTCTGGACGGTCTGCACGAAGCGGGCCAGCGCATGGATGTCGGTCGTGGCCGCGATCTCGCCAGCGTCGACGCCGGCCGCGAGCCGGGCTTTCAGCCGCTCGAGCGTGACGCCTCGCGCCTCGCAGACGAGCCGGCCGAGCTCCTCATGGCCTTCGCTGCCGACCGAGGACAGCGTCACCATGCAGCCGCGTGCGGGATGCGCCTCACCGCCGCCAAGGGCTGCGGCGGAGTCCATCAGAAACCCGCGGACGGCGTCTCGCGCCGTCTCGGCGCGCTCGAAGCTGGTCCAGACAAGTGCGGCATTGCTGTCGCTGTAGTGCCGCAGCGCCTCGACATACAGCGCCTCCTTGGAGCCGAAGGCGGCATAGAGGCTCGGGCCCCCAATCCCCATCGCCTGCGTCAGCTCCGCGATCGAGGTCGCCTCGTAGCCCTTGGCCCAGAACAGGCGCGTCGCCTCCGCCAGCGCGGCCTCTCGATCGAAGGCGCGCGGGCGCCCGCGGGGGCGGGCCCCGGTATCGGGAGGCGCAGGCTGGGCGTCATCATTTTGCATCGGTCATTATATAATTCTCTTGACCGGGCCTGACAACGACCATAGGCATATATCTATCGATCAATACAGAAAGCACCACCATGGTTGAACTCTCCGGCAAGCGCGCCCTCGTCACCGGCGCCTCCCGCGGCATCGGGGCCGCCATTGCTCTCGCTCTGGCCGACAAGGGCGCCGACGTCGCCATCACCTATGAGCGCTCGGCCGATCGCGCCGCCGAGGTGGTGCGCGCCATCGAGGCCAAGGGCCGGCAGGCCCTTGCCATCCAGGCAGACAGCGCCGATCCCGCGGCCATCAAGCGCTCGGTCGACGACGCGGCGGCGGCTTTGGGCGGCCTCGACATCCTCGTCAACAATGCCGCCATCGCCCTCTATGCCGCCATTGCCGATATCAGCGTCGAGGCGATCGACGCGCTGCTGGCGGTGAATGTGCGCGCGCCGCTGCTCGCGGCGCAGGCGGCGATCCCCCATCTTTCCGCCGGCGGGCGCATCGTGACCATCGGCTCGGCGGGCGCCGAGCGCATCGTCGGCGACACCGGGACGGTCTACTACATGACCAAGTCCGCGCTTCATTCCTTCACCCGCGGCCTCGCCCGCGAGCTCGGTCCCCGCGATATCACGGTGAACCTGGTTCAGCCGGGATCCACCGACACCGACATGAATCCCGCCAATGGCGAGTTCTCCGAGTTCCAGCGCAGCCTCAGCCCGCTCGGCCGCTTCGGCACGCCACAGGATGTCGCCGCCGCGGTCGCCTTCCTTGCGACGCCCGCCGCCCGGCACATCACCGGAGCGATCCTCACCGTCGACGGCGGCCAGACGACCTAGCGGGATGGGATGACCGGGGTCGGTGCGCCACGGCGGCATCCGCCGCCGCGCCGCTCCCGTTGGCAATGTCTCAGCGCCACGTGACGAAACGGTCGAGCTTGCCGAGGGTCTGATGCCCCAGCTCCACCGCGCCGAAGCCCCTGGCGGTCTGGAACTCCGCCGCCGTGCTGAAGACCATGCCGAGGGTGACCCGCGTCGTCCCGTCCTCCTCCTGGAACGTGGCCCAGGCGTCGGCATGCTTGGGCCCGTTCTCGCCCCAGTGCAGCGTGTAGTCGAAGCGCTCCTGCGGCCGCACATCGCCGTAGCGGTGATGGTTCGGGAACACCGTGCCGTCCGGCCCGATCATGTCGAAGACCCACTCCCCGCCGGCCCTCAGATCGATCCGGCTGGTGCGGCAGGAGAAGCCGTCCGGCCCCCACCAGCGCGGCAGCGTCTCCGGGTTCATCCAGGCGCCCCAGACGAGCGATCGCGGCGCCCGGATCACCCGCTGCAGCACCATGGTCCGCTCGGCCACGTCAGCGAGATTGGCGAGGCCCGCGCCGAAGCCCTCGCGGTAGCCGGCCTCCATGCCGGCGGCGAGCGGCGACAGCTGCACCGTCACGGCCAGCCGGCTGCCTTCGCCCGAACCCGCAAAATCCGCCGTCACCAGCGCGGCCGATCGCGTGGCGCCCTCGCTGGAGATCACCTCGTAGTTCACGCTGCGCAGCTCCCGCTGCAGCACCAGCCAGCCGCATTCGCAGGCGATGTCCGGCTGGCCGGCCACCTTGCAGAGCGAGAGCTCGCGCCCGCCGACGCGCGTCACGGCCTCTGTGATCTCCACCGTCACCGCCGGCGTCGGCGCGGCCCAGATCGCCCGGGCGGCCGGCGCGGTCCAGGCCTGCCACAGGACCTCCAGCGGCGCGGCGACGTCGCGCTCGAAGTGCAATGTCGCGAAGCGCTCCGGCTCGCCTCTCGTCTGGCCCATCAGCATCTGTGTCATGGTTCACGCTCCTTCATCACGGTCATTACGAAGGCGTCGAGCCGGTCGAGGCGGGCGTTCCAGAGGGCCCGCTGCTCGTCGAGCCAGGTCCGGGCCGGATCGAGCGCCCCGGGCTCGATGGCGCAGGTGCGGATCCGCCCGTCCTTGGCAGTGGTGATCAGTCCGGCCTCTTCGAGCACGGCGAGGTGGCGCATCACCGTCGGCAGGCGCAGCCCTGTCGGGCCGGCAAGATCCGAGACAGCGGCCGGCCCTTCGGCCAGCCGCGTCAGCATCGCGCGGCGGGTCGGATCGGCGAGGGCGTGGAAGAGCTGCGACAGGTCGGCGTCATGCTTAGCCATGTCGCTAACTATTCACCGCACGGCGTCCGATGCAAGCAGAAACTTTGCCGATCGGCTAACTGTCGTGTCTGCGGCCGTCGAGCGCTCGTCCGAGCCGGCGTCTGGCTCCCGCACCCCGCGGCAAGCGCGATGCTTGTGCGCATGGGAGACATCGGCGCCGAGCCGTCGAAGGGAGACGGCAGACGAGCGGCCACCGCCATTGCGAGACCGATGATCATGATGATCCTGTCGGCCGCGCTTGTCCGCAGGAGGTCTGCCCTCGTCAGGCGCGAAGTCGGGCCGCCTGCGGCCCCATGATCGCCAGAAACAGCGTCGCATCGCCGAAGGCACGGGCCGACAGCATGGCGCCGTGGACGGCCGCCATGATCATCTGCGCTTCCGCCTCAGGGCTCGCATTCAGGCGGAACGAACCTCGGGTCTCCCCCGCCGTCAGCACGCCGGTCAGCCATTCCGAAAGGGTCCGGAAGTGGCTGCGCACCTCGACCGCCACCGGCTCGGGAAGCAGCGGCATCTCGCTCGCCAGCATCGCGCAGACGCAGAAGGGCTGCGTGGCGTCCAGAAGGCAGGCCTGCCAATAGGCGAGATACGCGTCCAGCTGCCCCGCAGGATCGTCGACCGCCTGGCTGAGGGCGGCCAGGCCGTCCTGCGCCTGCTGCACGTAGCGGCGGAGCAGCACCGCAACCAGCTCGGCCTTGGTGGGATAGTGATGGTGGATGCTGGCTTTGCGGATGCCGACGGCCGTCGAGATATCGGCGTAGCTGAAGCCGTTATAGCCGCCCGCCACGAGCAGCGACCGAGCGGCGTCGAGGATTTTGTCGGCGGTCGGTGATCCCATGGGCACAGCTCTACCTTCTAGTCGGCAGATCGGCAACCGGACGCATCCCTGACACCACCCCCGTTGACGACCAGCTACCTACCTACTAGTAGGTTTGCTCATCGTTCAAGGAGGAATGCCGATGTCGGTCGTCCAGCAGCCCCGATGGCTGCGCTTCTACTATTATGTCCGAGCCGCGTTCTCGATCGCATGGGTGGCGGCCGCCGTGCTGGCCGCGGGTCACCCGAGCCTCGCTGCCCTCCTGCTGGTGATCTATCCGGCCTGGGATGCTGCGGCGAACTTCGTCGATGCCCGTGCCTCTGGAGGCCTGACGGCAAACAGGTCGCAGGCCCTGAATGTCGGTGCCAGCAGCGTCATGACTATGATCGTCATCATGGCGGTGATGCGGGACACTTATACGGTCCTGGCCGCCTTCGGCGTCTGGGCGGTGTTGTCGGGCCTCCTGCAGCTCTTCACCGGCCTTCGGCGGTGGCGTTCGCAAAGCGGCCAATGGGCCATGATCCTGAGCGGTGCGCAGTCCGTACTGGCCGGCGGCCACATGATCCACAAGTCGGCCGGCGTGATCCCGCCCTCGATCGTCGATGTCGCTCCCTATGCGGCCTTCGGTGCCTTCTATTTCCTGGTGTCGGCACTGTGGTTGACCGTCGCCGCCGTTCGCAGCTCCAGGACGGCGGTCTGACGCGGCCTGCGGACCATCGCGCGCCGGCGCTGAGGAAGGCCTTTCTTGGCCCGATGGAGCGCCCCCGCCTGTCGTGACGCGGGCGATCGGCACATGCGACCCGCTCATAGACTTGACCCAGCAGTGCTACGGAGCATATACGTTTCGTATATTGTAGAGACGGCTGATGGGCATCGTGAAGATCGACGACCGCGTTCATGAGGAGGTTCGCCGCGCCAGCGCGGTGATGTGCCGCTCCATCAACGCGCAGGCCGAGTTCTGGCTGAGGATCGGCATGCTGGCCGAGGCCAATCCGACCTGGAGCTTCAACGACATCGTCAAGGCGCAGCTTGTCGAGGCCGGGGTCGGCCTCGTCGAGGCCACGGCCGCCTGATGCGAGCAGCTGCGACATCCATGACCGTCGACGCCGAGATCGCCGCCTTCTTCGCCCGCTATGTCGAAGCCTTTGCCCGCGATGATGCCGATGCGTTGAGCGCGCTGTGGGAGCCGGTCGGGCTGTTCCCCTCACCCGCCGGCAACTTCGCTCTGCCGCGAAGCGCGTTCCGCGATCATTGCGTGGCACTAATGGACTTCTACCGCCGGCAGGGCGTCGTCCGTCCCGAGGGCGAGCTCCTGAGCCTGTCCGAGCTGTTCCCCGGCGTCGCGCAGGCTCGCATGGCCTATCGCATGATCGGCGCCGACGACGGCGTCATCGCCGCATGGGAGCACGTCTATCTCCTGCGCCGCAGCGACGCCTGGCGCGTGACGCTGACGATCGCCGATGGCGAGATGGCGGCCTGGGCAGCGCTCGGCGCGCAGCTCTGACGCCGCGCCCGTCAGGGGCGTCTCTATTTCACGGGCATCGGCGCGACCGCTGGCCGAGCACCCGGCACGCCGCGCTCGGCCATAGCGCGGCGCGCGGTCCGCTCGATGGCATCGACGATGGACCCGTCCAGGGCCGGCGGCAGATCATGCCCCATCCCCTCGATCGGCAGCCAGTTCGCGCCGGAAATGGCAGCTGCGGTGTCCTCGCCGCAGGCCAGCGGGAACAGGACGTCGTCCGTTCCGTGCACGACGAGCGTCGGTGCCGCGATCGTGGACAGTCCGGCGCGCCGGTCACCGGACAGGACAATCGCCGCAACGTGCCGTCCGACGCCGCCATAGACATAGCCGCGGCGCAGTTCCGCCTCGATCAGCGCCCGGTATGCCCCTTCGTCGAGCGGATAGGCGCTGCCGGCGATCCGCCGCGCGAAGACGACCGCAGCGTCGATGAAGCCGTCTCGGTCGCGTGCTGGATCGGGCGCCGGGCGCATCATCAGCGCCAGCGCGTCCGGGGCTGGTGGCGGCAGGTCCGGATTGCCCGAACTCGCCATGATGGAGGTGAGCGACAGGACGCGCGAAGCATGCTCGCTCGCCATGATCTGCGCGATCATGCCGCCCATCGAGCGTCCGACGAGATGGGCTCGGTCGACGGAGAGGGCGTCGAGCAGGCCGACCGCGTCCAGCGCCATGTCACCGAGCGTATAGGCGACTTCCGGCCTCTGTCCGCTTGCGAGCAGCGAGGCGAAGGTCGCAAAATCCATCCCATCGTGCCGGGCGAAGGAGGTCGAGCCTCCCGTGTCGCGGTTGTCGAACCGCACGACACGGTAGCCCCGCGCTGCCAGCTGGCAGCAGAATGCATCGCGCCAGCGGATCATCTGCGTGCCGAGGCCGGCAATCAGCAGGATCGTCTCGGCCGTATCCGCCTCGAAGCTGTCATAGGCGAGCGTGATGCCGCTCGCCGTTACGCTGTCCGACCGAAGCGCCGTGCTCAAATCCGCACGGCCCCGAGCGCCTCGGCCCAGTGATCGAGGCATTCCTTCATGATCCGCTTGCGGACATAGCCGATCGTCTCCTCGTCCAGCCGCTCGACCACCTCGAAGCCAAATGCCTCCGCTCCATGCGCCGCCCATGCGCTCTGCAGCGAGCGATGCGTGTTCACGCCCTGGCGAAGGGTGAACCAGAGGCGGTTCTGGATTGTCGACAGGTCCGGCGCGCCGCCGACCCAGACTTCGCCCGAGGCCGCGCAACGGACGGCATAGATGCCGGCCTCGACCTTCCGTTCCTTGTAGGCGCTCGTCGCGGCCTTGCGGTCTTCGGCTTTCATCGGCGGTCCTCGCGCTAGGACCGCAACGCTAGGCGAGACCAGCGAAGATGACAATATCACCCGGGTGAAATTGACGGACTTCGCGGATTGCTCGTATAGTCCGCCCCAGGAGACGCCATGGCCGACCACGCACGAAGACCCTGCACTGCCTTCATCGGGGCGCGGAAGCTCGCCGGCGGTCCGCTCGTCGACATCGCCCTCGCCGTCAAGGCACAGCAGGCGGAGGGTACGTCGGGCACGCAGGAGCCGATCCTCACCTTCGACGATACCACCGGCGCGGTGATTGACCTCGATCTGCGTGGAACCGACGCGGACATACGGGCCAGGTTCGCCGCGCCGGCAGATGCTGCGGACGCCGCAGCCGGTATCCAGGACGGATCGGATGCGAGCCATCCGCCACGGCTGCGCGGCCGCCCGAAACTCGGCGTCGTCGCCCGCGAGGTGACGCTGCTGCCCCGCCACTGGGAGTGGCTGGCATCCCAGCCCGGCGGCGCCTCGCAGGCGCTGCGCCGCCTCGTCGACGCAGCGCGCCGGACGGATGATGGCGGGCAGAGCCTGGCCAAGGCGGCGCGAGAGGCCGCCTATCGTTTCCTCGCCGCGCTGGCCGGCGATCTGCCGGGATACGAGGAGGCGATTCGGGCGCTCTTCGCCGGCGATGCCGAGGGCTTTGCCGCGCGCATGGCCGCCTGGCCGCCGGATATCCGCGACCACGCGCTGACGCTGGCCGCTGCGAGGTGACTCGCCGGCCTGTCGTGCCGGCCTTCAGAGCGCCACCGGCCTTGCGGTGCCGTGACGGCATGCGCCGCAGGGCGACACGCCGCCTTTGCGGGAGGGGCGGCGTGCCATAAGGGTGCGTTGAAATCGAATCTGCCAACCGGGCCCGATCCTTGATGTCGTCGACAACAGCTGCACAAAAGTTCGATCCGGCGCGCGCGGGCGAGTACCAGGCGCAGAGCCGCATCGCCCTTGCCGGCTACGACGCCTGTCACGAGCTGGCAGCCTGCATGCTGTCGGCAACGCTGGGCGGCGATGGCGAGGCCGACATCCTCGTGGTCGGCGCGGGCGGTGGGGCACAGGAGATCGTCTCGGCGAGCCGGCTTGCGCCGCGCTGGCACTTCACCGCCGTCGATCCGTCGCGGCCGATGCTGGAGATCGCCGAAGCGGAGGCCGCCCGGCACGGCGTGGCGGCGCGGACCGAGTTCCATCTCGGCTATGTCGACGATCTGCCAGCCGATCGCCGGTTCGGCGCTGCGACCCTGATCGGGGTGCTTCACCACCAGCCGGGCCTCGAGGCCAAGCGCCGGCTGCTGGCGTCGATCGCCAGCCGCCTTGCGCCGGGCGCCCCTCTGATCTTGGCGGGCAATCGCTACGCCTATGCCAGCCAGCCGCTGCTGCTGGCCGCCTGGGGCGAGCGCTGGCGCATGCAGGGCGCGACGGAGGACGAGGTGCGCGCCAAGCTCGGCAAGATCCTGGAAGGGGCCGATCCGCCCGCATCGGAAGCGGCGGTGGCCGAACTTCTCGCCGAGGCCGGGTTCGAGGAGCCGACCTGGTTCTTTTCGAGCCTGTTCTGGGGCGCATGCCTGGCCAGGCGCGTCGGCTCAGGAAGCACGGGCGCTTAGCCGCTGCCCCGCAGCCCCGTTCGAGCTGTCCCGTGCGAGCGAGCATCCTGTCAGGCGCTTCGGTCGGCCTCGGGGTTCGGCATCACTCGGAGTGCGATCTCCAGCATCGCTCGCGTCGCGTCGTCGTGCCGCGACAGCGCAGCCGCAAGGCCGTCCTGCGCGGTTTTCACGAAGTTGACGCGCTCGCTGTCGTCGAGGCCGATGCGCGAGCCCGGGCCGGCGCCGACCGGGATCTTGACCGTCATTCCCAGGAACGCCGAGCTGTCGTCCAACGACATCTCGCCGCTCCTGATCTTGCCGTTCATCCAGTCGGACAGCTCCTTGCGGGTCATGCTGGTGAAGTCGGGCTGTGCCGCCTTGCCCTGCTCGGCCTGATCGGACGTCGCGGACGCCAGGGCAGCCGTAAACGAGCCGGCGCGCTCGGCGCTCGGTGACGGCGGGCGCTGGCTCGCCAGCGGATAGCTGTTGCCTGTTCCGATTCTCACCCGTCGACTCCCCTTCGCCGATACATCTAGGGGTAGTAAGGCAACGTGGTTAACGTCTGGTAAATCATCTAGGCGACTGGGATCATGCGGCTGCCTCTGCGCAGCGGATGGAGCTGCGATCGCGGGGCGCAGCTGGGCTCGTCGGCGCATGTCCCGAGCACGACGCCGCGGGCGTGAGGCGGCGAATGTGGCCTTACTGGGCGGCGATGCCCGCGGGGCGGTGGGCATCCGCCAGGCCACGGCTGCTGAGATTGCGGCGGACCTCCGCCAGCAGCATCAGGAAGACCGGCAGCAGCAGCGGGACATAGACCCGCCCGTCATGCAGCGGGAACAGGATGAACTTGGCGACCACCGCCGTCATCAGTGCGGTGATCAGCACGCGACGACGCCCGGTGATGTGCATCCCGGCCATCGCCATGGCCGCAAGCGCGCCGAGCCCGGCGATGAAGATGCCGAGCCAGGTGTTCTCCACCGCCGCGCGCAGGAGATTATAGGCCAGCGCGGTCAGGTAGACCCGCAGCGAGAAGGCGGGATGGAAATCCGTCATCGAGGCCTGGATCTGGTAGGTCGAGAACCACAGATGCGCCCAGTAACTGACATGGCTGCCGGCCGACACGGCGAAGAGGTAGGCCGCGGCGGAGGCGACGAAGATCCCCGCAAGGCTCGGCCAGAGGCGGTCCCGCCACAGCCAGGCGACCGGCACCAGCAGGCCCGTCAGCACCACCACGTCCGGCCGGGTCAGCACCGCGAGCACGAGGGCGAGCCCGCCGAGGATCGGCTTGTCCCGGTCGAGCGCCAAGAGGCCGGCGAGGACGAAGGTCGCCGCCATCAGGTCGGGCGTCACCGCCATGGCAAGCGCCGGATAGCCCGCGATCATCAGGAAGCCGACCACCAGCGGCGCCAGAACCAGATTGCCCGTCGCCTGCAGCCAGAGCACCAGCACTGCCAGGAACACGAGCGCGACGCCGACATTCACGACCTCGGCGCCGTGCTGCACCCCGAAGACGCTGAGCGAGCCGCGCAGCACCTCCACATAGAGCCACTTCACGCCATACATGCCGATCTGCGAGGCAAAGGCGTTTGGATCAGTGAACTGCCGGCTGCGATAGGCATCGCCATTGGCAAGGCCGGCGAGCTGCCCGGCGGGAACCGTGTCCCGCATGATCGACCAGGTCCGCGCATGCAGCGTCGCCGGAGCGGGCGCATGCGCCTTCTCCACCGCGGCGACATAGGCGATTTTGTCCCAGTTGTTCACCGGCCGGCCATAGCCGAGCGCCGCGACCACGGTGACGAAGCCGACGAGCAGCATGAGCCCTGCGCCTGAGGCCCAGCGCGTCCACAGCTGCAGCATCGCGGCGGGCACGCCCTCGACAAGGGCCTGCATCGCCTGCTGCGGAGAGCTCCTCGATGAGTGATGCATGGTCATGGCGGCGCTCGGAGCCTTGTTAAGGATGCGTTAAGTACGTATCGGCGCACAGACTGGGTGACTAGCGCAAATTGCCCCAACGTCCGTCGACTTGGAAGTCTGATTAATAGATAAAATACTGACGATTTTCTCTCCGCGCGGGAAAGCCACCGGTTCGTTAGATTTTTAAGCTTAACCAAGACTGGCGATTCAGGACCCATAGGGGGTGCTGAACCCGCACCGACTTGGTTAAGGATGGGTTAACGTCAATGATTACCCGTGCGGAAGGCTTATCCATGACCAACACCTCTCCTGCTCGACGGCGCTTCCTGATCGGGCTTCTGGCGTCCGTCTCTCTGCTGCCGCTCGTCGGGCGTCTGCGCTTCGACGAGGGCGGCTTCGTGGAGCGCGATGGCTGGATCCTGCGCCGGAGCGACCTGTCATGATCTTTGCGAACGCAGCCGAATTCGAGGCCTCCAGCTTTCAGCCCAAGGTCTGCATCGTCGGCGCCGGCCCCGCTGGCATCACCATCGCCCGGGTTCTGGCCAAGCTCGGCACCCCCGTGGTGATCCTCGAGGCCGGCGGCGAGGAGGTCACCGAGGAGTCGCAGGACTTCTATCGCGGCACCACGGTCGGCGATCCCTATTTTGATCTCGATGTCGCCCGCCTGCGCTTTCTCGGCGGCTGCTCCAACCACTGGGCCGGCTGGTGCCGGGTGCTTGACGCTTCCGACTTCGAGGCGAGACCCTGGGTGCCGGACAGCGGCTGGCCGATCGGCCGCCACGACATCGAGCCGTTCCTCGGCGAGGTGCAGGATATTCTCGACCTTCCAGCATTCGAGGCCGACCGCCCGATCGACGCGGACATCAGCTGGATCCAGCTGATCAAGAGCCCGGCGGTGCGCTTCGGCCAAAAGTACCGCGAGGAGATCGCCACCAGCGACCGCATCGCACTGGTCCTGAACACCCATGTCACCGAACTGGTCGGCGACGGCACCCAGGTAACCGCGGCCAGGATCCGCTCGAACGGCGCACCGGCGCGCGACCTGCGCGTCGCGCAGTATGTTGTGGCCACGGGCGGCCTGGAGAACTCCCGCCTGCTGCTCTGGTCCAACGAGCGCAGCGGCGGCGGCGTCGTGCCCAAGCCGGCCGCGCTCGGCCGCTACTGGATGGAGCATCCGCAGTTCATCGCGGCCGACGCGTTGCTGCTGCGGGAGAATGCATTTGAGATGGACGCGCAGAACGAGGCCTTCTTCGGGCCCTCGCCCGCTGCCCTCCAAAGGGCCGGCATTATGAATTTCGGCGTGCGGCTGATCAGCACGCCCTATGCCGGGGTGAAGGAGACGGTTGCCCATCTCGCCTGCACCGCGCCCTCCTTCAGCGAGTGGGCGTCGAGCACGGTCGGCCTCAATCTCACCTGCGGCGGCCACCTCTCCGTCGGCTGGGAGCAGGCGCCCGTCGCTGAAAACCGTGTTGCGCTCTCCGGCAGCGAGCGAGACGCGGACGGGATTCCGCGCATCGAGCTGCACTGGAAGAAGGGCGAACTGGATCGGCGCACCCTCCTGGAAGGGCTGCGCCTGTTCGGCCAGTCCATGGCGCGCGCCGATCTCGGCCGGGTGCGTCTCGCCGAATGGCTGCTGGAGGGCGAAGAGTATCCGGAAGGCGGCGAACTTGCCGGCTACCACCATATGGGCGGCACCCGCATGTCGAACGATCCGCAGAAGGGTGTCGTCGACTCCGACTGCCGCGTCCACGGCATGCGCAATCTCCATATCGGCGGCTCGTCGGTGTTCGCGACTTCCGGCCACGCCAACCCCACCACCACCATCGTCGCGCTGGCACTGCGGCTAGGCTACCACCTGTCCGGCCTGCCGCACGTCACGGCCTGACGCCGGCGGGTACCCGCCCCGCCGGCCTGCCGCGCGCCGTCCGCACAGCCTTTCGCCCGCCTGACGCGATGCTTCGCGCCCGGCGCAAAACCTGTTCCCGTCCTCGCGGCAATTCTCTATATGCGGGCGATGAGCACCACGCCCGCGCAGACGCCCCTCGACCACATCCGCAACTTCTCCATCGTCGCCCATATCGACCATGGAAAGTCGACGCTTGCCGACCGGCTGATCCAGCTGACCGGCGGCCTCGACGCGCGCGAAATGGCGGGCAAGGAGCAGGTGCTCGATTCCATGGATATCGAGCGCGAGCGCGGCATCACCATCAAGGCGCAGACGGTGCGCCTCCATTACACCGCCCGCAACGGCGAGCCCTACGTCCTCAACCTCATCGACACGCCCGGCCATGTCGACTTCGCCTATGAGGTGTCGCGCTCGCTCTCGGCCTGCGAGGGCGCCCTCCTCGTCGTCGACGCGGCGCAAGGGGTGGAGGCGCAGACGCTCGCCAACGTTTATCTCGCCATCGACAACGATCTCGAGATCGTTCCCGTCCTCAACAAGATCGACCTGCCGGCCGCCGAGCCGGACAAGGTGAAGGAGCAGATCGAGGAGGTGATCGGCATCGATGCCTCCGAGGCCGTGATGATCTCGGCGAAGGCCGGCATCGGCATCGAGGAGGTGCTGGAGGCGATCGTCACCCGCCTGCCCGCGCCCGCCCATGGCGACCGCTCCGCCCCCCTGAAGGCGATGCTCGTCGATAGCTGGTACGACGCCTATCTCGGCGTCGTCGTGCTCGTGCGCATCATCGACGGCGAGCTGAAGCGCGGCCAGACCATCCGCATGATGGGCACGGACGCCAAGTACCCGGTCGATCGGGTCGGCGTCTTCACCCCCAAGATGGTGACAATGGAGGCGCTCGGCCCCGGTGAGCTCGGCTTCATCACCGCCTCGATCAAGGAGGTCGCCGACACCCGCGTCGGCGACACCATCACCGACGACCGGCGCCCGACCTCCGAGATGCTGCCGGGCTTCAAGCCGGCCCAGCCGGTGGTCTTCTGCGGCCTCTTCCCGGTCGACGCCGCCGATTTTGACGATCTGCGCGCGGCCATGGGCAAGCTGCGCCTCAACGATGCGTCCTTCTCGTTCGAAATGGAAAGTTCGGCCGCGCTCGGCTTCGGCTTCCGCTGCGGCTTCCTCGGCCTCCTGCATCTGGAGATCATCCAGGAGCGCCTCTCCCGCGAGTTCGACCTCGACCTCATCGCCACGGCTCCGAGCGTCGTCTATGACGTCAAGCTCACCGACGGCACGACGATCCAGCTCCACAACCCCGCCGACATGCCGGACGTCGTCAAGATCGACAGCATCAACGAGCCCTGGATCAAGGCGACGATCCTGACCCCCGACGATTATCTCGGCAACATCCTGACGCTCTGCCAGGAGCGGCGCGGCATCCAGACCGAGCTGACCTATGTAGGCAAGCGCGCCATGGTCACCTACGAGCTGCCGCTGAACGAGGTGGTCTTCGACTTCTACGACCGGCTGAAGTCGATCTCGAAGGGCTATGCCTCCTTCGACTACCAGCTGTCGGATTATCGCGAGGGCGACCTCGTGAAGATGAGCGTTCTCGTCAATGGCGAGCCGGTGGACGCCCTCTCCATGCTGGTGCACCGCTCCCAGGCGGAGCGGCGCGGCCGCGGCATGTGCGAGAAGCTCAAAGAACTGATCCCGCACCACCTCTTCAAGATCCCGATCCAGGCGGCGATCGGCGGCAAGGTGATCGCGCGCGAGACGATCTCGGCGCTGCGCAAGGACGTGACTGCCAAGTGCTACGGTGGCGACGCCACCCGCAAGCGCAAGCTCCTCGACAAGCAGAAAGAGGGCAAGAAGCGCATGCGCCAGTTCGGCAAGGTCGACATCCCGCAGGAAGCCTTCATCGCCGCACTGAAGATGGAGAGCTAGCGCTATCTCGGATTGCGTCAGCAATCCGAGATAGGCGACGATCCAGTGAATCGTCGCCAGCGCGGCTCTGCCGGGGCGCTGCCGCAGGCAGCGGGGCCCCGGCCGGCGGCTGAGGAGTGGTCCGCGAAGCGCGGCGAAACGATCCGGTAAATCGATCTCAACGACGAAGGCCGCGAGCTTGAGCGAGGGCCGGTAGGCAGCTTGGATCGCTGTTGCGATCCAAGCTAGGCGACGATCACTATCGCTGACTATGGGTGTGTCTAGGCACAGGAACGGCAAAGATGCACCGGCCTCTGACGTTCTCGCAGCACGCGCGTGATGCGATCGACGAGCGGAAGCTTGACGTGGCGTGGGTAAAGCGGACGATCGAGGAGCCCGATTGGATTGGCGATGATCTCCGGCCCGGACGAAGGCGCTACTTCAAGGTCATTCCGGAGTTCGGTAACCGCGTCCTGCGGGTCGTCTGTGTTGAGAATGAACACGAACGTCGTATCATCACGATCTTCTTCGACCGCGACGCGAGGCAACCGACGTGACACCGCTGCGCATCCGCTACGACGCTGAGACTAACGCAGCTTACATGCGGCTCTCCGAAGCACAGGTCGCTGAAAGCGCCGAGGTGTCGCCGGATATCGTCCTCGACTATGATGCCGAGGGCCACATCGTCGGCATCGAGCTGCTGGATGCTCGCAAGCAGCTACCGGCAGAACTTTTGGCCCAGGCCGCCTGAACGGAACAAGTCGGTGTTGTCCAGATCGACGCGACCCGGGGGCCGACGCGGTCTATTTCCACGTCGGGCGCGGAACGATCGATCAGACCGACGAAGCCGGCCTTCATCTATGGTGTCGATGCCGAAAGACGGATCATCGGGATCGAAATCCTTTTCCGCGAGTAAGGTGCTTGCGCCAGGCGATTGGCAAAAGGCACGTCGGCCCGGACAGCCCGACGACGCAGCGGAATAATCGCGGCTTTTCCGGGGCGCTGCCACAGGCAGCGGGTCCCCGGGCAGCGCCTGAGCGCCGGCCTCTTCACCTTCATGGTGAGCATCCCGAGCCCGTCGAGGGGCGAACCACAAGGGTGAAGCTGCAGAGATCAACTCCACCCTCATGGTGAGCGTCCCGCGTCCCGAGCGCTAGCGCTTGCGGTCTCCTTGGTCCCCGTGGCCCGACTTCACCTCGGTCTTGGCGTGATGCTTGACGTCCTGACGCAGCGACCGTGTCACGTCGACGGATTCCGTGAATCGTCCGTTTTCGTCGCGCCTGACATACCGCTTGTCGCCCTTGTGAGGCTCGATGAGTTCGCGCTTGCCGGTCATTGCTGGCTCCCTCGGCTTGAGCTTGAGCACGAAGAACGTTGAAGTTCCCTTTTTGTTCAAGGCGACGCTCACGGGTCATTGCGGCTCGGCTGATCAAGCGTGCGCTGACGCGCCGCCGGGCCGCTTCTTGCGTCGCCGTCGCGACGGCATCGTCGAGCGACATTCGGTGGGGCGGCGCCGCGGCAGGTGAGTGCCATCGCTGCCATCGCGGAAAGCTGTGCCGGCACGGACCGGAGGCCGTAGAGGGACGGAACGCCGGCGGTCGCGGCGATCAGGCGCCCGGACGGGAAAACCACCGGTCGGCGTGCTGCAAGGTTGCGCGCGTTCCGATTTGATGTTTCCCTTTGGTGCATATGACGCGCTGGGGGAGAGATTGACGGCAGGATGGTCTGGGAGGGCCATGCCGCGATCGGGAAGATCGATGCCTTTGCCGAGATCGGCGACGCCAGGCGGCAAGACCTGACGTCGATCGGCGGTGCTGCTTCCTCCAGGACGTCTGGTCGCCGGATTGCGCCCGCGCATCGCGGGCCGCGTTTCATCACAGCCAATCTTTGGGAGGTTTGCCGAACATGCTGAAAACACTTGCTGCCGCCGCACTCTGCACGATTCTCGCGATGAGCGGGGCATCTGCCCAGTCCGCGACGAACTATCCGGCGCAGCCGATCACCATCGTCGTGCCCTTCTCCGCGGGCGGCCCGACGGACACGGTGACGCGCCTCGTCGCGCAGTCCATGTCGAAGGACCTCGGCCAGCAGGTTCTGGTTCAGAATGTCGGCGGCGCCGGCGGAACGCTGGGTGCCGGCCAGGTCGCGGACGCCACGGCGGACGGCTACACGCTCCTCCTCCACCATATCGGCATGTCGACGGCGCCGACGCTCTATCGCAGCCTCGCCTTCGATCCGCTGAAGGATTTCACCCCGATCGGCCTCGTGACCTCGGTGCCGATGACGCTCGTCGCCCGCAAGGACTTCGAGCCGACGACGATGGCCGAGCTCGTCGACTATCTCAAGACGAAGGGCACCGACACCACCTATGCCAATGCCGGCATCGGTTCGGCCTCGCATCTCTGCGGCATGCTGCTGCAGAATGCGCTGGGCGTGAAGATGATAACGGTGCCCTATCAGGGCGCCGCGCCGGCGATGACCGACATCATGGGCGGGCAGGTCGATCTTCTCTGCGACCAGACCACCAACACCACCAACCAGATCAAGGGCGGCGAGGTGAAGGCCTATGCGGTGACGACGCCGGAGCGCCTGGCCTCGCTGCCCGACCTGCCGACCACGAAGGAATCGAACCTGCCGGCGCTCAACGTCTCGGTCTGGCACGGCCTGTACGGCCCGGCGGGGCTCGACCCCGCCATCGTGGCCAAGCTGCAGGCCTCGCTCGCCAAGGCGCTGAAGGACGAGACCGTGAAGGCCCGCTTCGCCGAACTCGGCACGGCGCCCGCCACCGAGGCCGAGGCAACGCCGGATGCGCTGCGCCAGACCCTGACCTCGCAGATCGAGCTCTGGCGCCCGATCATCCAGGCCGCCGGCGAATACGCCGACTGACGATGGGTCATCCGGCGGCGGCCGGCAGATCCCCGGCCGCCGCCCTGCGCGATCCTCGGCATCTCCATCCGGAGCCTCCATGAGCACCGTCGTCCAGACGCATCGAAGCCGCGATGTCCTCGCCGGCCTGATCTTCCTCGCCATTGCGATCGCCTTCGGCTGGGAGGCCACGAACTACGAGCTCGGCCGGGCGCTGCGCATGGGCGCCGGCTTCATCCCGCTGACGCTCTCAGCCCTTCTCGGCATCCTCGGCGCCATCGTGGTCGCCGCCGGCCTGCGCCGCGAGGGCGAGACGGAGGTCGGGCCGGTGCCCTGGCGCGGCATCCTCCTCGTCTCGATCGCGCTGATCCTGTTCGGCGCCTATGGCCGTTCGCTCGGCCTCGTGCCCGTGGTCTTCCTCTGCTCGGCGGTGACGGCGCTCGCCTCCGCGCGCAACACCGTCCTGTCGGCGCTGGCCATCGCCGCCGCCCTTTCGGCGCTCTGCTGGCTCGTCTTTAAGCTCGGCCTCGGCGTGTCGCTGCCCACCGTCGGCCCGCTCTTCGGCCCCTTGCAGGTCTTCTGAGGCGCCGCCATGGATCTCCTGTCCCACCTCGCGCTCGGCTTCGAGACCGCCTTTACCGTCACCAACCTCCTCTGGTGCTTCGTCGGCGTGCTGCTCGGCACGCTGGTCGGCGTCCTGCCCGGCATCGGCCCGACGGCGACCATCGCCATGCTCCTGCCGATCACCTTCACCTTCGCGCCGGTCACCGCGCTGATCATGCTGTCCGGCATCTATTACGGCGCGCAATATGGCGGCTCCACCACCGCCATCCTGATCAACCTGCCCGGCGAATCCTCCTCCGCGGTCACCGCGATCGACGGCTACCAGATGGCGCGCAAGGGCCGCGCCGGCGCCGCGCTCGCCACCGCCGCGCTCGGCTCCTTCTTCGCCGGCTCCGTGGCGACGCTGATTCTGGCCATCGCCGCCCCGCCGCTCGCCCGCGTCGCGCTGAATTTCGGCGCGGCGGATTACTTCGCCCTCCTGGTCCTCGGCCTCCTCGTGTCGATCTCGCTGGCGCATGGCTCGGTCCTGAAGGCGCTGGCCATGATCGCGCTCGGCCTCCTTCTCGGCACGGTGGGGCAGGATGTCACCAGCGGCACGCCGCGCTTCACCCTCGGCTTCCGCGAGCTCTATGGCGGCATCAACTTCGTCTCGCTCGCCGTCGGCGTCTTCGGCGTCGCGGAGATCTTCCGCAATCTGGAGAACGAGCGCACGCGCGAGGTCGGCGTGTCCCGCGTCACCAATCTCTGGCTCACCCGCGCCGACTTCAGGGCCATCGCCGCGCCGGTCCTGCGCGGCACCGCGGTGGGCTCGCTCCTCGGCATCCTGCCCGGCGGCGGCCATGTCCTGTCGTCCTTCGCCTCCTATTCCATGGAGAAGAACCTCGCGGCCGACAAATCCGCCTTCGGCCACGGCGCCATCCAGGGCGTCGCCGGGCCCGAAAGCGCCAACAATGCCGCGGCGCAGACCTCCTTCATCCCGCTTCTGACGCTCGGCATCCCCGCCCACCCGGTGATGGCGCTCATCGTCGGCGCCTTCATCCTGCAGGGCATCACGCCCGGCCCGAACGTCATCAACGATCAGCCGGCGCTGTTCTGGGGCATCATCGCCTCCATGTGGATCGGCAACACCATGCTGGTGATCCTCAACCTTCCCCTGATCGGCCTGTGGGTGAAGATGCTGACGATCCCCTATCGCGTGCTCTTCCCGGCGATCGTGATCTTCGCCTCGATCGGCTGCTATTCCATCAACAACAACCCGTTCGACGTCTATGCCATCGCCGTCTCCGGCGTCGTCGGCTATGCGCTGATACGCCTCGGCTGCGAGCCGGCGCCGCTGCTGCTCGGCTTCGTGCTGGGGCCGCTGCTGGAGGAAAATCTGCGGCGGGCGATGATCCTGTCGCGCGGCGACCCGCTGGTGTTCTTCCAGCGGCCGATCTCGGCGACGCTGCTGGCGCTGGGCCTCATCTGCATCGTCCTCGCCGCCCTCCCGTCCATCCGCCGCAAGCGCGACACGGTCTTCGTCGAGGAGGATTGAGGGGGGCGATCAAGGCCGGGCGAGTTGGGGTAGGCGGCACGGCTATCGTTACGGCATTATGATCCTCATCTTAGCTCCCGAGACAGAAGTTCACCTCTTGTTCTAGAAATTATCGTCGCCTTGCGCTAGCATCTGCCGGTCTGGAGGGTTGATGTCACAGCAAGAGACGATTCGTATCCTGACGCGCATCTTCCGCGCGACGAACAGTGCAAGGCCCGTGATGTTGCTTGGGGCCGGCGCTTCATTCAGTAGCGGTGTGCCGACGGCAGCTGAAAGCGTAAAACGGCTGGCGAAGCGGGTCTATGCCGAGCAAGTGCTCGGCGGTTCTGTTCCACCCGAGCAAGTCCGGCTCACCGAGTGGCAGACTTGGCTGCATGACCAGCCTTGGTTCCTCAAAGGTGAGGATCGTCTCGCCGAGAACTTTCCCCTCGTCGTCCAGCACCTGCTAAAGCCAGCCGAATATCGCAAACAGCTGCTGCTCGATCTGATTCAACCGACGAACGGTATCGGCAAAGGCTACCATCGTCTCGCGGAGCTTGTCGTCAAAGGGCTCATCTCGACTTTATTGACGACGAACTTTGACACCTGCTTGCCGGCTGCACTGGGCGCGGTTCGGCATCACATCGGCTACGTTGCCGAGGTAAACAGACGAGCCGGAGATCTCAACGAATTTAGCCTTTATGCGAAAGCGCAGATCGTTTGGCTGCACGGACGCGCAGAGCAATACTCTGATCAGAACCTCGTCGAAGAGATCCAGAGACTCGACCCCGAGTTGGTGGGCAAGCTGATCCCGCTGGTCGCCGATAGCCCTCTGGTTGTGATCGGGTATCGTGGGGCCGAGCCGTCAATAATGGAGCATCTGCTTGGTGATGGAGCCGCGCAGACCAACAATTTCAAGAACGGCATTTACTGGTGCATCCGCAAGGGAGAAACTCTGCACCCGAATGTTGAGGCGCTGCACAGGCGGATAGGGAGCAACTTCGAGCCTTTGGAGATTCAAGGCTTCGACGAGTTGATGGACCAACTCACGCGGGATCTCAAATCCGAGGACCGTTACCTCTACGCGACCGCAAGGGGTGCCAGCGGAGCAGCGACGGCGTTCGATGATCAGTCTGTCCCAGATGCTAAGACCGCGGACCTCGATCATGATCTGATGATCGCCACGCTGAAGGAATATTGCGAGAAGCTTGGCCGGCCCGCAGTGACACGCGACACGCTACCCGGCCTATTGCGCGAACAGGGACTGATAGTTCAACAAAACGGTCAAGAAGTCCCAACAGCCGGCTGCGTGCTGCTGTTTGGCCGTGAACCGCAGCGCTGGTTTCCCCATGCCGTGATCTCGACATCGATCGGCGGGAAAAAGCGTCGAGTCTTCGAGGGCAACCTCATCACCCAGCATCGCGATTTGATCGAGTGGCTGGGCCAGAAGGATGCTAATCCAACGCTCAAGGTCAAAAAGCGCACCACCCATGACGAGAGGCTGGCCTACCCTGAACGAGCGCTTGTTGAACTCCTCGTCAACATGCTCGTCCATCGCGATTACAGCCGGAGCGACCCCGCGGTCATCACTGTGTCGCCAAGCGAGAGCGTGCGATTCTCCAATCCCGGAGGTTTGCCGGACTCTGTCGCCGCCCAGCTTGATCTCGGTGAAGACGGCCGTTTCAAGCCCCGCGTCGAGGTCAGCGGCCTGCGCAATCGCGCCCTGTGCGACATCTTCTTCGGCATTCGGGCCATGGAGCGCGCCGGCACGGGGCTCGTCGACGTCGAGCACATGCTGGCTGACCATGGCGGCGAGACCGAATTCACGAATGATATGCAGGGCGAGCGCTTCACCGCCGTCGTGAAGCAGCCCGCCGCTTCGGCCGGATCGAAGTTGGTGGCTCGGGACGAGCGCCCAACCGAAGTGTACGTCCTGAACTTTATCCCGTTTATAAGTATCCCCGACACGGTGTCGGTCGTTAAGCTGGCGGGTTCCTGGGGAGCACGGCCTACACACCTCCCGATCGACGAAGCTGGCACGTTCATCATTCAAGGCGAACAGTACATCTGGAGCTTCGCTCCTCTCCCAGTCCTTCACGCCGTTTTCGGCTCATACGCAGACAAAAGCGGCTGTCGGGCGTGGCGGCGAACCGAGATCGAAGCGGATCCTGATCGCCGACGAGTGTTGTCGTGGCTGCTGCGCAAGCACTTTGAGCATCACCTTCGCGGGTTCGCGTTGCGAGGGCTGGTTATTGAAGAAGGGACAAAGCGGGGTCGGCGCGCTTACTTCGAGGGCAACGCCAGCGGCGCACGCTGCTACGTCTACGACTCTCCAGCACGCAAAAACATCCAGCGCTGGGTGGTAAAGCAGCGGGGACCAGACGGCTATAAGGCTTGGTTCGAGAACGAGGGGTTTGGTTTCGAGGTGACTCAGATGGATGGTGTTTGGGGCGTCCGGATCAAACCCTTCTACATGTTCACCGGCCGCGATGCGAAGAAGCCGCTGCCTTCCTTCGCTCGGACGGCAAAAGCGACAAGGCGCATGAAGTTAGATCGCAATCAGAACGTCGAGAACGACCTGACCTTCTGGGGGAGGTTCTTGAGCCAAGGCGCACAGACCATCAACCTCGGGCAGCAGCATGTGGATGATCTAATCCTCGGTGCCTCGTTCGTTAGCGTTGAGGTCATCGAAGAGGAGAGTGGCAGTGCAGCCGATCAACGTTCGCATACAAAGGCTGCCTGAGCCCAGACTCGCCTTCGGCAGCGGCAAGACCGGCATCGAGCCGCGGCGCTTGTTGTCCGACGCGGGACCAGTCGACAACAAGCGCATTGCTGAGATTCGCCTGGGTGTTGTTGGGGCAGAGGCCGACGTTACAGCTGCAAGTGTTTGGCTCGATCGGCTGAACGGTTTCCTTCCGGCCAAAGAGGGTAACTCGCGTCGGTATCGTGATTGGCTGGGTGCCGAACGTGTGTTGGGCTGCCGTTTCGTCATCGAGCCTCGGTTCATTCGCCCTGTCGATCAGGCCCGATACGACCTCGCTCGACAGCGCGCCGATAAGGAAGGGTTCGACGAACTACTCGACCTTTTCGACGGCAAGATAGCTGGCTTGTTTGGAGATGTGCAACCCGACTGTATCGTCGTCTGCCTTTCCGCAGACGTAGCGGATCTCCGGATTAGCAATCCCGGACTAACGGCGAGAGAACGTCGCGCGCTAGAGGTCCTGCGCCAAGAGGAGGAGGCCGATCAGCTAGCGCTCTTCGCGCCGACGCCCGAGGAGCTAGAGGCTGCGGAGGAGTTGCGAACCCGTGCCGACGACCTGCTTTTCCGAACCTTCTACAGAGCGCTTAAGGCTCGGCAGATGACGCATGTCGGCCCGGTGCCCTTGCAGGTTCTCCGGCGCGACAGCATCGACCGGCCCGACGACAAGGGTCAGAGCTTCGCGACCCGAGCTTGGAACATTGCCACGACGCTTTACTACAAGGCGGGTGGGCTGCCTTGGCGACCCGCCGACCTGTCGCCAAACATCTGTTTCGTTGGCATCTCGTTCCATCACATAAAACGGGGTGCAGACAACCTCGTGTACGCAAGCGTCGCGCAGGCGTTCTCGACCGAAGTCGAGCCCTTTGCCCTCAAGGGCGCGACGATCCCGAAAGACCAGCGGCGCAACAAACAGCCATATCTTACTAAGGAGCAAGCCGAAGGACTGCTTGAGGACGTGCTCGTCGCCTATGAGGCACGCGCTGGCGTCCTGCCGAGCCGTGTTGTCGTCCATAAGAGCTCTACCTACGCTCCAGAGGAGGAGGAGGGTTTTCGACATGCTGCCTCAAAGAAGGTCCCAGTCTGCGACCTAGTTTGGATCCGCAGCACGCCCTTCCGCCTCGTAAAAAAGGGGACTCAGGAGCCTGCGCGCGGCACCCTTTGCACGATAGGTGAGGACCACTTCCTATTCACAAGCGGCTACGTCGAGTGGTGGAACGAGTACCCCGGCCCACACATCCCCGCGCCCATCCAGATCGGCGCAGTGGGTGAAACTGACATCCGCCAACGTGCAGTCGAGATCCTCGCTTTGACTAAGATGAATTGGAACTCGACAGATGGAATCTCTCGGGCTCCGATAACCCTATCCTTTGCTCGAAAGGTCGGCATGCTCATGACCGAGCTATCCGACAACCAGCACCCAAACCCCTCCTACAAGTTTTACACCTGACCAGCGCTAGTGCCTTCTCTCCACAATTTTTCTAGGGCTTATCAGGTACGTCTATTCACCATCCGGGTCGCCTTGAGACGCTCCGGTACAATTTACGTCTTGGCAGGGCCGCCGCCGCTCCGGTCGAGGGTGAGCGCCGGTCCACCGTCGTGACGCGCGACGATCGCGACATGGATCCCCGCGCTTAACGCGCGAGGATGACGAAGCGGCGGGGCCGGTGCTTGAGGCTTGAGACGCGTGCGGCATCGGGTGCGTTGGGCCTCGAGGCGCGCGGGGCGTTCGGCAGGGCCAAAACGCCCGCGCAAGACGCCGGCAATACCAAAAACCTTTTCCCCGCCCTTGTCGCCGCCCCTATCCTCCTCTCACCGCCGGCCCATTCGGATGGGCGCGAATGATCACCGGGATCACTCGAAGGGCCGGCGGGCGGTGTCTGCGCCAGTCCCTCGTCCGGAGAGGGGTGGCCCGGACGCCCGTCAGGCTCCGCCGGCCCGTCCCCCACTATGAGGGGACTACGGATCGGTCCGTTTGACCGGGGACACCCGGGAAGCGCCGGCAGCCGGGTTCAGCCCCACAAGGGCGACCTACCGAGACGGGCGAAAAAACACCGTGCGGAGCGCCGGAGGCGAACCGTAGCAAGGATACCCAGAGGGTTTGCCTCCGGCGCTTCGTCGCCTATCCCGACACTTCGTGGCCGAACCGGCCGCGGGGATGCGTCCGCGCGTCTAGCCGCGGCCGCGATAGGGCTGAACGCCCGTGTCCGGCAGCCAGACATCCGGCAGCGGCGCGCCGGTCTGCCAGAAGACGTCGATCGGGATGCCGCCGCGCGGATACCAGTAGCCGGCGATCCTGAGATACCGGGGCTGGAGCAGCGCCACCAGCCGCCGGCCGATCGACACGGTGCAGTCCTCGTGAAAGGCGCCGTGGTTGCGGAACGCCGTGAGGTAGAGTTTCAGCGATTTCGATTCCACCAGCCAGTCGCCCGGCACGTAATCGATGACGAGATGGGCGAAGTCCGGCTGTCCCGTCACCGGGCAGAGCGAGGTGAATTCCGGCGCGGTGAAGCGGGCGACGTAATTCGTGTCGGGATGCGGGTTCGGCACCCGCTCCAGCGTCGCGGTCTCGGGCGAGTCCGGCTGGTGGGTCGCCTGGCCGAGCTGCGTCAGGCCGGAAAGGTCGGTCATGGTCGTTACGATCCGCTGTTCGGTGCGGCCCGCCGCCGATCGCCGCCCCGGACGGTCGGGCGGGGCGAAGGCCAGGCTGTTAAGCGCCTTGTAAGGGCGGGCCGGTGCGGGCGAAAGCCTCCCCCATCACGGCCGGGCCACGGCGATGTGAAGCAGCTGAACCGCAATCGGCCGGCGCGCGCCGGAACATGTGTTTGCCCCGATGGTTGCGCCCTGCATCAACGGGAGAAACTCATGCGTCGCTCGACACTGCCGCTCACCGCGCTTGCCCTCGGGCTGATACCGGCCGGTCCGGTCCTCGCCCAGCAGGGCGACGGCACACGTGTCGATATCCCGATCAGTATCAACAAGCCCAACAAGGTCGGCGCCACCAGCGATCGCATCGCCGGGCTGAAGGCGCCGGAGGGCTTTGCCGTCACGCCCTTTGCGAGCGGCCTCGGCAACACCCGCATCATCGCCGTCTCGGATGCCGGCAACGTTTATGTCACCCGCCGCGAGGAGGGCGACGTCCTGATGCTGAGGGACGCCGATGGCGACGGGAAGGCTGATGGCGCGCCCGTCACCGTGGTGGCGCGGCCGCAGACCCACGGCATCGCGATCCATGGCGACAAGTTCTATCTCGTCACCGTCAAGGAGGTCTTCGTCGCGGATCTGAAAGAGGACGGGACCATCGGTGAGCTGAAAATGCTGGTCGGCGATCTCCCGGATGCCGGCCAGCACCACAACCGCGTCATGGCCTTCGGCCCGGACGGCATGCTCTATATCAGCGTCGGCTCGACCTGTAACACCTGCAACGAGACCAATCCCGAGAACGCCACCATCCTGAAGATGAAGCCGGATGGCACGCAGCGCTCGATCTTCGCCTCGGGCCTGCGCAACACCATCGGCTTCGACTGGGATCCGGCGACCGGCGAGCTCTGGGGTCTCGACCACGGCATCGACTTCCTCGGCGACGACGACCAACCGGAGGAGCTGAACAACATCCGCCTGGGTGGGCAGTATGGCTGGCCGCATGTCTATGCCGACAACAAGATCTATCCGCAGTCGACCCCGGTCGGCGGCATCACCAAGGAGCAGTGGAAGGCCGCCTCGACGCCTATGACGCTCGGCTACACCGCCCATGCCGCGCCGATGCAGATGAAGTTCTACGGCGGGTCGGCCTTTCCGGCGGATTACCGGGGCGATGCCTTCGCCACCATGCGCGGCTCCTGGAACCGCGGCGAGCCCTCCGGCTACGAGATCGTCCATATCGACTTCAAGGACGGCAAGCCGACGACGATCGAGCCGTTCGTCACCGGCTTCCTCACCGATGGCGGCAAGACCCACATCGCCCGCCCGGTCGGCCTGGCGGTGGCCAAGGACGGCTCTCTGCTGATGGCCGACGACGCCAATGGCGTGATCTACCGCGTCGCCTATACCGGCGATGCACAGACTGCGGATGCCAGCAATGTCAGCAATGCCTCGCCGGCCGGTCCGATGGAGGAACAGGCCAGCAAGGGCGTCGGCGTGCCGCTGGCGCTGCAGCGGGAGGAGACCGCCGAGGCGAAGGCCGAGATCAAGGTCACCTCGTCGACAGTGAAGGGCGGTGCAGCGATCCCGATGAAGCACAGCGACTATGCCGATGGCCTGTCCCCGGCTCTCTCCTGGGAGCCGGTGAAGAACGCCGTGTCCTACGCCATCGTCATGGAAGATCCGGATGCCAAGCCGACCACCCCCTTCGTCCACTGGGTTGCCTGGAACATCCCGGCGACGCTGACGGAGTTGCCCGAGGGCCTGCAGGAGCAGCCGCGCCTGGTGGAGCCGGAAGGATTGCTGCAAGGCCGTAACAGCCGCGGCTCGACCGGCTATTTCGGGCCAAAGCCGCCGGTCGGCGATCCGGCCCACCACTACCATTTTCAGGTGCTTGCGCTCGACACGCTGCTCGACATCAAGCCGGGCTCCGACCGCGACACGGTCCTTGAGGCCGCCAAGGGCCATGTGATCGGCAAGGGCGAGCTTGTCGGCACCTACGCTCAGACCGCCGAGCCACCGAAGCAGTGATCGTCTGACCGCCCGCACTCCGGCGTGACTGCCAGCATTCCCATCTCTTGCAAGGCGCCGTTCGGCGCTGAGGAGACGCCATGACCATTTTCAAGCATCGCATCGTGTTGTCGGCCACCCTGGCGGCGGCTCTTGTGCCCATCTCCGCCGGGCTCGCCGCCGCCCAGACCGCACCCCAGCCGACCGCGTCACAGCCAGCAGAAGATGCACCCGCCGCACAGCCGGCCAACGAGGCGCCGGCATCGACGGCGGCCAAGCCGAACGAGCAGATGCAGGCTGTGCTAGAGGCACTGAAGAGCCTCGACGCCAAGCCGATTCACACGCTCGACGTTCCCGCAGCCCGCTTCCAGGCCAGCCCCGCCGATGCCGCCCGCACCGTGCAGCGCGACCGCAAGATCTCAGCTGAACCGGAAGCAAAGGTGATGACACGCGACATCGCCATCCCGACCGCTGCTGGCGCACTGCCGGCCCGCGTCTACATGCCGGCTGGCGAAGGTCCCTTGCCGGTCATCGTCTACTTCCACGGCGGCGGCTGGGTGATCGCCGACATCAACACCTACGACGCGACGCCGCGGGCGCTCGCGCTCGGTGCCAAGGCGATGGTGGTCTCGGTCGACTACCGCCACGCGCCCGAGCACAAGTTCCCGGCAGCGCATGATGACGCCTGGGCGGCCTATCGGTGGACGGTGGAGAACATCCACACGCTGAACGGCGATGCCAAACGGATCGCGGTCGCCGGCGAGAGCGCCGGCGCAAACCTTGCCGCCAATGTCGCGCTGGAGGCCAAGGCAAACAAGACGGCGATGCCGGTGCACCAGCTCCTCGTCTATCCAATCGCCGGCAACGACATGAACACGCCGTCCTACCAGGCGAATGCCGACGCGGTACCGCTCGGCAAGGCCGACATGGAGTGGTTCGTCAAAAATGTCTTCGCCTCCAAGGAGGAGAGCGCCGACAAGCGCATCAACCTCGTCGGCCGCGACGACCTCGGCGGCTTGCCGCCGGCAACGGTGATCACAGCCGAGATCGATCCGCTGCGATCCGAAGGCCAGGCTTATGCGCAGAAGCTGAAGGCTGCTGGCGTGACCGTCGATGCGATCAACGTTCCCCGCGTTACCCACGAATTCTTCGGCATGGCGAAAGTGGTCGATGCCGCCAAGGACGCCGTCGACAGAGCTGCCGCCGACCTGGCCGAGTCGTTCACCAAGTAAGCTCGCCGATCACGGAAGGACGAGACCCATGACCATCACCAAGTTCGGCGCTGCCCTGTCGCTCGCGATCCTCGCCACCACTCCTTCTCTTGCTGTCGAGGCGATGAAGCCAAAGCCGGCGGACGATGCCTCGCCCGTCATGGCCGTCGACACCGCAATCTTCCTGAAGGTCGCGTCCGGCTCGAACGAGTTCGAGATCCAGTCGAGCAAGCTTGCCAAGGACAAAGGCGTCAAAGGCGATGTCGCCATGCTCGCGGACATGATCATAGAGGATCACACCAAGGCCGGCGAGAAGCTGAAGGCGACGCTGGAAGCCAAGAACGAGAAGGCCCCGGCGCCGGAGCTCGCCCCCAAGCAGAAGAAGATGCTGGAGCAGCTGAAGGCTGCCGACTACGCCGACTTCGAGACGCTCTATCTCGACATCCAGGCGCAGGCGCACATGGAGGCCGTCGCCCTGTTCCGCACCTATGCGGGTTCGGGCGACGACCAGACGATCGTCGGCTTCGCCAAGGAGACGCTGCCGCGCCTCGAGACCCACATGGCGCATGTGAAGGAACTGATCGCGGCGAAGTAGGCTCTGTCGATCACGCTGTATAGTCCGCCGAGCCGGGCGATCCGACGGAATTCGAACAAGGGCGGCTGCTGCGGCAGCCGCCCCTTTCGTGTCTAAGCCTTGAACTGAGACTGACCTCGGGCGCTCTGACGCAAAGCCGATATCCAGCCTTTCCTCCCGTACCGCATGCCGCTATAGGACGCGTCCTTCCTTTTTCGAGCGATGGCGCAAGGACGTCCCTCTGACGTCCGCGTGAGCCGTTGCTGTCTCCGAGAGGCCGCCGCCATGTCCAACTCCTCCGCCCGCGGTGCTCTGGCCTGCGGCCTCGACTTCGGGACCACGAACTCAACGCTCGGCCTGGTGCGTGGCGGCGTGCCCGAACTCGTTCCACTGGAGGATGGCCGGCCGGTGATGCCGACCGCCCTGTTCTTCTCGGTCGAGGACAACCGCACCTATTTCGGCCGCACCGCGGTGCGCGAATATGTGGAAGGCGCCGAAGGACGGCTGATGCGCGCACTGAAGTCGGTGCTCGGCTCCTCGCTAATGGCCGAGACGACGCGCGTGGGGCGCCAGTCGATGAGCTTTGTCGACATCATCGGCCTGTTCCTGCGCCAGCTCCGCGAGCGGCTGGAGACAGAGGCCGGCGGCACGGTGGAGCGCGTCGTGCTGGGCCGGCCCGTCCACTTCGTCGACGGCGACGAGACCGCCGACAAGGCCGCCGAGGACCAGCTTGCAGAGGCGGCGCGCCGGCAAGGCTTCACCGACATCGCCTTCCAGTTCGAGCCTGTCGCCGCGGCACTGAACTACGAGCGCGAGGTGACCGGCGAGGAGCTGGCGCTTGTGGTCGACATCGGTGGCGGCACGTCCGACTTCTCGGTGATCCGCCTGTCGCCGGAGGCGGCGCGCCGGCCGGACCGGAAGGGCGACGTTCTCGCCAATACCGGCGTCCATATCGGCGGCACCGACTTCGACAAGCTGCTCTCGGTCTCGGCGGTGATGCCCTCGCTCGGACTCGGCACGATGACCAGGGATGGCAAGCGGCAGCTGCCGGTCTGGTACTTCAACGATTTCGCGACGTGGCACCGCATCAACACGCTCTACGATCCGAAGGTCGCGAACGGTTTGAAGGCGCTGCAGAAGGAAGCGGCGGAGGCGCAGAGGCTCGATCAGTTGATGGCGCTCCTGCGCAATCGCGCCGGGCACCGTCTTGCAGGCGCCGTCGAGACGGCAAAGATCGAGCTCACCGACGCGGCGAAGGCAGCGATCCGCCTGCGAGAGCCGGACGTCGCCATTGAAGTGCCGGTGACGCGGGAGGCATTCGAGTCCAGTGTCGCGACGCTGGTCGCGGGCATCACCGGCAGCATCGACGACGCGCTGACGAGCGCCGGCATTACGGCAGGCGATGTGCAGACCGTGCTCCTTACCGGCGGCTCGACGCAGATCCCGGTTGTCCATCGTAGCGTCGTCGCCCGCTTTTCCGATGCCCGCATCGTTCAGTCCGACGCCTTTGGCTCGGTGGGCCTAGGTCTTGCCGTAGACGCCGCGCGCAAGTTCGGCTGAGCTGATAGCGCTTCTGACAACACACTCTTTACTGCACGCCCTCGGAACGTCGTTCCACGCATCGCCGAAGTCGTGGCATGACGTTGCTTGCCTCGCCGGACCGATCGTGGCTTCTCTGTCCCTGACAGGATCCAGTTGCGGATGGCGCGGTGACCGACGATTTCGATCAGAATGACGAGTCCGAGACGGGCGAGGAGCGCCGGCAACGACCGGAGCGCGTTGCCGACCTGTCGACGCTGCCCGTCTTTCTCGACCTTAAGGGCCGTCGTGCCGTCGTCGCCGGCGGCTCCGATGCAGCCGCCTGGAAGGCGGAGCTGATCGCCGCCGCAGGCGCAAGCGTAGACCTCTACGCGCCAACAGACACGCTAACTGACGAGATGCGTGCGGTGCTCTCCGCGCCGCCGCCAAACGGGACCCTGCGTCACCACGACCGCGCCATCGTGCCTGGCGACCTTCACGATGCAGCCGTTGCCATCGCCGATTGCGAGGACGAGGCCGAGGCCGAGCGCTTCGTCGCGGCCGCACGGGCCGCCGGCGTTCCTGTCAACGTCATCGACAAACCGGCCTTCTGCTCTTTCCGCTTCGGCACCATCGTCAACCGCTCGCCGGTCGTCGTCGGCATCTCCACCGATGGCGCTGCGCCCATCCTCGGTCAGGCAATTCGCCGCCGGATCGAAACGCTGCTGCCACCGGCGCTTGCCAGCTGGGCGGACCTTGCCGCCCGCGTCCGTGCCGAGGTTATGGAGCACCTTTCGCCCGGCCGGCTGCGGCGGACATTCTGGGAGCGCTTCAGCGACAGCGCCTTCACCGCCAGGCTGCCGGACGACACTGCGGAAGCTGATGCCCGCGGCTTCGTCGCGGCGCTGCGCAACTCGCCCGAGGCCGGCGGACGTGTAACGCTGGTCGGCGCCGGACCCGGTGAGGCCGAGCTGCTGACGTTAAAGGCGGTGCGCGCTCTGCAGGCTGCCGACGTGATCCTCTTCGACGACCTCGTCTCCGACGACATACTGGAACTAGCCCGCCGCGAGGCCAAACGCATGCTGGTGGGCAAGCGGGCGGCGCGCGAGAGCTGCCGGCAGGAGGACATCAACCGGATGATGGTGCAGTTCGCCAAGGCCGGAAAGCACGTCGTGCGGCTGAAGGCTGGCGATGTCTCGGTCTTCGGTCGTGCCGGCGAGGAGCTGGACGAGCTGAACCGCGAAGGCATTCCGGTCCAGATCGTGCCTGGCATCACCGCGGCGTCGGCGCTGGCGGCGAGCTTCGGCGTCTCGCTGACGCATCGTGACCGCGCCCAGCAGTTGCGCTTCGTCACCGGCCATTCCAAGAAGGGCGGGCTGCCCGAGGATCTGGACTGGCAAGCGCTTGCCGACGACCATGCGACGACAGTGTTCTACATGGGCGGGCGCATGGCGCCGCGCATTGCCGAGCGCCTGATCGCCCACGGACTGCCGGCTGCAACGCCGGTTGCGGTTGCCGCCAATCTGTCGCGTGCAGATGAGACGCGCGGTGCCGGGACCCTCGCCGAGCTCGGGCTCATCGTCGGGCGCATTGGCGTCGACCGGCCGATCCTAATTGGCGTTGGGCGCGTCTTTGCCGAAGCCGCAGCCGAGGCGGCCCGGACGCTGCGAGACGAATCCAGCGTTCCCCAGCAGCGCTCGACCGGCACCGCCTGAGCGAAGGTTCGGCTGAGGCAGAACCGGTGATCACGCGATCGTGCCGCATGCACGCTTGTTTGCGGCACGCGCGATGCCACCTGTGCGCAGACTTGCCTGAAGCCGTCGTCAGGAGGACTCTTGCTGCATGACCCGACACCTGACACCGCCCCTTCGCTCCGCTGTTGCGGCTCTCGCCGTTCTCGCCGTCGCCACGTTCACCATTGCCTCGGCGGACAGAAGCCCGGCCACGGCGGCTGAAACCGGGACGGCGATCTTCGCCGGCGGATGCTTCTGGTGCGTGGAGTCCGACTTCGACCATGTCGATGGCGTGCTGGAGACGATCTCTGGCTATATCGGCGGAACGCTCGACAATCCGACTTATCAGGCAGTGTCTCGCGAAGACACCGGCCATCATGAGGCGGTGAAGATCACCTATGATCCCGAGAAGGTCTCCTATGAGAAGCTCCTGGAGGTCTACTGGCACTCCATAGATCCGACTGACGGCGGCGGGCAGTTCTGTGACCGCGGGCCATCCTATACCAGCGCGATCTTCACGCTGAGCCCACAGCAGCTGAAGCAGGCTGAAGCCAGCAAGGCGGCGGTGGAGAAGGAGCTCGGGCAGCCGGTCGCAACGACCATCCAGGCGGCGCCGACCTTCTGGCCAGCAGAAGGCTACCACCAGGATTACTACAAGAAGAACCCGTTGAAGTATCAGTATTACCGCTACGGCTGCGGTCGCAATGATACAGTGGAACGGGTGTGGGGTGACAGGGCTTTCAAGGGCCTGAAGGAACATAGCTGACCCGTACTCAGCCGGCCGATCCAGCAGGATCATAAAGCCGTAGTAAATTGAAACTATTTCTCGCCTCGTGAGGAACCGAGCTACGTCTGGTGGATTTCTCCGATGATCGCCTGCCGCACGGCTGCGGGCGCCCACTTGCACGACCCGAGGAGACGATCATGGCCAAGTCCGGCAAAGTCCTGCTGCACAGCACCAAGAACCCGCAGACCGAGAACCTGCGCACGGCGATGGTGGAGCTTCTGCAGAAGCATCTCGGAACGGCCGTCGACATCACCTACCAGACCAAGCAGGCGCACTGGAACGTGAAGGGCATGAACTTCATCGCCGTTCACAAGCTGTTCGACGAGTTGCACGAGAAGACAGAAGCCTATGTCGACGATATCGCCGAGCGCCTGACGGCTATGGGTGGACAGGCTCACGGCACCGTTCATGCTGCCGTCGAGAACTCCGTGCTTGAACCCTACCCGCTCGATCTCGTGAAGTCCGAGGACCATCTACGCCGCCTCGCCGACTCCTATGCCAAATGGAGCGAGGCCGTGAAGGCGGGCATCGACGAGGCCGAAGAGGCGGGCGATGCGCTGACCGCCGATCTCCTGACCCAGGTCGGCCGCGACCTCGACATCTCGCTCTACTTCCTGGAGAGCCACTTCCAAGGCTGATCCTGCCGAAGCCGGGAGCGGTCCCGCCGATGAGCCCAACCGCGTCTGGCCTTTACTCTGCGGAAGCAGCTGTATCATACCGGGCCGTGGTGCTGGTCGGCGGCGGCCACGCCCATCTCGGCGTACTCGAACGGGCGCCGGCGTTTAGGCAAAGAGGCGCCCGGCTGATCCTCATCGATCCCGGGCGGTTCTGGTATTCGGGCCGTGCCGCCGGACTTCTCGGCGGGCGGTTCTCCCCCGACGAAGCCTCAATCGGCCTTGCTGCACTGGCGCAGCGCCGTGGCGCCGCGCATGTCGCTGCCAAGGTAACCGACCTCGATCGGGCAAAACGGCGCGTGCATCTCTCCGACGGCAGCGCCCTCCCTTACGACTTCGTCTCTTTCGCGATCGGCAGCCGCACGCACAGCCCGTGGCCGCTGGATGACGTCGCGATCGCCGGCGTGAAACCGGTCGGGACGCTGGTCAGGCTGCGCGAGCGGCTACTTGCCGAGCGGCCCGGCCGCATCGTCGTGATCGGCGACGGCGCCTCGGCGGCGGAGATCACCGGCAATCTCCTGCATCTCCTCCAGGCGACCAGTTGCGCGGTGACGCTAATTGGCGCGGCACCCCGCCTCTTGCCAGGCGTGCCGGCTGGGCTCGCGACGATGGTGGAGCGAAGCCTCGCCGGCCGCGGCGCCGACATCCGACTCGGCCTTCCCGTCAAGACGATCAAGGCAAGCGGCGCAGTGCTGGCAGATGGCAGTTGCATCGCCGCCGACAGAGTCATCGTCGCAACCGGTCTCGAAGCCGAGCCGCTGGTGTCGGGGCTCGGTTTGCCGACGCAGGATAGCGGGCTGCTGGTGGACGCGACCCTGCGCTCCGTGGCGGACGAACGTGTCTTCTCCGCCGGGGACTGCGCTGCGCTCGCCGGGCACCGCCTGCCCAAGCTCGGAGTCTATGGCGTCAGGGAGGCGCCGGTGCTCAGTGATAATCTACTGGCGGCGCTGGATGGTGGACCGCTCCGAGCCTATCGGCCGCAGCGCCACGCGCTCGCCATCCTCGATCTCGCCGATGGCCGCGGCTATGCCGCGCGCGGACGCCTGTGGTGGCACGGCCGCTCGGCGCTCCGGCTGAAGAGCTGGCTGGACGGGCGGTTTCTCGCCCGCTACCGCGCCTGACCCACCTGCCGCCTGAAGTGACCGCAACTGAGCCCCAGCAACCATCGTCGGACGCAGGACGGCACGCCGCCGCACACGCATCGCCCAATGGCATGATGTGCCGGAGCCGACCGCATCACGGTTCAAGCCGTGACGCGCTCCTCGCTCCGTCGCCGGATGGCCTGCCGTCAGATCGTCTGGCCGGTCTTCTTCCAGTCGGCCAGGAAGGTCTCGAGGCCCTTATCGGTCAGCGGATGCTTGACCAGGGAGCGGAGCGTCGCCGGCGGAACGGTCGCAACGTCAGCGCCGATCAGTGCGGCCTCGCGTACATGGTTCAGCGTACGGATCGAGGCGGCCAGGATCTGCGTGTCGAACTCGTAATTGTCGAAGATGCGGCGGATGTCGGCGATCAGCTGCATGCCGTCGATGTTGATGTCGTCGAGGCGCCCAATGAAGGGCGAGACATAGGTTGCGCCGGCCTTGGCCGCGAGCAGCGCCTGCGTCGCCGAGAAGCAGAGCGTGACATTGGTCTGGTGGCCTTCGTCGGTGAGATGCTTGCAGGCCTTGAGACCGTCCAGCGTCAGCGGCAGCTTGATGCAGACATTATCGGCAATGGCAGCGAGCACCTTGCCCTCGCGGATCATCTCGGCGGCGTCCGTCGCCGCGACCTCGGCGGAGACCGGGCCGTCCGTCACCTTGCAGATGTCGGCGATGATCTCGGTCATCGGCCGGTTGGCCTTCATGATCAGCGACGGGTTAGTGGTCACGCCGTCGATCAGCCCGGCTTCGCTGAGCTCCTTGATGTCGGCGATGTCGGCGGTGTCGACGAAGAACTTCATGGCGCGTGATCCTTGATACCGGTCCAATGACGGCCGCGCGTGACAGCCGGCCGCCGTTGCGCCATCCCTTAGAGCCTTTCACGCATCTGTTAAAGCTTCCGGTGGCACCGCTACACCGATCGCGTGATGCCGCCGTCGATGCGAATGTTCTGGCCGGTGATGTAGCTCGAGCGGTCAGACGCCAGGAAGGCGATCAGTTCGGAGACCTCGTCCGTGCGCCCGTAGCGCCCCATCGGAATGCGGTCGCGGCGCTCAGCATTTTCCGGCAGGCTGTCGATATAGCCGGGCAGCACGTTGTTCATGCGGATGGCATCGGCCGCATACTGGTCGGCGAAGAGTTTCGTGAAGGCAGCGAGCCCCGCCCGGAAGACGCCCGAAGTCGGAAAGGCGGCCTCCGGCTCGAAGGTCGCATAGGTCGAGATGTTGACGATCGATCCCGAGCGTTGCGCCTGCATCACCGGCGTCACCAGCCGTGCCATGCGGATGACGTTGAGGAGGTAGAACTCCATGCCTCTCTGCCAATCGTCATCGCTGATCGAGAGGAGCGGTCCCTTCGGCCCGTGGCCGGCGCTGTTGACGACGGCGTCGATGCGGCCCCAGCGCTCCATCACCGCTGACACCAGCCGATCGAGGTCGGCGACATTCTGGTTTGAACCGGTCAGGCCAAGGCCGCCGAGTTCGCCCGCCAGCGCCTCGCCCTTGCCGGAAGAGGACAGGATCGCCACCTGAAACCCATCGGTGGCCAGCTTCCGGGCCGCATCTGCGCCCATGCCGCTGCCGCCGCCAACGATGATCGCGACCTTCGTATCTGCCATGCTGCGGCTCCTTTATGCTGGTGCGGCGCCGGCGCGATTCGCCTGTAGTGCAAGCACCGGGGCCGCGGTGGCCGTGAAAATGGGACTGGTGCCGGCGAAGGCGAGCGCCGTCATACGAGCGCGATCATGCCGGCACCGGCCGATATGGACGGCCGTGGCACGAGCAAGGATTGATTCAGGCAGGGCATGGACGCAGTCACGGGCCAGCTTTTCGCGATCCGCACCGTCCCGGTTCTCGTGCCGTTGCCGGCCGAGCGCCCCTATTCCTATGCAGTGCCGGACGGGATGGCTGTCGAGCCAGGCTCGATCGTGCAGGTGCCGCTCGGACCCCGGCAAGTCGCCGGCGTCGTCTGGGACGGCCCCGGCGAAGCGGTCGATCCGAAGAAGCTGCGCGCCATCACGCAGGTCTTCGACTGCCCGCCGCTCGATGTCTCGATGCGCCGCTTCATCGACTGGGTCGCCGACTACACCGTCTCGCCGCCCGGGCTCGTCGCGCGCATGGCGCTGCGCGCGCCGGCGGCCTTCGACCCCGAGCCCTGGATCGACGGGTTCCGCCTGACAGGTGACCGGCCGGACCGGATGACGGCGGCGCGCGAGCGCGTGCTCGCCGCCGCCGAGGATGCGCCGGCCTGGTCGCGCTCGGGCCTTGCCCACGCCGCCGGCGTCTCGATCACCGTGGTCGACGGGTTGATCCGCCACGGCGCCTTCGAAGCCGTGCGGCTGCCGCCACCGCCGGCTGTCGCGGAGCCCGACACGACCTACGGTCGCGCCGATCTGAGCCCCGCCCAGGCTGAGGCAGCCGCCGGCCTCACCGCGGCAGTGGATGCCGGCGGCTTCTCTGCGGTCCTCCTCGAAGGCGTCACCGGCTCCGGCAAGACGGAGGTCTACTTCGAGGCAGTCGCGAGAGCCCTGGAGGCCGGCCGGCAAGTGCTGATCCTCCTGCCGGAGATCGCGCTGACGCAGGGCTTCATCGACCGCTTCCATGCCCGCTTCGGCGCACCGCCGGCCGAATGGCATTCCGACGTGCCACCGAAGATGCGGGAGACGATCTGGCGCCAGGTTGCGGAAGGCCGGGTCCGGGTCGTTGCCGGCGCCCGCTCGGCGCTGTTTCTTCCATTCAAGGAGCTCGGCCTCGTCGTCGTCGACGAGGAGCACGATCCTGCCTACAAACAGGAGGACCGCACCGTCTACCATGCCCGCGACATGGCAGTGGTGCGCGGCTCGATCGGCGGCTTCCCGGTGATCCTCGCCTCCGCGACGCCCTCGCTGGAAAGTCGGGTGAATGCCGCAAGCGGGCGCTACAGCCATGTCGGACTCAGCGGCCGTTTCGCGGAAGCCGCGCTGCCGGATCTGTCGCTTGTGGACCTGCGGCGCGCGCCGCCGAGCCGCGGCCGCTTCGTCTCGCCCGTTCTTCTCACCGCCATACACGAGACGGTCGCGCGCGGCGAACAGGCGCTGCTCTTCCTCAACAGGCGCGGCTATGCGCCGCTGACGCTCTGCCGCGCCTGCGGTCATCGTTTTCAGTGCCCCTCCTGCTCGACATGGCTGGTCGACCATCGCCTGCGCGGCACGCTGCAGTGCCACCATTGCGGCTTCGCCGTGGCGCGCCCGGAGGCATGCGTGGAATGCGGCACGCTTGACCATCTCGTCGCCTGCGGCCCCGGCGTTGAGCGCGTGGCGGAAGAGATGCTGCAGACCTTCCCGCAAGCGCGGACGATCCTCCTCTCCTCCGACTTGCCGGGCGGTGCGCGGCGGCTGCGGCGCGAACTGGACGCCATCGCGGAGGGCGAGGCGGATATCGTGATCGGAACGCAGCTTGTCGCCAAGGGGCACCACTTCCCGCTGATGACGCTGGTGGGCGCCGTGGATGCCGATCTCGGCCTGTCCAACGGCGATCCGCGCGCCGCCGAGCGCACCTTCCAGCTCCTCCATCAGGTCACCGGCCGCGCCGGGCGGTCGGGGCGCCGCAGCCGCGGCCTGATCCAGACCTATCAGCCGGAGCATCCTGTCATGCAGGCGATCGTCTCGGGCGACGCCGACCGCTTCTACGAGCGCGAGACGATCGAGCGCGAACGCGCCGGCCTGCCGCCTTTCGGCCGCCTCGCCAGCGTCATCGTCTCCGCCAATTCGCGGAAAGAAGCCGAGGACCACGCCCGCGAGCTGCGCCGTGCCGCCCGCGAGGATGATGGGATCGAGGTGCTCGGCCCGGCCGAGGCGCCGCTCGCTGTCCTGCGCGGACGCCACCGGTTCCGCCTGCTCTGCCAGGGCAGCCGGCGTGCGCCAATGCAGGCCTTCCTGCGCCGCATGGTCGCGGAGGCGCCGCCGCCGCGCGGCTCAGTGCAAGTACAGATCGATGTCGATCCGCAGAGCTTCCTGTGACCGCGCCGAGGGACCGACGCCCTGCCGCTCCCGAGCTTGCCGCCCAGCAGCGTGACACGGCGACGCTTCCGTAGCCGTCCTCCGGCTTCTATAAGGCCGCTCCAGCCCGTCTGACCCGAGGAAATGCCATGGAATTCGCCCTGCCGCAGACGACGGTCGACCTCCTGCCCTTCCTGTCGGCCTGTATTACCGTCTTGCTCGGGCTGTTTGCCTTGCTGATGCCACGCACGGTACTGCGCCTGCTCGGCCTTAACCCGCCGGCCGGACGGCTCGCCATTTCAACGGAAGTCCGCGCCATGCTCGGCGGCTTTCCACTTGGCGTCGGTCTCTGCGGTGTCTTCTTCTTCGACCAGCCGGTGGCCGAGCTGATCCTCGGGGCGGCCTGGCTGTTCGCGGCCGGGGGCCGCCTCCTGTCGCTCATCTTCGACCGGATGCTGATCCCACGCACCCTCCTCATGATGATCATCTCGCTGGTTCTTGCGGCCATGCCGCTCGCCGTTGCGCTTGGCTTCGTCAGCTACTGATCCCATGCCGCACGCGCATGGCAGGGATAAAGGCTCCAAAAGCGCGCAAACGGCGTGTTGTCGCGGCGAAAACGCTATGCTAGACGGGGCCGAACTCGAGGGACAGGGCGGTGCCGGGCAGCCGCTGTTTCCCCGCGAAAATTCAACGCATCCAAGGTTTTGACACGGGCTCCTTCATTGGAACCGCGACGGCCTTGGAGACAGGAACGAGAAGAGAAACGGCACTCCGTGGCACAATCATCCTCTCCCGTCTCGGGAGTCGCAGACCGCTACGCCCAGTCCCTGTTCGAGCTCGCACGCGATGAAGGCTCGATCGACACCGTCGAGTCCGAGCTTTCGGCCTTCCAGACCTTGATCGACGAGAATGCCGACTTCCGGCGTCTCGTCGAAAGCCCCGCCTTCACCTCCGACGATCAGCTGAAGGCGATCGAGGCGGTGGTCGCCGCGGTGCAGCCCGGTGCCCTCACCGGCAACTTCCTGAAGGTGATCGCCTCCAACCGGCGTCTCTTCGTCCTATCGGCCATCGTCAAGCGCTTCCGCGCTCTTGCCGCAGCCCATCGCGGTGAGGTCGAGGCGGAAGTGGTCAGCGCCCATCCTCTCAGCGACAGCCAGCGTTCCGAGCTGTCGCAGGCGATCGCCGCCTATGCCGGCAAGACCGTCACCATGCGCGAGAGCGTCGATCCCGCCATCCTCGGCGGCCTCGTGGTCCGTATCGGATCGCGCCAGATCGACACCTCGATCCGAACCAAGCTCAATTCCCTTAAGCTCGCACTGAAAGAGGTCGGCTGATGGACATCCGCGCTGCGGAAATCTCCGCGATCCTGAAGAACCAGATCAAGAATTTCGGCACGCAAGCTGAAGTCTCCGAGGTTGGACAGGTCCTTTCGGTCGGCGACGGCATCGCCCGCGTCTATGGTCTCGACAACGTCCAGGCGGGCGAGATGGTCGAGTTCCCGGGCGGCGTGCGCGGCATGGCGCTGAACCTCGAATCCGACAATGTCGGCGTCGTGCTGTTCGGCTCCGATCGTGAGATCAAGGAAGGCGACACGGTCAAGCGCACCGGCGCCATCGTGGAAGTGCCGGTCGGCAAGGGCCTTCTCGGCCGCGTCGTCGACGGCCTCGGCAACCCGATCGACGGCAAGGGTCCGATCGTCGGCGCCGAGATGCGTCGCGTCGACGTCAAGGCGCCCGGCATCATCCCGCGCAAGTCGGTGCACGAGCCGATGGCGACGGGCCTGAAGTCGATCGACGCGCTGATCCCGATCGGCCGCGGCCAGCGCGAGCTGGTCATCGGCGACCGCCAGACTGGCAAGACCGCCATCCTGCTGGACACCTTCCTGAACCAGAAGCCCGCGCATGACGCTGGGGCCGCGGAGAAGGACAAGCTCTACTGCATCTACGTCGCCATCGGGCAGAAGCGCTCCACCGTCGCGCAGTTCGTGCGCGTCCTCGAGGAGCGCGGCGCGATGGAGTACTCCATCGTCATCGCCGCGACGGCCTCCGATCCGGCCCCGATGCAGTACATCGCGCCCTTCGCCGGCTGCGCCATGGGCGAGTATTTCCGCGACAACGGCATGCATGCCGTGATCGCCTATGACGACCTGTCCAAGCAGGCCGTCTCCTACCGCCAGATGTCGCTCCTGCTCCGCCGCCCGCCGGGCCGCGAAGCCTATCCGGGCGACGTCTTCTACCTGCATTCGCGGCTGCTCGAGCGCGCGGCGAAGATGGGCGATGCCCATGGCGCCGGCTCGCTGACCGCCCTGCCCGTTATCGAGACGCAGGCCGGCGACGTGTCGGCCTACATCCCGACCAACGTGATCTCGATCACCGACGGCCAGATCTTCCTTGAGACCAACCTGTTCTACCAGGGCATCCGCCCGGCGGTGAACGTCGGCCTCTCGGTCAGCCGCGTTGGCTCGTCCGCGCAGATCAAGGCGATGAAGCAGGTGGCCGGCTCGATCAAGGGCGAGCTCGCGCAGTACCGCGAGATGGCGGCCTTCGCGCAGTTCGGCTCCGATCTCGATGCCGCGACGCAGCGCCTGCTCAACCGCGGCGCGCGCCTCACCGAGCTTCTGAAGCAGCAGCAGTTCTCGCCGCTGAAGACGGAAGAGCAGGTCGCGGTGATCTTCGCGGGTACGCAGGGCTACCTCGACAAGCTGCGCGTCGATCAGGTCGGCGAGTTCGAGCAGGGACTGCTGGCTTCGCTGCGCACCGAGAACAAGGCGGTGCTCGACCAGATCGCCGCCGACAAGGCGATCAGCGACGACACCCGCGCCAAGTTGAAGGCCGCGATCGACCAGTTCGCCAAGTCCTTCGCCTGATCGAGATCGAAGCGGCCGGAGACAGCGCTTAAGCCATGGCATCCCTCAAGGATCTGCGGAACCGCATCGCGTCGGTCAAATCAACGCAGAAGATCACCAAGGCCATGCAGATGGTCGCCGCGGCGAAGCTGCGCCGCGCCGAGGAGGCCGCGCAGGCGGCCCGGCCCTATGCCGAGCGCATGGCGGCGGTTCTCGGCAACATCGCAGGTGCGATGGAAGGTGATGCTCCGGCGCTGATGAGCGGCACGGGCAAGGACGACGTGCATCTGCTCGTCGTCTTCACGGCCGAACGCGGCCTGTGCGGCGGCTTCAACTCGTCGATCGTCAAGCTGGCGCGCCAGCACGCCCGGCAGCTCGAGGCGGCCGGCAAGCGCGTCAAGTTCATGGTCGTCGGCAAGAAGGGCTGGGACCTGATGCGCCGCGATCTCGGGCCGAAGGTCGCCGAGCGCAGCGACCTGCGCGAGGTCAAGCAGGTGGGCTTCGCCAATGCTGACGCGATCGGCGAGCGGATCATCCGCATGTTCGAGGCCGGCGAGTTCGACGTGGCGACGATCTTCTTCTCCAAGTTCGAGAACGTCATCACCCAGGTGCCGACCGCCAAGCAGATCATCCCTGCGGCGGTGGAGACCAGCGCCGGCGCGGCGACGGGTACGACGGCGGGCGGCGCGGTCTACGAGTACGAGCCGGAGCCCGGCGAGATCCTCGCCGACCTGATCCCGCGCAACATCAAGATCCAGGTCTTCCGGGCGCTCCTGGAGAACGGTGCGTCCGAACAGGGCGCCCGCATGAGCGCCATGGACAATGCCACCCGCAATGCCGGCGACATGATCGACCGTCTGTCGATCTCCTACAACCGGCAGCGCCAGGCGCAGATCACCACCGAGCTGGTCGAGATCATTTCGGGCGCCGAGGCGCTTTAGGCATCAGCCTGACGGGCCGTCGGCCCGCCGCAGCGTTTTGGCGCAGCGGACCCCGTGGACATACGGAGCCTGACGGTCGACGCAGACCGACGGCGCTCCGAGCATCGAGAGGAGGCCAAGCGTGGCTGACAGCATCCAAACCGGCGGTCCAAGCGGCCGCGTCGCGCAGGTCATCGGCGCCGTCGTTGACGTCGAGTTCGACGGCCATCTGCCGGCGATCCTGAACGCGCTCGAGGTGAACAACAACGGCAACCGCCTCGTCCTCGAGGTGGCCCAGCATCTCGGCGAGAACACCGTCCGCACCATCGCCATGGACCTGACCGAAGGTCTGGTGCGCGGCCAGGCCGTCACCGACACCGGCGCGCCGATCGAGGTTCCGGTCGGCGACGGCACGCTCGGCCGCATCATGAACGTCATCGGCGAGCCGATCGACGAGGTCGGGCCGATCCAGTACGAGACCAAGCGCGGCATCCACCAGCCGGCGCCGCCCTATATCGAGCAGAACCCGGAATCGCAGATCCTCGTCACCGGCATCAAGGTCATCGATCTGCTCGCGCCCTATGCGCGCGGCGGCAAGGTGGGCCTGTTCGGTGGCGCCGGCGTCGGCAAGACCGTGCTGATCCAGGAGCTGATCAACAACGTCGCCAAGGCGCATGGCGGCTACTCCGTCTTCGCCGGCGTCGGCGAGCGCACCCGCGAGGGCAACGATCTCTACCACGAGATGATCGAGTCCGGCGTGAACAAGGACCCGCACGAGAACAACGGCTCGACCGTCGGCTCAAAGGCGGCCCTCGTCTATGGCCAGATGAACGAGCCGCCGGGCGCCCGTGCCCGCGTCGCCCTGACCGGCCTCACCATCGCCGAGAGCTTCCGCGACCAGGGTCAGGACGTTCTGTTCTTCGTCGACAACATCTTCCGCTTCACGCAGGCGGGCGCCGAAGTGTCGGCGCTGCTCGGCCGTATCCCGTCGGCGGTGGGCTATCAGCCGACGCTGGCGACCGATATGGGCGCCATGCAGGAGCGCATCACCACGACGACCAAGGGTTCGATCACCTCGGTGCAGGCGATCTACGTGCCCGCCGACGACCTGACCGACCCGGCGCCGGCGACCTCCTTCGCCCACCTCGACGCTCGTACGGTTCTGAACCGCGCGATCTCCGAGAAAGGCATCTACCCGGCGGTGGATCCGCTCGACTCGTCCTCGCGCATGCTGCAGCCCTACATCGTCGGCGAAGAGCACTACGAGGTCGCCAACAAGGTCCAGCAGATCCTGCAGCGCTACAAGTCGCTCCAGGACATCATCGCCATTCTGGGCATGGACGAACTGTCCGAAGAGGACAAGCTGACGGTGGCGCGCGCCCGCAAGGTCGAGCGCTTCCTCTCGCAGCCCTTCTTCGTCGCCGAGGTGTTCACCGGCTCGCCGGGTCAGCTGGTGCCGCTGGAGGACACGATCAAGTCCTTCAAGGGCCTCGTCAACGGCGAATACGACCACCTGCCGGAGGCGGCCTTCTACATGGTCGGCTCGATCGAGATGGCGATCGAGAAGGCCCAGCGCCTCGCCGCCGAGGCGGCCTGATCATGAGGGATGGCCGCGAGGATCTGGCGATCGAAGCGGCCGTCAACGACGCATGTCCCTGGTCGGGGAAGCCGGTGAGCCCGGACTCCCTGACGAGGTACAAGGATGTGGTGGTCGGGTTCTGCAATCCCGGTTGCCGCGACAAGTTCGAAACGGCCGTCGAGCACTTCGAGGCCGCGATCAGCAGGCGGACGGCACATGGCTGACAGCTTCTCCTTCGACCTCGTCTCCCCGGAGCGCCTGCTTCTCTCCGAGCCGGCGACGGCTGTCCTCGTGCCGGGCACCGAGGGCTACTTCACGGTCATGGCGCGCCACGCGCCGCTGATGACGACGGTGAAGCCCGGCGTCGTCGTCGCCACCATGGCGAATGGCAGCGAGCGCCGCATCTTCGTCCAGGGGGGCTTTGCCGACATCAACGAGAACGGCCTGACGCTGCTCGCCGAACGCGCCACGCGCGTCGAGGATCTCGACATGGCCGAGATCGACAGCCAGATCCGCAATGCCGAGGAAGACCTTGCCGACGCCAAGACGGCCGAGGCAAGATCGCGCGCCGAGCTGACCCTGTCGCAGCTGCGCGACGTGCGGAGCGCGCTCGGCGCCTGATCGCCGGACTTCCCGCCGCCGCCGCAGGCCAGCCGCAGGCCGGCTTTTTGACTGCAGTCGCGGTTGAGGACACCGGTCCTCATGGTGCCGCCTGACCCTTTGGCGCAGCGGCGGCCGACCTGCGGCGCCCTGTCTACCATCTTTTGTCCACTTCGAACTCAGCCCTCTGATAACCGGATCGCTCGCGCTCCATGATGCTGAGCGAGCTGACGCGGTGCCGCCGCGTGACGGCGTCCTTCTGCATCTCGATCGTGGACTGGCTGGCCTGCGGCAGGCACGTCCAACATCGATCCCGTCGCTGCAATTCGGCATGGACGACGTGGGATCGTGGGAAGCGCTGATGTCCTCGATTACCGACGCGCGGAAGTGCTCCCGCGGCCGGTGGCTGCGGCGGGATTTTGCGATGAGCGGCGAAGCGCCGGAGGCAAACCCTCTGAGTTATGGATATGTCGGCTCGCCTCCGGCGCTCCGCACGGGATTTGGCACCCGTCTTCACCCTGATCCCCGCCCTTAAGCTCCTCGCCTTTCGGCTCGTCGCTGGCGGGGACGGGGTCTCTGCCCCGCCCTTAAGCGTCGCAGCTGACGCTGCTCGCTGGCGGGGACGGAGCCTCTGCCCCGCCCTCAAGCGTCGCAACTCGCGCTGCTCGCTGGCGGGGACGGAGTTTTTGCCCCGCCCTTAAGCGTCGCAGCTCGCGCTGCTCGCTGGCGGGGACGGAGCTTTTGCCCCGCCTTTAAGCTTCGCAGCTGACGCTGCTCGCTGGCGGGGACCCCTTGGGCGGCTGCCGGCGCTTCCCGGGTTGCCCCGGTTAAACGGACCGATCCGTAGTCCCCTCCTAGTGGGGGACGGGCCGGCGGAGCCTGACGGGCGTCCGGGCCGAAACCCCTCCGGAAGGGGCTCTGGCGCAGACACCGCCCGCCAGCCCTTCGAGTGATCCCGGTGATCATTCGCGCCCATCCGAA
>NZ_PKMZ01000012.1 GCF_002893625.1 Mangrovicella endophytica | reverse complement strand
CGGCTTCCGCATCGGCATGCTGCTTCTCGATCGCCGCATCCTTGAAGATCTGGACGGCACGCGCCATCGCGCCCACTTCGTCCTTCTGCGACTTGCCCTCGATCTCGATATCGAGCTTGCCGCCGGCGAGTTCGCTCATCGCCTTGCGCAGACGCTCGATCGGACCGGTGATTCCCTTCGACGTCACGAGCATCGCTGCGATCAGGCCGATGATCGCGGCCGCGAGCGAACCGACGAGAAGCGTTGTCGAGGAGCTCTGCGACATCGCCGATAGCTCGTCGGAACGCTGATTGCCGCGGGCTTCCAGCGCCGTGTTCAGCGTGTAGGTCTTGGTGGCGAAATCCGTGATCAGCGGGTCCGCGACGGCCATGATCTGCTTGGCCTTCTCGTCGTCATCCGCCAGGGCGGCATCGAGCGCCGGCTGAACGTAGCTGATGATCTTGTCGAAGGACTGTTTCAGGTCGTTGAGTTCGGCGACGTGGTCGGGGAGCTTTTCATTGATTCCTTCGAAGAGCTTCAGGCCGAGCTGGATATCCGTGTGTGCCAGGTCGACGCTTTTCTGCGTCTGTGGATCCGTCGGTCCGTAGGTGATCGCACGATAGATCGAGTAGCCGAGGCAGTTGGCCACCCGGTTCATCCGCGCTGTTGACAGGATAGCCTTGTCAACGTTGTGCGTTAGATTGTTATAATCGTAGTCTATCGTTTCGATGACACTGCGCGAGTACACGGACGCCCCCACGCCCACTGCACTGACCGCAACGACTAACGCGCCGATCTTGGCGCCGATCTTGATATTTCCCAGCATTTTATACCCCACTCGTACAAGAACTGCTGACGGGTATAGTAAGGACCGATGATTAAAATCAAATTTAATTCAGAATTACGCGAGTTTGTCAGAATATCATCTTGAGTTATGCAGATGAGGTCATTTGGAGCATAGGAAGAAATTTAACATCTCCGACCTGGAAAGCTTGATCCGCAGCGGTCGTGTTCGACTGCATCGATAGGTCGTACAGTTTGCAACTCGAGATAAGTGGCAGAAGCTGCATCGACATCGGGTCCGCGAACCAACAGCGCCGGAGGGCCCAGGATCCTCCGGCGCTTGTCATGTCGGCTCCGCCTGCCGCGGAGAGGGCGCGATCTCACTTCGCGGCGGCGAACAGCTCCTCGAAATGCGCCTTCACCTTCGGCGGGTTCTTGACCTGCGTGGCAGCCTCGAGATTGGTCGGCTGGCCGACGATCACGAGCGCGACCATGCCCATGCCGAAATGCGGCGTGCACTTGATGCCGTAGACGCCTTCGGTGGCCAGCGTCACCGAGAAGTCCTGACCGGGCCTGCTCTTGAAGGTCTCGGCGCCTCCGGGAGCATGCCCTTGATCGTCTCGGCATTGTGACCGGGATCCACCGACACGAACTTGATCGTGTCGCCCGGCGCCGCCTTGACGAGATCGGGCTCGAAGACCATCGCGCCCTTCTCGCCCTTGTTCAGCATCTTGACCTGGAATTCGGCCGCGCTTGCGCCGTGCGCCCCCGCCAAGGCCGCCAGCAGCAATGCCAACGGCGTCATAAAGGCCTTCTTCATGGTCATAGTCCCTCTGCCCATCCGGTGCTCGGCTCGTCGGCCGCGATGCCCTTCTAGGATGGCGCCGTCGAGGGCGCTTTGATCACGCGCAAACCGGGCGCTGTCGGCCAGCCGCCGTCTGCGGCGCGCGGCGATTGCAGCGGCGCAAGCCGGGCAGAGATGCACGGTCTGGACCGGCAGCAGGACTCGGCGAAACCGGCGTGCCGACCGGCGAAGTGACGGGGCGAGCCACGGCCTGACGACACGGACGGCCAGCCGCCGGAGTATTGCGCCGACGGTCTGGATAAAGGGGGACGATGCCGGCCCGAATCGCGCGCGATCCGCCGCAGCCTTGGCAGCCGCCGCTCGGATGAACCAGATTTTTCGGGAGAAGCGACGCAGCTAAGTCTTGAGCGGCGTCCAGGTGTCGGATGGTGGGCGTGACAGGGATTGAACCTGTGACCCCTTCGATGTCAACGAAGTGCTCTCCCGCTGAGCTACACGCCCAACCGACGAAGCGGCATAGACCACAGGTGCGGAGCAGCCGTCAAGAGGCTGTCACAGCTTCAAGATCGACCGGCTGTGGATGCCGATCGATCCCGATGGATTGCAGGTCAGGCCGCGCTTTCCAGCATCTTGCCGACCTCGTCCACGAGCTCACGCAGGTGGAAGGGCTTCGACAGGATCTTGGCGTCCTTCGGAGCCTTCGAATCGGGGTTCAGCGCCACGGCGGCAAAGCCGGTGATGAACATGACCTTCAGGTCCGGGTCGAGCTCGGTTGCGCGGCGCGCCAGCTCGATTCCGTCCATCTCGGGCATGACGATGTCGGTCAGGAGCAGCGAGAAGGGTTCCTCGCGCAGCCGCTCATAGGCGCTGCCTCCATTGTCGTAGGAGACGACCTCGTAACCGGCTTTCTCCAGCGCCTTCGCCAGGAAGCGGCGCATGTCGTTGTCGTCTTCGGCAAGCAGGATCTTTGACATTCATGTTACCCGGATGCGGCTTAGGCAACGTCCAGCCGGCTGGTTTATTGACAATTGCACATTCTAGCAGATCGGCCCAACATTTCCTAAAAGGATCAAGTGGCATTGCAGCGGGAAGAGCGGATTTTTTGAACGAGTATCGCGGTTTCGAGGATCCCCTCCTGCCAGACACGATGCCGACCCTCGAAACGGCCGACGGGATCGTGCCGGCCTTCGACGTGATTCTGCCGCCGATTCAGACGATCCCCTTCGTTTTCTGCTCGCCCCATAGCGGCCGCGACTACCCGCTCGGCTTCCTCCAATCCTCGCGCCTGTCGGGTGAGGCGATTCGCCGCTCGGAAGACCTCTTCGTCGACCAGCTGTTCGATTTCGTGCCCGACTTCGGCGCGCCGATGCTGCGCGCCCGCTTTCCGCGGGCGTTCCTCGACCTCAACCGCGAGCCCTACGAGCTCGACCCCCGCATGTTCGAGGGAGACCTGCCACTCCAGGTGAACTCGGCCTCGGTCAGGGTTGCAAGCGGGCTCGGCACCATCCCGCGAATCGTTGCCGAGCGCGAGGAGATCTACCGCCGCAAGCTCACCGTCGCCGAGGCAATGCACCGGATCGACACCTTCTACCTGCCGTTCCACCACATCCTGGAGCGGCTGATCGAACAGACACTGGAGCGCTTCGGCATCTGCGTCCTCGTCGACTGCCACTCGATGCCGTCGAGCGTCCGGGCCCTGCCGGGCGGGGTGCGGCCGGACGTCGTGCTTGGGGACCGCTATGGCGAGAGCGCGTCGCGCCGTCTCGTTGCGGCGGCGGCCGCACGGCTGGCCGCGCTCGGCTACGAGGTCGCGCGCAACAAGCCCTATGCCGGGGGCTTCATCACCGAGCACTACGGTCAGCCGCATACGGGCGTTCATGCCCTCCAGATCGAGCTGAACCGCGCCCTTTACGCCGACGAGCGGCGCATGCTGCCGCATCACGGTCTGACGAGTCTGCGCGATCGGCTCGCCGACTTCGTCGCCTATTTCGCCGCTGAAGTCGGCGGCGACTTCGGTCTTCCGGCTGCAGCCGAGTAGGGGCCAAAAAAAACCGCACTGCATTGAAGCAGCGCGGTCTGAAGTCTAGGGAGGAAACGCCCATATGGGCAGCGGCACCGAAATGCCGCACTGCAAACGCTATGACTGCGCGCCCCTTCTGTCAATTCAACTGATTTAAACGTTCTGAAACGTGGTGTTCACCGATCGGGTGCGCATCCCTCATGGAGCCTTTGCGGCCGACGATGACGATAACACTGCCATCCGCCGACTTCCTGATGACGCTCATGGATGCCGCGGACGCCGAGACGCTGCCGCTGTTCCGGCAGGATCTGACGATCGACAACAAGATCCTGGCCAGCTTCGATCCGGTGACGGAAGCCGACCGCGCGGCCGAGCGCGCCATTCGCGACGTCATCGCCGCAGCCTATCCCGACCATGCGATCCTCGGCGAGGAGTATGGCACGACCGGCAAGGGGCCGTACCAATGGGTCATCGATCCGATCGACGGCACGCGCGCCTTCATCTCGGGACTGCCTGTGTGGGGAACACTGGTCGGCCTGACGGTGCAGGGCAAGGCCAGGATCGGCGTGATGTCGCAGCCCTTCACGCGCGAGCGCTTCTATGCCGACGGCAATGGCGCCCACATGGTCTGGCCGGGCGGCAAGCGGACGCTCTCGGTGCGTCCGACGACGAACCTGTCCGAGGCGACGCTCTTCACGACGACGCCCCGCCTCTTCACCGGCGAGATGCTCCCCCGCTTCGAGGCGCTGGAACGGCGGGCGCGGCTGACGCGCTTCGGCGTCGACTGCTATGCCTTTGCCATGCTCGCGGCAGGCCAGGCCGACCTCGTCGTGGAAACGGGGCTGCAGCCCTATGACATCGTGGCGCTGATCCCGATCATCGAGCAGGCTGGCGGCATCGTCTCGGCGCTCGGTGGCGGCGCGCCGGAAGCCGGCGGCACCATCATCGCGGCCGCAACGGCTGCCCTTCACGACGAAGCGGTTGCAGTCCTCTCGGGCTCCGCCGGCTGAGGGTTCACCTCCGGCAGGCCGCCGCCTTCCAAAAGCGTCGCCTCGTCATCCCCGCTCGGATCGATATCGGGCACGGGCAGCGCGCCGCCGACAAAGGCATCGAAGGCGGCGAGGAACGGCTCGCGATAGCGGTCCGCTTCCTGCAGCAGCTCGTGGCGGGCATTGGGAATGTTCAGCGCATGGCCGGAGCGCATGCGCCAGGCAAGCCGCTCGCTCTCGGCGGTCGAGACGATGCGCTCGGCACCGGCCGTGACGATCAGCGTCGGCACCTGCAGCCGTGCGATAAATTCCGAATTCGAGAGCTGGCGCATCGCCTTGAGCGCTGCCGACAGCCAGCCGACCGTCGGGCTTCCCAGGAACAGCTGCGGTGCGGCCTCGACGAGGCGCCGGTTGCGCTCGAAGCGCCCCTTGTCGCTCGTGAGCGGGCTCGTCGCCAGCGTCCAGGCCTGCCCCTGCGGGGCAACCGGCCGGACTGAGAAGCGTCCGAGGCCGACGACCCGCAGCAGCGTCAGGAGGCTCGAAAGCGCGCGTGTGGCGCCGGGGCCGTGTGGCAGCGAGACGAGCGGCGCGCTGATCACGATCCGCTCGATGCGGTTGACGAGGCGCGGACCGGCGAGCAGCGCGACAAGGCCTCCCATGGAATGGGCAAGCACCGCATAGGGACCGCGGCAGTCGGGCAGCACGACTTCGTGCAGGAAACTGTCGAGATCCTGCATGTAGCCGCGGAAGGAGTGGATATGGCCGCGGCGACTGTCGCGCAGCAGCCGCTGCGAGCCGCCCTGGCCGCGCCAGTCGAAGGTCGCCACCATGTAGCCGAGACGGGTCAGGTCGCCGATCGTCTCGAAATACTTCTCGATCGCCTCGTTGCGCCCGTGCAGCAGGATCACCGTGCCACGGGTGAAGGAGGCGTGGCTCGGGCAGACGGCGTAGCGCAGCCGCTTGCCATCGCGGGTGACGATGATGCCGGAGCGGATACCTTCCGGGGCCGGATTGCCGTCGATGACGACCAGCTGGCTCGGATCGGGAACTTCGTCGCTCATCGGCTCTCGCAGGTCCTGGGCGTGCGCAGCCCTCCTATGTCTGAAAGGCTTTAGGCCGCTCAAGCCCTGCCGGTCAAAGCAAAAGCCGGCGCAGCGATGCCGCGGCGCCGGCTGCACGGTCGCGGTAAGGGCGGCCGGGAGCCTCGAGAGTGGAGGCCCCCGGCCTGACGGCCGCAGCGGAAGGGACGGGACGCTGGACCGTGTTACTGGGCTCGCGCAGGCTTTGCGGCCGCGCGCAGCTTGATCAGTCGATGCCGATGCTGAAGCCGAAGCCCGGCCGGTGATGGTGGTAGTCGTCATAGCCGCGGCGCCCGTAGCCAGAGCGCCAGCCGATCCGCTCGCGGGCGATGACATTGCCGTCATAGGCGTCAATGGCGAGGCGCATCAGGGCGCCGTTGCGGCGCACGGCGCGGACGATGTAGCGGTCCCGCCGCCGCTCGATGTCGTCGACAGAGACGAAGCCCTCGCGCATCAGCCGGCGCACCACCTGCCGCTCTGACAGCATGTCGTCATCGTAGCGGCGCCACGGCCGCCGGTCGTGATAGCCGCGACCAAACCCGTCCTGGACTAAAAATCGCCCATCCACTCGCTCAGGCCGTCCCGCGTTCCAGGAGCCGTCATCCCAATGCCGGTACTCCGCCGCAGCGGGGCCGGCGAGCGTGATGACGCCGAGCACTGCAAGAAGAGAAGTCCGCACCCTGTTCATCGCCATCATCCCCGCGTCCGCCGCCTCGATTATGACGAGGAGATTGCGCTGAGGCGGCTGAATGAATCCGGACCGTCGTGTTCATCTGGCGTTCAGCCCGGATGCGGCGCCAGGTGACACGTTTCGGCGGAACGGCGTGCGCCTGGCCGCAGGGGCCTCGGCTGTTCGTTCACGCCTCGCCCGATCCGCACCACGTCCGCCGAAAAAAAATTTTGCGATGGCGCGCGCGGCCCGGCGCCAGAGGTCTTGAAGCAGCTTTTGACCGCTACCACCTCATCGTTGCGGTCGCCCAAGTGGGACCGCCGGCCGGGCCAGCTTCGCCACAGATGTGGGAGCTTCACCGACCACAACGCAAACACCGTTGCTTCTGAATGGAGAACTCACATGCGTCAGATCGACTTTGCACCGCTCTACCGTTCCACCGTCGGCTTCGACCGTCTCTTCTCGATGCTTGACGGCCTGTCGCAGCCCGACAACGGCCAGAGCTATCCGCCTTACAATATCGAGCGTACCGGCGAGAACGCCTATCGCATCGTCATGGCCGTCGCCGGCTTCGGTGACACCGATCTCTCCATCGAGTCGCGCGAAAACGTGCTGACCGTGAAGGGTGAGAAGGCCGAGGACAGTGCCGAAGGCGAGCGCGAGCTGCTCTATCGCGGCATTGCGGGCCGCAGCTTCGAGCGCCGCTTCCAGCTGGCGGAGCATGTCGAGGTCAAGGGCGCTAGCCTGCGCAACGGCCTGCTCCATGTCGACCTCGTCCGCGTCATTCCGGAGGCGATGAAGCCCCGCCGGATCGAGATCGCGACGGCCGGCAACGCCAACACCAAGCAGATCGAGACCAACGCCGCCTGATCAGCGGTCTTGATCGATCGAACCGACGGCGCCCCTTACCGGGCGCCGTTTTCGTTCGTGGAGAGCGCTGAGAGGCGCGCTACCGCAAATGGGGCAGCGAGCCCTTCGGTAGCCTGTTCACTCAGCGCCGTCGCATTCGTTCCTCAGGCGCCGAGCATCGCGCAGAAGCGGTCGACCTCGTCCGCCTCGGTCGACCAGCTCGTCACCAGTCGCACGAGCTGTTCGTTCTCCGCCATCGGTACGGCGAGCCCGCGCGGCATGTTCCAGTCATAGAAGGCTGCGCCGGCGCCGCGGAGCTTGGCCGCCGTCTCCTTGTCGAGGATCGCGAAGACCTCGTTGCTGCGGGTGCTCCAGCCCTGCCGGCCATGCCGTGCGGCATCGAGGCCGGCGCGCAGCCGGTCGGCCATTGCGTTGGAATGGGCTGCAAGCTCCAGCCACAGCCCGTCTTCCAGATAGGCCATGAACTGCGCCGCAACGAAGCGCGTCTTGGAAAACAGCTGAGCGCCGCGCTTGCGGATGTAAGGGAACTGCCTGGCCGCATCCGGATCGAAAAAGACGACGGCCTCGGCGCACCAGCAGCCGTTCTTGGTGGCGCCGAAGGAGAGGATGTCGAGGCCGCGCTTCCACGTCATCTCGGCCGGCGAGACGCCCGTCGCCGCCAGCGCATTGGCAAAGCGCGCGCCGTCCATGTGAAGGGCGAGCCGCCGCTCATGCGCTATTCCCGCGATTTCGTCGAGCGTCTCCAGCGGGTAGAGCGTCCCGGCTTCGCCAGGCTGGCTGACGGTGATCGCCATGGGCTGACCGGCATGCACGAAGTCAGGATGAAAGCGGGCGAGTTCGCGGCGCAAGTTGACGGGATCGATCAGCCCGTTGGCGCCGTCGACCGGCGCCATGCGCGCGCCATGGGTGAAGAATTCCGGGGCCCCGCACTCGTCCTCGACCACATGCGCCTCGCGGTGGCAGAGCACGACGCCGCCGGGTCGGTTGACGGCGGCAAAGGACAGGGAGTTTGCGGCCGTTCCGGTTCCGACGAAGAAGACGGCGACCTCCTTCTCGAAGATCTCGTTGAAGCGGCGCTCCACCGCCTTGTCGAGCTCGCTCGACCCGTAGGCCGACGCCATGCCGCCGGCATGGGCCGTCAGCGAAGCAGTGATGGCCGGATGGGCACCGGACCAGTTGTCGGAGGCGAAGATCATGTGGAAATCCCGCAAGGATTTGATCGCGTTGCGGCGGGCGTAACGCGCAGCGGCTGCGAGGTAAAGCCGGTGCGATCGCGGAACGTCGCCTCGGCAGATTTAGAGGACTTCTTAACGCCGCTTGCTCCGCAGACACTTTTCTGCCATGTTGCCACAGATAGGACAGCAGTGCTGCCATATCTGGCCGGTCGGCGGGAGGTTCGAGCGCCGGCCATGACTTCGTCTTCGAGGAGACGAAGGCGCCAAGAGCCTGTTGTTCTGGGTAGGGCTGTGCGAAAAGCCCATCTTGGACATCCAATGAGACAGAGCCGGACGGCCAGCGCGGATTTCGATCTGCGTCTTTGCCGCGACCGGAGAAGGAGAGACAGCGTGTCGCCGGCACCAGGGCCGCGGCGCGCCGATGGGAGACGAAGCCATGACGACGAACATGCCGTCCAGCGCCCCGAAGGCCCCGTTCGCGAACGATGCCGTCAAAGCCGCTTCGACCATCAAAGCCCGCACGATTCCGTCGCGCATCGGCCTTTATGATCCGCGCAACGAGCATGACGCCTGCGGCGTCGGCTTCATCGCGCATATGAAGAACCAGAAGTCCCACTCGATCGTCGAGAAGGGGCTGACCATCCTACTCAATCTGACGCATCGCGGCGCCGTCGGCGCCGATCCGCTGATGGGCGACGGAGCGGGCATGCTCGTCCAGATCCCGCACGGCTTCTTCAAGGCGGAAATGGCCGAGCAGGGCATCGAGCTGCCGGAGCCGGGACAGTACGGCGTCGGCCATGTCTTCATGCCGCAGGATGCCGATAAGCGCCGTCATCTGGAGGAGCTGTTCCACACCGTCGCGGCGGAGGAGGGGCAGACCATCCTCGGCTGGCGCGACGTGCCGGTCACCAACGAGTCGCTGTCCAAGGCGCCCGAGATCGTCGCCACCGAGCCCGTTCACCGCCAGATCTTCATGGCGCGGCCGGCGTCGGCCGCGACCGACGACGACTTCGAGCGCGGCCTCTATATCTTCCGCAAGGTGATCTCGAACCGCGTCCAGGCCGAGACCGGCGGCGAGGACATCGGCTTCTATGTCGTGTCGCTGTCCGCGCGCACGATCATCTACAAGGGCATGTTCCTGGCCAACCAGCTGGGCGCCTATTATCTCGACCTGAAGGACCCGCGCTTCGAAAGCGCCCTGGCGCTCGTGCACCAGCGCTTCTCGACCAACACCTTCCCGTCCTGGAAGCTCGCCCACCCCTACCGGATGGTCGCCCATAACGGCGAGATCAACACGCTGCGCGGCAACGTCAACTGGATGGCGGCGCGCCAGGCCTCGGTCGATTCGGAGCTCTACGGCAACGACATCGGCAAGCTCTGGCCGATCTCCTACGAGGGTCAGTCCGACACCGCCTGCTTCGACAACGCGCTGGAGTTCCTGCATCAGGGCGGCTACCCGCTGGCGCATGCCATGATGATGCTGATCCCGGAAGCCTGGGCCGGCAACAAGCAGATGTCGAAGGAGCGGCAGGCCTTCTACGAGTACCATGCCGCGCTGATGGAGCCGTGGGACGGTCCGGCGGCCGTCGCTTTCACCGATGGCCGACAGATCGGCGCGACGCTCGACCGCAATGGTCTGCGTCCCGCCCGCTATGTCGTCACCGACGACGACCTCGTGATCATGGCCTCCGAGGCCGGCACTCTGGAGGTCGACGAGGAGCGCATCGTCAAGAAGTGGCGGCTGCAGCCCGGCCGCATGCTGCTGATCGACCTCGAGAAGGGCCGCATCGTCTCCGACGAGGAGATCAAGAGCGAGATCGCGACGGGTAACCCCTATCGCGACTGGCTGAAGTCGACCCAGATCATCCTGGAGGACCTGAAGCCGGTGGCGCCGCGCGCCTCGCGCACCGACGTCTCGCTGCTCGATCGCCAGCAGGCCTTCGGCTACAGCCAGGAGGACACCCGCGCGCTGATGGCGCCGATGGCGACCACCGGTCAGGAAGCCATCGGCTCGATGGGGACGGACACGCCGATCTCGGCGATGTCATCGAAGTCGAAGCTGCTCTACACCTATTTCAAGCAGAACTTCGCTCAGGTGACGAACCCGCCCATCGACCCGATCCGCGAGGAGTTGGTGATGAGCCTTGTCTCCTTCATCGGGCCACGGCCGAACATCTTCGATCTCGAAGGCACCTCGCGCCGCAAGCGCCTGGAGGTCCGCCAGCCGATCCTGACCAATGGCGATCTGGAGAAGATCCGCACCATTGGCCATGCCGAGGATCGCTTCGACACCAAGACGATCGATACCACCTACGCGTCCGAGCAGGGCGCGGCCGGCATGGCCGGCGCGCTCGACCGGCTGTGCGAGCGTGCCGAGGCGGCCGTCGTCGGCGGCTACAACATCATCATCCTGTCGGATCGGCAGATGGGCCCGGACCGCATCCCGATCCCGGCGCTGCTCGCCTGCGCCGCCGTGCATCATCACCTGATCCGCAAGGGCCTGCGCACCGCGGCGGGCCTCGTCGTCGAATCCGGCGAGCCGCGCGAGGTGCATCACTTCGCCTGTCTGGCGGGCTATGGCGCCGAGGCGATCAATCCGTATCTCGCGTTCGACACGCTGCTCGACATGCACAAGCGTAAGGAGTTCCCGCCGGAGGTCGATCCGACGGAGCTCGTGCAGCGCTACATCAAGTCTGTCGGCAAGGGCCTTCTGAAGGTCATGTCGAAGATGGGCATCTCGACCTACCAGTCCTATTGCGGCGCGCAGATCTTCGATGCCGTCGGCCTGAAGAGCGACTTCGTCGAGCGTTACTTCAACGGCACCGCCACCACGATCGAGGGCGTCGGGCTGGAGGAAGTGGCGCGTGAGACCGCCGAGCGTCACGCCCGCGCCTTCTCGGACGATCCGGTGCTGCAGCGCTCGCTCGAGGTCGGCGGGGAGTATGCCTACCGCATGCGCGGTGAGTCGCATCAGTGGTCGCCGGACGCGATCGCGACGCTGCAGCATGCGGTGCGCACCGAATCCTGGGACAAGTACCAGGACTATGCGCGCATCGTGAACGAGAACGCCGTGTCGAACTCGGCGATTCGCGGTCTCTTCCACATCCGCATGGCGGAGGAGGTGGGGCTGACGCCGGTGCCGCTCGACGAGGTCGAGCCGGCCAAGGACATCGTGCGCCGCTTCTCCACCGGTGCGATGAGCTTCGGCTCGATCTCGCGCGAGGCGCATACGACGCTCGCCATCGCCATGAACCGGATCGGCGGCAAGTCGAACACCGGCGAGGGCGGCGAGGAGCCGGATCGCTTCACGCCGCTGCCGGACGGCTCGCCCAATCCGGAGCGCTCGGCGATCAAGCAGGTCGCCTCGGGCCGCTTCGGCGTCACGGCCGAGTATCTCGTCAATGCTGACATGCTGCAGATCAAGGTCGCACAGGGTGCCAAGCCCGGCGAGGGCGGTCAGCTGCCCGGTCACAAGGTCGATGCGACCATCGCCAAGACCCGGCATTCGACGCCGGGCGTCGGCCTGATCTCGCCGCCGCCGCATCACGACATCTATTCGATCGAGGATCTGGCACAGCTCATCTACGATCTGAAGAACGTCAATCCGGCCGCGGCGATCTCCGTCAAGCTCGTCTCGGAGGTCGGTGTCGGTACGGTTGCCGCGGGCGTCGCGAAGGCGCGGGCCGACCATGTGATCGTCTCCGGCTTCGACGGCGGCACCGGCGCTTCGCCGCTGACCTCGATCAAGCATGCCGGCAGCCCGTGGGAGATGGGCTTGGCCGAGACGCAGCAGACGCTCGTCCTCAACGGCCTGCGCTCGCGCATCTGCCTGCAGGTCGATGGCGGCCTCAGGACCGGGCGCGACGTCATTGTCGGTGCGCTGCTCGGCGCCGACGAGTTCGGCTTCGCCACCGCACCGCTGATCGCGGCCGGCTGCATCATGATGCGCAAGTGCCACCTCAACACCTGCCCGGTCGGCGTCGCGACGCAGGACCCGGTCCTGCGCAAGCGCTTCAAGGGCACGCCCGAGCACGTTATCAACTTCTTCTTCTACGTGGCGGAAGAGGTCCGCGAGCTAATGGCTGCCATGGGCGTGCGCAAGCTGTCTGAGCTGATCGGCCAGTCCGACCGCCTCGACAAGCAGGCGATGATCGACCATTGGAAGGCGAAGGGCCTCGACTTCAGCCGCGTCTTCTTCAAGCCCGAGGCGCCGGAAACGGCCCTGCGCTGGACTGAGCGTCAGCATCATCCGATCGACGACGTGCTCGATCGCAAGCTGATCGAAAAGGCTGAGAGCGCGCTCGTCGCCCGCCAGCAGGTGGCGATCGAGATGCCGATCTCCAATGTCGATCGGTCCGCCGGTGCGATGCTGTCCGGCGAGGTCGCCAAGCGCTTTGGCCACAAGGGCCTGCGCGACGACACGATCAGCGTGCGTCTGACCGGCACCGCCGGCCAGTCCTTCGGCGCCTTCCTGGCACGCGGCATCACTTTCGAGCTCGTCGGCGATGGCAACGACTATGTCGGCAAGGGCTTGTCCGGCGGGCGCATCATCGTGCGGCCACGCGATAACACCCGTATCGTGCCGGAGGAGTCGATCATCATCGGCAACACGGTGCTCTATGGGGCGATCGCCGGCGAGTGCTACTTCCGCGGCGTCGCGGGCGAGCGCTTCGCGGTGCGCAACTCGGGCGCCATCGCGGTGGTCGAGGGCGTCGGTGACCATGGCTGCGAGTACATGACCGGCGGCATCGTCGTCATTCTCGGCCAGACAGGGCGCAACTTCGCCGCAGGCATGTCCGGTGGCATCGCCTATGTCTATGACGAGAAGGGCGATTTTGCCGAGCGCTGCAACATGGCGATGGTTGATCTGGAGCCGGTGCCCGAGGAGGACGATCTCCTGGAGAAGCTGCACCACCATGGCGGCGATCTCCAGCATATGGGCCGCGTCGACGTGTCCTCCAATATGACGGGCCATGACGACGAGCGCCTATACCAGCTGATCTCCAACCATGCGCACTACACCGGCTCCGGCCGGGCCAAGGCGCTGCTGGCGGAGTGGGAGCTGCACCGGCCGAAATTCGTCAAGGTGATGCCGGTCGAGTACCGCCGCGCGCTGCAGGAGATGGAGCGCATGCGCATGGGCGTCGCGGCGGAGTAATTGCAGCTGTCAGACATCGTGTGATATGCCATGGCATATCACACGATTGGAGGTCCTGCATGGCGACGTCGGTAGAACGCGAAGCCAGCGTCTTTCGAAACGGCAGGAGCCAGGCGGTCCGCATTCCAAAGGAATTCGAGTTCGAGACAGAGAAGGTCCTGATCTCGCGCGACGAGGACGGTACCGTGCATCTGCGGCCGAAGGCGGGAAAGCCGAATCTGATTGAGGTGCTGGACTGGCTGGCGCGCCAGCCGCCTCTCGATGGGTGCATGCCGGAGATCGATGACCTTCCGGCCGAGCCGGTCGATCTAGACGACCCCGCATGAGGTATCTGCTGGACACCAACATCATCTCCGACGCCGTTGGATCTCCGACGGGCCGGTCGGCGAGCAGAATCAGGGATGTCTTCTCGTCCGCGTCAATCGTGACGAGCATTATCGTGGTCTCGGAACTGCGCTACGGGTACACGAAGATCTCGTCCAAACGACTGCGCGCAGCATACGAGCTGTTCTTCAGCGGCATCCCGATCGAAGACTGGGAAGTGCCGTTCGACCATGTATACGCGGACATCAGGAGCGCGTTGGACAAGAACGGGCATCCGCTGGGTGCTATGGACATGTTGATCGCGGCGCATGCCATGGCCACGGATGCTGTCCTCGTTACGGCCGACGCGGCGTTCCGTCACGTCGGCGGGCTGAGGGTGGAAAACTGGCTGCGGGACGAACCCGCGCCGCAGGGGTGAAGTATGGGCAAGGTAACTGGGTTTCTCGAGATCGACCGGCAGACGCCGAAGTACCAGCCGGCGTCGGACCGCATTCGCCATTTTCGCGAGTTCACCCTGCCGATGTCCGACGAAGAGGTCGGCAAGCAGGCGGCACGCTGCATGGACTGCGGCATCCCGTACTGCCATGGTCCGACGGGCTGCCCCGTCCACAACCAGATCCCGGACTGGAACGATCTCGTTTATTCCGGCGACTGGGAGACGGCGATCCGCAATCTCCATTCCACCAACAACTTCCCTGAATTCACCGGCCGCATCTGCCCGGCGCCCTGCGAAGAGGCCTGCACCCTCAATCTCGAAGACGTGCCGGTTGCCATCAAGACGGTGGAACAGGCGATTGCCGACAAGGCCTACCAGCTCGGCCTGGTGAAGCCGCAGCCGGCGTCGGTCTCGACCGGCAAGCGCATCGCGGTTATCGGCTCGGGCCCGGCCGGGCTCGCGGCGGCCCAGCAGCTCGGCCGCGCCGGCCACACCGTCGACGTCTATGAGCGCGAGTCGAAGCCGGGCGGCTTGCTGCGTTACGGCATCCCCGACTTCAAGATGGAGAAGCACTGGATCGACCGTCGCGTCGAGCAGATGAAGGGCGAGGGTGTCACGTTCCATTGCGGCGTCGACGTCGGCAATGACAAGCCGCTTGATGCGCTGACGGCCGAGTACGATGCCGTTCTCTATTGCGGCGGCGCCGAGCGTCCGCGTGACGCCGGCATTCCGAGTGCAGGGCTCGGCGGCATCTACGACGCCATGCCCTACCTCGTGCAGCAGAACCGCCGTGTCGGCGGCGAGCCGGTGCAGAGCGTCGCCTGGGCTTCCGAGGAGATCTGGGCCGGCGGCAAGCATGTCGTCGTCGTCGGCGGCGGCGACACGGCGTCGGACTGCGTCGGCACGGCGTTTCGCCAGGGCGCGGTCAAGGTCACCCAGCTCGACATCCGGCCGCAGCCGCCCCAGCGGGAAGACAAGCTCGCCGTCTGGCCGTATTGGGCCACGAAGATGCGCACGTCGTCGAGCCAGGCGGAAGGGGCGATCCGCGAGTTCCAGGTCGCCACGCTCGAATTTGTCGGCGAAGATGGCCAACTGACCGGCGTGCGCTGCGCTGAGGTCGATCACCAGCGCAGGCCGATCCCCGGCACGGAGTTCGTGATCAAGGCCGATCTCGCCTTCATCGCCATCGGCTTTGCAGGTCCGCTTCAGACCGGCTTCCTGTCCGATGCCGGCGACCGGCTGAAGACGGTCACCGACCGGCGCGGCAACCAGTCGGTGTCAGCAAATGACGTGGATTACCTCACCTCGGTCGACAAGCTCTATGCCGCCGGCGACGTGCGGCGCGGGCAGTCGCTCGTGGTCTGGGCGATCCGCGAGGGCCGGCAGGCCGCTCGTGCCATTGACCTCGACCTGATGGGCACGACGACGCTGCCGCGCTGACCGCAGATCCTGACCGCTGCGGCTGGCAAAGCGCGGCCGCAGCCGTGATCTCCGTCCTGAAACACGGGAAACGGCGGCTGAAGTGACGGGGTGAAGATGCCTCAGTCGGCGGATGCTGTCGGTGTCTGGCTTGCCGCAGGCGATGCCGTCTGGCCAGCCGGCACCGTACCGGCGGCGCCATTGGCCGCCGTGGTCTCGGCTGCCGGAGCTTCAGCCGCCTGGCCAGCCGGCGCCTTGGCCTTCTCCGCCTCCGACTGCTTGGTCCAGTCTTCGATGATGGCGTCCTGCAGGCTCGGCATCTGCTTGGGCGGCTGCAGCCCGTTCGAGCCGCGAATGGCCTTCAGGTCGACCGAGCCCCGCGCACTGGACGGCGAAGCGCCGGCATCAGGCGCGACGGCCGGTGCTTTAGCTTCCCATGCAAAATTGTCGGCCCGTCCCGCGGCAGCCGTCGACGGCAGGCCGGAGACGACGAGCCGTTCGCGCGGGGAGGGGTCGAGCGAGAAGCCTTGCGCGGTCCGGCTGCCAAGCAACTGGTCGCCGCCATCAAGTGCGGGATCGTTGAGGGCGACGGGTGCGACGGTGACGGCATTGGCCGCATTGGCAAGCGGCGGAAGCTGCAGGTTCGCCATCGCCTCCGGAGGCAGCGTCGTCGTCTGCGGGCCTGTGCCCGTGCCGAGCACCTTGGTCAGCGCCTTTTCGGCGAAGAAGGCGAGCTTGTCGGCGCCCGCCGGGGTCATGGTGATCCCATCCGAATTGCGCAGCTGCGCCGGTTGGCCCGAGACGTCGGGTCCGGAATAGACGAAGCCGCCATTGGCATCGACAAAGCCGTCCCAGACGTCGACGAACTCGCCGGAGGCGTCGGCTGCAGCCTTGCGGTAGATGTCGTTGAGGAACAGCATGTCCTCCGACATCTTGTCGAACTTGAAGGCAGGCATACCGACCCAGACGAGCGGCAGGTTCCTGGTGCGGACGATCTGCCCCAGTGCCCCCGCGCGTTTGCCGTATTCGCTGGCCCAGGCATCGGTCCGCGGCTGTATCGCGCCGCTCGGAAGGCCCGTGATCGCCTGCCGGTCATTGGAGCCGAGCATCACCACTACGGCCGCCGGCTTGAACTCGTCGATGAAGGTTCCGAGCTTGCCCTGCCAGTCGTAGTGATCGGTGCGTACCAGGCCGGACGAACCGTTGACCTTGCCGACGATCTGCACCGCATCATTGGCAGCGTAGATGTCGGTCAGGCCCTTGGTCAGGGAGTCGGCCAGGAAGTCGCCGATGACCAGGATGGTGCGTGCGTCCGGCTTCTTCGCCACGGCGGCCACGGCCGGCGCACTGGGCTCTGGCCGCGTCTCACGCGAGCGCTTGGCTGCAAGCGCCTTGCTGCGGCGGGGAGCTACCTTCTTGCGCGGTGCTTGTCGGCGCTCGACCCGGGCGGGCGGGCGCGAACGTGACACGCCGCCTCCGCCGCCGAAGAGCATCTCGATGATGGTGCGCGGCCGCTCCTGCGCCACAGTCACGCTGGGCAACAGAAGCCCCGCAAGGACGAGAAGGACGGCTGGCAGACGTGCGGCGAGGCGGCGGTGCATCCGCCAACGCGTCGATTGCTGCAGCCGTCCGTTGGTCATGCCGTCAGTTTTTCCTCAGAAAGTCCAGCAGCGCCTTCGATGCGTTACCGTCGCGTTCGATACCGGCCCGCTCCTGATACGCCATGATCGCGGTCTTCGAGCTCGATCCGATTTTACCATCGATCTTGCCATCATAGAGGCCGTGATGGGTCAGGCGCTGCTGCAGCTCGTAGCGCTCGTCCATCGAAAGTGGCGTATAGCCGCGCGGCCAATCCTGGGCGAGAGGGCCGTAGCCTCCAATTCGGTCGGCAAGATGGCCGACCGCGAGCGCGTATTTGTCGGCATTGTTGTAGGCCTTGATGACGAAGAAGTTCTTGGTCATCAGGAAGGCCGGGCCGTTGCTGCCCGACGGACGGATCAGCGTGGCGCGCTCGGACGAACTGGGGAAGTCGCGGCCGTTCACGCGGGTGAAGCCGAGCTTGCGCCATTCGGCCATCGTCTTGGACGTGCGCTCGGCCCGGCTGCCGAGGCCGGCGGGAACGCTGACCTCGTAGCCCCAGGTCCGCCCGCTCTGCCAGCCATTCTTGCGCAGGAGGTTCGCCGCCGTCGCCAGCGCATCCGGCACGGACGCCCAGATATTGGCATGGCCGTCGCCGTCCATGTCGGCGGCGTAATGCAGGTAGCTCGTCGGGATGAACTGCGTATGTCCCATCGCGCCGGCCCAGGAGCTGGTCAGCCCGTCGACGTCGACATGCCCGGCCTGGACGATCTTCAGCGCGGCGATCAGCTGCTGGCGTGCGAACTTGGCGCGGCGGTCGTCCAGATAGGCGAGGGTCGCCAGCGAGCGCGGCAGCGAGCGCATGACGTCCTTGCGCTCCAGGATCTTGCCGTAGTTGGTCTCCATGGACCAGATCGCCAGAAGGATGTCGCGGTCGACGCCGAAGCGCTTCTCGATCCGGTCGAGCCAGGGCTTCCACTTCGTGCGCATGCGCTGGCCTTCGGCAATCGAGTCCTCGTTGACGCGATTGTCGAGATAGTCCCAGATCTTGTCCTTGAACTCCGGCTGGAACTGCGCCTTCTGGATCACCTCCGGGTCGGGATCGCTGACGCCCGCAAAGGCGGCCCGATAGACCGACCGGCTGATGCCGGCAGCGACGGCGGTCTTCTCGAAGCCCGCGATCCAGTTGCGGAAGCCCGCATCGGCATGTGCGACGCCTGTGCTGGCGAGCGAGCCGGCGAGTGTGAGCGACAGGGCGCAGGCGAGCGCTGCCGCCTTGGCGCGGATAGAGATGGCTCCGGACATTGTTCACCTCCTTCTCAGGGCAGGGACGTTTGAAGCCCAGCCTAGAACGATGGCGTTAAGAGACTGCTTACCACAGAAATTTCCGGTTCATCATGAAGCCGCCGTGGTCGTTACGCATTCATTCGCTACTTTTCGGGCAAAAGCGCGGCGTTGCCGGCAACGGATTGGCGCGGCGCGTCTTACGTGTCGCCTTAAGGAGCATGATGCATGAAGAAGGTGCGCAAGGCCGTTTTCCCTGTTGCTGGCCTTGGAACGAGATTCCTGCCCGCCACCAAGGCGATCCCGAAGGAGATGCTGACGGTCGTCGATCGCCCTGTCATCCAATACGTCGTGGATGAGGCACGCGAGGCCGGCATCGAGCACCTGATCTTCGTGACCGGGCGCAACAAGGGCGTCATCGAAGACTATTTCGACATCCAGGTCGAGCTCGTCGGCACCCTGCAGGAGCGCAACAAGCAGAAGGAGCTCGATCTCCTCGACAGCCTGCAGCCGCGTCCCGGCACGGCGAGCTTCACCCGCCAGCAGGCGCCGCTCGGCCTTGGCCATGCCGTCTGGTGCGCCCGCGACCTGGTGGGCGGCGAGCCTTTTGCCTTGCTTCTGCCGGACATGATCATGCAGGCCGAGCGCGGCTGCCTCGCCCGCATGGTCGAGCTCTACGAGCAGACCGGCGGCAACGTCATCTCCGTCGAGCAGTGCGACCCGCAGTCGACCGAGAAATACGGCATCGTCGGGCGTGGCGAGGACGTCGGTACCGGCTTCCACATCACCGGCATGGTGGAAAAGCCGAAGCCCGCCGAAGCGCCGTCGAACTTCTACATCTCGGGCCGCTACATCCTGCAGCCGGAGATCTTCTCGATCCTCGAAACGCAGGAAAAGGGCGCCGGCAACGAGATCCAGCTGACCGACGGCATGCTGAAGCTCGCCGCCAGCCAGGAGTTCTACGGCTACCACTTCACCGGCCGCACCTTCGACTGCGGTTCGAAGGAAGGCTTCATCCAGGCGAACGTCGCCTTCGCCCTCTGGCGCCCCGATATTCGCAACCGCGTCTTCGACGACATCGGCGAACTGCTGCAGACGGTCGAGCCGGCCGAGCAATTGGCTGCGCAGTAGCATCTGTTGGCCGAGGAAGGGATGCCGGCTCATCCAGCCGGCGTCGCAACAGTACAGACCGCCGTTCAGGCGGATCTGAAGGCGACGGCATCGCCTGCCTCAATGCTGCAGTCGGATGCCGAGCTTGGCGGAGTTGACGGTGTAGTCGTTCAGCCCGTTGGCGCTGTCGTTGCGCTCGGTGCGCAGCAGCCCGGTGAAGGCGAGCGTGCGGTTCAGCCAGTAGGTGAAGCCGGTCTCGGCGGCATAGGTGGTCTCGTCGTCGCCGGGAACGTCGCTATCGCTGAAGGCAGTCGAGAGCGCCGCAGTGACGTCGGTCCGGGCGGTGGCGCGGTGCTTCACCGCCAGCGTGCCCTCATAGACGACCTTCGTCGTCAGGTTTGAGGCATCCGGGTCGAAACGGGTGAGGCCGCCGAGCGTCACGTCGGTACCGCGGCGTGGCGACCAGGCGAGCGAGGCGTCGAAGGTCGGCGTTCCTTTCGTCGGCAGGCCGTCGGCGTCCGGAACGTTCTGCGCGTAGCCGACCGCCGCCTCGCCGGACAGCTTCTCGCCGAAATCGGCTTCGACGCCCGCGCGCAGCGCCTCGATCAGCGAGTCGCGCTCGACCCCGTCGGCGCCGGTGTCATCGAAGACGCGCCGCCCGAGGCTTGCCTCCACGAAGGGCTTGATCGCCGGCGAGATCTCGTAGCCGCCACGGATCGCCGCCGTGTATGTCGTGAAACTGTCGTCGGCGGCAGCGCCCTCCTTCTTGGAGTAGCTCTCGCGGTTGAACCCACCGGTCACGCCGACGACGACGTCGCCGAAATGCCGCTCCACCTGCGCCGAGGCAGAGCCGCGGAAGATGTCCGGTCGATCGGCGGCCGAAACGGTGTCGTCGTCCGATTCGTTCGGCTCCTCGCGGCGGTACTCCATGGCGCCGCGCAGCGTTGCCGTCGTTAGTCGGTCGACGTCGAGCCGAAGCCGCCCGTCCACTGCGGCGCGTGGATCCTGCCTGGCCTCGCCGCCGAAGTTGTAGCGATAGCCGAAGAGGGCGTTGATCTCCGCCTCATGCTCGGCCCAGTCCGACAGGAGGCGGAAGGAAGTCGTGGTCTCGCTGAAGGCGCCGCCGACGCCGTTCGGCCTCTTGTCGAGATTGCTGGAATAGCCGGCGGACTGGTCGAGGGTCGAATAGATGTTGAAGTTGCCGGCGCGCAGACCCACGGGCGCGAACGGGTCGTCCTGCGACCGGCGCGGCGGCGGGCGCAAACCGGTTGCGGCAAGATTGGTGCGGATGCCGGCGCGGTCCTCGCGCAGCGGATCGGCCACAGTGCCGACGGGCAGGCCCGCATCGAGCGGCTGGGCACCGCGCAGCTCTGCGTCGTCCCGCCGGTCGGTCGCCTCCGAACGGCTGCCGTTGCGCCCTCGCTCCTGTCGCCGCTCTCGCTTGTCGCCAGGCTTGCGCTTGCGCTTGTCGGCCTTGGCACCGGCAGCGCCCGCGGCCGAGGCGGGTGCGTTGGAGAAGCTCGCCGGCTTGGTCGGTCCGCTCATGGGTTCGAAGTCGATCTTCAGCTGCGGCGCGGCATCTGGCGCCGCCGTCTCCAGCGGTTTGCGCTGGCCCGTCGCATCCTCCAGGAGGTCGAAGGTCGAATCCTCATCGTCCTGCGGGTTCTGGAGGTCGTCCTGACCCGTTCGAAAACCGCTCGGGGTCGTCAGCCGCTCGGCATCGGACGGCGCGCCGGACAGCGCCGGCCGCAGATCCTCATTCGCAGTGGAGATGTCGCGGCCCTGGCGCAGGTTCGTTGCGGGCACGACGTCCTGCGCAGCGGTCAGCGAGGTGGTTGCGGCGAGTACGGCGACGGCGCCCGCGGCGATCAGGACGCCGGTCGTCGCCAAGTTGAGGGAGCGGTGAGGGGCCATTACCGATTGCCGATCGCGCTGTCATCGCCTCGGCTCGCCCGCCGCAGGTCTTTCCGAACCGTAAACATCTATGGTTAACGATGCGTTGAGGAGGCCGAAGTCCGACGCTCCAGTTGCCGCACCGCATATGACGGCGTAGAGCCTTTGCGAGGCTGGAGGGGCCGATCCGCCGCAGACGCTCGCCGGATTGGCCGTGACGCCGGTAGGGACTGATGACGAAGCAGGGTGATCCGATGAACAGCGTGGCGATGAGCTCAGCCGTAACACCGGGTGTTGCCTCGGCTCTGCGAACGGTCGAAACCGAGGCTGCCGGGCTCGCCGCCGTGCAGGTCTGCCTCGCCGGCGACATGGCGGCGCCTTTCGAGGCGGCACTGGAAACGATCGCGGGCGTCAAGGGCCGGCTGATCGTCACCGGTGTCGGCAAGAGCGGCCATGTCGGCTCCAAGATCGCCGCGACCTTTGCCTCGACCGGCACGCCCGCCTTCTTCGTGCATCCGGTCGAAGCCGTGCACGGCGATCTCGGCATGATCGGGCGCGACGATGCAATTCTTGCGATGTCCTGGTCCGGCGAGACGGCCGAGCTGAAGGGGATCGTCGCCTATTCCAGGCGCTTCCGCATCCCGCTGATCGCGATCACCTCGCGGCCAAGCTCGGCACTGGCGACGGCCGCCGACACCGCGCTGGTCCTGCCGCGGGCGGAAGAGGCCTGTCCGCACGGTCTGGCTCCGACGACGTCGACGACGATGCAGCTCGCCCTCGGCGATGCACTTGCCGTCGCGCTGCTCGAACGGCGCGGCTTCACCGCCGGCGATTTCCGCGTCTTCCATCCCGGTGGTCAGCTCGGTGCTCAGCTGACCCATGCCGGCGACATCATGCATTCGGGCGACCGCCTGCCGATCGTCGCCAGTGGCACGCCGATGTCGGAGGCGATCATCGTCATGTCGCGCAAGGGTTTTGGCTGTATTGCCGTCGTCGCTGACGACAGGCTGATCGGCATCGTCACGGACGGCGACCTGCGCCGCCACATCGGCAATGATCTTCTCGACCGCACGGTCGACGAGGTGATGTCGCGCAATCCGAAGACGATCGAGCCGGAAACGCTGACCGGCAAGGCGATCGACATGCTCAACGAGGCCAACATCACCGCGCTGATGGTGGTGAAGCAGGGGCGGCCGGTCGGCATCGTCCACCTGCACGATCTCCTGCGCATCGGCGCTGCCTGAGACAGGCAAGAGCCGTCCGGCACAGCGATCAGGCGTCGTGACGCTGGCCGAGGTCGTGAGCGTCAGGCGCTGCAGCCACCTTCAGCAATGAGCTTTCGGCGCCGGTGATCTGCACCCGGCTCCCTGCCGGAAGGTCGGGACCCTCGACGCTCCACCAGCTGTCCTCGATCGCGACCCGCCCGCGCCCGCCGACGATCGCCTCGGTCAAGGTGGCGGTGCGGCCGATCAGCCGGTCCGTGCGCCGGTTCAGCGACTCGCCCTGGCGCTCCTCGGCGCGCGGGCCGTACCAGCGGCGGCCGACGAGCGCTGCCGCCACCGAGACTGCGATGAAGGCCAGCACCTGCTCCATCCAGCCGAACCATGGCGACAGGAGGAGAGCATTGGTGCCGACGACCAGCGCGCCGATGCCGAAGAACAGGAAGTAGACGCCGGGCGCCAGCACTTCGAGCGTGAGCAGGACGAGGCCCAGGACCCACCAGCTGTAGCCGCCATAGCCGGTGACGAACTCGACGAGCGGGGTCATGCGTCGTCGTCAGCGGGTCGGGTGGTGAAGACCGGGGCGCGGCGCGGCGGCTTGCCAGGCGTTGGCGCTGCCGGTGACGGCTCGCCGCCCTGGAACGAGGCCTTGGCGATCTCGGCGATGCCGCCGATGGCGCCGATCAGCGAGGAGGCCTCGAGCGGCATCAGGACGACGCGCTGGTTGTTGGCCGACGCGATCTTGGCGAGAGCCTCGGTGTATTTCTGCGCGACGAAGTAGTTGATCGCCTGCACGTCGCCGGCGGCGATGGCTTCCGAGACGAGCCGCGTCGCTGTCGCTTCGGCCTCAGCCAGGCGCTCGCGTGCTTCCGCCTCGCGAAAGGCAGCCTCGCGCCGGCCTTCCGCCGCCAGGATCTGCGCCTGCTTCTCGCCCTCGGCCCGCAGGATCGAGGCGTTGCGCTTGCCCTCGGCCTCCAGCACCTCGGCTCGCTTCTCGCGTTCGGCCTTCATCTGCCGGCCCATCGCATCGACGAGGTCGCGGGGCGGGGCGATGTCCTTCAGCTCGATACGCGTGATCTTGATGCCCCAGCTGTGCGCGGCCTGATCGACGACGCGCAGGATCCGCTCCGAGATCGCGTCGCGGTTCGACAGGAGATCGTCGAGGTCCATCGAGCCCATGACCGAGCGCAGGTTGGTCATCACCAGGTTGAGGATGGCGTTCTGCAGACCGGCGACCTCGTAGGCCGCCGCCGCCGCATCGAGGATCTGGTAGAAGGCGACGCCGTCGGCCGCGACGGAGGCATTGTCGCGCGTGATGACCTCCTGGGTCGGCACGTCGAGCACCTGCTCCATCATGTTCATGCGATGGCCGACCCGCTCCACGAAGGGCAGGATCAGGTTCAGGCCCGGCGTCAGGGTACGGGTGTAGCGGCCGAAATTCTCGATCGTATAGTTATAGCCCTGCGGCACGATCTTGACGGTCGAGACCAGCACGATCACCGCCAGCACCAGCAGAACGATGACGACGATAGCGGGACCTGTCAGCGGCACGACCATACTCCACCCAAGACGGCGACATAGACGTGGCGCCGCGAGGACTATCGCCCGGCGGGCGAAGTCAGTGCAAGCATGAGCTGTTCCTCAGTCGATCCAGCCCTGCAATTCCCGTCGCACCATGGTCTCGATCACGTCCATTCCGGCGTCGCTGTCGTTGAGGCAGGGGATGTGGCTGAAGTGCTCGCCGCCATGTTCCTTGAAGATGTGGCCGGCCTCGACGGCGATCTCCTCCAGCGTCTCCAGGCAGTCGGAGACAAAGCCCGGATTGAAAACGGCGATCCGCTTGATCCCCTGTGCGGGCAGCGCCTCGACGGTCTTGTCCGTGTAAGGCTGCAGCCACTCCTCCGGGCCGAAGCGCGACTGGAAGGTCGTCATCAGCCGCCCGTCCGCCCAGCCGAGCCGCTCCTGCAGAAGGCGCGAGGTCTTCTGGCAGTGGCAATGGTAGGGATCGCCATTGCGGAAGTAGCTCTGCGGTATGCCATGGTAGGAGGCGATCACCCGCTCCGGCTCGAAGTCGAGGGTCGCCAGATGCGCCTCGATCGAGCGGGCGAGCGCGTCGATATAGACCGGCTCGTCATGGTAGGGCGGCACCGTGCGCACCGACGGCATCCAGCGCTTCGTCATCATATGCGCGAAGAAGCTGTCGTTCACCGTCGCCGTCGTCGACGCAGAATATTGCGGGTAAAGCGGATAGACGAGGATACGGTCGCAGCCGGCTGCCAGAAGCCGGTCGGCGCGCTCGGCGATGGACGGCTGGCCGTAGCGCATGGCCCAGTCGACGACCACGCCGTGCTCCTCCGCCATACGCTCTGCCAGCTTCTCACCCTGCGACCGGGTGAACGTGCGCAGCGGCGACTCGCCGCGTTCGTAGTTCCAGATCTTCGCATAGGCCGCACCCGACTTCTTCGGCCGGGTGTTGAGGACGATGCCGTAGAGGATCGGGTACCAGACGGCGCGCGGCCATTCGATGACGCGGCGGTCGGACAGGAACTCGCGCAGGTACCGCCGCATCGGCCTGTAGTCGGTACCGTCGGGCGTGCCGAGATTGACGAGGAGCACGCCGACCTTCGGCGTCTTCACCGGCGGGTGGCCCGCCGGCAGCGGTCCGATCGTCCGGGGCTGGGCGGTCGGAGAGGAAGAGGTCATGGATGATCGATCCCGCGGCCGGCGCCCGCGTCAGCAGCGGGCCCGTGTCTTCGTTGTGCCGCCGGCGCCCGACGGGCCGGCAGGCCTGCTTCAGATGGTGAACCGGCGGCAGGAACCGCAACGGGATGCGTCAACGTGGCTGAGGCTGTTTGTCCGCACTTGGCAGCGGATCGCGTCCAGCTCAGCCGCGGCGGACGAGGTCGAACGTGCTGCCGTTGGATGAGGCACAGGACAGCCGATCCATCTGGACCTGATTGCAGTTCACCGCGAGGCGCTGGTTGCGCGCTGTCGAGGTGTAGATGATGTTCACCTGCCCCGGTCCCCGGTCGGTGTAGGTGCCGGCGGCGAGCGTCGCGCCGGTGGCGCTTTCGGTCGAGGTGAAGCGGCCGCCGCTGAACGTCGCCGTATAGGGCACCGGACCGCCGACCGACGACCAGGCGCCTTCGATGCCGCGCGGCTGCGGTGCCGTCGCTACGCGCTGCGGCGCTGCGGACTGGCAGGCGGACAGGGCGAGCAGCGCGGCGGACATAAGGAGCGGGGCGGCCGTCCGGGACATGAGGAACTCCAACTCGTTTGAGCGTTCGCGGTGAGATTTAGAGCATTTCGAAACGAAGGGAAATTACGCCGCGTTCAACAAGTCGGACACTGCACAAGGTGCTTCGCTCAGGGTTCCTGAGCGGCGGCCGCGGCTAAACGAAACATCCGTTCCGCGCCTCAGGCTGCGCCTTCGCGTGTCTTTGCGGGGATGACGGAGTGGATCGAGCCGATCGTCTCGATCGAGCGGATCCGTCCATCGGTCGTGAAGCTGAACCAGTACATTGTCGTGCCCGTCACCAGCGAGCCGTTCCGCTCGTCGCGCCGGGTCCAGTTGCAGCGGCTGGCGGCGTCGTCCTGCTCGACCACGATCCCACGCAGCTCATAGGAGATGTAGGTCGCACGCCGCAGCAGCTCGCTGAGGAAGGACTTTGCCTCCTCCTCGCCCTGCAGACGAAACTCGCCTTCCATGCGGTCGAACCACGGCGCATCAATGATGCCGGCATTGCTGCGAGTCGAGATCACGGCTCCAGGGGCGAAATAGGAAGTGATCTTGCCGGGGTTACCCGACATCATGGCGTCCAGAACCTCGATCAAGAGATTTCGACGTCTATCCTGCTCTTCTATCACTTCGCTCATACGCAATTCCTCGCTGCACCTTGGGAGATGCAGGTCAAGGACTTAGTGCATCCCGCTCATTCAACCAGCGGGACCTTGAAATTGATCCAAGGTTGAAAGTTCGGCGGCGCTTCGTCCACAGGAAAAGCCGCCGAACGCTGTCAGCGCACGAGGATGTTACGAAACTGCCAGGGATCGTCGGTGTCGATGTCCTCTTCGAAGAGGCCCGGCCGATCCTGCAGCGGCGTCCAGTCGGTGAAGTAGCCTTTCACCGGTCCGAGATACGGAGCCTGCACCGCGAGGCAGCGGCGATAGTCCATGTCATCGGTCTCGACGATACCGGCCTCGGGATTTTCCAGGGCCCAGCTCATGCCGGCGATCACCGCCGAGGAGACTTGCAGCCCGGTGGCGTTCTGGTAGGGCGCCAGCGAGCGTGCTTCCTCCAGCGAGAGCTGTGAGCCGTACCAGTAGGCGTTCTTCTTGTGGCCGTAGAGGAGGACGCCGAGCTCGTCTGCGCCGTCCACCAGTTCATCCTGATCCAGCACGTGGAAGACTGGCTGCGGACGGCCCGCAGCGCCGAACATCTCGTGCAGCGACAGAACCGCATCGTTGCAGGGATGATAGGCGTAGTGGCACGTCGGCCGGAAGCTCACCTCGTCATGCTTGTCATAGGTGGTGAAGTATTCGGAGACCGAAATCGCCTCGTTATGCGTGACGAGATAGCCGTATTGCGGGCCGAAGGTCGGGCACCAGGTGCGCACGCGCGTATTGGCGCCCGGCTGCTCCAGATAGATCGCCGCCGCCTTCTTGTGCTTCTTGAAAGTCTTGGCGTTCTTCGGCATCCACGTCTCGTGGGTGCCCCAACCGAGTTCGGCCGGCTGCAGCCCCTCGGAGACGAAGCCCTCCACAGACCACGTGTTCCAGAAGACGTTCTGCGGCTTCGGCCGCTTGGCGCGCTGCGTATCGCGCTCGGCGATGTGGATGCCCTTCACGCCGGTCTTCTTCATCAGCTTGGCCCAGGCGCTGCGATCCTCCGAGCCCGGCACCTCGAAATCGAGGCCGATCTCCGTCGCAACGTCGACGAGGGCCTGCTTGACGAGCCAGGAGACCATGCCCGGATTCGCGCCTGAGCAGGACACGGCCGTGGTGCCGCCCGGGTTCTTCCGCCGCTCCTTCTTGACCGTTTCCCGCAGCGCGTAATTGGTGCGGTCGGCGTTCGAGGCCTCCTTGTCGTAGTAGAAGCCCTTCCAGGGCTCCACCACCGTATCGATGTAGAGAACGCCGAGCTTGCGGCAGAGGCGCATCAGGTCGAGCGAGGACGTATCGATCGAGAGATTGACGCAGAAGCCCTGGCCTTCGCCTTCCGTCAGGAACGGCGTCAGCAGCTCCTCATAGTTCTGCGGCGTGACTGCCTCGCGGACGAAGCGCAGTCCGCGCTCGTCGACCAGGCCGCGGTGACTGTCGTCGGGGTCGATGACGGTGAAGCGGGAGCGATCGATCTCGAAGTGACGTTCGATCAGCGGCAGCGTGCCCCGTCCGATCGAGCCAAAACCGATCATGACGATCGGGCCGGCAATCTTGCCGTGGATCGGATAGGTTTCGTCTGCCATTCGTCGGTCCTTCCTGACTGCGTATGCGAAAACAAGCTTCACCGGCTAAATCAGTTTGATGTCACATGAAAGTGCCGGAGGCACTCGAACGCAAACGCGGTGAACGCTGAACTATTTGGTCTCGCCGGCTGGATTGGCTACAGAGGCTTTGGGACTCCGGCGTTCCCGTGGCTCCCGCGCTTAATCCTTTCAACATCTTCGGTCGCGTCAGCATGGAACTTCCGGCAGCCTTGCGCATCGGCGTGGAGCGCATTCTCGATGGCGTGCCGCCGGCCGATCTGCACCGCGCGTCTGCGGTTCTGTCGACGCGCTATCGTGCCGAAATCCGCGACGGCCGGCTGCATCTTGGCGACGATCTGGCCGCGCGCGCCTACCTGGCGACGCGCCTGCCCGCGACCTTTGCGGCGATCCGAACGAGCCTTGCGGCTGCCGCCGAGCGGTTGCCCGACTTCGCGCCGACGAGCCTCCTCGACGTCGGTGCCGGACCTGGTTCGGCGCTCTGGGCCGCGGCCGATTGCTGGCCGGATCTGAAGGAGGCGACGCTGATCGAGGCCAGTCCGTCGATCCGTCGGGTGGGCGAAGCGCTCGGCAGCGAGCTTGCCAATGTCGCTGTCGGCTGGAGGGCAGGGCGGATCGAAGACGGGCTTGCCGATGCTGAGGCCGCGGACCTCGTGACGCTGGCCTATGTCCTCGATGAACTCTCGCCGGCGGCCGGCGAGCAGCTGATCTCGCGCCTGTGGGCGCTGACGCGCGGCCTTCTCGTCGTCGTCGAGCCGGGCACGCCCGCCGGCTGGCGGCGGATACTGGCGGCCCGGGATCAGCTGATCGCAAGCGGTGCCGCGGTTGTGGCGCCCTGCGCCCATGCGTCGCCCTGTCCATTGGTCGCGCCGGACTGGTGCCACTTCGCCGCGCGCGTCGCGCGATCGAGGCGCCACCGGCTCGCCAAGGGCGGCGAGGTGCCGTGGGAGGACGAGAAGTACATCTTCATCGCCGCCAGCCGGCATCCCGTGCCCGTGGGGGCTGCGCGCGTTCTCGCACCGCCGCGGACCGCCAGCGGCCGCGTCGCGCTGAAGCTTTGCGAACCGGACGGCACGGCGCGAGAGCGCCTGATCACCCGCCGCGACGGCGATGCCTTCCGCCGCGCGCGCCGCCTCGACTGGGGCGACGCGCTGGACGAGGGCACCTGAGGCCCGTCAGTCCTCCAGCGCTTCCAGCTCGTCGATGAAGCCGGAGATGACGCCGAGGCCACGCGACCAGAAGGAGGGATCGGAGGCATCGAGCCCGAACGGCGCCAGGAGCTCCGAATGATGCTTGCTGCCGCCCGCCCGCAGCATGGCGAAGTACTTGTCCTGAAAACCCTCGCCCGCGTTCTCGTAGACCGCGTAGAGCGAGTTCACCAGGCAATCGCCGAAGGCATAGGCATAGACGTAGAAGGGCGAGTGGATGAAGTGCGGAACATAGGTCCAGAAGGTCTCGTAGCCGGGACCGAGATGGATCGCGGGTCCGAGGCTGCGCCCCTGCACGCTCGTCCAGATTTCGCCGATGCGTTCGGCGGTGAGTTCGCCCTGCCGCCGCTCCTGATGTAGCTCCCGCTCGAAGGTGTAGAAGGCGATCTGCCGCACCACCGTATTGATCATGTCCTCCACCTTGGAGGCGAGCAGCGTCTTGCGTTCGCTGCGTGTCGCGGCCTGGTCGAGGAGGGAGCGGAAGGTCAGCATCTCGCCGAACACCGAGGCGGTCTCCGCGAGCGTCAGCGGCGTCGGCGCCATCAGCGCGCCTTGCGGACCCGCCAGCACCTGATGGACGCCATGGCCGAGCTCATGGGCAAGCGTCATGACGTCCCGCGGTTTGCCGAGATAGTTGAGCAGCACGTAAGGATGGGCCGACGGCACGGTCGGATGTGCGAAGGCGCCAGGGGACTTGCCCGGCCGGATCGCCGCGTCGATCCAGTTGCAGTCGAAGAAGCGCTTGGCGATCTCGGCCATGTCAGGCGAGAAGCCGGCATAGGCGCCGAGCACAGTTGAACGCGCCTCGGCCCAGGGGATGTCGCGGCGGGCTGCGTTCGGCAGCGGCGCGTTGCGGTCGTAATGGGCGAGCTGATCCAGGCCGAGCCACTTCGCCTTCATCGCGTAGTAGCGGTGCGAAATCGAGGGATAGGCGGCGACGACCGCTTCCGCCAGCGCGTCGACGACCTCGCGCTCCACGCGGTTCGCCAGATGCCGCGAGTCTGCGACGTCCTGGAAGCCGCGCCAGCGGTCGGAGATCTCTTTGTCCTTGGCCAGCGTGTTGGTGATCAGCGTGAAGGTGCGAAGGTTCTGCGAGAACACGGCAGCGAGCGCGTCGGACGCGGTGCGGCGCTTCTCGCGCTCCGGATCCTGGAGGAGGTTCAACGTCTCTTCGAGAGCGAGACTCTTGCCGTCGACGTCGAAGCGCAGCGCGGTCATCGTCTCGTCGAAGAGGCGGTTCCAGGCACTCCAGCCGGTCACGGCCTTGTCGTGGAACAGTTCCTCGACCCGGTCCTCGAGCTGATACGGCTTGTCCTGGCGAAGATCGACGATCCACGGCTTGTAATGCGCGAGCTTCGGATTGGCGGCGATCGCAGCGTCCATCACCGCATCGTCGATGCGGTTCAGCTCCAGCGCGAAGAACAGGAGGCGCGAGGAGATGTCGGTGATGCGGGACTGCACGTCGCCATAGAATTTGGCACGGGCCGGATCGGCGGTGTCGCCGGAGTAGACGAGGCCCGCATAGGAGATGATGCGACCCAGCCGCTCCTCCAGGTGCTCGAATTCCGCGATCGCAGTCGCCAGGCTGCCGCCTGACGGCTTCTCCGCTTCGCGGGCAAGGATGCCGCGCCAGCGGGCCTGAAATGCGGCGGCGTCGCTCGCCCCGGTGTCGAGGTCGGAGGCAAGCTGCGGGCTGTCCATGCCGGAATAGAGATCTGTGAGGTCCCATTCCGGCAGCGCCTCGCGCGGTGCTGCGTCGGCAGCCGCTTCGGCGGCTGCAAGAACCCGGAAGGTATCGCTCATGCTGATGGTTCCGTCGTTGGTGGGACGAGGCCGCAGGCCAGACGCGGCGGAAGCTTGAGAAGCGCCGTCACGCTTCGTTAGCCCTGCTCCTTCAATCCCGCTTCAGGGACCCGTGTCAAATTGGGTCATCGACGCCATGAGGCGAGAGCGGGAGAGACGGCATGGAGCCGACCGTCCTGATTGTCGATGACGATCCCGTGCAGCGGCGGCTGCTGGAGGCAGCGGTCGCGCGCCTTGGCGTTTCGCATTGCTCATGTTCCGGCGGGGCTGCGGCGCTCTCCTATCTGCAGTCGGCGTCGGGCAGGGCGGTCGCCGCCATGGTGCTCGACCTGATGATGCCGGACCTCGGCGGCCTCGCCGTTCTGGAGGCGATGCGCCGCGACGGCATCGCTCTGCCGGTGATCGTCCAGACAGCCAAGGGCGGCATCGACACCGTCGTTGCCGCAATGCGCGTCGGCGCCTTCGACTTCGTCGTCAAGCCGGCTTCACCGGAGCGGCTGCAGACGGCGTTCGCCGCGGCCATGCGGGTCGGCGCCAGCAGGACGGCGGCGGTTCGGCCGGACGTGCGTACCGACGCTTGGCCGCTTGCCACCGGCGCCTTGCGGCCGGTTCTGGAGACCGCGCGCAAGGCTGCCGCATCGGCGATCCCGATCCTCCTTTGCGGCGAGACCGGTTCCGGCAAGGAGTGGCTGGCTCGTGTGATCCAGGAAGCCGGCCCGCGGGCGGGGCGACCCTTCGTTGCCGTGAACTGTGGCGCACTGCCCGAGGCTCTCGTCGAAAGCATTCTCTTCGGCCACGAGAAGGGCGCCTTCACCGACGCCACGGAGCGCCACAGGGGCAAGTTCGTCGAGGCGCATGGTGGGACCCTCTTCCTCGACGAGGTGGGCGAGCTGTCCGCCGCCGCGCAGGTCAAGCTGCTGCGCGCGTTGCAGGGCGGCGAGATCGATCCAGTCGGCGCAGGCCGGCCGGTCCGCACGGATGTGCGGCTGATCTCCGCCACTAACCGCGATCTCGCGGCCGCGGTGCGCGACGGGAGCTTCCGGGAGGATCTCTATTATCGCCTCAACGTCCTGGCCATCGAGCTTCCGCCACTGCGGCAGCGCCGCGAGGAAATTGAGGAGCTGGCAAACGGCTTTGTTCGTCGCTGCTGCGCCGCGGAAGGCGTCTCGCCGCCACGCCGGATCGGCCGCGATGCGCTGGCGCTGCTGCGCGCCTATAACTGGCCCGGCAACATCCGGCAGCTGCAGAACGCCATCCACCGCGCCGTCGTGCTCGGCGAAGGCACGACGATCGGGATCCACGACTTTCCGCAGATCGAGCCCTTCGTCGATCGCAGCCGGCTGGACCTGCGGAACCATGCCGAAGCTCCGCGAGCTGACCTAGAGGGCGCCGCCGAAGCCGCCGAAGCCCTCTCTGATGGCGCCAATTCGGCGTCGATCACGGCCGATGCGGTGATGGCCGCCCTTGATGATGCCGGCGACATCCGCACGCTCGAAGCCGTGGAAGCCGAGCTGATCCGCCGGGCGGTGATCCGCTATGGCGGCCGGATGAGCGAAGTCGCGCGCCGGCTCGCCATCGGGCGCTCGACCCTCTACCGCAAGCTGCAGGCCTACGGCATCGAGACGTAAACGGATCGCCAATGGCGGCATTGCGGTGCGGCATGGAAGCCGCTGAAATGCTATCGTCCTTAATAGCTACTTAAGTTGTTTCGTTTCAAATGCAGCTTCGATGAGCTAGGCGTCATTTTGATGCCGCACTTGTGTAAGACTAGGCGCTCGTAGAATATCCTGCGCGGATCGCTGCCGAGGGATGTCGGGCGCGACCGACGGTTCGAGGGGAAGACCGAATGCTCGGAATGACCGACCGCGCCGGCCGTTGGGCTGGTCGCGTGGCCAGCATCGCCGCCGCAGGACTGCTTCTTTTTTCCGCTGGAACCGTTGCGGCACGAGCCGAAACGCGGACGCTGAAATTCTATCATCTCCATACGCATGAGAAGGCGGAGATCGCCTACAAGAAGGACGGCCGCTATCTCAAGGACGGTCTGAAGCAGATCAACTGGATCCTTCGGGACTGGCGCCAGAAGAAGCCGGTCAACATGGATCCCCGGCTGCTTGATCTGATCTACGAGGCCTACCGTCAGTCCGGCTCTCGCGCCTATATCAACGTCATCTGCGGATATCGCGCCCCGGCCACCAACTCGATGCTGCGCTCGCGCTCGTCCGGTGTCGCCAAGGAAAGCCAGCACATGCTGGGCAAGGCGCTCGACTTCTACCTTCCGGACGTTCCGCTGAAGAAGATGCGCGAGATCGGTCTGAAGATGCAGGTCGGCGGTGTCGGCTATTATCCGAAGTCCGGATCGCCTTTCGTCCATTTCGACGTCGGTAACGCCCGGCACTGGCCGCGCATGAGCCGCCGGGAGCTCCTCGCCGTCTTCCCGAAGGGCAACACCATCCACGTTCCGTCCGACGGCAAGCCGCTGCCGGGCTATCAGGAGGCGCTCGCCTCCTACAAGAAGCGCCGTGGCGCCGACACGCTGATGGTCGCCAATGCCAGCGCAGCCTCGAAGTCTTCGGGCGGTGGTCGTACGCTGTTCGCCGCCCTGTTCGGCGGTGGCGGGGCCGACGAGGAAGAGGATGAGGTCGAGGCCGCCGCGCCGACGCCGAAGGCTGCAACCCCCAAGGCTGTTCCCGCGCCTGTTGCTCCGAAGGCTGTGACGCCGCGCGCCGTTGCGATGCCGGAGGTCGACGTGGCTGAGGTGGCTCCGGCCCGTCGTCCGGCCGTGCTGCCGTCCGGCGTGGCGCTGCCGGCCCGCGACACCTTCGATCTCGGTGCTCCGACGCCGCCGGCCGGCATTCCGGAAGAGAAGGCGACGGAGGTCGCTTCGCTCGATACGCGGCATGTTCCGACCCCGACATGGGCTCCGGCACGCGCTGCCGCCGCTCCTGCAGCCGCCGCAGTGCCCGCCGACGAGGTGACGACGCTTGTCGCCGCGCTCGAGAAGCAGGCCGCGGATGAGACCGAAAGCGCGGCCCAGCTCGCCTACAACGTTCCGACCCCGCGTCAGCGGCCGCTCTTCGAGACGATCCTTGCCGAAAAAGCGCCCGAGCCGAAGGCGGCTGCCGAGGAGGCGATCGTCACCGCCAGCGTCATGCCGGCGCCGCGGCCCGAGCGCCTGGTTGTCGAGCCTGGCAAGACCGCGGCTGCCAGCCTGATGCTGAACGCCGCCGCTCCTTCGATGAAGCCTGCCGCGGCGCCGAAATCCGCCGCTGTTCCGGCCGCGACGCGCGTCGCCTCGCTGGCACCGGCCGCACCGGTTGCTGCACCGCGCGCTGCCTCCGTGTCCGGCAAAGGCGGCCGCCTTGTCCGCTCGCAGCGCCAGGTCGCTGCGCCGGCGCCGACCATGGCACAGCAGGCGATCACGTCACGAGTGCAGATCGCGTCGCTGGTCATCGATCCGGACCTGCGCGCCAAGGTCGCCGGCATGCAGCGTCCGAAGGCCGACCGCCTCGTCCAGGAAGCGCCGACCTCCGTCTACACGATGGGCTTTGCCGCAGAGCCTCGGAACCCTGCCGCCGATCGCTTCGTCGGCACTGCGGTGGAGTTCCTCCCGGTCGCCAATTTTCGCTGATCGCGGCTTACGACGTTGAACGAGCGCTGCGGCAAAGCCTGCCGCAGCGCTCGTTTCGTTTTGCGCGAGCGGTCAAGGCGCGCCAACGGCTGCCGGTCAGCCTGCCGCCAGAGAGGCATGGCTGCGCGTGATCATCTGCGAATCACCTAGATTAAGATTGGGCGGACTGTCCTCTAGGGGATGGTAGAATAGATGGCCAATCACGCATAAGTTGTAGAAATTGACCATAGCTTGATCTTGTTAATTCATTGAGCGCTTGAAAACTTCGCCGGTCGTCTGCAACGGCGACAACTCAGACGCTGATTTCCAATGAAATAAGTGGTTGATGCTGCAATTTCGCCTATGCAGCTAAGCTTGGCCTTGCAGATTCGTCACTTGACATTAAGTAATGGCCCATCAATACCAAGCTAGCCGCAGTCGAGCGACGCAGTCTTCGCAGACGGCCATGAACAATAGGAACTTCCCCCGAAATCCCGAGATCCCGCAGGATGTAGGATTCTGCGGCGCAACCGATTTCGGCTGACGCTGGAGCCAACGAGATATGGATCAGATCGATAGCTTTGATAACAACGAGATGCTCATGGAGCTGACGGCGGAGGTCGTAGCCGCCTATGTCAGCAACAATTCGCTTCCGGTATCCGAGCTGCCTGCCCTTATTTCTGATGTCTACGGCGCGCTCGGCCGCACCACTGCCGCACCGCAGGCGCCGCAGGTTGAAAAGCCGAAGCCGGCCATCCCGGTGAAGAAGTCGGTGACGGACGACTACATCGTCTGCCTCGAGGACGGCAAGAAGTTCAAGTCGCTGAAGCGCCACCTGATGACGCACTATAATCTGTCGCCCGAGGAATACCGCGAGAAGTGGGACCTGCCGGCCGACTACCCGATGGTTGCGCCGAACTATGCAGCCGCTCGGTCGCGTCTCGCCAAGCAGATGGGTCTCGGCCACAAGCGCCGCGGCGGCCGCTGAGGGTCCAAGCCGGCGCCCCCGCGCCGCAGATAAAGAACTTAAGGGCCGCGCGGCGATGGCTGCGCGGCCCTTACTGTATTCACGGCCCATAGGCTGAGCGGCGGGAGAGCGGCCATGGGCCGTTCAGCGCATCGCCACCGCGACTGTCGCTCGCATGCTTCGCGCTGCCATGAGCGCTCAGCTGGCACCCGGAGTCATGCCGAGGGCCTGCAGGTAGAGGTCGAGGATCGCATCCTGCTCGGCGCGCTCGTTCTGGTCCTGCTTGCGGATGGAGATCACCTTGCGCAGCACCTTGGTGTCGAAGCCGTTGCCCTTGGCTTCGGCATAGACGTCCTTGATGTCGTCGGCGATCGTCTTCTTTTCTTCCTCAAGCCGCTCGATGCGCTCCACGAAGGAGCGAAGCTGATCCTGGGCGACGCCGTCGGTATTGGACATGCGGAACTCCGTCCTTGCGCGGTTCTTTGAACTCGGAGCCGGCGACTAGCAGAAAAGCGGTGATTCGTTGAAGCGGCACGCAGCAACCGCGGAGTTGGGCAGACAGCCGCGATCGCTACGGCAGCCGTTCTCTCCCGTGTCTAGCGTAAGCCTATGACCCGTCGTCAGCCGTGGGGCTGCGACGACTCGAATGCCGACCGGCTTTCCTCGCTGGACTCAGCCTGGTAGCGCGCCTTCCACTCCTCATAGGGCATTCCATAGACGAACTCGCGCGCCTCGTCCTTGGAGACCGCCACATTGTCGGCTTCGGCCGCTTCGCGATACCAATTGGACAGGCAGTTGCGGCAGAAGCCGGCGAGATTCATCAAGTCGATATTCTGCACGTCGGTTCGCTGGCGCAGGTGATCGCGCAGCCGCCGAAAGGCCGCCGCCTCATAGGCGATACGTTGTTCGTCGGTCATGGGCCGGCTCCTGTCGAACGTGCAGCGGTGTCCTGAGGATATCGGCTACGGGTCCTGCAAGATCAACGGGGCCGTTGCAGCGACGGTCCGGCATGCTACAGCCACCGGCGCGGCATCGGAACGATGCTCCCCCAGCGGATCATCCCGCGACTTCGGCAGAGGATCGAGCAATATGGATGCGACGGTCGCCCGCGCGCCGCGGGCTCTGACAGCTGCGTCGGCCTTTCCGCTGCTCGTGCTCGGCGCCGCCGCGATGGGCATCTCGCCCTTGTTCGTCCGCGATGCCGGCGTCGGGCCGTTCGCCAGCGCATTCTGGCGCGTCGGACTGGCGCTTCCCGTGCTGGCGATCTGGGCGCAGGCCAGCCGCGGCAGCGCCTCGCAGCCCTGGCGCCGGATCTGGCGCAATCGTGCCCTGCATCTGGCCGGCATCCTGTTTGCCGGCGATCTGATCTGCTGGCATCTGGCCGTCCTCAACACCTCGATCGCCAACGCCACCTTCTTCGCCTGCCTGGCGCCGATCTGGGTGGCTCTCCTGTCCCGCTTCACCATCGGCGAGAGCGTCAGTCCCCGCACGTTCGCGGGCCTCGCCATATGCCTGCCCGGCGCGGCGCTGCTGATCCTCCACTCCCGCGGCGACGCGATCAGCCATCCCGTCGGCGATCTCCTCGGTCTCGGCACCTCATTCTTCTTCGGCCTCTACTTCCTGGCGATCCGCAGCGCGCGCCGGGTTGCCGGCGGCGCCGAGGCAACGCTCGTCTCCTCCGCAGTGTCGACCGTCATCCTGCTGATCGTCGCGCTGGCGGCGGGCGACAGCCTCATTCCCCAGACGTGGCAAGCCGCCGCCAACCTCACCGCGCTCGGCCTTGTCAGCCACGCTGCGGGGCAGGGGCTGTTGGCGGTGGCGCTCGGCGTCCTGTCGGCCTCCTTCTCCTCGCTGGTGATCCTGATCGAAGCCGTCATTGCCGCGCTGGCGGCGTGGATCTTCGCAGGCGAGCCGCTGAGCCTGCTGCAGATAGCCGGCGGTCTCATGGTCATGGCCGGTCTGCTCGTGGCGCGGCCGCGTGGCGGCAAGGCGTGACGAGGCTCGAGTGGTCAATGCGCCGTGAACGGATCGCCGAGCATTGTCATTGCGTTGACAGCGTAAGCCGCTAAGTCGAGAATCCCGGTACCGCACGCATGCAAAGGACATTCATCATGCCGTCCCGCCTCGTACGACGCTGCCGTGGGCTGATCGGCCCTGGCATCCTGGCGTCGGCTGCCCTCCTGCTGGCTTCGCCCTTGGCTGCGACACCTGCGCGGGCGGACTTCAGGGTCTGCAACGGGACACAGTCGCTGATCGGCGTGGCGATCGGCTACCGGGCGGATGCCGGCTGGACGACCGAGGGCTGGTGGCGCATTCCCGCCACCACCTGCAAGTCGATCATCGATGGCGCGTTGTCGTCACGCTACTACTACCTCTATGCCGAGGATGCCGAAGGGCAGGGCCGTTGGGCCGGTAACGTCGACCTTTGCATCGCCGAAAACGAGTTCAAGATCGTCGGGGTCAAGGACTGCTTCAAGCGGGGCTACCAGAAAATGGGCTTCCGGGAGTATGACACCGGCGAACAGGGTAGCTGGATGGTTCAGCTGACAGAAGCGCCTCGTGGGGGCACCGGGACACCATGAAACGTAATCGCAAGGTCAAGATTCTCGCAACGCTCGGACCTGCCTCCTCCGACGAAGCGATGATCAAGAAGCTGCACCAGGCCGGTGCCGATGTCTTCCGCATCAATATGAGCCACACCGATCACGACACGATGCGTGAGCTGGTGAAGCGCATCCGCGCCGTCGAAGCGGATCAGGGGCGGCCGATCGGCATCCTCGCCGATCTTCAGGGGCCGAAGCTGCGCGTCGGCAAGTTCGCCGAAGGCAAGGTCGATCTCACCGTCGGCCAGACCTTCACGCTCGATGCCGATACGACGCCGGGCGATGCGACACGCGTGCATCTGCCGCATCCGGAGATCCTCGAAGCCGTGCAGGCGGGACACCGCCTTCTCATCGATGATGGCCGTCTGCAGCTGGTCGCGCTGGAGGCGGACGGCAAGAGCATCCGCTGCCGTGTCGTTGCCGGCAACAAGATATCCGACCGCAAGGGCGTCAGCCTGCCCGATACGACGATCGGGACTGGCGCTCTGACCGAGAAGGACCGCCGCGACCTCGATGCCGTCCTCAACGAGTCCGTTGATTGGGTGGCGCTGTCCTTCATCCAGCGACCGGAGGATCTGGCAGAGGCACGCAAGATCGCCCGCGGCCGCGTTTCGCTTCTCTCGAAGATCGAGAAGCCGCAGGCCGTCGAGCGGCTGGACGAGATCATCGAGCTGTCCGACGCCATCATGGTGGCGCGCGGCGATCTCGGCGTCGAATTGCCGCTCGAAGCCGTGCCCGGTATCCAGAAACGCATCACCCGCGCCGCCCGCAAGGCCGGCAAGCCGGTGGTCGTCGCAACGCAGATGCTGGAATCGATGATCACGGCGCCGGTGCCAACGCGCGCTGAGGTGTCCGACGTCTCGATCGCCGTCTTCGAGGGCGCCGACGCGGTGATGCTCTCGGCCGAATCCGCGGCCGGCGAATATCCGGTCGAAGCCGTCGAGATGATGAACCGCATCGCCCAGCAGGTCGAGCGCGACCCGCTCTACGAGCAGATCATCACGGCCCAGCGCCCTGTCGCGGAGGCGACCGGTGCCGACGCGGTATCGCTCGCGGCGCGCCAGATGGCCGAGACGCTGAAGGTCGCCAACATCGTCACCTACACGGCCACCGGCACGACCGGCCTTCGCACGGCGCGCGAGCGCCCGCATCTGCCGATCGTGGCGCTGTCGCCGGTGGTGCAGACCGCCCGCCGTCTGTCGCTGGTCTGGGGGCTGCACTGCGTCGTCACCGAAGAAGCGCAGGACCTCGACGCGATGATCGATAAGGCGTGCCGCATGTCGGTCGAGGAAGGCTTCGCACGGGCCGGCGAGCGCGTCATCGTCACCGCGGGCGTGCCCCTGCGCACGCCAGGCGCGACCAACATGCTGCGCATTGCCTATATCGGCTCAGATGGCCTGTCGGCCATCTGACGTCCCAAGGCTCGGAGGCGGCGCGAACGATGCGTGCCGCCTCGCCACCGCCGCGGTCGGTCTCCTTCATCCCTGGGTCGATGCTCGTTAGTGCCGGCAGGACGACGCACCGCGTCGGCTCGAAAGGGCGTGGCGCCGTTCTGCGCTTCGCCCCCTCCTGCATGGGTCCCCTGCAGCGAACCGAGCCACGGAGTGATCCAGCCTTACCCGAAGTGCTTCAGGCGAGAGCCCTGGCTCTGACGGCCTGATCGTCCGCCGACGGCTCGGTCAGAAGATCACGCATCGCAGAGGCGTCGATCGGCTTCGAGTACAGATAGCCTTGCGCTTCTGCACAGCCGAGCATCCTGAGGCACTCCGCCTGCTCCTCGTTCTCGATCCCTTCCGCGATGGTGCGGAGGTCGAGGCCTTGTGCGAGCGCCAGGATTGCCCGCAGGATCGCCAGCGACTGGCCGCTGCGCGGCAGATCCTTGACGAAGCTGCGGTCGATCTTGAGCTTCGAGACCGGGAAGCGGTGGAGGTAGCCGAGCGATGAGTAGCCGGTGCCGAAATCATCAAGCGAAAAGCTGACGCCGATCTCGGTGAGTTCGTCGAACACGGCCTGCAGACGCGAATCCTCGTTGACGAAGGCGCTTTCGGTAATCTCGAGTTCAAGACGGTGCGCGGGCAGACCGGAAGCGTCCAAGGCCGCGCGAACGGCGGACACGACGTCACCCGCCGAGAGCTGAAGCGCCGAAACATTGACCGCCACGCGCAGCGGCTGGTCCCAGGATGCCGCCTCCTCGCAGGCGACCCGAAGCACCCGGGCTCCGATCCGATGGATCAGCCCCATCTCCTCGGCAACGGGTATGAAGAGCGCCGGGGAGATCGGTCCCTTCAGCGGATGCTGCCAGCGCAGCAGCGCCTCGGCACCGGTGAAGGCTCCGTAGCGAAGCGAAACCTGCGGCTGGAAGACGACCTCCAGCGCCTCGGCCTCGACGGCTTCCAGAAGATCGCGCTCGAGATCGAGCCGCACGAGCCGATCCTCTTCCATGGCCGGCTCGAACAGTCGAAGCTGCCCTTCGCGCTCGGCGCAGTAGAGGGCGAGGTCGGCACGGCGCATCCGATCCTCGGCCGAGGCACTGTCGCTGCTCCAGCAGTAGAGGCCGAAGCTCGCCCTTATGCTCAGCCGGTGGCCCGAGGCCATGATCGGCGTCTCGATCGTCGCGCTCAGATGCTGCGCGACCTCGTGAGCCTGCTCGGGCGAAGCCTTCGGCAGAAAGGCCATGAACTCGTCGCTGCTGATCCGGGCTGCCAGGCCCTGTTCCGGGAGACAGCGCTCCAGGCGTCTGGCAACCTCTACCAGCACCGCATCGCCCATCGCATGGCCCAGAGCGTCGTTGACGGTCTTGAACCGGTCGAGGTCGAAGGCGATGAGCGCAAAGCCTCCCGCCGACCCGTCGCCATCTTCGCGAGATGCGGAATCGAGGTGAAGCTGGAGCGCTGCTCGGTTGGCCAGCCCCGTCAGGTCGTCGTGTAGAGCCAGATGGCGCATCCGATCCTCCACCATCTGCCGCTCCGTGACGTCGCGGGCGGTGAGGCAGAGATGGGTGGCGCTCACGGCCTGGCCGGAGGAGGCATCGTCCACAGCGGCAAGACGCAGCGGGGAAACGGTGTATTCCAGCGCCTGCATGGCGCCGTCCTTCTCCGACCGCAGGAGGTTCGTGACGGAGCGAGGGGCGAGTGGTGCGGCTGTATCCGCCGGCCAGAGCACCGCTCGACAGTCCCTGGCGACCAAAGCGGGCAGTGCCTCCAGCTGCGCGCCCACGGAGATCGCAAATAGGCGGCGTGCCTCGTCGTTGAGGCGCCGGACGGTCCCTTTGTCGTCGACGATCACCACGGCCCCGAAACCTTCCTCGACCACGCGCTCCAGCATGGCGCGGCTGTTGCTCGCTTGGATGCCGGCGACCCAGGCAAGAACTTTGCGGATACCGAGTTCACGCAGCAGGCGTTCACCGGCTATGCAGACGAGAAGGCCGTGAAACGGCGCGGTGACAAGCGCGATGCAGGCCTTCTCCTGCAGGACGAAGGCAGCGGCTTCGGCGCTCACCCCGAGGAGCGCCAGACCGCACAGACCAGGTATGATGCGGGCGCGGCGCAGAAGCGGAACAAGAAGGATGGCGGCGATCGCCAGCCCGCCCCAGGGCAGCTCGACAGGCTGCAGGGCCCGGCCCTGGAGCAGCGTCTCGCTGGCCAGGGCAAGAACGGTGGAGCCCGACACGTTCCCCCACCTGGGGATGGTGAAGCGGTCCTGCAGTTCCACGGCATTGGCGCCGACGATCAGCGTGCGCCCGGCCAGCAGAGCCGGGTCGACGCGCTTCGAGATCAGATCGGCATAGGAGATGCGCGGAACGCTGGTCGCATCGATCGAGTAGTCGATGCCGAAAACATCCTCCCCCGCCGGGTCGAGCCCCGCAATTGCTGCTGGTATCGAGGGAAGGAGTTCTCCGCCGATTTCAACCGCAACCGGGAAGGTCCGAACCAGTCCGTCCGCATCCGGACGCAGGTTGACCACAGCGGGCCAGCCGGAGGCCGCAAGGGCGGTAAGCGGCATGGAAGCGATGTCCTGGCCCTGGGCATCATGTTGCTTGAAGGCGGCGAGAAGCGTGTCGAGCCCGGTTTCGTCGATTGCCTTGGCAAAGGCCGCGTCGGACGCTGGCTGAGACGCGGAACTGAAGTCGATATCGAAGGCGACCCGAGCCGCGCCGGCTGCCGCCGCGGCACGCACGAGATCGGCGTGCAGCGTCCGCGGCCAGGGCCAGATCCCGATCTCGGCCAGACTGCGGGGGTCGATGTCGACCAGCACGACCTCACCGCTCGGGGAACGCTCCTGGAAGCGGAACCGAAGATCCGAGAGATGCGACTGCAGGAGCGGCAGAATGCCGGCGGCCCCCGCGGCCGCATGCAGCGTCAGGATGACCGTCAGCCTTATGGCCAGGCTCAGCAGAGTGGCTGTACGCGAATGGTGACGGCTAAACAGGGAAGCGGCTTTCGATCTGAGGAACGGGGCGAGGGGCAGACCTTACGGCCTGCCGTTACCGCCGCCATTGCCGCCGCCATTGCCGCCGCCGGGGCCGCCGGCACCACCGCCGGGACCGCCTGAACCGCCACCACCGGGGCCGCCTGCACCACCGCCGGGACCGCCTGCACCGCCGCCACCGGGGCCGCCGGCACCACCGCCGGGACCGCCTGAACCGCCACCACCAGGGCCGCCTGCACCTCCACCGGGGCCGCCTGCACCGCCACCAGCGGGGCCGCCTGAACCGCCACCACCGGCAGGACCGCCTGCACCGCCACCGGGACCGCCGGCGCCACCACCGGGACCGCCGGCACCACCACCGGGACCGCCTGAACCGCCTCCACCGGGGCCGCCGGCACCTCCACCGGGGCCGCCTGAACCGCCACCACCGGCAGGACCGCCTGCACCGCCACCGGGACCGCCGGCACCGCCGCCGGGACCACCTGCACCACCACCGGGACCGCCTGGACCGCCACCCGGGCCGCCTGCACCACCGCCGGTACCGCCTGCACCGCTGCCGGGGCCGCCGTTGCCGTGACCGCCAACACCGTTCCCGTGCCCATGCCCGGCACCGCCGCCGGGACCGCCTGCACCGCCACCGGGGCCGCCGTTGCCGTGACCGCCAGCACCGTTCCCGTGCCCATGCCCGGCACCACCGCCGCTGCCTGCACCACCGCCGGGACCGCCTGCACTGCCGCCAGGACCGCCTGAACCGCCGCCGGGACCGCCTGCACCGCTGCCGGGGCCGCCTGCACCACCGCCGCTGCCATGGCCGCCGCTGCCGTTGCCATGGTCATGGCCACCACTGTGTCCGTGGCCGTGCCCTCCGGCGCCGCCGCCGTTACCCTGACCACCGTTGCCGTTGCCGTTGCCGCCCCTGCCGCCCGTTCCGCCAGAGTTGCCGCGGCCGCTATCGTCGTCGTTGCCGCGTCCGCTGTTGCCGCCGAAGCCGCCGCTGCCTTTGCTGCCCCTCGATCCCGTACTGGTCGATCCGGCGCTGCTTGATCCGGCGCTGCTTGATCCGGCGCTGCTTGATCCGGCACTGCTTGATCCGGCACTGGCCGATCCGGCACTCATCGATCCGGCGCTTGCGGAGCCGGCGCTCGTGGTCGCGTCATCGGCGGAAGAGAGGCCACTGGCCGTGTTCGATTCCGCCGTCGCTGCCTGCGTCTCCGCCTTGAACGTATCGAGCGTCACGCCGACAGGAGCGACGGCGGGGGCCTGTGGCGCCGCCTGAACAACGGCCGGTGCGCTCGGACCGGCGGTGCGCAGACCCGGCTGCGTGGCGCTGACCTGCGCGCGCTGGCCGGCGGCGATGCCAGCCGTCTGGCCGCTGCGCAGGTCGGTCGCCTGCACCAGCCCGCGCGAGACCGTGAGCCTGGTGGAACTGCGCGCGACGTCGACCGTGAACCTGGTGCCCTTCACCACCGCAACGAGGTAGGGGCTGGAGACGGAGAAATAGGGCCGCGACCGCTTCTCCACCTCGAACTCAACCCGCCCCGTCCGCTGGAGAACCTTGACGGTTCGGCTTGCCGTGGAAGATGGCGTCACGGCGACAGCGCTGTTTGGCGCGAGCGTCATGACGTTGTTGTCGCTTGAAAGGCGCACCCGCCCATCGGCCGCGGTGATCACCGTGATGCCTTCCGGCACGGTCATCTGCGCCCGCAGGGGATATTTGTTTCTGTCCGCGTCGATCATCACGACCCTGCCGGACACCCGCTCCACGAGCCAGTCCTTAGCCATGGCGGCAGGGGCGCACAGCAGGAACCCGGCGAGCGTAGCGACGCACAAAGTCTTCGATTTCACTGACGGACTCCGCCCCAAAACTCGGCTGAGCCTAACGACGGATCCTTAGAGGCCAGTGAATCCATCGGGAAGGATTCTCTGCTCCTACGATTTCCAGGAATTTCTCCAACCGCTAGCGGTCCTGCTGAGCCACTTTCAGGGCCGTAGACGGCTGCGCCGAGACGCAGGACAGCCGCTTCCGGTGTCGGCTTTGAGATTCGCAATAGCCACGACCGGACGCCGTCGCCTTCTGCCAGCCCGTGACTGCAGGCCGCTGTCAGATCGGCTGACCGCCCAACTCGTCGGCGAGGCGGCCGACGGCATCCTGCGCCGCCTTCAGGGCAGGATAGACCGCCAGCGCGCGACTATAGGCGTCAAGCGCCTTGTCCTTCTGGTCGAGCTCTTCGAGGATCATCCCGAGCCCCATCAGGGCGCCGTAGTGGCGGGGCTCCCGGCGCAGCGTCTGCTCGACGTCGGCAATCGACTGCGGGTAGCGGTTCATGGTGAAGTTCAACGTCGCGCGCCGGTTCCATCCTTCCGCATAGTCGGGGGCGAGGAGCACCACCTGATCGAGAAGGTCGAGCGCTGCGGCATTGTCCTTCTTGGCGATCGCGGCTGCAGACCACAGCATCAGGAGATCGACCGTATCGCTGCCGCTGTCGCGCCAGATGCTCTCGATGGAACTGGCGATCCCACCGGCTTTGTCAGCCGATGGCTCGCGCTTCAATTCGGCGAAAAGCGCGTCCAGTCGCTCTCCACGCGGCTTCTCCGCCGTCTTCGGACCGCTCGAATCGAACCGGGGAAGGGGTGCTGCCTTGATGTCCGGGGCCGCCGGTGCAGCCGGTGAGCCCGGAGCGGGCACGGCCGGTGCCGCCGCCGGCGGTTCATCCGACGGTCGCTGCGGCTCACCCTCGGCGGCCAGCACGACCGCAGCCGACATCAACAGGATGGCGAGGCCAAGACATGACAAAGCACGCATGCCGCAGAGAGTAGTCTCCGGCCGCGTGCCGTCAAACCCAAAAAGCCGTGACACAGCCGCGGGAGCGGCAGCCCGCCGGATGGCGAGCCGAAGCGTCAGCCCTGGCGCGCCTTATAGCGCGGGGCGAGCTTGTTGATGATGTAGATGCGGCCCTTGCGGCGCACGAGGCGATTGGCGCGGTGGCGGGCCTTGAGGGCCTTCAGCGAATTCTTGATCTTCATGTCAGTCACCGAGGTCGAAGGATGGCGACGATGAAGCCCCGCCGCGTAATCAAAAACGCGCCGGAAAGGCGCGCTTGAAGAGTGCCGCCGAGATACAAGCGGACTTGACCGATGTCAACGCTCGCCGGCCACCTGCATGCCCGTTTGGAACGGCCCGCGATGCCGCCGATCAGCTCCGCGCAGGGCCTGTGAGGCGGGTGAAATGCCCCATCTTGCGGCCGGGACGGCTTTCGGCCTTGCCGTAGAGATGCAGCATGACCTGCGGCTCGCCGACCAACTCGGCACCGCGCAGTACCTCGTCGCCGATAAGGTTCTCCATGACGCAGTCCGAATGCCGCTGCGTGTCGCCGAGCGGCAGGCCTGCGACCGCGCGGATATGCTGCTCGAATTGCGAGATCAGCGTCGCGGCCTCCGTCCAGTGGCCGGAATTGTGCACCCGCGGCGCGATCTCGTTGACGAGGAGGTCGCCCACTGCTGTCACGAAGAACTCGACGCCGATGACGCCGACATAGTCGAGCTTCTCCAGAATCGCCGTCGCAATCTTTCGAGCCGCATCCGCCGTCGCGGGATCGATCTGTCCTGGAACGGTGGAGCTCTTCAGGATGCCGAGGCGATGGACATTCTCGGCGGGATCGAAGAAGGCCAGGCTCCCGTCCTGCCCGCGCGTCGCAATCACCGAACATTCGAAGGCGAACGGCACCTTCTTTTCCAGGATGCAGGGCACGCCGCCGAGGCTGCGGAAGGCCTCCTCATGCGGGCTTCCCGGGCGCATCGTCGCCTGGCCCTTGCCGTCATAGCCGAATCGGCGCGTCTTCAGGATGCATTCGCCCCCGAGGTCGTTCAGCGCATGGTCGAGCTCCTGCGCGTCGTCGACGGCCCGCCAGCCGGCCGTCTCGACACCGATGCCATTGAGGAACGCCTTTTCGACAACCCGGTCCTGCGCGACCTCCAGCGCCTGCACCGGCGGAAAGACGGGCACCGCGTCGGCGAGAAGGCGGATCGGCTCGACCGGTACGTTCTCGAACTCATAAGTGACGACATCACAGCTCGTGCCGAGTGCCGTCAGGCCCGTCGGGCTGCCATAGCCGGCCACGATCATCTCGCTCGTGACCTGCGCGGCCGGGCAATCGGCCGCCGGGTCGAGCGCGACGGTGCGGTAGCCGAGCCGCGCCGCGGCCATGGCCAGCATGCGGCCGAGCTGGCCGCCGCCGATGATGCCGATGGTGGAGCCTGGCGGAAGGGGCGTCGTGCTCATGCCGCGTCCTCCGGCTGTTCGGCGACCGATTCGCTTTGCGCCCGGCGCCAGTCGTCGAGCCGGCTCGCGAGGCCTTCGTCGGTCAGCGCCAGCACGCTGGCGGCGAGCAGCGCCGCATTGACGGCACCGGCCCGGCCGATGGCGAGCGTGCCGACCGGGATACCGGCCGGCATCTGCACGATCGACAGGAGGCTGTCCTGGCCCGACAGCGCCTTGCTCTCGACGGGTACCCCGAAGACGGGAAGCGGCGTCATCGCCGCCGTCATGCCTGGCAGATGCGCCGCACCGCCGGCACCCGCGATGATCACCTTGAACCCGTCCGCCTTTGCCGATCGTGCAAAGGCATAGAGACGCTCCGGGGTGCGATGGGCCGAGACGATCCGCGCCTCGTGCGCGATGCTGAGGGCGGCCAGCGTGTCCGCCGCATGCTTCATGGTCGCCCAGTCGGACTGGCTGCCCATGATGATGGCGACGAGCGGCGTGCCATTGGCGGAAGAGGGGGAGGTCACGCGATGATGTCCGGCACGATCTGGTCCTCGATGTCCTGCAGGAGGTCCTTGATCGCCAGCTTCTTCTTCTTCATCCGCTGCACCTGCAGCCGGTCGCAGCCGGTCGCCTCCATGGCGTTCACGGCCGCGTCGAAGTCGGCGTGGTCCTGCCGCAAGCGCGCCAGCTGCAGCCGCAGGGCCGCCTGTTCCTGATCCGGCATTGCCTCTCCTCGATCCCCGTCCCTGAAACGAAAGCCCCGGCCGCTCGTTAGACGTCCTGCTGCCTCAGGACCGCTTAGCAGCGACCGCGATGAGGCGGAATGGCTGCAGCGGTCGGTTCGACAGTGTCGACATTTTGTGACACGTTCGAATGGTCGGCGAAGCCGGCACAAACGAGGAAAGCGGAACGAAACCAACGAAGGGAGACACCATGTCCTTGGATACCCATCTCGCGACGCTGGAACAACGGCACTCCGCGCTCGACGATGAGATTTCGTCGGCGTTGACCAAACCAGCGATGAGCGATGAGGAGATCAGGGAATTGAAGCGTCGCAAGCTTCAGCTCAAGGACGAGATCGAGAGGCTGCGCACCACGCACGCCTGACCTTCGACGATGGAGGACGCGGCACTGCCCGCGTCCTCTTCGCTCCGTCGGCGTCCCGTGCGGACGGTAGCCTCAAGAGATACTGAGCCGATCGATTAGCGACGCCGACGTCGCTGCCGGTCCAGATGCAGGTCACGCGACCACGCTGACAAGCCCTCGTGAACCTGAAGATCGCCTGGCTCGGCAGAGGCTGCCGAAGCCGCGTGAAATCGTGATTCCGGTTCAAGCGGCTCCGGCGTCTTGCATCAGATCGTTCGACACGGACGACCTCTGGCGTTAACGAGGATGACGCGACGTCGCTGCAGATGCGGCATTGCTGATTTTCCCCCGTATCAAGCCTGCGCTACAATCGCCGCAATCCGGCGCCACCTGCGCCGTCAACGCATCGATTACGCCGCCATGTCCGACGCTCTCATCCGACCCCGCCTTGTCCTGATCACGACGCCGCTGCCCGACGGGGCCCCCGGCGAGGACGCGCTGCGCGCTGCCCTCTCGGGCGGCGATGTCGCTTCGGTGATCATCGACCCGGCAGGGCGCGACGAAGCGGCGTTCCAGCGCTTCGCCGAAGCTCTTGTGCCGATCGCCCAGGACGCAGGGGCGGCCGCCATTGTCGTCGACGATACGCGCTGTGCGGGACGGGTGAGGGCGGATGGTCTGCATGTTGCGAGCGGCACGGTCGAGGCGCTGCAGGATGCCATCGCCCGCTTCTCGCCCAAGCTCATCGTCGGCGGATCGGGCTTCGAGACACGCCACGAGGGTCTGGAGGCAGGCGAGTTCCTGCCGGACTACCTGATGTTCGGACGGCTCGGCGGCGATGCCGCCGAGGAGCCGCACGCCAAGAATCTCGAACTCGGCGAATGGTGGGCGGCCGTCGTCGAGATCCCATGCATCGTCATGGCCGGCGGCAACGTCGAATCGGCCAGAGCCGCAGCCGCGACCGGCGCCGAGTTCGTCGCCCTCTCATCGGCCGTGTTTGCAGAAGGGTCCGACACGGCCGCTCAGGTCGCGCGCGCCAATGCGATCTTCGACGAGATCGCGGAAGGCGTTGCCGCATGACACGCGCGCGCCTTGCCGTAGCCGCCGCCATTCTGATTCTCGGCGCGAGCGGGACCGGCCATGCCGCGCCTGACACCAAGGCGGATGCACTGGCGGCCGCCGCCGCGGTGAAGGCCGCGGCGCCGAAGCCGGCGCCGCCGAAAGCCGGCGCCGCGGCGGCCGCAAAGCCGCAGCAGGGTGCCGCACCGACGCAGAGCGACCTTGCCTATGGCGCGTTCCAGCGCGGCCTTTACCTGACCGCACTGCAGATCGCCCGCCCGCTCGGCAATCTCGGCGACCCCGCAGCTCAGACCCTTCTCGGCGAGATCTACTCGCGGGGCCTCGGCGTTCCGACCGACCTGAAGGAGGCGGCGCGCTGGTACCGGGCCGCTGCCGTCGCCGGCAGCGCCGAGGGGCAGTTCCGCTATGCGATGCTGCTGCTCGATGGAACTGTGGTCGAGCAGGATCTCGCCCAGGCGCGCGATCTCATGAAGGCGGCCGCCGATGCCGGCCTGCCGCTGGCGCAGTTCAACTACGGTCAGATGTTGATCCAGGCCTCGCCGGCGGGCGGGTTCGAAGAGGCGCGCAGCTATTTCGAGAAGGCTGCCAAGGCGGGCGTCGGCGACGCGCAATATGCGATGGCGCAGCTCTACATCTATGGGCGCGGCGTCAAGAAGACCGATCTGGCGGCGGCGCGAGAATGGCTGAAGACGGCAGCCAGCAACGGCTATGACACCGCGCAGATCGAATACGGTATCTGGCTGGTCAACGGGAAAGGCGGGCCGGCCAACGCGCAGGAGGGCTTCCTGTGGCTGAAGCGCGCCGCCGAGCGCGGCAATCCGATCGCGATCAACCGCGTCGCGCATCTCTACAAGGACGGCATCGGCACGGCGGCAGATCGCGGCCAGGCCGCCATGTGGTCGGTCCTGGCCAAGCGCGCCGACAACACCGATCCTACGCTGGACGACTTCTTCCGCGGCCTTGATGCAACGGCGCAGAAGGCCGCTCTTGAGGCAGCCAACCGCTTCCGCACGAGCTGAGCTGCCGCGGGCCGCGGCCAGCCCGAGGCTTGAACGGCACGGCTTTTTATGGTCTTGAGCAGCCGCATGCCGGGAAACGCGCGTCGGCTTCGTCGCTGCGGCCTCTGAGGTGCGATGCATCCGACGATCACCGCCTGCCCATGATGTCCGCGCGGACCGCGTCGCAGGCTGTCTGAACGAGCTTTCGAGATAAAGATGAAGATCAACGGCAACGAAATCCGTCCCGGCAACGTCATCGAGCACAATGGCGGCCTCTGGGCCGCGGTGAAGACGGCGCATGTCAAGCCCGGCAAGGGCGGCGCCTTCGCACAGGTCGAGCTTAAGAACCTGATCGACGGCACCAAGCTCAACGAGCGCTTCCGTGCGTCCGAGACCGTCGAGCGCATCCGCCTCGAGCAGAAGGACTATCAGTTCCTCTACGCCGAGGGCGAGATGCTGGTCTTCATGGATAGCGAGACCTACGAGCAGCTCGAGCTGCAGAAGGATTTCGTTGGCGACCGCGCTGCCTTCCTGCAGGATGGCATGACGGTGACGGTCGAGAGCCACGAGGAACGTCCGATCGGCATCTCTTTGCCGGACTATGTCACGCTGCAGATCGTCGAGGCCGATCCGGTGGTGAAGGGGCAGACGGCGGCATCCTCCTACAAGCCTGCCAAGATGGAAAACGGCATGCGCGTGATGGTGCCGCCCTTCATCGAGACCGGCGAGCGCATCATCGTCGATACCAACGAGATCACTTATGTCCGCCGCGCCGACTGAGCGCTGACGCCCGATCTCTCATAGGTGCCGGCCCTAAGCCGCCGGCGCCTTCGTGCGCCCGTGCGGCGCCACCGCTGAAAGCTCAAAGTCCATGGCTCGTTCCGCGCTTCTCAACGTGATGACGCAGGCCGCCCTGAAGGCCGGCCGCTCGCTGACGCGCGACTTCGGCGAGGTGCAGAACCTCCAGGTCTCCATGAAGGGACCGGCCGACTTCGTCTCCAACGCCGACCGGAGGGCGGAGGAGATCGTCTTCCAGGAGCTCTCGCGGGCCCGCCCGGACTGGGGCTTCCTGATGGAGGAACGTGGCGCCGTCGAGGGTCGCGATCCCCAGCATCGCTGGATCGTCGATCCGCTGGACGGCACCACCAACTTCCTGCACGGCATTCCGATCTTCGCCGTCTCGATCGCATTGGAGCGCGACGGGCAGATCGTCGCCGGTGTCGTCTTCAACCCGGCCGTCGACGAGCTCTACACCGCTGAAAAGGGTGGTGGCGCCTTCGTCAACGACCGCCGCATCCGCGTCGCGGCGCGCCAGAAGCTGCCGGAGGCCTTGATTGGCACGGGCATTCCCTTCCTCGGTCATGGCGATCATGCGCGCTTTCTCTATGAAGTGCGGCAGATCATGAACGAGACGGCCGGCATCCGCCGCATGGGCGCCGCCTCGCTCGATCTGGCCTACCTCGCCGCCGGCCGGCTGGACGCCTTCTGGGAGCGGGAGCTGCAGCCCTGGGACATTGCGGCCGGTGCGATTCTGGTGCGGGAGGCGGGCGGCTTCGTGACCGCGACGGATGGATCGCCCTTCGATCACATTCAGGGCGAGATCGTCTGCGGCAACGAGTTCATGCACAAGGCGATGCTGGACCAGTTGAAGAAGGCCGCTGCCAGCCGCCGCTCCGATCGGAGCTGATGCCGCGCCGCTGATCCCGGCATCTCATCCGCGGATCATCCTGCTGCGTTCGACGAAGCGCGCGGGCGTGCAGGCGCTGTGACAAGCCGCTGTTCTCCGGCGCTTGTAACCCGCGGGAACGCATTCACTGCGATAGCGATTTCGGCTTGCATGAGTCGGCTGAGCCCTGCAACTGTCTGAAAAGAACAGGCCGGCGCTCGCGGAGGCGCCGACAGCGGGAACTCGATCGCACGATGCAGGTCTTCACGAAGCCGAACGGCAAGACGACGAGGCCGGAAGGTTTCGAAACCGACAGCCTGTCGAGCCCGCTCGTCTTCCTGTGGTCGATGCTGGTGTTTCTGGCGCTGGCCGGATTTGTCGTCGCGATCCTGTGGCGTCAGATCACCGAAGCCTTCGTCACCAATCCCGGACTGAACGGGCTGATCGCCGGCGTCCTCGGCGTCGGCGTGCTCCTGGCGCTGCTGCAGGTCGTCCGGCTCAATCGTGAGGTGCGCTGGGTCAATGCCTTCCGCGAAGGCGCCGACGACTTCGAGACGATGTCGGATCCGGTGCTGCTGGCGCCGATGCGCGCCTTGATCGGGCGCCGCCGCTCGCTGGCGTTGTCCACGCCGTCCATGCGCTCCATCCTCGATTCGGTCGCCACGCGTCTCGACGAGGCGCGCGACATCGCCCGCTATCTCACCGGGCTCCTCGTCTTCCTTGGCCTTCTCGGCACCTTCTGGGGCCTGCTGCGCACCATCGGCTCGATCGGCGAGACGATCCAGGCGCTCGATCCTTCCGGCGGCGACACGTCGAGCATCCTCGACGCGCTGAAGGCGGGTTTGGCAGCCCCCTTGTCCGGCATGGGCACGGCCTTCTCGTCATCGCTGTTCGGCCTGTCGGGATCGCTGATCCTCGGCTTTCTCGATCTGCAGATCGGCCGGGCGCAGGGGCGCTTCTACAGCGAGCTGGAGAACTGGCTGTCCTCCATCACCGACGTCGGATCGGATCTCGTCCTGCCACCAAGCGCGGTCCCCGCCGGTGGCAACGGGACGGACGAGCTGCGGCTCCTGTCCGAGCGACTGAACCGCCTGGTGCAGGATCAGTCGGCCAGTCCGCGCAGCAGCGCCGCGATGGCCAATCTCGCGGAGAGCATCCAGGGTCTCGTCCAGCACATGCGCAGCGAGCAGCAGATGCTCCGCGATTTCGTCGAGACACAGGCGGGTGAACAGCACGAGTTGCGCAACGTCCTCGACCGGCTGACCAAGACCATCGCCGACGGGCGCGGCAGCAGCGGGTCGTAAGCCATGGCGCTGTCGAGAGGCCGGCGCTCGGAGCGCACGATCGACTACTGGCCGGGCTTCGTCGACGCGCTGTCGACGATCCTCCTTGCCATCATGTTCCTCCTCACGGTCTTCGTGCTGGCGCAGTTCCTGCTCAGCCGCGAACTGTCGGGCCGCGACGAGGTGCTCGACCGGCTGAACAGCCAGATCAACGAGCTGACCCAGCTGCTCGCGCTGGAGCGCACCTCGGGGCAGGATTATCAGGACCAGATTGCCAGCCTGCAAGCGTCCCTGGCCTCCGCCGAGGATCAGCGTACGCGGCTGCAGCGTGCGCTCGACACCGGCAGCGGTTCTGCCGCGGCGGCGAATGCGCAGGTCGGCCAGCTGCAGGGCGAATTGACGGACCAGCGGCAGATCTCGCAGCGGGCGCAGTCGCAGGTGGAGCTTCTGAACCAGCAGCTGTCCGCGCTGCGCCAGCAGATCGCCGCGCTGGAAAGCGCTCTCGACGTCTCGGAGAACCGCGACAAGGAGAGCCAGACGCGCATCGCCGATCTCGGCCGCCGGCTCAACGTCGCTCTGGCGCAGCGTGTGCAGGAGCTGGCGCGCTATCGCTCCGACTTTTTCGGGCGCCTGCGTGAGATCCTCTCCGATCGGGAAAACATCCGCATCGTCGGCGACCGCTTCGTCTTCCAGTCCGAGGTGCTGTTCCCCTCGGGCTCCGACGTCCTTCAGGCGGCGGGGCAGGACGAGATGGTCAAGCTCGCCGACGCCGTGAAGGCGCTCGCCCGCGAGATCCCCTCCGACATCAACTGGATCATCCGCGTCGATGGCCACACCGACAATGTGCCGATCTCCAGCGGGCGCTATGCCGACAACTGGCAGCTCTCGACCGATCGCGCCGCTGCGGTGGTCAAGTTCCTGATCGCGCAAGGGGTGCCGGCCGACCGGCTCGCTGCGGCGGGCTTCGGCGAGTACCAGCCGCTCGATCCGGCCAACACGCCGGAGGCCCGCGCTCGCAACCGCCGCATCGAGCTGAAGCTGACGGAGCGGTAGCAGCGCGGCAGCCGGGGTAGCTGCGGCTTCCTCCTTAAGGACCGGCGTGCAGGCTGCTGATGGCAGTGCCGGACAGACCTCTCAGCCCAGCAGCGCCAGGACCACGCCGGCCGCAGCCGCGAAGGCCACCACGATCCAGGGCGGCGCCTTCCACACGACAAGCGCGACGAAACAGGCGAGCGCCACTGCAAGGTCGCGCAGGTCTCCGATCGCGCTGGTGAAGACCGGCGAATAGAGCGCAGCTCCCAATATGCCGACGACCGCGGCATTGGCGCCTCGCATCAGGGCTTGCGCGGTTGTCCCGCTGCGAAACCGGTTCCAGAACGGCAGGACGCCGATGAGCACGAGGAAGCCCGGCAGGAAGATCGCCGCCAGGGCCATTGCCGCGCCCGCAGCACCGCCGGGTGGGATGATCGCCCCGAGATAGGCCGCGAAGGTGAACAGCGGCCCTGGGACAGCCTGCGCCGCGCCATATCCCGCAAGGAAGGCGTCGGAGCTGATCCAGCCGCTCTGCACCACCTCGGCATCGAGAAGCGGCAGCACGACATGCCCGCCACCGAAGACCAGCGCGCCTGCCCGAAAGAAGCTATCGATGAGGGCGAGCGTCTGCGACTGCGGCGCCAGAAGCGGCAGGAGGCCGAGCAGAACGAAGAGGAGGATCAGAGCGAGGACGGCACCTGTCCGAGAAATCGGCACGTCGAAAGGGGCTGCGGGTTGGGTCTCTGCGCCGCGGCAGAAGACCAATCCAAGGGCGGCGCCAAGAAGAATGGCGCCGATCATCCCGATCGAGCCCGGCAGGGCGGCGAGAACCGCAACCGCCGTGACCGCGATGCCGGCTCGCGCTTGGTCGGGGCACAGCGACCGCGCCATGCCCCATACGGCCTGCGCCACGATGGCGACGGCGACGATCTTCAACCCGTGCAGCGCGCCGCCGGCGAGAGGTCCCTCGACGGCCGCCGCCGCCATGGCGAAGGCCAGCATGATCAGCGCCGACGGCAGGGTGAAACCGATGAAGGCCGCGATGGCGCCCGTCCATCCCGCACGCATCATGCCGAGCGCAAAGCCGGTCTGACTCGACGCTGGCCCGGGCAGGAACTGGCAGAGCGCCACGAGATCGGCATAGGCGCGGTCATCCAGCCATTGCTGCCGCACGACAAGCTCCTCCCGGAAGTAGCCGAGATGCGCGATCGGGCCGCCGAAGGAGGTGAGGCCGAGCTTGAGGAAGGTGGCGAAGACTTCGCCCGCGCGACCCCGGCGAGGCTCAGCCTGCGAACTCACAACCTGATCTGCCACCGCTGTCGCCCCTGTCTTCTCACCAACCCTGAGATCCTCCATGCGACAATCCCGTGACACGCTGGTGACGACGTCGCACCTCAGGGCTTGGCCGTTCGGTCCGCCGGGCCCCGCGATCAGCCTCCCCCGCGATCGCAACATACCGACCCGGATCGCCGGCCTCCACCGCCCGCCGCGGCTAGAGTTGCCTGAGGCGCGGAATGCCAGGATCAAGACCGGCGCAGCATTGAGCAGGTATCCGTAATCCGGTAGCGTTGATATCAACCAAGACGGAGGGGCTGCGATGCGCGTGATGGTTATGGTGAAGGCGACCGAGGCGAGCGAGGCCGGCACTATGCCGTCGACGGCGGACTTCGAAGCGATGGGGCGCTTCAACGAGGAGCTTGCGGCCGCTGGTATCATCCTAGCGGGGGAGGGGCTGCATCCGAGCTCGAAGGGCAAACGCGTCGTGTTCGACGGGTCGAGCCGCACCGAAGTCGACGGGCCATTTTTGGCAACGAACGAGCTCGTCGCCGGCTTCTGGCTCTGGCAGGTGAAGGATATGGCCGAGGCGGTCGAGTGGGTGAAGCGCTGCCCCAATCCGATGCCGACCCGCAGCGAGATCGAGATCCGCCCGCTCTTCGAGGCCGCCGACTTCGGTGAGGCGTTTACACCGGAACTCGCCGAGCGGGAGGACAGCCTGCGTCAGACGCTCGGCGCCGGCTGACAGGTGCCTTCGTCGCCTGCGATGGGGACTATTGCGGAACATCGCGATCGGCCGGCCTGACGATGACGGCTTCCTCTTCGTCGATCAGCAGGAGTCGCGGCGGAACAGAAAGTCCGAGGCTGGCCGAGATGTCCTCTTCCTGTTCCGCCAAGTGCCGGGCGGCAAGCGCGAGGCGTGAACGGACGCGCGGCTGCAGGGCAGCGAAGCGACGTTCTGTGTAGCGGCGGGTGAGAAGCCTGTCGAAGATCGGCATCGGTCACGACCCGGTCTGATGGAACGGGAGAAGGGCGAAGGCGACGGCCTGAAGAAGCAGCGACGCCAGGATCAGGCGCAGCGCCCAGGTGCGGCACCGCGAACTGATCGCATTACCCTGCAGGTATTGCTCGTAGGCGACGGCATAGCTGGCGGCGAGAACGCCCCGCAGCCGCTCTTCCTCGGCCTCAGCTGTTTCGGTGCCGAGATCGACGATGTCGGTCAGTCGCGGCGGCTCATGATAAACGAAGAGCCACTCCGACTTCACGACCTGGTATGCTGAGCTGAACAGTGCCAGGACCGCGGCCGAGCCCAGCGCGAGAATGGCCAAGGTGATGCCGTCGCGCCAGCGTGAGGCGTCGACTGCCGCCGACAGCGTGCTGAGCGCGAAAACGGCAAAGGAGATCGCTGCAACCGGCGTGCTGAGGCTGCTGCGGATCGACTCGCGGCGCTCCCGCTCCCCGAAGAACAACTGCCGCGTATGCTCCAGGTGAAGTGTAGTGATCGTGCGCAAGCGGAATGCCCTTGAAGCGATCCGCCGCCGGGGCGGATAAATCCTCTACGATCGGCCCTGACGATCGGCCACCTCGTCCCGACCGGCCGAGACTGCGAACCAGTTCCTCCGGAACTAGGGTGCCCTGAGCCGGATATACCGCCCCGCCAGGCTGTGCGTTCCGACGCGGCGCCCTCGGTGAAGCCGGTCAGTATTCGAGCCCGCTCGCTGGGAACGAGCTGCATCCGGGATGCGTTGCCTGTCCGATCGTTCGTCAGGCACATAAGTGCTATGAGACTAAAGCGGCAGGTTGCCGGGCGGCCATGGCGCGGGCGCTTCGGGACGGCCAATGCGCCGTGGTGCCGTGGCGACTACTCCGCCGCGGCACCTTCGTAGAGGCCGGCGCTGCCGGCTTCGAACTGCAGCCGCGCCAGCTTGGCATAGAGGCCGCCACGGGTGATCAGGCTCTGGTGCGTGCCTTCTTCGACGATCCGGCCTCCATCCATCACGAGGATGCGGTCAGCCTTCAGGACGGTCGCAAGACGATGCGCAATGACGATCGTCGTGCGCCCGCGCATCAGCTGTTCCAGAGCCTTCTGCACCAGCACCTCGCTTTCGGCGTCGAGCGCTGACGTCGCCTCGTCCAGGAGGAGGATCGGCGCGTCACGCAGGATGGCGCGGGCAATCGCGATGCGCTGGCGCTGGCCGCCCGACAGCGTGATGCCGCGCTCGCCGATCTCCGTCTCGTAGCCTTTCTCCATGGCTTCGATGAAGCCGCTGGCAAGCGCAGCCTGTGCCGCCGCCTCGATCCGAACATCGGAAGCGGAAGGATCGCCGAAGCCGATATTCTCGGCCGCTGTCGCGGCAAAGATGGTGACGTCCTGCGGCACCAGTGCCAGCCGGTCGCGCAGCACCCGCAGATCGGCCTCGCGAACGTCGACGCCGTCGATCAGGACGCGGCCCGAGACGGCGTCGTAGAAGCGCTCGATCAGGGCGAAGACGGTCGACTTGCCAGCACCGGATGGGCCGACAAGCGCCACCGTCTCGCCCGGCTGCACTTCGAATGAGAGGCCCTCGACGGTCGGTCGGTCGCGCCGTGTCGGATAGGCGAAGGAGACGTTCTCGAAGCGGACGGAGCCGCGCGACGGCGTCGGCAGCGGCACTGGCACCGCGGGGCTGTCGACGGTCGGTACTTCCGCGAGAAGCTCGGTCAGCCGCTCGGCGGCACCGGCGGCCTGCGCCAGCTCGCCCCAGACTTCCGACAGCGAGCCGAGCGCGCCGGCGGCAAAGACGGAATAGAGCAGGAACTGACCGAGCGTACCCGGCGACATGGTACCGGCGATCACCTGCTGTGCACCCACCCAGAGCACCGCGACGATGGAGGTGAAGATCAGGAAGATCGCGAAAGCTGTCAGGAAGGCGCGCGCCGTTACCGAGGAGCGTGCGGCCCCGAAGGCAGTGTCCACGGCGCGCGAGAAGCGGCCGCTCGCCGTGCCCTCGCTGGTAAACGCCTGGACGGTGCGCATCGCGCCGATCGCCTCGCTGGCATAGGCGGTTGCCTCGGCGAGGGTGTCCTGCGCCAGGCGCGAACGCTTGCGCACGGAGCGGCCGAAGGCGATCAGCGGCAGCACGATCACCGGGATCGCGCCGATGACGATCAGCGAAAGCTGCGGGCTGGTCACCGCCATCATCGCAATGGCGCCGATGAAGAGGATGGCGTTGCGCAGCGCGACGGAGGTCGTCGCACCCACCGCAGACTTGATCTGCGTCGTGTCGGCCGTCAGACGCGAGACGATCTCGCCGGACAGCGCCTTGTCGTAGAAGGCGGCGGACAGGCGGGTGATGTGCTCGAAGACGTCCTTGCGCAGATCCGCGACCACGCGCTCCCCGAGGGTGATGACGAAGTAGTAGCGGCCGGCGCTGGCGAGGGCGAGAACCGCCGCCAGTGCGATCAGCATCATGAAATAGGCGTCGATGAACCCGGAATCGGAATTCTGGAAGCCGTGGTCGATGACGCGGCGAACCGCGATCGGCAAGGCCAGCGTCGCGACGGCAGCGATAGCGAGCGACACGGCAGCGCCGACCAGAAGTCCCTTATAGCGCGCCATGTAGGGATTGAGCCGGGCCAGCGGCTTCAGATCGCGCTGCCGGCGCTCGGCCGGGGCGCGTTCTGCTTTCGGTTTACGCACGTCCTGAACTCGCCGCTCTCGCACTTGTGCCTGTTTGGGCCCTCATGTATAGGCTCACCCCTGAATTTGAAAGCCAAAGCGCTTTCCGGCTCCTCAGACATCGATGCTGGCGCCCGCGGGTCTTTCCCGGTTGCCGCAGGCTTGGGCAGACGGTGCGACGGCATTGAACAGGACCAAGGCGATGAAGAACGGCATCCATCCGGACTACCACACGATCACCGTCGTGATGACGAACGGCACCGAGTACCAGACCCGCTCGACCTGGGGCGGCGAGGGCGACAAGATGAACCTCGACATCGACCCGACCAGCCATCCGGCCTGGACCGGCGGCAACCAGCAGCTGCTCGACCGCGGCGGCCGCGTGTCGCGCTTCAAGAAGCGTTACGAAGGCCTCGGCATCTAAGACGGCTTGCGCGGCCGGCTGTTCCGGCGGTCGCATCTACTCAAGCAAAGGCCCGGCTGCTCGCGCGCCGGGCCTTTGTCGTTTCCAACGTCCTGGACGACTGGATAGTCGGCGGTCGCCGGCGCCAACGTGGCAAGAGGCCTGCCCAACGAAAAAGGCCCGGCGCTTTGATTGCGCCAGGCCTCGAATGTCGTTCCCGAATGTTGCGCTTTAGCGCAGGAAGGCGGTCTTCAGAAGGTTGATCTGCTCGCCGACGGGATTGCCGATCTCCTCCGCCGCCGCGCCGGCGCCGCCATAGATCTCGCGGTCGAGCATGGCGATGCGGCGCTCGAGCTTCAGCGCGCGCTCCACCAGTGAGCGGAAGGCTGCCGGCAGGTCGCCGAATTGCGGCGACTCGCGGCCCGTGCCGAGCCCTTCGAGCCGGACCTTCACCTTCTCGGCTTCCACCTGCGCGCGCGACATGTCGCCCTGGTTGGCGGCGCGCTGCAGCAGCAGCCAGGAGGCGACCTGCATCAGACGCGTCGTCAGGCGCATCGATTCCGCGGCGTAGAGCGTCGCCGCAGGCTTCGACAGCGCCTTGGCCGCCGTGCGTCCTTCGCCGTCGAGATAGAGCGCCGTCTCGTCGACCAGCGCCATACCCTCGTTGAACAGCGGCTGGAACGAGCGCGAGAAGGCGAGGTGCTCGGCGAGGCGGATGGTGCGGTCGTCGTCCATCAGAGTCGGAATCTGCGTGGTCATGGGGTGGCGGCAACTCTCGAAAGCACGAACAGTGCCGCAGCCGGCATGCGCCAGCCTTTCGCACCTGTGAAGCGTCCGGCGACCCTGCTTGGAGACGGGCTCTTTGGCAAGCCGCTGCGAAGAGCGTGGTTAACGCGCGTTAGCCCTGTTTCGTTCAGGCAACGCCTGCGATTTCAACGCGCAAAAAAAAAGAGCCGCAGCGGGGCGGCTCTCAGGAGTTTCAACAGGGAGGCGTCAAACGACGCGGCCAGCGCGCCATCTATCCGGCGAACCGGACTGACTGCAGTTAAACACCGTAAAGCTTGACGGAGGATTAATGCGGGTTCGTTTTCTTAAGTCTTGGCGCTACCTCTCGCCGCAGCAAAGCATGTGGATGAGGTTCAACTGATATGGCCGAGACGATGACGGCAGTCCTGGTGGATGGCTTCGGCGGGCCGGAGGTGCTGGTGCCGGGCGAGCGTTCGAGGCCGGAACCCGCGGCGGGCGAGGTGCTGATCGAGGTTCATGCCGCCGGGGTGAACCGGCCGGACATCCTGCAGCGCAAGGGCGCCTATCCCCCGCCGCCGGGGGCGCCGGACTGGCCGGGACTGGAGGTCGCGGGGCGCGTCGTCCGCTGCGGCGATGGGGTGGCGCGGTTCTCGCCGGGCGATGCCGTGATGGCGCTGCTGCCGGGCGGCGGTTATGCCGAGTATGCCGTGGCCGACGAAGGCAGCGTCCTGCCTGTTCCAGCTGGCATCTCGATGGCGGCGGCGGCGGCAATACCGGAAACCTTCTTCACCGTCTGGCAGAACGTCTTTCAGCGCGCCGGCCTGAAGGCAGGCGAGAACTTCCTCGTCCATGGCGGCACCTCCGGTATAGGCACGACGGCGATCCAGCTGGCGAGCGCCTTCGGCGCCAAGGTGTTCGCAACCGCCGGCAGCGCCGACAAATGCGCGGCGGCCGAAAGGCTCGGCGCCGAGCTCTGCGTCGATTATCGCAAGGGCGACTTCGTCGAAGCGTTGCGCGCCAGAACGGACGGCCGGGGTGTCGACGTCATCCTCGACATGGTCGGCGGCGACTACGTCAACCGCAACCTCGATGTCGCCGCCGAAGACGCGCGCATCGTGCAGATCGCCTTCCTGCGCGGCCGCACTGCCGAGATCGACCTCAACCATGTCATGCGCAAGCGCCTGACGCTCACCGGCTCGACACTGCGCAACCGGTCCGCCGCCTTCAAGCGCGGCATTGCCGAGGCGCTCGTCGAAAATGTCTGGCCGCTGCTGGAGGCCGGCCGCGTGCGCCCGCTGATCGAGGCGACCTATCGGCTGGAGGAGGCGGCCGAGGCGCATCGGCACATGGACGAGGACCACGTCGGCAAGATCGTCCTGACGACGCAGGCCGGCCGTGCGGCGGCTTGAGCGGAGGTCAGGTGACGTGACGGTCCGCCGTGTCGAAAAGCCTGTGGTGACGCGTCGGCATTTCTTGCGGAAAGGGCCGTCAGCGCCTATAACTACAGGTACTTTCCAAGACATGTGGTGAACATCCACAGCTTGTCCGGTTCCGGGCAGGTGACCAGGAGGACCGTATCCATGGCCCAGCAGCTTCTGATGCCGAAGGCGACTGCCGTCTGGCTCGTCGACAACACGTCGCTGTCCTTCGAGCAGATCGCCGATTTCTGCACGCTCCACCCGCTGGAGGTGAAGGCCATCGCAGACGGCGAATCGGCGCAGGGCATCAAGGGCCTTGATCCCGTCATGACGGGCCAGCTCAGCCGCGAAGAGATCGAGCGCGCCGAGAGGGACGAGAAGCACCGGCTGAAGCTCGCGCCGCCGAAGGTCCGCGTCCCCGAGGCCAAGCGCAAGGGGCCGCGCTATACGCCGGTGTCCAAGCGCCAGGATCGGCCGAACGCCATCCTCTGGCTGGTGCGCAATCACGCCGAGCTGAAGGACGCGCAGATTTCACGCCTCGTCGGCACGACCAAGAACACCATCCAGCAGATCCGCGAGCGCAGCCACTGGAACTCGGCCAATCTGACGCCGATGGATCCGGTGACGCTCGGCCTCTGCTCGCAGATCGATCTCGATCTCGAGGTGGAGAAGGCCTCGCGCGGCCTGCCGCGGACGGAGGAGCTGGAGGAGGAGGAGCGTCTCCTGTCGGCAGCGCAGACGCAGAATTACCGGCCGAGCTCTTCGTCCGACGAGGACGAGCTGGACGCCGCCGCCGTCTTCGCCAAGCTCACCTCCATGCGCCGCACCGAGACCGACGAGGAGGACGAGGATCAGCTCTGATCCTCGTTTGCTGACGATCGAACGCGTAAGGGAGCGCCGGTGGGCCGGCCGCTCCTGATGCGCTGAAGAAGAAGGCCTGGTGGGTGCCGGGCGGCTGTCACCAGCTGGGCTTGACCCGGCGGCTTCGAACTTCGGCGCTCGGCAGCTCGCATGACCGCTGCGAGCCATCCTGCCTCTCGGCGATCAGGCTTTACCGGCGCGGCCACAGTGCAGCCGCCTTACGACGGCCGCACCTTTGAACGAGTTGGCGTTCAGTGCCACTCCCGAATGTCGACAAAGCGGCCGGCAATCGCCGCCGCCGCTGCCATGGCCGGTGACACGAGGTGCGTGCGCCCCTTGTAGCCCTGCCGACCCTCGAAGTTGCGGTTCGAGGTCGAGGCGCAGCGCTCCAGCGGATTCAGCCGGTCCTCGTTCATGCCGAGGCACATCGAGCAGCCCGGTTCCCGCCAGTCGAAGCCGGCGTCGCGGAAGATCACATCCAGCCCTTCCGCTTCCGCCTGCGCCTTCACCAGACCCGATCCCGGCACGATCATCGCCGAAACGCCGTCGGCGACCCTGCGGCCCTCGACGACCTTGGCAACCGCCCGCAGATCCTCGATGCGGCCATTGGTGCAGGAGCCGATGAAGATGCGGTCGAGCGTGATGTCGGTGATCGGCGTGCCGGGCTGCAGGCCCATATAATCGAGCGCGCGCGCCTTTGACTGGCGCTTGTTCTCGTCCGGAATGGTGGCCGGATCCGGCACCACGCCGTTGATCCCGACGACGTCCTCGGGCGAGGAGCCCCAGGAGACGATGGGCGGCAGGTTGGCCGCATCGAGCCGCACGATCTTGTCATAATGCGCCCCGGGGTCGGAGGCGAGCGTACGCCAGTAAGCGACCGCCTTCTCGAACATCTCGCCCTTCGGCGCGCGCGGCTTGTCGCGCAGGTAATCGAAGGTGACGTCGTCCGGCGCGATCAGGCCGGCCCGGGCGCCGCCCTCGATCGACATGTTGCAGATCGTCATCCGCCCTTCCATGGAGAGCGAGCGGATCGCCTCGCCGGCATATTCGATGACGTGGCCGGTGCCGCCGGCTGTGCCGATCTCGCCGATAATGGCGAGAATGATGTCCTTGGCGGTGACGCCGAAGGGCAGCTGGCCATTGACCTCGACCAGCATGTTCTTGGCCTTGGCCTGGATCAGCGTCTGCGTGGCGAGCACATGCTCGACTTCCGACGTGCCGATGCCGTGCGCCAGCGCCCCGAAGGCGCCGTGCGTCGAGGTGTGGCTGTCGCCGCAGACGATCGTCGTACCTGGCAGGGTGAAGCCCTGCTCAGGCCCGATGATGTGGACGATGCCCTGGCGGCGGTCGACCTCGTTGAAATACTCGACGCCGAACTCGGCCGCGTTGCGGGCCAGCGTTTCCACCTGCAGCCGGCTCTCCGGATCGCGGATGCCGTTGCGCCGGTCACTGGTCGGCACATTGTGGTCGACGGCGGCGAGCGTGCGCTCAGGGTGGCGGACCTTGCGGCCGGCCATCCGCAGTCCCTCGAAGGCCTGAGGGCTGGTCACCTCATGGACGAGGTGACGATCGATATAGAGGAGGGCGCTGCCGCCTTCCTGCTGCTCGACGACGTGGTCGTCCCAGATCTTGTCGTAGAGGGTACGCGGCTTGTTGCTCTCTGTCATGGCTTGGCTTCCACTGCCGGCGGCAAGGCCTCGAAGGGGCTCGATCCGTACGGTCGCGATCGGGGTCGGAAAATGGCGGCTGCGATAGGGAGCGCTAGCGGCCGTCGGCGACGAGAAGACGATAGAAGAAGCGACCAGGCATCCGCCAACGATCGCCCACCGGCGAGAAGCCGAGGGTGGTCGGCAGGCGCGACCCGGACGTGATCGTCGGCAAGGCTGGCATGGTTCTAATGAGATAGCCGAGCCAAGTGGTCAGTGCAAGACGATCGCCCATCGCGAACGTCTTGGCCGCCGAGGTCTGCCGCTCATGCCATCCTGCGTGCGGGACGACTGAGGCCCAGAACGCAGAAAAGCGGCCGAAGCCGCTTTTCCGTTGGATAAGGAAGCGTGCGGCCGAAGCTTACTCGGCAGCCTGCGTGGCGCTGGCCTCGGCGGCAGCAGCCTTGTCGGCAGCGGCCTTGGCGCGCTCGTCGGCGGCGACCTGACGGGCGTCGTCGTTCAGCTTGCGGGCGCGGGCATTGGTGGCCTCGACGATACGGGCCGACTTGCCGCGGCGATCGCGCAGATAATAGAGCTTGGCGCGGCGGACACGGCCGCGGCGCACGACCTCGACCGAGTCGAGCATCGGCGAATAGATCGGGAAGACGCGCTCGACGCCCTCGCCATAGGAGATCTTGCGAACCGTGAAGTTCTCCTGGAAGCCCGAGCCGGAGCGGGCGATGCAGACGCCCTCATAGGCCTGCACGCGGGTGCGGGTGCCTTCCACGACGCGCACGTTCACGCGCAGCGTGTCGCCCGGCGAGAAGGTCGGGATGGTACGCACTGCATCGATGCGAGCGGCCTCGGCGGCCTCGATCTCGGAGATGATATCCATGTCATAGCCTCAATTCGTTTCATGCCGGTTAGACCCCGGACATGGCCGTCGTGACGGTCAAGTTATTCTGAGGAAATCGCGCTGGCACATACACTGCATGCTCCGGCTTGTCGAGTGCCGGTGATCCCAAGCGCCGCGCTTGATCTGCACCCCTTGCAGCCGCGACGCCAACATGGCGTTGCGGCCGGCTCGCCCGCCGCCTATGCGTGTCGGGTTGCAGTTCCCGGCGGTCCCCCATGTCGTTTGTCGAAGTCTTTCTCCTGTTTCTCGCAGGCTTTGTTTCGGGCGCCATCAATGCCGTTGCCGGCGGCGGCACCTTCATTACCTTCGGCGCCTTCACCCTCATCGGCATCGGGCCGATCTCGGCCAATGCCACCTCTTCGATCGCGCAGTTCCCCGGCTATATCACCTCGACCCTCGCCTATCGCAGGGATCTCGTCCGCATCTGGCGCGAGGTGCTCGTCCTCGCCGCTGCGTCGATCGCAGGCTCGCTCGTCGGGGCGCTGATTCTGCTGGCGCTGGACAACCCGTCTTTTGCGGCGCTCGTTCCCTGGCTGCTGCTGGCCGCGACCGCTCTCTTCGCCGCTGGTCCGTGGCTGCGCCCGAGCCCGCGCGAGGCAGCGGAGGCTGCAAGAGGGCACCGAGTTATCGGCCCCATCGTTCAGTTCCTGGCGTCGATCTATGGCGGCTTCTTTGGCGCCGGCATGGGAATCATGATGCTCGCGACGCTCGGCCTCACCGAAAGCGGCGACTATCATCGGCTGAACGCGCTGAAGAACCTTCTCGCGACGGTGATCGCCGTGATCGCAATCGTCGTCTTCGTATCCGGCGGGGTCGTTGCCTGGCCGGCCGCGCTGGTGATGATCCCGGGAGTTGCACTCGGCGGCTATTCCGGAGTGTGGATCGCCAAGCGGGTGCCGCAGATGGCCGTCCGCCTCTTCGTCATCGCCATCGGCCTCGGGCTGGCAGCCTACTACTTCTACGTGGCCTGACGTGACGGGAGAGCGCAGAAAGCCCATCTGCTCACGGGTGAGGCAGGAACCAACCCCATATCCAACAGTTGAGGGGAGACACTACATCCTTTGGAGGTTCCCACGATGGGCCGCGGCATTCTTCTCTGGCTTCTGGGGGTTCCGATCCCCGTAATCATCCTTCTCGCATTGTTCTTCCGCTGAGGAGCGCGCCCGTGCCCCTTGCTCCAACGCCGGTGGTTGACGCCGACGCATCGGCCTCCGCCGTCTCCTGGGGAGCGATCATCGCCGGCGCCGTCGCTGCGGCGGTGATCTCGCTGGTGCTCATGCTGGTCGGCTCCGGCCTCGGCATGACGATGGTATCCCCTTTCTCCAATGAGGGCGTCAGCGCCACCACCTTCGCCGTCTCAGGAATCATCTGGCTGGTGATCGTGCAGTGGCTGTCCTCCGGTCTCGGCGGCTATCTCACCGGACGTCTGCGGACGCGCTGGGCCGCGACCCATAGCGACGAGGTCTACTTCCGTGACAGCGCCCATGGCTTCCTCGCCTGGGCTCTGGCGACGATCCTTGTTGCGGGACTTCTGTCGTCTGCCGTCAGTTCCATCGTGGGCGGTGGCGTCAGCGCTGTGTCCAACGTCGCGGCCGGTGCTGCGCAGGGCGGCGTCCAGGCTGCCGGCGAGCAGGCGGGCAATGCAGGTGGCGGCAGCGATCCGACCGGCTATTTCGTCGACACGCTGTTTCGCACCGATGCCGCGGCTCCGGCCGCTGCCCCGGGCGCATCTGCTACGGGCACGACCGACTACCGCGGCGAGGCCACGCGCATCCTCGCCCGCAGCGCGGTGACGGGTGAACTGCCCGATGCCGACAAGGCCTATCTCGCGACGCTCGTCGCCCGTGAGACCGGCCAGCCGCAGGACCAGGCACAGGCACGGGTCGATCAGGTCATCGCCTCGGTCGACGCAGCCAAGCAGGAAGCCAAGGAAGCTGCCGATACGGCGCGTTCGGCTACGGCGACGCTGTCGCTTCTGACGGCTCTGTCGCTGGTCATCGGTGCCTTCATCGCCGGTGTCGCTGCGATCTTCGGCGGGCGCGAGCGCGACGACGAGCGGGTCGTCCTGCGCTCCTGAAGTGGCTGGCTGGTAGACGTTAGTCCGTCGCTCACTCCGGGCAGATCGACATCCAGGACCTGTCGCCCGGACGCAGCCGGTTCATCGAGCCTCCGCGGTCATCCGCGGGGGCTCCACGGCATCGGGCGCCACGTATTCGGAGACGGGCGGGAAGCGGTTCGCGCCGCGCAAGTCCAAAGGTCGGTGATCGCAAAGGCTCGCCTATCGGTAATCTGCCCATCGTCGAAAGCTGCCTCTCGGTGCTGCGAATTGTCACGCATTGAGAGGACCTGCCGGAGCACAATCCCGGCAGCGGAAGGGGATGCATCGTTGTTTCGGCCTCTGGTGCCACGCGGGCGGCCGCCCACGTCTCCGTGATCCAGCTACGCGAAATCCACCGCGCGTTCTGTGCCGCCTCAAACAAGAGGATGAGCCGATGTACAACCGTTACATGCCGAACGAAGCCGCATGCCCAGTCAACCTCGAGCTCCTCGGGCTCCTCCTTCGCTCGGCCGAAGAGCGTGTGGTCGAGATCGTCGACGAGCAGGATCCGAAGCAACGTGCCCGCCTGGCAGTCTTCTGCTTCCAACGCGCGCATATGCGCGACATGGCCGTTCTGGTCGCCAGCCGGTGCGATGAACGAACCCTTCGGCAGGCCGACGCGACGATCGGCGAGATGCTGATCGAACAGGTTCAGGAGCGCGCTTCCAAAGCGAAGGTCAGCAAGTCGCGCATCACGCTGGCGCGGGCCGCCTGACGGCGCTTGGCTCCACAGCCCGTCCGCCCGCCACGAGTCGATTTCGGCTCGTGCTTGCGCCTGAAAGAGCCGATCAGACACCGGTCGGCACGGACTTTGATCATGCTATAGCTGCCCTCGGCATTACACGAGGTCGGATCCAGTGAGCAGCATTCCCCGTCGAACTCACACGATCCTGGTGACCGACGTTCATGTTGGCGGAGACGTGCATCAGATCATTCTGGGAGGCATCGCACCGATCCCTGGACTGACGGTGCTCGAGAAGCGTGACTATCTGCGCGATCACGCCGACGAACTCCGCCAGGTCGTTCTCGGCGAGCCACGCGGAGGCCATCCGTCACTCTTCGCCGACCTGGCCATCCCGCCGGTCGATCCGCGGGCCGCGGCCGCCTTCATCATCATGGAATTCCTGGGCTATCCGCTCTTCAGCGGGTCCAACACGATGGCGACGGCGATAGCCCTCATCGAGGAGGGTGTTCTGCAGGCGCCTGCCGGCAAGTCGAGCCTTGTGCTGGAGAGCCCCGGCGGCCTCGTGAATGTGGAGGTCGACGTCGAGCCCGATGGAAAGGTCTCGTCGGTGACCTTCAAGCCCGACGATACGGCATGTGTCATCAAGAAGGGGGCTCTCGTCGAGGTCGATGGCCGCGGCCGTGTCCGCTACGACCTTGTATGGGCTGGATGCTGGTACGCTGTCGTTGCGGCGGAAGACTGCGGTCTGGCAATGATGCGCAATGAGGAGGCTGCGCAGGGTCAACTCGCCTTCGAGATCATGGAAGCGCTCGCTCGCGAGCCCAACCCCGTCCATCCCGTTCTCGGCGAGCAGGGACGGATTGCCCTCGTCCTTTTCGCCGCAGCGCCCTATCGGGGATCCGACGGCCGCCTCAGGCGCCGGATTTCGCCAGTCGTGCACCCTCGCTCGGTGTCGCGCTGTCCTGCAGGAACGGGGACGACGGCAGCCGTTGCCCAGCTCGTCGCTGACGGCGCAATGGCGCTTGATGAGGATATCACCACGATCAGTTGCTGGGATACCCAGTTCGAGGCGTCCTGTTGCGAAAACCCCGACGACTATGGGGTGAGAGTCGCCGTGACCGGCCACGGATGGGTGATTGCGAGGAAAGAACTGATCCTGGATGCAACGGACCCGTTGACCCCTACGGGTGCCTTGAGAGCGCTCCTGGATCACTAGCTCCAAGGCAGTACGGCATCCCTCGTCGGCGGGCATGCCTGCACCTGCCTGGCTTCCGCAGACGTAGACAGGTTGAACCCGTCGATCCTCTGCCTCAACCGTTGCCGCGAAATTCCGGATAGAGCGACATGCCGCCGTCGATGAAGAGCGTCTCGCCGACCATGTAGTCGGCGGCGTCCGATGCGATCCAGGCGACGGCGCGCCCGATATCGGCGGCTTCGCCGATGCGGCCGTAGGGGATCAGCTTCAGCATCCCTTCTTCGTTGTCGTCCCGCTCCTCGGCGTTGATCTTCGTGGCGATAGCGCCCGGTGCGACGGCATTCACCCGGATACGCTCGCAGGCGACTTCCTGTGCCAGCGACTGCATCAGCAGGTGAAGGCCGCCCTTGGACGCCGCATAGTTGGCGTGGAACGCCCATGGAATGCGCTGATGCACCGAGGAGTCGAAGATCAGCTTGCCGAGCGCGCGGCTGACATTGGGCCGCATGCCCTTCTTGCGGAAGCGCCGCACCGCCTCGCGCCCAACGAGAAACCCGCCGGTGAGGTTGAGCGCGATCACAGCATTCCAGTCCTCGATCGTCATGTCGGCGATGGCTGCGTCCTTCTGCAGCCCGGCATTGGAGACGACGATGTCGATCGGCCCGAGGGCAGCCTCGGCCGTGTCGAAGAGGGAGACGACGTCGTGCTCCACCGAGACATTCGCCTTCACCGTCACCGCATTCCGGCCAAGCGCGCGGATCCGCGCGGCGACGTCCTCTGCGGCATCTTCCGAGCCGTGGAAGTTGACGGCGACATCGGCGCCGGCGCGGGCGAGCTCGAGTGCCGTCGCGGCGCCGATGCCGGACGATGCGCCGGTGACGATGGCGCTCTGGCCGGCGAGAGAGATTAGGTCAGACACCGTCGGGATCCTCCAGCATGTGCGAGGGTGGAAGATTGGGACCTTGCGTCTGTCCGTCCAGCGCCCGCGACAGCCAGATCGCGGCAGAGATCAGCGATAAGTGTGTGAGTGCCTGCGGAAAATTGCCGAGGTGCTCGCCATCGGCGGAGAGCTCTTCCGCGTAGAGACCGAGATGATTGGAATATGTGTGCAGCTTCTCGAACAGGAGCCGCGCCTCGGCGACGTACCCTGTCCGCGCTAAGGCCTCGACATACCAGAACGAGCAGATGGTGAAGGCGCCTTCGGTGCCGTTCAGTCCATCTCCATTCGCCTCGGTGTTGATGTAGCGGTGGACGAGGCAGTCATGCACGAGGTGGCGGCGCACGGCCTTCAGCGTCGAGGTCCACATCGGATCGCGCGGGTTGATGAACTTCACCAGCGGCATCAGCAGTACGACGGCGTCGAGCGACTTGCCGCCCTTGTACTGGGTGAAGGCGCCGAGCTCCTTGTTCCAGAACTCCTCGATGATGGAGGCCTGGATGCGGTTCCGCTCCAGCCGCCAGCGGTCGATGTCGGCTGCCAGCGATTGCCGCAACGCCATGCGAAATCCGCGGTCGAGGGCAACCCAGCTCATCAGTCTGGACGACAGGTGTTCGCGCGGCTCGCCCCGGCTCTCCCAGATACCCTGGTCCGGCAGATGCCAGGTGTCGCAGAGCTTGTCCAGCATGGCGGCGATGGTGCCCCACACCTCGTAGGAGGGCTTTCCACGCGCCTTCACGGCGATGTAGAGCGCGTCCATGAACTCGCCGTGGATGTCGATCTGCAGCTGATCGAAGGCCGCGTTGCCGACCCTGACCGGCTGCGACCCGGCATAGCCGCTGAGGTGATCGAGCGACTCCTCCGCGGCAGGGTCCGAGCCGTCCATCGCATACATGACGCGCAGGCGCGCCTCGTCGGCCGCGACCCGCTCCATCAGGAAGTGGATGAAGGCCTCGGCCTCGTCGTAGTAGTTGAGGCGGGACAGGGCATAGAGGGTGAAGGCGGCATCGCGGACCCAGCAGAAGCGATAGTCCCAGTTCCGCTCGCCGCCGAGGACCTCCGGCAGGCCAAAGGTCGCGGCGGCGGCGATCGACCCGTGCTTCTGCGAGGTCAGGAGTTTCAGCGTCAGGGCCGAACGCACCACGAGTTCGCGCCAGTAGGCGGGGAAGGTGCCCTTCTTGACCCAGTCGTGCCAATAGTCACGGGTCGCGTTGAAGGCATCTAGAACATAGGCCTCGTCGACGGCCGGGCTGTCCTTGCGGCCGGGACAGAAGACCGCGTAGCAGACCTCCCCTTCCTTCAGCTCGATCTGCCCGGACGCACACCCGTCGGCGATCTCGAGCGGTACGTGAGTATAGAAATAGACGCAGTCCTCCTCGGGCTCGGCGCGGAGGCAGACGCCGCCCTCCATCGCTTCGAGCTTGGCATCGCGCCGCGCATAGTCCGGCCGCGGCGCGATCTCCAGACCGACGGTCAGCGTGCCGCGGATCGCTTCCGCCCGCCTGATGATGCGTCCCGAGCCGTCGACCGGCATGAAGTCGCAGACCTCCCCAATGCTCTCCTCACCGAGAAAGCGGGTGACGAGAATATTGGTGTCCGGCAGATAGATCTGCCGTTGCTTCATCTCGCCCTCGAAGCCGAGGCGGAAGAAGCCTCCCTTGTCCGGATCAAGCAGGCTGGCAAAAAGCGTCGGCGAATCGAGGTCGGGGTGGCAGAAGAAGTCGATCGTCCCGTCGGTCGCAACGAGCGCGAGCGTGCGCATGTCGCCGATGACGCCATGTTCGGAGATTTGTCGCGGCTTGGCAGGCGGCATCAGCACCAATTCCCTTCGAAATGAAGGCGCGACATTGGCTCTTCAGCCGGAAAGTAAAGCGGCGACGACGAGGGGTCCTTCAATCTGACTAAGCCGTGATTGTGCTCTAGCCGATGGCGGGCGAGCCTAATCCGACGGAGCGCGACCCGAGGCGCCGATCGCGGCGCTCGGCTGATACGTGGAATTTGCACCATCTTTGGATAGATTGTGCAGAGTACAGAGGAAGTGGGCCGGCTTGTGCCCAAGTATGGAGCTCTTGGGAGACGCAATGAGCGCGATCGAAACCAGCCTGCGGCGCGCTCTGGCGAAAGGCGATACGGCTGACCCAGAGTTCAGGCGCAGCGTCTATGAAGCCGCCGTGCGCGCTCTGGAGAAGCTCGCCGTCGACCGCGGCTACGACTCTGGCATGCAGGCCGGGCAGCGCGAGCGGCTGATGGACGCGATCAGCACCATCGAGGCCGATCTTCGCGCTTTGGCCGCGGAGAAGGCCGAGCCTTACGAGGCCGAAGACGGCCTCTCGTCGGACGCGATCGGCGACGTCGACGATGCCGAAAGCGATCGTGGCGGCGTCGGCGATGACGGCGAGCAGCTTTGGGATGCTGCGGAGGAGGAGCCCCGCGGCGTCCACATTGTTCCCGAGGCCGTCGGCACCACGACGAGCGAAAGCGGCTACGGCCAGCCCGCGCCCGACTGGCGCTATGGCGACGATGATGGACAGGAGCGCTTCGAAGGCGGCCAGCAGTCGCCGGCCGCGGACCGCTCCTTCATCGATGGCGAGGCCTCAACCATCGATCAGCCGGCGCCCCACGATCCCGGTGACGATCAGCTTATGGCTTCCGATGATGCACGGAGCGATGATCTCGCGCCACGGATCGGCAACGACGGATCTGAGCAAGGCGGCGACGAGGCTGACGAATATGGGCGTACGCCGCGGGCCCTTCCGCCGGACGATCTTTCCTACACGGCGGGAGAGTTCGACGATGGGCGGTCGCCGGGAGCCGCCTTCCCGCAGGGCGCCGGCCCTGTCGGCGGCCCGGTCGCTGGCGCGGCGACCGCCGACCTCGACGATGGAAGCTGGCGGCCTGGCGCTTCCGAGCGCGACGCGGCCCGGCCGCGGCGCCAGCGGCGCAGCCTGTTCTTCTGGATCGGCGTCGTTGCCTCGATCCTCGGGCTGATCATCGTCGCGACGGTGATCTATGGCTTCATCATGGTCGATGACGTCACGAGCCAGTCTGCCGCCTCGCAGCAGCAGGCCCTGCCGCAGCAGCCGGAAAACTGGATCGACGTCTTCTCCGGAAACGACCTCGAAGCCATATCGACGCCGGCAGGCGGCCGCGTCGAAGCGGTGACCGGCGCAGGCGGCGCACCCGCCGTCCGCATCGCGCCCGCACCCGGCAGCCAGGATGGCGAGATCGCGATCGCCATTGGCCCGGGCCTCCTCGGCCAGATCGCGGCCCGCTCCGTGCGTGTGGAGATCACCGTCGGCTCGCCGGACGGCCAGACGCGCGAATTCGCCGTCCGCTGCCTCTTCGGGGAAGAGAGCGCCTGTCAGCGACAGCGCTTCTCCACCGATCTGCAGAGCGAGAAGTTCGTCTTCGACTTCGAGGTACCGACATCGCCGAAGGAGCCGGCGCGTCTCGCGATACAGCCCGGGCTCGGTACCGAGGGGCCTGACCTTGACGTCTACGGCTTCAGGATGCGGCTGCTATGAGGCGCAAGCTCTGCGGCGAAGCTCGCGCCTCGCTGCCCTAGCCCTCAGAGGCTAAAGCGACGCCGCCACGCGGCTGCTGCGGCGCGCTACGCTGGCGGCGAAGGTCTCGTCCAGCGCGTAGCCGGAGCCTCGTACGGTGCGGATCGGGTCGACCTCGCGGCCGCGGATCAGCGCCTTCCGCAGGCGTCCGACATGGACGTCCACCGTCCGCTCGTCGACATAGATGTCTCGCCCCCAGACGCTGTCGAGCAACTGCTCGCGCGAGAAGACGCGACCCGGCGCCTGCATGAAGAACTCCATCAGCTTGAACTCCGTGGGGCCAAGCTTGATCTCGCGCCCCGAGCGGCGGACCCGATGCGTTTCGCGATCGAGCTCGATGTCGCCGGCTGTGAGTGTCGTGGAGATCTTCTGCGGGTTGGAGCGCCGCAGCATCGCCTTGACGCGGGCAAGCAACTCCGGGGTCGAGAAGGGCTTGACGACATAGTCGTCGGCACCGACGGAAAGGCCCCGTATCCGCTCGCTCTCCTCGCCGCGCGCCGTCAGCATGATGATCGGCAGGCGCTCGGCCTCGGGCCGCGTCCTCAGGCGCCGGCAGAGCTCGACACCGGACAGGCCGGGAAGCATCCAGTCGAGGATGAGAAGGTCCGGCAGGGTTTCCTTCAGGCGGAGGTCCGCCTCGTCGCCGCGCGCGATAACGTCGACTTCGTAGCCGGCCGCTTCGAGATTGTAGCGCAGGAGGACGGAGAGGGCCTCCTCGTCCTCCACCACTGCGATGCGTGTCGCCATCGGTTCAGCGATCCTCGTCGACAGCCTCGCCGTCATTCGTCTGCGGCAGCACCATCGAGGTCGTGCTGTCGCCCTTCGGACGGTCGAGGTTCATCTGCTGGCCGGTCCGGATGTAGTAGACCGTCTCGGCGATGTTGGTGGCGTGGTCGCCGATCCGCTCGATGTTCTTGGCACTGAACAGGAGATGGGTGCAGGCGGTGATGTTGCGCGGATCTTCCATCATGTAGGTGAGGAGCTCGCGGAAGATCGACGTATACATGGCGTCGATTTCCTCGTCGTTCTGCCGCACCGACTGGGCGCGCTGATGGTCGCGCGAGGCATAGGCGTCGAGCACGTCCTTCAGCTGGTCGAGCGCCAGCTCCGAGAGATGCTCAATGCCGCGCACGAGCCGGATCGGCTGCGTATGATCCTGCACGGCGATGACGCGCTTGGCGATGTTCTTGCCGAGATCGCCGATGCGCTCGAGATCGCTGGAGATGCGGATCGCGCCGATGATCTCGCGAAGATCCTGCGCCATTGGCTGGCGCTTGGCGATCATCATGATCGCGCGCTCGTCGACCTCGCGCTGCGCGGCGTCGAGCAGCGCGTCGTCGGCGACGACCGAATTGGCAAGGCCCCAGTCGCTCTGGATCAGCGCCGAGACCGAGCGCTCCACGATCCGTTCGGCCTGTCCGCCCATCTCGGAGATGCAGCGGGCGATGAACTTCAGTTCTTCGTCGTAGGACCTGACGATATGCTCGTCCATGGGAATACCCTCCTCGAAATCGTCAGCCGAAGCGGCCGGTGATGTAGTCCTGCGTCCGCTTGTCATCGGGGTTCTGGAACATCTTTTCCGTCGGCCCGACTTCCACGAGATTGCCGAGGTGGAACATCGCGGTGATCTGGCTGACGCGCGCCGCCTGCTGCATGGAGTGCGTCACGATGACGATCGTGTAGTTCTGGCGGAGCTCGTCGATCAGCTCCTCGACCTTGGCGGTGGCGATCGGATCAAGCGCGGAGCACGGCTCGTCCATCAGGATCACCTCCGGCGAAACCGCGATGGCGCGGGCGATGCACAGGCGCTGCTGCTGGCCGCCGGAGAGGCCGGTGCCGGCCTCGTGCAGACGGTCCTTGACCTCCTCGAACAGGCCGGCGCGGCGCAGGCTGGTGACGACGATCTCCTCGATATCGGATTTGGAGCGCGCAAGGCCGTGGATTCGCGGGCCATAGGCGACGTTGTCGAAGATCGACTTCGGAAACGGGTTCGGCTTCTGGAACACCATGCCGACGCGGGCGCGCAGTTCCACGACGTCGAGCGTGGGATCGTAGATGTCCTCGCCGTCAAGCGTGATCATGCCGCCGACGCGGGCGCCCTCGATTGTGTCGTTCATGCGGTTGAGGCAGCGCAGGAAGGTCGACTTGCCGCAGCCCGACGGTCCGATCAGCGCGGTGACCTGGCGTTCGGGGATCTCAAGATTGACCTCGAACAGCGCCTGCTTGGCGCCGTAGTGGACGGTGACCTTCTCGCCGCGCATCTTCACCGGCCGCGCAAAGGCGGCCGTGGGATGGAGGACGGAAGCGGCGGGTACGATGGTCTGGTTCATGGACAAGATCCTGATCGGCCTACCAGCGGCGCTCGAAGCGGCGGCGCAGGATGATGGCGGTGATGTTCATCAGAGCGAGGAAAGCAAGCAGCACGATGATCGCGCCGGACGTGCGTTCCACGAAGGCGCGCTCGGCCTCGTTCGCCCACATGTAGATCTGCACGGGAAGGGCGGTGGACGGCGCCATCGGCGAGGACGGATAGTCCGCGACGAAGGCGACCATGCCGATGAGAAGCAGCGGTGCCGTCTCGCCCAGCGCATGCGCAAGGCCGATGATCGTGCCGGTGAGGATGCCGGGCATCGCCAGTGGCAGCACGTGGTGGAACACCATCTGCGTCTTGGATGCGCCAAGGCCCAGCGCGGCCGCCCGGATCGACGGCGGCACTGCCTTCAAGGCGGCACGCGTCGCGATGATGATCGTCGGCAGCGTCATCAGCGTCAGCACCAGTCCGCCGACGACGGCGGCAGAGCGTGGCAGGCCGAAGCCGTTGACGAAGACCGCAAGGCCGAGAAGGCCGTAAACGATGGACGGCACCGCCGCGAGGTTGTTGATGTTCACCTCGATGAAGTCGGTCAGCCGGTTCTTCGGCGCGAACTCTTCGAGATAGATCGAGGCGGCGACGCCGATCGGCAGCGACAGGACGAGCACGATCACCATCATGTAGATCGACCCGACGATGGCGACGCCGACGCCCGCCGTCTCGGCCCGGCTGGAGCCGCCGAAGGTGAAGAAGCCCCAGTTGAAGCGCTGCTGCAGCCGGTCGTCGTCGCGCAGCTGCTGCAGCCATTGGAGCTGCTGATCCTTCAGCGGACGACGGCTCTCCTCGACGCTGAGGTCGTATTGGCCCTTCTCGGCGCTATCGACCTCGCTGGCCGCATACAGCCAGACCTCCTGGGTCTTCCCGATGGTCGTGATGTCGCCGAGGACGATATCGCGCAGCTGTCCGCGCACACTCTGCGAGACGAGGGCGTTGGCGGCGCGCACGGCCGTCCGATCCGACGGGTCGATGCCGAGCAGGGCGACGATGCCGTTCTGCACGAGGCGCGGATAGTTCGCCATCGACAGCGCCTTGGTGTCCTTGCCGCCGCTGTTCTTCGGGTCGACGATCGACTGGTCGAAGGTGATGGGAACGCGGATCTCGGTCTGGAAGAAGGCGGTGTAGCCTTTCGAGAAGACGCTCCAGAGGAGGGCAACGAGGAAGATCAGGCCGATGGCGATCGCGACGATGCCATAGAGCTTGAAGCGGCGCTCGGCGGCATAGCGGCGCTTGATGCCGATGTCGCGGCGCTCGGATGCCGCCGGATGCGCGGCGCGAGCTTCGGAGACAGCGAGGTCGGTCATTCATACGCCTCCCGGTATTTGCGCACGATCACCAGCGCGATGATGTTGAGGCAGAGCGTTATGGCGAAGAGGGTGATACCCAGCGCGAAGGCCACCAGCGTCTGCGGCGAGTTGAACTCAAGGTCGCCAGTCAGCTGGTTGACGATCTTCACGGTCACCGTGGTCATCGCCTCGAACGGGTTGAGCGTGAGGCGTGCGGCGACGCCGGCGGCCAGGACGACGATCATCGTTTCACCGATGGCGCGCGAGGCCGTCAGCAGCAGCGCGCTGACGATGCCTGGCAGGGCTGCCGGCAGGATGACGCGCTTCACCGTTTCGGAGCGGGTGGCTCCGAGGCCGAAGGAACCATCGCGCAGGGACCGAGGCACGGCGGTAATGATGTCGTCGGAGAGCGACGACACGAAGGGGATCAGCATCACCCCCATCACGATGCCGGCGGTGATGACGCTCTGGGCCTGGATGAAGTTCTGGTAGTTGCCGGTGATCAGCCCATTCAGCTGGGCCGACATGTCGCGCAGGAATGGACCGACCGTGACGAGAGCGAAGAAGCCGTAGACGATTGTCGGGATGCCCGCGAGGAGCTCCAGCAGCGGCTTGACGGTGGAGCGCACGCCGCGGCTCGCATATTCGGACATGTAGATGGCGGCGAAGAGGCCGATCGGTACGGCCACCAGCATCGCGACGAAGGCGATGTAGAGCGTGCCGGCCAGCAGTGGGATGAGGCCGAACTGGCCGACGGTCGGATCGGCGCCTGCCGCGGCAAAGCCCGGATCCCAGACTGTTCCGAAGAAGAAGCTTGTGGGCGAGACGCGACCAAAGAAATCGATCGTCTCGAACAGCATGGAGAAGATGATGCCGACCGTGGTGAGAATAGCGATCGACGAGGCCAGCACCAAGATCCCGCCGACGACGCGTTCAACCTGGTTGCGGGCACGAAGGCGGACGGCGATCTGCGACAGGCCATACGCGGCGCCGGCAACCGCAAGAAGGATCACCACCGCGCTCATCGCGATGCGGCTGTAATCCTCGAGGCGGTTCCGCTTCACCGCCAGCTCGACCATGTAGTCTTCCGAGGCGGAGGCGACCATTATGCCTCGGCGCTGGAACATCGCGCGCAGGTCGGCGGCACTTGCGGCAGCAGCGGCATCCTGCTCGTCGGCAGGCAACGCGCGCAGTCCTGCGCCGATCCCCTCGACCATCTGGTAGGCAAGGCGCGGGTTTGTGCCGTTCTCGATGGCTTCTGGCATGTCGGCGTGGATATCGGCGGCGATCAGGGCCGGTGAGGCGATAAGCCAGCCTGCGAGAAGAATGAGCGACGGGATGAGCGCCCAGGAAACGACAAACATGCCGTGATAGACGGCGCGCGAATGGGCCTTCTGCGCGCTGCCCGCAGCGAGCCTTTGGCTCTTGCGGTAGCCGAGCGTGAACCCGACGGCGGCTATCAGAAGAACGATCGCGATAATCGCGGACGTGGACACGCGTAGACTCCTGGCGCTGCGCGAAGGAACAGTGGCGCTCTGCGAGAAAAAACCGGCGCCCGAAGGCGCCGGCCAATTTACTGCTTACATCGTCTTCCCGGCCGAGAAGGCCTGGCGGAACTCTTCGCGCTCGGCATCCGGAGCCGGCACGAGACCGTACTCGGCGAGCGGACCGTCATTGCCGATCATCTGCTCGGAGAGGAAGAAGTCGACATACTCGGAAAGGCCCGGGACCACGCCGACATGCGCCTTCTTGACGTAGAAGAAGAGAGGGCGCGACACCGGGTACTTGCCGGAGGAGATGGTCTCGACCGACGGCACGACGTCGTTGATGGTCGCGACCTTCAGCTTGTCCTGGTTCTGCTCGTAGAAGGCGAGGCCGAAGACGCCAACGCCCTGCTTGTTGGCGTCGATGCGAGCAAGCGTCTCGGTGTAGTCGCCGTCGATCTCGGCCGCGGCGCCGTCCTTGCGGACCTGCATGCACTGAGCCGCAGCGGCCTTCTCGTCCATGCCGGACTTGGCGAAGGCTTCCTTGGCGCCGGTCTCTTCACAGCCGGCCGCAAGGAGCTTCTCGGCGAAGACTTCGCGGGTGCCGTGCTTCTCGCCCGGGATGTAGGCGGCGATGTTCCATGCCGGGAGCGAGGCGTCGACATCGGCCCAGGTCTTGGCCGGATTGTCCACGACCTTACCGTCGACGACCGACTTCGCACCGAGCGCCTTGAAGACGATCGCCGGCGTCAGCTTGAAGTCCGGGCCGCCAGCATCCGTCGCGAAGACGATGCCGTCATAGCCGAACTTGACCTCCTGGATGTCGGTCACGCCGTTCTTCTTGCAGGTCTCGACCTCGGACTCCTTGATCGGACGCGAGGCGTTCGCGATGTCGATCTGGTCCGGGCCGACGCCCTGGCAGAACTGCTTCAGGCCGGCCGAGCTGCCGCCCGATTCCACGACCGGGGTCGGGAAGTCCGGCGAGGCTTCGTGGAAGTTCTCGGCGACGATCTGTGCGTAGGGGAGAACGGTCGAGGATCCGGCGATCTGGATCGGGTCGGCCGACTGGGCGTGCGCCTGCGCGGCGATGGTGAGGGCGGTGCCGAGCGTGAGGCCGGCGACAAGCTTGGAGATGCTCACGGGAAGCTCCTTGAGGCGTTGCGTTGACGAACCGTTCCTGAGGTCCACGCCGGAGCGGCGTCCTCGGTTCGGCTTTCGTCTAGCGGTCCTGGAAGAACTCTATATGACAGACCCGTTGCAGTTTTTTGACACGCTAACCGACTGATAGGACAGCATATATGTCGATCAATCGACTGTTGCGCCGATCGCCGGGAATCGTGCGGTGAAGGTCGAGCCCTGTCCCGGCTCGGAAACGATGAGGAGTCGGGCACGGTGGCGCAACAGCAGGTTGCGCACGATCGACAGGCCAAGCCCGGTGCCGCGCTTGGCGCGGGAGTTGCCGACGTCGACGCGGTAGAAGCGCTCGGTGAGGCGCGGCACGTGCTGCGGCGGAATGCCGGGGCCGAAGTCCTGCACCGAGGCATCGATGAAGGCGCGGCCGCCTTCAACACCCTCGGACAGATGCAGGACCACCCGCTTGCCGCTCTCGCCATATTTGCAGGCATTCTCGACGAGGTTGGCGAAGACCTGCATCAGTTCGTCCGTGTCGCCTGCAACGGTCCAGTGCCTGTCGGAGGGCGTATAGTCGATGGTGACGCCGAGCTCGGCGGCCAGCGGCGCCATCTGCTCCCGGACCTTGGCCAGGATGGCGCCGAGATCGACATGGGCCGTCAGAGGCACGTTGCGCTTCATTTCGATGCGCGACAGCGACAGGAGGTCGTCGATCAGCCGCGACATCCGCGCCGCCTGCTCCCGCATGATGCCGAGGAAGCGCTCGCGCGCCGCCGCGTCTCCCTTAGCGGGTCCTTGCAGCGTTTCGATGAAGCCGATCAGGGAGGCGAGGGGCGTGCGCAGCTCATGGCTGGCATTGGCCACGAAGTCGGTGCGCATCCGCTCTACCCGCCGCTCGGCGGTGCGGTCTCGGAAGAGCAGCAGGAAGAAGTGGGGCGCAGCGCTGCCCGCGGCTGGAATGGGAGCGATCTGCGCCTCCCAGTGACGCTCCACCGGCCGCTTCTCGTCATAGAGGGCCGAGCCGCCGGACTGGCTTGCGGCCGCCGCTTCGATCGCGGCCAGGAACTCGGGCGAGCGGAAGCGGAGCGCAACCGGATCGCCCATGGTCAGCGGCCCGAAGGCGACGGCCGAGACGGCATTGCGATAGCGCAGCGTCAGGTCGCGACCGAGCACGAAGGCGGGGTCCGGCAGCGCCTCGACGGCTGCCTTCACGCCGTCATCGGGCCAGGTGGGCGTCGTCCGGCTTTGAGGATCACGAAGTGCCTTCGGCGGACGCGGGCGCTGTGGCAGCAGGCAGATGATCGCGAGAGCAACCAGGCCCGCCAGCGCTTTCCATCCGATGGATGGCTCAAGCAGTATGACGATGCCGAAGCCGACAACGGCTGCAACGGCGACCCGCGTCGCCGGAACGACGCGACGGTTGTCGGAGCCGTCACTCGTCGTCACACCTGTGCGCCTAGAGGGCATGATCGGCGCTCCGCAATCGAGATCGGACCGCCGTGAGCTGTTCAGCGGGCGCGGCGCCGCTCGGAGACCGGCTGGAAGGCGAGCTTGGAATGATAGGAGCAGTAGGGCGAGCTGTCGCCCGACGCGCAGCCGCAGAAGCGAAAATCAGCCGAGAGCGGATCGCCGAGCGGCCACTTGCAGGTGCGGTCGGTCAGCTGGACGAGCGTCAGGTTGCGCGAGATCGGAACCACCTCGCCCGGCTGGCGCTGCGGCTCGGCCACGACCGGCACCAGCACCGGCTCCATCTTCAGCGCCGTTGCGCCGACCGTGCGGGTGATGGAGCGCATCACCGGCTGAGCCGCGACGACCCGCGCCGGCACGATCACCTCAACGACTTCCGTAACGGCCTCAGCTGCCACCACTTCGGCGGCCGTTGACACGGCCGGTGCCGAGACGGTGGACTTGCCGCGCGACTCCAGCTTGAGGCGGTGCACCTTGCCGATTACGGCATTGCGGCTGACGCCGCCGCCCAGCCTGTCGGCGATCTGGCTGGCACTGAGGCCTTCGGTCCAGAGTCGCCGCAAGAGATCGACGCGTTCGTCGTTCCAGCTCATGGGAAGCTCCTAAGTCCTGGGTGCGGCCCGCCGGAATCCTTTCACGCCCACGACAGCGCCTGTCGAGGGATGTGCACTACATCTATTGATGAACCAGGGTCCGCCGCACGAAATCTAGTACGTTAAGGAATTTAGCGCATGCGCTGACTCCGTGACAAGAGTCGCACAAGCTTGACGGAATCGAATTTGCGCTTTTCCCCAGCTTGTGACGCAATCCTGATTCGATATCGCATTTCGATGCGGCTGGGCTGACGCTACGGCGTGTCGCCGAACCTTCCTGCGGCCGACCCCGCCCGCATTCATTGACATGGCGCGCCGCGCGCGTGGTATAGAACTCGCCTCACTGCGCAGACCAGCCGAACGAAGCCTGCCTCAACGGCAGGCTTTGACGTTTCCGGAAGCGGCCCAGCCGGGCCTCAGCAAAGTCGAACGCCATGTCAGCATCCAACGCCGGCTCCTCATCGTCCCTCTACCAGACTTATGCACGCGCCGAACTCTCCTTCGAGCGCGGCGAAGGTGTCTGGCTGATTGCGCGAGACGGCCGACGCTACATGGATTTCGCCGGCGGCGTTGCGGTCAGCTCGCTCGGCCACGCCCATCCGCATCTCGTTGCGGCGCTGAAGGAGCAGGCCGACAAGCTCTGGCACGTCTCCAATCTCTTCCAGATCCCGGGGCAGGAGCGGCTCGGCGAGCGGCTCACCGCCGTCACCTTCGCGGACCGCGCCTTCTTCACCAATTCCGGCGCCGAGGCGTTGGAATGCGCGATCAAGACTGCGCGCCGCTACCAGTATGTCTCCGGGCATCCCGAGCGCTACGGCATCATCACCTTCGAGGGCGCCTTCCACGGCCGCACGCTGGCGACCATCGCCGCCGGCGGCCAGGCGAAATATCTCGAAGGATTCGGCCCGAAGGTGCAGGGCTTCGACCAGGTGCCGTTCGGTGATCTCGACGCCGTGCGCGCCGCCATCACGCCCGAAACCGCCGCGATCCTGATCGAGCCGGTGCAGGGGGAGGGCGGCGTGCGCGTCGTCCCGCCGGAGTTCCTGCGGGCGCTGCGCACGATCTGTGACGAAAACGGTCTGCTCCTGATCTTCGACGAGGTGCAGACCGGCGTCGGACGCACCGGCACGCTCTATGCCTATGAAGCTTGCGGCGCCGTGCCGGACATCCTGGCCTCCGCCAAGGGCATCGGCGGTGGCTTCCCGATGGGCGTCTGTCTCGCCACGGAGGAAGCGGCCAAGGGCATGACGGCGGGAACGCACGGGACGACCTATGGCGGCAACCCGCTTGCCATGGCGGTCGGTAACGCGGTTCTCGACGTCGTCCTCGCCGACGGCTTCCTGGAGCATGTGCGCGACACCGCGATCCTGTTCAAGCAATCGCTCGCCTCGCTGGCCGACCGCTATCCCGACGTGATCGAGGAGGTCCGCGGCACCGGCCTGCTCATCGGCCTCAAGGCCAAGGTCCCGAACTCCCTCCTCGTGCAGGAGCTGCGCGCCAACGGGCTTCTGGCCGTCATGGCCGGCGACAATGTCGTGCGCCTGCTGCCGCCGTTGATCCTGACGGCGGACGAGATGCGCGAGGGCATGGAGCGCATCGAAGCCGCGGTGGCCGAGCTGTCGCCCGGCGCGGCGCGCAAGAGCGCCTGAGGACGGTTCGATGACGGCTGGTCCCAAGCACTTCCTCGACATCGCCGCGCTGGAGCCCGGCGAGCTGCGGGCGATCATGAGCGATGCCCTCGCCCGCAAGGCGGCCGGCAGGGCCGGACCACGCCCCCTGGAGGGACGGGTTCTCGCGATGATCTTCGAGAAGCCCTCGACGCGCACCCGCGTCTCCTTCGACGTCGCCATGCGCCAGCTCGGCGGCGAGACGCTGTTCCTCTCCGGCACCGAGATGCAGCTCGGCCGCAGCGAGACGATCGCGGATACGGCGCGCGTCCTGTCGCGCTTCGTCGATGCGATCATGATCCGCACCACGGCGCATAGCCGCCTCAGCGAGCTCGCCGAATATGCCACCGTGCCGGTGATCAACGGGCTGACCGACGAGACGCATCCCTGCCAGATCATGGCCGATCTCCTCACCTTCGAGGAGAAGCGCGGACCACTGGCCGGAAAGACCTTCGCCTGGAGCGGCGACGGCAACAACGTGCTGGCCTCGCTGGTCGAGGCATCGGCCCGGTTCGGCTTTGCGCTTCGCATCGCAACGCCCGAAGGCTCCGAGCCGGACATGCGCCACGTCGCCCGGGCTCGCAAGGACGGGGCCTCGATCCTACTTACCGGCGACCCGGTTGAGGCGGTCACCGGCGCCGATTGCGTCGTGACCGACACCTGGGTGTCCATGGGCCGCGAGTCGACCGCGCGCGGCCACAACGTCTTCATGCCGTATCAGGTCAACGAACGCCTGATGCGTCATGCCAAGCCCGAGGCGCTCTTCATGCATTGTCTTCCGGCCCATCGCGGCGAGGAGGTCACCGACGCCGTGATCGACGGTCCGCAGTCCGTCGTCTTCGACGAGGCTGAGAACCGGCTCCACGCCCAGAAATCCATCCTTGCCTGGTGCTTCGGCGAGGTGCCTGCCCATGGCTGATCTGCAGCCGGTCCTCGGCGAGTTCGATTTCGCCGGCGACGATGCGGTGGTGCCGTTCGCGGTGGAGGCGCTGGATGCGCGCGGCCGGGCGGTGCAGCTCGGCACCATGCTCGACCACATTCTCGACCGGCACGCCTATCCAGAGCCGGTCTCGCGGCTACTCGCCGAGATGATCGTGCTGACCGTGCTGCTCGGAACATCGCTGAAGTTCGACGGCAAGTTCATCGCGCAGACGAAGACGAACGGTCCGGTGGACCTCCTCGTCGTTGACTTCGCGACGCCGTCCGCCGTGCGCGCCTATGCCAGGTTCGATGCGGACCGGCTGGCGGAAGCGAGTGCGGCCGGGCGCGTCTCCTCGCAGGATTTGCTGGGCACCGGCGTTATGGCCTTCACGGTCGATCAGGGCGCCCATATGCAGCGCTACCAGGGCATCGTGGAACTCAGCGGCGGGTCGATGGAAGACGTCGCGGAAGCCTATTTCCGCCAATCCGAGCAGATCCCGACGACGGTCAAGCTAGCCGTGGCACGCATTGCGCGCCGCGCCGAGGGCGGCGGCTTCCAGGAGGGCTGGCGCGCCGGCGGGATGATCGCGCAGTTCCTCCCCGATGCACCGGAACGCATGCGCCTGCCGGACCTTCCGGGCGGCGATGCACCGGCGCATCTGGGCGAGGGATTGGCGCTGGAGCCGGACGATGCCTGGCTGGAGGTGCGTGCGCTGGTCGACACCGTCGAACCCTCCGAACTTGCCGACCCGGATGTCGGTGTGGAGCGGCTGCTCTTTCGCCTGTTCCATGAGCGCGGCGTGCGCGTCTTCCCCGCGAACCGCGTGGAGGACGACTGCTCCTGCTCACGCGACAAGATCAAGGAGGTGCTGTCGAGCTTCTCCGCCGAGGAGATCGCCGACAGCATCGAGGATGGCCGTATCGCCGTGACCTGCGAATTCTGCAGCGAACATTACGAGTTCGATCCCGCCGAATTCGCCAAGAGCTGACGCGACCACCCGCCGCAAGCTTTGCTAAGGACCTTGCGGCTAGAACCTTCAGCAGCCAGAACCAGCTCTACTGGATTGGGCGAAGGGCCGCGCGCGGCTCTCCGCTCCGCCTGATCGGCTGCGGACAAGCGCGGTAGCACCGGAGACTGCCAACGATGACAAGCACTTCATCGGGCCGATCGCTTCTGTCGAAGGCCAGTCGCCTGCTGTCGGTCGCGCTTTGTGTGGCGCTCGCTGCCTGCCAGTCGACGGAGCTGACCTCCGCCGGCCTCTCCTCGAGCACCCGTCCTTATCCGCCGCTCGTGGGCCAGCCGGAGGTGAGGGCGCCCGCGACCTACGTGGTCGATGCAACGAACGGCGCGACGCTGTTTGCCGAGAATGCCGACGCACTGCGCTACCCAGCGTCGCTGACCAAGATGATGACGCTCTATCTGCTCTTCGAGGCGATCGCGAGCGGCCGCGCCTCGCTCGACGGCGACCTCTTGATCTCCGAGAACGCGGCATCCAAGCCGCCTTCGAAGCTCGGTGCCAAGGCCGGCACGCGGCTGCGGGTGCGCGATGCCATCCAGGCCGTTGCGGTGCGCTCCGCCAACGATGTCGCGACAGCGATTGCGGAAAACCTCGGCGGCTCGGAACAGGCCTTCGCCGTGCGGATGACCGCCAAGGCACGCCAGCTCGGCATGATGCGCACGCAGTTCGTCAATCCGTCGGGTCTGCCGGATCCGCGCCAGATCTCCACCGCCCACGACATGGCGATCCTCGCCCGGGCGCTGCGCAGCCGCTTTCCGCAGTTCCTGCCGTTCTTCAGCGTCACGTCGTTCCAGTATGGCGGCCGCACCTTCAAGGCCACCAACAAGCTGCTCGGCAGGGTCGAAGGCGTCGACGGCATGAAGACCGGCTATATCCGCGATTCCGGCTTCCACCTCGTGGCCTCGGCGCGCCGTGGCGGACGCAGCATCATCGTCGTGGTGATGGGCGGGGTCACCGGCCGGGCACGCGATGCCTATGCGACGCAGCTGATCGACCGCTATCTCGGCGGCACCGTGACAGCCGCATCACCAATGGCGGCGCCGCTACTGCCAGGCGACGAGACCGAGACCTTCTGAAGCCGGTGGTGCGGCCGGCAGACCGTCTTGCTTCGTCTCAGACGGCCGCCCTGTCGCCGCTGAGTTGATAAGGGCGACGCCGGCTGCCACTCAGTTGAGGACGCGCTGGCGCGCCGGCACGTCGAGCGAAAAGGCCGGGATTTCGACGGTGAAGGTGCTGCCATCCGGCTTCTGCATCCGGTAGTGCCCGCGCATGATGCCGGAGGACGTCCGCAGCGGGCAGCCCGATGTGTAGGTGAAGCTGTCGCCGGGTGACAGGATCGGCTGCTCGCCGACGACGCCGGCACCCTCAACCTCTTCGACATGGCCCTGCGCATCGGTGATCTGCCAGTAGCGCGAGCGCAACTGCACGGTATCGCGGCTGCCATTGTCGATCTCGACAGTGTAGGCCCAGACCCAGCGCCCGTCCTCCGGCTGCGACTGCTCTTCCAGAAAGGACGGGGTGACCGTCACTGTGATGTTGCGCGTCGTCGCCTTGTACATGGGTCCTGGTCCGGCTCAGCGCGGGGTTGGCCCTGTTATCGCGGCAGATGATGCGGCGGTCAACGCGCGGCAGGGAAGGCGGCTTATATGCTGGACGGTGTTCTGAAACGGCGGATCGATCCTGCGCTGGCGGCGCTCGCCTCGACATTGGACCGCCGGAGAATTTCAGCCAATGCCGTCACCGCCGGCGGGTTGGCGCTCGGGCTCGCCGCCGCGGGGTCGATCGCATCCGGCTGGCTGCTGGCCGGCCTGGTGCTCATTCTTCTCTCGCGCCTCGCCGACGGGCTCGACGGTGCGCTGGCACGGCGCCGTGGGCCGACCGACCTCGGCGGCTATCTCGACATCGTCTTCGACTACATCTTCTACGGCGCGATCCCGCTTGCCTTCGCCGTGCTTGATCCCGACCGCAACGCCTTGCCGGCAGCGATGCTCTTGACGAGCTTCTATGCCAACTGCGCGAGCTTCCTTGCCTTCGCTGTCATGGCCGAGAAACGCCGATTGAGCGCTTCGCCGCGCGGGCCGAAATCCTTCTACTTCACCACCGGGCTCGCCGAAGGGAGCGAGACGCTTCTCGTCTTTGTGCTCGCCTGCCTGTTCCCGGCGCATTTTCCGGTGCTCGCCGCAGTCTTCACCGCGATGTGCGTCTGGACCTGCGCGGCCCGGATCGCACTGGCGATCCGGACCTTCGGCTGAACGCCCGTTCTTCTTGCGGTCAGACCGCGGCGAGCGCCCGCTCGATGTCCTCGATCAGGTCGTCGCAGTCCTCCAGCCCGGTCGACAGGCGCAGCAGCCCCGCATCGATGCCGAGACGCGCCCGCGCTTCCTCGGTGAGGTTCTTGTGCGTTGTCGTCGCGGGGTGGGTGATGAGGCTCTTGGCATCGCCAAGATTGTTGGAGATCTTGACGATCTCCAGCGCATTGGAGAAGCGGAAGGCCGCTTCCTTGCCACCCTTGACCTCGAAGGCGACCAACGTCGAGCCGCCCTGCATCTGTTTGGCGATGATGGCAGCATCCGGATGGTCCGGCCGGCCGGGATAGATCACCCGGGCGATCTTGTTCGAGCCGGCCAGGTGATCGGCGATGCGGCCGGCGCTTTCCATCTGCGCCTTCACCCGGATCGGCAGCGTCTCCAGGCCCTTCAGCAGCGTCCAGGCATTGAAGGGCGACAGCGACGGGCCGGTGTGGCGGAAGAAGTCGTGCAGGTTCTCCGCGATCCACTCCTCCGAGGAGAGGACGATGCCGCCGAGACAGCGGCCCTGGCCATCAATGTGCTTGGTGGCGGAATAGACGACGACGTCGGCGCCGAGCGCCAGCGGTCGCTGCAGCATCGGCGTCGCGAACACGTTGTCGACGACGAGGATCGCACCGGCGGCGTGGGCGATCTCAGCCACCGCCGCGACGTCGATCACCTCGAGCGTCGGATTGGTCGGTGTCTCCATGAAGAAGAGCTTGGTCTCCGGGCGCACCGCCGCGCGCCACTGGTCGAGATCGCGACCGTCGACGAGCGTTGCGGTCACGCCGGCGCGGGCGAGCACCGTCTCGATGATGTAGAGGCAGGAGCCGAACAGCGCGCGCGCCGCAACCACGTGGTCGCCGGCCTTGACCGCGCATTGCAGCACGCAGGCGACGGCGGCCATGCCGGAGGCGGTGGCCCTGGCATCGCCGGCGCCTTCCAGCGCCATCATTCGCTCCTCGAACATGCGGGTCGTCGGATTGGCGTAGCGCGAATAGATGAAGCCGGGCTCCTCGCCCTTGAAGCGCGCTTCGGCCGCCTCTGCCGTGTCGTAGACGAACCCTTGCGTCAGGAAGAGCGCCTCGGACGTCTCGCCGAACTGCGAGCGCATCGTGCCGCCGTGAACCATGGTGGTGGCGGGACGCAGCGCGCGGCCATCTGAGTTCGGCTTCGTCATGATATCGGTCTCCAACCATGCGGACTGCCGGCCGCGGCGTCGCGCCAGAGGCCGGTCCACGGACGATCCGCTGCTGGAACGGCCCTTTAGCGACTTGTTTAACGTGGCTGCAAGCCGGCCGGCCAAATCACCACGATCCCGGTTGCTTAGACCCCAGGTGGACTCAGGTCAATCTTCTGCAAGAGCCTTTCAGGGCCAAGTGGAACCCGTTCTGTTTCTCCGCTGGCGAGGCGATCCGGCAGGAGAGACGCGCCGGTCGATGGGCGTCCATCGGCCAAGCGGCTGGACGAACCGGGCGCCCGCCAGCGGGAAACCCTTTAGGGCCGGGTGAATTCGGGCCAATTCCATCGGGCTCCGGCTCGGCCGTAGCCCCGCTACGACCTTCACCGAACCCCTCGACCCTGATCCCGAATTCCCGCCGGCAGAACGCTTCCACTTGACCCTGAAAGGCTCTAAAGCCTCTCCCAGTTTGTGTAGGGCGTGCTGAATATGACGGGTGGCATACTGCCGGATCGCGAGATTGCGAGCCTGTTCCAGTCTGGCGCGATTGTCGCGCCGCGGCCCCTCGATCCCGATCAGATCCAGCCGGCTAGCCTCGACCTGAGGCTGGGACCCAAGGCCTTCCGTGTCCGCGCCAGCTTCCTGCCGGGTCCGGGCCGATCGGTGCGGCAGCAACTGGCGCGCTTCTCACTGCATGAAATCGACCTGTCCGTCGGCTCGGTGCTGGAAACGGGCTGCGTCTACATCGTTCCCCTGATCGAGACGCTGCGGCTGCCGGCCGATGTGCGGGCCGCCGCCAACCCGAAGTCCTCCACCGGACGCCTCGACATCTTCACCCGCGTCATCACCGACGGCGGCCGTGAATTCGACAAGGTGGCGGCAGGCTATGACGGCCCGCTCTTCCTGGAGATCAGCCCGCGAACCTTCCCGATCGTGGTGCGCGAGGGTTCCCGGCTCAGCCAGATCCGCTTCCGCACCGGCGAGGCGCAGCTCTCCGGCGCCGAGCTCGGCGAACTGCACGAGCGCGAGAACCTTGTCAGCAGTGGCGAGGCGGATATCTCCGGCGGCGGCATCGCGCTTTCGATCGATCTCAGCGGGGATGCCAGCGGCCTTGTCGGCTATCGCGGCAAGCGCCACACCGGTGTCGTCGACGTCGACAAGCGCGGCGCTCAGCGTGTGGCGGACTTCTGGGAGCCGATCCATCGCGCCGGCGAGGGCGAACTGGTGCTCGATCCTGACGAATTCTACATCCTCGTTTCGAAGGAAGCCGTGCATGTGCCGCCGGCCTTCGCAGCGGAGATGACGCCCTTCGACCCGCTGGTTGGGGAGTTCCGCGTCCACTACGCCGGCTTCTTCGATCCTGGCTTCGGCCATTCGCCGGCCGGCGGTCGCGGCAGCCGCGCGGTCTTGGAAGTGCGCAGCCACGAGGTGCCGTTCATCCTGGAGGACGGACAGATCGTCGGGCGTCTCGTCTATGAGCGGATGGCGAGCCTGCCCGACCGGCTCTATGGCTCGGCGCTCAACTCCAACTATCAGGCGCAGGGGCTGAAGCTCTCCAAGCACTTCGCCTGAGAGGCCGAGGCGATATCTGTCGTCGATCACGACAGGCGAGCGCGCCTCGTCGCAGGACGCGATCTCAAAACCGCCATCGCAGTCCCGTCCGTTCGGGCTCCTCGCAACGATGAAGAGCCGTATGGATGAAATTGCATCTCCTCCTGAGCCTGCCCTGTGTTCTGATGCTCGGCGCCTGCGTGGCGTCCGAGCCCGCCCCGGCGCCTGCGCCAGAAGCCGCCACCGAGCAGCGTCCGATGGACGAGGTACCGGTGCAGAAGAGGCTGGCAAATGGCGACAGGCAGTACGGCTTCGCCAATGGATGCATCATCGTCCTTCCGCCGAAGCGCGCTGTCGTGAAGTCCGAAGGCGCAGCCTGCAAGCTTCATCACCGCGATATCGCGCTGCTTTACGCGTCCGGCGATTAATCTAGGCAAGCCGCTGTCGGGGCGGTGGCAGGGACGGACACACGGCCGGCGGCGTCCGTCACGCGTCTGAGACGCGCTCCATGAGGCCTGGGCCATCAGCATTTCGTGTCCGGCAAGAACGGCCTGCCCGCCGTGCATCTTGCGCTGAGACGCCTTGTTCTGTAGGGGTTTTACCGAGCGCGGGTGTAGTTCAGCGGTAGAACGCCAGCTTCCCAAGCTGGATGTCGTGGGTTCGATCCCCATCGCCCGCTCCAGCCTTTTCCTTGGCCCACGGCATCTCGGCACGCGACTGGTTCGCGCCAAAGCGGGCAGCGCACGATCCTCCGCACGCTGCCAGCTCCGCCTGTGTCCACAGGAGCGGCTCGCCGCCTCAGAAGCCTTCGAGCACGATCTTGCCTCTGGCCCGGCCGCTCTCCAGGAGCGCATGAGCCTGCTTCAGGTTGGCCGCGTTGATCGGTGCCAGCCGTTCCGTCACCGTCGTGCGGATCCGGCCGGCGTCGACGAGCCTTGCCACCTCGTTCAGGATGCGGCCCTGCTCGGCCATGTCGGCCGTCTCGAAAATGGCGCGGGTGAACATCAGCTCCCAATGGATCGAGACGGCCTTGCGCTTGAAGGGACGGATATCGAGCGCATCCGGATCGTCGATCAGGCCGAAGCGGCCCTGCGGCGCGATCAGCTCGACGATCTCGGTCAGGTGCCGTTGCGTTTCGGTGGTCGAGAACACGAAGGCAGGCGCGCCGAGCCCGAGGCTTGCCACCTGCGCCGCCAGCGGCTGCGAGTGGTCGAGGACGTGATGGGCGCCGAGCTCGGTCACCCAGGCCTTCGTTTCCGGCCGCGAGGCCGTGGCGATGACGGTGAGGTCGGTCAGCGCGCGCGCGAGCTGGATGGCGATGGAGCCGACGCCGCCGGCGCCGCCGACGATCAGGATCGCCTTTGCCGCGCCCGGCACTGGCTTTTCCACGCCGAGCCGGTCGAACAGCATCTCCCAGGCGGTGAGGGCGGTCAGCGGCAGCGCCGCCGCCTCGGCATCCGACAGTGATGCGGGCTTGTGCCCGACGATGCGCTCGTCGACGAGATGAAACTCGCTGTTGGCGCCGGCCCGCGTGATCGAGCCTGCATAGAACACCTTATCGCCCGCCTTGAAGCCGGTGACAGCCTCGCCGACTTGGACTACCCGGCCGACGGCGTCCCAGCCGAGCACCTTCCAGTCGCCGTCTGGCGGTGTGGCGCTGCGCCGGACCTTCGTGTCGACCGGGTTCACCGAGATGGCGTCGACCTGAACGAGGAGATCGCGCCCGGCGGGCACCGGGCGGGGCAGCTCGATATCGGCCAGCGCGTCGGCGCGCTCGATGGCGCCGGGTGTCCTGTAGCCGATAGCCTTCATGGGGTTCGCTCCTGTAACGTTGATAGAGGCGCAAACTGCCTCTATCGTCGCCCGGCGGCAATACGCACAAATTCAGCCAGTAGTATCAAGAGGGATACCACCATGGCCAAGGCCCGTTTTTCACGCTTCGACTGCAGCCCGGGCTGCTCGGTGGAAGCCGCTGTCGGGCTGATCGACGGCAAGTGGAAGTCGGTGATCCTGTTCCATCTTCTGTCGGGCACGCTGCGCTTCGGCGAGATCAAGCGGCAAGTGGCGAGTGTGACGCCGCGCATGCTGACCAACCAGCTGCGCGAGCTGGAGGCGGACGGGCTGGTCGAGCGCCGCGTCTATGCGCAGGTGCCGCCAAAGGTGGAGTACAGCCTGTCACCGCTCGGCCGCAGCATGGAGCCGATCCTGCTGGCGCTGAAAGCCTGGGGCGACGCCAATCTCGGCCTCTACGGCAAGCCACTTTCGGGCGAGCCGGCGGAGCCTACCGGTGCAGCGGCATCCACCGTCATGGCCGCAGGCGCGGAAAAGGCGGACCTCGTTTCCGCCTGAACACCTCGGGCCACAGCGTCGGTCGCCTGACGGAGGGACGGGAAGAGGCGTGCCGCAGCCGGCGTGGTCACGCCGATGCAGCGGTCGTCGGGTTGCTCCCTCAGGCCGTCAGTGCCAGCGGCTCCCCCGGAGCGATGAAGGGCAGTTCGTCCGCTGGCTGCGGCCGGGCATAGAGGTAGCCCTGCAGCTCCTGGCAGCCTGTTCCCCGAAGATGATCGGCCTGCTCGGCCGTTTCGACGCCCTCGGCCGTGATCGACATGCCGAGCCCCTGGGCGATGTCGCGGATCGCGCGCACGATGAGCTGCGTGTCCTGCCGCACGGCGAGATCATTGACGAACGACTTGTCGATCTTGATCTTGTCGAAGGGGAAGCTGCGGAGATAGCTGAGCGAGGAGTAGCCCGTCCCGAAGTCGTCCAGCGCGACGCGCACCCCAAGCGCGCGGATCTGGCGGAGCAGGTCGAGCGCTGCGGTGGCGTCGTCGATCAGCACCGCTTCCGTGACCTCGATCTCCAACCGCGAGGGGAGGAGGCCGGTCTCCGCCAGTGCCGACAGGATCGTCCGTGGCAAGCGGCCGCGTCCGAACTGCAGGGCCGAGACATTGACGGATACGCGCAGGTCCGATGGCCATGTCGCGGCCTCGCGGCAGGCTTCGCGTAGCACCCAGTCGCCGATCTCGACGATCAGTCCGCTCTCCTCCGCCAGCGTGATGAACTCGCCAGGCTGGATGAGACCACGCTCGGGGTGCTGCCAGCGCAGCAGGGCTTCGCAGCCCGTCACAGTCTCCGACTGGGAGTCAACGAACGGCTGATAGTGCAGGACGAATTCGTTTCGCGCGATCGCCAGTCGCAGATCCTGGATGATGCGGCGGCGATCCTGTAGCTTTCCGTCCATCTCGGCCGAGAAGAAGCGGAACAGGCCCCGGCCATCGGCTTTCGCCCGGTAGAGCGCCGCGTCGACATTCTTGAGAAGCATCTCCGCGGTATTGCCGTCCTGCGGCCCCAGGGCGATGCCGATGCTGACGCCGATGGACGCTTCGATACCGTCGATGTGGAACGGCGCCTTCAACGTCTCAATGATGCAGGTTGCGAGCGTCTCGATGGCGGCAATGCTCGTGGCACCGTAATGCAGCACGATGAACTCGTCGCCGCCGAAACGCGCCGCATGGTCCGCGGCGCACAGGCACGAGCGCAGTCGCTGCGAAACCTCGACCAGGAGGAGATCGCCGATCGGATGTCCGTGCCGGTCATTCACGGCCTTGAAACCGTCGAGGTCGAGGCTGAGGAGCGCCAGTTGCGACGCAGATTGCGGCTCCAGGGCCTGGCTCAGCAGGCGCGAGAACAGCATCCGGTTGGGAAGGTCCGTCAGCGCATCGTGATGGGCAAGGTGCTCGAGGCGCAGCTCGGCGCGTTTGGCGGTCGAGACGTCCGAACAGACACCGCGATAGCCGAGGAAGCGCCCGGCTTCGTCATAGGTCGGCCGGCCGGAGAACGACCACCAGCACCTCTCTCCGTCGATCTTGAACGCGATGACGAGGTCGCGGAATGTCCGGCGTTGCTCGGCCTGCTCGCGAATGGCGCGTCGCATCTGCGCATTGTCGGCGGAGCTCTCGTCCACGCAGAGCGCTCCGAACGCAATCCCTTCGATCTCGGAATGCGGCCGGCCAAGAGCCTCCACGAAGCGGTCGGAGACGTTCCTGTAGTGCAGCTCTCCGTCGGTCTCCCACAGCCAGTCGCTGGCCTGCTCTTCGTAGTCCTTGAGAAGCACGCCGATGACGTCGCTCTGACGCTCCATGGCGATCTGCTGGAGCTGCGCGGCGACAAAGGTGTGGGATGTACGCACGGCGCTCCGCAGCGCCGTTCCGCCGCCGACGATGAAGAGGAACGCCAGGAACAGGTGATAGGGGGTCATGCCATCGACGAGGATGCCGCAGATGGTGATCGCGACAGTCAGCGTGATGTAGACGGCCGCGGCTCTGGAGATGGCCGAAAGCACAAGCCCACCGGCCCAGAGGAGGCCGGTGATGAAGCAGACGACAATGGCATAGGCGACGCCCGACGTTTGCGTCAGCAGCCAGGCGGGAACGCTGGTGAAGAACACCGCCATGACGCCGGCCTGGATGATGCTGCGCCGGATGGCTCGCGTGGAGGCTGTCATGGGAACAGCCTGCCGTACCCGCAGAGCCGCCGTCAGACGCCAGCCCGACATTATGGCGATCAGCACGAACCAGCCGATCAGCACGCCGGGGCCATGATCCAGCAGCAGCGCAACGAGCGCCGCGGAGCAACCGATATTCGCGGTCATCGTCGCCGGAACGACATCATCCACCGCCTGCAGCTGGCGAAGCCTTATTCTGCCAGCGGTGAGATCGTCGGTATTCATCAAGGGGGCGCCACAAGCCGGGGTCGACGGCAGAAGATCATCCAACCTCTAAGGAACATGTGAATCGCACCGAACAACTTCGTGTGAGCTGCTGCCGAAGCGGGCGTCTGCATCGATCAACAGGCGCCGAGGTGGCCAGGTGCCCTCAGGCGGCGGACCACGCGTGCCGCGTCGGACAACCGGCATCACGTGGCCGAGCGCCCGCGCGCCACCGGCAACGCTGGCCACGCCGCTACGCGCCCATATATGCCCGCGCCCGAGTGACGAGCGCCTGCCATGTTCGAAGCCTATGCCCAGACCAACGAAGCCGCGAGCGAGGCGCAGGCCGTCGACAAGCTGGCAGCGACGGCGCCTGATACGGTGGATCAGGCCGTGCGCATCGATTCCGGCTTCATCCTGTCAAAGATCGAAGCCTGGGTGGTCGGCTTCCAGCGCCTGCTGCCGAACATCATCGTTGCGGTGATCCTGTTCGCGATCGCCTTTGCTATCGCCTGGCTTGTGGAGCGCAGCTTCAGCCGATGGGCGGAAAAGCACGACCGCTCCAATCTTGGTGCGGTACTGGGATCATTCCTGAAATGGCTGATCCTGCTGTTCGGCCTGCTGCTCGCCCTGACCATCGTCATCCCGTCACTTAATCCAGGGGACCTTCTCGCCGGGCTCGGCATCGGTTCGGTGGCGATCGGATTCGCCTTCAAGGACATTCTGCAGAACTGGCTGGCCGGCCTGCTCATCCTGATCCAGCAGCCGTTCCGCGTCGGCGACCAGATCGTGGTCAACGGCTATGAGGGGACTGTCGAATGGATCGAGACGCGGGCGACGATCATCGCAACCTATGACGGCCGGCGTGCGATCATTCCCAACGCCGACGTCTATTCCAATGCCGTGACGGTCAACACAGCCCGCCCGACGCGCCGGTCGCAATATGACGTCGGCATCGGCTATGGCGACAGCATCCAGCGGGCACGCGAGGTGATCCTCGCGGCCGTTGCGGCTACGGAGGGGATCGAGAACAGTCCCAAGGCCGAGGTGCTGGTGTGGGACCTGTCGGACTCGGCCATCACGCTGCGGGTGCGCTGGTGGACCCATTCCAAGCGCACCGACGTGGTGCATGTTCAGGCCGCGCTGCTGGAAGCGATCAAGCACGGGCTCGACGAGGCCGGCATCGACATGCCGTTCCCCACGCGGATGGTGCTGCTGCACGATCAGACGGATGAATTCGACGGCGTGCGCGGCCGCCAGCGCGAGGGTTGGCCGGCCAGGCCGGGCGAGACGCAGCCCCGGCCGGCGCGCACGGTTGAAACCGAATACGATCGGAGTGCCAAGACAGAGGCTGACTAGAGTCTGACGCCGGGCGTCACTGTGCCGCCTCAAGGAAGGCGCGCATGTGGAACGCCATCTGCTCGGAGCCGTACGCGGCGTCTTGCCCGAAGGGGCACGCCAGGCGTGCCCTGCAGCCGCCGCTGCGGCAGCCCTCGCCCTCAGGCCCGCGCGCATAGGCGCGGCAGCGCCCGACGTCATAGCCCGCACCTGTGAACGCCCCCACCGGGCAGGCGGTCAGACATGGCCGGCCGCGGCAGCTCTCACATGGGCTCGGCAACGGCGGGCATGGTGGCAGATCGACCGCGTGACCGAGGGCGAGAGCACCGCGATAGGCGTGCCAGAGACCAAAGCGTGGGTGAATCAGCAGGCCCAGCGGCGACGGGTGTAAAGGTTCGGACCGCTTCGCCCATTGCTGGAAGGGCAGGTGTGGCGGCCCGCCGAACGGGAAGTAGGCCGCAGCGCCGATCGCTTCGGCGATTGACGTGAGTACACGCTGCGACCATCGGTCGAGCGCGTCGGAGTGTCCGTCGTCGAATTCGGGCGAGGTCGTGAAGACGCGCCACAGGTCGGGGCCTGCATTTCCGACGAGCAGCAGTGTCGCCGGCGCTGAGCCGTCCGGCATCGGCGGTAGAGCTTCTTCTGCGTCGGGCCGAAAACCGCCGCGCAGGCATAGACCGAACGCAGCCAGCCGAGCTGCGATCGGCTCATAGCTCTCCGCCTTCCCGGTCTCGTCCGCCATGGCCGCGATGTTACGCGGCCTCGGTCAGCCGCGCCATCGAGACGATACCGACAGGCTAGGGATGATAGACTTCAATGACAGCATGGCCGGGGACGAATGCCCGGCCATGCTGAATGGGATCCGCCGCAGCCTTCGAGCCGCGATTGAAGGCAGGCAGCCGTGGATCAGCTGCCGCTCGAAAGGCGCTTGGCCTCCTGCAAGGCAGCCTGGCAAGCGGCTTCGTCGCCGGACGAGAGCGCGGTGCGAGCCTTGTCGAGCGCGGCCATCACCTCGGGCTTCTGCGCGGCTGCCGCGGTCATCTGCCCGGATTGCTGAGCCTGTGCGTCCTGGCTGGATGTCGCCACATTGACGTCACCGCCGCCCTCGGCATTGGCAAGCGGCATCGTGGAGCCATCCTTGCTGACGGCGCCGCCGGAGGTCGTGCCCCCTTCGGTCGTCGTGCCGCCCGAAGCACTGGCGGTCGCCGTTCCGGCGCCTGAGCCAGCCGTCGTGCCGGAGGCCGTGCCTGTCCCGGCAGTGTTACCGGCCGTCGCGCCCGCAGTCTCCTGTAGCGGCGCCGTCGATCCATCCTTGGAGACGCTGCTGCTGGTTGCGATTTGCTGGCCGCTGGCGTCGGTCTTGGTCTCTTTGCCGGACGCGTCATACTGCGTCGTCGTGCCGCCGCTGGCGGCCGCGCCGCCCGCATCCGTGGAGGATGTGGTGGTCGTGTCAGCAGACATCGCCTGAAGATCGGCGTTGCAGTCGGCAAGCGCCGGTGCTGCGCTGATGGAGAGGAACGCACTGCCTGCGAGGAGAATGGAAGATCGTTTCATCCCGACTATCCTTTTATCCTTGTTTGGCACCCGTAACGAAACCCGTTCCGCGAACACCGGTTCCAAGCAAAACGACAGTTTTCTGCACCGCCGCTCTTCATGCCCGCTGCTGCAGGGCAGTTGCAGGATGTCCGCCATCTGACAATCGTTACATTATTCATCGAATCCCTGAACTCTCCGGCGGCTTCGCTCGTTGAGGTACTGGATGGGAGGATTAGTGATGTTGGATGGACGCACGATTGATGACGATGCCGCCGTGCGGGATCGCGCTTATGAAATCTGGGAGCGTGAAGGCCGGCCGAGCGGACGCGAACATGAGCATTGGGCGGAGGCTGCGCGGGATATAGAGCGGCAGTTCCGCCAGATTCAGGACGGCGAGAGCGCGCCCCGTGATCCAGAGCGGCTGGATGGCGCCGAGGCGACTGATGCCAAGAAGATCCGCCATGACGGTCCCTGATCGTGCGGATGCGGAAGGCGGTATGATGAGTGACATTGCGCCGGGCCGCGGCGTCGGCGGACAGACATCGATCGGGCCAACAGCCGGGAAGGCTGACAGTTCCGCAAGCGTTGCCGGTCTCGAGATCGATCATGGTCTGCCACCGGAGCGGGCGTCGATTTCGACGCAGCGCGGGCACGCTCCAACACATCTGGAGGATGGGGCATCCTTGCAGCCCACTGATGCACGACGGCTGCGACCTCATGATGGTCCGCGATCGGGTGATCGGCTTGCCGACGAAGGTGCGCAGGCGCAAGCCGCCAGCGCATAAGCGCGAGAGCCGATCGGCAGGTCATCAGCAATCGGACCAGTCGTGCCGCATATCCGGGCCGCGGTATGGCCTGCTCTGCGTCCGTCCCCTGCGGCGTTGGCGTGGCGAGCTATCGGCCCAGTCATCCCAATGCCGGCCGCGCCTCCAGGGAATGGCCGGCGTCCAGCGGCGCCAGGTCCTGCGAGCCGGCATCGTGCCGGCGCGCTGCCGATGCGGCGTCGCCGCCATGTGGCGTCTTCTCCCAACGATGCGGCGCATGAAGGAGCTGCAGCGCCGCCCTGAAGGCGGCGAAGCTGAGCAGCAGCCAATAGGGATAAAGCCCGAGCAGGCGCAACCCGAGGCCGGTCCGTTCTCGCGGCTTCAGGACAGTCCTGATGAGCATCGCTGTTGCTGCATAGCCAAGGACGACATTGACAAGGTCGAGGACCAGCAGCGCGGTCATCAGAAGGTTCGGCGCGCCCTCCGTCGCCATCGTCCAGATCGTCCAGCCGGACAGGCCGAGGAAGAACGGGTGTGCCATGCTCGACGCGATCATCCCGAAAAACAGCAGCTGAAACGTGACGAAGGCCTTGGCTCCAAGCTCCTGCCACAGGCGGACGGGTTGGCGCATGTGAACGCAGTAGGTCTGCATCCAGCCCTTCATCCAGCGCGTGCGCTGATTGCGCCAGATGCGCCACCGATGCGGCGCTTCCTCATAAGTGGGCGCGGTGATCGTGCCGCAGCGATAGCCGCGCCGGTAGAGCCGCATGCCGAGATCGGCATCCTCGGTGACATTGTGGGAGTCCCAGCCGCCCACCGCGACGAGCGCGGCTCGGCGGAAGTGGTTCGACGTGCCGCCGAGCGGCATCGGCAGCGCCTGGTCGGCGAGGAGCGGCAGCAGCCCACGGAACAGCGCCGCGTACTCCAGCGCGAACATGTCCGAGAGCCAGCTCTTCCCGGCATTGTGGATGGTGAGCGGCGCCTGCAGACAGGCAAGGCGCTCGTCGGACTGCTGAAAGCGCGCATGCGCCTCCCGCAACTGGGTTGGGTGCGGTATGTCCTCCGCGTCATAGAGAACGAGGAGTTCGCCGCGCGTCAGCGGCAGCGCGTAATTCAACGCTTTCGGCTTGGTACGCGGTTCCGACGGCGGAACGGCGACGACCTCGAACTGCGCTCGCCCGGCGATCGCGTGACGCACAGCTCGGATCGTGCCTGCGTCGTCCGCCTCGCAGACAAGCTTGATCTCGATCCTCGACACCGGCCATTCGAGAAGGGAGAGCGCGGCAACCAGTGTCGGCACGACACTCTCCTCGCGATGCAACGCAACCACCACAGAATAGAACGGCAGCTTTTCGCTGCTGCCGGCGTCAGTGGTGATCGGGACGGCGGGACGACGCTTCAGGTGCAGTCGCGCCAGCAGGCGCAGCATCGTCGTGCCGAAGAACAGGATCGACGCCGCGACGTGGAGGAACAGGCCGGCGGCGACCGAGCCGGACAGGAGCGCCACCGCGAGGATGGTGCCTCCGCAGCCGAGAACGAGACCTTGAGTGCCGGTCAAAGTGCTGCGTGCAGACGCGAGCGGCTCGTCTGCCGAAAGGCTGAGACGGGCCGATTGCGCACGGTCGACGCGGCTGCGGGCGCCGAGCGCCGCCGAGATCTCCCGGGCGGTCGCAACGAAGGTCTGGCCGCGCAGGTTCGGATGGCGGTCGAGCAGCTCGGCTGCCGCATCCAGCGTTTCCAGCAGCGGATCGACGAAGATCCGCGTCACGAGCCCTGCGTCGCAGGTTTTCACCAGCCGGACCGGTCCAGATGGAACATCGCCGATGACAGTGTCCTCAGGCAGGATCGCGCCGCGTGGAAGGCCGAGGCTCGCCGCCATCGCCGCCGCCAGGCGCCCGCGCGAGACGATGCCGGCTGCAACGAGCTCGCTGGCGGCGTCGGTTCCAAGCCGCCGAGCCCGATCGCGTGCTGCGGCGTAGATCCAGGGCTCGACGGAGGCGAGACGCAGCGCGGTATCGACGGCCGAGACCAGACGGACGATCTGCCCCGGTGATGCCTTGGAATCGCCTTTGCTTTCGTTTCCTGAACGATCATAAGAACGGCCGATCCGTTCGACGGGAAAGTCGTCGAGAAGCGTGGGCAACAGAACGGCGCCTCGTAAGACGATCGCTGATGATGCAACTGCGGATGAGGCTTTCAGGCAATGGCATCTTCCGCGGGAATCCCTCGGCAGGAAACGAACCTATGGTAGTCAGAATCCCGCTCTGGTTGATCCTGGTCGTCGGGGCGTTCATCGGTGCGCTCGGCGCTTCGGCTGCCGCGGCGGCCGATCAGGCCGGCGGGATCAACTTCTGGGACCAGCACCAGCGCATGGCACGCCCGACGCTCGGAGAGCGCCAGCGGGTGCGGTTCCTGACGACGACGGATTTCCCGCCCTTCAATTTTCTGGACTCACGCGGGAAGCTCGGCGGCTTCAATGTCGACCTCGCTCGGCTGCTGTGCGAGGAGCTCGGCGTCCTGGAGCGCTGCCAGATCGAAGCCGTTCCCTTTGCCGAGCTGGCGTCGAGATTGGAGCGCGGCGACGCCGAAGCGATCATCGCCGGCCTTTCCGTGACTGCGGCCAACCGGTCGAAATTCGGCTTCACTGGGTCGTATTTCCGCTTTCCCGCACGTTTCGTCATGCGCCGAGACCGGCCGCTTCCCGATGATGCACTAGCCGAGATGCGGGGCAGGGCCGTAGGTGTCGTCGAGGGCAGTGCGCATGCCGCGATGCTCGCGGCCTTCTTCCCGGCCGCGAAGGTGGTCCCGTTCAAGGACCAGGGGCAGGCGCTGGATGCCTTGAAGTCCGGGACCGTGGAGACCGTCTTCGGCGACGGCGTCGGCCTGTCCTTCTGGCTGGAGAGCGACGCGGCCGCGAGCTGTTGTGCCTTCGCCGGCGGTCCGTATCTCTCCGACCGCTTCCTCGGCGAAGGGCTCGCCATCGCAGTCGGGCGGAGTGATGCCGAACTCGTCCGCGCGCTTGACTATGCGCTTGGTCAGATCGTCGCAAAGCACCGCTTCTCGGAGCTGATGCTGCGCTATTTCCCCGTCAGCCCGTTCTGAGCCTGCAAGGAGTCGCGGCGTGCGCGCGGCACCCTGGAGCCGGTCGGCCGCGATCGTCTGCGGCCGGCAGTCGTGTTGACGGGGCGGCATGACCCCCATAGACGGTGGGGCCGTGCCGCCGCTGCATGGCCGGGTTTTGCCTGCGTTGCCGCTGCCGCACGTCCAGCCAAACGAGGAATGACATGCCCGCATCGCCTGCGCAGCCTTTGATCGTCGATGCGGCCCTCCAGGAGGAAGCGGCGCGATCGGGCGCCTGGCCGTTCGAGGAGGCGCGCAAGCTCGTCGCGCGTTTTGCGGCAGCGGGGACGCCGCAGGAGGTTCTCTTCGAGACCGGCTATGGCCCGTCCGGCCTGCCGCACATCGGAACCTTTGGCGAGGTGGCGCGAACCTCGATGGTGCGCCATGCCTTCCGAGTGCTCACCGGCGACACGGTGCGAACGCGCCTTCTGTGCTTCTCCGACGACATGGATGGTTTGCGCAAGGTGCCGGACAACGTGCCGAACCGCGACATGATGGCGAGCCATCTCGGCAAGCCACTGAGCCGCGTGCCCGACCCGTTCTCCAACGAATATCCGTCCTTCGGCGCCGCCAACAATGCAAGGCTGCGGGCCTTCCTCGACCGTTTCGGCTTCGACTACGAATTCGCCTCGGCCACCGACTACTACGTCTCGGGACGCTTCGACGAAACGCTGCTGAAGATGCTGGCGGTCTATGATGAGGTGATGGACATCATCCTGCCGACCCTCGGCCCTGATCGTCGCGCCACCTATTCGCCTTTCCTGCCCGTCTCGCCCCGCACCGGCATCGTGCTGCAGGTGCCGATGGTGGAGCGTGACCCTCAGCGCGGACTGATCGCCTATATTGACCCGGATACCGGCGAGCGGGTCGAGACCAGCGTGACGGGCGGCGCCGTCAAGTGCCAGTGGAAGGCCGACTGGGCGCTCCGCTGGACCGCACTTGGCGTGCATTACGAGATGGCGGGCAAGGATCTCATCGATTCCGTCACGCTGTCGTCGAAGATCTGCCGGGCGCTCGGTGCGATGCCGCCGGAGGGCTTCAACTACGAGCTCTTCCTCGATGATCGCGGTCAGAAGATCTCCAAGTCGAAGGGCAACGGCCTCACCATCGACGAGTGGCTGACCTATGCCTCGCCGGAGAGCCTGGCCTTCTACATGTTCGGCAAGCCGCGGGCGGCCAAGAAGCTGCATTTCGACGTCATTCCGAAGGCCGTCGACGACTACTACAGCTTCATCGCGGCCTATGGCCGGCAGGAACTGGCGCAGCAGCTGCAGAACCCGGTCTGGCACATCCACGGCGGCAAGCCGCCGCAGACGGCGATCGCAGTGCCTTTTGCGATGCTCTTGAACCTCGTCTCGGCATCGAATGCCGCGAATGCGCAGACCCTCTGGGGTTTCATCACCCGCTACGCGCCGGCCGTGACGCCGGCGAGCGACCCGGAACTCGACCGGCTTGTTGGTTATGCGCTGCGCTATTTCGAGGATTTCGTGCGGCCGGCCAAGCGCTTCCGCGCGCCCGACGATGTTGAGAGGGCAGCGCTCGAAGATCTGGAGGCGCGCCTCGCATCGCTGCCTGAGGATGCCGATGGCGATACGGTGCAGAATGCCGTTCTCGATGTCGCCCGGCCGATCGAGCGCTACCAGGACCTGAAGAAGAAGGGACCTGATGGCGGACCAGGAGTCTCCGGCGAGTGGTTCCAGGCGCTGTATCAGATCCTTATCGGGCAGGAGCGCGGCCCGCGCTTCGGCTCCTTTGTCGCGCTCTACGGGATCGGCGCGACGCGTGCGCTGATCCGGGACGCGCTGGACGGACGTCTCAGCTAATCTTCATGTTGGCATGGCAGCATGCTGCACACCGTCGACGCAGACCTGCCTGGACCTGCCTGAGAGTCACGGGTGGCGCCGGGTGGCTCAATGAATACATACGAAAGATTGTATATTAGCCAATAGTCAACTCCCCGCGGGTATTGTGGCAGCAATCTGTCGGGACGTCTGCTGTCTTGTGCGACACGCGCTCCGATAGTGGTGTTGCGTTAGCAGGGGGCTGCAATGGCAGACGTGAAGGTCCGTCGACCGCTTTGGATCCGCATAGCATTGTACGGCTTTGCCGCCGTCTTGTTCGCGAGTGCCGCTATCGGTGCTCAGGCCTGGTACCGCCAAAGCGGTATGATCGACCAGTCGCTGCAGACTGAGCTGAAAAGCGATCTCGCCGTGATCACGGCCGATATCGATGCGCAGAAGCGGGCTGCCTCTGCGCTCGCCCTCGCCGTTGCCGGCGAGCCTGAAATGCCCGACCTGATCCTCACCGGCAACCGCGACGAACTCATCCGGCGCTACAGCCAAAGCCTGCCGGCGATCAAGGAGAAGGGCGACCTCCAGCTCATGACCTTCGCCGATGCAAAGGGTACGGCGGTTGCGCGCATGCATACGCCGGAGAAATTCGGTGACGACATGACCCAGCGGCGTAAGACGATCGTCAGCACGCTGCGCGACGGCAACCTGTCCGCCGGCATCGAGCCTGGCCGGACCGCTCTCAGCGTCTTTGCCACCGCTCCCGTCCGTAAGGACGGCGTTATCGTCGGCGTTGCTGATGTCGGCACCATGCTGACCGAAGATTACTTCTCGCGGCTCGCGGGCAGCATCAACGCCAATATCGGCATCCACATCAAGACCGCCGACGGCTTCGAGACGCAGTCGACGACGTCCAAGACCGGCAACTTCCTCACGCCTGAGGAGCTGCAGAGCGTCTTTGACGGCAAGACCTTCGACGGCGCTGTCGATGCCGATGACAAGCACTACGCCGTGACCGGCATGCCGCTGGTCGACTTCTCCGGCACCAAGGTCGGCGTTCTCGAGCTTGCCTCCGACGTCACGGAGATGACTGCGGCGGGTCAGAGAGCTCTGGCGGAGATGGTGATCGGCGCGCTCGTCGTGTCGCTTCTGTCGCTGGTCGGCTTCCTTGTCTTCGCGCGGGCCCTGGCCGGAGCGCTCCGCCAGATCACCACGACGATGAACCGTCTGGCCGCTGGCGACCTGACGATCGAAGTTGCCGGCAAGGATCGCCCCGATGAGATCGGCGCGATGGGCAAGGCCGTCGAGGTCTTCAAGGACGCGGCCATCGAGCGTGAGCGCCTGCAGGCGGAAGCCGCAGCCCGCGAAGCGGAAAAGGAAGAGCAGCGCCGGCGGCAGGAGATCGAAGGCCAGGAATACGTCAAGGCGCATCACTTCTTCATGAGCGAGATGACGAACGGCTTCGAGCGCGTCTCCAACGGCGATCTGACAGCGCGGCTCGATAAGCCGTTCTCCAGCGACTATGAAGGTGTCCGCGGCCTGTTCAACTCGTCCATCGGCAAGCTGGAGGACACGGTCGGCTCGGTGGTGAACTCGATCGGCGCCATCCGCACCGGTCTTGCCGAGATCACGGTCGCCTCAAACGACCTCGCCCAGCGCACCGAGCAGCAGGCCGCAAGCCTGGAAGAGACGGTGGCGGCCCTGTCCGAAGTCACCAGCGCGG
>NZ_PKMZ01000011.1 GCF_002893625.1 Mangrovicella endophytica | reverse complement strand
GCCAGGTCGGCGAGATGAGCAAGGTCGTGACCGAGATCGCCCGCCGCGCCAAGGAGCAGGCGGTGAGCCTGAAGGAGGTCTCCACCGCCGCCGATCAGATGGACAAGGTCACCCAGCAGAACGCCGCGATGGTGGAGGAAGCCACCGCCGCCGCGCAGACGCTGGCTGCCGAGACCGACCAGCTGGCCGACCTCATCGCCCAGTTCCGCACCGCCTCGGCCGCCGGCCATGCCGCCCAGGCCCGCAAGGCCTCCGCACGGCCGGCACCGGCCCGCGCGGCAGCCGCGCCTGCCCGCACCGTCGTGCAGATGCGCACCACGGGGACCGGCGGTGCCGCCCCCAAGACTGCGGCCGAGGCCGATGGCTGGGAGGAGTTCTGAGACCGGCATCTCGTCCTGAACGAGGATAGGAAAGCCCCGCCGGCACCACCGGCGGGGCTTTTTGTTTGCCGCCACCGTGAGCCGTGACGCAGCACATGTCCCGCCCGGACCTGTCCACGGCTGCCGCGACGCCGCCGCAGTCGCCGCTGCGAAGGCATCTTGGCCTTGGCGCCACCGGTGCTATCGTGCCGCCGCTGCCGGATGCGCGATGGGATCAGCGCGTCCTTGCAATGGAGATGCGCCCATGAAGCTGACCGGAAACGTCGCTGTCGTCACCGGAGCCGGCTCCGGCATCGGCCGGCAGATCGCGCTCGCTTTTGCCGCCGAGGGGGCCACGGTCGCCGTTGCAGACATTGCGATCGAGGGCGCCGAGGCTGTCGTGGCCGAGGTCGAGCGGAGCGGCGGCACGGCGATGGCAGTGCGCATGGACGTCAGCGACGAAGCGGCGGTGAATGCCGGCGTCGACGCTGTGGCGGCACGCTTCGGCCACATCGACACGATGGTCGCCAATGCCGGCATCCAGATCGTCCACCCGGTCGAGGAGTTTCCTTACGAGGAGTTCCGCAAGGTCGTGGACATCCATCTCGGCGGCTCGTTCCTGCTCACCAAGGCCTGCGTGAAGCACATGTATCCGCGCCGGTCGGGCTCGCTGATCTATATGGGCTCGGTGCACAGCCATCTCGCCTCGCCGCTGAAGAGCGCCTATGTCGCGGCCAAGCACGGCATCCTCGGCTTTGCGCGGGTGATGGCGAAGGAGGGGGCGAAGCACGGCGTGCGCTCCAACGTCATCTGCCCGGGCTTTGTGCGCACGCCCTTGGTGGAGCGCCAGATCCCGCAGCAGGCGGCGGACCTCGGCATCTCCGAGGAGGAGGTCGTGTCGCGCGTCATGCTCGGCGGCACGGTGGACGGCGAGTTCACCACCATGGATGACGTCGCTTCCGTTGCCGTGTTCCTCGCATCCTTCGGCTCGGCGGCGCTGACTGGCCAGTCGCTCACCGTCAGCCATGGCTGGCATATGGGGTAACGCGGCGAGATCCGAAGGGTCGACGAGCCGAAGGGCTTGCGGTGAGGTTTGGCGACTCGAGGGCCGTCGGTTAGGCGTCCGGCTGCCGGCAGGGCGGCGAGGCTGCCAGCGGGACATGGCCATCCACCGTGAGCCGGCGGAACCGTCGGAGCCGCGACCGGTTGTAAACGGCAACGGCCTGCGGAGCGCAGGCGAACGCTCCAGGCGAGCTGCCGAAAGGATCACACCATGGAAGTCATTGCCATTCAGCCGCTGGTCGCGCTCATCGCCGGCGTCCTCATCCTGATCATGCCGCGGCTGCTCAACTACATCGTCGCGATCTACCTGATCATCGTCGGCGTCATCGGACTGTTCGGGACGGACTTCCTGAGCCGGCTCGGCTGAGGGCTGCAGGCAAGAAATCGAACTGAGGCGACCCGTCAGCTCAACCGGATGAGCTGGCGCTTTATGCGGCATCGCCGACGGCTGACACGTTGCACCTCCAGGGCGAGAACACCTCCGCAGGCCGTCGGCAGTAATGCCGCGTCTCCGATTATGGGCTCATCGTCGTCCATGAGCCACCTTATCCTCGGTCATTGCGGCCGCCGTAGCCTCTCTGCGTGTCAAACGCGGAGGGCTCATGCGGAACGGTGGTCTGGTAGAACTGCGCAGGAGGATCGCCGGGCTCAAGGTCACGGCTGCGGCGCTGCGGCTCTTTCTGAAAGCCGGCTTCGACCCGAACCAGCCGCGTCACCCCAAATGCAGCGGGTGCGCCGGCGGCCGCTGACGCGGCACCGGTCGGGCGCCCACCGAGATCACGGTCACCAGCCGGCGCAAGCCCCGGGTTGTCAGCGGCGGCGACGGCTTCCCCAAGACCCCGCCGAAAGAGCCGCGCCTGGAGCTTCCAGCGCCCAAGGACCACAATCGCGGCCCGCTGTGGGAGGATCCGCCTTCGATCCCGAGGGAGGAGCCGGCCACTCGGCAGGGGCGTCACATCGTCGTCAAGGCATTCGTCCGCTTTGCCGCCAAGGCGCTGCTGCGCGGTGCGGTCGGTCCGCTTGGAGTGGCCATCCTTGCTGCTGAGGCGTCCTATTGGCTCTATACCTACTACCCCTGGATCGAGGCCTATTTCGACGCTCCGAAATCGTTGACCGAGCTGCGGCGCGGCGCGGCAGAGGGATGGAAGGACGGCTATGACATCCACCACATCGTCGAGGAAGCCGCCGCGATCAAGGACGGTTTCCCTGATTCCATGGTCAACGGACCGGAGAACCTCGTACGCATCTCACGTCTGAAGCATTGGCAGATCAGCGGGTGGTACCAACGAAAAGATCCTGCGTTCGGATGGCTCTCTCCTCGGCAGTATCTGCGCGGAAAGAGCTGGGACGAGCAATACAGGATCGGCCTGGATGCTCTTCGTAGAGAGGGTATTTTGAAATGACAACGCGAAAGTCGCTAAGTGTCGCCTCTATAGACGAGATCGTCTCCGAGTATATCAGCATTGGCCTTGCAGAGGCGGCCGCGATTGAGGACGATGATAATCGACGGTTCAACCGTCTTGCGACAAGGCTCTTTGCCCTTACGGCCGAATTGAAGCGTCGCGACGGAGATCAGAGAAGAGCGCTCGTTTCTCTCCTCAAGCACGATAATGCACAGGTTCGACTGAATGCGGCTCATGCCACGCTTGTCGTCGCACCGCGGGAAGCACGAGAGCAGCTTGAAATGATCGCGCGATATGAAGCCGGCCATCAGGCTCTGGCAGCCGGAATGGCGCTCACCATGCTCAATGACGGTCGCTACGTTCCGGCGTAGTCTCCATTGTCATCTGAGAAGCAGTCGACGGTACAGCGTATCATCTTGGCCAAGGCGGCCATTTGAAGATCTTTTCATGAACTATGCCGAGCTCGGCATTGGGATCTTCAAGCCTGAGTAGCCTTGTGGCGCGCGGCGTGCCGCCTGCCGCCCTGAGCGCCTAGAACTCGATGCCCTTCTGCGCCTTCACGCCGGAGCGGAAGGGGTGCTTGATCATCTCCATCTCGGTGACGAGGTCGGCGAGCTCGATCAGCTCGTCCTTGGCGTTCCGCCCGGTGACGATGACGTGCTTCATCTCCGGCTTGGCCTTCAGGAACTCAACGACCTCGGCGATGTCGAGATAGTCGTAGCGCAGGACGATGTTCAGCTCGTCGAGCAGCACCATCTGGTGCTCATCGTCGAGGATCAGCGCCTTCGCCCGCTCCCAGGCCGCCTTCGCCGCGGCGATGTCGCGCTGGCGGTCCTGCGTTTCCCAGGTGAAGCCGTCGCCCATCGCCGTCATCGTGACCTGGTCGGGAAAGTGCTCCAGCACCTTGCGCTCGCCGGTCTCCCACTTGCCTTTCACGAACTGCACGACCGCAATCTTCATGCCGTTGCCGAGTGCCCGGAAGACGAGGCCGAAGGCGGCGGTGGACTTGCCCTTGCCCTTGCCGGTGTGGACGATCAGCAGGCCCTTCTCGATCGTCTTGGTGGCGAGGATCTTGTCGCGCGCCGCCTTCTTCTTCTTCATCTTCTCGGCGTGGCGGGCGTCGAGCTCGGCCTCGGTCATGGTCTGCAGGAGTTCCGACTTCTCGGCCATATCTGTCCTCCAATCAGTGTGGTGCGGCGGACGCCGCTGATCCATGCGTGGCCGGATCGGCCGGCCGGCGCCGCGCGCCGTCCGCCAAGGTGATAGCGGCCGAGTTGGAGCGCGGCTGCCAGAGCCCACGCTCCACCGCCTCGGCGAGACGCTCGCAGGTCTCTCGATAAGCGTCCGGGTTGTTCTGGGTCATGAAGGCGCGCACCGCCTCGTCCGCGACGAAGGCGCGGTACACCGCATCGAAATGCGCGTCGCGCACCGCGCCGGTGGTCGCGGCGAAGGCGAAGAGATAGTCGACGGTCGCAGCGATCTCGAAGGCACCCTTGTAGCCGTGCCGCATGACGCCGGCGATCCACTTGGGATTGACGACGCGGGCACGCACGACGCGGCCGATCTCCTCCTCCAGCGTGCGGATCACCGGCCGCTCGGGGCGCGAATGGTCATTATGGTAGACGGCCGGGCGCGTGCCGGACACCGCCTCCACCGCGGCGGTCATGCCGCCCTCGAACTGGTAGTAGTCGTCGGAATCCAGAAGATCGTGCTCGCGATTGTCCTGGTTCTGCACCACCGCTTCGATGCCGGCGAGTCGGGTCTCCAGGAGCGGCCGCTCGGCCTCGCCGGCGGCGTCCGCGCCATAGGCGTAGGAACCCCAGACGAGAAAGGCCTCGGCGAGATCGCCCTTGTCGGTCCAGCCGCGCTCGTCGATCAGCGCCTGCAGCCCCGCGCCATAGGCGCCGGGCTTGGAGCCGAAGACGCGGAAGCCGGCCCGCCGCGCTGCCTCGGCCGTGCCGACGCCCTCGGCCGCGAGCACTGCTGCATCGGCCTGCATCCGCGCGGCGATCGGGTTCTCGGAGGCGTCCTCGTCGAGGGCGCCCACGGTGCGGATCGCCCGGTCGAACAGGGCGATCTGATCCGGGAAGGCGTCGCGGAAGAAGCCGGAGATGCGCAGGGTGACGTCGACGCGCGGCCGGCCGAGCTCGGCCGGCGTGACGATCTCAAACCCGGTCACGCGGCGTGAGGCGCGATCCCAGACCGGCTTCGCCCCGATCAGCGCAAAGGCCTGGGCGATGTCGTCGCCCCCCGTGCGCATGTTAGCGGTGCCCCAGGCGGTGAGGCCGATAGAGCGGGGCCAGTCGCCATGCTCCTGCAGGTGGCGGGTGACCAGGAGCTCGGCCGACTTGCGCCCCAGTGTGTAGGCCGCCTCGGTCGGCACGGCTCTTGTGTCGACGGAAAAGAAGTTGCGGCCCGTCGGCAGCACGTCCGGGCGCCCGCGTGTCGGCGCGCCGGATGGGCCGGGCTCGACGAAGCGCCCATCGAGACCGGCGAGCAGCCCCGCGATCTCGGCCGTGCCGCAGGCCTGCACGGCCGGCTTCAGCGTCGAGGCGATCCCGTCCAGCACGGCGCGAGCCTGCGCCCAGGTCGGTTCGGGTCTTGCAGAGCCGTCCACCAGCGCCGCGGCCAGAAGCTCGATGCGCTCCACCGTGTCGCCGGCCGTGCGCCAGGGGTCGCCGGAGCGCTCCAGGAGGGCCGGGGGCCGCGGCCCATCCCAGGGCGCGGCCATGGCGCAATCGAGCGGGTCGAAGGGCAGGAGGCCGAGATCGGCCCCAAGTGCCCGGTGCAGCGAAGCCTCCGTAGGCTCAATGCCGCGGGGCAGGCGCGCCAGCGCGGTGACGAGGTCGGTCAGGAGCCGCCCCTCCGGCGCGAGGCCGAAGACGTGCAGCCCGTCGCGGATCTGCATCTCCTTGAGATCGCAGAGATACGCGTCGAGCTTTTCGAGTTGGCGTTCCTCGCCCTCTCCGGGCGAGAAGCCGGCATCCTCGCCCAGCCCGATATCGGCGACGAGATCGAGGATCTGCCGCTTCAGGAGCAGGAGCCGGCGCGGATCGCTGCCCGCAGCCTCGTAATACTCGTCCACAAGCGCTTCGAGATCCTTCAGCGGCCCATAGCTCTCGGCGCGCGTCAGCGGTGGGGTCAGGTGATCGATGATCACGGCCGACGTGCGGCGCTTGGCCTGCGTGCCTTCGCCGGGATCGTTGACGATGAAGGGGTAGAGATGCGGCAGCGGCCCCATCACCGCCTCCGGGAAACAGTCCTCCGACAAGGCCAGCGCCTTGCCCGGCAGCCATTCGAGATTGCCGTGCTTGCCCATGTGGATGATCGCGTCGGCATCGAAGCGGCTGCGCAGGAAGGCATAGAGCGCGATGTAGTTGTGCGGCGGCACCAGATCCGGGGAGTGGTAGGTCTCCTTCGGGTCGATATTGTAGCCTCGCGCCGGCTGGATGCCGACGATTGCGCTGCCGAAGCGCGCCAGCGGCAGGGCGAAACCATAATCCGGATCGAAGAACGGGTCGCTCTGCGGCGCACCCCAGCGATCCGTGACGGCGGTCCGCACCGCATCGGGCAAAGTGTCGAAAAAGGTGGAATAGTCGGCGATCGACAGCGTCTCGCGGATGGTACGGGCGGCGACGCCGGCATTCGTCGGGCCCGCCATCAGGTGCCGGATCAAGGCATTGCCGTCGGCGGGAATGCCCGCGACGGCATAGCCGGCATCTTCGAGAGCGCGCAGTACCTCGATCGTGCCGGCCGGCGTGTCGAGGCCGACGCCGTTGCCGAGGCGGCCGTCGCGGTTAGGGTAGTTCGCAAGGAGGATGGCGATCCGCCGCTGTGCCGGTGCTGTGCGGCGCAGCCTGGCCCAGCGCGCCGCAAGGTCCGCGACGAAGCGGACCCGGTCCGGGCGGGCGCGACGACCGACGATGTCGGTCTCAGTGCGCGCATCCCAGGTCGCGGCCGACTTGAAGGCGATGGCGCGGGAGAGAACCCGCCCGTCGATCTCCGGCAGGGCGACGCTCATGGCAAGGTCACGGGCCGAGAGGCCCTGCGTCGACTGTGCCCAGGCCTCCTCAGACCCGCTTGCCAGCACCGCCTGCAGCACGACGGCGCCGCTCTCCTCCAGCACGGTCGGCTGACGGGCCGCGCCGGGCGAGGAGACGGCAAAGCCGGTGAGGTTGATCACCACCGATGGCGGGCGCGGCTGGAACAGGGCGCGCAACGTCTCAGCGGACACCGCATCCTTGAGGCTGGTGACGAAGACCGGCAGCGCATCGAGCCCGGCATCATCGAGCGCGGCGGCCAGAGCCTCGACGGCCTCGGTCTGCCCGCTCTGCACGAGGGCGCGGTAGAAGACGATCGCCGCCAGCGGTCGCTCCCTGTCGGGCGCATCGCCGTTGCGGGAGGAGGGCAGTTCGAACCGCCCGGCCTTCAGGAGCGGCTGCGCTTCCGGCGGCCAGTCGCTGCCGTCCAGCAAGGCTTGGCAGGCCTGGAGAAACTTGGCCGCATTCTCCGCCCCGCCCTCGACGAGGTAGCGCCACAGCCGGTCGCGCGCTTCAGTGGGAACGGTGGAATAACGGTCGAGGCCGGGATCCGGCTTGTCGTCGCCGGGCAGCACCACGAGTTGCGAGCCGCTGCCTTGCGCATTCGCCAGCAGCGCGTCGAGCCCGTAGGGCCAATAGGCAGCACCGCCGAGCAGCCGCACCACCACGAGCCTGGCATGCCGCGCCGTCCGCTCGACATAGGTATCGACCGACATCGGATGCGACAGGCGCAACAGATTGGCGAGGCGCAGCGATGGCGCATCGTCGCCGAGCCGCCCCGCCGCGCCCGCGAGAGCTGCGATTTCGGTATCTGCCGCAGATAGGACGACGATATCGCCTGGGCTCTGGCCGAGATCGACCGCCTCGCCCCCCTCGGCGATCGTTCCCTTCTGGGCGAGGAGAAGGTGCAAGCGTAAGGCTCCGCCTACTCCGTGACGCCGGCAGAGGCCGGGTCGGGGGAGCCGGTGAGGGCGATGATCTCGTCCGTGATCGCCGTCTCGTCCAGTCCGTCATGCAGGCCGATCACCACCAGCCGCGTTGCCCTGATCTCGTCTGGCTTCCAAGGTCGGTCGTAGTAGGTCGCGACACGCTGCCCGACAGCCTGGACGACGAGGCGCATCGGCTTGCCCGGCACGTCGGCGAAACCCTTGAGGCGCAGGATGTCGTGCCGGCCGATCAGCGCCTTCAACCCCTCGGCGAAGCCGGTCGGGTCATTCACAGCGCCGGCAATGGCGACGAAGCTCTCGAAGTCGTCATGATCGTGTTCGTGACCGTCTTCGTGTTCCAGCTCGTGATGCGACTTGCGGGCGGCGATCAGATCCTCGGTGCCGGCCTTGATGCCGAGCAGCACCTCGGCAGGCAGGCGGCCGTTCTCCGTCGTCACGATTTTCAGCGGACGGGCGCTGCCGTCGCCGATCTCAGCTTTCACCCGCGTCAGCGTCGCAGCGTCGACGAGGTCGGCCTTGTTGAGCACGATGAGATCGGCCGCGGTGATCTGGTCCTCGAAGAGTTCTTCCAGCGGATTGTCGTGGTCGAGGCTCGTATCGGCCGCGCGTTCGGCCGCAATCGCCGCCTCGTCGTCGGCAAACCGGCCTTCGGCAACGGCAGCAGCGTCGATCACGGTCACGACGCCGTCAACAGTGACGCGCGTCTTCACCTCCGGCCAGTTGAAGGCCGCGACCAGCGGCTGCGGCAGTGCCAAGCCGGAGGTCTCGATCACGATGTGGTCTGGCAGGCGCTCCCGCGACAGGAGCTTCGTCATCGCCGGGATGAAGTCGTCGGCGACGGTACAGCAGATGCAGCCATTGGTAAGCTCGACGACATCGTCCTCGCTGCAGGTCTCGATGCCGCAGCCGGTGAGGATGCCGCCGTCGACCCCGAGGTCACCGAACTCGTTGATGATCAGCGCGATGCGCCGCCCGCCAGCATTTTCCAGAAGGTTGCGGATCATCGTCGTCTTGCCGGCACCGAGGAAGCCGGTGATCACCGTGGCGGGGATCTTCTCGCTCATGGTTTCAACCTTTCAGGGTCAGCGGCAGACCGGCCGCGACGAAATAAACGTTTGTCGCGATCGCCGCGACGCGCTGGTGGAGGGCGCCGGCGTGGTCGCGGAAGGATCTAGCCATGGCGTTGTCCGGCACGATGCCAAGACCGACCTCGTTGGAGACGAGCACCAGCGGCGGCGCGGAGGGCTTGGCGCTGCGATCCGCCAGCGCGCCGAGCAGTTCCTCGCATGCGGCCGTGATGTCCCGCTCCTCCAGCATCAGATTGGTGATCCAGAGGGTCAGGCAGTCGACGAGGATGGCGCTCGTGTCATCGCCAAGCGCCTCGATGGTGCCGGCCAGATCGATCGGCGCCTCGACCGTCCGCCACTCCGGACCACGCCGGTTCTGGTGCGTGGCGATGCGCGTCTGCATCTCCGCATCGAAAGCCCGGCCGGTCGCAATATAGACCGGCTGAGGCCCCCTGGCACGGACGAGGCCCTCGGCAAAGGCGCTCTTGCCGGAGCGCGCGCCGCCGAGAACCAGAGTGAGGCCCGGCGCAGCATCGCGCCGGGTTGGATCGCTCACGCTTCGCGGGCTCCGAACCGGTCCATGGCAAGGCCGAGGCAGAGGCCAAGGACCAGCCAGAAGACCGCCGCCGTGGCGAGCGAGGAGGAGGCGAACTCGGCCGCCAGCGTCGCGGGAACCGGACTGTCCAGCGTGTCGGGCTGCGGTGCGCCGTAGATCTGCGGCAGCGCGACCAGCACGAGGCCACCGATCTTGGCCCAGGCTTCGGACCTCAGGATCAGGAGGTAGGCGCCAATGCCGGTGAGGGCGACGGTGGCGATCCACCAGGTCTGCCTGGCCGCCAGATCGGCCGCCGGCATCGCCGGCAGTTCCGGCGCAAGGCCGATCGCCGGGGCGAGTGACGCGACGAAGAAGCCGACGACGCCCCAGAGCGCGCCATTGGCCGCCGTGAGAGGCACGCCAAGGAGGAGGCTGATCGCGGCCAGCACCAGGGCAAAGCCCGCCCCGGCGACGATGTTGGCAAAGAAGGTGCCGAGCAGCCGGCTCTCGAACAGCCCGGTGCCGTCGCCCTCCTCGCCGGAGGCGGCCGGCGAGTGGACGAGGTGGAGGAGCCCGGCGCCGTCCGTAGCGGTTTGTGCGGCTGTGGCGCTGCCGACGAGCCGCAGCGCCATGGTCTCATCGTTGATGGCAGCGTGGTCGTGCGCCGCCGCGCCGCCACTCTCGAAGGTTTCGGCGTGGAGGATCAGCGGCACCAGGCGCGCATAGTGGACCGGCGTCATCAGGGCGCCGACAAACAGCCCGGCCGCCAGCGCAGCCAGGAAAAACCGTCCGATCATGGCTTCAATCCCTCAGTGGCAGGGAAAGCCGTAGGAGTGGCGGACGTCGTGGGCGGTGTCGTGCAACGCCTCTGAATGGGCGAAGCCGACGCCCCAGATCAGGAAGGCGCCGGTGAAGAGCGCGGCAATGCCGACGGCAAGGCGCGTGGATGCACTGAGATCGGCAACGGTGCCGGTGCGAATGGACATGGGTTCAACCTCCGTGATGACCGCCTGCGGCGGCCGTGCTGAGGATGGCAGGTCTCCTGGCTCACGGGTCGTCGGCGCTCTTCCTGCCTTCCCGGAGACGTGCTCCAGTGGCGTTTCCGTCTCCTCGGCATAGCCGGTCGAAAACGGTGGAAGGGCCTCGCCGCTCTACAGTCGCGGGGTCGGCTGCGATGAAGGTCCCCGAATTGGGTCGGCCCTTCGCATTCCCTCTTAGCCCGGACGACGATTCTCGTGCCCGGGACCATCCGGCGCCAAGGATAGACGGGCGCGGTCGGGTGTCAATGCGCCCCAGCGCTGGCTTGGTTGAGCCAGGACGCTGGACGTTGCCCGCCTCGCCCTATCTCCGGAGGACATCGATCAGCCGGACGCAAGCTCATGACCCACCCGCTCCTGTCGCCGAACCATGTCGCCGTGATCACCGGCGGCGCCTCCGGAATCGGACTTGCCGCTGCGCATCGCTTTGCCGGCCTCGGCATGCGCGTCTGCATCGTCGACCGCGACCGCGAGCGCCTGGCTGCGGCTCGGGCCGAGCTTGAGGGGCTTGCCGGTGCCGAGGCGGTGATGACGAGCGACACAGACGTTTCAAGCCGGGTCGCGGTGGAGGCCCTGGCCAACGAGGTGTTCTCGCGCTGGGGCGCCGTCCACGTGCTTCTCGACAATGCCGCCATCCAGCCGGGCAGCGCCGTTTTCGGCGCCGCATCAACCTGGGAGGCGATCCTCTCGATCAATCTCGGTGGCATCATCCATGTCGGGCAGGTCTTTGGCGAGCGCATGGCTGATAGCGGCGAACCGGGGCTGATCGTCGTCACCGGTTCCAAGCAGGGCATCACCACGCCGCCGGGCGATCCCGCCTACAATGTCGCCAAAGCCGGGGTGAAGGCCTTTGCCGAGGCGCTGCAGCACGAGCTGCGCAACCGCGAAGGCGGGCGCGTCGAGGCACGGCTGCTGATCCCCGGCTTCGTCTTCACCAACCTCACCAAGGGGGAGAGGGTCGAGAAGCCAGCCGGTGCCTGGACGGCGGAGGAGCTCGTCGACTTCCTCATGGACAAACTCGAAACCGACGACTTCTACATCTTGTGCCCGGACAACGACGTGGATCGGAAAACCGACGAGAAGCGCATCGCCTGGGCCGCCGGCGACATCATCGAGAACCGCCCGCCGCTGTCGCGCTGGCACCCCGCCTGGGCGGACAAGTTCAAGACGTGGATGGCGCGGTCCTAGCGTCTTCCGCGATCCGCAGCAGCGCGTCGATGTCGAGAAACCGCGCCAGCTCGGCTGCGATGGCGTCGAGGGCGGCTTCGACACCTGCAGCGTAGCTGACGCCGGTGGCATCGACGCCGAGCCGCCGGAGGAAGCGCCGGCGCCATTCATCGGCTGCGAACAGGCCATGGAGATAGGTACCGAAGACGCGGCCGTCGGTACTCGTCGCGCCGTCCGGCACGCCGTCGATGAGGCACACCGGCCGGGCGCAGTCCGGGCCTGCTGTGCGGCCGAGATGGATCTCGTAGCCGGTGAGCGGCAGGCCGTCCGGCAACACGCCTCGCGCCTCGCGCACCGTCTTCTCCGGCTCCATCACCGTCTCGACGTCGAGAAGGCCGAGGCCATCGATCTCGCCGGGCGGGCCTTCGATGCCGAGCGGGTCGGCGACACGGCGGCCGAGCATCTGGTAGCCACCGCACAGGCCGGCGACGTGCCCGCCGCGCCCATGATGGCGCCGCAGGTCGGCATCCCAGCCGTTGCGGCGGAAGGCGGCGAGATCGGCGATCGTCGACTTCGAGCCTGGGATCAGCACCAGGCTTGCCGCTTCGGGCAGCGGCTCGCCGGGCCGCACGAACACGACTTTGACGCCCGGTTCTGCAATCAGCGGATCGAGATCGTCGAAATTGGCGATGCGCTCCAGCTGCGGAACGGCGACGAGGAGGCGTCCGTCCGTCCTAGCTGCGGTCGGGCGGGCCAGCCGCTCCAGCGCGACGGAATCCTCCGCCGGCAGCCGGGACGCATCGTTCAGGAAGGGCACCACGCCGAGCGACGGCCAGCCGGTGAAGCGGGTGATCGCCGCCAGTCCCTCGTCGAACAGCGAGACATCGCCGCGAAACTTGTTGATCAGAAAGCCGCGGACCTGCGCCCGGTCGGTCTCCGGCAGGATCGCATGTGTGCCGACCAGCGAGGCGATCACGCCACCGCGGTCGATGTCGCCGACGAGGATCACCGGCACGTTTGCGACCGTCGCAAATCCCATATTGGCAATGTCGCCGGCCCGCAGATTGATCTCGGCCGGCGAACCCGCACCCTCGACGATAACGAGGTCGGCACCCGTGCCGACGCGGGCAAAGCTGTCGAGGACGGCGCCGAGAAGCTCGGGCTTCAGCCGCTGGTAGTCGCGCCCCTTGGCCTCGCCCCTGACGCGCCCCTGCACGACGACCTGGCTGCCGGTCTCCGACTGCGGCTTCAAGAGCACCGGGTTCATGTGCACGCTCGGCGCGGTCCGGCAGGCGAGCGCCTGCAGCCACTGGCCGCGTCCGATTTCGCCCGAGCCGCCGATTTCCGGAATAGCGGCGACGGCCGCATTGTTCGACATGTTCTGCGGCTTGAAGGGTCGGACCGTCAGACCTCGGTTGGCGAAGAGGCGGCAGAGGCCGGCGACGAGCACCGTCTTGCCGACGTCGGATCCGGTGCCTTGCAGCATGATGGTCGCGGGCCGCTTCATCCGGCGGCCTCTCGGCACCCTGTCCTCACGTCCATAGGAGCCGGATCGCGAGTGCCAGGCAGACGACGACGAGGAGCGGGCGGATCAGCCTGGCGCCGAAGCGCATGGCCGAGGCCGCGCCGAGCCGCGCGCCGAGGAACTGCGCGACGCCCATGGCAAGGCCGAGCTTCCACAGGATTGCGCCGGACAGGGCGAAGACGGCGAAGCCGCCGAAATTGGAGGCGAAGTTGAGAAGCTTGGTGTGCGCCGTGGCCTTCAGGACGCCGAAACCGGCGAGGGTGACGAAGGCCAGCATGAAGAAGGAGCCCGCACCCGGTCCGAACAGCCCGTCATAGAAGCCGATCAGCGGCACGATCGTCAGGGCGAAAAGGCGCGGGCTGATGCGCCGCTCCGCCGCCGCGTCCGAAAGCCCTGGCTTCAGCGCGAAGTAGAGGGCGATAGCGATGAGAAGGAACGGCAGCAGCGTCTCCAGCACGCTCGTCGGCAGCACCTTGGCGCCGAGCGCGCCGAGCGCTGCGCCGAGAAAGGACAGGAGGGCGGTTGGTGCGAGCGCCTTCAGGTTCACATGGCCTTTGGAGGCATAGGCGAGCGAAGCCGAGCCGGAACCGAAGAGCCCCTGCAGCTTGTTGGTGCCGAGCGCCTGCAGCGGGTCGACGCCGCCGAGAAGGAGGGCCGGGATGGTGATCAGCCCGCCACCGCCGGCGATCGAATCGACGAAGCCGGCGAGGAAGGCAGCCAGCACCAGCACGGCAAAGGTGGCATCGACGGCCATCGGCAGTCCTCGGCGGGATGATGCGAGGGCTTTAGCGGCTTCCGGGTCTGACGCAAAGCGCACGGTCGATAGATCGCATCCGCGCCGATGCCGCACCTGCCGCCCCAGCGTGCTGCGCGTTCGGACCCCGCGATCCGCTATGGCGGCTCAGCCCGCGCCGTCCGTGCAGTCAGCGCTCCCAAGCGTCAGGGGCGTTCGTTGACGCTTGCCGCCAATCCTGTTTTAGAACGGCAGTACCTGACGGTGCCCGTGGACGGGCTGAGATCAATCCGGTGAGGCCGACCCAAGCAGGGGGCCAAGACGGAGCTGTCGGACCGAATGGCGGACCTTTCGCGAGGCCCGGCATCCCTCCGGCGTCTGAACGAAAAAACGGAGGAGTGCATACCATGAAGGCTCTGATGCTGTGCGGCCATGGCAGCCGCGACAAGGGCGCTGTCGACGAGTTCAAGGGACTGGCTGAGAAGCTGAAGCGGCGCCTGCCGGAATGGCCGCTCGAATATGGCTATCTCGAATTCGCGACCCCGATCATTCGTACCGGGCTCGACAAGCTGCGCGAGGGCGGCGCGACGCAGGTGCTGGCACTGCCAGGCATGTTGTTCGCCGCCGGTCATGCCAAGAACGACATCCCCTCCGTTCTCAACACCTATGCCGCGGCGAACGGGCTGACGATCACCTATGGGCGCGAACTCGGCATCGATCCGAAGATGATCCGCGCCGCCGGTGAGCGGATCCGTGAATGCCTGCGGGCGGACGGCTGGCGCGATGGCGAGCCGCTGCACGACACGATGCTGGTGGTGGTCGGCCGCGGAGCGTCGGACCCCGATGCCAATTCTAACGTCGCCAAGGTCATGCGGATGCTCTGGGAGGGGCTCGGTTTCGGCTGGGGCGAGACCGTGTATTCCGGCGTGACCTTCCCGCTGGTGGAGCCGGGGCTGGAGCATGCCAGCCGGCTCGGCTACCGGCGGATCGTCGTCTTCCCCTACTTCCTCTTCACCGGCATCCTCGTGCGCCGCATCTACGACCACACCGACATCGTGGCGGCGCGCCATCCCGAGATTCGTTTCCTCAAGGCGCCCTATCTCGGTGACCACGATCTGGTGGTGGAAACCTTCGTCGACCGGATGAACGAGATCCTCGACGGCACCAACCTGATGAACTGCCAGATGTGCAAGTACCGGGAGCAGGTGCTGGGCTTCGAGGCGGAGGTGGGCCTGCCGCAGGAGAGCCACCATCATCATGTCGAAGGCATCGGCACCTCGGAGGCGCCGGGCGACCATGGGCCGGCCGGGCATCAGCACGACCATCATGCTGGCGACCATCATCATGGCCATGACCACCACCATCATCACGGGCATGACGGGCATGTGCATCATCACGGGCACTCCCACGATCATGCGCATTCCCACGCTCATGACGACCACGGTCATCATGGCGCCGGGCATCATCACGATCATTCCCACGGCCATGATCATCACGGCCATCACCATGGTCACGACCACGGCCACCATCCCTATCCGCATGCCGACCATCCGCTCGGCCCGCGCTCGATGAAGGCCCTTCCCAAGGAAACCGTATGAGCGGCGTCTTCGACCTCTATGCCGTCGTCGACTGGTCGGCGGCGAACACGCCGACCACGGGGCGCGATTCGATCTGGATCGCGATCGCCGAGCGGGTCGGCCGGGAGGTCCGGATTGTCGAAACGACAAATCCCTCAACGCGCGCGGCGGCAATGGAGCGGCTGCGCGAGCTCTTCCGCAGCGCGATCGCCGACGGCAAGCGCGTCTTTGCTGGCTTCGACTTCCCCTTCGGCTACCCCGCCGGGGCGGCCGAGCTGATCGCCGGCAGTCCGGACTGGAAGGCGCTCTGGGCCGAAATCGCGGCACGTCTGCAGGACCGCGACGACAACTTCTCCAACCGCTTCGAGCTTGGCGGCATCTTCAACCGCGGCCCTCTGAAGACGACGCCAATGTTCTGGGGCCGCCCGGCTCACCAGGATATTCCCGGCCTTCCCGCTCTGAAGCCGACACCTTACCCCGCCGGCCTGCCGGAGCGTCGCATGGCGGAAGCGCGGGCGCGCCGCGCGCAGCCGGTGTGGAAGCTCGCTTATACCGGCAGCGTCGGCAGCCAGGCCTTCACCGGCATCGCCCGCCTCGAGACGCTGCGGCGTGATCCCGAATTCGCCGAGCGCATCGCCGTCTGGCCGTTTGAGAACGGCTTCTCGCGCAAACAGTCGGCCGATCTGGTGCTCGCCGAGATCTATCCCGCCATGTTCGCGGTCGAGCAGGGCGAGAAGAGCTGCCTCGATGAGGCGCAGGTGGAGACGCTGGCCACCCGCTTTGCCGAACTCGATGCCGATGGCCGCTTCCTCGATCTCTTCGCGCTGCCGGCTGATCTCGGTGAGGAAGAGAAGCGGGCCGTCACCACCGAAGAGGGCTGGATCCTCGGCCTCGATCATGTCTTTACCGCCGAGGATGCGGCGGTGCCGGTGCGCCGCCTGACCTATCTGCGCGATCCCGCAGCGATCTACGAGGAGAGCTTCCGCACCATCCGCAAGGAAGCCGATCTCGGCCGCGTGCCGCCGGAGGCGGAGGAACTGGCGATCCGCATGATCCACGCCTGCGGCATGACGGATCTCGTGCGCGATCTTGTTGTCAGCGAGGGGGCGATCGAGGCGGGTCGGCAGGCGCTGCGGCAGGGCGGTGCGATCCTCTGCGATGCCGAGATGGTGTCCCATGGCATCATCACCCGCAATCTCGTGCTCGGGAACAAGATCATTTGCCGGCTTAACGATCCGCGCGTCGGCAAGATCGCCGAGCGCGAGGCAACGACGCGCTCGGCCGCGCAGGTCGATCTCTGGGACGATCGCCTCGGCGGCGCTGTCGTGGCGATCGGCAACGCGCCGACCGCCTTGTTCCGCCTCCTGGAGCGCATTGACGAAGGTGCGCCGCGCCCGGCGCTGATCATCGGCCTTCCCGTCGGCTTTGTCGGCGCGGCGGAGTCAAAGGACGAACTGCTGCGCGACCCGCGCGGCATTCCGTTTATCACGCTCAAGGGCCGACGCGGCGGCAGCGCCATGGCGGCCGCGGCGGTTAATGCGCTGGCCGGGGGCCTTGGCGGCAGCACCCCAGCCGGATCGGCCGCTGCGACGGCATGAAGCCCTGGCTGACGGTGATAGGCGTCGGCGACGGGGGGGTGGCGACCCTCTCGCCGGCAGCGCGCCGGCGCCTTGATGCGGCAACGGTGGTCTTCGGTGGCGCGCGCCATCTGGCGGCGCTGGGTGAGGACGGACGCGAGACGATTGCCTGGGGCTCGCCGCTGACGCAATCGATCAAGGCGCTGAAGGACCGGCGCGGCGAGCCGGTTGCAATCCTCGCCTCCGGCGATCCCATGTGGTTCGGCATCGGCGCGACGCTGTCGCGCTATATCGATCCGGCCGAGATGGAGGTGCTGCCGAGCCCGTCGGCCTTCTCGCTGGCGGCGGCGCGCCTCGGCTGGCCGCTGCAGGACTGCCTGTGTCTCAGCGTCCACGGCCGCCCGTTGGCGACCTTGCGCCGGTCGCTGGCGGATGGCACTCGGCTGCTGGTGCTGACGGACGACGGCGCAGAGCCTGCCCGCATTGCCGCGCTGCTGACGGAGGCTGGGTTCGGTGCGAGCCGGATGACGGTGCTGGAGCATCTCGGCGGTGCGGCTGAGCGGCAGCGCGAGACGCAGGCCTCCGCCTTCGATCTCGATGGGATCGCCGATCTCAACCTCGTCGCCGTCACCTGCGGCGTCGATGATCCGGCAGGGGGATGGGGCGCCGGCCCGTTGCCGGACGAGGCATTCACCCACGACGGCAAGATGACCAAGCGCGTGTTGCGCGCCTTAGCGCTCTCGGCGCTGGCGCCGCATCCGGGCGAGTGCCTGTGGGACATTGGCGCCGGATCCGGCGCGATCTCCGTGGAGTGGCTGCGGGCCGCGCGCGCCATGCGCGCCATTGCATTGGAGCCGTTGGCTGAGCGCCGCGCCTTCATGGCTGCCAATGCCGAGCGACACGGCGTGCCGGAGATCGAGATCCGCAGCGGTCGCGCGCCGGAGGCTCTGGACGGACTGCCGACGCCAGATGCCGTCTTCATCGGCGGCGGACTCTCGCAAGCGGTCTTCGCAGCTGCGCATGCGGCGCTGCGTCCGGGCGGGCGGCTCGTCGCCCATGCCGTGACGCTGGAATCGGAAGCGATCCTCCTCGCGCTCCATGCAGAACATGGCGGCGAGTTGCTGCGCATCGGCGTCGAGCGGGCCGAGCCGGTCGGCTCCCTGCACGGCTGGAAGCCGGCAATGCCCGTGATCCACTGGCATCTCGTCAAGGGGGTGGCATGACCGACACCTCCATGTCGGAGGCGCGCGGCCGAGCCCCCGGCGAACTTGGGCCGGTGCAAGCGGGGCAGCCGCGTGGCCGCCTCTACGGCCTCGGCGTTGGCCCCGGCGATCCCGAACTGCTGACGCTGAAGGCGCTGCGTATCCTGCGCGGGGTGCCGGTGTTTGCTTATCCCGCTTCCGATAGCGGCCCGAGCCTGGCGCGCCGCATTGTCGAGCCGCATCTGATCGGCGGCCAGCGGGAGATCGCCATCACCATTCCGATGCGGGTCGACCGTGTTCCGGCCCGTGAGGTCTATGACGAAGCGGCGCTGCGCATCGCGGCGGAGCTCGACGCTGGCAATGACGTCGCGGTGCTCTGCGAGGGCGACCCGTTCTTCTACGGCTCCTTCATGTATCTGTTCGAGCGCCTCGCCACCGCGCACGAGGTCGAGATCGTTCCCGGCATCTCTTCCGTCATGGCCTCGGCGGCGGCAGCGCTTCGTCCGCTCGCCTCGCGCAACGACGTTCTGACCGTTATTCCCGGACCGCTGGCGGATGAGGCGATCGCCGCGCTGGTCGAGCGCTCGCAGGGCTTTGCGATCATGAAGGTCGGCCGGCACCTGCCGCGCCTGCGAGCGCTTCTCGGTTCGCTCGGTCTACTCGACAGCACGCTGTATCTCGAACGCGTCTCGCAGGATGGCGAGCGCATCGTGCCGCTCGCCGAAGCGCCGGACGCGGCCCCATATTTCTCGATGATCCTCGGCTATCGCGGGGTCGAGCCGGCGATGGCAGGCGGACTGCGCCGAAAGGAACCTGAATGAGACCGGCGATCGTCATCCTCTCGGCGGCCGCGCTGCCGGTGGCGATGCGCATTCGCGCTGCGGTCGGCGGCGAGATACATGGCGCGGTTGACCGCGTCAGTGATGTCGATGTGACCTTCGACAGCGCCGCAGCGCATCTGCGCGCCCTGTTTGTCGCCGGGCGGCCCATCATCGGCATCATGGCCTCCGGCGCGATGATCCGCATCCTGGCGCCGCTCCTCGCCGACAAGACGACGGAGCCGGCCGTGCTGGCGATCGCCGAGGATGGCTCGGCGGTCGTGCCGCTGCTTGGCGGCCACCATGGCGCCAACGATATTGCCCGCACTATCGCTGCCGCCTTGGGCTGTCCGGCAGCCGTGACGACGGCCGGGGATCTGCGCTTCGGTGTCGCTTTGGACGCCCCGCCTTTTGGCTGGCGGCTGGAGAACCCTGAGAACGCCAAGGCCGTGATGGCCGAGCTCCTCGCCGGCGCCTGGGCCTGGTTGGAGGGCGAGGCGGCGTGGCTGAACGCTTCCGCAATCCCGCTCAGCGACGATGGTGCGGTGACCTTGCGGGTGAGCGAGATGCGGGACCCAGCACCGGGTCCGCTGGAACTGGTCTATCGTCCGGCGACGCTCGCCCTCGGGATCGGCTGCGAGCGCGGTGCGCCGGCTGAGGAGGCGATCGCGCTGGCGGAGGCTGTGCTCGCCGAGGCCGGCGTCAGCCCGCTGTCGCTGGCCGCCGTCGTCTCGATCGACCTCAAGGCCGATGAGGCCGCGGTTCATGCCGTCGCGAACCATTTCGGCGTGCCGGCCCGCTTCTATGCAGCGGCAAGGCTGGAGGCCGAAGCCGCACGGCTGCAGAGCCCTTCGGACATCGTCTTTGCCGAGACCGGCTGCCACGGCGTCGCGGAAGGTGCCGCGCTGGCCGCCGTCGGCGCGGCAGGTCGGCTGCTGGTCGGCAAGCGGAAGGCGAAGCGCGCGACCGCGGCGCTGGCGATTGCCCCGGTCCCCATCGCAGCGCAAACCATCGGGCGCGATCGCGGCATGCTCCATGTCGTCGGCATCGGCCCGGGCGGCGCCGAATGGCGCTCGCCGGAGGTCTCGGCGATGGTCGCGGCCTCCACCGATCTCGTCGGCTACTCGCTCTACCTCGATCTTCTGGGGTCCCTGGCGGCCGGCAAGCGCCGGCACGATTTCGATCTCGGCGCGGAAGAGGCGCGGGTGCGCCATGCCATGGAACTGGCGGGCGAGGGGCGGAGCGTCGCCCTCGTCTGCTCCGGCGATGCCGGCATCTACGCCATGGCGACTTTGGTTTTCGAGCTTCTGGACAAGGGCGGCCTCTCCGACTCCGCGCGCCGGGTTGCCATAGCCGTCTCGCCGGGAATCTCGGCGCTGCAGGGGGCGGCGGCACGGGCCGGTGCGCCGCTCGGCCACGACTTCTGCACCATCTCGCTGTCCGACCTGCTGACGCCCTGGGCGGACATCCAGCGCCGCGTGCGGGCGGCGGCCGAGGCCGACTTCGTCATCGCCTTCTACAATCCGGTGTCGCGCAAGCGCCGCACGCAGCTCGCCTTCGCGCGCGATGTGCTGCTGCAGCATCGCCCGGCGGAGACGCCGGTGGTGCTCGCCACCAATCTCGGGCGTCCCGGCGAGCATGTGCGCATCGTGCCGCTCGGCGAACTCGACATCGACGAGGTCGACATGCTGACGGTTGTGGTGGTCGGCTCGTCGGAAAGCCGCACGGTGACGACGGGCGACGGCCGGCGCTGGGTCTACACACCCCGCGGCTACTCGGGAAAGGCAGGGACGGGCATGGCGGGGGAGGGAATGACGGGCGAGGGTGTGGCAGACAAGCTGACTTCCCTCGTTTCACCGGCAGCCCAGCAGTGAAGGCGAGTCTAATCCTCGACATCAAAGAGCCGATCGTAGGTGACCTCATCATGCAGATACGCATCTGGCGACTGCCCGAGGTCACGCCGGAGCGGCCGCATGGACTGAAATACTCGCTCTTCTGCGGGCGTCCCAATGAGCGTATCGTCGGATATGATAACGAGCTAGGCAAAGGCGATCATCGGCACTACCGAGATCATGAGGAGCCTTATGTCTTCGTCGACATTCCGACGTTGATCCTGGATTTTCGTTGTGACGTCATGAGGGAGATCGGTCTGTGAGCGAGATAATTCTCCATGTTGCGAGCTTGGACGCGTTCTTCGCTCATGCCCTAGCCTCAGCCCGACGGATCGACGCGGGCGACTACACACCTGAGACACCGCGGATCGGATTCCAGAGCATCGAGGAGCTTTGGCGCACCATGTCGCCGGAGCGGTGGGACCTCTTGGAAAAGTTGCAGCATGCCGGGCCGACCATGCCGGACGCTCTTGCCCAGAGGCTCGGCCGCGACGCCGATATGGTTGCCGCTGATGTCAAGGAACTGAGCTGGCTAGGCCTTATCGAGAGCGACGAAGAGGGTCGGCTCCACGTGCCTTGGTCGAAGATCACGGCCGAAGTCAGCATCGCCAACGCCGCCTGAGACACCATGACCGTTCATTTCATCGGCGCCGGTCCCGGCGCGCCCGACCTCATCACCGTGCGCGGCCTGCGGCTTATCGAGGCCTGTCCGGTCTGCCTTTATGCCGGCTCGCTGGTGCCGGAGGAGATCGTCAAGGCCGCCCCCGCCGGTGCCCGCGTGCTCGACACCGCGCCGATGACGCTGGACGAGATCATCGCCGAGATCGAGGCCGCACATGCCGCGGGAAAGGATGTTGCACGCGTCCACTCCGGCGATCCCTCGATCTATGGCGCCACCGCCGAGCAGATGCGCCGGCTCGACGCCCTCGGCATCCCCTATGACGTCACCCCTGGCGTCCCGGCCTTTGCCGCGGCTGCGGCGGCGTTGCAGAAGGAGCTCACGGTCCCCGAGGTCTGCCAGACGATCATCCTGACGCGCACCGCCATGCAGTCCTCCAAGATGCCGGAGGGCGAGGAGCTGTCGACGCTCGGGCAAAGCGGCGCGACGCTGGCGATCCACCTCTCCGTGCGCAACATCCCGCACATCCAGCGTGAGCTGATCCCGCTGCCCGCCTATGGCGAATCCTGCCCGGCGGTCATCGCCTACCGCGTCGGCTGGCCGGACGAGGCCTTCATCCACGGCACGCTCGGCGATATCCACCGCAAGGCGCGCGCCGCCAAGCTGACGCGCACGGCGCTGATCCTCGTCGGCCGCGGTCTCGGCGCCGAAGGCTTCATCGATTCCAAGCTATACGATGCCGACCACGTCCATGTGCTGCGCCCGGCGCGCAAGGCGTGAGCCTCAGCCGTCGAACCAGGCCATGACCTCATCCACCGACGCGACGCTTGGGCCCGGCGGCGCCGGTGGCCGCTCGATCATGATCACCGGCAAGCCGAGGTGCCGCGCCGCTTTGACCTTGCCGTATGACGCGCTGCCGCCCGAGTTGCGGCAGACGAGGTGGGTGGCGCGGGTGCGGGCCAGCAGCGCGGCCTCGTCCGCGGCATCGCCGGATGGCTTGCCGAGGATGATTTCCGCCGCGAAGGGCAGGGGCTCGGCGGACGGATCCACCATGCGCACGATCGCCCGAAGGTCCGGGCGCTGCGCGAACGGCTTCAGATGCTGGCTGCCAAGCGCCAGGAAGGGTCTGGCGCCGGGCGGCAGTGCGTCGCGCGCGGCGCCGAGGCAGGCAACGCTGGTCCAGTTGTCGCCGGTGACCGGCGTCCAGCCCGGCCGCTGCAGCATGAGGCGCGGCACGCCTGCGCGGGTCGTCGCCTTTGCCGCATTGCGGCTGATGCCCGCGGCGAACGGATGCGTCGCATCGACCAGGCGCCCGATGCGCTCATCTGTCAGGAACGCCGCCAACCCGTCGGCGCCGCCGAAGCCGCCGATCCGCAACGTCCCCGGCATGGCGGCCGGCGCCGCGGTACGGCCGGCGAGCGAGACGATCAGCCGCCGTTCCGGCCAGCTTGTCGTGATCCGTCGTGCCAGCGCTGCCGCCTCCGCGGTGCCACCGAGGATGAGGATCGTCTCAGCCGGCACGCGCGATCACCGCGCCGCCGCGATCCACCACGACGACGTCCACCGCGACCGCTGCGCCCCGCAGCACGTCGGCCGCCGCGCGCTGCGCCTCGATGGCAACGCCTGCGGCAAGGTCGATGCCCTCGCGGGCGGCGAGTTCCAGCGCGGCCTTCGCTGTATTGGCCGAGAGGATCGCGGCTCCGAGCGCCGAACTGCGCTTCGGCTGCAGATGCAGCGCCAGCGCATCGAGGAAGGCGAAGTCGACCTGACTGCGGCCGGAATGCAGGTCCATGGACCCCTGCGCCAGCTTGGTCAGCTTGGCAAAGCCGCCGGCGATGGTCAGCCGCGGCACGGGATGGGCGCGCAGATACTTGAGGAGCCCGCCGGCGAAATCGCCCATGTCGAGATAGGCGATCTCCGGCAAGTTCGGGTAGAGCACTCGCACGGCGTCTTCGCTCGCCGAGCCCGTGGCGCCGACGACATGGCCGAGCCCAGCCGCGCGGGCGACGTCGACGCCACGATGGATGGAGTGGATCCAGGCCGAGCAGGAGAAGGGATGCACGATTCCCGTCGTGCCGAGGATCGACAGCCCGCCCAGGATGCCGAGCCGCGCATTCCAGGTGTGGCGCGCCAGCGCCTCGCCATTGGTGACGCCGATGGTGATCTCGACATCGGCGGGTCGGCCTGCTTCGGCGCAGAGGGCGGTTACGACCTCGCTCATCAGCCGCCGCGGCACCGGGTTGATTGCCGGCTCTCCGGGCGGCAGCGGCAGGCCCTCCAGCGTCACCGTGCCGACGCCCGGGCCGGCCTTGAACATGATGCCGGAGCCTGGCGCGCCGAGCCGAACGGTCGCGACGATTTCAGCCAGATGGGTCACGTCCGGATCGTCGCCGGCATCCTTGATGATGGTCGCGAAGGCCTCGTGACCGGCGAAGCCCTGCCGGTTGAGGGCAAAACTCGGCCGCTCGCCCTTCGGCAGGGTGATCTCCACCGGATCGGGAAAGACGCCCGTGAGGAGTGCCGTCAGCGCTGCCTTGGTCGCCGCGGTGGCACAGGCGCCTGTCGTCCAGCCGCGGCGCAGCGGCCGGTCCGGCTGTTCCGCCCGCTTCCTGTTGCCTTCGCTGCCGAGATTGAAGCCCATGCGCGGCTTATAGAAGCCTGCTGCGGTGGGCGAAAGCACGTGAGCGCTGCCGTATGAGCGGCGGCCTCCTGATCGCCGCGCCGTCCTCCGGCGCCGGCAAGACCACGGTGACGCTGGCGCTCCTGCGCGCGTTGACGCGCCGCTTGACGCGCCGCGGCGTCACCGTGGCCTCGGCCAAGGCAGGCCCGGACTATATTGATTCCGCCTTCCACGCCGCGGCGAGCGGCAGCGCCTGTATCAACCTCGATCCCTGGGCGATGCGCCCGAGCCTGCTCGCGGCGCTCGCTGCCGACTCCTGCGACAAGGCCGAGGCCTTCGTGGTGGAAGCGATGATGGGGCTGTTCGACGGCGCGGCCGACGGCACCGGCTCGGCGGCCGATCTTGCCACCACCCTCGATCTTGCCGTGGTGCTGGTGGTCGACTGCGCCCGCCAGTCCCACTCCATCTCCGCGCTGGTCAGCGGCTTCGATCGGTTCCGATCCAATCTTCGACTTGCCGGCGTCATCCTCAACCGCGTCGGTTCGCCGCGCCACGAGGCGCTGCTGCGCGAGGCGCTGGCGCCGATCGGCACCCCCGTGCTCGGCGCGCTGCCGGCGCTGCCCACGCTCGACATCCCGTCGCGCCATCTCGGCCTCGTCCAGGCCGGCGAGCATCCGGAACTCGAGGCGTTTCTGGAACGGGCGGCGGACTGGATCGAGGCGGGGTGCGATATCGAGGCGCTCAAGGCACTGGCACGTCCGGCTGCTGATCGTCCCTCAGCAGTCGCGACGATCGAACGTCCCGCACCGCTGCCGCCGCTCGGTCAGCGCATCGCCGTTGCACGCGATGCCGCATTCGCCTTCGCCTACCCGCATCTGCTCGACGGCTGGCGACGGGCCGGCGCCGAGCTCACCTTCTTCTCGCCGCTTGCCGACGAAGCGCCCGAACCCTCGGCAGCGGCCGTCTACCTGCCGGGGGGCTACCCCGAGCTGCATGCCGGCAGGCTGGCGGCCGCAGAGAGCTTCCGCGCCGGCCTCAACGCTGCCGCGGCACGCGATGCGGCCGTCTGCGGGGAGTGCGGCGGCTACATGGTGCTGGGTGAGACGCTGGAGGACGCTGACGGGGCGACTCACGCCATGCTCGGCCTGCTGCCGGTGGCGACGAGCTTCCGCACCCGCCGTCGCCATCTCGGCTATCGCCGGGTCGAGGCCGCCGGACCGCATTGGCAAGGGACATTGACCGCACACGAATTCCACTATGCGACAGTCGTCCGTGAAGGGCCTGGCGAGCCGCTGTTCCCGGTGGTGACCGATGCACGTGGCGAGGCGCAGGGGCCGCAGGGCCTGCGCCGCGGCCGGGTCGCCGGCTCCTTCATGCACCTGATTGACCGGGCATGAGCGCGACCGAAGCTCACCGGCACGGCGGCGCACTGGATGCGGCCATCGCTCGCTATGGCGGCCGGCGAGAGGATTGGCTCGATCTCTCCACCGGCATCAATCCGGTTCCGCCGCCACTGCCGGAGCTTGCGCCGGAGCTTTGGACGCGCCTGCCCGATGCCGGCCTGGAAGACGAGGCACTGAGCGCGGCGCGGCGCTTCTACGGCGTCACGCAGGCCGATGCGATCGTCGCGGCGCCGGGCACGCAGGCGCTGATCTCAACTTTGCCGCATCTCTTCGCGCCGACGCGCGTCGCCGTCGTCTCACCGACCTATGCGGAGCATGCCGGCGGCTTTTGCGCCGCTGGTCACGATGTCCGGCGCATGGCAACACTGGACGACCTCGATGCGGGTACTCGCATCCTCGTCGTGGTCAATCCGAACAACCCCGACGGCCGCTCCTACAAACGAACGGCGCTGCTGCGCCTGCGGGACGAAATGGCGGTCCGCGACGGCCTTCTGATCGTGGACGAGGCCTTCATCGATCCCGATCCCGGCGAAAGCCTCGCCGGCGAGGCGGGGCGTCCTGGCCTTCTCGTCTATCGCTCCTTCGGCAAGTTCTTCGGTCTTGCGGGCCTCCGCCTCGGTTTTGCGCTGACTGAGCCGGATCTTGCCGCCAGGCTCGCATCCCGCTTCGGCCCTTGGGCGGTCTCGGGGCCGGCACTGGCGATCGCCAAAGCCATGCTGGACGAGAGCGTCGCCGCCACCGTGCGGCAGTCGCTTGATCGTCAGAGCGGCGCACTCGCCGCGGTGTTGGAGCGGGCAGGGCTGGAGCGCGTCGGCGGCACGACGTTGTTCCAGCTCGTCCGGCATGCCCGAGCCGGCGCGCTGTTTGAGGCGCTGTGCCGCCGTCACATCCTGACGCGCCCTTTCACGGACCAGCCGGACTGGCTGCGCCTCGGCAACCCGGCCGACGCGGCGGCTGCGGAGCGGCTGAGCGCGGCACTGCAAGACAGCCTGACCGAGCTCAGCCGGGGACGCTGATCGTGCTGACCGGTCACATCGCGACGCTGCTCATCGGATCGCTGCTCGATCGCCTTATCGGCGATCCGCCGTGGCTGTGGCGGCGCCTGCCGCATCCGGTGGTGCTGATCGGCGGCGCCATCACATCGCTGGAGCGACGCGGCAACCGGCCGGCGCTGCCCTTCGCCACACGCCGCCGCAACGGCGCCCTGGCGGTCGCACTGCTGCTCTTCGGCGCCATTCTCGCAGGACTGGCGCTACAGGCGCTGTTCGCCGCCGCTCTCGGCCGCTTCGCCATCCTGCCCGAGGCGGTGATCCTCGCTGTGTTCCTGGCGCAGAAAAGCCTCCTTAATCACGTCGCGGCCGTCGACGCGGCATTGCGCTCGGGCGGGCTCGCCGCCGGGCGCCGCACCGTGTCGATGATCGTCGGGCGCGATCCGGAACAGCTGGACGAGGCCGGCGTCTGCCGCGCCGCGATCGAGAGCCTCGCCGAGAACGCCTCGGATGGCATTGTCGCGCCGTGGTTCTGGTTCCTCCTTGCCGGACTGCCGGGCCTCTTTGCCTATAAGGCGCTCAATACGGCGGACTCGATGATCGGGCACATGAACGAGCGCTACCGCGCCTATGGCTGGGCGGCGGCGCGGCTCGACGATGCCGCCAACCTCGTCCCCGCCCGGCTGACGGCGCTGCTGATCGCCCTTGTTGCAGGACTGGAGCGTGGAGCCACGGCGGGACGCTACGCACTGGCCGTCGCGCGCCGCGATGCGCCGTCCCACCGCTCTCCCAATGCCGGCTGGCCCGAGGCGGCGATGGCCGGCGCCCTCGGCCTCTCTCTGGGCGGGCCGCGCCGCTATGGCGAGCTGGAGGTGTCCGCACCGATGCTGAATCCCGACGGGCGCCGGGAGGCAGAGCCCGCGGATATTGCGGCCGCGCTCCGCCTCGCCGATGGCCTGTTCCTGGCGCTCTCAACCGCTGTGCTGGTGCTGTGTCTCGGGCTTCTCGTCACCCGCTGAACGCCATGTCAGGCAAGCGCGACGGCAAGACCGAGCAGGATCGCGATCTCGCATAACTGCTGGCAAGCGCCGAGGCAGTCGCCGGTCTGGCCGCCGAGCCGGCGCTTGACGAAGGCGCGGAAGAGAAACGTCGCGATGCCGCCAAAAAGGATCGGCAGAACCACGCCGAGAGCAGCGGCCGCAGCGTATCCGAGCACCGCGAGGATCGCCGCGCCGAGGCCAAGCCCGAGCCCGCCGGTGCGCCGGCTCGGCTGGCCGACACGGTCGGCTAGCCCACCGATGTCGGCGGAGGGCAGGCTTGCCCACAGCCAGCCCATTGCGCCGCGGCTGGCCGCTGCTGCGGCGAGCACCGCCAGCGCTGCCGCCTCATGGGAGCGCCCGGCGATCTCGGCGGTAAGCCCGATCCTGAGCCCGATCGATAAGATCAGCGCCAGGGCGCCATAGCTGCCGATCCGGCTGTCCTTCATGATGACGAGCGCCCGCTCGCGTTCATGGTGGCCGCCGAGCCCGTCGGCGACGTCGCCGAGCCCGTCCTCGTGCAGCGCACCGGTGGTGAGGACCAGCACCGCGATCGAGAGCGTCGCCGCGACGAGAGGTGACAGGCCGACGGCCGCGACCGCCGCGACGGTGATTGCCGCCGGCAGGGCCGCGATCAGCCCGGCGATCGGAAAGGCATGGGCATCGTCCCCCAGCGGATGGTTGCCGGTGAAGGCGCGGCCGACCGGCGGCAGTCGCGTCAGGAAGGCCAGGCTGCGCAGGGTTGCCGCGGCGATATCGATCATCCATCCCTCGCCGTCTCTGGCGTCGAGGGCGCAGGTCCCTCTAAGAAGCGCCACGATAGACACGAACGGAGCCAATGATGTCCACCACCGGATTGCCCTTCGACGACATCCGCCGGCTGCTGGCAACCATGCCCGGTCCCGATGCCGCCGCCGTGCAGGCCAAGCGCTCGCGCGAAGGGCTGCTGACCAAGCCGCCAGGCGCGCTCGGCCGGCTCGAGGAGCTGTCGGAGTGGCTCGCCGCCTGGCAGGGCCGCGCGCCGGCGGTGACCCGTCCGCTGGTGGCAGTCTTCGCCGGCAATCACGGCGTCGCGGCCAAGGGTATCTCCGCCTATCCACCGGAGGTCACGGCGCAGATGGTGGCGAACTTCGCGGCCGGCGGTGCCGCGATCAACCAGATCTGCGCGGCCTACGATCTAGGCCTCAAGGTGTTCGACCTCGCGCTGGAAGTGCCGACCGAGGACATTTCCGAGGATGCCGCGATGGACGAGCGCGGCTGTGCCGCCACCATGGCCTTCGGCATGGAGGTGCTGGCCGGCGAGCCGGACCTCCTCTGCATCGGCGAGATGGGCATCGGCAACACCACGATCGCCGCGGCGATCTTCGCGGCCCTGTTCGGCGGCCCCGTGCGCGACTGGGTCGGGCCCGGCACCGGCCATGGTGCGGAGGGTATGGCGCTGAAGACGCGTGTCATCGAGCAGGCGCTGGAGCTGCACCGGTCGCATCTTGGCGATCCGCTGGAGGTGCTGCGGCGCCTCGGCGGCCGCGAAGTCGCGGCCATGGCCGGCGCCATCCTCGCCGCCCGCATGCAGCGCGTGCCGGTGATCGTCGACGGCTATGTCGCAACGGCCGCTGCGGCGGTGCTGCAGGCGGCCGAGCCCTCGGCGCTCGACCACTGCCTGTTCGGCCACGTCTCGGCCGAGCCCGGCCACATGAAGGCGCTGGAGCGGATGGGCAAGGTGCCGCTCCTGGCACTCGGCATGCGTCTCGGCGAAGGCACCGGTGCGGCGCTTGCGGCCGGCATCGTCAAGGCTGCCGCCGTCTGCCACACCGGCATGGCCACCTTTGAGCAGGCCGGCGTCTCCAACAAGGAGTGAACCTGCACCTGCCGCTGCGGCTTGATGATCAGCATCGACAGCCGCATCGGGGGGGGCGGCGGTTATTCCGCCGGCGTCCCGCGCGGTGCAGGCGCCGGGGCGTGACCGTCGGGCGCTGCCACAGGGCTGTTGAAGGCGAAGGTCAGCAGCCGTCGGATCCGCGTCTTGGCGCCTTCAATCAGGCTGTGCAGCGTCGGGATGAATACCAGCGACAGCAGCGTCGAGACGACGAGCCCACCGATCACCGCCACGGCCATCGGAGAGCGGAACTCGCCGCCTTCGCCGACGCCGAGGGCGGAGGGCACCATGCCCGCCGTCATAGCGATCGTCGTCATGATGATCGGCCGGGCCCGCTTGTGGGCGGCGTCGATGATCGCGTCGCTCCGCTTCATGCCGGCCGCCTCCTGGGCCACCGCAAATTCCACCAGCATGATGGCGTTCTTGGTGACGATGCCCATCAGCATCAGGAAGCCGATGACGACCGGCAGGCTGATCGCATCGTCGGCAAGGTAAAGGCCGAGGATGGCACCGCCGATCGACAGCGGCAGCGACAGGAGGATGGTGATCGGCGTGATGAAGCTGCCGAAGAGCAGCACCAGCACGGCATAGACCATCAGCACGCCGGCCGCGATGGCGAGCGCAAAGCCGGTGAAGACCTCGCCCATCACCTCGGCATCGCCGGTGTTCTGGATGCTGACGCCGGGGGGCGCGGACTTCACCACCGGCAAGGTCTGGATGGTCTCGACGATGGTGCCGAGCGGCGCACCGGCCGGCAGGTCGGCGCCGACCGTCACCCGGTCACGCCGATCGTAGCGTTCGAGCTGCGAGGGGCCTTGCCCGAGCCTCACATCCGCGACGACGCCGAGCGGCACACTGCCGCCCGTGGATGTCGCGACCTTCTGGTTGCGCAGGAGCGACAGGTCGTTGCGCGCACGCTCCTCGAACCGCACCACGATCGGGACCTGCCGCGTCTCCTTGTTGAACTTGGCCAGATTGGCGTCGACGTCGCCGATGGTCGAGACCCGGATCGTCTGCGCCAGCGAGTTGGCGGTGACGCCGAGTTCGGCCGCGACATCGGCGCGCGGGGTGATCTGCAGCTCCGGCCGCTGCAGCGCGGCACCGCTGGTGACGTTCTTCACCTTGCCGAGCTTGTTGATCTCCGCGATCAGGTCGTTGGAGAAGGCCTCGGCCTTCTGCCGGCTGTCGCCGAGCACCGAAATCGACACGGCGCGCTGGCCGTTGTCGTCGGCAAAGTAGGTGCGGATGTCGGGAATGGCGGCGAGCTCGTCCTCAAGGGCGGTTTCCAGCTGCGCCTTGGTGCGCGTGCGGTCCTCGCGCGGCTTGTAGAAGATGCTGACTGTGGCTCGGGTGGGATCCGTGGTGCCGCCGCCCACCGCCTTGCCGCCATTGACGAGCACATGGGCGATCTCGGGAATGCCATGCATCCGCTCCTCGATCTCACGCATCTTGTCTTCGTTGTCGGAGATCAGCGCACCCGGCGGCAGCTCCACAGACAGGATCGAGCGGCCATTGTCGATGACGGGAATGAAGGTCGTCTCGAGCAGCGTCGCGGAATAGATCGAGCCGGCAAAGAAGCTGAGGCCGAGGACCAGCGTGATCACCCGGTTGCGCAGCGTCCAGGCAAGCATGCGCAGGTAGCCGCGCATCAGGAGCCCGTCCTTCACCGCGCCGTGGTGCGGCCGGTTGCGCAGCATGTAGGCCGCCATCATCGGGGTGATCAGCCGCGCCACCGCCAGCGAGAACAGGACGGCGATCGCCACCGTGAGGCCGAACTGCTTGAAGTACTGGCCGGCAATGCCGGACATGAAGGACACCGGCGTGAACACCGCGACAATGGTCGATGAGATCGCGATGACGGTGAGGCCGATCTCCTCCGCCGCCTCCATGGAAGCGTGGTAGGGATCGCGGCCCATTGCCATGTGGCGCTCGATGTTCTCGATCTCGACGATGGCGTCGTCGACGAGGATGCCGGTGACGAGCGTCAGCGCCAGCAGGCTGATCTGGTTGAGCGAGAAGCCCAGCACCGACATCACGAGGAAGGTCGGGATCACCGACAACGGCATCGCCACGGCGGCGATCAGCGTCGCGCGCCAGTCCCACAGGAACAGGAACACCACGATGACGGCGAGCGCCGCGCCCTCGTAGAGGGTGTCCATCGTCTGCTCGTAGTTGCCGGACGTGTAGGCGCTGAGATCGTCGATCAGCGTGAAGGTGGCATTGGGATAGGCCGTCTGCAGCCGCTGCACGGCGTTACGTACGTTCTCCGCCGCCTGCGTATCCGAGCCGCCGCTCGCCCGCACGATCTGGAAGGCGACCACCGGTTCGCCGTCATAGGTCGCAAAGGAGCGGATCTCGGCGCCGCCGGATCGGACCGTGCCGAGCGCGTCGAGGCGTACCGAGCGGCCGCCGGGGATGGCGATCGGCAGGGCCGCGAGATCGCCGACGCTGAGCGCCGAGCCGATGGCGCGGATGGAGAATTCCTGGCTTCCGAGCGTGCCGCGGCCGCCGCCGAGATTGATGTTGGTGGCCGAGAGCTGCTGGCTGACCGCCGCCGCCGTGACGCCCAGCGAGGCGAGGCGATCGGGGTCGAGGTCGACATTGATCTGCTCGTCGATGCCGCCGATCCGGTTCACCTCGCCGACCGAGGCGAGGCCCTGCAGCTCGCGCTGCACCGAATCGTCGACGAAGTAGGACAGCTCCTCCACCGACAGGGTGGGATCGGTGACCGCATAGGTCATGATCGGCAGGCCCGAAACGTCGACGCGCTGGACGATCGGCTCCTCGATCGCGCCCGGCAGATCGGTGCGGATGCGCGTCACGGCATCCTTGACGTCGTTCAGCGCACGCTGCGGATCGATCTCGAGATTGAACTCCACCGTCGTCGTCGACGTCGAGTCGTTGGCGATGGTCGTGATGTGCTTGACGCCGTTGACGCCGGTGATGGCGTTTTCGACCGGCTGGCCGATCTGCGTCATGATCTCCGAGGGGGCCGATCCCGCCTGTGTCACCGTCACGTTGACGATCGGGATGTCGACATTGGGGAACAGCGTGATCGGCAGCCGGAGAAAGCTGACGATGCCGACGGCGACCAGCGCCAGGAAGATCGCGATCGGCGGAATCGGATGGCGGATCGACCAGGTCGAGAAGTTCATTGCGCGGTCCCCGCGTCCGCCGAGGCTTCGGCGCCTGCCGACTGGGGCGTGTTGGCGCTGACCTCCTGCGGCCCCGGCGTCGCCTCGGACGACGCAGGCTTCACCGGAACCGGCTGGATCTTCATGCCGTCGCGGAAGAACGGCCCGGACTTCGCCACCACTGTCTCGCCGGCGGAGAGGCCCTCGGCAATCTCGATGAAGTCGCCCTCAACGATGCCGGTCCGCACCGGCTTGACGTGGATGGTGCCCTCCTTGTCGACCACCTGCACCGTCTGGCTTTTCGGGCCGGGCACGACGGCGGACAGGGGGACGGCGACGGCGTTGCGCTCCGCGGTGATCACCACGGCGCGGGCGAAGATACCGATCGGCAGGCGGTCATTGCCCGCGATGGAGATCTTCACCGTGCCCTGGCGAGTCTGCGGATCGACATAGGGCGACAGGAGCCGCACCGTCCCCTGATATTCGGCGAAGCCCGAGGGGTAGAGCCTGGCCTTCTGCCCCGGCTTCACATCGGGGATGGCGGTCTCGATGATGTCACCATCGAACTCTACCTCGCCATTGCGGATGAGGGTAAACAGCGGATCCGCCGTGCCGCCCGCCATCTGTCCGATGTCGGCGGCACGTGTCGCGATCACGCCGTCTACGGGCGAGCGCACCTCGGTGCGCGAAAGCTGCAGCGCCGCGTCGTCGCGGCGGGCGCGCGCCTGCTCGATCTGTGCATTCGCGTTGGCGAGCGCATCGCGGCCGGCCTGCAGCGCAGCCTGCGCATTGGCAAGGTTGGTCTCGGCCGTATCGACGGTGGCCTGCGTGCCGGCGCCGCTCCTCAGGAGCTTGTTCGCCCGCGACAGCGCCGTCTCGGCTTGCGAGAGCGTCGCCTGCTGGCCGGCGATCTGGCTGTTCGCCTGCTGCGCGGCGGCTTCGGCGGCGCTGACGGCCGCCTCGGCCTGGGCAAGTTGTGCTTCCAGCGGCGCGCGGTCGAGCCGGACGAGCACGTCGCCGGCCTTGACCTGATCGCCCACCTCGACGCTGACGTCGGTGATCCGGTAGCCCGTCACCTGCGCAGTGACGAGGACGCGTTCTCGCGCCACCAGCGAGCCGTTGATCGGCGCCGTCGCAGTCATCGTCCGTTGGCTTGCCGTCACGACGGTCGCCGCAGGCAGGCGAAGGCGGCTCTCGGCGGCTGGCGCCGGCTTTTCCTGCGCCAACGCTGCCTCGCCCGAGGCGAGCGGCGCGATGCTCAGTGTCGCCAGGACGAGGAAAGCCGGTGCCGGACGTCCGACGATACGAATGAGCGACACTGCGGCATCCCCTGGTATGCTATTGGTCCGGCGGCCAGAGGACGCTGCGGTACCGTCGGCAACATGTGGGTGCGACGTCATCCGCTTGCGAGTCCGGCGGCGCAGCTGCGCCTGTTGCCCGATGACGCTTTGCCGGGCCACACCATTTTCCGCATGGCGGACGTGCGGCACCAAGTCCGCCGTCGCACGCAACGCGCCATTATCACGCGAAAGCGTTGCAATTCTTTTCGGCGATTTCACGAAGGATGGCAACGGATCGCCTGACGTAGCGGCATCAGCCGCGATGCGGCCGCCAGGAGCGTCTCGGCGCCGTCGGCGTGCTCTTGAAGCTTGCCGGGCGCAGCAAGGCGCGCGATGACTGCGCCGAACGGGATCGGAGGACATCTGACATGAGCGATATCGGCCACTTCATCGACGGCGCGCGGATCGAAGGCGGCGATCGCAGCGCCGCGGTCTTCAATCCCGCGACGGGCCAGGTTGAGCGGCGCGTCGCTCTGGCCGATGCGACCATCCTGCAGCGGGCGGTGGATGCCGCCAAGGCCGCACAGCCGGGCTGGGCCGCGACGAACCCGCAACGGCGTGCCCGCGTCTTCATTCGATTCGTCGAGCTCCTGAACGCTCACATGCAGGAATTGGCCGAGCTTCTCTCCTCCGAGCACGGCAAGACCGTCGAGGATTCCAAGGGCGACATCGTGCGCGGCCTGGAGGTCTGCGAGTTCGTCATCGGCATTCCGCACCTGTCGAAGGGCGAGTTCACCGAGGGCGCCGGACCGGGCATCGACATGTATTCGATCCGCCAGCCAGTCGGCATCGGGGCCGGCATCACGCCGTTCAATTTCCCCGCGATGATCCCGATGTGGATGTTCGCGCCAGCGATCGCCTGCGGCAACGCCTTCATCCTCAAGCCCTCCGAGCGCGATCCGTCGGTGCCGATGCGTCTCGCCGAGCTGATGATGGAGGCAGGCCTGCCGAAGGGCATCCTCCAGGTCGTCAATGGCGATCGCGAGAGCGTCGACGCGATCCTCGATCATCCCGATATCGGCGCGGTCTCCTTCGTCGGCTCGACGCCGATCGCGGCACATGTCTATGCCGAGGCGACGCGCCGGGGAAAGCGCGCCCAGTGCTTCGGCGGCGCCAAGAACCACATGATCATCATGCCCGATGCCGATCTCGATCAGGCCGCGGATGCGCTGATCGGCGCCGGCTATGGCTCGGCGGGCGAGCGCTGCATGGCCATTTCGGTAGCCGTACCGGTGGGCGAGGCGACCGCGAACGCGCTGGTCGAGCGGCTGGCGCCGAAGGTGGAGGCGCTGAAGATTGGCCCCTTTACCGATGCCGCCGCCGATTTCGGGCCGGTCGTCACCAAGGCCTCGCAGGAGAAGATCCTCGGCCTCGTCGACAAGGGGATCGAGGAGGGCGCCGAGCTCGTGGTCGACGGGCGGGGTTTTCGCATGCAGGGCTATGAGGAGGGCTTCTTCGTCGGCGCCTGCCTGTTCGACCGCGTCACGCCGGACATGGCGATCTACCGCGAGGAGATTTTTGGCCCGGTGCTCTCTGTCGTTAGGGCGGCGGACTACGAGGAGGCGCTGTCGCTGCCGATGCGGCACGACTACGGCAACGGCGTTGCGATCTTCACCCGCGACGGCGATGCGGCCCGCGACTTCGCTTCGCGCGTCAATGTCGGCATGATCGGCATCAACGTGCCGATCCCGACGCCGCTCGCCTACCACTCCTTCGGCGGCTGGAAGCGCTCGGCCTTCGGCGATCTCAACCAGCATGGCCCGGATTCAATCCAGTTCTGGACGAGAACCAAGACGGTGACCAGCCGCTGGCCATCCGGCATCAAGGAGGGCGCGGAGTTCTCCATGCCGGTCATGCGGTAGGACGAGGGCAGCTGCCGCTCGGCGGCGTGGCCATCTGCATATGACAAAGGCGGCACCGTTGGGCGCCGCCTTCCGTTTCGTTTGTTTTGAGGACTGACCGGCCGTGCCGGCGGTCCTCAGCGGAACAGCGCCATGGCATTGCTGAGCGTCATGATCACGCCCCAGGCGAGCGGGATCCCGACAAAGGCCCAGGCGAGCACGAGCTTGGCGGTGCTGGTGGTGGTTTGCGTCTGCATCGCGGCCTCCTCCTCTAGGCCACAGCCGGTTCGGCCGCCATGTGGTGGCGGTCGGCAACAGGGCTCATCAGGAAGTTCAGGACGAAGCCGACCGCGAGCAGGCCGGCCATGATGTACATCGTCACCGTATAGGCGTCCGCTTTCACCACGCCCTGGCTGATCTGGTACTCGCGGATGTAGTTGACGAGCACCGGCCCTGCGACGCCCGCGACGGACCAGGCGGTCAGCAGCCGGCCATGGATGGCGCCGACATAGCGTGTGCCGAAGATGTCCCTGAGATAGGCGGGAATAGTGGCAAAGCCGCCGCCATACATCGACAGGATCACGGCGTAGAACAAGACGAACAGCACGACGCTGCCCATCTGGCCGGCCGTCGGCACCAGAGCGTAGAGAACGATGCCGAGCGCGAAGAAGCACATATAGGTGTTGCGCCGGCCGATATAGTCCGAGGTCGAGGCCCAGAAGAACCGCCCCGCCATGTTGAAGAGGCTGAGGAGCCCGACGAAGCCGGCGGCGGCCGCCGGCGTGATCGTGCCCGGAAACATTTCCTGGATCATCGCCGAGGCCTGGCCGAGCACGCCGATGCCGGCGGTGACGTTGAGGCAGAGAACACCCCAGAGCAGCCAGAACTGCCGTGTCTTCAGCGCCTCGTCCACATGGACATTGGCGGTCGTGACGAGGCGGCTCGACGTTGTCGGCGCCACATAGCCAGCCGGTGCCCAACCGGGCGCGGGGGTGCGCACGATCATCGCTCCGACCATCATGAAGATGAAGTAGGCGATGCCGAGGATCAGGAAGGTGCCGGCAACGCCGACCAGGCTCATCAGATAGACCGACAGCGGCGAGGCGATGAAGGCGCCGCCGCCAAATCCCATGATCGCCATGCCCGTCGCCATGCCGGGCCGGTCGGGAAACCAGCTCATCAGCGTCTTCACCGGCGAGATGTAGCCGAGGCCGAGACCGCAGCCGCCGATCACGCCATAGCCAAGGTAGATCAGCCAGAGCTGGTGCCAGAGGACGCCGAGCGCCGCGACGATGAAGCCGCCGCCGAAGCAGGCCGCCGCCGTCGCCATGGTCTTGCGCGGGCCGACCTTCTCGACCCACGCCCCGCCGAAGGCTGCCGACAGGCCGAGGAAGACGATGGCGATGGAGAAGATCCAGCCGAGCTCGGTCAGCTTCCAGTCATCCGGTGCCGGCTCGGCGCCGCCGATCAGCTTGGACATCGGCAGGTTGAATACCGAGAAGGCATAGGCCTGCCCGATGCACAGATGCACGCACAGGGCTGCCGGCGGCACCATCCAGCGATTGAAGCCCGGCCCGGCCACTGTGCGCTCGCGCGACAGCCAGCCGCCGCCGGACGCCGCGCGTCCAGTGGGTAACGTCATGGTGTTCCTCCCCAAGATACGAAGGGAAGCTTCCGATATTTTGAGGAAATGTACAACCGAGGCGCGCTGCGGCGGAATCGCGCCTCGAGTCAGGCGATCAGGCCTTGGCGGGAGCGGCGCGGGCGCCGCCCTCGGACATCGCAGCCCCGATACGTCCGCCGGCATCAGCGCGCCGGTCTGCGGTCTGCCGGGCAGGCGTGTTGAGATCACGCCACCAGTCGAGATAGCGGGCGAGGGCGAACTGGATCGCAAGGCCGCTGACGATCAGCACCGTATCCAGCGCGACGGACGGGATGGTCCCGTAGCGGATCACCTGGCCAGCCAGGGAGAGCATCGTGCCGGTCGCGAAGATCGGCAGCGAATGGCGGCCGAGGACGGCCAGCGGGTTTTCGCGTCGGATGGCCGAGATCGGCGAGGTTTTCGGTGCATAGGCGAAGACGTAGATGACGGCCAGCACATGCAGCAGGCGAGGCGCGGTCAGGTAGGTCTTGTCGAACGTTCCCAACAGGAAAGGCAGGCCGAGCGACTGCTCCATTCCGAAAAGGTCGAAGCTGACGAAGACCAGCGCGAAGACGACATAGGCGAGCGCTGCGCAGTAGACGAGCGGCGAATAGGCGACGGCGTAGCCGCGCTGCCAGCGTGACAGGCCGCAGTAAAGGCCGAGCGCGAACAGGAACTGCCAGGCGAAGGGATTGAAGAACCAGCCGCCCTCCTGCGGAAAGTTGGGCATGTCGAAGCGCCAGATTCCGCAGGCGACCCACAGCGCCGCCGAGGCGAGCAGCATGGTGTGACGTCCGTATCGTGCGACCAGGAGCAGTACCGGCAGCATCACGAGGATCGCCGAATACATTGGCAGGATGTTCACATAGCCGAGCTGATGGCCGAGCGTCGGGATACCGATCATCACATCCAGCGGCCGCGTCAGGAACATCGCGAGATTGTTCATCTGCAGGAGCTCGCCCCGCCCGAAGGCGAACGCGGACCAGGCAAACAATGCAATCGCCATGACCGTCAGAAGGATGTGCACGAGATAGAGCACGCCCGCGCGGCGCAGCGCCTTGATCGATGCCTTGACCGGATCGCCCGACAGATAGCCCTTGCCATAGGCAAAGGCGGACGCGAAGCCTGCGAGGAACACGAACACCTCCGCCGCATCGGAGAAGCCGAAGTTGCGGCTGGTGACGTTCTCCCAGATGGTGCCCGGTATGTGATTGACGAAGATCATCATCAGCGCGACGCCACGCCAGAAGTCGACGCGGTGGTCTCGCCCGGCCGGCTTCGGTGTGATTGCGGGATTACTCGACACTGTATGACTCGTCTCAGGCTGACTTCGCGGCGAGGGCCGGCCGCAGGACGGCGGCGCGGTCGGGCAGCGGAACGCTGTCGTCGATCCGCGACAGGCGCCGACGCCACTCACGCGCCGACAGGATGATCGGCTCCGGCCGCGTCTCGAACGGGGTCGCGAAGAGGCCCGTCTTGCGCGCGGCGTTGCCGAGGCCGGGGTCGCCTGTGAAGCTGATCAGGAAGGGAGCGGCGACGAGCGGCAGGGCGATCGGGCAGACCCACAGGAACAGCTCGGGCGCATAGAGGAAGGTTGCGACCAGCAGGGCAGCACCGGCGATCACCATCCACCAGCTGCTGCTGAAGGCTGCTGAAAGCGGAAGGCCTTCGTCCTCGCGGTCGGTGGACGGCCAGCCGCTGTCGGCGCCGATCAGGATCTCCACCACGGCCTTCGACTGGAACATCATCATGATCGGGGCGAGCACGCTCGTCATCACCAGCTCGGCGGTCGCGCTGGCCAGCACGGTCAGCGGTCCGCCGAAGGCCCGGCCGCTCGGCGTGAACGCGCGCGAGAAGGAGATCAGCGTCTTCGGCAGCAAGAGCAGGATGAAGATGCCGAGCAGCAGCAGCAGCGCCTTGCCGGTTTCCGGCTGCGGGAACACCGGGAACAGCGAATCGGCCGGGAAGTAGTTCGGCGCCGGCGTCAGGATCGGATCGAGAAGGCTGACGATCAGGAACATCAGCCAGATCGGCGAGGCGACATAGGCCATGATGCCGCTGACAAGCGACACCCGGCTCCACAGCCGCAGTCCCGGTGCCAGCACCAGCCCGCCATGCTGCAGGTTGCCCTGGCACCAGCGGCGGTCGCGCTTGGCATATTCGATGATGTTCGACGGGGCTTCCTCGAAGGAGCCGCCAAGGTCCGGATCGACGCGTACCTTATAGCCGGCGCGCGAGAGGAGGGCGGCCTCCACGGTGTCGTGGCTGAGGATCTCGCCGCCGAAGGGCGCCTTGCCCGGCAGCTTCGGCAGCCCGCAGGAGGCCGCAAAAGCCCTTGTGCGGATGATGGCGTTATGGCCCCAGAACGGTCCCTCGCGGCCCTGCAGCGCCGCAATGCCGCGCGAGAAGATCGGTGAATAGAGGGCGGCGGAGAACTGCAGCGCCCGGCCGAACAGCGTGCTGCGGCCGATGATCAGCGGCTGCGTCTGCAACAGGCCGAGCTCCGAATCGCTGTCCATGCGCGCCACCATCTGGACGATGGTGTCCGGTCGCATCAGGCTGTCGGCGTCGAGCACCAGCATATACTCGTAGGCGCCGCCGTTATTAGTGACGAAGTCCGCGATGTTGCCCGCCTTGCGGCCGACATTCTGGGCGCGATGGCGATAGTAGAGCCGGCCGGCGGCCTGCAACTGCGCCGTCAATGCGTAGACGGCGCGGGTCTCCGCTTCGACATGGGCCGGTTTGGTGGAGTCGCTGAGAACGTAGATGTCGAAATCATCGGCAAGGCTCGTCTCCCGCAGGCCCTCCAGCATGGCGGCGACGCGGGCGAAGACGGAGGTCGCGTCCTCGTTGTAGACGGGCACGAGGATCGCCGTGCGTCCCTCGCTGCGCCAGCTCGGCCGCAGCGCGGGCTTGGGCGAGACCTTGGCGCTGATGATGCCGGCCACGGCCGTGTTGAAGCCCCAGGCAAGCCAGAGGCAGCAGATCACCAGCAGCGCGATCTGGACGATGTGCAGATTGGTCGTGCCATTGACCGTGATGATCGTCGCGAACAATCCGCCTGCGGCGATCGCGAGAAGGAGCGAGGTCAGCGCGAAGATCGCGCGCCGTAGCGGTATCATGCGATCGCCCACCGATTGCGCTCCTAGCGGTCAGGAAACGTCTGGAAAAGGGAATGTCACGGTCGACGCATGCGTCGGCCGTGATCTATGATGTCTAGATGGCTTATGTCAGCTGAACCGCCGATGAACGATCGTCCACCAAGCTGTCATCCTCTGCCCGCCCATCACTGCCACGCATGTGCTGCGACGGAAGAGCTGGGCTGGATGATCAGCGGCGGCGGACCGGCAGCCGGGCGAAAGCCAGGACGCCGTTCTCCCGGCCAGCTTCGCGCCGGCGCTCGTTGCGGATGATCTGCAGCGGCATCGACAGCCGCGCCTGCGGCGGCGGCAGAACCAGCGTGCGCATGAACTTCAGGGCCGCGGCATCGCCGCCCTTCGCCCTCTCCAGCACGCGCGCGGCACCATCGGGCGAACGGCCACGAACGGCGAGCTGCATCGCAATCGCCTCGATCACGACGTCGTCGGAAAGATCCGGCCGGCCGACGATCATGCCGCCGGTGGGCAACTGGCCACCGAAGGCATCCGCTACCGCAGAGTCATCGCTTTCGGCAGGCAACGCTGTGGGAGTCATACGGCACCCGTCCACTGATAGAGCCAAGTCTCGCTTATAATGCGTTGCAACATAGAAAGTTTCGCACGCAATTCCACGGGCTCGGAATCAAGTTTTTCGAGTTCGAGGGAGAGTCTCCAGCCGTTGTCGGGGAGTCGATCGACTCCGACATGGATGATCTTTGCATTCGCCGATACGTCGACCACCGGATCGATGGGCGTACCGATCGGCAGGTTCCTAGCGGTGCCGCCGATGAAGTTGATGGCAAAGCGCCGCGTCGTCGGCGTGCCCTTGTCGAGGTCGGCCGCATTGCCGCCGACGCCGACGAAGCTTCCGCCGACACGGGCAAGCCCGTCGGGTGCCTGCACGTCCAGGCCCCAGCGCATGCGGTAGCGGAACTCATAGGCGCTACCGGCATCCGGCTTCTCGTCCGGAACCCAGAAGGCAACGATGTTGTCGTTGACCTCGGACGGCGTGGGGATTTCGACGAGCTCGATGGATCCGCGGCCCCAGTCGCCGAGCGGCTCGATCATCAGCGACGGCCTGAGGTCGTAGCGGGCCTCGACGTCCTCGTAATGCGAGAAGGTGCGATCGCGCTGCAGGAGGCCGAACGCACTGGGCGACGACTCCTGGAAATACGACATCGACAGCTTTTCCGGGTTGTTCAGCGGCCGCCACAGGCGATCACCGTTCTGCCGGTGGATGGCAAGGCCGTCGCTGTCGTGGACTTCCGGCCGGAAGTCGTCATGACCTTCGGCATTTTCGCCGAAATAGTACATGCTGGTCAGCGGCGCGACGCCGAGCCGGTCGACCGCCTTGCGGAAGTAGAGCCGCGTCGTCACGTCCATCACCGTCTGCGGGCCAGGCGTGATGGTGAAGGCATAAGCCCCGGTCAGGCTCTCGCTATCGAGCTCGGCCATCAGGCGCAGCGTCGTCTCGCCCGGCTGCGGACGGGTGACGTAGAAGGCGGTGAAGCGCGGGAACTCTTCCGGTGATCCGGTGGCGGTGTTGATCGCAAGGCCGCGGGCCGAGAGGCCGTAGCGCGTCCCCATGCCGAGGGCGCGGAAATAGCTGGCACCGAGGAAGGTCACCAGCTCGTCGAAATAGTCCGGCCGGTCGAGGGCGGCATGCAGGCGGAAGCCCGCGACGCCCGACAGGTTGATCGGCTGGAAGCGCGAGGGGTCGAGCGGCGGCCGATACTCGAAGTCGGAGGAGCTGAAGACCTTCGGCTCGAAGGTCTTGCCGTCGCCGATGAAGATCTGCGTCGTATCCTTAAACACCCAGCCGGGATAGAAGGCCTGCAGCTGGAAGTTGACGGGATCGTTCAGCCACTGGGCGTGATCCGGACGGAAGCGGATCGCCCGATGCTCGTCATAGTTGAGAGTGGCGACTTCCTCAGGGAGCTGCGACTCCGGAAGCTGGAAAGGCTGCTGCGACAGCTGCAGCATCTTGGCCGACAGGGCCTCGAAGTCGAACGGCGCGGGCTCCGCCGCCGGAGCGGGAGCAGGGGCGGCAGGCTGCGGCGCAGGTGCCTGCGGGGCCGCTGCCTGTTGCGCCATGGCCGGGCGCGCGACAGCTGCGGCCACCGCCGCAGCAAGAGCTGATTTCAAAGCGGTACGGCGGGAAGGCAACGCAGTCTGGGTCACTAATTCACTGTCTGTTTGTGCGAGTGCTCAGGCGATTAGCATATGCACAAACATGGCCCTTGCAAGGCTGTTGAAGGGCGAGTCGGAGTGCAATTCACCATCGTGGTGAACCGGTTTAAAGACGCTCATCCGACGCGCGCAAAGTCGCTGCTTCGCGCGACCTCGCGCGGCTGTAAACCGCCGAAATGCGACGCCGGCTCAGACCTCTGCCGTACAGCTCAGCGGCGGCGCCGCAGCTTCGTGCTCAGAAGTGTATCGGCCTTGGCAAGGGCCGTCGCCAGATGCAGGCGCTCACCCTCGGGAAGGGAGCCACTGAGCTCGGCCTCCAGGCGGACCCAGACGTCGCGAGCAGCGTCTCGCACTTCCTGGCCGGCTGGTGTGATGATCACCATGGTCCGCCGGGCATCGTGACTATGCGACTGCCGTTCAACCAGCTGCTTCTCGATCAGCCGGTCCAGCATCTTGGAGACCGTCGAAGGCCTGACGGCGAGCTGGTCGGCAAGATCGGAGACGCTGACCGGCGTATCCTGATCGAGTCGGTCCAGGAGTTGGTCCTGGCCGGGATGCAGATCGATCTCGGCCAGAACGAGGGAGAGGAAGGCTCGCGTCGACTTTGCAATCGACAGCAGCGATGGGACGAGCGTCTGCGGCGTACCGCCGACGGTCGACCGGCGTGACTGCAACGGAGCACGCGAAGGTGAGTGAGTGAGAGCTAGTTCTTCCATGGGTAGAAACGTAAAAGCCTCTCCCCCCGCTGACACTAAAGTATTTTAGTCATCGAAATAATTTTAAGATCACGCATTCGTCAGATATTTCCGTCTGCTACGGGGATGCAGTTCCTCTGGACAACGTGCCTTGACGACCTAGGCGCGGCGCGACAAACGGTTGTGATATCCGCTCTCCTCGGAGCGGCACGCGACGTCGAACAGGGTACATGACATGGCAGATGTAAGGTCGATCATTGCGATCGGGCAGAGCGGACAGCTCGGCCTCAACGGTCATCTTCCCTGGGAAGGCAAACGCGGACGGCCCTTCGTTGAGGATGTCGAGCGCTTCTTCGATATCACCCGCGGGCACGTGCTGATCGCCGGGCCGAAGACGATCGGCGCGGTGCCCGACTTCGCGCGCGGCGACCGGACTCTGGTGGTGATCCGTTCGGGCGATGATCCGCAGGAGGTACTGGGCCGTTTTCCGGACCGGACTGTCTACATCGGCGGCGGCCCGAAGGTCTGGGACGTCTATGCCAAGTACATCCGGCATTGGGATATCAACCGCATGCCCTATGATGGTCCCGCCGACCGCTGGTTCGATCCCGCCTGGCTGCTGGCCGGCGGCACCGCCAAACGCTGAGCCTCGGTCAGTCAGTCAGGCAGCCTCGCGCCGAGCTCGCGCGGGTCGCGTCCGCACTCGGCGGCGACGGCCTTGCAGAGCCGCTCCATTAGCAACCGCAGCGGATCCGGCAGTGCGACCGGTACCTCGTCTCCAAGGCTGGCGGGCGCGATGAGGCGCAGGCTGTTGCTGACGAACAGCGAGGCTCCTGCCAGATCCGCCGGAACAAGCGAGCGCTCGGCAATGGCCAGCCCGGCGTCCTCCGCCTGCGCCAGGATCCAGCGCCGCATGATGCCTGGCAGGACACCGTCCGCAAGCGGCGGCGTCGACAGGTGCCCGTCCTTCAGAGCGAAGAGGTTGCCGAGCGCGGTGCAGGCGACATGCCCGGCCGTGTTCAGGAACAGCGCCTCGTCGGCGCCTGCGGCCTTGGCCTCGTTTTGGGCGAGCACCGCATCGAGATAGGACAGGGACTTCAGCCGCGACAGCGGCGAGGTCTCGTTGCGCCGGATGCGCGCCGCCGCAAGTCTTAGCGGCGCGAACATCGATGTGGGCGCGAGCGGCGCCGCCGTGCCGAGAATGGTCGGCCGCGGCTCGGCCGGCATCTGCAGGCCGCGCGGGCCAGGCCCGCGCGTCACGCTGAGCCGGATCGATCCATCGCCCTGCCTTGCTGCGAGCGCCGTCATTGCCGCTTCGAGGTTGCTTTGGGCAACGGGGATCGACAGCTGCGCCAGCCCATCGGCGAGGCGTGCGAGATGATCGTTCCGGCGGAACACCACGCCGTCGATGAGAAGCGCCGTGTCGAAGAGGCCGTCCGCCAGCAGCAGCCCGCGATCCGCGGCGTCGATGGCGTTCCCGGCCGGCACGAAGGCCCCGTTCAGCCAGACCTCAGCCACGGAACGCTGCCGCGAGACGCAGGAAGTTGGCGAAGATGTCCGAGCCGCCTTCGGTGAGCACCGATTCCGGATGGAACTGGATGCCGTAGGTCGGATGCGAGCGGTGGGAGAGGCCCATGATCTCACCCTCCTCGGAGCGGGCGTCGACCTGCAGCGCCGCATCCAGCGCCGGCGTCTCCCTGACGATCAGGGAGTGGTAGCGGCCGGCCTGCATCGGCGCCGGCAGACCGGTAAAGAGGCCCGTCCCTTGATGTTCCACTGCCGAGGCGCGGCCGTGCAGCGGCCGGGCGGCGCGCTCGACGCGGCCGCCAAACGCTTCGCCGATCACCTGATGGCCGAGGCAGACGCCGAGGATCGGGACCGTGCCAGAGAGCTCCCGCACCAGCTCCAGCGAGATGCCGGCCTCGTGGGGCGTGCAGGGGCCGGGCGAGAGGATCACCGCCTCAGGCTGCATGGCGCGCACGCCATCCAGCGTCAGCGCATCGTTGCGGATGACGCTCGTCTCTGCGCCGAGGCGCCTCAGGTAGCGCGCGACGTTGAAGACGAAGGAGTCGTAATTGTCGACGACGAGGATCACGATGCCGTCTCGCCCGCGAAGGCTGCAAAGATCCGGCCCGCCTTGGTCAGGCTCTCGGCATATTCCCCCTCCGGTTCGGAGAGGATGGTGATGCCGCCGCCGGCCTGCAGCCGGGCCTGCCCGCCAGCGAGCGTCACGGTGCGGATGGCGATGTTGAGGTCCATCGACCCGTCGAACCCGATATAGCCGATCGACCCACAGTAAGGGCCGCGGGCCTTGCCCTCGATCTCGGTGATGATGTCCATCGCTCTCAGCTTCGGCGCGCCGGTGATCGAGCCGCCGGGGAAGGTGGCGGCAACGAGATCGAGTGCGTCACAGCCGGGCGCAAGGCGGCTCGTCACCACCGACACGAGGTGGTGGACCGAGGCGTAGCTTTCCAGGCCGCAGAGCACGGACACCTCGACCGAAGCCGGCTCCGAAACGCGCGACAGGTCGTTGCGCAGGAGGTCGACGATCATGACGTTCTCGGCACGGTCCTTGGCTGAGGCGAGCAACGCGTCCGCACTGTCCCGATCGGCGGCGGGATCGGCATGGCGTGGCGCGGTGCCCTTGATCGGCCGAGTCTCGACGGCGCCGCCGGACAGCTTCAGGAAGCGCTCCGGCGACGAGGAGGCGATCGCGAGATCGCCATAGTCGAGAAAGGCGGCGAAGGGGGCGGGATTGCTGTCGCGAAGACGCCGGTAGAAGGCGAAGGCGTCGAATCCGCCAGGCAGCTCGGCGGTGAAGCCCTGCGCGATGTTGGCCTGATAGATGTCGCCGTCGAGGATATACGACTTCACCCGCTCGATCGCGGCCGTGTACTGCTCGGCTGTCACGTCGGCACGCCAGGCGTCCCGCCGGACCAAAGGTGCGGCATCCAGCCCGGACGGCTCCGCCGGCGCCTGCAACACGGCCTCGAAGGCGGCGATCCGGGCCCGGCTGCGTGCCTCTCGCGTTCCCTGGTCGGCTTCCGGAAAGCCGGAGGAGATCAGCCATGCTGCCCTCTCAGCCAGGTCGAAGGCGATCACCGTGTCATAGAGATCGAAGCGCAGCATCGGCTTGGCCGGATCGAAATCGGCCGGCGCCGCGACGTGCTCGAGATGATGGGCGAAGTCATAGGCGATGAAGCCGACGGCGCCGCCCTGAAACGGCGGCAGTCCCGGGACCGGCTCCAGGGCGAAGCGTGACAGAACGCCGCGCAAGGCCTCCAGCGGCGGTCCCGCAAGCGCTGACCCGTCGAGACTGGCTCCTGCCGCGTCGACGCTGAAGCGGGCAAAGGGGCTTGCTGCGACATAGGCGTAGCGGCCGAGCTCGGCATGCGCCATCGCGCTGTCGAGAAAGGCGAGGCCGCCGAGCCGGCGGAGCCGCGCCGCCGCTTCGACCGGCGGCAGGAAGTCGATGCGACGATGCTGCATGGCTGATGAGATGCACGTTTGCCGCGATGAGGTAAAGCCGCGCTGCGGCGACGATGCTTGTGCGCAATGCGCGCTTGAGCCGACGGTGCGGACCCCGATTGTCCGCTGGCGGCGCGTAGGTCGCTCGGCTGCGGCCCGGCTGCGACATGCGCCCGGCTAATGGTGTTGCGGCTCCCTGGCTGGAACCCAGCCTTGCCCGCGACATTACGGCAAGCACCGTCAATACAGTGCAAACGTGATCGAGCGTCGGGCGGAAGCCGCTCTCGTCACAGCCCGACCTGCGAGGAGCTCGTCATGAAATGGATCGTCGTCGCCGCGGGTTGCGCTCTTCTCGCCGGCTGCAACACCACGCCATATCCGAATGGTACGCCGATCCGGGGTGCCGATCTGTCGGCCAACCGTCATGCTGGTTCGCGCGACGACTTCTGCCGGAACTATGCGCGGCAGACGGCTGCAAACGACTACGAGAACAGGGTCGATCGCGGCGAGGATGGCTTCGGCGAACGCGCCATCCACAGAAATCAGGCGCTGCGCCAGGGCGATCGCGCCTATCAGCGCTGCATCGAGGGGCGGCGCGGCTGATCCTGGCCGACCGCTCTGGACCGTTGCGATCAGGTGTTCCGGCGCGCGTCGAGCACCGCGCCTTCGTGCCTGAAGTGCAGGTAGTTCTCGTTGAACATCGCAATATTGATCAGCCCCGGCAGATCAACGATGTGGAACCGCTTGCCCTTCCAGACGATCAGCCCGCGTGCCCGCAGATCCTGGACCGTACGGTTGAGATGCACTGGCGTCATGCCGGTCGTTTCGGCCAGATCCGTCTGGCTGAACGGCATCTCGAACTGGCCGTCTTGGGCCTGCCCGACGCCGCGCAGGCGATAGTAGATCTCGCAGAACAGGTGCGAGACTCGCTCGATCGCATTGCGCTGCCCGAGATTGAGGATCCATTCCCGCTGGATGGATGCGGAGACCAGACCCTCCCACCACAGCGCCTGCGTGACCCGGGGCCGCTCCGCCGTCAGACGCTCCAGCTCCTCGCGTGGGATCTGCGCGACCCGCACCTTGATTAACGCCCCGATCGAATGGTCCATCTCGCGCAGGATGAAGACGTGGATGTCGCAGAGGTCGCCCGGCACGAACAGTGCCGTGATCTGACGGCGTCCATCCTCCAGCATCTTGTAGCGGCAGGCCCAGCCTTCGAGGATGAGATTGACGACGGTTGGACGATCACCCTCCTTGATGATGTCTTCACGCGGGCCGCAGACCTTCGTCGAGCTTCGTTCAAGATCCTGCAGTGCCGCGACATCGTCGGCAGAAAATCGGACGAACTGCTCCAGTTTCAGGACGAGTGGGCTGACCATGGCGGTCCCTTCTACTGAGATCTGCCGCTGACAAAGGCATGCGTGGTCAGCCAACGATAGACCTACTCTCGCTCCGGGGACATTAACTTTGCTTAGCGCGCCCGAATTCGTGCTCCATCCTGACTTGACGCTGCTGCAGGCGATTGACGCCGGTTGAGCGCAACCCGTCAGCGGGCCGTCAGCCGTCTGAAGTCACGGGAAAAGCCTCAGCCCTTCACGTCTTGCGAGCGCGTGGCGACCGAGAAGAACGTCGTGCCCGCGTCATCGCGAACGCGGACCTGCATCGTTTGGCCGCCGTCGACGAGACTCGGATCGTCCTTGAGACAGGCGCCGGCGAGGACGATCGCCTGCTTGCGGGCCTCGTCCGCGCTCGGCAACTCCACGCCGGTCGTGTCGGGGGAGAGGTGATGGTTGGACAGATCGAAAAAGTAGCGGGGCACGGGCTAAACCTCCATCAGGAGGCGAGCGGCGTCCTGTCGGGCCGCTTCTTGCGCCTTTCCGCTACGACATGCCACCACATGCATCAAGATCGGCCGCATTCGCCATCAATTGGAACGCGCATCGATTCGGCTCGTCCGCACGCAGCCCGTCAGCCACCGCATGACGGCCCAGTAGCCTGAACGGCGCGGCGCCTGTGGCGGTTTCGCAGAACCAGCCGTTGGTAGGTGCTCGTGGATCAAAATGGCGGAGAGAGGGGGATTCGAACCCCCGATACGGTTTCCCGTATACACACTTTCCAGGCGTGCGCCTTCAACCACTCGGCCACCTCTCCGTGCCGGTCCGATCGTACACTGATCCAGGGCGGTCGCCGTGGGCAGATCGACGCCGCTGGTCCGCCGAAAACTCGGCACGGCGTCGCTGGGGAAGTAGCGGGCGCAAGAAACCCGTCGCTCGCCCCTTGAGTCGAACGCGGCGGACTATAGCTGCAAAGCCACGCCGTTCAAGCGCAATTTCAGTCGCAGTGGGACGGGCGAATGGAGGCATCCGGTGCCGCAACGGTGATCGCCGCAGTCAGCTGCGGGGCACCCCGGCAGTTGCCTCTGGCGCCGTCTGCTCCCACATTTGCCGCATGCACCGCCGCCATGCGCGCAACGGCAGACCTCGCGCGTCGAGGCAGTGCCTGCCGGCGTGATGGTTGGGGCGGCTAGGGAGCTTTGGATGATCCGTTTCGTGATCCGTCTCGTCGGCATGCTCGTCCTGGCGGCCGCAGTGGTCTTCGCCGTCGGTGACATCGCCCGCACGATCGCCGACGATGTCGTGCAGATGACGCCGCTGGCCACGGCGCTCGCGACGCTCGGCCTCGCGCCGGCCTTGCCGCCAGATGCAGCAGCGCCGCTGCAGGCAGGCCTGGCCCAGCTTCTCGCGGCACCGACCTCGATCGTCCTCGCCGTCTTCGCCTTCATCATCCTGTTCATCGGGCGCCCGACGCGCCCGCGGCGGCTCGGCGCCCTGCGCTGAGCGAACCGACCTCACGAAGGAGATCCATCATGTCCATCCTCGACATGTTCGCCAGGAAGACGCAGCTGCCGCAGCCCGGCACGGCGCTGCCCGGGCGGGCCCAGCCGATCCCGACCGCGGCGAAGCACTTCGTCAACGGCAAGGCGCTGAAGGGGCCGTTCCCGGAGGGCTTTCAGACGGCTCTGTTCGGCATGGGCTGCTTCTGGGGCGTCGAGCGCAAGTTCTGGAACCTGCCCGGTGTCTATGTGACGGCGGTCGGCTATGCCGGCGGCGAGACGCCGAACCCGACCTATGAGGAGACCTGCACCGGCCGGACCGGCCATAACGAGGTGGTGCTCGTCGTCTTCGATCCGGACCAAGTGTCATATGAGACGCTGCTGAAGACCTTTTGGGAAGGGCATGACCCGACCCAGGGCATGCGCCAGGGCAACGATGTCGGCACGCAATACCGCTCCGGCATCTACACCTTCGACGCGGATCAGCGCCGGGCGGCCGAAGCCTCCCGCGCGGCCTATCAGGACGCGCTGCGGCAGGCTGGCCATCGCGGCACGATCACCACCGAGATCGTCGATGCGCCGACCTTCTACTATGCCGAAGATTACCATCAGCAGTACCTCGCCAAGAACCCGACCGGCTACTGCGGCGTCGGCGGTACCGGCGTCTCCTGCCCGATCGGCATTGCGGGCGTCGCGGCTGAGTAGAGCCCGCTGAGGCTTCATGATTTGAAGTGATTTCGCCGCCTAAGCGTGCCAGTCTGCCAGACTGCTGCGGCCGGCTGCTCCTTTGACGAGCCGTCGCCGCGAGACGGGTCGTCCCGCAATATCGGGCGCCCACTGCCCGATCAACAGGGAAGACGATCCATGCTCAAGGTCATCGCCGGTCTGCTCGCCGCCACCGTCCTGTCCGCCTCCGGCGTCTCCGCCGCCGAAATCAAGCCGGCGGTCATCTACGACCTCGGCGGAAAGTTCGACAAATCCTTCAACGAGGCGGCGCATGTCGGCGCCGAGAAGTACAAGACCGAAAAGGGCGTCGAGTACCGCGATTTCGAGCTGCAGAACGACGCCCAGCGCGAGCAGGCGATGCGCCGTTTCGCCCGTGATGGCTCGAGCCCCATCATCGTCATCGGCTTCAGCCAGGAAGCGGCGCTGAAGAAGGTCGCCGCCGAGTTCCCCGACACCAAGTTCGCCATTGTCGACTCGGTCGTCGATCTGCCGAACGTGCGCTCGATCCTCTTCAAGGAGGAGGAGGGCTCCTACCTCGTCGGCATCCTCGCGGCGATGAAGTCGCAAACTGGCAAGCTCGGCTTCGTCGGCGGCATGGACATTCCGCTGATCCGCAAGTTCGCCTGCGGCTACAAGGGCGGCGTCAAGGCGGCCAAGCCCGATGCGACGGTCGCCGAGAACATGACCGGCACCACGGGTGCGGCCTGGAATGACCCGGTGCGCGGCGGCGAGCTCGCCAAGGCGCAGATCGACGGCGGCGCCGACGTCATCTTCCATGCCGCCGGCGGCACCGGCATCGGCGTGCTGCAGGCGGCGGCCGATGCGGGCAAGTTCGGCATCGGCGTCGATTCCAACCAGAACGCGCTGCATCCGGGCCATGTCCTGACCTCGATGGTGAAGCGCGTCGACAATGCCGTCTACAAGGCCATCGACGATGCCGCGACGGACAAGTGGACGTCCGGCGTCAACATCCTTGGCCTCAAGGAAGATGGCGTCGCCTATGCCCTGGACGACAACAACGCCTCGCTGATCACGGACGAGATGAAGGCGGCGGCGGAGAAGGCCAAGGCCGACATCATCGCCGGCACGGTGAAGGTGCACGACTTCAGCACCGACTCCACCTGCCCGTACTGATCCGGCCAGTCGAATAAGCAGCGGCTGGCGGCTGCGCCGGCCGTTCGCTTGTCAGACGCCTAATCGGCGAGACGTGGCTGTTGAGGATCGGCAGGCCGGCCATGCCGCCGTCGCCTGCGACCTCTGGCCTGGGAGGAGCACATGCCGGACGCCATCCTCTACGCCTATGCCGACAGCCCGCTGGGGCCGCTACTCCTCGCAACGGCTGGCCAGGGGCTGCGCCTCGTCTCCTTTCCGGAGGGCTCGCGCACGCGCCGCCCCCTGGACGGCTGGCGGGAGGATCGTAGCGCCTTGGCCGAGCCGATGCGCCAGCTCGACGCCTACTTCGCCAAGCGGCTGAAAAGCTTCGATCTTCCCCTCGATCCAGTAGGCACGCCGTTCCAGCGCGCGGTCTGGCTGCATCTCGCCGGTATCCCGCATGGCAGCGTCACCAGCTACGGCGCGATTGCCGCCGCGCTCGGGCGTCCAGGTGCCAGCCGTGCCGTCGGTGCCGCCAACGGTGCCAATCCACTGCCGATCATCCTGCCCTGCCACCGCGTCGTCGGCGCCGATCGCTCGCTCACCGGCTTTGGCGGCGGCCTGCCGGCCAAGCGCTTCCTGCTGGAGCATGAGGGCGTCGCCGGGCTAAGCGGGATGGGCTCCGGCGAAGGCGCCGGGCAGCTGCGCCTGTTCGCCTGAAGGGCTCTGATCCGGTCCGCACAGCTGATGCGGCGGCCGGGCTTGCGGCCGCCGCAGCTACTCGGCGGCGCCTTTAACCCTCAGTAATGCGGCGGCTTGGTGATCTCCGGCCGCGGCGTCACCGCCTCTTCGAGAGCGCCGCAGCGCTCGGCGAGCCCCTTCACGGCCTTGCGCAGCTGCTCGATGGTCCCATAGGCTTTCTGGAGCTCCTCCGACAGTTCCTCGATCGCCTTGGCCTGATGCGCGGCCATGATCTCGAGATCGTCGATGCGGCTCGTCTCGTCGCTCACTGGTTCCTCCGTTTCCGCTTCGTCGGTGGCGGCGCCACGACGATAGCGCCGTGGCAGTGCCGCGCCCTCTGCCAAATCATGCTGGTCATACCGCTGTCTGCTGCTTTAAGCTTTCGGCGACAAGGACGTAGCTGAGAGTGCCATGGCGGACGCGGCGATCCAACTGATCGACATCGACAAGCGCTTCGGCGCCGTCCACGCCAACCGCAGCATCAACCTGTCCGTCGAAAAGGGCACCATCCACGGCATTATCGGCGAGAACGGTGCCGGCAAGTCGACGCTGATGTCGATCATCTACGGCTTCTACCAGGCCGACAGCGGCGAGATCCGCGTCGATGGCCGCCCTGCTTCCATCACCGATCCGAGCGCGGCGATCGCTGCCGGCATCGGCATGGTCCACCAGCACTTCATGCTGGTGCCGAACTTCACCGTCGTCGAGAATGTCATGCTGGGCGCGGAAAAGTCGCCCTTCCTCGGCGCCGGCATCGCCAAGGTGCGTGCCGAGCTGAAGCGCCTGGAGCGCGAGCATGCGCTCGACGTCGATCCGGACGCGGTGGTCGAGGAGCTTCCCGTGGGACGCCAGCAGCGCGTCGAGATCCTGAAGAGCCTCTATCGCGGCGCCGACATCCTGATCCTCGACGAGCCGACCGGCGTCTTGACGCCCGCCGAGGCCGACCACCTCTTCGCCGTGCTGCGGCACCTGCGCGACGAGGGCAAGACGATCATCCTGATCACCCACAAGCTGCGGGAAATCATGGCCGTGACCGACGCCGTCTCGGTGATGCGCCGCGGCGAGCTGGTGGCGACCCGCCGCACGGCGGAGACCAACGTCGCAGAGCTGGCCGAGCTGATGGTCGGGCGGCGGGTGCTCCTCACCGTCGACAAGGGGTCAGCCGCGCCGAGGGAGGTGCGCCTGTCGGTCGAGGGCCTGCGGGTACGCGACAGCCGCGGCGTCGTCATGGTGGACGACGTGTCCTTGAACCTGCGGGCCGGCGAGATCGTCGGCATCGCAGGCGTTGCCGGCAACGGCCAGTCCGAGCTGATCGAGGCGCTCGCAGGCATCCGCGCCACCGAAGCCGGCCGCGTCGCGCTGATGGGACGCGAGCTTGGGCCACAGGAGATGACCGATCCCGCCGGGCTGCGCGCGGCCGGCCTGGCTCATGTGCCGGAGGACCGGCACCATATGGGGCTCGTCCTGCCCTTCGAGGAAAACGAGAATGCGGTTCTCGGCTATCAGCGCGAGGCGCGCTTCGCCAGAGGGCCGCTGCTGGATCGCGCTGCCATGCGCCGGGACGCCGCCGAGAAGATCGCCGCCTACGACATCCGCCCGCCGGATTGCCGGCTGAAGACGGCCAACTTCTCTGGCGGCAACCAGCAGAAGATCGTCCTTTCCCGTGAGATGGAGCGTGATCCGGACGTTCTCCTGATCGGCCAGCCGACCCGCGGCGTCGATGTCGGCGCCATCGAGTTCATCCACCGCCGCATCGTCGAGATGCGCGATGCCGGCAAGGCGATCCTGCTCGTCTCTGTCGAGCTCGACGAGATCCGGGCGCTGTCGGACCGTATCCTGGTGATGTTCGCCGGCCGCATCGTCGGCGAGCGTGGGCCGGACGCAGGCGAGGGCGAGCTCGGCCTCCTGATGGCCGGCATCGAGGAACGCGAGGCGGCGGAATGAGGGACGCACGGATCTGCCTGGTGACGCTGGCGGTCGACGATCTCGCCCGTGCTGCCGCCTTCTATGAGGCGCTCGGCTGGAGCCGTGCGGACGCCGGCGGCGAGGGCGTCGTCTTCCTGCGAGGGGAGGGGATCGTGCTCTCGCTCTTCGGCCGCAGCGACCTTGCCGCCGATGTCGGTCTGGCTATGGACGGCAGCCGCCCGTACCCGAATGTGACGCTCGCCATCAACATGCCGAGCGAGCGCGACGTCGACCGCCTCTATGACAGCGCGACCGCCGCCGGCGCCTCGGCGGTGAAGCTGCCGCAGCCGACCTTCTGGGGCGGCTATGCCGGCTACTTCGCGGACCTCGATGGCCATCTCTGGGAGATCGCCCACAACCCGTTTTTCAGGCTGACGCCGGCGGGTCATCTCGACCTTGACCGTGCGGAGCGCGGCGCCGCATGAGCCGCCCCTTTGCCAAGCTGCCGGCCTGGATCGACTACGGCCTGATTCCGCTCCTCAACCTCGTCGTCGCCTTCCTGGTCGCCGGTCTCGTCGTGCTGGTGGTCGGCGAAAGCCCGGCCGAAGCCGCGATGCTGATGCTGCGCGGTGCCTTCGGCTATGGGGAGGGCGTCGGCTTCACCCTCTATTACACGACAAGCTTTATCTTCACCGGCCTTGCCGTGGCGGTCGCCTTTCATGGCGGCCTCTTCAACATCGGCGGCGAGGGTCAGGCCTATCTCGGCGGCCTCGGCATCACCGTCGTTGCGCTGGCGCTCGGCGGCATCCTGCCCTGGTGGCTCAACCTGCCGCTGGCCGCCGCCGCCGCGGCCCTCTTCGGTGCCGCCTGGGCGCTGATCCCCGCCTGGCTGCAGGCGCGGCGCGGCAGCCACATCGTCATCACCACAATCATGTTCAACTTCATCGCCTCGGCGCTGATGGTCTACCTCCTGGTCGGGCCCTTGAAGCCGGCCGGCTCGATGAACCCGGAAAGCCGCACCTTCGAGGCCGGCGCCAGCCTGCCCAAGCTCGACGGCCTGTTCGAGTTGTTCGGCGCCTCGCTCGGCGGCGCACCGCTGAACGTCACGCTCTTCGTGGCGCTGGCCGCCGCGCTCTTTGTCTGGGTGCTGATCTGGCGCACGCGGCTGGGCTACGAAATCCGCACGCTCGGCCACTCGCCGAAGGCCGCGCGATATGCCGGCATGGCTGAAACGCGCATCATCGTCGTCACCATGCTGATTGCCGGCGGGCTTGCCGGGCTGATGGCGCTGAACCCGGTTATGGGCGACCAGTACCGGCTCCAGATCGACTTTCCCGCGGGTGCCGGCTTCGTCGGCATCGCGGTGGCGCTGATGGGGCGCGGCCATCCCGCCGGCATCCTCCCGGCGGCACTGCTCTTCGGCATGCTCTACCAGGGCGGCGCAGAACTCGCCTTCGACATGCCGGCGATCTCGCGCGACATGATCGTCATCATCCAGGGGCTGGTGATCCTGTTTGCCGGCGCCCTGGAGAACATGCTGCGGCCGGGTGTCGGCGCGCTCTACGGCCGGCTCCGCCGGCAGGGGCCGGTTGGCGCCGAGGCTGGAAAGGCGACGGCCTGATGGATGCGGCTCTCGCCATCAACATCGTTGATTCCACCATCCGGCTGTCGACGCCGCTGCTCTTTGCCGCTCTGGCCGGCCTTTACTCCGAACGCTCCGGCGTCTTCGACATCAGCCTCGAGGGCAAGATGCTGATCGCCGCCTTTGCCTCGGCGACGGTGGCAGCGCTCAGCGGCTCGGCCTGGGCCGGGCTCCTCGCCGGCGTCGGCGCGGCCGTTGCCTTCGGCCTCGTCCACGGCTTCGCCTCGATCACCTGCCGCGGCAACCAGATCGTCTCGGGCGTTGCCATCAACTTCATCGCCGCCGGTCTGACGGTGATCCTCGGCCAGAGCTGGTTTGGCGAGGGCGGCCGCACGCCGCCGCTCACCGGCGATGCCCGCTTCAGCGACAAGGTCCTGCCCTTCGCCCAGGAGCTGTCCGGCGTTCCCGTCGTCGGGCCGATCTACAGCGGCATCATCTCGGGGCAGAACGTCCTCGTCTATCTCGCCTTCCTGCTGGTGCCGGCGACATGGTGGGTACTCGCCCGCACCCGCTTCGGCCTGCGGCTGCGCGCCGTCGGCGAGAACCCCGCCGCGGTCGACACGGCCGGCATTTCGGTTGCCTGGTTGCGCTACCGCGCCGTGATCATCTGCGGCGTCCTCACCGGCCTCGCCGGCACCTATCTTGCGGTGGCGCAGGCGGCCGGCTTCAACCGCGACATGACCGCTGGCAAAGGCTACATCGCGCTCGCCGCGCTGATCTTCGCCAAATGGCGCCCTGTTCCGATCCTTTTCGCCTGCCTGCTCTTCGGCTTCCTCGATGCGATCTCGATCCGCATCCAGGGTGTTGCGCTGCCCGGCATCGGCACGGTCTCCGTGCAGTTCGTGCAGGCGCTGCCCTATATCCTCACCGTCGTGCTGCTCGCCGGCTTCGTCGGACGGGCCATTCCGCCGCGCGCAGGCGGCGTGCCTTACGTGAAGGAGCGGTAATGGCCGCGAACGACCTCTTCGAGCGTGCACACACGGTGATGGGCCGGGCTCACGCGCCCTATTCGCGCTTTCCCGTCGGCGCGGCGATCAGGACAAGCGACGGACGCATCTATGCCGGCTGCAATGTCGAGGTCGTCAGCTTCCCCGAAGGCTGGTGCGCCGAGACGACGGCGATCGGCCAGATGGTGGCCGACGGCGGCGGTACGATCGCCGAGATCGCCGTTGTCGCCGAAAAGAAGCGGCTCTGCACGCCCTGCGGCGGGTGCCGCCAGCGTATCGCTGAATTCGGCTCAGCGGCAACGCGCGTCCATCTCTGCGATGCGGCGACCGGCATCGTCGAGACGGTGGGCCTCGCCGATCTGCTGCCGCGCAGCTTCGAGGCGGAGAGCCTCGGATGACTGAACAACGCCGGTCCTTGCGCGAGCACCTGCCGACCTGCGAGGCTCGCATCGCCATCATCCTCGGCTCGGGGCTCGCCGGACTGGCGGATGCCGTCGAGGAGCCGGTCCGCATCCCCTATGATGCGATCGCGGGCTTTCCGCGCATCGGCGTCAGCGGCCATTCGGGCGAGGTGGTCGCGGGGCTGCTCGGCGGCGTGCCTGTGCTGCTCCTGTCCGGCCGCGTCCACTATTACGAAAACGGCGATGCGAGCGCGATGCGCCCGGTGATCGAAGCGTTGGCCGCCTTCGGTATAGGGACTCTGGTGCTGACCAACGCCGCCGGGTCGCTGCGCGAGGAGATGGCGCCGGGCACGGTGATGCTGATCGAGGATCACATCGCCTTCTCCGGCCGCAATCCGCTGATCGGCGAGCCCTCCGATCGCCGCTTCGTCGGCATGACCAGCGCCTATGACGCAGCCTTGCGCGAAAGCCTGATCGCGGCGGCAGCGGCAGAAGGGGAGACGCTGCATCGGGGCGTCTACATGTGGCTTTCCGGGCCGTCCTTCGAGACGCCGGCCGAGATCCGCATGGCGCGGCTGCTTGGCGCCGACGCCGTCGGCATGTCCACGGTGCCGGAAACGATCCTCGCCCGCTTCTGCGGCCTCAAGGTCGCCGCCGCCTCTGTGATCACCAATTACGGGGCCGGCATGACCGGGGCCGAGCTGTCCCATGCCGAGACCAAGGACGTGGCGCCGCGCGGCGGCCGCAGCCTCGCCGCGATCCTGAAGCGGGCATTGCCGGCGCTCGCCGCGGCCTGAGCATTGCCGCCGCTCGACAGCGACCGCAGCGCCCGGCATGAAGCGCCCGAATGACGAGAACAGGACGATCGCCGATGACGCTGATCCCGCAGGAGCTCATTCGCGCCAAGCGCGATGGCGGCACGCTGGACCCCGAAGCCATCCGCGCCTTCATCGCCGGTTTCGAGGGGGAGCGGGTGACGGAGGGCCAGGTCGCGGCCTTTGCCATGGCGGTGTTCTTCAACGGCATGCAGCCCGCCGAGACGGTGGCGCTGACCGAGGCGATGCGCGATTCCGGCGACGTCCTCGACTGGAGCGATCTCGACAGGCCGGTGCTCGACAAGCACTCCACCGGCGGCGTCGGCGACAATGTCTCGCTGATGCTGGCGCCGATCGTAGCGGCCTGCGGCGGTGCCGTGCCGATGATCTCCGGGCGCGGCCTCGGCCATACCGGCGGCACGCTCGACAAGATGGAATCGATCCCCGGCTACAGCGTCGCGCCGGATAATGCACTGTTCCGCCGAACGGTGAAGGAGGTCGGCTGCGCCATCATCGGCCAGACCGGGCGGCTCGCGCCGGCCGACAAGCGCTTCTATGCCATTCGCGACGTCACCGCGACGGTGGAATCGATCCCGCTGATCACCGCCTCCATCCTGTCGAAGAAGCTCGCCGCCGGTCTGCAGGGCCTCGTCCTCGACGTGAAGTCCGGCTCCGGCGCCTTCATGGCGCGGGAGGAGGATGCGCGCGCGCTGGCAAAGAGCCTCGTCGCCGTCGCCAACGGCGCCGGCCTGAGGACGACGGCGCTCCTCACCGGTATGGATGAGTCGCTCGCCTCCGACGCCGGCAATGCCGTCGAGGTGCGCAACGCGGTGCGCTTCCTCACCGGGGCGCATCAGGATGCGCGGCTTCGCGAGGTCACGCTGTCGCTCGCCGCCGAGATGCTGGCTCTGGGCGGCCTTGCAGTTGATGTGGAGGACGGGCGCGGAAAGGCTGAGGCGGCTCTGACGGGCGGCGCTGCCGCTGAAATCTTCGGCCGGATGGTCGCAGCGCTCGGCGGCCCCGCCGACTTCGTGGAACGGACGGACGGCTATCTGCCGGTGGCACCGGTGGTGAAGGAGGTCGCGGCGGAGGGCGCCGGCACGGTCGCCACCGTGGATACGCGCGCGCTCGGCATGGCCGTGGTGGCGCTCGGGGGTGGCCGGACGCGGCCGCAGGACCCGGTGGATCATGCCGTCGGCCTGACCGGGCTCGTCGGTCTCGGCACGACGCTTGCGAAGGGTGATCCGCTCTGCCTCGTCCATGCCCGCAGTGACGACGCTGCGGATGCCGCGGCTAGGATGGTCAGACAAGCATACCAACTCGCCGACGCAATTGCGGCCGGAAGCGGCCGACCGGCCGTACTGGATCGCTTCGGCTGACGGTGGAAATCGCCTGATTATAACGGACCGAGGCGCGCCATAGGCCTTCGCCGAGCACCGGCGGTGATCACCGGACGTCTGATGTGATCACTGCACCAGGTTGAGCGTCCCGGCCTCGACACCGAAGCGCTTCAGCTTCTTCAGAAAGCTCATGCCGAGCAGCGTCACCGGCATGTCGTCACCTTTGGAGACCACGGCCTCGACGTTGCGCACGGCGACGCGGCCGACCTCGAGTCGATCGATGGTGGCGAGCGCAACGGGACGCGTGCCGTTGGCCGTCTGGACGCTGTAGCGGAAGTCATCTGGCGCGACGTGGATGCCGAGCCGGCGGGCCGTCGCTTCATCCAGCGCCACATAGGTCGCGCCGGTGTCGACCAGCACGGGAACGGTCCGGCCGTTGAGGCGGGCGTCAGTGCGGAAATGGCCGTCAGGACCGGCAGTGAGCCGCGTGGTGCCGCTGGTGGGCGCAGGCTGCGCCCCTGGCGCGCCTGTTACCGGCGCCGCGGCCTCGACCACGGGCGGCGCCGGGTCGATCATCTCCTGCTCGTGGTCGACAAGCTGCTCGCGGTAGCGCTCGAAGACGGACGGGGCGGTCAGCGCCAGCAGCGAGGCGCCGGCAAGGACGAACAGGAACTTGTGCATCAACCGGCCGCAGCTCGTTGGTCGAGAGACCGCAGAGCCTAGCCGCCGCTCGTTAAGGGTGGCTGTGTCGCGGCCGGCTGTCTAAGCTCATTCCGCCGGCAGGGTTGCCGGAGCCTTAACGCCGGCATGGAATCGACCGGAAAACCGAAAGCGCCGGCTGCTATTTCGTGCCGTACATCCGGTCGCCCGCATCGCCGAGGCCGGGCACGATATAGCCCTTCTCGTTGAGGTGGCTGTCGACCGCCGCGGTGAAGACCGGCACGTCCGGATGCGCAGCGCGGAACCGCTCGATGCCCTCGGGCGCCGCGAGCAGGCAGAGGAAGCGGATGTTGCGGCCGCCCCGATCCTTCAGGCGCTGGATCGCGGCGATTGCCGAGTTGGCGGTTGCCAGCATCGGGTCGACCACGATCACCAGCCGGTCGGCGATGTCCTCGGGCGCCTTGAAGTAGTACTCCACCGGCTGCAGCGTTTCATGGTCGCGATAGATCCCGAGATGGGCGACGCGAGCGGCCGGCACGAGGTCGAGCATGCCTTCGAGGAGCCCGTTGCCGGCGCGCAGGATGGAGGCGAAGACGAGCTTCTTGCCCTCCAGCGTCGGTGCATCCATCGGCTCCAGCGGCGTCTCGATCCGCATGGTGGTCAGTTCGAGGTCCCGGGTCACCTCGTAGCAGAGCAGCGTAGAGATCTCCCGCAGGAGCCGTCGGAAGCTCGCCGTCGAGGTCTCCTTCTTGCGCATGATGGTGAGCTTGTGCTGCACGAGCGGGTGATCGATGACGGTGACGCCGTTCATGCAGGAAGCCTCGATTGTTTGGCGGCGCGGTGACATCGCGCCGGGAAGGGAAACGGTCAGCGGCAGAGCGATGAAGCCTGTCCGATGACGACGACGCCGACGTTCTGACGCCCAATGTTCTAATGCATCAACCCGGCGCCATGCACGAGTTTCCGTGCCGGGCCGGTCTGCCTCCACATCGTAGATCTCGAGCGCGGCTGCCTTATAGGAAAGTCGCCCCGTGTGGACCGGCCGGCAGGCGCAGATGCGCGGCGACGCTCTCCCCGATATCGGCAAAGGTGTCGCGGTGGCCGATCTCCCGCGCCGCAATTCCGGGGCCGAAGGCGAGGATCGGCACCTGCTCGCGCGTATGTTCGGTGCCGGGATAGGTCGGATCGCAGCCATGGTCGGCGGTGATGATGGCAAGATCCCCGGCCTTTAGCCTGGCGAACAGCTCCGGCAGGCGCCGATCGAAGGCCTCGAGCGCGGCAGCATAGCCGGGCACGTCGCGGCGGTGGCCGTAGAGCATGTCGAAGTCGACGAAATTGGCGAAGACGAGGTCGCCGTCAGCGGCCTGGTCGAGGGCTTCCAGCAGCCGGTCGAACAGCGCCATGTTGCCGTCGCCCTTCAGCACCGTGCTGACCCCCTGATGGGCGAAGATGTCGCCGATCTTGCCGACGGCGATCACCCGGCGCCCGGCCTCGACAGCCCGGTCGAGGATCGTCGGTTCCGGCGGCGGCACCGCATAGTCGCGCCGGTTGGCGGTGCGGCGGAAGGAGGCCGCGGTCTCGCCGACGAAGGGGCGGGCGATCACCCGGCCGATATTCAGGGGATCGACGTGGCGGCGGGCGCTGAGGCAGAGTTCAAAGAGGCGCTCGAGCCCGAAGGCCTCCTCATGCGCGGCGATCTGCAGCACGCTGTCGGCCGAGGTGTAGAAGATCGGCTTGCCGCTCGCGATGCTCTCCTCGCCAAGCGCCGCGATGATCTCCGTTCCCGAGGCGTGACGGTCGCCGAGTATGCCGGGAATGCCGGTGTCGTCGATGATCTCGTCGATCAGCGAGGCGGGGAAGGCCGGGACAGTGTGCGGGAAGTAGCCCCAGTCGAAGCGCACGGGGACGCCAGCGATCTCCCAGTGGCCTGACGGCGTATCCTTGCCGCGCGACACCTCGGCGGCCGAGCCCCAGCAACCTGTCGGCGCTTGGCTCTCGCCGCCGGATCCGGCGGCGTTCAGAAGGCCGAGCGCGGTGAGATTGGGGATGTGCAGTGGTCCGCTGCGCAAGCCGTCGCGGTCGCCGCGGCCGGCCTCGCAGGCCTCGATGATGTGGCCGAGCGTATCGGCGCCGGTATCGCCATAGGCGGCAGCGTCGGCTGCGCCGCCGATGCCGACGGAGTCGAGTACGATGAGGATAGCGCGACCCAAGGGCTTCTCCGCCGCATGACGCGCGGCGGCCGATGCGTCACGTGCAGTTGCCGCAGGTGACCTTATCGCCGAGGCGCGGGTTCAGATATGACGTTTCGCCCATGTTGATGACGTTGGTCAAACCATATCCGCCAAGCGGCGTGTAGTCGTAAGCCGTCTCCGCCACCATGATGTACTTGTTGATATAGCCGGAGAACTGCGTCGGCAATACATAGCTCGATTTGGCGGCGAGCTTCGTGAGCCCGCGGCCGACCGACCACTCCACCGTCTGCTTGCCGGTGGCGTCGATCTTGATCGACGACACGCGGACCTTCAGGAGCGAACTGTCATAGGGCTGCACGATCGACGCGGCGATATTGAAGATGCCGTTCACGTCGTCCGTCGTCACGTCCGACGACTGCGTGATCAGGTCGTTGATCGTGCTCGAGGCATGCTGAACCTTCCGGTTCAATGTGATGGCGATCGAGACCTCCGAGCCCGTCATGTAGAGAATCAGCATGAAGGGCGCGATCAGCGCGAACTCGACGGCGCCAAGCGCACGTTTATCGCGCAGGAAGGCCAGCAGGCTCGTGCCGCCGCCGGCCTGCGCCCGTCGGCCTGCGGCCGTCACACGGGCAGGGAGGCGCGCGTCCGGGCGGTTCGGGGCGCCCATCATGACGTGTAGGGCTCCGTCCGGAAGGCCGCCATGCCGAAGAGGAGGTGCGAGCCGTCGGCGGTGTCGCTCAGATATTTGCGCATGACGTCGGTGAAGATCGGCCACTTGTAGTAGACGCGCAGCGCGGTGATCGTTTCGCCGGCGGGGAGCTTGTAGCCGAAGCCGCTGCTGTCGACGTCGCCGTCCTTCATCGGGGTCAGGATCGGAATCGAGGCGAAGCTGGTATAGGTGTTGAGGTCGATCTTCAGCTTGCTGCAATCCATGAGGTAGCTGACCTGGTCGCAGATTTCCTTCTTGAAGGTCGCCTCGTCCATCTTCTTGGCGGCGACCTCTCCGGTCCGGATCTTCCGGCCGACTTGCTCCACCGCGTGATCGAGAGCAACCTCGCCGAGGAAGACGAGGGATGTTTCCAGTGTGGCGAAGACCAGTCCGAAGAAGGGCAGGGCCAGCATCGCGAATTCGATGACGGTTGCGCCACTGCGGTCGCGCGAGAACAGCCGTGCCCGCGTCCTGAGGCTCCTTGGACTCGAAGCCTGGTCCGGCATGGTCTGTCGCTGATCGTTCATACGGTCCGATCGTGCTGTTAGTGGCCGCCGGGGCGGCATGGGTCAGGTGAGATTAGTCCTGTGACCGTTTCGAATGGGTTGCGGCTGATCGGCGGTTTTTAGCGTCCCGGTTCCTTTCGGCCGACCCGCTACTTCGCTCCCGTCGCCATCGTCTGGCGGGTCGCATATTGCTGCGCCGCCGCGTCGAAGGCGGAACTCTCGTCGCCGATCGTGACCGTCGGTTCGCAGGAAGGGGCACAGGCATAGGTCACGCGGCTGGCCTGGCGGTAGACGCGGACGGTCTTCTCTTCGAAGCTCTGCACGGCGACGGACTCGTCCATGATCGCCTTGCCATCTCCGTCGAGCACGACGAGGTTGGTAATGCCGTAGGAGCGGCCGGTCAGGACAAGCGTCGAGGAGTCATTGACCGTCACGTCGACGATCGAAGGATTGCCGACGATCACGGTCGCGGCCGGGCGGTCGATCTTCAGGACGCGGGCATGGTCGACCTCTACGCGCAGCATGTCCTCTGCTGCTGCAGGCACGACCAGCCAGGACAGCAGCGCGAGCGCGATGCAGGCCGTCACCGAAGGGAGGGAGCTGCGCATGGGCGATCTCATATGGTCAATACCGGTTGCTGCAAGAGGCCTAACACCGGTTCGGTAAATGAAGCTTTAAGCAGACAATTTTAGCAAATAGACTTGGACTTCGCTGATGTTAACTTGCCGGCCGGTGGTATAGATAAGCGTTAACTGAATTCCTTAAGCGGATCGAAACTGCGCAGGCCTAGGGTGCGGCATCCGATCGACGGGAACAGTCGACGGGAGTGCTGTTACAACGGGCTGTAAGGAGTTCCCATGTCCAACGTTTTCGCTCGCTTTCTGAAGAACGAGTCCGGCGCCACCGCGATCGAGTACGGTCTCATCGCTGCGCTGATCGGCACCGCCATCATTACCGTGGTCGGCACGGTCGGCACGAACCTGAAGCAGACCTTCACGGACGTCGGCGCCGCGGTCACGACGAAGAAGTAAGCCGCGTCGCGGCCGGCGGCAGCGACTATGCCGCTGCCGGCCTCGCACGACGCCCGGCAGATAGCACTGAGCGCGAAGCAGCGGCGTCATGCCGAAGCTTCGCGTTTGGCGTTGAATATCTGGTGTCGGCGGTAGAAGTGTAAACAAGATCGTAAAGATATGGCGTTCGATCATTAACTATCGCGCTTAAGTTGAACGCAACAATGCACTGATAGGCTGACTGTATTCCGCGGCGAGGGCTGTGGGACGACAGAACCCCTGGAGGAGCACATGAAGACCACCTTTACGAACTTCCTGCGCAATGAGGCCGGCGCGACGGCCATCGAGTATGGGCTGATCGCCGCGCTGATCGGCACCGCGATCATCACGGTGGTCGGCACGGTCGGCACGAACCTGAAGCAGACCTTCACGGATGTCGGCGCCGCCGTCACCACCAAGAAGTAAGCCTGTGGCCGGTGAGGCCGAGGCTGGAGACGATCCGGCCATCGGCCCGCCGACGCAGCCGGCGAATGTCAGCCGACTGAGCACGCCGGGCACAGAAGGAGAGAGACGATGCTAGCTGCCGTTCTTCTGGTCGTCTTCCCGTTCTCCATGGCCTTTGCGGCCTTTTCCGACCTCGTCTCCATGACGATCTCGAACCGGATCCCGATCGTCCTGTCGATCAGCTTCCTGGCGCTCGCCCTCGTGACCGGCATGCCCTATCCGACGATCGCTCTGCATCTTCTCGTCGGCATCCTCTGCCTCGCCATCACCTTCGGCTTCTTTGCGGCTGGCTGGATGGGCGGCGGCGATGCCAAGCTGATCGCAACGACCGCTCTGTGGCTCGGCCCGACCGCGAGCCTCCTCGAATACCTCTTCGTCGGCTCCATCCTTGGGGGCATGCTGACGCTCGGCCTCCTGATGGCGCGCGCCAACATGGTACCGGCAACGGGCATCGATTTCGTCGACCACCTTCTCGAGCGGGAGACGGGCATCCCCTACGGGATCGCGCTCGGTGCGGCAGGCCTAATTGCCTATACGTCGAGCGCCTGGCTTGACCTTGCCTTGCAGCCTGTCCTTTGAGGATCGGCAGGACTTTGATGTCTGCCGTTACGGCAGCTGCTACGAAACTCTTAAATGCCATTCGCATTGATAGGGCTTCGTTAACCATACATTGAGGGTTTGCGCCGATAACCGTTGTACCGGGCCTGCATGTGCGGGCCTCGCTGAAGGGTTCAACGGATGAAGATCGCGCGCCTCGCCGTCGTGGCAGTTGCGCTCCTCGCTGCGGGAGGAGCGGCCCTCATCGTGATGAACATGTCGGCGCCCGAGCCAACGGAGCCCGTCATCATCACTGCGACCCCCGCTGAACCACCGATCAAGCTGACGGAAGTTCTCGTCACCGAGCGCGACCTGGCCATGGGCACCACGGTCGACGATGCGCTTGGCTGGCAGAAGTGGCCGGAGGAGGGCGCCGGCCCGACCTTCATCCTGCGCAGCCAGCGACCGGATGCCATCGAGGAACTGAAGGGCTCCGTCGCACGCCAGTCCTTCTTCGCCGGTGAGCCGGTGCGCGAGGCGAAGCTGATCAAGGCCGATCACGGCTTCATGTCGGCGATCCTGCCGGCCGGCAAGCGCGCGATCGCCGTGCAGATCGCGGCCGACACCTCGGCAGGCGGCTTCATCCTGCCGGACGACCATGTCGACATCATCATGGCCCGCCGGCGGACGGATCAGAACGGCAGTTCGGGGGGCGACCAGTTCGACACCGAAACCGTGCTGCAGAACCTGCGCGTCCTCGCCATCGATCAGACCATCGAAGAGCAGAACGGGGCGAAGGTCGTGGTCGGCTCCACCGCGACGCTCGAAGTCGATGCCCAGCAGGCCGAAGCGCTCACCGCGGCGCAGCTGATGGCCGAAAAACTGGTCCTGTCGCTGCGCTCGCTCGCCGACTCCGTGCCGGGCTCCCCAGGCTATGCCGCCTTCCTGCTCGCCAAGGGCGAAGGGCGCAACGGCAAGATCCGCGTCGTGCGCTACGGCCAGACCACCGACATCACCACCAAGAAGTGACGGGACGCGCCATGAACACGTTCGCGAACAAGGCCCATCGCCTCTCCGTCTCCCGCCGCGCTCTGGCCCTCGGCCTCAGCGTGCTCACCGCCGCGGCGCCGATCGCGACCGCACCGGCTTTCGCCGAGGACGCGGTGATGCGCGTCACCCGCACCCAGCAGTCGATCAGCCTCGGTCTCGACAAGTCCAAGGTCATCGATCTGCCGCGCGATGCCCACGACATCCTGGTCGCCAACCCGGAGGTCGCCGACGCGGTCACGCGGACAGCCCGGCGCATTTACATCTTCGGCAAGCAGATCGGTCAGACCAACGTCTTCATCTTCGACGCGCAAGGGCGCGAGATCGCCGTGCTCGACCTGCGCATCGAGCGCGACATCAACGGCCTCGAGGCGACGATCCGCAAATACATCCCGACCGCCGAAGTGCAGGCCGAGATGCTGAACGACAACGTCGTCCTCACCGGCACTGTGCAGACGCCGCAGGATGCCTCGCAGGCCGTGCGCCTGGCGCAGATCTACGTCACCGGCGGCGAGGCGACGACGAGCCAGTACATCAAGTCCGCCATCGGCCAGAGCGGCTCGGGCGGTGGCGGCGACGTTTCGCAGGCCGGCGAGGAGCGCCAGCGAAGCCAGATCGTCAACCTCCTGAAGATCCAGGGCGAAGACCAGGTGACGCTGAAGGTCACCGTCGCCGAGGTCCAACGCTCGATCGTCAAGCAGCTGGGTCTGAACGGCGCCGTCTCGACAGCAATCGACGGTATCGATTTCGCATCGAACATCAACAACCCCTTCGCGCTTGGCAAGGCCGCTTCCGCCAGCTTCCTCGGCGCGTCCGGCGGCGTCGGTAACGGCAATCTCGACGCCACCTTGAGCGCACTTGACCAGGCTGGCGTGATGCGGACGCTGGCCGAGCCCAGCCTGACCGCAATTTCCGGCGAGAGTGCCAGCTTCAAGGTGGGCGGAGAGTTCCTGATCTCGCAGGGGCAGGACTACTCGCCCGGCAAAGCGGAGACGTCAGAATTCAAAGGCTACGATGGTTCCGGCAAGCCTATCTACGAGACGGTCCCCGCAACGCTGCCAAGGCGCGAGTACAAGACCAAGGAAGTTGAGTACGGCATCGGGCTCGACTTCACGCCCGTCGTGCTCTCGCCGGGCCGGATCAGCCTGAAGGTCCGGACCAGCGTGTCCGAACCCACTTTCGAATCCCCCTTCCACATGTCCGGAGGATCGGACGGCGGCGTTGGCGCGGTGAGCATCCGCAAGCGCCTGGCCGATACGACAGTCGAGCTGCCCTCCGGCGGCTCCCTCGTCATCGCTGGCCTGGTGCGCGACGAGATGCGGCAGGTGATCTCCGGCTACCCAGGCCTCTCCAAGCTTCCCGTCCTCGGCACGCTGTTCCGCAGCCGCGATTTCCAGCGCTACGAGACCGAGCTGGTCGTGATCGTCACGCCCTATCTCGTGCGGCCCGTTGCCCGTCAGGACCTCGCCCGGCCGGACGACAACCTGAACTTCACCAGCGACGGCGCCGGCAACTTCCTCGGCCGGATCAACCGCGTCTATGGCGCCATGGACACCAAGCTGCCGGCCGGCCGGTACCACGGCGTCGTCGGGTACATCTACAAATGAGCGGCTTCAGGAGAGAGAACGTGTCGATCACCGTAGCGCCCTCCGACGGCCGCCGCGCCACCAGGCGTGGCGCGAGCAAGGCCGCCGCCACCGGGGCGGTGCTCCTGGCCGCGCTCGTGGCCGGCTGCGCCAACGTCCAGCACGTCGAGGTCGGTGCGATCCCGGACGACTACCGCACCCGCCATCCGATCACCGTGTCGGAGGCCGAGGAGGACCTGGAGATCCCGGTTGCCTCGTCCGAGACGCGGCTGTCGGAAGCCAATGCCAGCCGCATCCGCGCCTTCGCGGCCCGGTTTCGTGCCTCCGGCGCCGAGGTCATCCGGGTCATGCTGCCGCACGGCTCGACCAATGAGGCGGCCGCCGAGCTCGTGTCGGGCAGCGTCCTGAAGACGTTGCGCGCCCGCGGTGTCGCCCAGCATCGCATCCTCATCCAGCCCTATGCCGCAGCCGGCCTTTCCGGGCCGACGCCGATCCGGCTCGCCTTCGTCACGTTGGCGGCGAAGACGGCGCCCTGCGGACGCTGGCCGAAGGATCTCGGCGATACCACGGACAACAAGAACTACTTCAACTTCGGCTGCGCCAGCCAGCAGAACCTCGCCGCCCAGATCGCCGATCCGCGCGATCTTCTGGGACCGCGCGGCGTCGGCGAGATCGATGCGGAGCGCCGCACCGACATGCTGGACAAGTACCGCCGCGGCGAGGCGACGCCATCCGAGCGCTCGCCCACCGAATCCGACTACGACTGGTAAGCGGGAGATTGAGCATGGATGCGGGTTTCAAGCATTCCGGCGATCCTGACGCCGTCATGGGAGAGCCGTCGGCGGAGATGGACGCGCTGCGGCCGATCCCGCGCATCTCGATCCAGGCCTTCTGCGAGACGGAAGCCGTCGCGCGGCCGATCGAGCGCGCCGGCGAGGACCGGCGCATGGCCAAGGCGCATTTACGCGTCCATATGGGCGGCGTGAGGGCGGCGGCGGAGCATTATGCGAGCGCGCCGACGCCGAACCTGGTGATCCTGGAGTCGCGCTACGCCCCGGGCGAGCTGATGACCGAGCTGGAAGCGCTGGCGGAGGTCTGCGACCCCGGCTCCAAGGTCGTGGTGATCGGTCACTACAACGACGTCGCGCTCTATCGCGACCTCATCCGCAACGGCATCTCGGAATATCTCGTCGCTCCCGTCGCCCTGGCCGACATCATGGGCGTCATCTCCTCGCTGTTCGTGGCGCCCGATGCCGAGCCGCTCGGTCGCTCGCTCGCCTTCGTCGGCGCCAAGGGCGGTGTCGGCTCGTCGACCATCGCGCATAACGTCTCCTGGGCGATTTCCAAGCTCTTCTCCAGCGATGTGGTGGTGGCCGATCTCGACCTGCCCTTCGGCACTGCCAATATCAACTTCGACCAGGATCCCGCGCAGGGGATCGCCGAGGCGATCTTCTCCGCCGACCGCATGGACGACGTCTTCCTCGACCGCCTCCTGTCGAAATGCGCTGACCATCTTTCACTGCTCGCGGCGCCGTCGATCCTCGATCGCACCTACGATTTCGATGCCGATGCCTTCAGCGCGCTGATCGAGACGGCCCAGCGCGGCTCGCCGATCGTCACGCTTGACGTGCCGCATGTCTGGAACGACTGGACCCGGCAGGTGCTCGCGCGTGCCGACGAAATCGTCATCACGGCAACGCCGGATCTGGCCAATCTGCGCAACGCCAAGAACCTCGTCGACACGCTGAAGCGTCTGCGGCCGAACGACCGAGCGCCCCGCCTCGTGTTGAACCAGCTGCAGATCCCGAAGCGCCCGGAAATCTCGCCGCAGGAATTCACCGATCCGCTGGAGCTCGAGCCGCTGGCGATGATCGACTTCGATCCCGCCATCTTCGGCGCCGCCGCCAACAACGGCCGGATGATCGCCGAGACGGACGCCAAGCACCCGGCAGCCGAGGCCTTCAGCCAGATCGCCCATGTGCTGACCGGCCGCGGCGAGGCGAAACGGCCGAAGAAGACGGGCCTGTTGGGCCTGAAAGACCTGCTCCGGCGCAAGTAGGAGCGGCAGCTGCGACAGGGCTGACAGGAAGAGCTGACGATGTTCGGAAAACGCGGAAACGACAGCCCGGCACCGGTTCGGGCTCCGACGCCGGAGCGGCCACAGGCGCAGCCCGTGGCCGCAGCGCCAGCGCCTGCGCCGGCGCGCGCCGAGGCAGCGCCGCGCGCCGCCGTGGCCGCGCCGTCGATGCGCATGCCCGATCCCGTTCCGGCCGCGTCCGAGCCGCAACCGGCCCGCGCCCGTCCGGAAAGCTACTACGAGACGAAGACGCAGGTCTTCGCCGCCCTGATCGACACCATCGATCTCTCGCAGCTCGCCAAGCTCGACGCCGAGAGCGCGCGCGAGGAGATCCGCGACATCGTCAACGACATCATCGCGATCAAGAATTTCGCGATGACCATCGCCGAGCAGGAGGATCTCCTCGGCGACATCTGCAACGACGTCCTCGGCTATGGCCCGCTGGAGCCGCTGCTCGCGCGCGACGACATCGCCGACATCATGGTCAACGGCGCCCGCCAGACCTTCATCGAGGTCGCCGGCAAGGTGCAGGAGACCAGCATCCGCTTCCGCGACAACCAGCAGCTCCTCAATATCTGCCAGCGGATCGTCAGCCAGGTCGGCCGGCGCGTGGACGAGACTTCGCCGATCTGCGACGCGCGCCTGCCCGACGGCAGCCGCGTCAACGTCATCGCCCCGCCACTGGCGATCGACGGCGCGGCGCTGACCATCCGAAAGTTCAAGAAGGACAAGCTGACGCTCGATCAGCTCGTCAAGTTCGGCGCCATCTCGCCGGAAGGCGCGACGATCCTTCAGATCATCGGCCGCGTGCGCTGCAACGTCATCATCTCCGGCGGCACGGGCTCGGGCAAGACGACGCTGTTGAACTGCCTGACGCGCTACATCGACACGGACGAGCGCATCATCACCTGCGAGGACTCCGCCGAGCTGCAGCTCCAGCAGCCGCATGTGGTCCGTCTCGAAACGCGCCCGCCCAACATCGAGGGCGAGGGCGAGATCACCATGCGCGATCTCGTCAAGAACTGCCTGCGTATGCGCCCCGAGCGCATCATCGTCGGCGAGGTGCGCGGCCCGGAGGTGTTCGACCTCCTCCAGGCCATGAACACCGGCCATGACGGCTCGATGGGAACGATCCACTCGAACTCGCCCCGCGAGTGCCTGAACCGCATGGAATCCATGATCGCCATGGGCGGCTTCACGCTGCCGGCGCGCACCGTGCGCGAGATCATCGTCGGCTCCGTCGATGTCATAATCCAGGCGGCGCGCCTGCGCGACGGCTCGCGCCGCATCACTCACATCACCGAGGTGCTGGGGATGGAGGGCGATGTGATCACCACGCAGGACCTTTTCCTCTACGACATCGTCGGCGAGGACTCGCAAGGGCGCCTCGTCGGCCGCCATCGCTCCACCGGCGTCGGGCGCCCGGCCTTCTGGGAGCGCGCGCGCTACTACAATGAGGAGCAGCGGCTCGCCGCAGCTCTGGACGCCGCCGAGATCAGCGAGGGGGCGCTGCGCTGATGTCGTCCTCGCTCGGCATGCTGATGGTCGTGGTTCTGGCGGGCGTCGCTGCGGCGGCGCTTGCCTATGCCATCCTGCAGCCGCGGATCGCTGCGGAGCGCAATGCCGAGAACCGGCTGAACCAGTACAAGAAGGCCGAGACCGACAGCGCCTCCAAGCGCATGAACCGCGACCGCGTGCAGGAGCAGGCACGGCGACGGCGCACACTGCAGTCCTCGCTGAAGGACCTGGAGACCAAGCAGAAGGAGCGCGACCGCCACACGACGCGCCCCACCATGCAGCGCCGTCTCGACCAGGCCGGTCTGTCGATCAGCGTGCGCCAGTTCATCATCTTCAGCGTCGTCACCGGCTTCGTCTTTCTGCTGGTCGCGATCGTCCTCGGCCTGTCGCTCCTCCTTGCCCTTGGCCTTGCGGTCATCGGTGGCCTCGGCCTGCCGCGCTTCGTCGTCGACCGGTTGCGCAAGCGCCGCCAGATGAAGTTCATCGACGAGTTCCCGAACGCCGTCGACCTCATCGTGCGCGGCGTGAAATCGGGCCTGCCGCTGAACGATACGCTGCGCATGATCGCTGGCGAGACGCCCGAGCCCGTGCGCTCGGAGTTCCAGAAGGTGATCGAGGCACAGCAGCTCGGCCTCTCGACCGCCGAGGCCGTCGAGCGCCTCTACCAGAACATCCCGCTGTCGGAGACGAACTTCTTCGCCATCGTCATCCAGATCCAGAGCCAGGCCGGCGGCAACCTCTCCGAGGCGCTCGGCAACCTCAGCCGTGTGCTGCGCGACCGCAAGAAGATGAAGGGCAAGATCCAGGCGATGTCGATGGAGGCAAAGGCCTCCGGCGGTATCATCGGCTCGCTGCCGATCATCGTGGGGGTGCTCGTCTATCTGACGACGCCCGACTACATCGCGGTGCTCTTCACCACGGATATCGGCCGCATCGTTCTCCTCGCCTCGGCGGTGTGGATGGCGCTCGGCATCTTCACCATGAAGAAGATGATCAACTTCGACTTCTAGAACGGATCGGCAGCCGGCGGTGTCGCCGTCGGCAGGAGAGTTGCACGATGGAGTCCTTCCTGGAGCATTACGGCCTGTCGAGCTCGCTGATCCTCAGCGCGCTCGTGGCCGTCGCCGTCTTCGCCACCTTTCTCAGCATCGCCCTGCCGCTCCTGTCCGGCAACGAGCTGAAGGGGCGCATGAAGGCCGTCGCGCTCGAGCGTGACCAGGTTCGTGCCCGCGAGCGTGCCCGGCTTGCCGTCGACAAGGAGCGCGGACGGGGCCTCCGTCAGAAGGAGAGCAAGGGCATCGCAGCGCTCGTCGTCGAGCAGCTGAACCTGAAGAACGCGCTGGCCGACGAGAAGACGATCGCCAATCTGCGCGTCGCGGGCTATCGCGGCTCGCGCCCGCTGACGCTGTTCCTGTTCCTGCGGGCGGTGCTGCCGATCCTGACATTCTCCGTCGCGCTCGGCTACGTCTTCGGCCTTGGACTGCTCGAAGAGCGGCCGACCATGATGCGCCTGCTCGTCTGCATCGGCGCGGCCTATCTCGGCTTCTACCTTCCGAACATCTACATCTCCAACAAGGCGACCAAGCGCCGGCTGTCGATCACCCGCGCCTGGCCTGACGCGCTCGATCTCTTGCTGATCTGCGTGGAGTCCGGCAATTCCATCGAGGCTGCGTTCCGCCGCGTCGCGGAGGAGATCGGCATCCAGTCGGTGCCGCTGGCCGAGGAACTGGTGCTGGTCTGCGCCGAGCTGTCCTATCTGCCGGACCGCAAGGTGGCCTATGACAATCTCGCCGCCCGCACCGGCCTCGACAGCGTGCGCGCCGTTACCACGGCGCTGGTCCAGGCGGAACGGTATGGCACGCCGCTGGGCCAGGCTTTGCGGACGCTGTCGCAGGAAAACCGCGACATCCGCATGAACCTGGCGGAGAAGAAGGCGGCCGCGCTGCCGCCGAAGCTCACCGTGCCGATGATCGTCTTCTTCCTGCCGGTGCTCTTCGCCGTCATCATCGGACCCGCCGCCATCAAGGTGATGGAGGTCCGCTGAGGCCGGCCGGATGCCTCCGATCGCTCCCGTTGGTAAAATGATAAGGCAGCCGGATCATTCGGCTTGGTTCGACGTTCCTGGGCGAGACTGACAGTCCCAGTCATCGAAAGGAACCGAGCATGAAGAAGTTGGCTCTCGCGGCTCTTGCCCTCATCTTGGCCGGTACGGCCCCGACGCTTGCGCAGACGCATCGCAGCGAGTCGCGCGAGCACCGGCAGGAGCATCGCATCGTCCGCGGCGTCGTCACAGGCAAGCTGACACCGCACGAAACGCGCAAGCTCGTCCGCCAGCAGCATCGCATCGACCGTGCCCAGCGCCGCGCCGCGCGGGACGGCTATGTGTCGCCGCACGAGCGGCGCAGGATCGAGCGTATGCAGAACCGGGCGTCGAGGAACATCGTCCGCAAGACGCACAACCGGCGCGGCACCTACTGATCAGAGCGCAGCCCGGTTAGAACAGAAGCCCCGCCGGCTTGCGTCGGCGGGGCTTCGCTATGTCGGTCCATGAGCGATTCTTGGACGCCTCGTGCCCGGTCCCGGAGCGTCCGGGTAGGCGGCCGATCAGGACTTCTTGTCCTTGTCCTTCAGCATCGACCAGGTGTTCTGCTGCGCCAGCATCTGGCGGAGATAGGCGACATTGGCCTGGGCGTCCTGCGGCGACAGCTCGGCCGACGCGATCCGCTCGGCTTCGTCGAAGCGCCCCTGCAGGCCGACGACGAGCGCCAAGTTCTGCCGCACGCGGCTGTCAGCGCCCGGCTGGGACGCCGCGGAGCGCAGATAGGTCTCCGCCTGCTTCAGCTCGTTGCCGAGGAGATAGGACATGCCGAGATTGGACAGCACCGACGGCTCGTTCGGCTGGATGTCGAGAGCCTTGCGGTAGAGGGTTCGCGCTTCTTCGGCACGGCCGAGCTGGTCGAGGATCGCGCCCTCCGCCGAAAGGAGCCGCCAGTCCGGCATGTCCGGCGTCTGCGCGCGCCGCACCGTGGCGAGAGCCTTTTCGAGATCGCCGGCCGCCGCCAGCGCCTTGCCATAGGCGGCCAGTGCGTCGCGGTCCTTCGGGTGGGCGATCGCGACCTGCTGCATGACTGCCAGCGACTGGTCGTTACGGCCTGTCATCTGCAGCGCCGAGGCGTAGGTGAGGCCGACGCCCTTGTCCTTGGGGTTCTTCTGGTAGGCCGCGCCATAGGAGCGCACCACGGAGTCGAGCTGCGTGGCGTTCATCCCATCCAGGGAGCGGGCCTTGGTCTGGCGCACCGAGCCGGTCGTCATCGGGGAGACGTTGGCGCAGCCGCTGGCCGTCAGCAGCGTCGCGGCCGCGACAGCGAGGAGGAGGCCCTGTGCGACGCGGCGGGATGTCCCGAGAGGCTTGCGGCTCATGGTGGCTCCCATGCGGGGGTGTTGTGGACGATGCCGGCGAACCGAAGCGCGCCATCGCACCGAAAATATTTCGTTAACCCTAATGACTGGTTAATAGCTGTGACGCAGCGCTGCGGCGGCAGGCTGATGATGGATCACGAAAAGGGCCGGCAATGATCGACGACATGCTGCTTTCGCACGGGGATGACGGCACGGCGGAGGCTCTCCCGGTGTGGCCGGCGACGAAGGCGGAGTTGAACGAGCTGCCGGTCGCGGCGCGGGATTGGAGCATCGCGGCCGACTTCCAGGCGGGTGCCGGCGAAATCCTGCTGGTGCCCGGGGCCGATGGAGCGAGCGGCGCGATTCTCGGGCTCGGTGATGATGGCGCAGGGGCAGGCGCCGCGATGCTGGCGGGCGTCCTGACGAAGGGTCTCCCCGAAGGGACGTGGCGCATCGAAGGCGATGCGACTGACGCCCATCTCGGCGCGCTTGCCTTCCTGCTCGGCAGTTATCGCTTCGATCGCTACCGCAGCAAGCCGGCGCCGATGAAGCACGTGCGGCTGAGTGTTCCGTCCACTGTCGATCCTGCGGAAGTGGCGAGCATCGCCGCCGGCATCTTCCTGGCGCGCGACCTGATCAACACGCCGGCCAATGACATGGGACCGGATGCCCTGGAAGCGGCGGTTCGCACGCTGGCCGGCGAGTTCGGCGCGAGCGTCTCCGTCATCGTCGGCGACGACCTCGTGAAGCAGAACTTCCCGATGATCCACGCGGTTGGCCGCGCCAGCGTGGTGGCGCCGCGGCTGATCGAACTGAACTTCGGACCGGAGGACGCGCCCAAGGTGACGCTGGTCGGCAAGGGCGTCTCCTTCGACACGGGCGGCCTCGACATCAAGCCGTCCTCGGCGATGCTGCTGATGAAGAAGGACATGGGCGGCGCTGCCAACGTGCTCGGCCTCGCCCGCATGATCATGGCGGCGAAGCTGAAGCTGCGGCTGCGCGTGCTGATCCCCGCCGTGGAGAACGCCATCTCCGGTGCAGCCTTCCGCCCCGGCGACATCCTGACGAGCCGCAAGGGCAAGACGGTGGAGATCGGCAACACCGACGCGGAAGGCCGGCTGATCCTCGCCGACGCACTGGCCCTCGCCGATGAAGAAGCGCCGCAACTCCTGATCGACATGGCGACGCTGACCGGTGCTGCGCGTGTCGCGCTCGGACCGGATCTGGCGCCTGTCTATACCGACGATGAAGCACTGGCCGCGGCGCTGAACGAGGCATCGATCGCCGTGCGTGATCCGATGTGGCGCATGCCGCTGTGGCAGCCCTACGCCAAGGCGCTCGCCTCCAAGATCGCCGACATCAACAATGTCACCACGGACGGCTTTGCCGGCTCCATCACCGCGGCGCTGTTTCTCAAGGGCTTTGTCGAAAAGGCGGCAAGCTGGGCGCATCTCGACGTCTATGGCTGGCGGCCGCAGGCTTCGCATCTCGGCCCGGTCGGTGGCGAAGCGCAGGGGATCCGCGCCATCTACAGCGTGTTGAAGAGCCGCTACGGCGCTTGAAAGCTGAGGTGACATCGCGTCTACTCACGATCGGACCGGGTACGGAATGAGCTGCGAATGGGTGTGGAGCTGAGGCCGGCGCAGGCGCTGCGCCTGATCCACCAGACGGCGCTGCGCCAGGCGCAGGATTCCGCGCCCGATCTCACTGTCCGCCAGACGGCGATCCTGATGACGATCTATCTGGAGCCGCCGCCTCATACGGTGCGGGGCCTCGCCGCGCGCCTCGGCGTCACCAAGCCGGTGATCACCAGGGCTCTCGATACGATGGGCGCCATGCACCTTGTGGAGCGCCGGCGCGACCCGGAGGACCGACGCAACGTCCTCATCCGGCGCACCGTCGAAGGCAGCCTCTACGTCTCGCGCATCGCCGACCGCATGGTCGAACAGGCCGGCATTCTCGCCCCGTAAGGAAGTGGTTCAGATGAATGCTCCGCTCGACCGACGCATCCATGCGGTGCGCGAGGATCTTGCCGACAGCCGCCTCAAGGGCCGCGTCGAGGCGGCACGCTTCGTCGATGGCGAGCCCATGCGCGTGGTGCTGCCGGCCGCGCCGCTGCGCCGACGTCCGATGCCGGACGCGCCGCTCGAGACGGAGGCGCTGCTCGGCGAACCCGCTCTTGTCTTCGAACACACGGCGGAGGGCTGGGCCTGGGTGCAGCTCGAGGGCGATGGCTATGTCGGCTGGATGCCGCAGGCCGCCCTCGGCCCGAGCAGTGAGGAGCCGACTCATGTCGTCTCGGTGCCGCGGACGCTGCTGTTTCCCGGACCCGACATCAAGCTTCCGCCGATCGATGGCCTGCCGCTCGGCGCCCGTGTCACGGCCACCGGTGAGGCGCAGGACCGCAACGCGACCTATCGGCTCATCGCGGGCCAGGCGGGCTTGTCGGGCGCGGTGGTCGCGCAGCACCTCGCGCCGCTCAAAAGCTTTGAACCGGACTTCGTCGCCGTCGCGGAGCGCTTTCTCGGTGTCCCCTATCTATGGGGTGGCAAGACGATGCTGGGTATCGACTGCTCCGGCCTCGTTCAGATGGCGCTGACGATGAGCGGGCAGTCGGCGCCGCGCGACACCGACATGCAGGAGCAGATGCTTGGAACGCCGCTCGCGGACGACGCTGCGCTTGCGCGCGGTGACCTTGTCTTCTGGAAAGGCCATGTCGGCATTATGCGCGATGCCGAGACGCTGCTGCATGCCAACGCCTTTCACATGATGACGGCGGTCGAGCCTCTGGCCGAGACCGTCGCGCGCTACTCCGCCAAGGGCGTCGAGATCACCAGCATGCGCCGCCTCGCCTGACGGCGGTTAGCCTATCATCGCAGATCAAACTCAAGGCACCGGCGCGGCGTCCGCGAAGAGCGGCAGCAGCCAGTCGCGAAAGGCGCGGATCTTCGGCAGGTTGCGGCGAGGCTCCGGGTAGCAGAGCCAATAGCTCTGACCGTCGCCGGCCAGGATGTCGAAAGGCTGGACGAGCAGGCCGGCGGCGACCTCGTCCGCGTAGAAGGAGGGCGTCAGCATCGCGACGCCGTGGCCGGCGATGCAGGCCCGCGCTTCCAGATGCTGGTCGCCCAGCGTCGAACGTTGTCGATCGGCAGCCGCCGAGGTCGCCTCCGTCGCGACACCCGCGGAGTTCCACCAGAACGGCCACCATGGATCGCTGGCATCGATGATCGGCAGCCGCAGCAGATCGACCGGCTCGGTCAGCTGCGGATGGGCGCGTAGGAGAGTCGGACTGACCATCGGCGCGAAGGTGATGTCGAAAAGCCGGTGCTGTACCAGTCCCGGCCATGGACCGCGTCCCAGCCTCACCGCCAGGTCGAATTCTTGCCTGCCGAAGTCCACCAGCTCGCGCGAGGCGCTGATCCGCACCGCCAGTTCGGGATGGCGCATCTGGAACGCGCCGATTCGCGGCGCCAGCCACGTCGCGGCGAAGGTCGGCACGGCACTGACGGCGAGAATGCCGGCCGTCGTGCCCTTCGCGGCTGCATACGCCACTGCGATGGCGTCCAGCGCCTCCGTCGCCGCCGAGGCCAGCATCCGGCCCGGGGTCGACAGGCTGACGGCGCGCGTCTGGCGGATGAAGAGGGGAGCACCGACACGCTCTTCCAGGAGCTTGATCTGATAGCTCACCGCCGACTGCGTCATGCCGAGCTCGTCGGCCGCGCGCGTGAAACTGAGATGGCGCGCTGCTGCCTCAAAGGCGCGCAGGGCGGCGAGCGGCGGCAGGTCACGAGCCATGATGCATAAGGCCTCCTGATGCATGCTGCCGCTTTTCGCATTGGAAGCGCAATCCCCCTGCAGGCAGTCTGTGATCGCGAAACAGACCGAGGAGGCGGCGCTTTGCCGTAAACGCCATGTCATCAGGAGACGCGCTGCGCCGTCAGCCGGCCTTTGCCCGCATGGCAGACGCATTAACGAGGATGCTGGACTCCTGGCGTGCGATCCAGGTCAGGCGACGGCGAGCCAAGATGGCGGAAGCAAGGGATCTGCCGGATGCGTTTCTGCGGGATATCGGCCTGATGGACGGTCGCGGCCCATCGCTGCGCCGGCCGGAGGATGAGTATCTCCGGCGCGGCGGCGGCAGAGCTCGGCAGGGACCGCAGGTCTAATCCAGGACCTCGTCGAGCCGGTCGAAACTACCGCTCCAGCCCTCATTCATCGAGGCGGTGTTGGAGGCAAAGGTCCGACGCTCTTCGTCCGACGCTTCGATCGGCCGCCAGGTCAAGGTCACGCGTGTCGCCGTGCCTTCGTCGGCGAAGGCGACCGTAGTCAGCATCTCCAGCGGCCATTTGCCGTCGAAGAAGGGTGCGCGGATGATGGCGCCCTGGGCATCGGCGAAGGAGTTGACCCATACGAGGCGCGACGGCTCGACGATCTCGCGATAGACGGAACGACCCCACATGCGGCTGCCATCCGGCATTACCATCGCATAGTGCAGCATGCCGCCCGGGCGCAAATCGAAGGCCTCCACATGCGTGGTCGTGCCCTTCGGACCAAACCAGCGCGAAAACAGCTCCGGCTTCGTCCACGCCTCCCAGACGCGCTGGCGTGGTGCCTGGAAGCTGCGGGTGATGACGAAGTCCGGCGTCTCGTGGGTGGCATTCATGCGCTAGTCCTCTTTCTTGGGCGAAGGGGTCTCTGAAGCGAGAAAGGTCTCGAGGCGGTCGAAGCTGTCGCTCCAAAGCTTCTGCAGGCCGTTCAGCCAGTCCGTCAGCTCGGTCAGAGCCTGAGGGCGGAGGCGGCGAGGCCGCGACTGACCGAGCTTCACGCTCTCGATCAGGCCTGCCTCTTCCAACACGCGAAGATGCTTCGAGATCGCCGGTTGGCTGATCTGAAAGGGCTTGTTCAGCTCAGCGACTGTCGCTTCACCCATTGCCAGTCGCGCCAGGATCGCGCGGCGCGTTCGATCGGCAAGTGCGGCAAACTTCACGTCGGAGGCTTCACGTATATCCATGAGGTTATATAACCAGATGGATATGTAGGAGTCTAGGCAATCTCCGCAGCAGAGTGCTCCAATGCCCTATCGCCAGCGGGTGAGAGGGAAGAACGGAGTCCGGCGGCGGAACGTCGCCGGACCCCACCGTGCGTCGGATCAGTAGCCGGCGCTGCGGTCGACGGCGTGCTTCAGCGGCTCGCCGGCGCGATGATTGGCGATCTGCCGCATGATCAGCGACGACAAGGCGTCTGGATCAGACGCCGCGGCCGCATGCGGCGTGACGAAGACGCGCGGGTGGCTCCAGAGCGGGCTTGCCGCCGGCAGCGGCTCCGTCTCGAAGACGTCGAGCGAGACTTCCGAGAGGCGGCCGCCGTCTAGAGCGCGCAGGATCGCGCCCTCGTTCTGCAACCCGCCGCGGCCGGCATTGATCAGCACCGGTGCGCCAAGCGGCGTCTGCCGCTTCATCTGCTCGAACAGCGGTGTGTCCAGGATGCCGCGCGTCTCCTCGGTCAGGGGCAGCAGCACGACGAGGATGTCCGTCACACCGAGCATCGCGGCGAGACCATCCGGCCCTGAATAGCAGGTGATGCCGTCGATGTGCTTCGGCGTGCGGCTCCAGCCCGCGACCTGGAAACCGAGCGCGCGCAACTTGGCCGCCGCGTCCTGCCCCAGCGCGCCGATGCCCATGAGGCCGACGGTGATCGCATGGGCCGCCGGCTGGTGCTCTTCGCCCCAGAGCCGCTGGGTCTGCCGTTCGCGGTAGAGCCGTCCCTGTCGCGTGTGGTCCAGCACGCGCCAGACGACATATTCGCTCATGCGGTTGGTGAGATCCTCCGCGACGATACGCAGGATCGGCACGTCCGGCAGCGTGTCGTCGGCCAGGATGTGGTCGACGCCGGCCCCGAGCGAGAAGATGGCCTTGAGGTTCGGCAGGCGCGTCAGGAGATTGCGCGGCTGTTTCCAAACGACCGCATATTCGATGCTCGGATCTTCGGGACCGTCCGGTGCCAGGACGATCGTCTCCTCCGGCGCTTCCCGGCCCATCGCCGTCAGCCAAGGCTGCGGATCATAGCTGCCGATCGACAGGAGAATCGGCATGACTCAGCCCTCCCCGGCGAGCGTGGCCGCAAGGCTCGCGGCGAAGGCGCGACCCTTGCGGGCGAACCAGTGGGTACCGCCGACGAGAAAGCCGTTTTCGACCCGGCCTTGGTCCACCGCCTCGATCAGCTCGTCGACAGGCGCCAGGATCGGGCGGATGTCCTCTGCCTCCTCGGCCTTGCCGGCCGATGTCGCCAGGGCCGAGGCATCGACGATGGCAAGGAAGATGAAGGCGTATTCGTCCGTGAGGCCAGGCGAGGGGAGCAGCGTGTAGCAGCGCTCGATGGCCTTGGCCGTCAGCCCGGTTTCCTCTTCGAGCTCGCGCGCCGCCGCGGCTTCGGGACTGGCATCGTCTGCGTCGACGAGGCCCGCCGGCAGCTCCAGCGCGGCAGCGTTCGGCGTCTTCAGCGCTGCGGCAAGGCGGAACTGCCTGACGACGACGATGGCGTCGAGCACCGGATCATAGGGAATGATGATCGCAACGGAGCCGGTCGCCAGGAACTCGCGATGGACCGGCCCGATGATGCCGTCGGCGCCGAGCCTGGCATGGGTCAGCGTCACTGCCTCCAGCGGCCGGAACCCGTCATGCAGGCGCTCGCGCCGCTCCACCGTGAAGTCGAGCGGCTGGTCCGCCAGCGCGTCACGGTAGTGGCCCTGCGTGTTCGCCGTCACTGCGAGACCACACCGGTCGGAGCCGTCTCGATGGCGAAGGCAGCCGCCATCAACGCCTTGGTGTAGTCGGTCTGCGGTCGCTCGAAGATCTCCGCGGCGGGACCGCGCTCGACGACGAGGCCGTTGCGCATCACCACCACCTCGTTGGCGAGCGCCCGCACCACCTTCAGGTCGTGGCTGATGAAGAGATAGGCGAGCTGGTGCTTCTGCTGGAGATCGCGCAGGAGATCGACGACCTGTGCCTGCACGCTCATGTCGAGCGCCGAGGTCGGCTCGTCCAGCATGACGAAGCGCGGGTTGAGGACCATGGCGCGCGCGATGGCAATGCGCTGGCGCTGGCCGCCGGAGAATTCGTGCGGGTAGCGGAAGCGCGTCGCCGGGTCGAGGCCGACTTCGCCCAGGGCCGCAACCACGCGGGCGTCCCGTTCAGCCGCGCCGATGCCGGGCTGGTGCACCCTCAGGCCTTCGGAGATGATGTCGGTGATCGGCATGCGCGGGCTCAGCGAGCCGAACGGATCCTGGAAGACGATCTGGATGCGGTCGCGCAGCGGTCGCATGCTCTTGAACGAGCGTGCATCGATCCGCTCCCCGTCAAAGGCGATCTGCCCCTTGGAGGCGATCATGCGGCAGAGGGCGAGGCCGAGCGTCGTCTTGCCCGAGCCGGATTCGCCGACAATGCCGACGGTCTGGCCGGCTCTGAGCGTCAGGTCGATGCCGTCGACGGCCTTCACATGGTCCGTCACGCGCCGGAACAGGCCGGTGCGGATCGGGAACCACACCTTCACGTCCTTGGCCTCCATCACCACGGGCGCATTGGCGTTCGCGGCGGGCGGCATGCCGCGCGGCTCGGCGGCGAGAAGATGCTTCGTATAGGCATGCGATGGCTCGGCGAAGATCCGGGCCGTCGGCCCCTCCTCGACGATCTTGCCGCGATACATGACGCAGACGCGGTCGGCGATCTTGCGCACGATGCCAAGGTCATGGGTGATGAACAGCATCGCCATCTGACGTTCGGCCTGCAGCTTCTTTAGAAGCTCCAGGATCTGCGCCTGCACGGTGACGTCGAGGGCCGTGGTCGGCTCGTCGGCGATGAGGAGCTCAGGCTCGTTGGCGAGCGCCATCGCGATCATGACGCGCTGGCGCTGGCCGCCGGACAGCTGGTGCGGGTAGGCGCCGAGCCGCTTCTCCGGCTCCCGGATGCCAACCTGGCGCAAGAGCTCAAGCGTGCGCTCGCGCGCCTGCCGGTCGGAGATGCCGCGGTGGATCTTCAGGACCTCGCCGACCTGCCGCTCGATCGTGTGGAGCGGGTTCAGCGAGGACATCGGCTCCTGGAAGATCATCGAGATCTTGTTGCCGCGAACGCGCCTGAGATCCCGCTCGTCCTCGTCGATGAGGTTCTCGCCGGAAAATATCACCGCGCCGTTCGGGTGGCTCGCCGCGGGGTAGGGCAGGAGCTTCAGGATCGACAGCGCCGAGACCGACTTTCCGGAGCCGGATTCGCCGACCAGCGCGAGCGTCTCGCCCTTGGCGATGGAGAAGGAGACGCCGTCGACGGCAAGCGTCGTGCGCCCGCCCTGATGGAAGGCGACCGAGAGGTTCTCGACGGAGAGGAGTGGCGCGCCGGCCGGGCCGTTGCTTGGCCGCGATGCGACGGCGGATGCGGTCTGGCTCACGCGAACGCCTCAAAGTGGAAATGGTGAATGGTCATCATGGCGACCCCAGTTCGGCAGCATTCTCGATGGCGATGCGCGTCAGTCCAGGCGGAAGCTTGAGCCGCTGGCCGCACGAGATGATGTCCCAGCCGCATTCCCGAGCTGTCGCGACGTGAATGGCGTCCGGCGTCTTCCCGCCAATCAAGGGCCACGCTTCGGCACTGCTGCCCACCCGGTATCAGCAAGAGCCAGCCCTCGCCCATCCCGGAGACGTCACCGGAAACTCTTGCGGGGGTCGAAGGCGTCGCGCACCGCCTCGCCGATGAAGACGAGGAGCGACAGCATCAAGGACAGCACCACGAAGCCGGAGATGCCGAGCCAGGGCGCCTGGAGGTTGTTCTTGCCCTGCGCCAGGATCTCGCCGAGCGAGGGCGATCCGGGCGGCAGGCCGAAGCCGAGGAAATCGAGCGAGGTGAGCGTGGTGATCGAACCGTTCAGGATAAAGGGCAGGAAGGTCAGCGTCGCCACCATCGCGTTCGGCAGGAGGTGCCGCCCCATGATGGTCCAGTCGCCGACGCCGAGCGCGCGGGCGGCATTCACATATTCGAAGTTGCGCGCCCGCAGGAACTCCGCCCGCACGACGCCGACAAAGGCGACCCAGGAGAACAGGAGCATGATGCCGAGCAGGATCCAGAAGCCCGGCGGCAGGATCGCCGCGATGATGAGGAGGAGGTAGAGCACCGGGATCGACGACCAGATCTCGATGAAGCGCTGGAAGATGAGGTCCACCCAGCCGCCGAAATAGCCCTGGATCGCGCCGGCGGTGACGCCGATGACGGCGGAGGCGAGCGTCAGCACCAGGCCGAACAGCACCGAGATGCGGAAGCCGTAGATCAGCCGCGCTGCGACGTCGCGCGCCTGGTCGTCGGTGCCGAGCCAGTTGTAGTTGCCGGGCGTGCAGTTGGGATCGTTCAATCCTTGCGGATAGCGCCCGCAGAGCTCCTCCTTGGTGAAGGTCCAGGAGGGGGCGGATGGCGCCGGCGTCGGGATCTCGTTGTTGACGCTCATGTAGGAGTAGCGGATCGGCGGCCAGATCATCCAGCCATTCGCGCCGATCTCATCCTGGATGAAGGGGTCGCGATAGTTCGTCACCGGCAGGAAGCCGCCGAACGTTTCCTCCGGATAGTCGACGAAGATAGGCGTGTAGAATTCGCCCTTGTAGGAGACGAGGATCGGCTTGTCGTTCGCCAGGAACTCGGCGAACAGGCTGAGGATGAACAGGATGCCGAACACCCAGAGCGACCAGTAGCCCCGGCGGTTGGCCTTGAAGTTCTCCCAGCGGCGCGCGTTCAGCGGCGACAGGCCGGAAGGGCGGCCGGTGTCCGGCACGGTCGGCGCCATCTGCGCGACGCCCGTCGCCTGCGCCTCGCCGATGTCGGCGGCCTGGAACTCTGCCGGGCGTGCCGGCGGCGCGGCGGTATCCGTCGCGGCCTTTTCGCGGATCGGCTCGTCCACCGTCACACCTCCCGCCGGTCGAAATCGATGCGTGGATCGATCCAGGTGTAGGTGAGGTCGGAGATCAGGGTCGTCACCAGTCCGAGCAGTGAGAAGATGTAGAGCGTCGCGAACACCACAGGGTAATCGCGCTTGTAGATGCTCTCGAAACCGAGCAGCCCGAGCCCGTCGAGCGAGAAGATCGTCTCGATCAGCAGCGATCCCGCGAAGAAGGCGGAGATGAAGGCGCCGGGGAAGCCCGCGACGATGATCAGCATGGCGTTGCGGAAGACGTGGCCGTAGAGGACGCGCCGTTCCGTCAGCCCCTTGGCGCGGGCCGTTGTGACATACTGCTTGCGGATCTCGTCGAGGAAGGAGTTCTTCGTGAGCAGTGTCGTCGTCGCGAAGGCGGAGAGCGCCAGGGCGATCAGCGGCAGCGTCAGGTGCCAGAAGTAGTCCGGGATGGTTTGGGTGACGCAGCGCCCGGCATCCCAGTTGACGTTCCAGAAGGCGCACCAGTTGCCCTGGACGTTGTCGGAGAGGAGGCCCCGCAGCGGAAACCAGTCATAGAAGGAGCCGCCGGCGAAGAGAACGATCAGGAGAACCGCAAAGAGGAAGCCCGGAATGGCGTAGGCGATGATGATGATGCCGGACGTCCACACGTCGAAGGCCGAGCCGTCGTTCAGCGCCTTGCGGATCCCGAGTGGGATCGAGATCGCGTAGGACAGGAGCGTGATCCAGAGGCCGAGCGAGATCGACACCGGCATCTTTTCCAGGATCAGGTCGATCACCGACACCGAGCGGAAGTAGCTCTCGCCGAAATCGAAGCGCGTATAGTTCCACAGCATGGTGCCGAAGCGCTCGAGCGGCGGCTTGTCGAAGCCGAACTGTACCTCCAGCCGCTTGATGAACTCCGGATCGAGCCCTTGCGCGCCGCGATAGCCCGAGTTCTCACCGCCGCCTTGCGCGCCCTGGCCGCCGAAGTCGGCGCCGCCGCCGCTGACGCGGTCCATCGCACCGCCGCTCTGGCCCTGCAGATTGGCGATGACCTGCTCGATCGGGCCGCCCGGCGCGAACTGGATGACCACGAAGGACACCGCCATGATGCCGATCAGCGTCGGTATCATCAGCAGGATGCGGCGGAGAATGTAGGCGCCCATTCGGCTCCAGTCTGTTCTGTCGGACGGCTCGCGGCGGCGTTACGCCTTCCCGATCGCGGCAGCCTTCTGTGCGTCGTACCACCAGAGCGATTCGATGGGGAAGCCGTATTCGGGCTTCTGTTCCTTGAATCCGAACATGTTCCAGTATGCAACACGGTGGACGTCGGAGGTGATGTTAGGCAGCCAGTCCAGCCGCCAGCGCAGCAGGCGGTCGAGCGCCTTCATGACGGTGGTCAGCTCCTCGCGGCTCTGTGCCGCACCGGCCTTGGCGATCAGCGCATCCACCGCCTCGCTCGCCATGCCCGGATAGTTGTAGGCACCGGGATTGTCCCGCGCGGCGCTGCCGAAGAAGATCGCCAGGCTGTCCTGCGTCGGCGTCGGCGCGAAGCTGAAGGCGGCGAGGATCATGTCGAAGTCGAAGCGGTTGACGCGCTCCTGATACTGCGCGGCATCGACGAGACGGATGCTGGCATCGACGCCGATCAGCCGCAGCGTATCGATGAACTTGCCGTAGACGCGGCCCTGCTCCTGACCGTTGGTCATGTATTCGAGACGGAACGGCTCGCCCTTGGCATCAACGAGCTGGCGGCCCTGCCGCGCCCAGCCGGCGGCGGCAAAGAGGCCTGCGGCCTCCCGCAGCTTCACCCGGTCCGCGCCCGAGGCGTCGGTGACGGGCTGTGTCCAGACAGGCCCGAACACCTCATCCGGCACCTTGCCGCGCAGCGGCTCAAGGAGCGCGCGCTCGGCCTCCGAAGGCTCGCCGGTCGCAACGAAGTCGGAGCCTTCGAAGGGCGACTGCGAATGAACCCGCTGACCGAAGAGGAGGTTGGCATTGGTCCATTCGAAGTCGAAGCACAGGTTGATCGCGTGCCGCACCCGCGCGTCAGTGAAACGCTCGCGGCGCTGGTTCAGCGCCCAGCATTGGAAATGCGGCCTCGTCTCGTCGGGGAACTCCTGCCTGACGACTGCACCGCTCGTGACGGCCGGGAAGTCGTACTGCGTCGCCCAGTCCTTGGTGGTGAACTCCTCGCGGACCGTGATGAGACCCTTCTTGAAGGCCTCCAGCGCCGGCTGGCGGTCGCGGAAGAAGTCGATCCGGATGGTCTGGAAGTGGTTGAGCCCGCGCACGAAGGGCAGGTCCTTCGCCCAGTAGTCGTCGCGCTTCTCATATTCGATGAAGGTGCCGAACTCGGCGCGTCCGATCCGGTACTGCCCGCTGCCGGGCACTGCCTCGCGGCTGACGGAATCAAGACCGCGGCCTGCAAAGAAGGCCCGCGGGATGATCGGGACACCGAAGGTGCCGAGCGCCTGCGCGACATTCTGACGGCCGGAGAAGGTGAGCACGGCGGTGCGCTCGTCGCTGGCAGTGACGCTCGTCACCTCGGCCAGCATCACTTGCAGGCTCGGATGCCCGTCCTTCTTCAGCGTCTCGTAGGAAAAGGCGACATCGTCCGCCGTCACCGGCGCCCCGGTCGAGAAGCGCGCCTCCGGCCGCAGCCGGAAGGTGAAGCGGTTGCGGTCCGCCGACATCGAGACGCTCTCCGCCAGCGCGCCGTAGAGCGCGTCCGGCTCGTCCAGCGAGCTGACCATCAGCGTGTCGTAGAGAAGCTCGATGCGCGGCGGTGCGTTGCCGCGCAGAACGAAGGTGTTCAGCGTGTCGAAGGTCAGCGGCGACTGGTTGAGGATCCAGCTCGGCACCGAGAGGTTCAACCGTCCCCCGCTCGGCGCTTGCGGCGAGGCATAGTCGAAATGAGCGAACCCGGCCGAATATTTCAGGTCGCCGAAGGCGGAGAGGCCATGCAGCTCAGTGTCCGCAGGCACGGCTGCGAAGGCCGGACGCAGTGCCGCGCCGGCAGCGCCGGCAAGAGCCAGTTGGGTGAACCGGCGCCGCGACAAAAGCATCGTCATGGCTGAGCCGGCGCTTGCGCTGCCGCAGGCTGCGGCGTCGCCGTGGATGCCGCCGGGGCGGACGCGCCCTTGACCCACCAGGAGAAGATGTCGACGCCCGAGGATTCCGGTGCCTTCGCCGGCATGTCCAAGGTGTTCCAGTAGGCCAGCCAGCTCTTGCCGAGATACCACTGCGGCACGACGACGTAGTTCCACAGCATCACGCGGTCGAGTGCGCGTGTGGCGGCGACCAGCGAGTCGCGGTCGGGTGCGTGGATGATGTTGTCGATGAGCTGATCGACCGCCGGGTTCTTCAGGCCGGCATAGTTGCGGCTTCCAGGCGCGTCGGCGGCGGCGGAACTCCAGAAATCACGCTGCTCGTTTCCGGGCGAGAGCGACTGCGGATAGTACTTCATCGCGACGACTTCGAAGTCGAAGTTGCGCATCCGCTCAATATACTGGTTGCTGTCGACGATGCGCACATTTGCCTGGATGCCGAGGCGGCCGAGGTGGCGCACGAAGGGGCCGAGCACGCGATCATCGCTCGGGTCGTCGCCGAGAAGCTCGATCGTGAAGGGCTGCCCCGTTCTGGTATCCACCATCCGTCCGCCGCGGGACTCGTAGCCCGCCTGCTTCAGGAGATCGAAGGCCTCGCGCAGATAGGCCCGATCGGCGTTCGGCTGGCTGTAGTCGGGCAGGGTGAAGGGCTTGGTGAAGACCTCCTCCGGCACCTTGCCGCGCAGCGGCTCCAGATATTCGAGCTCCTTCGGCGATGGCAGGTCCTTGGCCGCGAGCTCGCTGTTCTCGAAGTAGCTGGCGACACGGCGATAGTAGCCGAAGAACAGCGTGCGGTTCATCTCCTCGAAGTTGTAGAGGAGCGTCAGCGCCTTGCGGACGCGGATGTCGGAGAACTTCGGCAGGCGGTTGTTGAGGACATAGGCCTGCATCGACACGACGTCGTGGTTCTCGACCTCCTTGCGGATCACGCTGCCATTCTTGGCGGCCGGGAAGTCATAGCCCTCGGCCCAGCGGCGGGCGCTGTTCTCGAGCCGGTAGTCGTCGAGCCCGCCCTTCTTGAAGGCTTCCCAGGCCGCGTTGGAGTCGCGGAAATAGACATAGTCGATGGAGCCGAAGTTATAGCGGCCGACGCGCGCCGGCTTGTCCTTCGCCCAGTAGTCGGCGACCCTTTCCCAGGTGATCGCATCGCCGATGCGGAAGGCCGAGATCTTGTAGGGGCCCGAGCCGAGCGGCAGCTCGCTGGTCGGCTGAGTGATGTCGCGCTTCTTGCCCTTCGAATCCGTGCCCTCCCACCAGTGCTTGGGCAGGATCGTCAGGTCGCCCATGATGTTGGGCAGTTCGCGATTGTTCTTCTGGTTGAAGGTGAAGGTGATTTCGCGCTCGCCGGTCTGCGTCGCGGCCGTCACGTTCTGGTAATAGGTCGCCCACTGCGGATGCAGCTTGATCAGCGTCTGAAAGCTCCAGATCACGTCCTCGACGGTGATCGGCTGCCCGTCATGCCAGCGCGCCTTCGGATCCAGCCGGTAGGTGACCGACGAGTAGTCGCTGGGATAGCGCACCGCCTCGGCGATCATCGCATGTGAGGTCGAGGGCTCGTCGGTCGACTGGTCCATCAGCGTATCGTAGAGGAGCCCGCCGCCGAAATTGGCAAGGCCGGCCGCCGGCGTTCCCCTGACGATGAAGGGGTTGAAGCTGTCGAAGGAGCCGATCGCCACGGAATGTAGCGTGCCGCCCTTCGGCGCGTCGGGATTGACGTAGTCGTAGTGCTTGAAGTCGGCGGGATAGCGTGACGGCTTGATCAGCGAGATCGATTCCGACCACTCGCCCTGCGTCACAGCCTCTTGGGCATCTGTTGGGCCCGCGGCCGGTGTCGCCGCTGCCGGCGTCTGCGGCGCCGAAGCGGTCGGTGCCTCCTGCGCGGAGGCCGGTGCGGCGAGGATGATCGTGGCGGTGAGGCTGCCGAGAAGGCGCAGAAGAACGGTCAAGTCGGTCTCCGGATAATCCGCTGTCGGCGGACGCTTGCAGGAGTTTATGGCCATCGTCCGGCTGGACAAGCTACCGGAGGACGATTTGCCGCCATTGGGAGCGTCTCTTCGACTTGGTGGAAGGCGCGACCCGCTGCGAGATGCCGTCAGCCGTGTGCGCGGCAAGGCGGTCACGGCACGATCAAACGAAAAGGCCCGCGCCGGGAAGCGCGGGCCTTTCAGGATCAGGCTGGTCGACTGGAGCCGCTCTTACTTGGCGGCGCCGTTCTCGTCGAAGCTCGCGAGATAGGCGATGACGTTGGCGACGTCTTCCGGCTTCTTCAGCCCCGGGAAGGCCATCTTGGTGCCGGGCACCGTCGCCTTCGGGTCCGTCAGCCAGGGCGTCAGGTTCTCCGGCGTCCAGGCCGGGTTGGCTGCTGCGAACTGCTGCAGCGCCGGCGAGAAGGAATAGCCTTCGACCGCGGCCGGAGCCTCGCCGACGATGCCGTTCAGCTCCGGGCCGATCTTGTTCTTGGCCCCTTCGCCGACGGCATGGCAGGCCTTGCACTTGTTGAAGACCTGCTTGCCGGCCGCCGGATCACCCGCGACCGATGCAGTCTGCTGAGGCGCTGCAGCCGGGGCCGCCGGAGCGGCCGAGCCGGTCTGCTGGCCGGCAGCCGGCGGCGCGGCCGGAGCAGGAGCTGCCGGTGCAGCAGGCGCTGCGGGAGCCGGAGCCGCGGGAGCTGCAGGAGCGGGTGCCGCCGGAGCCGGAGCCGTCGGCGCAGGCGCGCCGGAGGTGGTGCCCTGGGCCGCCGGAGCCGATGTGTCGCCGCCCGTCGGTGTGCCGCCGCTATTGGCATTGGCGGGAGCCGCCGGTGCGTTGTCGCCGGTGGAGGGGATTTGCGTCGGCGCCGGGCCCGGCGTCGGAGCGGCCGTGTCGGTGTCGGTGGTTGCCGGCGTCTGCGGCTGGCCCATGCCCTGCTGCGTGTCGGCGGTGGTCGTGCCGGCATCTGCAGCCGGGGCCGCGGCGCCTGCCGCCGGCGCGGCGCCGTCCGCGGCCGGAGCTGCACCCTCGGCCGGAGCGGCCGCAGCGTCGGCTGCTGGGGCTGCCGGCAGCGGAGCCGGGTTGCCCGAGAGCGTGCGCAGATAGGCGATGAGCGCCGCACGGTCCTCAGGCTTCTTCAGGCCGGCAAAGCCCATCGCGGTGCCGGGGACGTACTCCTTCGGCGCCTTCAGGAAGTGATAGAGATGGTCGAAGTCCCAGTGCGTTTCACCGCCCTTGGAGAAGTCCTTCATGGCAGCCGAATAGGAGAAGTCCGACACGGATGCGACCGGACGGTTCACCACGTCCCACAGATGAGGACCGACACGGTTCGCGCCGCCTTCCTCGCCGGTGTGGCACGCCTGGCACTTCTTGAACTGCGCCGCACCCGCCTCAGCGTCGGCGGTCTGCAGCAGCGCCGCGATCGGCGGCTCCTCGGCGCCGGCTGCCGCGCCCGCTGCCTCTCCGCCGCCGCTCTCCTCGGCCGCCTCGATCAGGTAGCCCGGCTTTTCCGGGGCTTCGGAATGGAAGATGCTTCCGGTCAGAAGGCTGCCGCCAAACAGAACGAACACCGTCGCCAGGACGGCGCCGAAGATCTTGTTGGCCTCGAACGAATCCATTGAACGGGCGGCTCCCCTCGGTCGGCCTGTCGCTAGCCGACGGATTGCTAAGCAAAAAACGTGCGGAAGCTAGGTCTTTTGCGGTTTCGTGGCAACCGCTGTAAGGAGCGCTGCCGAAGCACCTTTTGTCATCACGACCGCCTCGCTTCAAGCCACTTTAGATTGGTTCTCAATCGATTTCGGATGCCTGCTGAGATGTCCATCGTCGTCCTGATCCCGGCCCGAATGGCCTCGACACGTCTGCCGGGCAAGCCGCTCGCCGACATCGCCGGCCGGCCGATGATCGTGCGCGTCGCCGAACGGGCGGTCGCGGCCGCTGTCGGACGGGTTGTGGTGGCGACCGATACGGCGGCCATCCGGGACGCGGTGGAGGCAGCCGGCTACGAGGCCGTGATGACCGGGATGGAGCATCAGTCGGGCTCTGACCGCATCCATGAGGCGCTCAGGGCAATCGATCCGGACGGTGCGGTCGAGACGGTGGTGAACCTGCAGGGCGACCTGCCGACGGTCGAGCCGGAGGCGGTGCGGCGGGTGCTCGCGCCCTTCGACGATCCGCGCTGCGACATTGCGACACTCTGCGTCGACATCCGCGAAGAGGCCGAGCGCACCAATCCAAATGTCGTGAAGCTGGTCGGCACCGAAACCTCGCCGACGCGGCTGAGGGCGCTGTACTTCACGCGCGCAACGGCGCCCTGGGGCGAGGGGCCGCTCTTCCACCATGTCGGGCTCTATGCCTATCGGCGTGAGGCGCTGGAACGCTTCGTGGCGCTCGGGCCCTCGCCTCTGGAGCGGCGTGAGAAGCTTGAGCAGCTGCGCGCACTGGAGGCCGGCATGCGGATCGATGCCGAAATCGTCGATACCGTGCCGCTCGGGGTCGATGCGCCGGACGACCTGGAACGCGCCCGCGCGCACTACGCCGGCACGACGGGAGCATTCGCATGACCAGGGTCATGGGGAAAATCGCCTTCCAGGGCGAGCCCGGCGCCAACTCCGACATGGCCTGTCAGGCAATGTATCCGGACCTGGAGCCGCTGCCGTGCCCGTCCTTCGACGATGCCTTTGCGGCAGTGGAGAGCGGCGAGGCCGCGCTCGCCATGATCCCGATCGAGAACACGCTCGCCGGCCGCGTTGCCGACATTCACCGGCTGATGCCGGAGAAGAAGCTGCAGATCGTCGGCGAGTATTTCATGCCGATCCATTTCCAGCTGATGGCGCTGCCGGGTGCTCGGCGTGAGGAGATCCGCACCGTCCACAGCCACGTCCATGCGCTCGGCCAGTGCCGCGACTACCTGCGGCGCAACGGCTGGAAGCCGATGATCGCCGGCGATACCGCGGGCTCGGCGCGCGAAGTCGCCGCGATGGGCGATCCGACCCAGGCCGCGCTCGCGCCGGAGCTCGCCGCTGGCTACTACGGCCTGACCATCCTCGACCGCAATGTCGAGGATTCCGAGAACAACGTCACCCGCTTCGTCGTGCTGCGCGATCCCGCGCGCATCCAGCTGTCCGATCCGGAGGAACGGCGCCTCAGCCTCTGGGCCGCGCGTGACCCGCAGCAGGTCGAGAACGGCCGCGCCTATATCAGCCGCAACGTCGTGACGACCTTCGTCTTCCGCGTCCGCAACATTCCGGCGGCGCTCTACAAGGCGCTCGGCGGCTTTGCCACCAACGGCATCAACATGACGAAGCTGGAGAGCTACCAGATCGGCGGCAGCTTCTCCGCGACGCAGTTCTACGCCGACATCGAAGGCCATCCGCATGACCCGGCCGTTTCCCGCGCGCTGGAGGAGCTGAGCTTCTTCTCCGACGAGTTCCTGTGCCTCGGCGTCTACCGGGCTTCGCCGGAACGCCACGCCCTGCTGACCCCGGCAGAGTAGAAAGCCGTAGAGCATGTCCGGCCGGAAATGCTCTAGACCTCGCCATCGGCAAAGGCCTTGATCAGGTGGTGCGCGATGGCAAAGCGCCCGGGCAGCATCAGTCCGTCCGGATGGCGCCCTTCGAACATCTGCCGCACCTCGGCGCGGGCGAACCAGCGGCAGTCCTCCAGCTCCGTCGCGTCAAAGAGGATCTCCGTGCCGGCAGCAAGCGCGGTGCAGCCGATCATCAGCGATCCCGGAAATGGCCAGGGCTGCGAGGCGAGGTAGCTGACGGCGCCGACCTTGATGCCGGCCTCCTCCAGCGTCTCGCGTCTCACGGCATCCTCGATCGTCTCGCCCGCTTCGACGAAGCCGGCAAGGCACGACCAGAAGCCCGGCTTGAAGCGCGGCTGCCGGCCGAGGATGCAGCGGCCGGCGCCGTCATGCACCAGCATGATCGTGACCGGCTCGATGCGCGGGAAGATGACCTCTCCGCAGGCTGTGCAGCGACGCCTGAGGCCGGCGGCCTCGGACACCGTCGCCCCGCCGCAGCAGCCGCAAAAGCGGTTGCGCGCGTGCCAGCCGAGGAGATGCGTCGCCTGCGCCAGGCGGCCTTCGGTGTCGGCGTCGACCAGCATGCCTTCGGCGATGCCGCGCAGTTCGTAGGCGGCAATCCCGCCGTCCGCCGGCGGCATTGCTGGCAGCCTTGCGGCCAGAACGGGCCGGCCCATCGGATCGGTGCCGAGCAGCACGGCCTCGCCAAATTCAGCGCCGAGGCGCTCCGCGGCAGAAACGCTGAAGGCGAACCCCTCCCGATCGCCCGGCGCCAGCCAGTTTCGGTCCGCGGTGAGGTAGACAACGGCATCCGGATGCTCCAGCGCCGTCGTCAGCGTTGCCGCGCCACGATGCTCGCTGTCCCGAAAGAGCCGGTTGCCGGCAAAGCCGGTGCGGGCGCTCATCTCGGCGGGCTGCGCAGCGCGCCCGTTCTGGATGCCGCTCATGCGGAAAGGACCGCCTCGCGCACACGCTCCAGCAACTCGGAAGCCTCCATCTCGCCATAGGGGATCGCGCTGCCATGGCCCCAGACGGGCCCCGGCCAGTTCGCGTCGCCGGCGCTGCGCGCGACGATATGGAGGTGGAACATCGACACGACATTGCCGAGCGTGCCGATATTCAGCTTGTCGGCGCGGGTGATGCGCTTCAGCACGGGGGCCACCAGCGACACCTCGAAGGTCAGCATCGTCTGGTCGAGCGGCGTCAGCTCGTGGAACTCGACGACGTCATTGCGCTGCGGAACGAGGATCAGCCAGGGCCAGCGCCGGTCGTTCATCAGCCGCAGCTCGCAGAGGCCGAGGCGTCCGACCGCGAATGTGTCTCGCGTCAACCGAGGATCCAGTTCGAAAGCCCGCATCGATTCCCCCAAGCGGCACGGCGCAACGGCGCCGCGATTGCCGAGCGCTTGCATTTAGATCGCGAACCAACGATATGTAGCGGTGGGAGGTTGGTAGTGGACGAGCCACTCGCCAACCGGGTCAGGTCCGGAAGGAAGCAGCCCCAACGAGCCACGGCACGGGTCATCGTGCCAGCCTCCCACCTTTCCCATCCTAGCGTGCGAATGAGCTATGGGGCGTCGACCGGCCCCTTGCTGGCGGCTGCAAGTCACGGCAGCCGCAGCAGAACCGGCACGAGCCCACTGTCCTGCAGCCATTCCACACCTTCCAGCAGCGGCATCGAGACGAAGAAGACGAGCCCGTCGGCGAGCGTCGAATAGATGCGCCTCGTGCGGATCGACAGCTCCTTCTCGTCGCGGAAAAGGGCCGGGTTCGGGATGAACCGCGGCACGCGGGCGAGATAGGCTTCGTAGGCGGGACCGAACTCTCCCCGCAGGAATCTTTCTTCCCGGCGAATGACGATCTGGAACGCGGCCACGCAGCCGAGCATCGCGACGACGGCAATGGTGATGCTGCCGGTCTGCGCGCCAAGCCCCGCCGCGCCGATGCTGGAGAACACGTAAAGCGGGTTGCGGGTGATCGAGTAGGGTCCGCTGTCGACCACCTCGGCCGCCTTGCGTCCGCCGATATACAGCGTGCACCACATGCGTCCGATGATCGCGATGGCGATGAGGCCGAGGCCGACGGCTTCGATCAGCTCATGGATCAGGTCGTCCTCCCAGCTGGATCGGACGAACAGGAGGATGAGGAGCGCGGCAGCGAGAACGGCTGCGAGCACGAAGCGGCGGAGCCGCTGGTAGCGGTGGAGAGCCATGGCACCGTGAGAGGAGGGCGCTGCGGGAGGAGCGGGTGGTTCCGCATGATACGGTCTGCTCCGCCAAGATGCCAAGATTGTGGAACGCGGTCACCAACGCCATCTTGATGTCGAACCAGCTTGCGTCTTTCAGCCCGACGCCGCAGAACCGTCCGGCTCCGCTCACGGGATCGTCCATGCCGAACCGCTTCACCTGCCTTGCTCGACGCACGCCCTTGGCGGCGCAGCGGAGGCGTGCGCGGTGAGCGTGGAGACCGAGGCACTGGCAGAGGCGCTCGCCAAGCCGTACCGGGTGCTTGCCCGCAAGTACCGGCCGAAGAGTTTTGACGACCTGATCGGCCAGGCGCCTATGGTGCGCACCCTGACCAACGCCTTCGACACAGGCCGCATCGCCCAGGCCTGGATGCTCACCGGTGTGCGCGGCGTCGGCAAGACCACGACGGCGCGCATCCTCGCCCGCGCGCTGAACTTCCAGACCGACGAGATCGGGCAGCCGACCATTGCCATGCGCGGCCTGGGCATCCACTGCCAGGCGATCATGGAAGGACGCCATGTCGACGTTGTCGAGATGGACGCGGCCTCGCATACCGGTATCGACGATATCCGCGAGATCATCGCGCAGGTGCGCTACCGGCCGGTGTCGGCGCGCTACAAGGTCTACATCATCGACGAAGTTCACATGCTGTCGAACCAGGCCTTCAACGGCCTGTTGAAGACGCTGGAGGAGCCGCCGGAGCACGCCAAGTTCGTCTTCGCCACGACCGAGATCCGGAAGGTTCCGATCACGGTGCTGTCGCGCTGCCAGCGCTTCGACCTGCGCCGCGTCGATACGGTGACGATGATCTCCCACCTGCGCGGCATCACCGAAGCCGAAGGGGTCAAGGCCGACGACGACGCGCTGCGGCTGATCGCGCGCGCGGCGGAAGGCTCGGTGCGCGACGCGCTGTCGCTGACGGACCAGGCGATCGCCCATGGCGCCGGCACCATCGACGCCGCAACGGTGCAGGACATGCTCGGCCTTGCCGACCGTGTCCGTATCATCGATCTCTTCGAGCATCTGATGAAGGGAGACGGCGCCGCCGCGCTGGCCGAGCTGCGGGCGCAGTACACGGCCGGTGCCGACCCTGTCGTCATCTTGTCGGACCTCGCCGACTTCACCCACCTCGTCACCATGCTGCGCTACGTGCCGGACGCGACGGACGACGCCTCGCTGTCGCCGGCAGAGATCGAGCGCGGCCTTGCCTTCTCCTCGAAGCTCTCGGTCCGCACCCTGTCGCAGGTCTGGCAGATGCTGTTGAAGGCGATCGAGGAGGCGCGGGCCGCGGTCTCGCCGCGCCAGGCCGCCGAGATGGCGCTGATCCGCATCGCACATGCCGCCGACCTTCCGGCGCCCGAAGACCTCCTGCGCATGCTGCGCTCCGGCGAGCCGCTGCCGGCGCTGCCAAGTGGGCCGGTACGGGACGCGCCGGCGGTGACAAACGGCCGCGATGGCGGCTCCTCCATGCAGTCCGCCGCAGCCGCATCGGCCGCAGGTGGCGCGCCGCGCGCGGCTGCCGCAGCGCCCCGGCCGATGGCAGGCAGCAGTGCCGCGCCGGCCACCGCCGCCGCGCCGGCTGCGACAAGCCTGGCGCCGCGGCCGCAGCTCTCGATCGCCCCGCGCAGCGAAGCCGCGCCAGCTCTGGCCGCCGCGCCTAAGCCTGCGCCGGCAGGGCCCGAAGTCGAGATCGGCTCCATCGCCGCGCTGGCGGACCTTGCGGAGGAGAAGCGCGATTCGCTGATGCGCGTATCGATCCGCCGCTATCTGCGCCTCGTATCCATTGAGCCCGGCCGCATCGAGGTGGCGCTGAAGGATGGTGCGCCGCGGACCTTGCCGGGCGATCTGTCGCGTCGGCTGCACGACTGGACCGGCCGGCGCTGGGTCGTCAGCGTCGCCAGCTCCGGCGGTGCCGAGACGCTGGAGGAGACCGAGCGCAACCGGCGCGACGCCCTCCTGTCCGATGCGACGAGTGATCCCGAGGTGGCGGCGATCCTGGCGGCCTTTCCGGGCGCCAAGGTCACCGACGTGCGGCTGCGGGGGGAGGCCGAGGCCGTAGCCGAGGCCGCCGGGGCGACCGTGCTGCCGGAGCCCGCTGCTGGCGAACTGGAGCCGGACGTTGAGACGGCTGAAGACGAGTTCCCCGATCATCCGGGCATCGACCCGATCGAGGATGACGACGAAGACGACGAGGAGACGCTGTCGTGAAAGACCTGATGGGCATGATGAAGCAGGCGAAAGCCATGCAGGAGAAGATGCAGGGCCTGCAGGAGGAGATCGCCGGCCTCGAAGTCGTCGGCCAGTCCGGCGGCGGCGTCGTGTCCGTCACGCTCAGCGGCAAGGGCGAGTTGACCGCCATCGGCATCGATCCGAGCCTCCTGAAGGAAGGCGAGAAGGATATTCTGGAGGATCTGGTGGTTGCGGCCCATGCCGACGCCAAGGGCAAGCTGGACCTCGCCATCCAGGAGCGCACGCAGGAACTGACCTCGGGTCTGCAGCTGCCGGGCGGGATGAAGTTTCCATTCTGACCGCAGGCTCCTGACGTTAGATGGCGAAATCGATTGCAGGGCCGGAGATCGAGCGGCTGATCCAGCTGCTTGCCAAGCTCCCCGGCCTCGGCCCCCGCTCGGCACGGCGCGCGACGCTGCACCTCGTCAAACGGCGGGAGCAGCTGCTGGCGCCGCTCACCACCGCAATGGGTGAGGCGCTGGCGCATGTGCGCGTCTGCTCGGCCTGCGGCAACATCGACACGCGCGACCCCTGCACGATCTGCTGCGACCCCGGGCGCGACCAGTCGACGGTCGTGGTGGTCGAGGATGTCGCCGATCTCTGGGCGCTGGAGCGCGCCAAGGCGCTGAACGCCGCCTACCACGTGCTTGGCGGCGTCCTGTCGCCGCTGGAGGGTGTCGGACCTGACGATCTCACCATCGGCCGGCTGGTGGATCGTGTCGCCGAAGGTAGGGTCAAGGAGCTGATCATCGCGGTCAACGCGACGGTCGAAGGGCAGACCACGGCGCACTACCTGATCGACCAGCTCGCCGGCTTCGACCTGAAGATCACCCGGCTCGCCCATGGCGTGCCGGTCGGCGGCGAGCTCGACTATCTCGACGAGGGCACATTGTCTGCCGCGATGCGCTCGCGCACGGCGTTCTGACGCTGGCCTCGATCGCCTGCATCGATCATGCCGCGCATGGAGAGGGAGACGGGATGAGGATGATCCTTCGCGCCGCGACGATCGCGATGGCTGTGGTGCTGGCGATGCTGCCGCTGGCGAGCCGTCCGGCTTTTGCCGACGATGCTGCGATCCGCAAAGGCTTCCGCGCCTTCCTCGAGGCTGACATCTGGCCCGATGCCCGGAAGCGCGGCGTGCCCCGCGCGATCTTCGATGCGGCCTTCGATGGCGTCTCGCCCAATCTGAAGCTGCCGGACCTGCAACTGCCGGGCCAGCCGGAGACGGTGGAGGAGGTCAACTTCCAGGCCGAGTTCAAGAGCCCGGCCGCCTATTTCGACGAGGCGCAGCTGAAGCGCCTGTCGGCCAAGGGACGCACGCTGCTCGCCGAGAACAAGCGCGTCCTGTCGCGCATCGAGGCCGCCTATGGCGTACCGGCGCCGATCATCGTCGCCATATGGGGCCGCGAATCCGGCTTCGGCGCCGCCAAGATCCCCAACAACGCCTTCGAGGTGCTCGGTACCAAGGCCTACCTCTCGCGCCGCAAGGCAATGTTCCGCGAGGAGCTGCTGGCGGCGCTGGAGATCGTCGCCGACGGGCATCTGAGGGTCTCCGACATGCGCTCTTCCTGGGCCGGCGCGCTCGGTCAGCCGCAGTTCATGCCGTCGAAGTTCCTGAAGCTTGCGGTCGATTTCGACGGCGATGGCCGCAAGGACATCTGGCGTTCGGTACCCGACACGCTAGCGTCGATCGCCAACTATCTTCGACAGGCCGGCTGGACGCCGGGCCGGGACTGGGGATTCGAGGCGAACCTGCCGGAGTCGGTCTCCTGCGCGCTGGAAGGGCCAGATCGCGGGCAGCCGATCAGTGCCTTCGTCGACACGGGTGTGCGCCGTGTGTCCGGCAAGGCGTTTCCCGCAGCCGAGCTGAAGGCCAAGGGCCATCTCATGCTGCCGGAGGGCCGGCTCGGCCCGACCTTCGTGGTGACGCCGAACTTCTACGTCCTGAAGGACTACAACAACTCCGACCTCTATGCGCTTTTCATCGGCCATCTCGCCGATCGCATGAGCGGTGGAACGGGTTTCGCCGGACGCTGGACGAAGACGGAAGGCCTGACGCGCGGCGATGTCGCCCGCCTGCAGCGCAAGCTCGAGGCGATGGGTTCCGACGTCGGTGGCGCGGATGGGCTGCCGGGCTTCAAGACCCGCCGCTCCATCGGTCTCGCTGAGGAAAAGCAGGGCCTGGATGTCACCTGCTGGCCATCCAAGTCGCTGCTGCGCGCACTTCGATGACCGAACGGCCTTATCGTAGTCGGACTGCCGGTCTCCGGCAGACGGCTTCTTAACGCTTCGTTGAGGATGCCTTCGGAAAGGCTCGCGCCGTTGCGCAAGGGTCCTATTCGCTGCGGCAGCTGTCGGACTAGCTTCTAGGTCTCGGCCAGGAGAGCGCGCCCCGAGCGTGGCGCGTGACGCGGTGGAGTTGCCTGGGGAGGCAGCGGGGAAGTTCCGTTCTCGAACGGAACTTCCCCGATCCAGTCGCCCGCTACCGACGAATCACTTACCGGAGGAACGGGTACTCACACGCGTCTCCCGCCGGCCGAACTGGCAAAAGGTTCGGACCACGGGTTCATCGGACGGCAGGGCCGTCCCTGCGTTTCGGCTTACTCGTTGCCAAGGCAGAGCACCGGCAGGACAGCATCCTTCACCTTGGCCGTAGCGTCTGGGACGCTCTCCAGAGCAGCGCCTGCATCGGCGGTCTCGAACTCGATACCGTTCTCGGTCAGGAACTTCGTCGCGGCATCCGTGCGGATGGCGAAGTTGATGGACTGCGGGATGTCGCCGGTGACGTCGGCGACCGCGACGGCGTTCAGCTTGGCGGTCACGACGCCGACGACGCGGCCGGCGAGATCGATGAGCGGGCCACCCGAGTTGCCCGGCTGGACCGGCGCCGAGATCTGCAGGTAGTTGGGGTCGTTCATCAGGCCCATCAGCGACGAGACGTTGCCGCGGGTGACGTTGAGGCTGTCGGCCAGGATCGAGCGCAGCGGGAAGCCGAGCGCCAGGATGTCCTCGCCGAGGCGCGGCTTGGTCGCGGAGATCGGCAGCGGCTCGGCCAGCTTAGCCTCGACATGGATCAGCGCCAGGTCGTTGGCCTTGTCGATGATGCGGCGATCCGAGGCGCCGAGGTCGCCGACAAGGATCGTTTTGCAGGCGCCGGCGACATGCGCGTTGGTCAGGATCCAGCCGTCACGGGACACGACGAAGCCGGTGCCCGACGTATCGGACGGACCGTTGCCGATCTCGGCGCGACGATCGTGGTCCGAGGGCTGGCTGCGCGCCGCGGGCTCCTGCGGCAGCTCGAAGAGATGCGGGTTGGCCGGATCGGAATAGGCCATCGCATAGCGGGTGCCCTCCGGCGAGCGGCGGGCCGCGCTGATCAGCTCGCGCAGGCTGCGGCCATTCTGGTTGGAGGCGACCAGCGCATCCTCCGGCTCGCCGGCGAACGGGTCGACGAGGTTCGAAGCGACCGCAACATAAGGCTTCATCCGCTCGGCCTGCGCAGCGGCATAGGAGGCCGAGAAGCCGCGCAACTCGTCGCCGCGATCCTGGAAGCGGATGAAGTAGGCGCGGCCCTTTTCCTCGCCGGCGACCGTAAACCACGATCCGCCGAACTCCGCGGCCGTGACGGAGCGGTCCGGCGTCGCCGTCGACAGCGCTGCGTAGAGGCCTGACAGCGTCTTGTTGCCGTCGGCGAGGCGGACGGTCTCGATCTCGATCGATTCGTCGGCCGAACGCCAGACGCGGCCGACACTCGTGCGGCCGAGATCGCGCACCAGAGCGAGCGGCAGCGGCAGGGTCACACCGGTGGTCGCGTCGGCAACGTTCATGAGGCCGAGCTGCGACTGGATGCGATCGCTTTCCTCGACCAGCTGGCGCAGCAGCGGCTCGCTGATCACGCCATCAGCAGTGAGACCATGGCGGGCCTGGAAGTCGCGAATCGCCCGGAGGCTGCCGGCGCCGATGTCGCCATCGAACGCACCGGCATAGTCGCCCGTCCAGGCGAGCCGCATCTGCAGGCCCTTCCGGAAGGCGGCATCGGTCTGGCTGTTATAGGCGTCGGACAGCGCGCTTGCGGCCTGAACCGGAGCAGAAAAAGCTGCCGGAACCGCCGAAAGAACTAGGCTCGCCACCAAGGCGTGAACTGCGCGACGCATCCCACTCTCCACAGTCAAGTGTCGTGCAAGCAACGTCAACGGATCGTTTTTTGATCCACCGCGCCTTTACTTTTTGTTAGGGCGATGCATCACCAATGCGGCATCCGGCCCGACTGCACGTCGATGCTTGATTAATGCAACTGTCACGAAGCAAACTGCTTTGTGAGGCTTTCACTATCGTCGCCGAGATCCACCGCTTCGATCCGCTCGCCCCGCTTCAGGAGCTTCTCGGTCGAGACCAGGATCTGGTCGATGTCGCGTCCTGTATGGGCGAAATGGGTCCGCAGCGCCGCCACGCGTGCATCGAGCCGCGCAAGATCCTCGGTGAGAAGCCGCACCTCCTTCTGGATGCGGCCGGCTTCCGCTCGCATGCGGGCGTCCTTCAGCACCGCCTGGACGACCTGGATCGACAACATCAGCAGTGACGGCGAGACGATCACCACCCGCGCCCGATGCGCCTTCTGCACGACATCGTCAAAGCTCTCGTGCAACTCCGCGAAGATCGACTCGGATGGCACGAACAGGAAGGCGGTGTCCTGTGTCTCGCCGGGCACGAGGTATTTCTCGGCGATGGCGCGCACATGCACGTCCATGTCGCGCCGCAGACGTTGGCCGGCAAAGCTGCGCGCCTCCTCGCTTTCGGCAGCATGGATGGCCGTCCAAGCCTCCAGCGGGAACTTCGCGTCGATGGCGAGTGCCGGCGCGCCGTTCGGCATCAGCACCAGACAGTCCGGCCGCTTGCCGTTGGAGAGCGTCGCCTGGAAGGAATAGGCTCCGGCCGGGAGCGCATCCTGGATGATCGCCTGCATCCGCCCTTCGCCGAAGGCGCCGCGGGTCTGCTTGTTGGCGAGGATGTCCTGCAGCCGCACCACCTCGCCGGCCAGACCCTTGATCTCGTTCTGCGCCCGGTCGATCACGGCAAGACGCTCCGACAGGGCGGAGAGGCTCGCCTTGGTGTCCCGCGTCGTCTCGATGATGCTCTGGCCGACGCGGCTGCTCATGCCGTCCAGCCGCTCTGAGACGGCGCGGGCGAGCTCGGCCTGCCGCGTGCCGAGGATCTCGGTCATGCTCTGCATCCGACCGGTGATCTCGGCTTGCGAACGCAGCACCGCGTCGAGCCGCGTCTCGCCGTCCTCGGCCCGGACATCGGCCTCACGCAGCAATGCGGCCACGTCCGCTCGCGTCCGCAGCCACAACGCGGCGAAGAGGATGGCGAGGCCAACCGCGATCGTCATGGCCAGGCTCACCCGCACACCCGCCATGGAAAGAACGGGACGGGAGAGAATCGTCGGGAGGTCGGACAGGTCCATCCGCACAGCGTAGCGGAAGATGCGGGGTTTCACCAGATCAAAGGGTGAACATCGATATGTCCGCCTCGTGTCCGGTGTCGCCTCCGATTGACCGTTCTTCGGCCAGCGCTTAGTTGACGAATATGACGATCAAGCCGCTCATCATCCTCCCCGATCCACTGCTCCGCGAGGTCTCGCGTCCGGTGGAGACGGTTGACGATCAGGTGCGGCGGCTCTCCGCTGACATGCTGGAGACGATGTATGACGCGCCCGGCATCGGCCTTGCGGCGATCCAGGTCGGCGAGCCGCTCCGCATGCTGGTGATCGACGTTGCGCGGGAAGGCGAGGAGAAGGCGCCACGCGTCTTCCTCAATCCGGAGATCGTCGCCGCGACGGACGAACGCAACACCTATGAGGAAGGCTGCCTCTCGATCCCCGACTACTATGCGGAGGTGGAGCGGCCGGCCGGCGTGACGGTGCGTTATCTCGGCCTCGACGGGGCCATGCATGAGGAGCAGGCGGACGGGATCCTGGCCACCTGCCTGCAGCACGAGATCGATCACCTCAACGGCGTCCTCTTCATCGACCACATCTCGAAGCTGAAGCGCGACATGGTGGTGAAGAAGTTCACCAAGGCCGCCCGCAAGATCGGCTGACGCCCCACAGGCTGACACCTGCGGGCTGTCGCCTCCAGGCCACTTCCGAAGGAGGAGCGATGCCGCTCCGCATCGTCTTCATGGGCACGCCGGCCTTTTCCGTGCCGACGCTGATGGCGCTCGCCGAAGCCGGCTACGATATCGCTGCCGTCTACACGCAGCCGGCCCGGCGTGCCGGGCGCCGCGGCCTGGAACTGACGGCCTCGCCCGTGGAAGCCGAAGCGCGGCGGCTGGGCCTTGCCGTTGTGACACCGGAGAACTTCAAGGACGCGGCAGACCGCGAGGCCTTCGCGGCGCTGAAACCGGACGTCGCCATCGTCGTTGCCTACGGCCTGCTGCTGCCGCAGGCGATCCTCGACGTGCCGCGCCATGGCTGCCTTAACGGCCATGCCTCACTGCTGCCGCGCTGGCGCGGCGCGGCGCCCATCCAACGGGCGATCGAGGCCGGTGACCGCAGCACCGGGATGATGGTGATGCGGATGGAGAAGGGGCTCGATACCGGTCCGGTTGCGCTTTTCGAGGAGATCCTGATCGGCGGCACCGAGACGGCCGGCGAGTTGCACGACCGCCTGTCGCGTCTCTCGGCGACCTTGATGGTACGGGCACTGGCGCAGCTTGAGGCGGGCACGCTCGCCTTCGAGGACCAGGCAAGCCTGGCTGCGCGCACGGGGCGTGAGCCGGTCTATGCCAGGAAGATCGACAAGGCCGAAGCTGAAATCGACTTCACGCAGGCGGCCGAGGCCGTCGCGTCACGGATCAACGCCTTCTCGCCCTTTCCTGGCGCCTGGACGACGATCCCCTTCGGCGGCAAGCCGGAACGGGTGAAGCTGCTGCGCGCCGAAGCCGTGCGGGCAGATCCGTCCGGCTCGATCAGTATCGAGGGAGAGCCAGGCACCGCCGTCGATGCGGCGCTGACGGTGGCCTGCGGCTCGGGCGCGGTGCGCCTCCTGGAACTGCAGCGGGCAGGCGGGCGGCCTCTGGCTGCGGCAGAGCTTCTGCGCGGCACGCTAATCGCCGCCGGTACGCGGCTGGGCGCTGCTTGAGATGCCGCGCTTCAAACTCACAGTGGAATATGACGGCCGGCCCTATTGTGGCTGGCAGCGGCAGGCGAATGGCCTCTCTGTTCAGGAGGCGATCGAGATCGCGTTGCAGGCCTTTACCGGCGAGGCGGTGACGCTGTTCGGCGCCGGCCGCACCGACGCAGGCGTCCATGCCAGCGGGCAGGTGGCCCATTGCGACCTGTCCCGCGACTGGACCGGCGACACGGTCCGTGACGCGCTGAATGCGCACTTACGTGAGGAATCGGTCTCGATCCTCTCCGCCGAGCCTGTGCCGGACAGCTTCGATGCCCGCTTCTCCGCGCGCAAGCGGCACTACCTCTACCGCATCTTCAACCGTCGTCCGCCACCGGCGCTTCTGGCGGGCCAGGTCTGGTGGGTGTGGAAGCCGCTCGACGTCGAGGCGATGGACAAGGCGGCGAAGCGCCTTCTCGGCACGCATGATTTCAACACCTTCCGCTCCGCCCACTGCCAGGCGAAGAGCCCGGTCCGCACGCTGGAGCGGCTGGACGTGGTGCGCGGTCCCGGCGACGAGGTGCATATCCACGCCTCGGCGCAGTCCTTCCTGCACAACCAGATCCGCTCCTTCGCAGGGTCGCTGAAGCTGATCGGAGAGGCGCGCTGGAGCGAGGACGATCTTGTCGCGGCGCTCCAGTCGCGCGACCGCAAGCGCTGCGGCCCAGTCGCGCCGCCGGACGGGCTGTATTTGACGCGGGTCGACTATACCGGCGAACGGCGGTTGAGCCTGCCCGGTGATGGTCAGATCAGCTCGATGCCGGTGACATCGCCAACTGCGGCGTAGCTGAGAAGCGAGGCGACGACCATCAGCGCGGTGATGGCGATTGCCGCCGAGTAGTCCCTGTCCGTCGCGACGAAGAGCAGCCGCGCCGTCAGCACCACCATTGCCAGCGTCATCAGGCTGCTGAGGAGCAGCATGCCCTCGCCGGCGCCGAACAGCATCATCAGCACCCAGTAAGGTGCGGTTGCCCAGCTGAGGAGCGCACTGCCCCAGTTCCCCGCAACCACGATGGGCACAATCGTGCGCGTCATGCCGAGCGGGCGCGCGAGCATCATCAGGATCAGCACCGGCAGCAGCCAGGCGGTCAGATCGGCGGCGGCATGGGCGGCATAGACCGTCAGTGGTCCGGCAAGCCTTGAGGCATCGGCAGGCTGCAGCGACTCGGATGCGATCCAGGAGAGGGCGATCGGCGGCAGCGCCACCACCAGGGCCGAAAAGGACGTCCAGAACCCGTCGGCCGTGAGGTCGAGGCCGCGCAGCCCGTCCGCATGGCCCAGCATCATCCGCCAGCTGGCCGAGAAATAGCGCAGCACCTCGTCCAGGCGCGGAAAGGCACTATCCATGCGCGGCGAACCAGCGGTCGATGAAGACCTCGTAGATACGCGTCAGCGTTTCGAGATCGGCAAGCGGCACCCGCTCGTTGGTCATGTGCATCGTCTTGCCCACGAGACCGAACTCCACCACCGGGCAATAATCTTTGATGAAGCGGGCATCGGAGGTGCCGCCGGAGGTGGAAAGCTCCGGCCGTCGTCCCGTCACGGCCTCCACGGCGCCGCTGAGCGATTCGATCAGCGCATCGTCGCGCGTCAGGAACACCTCCGCCGGCCGCTCCCGCCATTCCAGCGTGAAGCGCGCGGGCGCATCGCGGCCCTGCCGCAGCGCGGTTGCCGCCGCGGCCGCTTCCAGCCTCGACCGGATCTCGGCCTGAAGGCTGGCGGGTGTCCAGATGTCGTTGAAGCGAATGTTGAAGGCGGCGCTGGCCCGCGCCGGAATGACGTTCACCGAGGGGTTGCCGGTATCGACCGCGGTGACTTCGAGGTTGGTGGCCTGGAACCGCTCGTTGCCGGCGTCGAGCGGTTCGCGCATCAGCGCGTCCAGCATCTGCGTCAAGCTGCGCAGTGGATTGTCGGCGAGATGCGGATAGGCGACATGCCCCTGCACGCCCTCCACGGTGATATGCCCCGAGATCGAGCCGCGCCGGCCGATCTTGATCATGTCGCCCATAGCTTGCGGGTTCGTGGGCTCCCCGACCACGCAGGCATCGAAGCGCTCGCCGCGCTCCGCCGCCCACTGGAGAAGCTTGTCGGTTCCATTGACCGCCGGCCCTTCCTCGTCGCCGGTGATCAGCAGCGAAACCTGACCGGCCGGGACACCATGATGCCCGACGTGCCTGGCGAGAGCCGCGATGAAGCAGGCGATGCCGCCCTTCATGTCGACCGCGCCGCGCCCATAGAGCTCGCCGTCCTCGACCGCTGCCGCGAAGGGCGGGTGTCGCCAGCCTGCCTCGTCTCCGGGGGGCACGACGTCGGTGTGCCCGGCAAAGGCGAGATGAGGGCCGTCTGTGCCGAGCCGCGCAGCCAAGTTTTCCACATCCGGCGTTCCGGCCTCGGTGAAGACCGGGCGATGGCAGTCGAAGCCGAGGGAGGACAGCATCGCCTCCAGCTCGCTCAGCGCACCGCCTTCGGCAGGGGTAACGGACGGGCAGCGGATGAGGCGGGACAGGACGGCGGCGGGATCGTTCAGCATGGCCGGAGCAGATAGCTTAAAGCGTGCAGGCCTGCCACACTGGCGTTGCCGAGGTGATTCCGTTGGGGAATGCGGCAAGCCTCGATCCAATCCTGCCACGTTTCGGCCTTCTTTCCCAAGGAGACCCTAACGAGCGAAACAGGTGAGGGGATCACCATGACGGTACGCGGCTGGACCCTGGTCGGCTTCGACGCCCAACGCTTGATCGGGTCAGCCGCTGTGCTGGCAGGAACTTTGACGCTCGGGGCCTGTGTTTCCGAGGGCCCGCAGCTCGCCAAGCGGACGAGCGTAGCGCCTGCAACGGCCGATGTAGCATCGGCAGCGCCGTCCGCCGCAGCTGGGAGCGCCGTCGCCAAGACGGCCGATGCGGATGCCCCGGACAGCAAGAGCGGCGTAGCGCTCGCTTCCGCGGATGCGGCGAAGACCGCGAAAGCCGGCACGATCGCCACGGACAAGACCTCGCGCGTTGCCGCAAAGGCTGATGTGGCCGCGGACACTGCGGCCGCCGTGCAGGTTGCGGATGCAACTCAGGCCAAACCGCAGATCGCCGCCGTCACGGCTTTACAGGGTGAGGACGGCGCCGCGCAGCGTCGCCTGTCCGTCGTCCAGTCGGCCCGCCAGGCGGTGGCGCTTGCAGCCAAGGATGTGCCGGCCGTCGCAGACGCGTCCGAGCTGCCCCAGGCTCCGGTCGCGATCGCAGTGTCGGACACGACCGGTTCGATCAGCGGCAGCGCCACCATCGACCGCCTCATCGAGAGCTATGCGGCCGAGAACAACATCCCGAGCGAGCTCGCCTATGCCGTTGTGCATACGGAAAGCCGCTACAATCCGAATGCCCGGGGCAGCGGCGTCTACGGTCTCTCGCAGATCAAGCCCTCGACCGCCCGGGGCCTCGGCTTCTCCGGCCCGGCCTCGGCGCTGCTCGATCCTGCCACCAACCTCAAATACGGCATGAAATACCTCTCCGGTGCGTGGGAGAAGAGCGGCCACGACGTCTGCGGCACCTCGATGCGCTACAAGGCCGGCCACCGTGCCACGCGCATGAGCCGGGCAACGCTGGCTTACTGCTCGTCGGTGAAGTCGCACATGGCCGAGGTGCGCAGCCGTATGCCGAAGACGCTGAAGGCAGGCGTTGTTCTGGCTGCTGCCGAGACCGGCAAGCTGGTTCGCGCGGTGAAGCCGACCCTGTCCACCGCTCTGCAGCCCATCGCCGCCGCCGCGGTGCTCCCCGGCGTATCCTGGGGCAAGGGCGCGACCAAGACCGAAGCGGCCGCGGCGCAGCCCGCCGAAGCGGCAAGGACGGTGGCCTCCGCCGAGGCACCGAAGCCGACTCTCGCGCCGCGCACGTCGTTGTTTGCCCGTGCCGGCTCATCCGCCAAGGGCGGCCGAATCGCCGCCGCCTCGTCGCTGGACGCCGGACGTTTTGACACCAGCGCGCCGGCCGCTTCCGAGACAGCTGCCATCGACGGCTCGTCCGGCATCGGTTTCCGCTGAGCGAGCGCCCAGCCGCAAGATTACATTGAGTTCAGGCCAGGCGCTCGAGGGCGCCGACCACCCGACATCTTCGCGGGTTCCGGCCGGCGCGCCATACGCCGCACGGCCTCATCGCACCGTCGCATGCGTGTCTCGGGCGGCTCTCAGCCGCTGCGGCACGCCCGGGCGGTTGCTGCATCAGTCATGAACGTCGTCGAAGCGGCGTAGAGCATCAGCTCCGCGAGCCGCCGTCCTTCAGCCGCCCGCAGCGCCCCGCCCCAGACAGCGCAGCTCAGCTGCGCAGGAGATCGTTGATCGAAGTCTTCGACCGCGTCTTCTCGTCGACCCGCTTGACGATCACAGCGCAGTAGAGGCCCGGCCCCGGCTCGCCATTGCCCATCGGCTTGCCCGGCAGCGTACCGGCGACGACGACGGAGTAGGGCGGTACCTCGCCATAGGTGATCGAACCGGTGGCGCGATCGACGATCTTAGTCGACTGGCCGATGAAGACGCCCATGCCGAGCACCGAGCCTTCGCGCACGATGCAGCCCTCGACCACCTCCGAGCGCGCGCCGATGAAGCAGTTGTCCTCGATGATCGTCGGCCCGGCCTGCATCGGCTCCAGGACGCCGCCGATTCCGACGCCGCCGGAGAGGTGAACGTGGCGGCCGATCTGCGCACAGGAGCCGACCGTGGCCCAGCCGTCCACCATCGATCCCTCGCCGACATAGGCGCCGAGATTGACGAAGGAGGGCATCAGGATGACGCCCTTGTCGATGAAGGCCGAACGCCGCACGATCGATCCGGGCACGGCACGGATACCGCTTGTCCGGAAGCGCTCCGCGTCCCAGCCGGCGAACTTCGATGGCACCTTGTCCCACCAGGGGGCACCACCGGCACCGCCTTCGATGATCGCCATGTCGCTCAGCCGGAAGGACAGGAGCACGGCCTTCTTCAGCCACTGGTTGACGTGCCAGGTCCCATCCTCGCCGCGCTCGGCGACGCGGGCCGCGCCGCTGTCCAGAAGCTCCAGAGCCGTATCGACCGCGTCGCGCACCTCGCCCTTCGTCGAGGCGGAAACCGTGTCGCGCGCTTCGAAGGCGCTCTCGATGGTGGATTCGAGGGCGGCTCGGGTCTGCGCGGGCACGGTCATCGGCAAGATCTCGTTCTCGACTGAAAGGGCCTGCCGTTCCTATTGGAAGGGGTTCGGAGGGTCAATCAAGCCACGCCTGCTGCCGTGAGGAACCATGACGGCAAGGCTCCCGTTCGATTCCAAAGGCTGCCGGGTGGCAGCGTGGTCCTGCGGAGGCAGTACGATGTCGGACACCGATTCCCAGATGATGCGGCGCCAGCAGGCGCTCGATGTGCCGGAGCATATCGATGAGGACGAGACGGAGGGTCGGCATGATCGCTCCGACTCGGACGGCCGCAGCCGCGCCGATCGCGAGGCGGCGCTGCGCGGCGAGGCGACCCAAGCCAACGAGCAAATGGACGCGGTATTTGCCGAAAACGGCGGGGGCACCGGGCGCGGCAAGGCCGAGGCCGACATGCTCAGCGATGCCGCCACCGACGGCAAGGCTTCGCTCGCCCATCCGGGGCGTTCGCTTCTCGGCGATTGATAACGGAGAGCTTTTCGGCGCCCGCCCCAGCGGCGGGCGCGGCGTTATCTCAATGGATGGCGCGCAGGAACGCGGTCAGGTCGTCGGTGACATAATCGATGTGTTCGCCATCGCGCCCTTCGTGCTCCCAGACGTCGCCGAAGGTCGTCTCGAAGTTGCGTGGCACGATCAGAACCGTGCGCATGCCGAGGCGCTTCGGCACTTCCAGATTGCGGGCGAGATCCTCGAACATGACCGCGTGTTCGGCATCGACCCGGTGCAGCCCCATGAACTTGTCGTAAGTCGCGGAAGCGGGCTTGGGCAAAAGGTCGGCGGCAACGAGGTCGAAGATGTCCTCGAAATGATCGAGGATACCGAGTGCTCGCGCCGTCCGCTCCGCATGGCCGCGATCGCCATTGGTGAAGATGAACTTGCGCCCCGGGAGCGCCTTGATCTCCGCGCCGAGCTCCGGATCGGGCAAGAGGCGCGAGTAGTCGATGTCGTGGACGTACTGCAGGAAGGCGTCCGGATCGACCTCATGCTCGCTCATCAGCCCGCGCAGCGTCGTGCCGTAGCGGCGGTAGAAATCCTTCTGCCGCACCCGTGCCTCTTCGGGCGGTAGCGACAGGAGCTTGGCGACGAAGGACGTCATGCGCTCGTCGATCTGCGCAAAGAGGTTCGTGTGCCGCGGATAAAGCGTGTTGTCGAGATCGAACACCCAGTCGCGCACGTCGGAGAAGTCGCGGCGGTCGGCTTCGGCCGTCTGCTTGATGGCTGGCTGGGCTGTCATTGCTCGGATGGGACTTTCGCTTTGCGGACGATGCAGTTCGGACGCTTGATCTTACCGGCTCAAGCTGGCGGCAGGCCTAACGTCTGGAGCGATCGACGCTTAAGCTGCCTGGAGCGATCGACGCTTAAGCTGCTAGGAAGGCACCATGATGACGCGGCCGATCGCGTCATAGGACATGATGCCCCATGCCGCTCTGGATCCCCCTCACGCTCGCCGCCGCCTTTCTGCAGAACCTGCGCTCGACGCTCCAGAAGCATCTGAAGCGTCAGATGGGCACCACGGGCGCGACCTTCGTGCGCTTCGGTTTCGGCCTGCCCTTCGCGCTGCTCTATCTTGCGATCCTGCACGAAGGCTTCGGTCTTGCTATGCCGGCGCCGACGCAAACCTTCCTGCCGGCGGTGGCCTCCGGAGCGCTGGCTCAGATCGGCGGGACATTCCTGCTGCTGCGGCTGTTCGGCCTGCGCAACTTCATGGTCGGTACGGCCTATTCCAAGACCGAGCCTGTCCAGGCGGCGCTGTTCGGACTTTTGATCATCGGCGAGACGATCTCGGCCGCGGGCCTGGCGGCGATCCTCGTCGGCATTGCCGGCGTGGTGCTGATTTCGATCGGCGGACGGGCAGCCGCCGGGAACTTGAGCATTCGCGATGCGCTGTTCTCCCGCTCCGCGGCGATCGGCGTCGGCTCCGGCGCACTGTTCGGCATTTCCGCCGTCTGCTTCCGCTGGGCTTCGCTGTCTCTGGATGGTGGCGATGTCGCGATCCGGGCGGCGACGAGCCTCGCCGCGGCGACCGCTGTCCAGACCGTTGTGATGCTGGCCTGGATGATCCTGCGCGAGCCGGCCGAGATCCGGGCGGTCGCCATCGCCTGGCGCACCTCGCTGCTGGTTGGGCTTGCCGGCGTCCTCGGCTCGATTGGCTGGTTCACCGCGATGACGCTGGAGCGCGTCGCCTATGTCCGGGCGCTCGGCCAGGTGGAGCTTCTCTTCACCTTCGCCTCGTCGGTGCTGCTGTTTCGCGAGCGGATCACCCGGCTGGAACTGGCGGGCTGTCTGATGATCCTGGCTGCGATTCTTGCCCTACTCGGCAGCGCCGCCTGAGCGCGACGCCGCCGACTGACGGTGAGGATCAGGCGCCGAGCTGGCGCCTGATGCGGCGCGGGATCGCCGCAATGGCGATCGCGGTGATGAGGCCGGCGATCGTCAGGTAGTAGCCGACATAGGCGAGGCCGTAATGGGTGGCCAGCCAGGTCGCGATATAAGGCGCCAGCGAGGCGCCGATGATGCCGCCGAGGTTGAAGGTCAGCGACGAGCCGGTGTAGCGCACCGCGGTCGGAAACAGCTCCGCCAGCGCCGTGCCGAGCGGACCGTAGGTGAGGCCCATCAGTGCCAGGCCGATGATCGAGAACAGGACCACGCCGACGACGCTGCCCGAGCCGAACAGCGGCCCGAAGGTCAGACCGAAGATCATGATGGCCACCGACGTCCACAGGATGGTCGTGCGGCTGCCGAAGCGGTCCGCCAGGAGGGCGGAGACTGGAATGGCGAGACCGAAGAAGACGACGCCGAGCATCTGGATCGGCAGGAACGTGCCGCGCGCATAGCCGAGACCACCCTTGGCCGCATCGAGCGTCGCCCAGCCGAGCGAGAACACCGTCATGAGGTAGAAGAGCACGAAGGTGGCGAGTGCGCCGAGCGTGCCGAGGAACAGCTCGCGCTTGTGGTCGGCAAGCACCGCGAGCACCGGGACGCGGACGCGCTCGTGCTTTTCGACGGCGCGTTGGAAGGCCGGAGTCTCGGTCAGTTTCAGCCGGACATAGAGGCCGACGAAGACGAGAAGCGCGCTGGCGATGAAGGGGATGCGCCAGCCGATCGAGAAGAACTGCTCGTCGGTCATGACCTCGCTGAGGAGGAGGAAACTGCCCGTCGCACAGATGAAGCCGATGGGTGCTCCGAGCTGCGGGAACATGCCGTACCAGGCCTGACGGCCGGCCGGCGCGTTCTCCGTCGCGAGCAGCACCGCGCCGCCCCACTCACCGCCGAGGCCAAGACCCTGGCCGAGCCGGCAGAGCGCCAGCAGCAGCGGCGCCAGAACGCCGGCCGTGGCGTAGGTCGGCAGGCAGCCGATCAGAACGGTCGACAGTCCCATGGTCATCAGCGCTGCGACGAGGGTCGCCTTGCGCCCGATGCGGTCGCCATAATGGCCGAAGATCGCCGCACCGATGGGGCGCGCGAAGAAGGCGATCGCGAAGGTCGCAAAGGACTGGAGCATCGCCGAGGTCGCGTCGGAGCCCGGAAAGAACAGCTTCGGGAACACGATCACCGCGGCGGTGGCGTAGATATAGAAGTCGAAGAACTCGATCGTCGTGCCGATCAGACTGGCAAACAGGACACGGGACTTCGAATTCGCCGGCGCATTGCCAGCGGACGTAGGAGAGACGGCGGACACGGGGCGTGTGCTTTCGGGTCGTTGAGGAGCGTACCTCAAGGTACGGCTGCGGAGTACCGCAGGTTACACCCTGTGGCAACCGCCGTGCAGGATTCCTGGCATCCGGCGCAGGCAGCAACGCCGGAAGCTGACAAGCGGCGTTGCTCGATCGGGCCCTCTGGGGCTGCGCCGGCTCAGATGGGCACTGCCGAAGTGACGCGGTCAGATAAGATGTATTGGCGAAGACGATCTGCGATTGAGCTGCTTTGGGAGAAACTGTACTGATGTCGTCTTGTGATCGCTTGTCGGGAGGCTGCGATGCTGAAGGCTGTAGGCTCGAAGTTCCATCCATTGCTTCTCGGGCTGGCGCTTTGCTCGCCCTTGCCATCCCACGTCCTCGCCGATGACAAGGCTGTGACCGTTGCTCCCGATGCGACCATCACCGTTTCAGGGCACTTCGCCGGCAAGGACGGGGACACGGCCGAAGATCTCAGCGGCATCGGTTGTGTGAAAATCGCGTCGTCAGGAGACCTCCGCTGTCTCATCGTCAATGACGAGAACCGGACGGGGCAGCTCGCGACGCTCTCCGACGGGCAGATGGTCGTCGGGCCGGAGATCGAACTCATCGGCAAGAAGGAGGCAAAAGGCGCCGTCGGCTCGCCGCCGCAGTCCTTTTCCTGCGCAGGCGGCAAGAAGAAGTTCAAGGACCTCGATGGCGAGGCCGTTGCGGCTGCCGGCGCCGGGGTATTCTACGTGGCCGGCTCCCACGGCTGCAGCCGCAATGATGACGAGTATCGTGACTCGAGCTTCCTGCTCGTCCGTGTGACGCTCGACGGCGAAGGGCGGGCGGTCGAGATCCTGCCGAGCTATCGCCTCTTCGAGGCCCTGTCCGCGTCGACGCTCAAGGACTACCTCACGCGCTCGCTGAAGCGTGAGGACGGTCTCAATATCGAAGGGTTGGCGGTCGTCGGTGACGACCTCCTGGTGGGCCTTCGCGCGCCCTCGGTCGATGGCAATGCAGTCGTGCTGTCCGTGCCGGCTGACATGTTGTTCACCGCGGCTGCCGAGACGGTGAAGCCCAGCCGCGAATGGCGTCTGCCGCTCGGGCCGAACACCGGGATCAGGGACATGGCCACGCTGTCAGACGGTTCCCTGCTCATCCTGGCAGGGCCGACGTTGGAGCAGGACGACATCCCCTATGCGGTCTTTCGCGTCGCTCTCCCTGACGGAAGCACTGACAAGCTCGCCGTCCTTGACGACGTCGCATCAGGGTCTGGGCGCGCCAAGGCCGAGGCGGTGACCGTTCTCGAGCAGAGCGAGGATCAACTTGAGATCCTCGTTCTCTTCGACGGACTGGCCGATGGTGGCCCGCGTAAGTACCGCATTCCGCTGCATTGATGTGGCGGATCGCTGAGGCGGCTTCGCCTCGCCTCAGGGCACGATCAGCGTGCCGGCGCCGTGCTCGGTCAGGAGCTCCAGCAGCACGGCATGCGGTGTCTTGCCGCTGAGGATGACCACGCCCTCGACGCCGCGGTCAATCGCCTCGATGCAGGTCTCGACCTTCGGGATCATGCCGCCCGAAATCGTGCCGTCGGCGATGAGGGCGCGCGCTTCGGCGACCGACAGCTCCTTGATCAGCTTGCCGGAGCGATCGAGGACGCCGGGCACGTCGGTGAGAAACAGCAGGCGCGCGGCGCTCAGCGCGCCGGCGATGGCGCCGGCAAAGGTGTCGGCATTGATGTTGTAGGTCTTGCCGTCGCGACCTGGCGCGACCGGCGCGATCACCGGGATCATCTCGGAGCGGGCGAGAAGGTCGAGAAGGGTGCGGTCGACCTCCGCGGGCTCGCCGACATAGCCGAGATCGAGCACCCGCTCGATGTTGGAATCGGGATCGATCGCTGTCTTGGTGGCCTTCTGCGCGAAGACCATGTTGCCGTCCTTGCCGCAGAGGCCGATTGCCCACTCGCCCTCGGCATTGATCAGCGCGACGATCTCCTTGTTGATGGAGCCGGCGAGAACCATTTCGACGATCTCCATCGTCCGCTCGTCGGTGACCCTGAGGCCCCCCTCGAAGCGCGATTCGATCCCCATCTTCTGCAGCATGCGCGCGATCTGCGGCCCGCCGCCATGGACGACGACCGGATTGATGCCGGACTGCTTGAGCAGCGCGATGTCGCGGGCAAACGCCTTGCCGAGCGCGATGTCGCCCATGGCGTGGCCGCCATATTTCACGACGACGTTCTTGTTCTCGTAGGCCTGCATGAAGGGCAGGGCTTCTGCGAGCATATGGGCCTGCAACTCGCCCGTGCCGTTCATCTCGTCGCTCATCGTCTCGCTCGTCCTCGTCACGGGGCTGCGGAGGTGCTCAGAACAACCCGCTGCGGTGAGGACGCCTTAGAGCATCCGTGTCGCCGTTTGAAGACGCCGAGGGGTCGCCGTTCCCCTGCCGCAGGATCGTTTCGGCAGGGGTGGCGGCTACTCCATGGCGACGTGAGCCGGATCCGGCTTGCCGCCGCCCATCTGCGGCTTGCGCAGGAACAGGAGCAGCGGGATCACCGCGAGAGTGATCCACATCATCAGCATGAAGTCGTCGAGATAGGAGATCATCGCCGCCTGCGTCGAGACCTGGCTGCTGAGGAGCGCGATCGCCGTCTCCGGACCGACGCCCAACCCGTGCGCCATGCCGGCGATGTCCATGTTGAACGGAGTCAGCTTGGAGACCAGCTCGGTGCGGTTCACCTGCGTGTTCTGCGCCAGCGCCGTCACCACGATGGAGATGCCGACGCTGGAGCCGAGATTGCGCAGGAGGCTGAAGAGGCTGGCGGCGTCGGTGCGCTGCTCCGGCCGCAACGTCGCAAAGGCGAGCGTCGACAGAGGCACCATCACCAGGCCGAGGCCAAGACCCTGGACGACGCCGCTGACGATGATCGGGCCGTCGCTCATAATCGGCGAGAAACCGGTCATGATGTAGAGGGAGTAGGCTGTCAGTCCCAGGCCGGCGAGGATCAAGAGGCGCGCATCGATGAGGCTGACGAGGCGGCCGACCACCAGCATCGAGATCATCGTCCCAACGCCGCGCGGCGCCAGCACGAAGCCGGTCGTCACCACGGGATAGCCGAGGATGTTCTGCAGGAGCGGTGGCAGCAGCGCGAGGCCGGCCAGCAGGATGACGCCAATGATGAAGATCAGCACCAGCGCGGTGACGAGGTTGCGATCCTTGAAGATCTTCGGATCCATGAAGGGGTTGTTCCGGCCGGTGATATGGATGACGAACATCCACAGGCCGGAGACTGTCAGGCCGAGCTCGATCCAGATCTCAGGCGAAGCGAACCAGTCCTCCTGCTCGCCGCGGTCGAGCAGCATCTGGAACGCGCCGATGGCAATCGACAGCATGGCAAAGCCCAGGAAATCGAAGCCGCGCAGGCGCCGCTCCGTGCGCGGCAGCGTCGCCACCATGCCGAGGATGGCGAGGATGCCGATCGGCAGATTGACGAAGAAGACGTAACGCCAGTTGAAGACGTCCGTCAGCCAGCCGCCGAGGGTCGGTCCGATGATCGGTCCGATCATGATGCCGGCGCCCCAGATCGCCATGGCCTGGCCATGCTTCTCCTTGGGGTTGATGTCGAGGAGGACAGCCTGGCTCAGCGGCACGAGTGACGCGCCGCAGATGCCCTGGAACAGCCGGAAGACGATCATCTCGTTGAGGCTGGAGGCGATGCCGCAGAGCATCGACGCGACGACGAAGCCGACGGCCGAGGCGATGAACAGCTCGCGCCGCCCGAAGCGGTCGGAAAGCCAGCCCGTCACCGGCGTCATGATCGCGGCCGCGACGATATAGGAGGTCAGCACCCAGCTGATCTGGTCCTGCGAGGCGCCCAGCGAGCCCTGCATGGATGGCAGCGCCACGTTGGCGATCGTCGTATCCAGCACCTGCATGATGGTCGCGAGCATGGTCGAGACCGTGATCAGGCCCTTGTTGTGGACGGCGTTGCGGGCTGCAGGAGCTGCGCCGGCCGCCCCGGCGGAGGCCGCGCTCACCGGACCGGCGCCTCGGCGGCGCTTGCCGCCATGGCGCCGCCAGACCTGGCCGGCAGGAGGCCGGCGTCGGCGAGCGGCTTGGCGATCGACTGCGGAAGATTGGCCGTCGCGAGCGGCTTGGCGACGAAGTCCGGCAGGCCGCGGGCATGCCCCGTATCGACGGTGACGCTGGCGCTCATGCCGGTGCGCAGCGCAACTTCCGCCGGATCGTCGTCGAGCGCGATGCGCACCGGGATGCGCTGCACGACCTTGACCCAGTTGCCGGTCGCATTCTGCGCCGGCAGCAGCGAGAATTCCGAGCCGGTGCCGGCGCCGATGCTCTCCACCGTGCCGCGGAAGGCGTGGTCGGGGAAGGTATCGATCTCGATCTCGACCGGCTGGCCCGGCTGCATGTGGGTGAGGTCCGTTTCCTTGTAGTTGGCGGTGATCCAGAGCGGGTCGGTCTGAACCAATGCCACCACGGCGACGGACGGGCCGACATACTGGCCGACCTGCAGACGATCGATCTGGCTGACGATACCGTCAGACGGCGCCGTGACGACCGTGTGGCGCAGATCGATCTCGGCGCGGTTCAGCTCGGACAGGGCGGAGATGACGTCGGGATGGCGGTCGGTCTCGATGGCCGGATTGCCGCCGAGAGCGGCCTTGGCGCTCAGCACGGCCTGCTCCGCGGAAGCGAGCTTGCCCTGTGCCTGCTGCAGCGACAGGCTGGACTGATCGAGGGCGGCCTCCGAGATGACGCCGCCCTTGACGAGGTTCTGCTGCCGCCGCTGGTTGGTGCGCTGGAAGTCGAGCGCGTCCTGCGCCGTCTTGCGGTCGGACAGAGCCGACTCATAGGCCGCCTTCAGACGCTCGACGCCGAGGCGCGCGGTCGCGACCTCGGCCTGCTTCTGGTCGACGGCCGCCCGGTAGGTGGAATCATCGATGCGGAACAGGAGATCGCCCTGGTGGACGATCTTGTTCTCGCCGGTGCCGATCTCGACGATCTGGCCCGAGACCTCCGGTGATATCGACACCATGTTCTGCTGGACGTAGGCGTCCTCGGTGTTGATGAAGCGTCCGCCGGTGACCCAGTAGTAGCCACCCGCCGCGGCAAGCCCAAGCGGCAGGATGATCATCATCAGGAAGCGCAGGGGCCGCCGCTTCTTCTTCGGCTTGGCAGACACGTCGGCTGCAGCGGCGGGCGCGGCCGGCGGTGCGCTTGCGGCAGCGGCGGCCGGTGCCTGAACCGGTGCCTGCTCCGCTGCGGGCTGCGTCGTGCTCTCCAGGGAGGCGGGCGCTGTCTGGCTCGACTGTGCCGGAATGGCTTCGGCGGCGTCGATGCTCTTCTGGTCGGGCTTCATGTTCATCACGCGTCTTCCGTGACTTGCGCGGCGGCGGCGAGATCGCAGGCGCGATCACCGTCCTCGCCGAGATTGGCAATGATGGTGTTGAGAGTGGCGATAACGGTCTGGACGTCGGCTTCGCTGACGCCGCGGAGCGCCGCCTTCACGACGCGTTCGCCGCGTATGCGCATGTCGGGAAGCAGCGCACGCCCGGCTTCGGTGGTGAAGAGCTGACGTGCCCGGCGATCGGCCGGGTCGGGACGACGCTCGACCAGCCCGGCCGCCTCCATGCGGTCGACGTGCCGGCAGAGGGTGATCGGCTCGAGGTCGAGAGCATTGGCCAGCCGTGCCTGGCTGGTGCCTTCCATCTTCCAGACGCGCGCCAGGATCTTCATCTGCGCGGCGGTCATGGCGATGTCGCGGCTCTCATGCTCGAAACGTTTGCGCATCAGGCGCGAGGCGTCGGCCAGGAGGAAGCCGATATGCGGCGACTTCGGGTCGAGGAGAAGTTCGTGCTGCGGCTCGTTCATGAGCCTTAATATTATAAGCGAGCTTATGATCGCAAGATGCGTGCGGAAATTGTGGTTACGAGACGATCTATTTCGATGAGAAAACCGCCTCTGCGGTGGAGATCTGGCTCGTTCTATCGCCGTGGCGCATAGGCATCGGCACGGCGTCGTGCTTCCCCATCGGCAGCGAAGACAGCTTCGATCGTCTCGGGGTCCGAACCGGGCGCGACCTCGTCCATCACCTGTTCGACGATCCGTGCGATGTCGAGGAAGCCGATCCGCCGATCGATGAACGCGCCCAGAGCCACCTCCTTGGCGCCGTTCAGGATCGCGCCGGACAGGCCGCCCGCCTCCATCGCCCGCCGTGCGAGTCGCAGCGCAGGGAAGCGGCCCTCGTCCGGAGCCTCGAAGTCGAGGCGAGCGAGGGCCGAGAAGTCGAGGCGCTCGACCGGCAGGTTCGGACGTGCCGGATAGGTCAGGGCGTAGCCGATGGCCGTGCGCATGTCCGGCGGGCCGAGCTGCGCCAGCACCGAGCCGTCGCTGTAGCCGACCATGGAGTGGACGACCGACTGCGGATGCACGACGACCTCGATGGTGCGTCCCGACGCGCCGAAGAGGTGCTTGGCCTCGATCATCTCCAGCGCCTTGTTAAACAGGCTGGCGCTGTCGATGGAGATTTTCACGCCCATCGACCAGTTGGGATGGGCGGCCGCGACCTTCGGGGTGACATCCGCCATCCGCTCCGCCGGCCAGAGCCGGAACGGGCCGCCGGATGCGGTGAGGATGATCCGTTCGACGGCTGCTTCGGCGGCGCGGTCGATGACCTGGAAGATGGCGCTGTGCTCGCTGTCGACCGGCAGCAGCAGCCCGCCGGCACGCTCGATCGCCCGCTGGAACAGAGCGCCGGCGGAGACGAGGCATTCCTTGTTGGCGAGCGCGATGCGGGCACCCTGGCGTGCGGCGGCCAGCGTCGGCGCAAGGCCGGCGATGCCGACGATCGCCGCCATGCACCAGTCGACCGGGCGGCTGGCGGCCTCGACGAGCGCGGCGTCACCTGCCGCAGCCTCGATGCCGGTGCCCGCCAGGGCGCTGCGCAGCTCGGGCAGGCGCGCTTCGTTCGCGGTGACCGCGACAGCTGCCCCGAATTCGACCGCCTGGCCGGCAAGCAGCTCGACATTGTCCTGGCCGGTTAGTGCCACGACCTGGAAGGCGTCGCGGCCGCCGAGATGGCGGATCACGTCGAGCGTGTTGCGCCCGATCGATCCGGTAGAGCCGAGCACGCTGATCCGCATCGGGGTTCCGAGAGCTGTGCGGCGGAGGGGCCCGGCGCTTGAGGAGTGAACGTGCCCTGCTGACGGCTTTAGCCGCTCGAGGTCAAGAGGCGAGGGGATCAACTCGGCGCTGAATAGCGACGGGCATGGCGGTGTGGACAGAGCGTCCGCATCACCCGACTTGCCGACTCGGCGGCGATCGCCCACTTACCCGCATCGTCCAGCGGTTCATCCCATGTCCTCCGTCATATCCATTCAGCAGCTTTCCAAGACCTACGAGTCCGGCTTCCAGGCGCTCAAGGGCATCGACCTCTCGATCGAGAAGGGCGAGATTTTCGCGCTGCTCGGGCCGAACGGCGCCGGGAAGACGACGCTGATCTCGATCGTCTGCGGCATCGTCAATCCGAGCGGGGGGACGGTGACGGTGGCCGGCCACGACATCGTGCGCGACTTCCGGGCCGCGCGCTCGCAGATCGGCCTCGTGCCGCAGGAACTGACCACCGACGCCTTCGAGACGGTATGGGACACGGTGAGCTTCAGCCGCGGTCTGTTCGGCAAGCCGCGCGATCCCGCCCATATCGAGCGGGTGCTGAAGGACCTGTCGCTCTGGGAAAAACGCGATTCCAAGATCATGACGCTGTCGGGCGGCATGAAGCGGCGCGTCCTGATCGCCAAGGCGCTGTCGCACGAGCCGGACATCCTCTTCCTCGACGAGCCTACCGCGGGTGTCGACGTCGAGCTCCGGCGCGGCATGTGGAACGTGGTGCGCGCGCTGCAGGCGCGGGGCGTCACCATCATCCTGACCACCCACTATATCGAGGAAGCCGAGGAGATGGCCGACCGGATCGGCATCATCTCGCGCGGCGAGATCATCCTCGTGGAGGAGAAGGCCGAGCTGATGCGCAAGCTCGGCAAGAAGCAGCTGACGCTGCAGCTGCAGCAGCCGCTCGATGCGGTGCCGCCCGGCCTGTCCGAGTTTGCTCTGACGCTCGGGGCAGGCGGCCGCGAACTCGTCTATACCTATGATGCCAATGCCGCGCGCACCGGCATCAACACCCTCATCGCGGCGCTCGGCACCGCCGGCATCGCCTTCAAGGACGTCGAGACGCGCCAGAGCACGCTGGAGGAGATCTTCGTCGGCCTGGTGCAGGAGCAGCGGTCATGACCGTCAATGTCCGGGCGATCCGCGCCATCTACGTCTTCGAAATGGCGCGCACCTTCCGCACGCTCCTGCAGAGCATCATCTCGCCGGTGATCTCGACCTCGCTGTATTTCGTGGTCTTCGGCGCTGCGATCGGCTCGCGCATTACCTCCGTCGAAGGCGTCAGCTATGGCGCTTTCATCGTGCCGGGCCTGATCATGCTCTCGCTGCTGACGCAGAGCATCTCCAACGCCTCTTTCGGCATCTACTTCCCCAAATTCACCGGCACGATCTACGAGCTCCTGTCGGCGCCGATCTCGGCCTTCGAGATCGTCACCGCCTATGTCGGCGCCGCGGCGACGAAATCGATCATGCTCGGCCTGATCATCCTGGCGACGGCCGCGCTGTTCGTGCCGCTGCGCATCGAGCATCCCTTCGTGATGCTGCTCTTCCTGGTGCTGACCTCAGTAACGTTCAGCCTGCTCGGCTTCATCATCGGCATCTGGGCCGACGGCTTCGAGAAGCTGCAGCTCGTGCCGCTCCTCATCGTCACGCCGCTGACCTTCCTGGGCGGCAGCTTCTATTCGATCAGCATGCTGCCGCCGGCCTGGCAGACGGTGACCCTCTTCAACCCGGTGGTCTATCTCGTCAGCGGCTTCCGCTGGAGCTTCTACGGCATCGCCGACGTCTCTGTCGGGGTCAGCCTTCTGATGACGCTGCTGTTCCTGGCCGTGTTCCTCGCCGTCGTCTGGTGGATCTTCAAGACCGGCTACCGCGTGAAGAGCTGACCGGCGCGCTTCAAGCGCCGGTCGCGAGAACAGGCGCCTCGTTTCAGCCGTTGCGGCGATAGGCGACCTGCATCACCTGGTGCCAGCTGCCGTCCTCGCCGCGCATCCGCGAGGTCAGGGTGCGGCCGCCCGAACCGTCGAGCGCGATGATGTCCTGAAAGGCCGCCGGCGAGCCGTCGCCCATCATATTGGGCCCGGTCGTATCGAGCACGAGCGTCTGCCCATCCTCGCTGAGGCGGCCTTCATAGACCCATTGATGCGTCATCATCGAGCCGACGAAGCTGCCGACGTAGCAGTTTCGCGCCGGGTCGAAGCCCAGCATCATGACGGTGGTCACCGGCGTGTCGCCCGCCATGGTGCCGTGGCCTTCCGCCATGACCCACAGGCCTTCCAGCGAGCGGACATGCTCGTTCCAGGTCACGCCGGTTGCATCCGGCGCGCAGTCGGTCGGCTCGTCCATCGTGGCCGTCCAGTCGCCGACGAGTTGCTCCAGCCAGCGATGCTCGGCCTGCGGTTGGGGAAAGCTCATGCTCATGCGGCGTCTCCTTGGACGTGTGGTAGGGTGGTAGCGGTACTGCAGCACGAGGCGCTGGCAGGACCGTCCTGGTACTCGTCGTGCCGGCGCACGAAGCTTAAGGTGCCGGTTTCGTTGCGGCCCTTCGGCGCCCGGTCGAGGATCATCAGCGTGCCCGCGATCTCCTCGACGCCGCGCGCATAGGTCGAATAGGTGTGGAAGATCGCGCCGCTCTCGTCGCGGAAGAAGGCGCTGAGGCCGTGCAGATCCTCCATATCCATGCCGGCCGGCAGTGGTTCGAAGTTGTAGGTGGCGGTTCCGCTGGCGAGCTGTTCGCGTGTAAAGGAAACGTCGAAGTCGAAGTTGAAGTCGCTGCCGGACGAGGACACCCAGGGAAAGCGCCAGCCCATGCGGCGCTTGTAGGCCTCGATACGCGGCAGCGGTGCGCGGGACACGGCTGCCAGCGTCACGTCATGGTGCTCCAGATGCGGCAGCGCCCCGTCGAGATGGTCGGCAAGGAACGAACAGCCGGTGCAGCCGGCCTCCCAATCCGTGGCGAGCATGAAGTGATAGACGATCAGCTGGCTGCGTCCGGCAAAGAGATCGCCCAGCGAGCGGCGGCCATGGGGCGTGTCGAAGGCGTAGGGCTTGTCGACCCGAACCCAGGGCAGTGCCTGGCGCTCGGCATTGACGGCGTCACGCAACTGGAAAAGCGCCTTCTCCCGTGCCAGATGCGCCCGGCGGGCGGCGATCCATTCCTCGCGGGACACGATGGAATGCTGCAACATACGATCCTCCTCTCGTCTGCCAGTGATGCAACGATCCTTGACAAATAAGTTGATGTCAACCCAATTAGAGCTGATGAGTGCTGATCGCGCAGTGCCCTTCGAGACAACCCTGCTGGTGCGCGACACCTGCCTGTGTCTGCATGCGCAGCGGGCCGCGCGGGCTTTGGCGCGCCGCTTCGACGAGGCGCTGCGTCCCGTCGGCCTGTCGAATGGCCAGTTCTCGCTGCTGATGTCGTTGAATCGTCCGGAGCCGGCAAAGCTCGGCGGCGTCGCCGCGCTGCTGGCAATGGACCGCACCACGCTGACGGCGGCGTTGAAGCCGCTGCAGCGGCGCGGGCTCCTGACGGTGCAGCCGGATCCACGTGACGGCCGTGGCCGGCTGCTGACACTGACGGAGGAGGGCGTTCAGCTTCTGGCCACAGCGGTGCCGATCTGGCGCGACACCCATGCCGCGGTGGATGCTGAACTGGGGGACGTCGATCCGCAGGCACTGAGGCACGCACTGCAGGTGCTCGCCGGCTGAAGCATCGGCGACGATCGCTGCGGGAGGCGGGCCCGAACCAGTGTCCAGCGCCGACCACCCCGCGTCGAAACGCGAACGCCGGCCAGAGGCCGGCGTTCGCTGTCGGAACGGTGCTGCCGGGTCAGGCGGCCGCGCTCATCCCGATCGTCTGCAGGACCTCGAAGCCCTCGAACTCCGGATGGCCGGCGGTCAGCGGCTTGCGCTCGCCGGCGCCGCGATGCGCCTGGCGGAAGGCCTCCGACTTTGTCCAGGCCTCGAAATGCTCCCGGCTCTCGAACAGCGTGTGCGAGGAGTAGAGCGTGTAGCCGTCACGCTCCGGACCCTTCAGGAGGTTGAACTCGACGAAGCCCGGCACCGTGTGGAGCTGCGAGTCGCGGTTCTGCCAGACGGCCTCGAATTCGGCCTCCGATCCCGGCAGCACCTTGAAGCGGTTCATTGCGATGAACATGGATTCGTCCTCTCCGTCGATTGATCGGTCATCCGGCCGCCGCTGATCACTGCGTCACGCCGAGCTTGGCCGTGAAGGCGACCTTCGCCGTCAGGCCCGGCGCGGCATATTGGTCGATGGCCGCGCCGCCCGTGTAGGGAATATACTTTTTGTCGAAGATGTTTTCGATGCTCGCGTCGAGGCGGGCATTTTCGTTCAGCTCGTAGCCGGCGAAGACGTCGAACGTGTTGTAGGAGTCGGTCTCCATCGCGGGATCGCTGGTGTCGTGCTTGCCGGCAACGGCGTTCCAGCGCAGCCCGTAGACCAGCTTGTCCTCCAGCGCCCGGAAGCCGACCGTGGTGGTCAGCCGATCCGGGAAGACGCTGTCGAGCGCATCGCCGGTTTCGCGGTCCTCGCCGTCGATGATGCTGCCATTGACCATGGCAAAGCCCCAGTGCCAGTCATAGCTCGCCTCCAGCTCGACGCCTTCCAGTCGCGCCTCGTCGATGTTGATGTAGCGTATGGCATCGAAGGGGAGCCGCGCCACGCAGCCGACGCCCGGGATGTTGGCGACGCAGGGGTTCATCACACCCGGCCGGTCGATGTTCTCCGTGCCGATGAAGTCGTCGACGTCGTTTCGGAACACGGTCAGCTTGGCGCGGAAGGCGTCGTCCGGCGTCAGCAGCGCATCATAGGAGAGGTTCACGCCGCCTTCGATCGTGTGGCCGATCTCCGGTGAGAGGTCGGGGTTCGCCAGGAATTCGAACGCCGGGAACGGGTGCAGGCCCGAGATGATGGCCTCGCTGAGCGCCGGCGCGCGCAGCCCCTCCGCGTAGGACGAGAACAGCTGCAGGCCTTCGATCGGCGTGATGCCGACGCTGACCTTGGGCGAGAAGCGATCGCCCTCGTTGTTGTCGGCGTTGTCGCTGCTGAGGTCGAACTTGTCGTAGCGCCCTCCGATGCCGACCTCGAGCCAGGTGTCGTATTCGAATTTGGCGTTGACGAAGCCGCCGAAGACGGTGCGATGGCCTGACGGCGTGAACAGCTCCGTCGTGCCGAGCGGATCGACGCTCTCGACGCTGTCGCGGAAATAGTCGCCGCCGTAGCTCAGCGTCGTTCTGACGGCGGCGAGATCGAACTGCGAGGCGTTGGTGATGTCGAAGCCCGTCGTGTCGACGTCGACGCTCCGCTCCGCTCCGATGTCGTCGAGGTCCGTCTGATCGAGCGACGTCTTGTTGTGGTAGATGTTGGCGCTGAGGTTGATCAGCGTCGTGTCCGGGCTTTCGAAGGTCCAGCCGGCCTTGTAGGTCTCGTTGCGCACGTCCGTGTCGCGGTCGACGCCGTCGGCCGTCGAGGAGATAAAGTCGGTGTCGTAGATGAGGCCCGACAGCGTGATCTCGTGTCCTTCTGCCGGGCGGAAGCGACCCTTCAAGAGGCCCGACTGAACGTCGAAGCCGGTATTGTCGATGTCGTTGCTGTCGCCGTCCCGGAAATCGTTGTTCCGCCGGATGACGGCCGCCGCATAGATGTCGGCGTCCTGCGAGAGGCGCACGCCGCCTTCCGCCTTGCCGAGGCCGCTCGGGCCGTTGGAGCCGATCTCGGCAGTAAAGCGCGCGGCATAGCGCTCGCTCGGCAGCAGCAGGTCATCGAGATCGAGCGTGCGCATCTGCACCACGCCGCCGATGGCGCCCGAGCCATAGGCATTGGCGACGGGGCCGCGGATCACGTCGACGCCGCCGATCAGTGCCGGATCGACATAGAAGGTGCCATTGGCGCTGTGGCCGGAAAACTGGAAGTTCTGGCGCGCGCCGTCGATCAGGACGTTGACGCGGCCGAAATCCTGCAGGCCGCGGATATTGACGGACGTGCCGGGATCATCGTCGCGCGGCGAGACGGCGACGCCGGGGATCCGCTTCAGGACGTCGTCGATCTGGTCCGGCTGAAAGCGCTCGATCTCCTCGCGGTTGACGACGCTGACGCCGCCGAGGGTCGTGATCGGCGTCCCCTCGGTGCGGTCGGCGAGAACCGTCACCGTGTCGAGCTCGATCGTCTCGCCGGAAGCCGTCGACGCCGCAGCCGTTTCTTCGGGCGTCTGCGCATTGGCGTCGACACTCTGTGAGGCCGTCTGAGCATGCGCGTCCGGCACCGCGGCCAGAATGGCGAAGCCCATCAGCAGGAGGGGGGAAACGGACGCGCAAAGACGCGCCCGCGCGCAGCGACGGCGGTGGCCAGCCATGGGCAAAACTCTCGGGAACTGGGTGGGGAGCTTGGCTGGCTGCGGCGGGGACGCCGCTGGCTGGCGAGCGGGCTGGACACTGTCCGGAGCCGGCTTGCAGGCGTTACGTTAATATGACTATGTGAGTCAAGAATTGCGGCGGCCGAGCGGCTGACGCAAGGCAGGAAAGGGCCAATTGCGACCTTCTTGCAACAGTCACGGATTGGATTGGACGCGATGGTTGAGGAAGACGGCAAGCGACCCAGTGCCGAGGGAGCAGCTGATCCCACCCATATCCGACCGCCGCGGGAACGCTTCAGCAGCAGCGAACTTTTCGCCCGTGGACGCGAAGTTCTGATCCAGCATGAGGATGAGGTCTATCGGCTTCGTCTTACATCCAAGAACAAGCTCATCCTGACGAAGTAGCCATGATCACCCAGACTCTGTTTCGCGCCGTCACGCCCGCGCGCCGTACCCTGTCCTGCGCCGTGATCCTCGCTGCCGCTCTGGCGGCTTGCCTGCCAGCGGCAGCCGATACGATCGTCGATGCCGAGGGGCGAAGGGTCGAGGTGACGGATCGCTCCCGCATCGTGTCGATCGGCGGCGCCGTCACCGAGATCCTGTTCGCGCTGGGGCTCGCCGACCAGGTGATCGCCGTCGACACGACGAGCACCTATCCCGCAGCGGCACAAGCCAAGCCCGACGTCGGCTACATGCGCGCCCTGTCCTCCGAAGGCGTCCTATCGCTGGGCCCGAGCCTGATCCTCGCGGTGAAAGGATCCGGCCCCAAGGATGTCGTCGACGTTCTGGCGACGGCATCGGTCCCGATGGTGATGATCCCGGACGAGCCGACAGCGGCCGGTGTGGGCGCTAAGATCCGCGCCGTCGCAGCCGCCGCGGGCGTGCCGGAAAAAGGCGAGGAACTCGCCAAGGCGGTCGAGGCCGATCTGAAAACGGTGACGGACGCCGTCGGCAAGGCGGGTGCGCAGCATTCCGCGGCCTTCGTCCTGTCCATGGCGAACGGCGCGCCGCTGCTCGCCGGCGATCACACCTCGGCCGCCGGCATGTTCGCGCTGGCGGGCCTTCGCAACGCCTTCGCCTTCGACGGCTTCAAGCCGGCCTCGCCGGAGGCGATCGTGGAGGCGGCGCCGGCCATCATCGTCACCATGGGGCGCGGCGGCCATGACGCGACGGACGCGATCCGCCAGAACCCGGCGTTCGCGACGACCCCGGCGGTGAAGGACGGACGCATTCTGGCCTTCGATGGCGCCTATCTCCTGAACTTCGGGCCGCGCACGGCCGAGGCCGCCCGGGAACTCGCCATGACGGTCTATCCCGAACTCGCAATACCGCCGCTGGCGCGCCATCCCTGGACCGAGACTGCGGCGGCTGCCAAGCCGTGAGCGCCGAGGGCATGTCCCTGCCGACGGCCACGGCCCGGCGAGCCGGTGCCGGTGACCGCTCCAGCCGTGGCCGTCAGGCCGTGCTGGTCGCCGCCACCCTGGCCGTCGCAGCCGGCCTCGTCTCCGTTGCCGCAGGCGCGGCGGGGCTCTCGCTCGGCGAGGTCGTCCACATCCTATGGGCCGGCGCCACCGGCCAGCGTCATACGCTGCCAGTGGGTGCCGCGACCATCATCCTCGACATCCGCCTGCCGCGCGTCCTGCTGGCACTCCTCGTCGGCGCCAGCCTGGCGCTGTCGGGGGCCGCGATGCAGGGGCTCTTCCGCAATCCGCTGGCCGATCCCGGCATCGTCGGCGTGTCCTCGGGCGCGGCACTGGCGGCGGTCATCGTCATCGTGCTCGGCCCGACGCTGATGCCATTCATGCCGGCCGCCATATCCCGCCATCTCCTGCCGCTCGCCGCCTTTTTCGGGGGGCTTGGCACGACGGCGCTGCTCTACCGATTGGCGACCCGCGAGGGGCAGACCTCCATCGCGACCATGCTCCTCGTCGGCATCGCGCTGGCCGCGCTCGGCGGCGCGATCACCGGCATCCTCATCTTCATCAGCGACGACCAGCAGCTGCGCGAGCTGACCTTCTGGACCATGGGCGGCTTCGGCGGCGCGACATGGCTGAAGCTCGCTGCCGCCCTGCCGCTGATCGTGCCCGCCTTCATCGCAGCCCCCTTCATGGCGCGCGGCCTCAATGCCCTGGCGCTCGGCGAAGCGGAGGCCTTCCACCTCGGCATCGAGGTCGAGCGGTTGAAAGGCCTCGCCATCCTGGTGATTGCGGCGGCCGTCGGCGCGGCGGTCGCTGTCTCCGGCATCATCGGCTTCGTCGGCCTCGTGGCGCCGCATCTCCTACGCGTCGCTATCGGACCGGATCATCGCACGCTGTTGCCGGCCGCCGCCTTTCTGGGCGCCGCGCTGCTCGCCATCGCCGACCTCATCGCCCGCACCAGCGTCGCACCTGCGGAGATGCCGATCGGCATCCTGACGGCGCTGATCGGCGCGCCCTTCTTCCTCTGGCTTCTGCTGCGCCGCCGCGGCGCGCTGGTGCTGTGATGCTGTCGGCGCACGACGTTACGGTGGAGCGCGGCGGCCGCGCTGTCCTGTCGAGCTTCTCGATCGACATCGCCCCGGGCGAGGTCGTCGTCCTGATCGGCCCCAACGGCGCGGGCAAATCGACAGCCTTCAAGGCTCTTTCGGGCGAACTGCGGGAGGTGGCGGCAAGGGTTTCCCTCGACGGCACACCGCTCGCCTCCCTGTCCGCTGCCGCGCTGGCGCGGCGCCGCGCGGTCATCCCGCAGGCGACCGCAACCGCCTTTGCCTTCACCGCTCTGGAGGTGGCCCGCCTCGGCGCCGAGGCCGGCGGCGCACGGGCCAGAGACCAAAACGAGCTCGCCGCCCGGGCGCTTGGAACCGTCGGACTGGCCGGGTTCGAAGCCCGCGACGTAACGGAGATGTCCGGCGGTGAGGCCCAGCGCGTGCACCTTGCCCGGGCGCTGGCGCAACTGGCGGCGATCGCGAAGCGCGGCACGGCGACCGCCTATCTCCTGATGGATGAGCCGACCTCCAGCCTCGACCTGCAGCATCAAATCGCAGCAATGCGCCTGGCGCGTACAGCGGCGGACGAGGGCGCCGGCGTCCTCTGCATCCTGCATGACATCAACCTGGCGGCGATGGCGGCCGACCGCATTGTCGCGCTGGTCGGCGGCCGTATCATTGCGGATGGCAGACCCAGCCTGGTGGTGACGGACGACCTCATCCAGCGCCTCTACGGCACGCCGATCAGCGTCCGGGGGATACCCGCCGGCGACATGCCCTTCATCCTGCCGCAGGCGGCCGGAGCGCCATCTCCGGAGCTCTGAGCGATGATCAACGCGCGTCCGAAGCAGGCGCCGCAGGGAGTCAGCTCCGCAGTTCGTATCCCAAGCAGGCCACATTGATGGCACGCTGTGGAACGAACCTCAGGCAGATTTACGATTTTGTCTTCACATCACTTGGAATTCTTCTAAATTAGCGTCTAGCCTTTTCGAAGCCTGATGACAGGACTTCCCCATGCGCCTGACCCGGCAGACGAACTACGCCATCCGTATCCTCATGTATTGCGCCAGCAACAATGAGCGCCTCAGCCGTGTGTCCGAGATTGCCGCCGCCTACGGCGCGTCGGACCTGTTTCTGTTCAAGATCCTGCAGCCGCTCGTCGAGGCCGGCATGATCGAGACGGTGCGCGGCCGCAATGGCGGCATCCGTCTTGGCCGTGCAGCCGCGGAGATCAGCCTTCGGCAGGTCGTGCAGGTGACGGAAGAAAGCTTTGCGCTTGCGGAGTGCTTCGAGACCGGCGCGACGGACTGCCCGCTGGTGGAAAGCTGCTCACTCAATTCGGCGCTGCGTGCGGCGCTCGACGCGTTTCTGGGTGTGCTCGGCAGCTATTCGATCGAGGATCTCGTCGAGGACAAGGTGTTCATGCGTCGCCGCCTCGGCTTGGCGGACGTGATCCCGGCCACGCGGGCCGTTCCGGCGCCGATCCTCCCGGCTGTGGCGGTCGCCGTCTGAGGCATTCCGCCGGCGGCGCGACCGCTGAGAGTTGAAAGAAAAGGGGCTGCGGACGGGCGATCCGCAGCCCCTTCTCGTTCGGAGGACCGTTGGCGGCCCTGCGATGGCTGTCGTCAGACCCCGAGCGTACCGGTGAGGTTTGCGAGGTCTTCGGCAAGCGTCGTGATGGGACCCTGGAGCGCCACGCGGTCCTCCTGGGTGAGCTTGTCATAGGTCTGGAAGCTGCCGTCGGCGTTCCGGTACTTGGCCAGGATGTCGTTGACGGTCTTGAAGTTGGCGTCGA
>NZ_PKMZ01000002.1 GCF_002893625.1 Mangrovicella endophytica | reverse complement strand
GCGACGTCTTCCCATGGTCAACGTGACCAATCGTTCCAATGTTGACGTGCGGCTTCGTCCGCTCGAATTTACCCTTGGCCATGCTTCACCCTTTGAAGGAGCGGTGTTGGTTCGGGCGCGACATAGCGATTGCGCCTGCCAAACACAAGCGTGAGGACGCGTGGGAGGCTATCGCACCCGGCCATCGCATTTGCTCGCCCCGGCGCGAAGCATCGCCCCGGCACCCTCGCGCTCTTGCAAGAGGGCATCATAGCGAGCGTCAACCAGCGGATACCAATCTGCAAAAGAGCTGCGGCAATGCGAACAGGAAGACAGACCGCCTCAAAGGCGTGTGCTGCGGCGACGAACCCCAGATCCGCCAGAAGCTGCGCCACGTCCGGGCTGGCTCTTCCATTCGGATCGGGATGGGCCTCAGCGCGAACGAAGCTGCGTGAGTGACACGCCAGTGAAACTGGAGTGACACGGCAGCGATATGCCGCACGACAAAACTGCAATTCTGGCAAACAGATAAGCTGGAGCGGGTAGCGGGAATCGAACCCGCGTATTCAGCTTGGAAGGCTGCTGCTCTACCATTGAGCTATACCCGCATCATCGAGTGCAGATCCGGCAGTGGTGGAGGGAGTTGGATTTGAACCAACGTAGGCATAGCCAACGGATTTACAGTCCGTCCCCTTTAACCACTCGGGCATCCCTCCGGTCCTGCCGTCGGCACTCGAGCGCGCATGGCTTCATGCGGCAGACCGCGCCGCTTGAGGCGGTGCAGCCATGGGCCGGCTTATGGCGGCAGCGGCCTGATCTGTCAACGCCCGCCGGAGAACGAGCGAGCGGCTCCCGCAGCATGCCGTTGAGCACCGGCGTGGCAGCGTCTAAGGAAAGCGGCATGAACGACGAGACGCCCCACGGCACCCCGAAAGACAGCCACTATGCGCGCCTGCGGCGGGCCCATCGAGATCGGTCCCGCCCAGGCGATCAGCCGACCGGCGCTAGCCGCGGTCACGCGGGGAAAGCGGGCAGCGGCAAGCAGGCGCGCCAGCCCGGCGAGGTGCCGGCGGGACTCGTGCGCCTCTATGGCTTGCACACCGTGGCGGCGGCGCTCGCCAATCCGCAGCGTCGGCTGCGCCGGCTGCTCGTCACCCGCAACGCCTTGAACCGCCTGGAGCTCGATGCAGAGGCGCCGCGCATTGCGCCCGAAATGGTGGAGCCGCGGCAGCTCGACCAGCTCCTCGGCGATGATGCCGTGCATCAGGGCGTGATGCTGGAAGCTGATCCCCTGCCCGTCCGCACGCTGCGCGACCTCGATGATTCGCCGCTGCTGCTGGTGCTCGATCAGGTCACCGACCCGCACAATGTCGGCGCGATCCTGCGCTCCGCCACGGCCTTCGGCGCCGGCGCGGTGATCACCACCGCCCGCCACTCGCCGCAGGAATCCGGCGTCCTCGCCAAATCCGCGTCAGGCGCGCTGGAGCACGTGCCTTACGTGCAGATCGGCAACCTCGCCGAGGCACTCGGGCAGCTCGACGCCCTTGGCTACCGCACCATCGGGCTCGATTCGGAAGGGCCGGAGCAGCTGGAAGCGACATTCTCCGGCTCGCGCATCGCGCTGGTTCTGGGGTCGGAGGGCAAGGGCCTTCGGCAGAAGACGCGGGAGACCGTCGCCGCTCTGGCCCGGCTGGAGATGCCGGGCGCGATCCGCTCCCTCAACGTCTCCAACGCCGCGGCTGTCGCGCTCTATGCGGCGCGGCGCCATCTCGGCTGATACGGCGCTACTTACCCTGATCGGTCTGGGTCGCCGTGTGCGGCAACGACCTTCGAAGCGTCAAGGACGCCCGAAGCGTGGCCTGCATCGGCTGGCGCATCGGCAGCACCCTCGCCGCTGACCACGCTGATGGCTCAGGCGTAGCGGAGAACCTCGACCGACGGCTCCGTACGTCCGGATGAGGTTGGGGTCATCGGCTGCGGGCGACCGATCAGATAGCCCTGCAGATCCTGGCAGCCATGCTCCACCAGCACGCGTCGCTGCTCTTCCGTCTCGACACCCTCGGCGGTCGTCGCGAGATCGAAGCCCTTGCAGAGGGACACGACGGCGCGGATCACCGCGACCGACCGGCGCGTGTCGTCGATCGCACGCACGAAACTCTGGTCGATCTTGATTCGGGTCAGCGGCAGGTTCTGTACGAGGCTGAGCGACGAAAAGCCCGTGCCGAAGTCGTCGAGGGCGATCAGGACACCGATGCTGCGAAGCTGCTTCAGGGTCTTGGAGGCAAGTTCGATACTGTCCAGCACCGCCGTTTCGGTGATCTCCAGCTCCAGCCGATCGGCAGGCAAACCGGAGGAGGCGAGCGCCTCCCGTACGGTGCCGACGAAATTGGTATCGCGCAGCTGCGTCGCCGACACGTTGACGGCGACGGTCGCCTCGTTCGGCCACGACTTGGCTTGCCGGCACGCCTCCCGCAGCACCCAGGCGCCGATCTCCACCATCAGGTCGAGATCCTCGGCCATGGGGATGAACTCGCCCGGCGATATCATCTTGCCGCTGGCGGGATCCGCCCACCGCAGCAATGCCTCATAAGCGACGATCTCACCGCTCTGCGCGCTGGCGACAGGCTGATAGTGGAGCTGGAATTCCTTGCTCAGGATCGCCTGGCGAAGCTTCAATTCAAGGATTCGGCGGCTGACGGCGCGCTCGTTCAGTATGGAATCGTAGCGGCTGTGGCAGCCGCGGCCCCGCTCCTTGGCATCGTAGAGCGCGAGGTCAGCGTTGCGCAGTAGGTCGGCCGTCGTCGTACCGTCCACGGGCGCCCGCGCGATACCGACGCTGGCGCCGATGACGGCCGAAACGTCACCGATCCCGAACGGCTCGCTGAGGCTGTCGATGATGCTATCGGCCATGCGGTTGACCGAGTCCTCCCCGACCGACCCCATCTGAAGCACCGCGAACTCGTCCCCGCCGAGGCGCGCGACGAAGTCGCCGGGACCGACGAGCTTGCGCAGGCGCCCTGCCACTTGCTGCAGCAGAAGGTCGCCGATGGCATGGCCGTAGAAGTCGTTGACCGGCTTGAAGCGGTCGAGGTCAATGTAGTGGAGCGCGCCGGTCGCCCCATACCAGAGCTGCGGCAGGGCTTCTTCGAGCTCGGCGGCGAAGGCGGCGCGATTTGGCAGACCGGTCAGCGGATCGTGGTTGGCCAGATGCAGGAGCCGGTGTTCGGCGTCACGCTGCTCGGTCAGATCGCGTGTGATCTTGGCGAAGCCGACAAGAGCGCCATGCTCGTCCCGAACAGGATCGAGCATCACGCTCGCCCAGAATGCCGTGCCGTTCTTGCGGTATCGCCAGCCTTCCGTCGTCAAATGGCCGTCAGCCAAGGCGATCTTCAGGTTCTTGTGCGGAACGCCCGCACGCCTGTCGGCATCCGAATAGAAGATCTCGAAGTTGCGGCCGACCACTTCCTCGGCCAGATAACCCTTGGCGCGTGCCGCGCCCTCGTTCCAGTTCAGGATCACGCCGACGGGGTCGAGCAGATAGATGGCATAGTCCCGGACGCCCTGAACGAGCAGCCTGTACATCAGGTCTGAGGACTGGGCTTCGGGCATCGTAGCTCTCCTTCGGACCCTGGTTTAGAGGATCCGGGTTGAAGGAACGTTGCATCTGTCCAGTCGATATTCACGATCGGCCGGCTGCGGCGAATTGCCCTGCTGCGGCCAGGCTGCGGCTGTCCTTGCTCATGCAACAATGAATCAACGACGGACGCCGCCGGGCGCCTGTCAGCATGTCTCAAGCCTCAAGCCGTAACTGTGCTCCGCCCTCGAAGGCCGAGTTCGTCGGCTAGGCCCGCGAGGTCCATCACGATCACATCGGCGTGTCCGTCGAGGGCGGCCGCGGCGGCCGGCGTCCGGGCAATGCCGATGGCGCGCGCGCCGGCACGCCGTGCTGTCTCGATATCATGGGCGGAGTCGCCGATCATGACGACCTCGGCGGCCTCGGCGCCGATGGCCTTCGCGAAGGCTTCCACCATGCCCGGCAAGGGCTTGGCGCCGAAACCTGAATCATAACCGCAGATGAAGTCGAAGCGATCCGCGACGCCCATGGCCTCCAGATGTGCCTTTGCCGCGACCTCGGAATCGTTGGTGGCAAGCCCGATCTTCAGCCCGGCAGCGACTAAGGCATCGATACCGGTGGAGACATCGGCATAGCCCTTCAGGGAGCGCAGGCTCTCGGCGCGGTAGAGCCCGTCGACACGAGCGATGAAGCCGGCATCATAGGTCAGCCCAAGCATCTCCGCCCAGGTCGGCACAAAGGAGCCGGGGTCGCCGGCGATGATCGGCGATGTTGGGTCGAAGCCGAGCGTCTCCCGCCGAAAGCCGCAGGCATCGGCAAGCGCATCGATGCGCGTCTCGTCGCCATCGGCGAGCGCTGCCAGAACTGCGGCCGTCGCGGGTCCCCAGGTGGCATCGAAGTCGAGCAGCGTGCCGTCCTTGTCGAAGAGGACTCCCTTCAGCGGCAGCGTCGAGGCGTTCATGAGGGCCTGTCCGTGGAGAGCCCTGAAGAGTGTGGAGCCATGGTAGCGACGCGGCCGCCGGGGCCGGAAAGTTCAGGCATATCAGGCATCTCAACATGGCAGTTGACTCGATACTAGCGCGAGTGAACGCCTGCACCAAGATGGACGTGCCGGCCTCACCGTGCACCCGACGCTGCTGCCTGACCAGAGCAGCGGTCACGGCAACCTCGTCCGTATTGGAGACGCAGATGCCGCTTAGGCCGCCGCTCTGCTGGACATGCCGGGATCGGCACGATAGCTGCCACCATGCCAGAAGGACCTGCACGATGACCGACGCGACCGCGCTTCTCGCCACCCGGCGCTCCATCCCGATCCCGATGCTGAAGGCGCCAGCGCCCGAAGGCGCCGAGCTGGAAACCATCCTCACCATCGCTGCGCGCGTGCCCGACCATGGCAAGCTCGCCCCGTGGCGCTTCATTCTATATCGCGGCGAGGCCGCCGCGGGCGTCGGCGCTGCGCTCGAACGGCTCGTCGTGTCCCGCGATGGCGACACCGCGACCGAGACGCGGCGGTCGGTCGAGCGCGGCCGCTTCACCCGGGCGCCGCTCGTGATCGGCATCGTCTCCACCGCCCGCGAGCACGTGAAGATCCCGATGTGGGAGCAGGTTCTCTCGGGCGGTGCCGCCGCGATGAACCTCGTCAACGCCGTGCATGCGCATGGCTATGCCGCCAACTGGGTCACGGAGTGGGTCGCCTATGACGAGGACGCCAAGCAGATCCTCGGCATCGCTCCCGAGGAAAAGGTGATCGGCTTCGTGCATGTCGGCACGCCGGCCGAGCCGCCCAGCGAGCGCCCTCGCCCGGACCTCGCCTCGATCGTCACGGAAGCCACAGCGCCCGAGATCGCCTGATGTTCTATGAGACGCGCCGCAACGATCATGGCCTGCCGCACGATCCGTTCAAGGCGATCGTGGCGCCGCGGCCGATCGGCTGGATCTCGACACGCAGCCGCAGCGGTGCCGTCAACCTGGCGCCCTACAGCTTCTTCAACGCCATTGCCGATCACCCCAAACTGGTGATGTTTTCGTCGAGCGGCATGAAGGATACCGCCAGCTTCGCTATCGAGAGCGGCGAGTTCGTCGCCAATCTCGCGACCGGAGCGCTGGCCAGAGCTGTGGTTCGCAGCTCCGCACCGGCGCCTCGCGGCACTAGCGAGTTCTCGATCGCCGGTCTGACGGAGGCACCGTGCCGCCTCGTCGCGGCGCCGCGCGTCGGCGAAGCGCCTGCCGCGCTGGAATGCAAGGTGACGGAGTGGTTTCAGCCGAAGGGTGCGGACGGTCGAGCGTCCGAGAACGTCATGGTCATCGGTGAGGTCGTCGGCATCCACATCGACGAATCGATCCTGACGAACGGGATGATCGACATGGGGCTGGCAGCGCCGCTCTCCCGGCTCGGCTACCTCGACTACGCCGTCACGGAGGCGGTGTTCCAGCTCGACCGGCCGCGGCGGGCGGATGGCGGTGACATCTGAGCGCTTTCATGCTGTCAGGGAGGAACTTTCCGCTTTCCCAACGAACATGGTGAACCAAACGTAAACCATTGGCCGTCAGTATCGGCACCGAAGAGGTCTCGGGACGTGCGCAAGGGAGCGTGCCGCAATGATGGTGCAACGGTTTCTGGCCTGGTGCGATACGGCCGGCGCGTCCGAACGGGCCGCTGGCGTGACGCTGCTCGCCGAAGCCTGGACCAGCGGCCAGATCGCCTCCGCCGATCGCGCGCTTGCCGAGTCCGTCCTGATCCTGTCGCTGGATGATCCGTCGCCAAAGGTGCGCAAGGCGCTGGCAGGCGCACTGGCGCATTCGGCAGAGGCGCCGCGCGCCTTGATCCTGGCGCTTCTGGCGGACACCACCGAGATCGCCGCTTACGTGGCGCGCTGCTCCCCTCTTCTGGAAGACGACGAACTGCTCGAACTCGCGACCGCCGGCGAGCCGCGCATGCAGGCAGCCGTTGCGGCACGCTCACATGTTGGTCGCAGCATCGCCGCAGCACTGGTCGAGCACGCCAGCCGCGACGCCTGCGCCATCCTGCTGCGCAACCGCGGTGCCGTCCTGACCCGAGCGACGTCTCGGCGTCTTGCCGAGCGCTTCGGTTCCGACCCGGAGATCCGCTCGCAGCTGGCGAGCCGCGACGATCTTCCCGCCGACGTGCGGCAAGCGCTGATCGTCGAGGTCTCGAACGCCCTCGCCGCTCATCCGCTGGTCCGGGCGACCCTCGGCGCCGGACGCGCTGAGCGCGTCGCCTTCGACTCCTGCGAACGGGCCACAGCGCAGCTCGCAGCTTCGATCGAGCACACGGAAACGGCTGCGCTCGTGGAGCATCTGCGGGCCAGCGGCCAGCTTTCGACGGCCTTCCTGCTGCGGGCGGTCTGCGCCGGCAACATCGACCTTTTCGCCGCCGCCTTGGCTGCGCTTGGACGCGTGTCGGAGCGTCGGCTCCAGTCCGTGCTGGTCGACGGACGCGAGGCCGCCTTCACGGCACTCGTCGCCAGTTGTGGGCTGCCGCGGTCGGCCGCGCCCCTCTTCCTCGCCGCCGTCCAGCTCTGGCGCGAGGTGGCGCGGGGCCGGTTGTCCATCGATCCGTCCGAGATGCCGCAGCGCGTCATGGAGCGCGTGGTGCGCAATGCCGGGCGCTCGGGCATTGCTGGTCAGGCCGAGTTCGACGGTGCCATGGCGCTGCTGCGCCGGCTGTCGGCCGAAGGTGCCCGCGATCTGGTGCGCGAGCGGGCCTGGCGTCTGGCCGCCTGATCTTGGCCGGCCGCCTCTTGCTGGTCAGGCCGGAGTGCCTGTCATCGCAATGGTCTGCCGTCAGTAGCGGAACTGCTCCGCCAGGATGCGTTCTTCCCAGGAATGATCCTTGTCGAACAGGATCACGGCGCAGACATCCGTCGCTTCGCGGATTGTCACCTTCTGTACCGATTTCACCTCGTCCGCATCGGCAACCGCGTTGACGGGCCGCTTGCCCGGCTCGAGCGTAGTGACTTCCACCACCTGATGGTTCGACAGCAGCGCGCCATGCCAGCGCCGTGGCCGGAAGGCGCTCACCGGCGTCAGGGCCAGCAGCGGCGCCCGCATCGGGATGATCGGCCCCTGCGCCGAAAGATTGTAGGCGGTCGAGCCGGTGGGCGTCGCCACCATGACGCCGTCACAGATCAGCTCTTCCAGCCGCACCTTGCCGTCGATCCGGATTTCCAGGCGTGCCGCCTGATAGGACTGACGGAAGATCGACACCTCGTTGATCGCGAGCGCCTCATGAACCGCGCCGGCGGCATCGACGGCCGACATCGCGAGCGGCCGGATCTCGGTCTCTACGGCCGCGGCAAGACGCTCCCGCAGCCCATCCTCACGATATTCGTTCATGAGGAAGCCGACGGTGCCCTTGTTCATTCCGTAGATGGGCTTGCTCGTGCCCATGAACCGATGCTGCACATGCAGCATGAAGCCGTCGCCACCGAGCGCGACAATGATCTCGGCATCCTCCGGCCGTTCATTGCCGTAGAGGGCGGCCAGCGCGCGGGCGGCGGTCTGCGCCTCCTCGGTCGGGCTGGCGAGGAACGAGATCGAATGCGGGTCTCGTGACATGTCGTCCATCGGGCCGTTGACGGTCCGGCATGCCGCTGTCCGTCGTCGCCGAGCCCGGAGCTACGGCAAACGCGACCAACAGGCGGCAGTACCATCTCCCGGCTAGCATGGCCGGACGCCAAGGTAAAACGCGGATCGGACTGGCGGCAACATGCGCGGCCCACGGCTCCGCAGCACGCTTCGCGGGAAACACGGCAGCTTGATCGCTACAGCCTGAGCGGAAAACGTCGTCGCCGATGAACTTTGTCCCTCGATAGCGTCGGCCACATACACGCGGCAGCTGTTGTAGGCAGAGGAAGCCCGGAGGCAGTTGTCCGGCAGCTTTCACCCGGGGCAGATGACGTCTCCACGTCATCCGGGCGCGGCAGCAGAGACATCGCACGCTGCTTCTGCGTTCCACCGCGAATTTGAGGCTGATTTCGAGCGCGCACCATGCTATCGGCAGCGGCGGGCCGGCGTAGCACAGCGGTAGTGCAGCGGTTTTGTAAACCGAAGGTCGGGAGTTCGATCCTCTCCGCCGGCACCACAATCCCTCGCCGATCCTTCCGCGATGATGGCAGCGGCTGGTCCGCTAGAGGCTTAAGCCCCTGTAAGCCGCATCTCCAGCACAGGCGACGATACGGCGTCGGACATGGCGTCAGTGCGCACGATGATGAGAAATTAACTGTCCATGCGGCAGGATCGCCTCAGATCCCTGCCGTGCAACCCGGCCTCGCTGCCCTTGGACGACGCTCGCCCCATGCTGAACTTCTTCGCTTCGAAGTCGAACCAGATCCTGAACGCGCTTGATCGCTCGACGGCCATCATCGAGTTCGACCTGGACGGCAACATCCTCAAAGCCAACAAGAACTTCTGCGATCTAATGGAATATTCGCTGCCCGAGATCGTGGGCAAGCATCACTCCATCTTCGTCGAACCCGAGCATGCCAAGACTCCGGAGTACCAGATCTTCTGGGCCAAGCTGCGCAGCGGTCACTTCGAATGCGACGAGTTCAAGCGGATCACCAAGTCCGGCCGGGAGGTCTTCATCCGCGGCAACTACAATCCGATCATGAACAGCAGCGGCGGCGTGATGAGGATCGTCAAGTTCGCCAACGACATCACCCAGACGAAGCTGAAGAGCATCGAGGCAGGCGCTAAGGTCGACGCGATCGGCCGTGCGCAGGCCGTCATCGAGTTCACCGTCGACGGGACCATCCTCTCGGCCAACGACAACTTCCTCAAGGCGATGGGCTACGAACTCAGCGAGATCGTCGGCAAGCATCACCGGATGTTCGTTCCCGCCGCGACTGCGGCATCGGCTGACTATGCGAGCTTCTGGCAGAAGCTGCGCGAGGGCCAGTTCATCGCCGACGAGTTCAAGCGCATCGGCAAGAACGGCCGGGAGGTCTTCATCCAGGCCTCCTACAACCCGGTTTTCGACTTCAACGGCAAGACCGTCAAGGTCGTCAAATACGCCACCGACGTCACGGCTCGCGTGCGGGCGGTCGAGACCCTAGGCCAGGCCCTCGACGCCCTTGCCCACGGCGATCTGACGAAGACGATCGAGAACTCCTTCAACGCCGCCCTCGATCCGATCCGCCGCAACTTCAACACGTCGGTGGAACATCTGCAGAGCGCGATGCAGACGGTCAGCAACAACGCCGCCGCAATCCAGCTTGGCGCCGATCAGATCCGCCACGCCTCGGACGATCTCGCACGGCGGACCGAGCAGCAGGCGGCTGCCATCGAGGAGACCTCGACGGCACTCGCCAAGATGACGGAAAGCGTGCGGGCCTCCAGCAAGCGCGCCGACGAGGCGGGCGAGCTCGTTGCCCGTGCCAAGAAGGAAGCCGAGCAGTCGGGGGCCATCGTCACCCGCGCGGTCGATGCCATGGGCAAGATCGAATCGTCGTCGGGGCGCATCGGCAATATCATCGGCGTCATCGACGAAATCGCCTTCCAGACCAATCTTCTGGCTCTCAACGCCGGCGTCGAGGCGGCACGGGCGGGTGAGGCTGGCCGCGGCTTTGCCGTCGTCGCCTCGGAGGTCCGCAACCTGGCGCAGCGTTCGGCCGAGGCCGCCAAGGAGATCAAGGACCTGATCTCGACGTCGCGCCACCAGGTGGAGGAAGGTGTCGAGCTCGTTGATCAGGCGGGCCAGGCGCTGCAGGGTATCGTCGCGAAGGTCGCCGAAATCGACAGCAACGTCACGGCGATCGTCAGCTCGGCACGCATGCAGGCCTCGGGCCTCGGCGAGATCAACACGGCCGTCGGGACGCTCGACAAGGCGACGCAGCAGAATGCGGCAATGGTGGAGGAATCGACCGCCGCCTGCAACCAGCTCTCCGCCGAGGTCAGCTCGCTGAACGATTTGATCGGCGAGTTCCAGCTCGAGTCGGCAAACCGCTCTCGCGGCGCCGGCCGCACGGCGTCTCCGGTGCATGAGCTGACGGCTCGGGTGGCCAACGCCTTCTAAGGCGGCAGCCGCGGCCGCGGCCCGTGACGCGCCTATGCTGATCGCCGTCCCATCCGCATCTTCGCGCAAATCGCCTTGAATTCGTCCACGATCTGCCGTTCAACCCGTGAGATCGGCAACGGGGACGCGACGAGGGTGATGCGGCGAGCGGCACTGGCGAGCCTTGCGGCGGCTGGCATCGGTTTCCTGTCACCGGCAGAGGCTCAGGATCTGCCTGTCCCCGGCTTCATCGAGAACGGGATCAAGGGGCTGATCGGCGGCGGCGAGAAGCGCCCGCCCGGCGCCTATGTCTCGCCGTCGGCCGCCGAGCTCGTTCCGGACGGTGCCGATGTCGGCGCGACGCAGCGGCGGCCGCTACAGCGGTTCGAGCCGATCCCCCTGCCCGGTGCGCCGGGACATGCCGGCGTCCCGGCGATCGACCTGCCGGCTCTACCCGCCTATGCCCCGCAGAACATGCCGTCGCGCGAGGCGATCCGCTCGCGCGCCGCGCTCGCCTTGCAGGCGCGGCTGGTCGAGGACGGCCCGCCGATCAACAAGGGACTCGTCTGGCGCCTGTTCTCGTCGCTGCCGTCGCTGGATGGCAAGCTGCCGATGATCGCCTCCGCAGAAGGCGGCAGCGCGAGCTTCCAGGTGCCGGCCGGCTCCTATTTCCTCCATGTCGGCTTCGGCCGCGCCGGCGTGACCCGCCGCATCGACTTCACCGGACTGGCGACGCAGGAAACCGTCGTGCTCGGCGCCGGCGGTCTGAAGCTTGACGCCGTCCTGCCTGATGGAAAGCCGCTGCCGGCGGACAAGCTGTCCTTCGACGTGTTCGATGAGGCCGGCGACGAACATCAGGAGAATCTCATCGCCGACGACGTTGCGGCCGGCTCGGTGGTCCGTCTGAACGCCGGGACCTACCATGTCCTCTCCAATTACGGCTCGACCAATGCCGCGGTGCGTGCCGACATCCGCGTCGAGGCCGGCAAGATCACCGAGGCGACGCTCACCCACCGCGCGGCGCTGCTGACGATGAAGCTGGTGCGCGAGAAGGGCGGCGAGGCAATCGCCGACACCGCCTGGTCGATCTCGACCGCCTCCGGCGACCTCGTCGGCGAAAGCGTCGGTGCATTCCCGACCATGGTTCTGGCGGAGGGCGAGTATGTCATCGTCGCCAAGAACCGCGACCGGATCTACCAGCGCGAATTCGAGGTCAAAGCCGGTGCCGACGAGGACCTGGAGGTGCTGACCTCGGACCTCGTCACGGCGCCCGGAGGCGATCCGGCGGCAGTCGACGCGGGCGGAGAGGTCGACGCCGACTGATTGGTCCGCCGACGCCGTGAGGGTTGAGGCGCCGGTGCGCCTCAACCGTCTTGATCCGCGTTTCAGGCCGCTTCGGCCGTTCCGGCGGCCTTGCGCTTCAGGTCCGGCGGTACAGCCTCCGCGGCGAGCTGCCGGAGTGCTTCATCGAGCGACAGCGACACCTGGTCGCGCGAACCGAGCCGGCGCAGGTTGACCGTCGCTTCCTCGGCCTCGCGCTTGCCGCAGACCAGAATCACCGGCACCTTCGCCAGGCTGTGCTCGCGGACCTTGTAGTTGATCTTCTCGTTGCGAAGATCGGCCTGTGCGCTGAGTCCCGCCCGCTTCAGGCGCTCGACCACCGACTGGGCATAGGCGTCAGCCTCGGAGGTGATGGTGGCGACGACGACCTGCACGGGCGCGAACCAGAGCGGGAAGTGGCCGGCGAAGTTCTCGATCAGGATGCCGAGGAAGCGTTCCATCGAGCCACAGATGGCGCGGTGGATCATCACCGGCTGCTTCTTCTCCGAATCGGCGCCGATATAGAAGGCGCCGAAGCGCTCCGGCAGGTTGAAGTCGACCTGCGTCGTGCCGCATTGCCACTCGCGCCCGATGGCGTCGCGCAGCGTGTACTCGAACTTCGGGCCATAGAAGGCGCCCTCGCCCGGCAGAATGCCCGTCTTGATGCGTCCGCCGGACTGCGCCTCGATCGTGTTGAGGACGTCGGTCATCACGCTTTCCGCGCGGTCCCACAATTCGTCCGAGCCGACACGCTTCTCCGGCCGCGTGGAGAGCTTCACCACGATCTCATCGAAGCCGAAGTCCTCATAGACCGACAGGATCAGGTCGTTGATCTTCAGGCACTCGGCGGCCATCTGCTCGTCGGTGCAGAAGATATGCGCATCGTCCTGCGTGAAGCCGCGAACGCGCATCAGCCCGTGCAGCGCCCCCGACGGCTCGTAGCGATGGACATTGCCGAATTCGGCAAGCCGGATTGGCAGTTCGCGGTAGGACTTCAAGCCGTGCTTGAAGATCTGCACATGGCCGGGGCAGTTCATCGGCTTCAGCGCGAAGACACGCTCGTCCTCGGTGTCGTCGCCGGCCGACTGCACCTTGAACATGTTCTCCTTGTACCAGCCCCAGTGGCCGGAGGTCTCCCATAGCGACTTGTCCAGCACCTGCGGTGCGTTGACCTCCTGATAGGCGTGCTCGTCGAGCCGGCGGCGCATGTAGGAGACAAGGGTCTGGAACATCTTCCAGCCCTTGGCGTGCCAGAAGACGACACCCGGCCCCTCCTCCTGGAAATGGAAGAGATCCATCTCGCGCCCGAGGCGGCGATGGTCGCGCTTCTCAGCCTCCTCGAGGACGTGCAGGTAATTGTCGAGCTGCGCCTGCTCGGCCCAGGCTGTCCCATAGATGCGGGTCAGCATCGGGTTGTTTGAATCGCCGCGCCAATAGGCGCCCGCGACCTTCATCAGCTTGAAGGCGCCGCCAATCTGCCCGGTCGAGGCCATGTGCGGGCCGCGACAGAGGTCGAACCAGTCGCCTTGCGCATAGATCTTCAGGTCCTGGTCTTCGGGGATCGCGTCGATCAGCTCGACCTTGTAGCCCTCGTTCTTGTCGCGGAAGACCTGACGCGCCTTGTCACGCGACCAGACCTCCTTGGTGAACGGCTTGTTGCGGGCGATAATTTCCCGCATCTTCTTCTCGATCGCCGGGAAATCCTCGGGCGAAAACGGCTCGTTGCGGGCGAAGTCGTAATAGAAGCCGTTCTCGATCACCGGACCGATCGTGACCTGCGTGCCGGGCCACAGCTCCTGCACCGCCTCGGCCATCACATGCGCGGCGTCGTGCCGGATCAGGGCGAGCGCGCGCGGATCGTCGCGCGTGACGATCTCGATGCGCCCGCTGCCGCCGACGGGATCGGAGAGATCGCGCAGCTCGCCGTCGAGCGTATAGGCGACCGCCTTCTTCAGGAGCGACTTGGAGATGCCGCCGGCGATGTCCGCGCCGGTCGCGGTCGCTTCGTATTGCCTCGAGGAACCGTCGGGGAAAGCGAGGTCGATCATTCTGGGTCCTTTCCGCTCACCCCCGTCTACCACACGGGAAAGCTTTGAAGATCGATGGAGAAAGCCCGACTGTGCGCCGGGGCCCGGGTCTTACCATCGTCGGACTCGGAGGCAAGCACCCGCCGGTAAAATCCGCATCGCGGGCCGGCGGCGATCTGTTGCTTCAGCGCTCGAACGAGACTTATCCTCTAGAAAAGGCCCGGCGCTGGGACGAAGGCATGGCGGACGCACAAGGCTTGGATTGGGCCAAGTCGCTGATCTTCCCGATCTCGGTGTGGGTTGCGCAACAGCTCGCAACCGGCGCGGTCGCATCCTATCGATGGTTGAAGCGACAGTATTTCCTCTACACGAACATACTCGAGGAGATCCGGTGCACGCGCGGCCCAACCGAAGAATTGGCCGCGGCGTTCCGTCAGGCGCTCTACGACGGCGTTTTTCGGCAGCGGCTGGTGGACGACCCGAACTATTTCGTATTCGTGGTTTCCGCTGACCCGTCACCTTCCATCTTTCGGAGCGACTCGAGCGAGTTCGCTGCACTCAGCCCAAATACGAGCCGTGACATCATCGCCTACTTCGAGACGCAGTCGCTGATCTCGGAAACGCTCTCTGCGCTCCGCTCCGAGGACTTCCGGATCCTTCATCCGGACCGCAAAATGCAGGCAATTCAGGATCTGATGCGGCTGTTTGATGAAAGCGAGGTGCTTGGAAGAAGCAGCGAGCAGCGGCTGTTGCGAGCGGCGCGGCGCACACCCTATCGCAGAGTGCGTCGGGCGTTTGCCGCCGCCAGACGAATTGCAAAGCGGGTCCAAGCCGCTTCGCACATGGTCTGGCGCCAGCTGCTTCAAGGACTGGAAAAGCTAAGCGGCTAGGCGGAGGATCGGGTGTCGAGCGTCAGCGATCGCGACAGGATAGATCCTGACGCTGTCAGATGACGACGGGAGGAAGCGGCTTAATCATTCATCTCCTGAGAACGAGGATATTTTACCGGACTTGCCGTCGGCCACGCAAGCTGGCGTTTCGGGTACCGGATCAAGACCTGCCCGCCCGAATGGCCCACAGCGGGCGACCCGCTTCAGCGCCAGCCAGCTGCCCGGCAGGAGCCCGTGCCGCGCCACGGCTTCATAGGCGTATTCGGAGCATGTCGGGATATGGCGGCAATGACCGCCGACCAACGGCGACAGGCTGAGCTGATAGAGCCGGACGAGTCCCATCCCGATGATCCGCCCTGGCGTCCGGGCGAAGGGGCCGTCGTAGTTCCGACTGTGACGGCGTGGCAGCGGAGCAGCGGCGTAAGATCCGCAGCACTTGCACGCCTCTCGCCGATCGAGCCGGGGCATCGGTTCCCCTGCCGCGGCATGCGTCTCCCCGACGGCGCCGCTTGAAAGCTGAGGGACGCCTACGCGACCACCTTCGACCGGCGAGCAGGCCGATGAGGGGTTCGGCTTACTCAAGCCGCGGCGTTTTCTGCCGCGCTGTTTTCGCGCGCTTCGATCTGGTCGAGCGCGTCGACCACGGCGTCGAAGGTCAGCATGGTCGAGGCATGGCGCGCTTTATAGTCCCGCACCGGCTCTAGGAACTGCAGGTCGGCGAAGCGTCCCGTGGGTGACGGACCGTTCTCCTTCAGCATCCGGCGCATCATCTCGCGCACGTCGCGCAGTTCAGCCGGCGTCGCGCCGATGATGTTGCGCGCCATGATGGAGGACGAGGCCTGGCCGAGCGCACAGGCCTTCACGTCATGAGCGAAGTCGGCGACGCTTCCGTCCTTGAGAGACAGGTCGATCGTCACCGTCGATCCGCAGAGCTTGGAATGGGCCCTGGCGGTCGCATCCGGCGCGTCGAGACGGCCGATGCGCGGGATGTTGCCCGCAAAATCGAGGATCTTGGCATTGTAGACGTCGTCGATCACGGTGACACGAGCTCCGGATGATCGTCAGCGGTCTGTGAATCCGCTTCCTTCGCAATTATATAGGGGCCCGGGCGCCGCACCGGAAGCCATGGGCGAACGGGATAAAGGATCGCCGGCAGCGCGGCCGATGTCGCATACCGGCCTTTTCAGCTTCCGCCAATTATGGGATGCGCAACGATGAAGTCTGGCAATGCCGGCCGGATCACGCCCGGCTGCAACTGCGGCGATGCCGCGCACAAGGCGCAGCCGGAGAAGAACGAGGTCGGAATGGATGCGATCGTGAGCAAGTTCCCGCAGCAGCCCGGCGCATCCACGGTCATCCGGCCGACGCGCGAAGAGGCCGAGGCGGCTGTGGCGACGCTGATCCGCTGGGCGGGCGACGACCCGATGCGCGAGGGCCTGCTCGAGACGCCGGCGCGGGTCGCGAAAGCCTATGAGGAGCTGTTCAGCGGCTATGCCGCCGATCCCGCCGAGGTGCTCGGCCGCACCTTCGAGGAAGTCGCTGGCTTCGACGACATGGTGCTGGTGCGCGACATCGACTTCCATTCCCACTGCGAGCACCACATGGTGCCGATCATCGGCAAGGCGCATGTCGCCTACCTGCCGGCGGGCCCGGTGCTTGGCCTGTCCAAGATCGCTCGCATCGTCGAGATCTTCGGCCGGCGCCTGCAGACGCAGGAGGCGATGACGGCCCAGATCGCCGATTCCATCGAAAGCGTGCTGGCGCCACGCGGCATCGCCGTCGTGCTGGAGGCCGAGCATATGTGCATGTCGATGCGCGGCATCCGCACCAAGGGCTCGCGCACCGTCACCTCGGCGTTCCGCGGCGTCTTCAAGGAGGACATCCTGGAGCGCAACCGCTTCCTCGCCATGGCCCGCATTGGCTGAGACCATGGTCGAGACGGCTGCCGCCCCGTTCGCTCAGGCTGCCTCGCGCGCCGAACTGGAGGAGGGCAATCGGCTGTCGCCCCGCTTCGACCGCGACGGCCTGGTAACGGCTGTCGTCACCGATGCGGCCTCCGGCGAGCTGCTGATGGTGGCCCATATGAATGCGCAGGCGCTCGACCTGACGCTTTCGACTGGCATCGCCCATTACTGGTCGCGCTCACGGGCAACGCTCTGGAAGAAGGGCGAAACCTCCGGCGCGCTGCAGAGCGTGCGGGAAGTCCGGGTGGACTGCGACCAAGACGCCATCTGGCTGAAGGTTGAGGTCGCCAAGCCCGAGGAGACCTGCCACACCGGCCGCTCCACCTGCTTCTATCGCCGGATCGATGCTGCCGGCCGTCTCGAAACAGTCGTTTCCAAAGGCGCTTGAGCACTTAATCCCTTCGTCAACATCCCCGTCTACTCTTGCCGTGTGTCATCGCGACCTTGAGGAGGAGGCAGGATGCTCGATCGTGTCTTCCGGCGTGCCGATGCTGTCGCTTCGGAAGCGCATGGTGGCGGTTCCGGACCGGCCGCCGCGCCGCGACGCATCGAGCGGCGCGGCATCGCCTTGGCGCTCGGCGGCGGCGCGGCGCGCGGCTGGGCACATATCGGCGTCCTGAAGGCTCTCGACGAGGCGCATATCCCGATCGCGATGATCGCGGGAACCTCGATGGGCGCCCTTGTCGGCGGCTGCTACCTCGCCGGCCGACTCGACGAGCTGGAGCATTTCGCCACCTCCCTGACCCGCCGCGGCCTCATCCGCTATCTCGATTTCCGCATCGGCGGCGCCGGCCTCATCGGCGGCATGCGCCTCAGCCGCAGGCTCGAGGAGCAGCTTGCCGGTCTGACGATCGAAGGCTTGGATCGCCGCCTCGTCTGCGTCGCCGCAGAAGCACGCAGTGGCCACGAGGTCTGGATCGACTCCGGCTCACTGGTCCTGGCCATGCGGGCCTCCTATGCGCTGCCGGGCGTCTTCGAGCCGGTAGAGGTTTCAGGGCGACGGCTGCTCGATGGCGCGCTCGTCAATCCAGTGCCCGTCTCCGTCTGCCGCGCCTATGAGCAGCAGCTCGTCGTCGCCGTGAACCTGCATTACGATCTCTTCGGGCGCGCCGCAGTGCTGCGCCTGCGCGCGGGCGAGAGCGCCCCGCCTGCCCCACAGCCCCGACGCATCGACAGCGCTCCGACGGTTGATGCGGCGGTCCGCCGGGAGAAGATCGGCATCACGCGCTCCATGGCGGACGCTTTCAACATCATCCAGGACCGGATCTCGCGCTCACGCTTGGCAGGCGATCCGCCGGATCTCTCCCTGCAGCCGCGCGTGCGCGACATCGGACTATCGGAGTTCTTCCGGGCCGAACAGGCCATCGAGCTCGGCTATCGCGAGACGATGAACCGTATCGCCGAGATCGAACGCGTCTGCGAAAGCGCGCCCGACCTTCGCTGGGATTGATGAGGTCGCCTCGAGTCTGAGGGTCAGCCGGTGATGTATTCGCGCATATGGCTGGCTTCGCGCTCGGCATCTTCGATCCGCCGCTTGACGACGTCGCCGATCGATATGATCCCTACGAGGTGACCGTCGACGCAGACCGGAATGTGGCGGAAGCGTCCGCGCGTCATCATCTCCATCGCCTCTTCGACGGTCGTCTCCTCGGAGCAGGTGATCACCTTGGCCGTCATCACCTCGCCGATTGCGCGCGAGAGGCAATCGGGCCCATCGGTCCCGATCATCCGGACCACGTCGCGCTCCGACAGGATACCGGCCACACCCCCGTCTGGATGAACGACGATCAGCGCACCGATGCGCTTCGTCGCCAAAGTCCTCACCGCGTCCGACATCGTCGCCGTCGGCTCCAATGTGACGACGTCCCTGCCCTTGGCTTCCAGAATCAGCCTGACTGTCATTGCTCCATCCCGTTGTTGTTCTTCTCCCGGGATGGATGGTGCAGCAAATGGCGCCGAGTTCAAGATTGCGCGTAGGTGCCTGACGGAAAGCGGCGGTCGAAGAGCCGGAACAGGAGGAAGCCGAAGGCGAAGCCGCCGAGATGGGATTCCCACGCAACATCGGCGCCATCGGCGACGAATTCGCCGAAGCTCGTGCCGGTGATGAGGTTCGAGCCGAAGAAGACGAGGATGAAGAAAAGCACGGTGCGATCCCGCAGCGCCTCGCCGATGCCCATCAGCGGCCCGGTGATCATGCCACCGCGCCGGGCCCGGCCGACGGAACTGAAGGCGAAGCGGCATGCGCCGCCCATCAGTGCGGACACGATCCCCGATGCCCCGATCACCGGCGCAAGGAGGTCGGGGTTGACTGCCCAGAAGGCCGCCGCACCCGCGATCGCGCCGCAGATGCAGAAGAGAAGGAAACGTGCGTCGCCGATCCGGCGCGCCACCGGCGGTCCGAAGGCGAGCAGCCAGACGGTGTTGGTGATGAGATGCATCCAGCTGCCGTGCAGGAACGCGTAGGTCACCGGAGACCAGATCGATGCGCCCGACGGCCGGATCGCACAGTCCGTTACCCCGGCGGCGTAGCAGCCGGGGATGAAGGAGAATTCGATGATGACGCTGTCGTCCGCAGCCGGCGTCAGCAGCAGCACCCGAAGGACGTGGATCGCCGCGAAGACGACGATCGTCGTGAGCACCACGCCCGGCACGTTGAATGCCGGCGGCTGCTTCAGCTTCGGCATTGGCGGCTGTCCGCTGTCGTGGCTCATTCGTACCGATTACCCTGGCAAGCGCGGCATCTGCGCAAAAAAGAAACCGTCCTGCCCTGCGGCCGAACGGTTTCACAGAAGATAGGTCGGAATGGGCGGCGGGGCACCCGGATCCGCGTGCGTGCTGCTGGAGACGACAGAAATGTCCGTGGCAAAACGCTACTCCAGCGTTCGGCGTCGCTCAATAGCAGGCTGCAAATCATTGTTAACGTGCAGCCCGGGCGCGCGGTCTCAGCGAGCGACGCAATTGGCGGCGGTCCTTGCACAAACCGTTAACGTCCATCTTCTATGTTAGCGTTATCGCAACGGCTGCCACCCGCAGCGCCGGAAAGCCAGACGATGCAGAGCACCGCTCTTCAGCAACCGCAGCCGGACTTCGAGGAACGCCGCCGCTTCCAGCGCGTCCCCGTCGATCTGCTCGGCCGCTTCATGCTGGAAGACCGGAGCGAGTATCCGTGCCGCGTCGAGAACATGTCGCCCGGCGACGTTGCCGTGGTTACCCCGGTCACGCCGCGCCAGGGCGAACGCATCATCCTTTATGCCGACCATATCGGCAGGGTCGAAGGATCGGTGCAGCGTGCCTATGCCGGCGGCTTCGCCCTCGTCGTGCAGACCACCGAGCGCAAGCGCGAGAAGCTGGCAGCGCAGCTGACTTGGCTGGCCAACCGCCACGAACTCGACCTGCCGGAAGATCGGCGGCACGAGCGCGTGCAGCCGCGCAATCCGTTCATCGACATCGTGTTGGAAGATGGCCGCACCTATAAGGTGCGCATCATCGACCTGTCGCTCTCCGGCGCGGCAGTCAATTCGCAGGTCCGCCCGGCGCTTGGCTCGCGCGTAACTCTCGGCACGATGAAGGGCCGCATCGTCCGCCACCTCGAGGAAGGCTTCGCCATCGAGTTCGCGATGGTGCAGGCGCGCGAGACGATCGAAGCCGCTTTCCGCTGAGGTCGCATCGGGTTCGGCCGACGAGTGATCCGACATCCTTCCTGCTGACGACATCGTGGCAGGCGCTACGCGTCTGATCCCTCAATCGCCGTATTCAGCTTTGCAAGGGCAGGTCCGCTGCTGAGCCGGCTTCCGGCGTTGATGTAGCGCCTCCCCCAGAGCCATTGCTCCGCGCCGGCAAGCGACAGACGTCGCCCTCGCCCCCTTGCAGCCACCGCGTTCGTCGCGATTGCGGGCAGCTGGTGCCGACCGCCGCAAAAACTTTTTTTCGGCTCGCCTCCGGCGATTCCGCTGAAGTGTTAACGCGCAAATCCGCCCGATTCATCGTTCGGTAACCCGCGCGACGCGCTCCAAACGCTCTCTACAAGCTACCTTCGACGCTCAAGAGCCGCCTTTCCTGAGGCGACGGCGCATAGGGTTAACGGCGGCTGGCCGCATTCGCAGCAATTTGCATCCGCATCTTCATCGAAGAACAAGTATAGATTTCAAACAATTCCGCTCGAATTTGAGGCAAATCATCTGACTTGATTTGGCCTCAAAGTAAAAGCGAGCCGGCATTCTCCTTGTCACAGACGGGGAGACAAAAACTTGAACAAGTTCTTTCAGATGGCGGCGTTGGCCGCGGGACTGATGGCAGCGGCAACGGGCAGCGCTGCAGCCATGAGCGACATCCTGCACATGCCGACCCTCGGCCAGACCTCACAGCCGGTCGGCCACTACGAGTTCTGCAAGCAGTACGCTTCGGAGTGCCAGCCCAACGAGACGCGCGGCGCGGTGAAGCTGACGCGCGCGGTTTGGGCTGCGATGGTCGGGGTGAACAACACCGCCAACACCACGATCTATCCCCGCACGGACGAGGAGATCTACGGTGTTCCGGAAGTCTGGGCTTATCCGACCACCCAGGGTGACTGCGAAGACTTCGCTCTGTTGAAGCAATACATGCTGGAGCGGCAGGGCCTGCCGCGCTCGGCTCTGCTGATCACCGTGGTTCGTCAGCCGAACGGCGACGGCCATGCGGTTCTGACGGTGAAGACCGACAAGGGTGACTTCATCCTCGACAATCTCGAGGAGCGGATCCTTGCCTGGACCGAGACCGAATATCACTACCTGAAGCGCCAGTCGGAGCAGGACTCCAGCAAGTGGGTCGGCATTGCCGACGATCGCAACATCCTGGTCGGCAGCGTCCGCTGAGAGCGGCGAAAATCAGCTGAAGAGGCTGGACCTCCGCCTCTGAACCATTCCGATCGGACGCCTGCCCGTCTTGTTCGATCGGACTTGAAGCCGGCCCTTCCCCGGGGGCCGGCTTCTTCATGTCTGGAATTGACTTCGCAGAGTAGCGGAAGCCGCTATTCCAGATCGATGTCGAGAATGGTCATGGTCAGATGGTAGGAGAGCTCGCCCTCCTCCGTATCCTTGGCGATCAGGCCGACGAACTCGTCGTCGATATAGACCTCGGCCGTGTCGGACTTCCGCGGCAGAGCCCTCACCTGGAGGTAGGCCGCCTTGAAGCGGGATTTCAGGTAGGCTTCGAGCTTGCGGATTTCATCAGGCTTCACGGTGACGTCCTCGGGAGTGTCGGTATGACAAAGCTAGGCGACCGGGGCGGCTTGCAAAGGCCGGAGCCCGTCGACATTCGGGTTAGTGACGTTGATTGGATGCGGCTCTAGAGCATTTCCGCCGAACACGGAACCGCTCGGCCGGAAATGCTCTCACGACGCGGATCCGCGATTGGGACGAAGTTGATCGCAGCCGGACGCTGCGGATCGACCCCCCGCCGGCCGCAGGCTTGTTCTGGATACGACGTCTAGCCGACCCTCAAGCGTCTGCGTCCAGGCACTGGTCCATGGCACGCGCCGGCTCGGCGCAAGTGCCCGTGGTGCCGATCACCTTCGCAGGAACGCCGGCGACAGTCGTGTGAGGCGGAACCGGCTTCAGCACGACCGAACCCGCAGCGATCTTCGAGCAGTTGCCGATGCGGATGTTGCCGAGGATCTTGGCGCCGGCGCCGATCAGGACGCCGCAGCCGATCTTCGGATGACGATCGCCGTGCTCCTTGCCCGTACCCCCGAGGGTCACGTCCTGCAGGATGGAGACATTGTCGCCAATCTCTGCCGTCACGCCGACAACGAGCCCGGTTGCGTGATCGAGGAAGATGCCGCGACCCATCTTAGCCGCGGGATGGATGTCCGTCTGGAACACCGCTGAGGACCGCGACTGGAGATACAGTGCGAAATCGCGGCGCCCCTGCATCCACAGCCAGTGCGCCAGCCGGTGCGTCTGGATGGCGTGAAAGCCTTTGAAATAGAGCAGCGGCTCGATATAGCGCTCGCAGGCGGGATCGCGGTCGAACACCGCCTGGATATCGATCCGCAGCACCTCGCTCCAGGCCGCATCGCTCATCGCCATTTCATGGAAGCTCTGGGCGATCAGCACGGCCGGGACGTCGGCATGGTCGAGGCGCTGCGACACCCGGTGGGTAAGCGCGGCCTCAAGGCTGTCATGGTTGAGGATGGTTGCGTAGACGAAGCCGGCGAGCACCGGCTCGCGATCCGCCATCTCTGCCGCTTCCTCACGCACACGCGCCCAGATCGGATCAACCGCCTGGATCTTCTCCTGGGTCTGCCGGCTGACCACGCTCATCTTCGTCTCCATACGCTTCGATCGCCTCCCGGCCCGGATGGGCGTTTGAGGCTTCGATCCCGCGGCTCGGCTATGGGCGCTCGAACACGACGCGCCGCCGAACCGCCTGCACGGGTCGCAGCCACCCTCTTGAAACCGGAAGGCGGCATGCGTCCTGCGCTCTTTAACATAAGACCCGCGCGGCCGCACAACAGCCGTAGGCCGGGCGGTGATAGCATACGCGTGCAGGCGGCGTCCTCCAGGCGCGAAGCTAGCGAGTCGGTCAAGCCGCAGCGGCATCCTCGGCGAGGAAGCGCAGCACCTCGGCCTTGAAGCTACGGTCGCCGACGGCGAGCATGTGGTCGCGATCCTCGATCGGGAAGTAGCGGGCATGCGGCAGCAGTGCCGCAAGCTCGGCGCCCGACCCGGCGATATCGTCCCTGGTGCCGACGCCGATCAGCACCGGCTGCCGGATCGATCGAACCTCGGCTTCCGTCGGCTCCTGCCGTGACGTGCGGATGCAGGCGGCAAGCGCCACGCGATCGCTGCGCGTGCGGTCGGCGAAGGCCCGGAACATCCGCCCCTTGGGATCGGTGACGTCATCAAGCGAGGGCGCCAGCAGCGCGGCGGCAATCGGATCCCAGTCGCCGACGCCTTCGACGAGGCCGATGCCGAGGCCGCCGAAGATGATCCTGTCGACCCGCTCGGGATAGCCGAGAACCGCATAGGTGCTGACCCGCGCGCCCATCGAGTAGCCGAAGAGCGTCGCGCTCGGCAGACCGACATGATCCAGCAGCGCCATGACGTCGGCCGCCATCCGCTGCGGCGCATAGAGATCCGCGTCGTGTGGCTTGTCGCTGGCGCCATGGCCGCGATGATCGAAGGCAAGGATGCGAAAGCCTGCGCCGGTCAGGGTCGAGACCCAGCCGGGATCGATCCAGTTCACTCGCATGGATGAGGCAAAGCCGTGCACGAGAACAATCGGCCTGCCGTTCCCCTCATCCATATAGGCGAGGTTCAGGCCCTCGGATTGGAACATCGTCACGGGCACCGCCCTCCTTCATGCACTGCGTCGCCGAATATCAATATGCGAGCCGCAGCAAAGTTTGCGGCGCGGCAGCGCAGCGCTCGCTCCACCCTGTTCAAGTCCAAACACGATGAGTATGGTCCGCCGCGATTGGACGATGACGAGGAGATCCGCCGATGGCCGGGCATGTCATTCCGCACTTCCAGAACGACGCCGGATACCACGTGATCGAGATCGGCGTCACCGAATTCATGTGCGTCGGCGCCAACCCGCCCTTCGATCATCCGCATGTCTTCATGGATCTCGGCGACGATGGGGAGAAGGTGTGCGGCTACTGCTCCACGCTGTACCGCTACAATCCGCAGCTCCATGCCGACGAGACGAAGCCGGCCGGTTGCCTGTATGTCGACAAGGCGGCCTGACCGCCAGTAGACCATGGTCGATCGAACGCTGAGCGTCGCGGTCGCCGGAGCCGGCATTGCCGGCCTCAGCGCCGCGCTCGCCTTCGCCAGATGCGGGTTCAAGGTCGCCGTCCTCGAACGCGCCGCGGTTCTGGAAGAGGTCGGCGCCGGACTGCAACTATCCGCCAATGCTCTGCGCGCGCTCCGGGCGATCGGCATCGATCAGGCGGACCTTCGCGGCGCCGTGCCGGCCGAAACGGTGACGCTGCGGCGGGCGCGGGACAACCGCCGGCTCGCAAGGGTCGACGTCAAGGCGGATGACGGAACGGGCTACGTCTCGATCCATCGTGCCGATCTGCAGGCGGCCCTGCTGACGGCCGTGCTGACACAGCCGGCGATCACGCTCGAGCTTGGAACCGAAATCGCCGGCCTCCGCAGCGGTGGCGGCGATCAGGTGACACTTGCCTTGCAGCAGGCGGAGTCGATGAGCGAGCGACCCTACGGTCTCGTCGTGGCCGCAGACGGCGTCCGCTCGCGCGTCGCCGAAGCTCTGAAACTGGAGCCGCCGCACTATTCCGGCTCCGTAGCCTGGCGCACGATGCTGGACCGCGCAGCCGGTGCGCCGCCTTTCGCGCCTGGCATCACCGGCTGGCTCGGACGCAGCGTCAACATTGTCACCTATCCCGTCAGCGGCGGCGAGCGGCTCAACCTCGTCGCCGTCGTCCGGGAGCCGCAGACCACCGATTTCTCCTCGCGCGATCATGCCGGGCGGATGCCGCTGATGACACGCCTGCACGGCGCGACGCCGGTGTTGACCGAGATGATCACCCGCAGCGGACCGGTGACGCGCTGGCCGCTGATGATGGTCCCGGGGGACCGCGTCTGGGGGAACGCCGAAGGACGGATCATCCTCATCGGGGATGCCGCGCACGCCATGCTGCCGCACGCGGCTCAAGGGGCCGCCATGGCGATCGAGGACGCGGTCGTGGCGGCCTCCGCCTACGCGCAAGCGCCCGATCTTGCAGCCGCCGCAAGGCGCTACGCGGCAGAGCGGCGGCCTCGCATCGACCGGGCGCGCCGACGAGCAATCTTCAACGGGGCAGTTTATCACCTGCCCTTCCCGCTCAGTCTCGGCCGCGACACCGTGCTGTCGCTGCGCGATTCCCGCTCGCTCGGGCGCGATCTCGCTTGGCTCTACGAATGGCAGCCGCCGGAACTTCGCATCGACTGAACGATTGATCCTCCAGCTCTGCATAGATGCTGGCCGTTCGTGGCCGGCGTCCTATCTCGGGCTGCCTGTGCCGTGCCTCGAAACTGACGCAACGAGGCGGGACAAGACTGCAAGGGACATCGTTGAAAGGTTCGTTCATGCCGAATTTCAGACGTACCGGCCGCTTCGTGTCGGTCGCGACGCTTGCCGCATCGACCGCGTTAAGCGGCCCGCTAGCGGCCGTCGCTGCCGAACGTCAGCCGGTCCTTCTTGCTCAGGCCGAGGATCCCGCGGCGCCACTGCCGCCAGCGGATGCTCCAGCCGCGGAAGCGCCGGCCGAAGCGCCCGCTCCGGCGCCTGAGCCAGAGCCTGCGCCGGCACCTGAGCCCGAGCCGGCAGCCCCCGAGCCTGCTCCGGCGCCCGCTGCCGAAGAGCCTGCGGCTCCGGCCGCCGAGCCGGCACCAGCAGCTGAACCCGAACCCGAGGCCGCCGCACCCGAGCCGGCCCCGGCGCCGGCCGCTGAAGAGCCGGCCGCCAAGGAGCCTGCAGCACCCGCCGCCGAGGAGCCTGCAGCGCCTGCAGCCGAGAGCGCGGAGCCCAAGAGCAACGGCGAGGCACCGTCCGAAGGCAAGCGCGGCGATCGCAAGAAGCGCGGCGAGAACGGCGAAGGTGGCAAGCGCGGCGAGCGTGGCGGCAAGGGCCAGCGCGGCGAGCCCGCGGCAGCCGAGCCGTCCGCAGCGCCGGCCGAACCTGCAGCTCCCGATACGCCGGCGGCTCCGCCAGCCTCGGATGCTCCGGCCGCAGCACCTGCGACACCAGCCGAGCCTGCAGCTCCCGCCACCCCGGCAACTCCGCCGGCCTCCGAAGCTCCGGCTCCGGCACCTGCGACGCCGGCCGAGCCTGCCACGCCGGCAACTCCTGCCGAGCCGGCCGCCCCGGCAGACGGCACCGCACCAGTGACCCCGCCAGCGGCCGGTCAGCCCGCGCCGGATGGCGCCGCAGCTCCCGCCCCGGGCGCCCCGGATGCGACTGGCGGCGACGGCACGGCCGCGGTTACACCGCCTGCGCCTGTCGAGCAGCCGAAACCCGTTCCCGCCGACGTCCAGCAGGCGCCGGTCGAAAAGGGCCGCGTCGACCAGAGCGATGCTCGCGTTCAGCAATTGCGTGAGCCGATCGAAATCCGCGGCGCGCGGGCCGAGGAAGGCGAGCGCATCCGCGAAGCGCCAAAGGTCGAGCTGCCGCCGGACGCCAAGGTGGTCAAGCGCGTCGGCGATCGCGACATCGTCACCATCGTCGGTGCAGCGGCTGCCGGTGCTGTCGCGGGGGCCGCGGCGAGCTACTTCATCCGCTCCAACGACGACGACCGTCTCGCCGAGGGCTCGAACGATCGCTACACCGAGCGCCTGCGTGGCGGCCGGACGCGCGAGACCATCGTGCGGCCGAACGGCGTGCAGGTCGTGACGATCTCCAACCGCTACGGCGACGTGGTGCAGCGCTCGCGCATCATGCCGGACGGCCGCGAGGTGGTGCTCTTCTATGATCCCTATGGCGAGGACGACGATCGTCGCCCGACCTATTACGAGGATCCGGCCGAGGATCTGCCGCCGCTTGAGCTGACCATCCCTGAGGACGAGTACATCGTGGACGTGGCGGAGCCGGACGAGCAGCTCTACTACGACACCATCGTTGCACCGCCGGTCGAAACGGTGGAACGCATCTACTCGGTCGACGAGGTGAAGCGCTCGCAGCGTATCCGCGAGAAGGTGCGCCGCATCGATCTCAACACCATCAACTTCGACTTCGGTTCGTCAACCATCGCGCAGAACCAGGTCGGCAATCTCGAGGCGCTCGCCAAGGCGATCTCGAAGGTGGTGGAGGAGAACCCGGGCGAGACCTTCCTGATCGAGGGTCACACCGATGCGGTCGGCAGCGACCTCTCGAACCTTGCTCTGTCCGACCAGCGCGCCGAGGGCGTCGCCAATGCGCTGACGCAGTACTTCGACGTTCCCGCGGAGAACCTCGTCACGCAGGGCTATGGCGAGCAGTACCTCAAGGTGAACACCCAGTCGGAGAACCGCGAGAACCGTCGCGTCACCGTCCGCCGCATCACCTCACTGGTGAAGCCGGTGAACACGGCCGCCGCGGAGTAGGCGACTTTACGCGTCGATCGAAGGCAGGCCCGGCAGCATCGCTGCCGGGCCTGATTCACGTCCGGAGCAGGCACCGACAAGCCGTTGCAATGACTCGCAGTTCACGCTGGGCCGGGATGAAGGCTTCGCCTCCGATCACCTCCGGCAGCGTCTGCCGTATAGCCAGTCCTTACAGGCAGATTCTGACGGCAGGCCCGAACCGGCGGTGTAACGGCTGGTGGAATCGATCCCTGAGCAAATTGAGCCGAGCCGTTGATCGGATTCGTCTTCCGGCCTCACCTTGCGGGCGACGCGGCTGTCCAACAGCGGGCAGAGATTAGGATCGCTCCGATCGCAGCGCGCCGATACGGCTGCTTGACCGCGTCGGCAGCAGCAACGCAGCCGGACCCCACAGCACTGCGTCGCTATCCACTCCGGTCAGTTGGTTCACGATTGACGAGTTGGCGGGCGCTTGGTCGCAAACCCGCCTCGCTCACTCCTCCTCACTCGGTGGCTTGTTCACGGACAGGAAGTCGCCGAACGGCTCCAGCGGCGCGATATAGCTGGAAAAGACCTTGAAGCCGACCATCACAGGCACGGCCAGGAACATGCCAACGACGCCCCAGATCCAGCCCCAGAAGGCAACCGACAGGAACACGGCGGCCGCATTCATCTCGAGCCGGCGGCCCACCACCATAGGCGTGATGAACTGCCCCTCGATGGTCCCGACCAGCAGATACAGCAGCACCGGCACGATCGCATCGGTGAAGGTGCCGAGCTCGGCAAGCGCGATGACGCCCACGAGCGACATGCCGGCGAGCGAGCCGAGATAGGGGATGAAGTTGAGAAGCGTCGCCAAGGCGCCGAAGATGACTGGCGACGGCATGCCGACGATCCACAGGCACAAGCCCACGGCGACGCCGAGGCCGACATTGATCAGCGTGATCGTGAAGAGGTAGCGCGATAGTTCGCGCTCAATGTCATGCGCAATGTGGAGCGCCCGCTTCTTGTCAGACAGGGTAGGCATCGCCCGGACGAGCTTCTGATAGAAGAGATCGCCCGAAGCGAGCAGGAAGAACAGGAAGACCAGCGAGAAGGCGATGCTGGCGAGGATCTCCGGCAGCTTGGCCGCCGCATTGTCCAGCAGGCCGGGGTTCTGGACCACCACTTCGCGCGGTGCTTCATCCGTTGGCTCCTCGCCGATATGGCCGACCTGCTCACCGGCGCGCTGCAGGCGGCCGAACCGGTCGCGGATCATCTTCATCTCGCTGTCGACCGCGCGGACATAGCGTGGTGCGTTGTTGACGATGTTGGTGATCGGATCGCTCAGCATGTAGAAGCCGAAGATCAGCGTCACCAGCGCGCCGACGACGAGAAGGGCGGCCGAGACCGGCTCCCAGATATGCAGCCGCCGCTTCATGAAGCGCACGACCGGGCTGAGCACGAGCGCGAACAGGAGCGCGATGACCACCGGCAGCACGAAGCTCGCGGATAGATAGAGCGCGCCGAAGAACAGGATAAAGAAGATGCCGACCACGGCCCAGCGGGAACCACTCTCGAATGTCTGGGTGTTCACGAGGCCAATGGCTGGCGCGATGGTCGTGTTCTTCTCGGCCTTCGCCGCAACAGGTTGATCAGCCAAGATGTCGGACCCTCGAAAAATGCGCGACAGAAACGGTGCGGAGCGTTGCCCGTTCCGTCCAAAGCCGTGGGATGCAAGGCTCGATGAAGGATATGCTAACGCCTCCGGGTGCTGAACGAGATCGCAGGCTCATGAAACGCGGCCGGTCAGCCCGTCCGGGTTACCCTGGCCGTCTGGCAGCGCATCGCTACCTTCAGTCTGATAGGGGCCTCCGGACGATCGCGATCAACGTCAGGCGCTCGGTCCACTGCGCGCAGTCGGACGGAAACTGCGGAGCCTCTTGCCCGCGCCGCTCCGTTGCGTGACGTTGAGCCGGGCATGGGCAGGCGCGGCGGGAGAGGCATGAATGGCGAACCGAAAGCGGGAGAGTGGCCCAGCCACCTTGAGCGCTCCGCCTGGAAGCGGCGAGGCCAGGCCGGTCGAACAGCCGCCGACCCAGACGGCGCCGGAGAAAAAGACGGGCCATCTCCTCAGCGGCGGCAATCCGCAGATCCCTAAAGGCGACGGGGATGCGCCCGTGCAAGCGTATATCGCCGCCATGCCAGGCTGGACGCAGGCTCTTGGTCAGCGCGTCGACGCGATCGTGACGGAGACGGTCCCCGACGTCCGCAAGGCCGTGAAGTGGAACTCGCCCTTCTATGGCGTGGAGGGCCAAGGCTGGTGCCTGTCGTTCCACGTCTTCACCCGCTACGTGAAGCTCACCTTCTTCAACGGCGTCCATCTGCAGCCGATGCCGCCCGGCGGCACACCGAAGTCGAAGGAGGCGCGCTGGATCGACATCCACGAAGGTGATGCACTGGACGAGGCGCAGATGACCGACTGGGTCAAGCAGGCTGCCGCCCTGCCTGGTTGGATGCCCTGAGCCGCGATCAGCCGGTGACCGGCTGACAGCTGGCGAACAGCAACGCCAGACGGCGCCGCCTCACCTCCGGCCAGGCTGCTTCAGTGCAGAATCTGCGACAGGAACAGCTTGGTGCGCTCGTGCTGCGGGTTGGTGAAGAACTCCGTCGGCTCGTTCTGCTCGACGATCTGGCCGGCGTCCATGAAGATGACGCGGTTGGCCACCTGGCGCGCAAAGCCCATCTCGTGGGTTACGCAGAGCATCGTCATGCCCTCTTCCGCGAGCCCGACCATGACGTCGAGCACTTCCTTGATCATCTCCGGATCAAGCGCCGAGGTCGGCTCGTCAAAGAGCATGATCTTCGGGCTCATGCAGAGTGAGCGCGCGATGGCGACGCGTTGCTGCTGCCCGCCGGAGAGCTGGCCGGGGTACTTGTTGGCCTGCTCGGGGATCTTGACGCGCTTGAGATAGTGCATCGCGATCTCCTCGGCCTGCTTGCGCGGCATCTTGCGCACCCAGATCGGCGCGAGCGTGCAATTTTCCAGGATCGTCAGGTGCGGAAAGAGGTTGAAGTGCTGGAACACCATGCCGACCTCACGGCGCACTTCGTCGATCTTCTTCAGATCGTCGGTGAGCTCGATCCCGTCGACCACGATGCGGCCCTTCTGATGCTGCTCCAGACGGTTGATGCAGCGGATCATCGTCGACTTGCCCGAGCCCGAGGGGCCGCAGATGACGATGCGCTCGCCGCGCCGCACCTTCAGGTCGATGTCACGCAGCACATGGAACTCGCCGTACCACTTGTTGACGCCGGCAAGCTCCACCGCAATCTCGTCCGAGATCGCCATCTTCGGCCGCGGCGCGACGGCACTTTCGATTGGCTGAACGCTCATGGTCGAATTCCTATCGTTTGTGCCCGGTGTCGAGCCGCCGCTCGGTCCAGATCGAGTAGCGGGACATGCTGAAGCAGAACAGCCAGTAGATGAAGGCTGCAAATATGAGGCCAGTCGCGGGCGTCGACTCGGTGATCCAGTTCGGATCGCTGAAGCCACGCCGCACTGTGCCGAGAAGGTCGGCAAGCCCGATGATGTAGACGAGGCTCGTATCCTTGAAGAGGCCGATGAAGGTGTTGACGATGCCGGGGATCACGAGCTTCAGCGCCTGCGGCAGCACGATCATTCGCATCTTCTGCCAGTAGCTCAGCGCCATGGCGTCGGCTGCTTCGTACTGCCCCTTCGGAATCGCCTGAAGACCGCCGCGGATCACCTCCGCCATGTAGGCCGCGGAAAACAGCGCGACGCCGACAAGCGCCCGAAGGAGCTGGTTGAAGTTGACGCCGTCCGGCAGGAACAGCGGCAGCATGAAGTTGGCCATGAAGAGAACGGTGATCAGCGGAACGCCGCGCCAGAACTCGATGAAGATGATCGACAGGAGGCGCACCGTCGGCATGTCGGAGCGCCGGCCGAGGGCCAGCATGATGCCGAGCGGCAGCGACGCTGCGATACCCGAGACGGCGACGACGAGCGTCACGAGAAGGCCGCCCCACAGATTGGTGCCGACCGGCCTCAGCCCGAAGTCGGTCGTCATGACGACGATGAGAGCAAGCCCCGCAAGGATCGGCATCAGCAGTGACATGAGGACGGCTGTCCCGCCGGCGCGCAGACCGCCGGCAACCGCCGCCACCAGCGCCAGCCCCGCAAGTACGAAGCCCGCCATCGACAGGATCGAGAAGTCCACGTTGAGGAACTCGACGCGCCGCGAGGACACCGGGCCTGCTGCGAGCAGCACAAGGAGCGCCAATATCATCAGGAGCCCTGCGGCCTTGAGGAACGGTGCCGCCGGGGCCGCATCCATCTGACTTCCGGCCGCCATGTAGCTCGCCAGGGCAGCGGCGAGCACGATCAGCGCGATGCCGCCGCCGGAGAGCTCGAACTCCCCGCCGGTGAGGAGAACCAGAGCCACGAAGGGGAAGACGGCAAAGAGCAGCACCGCGTTCCAGCGCTTGTACGGGACGCTGGGTATCGCCAAGCCGAGGCTGAGCACGGCTAACAGAGCGAACACCAGGTCGACACGCCAGCGCTGATCCAGTGGATAGAGGCCGTAGACGAACTGGCTGTACTTGGCACGGATGAACGCCCAGCATGCGCCGATCTCGCCATCGCCAGTCGGGAGGCATGCGGTGCGATCCGAACCGGTGAAAACAGCGTTGATCACCGCCCACTCGATGATGTGATACCCCGCCCAGACGATGAAGATCAGGGCTGCGAGGGTGAGGACGGCATCCGTTGGCGTGGCAAATAGGCTGCGGCGAACGCGGCCATAGATGCCGAACTCGGAACGCGGCGGCGGCAGCGGTTCCTTCTGGCCGCGAGCGACGAACGGGGCGACTTGCTCTTCCATGGTCGTCCTACCGCTCGACCAACGCCATTTTGGCGTTGAACCAGTTCATGAACACCGACACCAGCAGGCTGATACCGAGATAGACCACCATCCAGATCACCACGACCTCGATCGACTGACCCGACTGGTTGAGGACAGTCGAGCCGACGGCGACGAGCTCGGGATAGCCGACGGCGAGACCGAGCGAGGAGTTCTTGGTGAGGTTGAGATACTGGCTGGTCAGCGGCGGGATGATGACGCGGAACGCCTGCGGCACGACGACGAGGCGCAGCGCCTGGCTGCGCTTAAGCCCGAGCGCCGCGGCCGCCTCGTTCTGGCCGCGCGACACAGACAGGATGCCGGCCCGTACGATCTCGGCGATGAAGGCGGCCGTATAGATCGACAGGGCCAGGAAAAGCGCCAGGAATTCCGGCTTGATCTGGAGGCCGCCGACGAGATTGAAGGTGCTTTTGGCGGGATAGGTCAGCGTTGCCGGCATGCCGGTGACGAGGAAGACGATCGCTGGCAGACCGATGATGAGAGCGAGCGCCGGTAAGAGCAGGCGTGTGCGCTCGCCGGTCGCCATCTGCCGGCGGCGCGCCCGCACGCGCATCAAGACGGTCGCGACGACTCCGGCGACGAGGGCTGCGAAGGCGATCCACGCGAGAGTATCGAAAGCCACACTCGGCGCCTGCAGGCCGCGGTTGGAGATATAGGCGCCAAAGGGCAGACTGAGCGCCTGGCGCGGCTGCGGCAGGATCGACAGAACGGCGAAGTACCAGAACAGGATCACCAGCAGCGGCGGGATGTTGCGGAAGATCTCGACATAGACCGTCGAGAGGCTGCGGATCAGGAAGTTCTGCGATAGGCGGCCGATGCCGACCAGGAAGCCGACGACGGTCGCCATGACGATGCCGGCAACGGCGATGATCAGCGTATTGGCGATGCCGACGAGGATCGCGCGGGCATAGGTGGCGTTGCTGTTGTAGGCGATCGGTGTCTGAGAAATATCGAACCCTGATCGGGATTCGAGAAAGCCAAAGCCGGACGCGATGTTGTTCTGCGTCAGATTACGCGCCGTGTTGTCGACGATCCACCAGGAGAACGCGACCAGTGCGACGACCAGGACCACCTGGATCACGATGCTTCGAACAGTCGGATTGCTCAGCAGCGACCCTCTGGCGGGCTGGCGCGGTAGCGGCCTTGTATCTGCGGTGGTCGACAGCGTCATCGCCTTCCTGGGCTGGTGGAAGCCACCGCGAGCGGGCGGCATGAGTAGCGGCAAGGCCAGGAAGGCCGGCGACGTGCCGACCTTCCCAGATGGTCATGCTTAGCGGATCGGCGGCGCGTACTGGAGCCCGCCCTTCGTCCAAAGGGCATTCTGGCCACGTGCGATGCCGAGCGGAGTCTTGGAGCCGACATTGCGTTCGAAGATCTCGCCGTAGTTGCCGACCGCCTTGACGATCTTCACCACCCAGTCGTTGGTGAGGCCGATGTCCTGGCCGAAGGTGCCGTCGCCGCCGAGCATACGGCGGATCTCCGGGTTCTCGGACTTGGTCATCTCCTCCACATTGGCCTGCGTGATGCCAAGCTCCTCGGCGTTCAGCAGCGCGAAGTGGGTCCACTTCACGATGTTGAACCACTGCCAGTCGCCCTGCCGCACGGCTGGGCCGAGCGGCTCCTTGGAGATGATCTCCGGCAGCACGATGTTGTTGTCCGGCGTGCCGAGCTCGAGGCGGGAGGCGTAGAGGCCCGAGGCGTCGGTCGTCAGCACGTCGCAGCGGCCGGAATCGTAGGCCGAGTTGGTATTGTCCTGGCTCTCGATGACCACCGGGTTGTATTCCATGTTGTTGGCACGGAAGTAGTCGGTCAGGTTCAGCTCGGTGGTCGTGCCGGCCTGCACGCAGACGGTGGCGCCGGAAAGCTGCAGTGCCGAATTGATGTTGAGGTCCTTGCGGACCATGAAGCCCTGGCCGTCGTAATAGTTGACGCCCACGAAGGCGAGGCCGAGCGAAGTATCGCGGCTGATCGTCCAAGTCGTGTTACGGGCGAGCAGGTCGATCTCGTTGTTCTGCAGCGCCGGGAAGCGCTGCACCGCCGACAGCGGCGTGAACTCGACCTTGCTCGCATCGCCGAAGACGGCGGCCGCGACGGCTTTGCAGTAATCGACGTCGAGGCCCTGCCACACGCCCTGGTCATTCTGCGAGGCAAAGCCCGGCAGGCCCGTATTGATGCCGCATTTCAGATGGCCGCGCGCCTTGACGTCGTCGAGCGTCGCAGCGGATGCGCCGCCGAACGCGGTTGCGGCCACCGCGAGACCAATTGCGGCCGTGAGGAGCTTCAATGTCATCAGGATCTTCTCCGTGTCGAAACGTGTCTCGTGAGGTCTTGCGACCAACCCGCCTATGCCGCAAGGAGGGACGCTCGCCAGACGTGATAGTCTTTGTGCAAGCTCAATCACATGCCATAAAAATTGGCAGGTCAAGCGAGCGGCGCCTTTTTCGCTAACCTTTCCACGGCGGACCTGCGTGCTGCCTATTCCTTCAACGAAGAGCTGAAGCTTTGAGCAAGACCGAGAAGCAAGACGGCCCCGTAGCCGGTCTGAATACGCGCCTTTCACATGGTCCTTACAATCCGGCCGGATATCACGGCTTCGTCAATGCTCCGGTGGTGCATGCTTCTACCGTGCTCTTCCCGAATGCCGGCAGCATGCGGCGCCGCGGTGAGGTCCGCTACACCTACGGGCTGCGTGGCACCCCTACGATCGAGGCGCTCGAGGCCGAGCTCGACGCACTCGAAGGCTCGGCCGGAACGATCCTCGTGCCGTCCGGGCTAGCCGCCGTCAGCGTCCCGCTGCTGGCCTTCCTGCGCAGCGGCGATCATTGCCTCGTCGTCGACAGCGTCTATTCCCCCACCCGCAACTTCTGCGAGACGGTGCTGAAGCGGTTGGGAGTCGACGTTGAGTATTTCGACCCGTCCCTTGGGGCCGACATCAAGACCAAGCTGCGGCCGGACACAGGCGTGGTATTTCTGGAAGCGCCAGGCTCCAACACCTTCGAGATGATGGACGTGCGCGCCGTCTGCGATGCCGCCCATGGCGTCGGCGCAGTGACGATGCTGGACAACACCTGGGCGACGCCGCTCTACTTCCGGCCGCTGGAGCACGGGGTCGATCTCTCGATTCACGCGTTGACGAAGTATCCCGGTGGCCATTCCGACGTGATGATGGGCAGCGTGTCGGCGACGCGTGAGACGATCACGCAGCTGCGCGAGACCCAGATGGCGCTCGGCATCAACGCATCGCCGGACGACGTCTACCTCGTGCTCCGCGGCCTGAAGACGATGGGCGTGCGGCTGGAGCGGCATGGCGCTTCGGCGCTCACCATCGCCCAGTGGCTCGAAGGCCGCGAGGAAGTCGCGCGCGTCCTACATCCGGCCCTGCCCTCCTTCCCCGGCCACGATCTCTGGCGTCGGCAGTTCTCCGGCACCAGCGGCCTGTTCTCCTTCGTCCTGGCAGGCGGCGGCTTCGATGAAGCGGATGCCTTCCTCGACGCGCTGCAGATCTTCGGCCTCGGCTACTCCTGGGGCGGGTTCGAGAGCCTCGCCGTGCACGCGAACCTGTCGGACCGCACGATCGCCGTCGCGCCGGCCGAGGGCCCGGTGATCCGGCTGCAGATCGGTCTTGAAGACGTGCCGGACCTGCAGGCGGACCTCGAGCGCGGCTTTGCCGCTATCGCTGCGCTGAAGGGCAATCGTCATGCCAGCTAATCCTCAAAGCCGGGATCGAACCTTGCGCCGGCCGCTGAACCGCCGGCTCCAAACCGCTTAAAGGACGAGCCGCATCGATGCAGGCGACGACGATCGATCTTCTGGTCGAGACACTGCTGGCCCGTGGCTCTGAGCGCCGTATCCTCGTTGCCATGGCCGGACCGCCGGGCGTCGGCAAGAGCACGGCGGCCGAGGCGCTGGAGCACCGGCTGAGCGCCGCGCGCCCGGGCTGCGCAGCCATCCTGCCGATGGACGGCTTCCACTTCGACGACCTGGTCCTGGAGGCGCGCGGGCAGCGCCCGCGGAAAGGCGCGCCCTTTACCTTCGACGTCGACGGCCTTGGCGTGGCGCTGCAGCGCCTGCGCGCCGATGACGGCAGAGAGGTCGCGGTGCCCGTCTTTGATCGTTCGATCGAGATCGCCCGTGCCGGGGCGCGGATCATTCCACCGGGCGCCCGGTTCATCATCGTCGAGGGTAATTATCTCCTGCTCGACCAGCCGCCCTGGACCGGCCTTGCAGCGCTGTTCGACGTCACGGTGATGCTGGATGCGCCGCTGGCCCTGCTGCTCGATCGCCTTCATCGCCGCTGGACGGATATCGGCCTGTCCCCGGCGGCCGCACTGGAGAAGGTGGAAGCCAATGACGCGCCGAATGCCCGGCTGGTGATGGAAAACAGCCGTGCAGCCGACTTCAGCCTGCGAACGGACGCGACGCGTCCAATCTCTCCCTGATCGGCGAGGATGCCCGCAGCGTCACAGTCCATCACCATCGCCGCGCTGGCGACTAGAATGCCGACTGCGACATCCAAGTGCCCGCCACGCCCCTGGCTCTGATCACGACCGGCGCCATGCAGGACCTGCGCCTGGTGACAAAGAACCCGGCATCGGTACGAAGAAGCCTTGCCAGTTCGGCGGCTTGAAGCTAGGTACGACAGCGATTTCCGGGCCCGCCTCGGCAGTCGGAGCGTAGCGCAGTCTGGTAGCGCATCTGGTTTGGGACCAGAGGGTCGCAGGTTCGAATCCTGCCGCTCCGACCAATCTGGCCCTGATGAGCAGCGTGAGGCCGCCGATGCGGCCTCGGAGAGGTCAGATGGTCGCGCGAATCTATCGTCCCGCCCGAACCGCGATGCAATCCGGCAAGTCGCAGTCGGTCGAATGGCTGCTGATGTACGAGCCCGAGGAGCCGAAGACGATCGACCCGCTGATGGGCTATACGTCGTCGGGCGACATGAAGGCGCAGATCCGCCTCTCCTTCGAAACCAAGGAAGAGGCTGTGGAGTACGCCGAGCGCAACGGCATTCCGTATCGTATCGAGGAGCCGAAGGAAGCCAAGCGCCGCCGCGTGTCCTATTCGGATAACTTCCGCTACGATCGCCGGCAGCCCTGGACGCACTGAATTCAAGCGCTGCGGATATACTGAGTTCCGGCACTGCGCCGCCCAGCCGGCAGATGAGAACCGGAAGCCTTGGACGCACTGAACAGCGGTGAGGCGCCATCGCTGATGGACAGGCGGCGCTTTCAACGTCGCAGCCGAGGCGATGCGGTTGAGGCCGCACACCGGCCCCGTAGCTCAGAGGATAGAGCACCGGCCTTCTAAGCCGATGGTCGCAGGTTCGAATCCTGCCGGGGTCGCCAGTCTTTCCAACATCTTAGCGCCGATTTCCTCCACCGGCATGTTACATCATGTTGGGCGCTGGTTCCCTTGATCTCCAGGGGTTCCCTTAATCCTCGCAGCTCAATACGAGGGTGCCATCAGGGCAGTGAAGTACATTGCCGCCAGCGTGCTTTGGCACACCGCGGCCTTTATCTCGATCAGTGGCAGCGTGTACCTGCTGGCGCAGGATCAGGTGGCGTCAGGTTTGTTGGTCCTGACATGCAGCGCCGTTCTTCTGTTTCGCTGGCTGCGTCGGATAATACGTACCCGGTAGCCGCCAGGGACAGGATTGTCCCACCCGTCCCGGCCGCTGCTGCCGAGACCGGTAGGAAAAGGCGTGGCAGCCTGTCGGCCCATGCCCCCGCACACCCCCGCGAAGGTGGCGGCTCAAGTTTACCAATGACCCACGGCGGTTCGGCGACGGACCTTCAGCTTCAGGTCCCGCAAAAAGTTCTATAGACGCGCCCGTCGCGCGCCGGTGGCTCAGCATAGCTCGCGAAGCCTGCCTGATCTTCGTATGGCTTGGAGAGAACGGTCAGAAGTTCCTCAAACGGCGCGAAGTCCTGCTTTTCCACGGCGGCCTCGATGACGGCCTCGACGCGGTGGTTGCGCGGGATGAAAGCTGGATTGACGCGCTGCATGGACGCTCGGCGCGCCGAACCTTCCTGCGGCTCTTCGACAAGACGCAACCGCCAGCGCTCGGCCCATGCATCGTAGGAGGCAGGATCCGCAAACAGGCTACGCGCCGCCGCGTCGCCTTCGGGGCCAGCGGCTGCGTCACACAGCCGACGGAAGGTCAGGGTGAAGTCGGCCTCGCCAGCGGCCATTCGGTTCAGCAGATCCTGCGCCAGCTCAAGATCATTCTCCCGCTCCGACAACAGACCCAACTTGCGACGCAGCCCGCCGAGATAGGCGTCGTTGAACCGTTCCGCAAACGCCGACAGCGCCTCCTGCGCCTGCTCGATGGCTTCGTTCTGGTCATCGGCCAGAAGAGGCAGCAGGCATTCCGCCAGCCGCGTCAGGTTCCACTGCGCGATTCCAGGCTGGTTGGCATAGGCGTAGCGACCGAACTGGTCGATCGAACTGAACACGGTGGCGGGGTCGTAGGCATCCATGAAGGCGCAGGGGCCATAGTCGATGGTCTCGCCCGCGATCGACATGTTGTCCGTGTTCATCACCCCGTGGATGAAGCCGACGAGCAGCCACTGCGCAATGAGGCGAGCCTGGCGCGCGATAACCCCCTCCAAGAAGGCCAGGTAGGGACGAGCAGCGCCCGCCGCTTCCGGGTAGTGTCGGGTGATCGCATGATCAGCCAGAGCCCGTACTGCATCCACATCACGGCGTGCCGCGAAGAACTGGAACGATCCGATCCGGATGTGACTGGACGCGACCCGCGTCAGCACCGCACCTGGCAGCGGGGTCGCCCGCATCACCTCATCGCCCGTTGTGACAGCGGCGAGTGCCCGAGTGGTCGGAATGCCGAGTGCCGCCATTGCCTCGCTGACGAGATACTCGCGCAGAACTGGTCCGAGGGCCGCTCGCCCGTCGCCGCCGCGGGAAAACGGTGTCCGACCAGCCCCCTTGAGCTGGACGTCCCGGCGCGTTCCATCCCGATCGATGAGCTCACCCAGAAGGATCGCCCGCCCATCGCCGAGCTGCGGCACGAAGTTGCCGAACTGGTGCCCGGCATAGGCGGTCGCGATCGGCTCGGCGCCGTCCGGAACCCGCCTGCCAGCAAGAATCTCTACACCCGCCGGGGTGGCGAGCTCGTCCGGATCAAGCCCGAGCTGGGTGGCGAGGTTCCGATTGAGCTTGATGAGGTGCGGACCAGAGACCGGGGTCGGCTTTATCCGCGCATAGAACGAGCTCGGTAGCCGGGCATAGCTGTTGTCGAAGGCAAAGTGAGCCGTCACGACCGCGATCCTTTCATGTGAGCAGCGGCCGAGAGGCGTTTCGCCGCTTGTGACGATCATTCCGGGACACTGGCCTTTCCGGCTTCCGGTGCGGATCCGGATATGGCGATGTTCGGACATCATTTCCAGCACGGGCAAGACGAAGCCACCTGCCCTGTGAAACTCGAACTCCTCGGGCTCCTCCTCCGCTCATCCGAAGAGCGCGCGATCGAGCTCGTCGATGAACAAGATCCAAGGCAACGCGCTCGGCTTACCGCCTTCTGCTTTCAATGCGCGCATATGCGCGACCTTGGCGTGCTGGTTGCCAGCCGGTGCGATGAGCGAGCGCTCCGGCATGCTGAAGCCCTGATCGGTGAGTTGCTGATCGAACAGGTTCAAGAGCGAGCCTCCAGAACGAGCGCGAGCAAGTCGCGGATCACACCCGGCGGGGCGGCACGACGGCGGACGGTTCAACGCTCACAAGGTCCGGGGGTCGTAGAGAGCTTTGGCATGCGATCCATCGCGCTGGCTGATGCTGGCCAACGCGGTTCTGCTCACGCTGGCGTCCATCGATGTCGAGGCCACAGGCGCTACCGAAGACCTTCCGATCCATGGCTGTTCTCCTCTGGTGCGGGCACGAGAAAGCCGCCTCAGAGGGGCGGCTTGCAGAAGTCGGGCCACTAGGCAGGCTCAGGAAGGGAGGAGAAACGTCTCGTCGAAGCCAGGTCGATAAAAAGGCCTATACGCCTCCACGTGCTCCGCAAAAATGGCTCGGTACGCACGTCGCTCAGCGGCCGTCAGGAGCTCAGCTTCGGGATAGAGGTCCGGTCTTGATCGACCAAGTTCACGCAGCTCCCTTATGAGGGAAACCCGCTGCTCACCGGCAATACCGACGATGTTCGCGGCTCTGAGCACCTCGATCAGCGGCGCTGGAAGGCTACGGTTCTCATCGTCCTGCCTCGGCTCGATATCCAGACCATCGGGCAACACATGAAGCATCGACAGGAAATCGAGGAAGATACTCCCGTTCGGCCACTGCTTCCGGTCATAGGGCGCGAGGGTCAACTCCCATTGCGACCTCATCCAATTCGACAGCTGGCGTCGATAGGTTGGATCCGGGCCTATTTTGTCCCTCAGAGGAATCGTCCGCGCGTTCTTTCCCCTCACGGTTTGATTGTAGGCGGAGACAACAAAATCGTCAGGCGCTCGCAGATAAGCGATAACTTCCGTCTCAAACCCGTCGATGCTGTGAGCGAAGGCCTCGATGTCGAACGGGCGTTGGACGAAAACCTCTGAGCTCATCAGGTAAACCGGGCAGCCTTCGTCCGCGGCCACATTCAGGCGAGCCCGGAAAGCGTCCGGCGAGTATGTCTCCCCAGGTCGAAATTCAAACACCCGTAATGTGTGATTTTTATGCCCCTCTGGCGGTTCATACCAGATGCCACGGTCACGCAGACGCTCGCGGTTGGTGTGGAGAAAGCCCTGTAGAGCAGAGGTCCCCGTCTTGTGAATACCGATGTGGATGACGAGCTTCATGCTAAAGACCCGATGCGATCGCAGGGTGCATCTAAGAGATGCGGCAAGGTCGCCGCGCTCCTCGATATTGTGAGCATATCACTGCAAGTTTCGGCATGGCGTCATAGACGCCGGCCTGACGTTGCACCTCTTCCTCCGTGGCAGCATCGCTGCGAGCGAGCCGCACCGTGTTTACGGCAGGCTATTCATGCAAGTGCTACGCGGCGACGGGGACGACCTCAAGCTGCAAGTGGTATGCGGCTTCGGCCTCGGCGGGTGAGATGTTTCTAATCGGCTCCAGCAGCCGATGGTTGTTGAACCAGTCGACCCGTTAGAGGGTGGCGAACTCGACAGCTTCGAGGGAGCGCTAGGATCCGCCGCGGTGGATCACCTCAGTCTCGAGCCCCAAGAGACTCAGGAGCCGTATCGAGGGCAGTGGTTGCTCAACCCTCCAACGTCTCGACGCTGACGCCGAAGTGGGCCGCCAGAGCGCTGACAACCGTTCGCGGCGCCGATAGGCGTCCGTTCTCGATGGCTGCTACAATGGCCGGTGCGATTTTCGTCGCCTCAGCGACGTCCTGGATCGTCTTGCCGTCGGTGACGCGGAGGCGATGGATGTTTTCGGCGATAGGCATGGCTCCATCTATCCCACCGACCCGCATTCAACCATAGCGCCGGGCGCCGTCCCGCAGCAGTACAATTCTCGCTATCGCGAGGACTCGCCGGTTAGAGACGATCAGCCGTCCTCCTTCCCGCTATGGGCTCGCGCAGGACCAGACGGTGGCAGGGCCGCAAACTTGCTCCATTCCATCCCTAACCCTGCGGACGGTCGATGATCATCACCGTGGTGATGCCCTTGCTCATGAGCAGATCGTCGATGCCCACAAGGAGAAACCCGCGCAGCTCATCGGACGCCGCGCACATAATCAGGGATGTTCTGCATGAAGAGACTTCCGTATCTCGCCATGATCATGGCGATTGCCATCACCGCGCCGGCTCTGGCCGAGGAGTTCGAGAAGGCCGGCTCGCAGCTTCAGCTCGGTGAAACCGCCACGGTCCCGCACCTCGTGCCAAAAGGACCTGAGGTGCCGATCGAGCTAAAGGTCACGGCCATCGAGGAAGGCTCTGCCGACGATCTAAAGGGCTTCGAAGTGCCCGCCGAGCTGGCGAATGCGCGTCCCTTCTATGTGCGATACGAATACACGAACGCGAGCGGCGAAGACCTCTCGGCCCAGCAGGTCGGCGCCTTCGTCGCCATCGACGACCGAGATCAGGTCCATTCCCCCGCGCTGGCGATGAGCGGCGGTAGCTTCAACAAATGCACCACCAAGCCGGCAGCTAGCCTGACACCGGGCAAAACGCATGAGGGCTGCGTCATGTTCATGATCCATGAGAATGGTCGCATCGTCGCGGCCGCCTACAAAGGGCACTACCGTGACGAAGCCGGCGTTGACACGCAGAAGGCCTTCCCGATCTACTACAATCCCATCCGCTGGGCAGCGGCAAAGGCACCCGGTGACGGCCCGACCGCCCGCAAAGGCGTGATCATCCAGTAGCCGGAACGCGGGAGTTCGGACCTCAATCGGACGCAGCTCTGAACCGAAAGATGGCGCCGGGACGCGCCATCTGCGGTCGGTCGATGGGGTCGGCAGAACGGGCTTGAAGCGCGAAACCGGCGACGCAGCCGTCACCGGCCTTTGACCTAGAACCGCTCGAGGCTCTACGGCTTGGCGCCGATCAGCGCGTGCTCGACGCGGTCGCCATCCTTGAGGCCGTAGCCGGCCGAGGCCCCGCCGTTCAGCTCCAGCACGTAGCGGACCGGTTTCCCGGATGGCACGGTCTTGAGCGACAACGGCGGCACGTTGGTCGCAATCCGCTCCACGACGCCGGTCTCCCCGATGAAGATCATGTCCAGCGGAATCAGCGTGTTCTTCATCCAGAAGGAAACCGGTTCCGTCTGCTCGAAGCTGAACAGCATGCCGTGATCCTTCGGCATGGACGGGCGGTTCATCAAGCCCGTCGCGCGCGCCTCGGGCGTGTCGGCGATCTCGACGGTGATCGAGTGACGTCCCGTCGATGTGACCAGTGTCGCCTCGGACGTCCCGGCGCCGGCAACGGCGTAGAGGATCGACCCGCCGAGCGCAGCGGCAGCGGCCAGGCCGCCGATCCACCGTGTCCGCCCGGATTTGGTCGCGCCGATCAATGCGACACCATCAGTGCCGGTCCCGTCTCGGGATGCACCTCCGCCGCCATCAGGCCCTTTGATCCTTCGCCGAAGCGCACGAGCACGGTCTGGCCGGGCCGCAGCTCTGTCATGCCGAAGCGGCGCAGCGTCTCCATATGTACGAAAATATCCTCCGTCCCCTCGCCGCGCGTGACGAAGCCGTATCCCTTGGTGCGGTTGAACCATTTCACGACGGCCGGCTCGAGATCGCTGGTCGGCACGACATTCACATGCGTGCGCGACGGCGGCAGTTGCGACGGATGGATGGCGGTCGAGCGGTCCATCGACAGGATGCGAAATGCTTGCAAGCCTCGTTCTCCCTGCTGCACCTCGCAGACGAGCCGAGTGCCCTCCAGCGCGGTGGAATAGCCATCCCGCCTCAGGCAGGTGACATGGAGGAGAATATCCGGACCGTCGTCATCGGGGATAATGAAGCCGAAGCCCTTGGCGACATCGAACCACTTGATGTGACCCGAAACGACCTCAAGGCCGGCGCTCGATGCCTGTGACTCGGCACCGTCATCCTGAGGTTGTGCAAACAATCTATTCGGCATCAGGCAGGCCCGCATTTCCAGCCCAAACGAATCATGCCGACCGAGGATAGCATCAGAACGGCGCAGTCCGCCAAGGGTCGGCGATGGAATTCGCTCGAATTCTACAGACAGCCAATGTTGACCTGCAGACGCCTGTGACAAGCATCAGCAAGTCTATTTATTCGAGCTGATTCCTGAAGCTTCGCCCGCCCGTTACTCCTCTATATGTTACGGATGATCAGCGGCTGCGATCGACGCTTTGCGCTCGTTCGGCCACTGCGCAAGCTCCACGGCAGCCAAATGGGTTTATGGCTTGGCGATCCGCAGTGATCCTCAACCTTTCGATCAGCGAGACAGGATCGCTGAATCTTCGAGGCCACGGTTGGCTGCGGTCCGGCCCGCCCTACCATCAGCCGGACGAATTGGAGACAGTTGATGCGCTACCTTCACACCATGGTCCGAATCCGGGACATCGACGAGTCGCTCGACTTCTACTGCACCAAGATGGGAATGGTGGAGACCCGCCGGACGGAGAACGAGAAGGGCCGCTATACGCTGATCTTCCTCGCCGCGCCGGGCGATGCTCCGACCGCGAGGGAAACGAAGGCACCGCTGCTCGAGCTGACCTTCAACTGGGACCCGGAGACCTATACGGGTGGACGCAACTTTGGGCATCTCGCTTTCGAGGTGGACGATATCTACGCCTACTGCCAGCAGCTCATGGAAGCCGGCGTGACGATCAACCGGCCTCCGCGCGACGGCAACATGGCCTTTATCAAGTCGCCGGACGGCATCTCCTTCGAGCTGCTTCAGAAAGGCGAAGCCAAGGCGCCGGCCGAGCCTTGGAGCTCGATGCCGAACACCGGCAGCTGGTGACGCCTTTCTGACGCCGCATTGTAGCCATACGGGCAGGACCGGGTTAAATTCCTGTAAGGTTGATCGGTCGGCTGCCGCGATCTCTGCGGCAGCTCTGGTGGGGACCAGACCGGTCAAAGTGCAAATGCCGCCGAGACGACGCGCCGCAGGCGCCGTCATCGACGGACCGGAGATGCCGCTCGGGCATGTCCGTCGAGAGGGTGGACCGTGATTTGACGATCAAGACGCCGCGCGCCTGCATCGCGCTTCTGCGCCGCACCACGCTCCTGGCTGCGGTGTGCCTTTCGGCACCTCTGGTCAGCAGCTGCGTATCAGCCGTCGACGACACGTCGTCCTTCGGCTTCAATGCGAACCCGCAGGGTGCCAGCGCGTCGACGCCTGGAAGCCCGGCTGAGGACGCGTCGAGCGTCGCTTCGGGCGAAGACGACAAAGCGGGCGCTGAGACCGCTGAAACGCTGGCTGCTGCTGCCGGTTCCACTGCGGGCAAGGCAACCGCCGCCGAGGCTGAGGCAAAGACCTCGGACGCCGAGGATAAGAAGACCGCCCTCCTCACCCCGACCTCAGGTCCGGGCATCATGCCGCCGCTGAAGCAGGGCGACGCCGCTGAGGACGACGGCGACAAGCCGATCGCGACCGGCCGCACCTCGATTGCCGCCTATGCCGGCGGCACGGTGCGCGGAAGCAGCAGCACACCGCAGGCCAACAACACGCTGTTCGCCTCTCTCTTCGCCGATTCGAAAGCCAAGACACCGATCCGCAATGCAGAAAAGGACAAGGGCCGCCGCGTCATCCTGAAGACCGATGGTCCGCCTGTGCCGGTCGGGTCCGACAACGCCCTGCCCGGTGTCGACCCGTCTTCGCTCTTCGAGATCGGCCAGCGAGCCTCGGCCGACGACGAGGACATGATCGAAGACGCCAGCGATCAGCGCAGCTATCAGGTCGCCGCGCTGACCGGCATGGCGCGCCTGTCGCCGAACGGGCTGCTGGTGCAGCGCGAGGACGTCCAGACCGCATGCTTCGGCAGCGATCTCGTGGGCCTTCTCCGCGCCGTCGAGCAGAAGTTCGGCAAGAAGGTCGTGGTGACCTCGGGCTATCGCAGCCCCTCACACAATCGTCGCGTCAACGGCGCGCGCCGCTCGATGCACATGCAGTGCAAGGCCGCCGACATCCAGGTACCGGGCGTCGATAAGTTCACTGTCGCGAGCTTCGTGCGCTCGCTGCCGGGCCGCGGCGGCGTCGGCACCTACTGCTACACGACCGCCATCCATGTCGACACCGGCCGCGAGCGCGACTGGAACTGGCAGTGCCGGCAGCGTCGTCGTGTCGCCAGCGGCAATTCGGACAACTCCTGATCCGTCATCAACCGGGCCGTCCCTGCGCAGGGCGACGGCTCGCAGGTGCTCGATGATGGTCCTGCGCGTATCGCCGCAGCAACCGCTCTGCGGTCGATAGGGCCGGCAGGCCCCGGCCGATGCACCCGACGCCGACGCGGTTCCGGCGGCGCTGCTCGCGGGCAGCCCCGTCTTCATCCGGAGCTCGGCTATCGGACGGCTTCTGGAATAATCGCGAAAGCTAGCTTCGCCGGACCCTTGCAGGACCCGGCGAAGCACCGTATACAGCCCTCGCTGCGCCCATCGTCTAGCGGTTAGGACGGCGCCCTTTCACGGCGCAAACAGGGGTTCGATTCCCCTTGGGCGTACCATCCCTCTCCCAAAGCACAGATACTCTGCAGGTCTTTCGATCGTGCGTCTTGCGCGCTACTCGAACGCTTCCGCGAGATCGATCAGCCGGAACGAGACGTCTTCGCGGCCGCGATAGCGGTCGAGGCTGATCGTCCCGGCTGCATGCACCGGCCGGTCGCGATCGCGCAGCAGCCGCTGCCCGAGATCGGTGTCTTCAGCCCGGAAGGCGATGACGGAGGCCGTCGATCCATCCGCCGCCTTCAGCGTCGCGCGCACATGGCCCTGGCCGACGACGGAGGACGAGGCGATGCGGTGGCGCGCCAGTGCAAAGACAGGCGACGCGTGTCCTGCGCCGAAGGGTCCTGCCCGCTCCAGCGAATCGACCAGCTGCGGCGTCAGGCCCATGGCACTGACGGCACCATCGAGGCGCAGCGATTCGCCTGCACGCCGGGCGTCCGCGGCAGCTCCGCCTCGCATCTCCAGGAAAGCGCGGAAATCGCCGAGGCGTTCGCGCCGCACGGTGATGCCGGCCGCCATGGCATGGCCGCCGCCTTTTTCCAGGATCCCGGCCGCGACGGCCTCCCGAACCATGGCTCCGAGATCGACGCCGGCGACGGAGCGGCCCGAGCCCGTTCCACGTCCGTCCGCGTCGAAGGCGATCGCGAAGGCGGGCCGGCGGTGCCGCTCCTTCAGCCGCGCCGCGATCAGCCCGACAATGCCGGGATGCCAACGCTCCGAGGCCGTCACGAGGATCGCGGGTCCTTCGCCGGCGCCGATCTCGGCGAGGATCTCTGCCTCGGCCTCGGCAAGCATCGCTCGCTCCATCGCTTGGCGCTCTTCGTTGAGGAGATGCAGCTGCTCGGCAAGCGCCGTCGCGTCGTTGTCGTCGTCGAGTGTCAGGAGACGGCTGCCGAGATGAGCTTCGCCGATGCGCCCGCCGGCATTGATGCGGGGCCCGAGGATGAAGCCGAGATGGTAGCTGTCGGCTGGACCTGACAGCCGTGCGATCGTCGCGAGGGCCTTCAGGCCGGCGTTGCGGCGCTGGCGCAGCATGGCGAGGCCCTTCACCACGAAGGCGCGGTTCAGCCCGGTGAGCGGAACGACGTCGCAGATCGTCGCGAGCGCCACCAGGTCGAGATGCTCCATGATGTCGGGCAGCGCACTCGCCGGGCGACCGCGGCGGCGCAGCTCGCGCGAAACCGCAACGAGCGTCATGAAGACCACGCCCGCGGCGGCAAGGTGCCCCTGCCCGCTCGTATCGTCCTGCCGGTTCGGATTGACCAGCGCGAAGGCGCGCGGCAGGTCGGGACCGGTCTGGTGGTGGTCGAGCACGACGACGTCCGCGCCGACCCGGCGGGCGGCCTCGACCGGCGTGAAGGAGGCGGTGCCGCAGTCGACCGTGACGATGAGGCTCGCGCCGGCGCTGGCGAGTTCGCGCATCGCCGCATCGTTCGGCCCATAGCCCTCGGTGATCCGGTCCGGAATGCGGATGGTCGCGTCGATGCCGAAATGCCGGAGGTAACGGCAGAGCAGCGCCGCCGACGCGGCGCCGTCGACATCGTAGTCGCCGAAGATCGCGACGCCTTCGCGGCGGTCGATGGCATCGGCGATGCGCGATGCTGCGAGATCCATGTCGGTCAGCCGCGATGGGTCGGGCATCAGCGCGCGCAGGGTCGGATCGAGAAAGCCCGGCGCCGCGTCGGCCGCCACGCCGCGGGCCGCCAGAACGCGTGCGACGACATCGGGCAGGCCATGCAGCTGCGCCATCCGCAGCGCCTGCGCCTCCGCCCGCTCGTCAAGCGCATGGATCCAGCGCCGCCCCCCGATCGAGCGCTCGATGCCGAGGAACGGCCGCTCCTTGCCTGCCATGGGTGTCCGTCGAACTGACGCTCTAGAGACCGAACTTACGCCGGTCATAATGGCGTCCGCGCACCTCGCGGACCGTCTGCGTGTGCGAGCGCATCACCAGCGTGTGCGTCTCAATCCGGTTGGGATAGAAACGCACGCCTTCGAGGAGGTTGCCGTCGGTGACCCCTGTCGCCGCGAAGATGACGTCGCCCGAAGCCATCTCGTATTCGCGATAGATGCGATAAGGGTCGCTGACGCCCATCTTCTCGGCCCGAGCGCGCTTTTCGTTGGTATTGAGCTGCAGGCGGCCCTGCATCTGCCCACCCATGCAGCGCAGTGCCGCAGCGGCCAGAACGCCCTCGGGCGCCCCACCGATCCCCATATAAACATCGATCCCGGTCTCGTCAGGATCGGTGGTGTGGATGACGCCCGCAACGTCACCATCGCCGATCAGCCGGATGGACGCACCGCTCGCGCGCACCGCCTCGATCAGCGCAGCGTGACGCGGACGGTCGAGGATGCAGGCGGTGACCTCGGTGACCGGCACCCCCTTCGCCTCGGCGATCGCCAGAAGGTTCGCCTCGGGCGAGCGCGACAGATCCACGACACCATCGGGATAGCCGGGGCCGACCGCGATCTTCTCCATATAGACGTCGGGCGCGTTGAGGAGGCTGCCGCGCGGCGCGACGGCGATCACCGCCAGCGAGTTCGGCAGGTTCTTGGCGCAGATCGTGGTGCCCTCGAGCGGATCGAGCGCGATGTCCACCGCCGGCCCGTTGCCGGTGCCGACGGTCTCGCCGATGAACAGCATCGGCGCCTCGTCGCGCTCGCCTTCGCCGATGACGATCGTGCCGTCGATGGCGAGCTTGTTGAGCTCACGTCGCATCGCGTCGACGGCGGCCTGGTCGGCCGCTTTCTCGTCGCCGCGCCCGCGCAGCATCGCAGCCGCGACCGCCGCCGCCTCGGTTACCCGGGCGATCTCCATCGTCAGCAGCCGGTCGAGCGGCAAGAGCCTCCCCGCCGTGTCATTCATGCCTCTCTCCCACGCGGTCGCACCGCGGCTATGATCAGGATGGGTACGAGCGAGGCGCCCGTCTCCCACCGGATGCCGCGTGCCGTCGAGATATGCGCGTCCAACATGAAAACGCAATGTCGTCGGGCATCAGGACGACGGCCCGTTCGGCAGTTGCAAGATCAGTCGAGCGCCTCGATCCGGATCATCCGCGGCTGATCCTTCAGGTGGCCATCCTTGAAGACGCTGTCGAGCGCCTTTCGCACGGCCGCCTCTGTCGTCTCGTGGGTGATCAGGATCACCGGTGCGGTGACGTCGTCAGGCCGCTCAGCGCGCCGGCGCTGCACGATCGATTCCAGCGAGATCTGGTTCTCGGCCATGCGCCGGGCGATCGAGGCGAAGGCGCCGACGCGGTCGAAGACCGACAGGCGGATATAGTAGCCGCCCTCATGCGCCCGCATACGCGCCCGCTTATAGGGAGCAAGGCTCGCCGCCGGGATGCCGAGCGTCGGGCAGTGGGCGCCGGATGCCAGATCCACGATATCCGAGAGCACCGCCGAGGCCGTCGCGTTGCCGCCGGCACCGGGCCCTGCAAGCAGGATCGAACCGAGGAGATCGGTGTCGACCGCCACCGCGTTGGTGACGCCGTCGATCTGCGCCAGCGCCGAATGCGCGGGGATCATCGTCGGATGGACGCGCTGCTCGATGCCGCTGTCGGTTCGCTGCGCCACCGCGAGAAGCTTGATGCGGTAGCCGAGTTCGGCCGCCGCCTCAATGTCCTCGGTGGTGACGTCCGAGATGCCCTCGATGAACACCGATTCGAGATCGATCTCGCAGCCGAAAGCAAGCGAGGTCAGGATCGTCAGCTTGTGGGCGGCGTCGAAGCCGCCGATGTCGAAGGTCGGATCGGCCTCGGCATAGCCGAGCCGCTGCGCGTCGGCGAGGCAGTCGGCGAAGGCGATCCCCTCCTTCTCCATGCGGGTCAGCATGTAGTTGCAGGTGCCGTTCAGGATGCCGTAGACGCGGCTGACGTCGTTACCGCGCAGCGCCTCGCGCAGGGTCTTGATGATCGGGATGCCGCCGGCGACCGCTGCTTCGAACAGGATCGTCGTCCCCTTTCGCTGCGCGAGCTTGGCAAGCGTCACGCCGTGATGCGCCAGCAGCGCCTTGTTGGCGGTTACCGCCGGGATGCCCCGGTTCAGCGCCGCCTTCACCGCCTCCAGCGCCGCCCCTTCCGAGCCGCCGACGAGTTCGACGAACACGTCGATCTCCCCCTCGCGCGCCAGAGCCACGGGATCGTCGAACCAGGAGAAGGCGGACAGATCGACGCCCCGGTCCCGGCTCCTGTTGCGGGCCGAGACAGCGGTGATCTCGATCGAGCGGCCGCCACGCAGGGCAAGAGCATCGCTCTTGTCGGCGATCAGCCGGGCCAACGCGGCGCCGACCGTTCCAAGCCCGGCAACGCCGAGCCTCATCGGGCTAGCCATAACAGTCCTCGAGAATGCGTCTGGAAGGCGCGAGCGTCAGGCGCTCGCGTGTGCGGCAGTGACTTTTTGCCCGGCTTCCGCCTCGCTGGCAAGGAAGCGGCGGATGTTTCGCGCCGCCTGGCGGATGCGGTGCTCGTTCTCCACCAGCGCGATGCGGACATGGTCATCGCCATGCTCGCCAAAGCCGATGCCCGGCGCGACGGCGACATCCGCCTTTTCGATCAGCAGCTTGGAGAACTCCAGGGAGCCGAGGGAGCGGTAGGCCTCCGGCAGCGGCACCCAAGCGAACATCGTCGAGGACGGCGGCGGCACATCCCAGCCGGCGCGGGCGAAGGAATCGACCATGACGTCGCGGCGGCGGCGATAGATGTCGCGCACCTCGGCAATCGCCGTATCGTCGGCATTCAGTGCCGCCGTCGCGGCGACCTGGATCGGCGTGAAGGCGCCGTAGTCGAGATAGGATTTCACCCGCGCCAGCGCCGCCAACAGGCGCTCGTTGCCGACGGCAAAGCCAATGCGCCACCCCGGCATCGAGAACGTCTTCGACATGGAGGTGAACTCCACGGCGACGTCGATGGCGCCCGGCACCTGCAGGATCGACGGCGGCGGCGGTCCGTCGAAGTAGATCTCGGCATAGGCGAGATCGGACAGGACGATGATCTCGTGCTTCTTGGCGAAGGCGACGACCTTCGCATAGAAGTCGAGATCCGCCTGGTAGGCTGTCGGATTGGCCGGATAGTTCAGGATGATCGCGATCGGCTTCGGGATCGAGTGGCGCACCGCGCGGTCGATCGCGGCCAGGAAATCGTCGTCGGGCTTGGCCGGGATCGAGCGGATCGTGCCGCCCGACATGATGAAGCCGAAGGCGTGGATCGGATAGGTCGGGTTCGGGCAGAGCACGACGTCTCCAGGCGCGGTGATCGCCTGCGCCATGTTGGCAAAGCCTTCCTTCGAGCCGAGCGTCGCGACGACCTGCGTGTCCGGATTGAGCTTCACGCCGAAACGACGGGCGTAATAGGCAGCCTGAGCCTTGCGCAGTCCCGCGATGCCCTTGGAGGCGGAATAACGATGCGTCCGCGGGTCGCGGATCGCCTCGCACAACTTGTCGACCACGAATTTCGGCGTCGGAAGGTCCGGATTGCCCATGCCGAGATCGACAATGTCGGCGCCCTTGTTGCGGGCGGCGGCCTTCAGCCGATTGACCTGCTCGAAGACGTAGGGCGGCAGCCGCCTGACCTTGTGAAACTCTTCCATGGGTGACCGTTCCTGGCCGACACTGCGGCCGTGCTGCGAACTGTTTGCAAAGATGCCCAGAGGGCCATCCGATCAAAAAAGCGGTTGATCCGCCAGTGGCATTCGGGTGGGCGCTACTGCCCCTCGATCTGCCTCAGGACGGCCTCGGCCGAGGCAGGGGTAATCGCCGGGTCGCGCCGCTGCGCCAGAGCCGCCTCGGCCTCGGCGCGCTGCTTCTTCTGGATCGCGGAGAGATCGCGGATCGACTGGCCGTAGGCCGCCGAGGTGCTGACCGCAGCCGCGTTCTGGACGCTGGCGGCGGCCTGAAGACCGCGGCGCTCGTTGACCACCTCTGCGTCCTTCAGCTGCGTGGCGGCCGACGTCGGATAGGCGCCGACAAGCGGGTAGCCCTCGTCATCGAGCTGCTGCGTCGACGGCAGGTTGGCCGGCACCGCCGAGCGCATGGAGGCGACGGCCGGATCGGCATAAAGGGCCGCATCGTCGGACTGGCAGGCAGAGAGAAGAATCGTCGCGGCAGCGGCGGCGGCAAACCGCAGGCCAAGCCCGAACGGAAGCACTCTCACCATGGCCGATCCTCCTTGAATCGTCCCTCCATAGCGGAAGGTTCGCTCTTTATCAAAAGCAAGTTGCGGCAGAGCCGAGCGGCTGCGGCATGGATGATGCCGATGGCATGCGCTTTGGTGCTGAACAAGCCGGCGGCTGCCGCATATAATCATCGGAAACGTCGGAGGGAGGAACTGCCATGGCCGGCGATAAGGCGGGACACGACACCGCTGGTGACGACACGGATGCTGCGGGTGCTGCCGGCGATTTCCTGCCGAAGGATCCTGAGGCCTTCCTGCGCAACATGGCGCACGCCTTCGAGCAGTTCGGCCGGGCGGCATCGGCCTGGGTCGAGCCGCGCGAGCGCGGCGACATCGTCGATGACGGTCCGCTGAGCCTTGCCGATGTGGCCGCGACGCTTTCCAAGGTGACGAACTACTGGATGGCCGACCCGACCCGGACGGTCGAGGCCCAGATGAGCCTCTTCTCGGGTTATCTCGGCGTCTGGAGCAACGCCATCCAGCGCCTCTCGGCGATCAGGGACGCGGCACCTGCCGAGCCGCCCGCCGCCAGCGACAAGCGTTTTGCCGACAAAGGTTGGAGCGAGAACCCCTTCTTCGACGCGCTGCGCCAAGTCTATCTCGTCACCAGCCGCTGGGCCGACGACATGGTTGAGCGCGCCGGCGATCTCGACCCGCATACGCGGCACAAGGCGGCCTTCTATGTCCGCCAGATCGCCAATGCCATTTCACCGTCGAACTTCGTCGCGACCAACCCGGAGCTCCTGCGTGAGACGCTGGCTTCGAACGGCGCTAACCTCGTGCGCGGCATGACGATGTTCGCCGAGGACATGGCAGCCGGCCGCGGCAATCTGCGCCTGCGCCAGACGGATTTCTCCAAGTTCGAGGTCGGCCGCGATCTCGCAAACACTCCGGGCAAGGTCGTCGCGCAGAACGCGATCTGCCAGATCATTCAATATGCGCCGCAGACCGAGACGGTGTTCGCCCGGCCGATCCTGATCGTGCCGCCCTGGATCAACAAGTTCTACATCCTGGACCTCAACGCGGAGAAATCGCTGATCCGCTGGATGGTCGAGCAGGGCCACACCGTTTTCGTGATCTCCTGGGTCAATCCGACGGAAAGCCACGCGGCGTTCGACTGGCGCGACTATATCTGCCAGGGGATCAGCTTCGGCCTCGAGACGATCAGCGAGGCGACCGGAATGAGCGAGGTTAACGCCGTCGGCTACTGCGTCGGCGGCACGCTGCTTGCCGCTGCCCTCGCCCATTTTGCAGCCATCAGCGACGGGCGCATCGTCTCGGCGACGCTTCTGACGACGCAGGTGGACTTCACCCAGCCGGGCGACCTCAAGGTCTTTGTCGACGAGCCACAGATCGAGCGCATCGAAGCCGCGATGGCCAAGGGCTATCTCGAAGGCTCGCACATGGCGTCCGCCTTCAACCTCATCCGCTCCAGCGACCTGATCTGGCCTTACTTCGTCAACAACTACCTGCGTGGCCGCGAGCCGCTGCCGTTCGACCTCCTCTACTGGAATGCCGACGCCACCCGCATGCCGCGGGCGAACCACCTCTTCTATCTCCGCAACTGCTATCTGCAGAACCGGCTCGCCCATGGCGAGATGGAGATCGACGGCCAGCCGCTCGATCTCTCGCGCGTGAAGATCCCGATCTACAATCTCGCGACCCGCGAGGACCATATCGCGCCGGCGCGCAGCGTCTTCATCGGCGCGCGCACCTTTGGCTCCGACGTCGCCTATGTCCTCACCGGATCCGGCCACATCGCCGGCGTCGTCAATCCGCCCGCACGCGGCAAGTACCAGTACTGGACTGGGCCCGCGCCGACAGCTGTCGAGACACTCGACGACTGGCTCGCCGAGGCGACGGAGACGAAGGGCTCCTGGTGGCCGCACTGGCAAGCGTGGATCGAGCCCCATGCCGGGGAGCGCGTTCCCGCACGCGAGCCGGGCGGCGGCAAGCTCGCGCCCATCGAGGATGCACCGGGCTCATACGTCAAGGTGAGGTCGTGATCGCAGATGGCGGCGCTTCGCATCGCTGCAGCCGCCTTTTGTCTTGAAGACGCCAGGCTTCGGTGCGACATCACTGTGAACGGCCGGGCCGGCCGCCTCCCCCAAGAAGGCCGGATCGAGCTGTCGACCGCGCCTGAAGCCGCTGCGGAACCATGACCACCTATCTCGCCGCCGAAGCCAATCCGACGCACAACACCGGCGCCATCCGCCTCTATGACGCCGCGGCCTTCGCGGCGATGCGCCATGTCTGCCAGCTGACGGCACGCTGCCTCGATAGCCTCGTGCCGATGATCCAGCCGGGCGTGACCACCGATGCGATCGATCGGGCCGTCACCGAATTCGCGCTGGCCAACGGCGCCGTCTCGGCGACGCTGAACTACCGCGGCTATACCAAGAGCGTCTGCACCTCGATCAACCACGTCGTCTGCCACGGCATCCCGAACGACAAGCCGCTGAGAGACGGCGACATCGTCAATATCGATGTCACGCTGATCGTCGACGGTTTCCATGGCGACGCCTCGCGCATGTACCTCGTCGGCAACGTCAAGCGGGCGGCCGAACGTCTCTGCGAGGTCACCTACCGCTCGCTCCTCCTCGGCATCGAGGAGGTCAAGCCGGGCAAGCACGTCGGCGACATCGGGGCCGCCATCCAGGCCTATGCAGAGGGCGAGCGTTGCTCGGTGGTGCGTGACTTCTGCGGCCATGGCGTCGGCAAGCTCTTCCACGACGCGCCGAACATCCTGCATTACGGCCGGTATGGCGAAGGCGCCGAGATGCGCCCGGGCATGATCTTCACCATCGAGCCGATGATCAATCTCGGTCGGCCGCATGTGAAGCTCCTCGGCGACGGGTGGACCGCCGTCACACGCGACCGCAGCCTGTCGGCGCAGTATGAGCATACCGTTGGCGTCACCGAGAATGGCGTCGAGGTGTTCACCCGCTCGCCAGGCGGGTTCGAGACGCCGGGCCTCTCCCTCGACCTTTCGGCCTGACGGCACGTCGATGGCGCCGCAGGAGTACGATCGAGCCGAAGACGACGGCCTCGACGAGGCTCCGGCGGACGCGCTTCAACGGGAGACTCGATCCGCAGCGACCGGCAAGCACCACGACGGCCATCGCGAAAGACTGCGCGAGCGATTCCAGGAGTCCGGCGCGACGGCGCTCGCCGACTACGAGCTTCTGGAGCTGGTGCTGTTCCGGTCCATCCCGCGGCGCGACGTCAAGCCCATCGCCAAGGCCCTGATTGCCCGCTTCGGCTCGCTGTCGGAGGTGCTGAACGCCCCGCCGCGGCGCCTGACCGAGGTGCCTGGCGTCAAAGACGCGGTTGCGACCGATCTCGCCGTCATCGCGGCGCTGAACCAGCGGGCGATGCGCTCGGCGGTTCGCCAACGCGAGGTGCTGTCGTCATGGGCTGCGGTGCTCGACTACTGCAAGGCGGCGATGGCGCACGAGACGCGCGAGCAGTTCCGCATCCTCTTCCTCGACAAGAAGAATGCGCTGATCGCCGACGAAGTGCAGCAGACAGGCACCGTCGACCACACGCCGGTCTACCCGCGCGAGGTGGTGCGCCGCGCGCTGGAGCTCTCGGCGACGGCGGTCATCCTCGTCCACAATCACCCGTCGGGTGATCCGACGCCGTCGCGCGCCGACATCGACATGACGCGTACCATCGCCGAGACGGCGCGGCCGCTCGGCATTGCACTTCACGACCACATCATCGTCGGGCGCAGCGGCCATGCCAGCCTCAAGGGCCTGAAGCTGATCTGAGCCGCATCGCGGCCGCGCGCAGACGGCTGCTCCGGCACTGGAGCTGACGGCCGGAACTCACTGTTGCTGCTCCGGAAAGACTGCGCCGGGCAGGAGTCGATCTCCAGCCGGCGTAGGCCTCAGTGCAGCTTGCCCGCGTCGCGCACGATGCGCACCTCGCGGGGCGTCAGAAGCCCCGAATGCATCACCCGCACCGAATGGATAATCCCTTCGATCTCGCGCTCCCAGTGGTCGAGGAAGCGTTTCAGCCGCGGATAATCCGGTGCGATGTCGTTGAACTGCCAGGAGAAGGTCTGCAGCAGGCCAGGATGATCCGGCATGCGATAGAGGATTTCCGCGGTGGTAATGCCGTAGCCGGCCAGCCGCAATTCGAAGTCGGGATCTGCCTCACGCCTCTGCATCGACAACGCTCCGTCGCCTCGCCGGCCGGGAAGGCTTGCCGGCAATGAGGAGCGTGCGCCCGGTTGGTTAACGAGGCACTAACACCAATCGCCGCCGCGCGCGATTGTCGCACACCGCATAGGCAGCACGATCATCTGCATCCTAGAAGTCATAGATGATGAAGCGCTGTCAGGCACCAAGCGCCTGCCATGTCTGCGGTCCGACGACGCCGTCAGCCAGGAGACCGGCGCGCGCCTGGAACGTCACGACAGCCAATGCAGTGGCTGGACCAAACTCGCCATCGATCGCAACGGGGATACCGGCGCGGCGCAGGAAGGTCTGGAGTTCCGCCACCGCCGATCCCTCTGATCCCCGCCGCAGCACCGGCCGTCCAGCCGAAACGGGAAGATCGCCTGCCGCCAGATCGGCCAGTACCGTCTTCGCGCGCTTCAGGTATGCGCGCCGATCCTCCAGACCTATCAGGCCGCCATTGACCCTCTTCGTCACCTTGATGAGATCATCCTCATCCGCTGGTTCGTTGATCCTGCGCGACTGCCAGTATTCGCAGGCGATTACGAGCGACTTCAGGGGCACGGCCGCGAGGTCCGGCTGTTCCAGAAGCGGTAGGCTGAGGATATTCGCCATCCGCGCATAATTGTCGCGGCCCGTCAGCTGGATCAGCCCGCGCCCCTTGAAGCGGCGACCGTCGCCGGGCTCCGTGTTGCCGAGATCCTTGCGCCCCTCGTAGGCGGCACCCGAGGCGAACTCCTCCGTCGTGCGCAGCCCCGCGGATTCGTGGATGATCTGCGCCAGGAAGTGGGCGATGCGCAGCGGCGTATCGATCGTATAGCGACTGAGGACTGCGGAAAGTTCACCCTCAATGGCATTGATAATGCGAGCCTGTTCCCTTGCCTTATCGCCGCTGAAGCGGGGCGCGATCGCCCGCAACGTGTCACCGTTGACCTGCAGCATAATCATCACCTCCACAATTTAAGGTTGCATTACGCTACGTCGGGCAAGGCTCGCTTGGCAAGATAGGGGCTTAAGTTCCTCCCGAGGATAAAGTGGCTTGGCTGAAGCGGAGAGCGCTTCAGCCCCAGATGACGCCGCCCGCTTCGGCAAGCAGCTCCGGCGTGTCGACGTCGAGGCTGGCGGCGCGGCCGAGCTCCACCACGCGAACGGCATCCGGATTGGCTGCAACGATGCCGCGTGCGCCGACGTCACCGGACAATCCGGCGATCTCGCCAAGGAAAGAAGCTGAAAGGATCACTGGATTGGCCCTTTTACCGCCATCGGCTGCAAGGACGATTGAGCCTTCGCCCGAGGGTTCGAAGAGGTCGATCAGGCGATCGAGATCGTCCGCCGTGATCAGCGGCTGGTCGGCCAGCATCACCAGAACCCCGTCCGCATCGTCCGCGGCCGCGCGGAAGCCCGCGATCAGCGAGGTCGACAAGCCGTCGGCAAAGCTCTGGTTGTCGATCAGCTCGACGTCGAGGCCGCCGAGCGCGGCAACGATCTCGTCCTTCTGATGCCCGACGACCACATGGACGCGCCCGGCACTGCTCTCCAGCGCCGCCAGGACGCTGCGCCGGACCAGCGGCACGCCGTCGAAACGCGCCAGCAGCTTGTTTGGCCCACGCATCCGGCTGGAGCGTCCCGCCGCGAGGACGACGACGTCGACGCGCGGCCGCATCTCTGCGCTCTCGGCTTCGCGCGGCTGCGGCCGAGAGGCGATCTCCATCAGCAATCCGCCGACGCCCATGCGGCGGATGGCTTCGCCCGAGATGGGAAGGTCGGCCAGCAAGCGATTCAGAACCCAGTCGAATCCATTCTCCTTGGGGCTTCGGGCGCAGCCCGGCGCACCCAGCACCGGCAGCCCTCCGAGGCGACCGAGGCAGAGGAGATTGCCGGGATCGACGGGCATGCCGAGTTGGTCGACAGTGCCGCCCGCCGCAACGATCGCCGCCGGAATGACATCGCCCCGATCGATCACCGCGGAAGCTCCGAACACGACACTCAGTTCGGCGTCGGTTGGCTCCGACAGCACATCGGCCAGTGCGGCCGTGTCGTGCGGCACCCGCATCTCGGTGGTGATGGCGGAGTGGGACGCGGCCAGGCGCTGCGCCAGCACGCGGCGCGTCTTGTCGAGAACGCTTTCCTTCACGCCCGGGAGCTCGGTCTGGATCAGCCGGACCCGCCGCGGCCGGAAGGGCGCGACGTGGAAGGCCGGCTGCGTGGCGAGAAGCTGCACCGCCCGTTCGACTGCGGTGCCCGGCACGGCAAGCGGGATGATCTTCACCGTCGCGACCATGCGACCCGCCTCCACCGGCGCCCACTCCGCCAGGGTCGCCAAGGTGATGCCGGGATCGATTTCGTTCAGGGCGTCGACGACCGCGCGGTCCGGCACCAGCAGGCCCGCGGCGGCCGCAAAAAGGTTGACCCGTCCCGTCGAGGCCGGACCGACGACGACGTGATCGCCTTCGAGCGCCGCACCAAGCCGATGCGCGGCCTCGTCCTCGCCGAAATCGCCTGGGTCGAGCTGGGCTGCGATGACGGTCTCGACGCCCGCGCTCCGCAGAGCCGCAAGGTCATCCGAACGCAGCAGCGTTCCTTTCCGCAGCCGTCGCCCTTCGAGCACGATCGCATGCGCGAGAATGGCGCCCTCGGCCTCCGCCAGCGGGACAGCTCCGAACCTCATGCGACAGTTGCAGCCGCAGCGATCTCCGCTCGCATGCTGCGTTTGCGGAAGGCGGCGATGACCGAGGCGAGGATCGCCACCGCGATCTCGCCGGGGGTCGATGCGCCGATATCCGCACCGATCGGCGCTTCGATCCGGCCGATCTCGTCCGCCGTCAGCCCGGCGGCCTCCAGCCGCTCCACGCGGCGGCCATGTGTCTTCCGGCTGCCGAGCGCACCCACGTAGAAGCACCCCGCCTGCAGCGACGCGATCAGCGGCATGTCGTCGATCTTGGGATCGTGAGTGATGGCGACGAGCGCTGTGTAGGGATCGAGCGGCCGCTGCGCCAGGATGTCCTGCGGCCACTCCGCATGGAGTGCAACATTCGGGAAGCGCTCCGGCGTCGCAAAGGCGGTGCGGGGATCGATGATCTCGACGTCGAAGCCGGCGATCGCCGCCATCGGCGCCAGCGCTTGGCTGATATGCACGGCGCCGATCACGACGATGCGGGCTGGCGGCAGATAGGCGTTCACGAAGGCTTCGCGTTCATCCGCCCGCACGAGCGCGGACTTGCCGCTGCGGATTGCCTTCAGGACGTCCGATGACAGCGGGTCCAAGTCAACCTCCCTTTCGCGCACCAGGCGCGACTCGCCGCTGCCGAGATCGGTGACGACCGCAACAGCGCGGCGCGCCGCACGCTCGGCATTCAGGCTTGAGAGGAGATGGCGCTCCATCAGCCGAGCCTCTCCACATAGACGCGGATACGTCCGCCGCATGACAGGCCGACCCGCCAGGCCGTTTCGTCGGCAACGCCGAACTCCAGCAGCTTCGGCGCACCGGCTTCGATGACGTCGAGTGCTTCGGACACGACGGCGCCTTCGACGCAGCCGCCGGAGACGGAGCCCTCAAAGTTGCCGTCAGCGTCGATGACGAGATGGCTGCCGGCCGGTCGCGGGGCCGAACCCCAAGTCTCGACGACGGTCGCGAGCGCGAGTCTGCGCCCCTCGCCGCTCCAGCGCTCCGCCGTCGCCAGCACGTCTGGCACTACGCTTGCCTCACTCATGGTTCACGCCCCTTCAGAATGATCGAGACCGATGCAGGCGATGCGGAGCGCGTCGACGACGCCTTGGAGCCCCACCGAAACCGCTTCCCGACAAGACTCACTTCATCCCGCGGCCGCATGCAGTGCCGCCTCAAAGGCTGTGATAGCCGCGGTCGAGATAGACCAGCGCCGGGTCCGGCTTGCCCATGCGGAGCGCCACCACCTCGCCGATCATCACCCGGTGCGTCGCGACGATCAGCGTCTCGACCAGCCGGCAATCGAGCGACACCAGCGCATCGGCGAGCACCGGCGCGCCGGTCTCCAGCGTGATGAATTCCGCCGAGGCGAATCGCTCCTCCGGCGACAGGTCGCCCTCTCCCGAAAAGGCCCGCGCGACGGACTCATTCGATTCACCGAGCACGTTGAGCGCAAAATTGCCGTTCTGCTCAAAGCGCACGTTCAGCGCGCTCGACCGGTTGAGACAGACGAGCACCGTCGCCGGATCGTCCGATACCGAACAGGCGGCCGACACGGTGACGCCGCGCCGTCCTGCCGGACCGTCGCTGGTCACCAGATGCACCGCGGCGGCAAAGCGGCTCATGGCTTCGCGAAATGCCGTGCGTTCGATGGTCGACGTCTTCAGCAAGAGGGTCTCCGGACTGCACTCCCCGGTCGACCATATAGGGCGGTGCACAACGTCGCGCGAGGTGAGCACGAGGGCAACGCCGCGCCCTGCTCTACAAAGGGCATCAGCATTGCTCGGCGCGGCGCGCGGCAGGATCGACAGGCGGATAGCGCAGCACGTTGATTCAAGATCTGACCACGGCGATTCGGTCTCTCAGCATGTCCGCGTGAGATCTTGAAAGGACTCGCATTTCCCGTCTGCCGCATCCGCATCGCGGCAACGCAGCGGAAGACGGCTTCCAATGCTCGAGCCGGTAGCGGTGCATCGATCCTCTGGGCGAGCGTGCACTGGGGGCCTGATCTGGCCACGAACGGCTCGAAAATCGTGCGGCGCCCGGTTAGAACCACCGTCATGGATCTTTGCCGCACCGCTTCCCGGTCTCGCATCGCTGCTTCGATCGTACTCGTCTCGCTGGCGCTGATGCCGGGCGTTGCCGCTGCGCAGTCGGAAGGTCCGGTCCGGATCGGCGTCGCCGCCCCGCTCAGCGGCACGTCCGCCATCCTCGGCGAGCAAGTGCGAGCCGGTGCCGAGGCGGCGGCGCGGCGGCTCTCGCAGGATGGCGGCGCCGTCGAAACGGTTGCGGCGGATACCGAGTGCACGCCCGACGGCGGGGAACGCGCCGCTCGCAGCATGGTGGAGGCGAAGGTCACCGCCGCGGTCGGCTTCCTCTGCACGGAAGCGCTGGAGACCGCCCTGCCCATCCTGCGAGAGGCCGGGATTCCGGCGATCGTCGTCGGCGTTCGCGCCAACCGCATCACCGACAAGCGCGCCAAATCAGGCGCCCTCGTCTGGCGCATCGCACCACGATCGGATGCGGAGGCGAGCGCCATCGCTGCCGTCCTGATCGCCCGCTGGCGCGACCTGCCCTTCGGTATTGTCGAGGATGGCTCGATCTACGGCCGCGGCCTCGCGGATGCCGTGCGCAGCCGCCTCGAAGCCGAGGGCATGAAGCCTTCGACGCTCGACAACTACCGTCCGGCGGAAGAAAAGCAGTTCGGCCTCGCCCGCCGCCTGCAGAAGACCGGCGTGACGCGTTTCTTCATCGCCGGCGACCGGCCGGACATCGCGGTGATTGCCCGCGATGCTGCCGCCTCGGGCCTTACCGCCGAGATCGTCGGCGGCGAATCGCTGCTCGACGAATCCAGCGCCGACACGCCGCTGCCGGAGGGGATCATCGCCATCGGGCCTCAGACGGAGTTCCCCACCCTTGTCGAAGGCGGATCGGCAGCCCCGCCGCAGGGCTATGAAGGGCCAGCCTATGCCGCGGTGGAGATCGCCGTTGCGGCAGCCCGGCAAGCGGCCGCCGGCGGCAAGGCTATTGCGGATGTCTTGAACCAGACCGCCTTCACGACCGCGCTCGGCACCATCCGCTTCGACGCTAAGGGCGATTCGGATCTCGACCTCTATCGCAGCTTCACATGGCAGGGCGGCCGCTTCGTCGAGACCGCAGTACAGCCGTGAGTGGGTTCCGCGCCGGCCCCCGCAACAGCCTCACCGATGTCAGCGGCCTCCTGGTTGGCCATGCCGGCGACGAAACGCTGAAGAGCGGCGCCACCGTCATCCTCTGCGACCCGCCGGCCGTTGCCGGGGTGAAGGTGCTCGGCGGCGCGCCGGGCACGCGCGAGACCGACCTCCTGGCGCCTGAGAACATGGTTCAGGCGGCCGACGCGATCGTCCTGTCCGGCGGGTCGGCCTTCGGCCTGGATGCCGCCTCCGGCGTGCAGGCCTTTCTGCGCGAACAGAACCGGGGCTTTGCCGTCGCCGGCTTTCGCGTGCCGATCGTGGCCGGCGCGATCCTCTTCGATCTAGCCAATGGCGGCGACAAGGCCTGGGGCCGCTATCCGCCCTATCGCGACCTCGGATACGCGGCAGCCGAAAACGCCTCCGAGACGGTGCTGCTCGGCTCCGTCGGCGCCGGCCTCGGCGCAAGCACCGCGACCGTGCGGGGCGGTCTCGGCACGGCGAGCGTCCAGCTCGAGAACGGCATCACCGTCGCCGCGATGGTCGCGGTGAACGCGCTGGGATCACCGCTGATCGGCGCCACCCGTCGCTTCTGGGCAGCGCCTTTCGAGATCGGCGAGGAGTTCGGCGGCCTCGGCTGGCCCGCGCCGATGCCGGAAGGGGTCACGACGCCGCGCACGAAGTTCTCCGCCAGGTCCGGTGCCAACACCACCATCGCCGCCATTGCGACAGACGCCGTCCTGGACAAGTCCGCCGCGACGCGCCTTGCCACCGCTGCGCATGACGGCTTTGCCCGCGCGCTGTGGCCGGCCCATACTGACTTCGACGGCGACCTCGTCTTCGCGCTGGCGACCGGCAGCAGCGCCGTGACGCCCGATGCCGCTATGCGGCTCGAGATGGCAGCTGCGGCGGCGGCCGTGATGGCGCGCGCCATCGCCCGCGGGATCCATGCAGCCGCACCCAGTCGTGGAGTTGGCTTGCCCGCCTGGTGCGAGCTTGGCTGAGCGGATGCGGTACAGACGGAACGAGAAGCGGAAGGGTTCGATGCCGATGAAGGGTCTGGGTTTCGCCGCGGGGCTGGCGCTGGCATTGCTCGTGCCCTGCGACGCGAGCGCGCAGGAGGAGGAACTGCCCTTCGTCGGCGTCTGGGACTGTGAGGTTGCCACCTTCACCTTCTTCCACGACTTCTGGAACAACGGCACGGACGACATTCCGATTCAGGAGACCCAGGAGAATACCGATGGCTCCTACACGCTGTTCAGCTCGGACGAGGAATATGTCACCGTGGGCGACTTCACCCCGGACTCGATGACCTGGCTGTCAGGGCAGAGCGGCGACAGCTTCAGCTGCCGGCGTATCGACTGACGCCTGGCGTGCCTTGATCACGGACAGCACCGGCTCATCCGTGTAGCGCGCGGCGCGTTGAGCCGTCCGTCCGCCTCTGTTAGACGCCCGGAGGACTCTTAGAAGCCATTGCGAAAGGCCGTCCGATGATCCCCCGCTATTCCCGGCCCGAGATGGTCGCCGTCTGGTCGCAGGAGACCAAGTTCCGCATCTGGTTCGAGATCGAGGCGCATGCCTGCGACGCGCTCGCCGAGCTCGGCGTCATCCCGAAGGAAGCGGCGAAGACGATCTGGGAGAAAGGGGGCGCTGCCACCTTCGACATCGAGCGCATTGACGCCATCGAGCGCGAGACCAAGCACGACGTCATCGCTTTCCTGACCCACCTCGCCGAGATCGTTGGCCCGGACGCACGCTTCATCCACCAGGGCATGACGTCGTCGGACGTGCTCGACACCTGCTTCAACGTCCAGCTCGCCCGCGCCTCGGACATCCTCCTTGCCGATTTGGATGCGCTTCTCGCAGCGCTGGAGCGGCGCGCCTTCGAGCACAAGAACACGATCACCATCGGCCGCTCGCACGGCATTCATGCCGAGCCGACGACCTTCGGCGTCAAGCTGGCCTTCGCCTATGCGGAATTCCAGCGCTGCCGCGAGCGTCTCGTCGCGGCGCGGGCGGAGATCGCCACCTGCGCGATCTCCGGCGCCGTCGGCACCTTCGCCAACATCGATCCCCGCGTCGAGGAGCATGTCGCGAAGGCGATGGGCCTGGCGCCGGAGCCGGTCTCCACCCAGGTCATCCCGCGCGATCGCCACGCGATGTTCTTTGCAACGCTGGGCGTGATCGCCTCCTCGATCGAGCGTCTGGCGACGGAGATCCGCCATTTGCAGCGCACCGAGGTGCTGGAGGCGGAAGAGTATTTCTCGCCGGGCCAGAAGGGCTCCTCGGCGATGCCGCACAAGCGCAACCCGGTGCTGACCGAAAACCTCACCGGCCTTGCACGTATGGTCCGCTCCTTTGCCATCCCGGCGATGGAGAATGTCGCGCTCTGGCACGAGCGGGACATCTCCCACTCCTCGGTCGAGCGTTACATTGGGCCGGACGCGACCATTACCCTCGATTTCGCGCTGGCGCGCCTCACCGGCGTCGTCGACAAGCTCCTCGTCTATCCCGAGCGGATGGAGAAGAATCTCAACCAGTTCAAGGGGCTGGTTCATTCGCAGCGGGTGCTGCTGGCCCTCACCCAGGCCGGCGTCAGCCGCGAGGACGCCTATCGCCTCGTTCAGCGCAACGCCATGAAGGTGTGGGAGCACGGTGCCGACTTCCTGACCGAACTCCTGGCCGACCCGGAAGTGACGGCGGCACTGCCGGAGGCCGACATCCGCGAGAAGTTCGATATCGGCTATCATACCAAGCATGCCGGCACGATCTTCCGTCGCGTCTTCGGACGCGAATAGGCCGGCGCTCAGCGCGACAGCCTTCGAGCGCCGCTGCTCTGTCATGCAGCGGTGCTCCCGAACCAGCCGACCCTTGAGATCATTACAGACCTGGCTCGGCCGAGTGCTCGGTGCACAATTTTCGCGCAATCCGTGATGGATCAAGGAACCGTTCTCAAGCGCCGACAGTTTCACTCGCGAGCGCCTTGGACATTCTGTCGCGGGCGAGACGAAGAACGGAGCTTTCGATGACCTATACGCCTCCTCCTCCGCCGCCCCCGCGCTCCAGCGGGCCGAGCGCCATCTGGTTCATTCTCGGCGCTCTCGTCGTCGTGATCATCCTCTATTTCCTGTTCTTCTCGAACGGCACGGCGACCAACACCGGGACCGCCCCGTCCGAGACGACTTCGACCACGACCACCACGCCGCCGGCTGCGACGGACACCACCCCGGCTTCGCCGGCACCGGCTCCCGCTACGCCGGCACCGGCCGCACCAGAGCCCGCGGCCCCGGCGACGCCCGCTCCGGCTGGCGGTGCGACGACCAACCCGTAAGGGTAATGGCGGCAGGTTTGCTGCCGATGATCTGACGAAGCGCACGGCCTTACCGCCGTGCGCTTTTTTGTTGGCCATGTCCGACGCTTGACAAGCTGCCGCCCTGCTCGCATCTGCGCCGCCATGCGCGTGTCTCAGGCAGAAATCCTCATCATCCCTGGCTACAAGGGATCACCCGAACAGCACTGGCAGACCCGCTGGGAGCAGAGGCTTTCCACCGCCCGCCGCGTTCAGCAGGCGGAATGGTCGAAGCCTGTCCGCGACGACTGGGTTCATGCTGTGGCGGAGGCTGTCAACGAGGCGGAGAAGCCGGTGGTGCTCGTCGCACACTCGCTGGGCGTCGCCGCAGCAGTGCTAGCTGTGCCGCTCTTCAGGCGCCCGGTCGCAGGCGCCTTCTTCGTATCGCCGCCCGACGTCGCGAACCCCGCCATCCGTCCGAAGCATCTGATGACATTCGGGCCGTATCCCCGCGACCCGCTGCCGTTTCCGTCGGTGGTTGTTGCCAGCCGGGATGATCCCTTCTCCTCCTTCGAGGCAGCGGAAGACGTCGCCGGCGCCTGGGGGTCGCTGTTCATCGACGCCGGCACATCGGGCCATATCAACGGCGACAGCGGTCACGGCCCCTGGCCGGAAGGACTGCTGACCTTCGGGAAATTCGTCTCCGGCCTGCCGCTGAGCCATTAACGCCGCTAACACGCGGTGGCGGGTCGAGGAGCGCCCCGGCCCGCTATGCGCGCGTGATGCCTAGTGCCGCACGGAACGTTTCAGGCGTTGATCGCGCTCAGAATCGCATCGGCACCGCTGCGCAGCATCCCCATGTCGGAGCCGATGCAGACGAGGTTGACGCCGGCGGATCGGTAGTGCCGGGCATCCTCGGCATTGCCGGCATAGATCGCCGAGAATTTGCCTGCCGCGGTCGCGGCCTTGGCGATGCGGGCGACGGCCTCATCCGTCTTTGGGCCACGAGCGGCGAGCGTTCCCGTCCCCGACAAGGCGATGGAGAGATCCGCCGGCCCGACGAAGACGCCGTCGAGGCCGTCGATGGCAAGAATGGCATCGAGCGAGTCGAGGGCCGCCGCGGTTTCGATCATTGCGATGGCAAGCGTTTCGCCCCGCGCGTCGGCGACATACTCGACGCCGCTGTCGTAGCCGTGCAGCAGCACCGCGCGGGCCGGGCCGAAGGACCGCTCGCCCCTCGGCGGATACTTCACCGCCGCCACGAAGGCCCGTGCATCCTCATCGCCCTGGATCATCGGCATGATGATCGCCGAGGCGCCGAAGTCGAGCGCCCGCGCGGCCATGGCTCGGTCCTCGATCGGCACACGCACGATCGAAGGTCGCCCTAGATGAGCGCAAAGGGCGATGCCGGCGGCGATGTCGGTCGTGTCATGCTGCCCGTGCTGCATGTCGAGGACGAGCGCCTCAAAACCCGCAGCCAGCAGCGTCTCATGCACCACCGGATCGCCCAGCGAGCACCAGGCGGCGAGAAGGTGGCCGCCGCCCTCTAATTTGTCCCGGAGGGCTGGCAGCGTCATGAAGCGGCTCAGGCCTGCCTGATCTGCGCTTCGGCCTCGATGAGAAATTCGCTCATCTGCCGGCGGATCTGGTGGTCGGACTGTTCGACGCCGGCGGCGTCGAAATCGCCGCGGATCTTACGGAAGACGTCCTCGTCGCCGGGCTGCTCGAAGTCGGCTTTCACCACCGCCTGGGCGTAGGCAGCGGCGTCATCGCCGCTGCGACCGAGCTTCTCGGCGGCCCAGAGGCCGAGCAGCTTGTTGCGCCGGGCTTCGATGCGGAAGCGCAGCTCCTGGTCATGCGCGTAGCGGGACTCGAAATCGCGTTCGCGATCGACCATCGACATGGACATCCTCCAGAATCGTCAGCGGCGGTAGGTCCGCCTTGTCAGCGTCTGACACATACGGGTCCGCCGTATGCATTTGAAGTGCGAAACCACGCCGCGATGGATTCGCTGCTTGCATTGCGGCGGGGATAACCGATTTTATGCCGAGCAATTGTGAAAGGAAGGCAGGTGGGATATCTGACCCGCACGACGCGGCAGGCTCCGCAGGCCTTAGACATCCGCCCCACTCAACGACCGGAACATTCATGACACGTCGCCGCCGTATCTACGAGGGCAAGGGCAAGATCCTTTACGAGGGTCCCGAGCCCGGCACGCTGGTCCAGTTCTTCAAGGATGATGCGACCGCTTTCAACAAGAAGAAGCACGAGATCGTCGACGGCAAGGGCGTCCTCAACAACCGCATCTCGGAATATATCTTCTCGCATCTGAACAAGATGGGGATCCCCACCCACTTCATCCGGCGGCTCAACATGCGCGAGCAACTGATCAAGGAGGTGGAGATCATCCCGCTCGAGGTGGTGGTGCGCAACATCGCCGCCGGCTCGCTGGCCAAGCGACTCGGTATCGAGGAAGGCACCGTGCTGCCGCGCTCGATCATCGAGTTCTACTACAAGGCGGATGCGCTGGATGACCCGATGGTGTCGGAAGAGCACATCACGGCCTTCGGCTGGGCGACGCCGCAGGAGATCGACGACATCATGGCGCTCGCCATCCGTGTCAACGACTTCCTCTCCGGCCTCTTCCTCGGCGTCGGCATCCAGCTCGTCGACTTCAAGATCGAGACGGGCCGCCTGTTCGAGGGCGACATGATGCGCATCATCGTGGCCGACGAGATCTCGCCTGACTCCTGCCGCCTCTGGGACGTGCAGACCCAGGAGAAGATGGACAAGGACCGTTTCCGCCGCGACATGGGAGGCCTCGTGGAGGCCTATCAGGAAGTGGCCCGGCGCCTCGGCATCATGAACGAGAACGAGCCGCCGCGCCCCACGGGACCGGTGCTGGTCAAGTAAGGCGGCGGCGCAAGGAAGCGCCGCGTCCGGCATCGGTTCTCAAACTCGTCTATTCCAGGGACAGGCAGGTACAGTGATCAAGGCCCGCATCGTCGTCACGCTGAAGAACGGCGTCCTCGACCCGCAAGGCAGAGCCATCGAGGGCGCGCTGTCGACCCTCGGCTTCGAGGGCGTCGGCGGCGTGCGCCAGGGCAAGGTCTTCGACGTCGAGGTGGCGGGCGACGATCGCGCTGCCGCGGAGGCGGACCTCAGGGCCATGTGCGAGAAGCTCCTCGCCAACACGGTGATCGAGAACTACGCCATCAGCTTGATCTAAGCGACGACGGCAATGGCCAAGGACGCAGACGTTTCAAGGTTCATGAGTCTCGTCCTGCGTCATGCTCCGGAACAGGGCGGACTGACTCTGGACAGCAACGGCTGGACCGACTTTGCCACCCTGTGCGGCGTCTTGTCCGAGCGCTTCGGCGTCTCAGCCGCGGATGTGCGCCGCATCGTCGAGCAGAGCCCCAAGAAGCGCTTCGTCCTCGATGGAGATCGGATCCGAGCGGCACAGGGGCATAGCGTCAAGGTGGACCTTGGGCTCGCGCCGGTTGCCCCGCCCGATCGCCTCTTCCATGGCACGAAACTTGATAGTTTGCCGACGATTTTGGTGGAGGGACTGACGAAGCAGGCGCGTCAGCACGTTCATCTTTCGCCTGACATCGAGACTGCCCGCGTCGTCGCGGATCGCCGGCCAGGTAAGTCTGTAATCTTGATTGTTGATACCACCGCTATGCAGGCGACGGGAATGACGTTTTTCCTATCCGAAAACGGAGTCTGGCTGACGGATGCAGTGCCGTCACAGTATCTAACAGTGAAGGACGACTGATACGCTCACTGCAGCTAGCTCGACCTCAGAACTGCACCGTTCAGCCGGGTAGGATGTCGCACGGGCTATCAGAGCCTTAGCTGTTAGCAGCTTCGTTCTGTTTTTCCTGGGCCTTGAGGGCTTTGTAGTAGCCATAGCCAAAGCCTCCACACACCGCAGTTGCCAGGAGCGTCAATGCTTCGGGAAGATCGCTGCTTGCCGGGAGGCGATCGAGCCGCTCTGGAGCCTTCGGATGTACCAGAATGTTGAGGCGGTCTCCGGCTGACAACTCGTCTTTGGAGATGACACTCGGCGTTATGTCGACCAGCTTACCGCGAGAAGAGGGGTAAGTGATCTGCACATAAGGCTTTCGATCTGAATTCAGCCTTCCGTACCGCGGACGAAGCTCTTCTATGTGGTATTCACTCTGTCCGCATAGCACAGTCCTTATGATTTCTCTGCGGCTTGTACGGCCGCCACCCCTATAGATCTCACACAGCTCTCCTGCCCAGACAACATGAGCTTGTTCGGTCCGCCGTGTCGAACGTGGCTCAAGCGCCCACCAATAGTAGCGAAGACGAAAATCGAGCCAATCGCCAATGCCGCTGCTGCACCGTAGTAGCCCGCTGCAAGGGGCGAGAGGACAAATCCGGATGGTCGAGTCATTCGGTTCCAGGGCACTCTTTAAAAGCGCAGAGTATCGAGAGATGCCAGCACGGCACAACTGGCTTGGCATATGCCGCCGGCTCCGTCTCCATCAGCCGATCGAGCATCGTCACCAGCGAGCCTCCGGATCCATCGGGGGACTGACCCAACAGCTCTTGTATTCCACCATCGCTGCGGCCAATGGTGAGACATCGCCGCAAGAGAGTTCGCGTTAGCTTTGCGGTGGTGATCTGCAAAGCCTTGCAACGCTTGACCTGACCGCTTGCGGCTCTTTACAGCGTCGCTCGAGACGTCACATGGGCGCTAGCGCCGTCTGCCTTTCAGCGAGGCTACCTCTGTCATGAAAACTGCCGTCGTTCTGCTTCCCGGCCTCAATCGCGACCGCGACATGATCGCTGCGCTGCGCTCGATCTCGGGTGTCGAGCCGCTGACTGTGTGGCAGACGGAGACCGCAATACCGCCGGTCAACCTGATCGTCGTGCCCGGCGGCTTCTCCTATGGCGACTATCTGCGCTGTGGCGCGATCGCTGCCCGCTCGCCGGTCATGCAGGCGGTCGCCGCGGAAGCGGCACGCGGCGTTCCGGTGCTCGGCGTCTGCAACGGCTTCCAGATCCTCTGCGAGGCAGGCCTGCTGCCGGGCGCGCTGATGCGCAACACCAGCCTCAAATTCGTCTGCCGCGAGGTGAAGCTCGAGGTGGTGACCAACCGCACGCGCTTCACCTCCGGCTATGCCGAAGGCCAGATCATCCGCTGTCCGGTCGCGCATCACGATGGCAACTATTTTGCCGACGAGGCGACGCTGGAGCGCCTGCATGGCGAGGGCCAGGTCGTGTTCCGCTATGCCGAGGGCACCAACCCGAATGGTGCGGTGCGCGACATCGCCGGCATCGTCAGCGAAAGCGGTAACGTCATGGGGCTGATGCCGCATCCCGAGAATCTGGTTGAGCCGGAGCATGGCGGCACCGACGGCTGTGGCATCTTCGAGAGCGTGCTCGGCCTCGGCCAGAAGGTGGCGGCGTGAGCGAGTCTATCTCACGCACACTCAAGCTCGGCAGCCTCGGCGCGATGCTCCTCGCGGGCGCTCTTGCCGGCTGCGCGTCCAAGCCCCAGCCGGCGCGACCTGTCGCAGCCGACACCGGCCTCGACCGGATGGAGCGGCTGACGCTGACGGCCAACCGCTGCTGGTTCAAGTCGGGCGATCCGGCCTTCACGCGCTATAGCCTGGCGCCCGAACTCTCGTCCTTCTCGGGCCGGCCTCGTTTCCTTCTGGTGCCGCGCGGCAAGCCAGAAGCCCGCCCGCTGCTGGTGGTGGAAGGCCAGCGCGGCTCGAGTGCCGTCGCCGTCTATGGGCCGCTGACGCAGGAGCCGATCGCGCGCCGCATCGATGCCGACCTGTCTCGCTGGCGCGCCGGCGGCAATGGCTGCAATGCCTGACAGCCTGAAGGGGGCACTCACCCTGCGCCTGGCGGCCATCATCCTCGCCGGCCTGTCCGCGACGGGCTGCGTCTCCAGCGATTTCTCCGTCGCCACGGCAAATGCCGAGACTCAGCCCCTGCCCGTGGCGCCGATCGCCATGTCTGAGGGTGCCAAATCAGCGGGCAGCCTGCCGAACGCGCTGGAGCGCGTTTATCTCCGCGACACGGCTCGCGCCGTCTTCCGCCGCCGCCCGTCCGAGCGCAGCGACCGCTTCGTATTCGCCGATCCGTCCAGTGGCTATGCCACCTGCGTGCGCTCGCCGTCACGCAAGGGCAAGGGCTATGACTACGCGCTCGTCGTGCTGCAGCGCCGCGTCCTCGACGACGAGATCCCGCAGGCCGCAGACGACGCCGTGGTGATGCGCGGCAATGCCGACACGGCGCCTTGCCGCGGCAGCGATCCGGCTTTCGCCTGGATCAGAAACGGCTGACGCGGAAGAGACCGGCGGTTGCCCGTTTGGGCTTCCAGCGTCGACGCTTGGCTTCTATAGATCGCGGCGCGGCACCGATGCCGCATCGCCGCAAGACGGATATGCAGATCTCATGAGCGACATCGCGATCACGCCCGACCTCATCGCCGCGCACGGCCTGAAGCCGGACGAGTATGAGCGCATCCTGACGCTCATCGGCCGCGAGCCGACGATCACCGAACTCGGCATTTTCTCCGCGATGTGGAACGAGCACTGCTCCTACAAGTCGTCGAAGCGCTGGCTGCGCACGCTGCCCACGACCGGCGCCCGCGTCATCCAAGGCCCCGGCGAGAATGCCGGCGTGGTCGACATTGGCGACGGCGACTGCGTGGTCTTCAAGATGGAGAGCCACAATCACCCGTCGTTCATCGAGCCTTATCAGGGCGCGGCGACCGGCGTCGGCGGCATCCTCCGCGACGTCTTCACCATGGGCGCGCGCCCCGTCGCGGCGATGAACGCGCTGCGCTTCGGCGCGCCGGATCATCCCAAGACCCGGCACCTGGTGGCCGGCGTGGTCGCCGGCGTCGGCGGCTATGGCAACTCCTTCGGTGTGCCGACCGTCGGCGGCGAGGTGAACTTTCACCCGCGCTACAACGGCAACTGCCTCGTCAATGCCTTTGCGGCCGGGCTCGCGAAGACGGACGCCATCTTCTATTCCAAGGCGGAGGGCGTCGGACTGCCCGTCGTCTATCTCGGCGCCAAGACCGGCCGCGATGGTGTCGGCGGCGCCACCATGGCCTCGGCCGAGTTCGACGAGACGATCGAGGAGAAGCGTCCAACCGTGCAGGTCGGTGACCCCTTCACCGAGAAGTGCCTGCTGGAGGCCTGCCTCGAACTGATGCAGACCGGCGCTGTCATCGCGATCCAGGACATGGGTGCGGCCGGCCTCACCTGCTCGGCCGTCGAGATGGGCGCCAAGGGTGACCTCGGCATCGAGCTCGACCTGGACCGCGTGCCGGTGCGCGAAGCCGCCATGACCGCCTACGAGATGATGCTGTCGGAAAGCCAGGAGCGCATGCTCATGGTGCTGAAGCCGGAGAAGCGGCAGGAGGCCGAAGCAATCTTCGTCAAATGGGGCCTCGACTTCGCCATCGTCGGCCGCACCACGGACGATCTTCGCTTCCGCATCCTGTGGGAGGGCCGCGAGGTTGCCAACCTGCCGATCAAGCAGCTCGGCGATGAGGCGCCGGAATATGACCGGCCCTGGATCGAACCGGTGCCGGCAAAGGTCATCCATGCCGCCGACCTCGCGGAGCCTGCGGATTACGGCGCAGCGATCCTCAGGCTGGTCGGCTCGCCCGACCTGTCCTCGCGCCGCTGGGTGTTCGAGCAGTATGACACGCTGATCCAGGGCAACTCGCTGCAGCGCCCCGGCGGCGATGCCGGCGTGGTGCGCGTCGACGGCCATGCGACCAAGGCGCTCGCCTTCTCCTCCGACGTGACGCCGCGCTATTGCGAGGCCGACCCGTACCAGGGTGGCGCTCAGGCCGTCGCGGAATGCTGGCGCAACCTGACAGCCGTCGGCGCGACGCCGCTCGCCGCAACCGACAACCTCAACTTCGGCAACCCCGAAAAGCCGGAGATCATGGGCCAGCTCGTCAAGGCGATCGAGGGGATCGGCACCGCCTGCCGTGCGCTCGACTTCCCGATCGTTTCCGGCAACGTCTCGCTCTACAACGAGACCTTCGGCCAGGCGATCCTGCCGACCCCGACCATCGGCGGCGTCGGCCTGATCGAGGATCGCAGCCGCACCGCGCGCATCGGCGGTATGGCGAGCGGCGACGTGCTGCTGATGATCGGCCGCGAGGGCTCTCATCTCGGCTCCTCCATCTACCTCAGGGAGATCGAGGGTCGCGAGGACGGCGCAGCCCCGCTCGTTGACCTCGCCGAGGAGAAGCGCCACGGCGATTTCGTGCGCTCGTTGATCCAAGCCGGGCGCGTTGCCGCCTGTCATGACCTCTCCGACGGTGGCCTTGCCATCGCTATCGCCGAGATGTGCATGGCGTCCGGCATCGGCGCGACCCTCGCACCGGGACGCGGACTGCTGCATGCCTGGCTGTTTGGCGAGGATCAGGGGCGCTACGTCGTCGCGGTGAGCCCGGCCACGGCTGATGCGGTGACCGCGGAATGCAACGCCGCTGGCATCCCTTGCCACACGGTCGCGACCGCCGGCGGCGACGCGCTAATCCTCCCCGGTCGCTTCAGTGTCGCGCTCGCCGACTTGACGGTCGCACATGAAAGCTGGTTCCCAAACTACATGGCCGGAGAGATCGCGGAGACGCCGGCTGCGGCGTGAACGCCGCCGCAATTGATCAAGCCGCTGCCAGGACCTAGCTTATAGCGCAAGCCGTCGGTGTGATCCGCCGGCCGCGCAGGGAGACGACCATGCCGATGACCCCCCATGACATCGAAAAGATGATCAAGGACGGCATTCCGGATGCCGTGGTGACGATCCGGGACCTGGCCGGCGATGGCGATCACTATGCCGCCGAGATCGTTTCGGAGAGCTTCCGCGGCAAGACCCGTGTGCAGCAGCACCAGATGGTCTATAAGGCGTTGCAGGGCAACATGGGCGGCGAGTTGCACGCTCTGGCACTGCAGACTAGCGCGCCGGCCTGAGGACGATGTCCGATGAGCGATCATGATACCGCGATCGTCAGCCATACGCTGGCTTATCTGCGGAAGATCGACAAGCGTCTGGACGAGACGGATCGTCATCTTATTCAAGTGATCGATCTTCTATCGAGACAACAGACCCGACTGGATCGCATCGAGCGCGACGGGCGCGAGATCAGGAACGACATGGCGGTCATGGAGAATAACATCCTGAACCGCATGACCGGAACCATGAGGATGAAAAGATGAGCGGTATCAACGACTGGATCGACAACGAGGTGAAGACCAACGACGTCGTGGTCTTCATGAAGGGCACGCCCGGCTTCCCGCAATGCGGCTTCTCCGGCCAGGTCGTCCAGATCCTCGACTACATGGGCGTCGACTACAAGGGCGTGAATGTCCTCTCCTCCGACGAGCTGCGCCAGGGCATCAAGGACTACGGCCAATGGCCGACCATCCCGCAGGTCTACGTCAAGGGCGAGTTCGTCGGCGGCTGTGACATCCTGCGCGAGATGTTCCAGGCCGGTGAGCTGAAGGGCTTCTTCGACGAGAAAGGCATCGCTACGCAGGCGCCGATGCCCGCCGCGAACTGATCCCTCCGACACGATCTGGAGGCAGGAGCCCGCCGGTCCGCCGGTGGGCTTCTTTGTTTCCGAAGGCTTGTAGCGGCGTCACATGCGCACCGCATGATAAGGCGGCCTTGCAATGGCTGCTCGATCGCATATGGATGCTGCATCGCACAACAAGGATGAACGCATGTCGCATGCGCCTGATCGCGGGCCTGCCGGCCGCCTCCCTTATTGGGAACTGGTGACGCTCATCGCCTCGCTCATGGCGCTAAATGCGGCGGCCATCGATATCTTCATCCCTTCGCTGCAGAATATCGGCGCGGCTCTCGGCGTGAATTCCGAGAATGAACGCCAGTTCGTCATCACCGCCTATGTCACCGGCTTCGGCGTGGCGCAGATCTTCTATGGCACTCTGTCCGACCGCTTCGGGCGGCGCCCGGTGCTGCTGGCCGGGCTCGGGGTTTATTGCCTCGCCTCGTTTCTCGCGATCCTGTCCTCCAGCTTCGAGATGCTGCTGGCCCTACGCGTGTTGCAGGGCGTCGGTGCCGCAGCTACGCGCGTGATCGCCGTTTCGGTCGTCAGGGACTGCTTCGGAGGACCGCGCATGGCGAGTGTCATGTCGCTGGTCATGATGATCTTCATGGTCATCCCGGTCGTGGCACCGAATGTCGGCCAGGCCATCATGCTGTTCGGCAGCTGGCAGGAGGTCTTCCTCTTCACCGCCCTGCTCGGCCTTGCGGTGACGGTCTGGGCGGCGTTGCGCCTGCCGGAGACGCTGCATCCGGAGGACCGTCTGCCTCTGACGATGGCACGTGTAGCCAACGCCTTCCGCATCGTCGTCACGACGCGGCGCTCGTTCGCCTATGCCGTCGGCACGTCGCTGATGTTCGGCGTCCTCTTCGGCTTCATCAATCAGGCCGAGCAGATCTATCGCGGCGTCTATCAGATCGGCGACTTCTTCACCGTCTACTTCTCGGCCGCCGCCATCTTCATGGCGCTGTCATCCTTTGTGAACTCGCAACTCGTGATGCGCTTCGGCATGCGCCGACTGGCGCACATGGCCCATGTGAGCTTCATCGCTCTGGCCGGCGTCCACCTGACGATCGCTGCACTCAACGGCGGAGCGGCGCCCTTCTGGCTGTTCCTGCCGCTGATGATCCTGTCCTTCGGATGCTTCGGCTTCATCGGCACGAACTACAACGCGCTCTCGATGGATCCTCTCGGCCATGTCGCGGGCACCGCGTCGTCCGTGCTGGGTTTCCTGCAGACCCTGGGCGGCGGCCTCTGCGGCGCGATCATCGGCTACTACTTCGACGGAACGACGCTGCCGCTCCTGTCGGGCTTCCTGGTCCTGTCGGTGCTCGCCCTCGGCCTCGTCGCCATTGCAGAAGACGGCCGCCTGTTCCGGCGGCTCAACCAGCACAAGGCCGCCAGTCCGATGGACGCCTTGTCGAATGATGATGCCAAGCCGCAGAGCGCTGCGGCCGAGTAGACAGCAGCTCGGACATCGGCGAAGGCGCGGCACGCTGCCGCGCCTTGGCTCCCGCGCTAACCGCCCTTCATCGGCGTGAGGGCGCTGAAGTCGAAGAGGTTCGGATCGAGCAGATGGCTCGGCCGCACATTGGCGAGCGCACGCATCATCACGTCCTTGCGGCCGGGCTGGCGCTGCTCCATCTCCGCCAGCATCGCCTTCGTCAAATTGCGTTGCAGGCCGTCCTGGCTGCCGCAGAGGTCGCAGGGAATGATCGGGAAATCAAGCGCCTGCGAGAAGCGCGCGATGTCAGCCTCCGACGAGGTGATCAAGGGGCGCAGCACCGTGACATCGCCCTCGTCGTTCAGGAGCTTGGCCGGCATCGCCGCCAGTCGCCCGCCGTGAAAGAGGTTCATGAAGAACGTCTCCAGACAGTCGTCGCGGTGGTGCCCCAGCACCAGCGCCTCGCAACCCTCTTCGCGCGCGACACGATAGAGATGGCCGCGACGCAGCCTCGAGCATAGCGAACAGTAGGTCGCCCCGGCCGGCATCTTCTCTGTCACGACGGAATACGTGTCGCGGTACTCGATCCGGTGCGTGATGCCGTAGCGTTTCAGGAAGTCCGGCAGGACGTGCTTGGGAAAGCCCGGCTGGCCCTGGTCGAGATTGCAGGCGAGGAGATCGACCGGCAGCAGACCGCGCCATTTGAGGTCGTGCAGCAGCGCCAGCAGTGCGTAAGAGTCCTTGCCGCCGGAGATGCCGATGAGCCAGCGGGCACCCGGGCGCACCATCGCGTGGCTCTCGATCGTCTCGCGCATCTCCCGTAGCAGCCGCTTGCGCAGCTTGCGAAAGCCGACACTGTCCGGGGCCGAACGGAACAACGGATGTGCGCCCTCGCCGTCCGAGAAGGCCGCAGCGTCGTCGTCCTTGAGCGTCTGCGTCGCATCCGCTTCGAGCATGGATCACCTCTTCGTCTTCTGCGGCGTTTACCGCTTCAGCCCGATCGGCGAAAGAGCAGCGAGACGCGGCGCACCGAAGGGTGGGCAGTCTCGGGACCTTACCGAGGCCCGACACGGCATTTCAGAGGTTCGTCGCCACGGCTGTCATCTGAGAAGCGCGAGACGCGCCGTCATCCGCTCCTCGACGATAGGCCTCATGCGCGCCACGAAGTCGCGCACGGGCTGACGAGCCGCAATCGCGGTCCAGTCGAGGCTCCACGATTCAACGGGTACGGGCAGGTAGTCCGGGAAGATCGGCAGACCGCCCAGATCGGCAAACAGGCGGCGATGGGCTTCCAGTCGCATGCCGGCATCGATGAAGCCGGCTGCGATGGGCTGCCGGACCGAGGTTGACCGGCCCAACTGAACGATCGCGCTGAACTCCGCTCGCGGCAGCTCAGCCGGATCAAGATCGAAGAAGACGTCGCTCAGGCGTCCCTCTCCGACCGCGCGAACATTGTCGTCCTGCGGCAGGCCCAGGCGATCTGCGAGAGCGCCATTGAGAAGGCGGGTGACCTCCAGCCGCTCCCGCCCGCCGGTGCGGTGACGCCAGCTCGCCGATGCCGCGATCGTGTGGCCGAGAGCCTCCGGCAGGCCGATCGCCCGGATGACGGCCGGCAGGACCGACCCTTGATCCTCGACGGCGCGATCATACGACACCGCCTCCACTCTGCAGGGGCCACTGGCAAGCGCACGCTCGACGATGAGGTCGAAGCGATGATCCGGGTGTTCGCTCCGTGAGATGCCGGCAACGTAATCGGCGCAGGTCTGACTGTCGCGCCGTTTGATGTACTGGCTCCAGCGCGAAGGCAGATAGGTCGCCCAATGGCGAAAAACGAAGACGTACGCGAGTTCGCAATCTTCAAAGCAAGCCGTCAGGCGCTTGAAATCCAGGGCCGAGAACGTGGAGATGCTCTCCAGCGAGAGCAGAAGCGTATGAGCGCCGCCTCGCTGGCATTCCGCTATTACGCGCGCGATCGGCTCAGGCGACCAGTCTGCGCGTTTGACGTTGATCAGTTGGGCGGCCTGCCGCACCTCGCCCCGCGGATACCAGATGCCGCTGGCCGCGAGTGCGTCCCGGCAGGACAGGAGAGCGGCCTGCAGAGACGTGGTTCCAGTCTTGTGCATCCCGCCGTGAAGAACGACCCGGACACGCCCGACCATGCCCTGCCCCTTCCGATCTGCGCAGCCCCCCGCGCCGCCCGGACTGTAGATCAGCAACTGCAGAGGCCCAACGAAAAAGGCCGCCCGGAGGCGGCCTTTGCAAAGATCGGTTAAAATCGGTCCTTTAGCGCGAGTAGAACTCGACGACCAGGTTCGGCTCCATCTGGACGGCATACGGCACGTCGCCGAGTCCCGGGACGCGCTGGTACGTCGCGACCATCTTCTGATGATCGACCTCGATGTAGTCTGGCACGTCGCGCTCGGCGAGCTGGGTCGCCTCGATCACCACGGTCAACTGCTTCGACTTCTGGCGCACCTCGATGACGTCGCCCGGCTTGCAGGTATAGGACTGGATGTTCGTGCGCCGGCCGTTGACGTTCACGTGGCCGTGATTGACGAACTGACGTGCCGCGAAGATCGTCGACACGAACTTCGCCCGGAACACGACGGCGTCGAGACGGCTCTCGAGCAGCCCGATCAGGTTCTCGGACGTATCGCCACGGCGGCGCGCCGCCTCGTCGTAGATGCGGCGGAACTGCTTCTCGGAGATGTCGCCGTAGTAGCCCTTGAGCTTCTGCTTGGCACGCAGCTGCGTGCCGAAGTCCGACATCTTGCCCTTGCGGCGCTGGCCATGCTGGCCCGGGCCGTACTGGCGGCGGTTCACCGGGGACTTCGGACGGCCCCAGATGTTCTCGCCCATGCGGCGATCGATTTTGTACTTCGCCGATTCGCGCTTGCTCATCGCATTTCCTTCAAGTCAGGATGGCCCGGCATATCGTCGTGATACGCGGGCGGCTTGGGAAACGCGCCCTCCTCTGCCGGCGCCTCGGCCAGCTGACAGGACGAAGGATGCACGAGGCGCTCCGTCCACGGGACACGTCAAAAACCGGCTGGAATTGCTTCCGCCGGCTGACGCAGTGCTTAGGCAGATGACACTGGCATGTCAACCCGGCTGTCGCCGCCTAGTACTTGGCGATCACCCAGACCGCATGGATGACGCCCGGGAAGTAGCCGAGCAGCGTCAGGATGATGTTGATCCAGAAATGTTTGCCGAAGCCGACCTGCATGAAGACGCCGAGCGGCGGCAACAGGATCGACAGGAGGATACGAATGAGGTCCATGACCGCTCCAGACCGGGACGTGCCGGCGAGTTGATCTTCATCCGGCGAACGTTCGACGATCTCCGGACGTTCCTTGCGAGATGATCATCCTTCGGAATGGAACTCCATGCATTCCAGACATCTCGGCCTATCACTCCTCGCCATCGCGTTGTGCGCTCCAAGCGCGGCGTCTGCCGACGGTAGCTTCCTTCAACGCTTTGACGGCAGCTGGAGCGGCACCGGCACGGTGCAACGCGATGTGGATTCCGCGCCCCGGCGCGTTTCTTGCGAGGTCGCCGGGAGTCGGCCGTCTCCCAACCAGGTCTCCATCACCGGACAGTGCCGCGCCGCCATCATCTTCACGCGCCGGATTGGCGCCGACATCCGCTACGATCCCGCATCCGGACGATTTTCAGGCAGCTATACAGGTTCGACCAAGGGCGCGGCCAAGGTCTCGGGCGAGCAGCAGGGCGACGCACTCGTGCTGACGATCACCTATCCTGTGCCGGCCTATGGCGACAGGGCTGCGACGATGGTGATCCGAAATGCCGGCAACGGCCAATTCTCGATGGTCGTGACCGACAAGGTCGACGGGTCCGACAAGCAGACCTCGAACATCAGCTTTTCCGCAGGCTGAACTCAGGTCGAGAGTCCGAAACCCTGCATCAATCGGCGCGTGACCGCATCCGGCGCACCGCCGGTAAGAATGGCAAGGTCCCGGCCCTGCGGTTGCCCCAACTCGCCTGGAGCCGGCAGCAGGGACAGGGCGCGCCGCGCGATCGCCTCCGCCGGATCGAGCCAGTCCACCGGCCAGGGCGCCATCTTGCGCATGCGGTTCACCAGGAACGGATAGTGCGTGCAGGCCAGCACCACGATATCGGTGCGCCGGCCGTCCACCTCGATAAAGCAGGGTTCGATCCCGGCCTTCACGGCGGCCTCGTCCACGAAGCCATGCCGCATGTAGTCCTCGGCGAGGCTGGCGAGGTTCACACTGGCAACGAGGTTGACGCTGCAGCGCCCGGCCCACTTCTCGATGAGATCCCTGGTGTATTGCCGCTTGACTGTGCCGGGCGTCGCCAGAACCGACACGAGGCCCGACCGGGTCCGTTCCGCGGCCGGCTTGATGGCTGGCACCGTGCCGACGAAGGGCATGTCGGGATAGGCGGCGCGCAGCGCATCCAGCGCCAGCGTGGATGCCGTGTTGCAGGCAACGACGCAGATCGCGGGTCGATGCTCCGCGATGAGCTTGCCGAAGAGTTCGACCAGCCGCTCGCGCAGCGCCGCCTCTTCCCAGCCGCCATACGGAAAGCCCGCATCGTCGGCCACGTAGACGAAGCGACGATCCGGCATCAGCACGCGCGCCTCGCGCAGCACCGTCAGGCCCCCGACCCCGCTGTCCAGCATCAGGACCGGACGTCCTTCCGTCTTTCCGCCAGAGGCGCTCACTCGCCGTCTCCGTCAAGGCGATGTTCTACATGACGCAGGACGCCATGCAGCGCGTGCACCTCCATGCGGCTGAAATTGGCTTTGGTCAGGGTCGTGCGCAGCTTTTCCGAGAGGGCGACCCGCCGTTCCGGCGGGCGGAAGTAGCCGAGGCGGTCCAGCAGCACTTCGGTGTGATCCAGCAGACGATGCAGGTCGCCTTTCTCCGCAGGATCCGCCTCAATTGGAGCAAAGCGCGGCGTTTCCGCGTCGTCCGAGCTCGATTGCATCCACTCGTAGCTCATCAGAAGCACTGCCTGCGCGATGTTGAGCGAGGCAAAGGCTGGATTGACGGGGAAGGTGACGATCTCGTCGGCCAATCCGACTTCCTCGTTCGACAGGCCGAAACGCTCGCGTCCGAAAAGGATGCCGGTCGGCTGCCCAGCCGTGATCCGTCCGCGCAGCTGCGCACATGCCGACTTCGGACCTCGTACCGGCTTCTGGCTGTCGCGCGAGCGCGCCGTCGTGGCGAGGACATAGGTCAGATCGGCAACGGCCTCCTCGACGGAGCCGAACAGGCGCACAGCATCGATCACATGGTCGGCCCGGGACGCTGCCGCGCGAGCTTTCTCGCTCGGCCAGCCGTCACGCGGATTGACGAGACGCAGGTCCTCAAGGCCGAAATTGGCCATGGCCCGCGCCACCATGCCGATATTCTCGCCGAGTTGCGGCTCGACCAGGATGATCGCCGGCCCGCCTGCCGCGACCAGCTGATCGCCATCCGTTCCTATCATCTCTTCATGCCTTTAGAGGGATGTTCAGCGCGCTCCGTGCCATATCCAGCCCATGAATTGAAGCATCTCTCCGCCAACTGTCGCATGGAAGCGGAGACAGGCAGCTGATAAGAACGGGTGTCTATTTACAACCTTGAGCGGTTCTCTACGGTGAGGGTGCTGTCAGTTGGGACACACCTTACGGAGGACAAAGGTGCGCAGGCTCACGAAGAACTCGCTCGCTCTCTCATGCACTCTTCTCGCAACGATTGCCGGCACCTCGACCGCTTCGGCACAGGCCGAGCCCTTTGTCGGGCAGGCTATGCTCTTCGGCGGCAATTTCTGTCCGAGGGGCTGGGCCAACGCCGATGGCTCGATTCTCTCGATAGCATCCAATACGGCGTTGTTCTCGCTTTTGGGAACGACCTACGGCGGCAACGGAACGTCGACCTTCGCCCTTCCTGATCTGCGCGGCCGCGCGCCGATCTTCGCTGGTACAGGTCCTGGTCTTTCGACTTACGCCTTGGGCCAAATTGGGGGCCAGGAAAGCTTCACCCTCACTACGGCGCAGATGCCTTCGCACTCGCATGTGGTGAACGCGACTAACGCAACCGCGGATCAGGGCGGGCCGCAGGGCCGCTATCTCGGTGGCGGTGTGGGCGACGACGACGTCTATCACAATGGGCCAGCCAATCGCACCATGGCGGCTGACATGATCGCTCAGACAGGCGGCAGCCAGCCCGTCCAGCATCGCGGTCCCTACCTCGCGATGACGTGGTGTATTGCTCTCGAGGGCATTTACCCGCCCCGTCCATAAGAAGCGCCCGACTTCGACGTGCGCGTGGTCGCAAGGCGCGCGCACGTCAAACGCTCTTCTCGGAAACCTCTTGAAGCAGCCGCAGCACCATGTCACCATAGCCTGTCCAGCGCTCGTCGGGCGCTGAGACTACGCCGATGAGTGCAGGGTCTAGCTGACGCCACAGCCTTTCGGCGCTCGACTTCGCTTCGAAGGCCATCAATCCGGAATGCCGAGACCGGGCAAAACGCTGCAGAGTGCCCATCCAGGCGCTCCGCGCCTCGTCGGACAGGCCGAGCCGGTTGAGACGCAGCACGGCCTGAAAAACCCAGTCCGGTACGCTTTCATTGGCGCGCGGCAATTCGCTGCCTCCCACCGGACTATACCCGCACAAGGAGAAGAACTGCCCGGTCCAGTCAGTGTCGAATTCGGCGGCAACGACCTTGGCCGAGCCATAAGCGGCCGCACAGTCCGCGACAAGGTTCTGGATGTTCATCAATTTCTTGACGCGTGGAAGTTCCCGGAACTCCCGCAGATCGAGGCCGAGACCGTAGCTGTAGATCGGAATGCGCGGATTGATCTCGCATTGCTTGTGGTACGACCGCAGCCAGTCCTCGAGGTCTCGATGGACCAGGAATATCGTTGTCTCGAAGGGCTCCAGCAGTTCGCGCAGAGTCTTCAAGGCCGCCGGACGGAAGTCGTAGAGGTGATTGGTCAGGCCCTCGGTGCTCAGGATGACGCAATCCGAGCCGTTGCCCGCGCGGCTCTCGGCAATGGCCTTCGCCGTCCGATCGAAACGCCCTGACTTCAGATCGTCCACCAGGAACTGGTGCTTGGGCATCGCTGTCAAGCTGCTGGGTTCAGGATACCTGATCCCATGTGCAAGAAGCTCTGTGGCGTTGTCCCCGCACCAGCGCTGCAACGCGCTCGTTCCAGTTTTGGGGAGGCCGACATGGAGGACCAGGCGCTGCTTGCGCTGGATCAACGCCGGTTTGGCGAGGACTGAATTGGCAAATGCAATCGCCCGATCCACCGTTGGCTGCCCGAGCGGCCGGAGAGCGCCCCGCTTGTCGACATGACGATGATAATGCAGCACGATCGGCGCTCCGTCGCCGACATGTTCCGGCGGCAGATGTGTCGGAAAGTTCAAGCTTTTCGGCAGGATACGGGGCTGCAAGTCGTTGTCGAGACAGGCAAGCGCGAACGCGATCTGGTCGGTGTGAAACGTGAAATGCCCGAGAATGTCGCCCTGGCCGTCGAGCCATGCGACCCACTTGCGCCAAGCCTCGTCGATCTCTCCCAACCGCTTTCCGGGGAAGACGTAAATCCCGCCATTCCTATTCTCGAAGATCGTCGGAGCATCCGAAGAGCCGGTCCTGACGTCCGGCCGCCCCTTGGTCAGGCCGGCCCGCCGGAGCAATTCGTCCCAGATGACAAGAGGCGGGTTCGACAGATCGACCACGGCCGCCGCCAGCTGATCTTTCACAAGGTACGGACGAGGATCGGATAGGAAGAACGTGTCGCAGTCACACAGGACTGCGAGGTCCGCATCCCGCAGGAAGAGGGACTGCAACTGAGCGAGCTTGTTCAAGTGAGGCAACCGCCATGACATCCGACTCACGGGGAACAGAGAAACGCACAGAGGCTCGAAGACTTCCGCCAGACGAACACGATCAGTGCCCAATACATAATGAACCGCAATGTCCTGAGGAGAAACACGACCCAGTTCGATGAGGCTACGGACCCAGCGAAATGCCTGGGTCGTGAAGATTGGATCCTCGTCGACAACGCAAGAAAACCGTATGACGAGGTCAGACATTGCTACTCATGTGTAATTTCTGCGCGGCGGCATTATCTTCGTCTCAGATCTCGATAGGCGTGTCGGCTGATCAAGTCGATCGGCAGTCCGGCGGCGGCACATCTGCGGCGCTTGATCATCCAGATATCTGAAATGTTCTACGGCGACGGCACGGTGCCAAGATCATAACCCACTCAGGAAAACCGTCACTACATCCAATTCCGGTGTGTCCCATAGGGGAGATATTTCAGGCCTGAGAAGAGCAGGCCACTGGGCGTAGCAGGTCATCCCCGGCTGGGTGCAAGCAAAGACGCGTGATCGTCGCTCACCGTCGATCACTTTCTGTTCAACTCGAAAGCTTGTAGGAAAGTTTTCCTCTTCCTCTCACATCGCCCGATAGTGGCTCCGCAACGCACCGGAACATCGACATCCGGTCGCAAAGACGGAGATCACACATGAAAAAGCTCAACTTGGTCGCGGCTCTCCTGGCTGCGCCGCTGTTGGTCGGCGCCTTCGTGGGCCAGGCCTCCGCGCAGGCCACCCGTACCTGGGTGTCCGGCGTCGGTGATGACGTCAATCCTTGCAGCCGCACCGCGCCCTGCAAGACCTTTGCCGGCGCCATCTCCAAGACGGCTGCAAGCGGCGAGATCAACTGCCTCGATCCCGCCGGCTACGGCACCGTCACCATCACCAAGTCGATCACGATCGACTGCAGTGGCACCTTCGGGTCAGCACTCTCCTCAGCCACCAATGGCATCATCGTCAATGGCGCTGACATCAACGTCGTGCTGCGTGGCATTTCCATCAACGGCGCCCCGGTAACAGCCCCTGGCCTGAACGGCATCCGCTATCTCCAGGCAAACTCCGTTCTCGTCGACAGAGTGACGATCAACGGCTTCAAAGGTGACGCGCCTAACGGCTTCGGCGTTTTCGTCAACAACTCCACGGGGACGGCCAGGCTGACGCTGGCCAACAGCACGATCACGAACAATGGCAGCTCGACGAACGGGGCGGGGCTTCAGATCGCGCCTACGGGAAGTGCGGCCGCGCAGGTGACCGTCGCCAACACGGTCTTCTCGAACAACGTCGTCGGGGTCCGGGCCGACTCGTCGGGAACAACCGGTGACGTCGACGTCAGCATCCGGAACAGTTCGACGAGCGATGCGCCATTCCATGGCTTTACGGCAATCGCCGGAACTGGCGTCGTCAGGATGATGCTGGATGGGGTGCTCGTTGCCAACAATGCCGGTGAAGGCGTCCGCTCCGTCGGCGCAAACTCCGCGATCCTGATCGGACGTTCGTCGGTTACCAACAACGGCACCGGCCTGCAGACGGCTTCGGGAGGCACCATCTACTCCTACGGCACCAACCAGGTGAACGCCAATACGTCTGACGGCGTCGCCCCGACCCCGGTCGCGCAGCGCTGATCCCTGCTGCCGGCAGGTCCACAAGACCTGCCGGCAGATGTTCGATGCTTGGCCGTTGCCTCGTGCCATTACCAGGCCGAAGCTCGCCCTACTCAAAGCCACTCCGGACCTGACCCGAAAGGTGCACGTCGAATTCTTCCGGAGGAATGTCCTCGTGACGTGAGGCGATCGCGTACCAACTCTGGCGCGGATGATACCAGGGCAGCATCCGTCCGATCATCCCGGCCTGCCCTAGAAGCTCCAGGATCCGAGGCGCCGAGTAGGTCGTGCAGCCGGGATAGGTCCAGCCCGGCGCTTCTTCGGGCATCTCGCGATTAGTCTCGCGGTGGATGAAAGTGGCGAGGATCAGCCCGCCAGGTCGCAGGAAGCGTCCCAGGTTCCGCAGCGCAGGCAGGATGATGTCCGGGCCCGCATGCGAGAAGATCGACTGCGCGATGACGAAGTCGAATGCAGTGCCGAATTCGGAAGGATCAAAATCGTTCCGGCTGGAAAAGCGGGGTGCCCGCAGCCGAATGAGCTCCTCGCCCAATTCACGCGCGACGACGTCGTCGATCAGCCAGCGGTTCGGCTCAATGCCGTAGTAGTTGCCTCTATCGAGGTAGAGCAGCAGAAACCGCCCGCCCCGCAATGACCCGCATCCCACGTCCAGCACCTTGTGATGATCGCGCAGGCCCAGCGCGCACAACAGCCGGAATTGCGTGGCACCCATGAGGTCCCACTCCGTCGGCGGCCCGACATAGGCTGCATAGTGGTCAGCGCCCGGGGACAGCGTCTCGGCTTCGGCTCGGCTCAACCTCCTTTGCTGTAAACGACGACCTCTCCCTGCCAAATTCAAAAGCAGTGCATGCAGATGTCTCATAGCGGCAACCTTGAAAGTGGTCGCATCGTCAATGGTTTCTCTGACTGGCCGTCAGAGGACCGCAACAGTTCTGTTGAAGATGTCGTGGCAGTCGCCGGCTCGCTCGTTGCGGAAGCTGCCGACCGCAACAGGCGGCGTGACGTCGGAACCACTGAACATCTTCGAAGGCGATCATCGCATGATTCCGGACCATGCGGAAACGGCACGGGGAGCGCGCACCTGCTTTGCCTCTCCAGCCCGGGGTGCTATAGGGCCGCGAACCTTCCGTGAAGCAGATGCGGCGCCCGTCGCTGAGAATCGAGGCATTGTCCATGGCGAAAATCAAGGTCGACAACCCGGTTGTGGAACTCGACGGCGACGAAATGACCCGGATCATCTGGCAGTTCATCAAGGACAAGCTGATCCACCCCTACCTCGACATCGATCTTCACTACTACGATCTCGGGATGGAGAACCGCGACGCCACCAACGATCAGGTGACGGTGGATGCGGCGAACGCCATAAAGAAGTACGGCGTCGGCGTAAAATGCGCCACGATCACCCCGGACGAAGCCCGTGTCGAGGAATTTGGCCTCAAGAAGATGTGGAAGTCGCCGAACGGCACGATCCGCAACATCCTCGGCGGCGTCATCTTCCGTGAGCCAATCATCTGCCGCAACGTGCCGCGCCTGGTGCCGGGCTGGACGAAGCCGATCATCGTCGGCCGCCACGCTTTCGGCGACCAGTACAAGGCGACCGATTTCAAGTTCCCGGGCAAGGGCAAGCTGTCGATCAAGTTCGTCGGCGAGGACGGCAACACCATCGAGCACGAGGTTTTCGACGCGCCGTCGTCCGGCGTCGCTATGGGCATGTACAATCTGGATGAGTCGATCCGCGAGTTTGCACGCGCCTCGATGAACTACGGCCTGCAGCGCGGCTATCCGGTCTATCTCTCCACCAAGAACACCATCCTCAAGGCCTATGACGGCCGCTTCAAGGATATCTTCCAGGAAGTCTACGAGGCCGAGTTCGAGGACCGCTTCAAGGCGGCCAAGATCACCTACGAGCATCGCCTGATCGACGACATGGTCGCCTCGGCGCTGAAGTGGTCCGGCGGCTATGTCTGGGCCTGCAAGAACTACGACGGCGACGTGCAGTCCGATACCGTGGCGCAGGGTTTCGGCTCGCTCGGCTTGATGACCTCGGTGCTGCTGACGCCGGACGGCCAGACCGTCGAGGCGGAAGCCGCGCACGGCACCGTCACCCGCCACTATCGCCAGCATCAGAAGGGCCAGGAGACCTCGACCAACTCGATCGCGTCGATCTTCGCCTGGACGCGCGGCCTCTCCCACCGTGCCAAGCTCGACAGCAATGCCGAGCTGAAGCGCTTTGCCGAGACCCTGGAGCGCGTCTGCGTCGAGACCGTCGAGGCTGGTCACATGACCAAGGATCTCGCCCTCCTCATCGGTCCGGATCAGCCCTGGCTGTCCACCACGGGTTTCCTCGACAAGATCGACGAGAACCTCCAGAAGGCGATGGCCGCCTGACGGCGGCTATCGCCACCGCAGACAAAGAAAAGCCCGGCCGATGCGCCGGGCTTTTTCATGATGTCGTTTCAGACGGCGCCGGAAAAGATGACCGCGGCGGGATGATCCCCGCCGCCCGCCCTTCGATCAGGCGAGCGCCTTCTCCACCGTCGCGATCGCCTCCGCCGCCTTGTCGCCATCGGGCCCGCCCGCCTGCGCCATGTCGGGACGTCCGCCACCGCCCTTGCCGCCGATGGCGCCGCTTGCCGCACGCACGAGCTGCACGGCATCGAAACGGCCGGTCAGGTCCTTGCTGACGGCCACGACTACGCTCGCCTTGCCCTCGGCAACACCGGCATAAGCCACGACGCCCGAGGACAGGCCGGCCATCGCCTCGTCGACCATGCCCTTCAGGTCCTTGCCCGGCACACCGTCGAGCACGCGGCCGAGGAAGCTCACGCCGTTCACGGTCTTCGCCCCGGCGTCGCCACCGCCTGCCGGCCCTGCCAGAGCCAGCTTGCGGCGGGCATCGGCAAGCTCACGCTCGAGCCGCCGGCGCTCCTCGACGATGGCGTCCAGCCGGTCCGCCACCTCGGCCGGCCCGACCTTCAGCGCCGCCGCCATACGGCGCACCCGCGCTTCCTGTTCGAGGAAGTAGGCGCGCGCCGCGTCGCCAGTCAGCGCCTCGATGCGCCGCACGCCAGCGCCGACCGCGCTCTCGCTCAGCACATGGACAAGGCCGATATCGCCGGTGGCGCGCACATGGGTGCCACCGCACAGTTCCACGGAATAGGAGCGGCCGGCCTTCTCGCCCTCCTCCGCCATGCCCATCGAGACGACTCGGACCTCGTCGCCATACTTTTCGCCAAACAGCGCCATGGCGCCGGACGCGATCGCGTCATCGACGGCCATCAGGCGCGTCTCGACGGCGGCATTCTGCCGAATGATGCCGTTCGCCAGCCGCTCGACTTCGGCGAGCTCGCCCGCCTCGATTGGCTTGGGGTGGGAGAAGTCGAAGCGCAGACGCTCCGGCGACACCATCGAGCCCTTCTGGGCGACATGGCTTCCGAGGACCTCGCGCAAGCCCTCATGGAGAAGATGGGTCGCCGAGTGGTTGGCGCGGATGCGGCTGCGCCGTGTATGGTCGACGCTCAGCTCCAGTGCAGCACCCTTGCGCAGCGTGCCCTCGGCCACGCGGCCCTTGTGGATGAACAACCCGTCGGCCGCCTTCTGCGTGTCGGTGATCGTCACCACCACGCCGTCGCCCCGCATCGTGCCAGTATCGCCGAGCTGCCCGCCGGATTCGGCGTAGAACGGCGTCTGGTTGAGGACCAGCGCCACCTCCTCGCCCGTCTGAGCTGTATCGACCTCGACGCCGTCCCTGACGATGGCCAGGACGGCGCCCTCCGCCTGCTCGGTGTCGTAGCCGAGGAACTCCGTCGCGCCGGCCCGCTCACGGATGCCGAACCAGATCGTGTCAGACGCGGCCTCACCGGAGCCGGCCCAGCTTGCGCGCGCCTCCGCCTTCTGGCGCTCCATCGCGGCATTGAAGCCTTGCGTGTCCACCTCGATGCCGCGCTGGCGCAGGGCGTCCTGCGTCAGGTCCAGAGGGAAGCCGTAGGTGTCATAAAGCTTGAAGGCCGTCTCACCCGAAAGCTTGGCACCGGCATCCATGCCCTCGGTGGCATCGGCGAGGAGCGAGAGGCCGCGATCCAGCGTCTGCAGGAACCGCTTCTCCTCCAGCTTCAGCGTCTCGGAGATCAGCGCCTCGGCACGTGCCAGCTCAGGATAGGCGCGGCCCATCTCGCCAACCAGGGTCGGCAGCAGGCGGTAGAGGATCGGCTCGCGCGCACCGAGAAGGCGCGCATGGCGCATGGCGCGCCGCATGATGCGCCGGAGCACATAGCCGCGGCCCTCATTGGAGGGCAGAACGCCGTCGGCAATCAGGAAGGCGGTTGCGCGCAGATGGTCGGCAATGACGCGGTGGCTCGCGCGGCGCTCGCCGACGGCATCAACGCCGATCAGCTCCTCGGAGGCGCGGATCAGCGTGCGGAAAAGATCGATGTCGTAATTGTCGTGGACGCCCTGCAGCACGGCAGCAACGCGCTCGAGGCCCATGCCGGTGTCGATCGAAGGTCGCGGCAGCGGAACCCGGTTGCCCGGCTCGATCTGCTCGAACTGCATGAAGACGAGGTTCCAGATCTCGATGAAGCGGTCGCCATCTTCCTCGGGGCTGCCCGGAGGGCCGCCATAGATGCCCTCACCGTGATCATAGAAGATCTCGGAACACGGGCCGCAGGGGCCGGTATCGCCCATCTGCCAGAAGTTGTCGGAGGTGGCGATGCGGATGATGCGGTCGTCGGACAGGCCGGCGATGCGCTTCCAGAGCGAGGCCGCATCGTCGTCATCATGGTAGACGGTGACGAGCAGCTTCTCCTGCGGCAGCCTGAACTCCTTGGTCAGGAGGTTCCAGGCCAGCTCGATCGCGTGCTCCTTAAAATAGTCGCCGAAGGAGAAGTTGCCGAGCATCTCGAAGAAGGTGTGATGCCGGGCGGTGTAGCCGACATTGTCGAGATCGTTGTGCTTGCCGCCGGCGCGCACGCACTTCTGCGACGTCGCGGCGCGCGAATAGGGACGGCTCTCAAGACCCGTGAAGACGTTCTTGAACTGGACCATGCCGGCATTGGTGAACATCAATGTGGGGTCGTTGCGCGGCACCAGAGGCGATGAGGCAACGGCCTCGTGGCCGTTCTTGGCGAAGAACTGCAGAAACGCCGACCGGATGTCGTTCACGCCACTCATGAAGCAACCTTTTGGACCGCTTTGGAAAACAGGCCGTGCGCGAGGTGCCGAAAGGTCCGCTGCGCTGGCGAGCCGCTTTTAGCGGGGCGTCCGGACCCTGTCCATCTTGCGGCCGTCAACCCGCGCCGAAACAAGCCATGTCCGAAAAGCCGAAGGGCGGCACGCTTCCACGCACCGCCCTCCGCGACATTCCGAACTGAAGCGTTTGGTGCCCGTCAGTGCACCAGCCACTCTCATTCGATCCGGTCAGTCCTCGCCGTCAGCGCCGTCATCGCCGGTGTCGAGCAGTTGCTCAGCCAGCAGACCCGCATTCTGCCGGATCGCCAGCTCGATCTCGTTGGCGACATCGGGATTGTCGCGCATGAACTGCTTGGCGTTCTCGCGGCCCTGGCCGAGCCGCTGGCTGTTATAGGAGAACCAGGCACCCGACTTCTCGACGATGCCGCTCTTGACCCCGAGGTCGATGAGCTCACCGCTCTTCGAGACACCCTCGCCATACATGATGTCGAACTCGACCTGCTTGAACGGCGGGGCGAGTTTGTTCTTCACCACCTTCACGCGGGTCTGGTTGCCGGTAACCTCCTCGCGCTCCTTGATGGAGCCGATGCGGCGGATGTCGAGACGGACCGAGGCGTAGAACTTCAGCGCGTTGCCGCCGGTCGTCGTCTCGGGCGAGCCGAACATGACGCCGATCTTCATACGGATCTGGTTGATGAAGATGACCATGCACTTGGAGCGCGAGATCGAGCCGGTAAGCTTGCGCAGCGCCTGGCTCATCAGGCGCGCCTGCATGCCGGGCAGCGAGTCGCCCATCTCGCCCTCGATCTCGGCACGCGGCGTCAGCGCCGCGACGGAGTCGACGACGAGGATGTCGATCGCGCCGGAGCGCACCAGCGTGTCGGTGATCTCCAGCGCCTGCTCGCCGGTATCCGGCTGCGAGATCAGGAGGTTCTCGAGATCCACACCGAGCTTGCGGGCATAGATGGGATCCAGCGCGTGCTCGGCGTCGACGAAGGCGCAGATGCCGCCCTTCTTCTGAGCCTCGGCGATGGTGTGGAGAGCCAGCGTGGTCTTACCCGAGCTCTCGGGTCCGTAGACCTCGATGATACGTCCCTTCGGCAGACCGCCGATCCCGAGGGCGATATCAAGCCCCAGCGAGCCGGTGGAGACGGTCTCCACCTCGACGATCTTGTCATTCTGGCCGAGACGCATGATCGAGCCCTTGCCGAAGGCCCGCTCGATCTGCGAAAGCGCCGCGTCGAGGGCTTTAGTCTTGTCCAATCCGTTATCCTCAACCAGACGAAGCGAATTCTGTGCCATGGGCTGGGACCTTATTCCACGCGTTGGGAATGGGCGCAATCACGCCGGGGATTTCTATGTACCTCTTTTGTTCTCGTCCTGCAAGTCATGATAGCGTTTTGTTCTAGCTTCGCTGGCCGATTCGATGCATTCGCCGCCGCGTCGAAGGGTTAACGCGGGATGAACGAGCAGAGCGAAAGCCAGTTCGAGATCGTGGTGGTCGGCGGTGCGCATCGCGACACCATCTGCCGCACCTCCGCGCCGGCCACGCCAGGCGCGTCGAACCCCGGCACAAGCTCTCAGCGGATCGGCGGCGGCGGCTTCAATGCAGCCCTCTCGATGAGCGCTCTCGGCGGAATAGTGCACGTCGTCGGCGCGCGCGGCGGTGATACGGCCGGCAACGAGGTCGCCGTTGCCATCGCGCGGGCGGGCATGATCGACGCGGGGGTCGTCTGGCTGGACCGCCGGACGCCGAGTTACACGGCCGTCCTGGACTGCGACGGCGAACTCATCGTCGGCGTTGCCGATATGGGCCTCTATGATCTCCTCACGGCACGCGCCCTGTCCCGGAAGCATTTTCGGGATCTGGCGGCAAAAGCCGACGCCCTGCTCGTCGATGCCAATCTGCCGGAGAGCGGCCTGCGCCACCTCGCCGCCCTGGCCGATGGACGGCCGATCGCCGCCATCGGTGTTTCACCGGCGAAGGCGCCTCGGCTGGGCGGCATCCTGCCGTTCCTGTCCGTCGCTTTCCTATCGAAGGCCGAAGCCTCGGCACTGCTCGATTCGCTGGAGACAGAGGCCCATGGTCGCGACGGAGCATTGACCGATGTCGGCGCGCTGGCGGGCGGGCTTGCCGCGGTCGGCTTGAAGGCGGCCGTCATCACAGATGGTCCGCACGACGCCGCGATCCTCGACGGCGGCGGGGTCTACCGGCAGTCGCCGCCAGCAGTTTCACCCGTGGACGTCACCGGCGCTGGCGATACGCTGGCCGGCGTCGCATTCCACGCCATCCTTTCGGGCGAGTCGCTCCTGTCGGCAGTGCAGCGCGGCCAGGCCGCAGCGGCACTGCGGATCACCGCGCCCGCCTCGTTTCCGCCCCACGACTTCGAGACGCAGATCGCAGCGCTCGTCGGCCAAATGCCGCAGCCGCGGCGCATCACATAAGGTCCCGCACCATGGCCGAACCCGCCTTCCGCCCCTCCGCCGCCGTCGCGGCCGCGCTTGCCGCCGGGCGCCCGATCGTCGCGCTCGAATCGACCATCATCACGCATGGCATGCCCTGGCCGGACAATCTGCGTATGGCGCAGCGTGTCGAGGCGATCATCACCGAGGCGAGCGCGGTGCCGGCGACGATCGCCGTTCTAGACGGCACGCTGCGCATCGGCCTCGACCCTGCCGATCTTGAAAGCCTGGCGCGAAGCAGCGGCGCGATGAAGCTTTCGCGCGCCGACCTCGCCTTCGCGATTGCGACCGGCCGGACCGGTTCGACCACGGTCGCCGCGACAATGCTGGCGGCCGCAGCCGCGGGCATTGGCGTCTTCGCGACGGGCGGCATTGGCGGCGTCCACCGCGGCGCCGAGACGAGCTTCGACATCTCGGCCGATCTGGAGGAGTTGGCGCGCACGGCCGTGATCGTCGTCTGCGCCGGCGCCAAGGCGATTCTGGATCTGAGCAAGACGCTGGAAGTCCTGGAGACCAAAGGTGTTCCGGTCGTCGGGCACGGCACGGCCGAGTTCCCCGCCTTCTGGTCGCGCTCCTCCGGACTGACGGCGCCGCTGCGGCTCGACAGCGCCGGCGAGATCGCCGCCTTCCAGGCCGCGCGCGAAGCGCTGGGCATTCCCGGCGGCATGCTGATCGCCAATCCCATTCCAGCCGAAGCCGAGATCGGACGCGAGACGATCGACGGCTGGATCGCCTCGGCTCTGAGGGCAGCCGAAGAAGACGGCATCACCGGCAAGGCGGTCACGCCCTATCTCCTGTCGAAGATGTTCGAGCTCAGCGGCGGCCGCTCGCTCGTCGCCAACATCGCGCTGGTGGAATCGAACGCCAGGCTGGCGGCGGAGATCGCGGTGGCGTTGAAGGCCGCGCAACGGGTCTCCTGACCAAGCCTCGACTGCGCCGGGGCGGCCTGGGACGACGCGGCCGCCGCCTCGACCATGAGGCCGCGGCCGCGACGTTGCAGCGGCCCGACCTTAGAGCCTACTCGTCCAGCATGTCCTTCACCGACACGGCAAGGTCACGCAGCGAGAAGGGCTTAGCGAGGAAGCCGAACTTCTCGCCCTCCGGCAGGTTCTTGGCAAAAGCCTCCTCGGCATAGCCGGAAACGAAGATGAACTTCAGGTCCGGCCGCGTCTTGCGCATTTCGCGCAGGAGCGTCGGCCCGTCCATCTCAGGCATCACGACGTCCGAGACGACAAGGTCGATCTTGCCCTCGAGTTCCTCCATCACCTCCAGCGCCTCGACGCCGGACGAGGCCTCGTGCACCTCGTAGCCGCGCATCTTGAGCGCACGGACATTGCCGGCGCGCACGTGATCCTCGTCCTCGACGAGAAGGATCGAGGCGGTGCCGGAGAGATCCGTCTTGGCGCTCGCAGTCGGTGATCCGGTCTCGACGCGGGGCGCGGCGCTCTCCACCGGCACATGGCGCGGCAGGAAGATGCGGAAGGTCGTGCCGCTGCCGGGCTTCGATTCCACGAAGATGTAGCCGCCGGACTGTTTGACGATGCCATAGACCATGGAGAGGCCGAGCCCGGTGCCCTTGCCGATCTCCTTGGTGGTGAAGAAGGGCTCGAAGATCCGCTCCACGACGTCGGCCGGCATGCCGGACCCCGTGTCGGCGACCTCGACCAGCACGTAGTCGCCCTCGGTCAGCTCGGCATAGCCGAAGCTGACGGCTTCCGCCGCCGGGACGTTGCGGGTCGAGATGGTGATCGTGCCGCCATCGGTCATGGCGTCGCGCGCATTCTGCACGAGATTGGTGATCACCTGCTCGAACTGGCCGATATCGGCCATCACCGGCCATAGATCGCGGCTGTGGTGGCGCTCCAGCTTGGCGAGATCGCCCGAGATCCGCTTCAGCAGAAGATGCATGTCGGCGATGACGTCGGTCAGGTTCAGCATCTTCGGCCGCATGGTCTGGCGGCGCGAATAGGCCAGCAGCTGGCGGACCAGCGAGGCGGCCCGGTTGGCACTCTGCTTGATCAGCAGAAGGTCCTGGAAGGACGGATCGCCGGTGCGGTGGTTGAGCAGCAGGAAGTCGACCGACGCGGTGATGATGGTCAAGACGTTGTTGAAGTCGTGCGCGATGCCGCCGGCGAGATTGCCGATCGCCTGCATGCGCTGGCTCTTGGCAAACTGCTCTTCAAGGGCGCGCTGGTCAGTGATGTCGACGCCGTAGAGGATCACCGCCTCCTCCGAGCTGTCGGAGACGTCGCCGATGCCGTTGACATACAGGCGCAGCGTGCGCTGCGGCTCGCCGGCCGTCTCGGCATCGACGGCCGGGATGTTCGGCTGGCGGCGGAGCGCGGCTTCCAGTGCGTGGCGCAGCGCCTCGCGGCTGTCCTCACGCAGGCACTCCGACAGGGGCTGCGTACCGGCCGCCGCGGCGGGCCCAAGCAGCCGCGCGAAGGCGGCGTTGGCTCGGGTCGCACGCCCCTGCCCGTCGATGGCGGCGATCGCCATCGGGGAGGAATTGAAGAAACGTGTGAAGCGCACCTCGGCGGCATCCACCGGCCCGGTGCCGTCGCTGTCGACGCTGCGATGGAGGACGAGCGTGCGGCTGAGCCCGGCGGTGCCGTCGCGACCGCGTTCGCCGTTGCGCAGGAGGCGGACGGGCAGGATCTGCCCGGCGCTGGTGACAAGGTCGATGTCGAGCACCGGCTGGTCGGCAGCGGCCTCGGCGCTCGCTGCGGCCTTCAAGAGCGCCCGCGAACCGTCCGCCACGAAGTCGAGGACGGAGCGCTCGTATGGCTTGAAGGAGACGAGGTCGATGCCGAGCCAGTTGGCGAGCGTGGCATTGAGATACGCGATCTGCAGGGACTCGTCCGCGGCGAAGAAGCCCGCGGGCGAGTGGTCGAGGTAGTCGATCGCATGCTGCAGTTCGCGAAAGGAGCTTTCCTGCTCCTGCCGTTCGCTGCTGATGTCGGCGATCTGCCAGGCCTGCAGATGCGCGTTGGCGTTGCGCAACGGCCGCACCGAGATCCGGTACCAATGCGGCGTACCCCGGCCGGCCAGGCCGCGGGCAAGGCGAAACTCCTCCTGTCCCGCCTGGTTTTCACGCGCGAGATTGGCGAGCTTGTAGATGGCTTCGGACGCCTCGGCATCGCGGCCGAGCAGGCGCTCCAGCGTCTTCACGTCGTCGGCGCCGCCGGCCCCGGTGATCTCGCCATAGGCCCGGTTGGCGTAGATGATACGCCCCTTGCGATCGACAACGAGCGTCCCGGTCGCCATGGAATCGACGATGTCGCCGGTCACGGACTTGTCCGATGAGCGTACGCTCAGCTGGACGACCCCAAGCGCGAACGCGAAGATCGACGCGATGCCGATGACCGCGAGTGCGGCGAAGATCGTCAAAAGTGCTGCCAGCCCGTAGGCATGGCCGAACAGCGCCAGAAGCGCCGCGAGAAGGATCAACGATCCTCCCAGCATCAGCAGCCGGCGGACTCCGGCCGCATTCGCGCTCCGGTCGATGAAGGGCTTGTCGGGCGTCGCCACGCTCGCTCCGTCCGTCATGATTCGCATTACTCCGCCAGCGGCCGCGATTGTGAATTAAAAGCCATGCAATGGCGAGAGGCGGCCCTGTAGCTGCCGATCAGGGCGTCGGAGCGGCCGATTGCCGAAATTGCCTGGCGTAGCTTCGTGCGACATGATTAAGCGGATATGAGGGGCGAGGCTGGCGCCGCCCTTGCCGCCGGGCGTTTGCGCCATCTTTTGGTGCTTACCGCATTCATGGTGCGGTCGGCGCGCTGGAACATCATCGACAGGAGCACAGAATGCCGCAATGGCTGGTCGATCTGGTGGGGGAAAGCCTCGCGCCGATCGTATGGGTCGCGATCGCAGCGGTGATCGTGATCGCCCTGGCGATGCTGATGATCACGCTCGCCCGCAAGGCCTTTGGCGGCTCCATAGGTATGCGCGCCAAAGGCCGAGCGCCTCGGCTGGCTGTCATGGACGTCGCCGGCGTCGATCAGAAGCGCAAGCTGGTGCTGGTCCGGCGCGACGAGGTCGAGCACCTCATCCTGATCGGCGGCGGCAATGATCTCGTGGTCGAATCCGGCATCCTGCGGGTTCCGGCGGCTGCACGTCCCCGCCATGAGGCGGGCATCGCGGAGCTCGGCGCCGAGGATTTTGAGAACAACGCCATCCTCGACCGCATCATGGCCTCACAGCAGCAGGAGCGACCGGTCGCCGCCCCGCCCCGCACGGCGCCGAGTGTCGCGCCGGCGGTCGCACCCGGTGTCGCGTTCGTGGCTCCAGCCATCGAAGTGCCCGTCGTGCAGGCCAAGCCGTCGCAAGCGGTCCAGCAGCCGGTGCAGACTGAAGCAAACTCTGAGCTGACGACGCGGGCTGAGGATCGCGCCGTACCGCCGGCGGCACCGGTGCCCGCCGCGGCTCCGGCACCGGTCGCGGTCGCAGCGCCGGCTGTTTCACCCGCGCCCGCTCCGATTCCGGCCGTTGCACCGCCGGTCGCACCCGTTGCCGATCGCTCCTTCCAACCGCGCCAGGCGGCGCCGGTTGTGTCGCCGGCACAGGATGGACCGATCGCCGCCGTACCGCCGGCAGCGGCGGCCCCGCGCCGCGAAGCCGTTCCGCCGCAGCGGCCGGCGGCGCCCTCGATCGACCCGGCCGACATCGTGCGCAGCGCCATGGCCGGCGAGCGTCGAGCACCGTCCGTGGCAACAGCCGGCGAGCCGCAGCGTCGGACGCCGCCGATGCCGTCCGGGCGAAGCACTGTCCCGCCCGTCGCGCCGCCGGCCGGTCCACCGCGTTCCATGGCAACGCCGACGCTTCCCGCGCGGCCCCAGGCTGATACGCCCGTTGCACCGTCGGCGCCCGCGAGCGCAGGGCCGACGACCGTGCGCCGTGACCCGCCGGCCGTCGCGATGCCCGTCTTCCCGACGATGCGCACCGCGCCAAGCGAGGCATCGCCGCCGCCCGCTACGGCTGCCGCCGCGGCCCCCGGCTCACCCTTGGCGCCTGAGCAGCCGGCACCGGCTGTTGGAATCAGGCCTTTCGTGCCGCAGGCGGCGCCGGCGATCCCGGTCGACCGCGATGCCGAGGGGCGTCAGCCGCTCTCGGTCCGCAGCTTCGCCAGCACCATCCAGAACCGCCGCTCCACCTTCGAACCCGCAGCACCAGCCGAGGATCCGCGCGCCTCTGTCGCAGCGCCTGCCGTTGCTGCGGCTGTACCTGTAGCGGCCATCCCCGTTGCGGCGCAGCCGGCCTTGCAGCCGCAGTTGCAGTCGGCACCGAACGAGGCCAGCGCCGAGCCGAGCCTCGAGGACATCCTCTCTGCTGAGCTCGACGCCGATAGCAACATTCGGGCAGCCGAGAATAGTGACTTGGACGAAGCTCCGTCGCCAGCCGCCGGCGATCTCGGCTTTGCCCCGTCATCGCCCTTGCCGGAGGCAAAGCCGCCTGTGGCGATGAGTTTGGAGCAGGAGATGGAGCAGTTCCTCAGCGAGTTCAGCCGCCGGCCGCCGGAGCGCTGATCGTCGCGGCGCTTGGCGCGACTGCCTGCGCGGGAGGAAGGCAACGCCGGTGCCGGCGCCGGCACCTCCGATTTCGGAAGTGCTAGCAGCATCAAGAGATTCGCCGCTCGGGCGGACTCAGGTTCTCAGACCCGAATGCCGGAGGCAGGCGATAGCCAATATCTGCGGCATCGTCTCGATGCGACCGTGGGTCAAACTTGGAAGATGCCGTTCGCTCAATCACTTGAGACGGCCGGCGGATTCGACTTGGCAAGCAGGCCAGCTCACGACGTGGTCGCCGCGCAAGCTCCACGTGCCGGAAAAGCCTTTCGAGGCGGCGGCTGATTGGCCGCTCAGGCATATCGAGGCCGGCCGGGCCCGCTGCCCGCCGCCGGGACGAATACGGCAATCCAGACGAAAAAGGGCCGCCGAAGCGACCCTCTACAATTCTGGCTGAGACAGGCCGACGGCCTATTCGTCGCGATAAACCTTCTCGCGCCGCTCGTGACGCTCCTGCGCCTCCAGCGAGAGCGTGGCGATCGGCCGAGCGTCGAGACGCTTCAGGCTGATCGGCTCACCCGTTTCCTCGCAATAACCGTAGGAGCCGTCCTGGATACGCTCCAGTGCCGAGTCGATCTTGGAGATCAGCTTGCGCTGGCGATCGCGCGCCCGCAGTTCGATCGCCCGATCCGTTTCGGACGAGGCCCTGTCGGCGAGGTCGGCGAGGTTGGAATTGTCGTTGGCGAGGGCATCGAGCGTTTCGCGCGACTCCCGCAGTATTTCCGCCTTCCATGCCAGAAGCTTGCGGCGGAAATAGTCCCGCTGCCGATCGTTCATGAAAGGGCCATCGTCGGGAAGGGGGGCATCGATATGCAGAGTTTCACTCATCACGCATCTCCATCGCCGATGGGGCGAGCTTATACCGGCGGTTCGAAACGGGAACAAGCGGATTCAAGATTGTTATAAGCTCTTGATCCTCGTCCCTAACACGCTGACTTCGCTCGTTAATTTTTTGCATTGCACCATCGGGATGCAGTTTGCGCTGATCCCGTACAATGTTCCGCCTGACTCATAGGCATGTAAGGTTGCGCCAGCCATGCGCCGGCTTCGCCTCGCTGCTCCACCTTCAGCGGCATTGCCCGACGTCACCTTTGCGCCTACCCCTTGGCGATGGACCCGACCTCCTCCTGCCGCCTTCTCGTGCTTCGGCACGCCCATGCCGCGTGGCCGTCACCGGGCGCGCGCGACTTCGACCGGGCGCTCGATGATCGTGGCCGCGCCGACGCCGTGCAGCTCTCGGACACTCTTGGCGTGCATCAGTTGACGGCCGACCGGGTGCTCTGCTCGAGCGCCCGGCGGACGCGCGAGACGCTGGACGGCATCCGAGCCGCGCTGCCAGCCGATATGCCGATCGAGTTCTGCGAGGCGCTCTATGCCGGCGGTCCCGATGTCTACCTCGCGCAGGCACGGGCACAGCAGGGCGCCGCCTCCCTCATGGTGATCGGGCACAACCCCGCCGTCGAAGAATTGGCCCTCACCCTCGTGGGGGGCGGCGATCCATCGCTCTGCGCGCGGCTGCGCGGCGGCTTCCCCACATGCGCCCTTGCCGTCATCAGCTTTCATGGATGTCTCGCCGACATTGCGCACGGCAAAGGCACGCTGACGCACTTCCTCGTGCCGGATGCCTCCGCATAGGACGTCTCTTACGGCGGGCGCTGTGCGAACCTATATCGTCCCGCAACTGCCTCGGCGGCTCTGACCGCCCCCTATCCTGCTCTGACGCCTGGGTACCATGACTTCGATCGCCGACGAGGCCCTGCTCGCCCTTGGCACCTTCACCGACCGCACCGCCGGCCTCTTCCAGCCGACGATGAGGCTCGGGGTTACCGGTCTCGCCCGGGCCGGCAAGACGGTCTTCATCACCGCGCTTGTCCACAATCTCCTGCATGGCGGCCGGCTGCCGCTGTTCGAGGCGCAGGCGAGCGGGCGCATCGCAGGCAGCCGGCTGGAGGAGCAGCCGGACGACGCGGTGCCGCGGTTCCAGTACGAGGATCACATCCGCACCATCCTGGAGGAACGCGCCTGGCCGCAGTCGACGCGGGCGATCTCGGAGCTGCGGCTGACCGTGGAGTTCCAGTCCGCCTCCGGCTGGTCACGGCTGTTTTCCGCCGGGCGTCTGTCGATCGACATCGTCGACTATCCTGGCGAGTGGCTGCTGGACTTGCCGCTTCTGGAGAAAGATTTCGCGACCTTCTCCACCGAGGCGCTGGAGCGCGCCCGACGCCCCGGCCGTGATGCCCTCGCCGCGGGCTACCTCTCGGCACTGGCTGCGATCGATATCGCGGCTCCGCTGCAGGAGACTGCGGCACAAGCGCTGGCGGCTGCGTTCACGGCCTATCTCAATGCTTGCCGCAGGGATCGTACGGCCCTGTCGACGCTGCCGCCTGGCCGTTTCCTGATGCCGGGCGATCTGGAGGGCTCGCCCGCCCTCACCTTTGCCCCGCTGCCGGTCGAGCCGAACCGGAGCTATCCGAAGGGTTCGCTCGCCGCCGTCTTCCAGCGGCGCTACGAGGCGTACAAGAGCGTCGTCGTCAAACCCTTCTTCCGCGATCACTTCGCCCGCCTCGACCGCCAGATCATCCTGGTGGACGCGCTTCAAGCTCTGAACGCCGGCCCCGAAGCTGTGCGCGATCTCGAAAATGCGCTGGCCGACATCCTCACGGCCTTCCGGCCCGGCCGCGCCAGCTGGCTCGCCTCGTTCCTGACGCGGCGCATCGACCGCATCCTCATCGCCGCGACCAAGGCGGACCATCTCCACCGCGAAAGCCACCGCCGGCTGGAGGCGATCGTGCGGCGCCTGATGGATGACGCCATCAGGCGGGCCGACTTTTCCGGCGCGAAGACGGAGGTGATCGCGCTCGCGGCGATCCGCGCGACGCGCGAGGCCAGCGTCGAGGATCGCGGCGATACCCTGCCCGTCATCGTCGGGACGCCCATGCAGGGCGAGACGATCGGCGCCGACCGCTTCGACGGGCGGACCGAAACAGCCATCTTCCCGGGCGACCTTCCGGCTGATCCGGCAAAACTATTCGCGGACGGGACGGCACGTCTCGACCCGATCAGCTTCGTACGGTTCCAGCCGCCGCGGCTGGAGCGTACGGCAGAGGGACTGACGCTCTCCCTGCCGCATATCCGGCTGGACCGGGCGCTGCAGTTCCTTCTCGGAGACAGGCTGGCATGAGCGACGAGCCGCCCTTCCCGCCCAGCAGCCGGCGCCCGGGCGCTTATCGGCTCGGCACGGGCAAGCCTGAAGCCGCGGCGCCTATGGCAGAGCCACGCCAGCCCCGCGCCATCGAGGATGTCGCGGCGCTGGAACTCGATCCCGAGGATGCCATCGACCAGGCCGATCTCGTCGCGCTCGACCCGGCCGCCGATCCGGTCGTCGTGACGCGCCGCCGCGGCTTTTCCTTCGGCAAGCTGTTCGTCGGAGCGCTCGGCGCCCTCATCTCGCTGGCCATCGGCCTTGCCGTTGATGCGCTCACCCGCGACCTCTTCGCGCGGGCAGAGTGGCTCGGCTGGGTTGCCGTCGCGCTGGCCGTGCTGCTGGCGCTCGCCGCCATCGGCATCGTCACCCGCGAGACCATGGCCTTGATGCGCCTGGCCGCCGTTGATCGCGAGCGCCGCGAAGGGCTCGCCGCCTATGAGGCCGACTCGCTGGATGGCGCGCGGCGCACGGTGACGGGCCTTGCCGCCCTTCTGGCCACGCGGCCGGAGACGGCGGAGGCGCGCGCGCGCGTCGCGGGCCTCGAGAAGGAGGTGATCGACGGCCGCGACATGATCGCCATTGCCGAGGCTGAGCTCCTGGCTCCGCTGGACATCAAGGCGCGGGCGCTGGTGCTCGCTTCCTCCAAGCGAGTGTCGGTGGTCACGGCCGCCAGTCCGAAGGCGCTCGTCGATATCGCCTATGTCCTCTTCGAGACCGTCCGGCTGATCCGGCTGATGTCGGAGCTCTACGGCGCCCGGCCCGGCACGATCGGGCTCCTGCGCCTCGTGCGCAACGTCGTGGCGCATCTTGCCGTCACCGGCTCCATCGCCCTGGGAGACGGGCTGGTGCAGCAGGTGGTCGGCCACGGCCTCGCAGCGAAGCTGTCGGCGCGGCTTGGCGAGGGCGTCGTCAACGGTCTTCTGACCGCGCGGATCGGCCTGTCGGCCATGGATCTCTGCCGCCCGCTGCCCTTCCTGCGCCTGCGCCGTCCGAGCGTCGGCGACTTCATCGGTGATCTTTCGACTGTCGCCGGACTGCGCCGTCCCGGCACGCGCAGCCCCGCCGAAGTTGAGGCGGAGCGACGTCGCAGCGCCGCGGAAAGGGCGCGTTAACCGATCCGAGCGATAAAGAAGGCGTTGATTTCGCCAGCCCTTCGCCCCGGAAAGGTTCGTCATGATCCGAGTGCTGTCAGCCGGTATAGGCTTTGCTCTTGCGGCGGGCTGCGCCGTTGCGACCCCCGCCGCCGCCGAATCCGACGAGGCTTTCTTCCGCTCCGTCTCCGGCCACTGGACAGGCCCCGGCGAGATCGTCGCGGGCAAGTACAAGGGCACCAAGTTCGTCTGCGACTTCGACGGCTCCAGCCATCAGACGAAGACTGGCATGGCGCTCGACGGCTCCTGCCGCGTCGGCCTCTTTTCCCAGAAGATGCGGGCCGAGGTGGTACGCAGCGGCTCCAGCTATACCGGTGCGTTCCAGGACGGCGCCAAGGGCAAGGGCCTCGACATCGTTTCCGGTGCCGTCGACCGCAACCGCATGGTGGTCGGGCTCGACCGTAAGCAGCTGAAGGGTGCTATGGTCGCCCGCCTCGACGACAACAACGCCATGAACATCACCGTCTCGGTGCGCGTGGCCGGCGACCTCGTTCCGGTCATCGGCATGAACCTGAAGCGCAGCCAGGGCCTCGTCCGTCAGACCGCGCTGTCCGAGTAGTCCAAAGCTCGCTTTCGAGCCGGGGCGGCCGGTCAGCCGGCCGTCCGCCACCAGCTTCCATCCGCACTGACGGGCTGGATGGTGCTGGCGTCAACGCGTTCCAGCCATTCCGACACCGTCGCGCCTTCGATCGGAAGATCCGGCGCGATCTCCGCCAGCGGCACCAGTACGAAGGCGCGCTCGGCGATCCTGGGATGCGGCAGCGTAAGACGATCGCTTGTCCAGATCTCGCCGGCATAGTCGAGGAGGTCGATGTCGACCGTACGCGGGCCCCATCGCAGGCGCCGCTCGCGCTTCAGCGTCAACTCCAGCGACAGGCAAAGATCGAGCAGCGCCAGTGCCGAGAGGTCCGTGTCGACCGCGGCGCAGGCGTTGATGAAGTCCGGCTGGTCCGTCACGCCCCAGGGCGGCGTCCGGTAGAGACGCGACACCGCCGCAACCTCCGCATCCATCCGCGCGTCGATCGCCTGCAGGGCCGTCGCCATCGATGCGGCGGGATCACCCAGATTGCCGCCGAGCCCGAGATAGGCGCGCCTCGTCACGGCGCGGGGCTGCGCATGGCCGCCATCATCGCGTCGGCGATCGCGAGAGCGTCCCGGTTGGCGGACACGTTGTGGACGCGGAAGATGTCGGCGCCGCGCTCGCGCATCAGCACGCTGGTCGCGGCCGTCGCGATATCGGGTTCCGGATCCTCGCGACCGATCGCGCCCCGCACGAAGCGCTTGCGCGAGGTTCCAACCAGCATCGGATAGCCAAAACTCTGCAGCTCGCCCAGGCGCGCAAGCAGCGCCAGGTTCTCGCGCCCGTTCTTCTCGAAGCCGAAGCCCGGATCGAGCACGATGGCCTCGTCGGGAACGCCGGCCTCGCGGGCGATTGTCAGCGAGCGTTCGAGAAACAGGTGCTGATCCTCGATGACATCAGCGACTTTCTCCCGCTCGCGGCCGGTGTGCATCAGCACGAGCCCGGCCCCGGTCTCGGCGGCGACCCGTGCGATGGCGGTATCCTTCTGCGCGCCGAACACGTCGTTGACGATGTGGGCGCCGGCTGCCACGCCAAGCCGCGCCGTCTCCGAGCGGTAGGTGTCGACGGAGATCAGGCAGTCGGACGCAGCCGCCAGCGCCTCGATGACCGGCAGGATGCGCCGCTGCTCCTCCGCTGGCTCGATCGGCGTTGCGCCGGGCCGGGTCGATTCGCCGCCGACGTCGATGATCTGAGCACCCTCGCCCACCATAGCGATCGCCGCCACGACAGCCGCGTCGACGTTGCGGTAGCGTCCGCCGTCGGAAAAACTGTCCGGCGTGATGTTCAGGATGCCCATGATCGTGGCGTTGGAGCCGAGTTCCAGCACCCGGCCATGCGCCACTCTCCACCGTCCGCCGCGCGGCTCGATCATCGGCAATCTCCCGTTTGTGCCGGCTTAGGCATTCGCCTCTTTCAGCGCAACCGAGCCTTTGTGCGCAGGCGGGATCGACGCCGTCGGCGAATCCCATTTTCGTTAAACGACATACGGGTACGGATTATTAGCGCGGCTTGCGCTAGGTTCACCGTCTCAGCAGCTCCGGAGACCGGCATGCAGAAACGTCGTTGCGCCGCCTTTGCCGCCCTGACGCTCCTGATCGCCGGACCGGCCGGTGCGGCGAGCGTCAACGAGCAGGTGAAGTACTTCACCATACGCGGCTCAACGCCGGAGGAACTCGACCGCGACCTCAGCCGCAGCGGACCATTGGTGGCGGAGACCGGCCTGCATCATCCCGGCACGACTCAGGTGACCTTCTCCGGCCGCGTCACCTACCGCACCGTCCCGGCAGGCTGCGCCGTCGATACGGCCGCGTTGAAGCTCGACTTGACCGTCACGTTGCCGCGCTGGCGCCCCTCTCGCAAACCGTCGAAGCGAATGGCGCTGATCTGGAAGACGCTGGAGAACGACATCCGCCGGCACGAGGCGGAGCACGGCGCCATCGCGCGGCTGTGGCTGAAGAAGATGGAGAGCGCCATCCGCAACCTCAGCGCCGAGCGCGACTGTGAGACGATGCAAGAGACCGTCGGGGCGGTCACCGCCCGCTACATCGCCGATCACGATCAGGCGCAGATCCGCTTCGATGCCGTGGAGGCGCGCGAGATCAACGACCGCCTGCGCCGCGCCTTCGAAGCCGCGCTCGCACAAAGCGAGGCGGCCGGCGCGGCCGCCAAGGAAACGCCCGCGTCAGGCCGCCGCAAGTAGGGGCTTCAGCTGCGCGGCGCAGCCGAGCATAGATCGGCGCCCTACCCTCAGGCGACGCCGAGCTTGCGCTGCAGATTGGTCGAGGACGTCGTGTATTGGAACACGACGCGGTCCTCGGGATGGGCGATCTTCTTGGCGGCCTGCGTCATCAGAGCCGCCTCGTGGAAGCCGGAGAGGATCAGCTTCAGCTTGCCCGGATACCAATTGATGTCGCCGATGGCGAAGATGCCGGGCTCGGACGTTTCGAACTTGGCGGTGTCGACCGGGATCAGGTTCTCGTGGAGGTTCAGCCCCCAGTCAGCGATCGGCCCGAGCTTCATGGTCAGGCCGAAGAAGGGGAGCATGCGCGTCGCCGCGACTTCCACATCGCCCTTGTCGCCCTTGATCAGAGCGCCCTGCATCTGCCCGTCGCGACCGACGATGCCGGTGACCTGGCCGATCTGGAAGTTGATCTTCCCCTCTTCGCGCAGCTTCATCATCTTCGAGACGCTGTCGGGGGCGGCGCGGAACTGGTCGCGGCGGTGGACCAGCGTGAGGCTCCTGGCGATCGGCTGGAGGTTCAGCGTCCAGTCGAGCGCCGAGTCACCCCCGCCGACGATCAGGATGTCCTGGTCGCGGAACTCGTCCATCCGGCGCACCGAATAGAAGACGCTCTTTCCCTCGAACTCCTCGATGCCGGGCACTGGCGGACGCTTGGGCTGGAACGATCCACCGCCGGCAGCGATCACCACGACCTTGCACTCGAACTCCTCGTTCTCGTCCGTCGTCACGACGAAGCTGCCGTCCGCCTGGCGCGTCAGCTGCGTCACCATGCGGTTGTAGTGGAAGGTCGGGTGGAACGGCTCGATCTGCTCCAAGAGCTTGTCCGTCAGCTCCTGTCCGGAAATGATCGGCCAGGCCGGAATGTCGTAGATCGGCTTCTCGGGATAGAGCTCGGCGCATTGCCCGCCCGGGCGATCGAGAATGTCGATGAGGTGGCATTTGAGATCGTAGAGGCCGAGCTCGAAGACCGCGAACAGACCGACCGGGCCGGCTCCGACGATGACCACATCGGTCTTGATGCGTTCCATTCTCTTGTCTCCACTCTACAACGCCGGCGCCAAGCCGGCGGGGCGAACCATGCGCCAGAGGCATCCCCCGTCAGCGGTCTTAGTTCGAGCCAAGCCGATCCAAATCTCGCAGGTGCCGGAGTTTAGGTTTGCGTGAGGCCGCTGCTTCGAAGAACGGCCCCGTCAGCTCTGCCGCTCGGGCACAGTCATGACGAGCCCGTCGAGCTCGTCCCGGATCTTGATCTGGCAGGACAGGCGGGAGTTCGGGCGGACGTCATAGGCGAAGTCCAGCATGTCCTCCTCCATCGGCTCCGGCTCGCCGACGATCTCCTTCCACTCCTCCCCGACATAGACGTGGCAGGTCGCGCAGGCACAGGCGCCGCCGCATTCGGCGTCGATACCGGGAACGGCGTTGCGCACGGCGTTTTCCATAGCCGTGGAACCGTTCTGCGCATCGATGTCGTAGCGGGTCCCGTCGAAGGCGACGAAGGTGATCTGGGTCATCGCGGAAAAGACTTCGGCTGGGGAAGCTCGCCGGCGGAAGGTGCCGGCGCCCCGGTTATGGACATAGCCGGGGCGAAGTCAACCGGATCAGGGCAGCAAGCGGGTCCGCCAGTCTCACCAATACACAAAGCTGGGCGGCAGCGGCTTCAGGCGCCCGCGACGTCGGATGCAGCCGGCACAGTCATGTGCGCCGTGCCCGAAGCCTTCTATGTGAGGGTCCTAAAGGTTCTCGATGAAGCGGCGCGTGCGGTCGATCTCGCCGATCAGCGCCAGCAGAGCGGCTGCATCGTCCGGCATGCTCTCCACGTCGTCGGCGGCGTCGGCCAGCGGAAAGGCGCCGACACTCAGGGCCGCACCGCGCAGCTTGTGGGCGATCTGGCGCCTCTCATCGGGGTTGACGAGAGCGAGCCGCGGCGCGGCCGCGGCGATCTGGCGCGAGAGGATTGCAAGAACGTCGCGCTCCAGCGTCCGGTCGCCATAGCTTTGACGGGCCAGATGCACGAGATCCACTGGCCGGGCCCGGGACGGCCCGGCCTCGGCCGCTGCGTCCGGATAATCGCTCTCAACTGCCGCAACCGCCATGCAACACCGCCTCAGATCGTTTCTGGCCTCTCTGTCCGTCCGAGTTGTGGACACAGTAAGACCAATCCACTTCGATCATGGCGAAGCTTGGTGTAGGATTGGTTGAGGCGTCGCACAGGATTGCGTCGACCGGCATCGGCGTTAACGAGTCTGCCGATCGTGCAACCCCTGTCCTATAGGGGATAGCGCTCGCAAATCCGCGACTTTCCGCCGCTATCGTTAACCTTATGTTTAAACTTGTAAGGATCGGGCGGTTTTACGGTTTCTTTCGATCGCCCCCCTAACTAGCATGTTCAGTGCGAAAGTGCCGGCCATCGATTCATCCAGGATTGCCGGTACCGACCATGACCCCGTTTTCGCCGCAGGCACGATGGCGGCGAAGATGAACCTCAGCGGACGTGGTCCGAAGTAACGAGTATCGAGGCTCGACGGCGATATGGCGAAGACCAAGACAAACGATCTTCTCTCCGACGATGCGGTCAGCGAGCTCGAGGAAGCTCTGAAGATCGACTTTCTGGACGAAGAAACCGGCGAGCCGCCGATGGCGACCGCCGAGGGTTCCGCGGCGGGGCACATCGAGACCGAAAGCCTGACGCCCGACGACATCGAGATCGACTTCGCCTTCGAGGACTTCGATCGGCGCGTCGAGGAAGCGGCCGACACGCTGCGCGAGGAGATGGCCGGCGATGAGGCAGCCGATGCGATCGCCGCGGCCTTGATGGAGGACGAGGCGCTCGCCGCCTCGGCCAGCGCCGGCGCGGTTCCACATGCCGTTGCCCAGACCGAATACGAGGCCGTGCCCGAGCGTGTGCTCGGCACCGGCACGACCGGCCCGGTGTTCGCGCCGGCCGGCGGCGCCTTTACCGGCGTCGCGGCGGCAGCGGCGGCCGCACAGGCTGCCGCCTCTACGGCTTCGGCGCCCTCCGCCAACCCGTTCATCGGCGAGGGCCGCGCTACCACCCAGCCCCTGCCCGGCCTTGGTGCCAATGCCGCCAATGCCCGTGGTCCGTCTGCCGCGCCGGCGGCGGCGCCCGCAGCCGCGAACGGCCCCGCCTCGGAGGCCGATGCGCGTGCCCGCCGCCAGCAGGCGGCCAATGACGAGCAGCGCCGCACCTCGGTGATGGCGCAGGCGCTCTTGTCGCGCCGCGCCTCGCGCACGCCCATCTGGATTGCGCTCGGCGTGTCCGTCAGCTGGATCGCTCTTGTCGGTTGGGCTGCTGCCAGCCTCTGGGGCATGGACCTCATCGACCTGCCGCAGAACCTGTCGGATGCCGACACGGCCTTCGATGCCGCGCTTCTGGCTGCGACAGCGGCCGTGCCGGTGATGCTGATCTTTGCCTTCGCCGTGATGATCCGCCGCTCCGCCGATCTCCGGCTGATGAGCCGTTCCATGGCGGAGGTGGCGCTGCGTCTTGCCGAGCCGGAATCCGTCGCAACCGAGCGCGTGATGAGCGTCGGCCAGGCGATCCGCCGCGAGGTCGCCGCGCTTGGCGAAGGCGTCGAGCGTGCGCTCGGCCGCACCTCCGAGCTGGAGTCGATCGTTCATTCCGAAGTCGCCGCTCTCGAACGCGCCTATGCCGACAACGAGGTGAAGATCCGCGCCCTGGTGCGCGATCTCGGCAGCGAGCGCGAGGCGATGCTGTCACATGCCGAGCGCCTGCGCTCGTCGGTCGTCGGCTCGCATCAGCGCCTGGTCGCCGATGTCGACCAGGCCTCCGAGCAGATCCTGCAGCGCATCGAGGATGCTTCCCACCGCTTCAACGCCCTTCTCGCCGAGCGCGGCGATGAGTTGGCGCGCTCTTATGGCGAGCGCAGCGAGAGCCTGGTCGCTCTGTTCGAGGCCCGCAGCCGTGAGGCCGACGAGCGGCTGCAGGCCAGCAGCGAGGCGCTGATCGCGCGCATCGCCGGATCCGCCGATACGGCAGCCGAGCGGCTGCAGCTGACCACCGATGGCGTTCAGCAGCTCGCCGCCGAGCTCGAAACACGCCTGCACGACACGGGCCGCGCCATCACTGAGGCGCTCGACACGCGCAGCCGCAGTCTCGACGAGGACGGCCGCCTGTTCCTTGAGCGCCTCAGCGGCACGCTGGACGACCGGCTGCAGGCCTTCGAAGCGCGCAATGGCGCCTTCCTGGCCGGCCTTTCGGAGGCAGTGGATAGCCGCGCGATCACGCTGGAGCTGGAAGGCTCGCGCTTGCTCGAGGGGCTTGAGGAGCGCGGCGAACGCGTGTCGCGCCTCCTGTCCGACACCGGCTCCGACGCGATCGGCGGTCTCGACAGCAAGCTCCAGTCGCTGGAAACGGCGCTGACGGAGCGCGGCGGCGCCCTCGTTTCCGCCATTGACAGCCGGGCATCGGCCATCGACCGATCCACCGACCGCATCACCGAGGCGCTGCAGCAGCGTTCGCTGGAATTCGCCCGCACCCTCTCGGACCGCACCCGCGAGATCGGTCAGGCTTTTGCCACCGGCCAGTCCGATCTTGCTCTGACGGCAGCCGATGCGCTGCAGAATGCTGCGACGACGCTCGACGCCCGCACGGCGGATATCCGCGCGACGCTCGATGATCGCATCACGCTGTTCCGCGGCCTCATGGACGAGAGCGGCCGTGACATCACCGAAACGCTCGATAGCCGCGCGGCCGATATTCGCGCGTCCCTCGACGAGCGGATCACGCTGTTCCGCAGCCTCATGGACGAGCGTGGCCGCGACATCGTCGACATGCTCGACGCCCGTTCCGCCGACGTCCGCTCGGCCTTGGACGATCGCATCACGCTGTTCCGAAACGTCATGGATGAGCGCGGCCGCGACATCACCGAAACGCTCGACGGCCGCCTCGGCAGCCTGGAAGCGGCGACGGCCGACCGCATCACGGCGCTCAGCGAGCGCGCCGAGCGTCTCGAAACCGGTTTGGGCGATACGCTCGGACGGCTGACCGAACTTCTGGATGCCCGTCAGCGCGGCATCGAGGAAGCCGTGGCCGCCGGTACCGAACGCTTCATCACCACGATCGAGGGTCAGCTCGCCGGCCTCGATGGAACGCTGGCCGGCCGTTCGGACGATATCGAGGCGGCCCTGGCCTTCTCGCACCAGAACCTTCTCGGCAGCCTCGACGAACGCGGCAACGCCATCACGCGCGCCATCGACGAGAATGTCGAGCGGCTGCAGATGCTGCTCGGCGGCGCCGAAGGCTCGATCCAGGTCGGCATGAACGAGGCCGTCGGCAGCCTTGCCAGCCTCCTCGACGAGCGCAAGGCCGCGATGGCCGCGCTGGTTGAGGAAGGCCGTGACGACCTCATCAACGGCATCGACCGGCGCATTGATGCGATCGGCCGCCTCCTCTCGGAGCGCGCCGGCGTCCTCGGTGATGCGGTCGACCAGCGCTCGGCACAGTTGCTCGGCGGGCTCGATGAACGCACCAATCGCCTTGTCGACGACGTCGATGAGCGGACGGGCGGTCTGATCCGGGCCCTCGACGAGCGCGGCGCGCTCCTGTCGAGCGGCCTTGCCGATCAGTTCGCCGGCATCTCCGGCGGCTTCGACGACGCGGTCGGCCGCGTGACGGACGAGCTGGCGGCGCGCATCGTCACCCTGCGCGAGGCTGTTGAAAGCTCGCGCGACCTCGTCGTCGGCGACCTCGACCGTCGCACGGCCGATCTCACGGAAGAGATGGATCGCCGCGCGACCCTCATCCGCTCCATGGTTGACGACACCCGTGCCGGCCTTCTGTCCTCCATCGACGAGCGCATCGACCGCCTGGCCACTGAGCTGGGCGAGCGCACCGGCGCTCTGGGCGATGGTCTCCAGACGCGCGCGGAGGATCTGCGGGCCATGATCGAGGAAGCGCGCAGCGTCCTTCTCGATGGTCTCGACCAGCGCATGCAGGTGCTCCACGGCGTGGTGGATGGTGCCGACAACAGCCTTCTCAACGGGCTCGACGAGCGCACCGCCCGCATCGGCGAGGAGTTGCAGCGCGGCCGCCTCTCGATCGCCGAGGTCATGGACGAGCGCGTCGCCGGCATCTCGGATGCGCTGTTCGAGGCCGATCTGCGCCTCGCCGCCGCCCTGGAAGAGCGCCGCGACAGCCTCGCCGGCATCATCGACGAAGCCGCTCGCTCGGCTGCCGCGACGCTTGAGGACCGCGCCGACGACGTTCGCCGGGCAATGGAGCAAAGCGTCGGCGGCGTCAGCCGCACGCTGGAGCTGCGCCGCGACGAACTGGCCGAGACGCTGTCGACCGGCACGTCGGCTCTCACCGAGGCATTCGATCAGCGCACCACCGCAATCTCGGTCGCGCTGGAGCGGGGCCTTGGCAATGTCGACACGACGCTGAACAAGCGCACGGCCGCCATTGCCGATACGCTGCGCCAGACGATCGCGACCGTCACTGCTTCCATGGCCGGCGAGGCCGAGGAGGCCCGCCGCGCGCTGGAGAACGAGAGCCGCAAGATCGCGGCGAGCGTTGCCGGTCTCGGCTCGCTGTTCGAACGGGCCGGCGAGGATGCACGCTCGCGCATCGCCGCGGAGGCCGAGCGCCTGTCGGAACGCCTGCAGGCGATCGCCGGCGATCTCACCGCGCGCGCCGAACGCGCCCGAGGCGATCTGTCCGAAGAGGGCGAGCACATTGCCGAGAGCATCGGCAAGGCGGCGGACGTCATCCGCACCATCGCCGACCAGTCGCACATGCGCTTCACCACCGATGCCGAGGGTCTCGCAGACAGCATCCGCCGCATGTCGGCACAGATGCGCAAGGAAGCCGAAGAGGCCCGCGGCGGCATCGCTGCCGAAGGCTCCACCTTCGTCAGCCAGATCGGCGGCGCCTCGCTGGCGCTGCGCTCGGAGGCCGATCAGGCGCGCGAACGCCTTACCGCGATCGCCCGCGACTTCGTCACCGAACTCGCCGAGGTCGCCGGTCTGATGCGCCGCGAGGCGGATCAGGTGCGTGGCGATCTCGCCGGCGACGGCGCGGCCTTTGCCGATCGTCTCAGCGGCGCGGCGATGCTGATGCGCAGTGAGGTCGAGGCGGCACGCGAGCGTCTCGGCTCTCTGGTCGAGGATTTTGCCGGCGGCTTCAACGAATTCGGCGGCCGCCTGCGCGCTGATGCCGACGAGGCGCGCCAGGAGCTCGCCCGCCAGTCGGAGGCGCTCGGTGCGCAGTTCGCCGAAGCGGCGGACCGCCTGCGCAATGCCGGTCATACGTCCCGCGAGCAGTTCATGGCGGACGCCGGCGCCATCGCGACTCAGGTGGAGGCCGCCGCAGCATTGCTGCGCGACCGTACCGACGAGGTCCGTTCGGTGCTGGGCGAAAACACCGACGGCTTTGCAGCGCTCCTCTCCGATGCGGCGCTCCGCATGCGCGACGAGGCCGATCGTGCCGCCGGTACGCTGGAGGAGCGGGCGAGCCGTTTCGCCGACGGCTTGTCCGGCGTGTCGACGCAGCTTGCCGATCTGCTCGGCTCCTCCTCCGTGACGCTCCGGCGCGACCTGGAAGAGGCTGCCGCGGCAATCCGGCAGGAAGTCTCCGGCGCCTCCGATACGCTGCGCAATGAACTGGTCGGCGTCGCCGATCGGCTGCGCAGCGATGTCTCCGGCGCATCGGAAGTTCTGCTGCGCGACGCCGAGCGCGCGCGCGAAGCGATGATCGAGCAGGCCGGCGAGGTCGCCAATCAACTCGCCGGGGTGCCGAGCACCATCCGCGTCGAGGCTGACAGGGCCCGCGATGCGATCCTGGCACAGACCGGCGAGGTCGCCGACCAGCTGGCCCGGGTGCCGGTCACCATCCGCTCCGAGGTCGAACGCGCTCGCGAGGCGATCATCGAGCAGGCCGGCGAGGTCGCCAACCAGCTAGCGCTCGTGCCTGAAACGATCCGCTCCGAGGCCGGCCGCGCCCGTGAAGCGATCATCGAGCAGGCCGGCGAGGTCGCCAACCAGCTGGCGCTGGTGCCCGACACGATCCGCTCCGAGGCACACCGCGCCCGTGAAGCGATCATCGAGCAGGCGGGCGAAGTCGCCAACCAGCTGGCGCTCGTGCCGGGCACGATCCGCGTCGAGGCCGACCGTGCCCGCGAAGCGATCTTCGAGCAGGCCGGCGAGGTCGCCGACCAGCTGGCGCGTGTCCAGGGCACGATGCGTGTCGAGGCTGACCGTGCCCGCGAGCAGCTTCTGGAGAGCGTCGGATCCTTTGGTGACGAGATCGCCGGCCGCGTCTCCCAGTCGGAGCGCGAGATCGCCGCGAGCACACGTTCGCTCTCCGAGGATCTAGATGCCCGTACCCGCGAGCTCAACGAGATGCTCGCCGGGCGCAGCGCCGAGATCAGCCGCCTTCTGGACGAGGAGGCTCGGCCGGTGGTCGACCGCCTTGCGCAGAGCGGCGCGGACGCCGTCGTGCGCATCGAGGAGAGCTCACGCCTCGTCGCCGAGCGGCTGCGCACGGAGAACGCCGCGATCCTGTCGGCGCTCACCCGCCGTGCCAACGAAACCGTCGAGGTGCTCGGCCAGTCCTCGGCCGACATCCTGACCGCTCTCGACGACAAGACCTCCGTCGCCATCGGCGCCGTTGCCGAAATGCGTGACGAGCTGTCGCGCAACGTCAACACGCTGATCGGCCGCCTATCGCAGTCGACGAGTTCGCTTCGCGGCCTTGTCGAGGAGGCGGCGGGCAATCTCGGCGCCATCGACACGACGCTGCGCGATGCCAGCACACGCTTCACCGAGGGCGCGGAGCAGGCATCGAACTCGATCTCGCTGACCTCCCGCCTTCTTGATGGCAACATCAGCAAGCTGGATCAGCTCGCTAGCAGTGCCTTCTCTAAGGTCGCGGCCATGGCGGACAAGTTCCAGCAGCACGGCGCGACGCTCACCGACGCGGCGGGTCTCCTGGAGTCGGCACAGTCGAACCTGCAGACCAGCCTGGAAGAGCGCCGCGGCAGCCTGGAGGAGCTCTCCACCGGCCTGGTGCAGCGCTCCGAAGAGATCGGCGCTCTGATGCACTCCTTCGAGGAGGTCATTACCGGCCTCTTCGACCGCACCGAGCAGCGCTCGCGTCTTCTGTCCTCGCAGCTGTCGACGGAGATCGGCTCCTCGCTCGGCGAAACCGGCAAGCAGCTCGACGAAGTGGAGGAGCGCTCGCGCGCCACCGCCACCGAGATCCGCGAGGCGATCCAGGCCGTGGTCGAGGATGCGACCGCCCGCTTCGAAGGCGCGACGGACGAGCTGCGCCGCATGGCCGGCGAAATCCGCAAGGAGCTCGACGAGACCCGCGGCGAGATCAAGCGTGGCGTCTTCGAGCTGCCGGAGGAGACGCGCGAAAGCGCCGAGGCGATGCGTCGTGCGGTGTCCGACCAGATCCGGGCGCTCCGCGACCTGTCGGAAGTCGTTTCCCAGTCCGGGCGCGCCTTCGACATCGGCCAGCGGCGTACGGCGTCGGAAGCGCCACGTGCCCGGGCCGAAGTTCGTGCGACGGCCGCACAGCCGCGGTCTTATGCCGACACCGCCCGCAGCCTCGCACCACAGCGGCCGGAGCGGCAGGAACCCTTCCGCAGCGAGGCGCGCGTCCCGGAGGTCTTCGAGGATGAAGACAGCGAGGACCAGGCGCGCATTGCCGGGTCGATGATGACCGACGGCAATCTTGCCCGCGACATGCGCTCCAGCTACGGACCTGAGCGTCCGACGGCCTTGCAGCAGCCGCGTCCGGCCGCGCCGGTCGAGCGGCGGGCCGAGGCGCCCGCTCCGGCTTCCGCTCCGGCGCCGAGCCGCACCACCGGCGATGCCGGCGGTGCTCGCGGCGGCGGATGGGTGTCGGATCTGCTGCGGCGCGCCTCTCGCGAGGAGGCCGAGGCCGCCGAGCGCACGGCACCGGCGGCTCCGCAGCCGCGTCAGGCGGCAGCGCCTGCCGCACCGGCGGCCCAGCCTCCGGCGGATCGCTCGCCGGACCACGTCGTGGAATCGCTGAACTCATTGTCGGTGGATATCGCCCGGGCGATCGATCACAATGCCTCGGTGGAGCTTTGGGATCGCTACCGGCGTGGCGAGCGCAACGTCTTCACCCGCCGCCTCTATACGATGAAGGGGCAGCAGACCTTCGACGAGATCCGCCGCAAGTACCAGCGCGACGGCGAGTTCCGGGGCGCGGTGGACCGCTACATCTCAGACTTCGAGATGCTGCTATCCGATGTCGCCCGCAAGGATCCCGATAACGCGCTGACGCGGACCTACCTCACCTCCGATACCGGCAAGGTCTACACCATGCTGGCGCATGCGTCGGGCCGCTTCGACGCCTGACGGCTCGAACCATCGCTGGACGAATGTAGGGGCGGCTCTCCAGAGCCGCCCCTTTTCGTTTCCGTGATGGCAGCATGGAGCTGGTTCGGCAGAGAGCCGGCCAGTCTCCGGCATCTTGCGGGTATCAGGGATGCGCGTCAGATTGGCCGCCTGTCGTTCCCTGCGGAGTTGTCATCGTGCGCGAACTCGTCCTCATCATCGCCGCGGCCTGTCTTGTCGTTTCGGGCGATGCGGCACTGGCAGCCGAAAGCGATGCGGCAAAGACGCTTGCGACGGTGAGACAATGTCTGGAGACGGCCGCGGACGATCCCCGCAGCTGCATCGGGATCGTCTCGAATCCATGCCAGGATGAGCCGGACGGCTCGTCAACGCAGGGTGTCGACGCCTGCTTGGGGAGCGAGACCGAGGCTTGGGACGTCCTTTTGAACGAGCGCTATGCCACGACGCTGGAGACGGCCAAGGAGATCGACGCCGATCGCAAGGCCGCTGATGATGAAAGCGCGGTCGCGGCCGACGATCTCGTCAAGGCGCAGCGAGCCTGGATCGCATATCGCGACGCCGAGTGCGACCGCCTCTACGAAGTTGCCAAGGATGGGACGATCCGCACCAACGTTGCCTCGGCCTGCCAGCTCGAGATGACGGCGACGCGTGCCATCGATCTCGGCGACGATCAGTACTGAAGTGCCGAGGGCCGGATTGGAACCGGCCCGCCTGCGACGAGCTGGATCAGATCAGTCCCAGCGTCCAGCTGACGATGTCGCTTGAGACGCGCTCGAAGGCGCGATTCAACGCCGTCACATAATCGGCGTTGGAAGCGGCGGACACCGGCACCTCGTCCTTGAAGATACGGGTCTTGACGACTGTTCCGTTGCGGTCGTTGAGGGCCTTCACCGAGATCTCGACGACCGCGCTGTTCGCGCCGCCTGCGGCGATCTCGAAGCGCCGGATCTCCATCACCAGCTGGTAATCGATCGCAAGACCTTGACCGGGCACGCCGACGGCGCCGATCCGGCCGGTGTTCTCGAAGGCCTGGAGAAGGCGCAGCTGCACCATCCTCGGCAGCCGGTCGCTCCACTGGCTCTTGCCGAGGTTCTCCACCGTATAGGGGGTCGGCTTGACCACGATCTTGTCGCTGTCGAGCGCCTTGATCGCCGTCGGCTCCGGGATCAGCACCTGCGCGCGCGAGTTGCCACGGGCACTCGCCCCGACCTTCGGTGCCGCGATGTCGTACGTGTCAGGAGCGGGTCCGCTGGCACAGGAGGCCAGTCCCAGCGCCAGCAGTCCAGCGACAATCCCCTTCATGCCAGGCTGCATGATCCGCTTCACCCTTTGCACTGTCATCTTTGCCTTTTCGGCATCACATCCGAAGTTGATCGCTTGAGGTCCGTCCAGGCGCCGCGCCCTCATCGCCGCGTCCGCCCGTTGAATTCCTTGACCTCGCCGCTGCCGCCGCTGCCATAGATCAGCCTGCTCGGATTCTCGGAGAAGTCCGTCACGGCACCCTCGATACGCTCGACGGAGCGCGTCACGCTGCGCACCAGCCCGCGGACTTCCTGCAGGCCCTGACCGGAAAAGTTCTGCAGATTGGTACCAATCGGCCCGACCTGCGCCTTGATCGACAACGCCGTCTCGCGGATGGCTGTCAGCGTGTCGCGGGCTTCCTTGGTCAGGCTCTGCCCGTCCGGGCTGTTCAACATCTTGTCGACCGAGACGAGCAGCCCGTCGATGCGGCTCGAGGCGGCGTTGATCTTGGCGCTCGTCTCCTGAACGTTGGTGATGATCGCATTGATGTCGTCGCGCCGGCGCCCAATGTCGTCGGTGATGCTGGCGATGGAGTTAGCGGCACGGGACACGTCGTCGACGGCGCCGTTCACCTTCTGCGCATCGACGCTCTCGAGCAGCGCATCGACGCGCTGCCGCGTGCCGTTGAAGCCGCGCAGCGTCGAGTCGAGCGTCAGCACCGTCGAATCGACACCGTCGATGATCGACTGGATTTCCGTGCGTTTCTCCCGCAGGGCCGCGGTGAGGTCGTCGATGTTGCCGATCACCGCATTCACTCGGTTGCGGTCGATCGAGGCGACGAGTTGGTTCGCCTGATCCAGCACCTCGTTGAGGCGCGTGCTGGCCTGGCTGGCATTCTCCGCGATCGGGCCGAGGCTCGCCATGAAGCTGTTGATGTTGTCACGATTGGCGGACAGCGTCGCCGTCAGTTCGTTCAGGTTCTTGGTCGCGCCGGAGGCATTGGTGATGACGTCGCCGATCGCCTCCCGCTGGCTGCTGATCGTCGAACTCACATCAGCGATATTGCGGATGGTGGACGAAATCTGAGCAGGATCGACGGCCGCGATCACCGTGCTGGCCGAGCTGAGCGTCGTGTCGAGATTGGCCGCCACGCTCTTTGCCGTCTCGGAGATGGGACCGATATTGCCGAGGAACTGGTCGATGCCGGCCTGGTTGCGAGCCACCGCGTCGCCGATCGAGCCGACGCTGCGCGCTGCCGTCACAACATTGTCCATGACTTCCCCAATCCGGCCGGACTGGGCTCGGATCGCGTCCGTCGTCGCCGCGACATTGGCCACCGTGGTGGACACGGCGGCCGGGTCGATCGCCTCGACAACACGGGTGACCGCGTCAACCGTGCCCGGCAGCCGTTCGGCGACGTTCCTCACGGTGACGGCAAGCTCGGAGAGGTTCTTCAGGAAGGCGTCCACACCGTCCGAATTGGCAGCAAGGCTGGCGGTGAAGGTCTCGACGTTGCGCGAGGTCTGGGCGACGTTGGCGACGGTGGTGCGAACATCCGGGCCCGCCGAGGTGACGATCCCCTCGAACTGGGCAAGGATGTTGTTGGCGCGCTCTGCGATGTCGCGCGCCGTTGCCAGGATGTCGGTCACGTCGGAGGGATTGGCGGTGATGACCGGCACGGTTCCCTGCTCGCGGCTGACCTCAAGAATATTGGGATCGTCCACGTCGCCGCCCTTCAGTTCGACGAAGGCGTAGCCGGTCAGGCCCTGGAAGCCGATATTGGCGCTGGTGGAGGTCCGGATCGGAATGCCGGGATCGACCGCCGTCGTGGCGACCACGACCTTGGGATCGTTCTTGTCGATGCGCAGCGATGTCACGGTGCCGACCGGAAGGCCGTTGAAGAGCACCTGGCTGCCCTGCTGCAGCCCCGTGACCGATCCCTCGATGCGCACGAGCAGCGGGACGCGATCGTTGCCGTCGGCCTGGAACACCATCCAGTAGGTGAAGCCGAAGGTCAGAACGAGCACGATGAGCGTGAAGATGCCGACGCGGACGTAGTTCGCCTTGGTTTCCATCAAGCGACTCCTTGCGGCGGCTGGTTCATTTCAGTGACGTCGATGCTGCGGGCCCGCTTGCCGTGGAAGTACGAACGCACCCACGGATCGTCGAAGGCGAGCAGCTCGTCCAGCGAGCCCTCTACGAGGACACGCTTCTGGCCGAGCACTGCGATGCGATCGCAGGCGGTGTAGAGGCTGTCGAGATCGTGTGTCACCATGTAGACGGTGAGCCCGAGCGTGTCGCGCAGCGTCATGATCAATTCGTCGAATTCCGCTGCACCGATCGGGTCGAGACCCGAGGTCGGCTCATCGAGGAAGACGATGTCGGGATCGAGCGCCAGCGCCCGCGCCAGGGCCGCGCGCTTGATCATGCCGCCCGAGAGCTCGGCCGGGTATTTGTCGGCGGCGTCCGGCTGCAGCCCGACGAGGTCGATCTTCAGCCGCGCCAGTTCGTGCATCAGCGACGGCGACAGATCGAGATATTCGCGCATCGGCACCTCGATGTTCTCCAGCACCGTCAGCGAGGAGAACAGGGCACCATGTTGGAAGAGCACGCCCCAGCGCTGCTCGACCGAGAGACGCTCGTCGTCGTCGGCCTTCTCGTAGTCGATGCCGAAGACCTCGATCGTGCCGCTCTTCTTGGCGTTGAGCCCGAGGATGGTGCGCAGCAGCACCGACTTGCCGGTGCCCGACGCGCCGACGAAGCCAAGGATTTCGCCGCGGCGCACGTCGAGCGACAGCCCGTCCAGCACGGTCTTCGATCCGAACTCGACCGTGACGTCGCGGGCGCTGATGATGACGTCGCCGCCGCTTCGTTTACGGCGGGCGCCATCCGCGGCGGGGCGTGGTTCAGAGTCCGAGTGAGGCATAGAAAATCGCGAAAATGCCGTCCATGAGGATGACAAGGAAGATCGATTTCACCACCGAGGCGGTGACGTGGAGGCCGAGGCTCTCGGCGCTGCCGCCGACCTTCATGCCCTCGAGCGAGGCGATGAGGCCGATGACGATCGCCATGAACGGCGCCTTGATCAGTCCGGAGAAGATGGTGAAGAGGTCGACGGAGGATTGCAGGTTGTTGACGAAGTTCACCGGCGTGATGCCGGAATAAAGCTTCAGCGTCAGCATGGCGCCGCCTAGGGCTGCCAGATTCGATATGAACGAGAGCAGCGGCAGCGCGATCGTCAGGGCGACGAGACGCGGGAAGACGAGGACGCCGATCGGGTTGAGCCCGATGACGTGCAGCGCGTCGACCTCCTCGCGCATCTTCATCGAGCCGATCTCGGCGGTGATGGCGCTCCCCGAGCGGCCGGCGATCATGATCGCGGTCAACAGCACGCCGATCTCGCGCAGCACCAGAATGCCGACGAGGTTCACGGCATAGACCTCTCCGCCAAAGCGGCGAAGCTGGAAGGCGCCCTGCTGCGCGATGATGCCGCCGATCAGGAAGGACATCAGAAGGATGATCGGGACGGCCCGCACACCCATCTGGTCGATCTGGTTGAAGATCGCGGCGGGCCGCACCTGCGTCTTGCCGGTGAGCCGGCGGCCGGCGCCATAGATCGAGCCGCCGATGATGTTGAGACCGGCAATGATCTCGTCCTTCATCCCGACGACGCTTCTGCCGAGCCAATCGAGGCCGGCGATGACCCTGGACTGTCGGACGGTGACAGGTTCCGGCCGCTCGCGCGCCAACGCACGCCGCACCGCCTCGAACAGCGCCTCGTCCTTGGCTTCGACGCCGACCAGCGTCGTCTCCACATCGCGCGCCTTCAACGCAGTGGACAGCCGCTCGATCAGGAAGGCACCGGAGGTGTCCACCTTGCCGACGCCGCTCATGTCCATGGTGACGGACCGTCCGAGCTCGGCGCTGGCGGTTTCATCGACAAGAGCCTCGACCGATCCGATCGTGCGGGCCAGCCAGTCGCCGCCAAGCTTCAGCACGAGACCACCGTCGGCCTTTTCGGCCTCGAGGCGCGGCGCAGCCGAAGGCTGCGCGACGCCGTCGACCATGGCCTCGGCTTGTGCGGTGTCCAGCATGCGGCAGACTTGACCTTGATTCGGAGGCGCTCGAAAGCTGCGGAAAACGCCGGTCGGCCGCAGACTTCAAATCGTTAACGGCCCGACCCGCCAATGTCATGGCGAGAGCACACTAATTCGCCGCCACGAAAGGTTTTTTGATGTTGCGTCGTGTTTCAGTCACAGTGGAGCGCTTTCCGCTCGCCGCCGAATTCGTGATCGCGCGCGGCGCCAAGACGGAAGCCGTCGTGGTGGTCTGCACGATCGAGGCGGATGCGCATGCCGGACGCGGCGAGTGCGTGCCCTATGCACGCTATGGCGAGAGCGTCGACAGTGTCGTCGCTGCCATCGAGAGCATCCGCGAGGCGCTGGAGAGCGGTATCGGCCGTGATGAGCTGCAGCAGCGTCTGCCGGCCGGCGCGGCTCGCAATGCCGTCGACTGCGCGCTGTGGGACCTCGATGCCAAGTCCGGCAGCGTCGACATCCTTGCTAGCCTCGGCACGCCCGATCCTCGGCCGCTTCTCACCGCCTACACGATCTCGCTCGGCGACGCCGACGGCATGGCGCGGGCCGCCGCAGACGCCGCGGCGCGTCACCCTCTCCTGAAGGTGAAGGTCGGCGGTGGCGACGGGCTCGACGCCGCGCGCATCGCGGCAGTTCGAACGGCCGCGCCAGCGGCGCGGCTGATCATCGACGCCAATGAAGGTTGGACCGACGAGACGATCCGGCCGAACATGCTGGCGGCCGCCGCGGCCGGCGTCGCGCTGGTGGAGCAGCCCCTGCCCGCCGGTGCCGATTCGATCCTTGCCCGCATGCCGCGCCCGGTGCCGGTCTGCGCCGACGAATCGCTGCATGCCACGGCGGACCTTGCCGGACTCGTCGGCCGCTACGACTTCGTGAACGTAAAGCTCGACAAGACCGGTGGCCTCACCGAAGCGATGGAGCTGGTGCGGCAGGCCCGGCTGCACGGCTTCGGGGTCATGGTCGGCTGTATGGTGGCGACGTCGCTCGCCATGGCGCCCGCGGTGCTGCTGGCGCAAGGCGCCGAGGTCATCGACCTCGACGGGCCGCTGCTCCTCAGGCACGATCGTCCCGGCGGCCTCGTCTATGCCGGTGCCACGGTAGCGCCGCCGACACGCGCGCTCTGGGGTTAGCTAGATCCATGGAGGCAAACGTCCGAGGCGCTCGCAAAACGGCTGCTGCCTTTGTCACGCTGCCCAGGACATCCGCTCCGCTGCGACTTTGCCATACGGCGCCAGTGTCGACAGGAAGACGTCGGCACAGGCGCTCCAGGTAAAGTCCTGGCTGCGCGTCAGCGCCGCCTCGCGGGAGACGCCGAGCGCCGCAAGGCAGGCGAGCCTCAGATCGTCCGACACGACGCCCGCCTCGGAGCCGGCAAGCACGGCCAGCGGGCCGGGTTCCGGGAAGGCCGCGACCGGCAGCCCGCAGGCCAGTGCCTCCAGCAGCACCACGCCGAAGGTGTCGGTGCGAGAGGGAAAGACGAAGACGTCGCCAGAGGCGTAGTGGCGCGTCAGCATCTCGCCGCTCTGGCTGCCGACGAAGCAGACCTCGGGATAGCGCCGGCGCAGCGCCGGTAGGCTCGGGCCGGCGCCGACCACGAGCTTGGAGCCGGGAAGATCGAGGTCGAGGAAGGTCTCGACCCCCTTCTCCGGCGCGATCCGCGACACTGTCATGAAGACCGGCCCCTTCAGGCCGAGATCCAGCTTCGGCAGCGGCCGGAACAGCGTGGGGTCAACGCCCCGTGTCCAGGTCATCAGGTTGCGGAAGCCGCGCTGTGCCAGATCGGTTCGCACATCCTCGGTCGGCACCAGACAGGCGGCCGCCGGCGCATGGAAGCGCCGCAGCCAGGCATAGGTCAGGCTTTCCGGAACCGGCACACGGCGGCGCAGATATTCGGGGAACCGGGTGTGGAAGCTGGTGGTGAAGGGCAGTCCCAGTCGCAGCGCCACCTGGCGGAGCTGCAGGCCGATCGGTCCCTCCGTGGCGATATGCAGGGCCTGCGGATCGAACTCCCGCAGGAGCGTCTCGATACGAGCGCCTGTCGCCAGCGCCAGTCGAATCTCTGGATAGGTCGGGCAGCGCACCGTGCGGAAATCGGCGGGCGAGAGGATCATGACCTCGATGCCGCGCCGGCGCAGTTCGTCGACCAGCGCTGCCAGCGTCCGGACGACCCCGTTGACCTGCGGATGCCAGGCGTCCGTCGCGATCAGGATCCGCATCACGCCGCCTCCAGATCGCTCAGGACGACGGGCACCATCTCCTCGGGAGCGGCCGTATCGGCCTGGCGGGGTGCAGCGGCTGCGGCATCCGTCCAGGCGATCAGCTCCAGCGAGCCGTCATGATGCTCAGCAATGGCCGTGCAGCTCTCCACCCAGTCGCCGCTGTTGACGTAGAGGATGCCGGCGCGCTCGGCGATCTGGGCGTGATGAATATGGCCGCAGACGACACCGTCGCAGTCGCGCCGTGCCGCCTCGGCAGCCAGCGCGCTCTCGAAGGCACCGATGAAGGAGACGGCGTTCTTCACCTTCAGCTTCGCCCAGGAAGAGAACGACCAGTAGGGAAAGCCGAGCCTTCGGCGAAAGAGGTTGAAGACGCTGTTGATCGCGATCGCCGCGTCATAGGCCCAATCGCCGAGATAGGCGATCAGCCGGGCATTGCGGACGACGACGTCGAACTCGTCGCCATGCATCACCAGCAGGCGCTTGCCGTCGGCGGTTTCATGAACATCTGTCAGCCGCACCTCGATGCCCCCGAAGTGCTGGCCCGGAAAATCGCGCAGGAACTCGTCGTGATTGCCTGGGATGTAGATGATCCGCGTGCCCTTGCGCGCTTTGCGCAGGAGTTTCTGCACAACGTCGTTATGCAGCTGCGGCCAATGCCAGGAGCGGCGGAGCCGCCAGCCGTCGACGATGTCGCCAACGAGATAGATCGTCTCGGCGTCGTGGACGCGCAGGAACTCGATCAGCATGGCGGCCTTCGCCGCGCGTGATCCCAGGTGCACGTCTGAGATGAAGAGCGTCCGCACGTGCCGCGGCGGCGTCGATGGGTGCGTCAGCGGCATGGGCGAACTGCCTCCTGGCTGGCTGTTCCCCGTCTATCGCTGATTCCTGTTGCACCCGTATGACGGGATGGGTCCCTCTGAGCGGGGTAACTCGCTGTCGCAGCACGGAGTTGGCACGATTGGAGTGCTTCCACCTCGCGGCAAAAGGCTCTAGACCAACGGGCGATTCTTAGTCGCGTCAGCGGAGGGACGGCACGGCCGCCGTGTTGCGCCCGTTAGGCGCTTACCGCCGTCACGCTCGTGCCAGCACAAAGCCAATATGCTGTTGGCTGGTCCAGCAGATCGAGGAGAGAGCATGTCCGAAAGCGACGACCAGAAGGCCCGCCAGAGGATGCACGATCTCGACGAGCAGGCGCTGTTCTATCATCGGCACCCAAAGCCCGGTAAGCTTGCGATCCAGCCGACCAAGCCGCTCGGCAATCAGCGCGACCTCGCGCTCGCCTATTCGCCCGGCGTTGCCGAGCCCTGCCGCAAGATTGCCGCCGACCCGTCGCTCGCGGCGGACTACACAAGCCGCGCCAACCTCGTCGCCGTGGTCTCCAACGGCACGGCCGTTCTCGGCCTCGGCGATATCGGTCCGCTCGCCTCCAAGCCGGTGATGGAGGGCAAGGCGGTGCTCTTCAAGAAGTTCGCCGACATCGACGTCTTCGACATCGAGGTAGATGCCAAGGAGATCGACCGCCTCGTCGACGTCGTCGCGGCGCTGGAGCCGACCTTCGGCGGCATCAACCTGGAAGACATCAAGGCACCGGAGTGCTTCGAGGTCGAGGAGCGGCTGCGCGCCCGCATGGGCATCCCCGTCTTTCATGACGACCAGCATGGCACGGCGATCATCGTCGCGGCGGCGGTCCGCAACGGTCTGCTTCTCGCCGGCAAGCGCATCGAGGACGTCAAGATCGTGACATCCGGCGCCGGCGCCGCTGCGCTCGCCTGCCTCAACCTTCTCGTCCAGCTCGGCGCGCGCGTCGAGAACATCACCTGCACGGACATCGACGGCGTCGTCTATGAGGGGCGTCAGGCGCGGATGGACCGCTGGATGGCGGTCTATGCGCGCGCCACCGAGCAGCGCACGCTCGCCGAGGCGATCGAAGGGGCCGACATCTTCCTCGGCCTGTCGGCCGGCGGCGTCCTGAAGCCCGAACTTCTGGAGAAGATGGCACCAAAGCCGCTGATCCTTGCGCTCGCCAACCCCACGCCGGAGATCATGCCGCAGCTGGCGCGCGCCATCCGTCCCGATGCCCTCATCTGCACCGGGCGCTCGGACTTCCCGAACCAGGTCAACAACGTCATCTGCTTCCCCTTCATCTTCCGCGGCGCGCTCGACTGCGGTGCAACCTCGATCAACGAGGAGATGAAGGTCGCCGCCGTCGACGCCATCGCGGCGCTCGCGCGCGAAGAGGTGTCCGAAGTCGCGGCAAAGGCCTACGGCTCGGAAACGCCGATCTTCGGACCGGACTATCTCATCCCCTCGCCCTTTGACCCCCGGCTGATCCTGAAGATCGCGCCGGCGGTGGCCGAAGCGGCGGAGAGGACCGGCGTCGCGACCCGGCCGATCACCGACATGGACGCCTATGTCGACCGGCTGAACCGCTTCGTCTTCCGCTCCGGCCTGATGATGAAGCCGATCTTCTCGATCGCCCGCAGTTCCGGCAAGCGGGTCATCTTCTCGGATGGCGAAGACGAGCGCGTCCTGCGGGCGGCGCAGGTGATGCTGGAGGAGAAACTCTGCACGCCGATCCTCGTCGGTCGCCCGAGCGTTATCGCGACGCGTCTGGAGCGCTATGGTTTGCGCATCCGGCCGGGCACGGACTTCGAGGTGGTCAATCCGGAAGACGATCCGCGCTACCGCGACTATGTCGACCACTATTTCGAGAAGGTCGGCCGCAAGGGCGTCAATCCCGATACCGCCCGCACCATCGTGCGCACCAACACGACGGTGATCGGGGCGATCTCCGTCGCCCGCGGCGAAGCCGATGCACTGATCTGCGGCCTCGAGGGCAAGTACGTCCAGCACGTGCGCCACATCAAGCAGGTGATCGGCTTTGCGCCCGGCGTCACCAAATTCGCGGCGCTAAGCGTGCTGATCGCCTCGCAGGGCACCAAGTTCCTGCTCGACACCTACGTCCAGCGCGATCCGACCGCTGAGGATCTCGCCGAGATGACTGGTCTTGCGGCGACCGAAATCCGACGCTTCGGCATCGAACCCAAGGCCGCTCTCGTCTCCCACTCCAACTTCGGCAGCGACGACACCGAGGCGACCCGCAAGCTCCGGCAGGCGCTGGCCCTGATCCGCAAGGCTTCGCCCGATTTCGAGATCGATGGCGAGATGCATGGCGATGCCGCGCTGAACGAGCCGATCCGTGCACGAGCCATGCCGACGTCGGCGCTCACCGGCGAGGCGAACCTCCTGATCTTCCCGAACCTCGACGCCGCCAACATCACCCTCAACGTCGTGAAGGCGATGACGGAAGCGCTGCATGTCGGGCCGATCCTCCTCGGCACGGCGTCGCCGGCGCACATCGTGACGCCGTCGGTCACCTCGCGCGGCATCGTCAACATCGCGGCTATCGCCGTCGCCGAAGCCGTCCAGCGCGGCAGCTGAGGCTACAGCATCGTCCGCCGCGGCTGACTGCTGGCGGCGGACGATGAGGGGAAGCCTCAGGGGCGGCGGGAGATCACCCGCTCGCGGCCCATCAGCGGCAGCAGCGCACCCATCTCCGGGCCGTGATCGAGGCCTGTGAGTGCGAGGCGCAGGGGCATGAACAGCGCGCGGCCTTTTCGTCCGCTCGCAGCCTTGGCTGCGTCCGTCCAGCGCTTCCAGGTCGTCCCGTCCCAGGGATCGTCCGGCAGGAGGTCGAAGGCTGCGTTGACAAACGCCCGATCCTCCTCCGACAGCTCGGCTGCAGAGGCTGGCGCGCCGAAAACGACGTCGCGCCAGAGCGCCGCTTCGCCGACGCGCTCGCAATTGCCGCGCACCGCCAGCCAGAACGCCTCCGCTTTGGGCTCGGGCACGTCCAGCGCCGCCAGCGCCTCGGCGACCGCTCCATAGGGCTTGGCGTGGACGAGCTCGGCATTCAGCCGGTCGAGCTCGGCCGGATCGAACTTCGAGGCCGATGGCGAGATCTTCGTGAGGTCCACGCGCGCCCCGAGGCTTTCGAGATCCGCCATGGCATCGACCGAACCCGGCAGACCCACAAGCGTTGCCAGCGACGCCACCGCCATCGCCTCGTAGCCATCCTCGCGCAGCGAGCGGAGCGACAGAGCTCCGCTGCGCTTGGAGAGGCCCTCGCCGCTGAGTGTCGTCAGCAGATTGTGGTGGCCGAAGGCCGGCGCCGGTATGCCGAGAGCCTGGAAGATCGCCATCTGGACACCGGTGTTGGTGACGTGGTCGTCGCCGCGGATCACATGGGTGATGCCGCTGTCGCCATCATCGACGACGGAGCAGAAGGTGTAGAGGACGCTGCCGTCCTCGCGCACCAGCACAGGATCAGACAGCGAGGCGAGGTCGACGACCTGCTCGCCGCGCACGAGATCGGTCCACGCGACCTCGGTGCGACGGGTCTTGAACGGATCGTCGTCAAAATTCGGCAGGAGAAAGCGCCAGTGCGGCCGACGGCCCTCGGTCTCCAGAGCCGCCTTTTCCTCGGCAGTCAGCCGCAGGGCTTCGCGGCCATAGACCGGCGGCAGGTTGCGGGCCGCAGCCCGCTTGCGGCGGCGGTCCAGCTCGTCGGTTGTCTCGTAGCAGGGATAAAGGAGCCCCGCCGCCTTCAGTCGCTCCGCCGCCGCATCGTAAAGAGCGATGCGGTCGGACTGCCGCAGCACCGCGTCGGGCTGGATGCCGATCCAGGCAAGATCCTCCCGGATGGCATCGGCATATTCCTGCCGCGAGCGCTCGCGGTCGGTGTCGTCGTAGCGCAGCACGAACTGGCCGCCCTCAGCTTTCGCGAACAGCCAGTTGAACAGCGCCGTGCGCAGATTGCCGATATGGAGATAGCCGGTCGGTGACGGCGCGAAGCGGACGGTGACGATCATCGCGTCGGGCGAACCTCTTTCTGCAGCCCGCAAGCGGCGAGCTCGATTCCTGCCGTCACCCTTACTCGAAAATCGCGGCGATCCGAGCCAAGACTTCGTCGACGATGAAGTCGGGCGCCGCTTCGGAGCGTTTTCCGTTGCGAGCGCGCAGATCGACGGTCCGGATCTGGTCGCATAGGATCACACCGGTCGCGTTGGTGCCCGCGCCCGAAAGCGTCACGGCAAAGCCTCTGTGACGGGACTGCCCCCCGCCGCTGCGGATCGGCGCCACCACAGCGCGGCCCACGGCCTTGTTGAAGGCGTCCGCCGAGACGATCATGACGTAGCGCCTGCCGCGCTGCTCTGTCCCGAGTGTCGGGTCCAGGTCGATATGCCAGATCTCGCCGCGCCGCATGCTCAGATGTCTTCAGAACCGACTGCGGGAGAATCGAGCCACAACCGATCCTCATCGGGCATCTCCCCCGCCGGTTCGCTCTCAGCCAGCAGCTCGGCCAGGCTGTAGCGCCTCCGGGCCGGCCTCACGGAAAGACTCCCGGAGGCTTCGTCCAGCGAGATGTCGACGAGCGAGGATGCGCCGAGCTTCGCCTGCTCCAGCAAGGCGGGCGGGATGGCGAGCATCACCGACCCTCCGACCTTCCTTAGGCGTGACGTCGCCATGCCTGTACCTCCCTCGAAGTTATATCAAAGTATAACTTCCTGAAGTTGTGGGCAAGGCGGACGGGCTGCCGACCTCTGGGATCACGCCCCCTGCCGGAACCGGTTGGTCATGGGGTAGCGGCGGTCGCGGCCGAAATTCTTGCGGGTCACCTTGGTGCCCGGCGCCGACTGCCGTCGCTTGTATTCGGCGATATAGAGCAGCCGCTCGATGTGCCGGACCGTGTCGCGGTCGAAACCACGGCGCACCAGTTCGCCGATGCTGCCGTCATGCTCGACCAGATGCTCGAGGATGGCATCGAGGACGTCATAGGGTGGCAGCGAATCCTCGTCCTTCTGGTCCTCGCGCAGCTCCGCCGAGGGCGGCTTGACGATAATGCGGTTCGGCACGACCTCGCCGGCGGGTCCGAGGCCACCCTTCGGCTGATGCTCGTTACGCCAGCGCGCGAGGCGGAACACCTCGGTCTTGTAGAGGTCCTTCAGCGGGTTGAAGCCACCATTCATGTCGCCGTAGAGCGTGGCATAGCCGACCGACATCTCGCTCTTGTTGCCGGTGGTGACGACCATGGCGCCGAACTTGTTGGAGATAGCCATGAGGATGGTGCCGCGGATGCGGCTCTGGATGTTCTCCTCGGTGATATCAAGGGCATGCCCGGCAAACAGCCCGGCAAGAGCGGTGTTGACGCCCTCGACGGGCTCCATGATCGGGACGATGTCGTAGCGAACACCCAGCGCCCGCGCACAGGCTTCCGCATCTTCCAGGCTCGTTTGCGCGGTGTAGCGATAGGGCAGCATGACGCAATGGACACGCTCGGGTCCGAATGCGTCGACGGCCATTGCGGCGACGACGGCCGAATCGATGCCGCCGGAGAGGCCGAGCACGACACCCTTGAAGCGGTTCTTGTCGACATAGTCCCTGAGGCCCACCATGCAGGCGCGCCATACCGCCTCCTCAGCTTCGGGGATGGCCGCGAACTCGCCCGCATCGCACCGCCAGCGGCCGTCGACACGCTTCCACTCGCTGATGGCGACTGCGGTTTCGAACTCGGGCAGCTGGAAGGCCAGACTCCGGTCGGCGTTGAAGGCGAACGACGCTCCGTCGAACAGGAGCTCGTCCTGCCCGCCCATCTCATTGGCATAGACGAGCGGCAGATCGGTCTCGATCACCTGCCGCAGCACCACCTGGTGGCGGACGTCCATCTTGCCTTTGTAGTAGGGCGACCCGTTCGGCGACAGGAGGATCTCCGCGCCCGATTCCGCGAGCGTTTCGCAGACGCCGAGATCGCCCCAGATGTCCTCGCAGACGGGAATCCCCAGTCGCAAACCGCGATAGCTGACCGGCCCGGGCATGGCGCCGGCCTGGAAGACGCGCTTTTCGTCGAACTCACCGTAGTTCGGCAGGTCGACCTTGGAACGCCAGGCGATGATCTCGCCGCCGTCCACGACTGCCGCGGCGTTGAAGAGGCCGTCGGCGTTGCGATAGGGACAGCCGATGATCGCGCCAGGGCCGCCGTCCGCCGTGTCCTTCGCGAACTGTGCGACGGCGTCCATGCAGGCTTCGACGAAGGCCGGCTTCAGGACAAGATCTTCCGGCGGATAGCCGGCGATGAAGAGCTCGGTGAAGAGTACGAGGTCGGCACCCTCTGCCGCCGCCTGCTCCCGCGCCCGCCGCGCCAGTTGAAGGTTGCCGGCGACGTCACCGACCACCGGGTTGAGCTGTGCCACGGCAAGCTTGAAGCTGTCCCCGATCATTCCAGTCATATCGCTTCTTGATCCCCAAGCCTGACGCCGTTCTGAGCTCGATCTAATCGGCGGCCCTGCCATGGCAAGCGCGGGCGGCGCATCCCACCTTGTTCACCACGAGCGACGCCCCCCCTTTTTCGCGCCGCAAAACTTTGCAACAACGCCGCCGCGGCTGGACGAATGGTCGCAGCAGCCAGACGAATGGGCACGCCAGGGACGGTCCTGATGCGCCGGGAGACACAGTGTACGAGATCCTCAGTCTGATCGGGCAGTTCGGTCCGGTGATCGTTCTTGCCGGAACGTTCTTCGAGGGCGAGGTCTTTGCGATCGTCGGCGGCTTCCTGGCCTATCGGGGCGCCTATCCTCTGGAGACGATGATGGCGCTTGCCTTCATCGGCTCCTTCTTCGGCGATCTCGCCGTGTTCCTGTTCGCGCGATTCTGGTCCGGCCATCGTTGGGTGTCGCGCTGGCGGCAGAAGCCAAAATTCGCCAAGGCGATTCGACTCGTCGAGCGCTACCAGGCCTTCTTCGTAATCGTGAACCGCTACATCTACGGCCTTCGCATGCCGGGTTTGATCGCGCTCGGCCTGTCGCGCATCAGCATTCCACGCTTCGTCGTGTTGAACTTCCTCGGGGCCGGCATCTGGGCAGGTCTCTTCACGACGCTCGGCTACGTCTTCGGCTACTCCATCGGCAGCGTCTTCGCGCAGCTGGAAGCGGCCGAGCGGGGCATTGGCATCACGCTCGGCGTCGTTGCGGTGGCGCTGACGCTCTGGTTCGCGTGGCGGCAATGGGGACCGCTCTTTCAACGTCATGTGACCTGCAGGTTCCGTGCCCGCCGGCAGCGCATGCGGGACGAACGCGGCGAACTCGCCGGCATCCGGAGCACAGCGCGCCGGTCGAGCGAGCGCCGGGATCGGCAGGCATAGCGCTCAGTGGAAGGCGTAGGCTTCCATGGCCAGCACGCCGAAATCGCGGCTGTCATGCAGGCGCTCCGCCCGCGCACCCTCGCCCGCCGCCCCCATCGCCACATAGAGCGGCATCAGGTGCTCGTCGGTCGGATGGTTCTCGCGCGCGAAGGGCGCCAGCCGACGATAGTCGGCCAAGGCCGCGCGGTCGCCCGCCTCGATACGCCCGCTCATCCAGGCGACAAAGCCGGACACCCAGGCAGGCGTCTCCACGTTGCGGCGGCCGGCGCGGATATTGGTGAAGGCCTCGCGCAGATTGTGGGTGAAGGAGCCTGACCCGATGATCAGGACGCCGCGCTCCCGCAGATAGGCAAGCGCTGCGCCGAGCCGCAGATGGTGCTCGGGTCCTTGCGCCGGGTCGATCGAGACCTGCACGACGGGGATGTCGCCCTTCGGGAAGGCGAGCGTCAGCGGCACCCATGTGCCGTGGTCGTAGCCGCGGTTTGTTGCAACGGATGCATCGAAGCCGGCGGCGCTCAGATGCGCCACGATATCGGCCGCGAGTGCCGGCTCGCCCGGTGCCTCATAGCGCATCCGGTAGAGGCGCGGATCGAAGCCGCCGAAGTCGTAGATCGTTTCAGGCCGGGCATCGCCGCTTGCGAGCACCCGGCTGCTCTCGAAATGCGCAGACGCGACGACAATGGCGGCTGGCCGCGGCAGCGACTGCGCCAGGGTTGTCAGGAATTCGGCCGCCGGTGTTTCGGCGATCGCGATGTCGGGCGAACCATGCGAAATGAAGAGGGTCGGCATCGCCGCCATGGAAGCCTCCTGGCACCGGCCGCCGCTTCCAAGATCACGGCGGCGATCGGCGTCAGGAGTGCCATAGCGGGCGTCATGCGTCTGCCGAGCCCGCGCCTGACGCAGCGTTCACTGCGTCAGATCTTTCGCGCGGGCCACGCAGCGACGCAGCATCCGGGCGCACTGCCTCGGCAGCTCGACGGCGGCCCGACGGCCGCCGCCAACTCAGAAGTTAGCGGCCTGCCGCGGTGCCTGCGCGGCGAGGTCCTTCTTTAGGAGCTCGGCAACGAGGAAGGCCAGCTCTAGCGCCTGGTTGGCGTTGAGGCGCGGATCGCAATGCGTGTGGTAGCGATCCGACAGATCCTCGGCGAGCACCGGTCGGGAGCCGCCGGTGCACTCCGTCACGTCCTTGCCGGTCATCTCGATATGGATGCCGCCGGCATGCGTGCCCTCCGCCTGGTGCACGTCGAAGAAGTGCTGCACCTCGGCGAGGATCCGCTCGAACGGCCGGGTCTTGTAGTCGTTCACCGTGATCGTGTTGCCGTGCATGGGATCGCATGACCAGACGACCTTGCGGCCTTCCTTCTGCACGGCCCGGATCAGCCGCGGCAGGTGCGCCTGCACCTTCTCGTGGCCAAAGCGGGTGATCAGCGTCAGCCGGCCCGCCTTGTTCTCCGGATTGAGGGCGTCGATCAGGCGCAGCAGCCCGTCCGTGTCCATCGACGGTCCACATTTGAGGCCGATCGGATTCTTGATGCCGCGGCAGAACTCCACATGGGCATTGCCCTCCTGCCGGGTGCGGTCGCCGATCCAGATCATGTGACCGGAAGTGGCGTACCAGTCGCCGGAGGTGGAATCGACGCGCGTCAGCGCCTCCTCATAGCCCAGAAGCAGCGCTTCGTGGCTGGTGAAGAAGTCGGTGACGCGCAGGGCCGGGTGCGTCTCGGCGGTGATTCCGATCGCCCGCATGAAGTTCATCGTCTCCGAAATGCGGTCGGCGAGCTTCCCGTAGCGCTCCCCTTGCGGGCTGCCGGAAATGAAGCCGAGCATCCACTGGTGGACGTTCTCCAGATTTGCGTAGTCGCCCTGCGCGAAGGCGCGCAGGAGGTTCAGCGTCGCCGCCGACTGGCGATAAGCTTCGAGCTGGCGCTCCGGGTTCGGGATGCGCGACGCCTCGTCGAACTCGATGCCGTTGATGATGTCGCCGCGATAGGCCGGCAACGTCACACCGTTCTTCGTCTCGGTATTGGATGAGCGCGGCTTGGCGAACTGTCCGGCGATACGACCGACCTTTACCACCGGCGAGGAGGCGCCGAAGGTCAGGACAACGGCCATCTGCAGGAAGGCGCGGAAGAAGTCGCGGATGTTGTCGGCGCCGTGTTCGGCGAAGCTTTCGGCGCAGTCACCGCCCTGAAGCAGGAAGGCGCGGCCCTCGGCCACTTCGCCAAGGCTGCGCATCAGCTTGCGCGCCTCACCGGCAAAAACCAGCGGCGGGAAGCTCGCCAGCTTCTTCTCCGTGTCCTCCAGGACCGACAGGTCCGGAAAATCGGGAACCTGCTCGATCGGCTTGTCGCGCCAGCTCCGCGGCGTCCAGTTCTTGGCCATGGCTGTCTCCTTCACCGCTCGTCCCGCCCTGTCGTTGGTTGTTGTCGACGGGATCGCCGGAGGCCCGATGGTTCGGCCCTTCCGCAGCGGCGCTGCGCGCCTTTAAGCATCAAAGTCGCGTTTTGTCACCCATGACGCAGCACGCTAAGCATTGGCGGATACACCAGCTTCGCGCTCGACATACCGCACCCCACGCGCCTCCAGAAGCGCGTCGAAGAACGCGGCCTCGCCGCGCTGCAGCGACACCGAGCGCGGGTAGCGCGGCGCCGAACGGTCACGCACCACATCGGTCTCGAAGCCGGCGGTCTCCTGCACGAAGCGTCGCACGCCCGCCTCGCCGTAAAGCGCCAGGAAGCCCTGCAGCACGGCATCCAGATAGGACTGCAGGATCGCCGCGCCAACACCGCCGGCCTCCTGCGTCGCGCGATTGGCCTCGTAGATGTAGAGCGGGACGTCATGCACGGGCGCGCCGTCGATCGCGATGCGGCCGAGATCGACGATGCGCCTGGCGTAGCCGGCCTCGCGCTCGTCCACCGACGGCAGATGATCAGCGAGGTCATAGACGACGACGCCCTGCGTCACATGATCGGGTTCCGGCCGCACCGACAGGAGCGCCAGCGCGGGATTGGCGGCTTTGGGGATCCAGCAGCGCCGCCACCCCGACACTTCGGCGCGCCGTATGGCGAGGAACTTGGTGCGCAGCGTCAGCCGGTTCACCAACGAGCCGTAGCCGAAATAAGCCACCACGTTGCCGCCGGCGGCGAGATGCATGAGGTCGGGATGATCGTCGTGGATCCGCATGCCGCGGCGCCTCTCCTCACCCGCCCGCCCCACGAGCCGCGGACTGCGTCCTGCCGGCGAGCCGCGACGGTCAGGCCGCCAGCTTCTCGCCCTTCCGGATGCGGTAGCTCGGCGTATACATCGTCACCAGCTCTTCCGCCGCCGTCGGATGCACCGCCATGGTGCGATCGAAGTCGTCCTTGGAGAGGCCGGACTTCACCGCGATTCCCAGGAGCTGCGCCATCTCGCCGGCGTCGGGACCCAGCACATGCGCGCCGACGACGCGGCGGCTCGCTGCGTCGACCACCAGCTTCACCAGCATGGTCTCGTCGCGGCCGGACAGCGTGTTCTTCATCGGCCTGAACTTGGCGCGGTAGACCTCGATCTCGTCGAATTCCCTGGCGGCCTCAGCCTCCGTCGCACCCACCGTGCCGATCTCCGGATGCGAGAACACCGCCGTGGGCACCAGATCGTAGTCCGGCTTGGTCGGCTTCCCCAGGAACACGCTGTCGACGAAGCACATGGCCTCGTGGATCGCCACCGGGGTCAGTTGCAGCTTATGCACGACGTCGCCGATCGCGTAGATGTTCGCGGCGCTGGTGCGCGAGTAATCATCCACCACGACGGCACCCCGCGCGTCGAGTTCGACGCCAGCCTTTTCGCAGCCGAGATCGTCGGTGTTGGCCTTGCGGCCGATCGCCAGCATCACCTCGTCGGCGTCCAGGACGTCGCCGCTGGCCAGATGCGCCTCGAAGCGGCCGTCCGCCTTCTGCACGACCTCCTTAAGCAAGTCCTCGCAACGGATGCGCACGCCCTTCTTGGCCATAGCCTGGTGCAGCTCGTGGCGCAGATCGTCGTCGAAGCCCTGCAGGATTTCCTTGCCGCGGTAGACGAGCGTCGTCTCCACACCGAGATTGAGGAAGATGTTGGCGAACTCGACCGCGATGTAGCCGCCGCCGAGGATCACGATCGACTGCGGCAGGCGCTTCAGGTGGAACGCCTCGTTGGAGGTGATGCAGTGCTCGGCACCGGGGAGGTCCGGATGCGGATTGGCGCGCGAGCCGGTCGCGATCAGGATCTTGTCCGCGGTGACGACCTTGCCGGTCTCGATCAGCCGAATCTCGTGCGGCCCTTCCAGCACCGCCCGCGTCTTCAGGATCTGCGCGCCGGATTTTTCCAGGTTCTCGCGATAGATCCGCTCGAGACGGTCGATCTCGCGGTCCTTGTTGGCGATGAGCTCGCTCCAGCTGAAGCTGCGCTCGCCGACGGTCCAGCCATAACCCTTGGCGTCGACGAAGCTCTCGGAAAACTGGGACGCGTAGACGAGGAGCTTCTTCGGCACGCAACCGCGGATGACGCAGGTTCCGCCGTAGCGGAACTCCTCGGCAATGGCGACGCGCTTGCCGAGGGCCGCCGTCCGGCGCGCCGCCCGGACACCGCCGGAGCCGCCGCCGATCACGAAGAGGTCGAAGTCGTAGGTCGTGCCAGACACGGCGCCGCTCCTTGGATGAACCCGCTACGAAGACAAACGGGCGGCCCGAAGACCGCCCGCTTTCGAATACTCAGACGGCGCGAGACCGGTCGCTCACTGACCAGCGGGAGCCGTGCCCTGGCCGGTCGGCGCAGCATTGGCGGCAGCAGCCTCGGGCGCAAGCTTGCGCATGCCGTCGATCGCCGCCTGCCTCAGGTCACGCACGATGCCGTTCGACCACACGTCGGCGGATGCCATCATCTCGCGGGTTGCGAGCGGCCCCTGCTTGATCAGCTTCTGCCCGGCCTCGGAACTGTAGAACTCGGCGATCTCGCGCAGCTCCTGCTCGGTAAAGAGCTTGGCATAGACGCGGGCGATCTCGTTCTCAAGATCGCCGCGGCGGGGCGCCAGCGCCAGCGCGGCCTCGTCCACCATGTCCGAGATCTGGCTCTGCAGATTGGGGTTGTTGACGATCAGCTCCGCCTTGATCTGCGTAGCCGCGTTCAGGAGGATGTTGTCGAATTGCTCCGTCGCATCGATGGAATCGACGGCCTGACGCGCTGCCGTCAGATGCGCCGGGCTCAACTCCTGCGCCTGCACCGGCGCGGCCCAGAGAAGGCCGAGGGCGGCGGCGGCAAGGACGCCGCGGCGCATCGTGAGGCTGAGGATCATGGGAGCTTCTTCTCCGTTCGTGTGACACCGTTTCGGCCGCTCGCTCGAAGCTGCGCTGAGTAACGGCTTTATATCAGGCCTTGCAAGAGCGCCCAGCGGGCGTGGCGGGCGCGAAACCATCAGCGACGCGACGGCGCATCCAGCCTCTCCACCCCACCTTCGCCGGCAAGGATCGCGCTCGTGGCCATGCCGATGAACAGGCCATGCTCGACGACGCCGGGAATGGCATGAAGGGCTCCGGACAGTGCTTCTGAATCCGGAATACGGCCAAAAGATGCGTCGAGGATGAGATGGCCGCCATCGGTCAGGTAAGGCTCCTCGCCCTGCCGGCGCAGGATGATGTCGCCGGAGAGGCCGAGCCGCTCGCCGGCCTTGCGGATGGCCAGGAAGGTCGCCATCAGCCCGAAGCCGTTCACCTCGATCGGCAGCGGAAAGGCGCCAAGCGCCTCGACCCGCTTGGAGGCGTCGGCGATCACCAGCATGCGCCGCGAAGCGGCCGCCACGATCTTCTCACGCAGCAGTGCCCCGCCGCCGCCCTTGATCAGCGACAGCGCGCCATCGATCTCATCCGCGCCGTCGATCGTCAGATCGAGCTCGGGCACCGTCTCCAGGGTGGCGGTGGGCACGCCGAGGCTGCGACAAAGCTGCTCGGTGCGTTCCGATGTCGCGACGCCGATGATCTCGAGCCCGCCCGAAACCCGCTCGGCTAGCTTGCGCACGAAGATCTCGGCCGTCGAGCCGGTGCCGATGCCGAGCCGCATCCCATTCTCGACCTCGGCAACGGCAGCTTCCGCCGCCCTGGTCTTCAGTTCACTGGCGCTCGCCATCCACACCGCTCCTGCCTCTTCGCGGCAGGCCATAGCGTGAAAGGCAGAGCCTGTCGATGAAGCGAGCCTTGCTTGACCGACGCCGCGAATGCGGCGAAAGCCGGCTGATGAGCCCATCCTTCGATCAGCCCGCACGATCTGAAACACCACCGCGTCCGCTCGCCGTCTTCGATCTCGACGGAACGCTGGTCGACACCGCGCCGGATCTCTCGGCCAGCCTCGACCACTGCCTCGCTGCCGTTGGCATGGCGCCGGTGCCGTTGGAGCTGATCCGCCCGCATGCCGGCCACGGGGCCCGCGTGATGATCCGCAAGGCCTATGAGTGGGTCGACCGTCCGCTTGGCGACGACGAACTCGGCGAGCAGGTGGTGCGGTTTCTCGCTCATTACGAGGCGCATATCTGCGTCCGCTCCAGGCCCTTTGACGGCGTCGTCGCCGCAATGGACCGGCTGGAGCGTGACGGCTTCACGCTTGCGGTCTGCACCAACAAGTACGAGCATCTCGCCGTCAAGCTCCTGGGAGAGTTGGGCCTTGCGGACCGGTTCGCAACGATCTGCGGGGCCGACACCTTCGGCGGCCGCAAGCCGGACCCGATGCATCTCGGCGGCACCATCGCGCGCGCTGGCGCGGCCGCGGCGACGAGCGTGATGATCGGCGACACGATGACCGATGTCGCCGCCGCCCTGGCGCTTGACGTCCCCAGCATCCTCATCGACTTCGGCTATGCGCCCGACGCCGAGGCGCGAGCCAAGGCAAGCCGCGTGATCGAGACCTATTCGGAGCTAAAGGGGGCGCTGCTGCACCAGCTCATGCGGCGATAGGCTCGGATTGATGGCATCGATAGCGGCATGCGTCTGCGGCTGAAGACAAGGCGGACGATGTGCCGCCGCTCCGGTCGCCGCGGGAAGGCGACGTTAGGTCAACGGTCGTCCGCCGGGCAAGCGTAGACATCACGTTGCGCAGAAAGCCGCGGCGCTCTGGTCAGCCGCCGGCATGGCCGCAACAGGACAGTCGATCAAGATGCGCCGCACTGTTGACGGCGCCGGTCCTCCCGCCTTATATCGCCGCACCTCGCGCTACGGCTTTGCTGCCGGCGCGATCGGGCGCGTAGCTCAGCGGGAGAGCACCTCGTTCACACCGAGGGGGTCACAGGTTCGATCCCTGTCGCGCCCACCATTCAAGCCGTTATTCGCTACAGTTTTTATGGATCTGCTGCCGCAGACGCAGCCGGTTGGATGTCTCTGTCTACTCCCTAGCCACTTGTCGAAGCGCTGACATCTGCCGCATCGTCGTCAGCCTGCGCGACGAGGAAGCACGATCTTCGCTGGATGCTTGCGTCCATGCGCTCCCCCAAGCACTCCCCGCGTGCATCTCGACAGCTCAACGAACGACTGACGCAGCGGCCTGTCATATGGCTGTTATATCGTTACAGTAGACGATTTTAGAACCGTTCGAGAGTTCTCCTCACGGCTCCTCTCCGTCGGTTTTCAATTCTCCGCTTCGACGAGGATGGTCCCATGAACGAACACACCTCCATGCGCGCGGCGTTCCGCACCAGCCAGTTGGAAGATGCCGACGGCGAGGGTCTGAACCCGACCGCGAACCGCACGATGGGCGAAATCATCGCAGCACGCTTCTCCCGCCGCAACTTCCTGCGCGGCTCGCTGGCAGCCACGGCGATCGCTGCCACCGTCAGCCCGCTGGCGCTGATCACGGCAGACAACGCTCGTGCGCAGGGCGCCACGTCGCGCTTCGACTTCAAGGAAGTGGAAGCGGGAGTCGATGCGCACCACCATGTAGCCGAAGGCTACGACGCCGACGTGCTGCTGCGCTGGGGCGACGCGCTCTTTCCGGATTCACCTGAGTTCGACCCGACCAAGCAGACGCCAGAGGCGCAGGCGCGTCAGTTCGGCTACAACAACGACTATGTCGGCTTCATCCCGATCGACGGCTCCTCGGAGCACGGCTACCTCGTGGTCAACCACGAGTACACGAACGAGCACCTGATGTTCCCGGGCATCGTCAAGGTCGTCCAGAAGCCTGACGAGAAGGATCCGACCAAGACGGTCGCCGAGCTCGAACTGGCCGATGCCGACGAGAACCGAGTCAATGTCGAGATGGCGGCCCATGGCGGCACCGTCGTCGAGATCCGCAAGGTCGACGGCAAATGGCAGGTGGTGCGCGACGGCGCCAAGAACCGCCGCATCACCGCGATGACCGAGATGGAACTCACCGGCCCGGCTGCCGGCCATGATCGCCTGAAGACTTCTGCCGACAGCACCGGACGCAAGGTCTTCGGCACGGTCAACAACTGCGCCGGCGGCGTCACGCCCTGGGGGACCTACATCATGGCCGAGGAGAACGTTCACGGCTACTTCATGGGTGAGCTGCCCGCCGATCACCCGGAGGCCGCGAACTACAAGCGCATGGGCATTCCCGAGAGCACCTATGCCTGGGGCAAATTCCACGACCGCTTCGACGTCTCCAAGGAGCCGAACGAGCCGAACCGCTTCGGCTGGGTGGTCGAGGTCGACGTGGAGGATCCGAACTCCACGCCGAAGAAGCGCACCGCGCTCGGCCGCTTCAAGCACGAGGGCGCCGACAACATCGTGTCGAAGAACGGCCATGTCGTTTTCTATCTCGGCGACGACGAGCGCTTCGACTACGTCTACAAGTTCGTCACGGCCGGCACCTACAATCCGGATGACCGCGCCGCCAACATGAACCTCCTCGACGAAGGCACGCTCTACGTCGCCAAGTTCGAGGAAGACGGCACGATCGCCTGGCTGCCGCTGGTTCATGGCGAAGGTCCGCTGACCGACGCGAACGGCTTCGCCAGCCAGGCCGACGTGCTGATCGAGACGCGCCGTGCCGCCGACCTACTGGAAGCGACTCCGATGGATCGCCCGGAAGACATCGGCCCAGACGGCAAGACCGGCCGCGTCTACGTGATGCTGACCAACAACACCAAGCGCAAGGACGAGCAGGTCGACGCGGCCAACCCGCGTGCCAAGAACGCCTTCGGCCACATCATCGAGATTGCCGAGAAGGACGGTGACTTCGCCGCGACCACCGGCACCTGGGAGGTGCTTCTGAAGTGCGGCGACCCGTCGGTTGCCGAGGTCGGCGCGACCTTCTCCACCGAAACCACCAAGAATGGCTGGTTCGGCATGCCGGACAACTGCCATGTCGACACGAGCGGGCGCCTCTGGGTTTCCACCGACGGCAACTCGCCGAAGGACACCGGCCGCACCGACGGCCTCTGGGCGGTGGACACCGAAGGCGATGCACGCGGGACGTCGAAGCTGTTCTTCCGGGTGCCGGTCGGCGCCGAGATGTGCGGCCCGCTGATCCTGCCGGATGAGCAGACGGCCTTCGTCGCCGTGCAGCATCCTGGCGATGGGGGCGATGACTGGGACGGCTTTGGACGTCCTTCCTACTACGAGGACCTGTCGACCCGCTGGCCCGACTTCCGGGACGACATGCCGGTGCGCCCCTCGGTGCTCGCCATCACCAAGCAGGGCGGCGGCCGGATCGCCTGATATAAGCAGTCACCCGCCGGCAGGAGAACCTCCCGCCGGCGGGTGGGCAGCCAGTCGGATCACCCCCGTTCGACAAACTCCTAGCGAGACGCCCCGGCTAGCGGGACGTTCCTCGCCAGCGCAGCAGCGGCTCAGTTCGACCAGCTTGCAAATGGGTCGGGCAGCCGCGTCCATGCCGCTGGCGTGAAGCCATCGGCCGGAACGAGGCACTCGTCCAACTCGGCGCAGATCCGCTGTTCGTCCATCGGATCGCAGCCGATGAACACGATCTCCTGCCGGCGATCGCCCCAGACCGGATCCAGATACGGCCTCATGGACGCTCGCCATTCCGGATTGGCCGGCCACTGGTGCTTCGGCACCGAGGCCCACCAGAGACCGCGCTTCGCCGTCCTAACCAAGGCGCCCGCCTGGCTGAGCTCGCCGACATGGTACGGTCGCGTGGCGAGCCAGAAGAAGCCCTTCGCCCGCACGACGCCCGGCCAGGGCCTGTTGACGAACGCCGCAAGTTTCGCCGGGTCGAACGGCCGCCGCTCGCGGTAGACGAAGGAGCGGACGCCGTACTCCTCCGTCTCGGGAACATGATCCTTAAAGCCGTTCAGCTCCTTGAACCACAGAGGATGCTGCTGTGCCTTCTCGAAGTCGAAGCGGCCGGTGTCGAGGACCGCCTCGAGCGGGACCTTGCCGAAATCGCTTTCCACCAGTTCGGCGTCTGGATTGAGCGAGCGAATGATTTTGCGGGCAAGATCCAGATCGTACGCAGGCGTATCGGAGACCTTGTTCAGGACGACCACGTCGGCGAACTCAATCTGCTCCACGAGGAGATCCACGAGGGCGCGCTCGTCGCCGGCGCCGGCAGTCTCGCCGCGGTCGCGCAGGAAGTCCTGCGAGGCGTAGTCCTTGAGGAGGTTCGCGGCGTCGACCACCGTCACCATCGTGTCAAGTCTGGCGACGTCCGACAGGCTCTCGTTGTTCTCGTCGCGGAAGTCGAAGGTCGCGGCGACCGGCAAGGGTTCCGCTATGCCGGTGCCTTCGATCAGGAGATAGTCGAAGCGCCCTTCTCTCGACAGCCGCCGAACCTCCTTGAGGAGGTCGTCGCGCAGCGTGCAGCAGATGCAGCCGTTGGTCATCTCGACCAGTTGCTCTTCGGTGCGCGACAGGTTCGCTCCGCCGTCGCGGACCAGCGCGGCGTCGATGTTCACCTCGCTCATGTCGTTGACGATGACCGCGACGCGACGGCCCTCGCGATTGTTGAGGACGTGGTTGAGGAGCGTGGTCTTGCCGGCTCCGAGAAAGCCGGAGAGCACGGTGACAGGCAAGCGGCGGAAGGATCCGGCTGTGCTGAGCATGAATGACCTTCGGGTCTGATGGACGTGCGGAAGGGAGCGCCCGACCTCAGTGGCCGGGCGCGTACGATCAGGGCGATCTGTGATCAGTGCGCCATCATCTCTTGGGCGACGTCCTTCGCGCTCAGCGACGAGGGATAGTAGGTCGGCCAGTTCGTCACTTCCTTCAGCAGGGCAGCGCGGTCGTCGCCCCAGTAGAGATGGTAGTGATCGGCTTTCTCCGGCGCGATCTTGTGGTCGCTGAACTGGAAGTAGTCCGGCGCGTCCGCATCGCCGTCCACCTTCTTGAAAATGAAGCGGACACCGCGGTTACCCTTCTCGTAGGTGAGGATCTCGTGGCCGTCGCTGGCATAGCGGGCCTTGAGCGGCTTGCCTTCGCGGAAGAAGGTGACGGTGTCGCCCTCGATGGTGATGCGCTCCACGTTGGTCTTATAGCCGACCTCGTAGTACGCCTTGTACTCGGCGGCGCTCTTCTTGCCGTCTTCGGCCTTGTGCGCCATCACCGGATCGAGCGTGCCGTCCGTCAGGTACGGATAAACGGACTGCCAGTCGCCAGCCCAGTCCGACAGCGGCCGGTCCTTGACCTGGCCGTCCTCGAAGTAGCCCTTGTAGATCTGGTCGTTGCCATGGCTGTGAGCGTGGTTGTGCTCACTTGCGCTCGCCTCGTCATGGCTCTGGCCGCTGCCGCCGACCGCGACGATGTTGAACGGCTTGCCCTCGACGGCGATGTCGCCGGCCTCTGTGAAGGAGGCGGCATCGACCAGATGCAGCTTGCCCTGCAGCGGGTCCGTGAGGACGATCTTGTCACCGGCCACCGCGATGCGAGGCCGCGGATCATTCCAATGGCCGTCCATGGAATAGGGATCGGTCAGGCTGATCGATTTGGTGATCTCGCCCTTGATCACATCGAGCTGGTGAAGCTTGCCATCCTCGGTGAAGACATAGGCGAACCTCGCCCGGATGGGATCAACGGCGAAGTGGACGCGCCGGGTCGCAAGCTCGACCAGACGGAAGGCGTCCGTCTCAGCGGCGGGGTCGATCAGTACCACTTTGTCGGAGCCGTAGTTGCCGAGGAAGTACTGCAGCCCGCGGCCGCCGACCAAGGTCGTCGCCTTGCCCTCGGGAAGATCGTCCGGATAAGGCAGATGCCGGATCTGCGGGGCACCCTCGCCATGCGTGACGACGAGCAGACCGGTCGCGCAGGCCAAGGCGAGAACATTGCCCGACGACCCCTCGCCGTGCAGATCGGGGCAGTCGGCGATGTCCCCGACCTGCTTGCCATCTTCATCCACGGTTCTGATACCGACCGGGAGCTCGTCTGGCTGCTCCTTGTTGGGCTCAGACAGAAGAACATGATCGTCATAGGCGACGGCGACACCGTGCTGCGGCGAATCCGTCTTCACCTCGCGGGTATCTGATTTCCCTTCGAGAGCAGCTTTCTCGGAGATGATGCGCGCGACGCCCTCTCCGTCGAAGAAGGTAGCGAACTCACCGCCATGTTCGACGAAGTGGGATGGCTTCTGGCCGGCGATCTTCGTTCCCGTCAGCTTCGGCGCCTCGACCTCGATGTCGCCGTGGTCGCCATGATCCTCGAAGGCAATGCCGCTTGCGAGGGTCGTCACCACACCGGCATCGGCCTGTCGGGCGAAGATCAGGCGGCCGCTGTCGCTGGGGTAGAGCACGGCGGGGCTCTCCAGCTGAAACATGTCGATCGTCTCGCTCTTCAGCGCATCGATCACTGTTACTTTCGGCGCGTCGCGGTCGGCGACGAAGAGCCGCCATGCGGTCACGTCCTCAGCCTGAGCGGCCGCCCCAGGAAGTGCGAGGATCAGCGCAAGCGCTGTCGCTGCAGTCGATTTCAACTTCATGGATCTATCCTTATGTTATTACATAACATCCACGAGGCAAAGAAAAGGCGGATCGCTCCGCCCTTCCCTTCACCTTGGAGGTGGCTCAGCTCCCGAGGATGTCGGTCTTGATGGTTTCGACGTTATGGCGAACCATGTCGATGTAAGTGGAAGCCGGACCGCTCTCGTCCGACAGGGCGTCAGAATAGAGCTCGCCACCGACCTTGAGGCCGGTTTCGCTGGCGATCTGCTCGATCAGCCGCGGATTGGTGACGTTTTCCACGAAAATCGCAGACGCCTTGTCCTCTTTGACCTGCTTGACGAGGGCGGCGACATCCGCGGCAGAGGCTTCGGACTCCGTCGAGATGCCTTCCGGCGCCAGGAATCTGAGGCCGTATTCGTGCTGGAAATAGCCGAAGGCGTCATGTGAGGTGATGATCGTACGCTTCTCCTCGGGGATCTCGGCGATCGCGTCTCTCACCTCCTTGTCGAGCGCCTCGAGCTTCTTGCCATAGGCTTCGGCATTGGCCTTGTAGGTGTCGCAGCCTGCAGCATCCGCCGCGCAGAAGGCATCGGCGATGTTCTTCACGTAGACTTCGGCATTGTGAACCGATTGCCAGGCGTGCGGATCATACTCGCCGTGGTGATGATGGCCGTGGCCCTCCTCGGCCTCATCGTGATCGGCGGCTTTGTGCTCGTGAGCCTCGCCGGCCTCACCCTCGTGGTGGTGGTGATGCTCCTCCTCCGCGTTCTTCAGCACTTCGCCGCCCTTCGTCAGCTCAATGATCGGCGCCTTGGTGCCGCTCGCCTCGATCAGGCGCGGCAGGAAGCCTTCGAGTTGCAGACCGTTGGTCAGAACGACGTCAGCGGCAGCCAAGGCCGCGGCGTCCGCCGGCTTGGGCTCGTAGACATGGGCATCGCCATTGGGACCGACCAGCGTCGTGATCGCAACCCGGTCGCCTCCGACATTCTTGGCGAAGTCGGCAATGACCGAGAAGCTCGCCACGACCTTCAGCTCCTGCGCCGAGGCACCGGAAGCGGTCGCGCAGATTAACGTTATAACACTCGCAGCAGCGGCAAGATTGAGGGTCCTGAACATGTGAAGCTCCTTCTGTTCAGCCTAGGCAGTGAGGTGGGAGGCGGGCCGGATGCGCGTGGCGAGAATGCCGCGCGTGCCGAAGATGGTGGAGAGGATGTAAACGACGCCTGCCGACAGGATGATCGCCGGTCCCGATGCCAGCGAGGCATGGTAGGACAGAAGCAGCCCCGCAAGGCACGACACGATCCCGATGCCGATCGCCAGGAGGCACATTGGCTCCACCCGCGTCGTCCAGAAGCGGGCCGACGCGGCGGGCAGCATCATCAGACCGACCGCCAAGAGCGTGCCGAGCGCCTGGAATCCGCCGACGAGGTTCAGCACCACCAGTCCCAGGAAGAGAAAGTGGACTGGCGGTCCGAGGCGCGACACCGAACGCAGGAACAGAGGGTCGAGGCATTCCGCCACGAGCGCACGCCAGAAGACGGCGAGAGCCACGAGTGTCGTCACGCCGATGGCGCCGATGAGGGTGAGCGCCTCGTCGTTGAGGGCGAGAACGGTGCCGAAGAGCACGTGCATGAGATCGACGTTGGACCCGCGAAGCGAAACGATCAGCACTCCCAGCGCCAGCGAGATCAGATAGAAGGCGGCCATGGAGGCATCCTCCTTCTGGACGGTGAGACGCGAGACGGCACCGGCGCCGAGTGCCACGATCACGCCGGCGGCGAGTCCCCCGAGGGTCATCGGGATGATCTGGAGGCCGTAGAAGAGAAAGCCGACGGCGGCGCCAGGCAGGATGGCATGCGCCATGGCATCGCCGGTCAGGCTCATGCGGCGCAGCATCAGGAACACGCCGATCGGGCACGCGCTGACGGAGAGCATCAGGGCACCGACCAGCGCCCTCTGCATGAAGCCGTACTCTGCGAAGGGCGCGATCAGCCAGTCGTAGAGCGGACCCATCAGGCGGCATCCTTGGCGGCAGCGTGGCTGTGCTCATGGCCACCGTGCCGGTGGACGTACGCACCGCCCTGCCCCGGCGCACACAAGGCTGCCTTCTCGTCCCATGCCTCGTGAAACTGGCGGGCCTTCAGGAGATTCTCCGGCGAGAGCGCCGCACGCGTATCACCCCAGGCAATCGGCTCGCGCGCCATCAGCAGCGCTTCCGGAAAGTGCTCGCGAACCAGATCAAGATCGTGCACCACGACCATGACGGTGCGCTTCTCGCCGTGCCAGCGCATGATGAGATCGATGAGGTCCCGCACCGTTCGCGCGTCCACCGCATTGAACGGTTCATCGAGGAGGATGAGGTCCGAATCCTGCACCAGAACGCGAGCGAACAGGGCACGCTGGAGTTGCCCTCCCGATAGGGAGTCGATCGGGCGCGCGTCGAAGCCTTCGAGGCCGACAGCCGAAAGGGCATCCGCCACAACCGCCTTGTCGCGCGCGCCGTGCCAGCCAAGCAGGCCGCGCCGCGGCCACAGGCCGAGCGATACCAGGTCGATCACGCGAGCGGGAAAGGAGCGGTCCAGCTCCGATTGCTGCGGAAGATAGGCGAGACTCGTTCCTGGCGCGACGGCGCAGCGGCCCGACATCGGCTTCAGGACACCCACGATCCCCTTCATCAGGGTCGACTTGCCTGAGCCGTTAGCGCCGACCACAGCCGTAAGAGATCCGCGGCGTACCGTTCCGTTCAGATGATGCACGGCCGGATGGCGATGATAGCCGAGCGTCAGATCGCCAAAGGTCACGCAGGCACTCATCTGTCGCGCATCTCCTGTGCCGGCCACGACCGGCGTTGACGGCTGAATATGTTATGTTATGACGTTCGTCAACAACTGTTATAACGTTTCGGATAATGGCGGTCCATGGCTCCCAGTGACGATGAAGCCGGCAAGCGTCGGCGACCGGGACGAAATCAGCAGCTCGTCTTCGACGCCCTATCCCATGCGGAGCGTCCCTTGGGCGCGTACGACCTGCTTCGCCTGCTCAAACCTGAGGGTCTCAGAGCGCCGCCGCAGATCTACAGGGCTCTTGAATGCCTCATTCGCGAGGGCAAGGCCCATAAGATCGAGACGCTTGGCGCCTACACCCTTTGTGCGCAGCCCTGTTGCGAAGAGAATGGAGGTGCGTTCTTCACGATCTGCCGAACCTGCGGTCGAGCGGACGAGCTGCACGATCCAGCATTGAGCCGTCTGCTCGGCAAACTGTCCCGGCGATCAAGGTTCAAGGTCGAGAAAGCAGCCGTCGAACTGTCGGGTCTCTGCGACGACTGCAGCCATGCGTAGGACACCCGTATTCCTGCTGACCGGCTTCCTGGGAGCCGGCAAGTCCACGCTGCTCAACCGGCTTCTGCGTGATCCTGCCTTCGCCAAAACGGCGATCATCATCAACGAGTTCGGCGAGATCGCACTCGATCACGATCTGGTGCGGGTCGCCGACGCTCCCCTTTCCCGCACCACGACCGGCTGCCTGTGCTGCACGGCCGGAAGCGACGTCAGGTCCACTCTGCACGAGCTTCATCAGGCGGCGCTCGGCGGCGGCATCGACGTCGAACGTATCGTCGTCGAGACCACTGGGCTCGCCGACCCTGCCCCGCTCGTCAACCAGTTGATACCTGGAGGCACACCGGCACGGAGCCTCGGCGACCACATCGTCGCACGTCACTACGCGCTCGCAGGCGTCGTGACGCTCGTCGACATCGTCACCGGAGAGCTGTCGATCGAGAACCACTTCGAGGCCGCCAAGCAGATCGCCTTCGCCGATCGCATCGTCCTGACCAAGACGGACCTTGCTCGCGATCCTGCGACGATCAAAGACATTGGGGACCTGCGCGAAAGGCTTGCTATGCTCAATCCCACCGCGCCCGTGTCAGACGCAGCCTCCCCGGATTTCCAGCCGGCGTCGCTCTTCGCACCGCGAACCTATACACCTGCTGGTCTCGGCGACGACGTCCTCGGATGGCTAACGCTCGATGAGGCGATCAGCTCGCAAGGCCACGGGGGTCGGGATGAGCGACCGGCCGACGATGAGAATGCCTTCCGCCGACACGGCGCCCGCATCGGCAGCTTCTCGCTCACGCTGGACCGGCCCGTCGATGCAGCGTCGATGAGCCGCTTCCTAGACGTCCTGACGGCGAGCGCCGGCCAGCGCCTCCTACGCGTGAAGGGATTGGTGCAAGTAGCAGATGATCCTGGCCGCCCTCGCCTCGTCCATGCGGTGCAGCACAGCGTGCACCCGCCGACCGTGCTTGAGGAGTGGCCGAGCGACGACCGGCGTACGCGGCTCGTCTTCATCACCGACGGGCTCGATACCGACGCCGTGCGGCAACTCTTCGCAGCCGCACTCGTGGACGGCACCCACAGTGTTCAAGAGAGCTTTGCCAGCCTCTGCCGTGTCTTCGCCAAAGCCTGGCGCTCCGGCAAGGCAGCCCTCCAGCGGACGCCGGCTCGCTGACCGACGCATGATCTGAGCGGCGCGCCCGCGAGTCGAACGTCTGTCGGCGACCTCGAGGATACGGCATGAACCACTTCGACAATCCGCTCGCCCCGCTTAGCCGCAAGCTCCCTGAGAAGACGCGGCAGCTCAAAGCCTGGGTGCGGGCGCTTTACAACCTGGATGATCGCGTCGTCATTTCGGTTGCCGAGCTTGCCTGCCGTGATGTCGGCTGTCCGGATGTCGAGACCGTGATCGGCATCATGCGGCCTGCGGAGCGCGTCCGGACGATCCGCATCCACAAGTCGGTCGAGGACATCGGCTTCGATGACGTCCGTCTATCCGTGATGCGAGGGAATTAGTGCGTCGAGGTAGGGCCTTCGTGAGAATGCGTCCCAGCAGGGTGACACCGCGAACAGGTGCCTCTGATCTCCACGGTCGCCTTCTCCAGCTTGAAGGACTGCTCTTTCGACCAGTTCCGCAGCCGGCCCTCGATGACGGCATCGGAGATTTCTTCCGTTCGCCCGCACGTCGTGCAGATGGCAAAGGCGATCAGTCGATGGACGTGGTCTTCCGGATGGGTGCATGCGACGAACGCGTTGATGCTCTCCAGACGATGCACGAGCCCAAGTTCCACCAGGCGCTCCAGTGCGCGATAGACCTGCAGCGGAGCGCGCATGCCGTGCGAGCGAACCTGATCGAGAAGACTGTAGGCGCTGAGCGGGGCATCTGATCGCGTCAGCGCCTCCAGCACCACGGTCTGGTTCTTCGTCAACTGCTTAGCCATCGTCATCCGACCAACCGTTCCGCCCGCAAATCGGCAGTGGGACCCGCCGCGCGCATACGCACCCTCATCGCTTATGTGGACGAGGTCACCGGCCGGCGCAATGCGAGCCGGCTGCGCAGCTCCTTCTGCCCCCTGTCGCTCGGGCCGGCCGCATCACGGATGCTTGCCGCAGACCAGCTTGATCCGGCTGGATACGAGTTCGGCATAGTTGACACCGTCGGCGGGGATCTTCTCCGACTTGCCGAGACCCGCCACCTGGTTGAGCCACGCCGCGGCACCGTCCGTTTCAGGCTCTGCCAGGATCGAGGACTGGCACGTCTCCGGCAGATCCGTCAGCCGGACTTGGTCGTTGCTCGTCACATCGATGGAGACGTAGAAGCTGGGATCGTAGATCGACAGGGTCAGATCCACGCCGTCGAGGGCGACCTGGCTTGCGGGACGCATCTCTGTCAGCAGCACGAGGTGCCCGTTCTCGATCAGCGCGCGGAATTTGTCCGGTGCAGCCAGCGCGATCGGCTTGCCTTCGTCCTTCAGGACGGTGAAGTAGTTGTAGGCCGCAGCCGAATGCAGAACGGTGGCGCCGATCGCCTCAAGCTCCTTCTCGTCAAGCGTGCCGTCCGCGTTACGGTCGAAGTCCATGAGGAGCGAGGAGGAAAACATCTCGTCGAAGACCCAGCCTGACCGGACGGCCGTCAGGTCTCCCTTGCCGTCGCCGACGAACTGGACCGAGGCCGTCACGAAGACGTGCGGATGAGCGGCGGCCGGTCCTGCCCACACGGCTGTCGTCAGCAGGAGGACCGCTGCGATCGGGATGCGGCGCCACCGCGGGGGCATCGACAGGTTCATAAGGCTCCTCGTTCCGGTCCATACCGTCAGCGCCAGCGAAAGCGGGCGCTCGCTCGACGCACAGAACCGAATCTCGCCACAGTGCTGGACGAGTTCGGCAACAAGACGATCAGGATCGAATGTGATGCGGGCTGCTCTCGCGATCATCGTGGCGCTCAGCTGGCTTGGTGCAGCGAAGCCGAGCCTCGCGCACCCCCACGTCTTCGTCGACGGCCGCATGGAGATCACAGGCGACGGTCACGGACATCTCACCGGATTGACCAACGTCTGGGCGATGGACGAGCTCTTCTCGGCAAGCGTCATCCCCGACTTCGACAAGAACGCCAATGGCAAGCTCGATCCCGGCGAACTCGCGGCGGTGGCCAGCCAAGTCCGCACATCCATCGCCGAGTGGTCGTTCTACACCTTTCTGAAGAGCAATGGGCACGAGGTTCCGCTTGATCCGCCGAAGGACTTCCGCGCCTCATGGGAGACGGCGAGCGGTAAGCTGATCTTCCGCTTCGACCTGACCCCGCAGCATCCGGTCGATCTGAAAGGCGCGGACGTCACCGTCAGCAACTTCGACAAGACCTACTTCGTGGCGTTCGACTTCCCGGACGACAGCCGCTTTGCGCTCCGTCACCTGCCGGCTTCGTGTCACAAGCGGATGGTGACGCCAACTCCTGACGAGGCGGAGAAGATCTGGCAGGACACGATGGCGGCGCTTGGACCCGCCGACTCCACACCGCCCGAGGATGGAATCAACTTCTCGGAGGCCCTGGCAACACGCGTCGAGATCGATTGCCGCAGCTGACGGTTGGCGCCACGGCAGCCGAGCCTAAAAAACACGCTCCGCCTCAGTACTGCTGCGACCGATCCGGCGACGGAGGGAGCATGTAGGCAGGCGGAGCATCTCGCGGCAGCGTGGGAGCAAACGGCACTTCAAGGGGTGGCCCGAATTCCGGATTGGCCATCGGCGTCGGCTCCTGGAGGCCCGGCTGCTTCGGCAGGAACTGCAATCCCGACAGAAGCAGGCCGATCGCCAGCAGCCAACTGCCGGCGATCCGCTTGCCGATGAGCAATGCCCTTATGGGCAGCACCGCTCCGGCAGCGACGAGAAACGAGACGAGCCACAGGGCAGCGAGTGCCGCTCCGACCGGCAGCCCGAACGGGTTGCCGAAGGGGTCGTTCAGGCTCGCTTCGAAGGTCGCGACAACTCCGACGAGGATCGCCGCGAGTGGTTCGAGGAGCGCCGAGACGCCTCCCGGCAGAAGCAGGACGACGCCGGAGAGCATGCAAGCTGCGGGAGGCAGCAGCGCCAGTCGTCCGAAGACGTCGATCCTGCTCAGGAAAGGCCAGAGAAGCGAGTCCCGCAGGAACAGCCCGCCGGCGAGCCCGAGCACCACAGCTGCGACGGAGACCATGCGCGGCCTGGAGCCGTTCCGGCTGGATGCGAGCCCGACACCTGCGACGGCGAGCGGCAACAACGGACCAGAGGTGAAGAACTGCCGGATCCCCGCATCGATCAGCCCATCGAACCTCGCGATCGTCAGCAGGCCCAGCGCGGCGAAGCCAACTGATCCGAATGCCGCAGCTGGAGCGAAGCGCTGCATCAGACGCTCAGACCAGCAGGAAGTAGGCGCCCGCGAGCGCGATCAGGCCGCCGAGACATCGGGAGACAATGCCGTCGTAGAATTTGCCGGAGACCAGCCCGACGGCGACGCCGAGCACGTGGATCAGTCCCGTGGCGATCACGAAGCCAACAGCATAATCGGCGGGGTCGGCTGCTAGCGGCAGTTCGGCGCCATGCGCATAGCCGTGACAGATCGCGAAGACAGACACGATGACCAGGGCCACCGCGCCAGGTGCCTTCCACGCCGCCGCGATGGCGCCGCCAAGAACAATCATCGAGAGTGCGATCCCCACTTCGACGTCCGGTATCGGCAGTCCCAGCATGCCCAGCACGCCGCCGACCACCATGATCAGCGGAAAGGTCACCGGCAGCGTCCAGACCGCCGCGCCACCCATCTGAGCACCCCAGATGCCGACCGCGAGCATCGCCAGCAGGTGATCGGAACCGGTCAGCGGGTGTTCGAACCCGCTGCTGAAGCCACCGGCATTGCTGACGATATGAGCATCCGCTGGATCCGCCTTCGCCCACAGGAGCAGGAGGACAGCGGAGAGGCAGACGACGCGCTGCCCTGCCGTCGTGGAGACATGTCTGGCAAACATCTGCGGCAACGATCTGGAGGTGGATTGCGAGTGGCGGCCTGTGCGCAAGCGAGACGAGTGGCCACACTTTGCACATGCCCGCTTGATATGATGTTATCACATTACGGAAGTCAAACCGGTGTGGGTGCCAACGCCTCCTCCGATATTTTACAGCCTGACGCCGGCTGAGAAGGCCACGGTCGGCTGGCGGTGAAGAGGAACTTTCTGGATATGCCGAACCTGAGGACTGAGCGGCTGCCGAAGCTCTCGACGGGCTGGACCTTCTCGAAGGTCGTGGCAGGCCTGATCGCCATCGTGACGTCGGCGGCACCCGGCAGCGCCGCAGCTTCGGAACCGCAGAGCATTCCGGCCTGGCTGGAGGCGCATGTCGGCGACGGTGACGGGCAGATCACATCCGTCGTGCTGCAGCGGGCCCGCGCTCTTTACCTGCGCAAGGTCAGCGAAGGAGCGGTGAATAACCCCTGCTACTTCGCGATGGACGCCACCCGACCGACAAGCGTCGGCACCGACCAGCTTGGCCGCCGCTTCTACACCATCTGTGAAGCATCGCAGACCTTCAAGGCCGTGTCGGCCGGCTTTGGCAGCGGCCGCAACCTGCGCGGCGTCGTCGACTTCTCGAACGGGCGGCAGTGCGCCAGAAACTTCGGCAACGCTCAAGACGCATTGCTGACGACAGGCGGCGGCTATGTAACGGCCGAGACGCGTACTTCATTCAAGGGCTACTATCGGTCCGGGCTCGGCAAGAGCGTGCCGTTCATCCGCTCCTTCGTGCAGTTCGACGGCGAAGGGGATACGGCCAATGCGCGAGTTCGCGCCATCGGCGGGCATCCGGCACAGGTGCTGAAGGGCATGTGTCGGAGCAAGAATTCCGACAGCGCCTATGCCGACGAGGATGGCTACGTGCGGATGGGAAAGCTGGTCGACTACGCCGGAGGTCGCAGCAACGGCTGCACGAGTTGGTCGTCCTCGGACGCGCGAAAGATCATCCCGCTGATGCAGGACAATCCAACGACCGTCTACATCTACCCCGAACGGCGCGACATCGAAGCGGTCGCAACCGCCGTCAAGACGGGGCAGCCCTTGGCGCGGACCGGCGTCTACTGGAACTCCGCCTGCCTCAAGGCGATCCGGACGCCGAAGTTTTGGCAGGCCAGCACGCTCGAGCCCCTGATCGCCCGCTACAACGCCGCTCATCCCGCGCAGCCTGCGCAGGAGCTCCCGATCTGCAAGCAATCTTAGGATACGCTGAGCTTCGCCCGCCTTGCGGCGGCAGCCTGAACAGTTCCGCCGTGACGCGCTTCAGCAGGATCCACCGGCGCACCGCTGGCATCCACAGGATGCGGCACGGAACTCGGGGGCAGGCTCAACGAACCTGTCTCAATGGCCTATCGATTTGATTCGTAATGATACTGCGTCCTCGAGCGCGCGATGACCCGCTCACGATGGATCACGTAGATGCCCGACGCCACGATGATGGCGATCCCCGTCCAGGTCATGCCACCCGGAAAGTCGCCGAAGAACAGGTAGCCGAAGAGGGTTGCGGTGACGATTTCGAGATAGGAGAGCGGCGCCAGCGTCGATGACGGGGCGAAAGTAAGAGCATAGGTCATGGCCATATGGCTGATCGTTGCCGCGACCCCGACGGCTGCGCATGACAGCCAGGCGGCTCCTTCGGGAACCACGAAGCGGATCGGCCCGATGTCGGCAGTCGAGCCGAGACCGAGGATCGGCAGGCAGAGAAGCCCCGCTGCCACGGCCGTCTGGAACTGCATCGTCACCGGATGCTGCACGCGGCTGAGGTGCCGGGTCACCATCATGTAAAGGGCGAAGGCGCATGCGCTGCCGACAGGCAGGAGCGCTGTCGTGCCGAAGCGCACGAAAGACGGCTGGATCACCAGGATCGTACCGCCGAAGCCAATCAGTGCGGCCGCGATGCGCCGCGGTCCGACCTGCTCCTTCAGAAGAAAACGCCCCATCAGCAGCAGGATGAAGGGCGAAATGAAGCCGATCGCCAGCGCGTCGGCGATCGGCATCAACCGCACGGCCGCAATGAAGCAGAAGGTGGAGCCCACCGCTCCAGCCGCGCGAAGCATCGTCAGGCCGGCGATGCGCCGCCCGATCCGCATCGGCAGGCGCATGGCGAGGACAACAGGCCCCATCAGGGTCGCTTGCACGATGAAGCGCGCCAGCGTCACCGTCCCGGCCGACACCGTCTGGACGGCCATCTTCGAAGCGACGTCGATCAGAGGAGCGATCAGGCAGAAGGCGATCATCAGGCCAATGCCCGGCAGAATGCGATCGACTGACGTGGGGGCGGAGGACAGGACTGCGTTGCGGCTCATCGCCACCGGCTACAGGGACTTGGCTAGCACGTCCAGCGACAGCCCTCCTTGCCGGCATGGCAAGCGTCGCCGGTCTCGCCGAACCTCGAATCTGGCAGCCATGATCACCGCGGCCGCCGGGCCGCGAGCCGCGCCGGCCGCGCATCCTAGCCGTTACGAGGTAATGACGACGAGGCGGTCAGCCTGTCGAGTGACCGGCGCAGACGCGACCTCAACGTGGCTCGATGCCGCGAGAAATCTCGGCCAGGACGCGAGGTTCGCTGTGATGGAGCATATGACCGACGCCCGGAAGAATGCTGAGGCGGCTGCCGGAGATCGCACGGTGCAACCGCTCCGACTGACGCGAGGGATCGACGATTCGATCGCCCCCGCCAGCCACGATCGCCACCGGCAGCGTCAATTCGGCGTAGCGCGCCTGGAGCTTGGCAGCGGTCGGTAGCATGAATGCCGATTCCTCTGCCGATGCGCGCAGCGACAGCGGTGACAGGATCAGGCCACGCGGCACCGCGTCGAAATGCGCTGGGACCGCTGAAGGAGCAAACAACTTGCGCAGGATCCGCGGCCAGAGCAGCTGACCGACGAGCGGCAACGCGGTGAAGCGCAGAACATCCCCGACGACCGGAACCGCCGGCCCTGACGCCAGGACGACGTCGGCGCGAGGCGTCGCGAAATAGTAGCCGGAGACGAGCGTCAGCGCGGCGACATCGTCCCGATGGTTCAACGCCCATTCGATGGCGACGAGGCTCCCCCAGGAATGCCCGAGCAGATGGGGACGTACGGCGCCGAGCCGCTTTGCTGCAGCAGCGAGAAGATCGGCCTGAGCCGCAGGCGTCCAGAGATGGGATCGCGGCCGTTCGCTCCAGCCATAGCCGGGCCGATCGAAGATGATGACGCGATGGGTCTGAGCCGCCAGCCGGACGAAATCGCTCGTCAGGAAGTCCTGCACCAAGCTGCCGTTGCCGTGCAACAGCACAAGCGCCGGACCGGATCCGCGCTCGACATAGTGCAGGCGAACCCCGTTTACCTGGATGAACCTGCCGATCGGCGGGTTGTGGCGCCGCGCTTGACGCGTCTGCAGGGCGACCACAGTCGCGCAGGCGCCAAGAGCCAGGCCGGCAGAGACGAGTTCGCGGCGAGCCATGTCGTTCCTTCTCCAGTCGTCGGCCCCGGTCGATGCGCCGCAGCGGTGTAGAACTACGGATGAACGGTGGTTCAGCAGGCTTACGGCAACATCGCGGTCGCTGAACGAACGGCGGGTCGCTTCACTGGGGCATTCCGAAGATTGGCCCTGTTGGACTCTCACCACCGCGTGGCTCGTTCAGGTCTTCGTCGACTTCGTCGATCGACAGACCCTCTGCCTGCAGCGCCCACATGCGGGCGAATAGCCCGCCGGCACGCCGCAGCTCGAAGGGCGGTCCGTCCTCGACGATCCGTCCATCCATGAGGACGATGATCCTGTCGAAGCCGGCAACGGTCGAAAGCCGGTGAGCGACGGCGATGACGGTGCGCTCCCGCATCAGCTGCGACAGCGCCGCCTGGACCTCGAGCTCGGACTGCGTGTCGAGCCCCGACGTCGCCTCGTCCAGGAGAATGATGGGGGCATCCTTGAGGAAGGCACGCGCGATGCCGATCCGCTGGCGCTGCCCGCCGGAGAGCTTGGCGCCGCGTTCGCCGACAAGGGTCGCGTAACCCTGTGGCAGCTCGCGGATGAACGCGTCGCAATAGGCGGCTTTCGCCGCGGCGATGACGTCGTCCTCGCCAGCTTCGGTGCGGGCAAAGCGGATGTTTTCCAGGATGGAGCGGTGGAAGAGCACGACCTCCTGCGGCACGACGGCGATCGCGGCCCGGAGGCTGTCCTGCCGGAGCTCGCGGACCGCGCGTCCGTCGATCAGCACCTCGCCGGACTGCACGTCGTAGAGGCGCTGCAGCAGATGAAGGACGGTGGACTTGCCCGCGCCGGACGGACCCACGATCCCAACCTTCTGGCCGGCCGGGATGTGCAGGTTGAAGTCGGCGAGCAGCTGCCGACGATCACCATAGCCAAAGCTCACGCCGTTGAACCGTATATCGCCCCGCTGCGGCACCGAGGCGATCGCATCCGGCGCATCCGGGATCTCGTGCGGCTGCCCGATGATCCTCAGTGTCTCGCCGAGATAGGCGAGGTGCTGCGCCATGTCGACCAGCGCCATCGCCAGATCGCGTGAGCCGTGCAGGATGCGGAAGGTCAGTGCGCTGATCACGACGACGTCGCCGGCGGTGATGTGCCCGCGGTCCCACAGCACCATCGCCCAGATCAGCATGGTGCCCGCCATCACCAGCAGCAGGAGATCGTGCAGCACACGGCTCTTCTCGGTGTACATCCAGCTGCGGCGCTGCGCCCTCGCCTCCTGACGGAAGGCCGCAGCCAGCCGTTCGCGCTCGCGCGAGCGCGCCGAGAACGCCTTGATGGCCCAGACATTGATGATGACGTCGATCAGTTCGCCGCCGACCCGTCCGGCCTCTTCGGCATAGGCGCGGTGAAGATGCCGCCCCCGCACGCCGAAATGGATCAGCCCATAGGTGGCGGCAAAGGCAAAGAGGGCGAGGCTCGCCGTCATGCCGAGATCCATCGTTGCGAAGATGATCAGCGCACCGATGAAGTTGATGATCGGTGGCCCGATGTCCCAAACGGTGCGGTTCGTCAGCGCGCCGAAGGCGCCGGCGGTCGACGTCACGCGGTGCCCGAGTGCGCCGGCGAGATTATCCTGGAAGTAGCGGACGGGGTGGCCGACCATGTAATCGAGAAGGTCGAGCCTGATATCCACGCCGACCGAAATCGTCGTCTTTGCCGCCAGCCACCCGCTGATGCGCCAGAGCACGCTTTCCAGAGCGATCAGGATTACGAACACGGTGAGCCACATCCAGGCGGCGTCAGGGTCGTGCTGCGGGCCGGATATGGCATCGACCAGCAGCTTCATTCCATACTGAACGCCGACGGCGAGCGAAGCCGCCAGAGTCGCGACGAGGAACAGGCAGCCGAACAGGATCGGCCGCTGCCCGATATAGTGGAGGATGAAGGCGCCGGGCGACGCAAGGAAGGCGGGAGCCGCCGCCTCGGGTTGCTGCGAATCTCTGGACCGCGCCTCGGCGGCCTCCTTCAGGGAGACGGCGGACAGGCTCATTGCTGCGGCGCCGCTGCGGCCGGGATCAGTTGGGCCGCTGGCCCGCCACGACCGGCCTCGCCGAGCAGCCGCTCGATGCGACGCTGCTGCGATGCCAGTTCCTCTGCGAAGGCACGATCCAGCACCCGCTCACCCCGCTCGTCGGCGATTGACAGAAGTCCCACCGGACAGAGCCGCCCATTCTGCCAGCCGGCATAATCGAGGATCGGATAAAGGCAGACCCCTGCCAGCGGAACGCCATCCTCGATCGCAGCCGCGACTTCGCCCACGACGTAGTGAAGCCAGGCGGCACGAGCAGTGCCCTCCGCCCCGGTCTCGAGGATTGCCACCGGCCGCCCATAGCGCTCATGGACCTCGCGCAGCATGAGGCGCAGCGGGCGATACGCATGATGCCCGAGCGGGATCGTGCTGCCGTGGAGGTACCACTGGTTGTCCGGGTAGAAATTCACCCCGACGACGTCGAGCAGGGACGGGCATCCGCCGAGTTCCGGCGCCATCCGCCCGGACAGCATGTCGAACACCTCGAATTGGGACAGTCGATACGCTTCCGCCGCAGCGCGCTCCTCAAGAGAGCCGGCGCCACCATCGACGTGGATGAGCGGCTCGGCGAAGACGAAGCGTGCATCCGGATGCTCGGCTCCGATGGCTTTCATTGCCGCAACGGCCGCGCGCACGAGCTGGCGCTTCAGTTCGGCGCCCCGGCCATGCGTTGCCGGATTGATCAGCCCGACCTCGGCCCCGGCCCAGGCCCAGTAGGAGATCTCGTTGACCGGACAGAACCAGAGCGGTGTCGAGCTCCCGCGAGCGATATGGCGCGCTGCAGCAGCGGCAAAGGCAGCGAACCGCTCGACGAATTCCGGCGACCAGATGTCGATATCGTCCGGCCAGCCATAGTGGCAGAGGTCCCAGACCACCTGCATGCCGGCCTGCCTGGCTGCCTCGACCATCGGCTCCGCACTGGACCAGTCGTAATGATGGGGCGAGACCTCGATGCGGTGCCAGCGCACCCCGTCGCGAGCAGCCGCGATCCCGAGCGCCCGCAGCCGCCTGTAATCCTTGTCCGCGTGGATGTCGTGTTGCGAGGAAGCCAGCAGGTCGAGACGACTGCCGTCTGCCCTGCGATGGGTCGAACACTCGAAACCGGCGAGGAAGAAGCTACTGAACATCGTGCCCATGGATGCGTCGATGACGTCTCAAGTCGCAGCGACAGACCAATAATCAACATCGCACTCCGACAATATTCATAGCTGGCTGGCGGTAGAGTTGGCGATCATCCAAGCAGCACCAGCTTGTTCTCTACGGAAGCTTGCATCCTGTTTAAGCGTCCTTTCGGAGTGAATTTTTAATGAGCTGGCAAAATAACCGTTTCGAAACCCTCAGTGAAAATGGAACTCCATCCAAAACCGCTCTGATTTGCTTCTCCCATCTTCGATGGGATTTCGTCTTTCAGCGGCCGCAACACCTTCTGAAACGTGCAGCACGCCAGTACCGCGTCTTCTTCGTCGAAGAGCCCGTGTTCGAAGATGGCGCCACGGCGCATCTGCGGATGGCCTCGCGCGACGGAGGCGTGACGCTCGCCGTTCCGGTCCTGCCGGCGGGCAGCAGCGGCGACGAGGCGCAGGAGCATCAGCGCCGGCTCGTCGACACCCTCCTGGCAGAATTCGTCGGAGCGCCGCGCATCTTGTGGTATTACACGCCAGTCGCCCTCGGTTTCACTGAACCGCGGACCTCGGACGTCGTCGTCTACGACAATATGGACGAGCTCTCGGCCTTCCTCGGAGCGCCGCCCGAACTGATCGAGATCGAGAAGCGGTTGCTGTCGCTCGCCGACGTCGTCTTCACCGGCGGCATGAGCCTCTACGAGGCCAAGCGTGATCGCCACCCGAACGTGAAGCCCTTTCCGAGCAGCATCGACGCGGCCCATTTCGCCGCGGCGCGTGGTGCGGGCGTTGATACGGACGATCAGGCTGGCATTCCGCATCCGCGGATCGGCTTCTTCGGCGTCATCGACGAGCGGCTGGACGTCGACCTCCTGCGCGAGACTGCGCTACTCCGGCCCGACTGGCACTTCGTCGTCATCGGGCCCGTGGTCAAGATCGACCCGCAGATCCTTCCGCAGGCGGACAACATCCACTGGCTCGGCGGCCGAAGCTACAGCGATCTGCCGCGCTATCTCGGCGGCTGGGACGCCGGCTTCATGCCCTTCGCCCTCAACGAGGCGACACGCTTCATCAGCCCGACGAAGACGCCGGAGTACCTCGCCGCAGGCATTCCCGTCGTCTCGACGCCGATCGCCGACGTGGTCCGGCCTTATGGCACATTCGACCTCGTGGGGATCGCAGCAACGGCCGCCGAGGCCGTCGCCGCCATCGAATCGGCGCTGGCACGCCCGAAAGAGCCCTGGCTGACGGCGGTCGATACGATGCTCGCGACCATGTCCTGGGACCTCACCTGGGCCGCCATGGACGAGGAGATCCGCCGGATCGCTGCACGGAAGGTGCAACCATGGACGCAAACTCAGCCCATCAAGGCCATGGAGCACGCCAATGTTTGACTGGCTCGTTGTCGGCGCCGGCTTTGCCGGCAGCGTCATTGCGGAGCGGCTGGCGAGCCAGCTGGACGCCAAGGTCCTCGTCATCGATCGGCGGCCGCATATCGGCGGCAATGCTTATGACCGGCTCGACGATGCCGGGATCCTGATCCACCAATACGGGCCGCACATCTTCCACACCAATTCGGACGCGGTCTTTGACTACCTGTCGCAGTTTACGCGCTGGCGGCCCTATGAGCATCGCGTGCTGGCGGAGGTGGACGGCCAGCGCGTGCCGATCCCCATCAACCGCACGACGATCAATCGTCTCTACGGCCTGTCGCTTTCGACCGACGCCGAAGCGGAAGCCTTCTTCGCCGCTCGGGCGGAGCCGATCGAGAAGATAAAGACGTCGGAGGATGTCGTCGTCGCGAGCGTCGGCCGCGAACTCTACGAGAAGTTTTTCCGCGGCTACACGCGCAAGCAGTGGGGCGTTGACCCGTCCGACCTCGACAAGTCGGTCACGGCGCGCGTTCCGACACGGACCAACACGGACGACCGCTATTTCTCGGACACGCATCAGGCGATGCCGGCGGATGGGTACACGCGCATGTTCGAGCGCATGCTCGACCATCCGAACATCACGGTCCGCACCGGCATCGACTTCGATCAGATCCGCGACATCGTCACCTACCAGCGCCTTATCTTCACGGGGCCGATCGACGAGTACTTCCGCTACGTCTACGGGCGCCTGCCCTATCGTTCGCTCAGCTTCAAGCATGTGACGCTCGACACCGAGTGGCACCAGTCCGTGGCGGTGGTGAACTATCCGCAGACGCAGGATTATACGCGCGTCACGGAATACAAGCACCTCACCGGCCAGTCGAACTCGCGCACCAGCCTGACCTATGAGTATCCGACCGCGGATGGCGATCCATACTATCCCATCCCGCGGGAGGAGAACCAGGCGATCTTCCGCAAATACCAGGCGCTGGCGCGCTCGCATCCCGACGTCCACTTCATCGGACGGCTCGCGACCTATCGATACTACAATATGGACCAGGTCGTCGGCCAGGCGCTTGCCACCTTCAAGCGCATTCGGGAGGAGCATGCGGAGCACCGGACAGGCCGCAGGCTGCCGGATCCTCATCTCCAGGCCGAAGAGGTCGTGCAGCCATGATCCGGCACGAGTGATCGAGGCGTTGCGCCGACGGTAGGAATGCCGCCGACGCGCCGCACCGGCGGCCCTGCTGCCGGCCATTCCGGCCGACACCTGCCAGAAGCGCGACCGCGCTTCGCCGGCGGGATATCGCGAACCTTGTTTGCCGATCGCCGGCGGAAAATCCTAGAAGGCCGAATGCTTCAACGCGCGCCCGCCTCACTACGCCTGTCGCCTGCCGACGCTCCGGCTTTCGGAGCCGAGCCTATGCCCTGGGTTGGCGTCGCAGCGGGCGGCCCGTACTTCCGAACCGACGATGGTCGTGACTGGACGCCGATCGGGCAGAACGACGCTGTCGACTGGCCGGACCTGTCCGGCCTGTTCCGCCGCCGCGACATCGCGGCCGTCGATGCGCATCTGGAGCATCTGCGTGCGCAGGGCGTGACCTGTCTTCGCCTGATGCTCGAATATGCCCAGGGGCGGCATCGCTACCTGGAGCGGCCGGCCGGGCAGTTCGTGCCGAACATGGTTCGCTTCTGGGACGATCTCTTCCGCCTCTGCGAGCGTCACGGGCTGCGCATCCTCCTGACGCCCTTCGACACGTTCTGGATGTGGCTGCGCTGGCCGCGGCACCCTTACAACCGCGTGAATGGCGGACACCTGCGCCACCCTTCCGAACTCCTGAGCTGCGCGGCCACCCGCCACGCCATCAAAGCCCGGATGACCTTCGCCGTGGAGCGCTGGGGCGGCAGCGGTGCGCTATTCGCCTGGGACCTCCTGAACGAGATCCACCCCGCCCATGACGGTGGATGCGCAACGAACTTCGGTGCCTTCATCCACGATATTTCTACCCACGTGCGCCAGCTGGAGGAGCGGCTTTACGGCCGCAGCCATCTGCAAACGATCTCCGTCTTCGGTCCGGAGCTCGGGACTGCGGCCGGCGCCGACATCGCCGAGGCGGTGTTCCGCCATCCCGACCTCGATTTCGCGACCATCCACCTCTACGAAACCGGAACGATCGACTATCCGCGTGACACGGTCGTCCCGGCTCTCGCCACGGGCCGCATCGTGCAGGAATCGCTGTCGGAGATACGCGACACGCGCCCCTTCCTCGACACCGAGCACGGCCCGATCCATGCCTTCAAGGATCATCGGCTGACGCTCCCGGAACGCTTCGACGACGAGTATTTCCGGCACATGCAGTGGGCGCATCTGGCGGCCGGCGGCGCAGGCGGAGGGATGCGTTGGCCCAACCGCCACCCACATGTCCTGACCGCTGGGATGCGCCGCGCGCAGAAGAGCTTGAGCGACTTCGCAGCGCTCGTGGATTGGCAACGGTTTCGGCGGAGCACGGCGGCGCTCTGCATCGACAGCCCCGCTGTCGCAGGTTTCGGCTGTGCCGATTCAACGCAGATGATCGGTTGGTTCGTCCGCCGGGACAGCGTAAGACCTGATGGAATCCTCGACGCTGCCGCGGCTCCGCTCACCGCATCGATATCGGTCAGGGGACTGCAGCCGGGCCGGTATCGCGCGACATTCTGGAACACGGCGAGCGGCAGCATCGAGACGGCCGGCGACGTGGTCTGCGACGGTGAATCGCTGCAGGTCCAGTTCGCCATCCACACCGATCTTGCCGTTCTGCTCCGCCACTCGGCGACCCAGCTTTGACTGCCCGCCCGGTCGGGAACGTCCGGCGGCCGGCGCCATTGCACGAAGCCGCCGACATGACACGGCATCAGATGAAGGGCTGACGATCCATGACCATTGAGGCAATCCTGTTCGACATGGATGGTACCCTCGTCGACAGCAACGACCATCATGTTCGAGCTTGGGACGAAGCGTTCCGGTCTGCCGGCTACGAGTTCGACGCCCAGACCATCCACGATCAGATCGGCAAGGGCGCGGACATGCTGGTGCCTACTCTTCTGCCGGGGCTCGACACGCCGCAGCGGGAGGCGCTGGGCGATGCCCATGGCGACGTTTTCAAGGCCAGGTATCTGAACAGCGTCCAGCCGTTCGCGAAGGCGCGCGACCTTCTGGAGAAGGCGCATGGCTGCGGCCAGCGGGTCGTCATCGCCTCATCATCGTCGCAGCAGGAGATCGACCATTATCTGGATCGTCTCGACGCACACTCCTTCGTGACCGCCGTCACCACCAAGGATGATGTCGAGTCCTCCAAGCCGGCACCCGACATTTTCGAGGCCGCGTTGAAGAAGTTGGGCTCTCCCGCACCGGACACGGTCATGGTGGTCGGGGATACGCCCTACGACATCGAAGCCGCCGCGAGATGTGGCCTGCGCACGGTCGCGGTGCTGTCCGGTGGATTCTCAGCTGAATCCTTGCGAGCCGCCGGCGCGGTCGCGCTCTATGCCGATGTTGCGGAACTGCTGGGGGCCTATGAGACGTCGCCGCTCGGTCTCAGGACTTGATGGCCAAGATGGTGCCAACGGCGCGACCTTCCCGATAGATCGCCGCGAAGGCGTCTTCGCTCGTCAGCATGACGAGGATCGGAGGGGTCGTTCGCCCGGCTCGGGCGAGCACAACAATCCGCCATCGCCGGAAGCAGGCGCTGCCTGCGCTGAGTATTCTGGCGCCGCTGCGGGGCGCTCCGAGAAACAGAGGTCCAACAAATAACAAGAGCCCAGGCGGCCGGATTGGCCGCCTGGGTTGAAGCTGCCGCTTTCGTTACAGGTTGCGCTCGATCGCGCCTTCGACAGCGCCAACTACGCCGCCCATGCCGGACTTCGAGGTCTGCTGCGTCTGCCCGCCGCCATCCGGCCGAGCCGGTGCTAGCGAGGGCTTGCCGCCCATCGGCTGCGAGACCTGCGAGGAGAAGTTCGCCTTGCCGTCCATCGATGCACCCTCGCTCCAGCGGCCCTGCGGAATCGTGCCGTCGGTCATGTGACCGAGATAGACATAGGAGAAGTCCTGATTCTCCTGCGTCTGCGGGAAGGAGTTGGGGATCGGCAGGTTGACGGTCTCTCCGCCCATGTCCTCGATCGCGGCAAGCCACTGCTGCTGATGCATCGTGTCGCGTGCGATCAGGAAGGACAGCATGTCCTTCATGCCGGGATCATCGGTCATATTGTAGAGGCGCACGGCGAGCACGCGGCCGGAACTCTCCGCCGTGACATTGGCGTACATGTCCGCCGCAAGGTTGCCCGACGCATAGACATGGGATGCGTCGAATGGAACGCCATTGGCGTCCGATGGCAGAGCCGCAAGGCCGGTCGAGAGAATGTGGCGGAAGTCCATGCCGTTGAGAACGGCGCCGCCGACGGGATCGGCGGACATTTCCTCCTGCAGCGACAAAGGCGCGTTCTCGAGGTTCAGCGCGACGGCCGTCGCAAGCATCTCGATATGGCCGAGTTCCTCGGTCGCCGTGTTCAGCAGCATATCCCGATATTTGGCCGGCCCACGGGCTCCGAACGCCTGGAACATGTACTGCATGGCGACGCGGATTTCGCCCTCAACGCCACCGATCGCCTGCTGAAGCGCGCGGGCAAAGACCGGGTTCGGCCGCTCGACGCGCACCGGATACTGCAGTTGTCCATCGGTATAGAACATGTCTTTTGATCCTCAGTGGAAAACGGTCAAACACCTCCCGTCCGGCCCCGTTCCTCGCCGCCGCAATATCTTTCTTAGGCAGCAACACAATCGTTGCGGACTAACTTTTGTTAGTGAAGAATTATCTTTAGCCGACGTTGTAATTCACAGTATTCGCGCAGGACGGCCCGCCGAAACGCTCTAACTCTGTTGGCATTGCCATGGAGAATGTCTGATGTCAGCGCTTGCAACACCGACCATGCCGAACGACGGCGTCAAATCGATTTTTGTCGAAGCCGTGCGGAATGCACACGCTCTGGAGAACGAGGCTCTTTCGATCATGAACCGCCAGATCGAGCGGCTGAAGAACTATCCCGCGCTGTCGGAGCGTCTCGAGAGGCATGTCGGCGAGACCGAGGGACAGATCGCCCGGCTGGAGCAGATCCTGGGCGAGCTCGGCGAGGATCCATCGACATTCAAGGACACGGTGATGTCGATCGGAGGCAGCATAGCGGCTCTTGGCCATACAGCCGCCTCCGACGAAGTCCTGAAGAACGCCTTTGCCGACTTTGCTTTCGAGAACTTCGAGATCGCAGCCTACCGCTCCCTGATCACGCTGACTGTGCGCGATCCGGACCTTTCCGGCGCACGAGCCCTTCTTGAAACATCCCTTGAGGAAGAACGGGGAATGGCACGCTGACTCGACGACAACATGCCTACGATCACATCGCGCTTCCTCGACCTGTCCCTAGCGAACGAAACCGCCAAGCGTTAGCGCCGGCGGCGGACGGTCGGACTGCCGGAGCGCACAGGCTCCGTCTGCCGGAAGGACGTCCCGGAAGCGGACACGACCTTCTTGCGAAAGAGGGGGCTGAGACATGTCGGGCAACGCGGCTGCACAGATCAAGGCGTTACCGGAGCTTGTCGCTGCGCCAACGCCGGACTCGGCGAGTATGATGCCGCCGCGTACTCACGCACATGTGGTGATCATCGGAGCCGGTTTCGGCGGGCTGGAAGCGGCCAAGGCGCTCGGGCGGGACGGCATTGCCGTGACGGTCATCGACCGCCGTAATCATCACCTGTTTCAGCCGCTCCTCTACCAGGTTGCGACTGCGGCCCTGTCGGCGCCCGATGTGGCGGAGCCCATCAGAAAGATACTGAGGCGCTACCCTTCGATTCAGGTTCTGTTCGGCGAGGTCGATCGCGTCGATCCGGTGAGACGGGTCATCGCACTGTCCGGCGGCACCGAGATCGGCTTCGACTATCTCATTCTCGCCAGTGGCGCATCGCTCAGCTACTTCGGGCACTCAGAATGGGCGTCGCTGGCGCCGGGCCTCAAGACGATCGAGGACGCACGGACGATCCGCTCGCGGCTGCTGCTGTCGTTCGAGCAGGCCGAGCGCGAGACGGATCCAGTCGAGCAGCAGCGCCTGACGAGCATCTTCATCATCGGCGGCGGCCCGACCGGCGTTGAACTTGCGGGGTCGGTCGCCGAGCTGTGCCGCTATACGCTGGCCCGCGACTTCCGCAACATCAGCCCCGCCGCGGCGCGGATCGTGCTGATCGAGGCTGCGCCGCGCCTCTTGGCGGCATTCTCGGAGACGGCCTCGGACTATGCCAAGGCACGGTTGGAGCGGCTCGGCGTCACGGTTCGCTTGCGCACTGCGGTCGAGGACATCACCGCAACGTCGATCACCATCGCAGGAGAGAGCCTGCCGGCAGGGATGGTCATCTGGGCCGCCGGTGTGAAGCCGTCACCGCTTGCCCGCGACCTCGGCGCCGCAGTCGACCGGTCCGGGCGCGTCATGGTCGACTCGACCTTGGCGGTGCCGGGATTGCCAGGCGTCTTCGCCATAGGCGACGCAGCTCACTGCAAGGACCCCGACGGCAGCCCCCTGCCCGGGCTCGCCCAGGTGGCCAAGCAGCAGGGCTTTCATCTCGGACGCGAGTTGGGCCTGCATCTGCAGGACGGTACATCCCTCGCACCATTCCGATATGCGAGCCGGGGCAATGCCGCGATCGTCGGGCGGCATGCCGCCGTATTCGAGAAAGGCCGCCGCACCATCTCCGGTACTCTGGCCTGGCTCGGCTGGGCTTTCGTGCATGTCTATCTGCTTGTCGGCTTCCAGCACCGGATGCTGGTCTCGCTGCAATGGCTCTGGCGTTATCTCACCTACGAACGCGGCGCGCGCTTGATCACCGAAGACCAGGCAGTGGAGCGGGGCACCGCCACACAGCCACGACAACAGGGCTGACCGAGGCATGTAGGGCTCGCACCGCCCGCCGAGCTTGATCAGACGTGGCAGCGGCAGCCTCGGCTGCTCGCGCAGCCTGCCATTAACCCCGTGGCGAGCAGTTCCACTCACCCGCCACGGATGCATGAGATCAGTCCTGACCGGGTGTTGGGACGTTCAGACGAGCTCGGCCAGGTTCGCAGCGTCGAAGCCACGCAGCTTCGTGCGATCGTTCGCCTGCACCTTAACGGCCCAGTCCGGATCGCTGATCAGGGCGCGTCCGACGGCGATCAGGTCAAACTCGTCGCGCTCCATCCGATCCACAAGCCCGTCGAGCCCGGCAGCGGTTGAACTCTCGCCGCCGAACGCGGCCATGAAGTCGCCCGTCAAGCCGACCGAGCCGACGCTGATCGTCGCTGCGCCCGTCAGCTTCTTGGCCCAGCCGGCGAAGTTCAACCCGTTCTCGCCGTCGATCTCGGGAAACTCGGGCTCCCAGAACCGCCGCTGCGAGCAATGCAACACGTCGACGCCCGCCTCGACCAGCGGCAGTAGCCAGTCGGTCATCGCGGCCGGAGTCTCGGCGAGGCGCGCCGTAAAGTCCTGCTGCTTCCACTGACTGACGCGCAGGATGATCGGGAAGTCGGGGCCGACCTCCGCCCGGATCGCCGCAACGACCTCGGCCGCAAATCGGGAGCGCTCACGGATCGTCGGCCCGCCGTAACGGTCTGTGCGATGGTTGCTCCCGGACCAGAAGAACTGGTCGATTAGATAGCCATGGGCGCCGTGCAGCTCGATCGTATCGAAGCCCAAGCGCTTCGCATCGGCGGCAGCCTTGACGAAGGCGGCGACGGTGTCGGCGATATCAGCATCGGTCATAGCCTTCCCACGCTCAACGCCGGGCGCATCCAGGCCGGAGGGGCTCTCGACGGGCGCGTCCGCCTCCCAATCGACCAGGAAGCTCTTGACCGCACCGGTGTGCCAGAGCTGCGGGCCCATCCGCCCGCCGCCCGCATGGACAGCGTCGATCACGCCCTTCCAGCCCGCCAGCGCCGCCTCGCCATGGAAGAAGGGAATGCCGGGATCGTTACGGGAGGCGGGCCGGTCGATCACCGTGCCCTCCGAAAGGATCAGGCCCACACCCCCTTCGGCCCGCCGCCGGTAATAGGCCGCATTGGCCGGGCCGGGGATGCCGGCGGGTGCGAAGCTGCGGGTCATCGGAGCCATGACGATGCGGTTCTTCAGCTCCATCGAGCCGATGCGGAAGGGGCGGAACAGGACGTCGGTCGAAGTCATAGGGAAGCCTTTCTCATGCAATGGCGCGGAAAGTATACATGTGCTACCAGGGTGCAATAACGCACTTGCAAGCGCCTAAGTATCTCCGAGGAAACCCAATGCCTGTCTGCCAGCAATTCGACGTCAACTGTCCCAGTCGCCTGCTGTTCGATCAGATCGCCGACAAGTGGTCGATGATGGTGCTCAGCGTGCTGGACACGGGGCCCATGCGCTTCAACGGCATCAAGCGGCACCTGGAGGGCGTGACGCAGAAGGCGCTGACGCAGTGTCTGCGCCGGCTGGAACGCAACGGGCTGATCACGCGCCGCGTCATTCCGGTCTCGCCGATTGCGGTGGAATACGAGATGACGCCGCTCGGCCGCACGCTGCTGCCGCCCTTCAAGGCGCTCTATGCCTGGACGATGGCCAATCTCTCCGAAGTGGACGCGGCGCGGCGCGCGTTCGACTCCCGCAGCTGACCTCTGCCGTGACGGCGACGCCGGTCGGCGGTAAAGAGCGGCCGCACATGCCGCGGGCACCGGCCGCAGCGTTCACATCCGGAAGGACACTGCCTGTGATCCCTTGGGTCCATCTCGACACGGCCTCCGTCCCCGGCGGCGCCGAGCTGAAGCTGATGCGTCGCGGTGGCGAATTCTCGATCATGCTCGGCACCAACGAGCTCATGAACAGCCGGCTGAGCGGCTCCGAGCGCGCCCTTGCCACCCTGGCATGCGAGGCCCTCGGCGATCGTCCGAAACCGCGGCTGCTGATTGGCGGCCTTGGCATGGGCTTCACCCTGCGGGCCGCGCTGGAGGTGCTGGGCTCCGATGCCGAAATCGTGGTCGCAGAGCTGGTGCCGGCGGTCGTGCGTTGGGCGAAGGGTCCGATGGCCGAGATTTTTGCCGGCTGCCTGTCGGATATCCGCGTCCGCGTCGAGGAAACCGATGTGGCAGCCGTGATCGCGCGGCAGGCTGGAGCCTTCGATGCCATTCTTCTCGACGTCGACAATGGCCCCGATGGCATCACTCAGCCCGGCAACGACCGGCTCTACAGCCTCGCGGGCCTGGCGAAAGCACGTTCAGCGCTGCGACCCGGCGGCGTTCTCGCCGTCTGGTCGTCCCGCCCCGACGCGGGCTTCACCCGGCGCCTGCGCGACTCGCGCTTTGCCGTGGATGAGCAGCGCGTGCGCGCCAATCGCACCGGCCGCGGGGCCCGCCATACGATCTGGGTTGCCACCAAGCAGAACGACTGATCTCGCCCTGGCTTAGGTGTGGTCGATGGCCGCGGTACCGGCCCTGCGGTCATGCGCCGGCCCGGCTTTAGACGCTCTCTCCACGCGTGACCTCGGCGCTTACCGCCCCATCTTGTCGGCGACGATCCGGACCGGCCGGATGAACCGACACGAGGAGACGAGCCAATGGCCGAACATATGCTGAAGGAATGGGAGCGCGAGGCGACAGCGATGCGGCGGCGCGACCTGACATCGGACGAGAAGAACGCGCTGAGCGAAGAGATGCTGAAGGGCACGCTGTCGCCCGAGACGGCCAAGCGCGCGCGCAAGAACATCATCCGCAGCGCCATCGACAAGGTGCGCCCGGGGCGCAAGACCAGGGCAGGCTGACGGCGGACCCACCAGCCCGCTCGGGCTTCATCACTGGACGATGCCACGAGACCAGCTGCGGCGACCGGAATACCGCGCCGCGGCTACCTCGAAGAACCCTCGGATGAACCGTCAGTCGGCAGCCGCCATCGCCCGCCGCACCTCGCGCTCCGCCGTCTGCAGAGCGAGGAAGGCGGCATATTTGGCGTCGTGGAAGCGGGCGAGCGGCCCGTTGTCCGGGCTGATCTCCTCGGCGATCCGGCACATCGATGCCGCCGCCGCCGGCAGGTCCGGATAGGTGCCGGACGCCACTGCGCCGAGCATGGCGCTGCCGAGCAGCACTGGCTCCGGGGTAGCCGGCAGGGCCACCGTCAGCCCCGTCGCATCGGCAAGGATCCGCCGCAGCAGGGCGCTGCGTGCCGCGCCGCCGCTGACGACGATGGTGCCGAAGGAGACCCCGCGTGCGCGGTTCGCCTCAACGATCTGGCGGGTGCCGTAGCAGAGGCCGCAAAGCCCGGCCACGAACAGCCGGACCAAGCTGTCGACGCCGGCATCCAGCGTCAGCCCGGCGATGGCCGCCGTCGCCTCCGGATCGGCCTCCGGCGAGCGGTTGCCGAGAAATTCCGGCACGACATGGAGCGCGGCCGCCAGCCGCGCCGCTGTTGCGACGCCACCGGCGAGCGTGACGGCACGGCGCTCCAGAAAATCCAGGAGCGGCAGGCCCGCCTCGTCGGCCGCCTGCTTCGCAGCCTCACGGGCGGGGTGCAGCGCCACCAGCGCGTCGAGCGCGGCCCCATAGGCCGACTGTCCGCCCTCCAGCAGCCACTGCCCCGGCAGCAGCGAGTCGTAATAGGGGCCCCAGACGCCATTCACAAAGGCGGGCTCACGCGTCAGCGCCATGGCGCAGGAGGACGTGCCCATGATGAAGGCGAGTTCGCCACCGGCGGCGCCCGATGCCGCCACCGCATTCTGCACGCCCGGTCGCGACCCGCCGAGGGTCCCGACGCCGCCGGCATGCGCGTCGATCAGCGATGCGCCGACCGGGGTGCCGCAGATGAGCCCGAGATCGGCCGCGGCCGCCGCAGACACGCCCTCGCCCAATGGCGTTGCGATCGCAACGACCTCCGGCCCGATGCGGGCGAAGGCCTCGTCGGCGAACTCCCCGAGCCCGATCATGCGGAAGTAGCCGGGGTCGAACCGCCCCTCATGAGCGAGATAAGTCCACTTGCAGGTCAGCGTGCAGACGGAGCGCTGCAGGCTGCCGGTCGCGCGCCAGCTCAGATAGTCCGCGAGATCGAAGAAGTGTCCGGCCCCGGCGAAGACGCTCGGCCGCTTCTCCTTCAGCCACAGGAGCTTCGGCGTCTCCATCTCCGGCGACAGGGCGCCGCCGACATAGCGCAGCACCGGATGCTGCGTGGCGTTGATCCGCGCCGTCTGGTCGAGCGCACGGTGGTCCATCCAGACGATGACGTTGCGCTGAGGGTCCTCCGATGGGCCGACCGGCAAGGGGCGGCCCTCCGGATCGACGACGACGAGCGAGCAGGTCGCATCGAAGCCGAGCCCGGCAATCTGCCCCGCCTCCACGCCGGCCGACGCCACAGCCTCGCGGACGCTCGCGGTCACCGCCGCCCAGATGTCGTCGGACGACTGCTCCACCATGCCGCCATCGGCGTGCCAGATGCGGATCGGCCGGCGCGCCGAAGCGATGAGTGTCCCCGCCTCGTCAAACACGCCGGCACGGGCGCTGCCGGTGCCGACATCGACCCCGACGAACAGGCGATCCATGCACTCCTCCCACGACGACGAAAGGCCCCGCACCGGTGGGTGCGAGGCGTGTCATGGGTGTAGCAGGTTGGGGGCCGGCCGCAACCGCGGCCGCGATGCGGGTCCCTCGCCTTCGGCGTGGGCGTCAGCCGATCACGGCGCCCTGCTGGTCGAAACGGTAGGTGCGTCCCTCCTCCGGCGTCAGCCACACCGTGTCGCCGTGCTCCACCGGATACTCGCCGGTGCCGCGCGCGGTGATGATGCTGCCGTCGTCGAGCTTCACATGGACGAAGGTATCGGATCCGAGATGCTCGGCGACGCCGGCAACGCCCCGCAGTGCGCCGGACTCCTTGGAGATGCGCAGGTGCTCCGGGCGCACGCCGATCGTCGCCGCCCCGTGTGAGCCGGCTGCCGCACCGGTGAGGAAGTTCATCTTCGGCGAGCCGATGAAGCCCGCGACGAAGAGGTTGGCTGGCCGGCGGTACAGCTCCAGCGGCGAGCCGACCTGCTCCACCCGGCCGCGGTTGAGAACAACGATCTTGTCGGCCATGGTCATCGCCTCGACCTGGTCGTGCGTGACGTAGATCATCGTGGTCTTGAGCTGCTGGTGCAGCTCCGAGATTTCCAGGCGCATGTTGACGCGCAAGGCCGCATCGAGGTTCGATAGCGGCTCGTCGAAGAGAAAGCCCTTCGGCTCGCGCACGATGGCGCGGCCGATGGCGACGCGCTGGCGCTGGCCGCCAGAGAGCTCGCGCGGCCTCCGGTCGAGATAGTCGGTGAGGTTCAGCGTCGCCGCGGCGCCCGCCACCTTGCGGTCGATCGTCGCCTTGTCCTGGCCGGCCATCTTGAGCGGGAAGCCGATGTTCTGCCGCACGCTCATATGCGGGTAAAGCGCATAGGACTGGAACACCATGGCAAGGCCGCGCTGCGCCGGCGGCGTGTTGGTGCAGTCCTTGCCATCGATGGAGATCGTGCCGCCCGAGACGTCCTCGAGCCCGGCGATCAGCCGCAGCAGCGTGGACTTGCCGCAGCCGGACGGACCGACGAAGACGACAAACTCGCCGTCTTCGATGACGAGGTCCAGGCCGGGAATGATGACGATGTCGCCAAAGCGTTTGGAGACGTTGCGAAGCGTGATCTGACTCATGACTGATGCCCTTTCGACGCCCTGAAGGCTGTATGTCGGCCCGCCGTCACTTCACGGCACCGAAGGTGAGGCCGCGGACGAGCTGCTTCTGCGAGAACCAGCCCATGATCAGGATGGGGGCGATGGCCAGCGTCGAGGCGGCGGAGAGCTTTGCCCAGAACAGACCCTGGGGGCTGGAGAAGGTCGCGATGAAGGCCGTCAGCGGCGCCGCGTTGGTGGTGGTCAGCTGGATCGTCCAGAACGCCTCGTTCCAGGCGAGGATGATGTTGAGGAGAAGCGTCGAGGCGATGCCGGGAATGGCCATCGGCGTCAGCACATAGACGAGCTCGTTCCAGAGCGAGGCGCCGTCCATGCGCGAGGCCTCCAGGATTTCGCCGGGGATCTCGCGGAAGTAGGTGTAGAGCATCCAGACGATGATCGGCAGGTTCACCAGCATCAGCATGATCGTGACGCCGATGCGGCTGTCCAGCAGGCCGGCGCGCAGGAAGATCAGGTAGATCGGCACGAGCACGGCCGCCGCCGGCATCATCTTGGTCGACAGCATCCACATCAGGATGTCCTTCGTCCGCCGCGTCGGCGAGAAGGCCATGGCCCAGGCCGCCGGCACGGCGATGATAACGCCGAGCAGCGTCGAGCCGACCGAGATGATCACCGAGTTCATGAACGGTTTGAAGTAGTCGCGCTGAGTCTGCACCGTCACATAGTTCTCGACGGTGCCGGAGGGGATCAGGCTGAAGCCCTGGATCGCCTCCTGCTCAGTCTTGAAGCTGGTGATGATGGTGTAGAGGATCGGGAAGAAGATCACGAGAGCCACGGCCCAGACGACAACCGTCCAGCCGATCTTGGTCTTCGTGGAGACTGCGCGGGCCATGGAAGCGTGCTCCCTTCTCTCGTCTCAGATCAGCGGTCGAGGTTCTTGCCGACGGCGCGCATCAGGAAGAAGGCGACGATGTTGGCGAGAACCACGGCAATGACGCCGCCCGCCGCCGCTCCGCCTGCATCGAAGGACAGACGCGCGGTCTTGTAGATCAGGAACGGCAGGTTGGTGGAGGCAAAGCCCGGCCCGCCATTCGTGGTCACCAGGATCTCGGCATAGATGCCGAGCAGGAAGATGGTCTGGATCAGCACCACCACGGTGATGGCGCGCGCCAGATGCGGCAGCGTCAGGTACCAGAATCGCGAAATGAAGCCTGCCCCATCCATCTCGGCCGCTTCCTTCTGCTCGCCGTCGAGCGACTGCAGCGCGGTCAGGAGGATCAGCGTCGCGAAGGGCAGCCACTGCCACGCCACGATGACGATGATGGAGAACAGCGGCGCCTGGGCGAACCAGTCCACCGGCTGCACGCCGAAGAACCGCGCGATATCGGCGAAGACGCCATAGCCCGGATGCATGATCATGTTCTTCCAGATCAGCGCGGCCACCGGCGGCATGACGAAGAACGGTGAGATCACGAGGATGCGCGCGACGCCTTGGCCGTAGATCGGCTGGTCCAGCAAGAGCGCCAGCCCAATGCCGCCGATCACGGTGATCAGCAATACGCCGACCACGAGCAGCAGCGTGTTCCAGATCGACTGGAAGAAGGCCGGGTCGGTGTAGAAGTACTGGTAGTTGAAGAAGCCGGCGAAGCTGTTGTTGCCGGGCGTCAGCAGATTGTAGTTCTGGAACGAGAACCACAGCGTCATCGCCAGCGGCACGATCATCCAGACCAGCAGCATGATGACGGAGGGCGCCATCATCGCGCGCGCCAGGGTCTTGGTGTTCTCAGTTGCCACTATCCGCCCCTCCCTACGGAGCAATGTTTATCGCCGCTTCGGCGCCGCCGTGACGGCCGCGAAGGGCGATGGCATCGCGTCTCGCCCCTGGCGATCCGGCGCGTGCCGTTCACTCCTCCGGCACAGCGCCGCTCCCGGACGCTTTGCCAAAGGCCATCCGTCCCGAAGGCGGATGCTCGACCGCCGCCGAGCGGCAGACTCGATTGGATATCTGAGATGGGAGCCGGTCGACGCTTGGACACGCCGGCCGGCGGCATCGGAGGTTAGCCGGACCTCGATGGTCCGGCTGGTCGGCGGCTTACTTGATGTAGCCGGCGCGGGTCATCTCGCGCGTCGCGGTCGACTGGGCAGCGGTGAGCGCGTCATCGACGCTCGACTGGCCTGCGACGACGGCCGAGAACAGCTGGCCGACGGTGGTGCCGAGAGCCTGGAACTCGGGGATCGCGACAAACTGGCCGCCCGTATACGGCACCGGCTTCACCGACGGCTTGGTGATGTCGGCGGCCTGCATGGCCTTCAGCGTCGGCTCGGCGAAAGCTGCGACCTTCTTGTACTCGTCGTTGTTGTAGAGCGAGGTGCGGGTGCCCGGAGGCACGTTGGCCCAGCCCTCCTTCGAGGCGACGAGGTCGGTGTAGGCCTTTGAGGTCGCCCAGCCGATGAACTTCTGGGCGGCGTCGGCCTTCTTCGAGCTTGCCGGAACGGCGAGGTTCCACGACCACAGCCAGTTGCCGTGGTTGTCGACGCCTTCCTTGGTCGGGAAGATCGCGAAGCCGACCTTGTCGGCTACCGTGGAGTTCTTCGGGTCGGAGACGAACGAGGCCGCCACCGTGGCGTCGATCCACATGCCGCACTTGCCCTGCTGGAACAGCGTCAGGTTCTCGTTGAAGCCGTTGGAAGACGCGCCGGCCGGGCCGGCATCCTTCATCAGGTCGACGTAGAACTGCAGGGCGTCCTTCCACTCCGGCTGGTCGAACTGCGGCTGCCACTTCTCGTCGAACCAGCGGCCGCCGAAGGAGTTGGCGAGCGCCGTGACGAACGCCATGTTCTCGCCCCAACCAGCCTTGCCGCGCAGGCATATACCGTTGATGTCGGCGGAGCGGTCGGTGATCTTGCGGGCCGCGTCGCCAATGAACTCCCAGGTCGGTGATTCCGGCATCTTCAGCCCGGCCTTCTCGAAGAGGTCGGTGCGATACATGATCATTGCCGACTCGCCGTAGAACGGGGCGGCATAGAGCTTGCCGTCCACCGTCAGGCCGCCGCGGATCGAGGGCAGAAGGTCGTCGGCGTCGTAGTCGTCGCCGAGCTTGTCGAGCGGCAGGAGCCATCCCTGCTTGGCCCAGATCGGCACTTCGTAGTTGCCGATGGTCAGGACGTCGTACTGGCCGCCCTGGGTTGCGATGTCGGTGGTGACGCGCTCGCGCAGTACGTTCTCTTCTAGCGTCACCCATTCCAGCTGGATGTCAGGATTCTTCGAGGTGAAGTCTTCCGTCAGGCCCTGCATGCGAACCATGTCGCCGTTGTTGACGGTCGCGATCGTCAACGTCTCCGCCCTCGCGACGGCGGACAGGGCGAGAAGCGACGCCGCTCCCGCCAGAATTGCCTTCAAGGTCATAAGGTGCCTCCCAGCTGCATGAACGAGCATTTGACCAATACGCGGGCAAATTCCCACTGCCGCCCGAGCGCTGTCAAATGAAATGCATGATGCGACGCACCAATTCCTCAACTTGACTGATCTTTGGCCGTCGCCACTCCTCCAAAATCCACCTTAACGAGCGTTAAGGCTGCTCGGCAAGCAGCTCTTTGGCCGACAGTTCGTCGGTGATCAGACCGTTGACGAGTCGGCCTGCGGCGGCCCTGAGACCCGGACGTTTGGCCGGTCCCATTGCGACGGCGATCACCTCGCCCTGGTCGATCGGCGGCAGCGGCGCACTCGCCACCCGGTCGTTGAAGGCGCAGTCGATGATGCGGCCGCCGGCATCGAAGACCCAGCCGCAGATCTCGCCGGCTGCGTCGAGACCGTCGAGCTCAGCTCTCTCCTCGCTGCTGATGAAGCCGTCGATGAACAATGGCGCGCGATCCCCCAACTGGCCGATCCCCACGAAGGTGACGTCGGCTCGGGCGGCGAGCGACAAGGTGCTCTGCACCACTTTCTGCTCGTGCAGCAGTGCACGCTCCTGCGGTGAGGAGACGACCACCGGAAGTGGCATCGGATAATGCGGCGCGCCGACCCGGTCTGCCATGGAGAAGATGACATTGTAGATCGACGCCGAGCCGTCGAGCGCGATGTTGCCGGTCAGTGACACGATCCGGTGCTGCTGGCACGCCATCGGCGGCAGGTTCTCCACTGCCGCCTTCAGCGTGCGCCCGGTGCCGATCGCCAGCACCAGCGGAGACGCCTGCGACAGCCGCCGCTCCATCTCCGCCGCGCAGGCCTCGGCGATGCCGAGCGTCGTCGAGCTCGAGGCGGGATCGCTTGGCACAACCTCCGCGAAGCGCAGGCCGAAGCGGTCCTTCAGCCGCCGCGCCAGGTCGAGACAGGCCGCGATCGGATGGTCGATTCGAACCCGCACCAGCCCGGCGCTGACCGACAGCGAGACCAGCCGCTGTACGCTCTGGCGCGACAGGCCGAGCTTGGCCGCGATCTCATCCTGCGTGTTGCCGGCGACATAGTAGAGCCAGCCGGCGCGCGCCGCCTCATCCAGTCGTGAGACATCATCCTCGCGCGTTCTGGCCATGGCTCGCTCCCACCTTGCCCCGGGAGGTTTAGATCATGATGACGTTTGCATGAAGCATCTGGCTGACGCTCTGGCCGCAGGCCACGGAGGGGCTTTGCGATGCAAGGCCTGTGCCGTTCGGAAAAGTTGAAGCGAATGGAGCGGAAGTCCTCGCGAAGCCTTGATTTTCTGCCGCCGGACTTTTTCTTTGTTCAAGGACTTGGTGGAGGTTTGGCGTGACACCATTCGACGAGATGCTGAGGGACGATGGCGGCGTTCGCCCGCCCTATGAGCGCTTCCACGGATGGTTCCAGAGCCAGGATCCCGAAACACTCGTCGCCAAGGCGATCGATGCCGAAGCCTTCTTCCGCACCACGGGCATCACCTTCGCCGTCTATGGGCAGCAGGAGGCGGCGGAACGGCTGATCCCCTTCGATCTCGTGCCGCGCATCATCGCCAGCCGCGAATGGAGCCGGCTCGCTGCGGGCATCGAGCAGCGCGTCAAGGCGCTGAACGCCTTTCTCGACGACATCTACCATGACCAGGAGATCATCAAGGCCGGCAAGGTCCCGGCGCGGCTGATCGAGGGCAACGAGGCCTTCCTGCCGCAGATGGTGGGCTTCCGGCCGCCGGGCGGCGTCTATACCCACATCATCGGCACCGACATCGTGCGCGTCGGCGAGGACCAGTTCTACGTCCTCGAGGACAATGCCCGCACGCCCTCCGGCGTCTCGTACATGATCGAGAACCGGGAAACGATGATGCGGATGTTCCCGGAGCTGTTCGCGCAGAACCGGGTCCGCCCTGTCGAGACGTATCCCAACCATTTGCGTCGCTCACTGGCCGCCGTTGCCCCGCCGGCCTGCGATGGCGTGCCGACCATTGCCGTGCTGACGCCCGGCATCCACAACTCCGCCTATTACGAGCACGCGTTTCTCGCCGATCAGATGGGCGTCGAGCTTGTCGAGGGCTCCGACCTCAAGGCGATCGACGGGCGCATCGCAATGCGCACGACGCAAGGCTACAAGCCGATCGACATCCTCTACCGCCGCGTGGATGACGCCTTCCTCGATCCTGAGGTCTTCCGCGACGATTCGATCCTGGGCGTCGCCGGCATCATGAAGGTCTACAAGGAGGGCGGCATCACCATCGCCAACGCGCCGGGCACCGGCATTGCCGACGACAAGGCGATCTATTCCTACATGCCGGACATCGTGGAGTTTTATACCGGCCAACCGGCGCTCCTCGAAAACGTGCCGACCTGGCGATGTGCCGAGGCGGACAGTCTCCAATACGTGCTCGAGCATCTGGAAGAGCTGGTGGTGAAGGAGGTGCACGGCTCCGGAGGCTACGGCATGCTGGTCGGTCCGGCCGCCTCGAAGGAAGAGCGGGACACCTTCGCCGCCAAGCTGAAGGAGCGGCCCAGCAACTACATCGCCCAGCCGACGCTGGCGCTCTCAACCGTGCCGATCCTGATGGACCGCGGTCTCGCACCGCGCCACGTCGATCTGCGTCCCTTCGTCCTCGTCTCAGATCAGGTCCGCATCATTCCGGGCGGTCTTACCCGCGTCGCGCTGAAGCAGGGCTCGCTGGTGGTCAATTCCAGCCAGGGTGGCGGCACCAAGGACACCTGGGTGCTGGAGGACTGATCATGGCTCTGCTCGGACGCACAGCAAACGGCCTGTTCTGGATGCACCGCTACATCGAGCGGGCGGAGAACATGGCCCGTCTCATCGATGCCGGCCTGCGCCTGTCGATGACCAACCTCTCTTCGGGGCCGGAGGAGTGGCAGTCGGTGCTCGTCTCGGCCGGTGTCGAGGCCGCTTACGTCGCCAAATATCAGGAGTTCGACGCCCCCCGCATCATCGACTTCCTGCTGCGCGACCTCGACAATCCATCGAGCGTCCTCTCCGCCATCGAGACGGCGCGGCAGAACGGGCGGATGGTGCGCACCGCCCTCACCCGCGAGACCTGGGAGGCACTCAACAACGCCTGGATCGCTCTAAAGCGGCGGCTGTCGCAGCCGATCCGCGACACCGAGCTCCCCGGCATTCTCGACCTCGTCAAGCGCGTGACGGCCGAGATTCGCGGCGCCTTCCACGGCACGATGCTGCGCAACGAGATCTTCGACTTCTGCAATCTCGGCACCTTCGTCGAGCGAGCCGACAACACCGCGCGCATTCTCGACGTCAAATACTGGGTCCTCCTGCCGACGCATTCCTCCGTCGGCTCATCGCTCGACAACTTCCAGTGGGGCTCGATCCTGCGCTCGGTCTCGGCGCACCGCGCCTACACCTGGGAATACGACGCCGAGTATCGCGCCGTCGACATCATCGACTTCCTGATCTTCAACCGGCGCATGCCGCGCTCTCTGGTCTACTGCTACCTCTGCATCCAGGACAGCCTGACCTATTTGGCGCGCGCCTACGGCACCGAGCATGCCTGCCACGAGACGGCGGCCGCGATCGGCGCCCGCCTCGCCGGTACGGACGTGCACGGCGTCATCGATGGCGGCCTGCACGAATTCCTGGAAGCGCTGATCGTCGACAACAACCGCCTCGCCCGGGAGATCGCCTCAAGCTACAGCTTCTATGTCTGAGCGCCGGCGCGCATGTCTGCAGTCGCAGGCAGCCTGACCGCCTCGAGATAAGCGAGGCACATCACCACCAGCTGCTTGTGTACGCCGCACATCAGCGGCGCCTGCAGGTTCCGTTCGAAGGCGCTGCGGACCGTTCCGAAGATCGCCGTCAGTACCGTCGTGTTGACGATGGCGAGATCGGCGAAGCGGGCATCGGCGGCGCTCTCGAACATGGCGCTTGTGGCGGCGTCCACACGCCGGCCGAACGATTCGATCAGCGACTCGGTGTCCAGTTCCACCGCAGACCGGTACAAGGCCCGCGTGACGTCGCTGCGCGCGGTCTTGGCCTTCCAGTAGGCACCGACCAGCGCGTCCACCATCTCGGCCACGGGCGCGCCATGCTGGGCCCTGCAGACGGCTTCCACGTCCTGTGCCACCTTGTCGAGGTAGCGCCCGTTCAGTGCATAGATCAGCGCCTGCTTGTGCGGGAAGTACTGGTACATCGTGCCGACCGAGACGCCGGCCCGCTCCGCCACCCGCGTCGTCGTCAGCCGTTCGGGGCCGTCGCTCAGCAAAAGCTGAATGGTCGCTTCGAAGATGGCGTCCAGCGTCACCGCAGCACGAGCCTGACGCGGCCGTTTACGGGCGTTTAGATGCGTCGGAACCACGGCATCCATAAGCGAATCCTCAAGCTGAAGAATCCTTCATATCCTCCGCGGGCAATTCGAACCAGTCTGGAGGAAGTCGCATGGCCGACACAAACCGCATCGCGCTCGTCACCGGAGCAAACAAGGGGATCGGGCTGGAGATCGCCCGCCAACTCGGCAAGGCCGGGGTCGTTGCCATCATCGGCGCCCGCGATCCGGGCCGTGGCAGCGCCGCCGCCGCCACGTTGACGTCCGAGGGAATGCCGGCGGAGTTCGTCCAGCTCGACGTAACCGACCCCGTCAGCATCACCGCGGCCGCGGATGAGATCGCGGCGCGTCACGGCCGGCTGGACATCCTCGTCAACAATGCCGGCATAGTCGACGAGCGCGACGGTCCTCCCAGCAGCGGCTCGCCCGAGGCAGCGCGTCGAATCCTGGAGACGAACTTCATCGGCGCGCTGAGCGTGACTCAGGCCATGCTGCCGCTGCTGCGCCGCTCTCCCGCCGGCCGCATCGTCAACCTGTCGAGCTCGCTCGGATCGCTCACCCTGAACGGTGATCCGACCTCGACCTATTATGCGGCACGCCTGATCGGCTACAACGCTTCCAAGGCCGCGCTGAACATGCTGACAGTCCAGCTCAGCGAGGAGCTGCGCGACACCGCGATCGTCGTCAACTCGGTTAGCCCGGGCTACGTCAAGACGGACCTGACCGGCCATGGCGGCTGGCTCACGCCGGAGGAAGGCGCGCGGCTCCCCGTCCAATACGCGCTGCTTGGCGAAGACGCCGTGTCCGGACAGTTCGTCGAGGCGGGCGGCCCAACGCCCTGGTGACCCCCGCCTGACATGGCTGATGGCCGCGCCGGCAGCGCTGAGGCGGCCCTCTGCGGCAGGGCAACCCTGAACCGGGAGCGGTCGCGGCCGATGCTCAGGGACCCGCGGCAGCACCCGAGGCCCACCTTGAGGCAACTATGTAACAGCTCTCCGGTGGATTGATCGCACGGCGTCCCATCACTTGGCCGGCTGACGGTTCGGGTCTAAAGCCTGACACCAGCCTTCTGCGCCAATCTTGACGTTGCGCATTGTCCTGACCTCCACCGGAGAGCCTCATGACATACTGTGTTGGTCTGCTCGTCGATCGCGGCCTCGCTTTCATGTCCGATACCCGCACCAATGCGGGAATTGACAACATCTCCGTCGTCTCGAAGATGAAGACGTGGGAGGTGCCGGGCGACCGCTTCCTGTGCCTGCTCAGCGCCGGCAATCTGGCGACGACCCAGTCCACCATCTCGCTCCTGGAGGAGCGCGCCATCGCGCCGTCCGAGCGCAAGCCCGCGATTCTCGCCCAGCCTTCGATGTTCCAGACGGCCAAGCTCGTCGGCGAGACGCTGCGGGAGGTGATCGCGACCTCGGCCGCCTCGGGCCAGTCGGCCGACTCGATGTTTCTCGGCTCCTTCATCCTTGGCGGGCAGATCAAGGGCGGCAAGCCGCGCCTCTTCATGATCTATCCTGAAGGAAACTTCATCGAGGCCGGCAACGACAATCCGTTCTTCCAGATCGGCGAGCACAAATACGGCCGGCCGATCATCATCCGCACCTATGACGCGGCGATGTCGCTGGAGGATTGCGCCAAGCTCCTGCTCGTCTCCTTTGATTCGACGATCCGCTCCAACCTTTCGGTTGGTCTGCCGATCGACCTGCAGTTCTACGAGACCGATGCCTTGAAGGCCGGCTATCGCCGCCGCTTCGACGCGCGCGATCCATACTACCAGCAGATCTCGGAAGGATGGTCGGATGCGCTCCGCAGCGCCTTCGACAGACTGCCGCCCTTCGTGGCGACTCCGGCGCCGGAGGGCGATCCGAAGCCCGGCGAAACCAAGGTTGCGGTCCCCGTACAGAGCGTTCTGAAGGCCGTCTGACCGCGGCGGCCTCTTCGGAGACACTGAGCGACGCCCTGGCGCTGCGCGCTTAGCTTGCCGCAGCAGCATCCTCGATGTCGAAGCGGACAACCTTGCCGTCCCGGAGGTGGAAGACGTGACCGACGGTCTTGTCTTTCAGGCCATGCGTCTGCCCGTGCAGCGGCTTGCCGTCGAGATCGCGAATCGTCTGGATGACCTCGGCGAGGATCACCCCATCGTCACGGCGATGGAAGCCGATCGGCTCGACATGCGGGCTGACCATGGCCCACTGGCGCGTCCAGTACGCACGCACCCCGTCATGCCCATGAACGTGACCGCCATCCATGCCATTGGCCCAGGCTACGTCGTCGGCAAGCGCCGCCAGCACGCCGTCGATATCGCGCGCGTTGAAGCGGTCATAGATCCGCTTGAGAAGCTCGACATCATCGTTCATCGGATTGCCTCCTTGACGCAGCTCCACGCCGGCGGGAGCCTCATTTGGTTTTACATACGTGCATATGCTAGGTGTCTACGGTGGCAAGAGGATAAACCCGATGGATCTGAACGTGCTGTCGACGCCCGGCCATCTCATCAGCCTGGCGGCCCGCGGCTTTGCGCGGCTGAGTGAAGCCCGTCTCAAGCCCCTCGGCTTCGGCGTCGGGCATCTGCCGGTGCTCGTTGCACTTCAGGATGGTCAGGCGAGCACACAGCGCGATCTCGCCCGCTTCGCGAAGGTCGAGCAGCCTCCGATGGCGCAGATGCTTGCCCGCATGGAGCGCGACGGCTTGATCCGCCGCGAACCCAATCCCGCCGACGGGCGCAGCAGCCGCATCACCCTGACAAAGGCTGCCGAAGCGCGACTGCCTGATGCGATCGCAACGCTGCTGCAGGGCAATCGTGAGGTTCTCAGGGGATTTTCGGACGAAGAGGCCGGTCAGCTCATCGACGTACTGGGACGCGTCATTGCCAATCTCGACGAGATCACTGCGCCCTCATCCGGCGTTTAGCCCACAGTAGCGAAGGTGCCTCTATTGTTCGGCCGCTGCGTTCTATTCGGAGGGCGCCCTATCAAGATGAGCAAGCCGTGATCGGCATTAGCTATAGTATAGATGAATAGCACAAAACATTCTATCCAGACGGCTACAGGATTGTCTCATCCATTCGGTTGATAATTTAGCTGATCGTAAAGCCTCCGCTCGTAGCGTCGTGCAACTCACGGCCAAAGGCGGCATCGATGACGGTCGGCAAAGTCCGCAAGCCCCTTCCCCTGCGCAGCAAGCTGAAGCTGGCGGGACTGACGCTCGGCGGCACGCTCGCTTGCACGCTCATCTCGCTGGCCTTCAACGCCGCTCTGTTCCACGGCAGCACGCCGGATGTTTTCGCCCGCGCCATGGTCGGCGCCGTGGTGCCGCCGGTCGTCCTGGCAAGTCCGCTGTTTTTCTTCCTATCCCTGAAGCTCCGGCAGCTGTCGCGGCTCAACCGCGATCTCAATATCCTGGCGTCGCGGGATGGCCTGACTGCGCTTCTCAACCGCACGGCCTTCTCGACCCGCGTGGAGCTGTGGCTGTCGAAACGCCGTGCCGGCTGCTCGACCGAGGGAGCGCTCCTGATCATCGACGCCGACCACTTCAAGGCGATCAACGACCGCTGGGGCCATGCCACCGGCGACGGCGTGTTGCGCGAGCTGGCCACGCAGCTGTCGCATAACGTACGCACAGGCGATCTCGTGGGACGGATCGGCGGCGAAGAGTTCGCGATCTTCCTGCCCGGCGCGGCGTTTTCCGATGCCGAAGCCGTGGCCGAACGCCTGCGACGTGCCGTTTCGACCATGCGGCTGACGACACCCGGCAAGGAACCGATCCCCGTCACGATCAGCATCGGAGGGGTCTACTTTAAGGACGGCATCGCCTTCGAGGCTCTATATGAGAGCGCCGACGAGAAGCTCTACGAAGCCAAGCGCAACGGCCGCAATCGTGTCGAATTGAGCGAAGTCGTGCCCTCATCCGCCGACCAGGCCGAGACGGTCAAGTCCGGCTGGACCGCTCTCTCGGCAGCCGCAGCGCTGCCGATGGAGGACGATCTGGAGCCGGCGGCCTGAGCACGTCGTGGTGTACCGCCGCAGCGCGCCTGCTCAGCGGGTCAGCCGTGCCAGCAGCGACGACGTATCCCAGCGCCGACCGCCCATGGCTTCGACCTCGGCGTAGAACTGGTCGACCAGCGCCGTGACCGGCAGTTGTGCGCCGTTGCGGCGCGCCTCGGCAAGGCAGATGCCGAGATCCTTGCGCATCCACTCCACGGCAAAGCCGAATTCGTAGGAGCCGGCATCCATCGTCTTGTGGCGGTTTTCCATCTGCCACGAACCCGCCGCCCCCTTTGAGATGACGTCGACCACCGTAGGAATGTCGAGCCCGGCCTTCTGGCCGAAAGCGATCGCCTCGGCGAGCCCCTGCACCAGACCGGCGATGCAGATCTGGTTCATCATCTTGGTCAGCTGCCCGGATCCTGCCGGGCCCATCAGCCCGACCATCTTGGCATAGGCGGCGATCACCGGCTTCGCCTCGGCGAAATCCGCCTCGGCGCCGCCGACCATGACGGTGAGCTGGCCGTTTTCCGCCCCGGCCTGCCCCCCGGAAACGGGCGCATCGAGGAACCGCAGTCCGCCGTCACGCGCCGCCGCGTCGAGTTCGCGCGCCAGTTCGGCGGAGGCCGTGGTGTTGTCGATGAGGATCGCGCCGCTCTTCATGCCGGCAAAGGCACCCGCCTCGCCATAGATGACGGAGCGCACGTCGTCGTCATTGCCAACGCAGGTGAAGACGTAATCGGCGCCGGCCGCAGCCTCGCGCGGTGTCGCGGCCGCCTCGCCGCCATGCTGTGCAGCCCAGCTGGCCGCCTTCTCCGCTGTGCGGTTGAAGACGGTGACCTCGTGGCCGCCCTTGGCCTTGAGGTGGCCGGCCATGGGAAAGCCCATTACGCCGAGTCCGATGAATGCGACCTTCGCCATGCCGTCCCTCAAGCTGCTGCGGCCGTCGTCATCGACCGTTCGGGCTTCGGGTAGCCAGACCCGAGGAGCCGGTCAATCCTGCCGGTGCGCCAGACGGCTCCAGTAGAAGCCGCCGCCGTTACCGCTTCAGGTGCCGCGTCAGCCTGCGCTCGGCGAAGTTGGTGAGGTGGCGCAGTCCCTCGACGATCGCGAGGTAGAACAGCGCGGCCCAGATATAGGTCTGGAAGTCGAAGGTGCGGGAATAAGCGCGGCGCGTCTCGCCCATGAGGTCGAACACGGTGATGATCGCCACGATCGCCGAGGCCTTCACCATCAGGATGATCTCGTTGGCATAGGGCCGCAGCGCCACGATCATTGCCTGCGGCAGGATCACCTTCAGGAAGATGGTCGTCCGGGTCAGGCCGAGCGATCGTGCCCCTTCCCACTGGCCGCGCGGAACGCTCTCGATGGCGCCGCGCAGGATCTCCGCCTGATAGGCTCCGGTGTTCAGCGACAGCGAGAAGACGGCGCAGTACCAGGCATCGCGGAAGAACCACCACAGATGCGCCGCCTCGAGCTGCGGCCGGAAACTGCCGAAGCCGTAATAGATGAGGAAGATCTGCGCGATCAGCGGCGTGCCGCGGAAGAAGTAGACGAAGAGGAAGGACAGGATGCGCGCGACCGGGTTCCGGGCCATCCGGCCGAAGGCGATCGGCACCGAGATGATCGCGCCGACGATGAACGACAGGCAGACGAGGAGCACCGTCGTCCCGAGGCCGGAGAGATACAGCGGGCCGTAGCGGGCGACGAGGTCCGGGTTCCAGACCGAGACGAGCCATGTGACGAGGCCGATCGCCGCGAGCGCCCACAGGCCGAGCGTGATCATCCCGGCAAGTCCGGGACGCTGTGGCGCGGCCGGCGGCGGCGCGGGAACGACGGTCATCGCCGCACCTCACCGCGCTTGGTCCACCGGTCGATGGAGCCCAGCACGATCGAGGAGCCCATCGTCAGGACGAGGTAGAGGGCGCAGGCGATGCCGAAGAACAGGAACGGCTCCTTGCTGACGCGCGCTGCGATCCCCGCCTGGCGCAGGATGTCGGCCAGGCCGACCACCGAGACGAGCGCGGTATCCTTCAGGAGGTTCATCCAGAGGTTCGACAGCCCCGGCAGGGCGATGCGGATGAGCTGCGGCAGGATGACCAGGAGCATGATGCGAGAGCGCCGCAGGCCGAGCGCCATGCCCGCTTCGGTCTGCCCCGCCGGTATGGCGCGGAAGGCCGACAGGAAGACCTCGCTCGCAAAGGCCGAGAAGACAAGGCCAAGTGCGATCATGCCGGACAGGAAGCTGGAGATGCCGATCTCCGGCAGGCCGGTTGCCGATGTCGCGAGGTTGAGCAGCCGCTGCGCGCCGAAATAGACCAGGAACAGCGTCAGCAGTTCGGGCAGGCCGCGGAAGATGGTGGTGTAGATATCCGAAGACAATCGCAGGCCGCGATCTTCGGACTGCTTACCCAGCGCCATAAGGAAGCCGACGATCAGGCCGAGCGGCAGGGTGGCAAGCGCCAGCGCGATCGTGACGAGGACGCCGGCGAGGATGTCGTCGCCCCATCCCTCCGGTCCGATGCCGATCAGCGTCCAGGTGGACACAGAATTCATGCGGCGGGTCGGCAGTCGGGGTGGAGAGGCTGCAATGGAGCGCTCAAGCCGGGTCTCTCAGACTGGAGGCGCCACCGGCCAGTGGGGCCGGTGGCCAGGATCAGACGGGCCGGCAATCAGCCGCCATAGACGTCGAAGTCGAAATACTTATCCTGGATCTCTTTGTACTTGCCGCTCTCGCGGATCGCGATGATGGCATCGTCGAACATCTTCTTCAGCTTGTCGTCGCCCTTGCGCAGGGCGATGCCCGCGCCTTCGCCGTTGATCACAGGATCGACCGGCAGAGCGCCGAGGAGCTTGCAGCAGTTGGCGCCGTCCGCCTTAACCCACTGCGACAGCACGACGATGTCGTCGATGACGCCGTCGACGCGGCCGTTCTCGAGATCGAGCTTGTATTCGTCGGCGGTCGGATAGAGCTTGACCTCGGTGTCCTTGAACTTCGCTTCGGCGTAGTTCGAGTGGGTCGTCGAGCCCTGGGCGCCCAGCGTCTTGCCCGCGAAGGCTTCCGGCGTTGCGGCGGGGATGTCGCTGTCCTTCGCCACCGCAATCGCGGGCGGCGTGTTGTAGTACTTCTTGGTGAAGGCGACCTGCTGCTTGCGTTCCTCGGTGATCGACATCGAGGCGATGATGGCGTCGAACTTGCCGTTCTGCAGCGCCGGGATGATGCCGTCCCAATCCTGGGCGACGAAAGTGCATTCCACCTTCATCTGCTCGCACAGCGCCTTGGCGATATCGACATCGAAGCCACCGAGTTCGCCGCTGGCGCTCAGCGTGTTGAACGGCGGATAGGCGCCCTCGGTGCCGATGACGACCTTCGTCCAGTCCTTGCCGCTATCATCGGCGCGCGCGGCAGTCAGGCCGGTTGCGACAGCAAGAGCCGCTACGGCAAAGGTCAGAGACGTCTTGAAGCGCATCACGTAACTCCGGTTGTACCCAAGCGGCCGTAGCCTGCGGATTGGGCATGCCTTTTATGTCGGCGATACTGGTACGGTTCCAGATGGGTTGGCAACAGGCTTCGCGCGGATGGCTACGCTTTTAGAATGCGCCTTTGGTCGCGTTGCGCTCAGCTGGAACGGTGCGGCGGCTCCACGGGAGCGGCGAGCTGCTGCCGAAGCTTGGCCTCCGCCGCCAGCAGGTCGTCCGGTGTGTTGACGTTGAAGAACGGATCGCCGTTTGGCGCCCCTGGCTGTGCGGATACATCCACCGGCTCGAACCCGCAGGCGTCGAGATAGGCGCGGATCGCCCGCGGCCGTCCGTCCTGCAGCCAGCGGCTCAGTCCGCCAAGCGCCGCGACCGGCCAGCTGGCGACGGCCGGCTGTAGACGGCCGCCGATGGATGCAACCCGAGGCAGCGGGCCCGTGCCGAGCGTCTGGACGATATCCCTCGGCAGGAACGGCGTATCGGCCGGCAAGACGGCGACATGGGAGCAATCCGGTGCCTCGCGGCACAGCCAGGCGGCGCCCGCATCGAGCCCGGCCAGCGGCCCGGCATAGCCCGGCAGCCGATCCGGCAACGCCGTCGCCTCGAAAGCACCGTACAGCGCCGGATCATCCGCCGCGATCAGTATCGGCGCGATGCCGGCAAGGCGCTCCAGCACATGCGCGATCATCGGCCGCCCCGCCAGTGAGACCAGCGGCTTCGGCACGGTGCCGCCCATGCGGCTGCCGCGACCACCGGCCAGGATCAGCCCGGCGACCGCGCCAAGCCTCGTCATGGTGCCCGTCCCTGCCGGCGGACAGCGAGCGCACAGAGCATCGCGGCGAAGGCTGCCGCCACCATCAGCAGCGTCAGGTTGACCGGCCCCTGCAGGCCGACCGCGGCCGCTGCGGCGGCTGCCGATGCGACAGCGCCGAGGCCCGTCTGCAACGCGCCGAGCAGGCCCGCCGCGGCGCCGGCTGCATCCGGCCGCACGCTGATCGCACCGGCCGTTGCGCAGGGCAGCGCCATGCCGTTGCCGACCCCGATGAAGAAGGGCGGCAGGAACAGGCTGAACGCGCTTAAGGGTGTCAGCATGATCAGCCCCAGCATCACCAGCGATGACAGCAGGCACATCAGCGTGCCCCACACGATCATAAGGCGCAGGCCGGTACGTTCCGTCAGGCGTGCCGTCACGAGGCTGCCCAGCATGTAGCCGAGCGCGCAGAGGGTGAACCAGAGGCCGTAATCAGCCGCGCTCATGCCGAGATCATGCACGGACACGAAGGCGGCTCCGCCGATGAAGGCGTAGAACACGGCGGCGTTCAGCGCCGCGACACCCACATAGATCCAGAAGCCGGAGGAGCGCACCAGCGCCTCGAAATGCGCAAGCTGCGCCAGCACCGGTTGGCCGCGGTCGCGGTTGGTTTCCGGCAGGTCGGCGAGGATCAGCGCGATCGTCAGTGCGCCGAGACCGGCCAGCAACCAGAACACGCTGCGCCAGCCAAAGGAGACGTCGAGCCCGCCGCCGATCGCCGGCCCGATCATCGGCGCGACGGCGAGGCCCATCGTCACATAGCCGATCATGCTCGCAGCCTTCTGCCGCCCGTAGAGGTCGCGCACGATGGCGCGCGACAGGGTGATGCCGGTCGCGCTGGCGGCCTGCAGCGTCCGCCCGGCCAGGAAGGCTCCGGCTGTTGTCGCCAAAAGGCAGAGGATGGTGCCGAGAAGGAACAGCACCATGCCGTAGAGGATCACCGGGCGGCGTCCGTAGCGGTCGGACAGCGGCCCCGCGGCGAGCTGGATTAGCGCCGTCGCAACCAGATAGAGCGACAGGCCGAGGCCGATCGTGGATCCATCGGCCTGCAGATCGAGCGCGATCGAAGCCATCGAAGGCACGAAGATGTTGATCGCCAGCGGCGACAGCGCCGAAACGATCATCAGCGTCGCCAGCGTCGGCTTGCGGGCAGCCGCTTCGGCGGCCGTGCTGTCGATCGGCGTCATAGGTTTTGCCCACGCATTCTGCAAGCCGACAACAGGCAGGTCACGCGGTTGGGCCGGCGGCGGCGGCGGCGGCACGAACCCGCAGCATACGCTCGCGGTAAAGCGTGTAGAGGCCGCTCGCGACGACGATCCCGGCGCCCAGCAGCATGATCGATGACGGGAAGTCGCCAAAGACGACGATGCCCGAAACGATGCTGAAGACCAGCACCGCATAGCGGAACGGCGCCACGAAGCCGACGTCGCCGGCGCGCGTAGCCTCGACGAAGAAGATGTAGCCGATAGCGAGCAGCAGGCCCGAGGGGACCATCATCCCGATCTCCGCCGCGGACATGGAAGACCACCCGGCCAGCGGCACCGTGACCGCGCCCGCGATCGTTACGGCCGCCGAAGTGGCGACGCAGACGAGAACGGAAGGAACCATCGGCGGCACGCCACGCATGGCGAGATCGCGCAAGGTGGAGCTGAGAACGGCCGCGAGCACGAGCAGCGAGCCGAGGCTGAAGCTTTCGGGACCCGGGCGCACGATGATCAGGATGCCGGCGAAGCCGACTGCAATGGCGCTCCACCGTCGCCAGCCCACGGGCTCGCCGTAGAGGAGTGCCACGGCGAGAGTGAGCACCAGCGGCAGCGCCTGATAGATGGCGGACACGTTGGCGATCGGCAGCAGGGCAAGAGCGCCGATATAGGTGAAGGTGGTGCCGGTGTCGCCGACCGTACGCAGCACGACGTTGCGCTGGAAGAACAGCCGGGGCGAGCGCAGCGCGCCGCGATACCAGGCGAAGAGCAGGAGCAGCATCGTAGCGAAGCAGCCCCGTACCGCCATGATCTGCGGAATCGACAGCGACTGGGCCATCACCTTGACCATGCTGTCGTTTGCGACGAACGCCACCTGAGCGGCAAGCATGAATCCCGCAGCGCGGATGTTGGCGGAGCTGTCGGAGATGGGAGGCATCGAATCAGCGGCGGGGGGAGCAGAGCACCCCCGATTACGCGCCCAGGGCGTGCTTCGCCAGCCCGATCCCGGCTAAATCAGTGAAAGTCCATGCGATACGCGCAGCGCCCCGTGTGCCAGCAGCAGCAAAGAACGACCGTCCTCCACCTCTCCAGGGTCCGCAGCGTATGAATGCGTCAGCTCGACGGCCCGCGCAGGCTCATCGTGATCGGACCAACCAACCGGTCATAGCGGCCACGCAGCGCTTCGGGATACCGGATCGCGACCGAGTGGATCAGGCCGCCACGGAAGATGTAGCGTTCGTAGAAGATCTTGCCGTCGCGGTAGCCCGAGACCACCGCCCATCGCTGCCCGGCCTTGGCGTAGGTGACCTCGTCATCCTGGCCGCGCGCCCGGGTGATCGAGGCCGGCGTCTCACCGCCCGAGTTGGCCCGGGCATAGATGAAGAGCTCGGCCCCTTGTGGCGACCGCCAGGCGCGACCGTCGCGGTCCGTGGGTTCCGGCAAGGCTTGCGGAAACGCCTCGGCCGGGAAACTCGCCGATGTTCCGAAGCGTGGATTGGCATAGGTGAAGCTGTCCGCCAGGACCGGTCCGGCCATGACAGCTGCCAGAACGAGCCCGATGCCTGCTGCCGTCGACCGAATCATCGTCCTCATCCTCCCGTGACGCTCATATGGCGCGATACCGACGGGCGGCGCGTCGCCCGGTCGATCACGAAGTCGTGGCCCTTCGGCTTGCGCCCGATCGCCTCGTCGATCGCCTGGTGCAGCAGCGCGTCGCCCTCGGAGGCCCGCATCGGCGTCCTGAGATCGGCGGCGTCCTCCTGGCCAAGGCACATGAACAGTGTACCGGTGCAGGTCACCCGCACGCGATTGCAGCTTTCGCAGAAATTGTGGGTCATCGGTGTGATGAAGCCGAGGCGCCCGCCGGTCTCCGCCACTTCGACGTAGCGCGCCGGCCCGCCGGTGCGGAACGGGATGTCGCGCAGCGTGTAGCGCGCCTCGAGCCCCGCACGGACCGTGCTCAGCGGCAGGTACTGGTCGGTGCGGTCCGCATCGATCTCGCCCAGTGGCATGGTCTCGATGAGCGTCAGCTCCATCCCCTCGCCATGCGCCCACTCCATCATCGCGGGAATCTCCGCGTCGTTGAAGCCCTTCAGCGCCACCGCGTTAATCTTGATTTTCAACCCCGCAGCCTGCGCGGCGCGGATGCCCTCGCGGACCTTGGCGAGATCGCCCCAGCGGGTGATCTGGCGGAACTTGTCGGCATCGAGGGTATCGACGGATACGTTGATGCGCTTGACGCCGCAGTCGGCGAGCTCGGCTGCATGGCGGGCGAGTTGCGAGCCGTTCGTCGTCAGCGTCAGCTCCTCCAGCGCGCCGCTCTCAAGATGGCGCGACAGCGAGCGGATGAGATGCATGATGTTCTTGCGCACCAGCGGCTCGCCGCCGGTCAGCCGCAGCTTGCGAACGCCCTTGGAGATGAAGGCGGAGGCGAGCCGGTCGAGCTCCTCGAGGCTCAGAAGATCCCGCTTCGGCAGGAAGGTCATGTCCTCCGCCATGCAGTAGACGCAGCGGAAGTCGCAGCGGTCGGTGACGGAGATGCGCAGATAGGTGATCGCCCGTCCGAACGGGTCGATCATCGATCCCGCCAAGGTGCGATCCGCATCAGTGCGCGGGAACAGGTTGATGTCGTTCTCTCGATAGGCCATGCCATCACGGCCGTCAGGCCGTTCTCCCGCTATCCGCTAAATCTGGAAGCGCAGTGGGGTCGGGTCAAGCGGCGATGCTTCCATGATCGGCGGATTTGACGATGTGGAAGCGGTATTTCCGCCAGCAGCCGGATCCTACGTCATGTCTAACGCCGACGCCGCCCCCACCGAGATCCGCGTCTCACAGGACCGTCGCACGCTGCGGTTGACCCTGGCCGGCGGCGCGGTCGACGAGTTGCCCGCCGAGCTTCTGCGGGTGCTGTCGCCCTCCGCCGAGGTTCAGGGTCACAGTCCCGACCAGCGCGTCACCGTCGGCGGCAAGAAAGACGTGACCATCGCGGACATCGTTCCGGTCGGCCACTACGCCATCCGGATCGTCTTCTCCGATCGCCACGACACCGGTATCTTCACCTGGCGCTACCTCGCTGAACTCGGCGCCCAGCGAGACGAGAAATGGCAGGCCTATCTGGACGAACTGAAGGCGAAGGGCCTGAAGCGCGAGCGCTGACGCGACGGTCAGCACCCCGCTTGCGAAGTAGAGATGTCAGACGTCGCGCGGCTCGCGGTCCAGCACCATGTAGTCGAGCGGCATCTCGGTGGTGTACTTGATCTGCTCCATCGCGAAGGACGACGACACGTCGCGGATTTCGATGCGGCTGATCAGGCGCTTGTAGAAGTCGTCATAGGCTGCGATGTCGGGCACGACGACGCGTAAGAGGTAATCCACCTCCCCGCTCATCCGGTAGAACTCGACCACTTCCGGGAAGTCGCCGACGACCTCGGAAAACCGCTTAAGCCACTCGTTCGAGTGCGAGTTGGTGCGAATCGATACGAACACGGTAACGCGCGCATTGACCTTCTGCGGATCGAGGATGGCGACGCGGCGCCGGATGACGCCTTCCTCTTCCAGCTTCTGGATGCGCCGCCAGCACGGCGTGGTTGAAAGCCCGACGCGCTTTGCAACATCGGCGACGGCCAGCGTCGCGTCCTCCTGCAGCAGCCGCAAGATTTTCTTGTCGAGGCGATCCATTGGTCCAATCCGTGCGGCAGTCTGTTTCGGCAGCGGCTCTTACATGATGTTGCTTTGGCCTGCGAGCTTTTCGGCGTTGCCTTGCGTGCCGACGAGTATCGCAACGCGGCGCTGCAGTTCCGGCAGCAGCTCGGCTTCGAAGAACGGGTTGCGCTTCAGCCAACCATTGTTGCGCCAGGAGGGGTGTGGCATCGGCAGGACCGGCGCATAGCGCCCTCCACCCTCGAGGATCGCGCGCCAGTCCTGCACCCGCTGCGTCAGCCCCATCGTCTCGCGGCCGACAAGATGGAATGCCTGAGCGTAGAGGCCGATCGCCAGAATCAGCTCGATCTGTGGCATGGCGGCGAAGATGCGCTCATGCCACGTCGCCCGGCATTCGCGGCGCGGTGGCAGGTCGCCGCCCTTCGCATCGTAGCCGGGAAAGCAGAAGCCCATCGGCACGATGGTGACTTTGCCTGGATCGTAGAAGATGTCCGGACCGATGCCGAGCCAGCTTCGCAAGCGAACGCCGGACGGGTCCATGAACGGCTTGCTCTGCTTGTCCGCGAGATTGCCCGGCGCCTGGCTGGCGATGCAGATCCGCGCGGTGGAGGAGAGCACCAGGATCGGGTTCGGCTCGATCGGCAGCGGCGGCCCCAGCGGCTGGTCGCGGCAGATGCGGCAGCCACGGATCGTCTCGTAAAGCGCCTCGGGCGACGTCGCGCTCACGCGGCTTGCCCGCGCTGCCGCCACCTCACCACTATGCCTGGGGAGCAGCAGTCCTTCCGATCGGGACGCTGACGAATGTCATTCGCAAAGGCGTGGATGGCGTGGAGATCGCATGGCTGGAGCATCGGCAGCTGAAATGCAGCGCCGCGGTCAAGGGTAAAGGCCTGGCGGCGCCATAGCTGCGGGGGCCCACTGCACCCGTGGCCGGAGAACTGATGCATTCACTCGTCTTTTCGCGTTCCTTAAGGCATTTTCTTAAGCTTTCCGAAACATGATCGACCGGACCAGAGTCCATCGTCAGGCGATCCCGTATCCGCGTTCATGTCCGTCGCTGCACCGCCCATCTACGACAAGAACATCGTTGAGCGCCGGCGCGGATCGAAGAACCCGAGCCTGTCGCGAACGTTGAAGGCCACGCGCGAGCGGCTGGCCTCGAAGGGCGGCGTGACGCCGCGCTTCGACCGCGAGCTCCTGGTTCAGCATGCCGCCTCGCTGCGCTCGGCCGCGATCGTCCTGCCGATGCCGCTGCTTCTGACGATCTTCGGCCTCTCCGTCTTCACCGGCGCGACCCCGGCGCTGGTCTGGGCCGTCGTCGCGCTGGCCGGCTATTCGACCCTGCTCATCGCCACGATCCGCTTCACCCGCCTTGATCCGGCCGAGCTCGACCCGCGCCGCTGGACCCGTTTCTTTCTGGCCGGACACTTCTCGGCCGGTATCGGCTGGGCCTATTTCGCCGGGCTCGGCTGCACCGGCTGTGCGCCCCTGCGTTTCGAGATCCTGCAGTTCGCGATCCTGTTCCTTGCCATCGCCCTGACCGCGATGGTGTCTTCGACCCTGAAATTCGCCACCATCGTCGCCTTCCTGCCGGTGTCGGCCTCGCTGCTGGTGACCGTGCTGCTCAATCCGGATCCGACCACGGCCGCCATGCAGGTGATGCTGGTGCTCACCGTGCCCTTCTTCGCCCTTGTCGCGGAGCGCCTGCGCCGCAACACCACCGAGCGCATGAAGCACCAGGCCGAGAAGGACGAGCTGATCGCCGAGCTCGAGACTGCGCGCATCATATCCGACGAGGCGCGGCGGCGTGCCGAGGACGCCAATCTCGCCAAGTCGCGCTTCCTGGCGACGATGAGCCATGAGCTGCGCACACCGCTGAATGCCATTCTCGGCTTCTCCGAGGTGATCGAGAACGAGATCCTCGGGCCGGTCGGCAACGCCACCTACAAGGACTACGTCAAGGACATCCACTCGTCCGGCCAGCACCTTCTCGACCTCATCAACGAGATCCTCGACCTGTCGCGCGTCGAAGCGGGCCGCTACGCCCTCAACGAGGAGGCTGTCGAATCGGTGGCCGTGGCACGCAGCTGCCTCGCCTATATCGACATGCGCGCCAAGGCGAAGGACATCACGGTCAAGGGCCATTTCGAGGCCGACCTGCCGGCCCTCTGGGCCGATGCGCGCTCGCTGCGCCAGATCATCCTGAACCTTCTATCCAATGCTGTGAAGTTCACGCCGAGCGGCGGCGAGATCAAGCTGCGCGTCGGCTGGACCGCCGGCGGCGGTCAGTACATCTCGGTCAAGGATAACGGACCCGGCATTCCCGAGGAGGAAATCCCCATCGTCCTCTCCTCCTTTGGCCAGGGCTCCATTGCCATCAAGAGCGCCGAACAGGGTGCTGGCCTCGGCCTGCCGATCGTGCAGGCGCTGGTCGCTATGCATGACGGCGAGTTCCAGCTCCTGTCGAAGCTGCGCGAGGGCACCGAGGCGATCGCCATCTTCCCGCATTCGCGCGTGCTGGAGGTCATGCCGGCGCTTGCCGACTACACCTGACGAAGCATCGCTTATGCTGGCTTGCGGGACCGTGTCGCCGTCTCTACCTCAGGAGGCATGACCGCGAGCGCGAGCGAAGGATGAATATCGAAAGTCCCTGCATCCTCGTCTGCTCGATCGATCCGAAGACCGGCTTCTGCTTCGGCTGTGGACGCACTGGCGCGGAGATCGCCAGCTGGATCGGCTACACGCCGGAGCATCGCCGCACCGTGATGGAGAGCCTGCCGGCCAGGCTTGCCACGGTCGACCGGCCGCAGAGGCGGGAGACCCGCCGCGCCCGAATAGCGAGAGAACGCGCCGAAGCGAGCGACGTCGCCGCGTCCAGTGAGGATGGCGATGCGCGGTAGCCTGTTCCTCGTCCTCATCCTCGGCGTCATCGCGGGCGCCGTCATCCTGCTGGCGGTCGATGCCGACGGCCAGATCCTCGGGCTGCAGGACAGCCGTTTCGCCAGCCTCATCTATCTCGGCACGATCGGGGTGGCGATCGCCGCCGGCCTGACGGCATCGCGCTCGCGCCTCGCCGATACGGTGAAGAACGCCCTTGTTTGGGCGCTCGCCTTCGCGGCGCTGATCGGCGCCTACGCCTTCTCGCCGGAGCTCGGCGGCATCAAGAACCGCATGCTTGCGGTCCTGATGCCTGGCACGCCGATCGAGGTTGCGGGGTCGAACGGCAGCCAGTACGTCGTCACGCGCGGGCTCGACAACCACTTCCATGTGGACGGCGAGATCGATGGCGTCGAGACCGCCTTCATGGTCGACACAGGTGCCTCGATGATCGCCCTGGACGAACAGACGGCGAAGGCGCTTGGTGTCGACACTTCGGCCTTGCGTTTCACCTCGCAGGTGATGACGGCCAATGGGATCGCGCGCGCCGCGCCGCTGCGGCTGAAGACTGTGCAGATCGGTCAGATCGTCCGGCACAATGTCGAGGCGGCGGTCACGGAAGGCAGCGGCCTCGGCGTCACGCTGCTCGGCATGAGCTTCCTGGGAACGCTGTCGTCGTTCGATTTCCGCGGCGAACGGCTGATCCTGACGGATTGAGTCCGCTCCGCCCGGGGCCCTCCGGCTGCGGCAGCAACATCCAGGCCGCGACCCTGCCTCAGGCGGCCTGCACGGCCCTATTTGCGGCCGCACCCTCGCCCGCCGACAGATCGACGGCCTCAAACGCCTCGAACAGGAGCTCGGGACCCGCGCCCGGCCGCGTCGCCTTCTCCGACAGGATCTGACGCCAGCGCCGCGCGCCAGACCGGCCGGTGAAGAGGCCGGTCATGTGCCGCGTCACCTGCGCGAGTCGCCCGCCATTCGCAATGTGCCGTTCGGCATAGGCCGCCATCGTCGCGATCAGCGCGGCATAATCGAACCCGTTCCCGGCCGCCTCGCCATAGATCGTGCTGTCGACGCCGATCAGCTCGTCCGGCGTCTGGTAGGCGCCGCGCCCCATCATCACGCCATCGACAGGACCGAGTTCCTCCACCGCGTCAGTGAGCGTCGCCAGGCCGCCGTTCAGCCCGACGAAGACATCCGGTAGACGCTGCTTCAGCCGCCGCACGCGATCGTAGTCGAGCGGCGGGATCGTCCGGTTCTCCTTGGGGCTGAGACCCTGCAGCCAGGCCTTGCGCGCATGCACCCAGATCGCCCGCACGCCAGCCGCGACCGCGGCATCGGCCAGCCGGTCGAGCGCCTCTTCCGGATCCTGCTCATCGACGCCGATGCGGCATTTCACCGTCACCGGCGTGGCCGAGGCCTCAACCATCGCGGCAAGGCACTCGCCGACCAGCGCCGGCTCGCGCATCAGGCAGGCCCCGAAGGCGCCGGACTGCACGCGGTCGGACGGACAGCCGACATTGAGGTTGATCTCGTCATAGCCGAAGGCGCCCGCGATGCGCACCGCTTCGGCAAGCTTCTGCGGATCGGAGCCGCCAAGCTGCAGCGCCACCGGATGCTCCGCCGGATCGAAGCCGAGCAGCCGCTCCCGGTCGCCATGGATCACGGCGTCGGCCACCACCATCTCGGTATAAAGCAGCGCACGTCCGGTCAGCTGCCGGTGGAAATAGCGGCAATGCCGATCAGTCCAGTCGATCATGGGCGCCACGGCGAAGACCGGACGAGGCGTTCCACCTTCGGTAGAGATCATGGCTGATGGCTCAGCTGGTTGAGACACGTTTGGTCCTGCTGTTCTGGGCGTCCATCCGGATCAGCCGCAACCAACGACCAGCGGCGCAGCGAAGATCGACAACGGGCAGCGGTGCGGTCCTGGCGGCAGCGCTAAGGGTCGCAACCGCTTGTCCTACTATACCACTCGCCACGAACGACAAAGGGCGCCCGCGCAAGCGGACGCCCAGACAAGTCGCCGACCGAAAGTGATCAGTCTTCTTCCGTGTATTCGAAAGCAGGAGCGTTATTCAGCTCGTCCTTGGACGTGTTGATGTGGGCCCGCATCTCGTCGTTCTGGTTGCTGAGCATGATGCTCGCCGGGTCGACAAGCACATATCGGTCGCCAAGCCCGAGGAAACCGCCAACGCTGATTACGACACCGGTGATCGTCTTGCCGTCGCGGATCACCAGATCTTCGATCTCGCCGATCTCTTCGTTCTGGTTGTTATAGACTTCCAGATCATCGAGCTTCGACGCCATGACATCTGCCTTGGAGAATTCGACGAATCGCAGGGCTACCGTGGCGCTGTCGCCCATCATCATCCCACCCGACTGCCCATTGGAGGTTGCCTCCGGCGTGGTAGACGTCGTCGCTGCAGGAGCAGTTGTCGCTGCAGGGGCGCTTGTCGCACCCGCAGGAGCGGTCGTGGCCGCAGGCGCATCGGTCGCGGCAGGTGCGGCGGTAGTCTGAGCCAGAGCGGGCGATGCGAGGAGGAGGAGAGCCGTTGCGGCGGTAAGGCTGGAACGAATCATGATGTCTCCTTTCAAGCTTGCAGTTGGTATCCTTAGGTGTAATGGCCGAGCGGCCGATCGGTTCAAAATAAAAATCAGGATGGTCCGAGAACTGAGGAGCACAGACCCTCTGGAGATGCATCTGATTTGATGCTTGGGACAGCTTATAATAATCGATTCTGATAAAGATGTGCGAGTAACAGCTTCTACATCAACAGAGATGATCTCGAAGGATGAGACCGTCTACTGATCATTACGCGTCCCCTCGCGAGCTTTACCGGCAACGCACGGCCTGACGCTGGCTCACGCAAGGAGCGTCGGACTTGATCGCCGTCTTCGCTGAAACAGCCGCATCTGCGGTTGGCGATGTGGTCACACCGGACCATATCAACCGCCATGCGACAAGGTCGATCAGATATCGAGGTAACCGACTGCTGGTTATGCGCCCGGCCGCTCGGCCAGCGGGTTGAGTGGCATCATCCGAAGCCCAAAAGCCGCGGCGGCCGCGAAACGGTGCCGGTGCATCCGATCTGCCACCGCACCATTCATGCGAGCTTCACCAATGTGGAACTCGCCCGCATCGAGGCGGACGGAACGCGTCTCGCCGAGCGTCCGGAACTCGCCGGCTTCCTCGCCTGGATCGGCAACAAGCCGCCGGATTTCCATGCGCCGACGCGGCGCAAGCGCTGAAAGCGCTGCAAGCGAAGCCAACGGTGTCATGCGAGTGGGATCGCCTCTGGCGTCCGATATAGCACGCGCTGGCCCAATCTGCGTCCCGAGCAAGCCACGCCGCCGGCAGGATCAGCCGCGATGACCCAGATCGGGTCCTGCTTCTATCGCCCGAGTGCCCGATCGAGGCCGGACAGCCCGATCTCCAGGCTGTCACGTTCCTTGTCCGTGAGGTGCTGCAGCAGCGTGCCTTCGGCGCTTTCCACCTTCGGCATCAGCTTCTGGTACGCCTTCTGGCCATCCTCCGTCAGCGACAGGAATTCGAAGCGCCGGTCCGAGGATGCGCGTTCGCGATCAAGCCAGCCGCGCTGATCCAGCGAGGAGACGGCGCGGCTGACCTTGGTCTTGTCCATCGCGGTCGCCTCGACGATGTCCGACGAGGTGATGGAGCCGCGCCCGCTCGTGCTGCCGAGGATCATCAGCACGTTGAATTCAGGCGTCGTCAGCCCGTGCTCACTCTTGTGCACCTGCGACGTGACGCGGCCGACGGCCGTGGCAGCACGGGTCAGTCGATTGGAAAGAAGACCTTTTTGCTCGAGAGGCTGATGTTCGCTCATGAGGATTCGTCGGATCTCCGTTCACGAGAGACGCTGGCATTTCCAAGAGACAGACCTTTCGCTTCGAAACACGCATCGACCGAAGAGGTTGCAAAGAAGATCGTTTCTGCGGAAATCGGTCGCACTTCGAGTTGCAGCATCGAGGCTCGCTAGCCGCGGAACGTTCGGCCTGCTTTGCAATCGCGAACGGATTCCCTATAGCTTCGCGCCGATCACACCATCAGCCTCAGCAAAGAGAGACGCTCTTGTCTTCCACGTTCGACAGGGTCGCGGATATCATCGCCGAAACCAGCGAGATCGACCGCAGCCAGATTACGCCCGAGAGCCACACGATCGACGATCTCGGCATCGACTCCCTCGACTTCCTCGACATCGTCTTTGCGATCGACAAGGAGTTCGGCATCAAGATTCCGCTGGAGAAGTGGACCCAGCGCGTCAACGAGGGCGAGGCGCCGACGGAAGAGTACTTCGTGATGAAGAACCTCTGCGCCAAGATCGACGAGCTGCGCGCGGCCAAGGCAGCGTCCTGAGCCAATACTGCGGCGGCTGACGAGCCTGTCGACGGCCGCCTTTCGAAGAACCGGAATTCGTTCATGACCGACACCGCCAGGGATGTCCTGATCACCGGCATCGGCCTCGTGTCGTCGCTCGGCGAAGGCATTGCGGCCCATCTCGATCTCCTCGAGCGTGGCAGCGCGCCGCAGCCGGTGATCGAGAGCGAGCGGTTCGCGCCTTACTTCGTGCATCCGCTGCCCCCCATCGACTGGAGCACGCAGATCCCCAAGAAGGGCGATCAGCGGCAGATGGAAACCTGGCAGAAGCTCGGCACCTATGCGGCCGGCCTTGCCCTCACCGACGCCGGCATCCCGACTGATGAGAGCGTGCGCTCGGGCGTCGACATGATCGTCGCGGCCGGCGGCGGCGAGCGCGACACGGCGGTCGATGCGCTCGTCATGGAGCGCGCCCGCCAGAGCGGCGGCTCGGGCGCGGTGATGAACGAGACGCTGGCGAACGAGCTGCGCCCGACGCTGTTTCTCGCCCAGCTTTCCAATCTCCTCGCCGGCAACATCTCCATCGTCCACAAGGTCACCGGTTCCTCGCGCACCTTCATGGGCGAGGAAGGCGCGGGCATATCGGCCGTCTCGGTCGCCGCAGCACGCATCGCCGCCGGCCAGAGCGACATCTGTCTCGTCGGCGCCGCCTTCGCCGCCGAGCGCAAGGACCTCATCCTCAACTACGAGATGGGCGGCCTGCTGCTGCGCAGCGACTGGCGCTCGGTTTTTGCACGTCGTGCACCAGCGGATGGCCTTGCCATCGGCAGCGTCGGCGTCTTCCTCGTGCTGGAATCGGCCGAGCACGCCGCCGCCCGCTCCGCTCCAGCCTATGCGAAGCTGACCCGTGTCGCCGGCGACCGTGGCCCCCGCCGCGGCGAAGCGCTAGCCGCGCGGCTCGACGATCTTATCAAGGGCGCGCCCGCAGATGACGGCCTCCTCGTCCTCTCCGGCGCGAGCGGCATCGAGGCGCCGACGGCGGTCGAGCGGCAGGTGCTGGCGAACACCCTTCCCCAGGCGCCGGTCCGCGCCTATGGCTCGCTGCTCGGCCATTCCTTCGAGGCGCAGTTCCCGGCCGGCATTGCGCTGGCGGCGGCGACGCTCGCACGGGGCACGCGTCTGCCCGCCTTCGACAGCGGCGAGGAAAGCCCGGCGCTGCAGCCGGCCCGCGCTGCGCTGGTCACCACCGTCGGCCACCTGCAGGCCGAAGGTGTTTGTCTGCTGGAGCCGGTCGGACCGGCCGGCGAAACCCGCTGACGCTGAACAGCCGAAGAGGAGCGCAGAGATGAGCGAGAGCACCACCGATTTCAGGGGCCGCCCCATCGTTGCAGTGACCGGCCTCGGCGTCGTCTCCTCGCTCGGCGAGGGCGTCGAAGCCAACTGGTCGTCGCTGACGGCTGGACGCTCCGGCATCCACCGCATCAACCGTTTCCCCATCGATAACCTCCGCACCACCATCGCCGGCACGGTGGACTTCATAGAGGTCGAGCCCTCGATCTCGGTGAGCCGCTCGCACGCCATGGCGCGCTCGGCCGGCACCGAGGCGATCCGCATGGCCGGCCTCGATGCGTCCGACTTCGGCGGTCGGCTGTTCCTCGCCGCACCCCCGGTGGAGCTCGAGTGGGCCGATCGCTTCGCCCTCGATGCGGCTGACGGCGATGCGCCGGCGGACGCCGGTTATGACCGGCTGATCGAGCTGGCGCGCCAGCACCCCTCGCCGGCCACCTACGACAACACCCGCTTCGGCCGCATCTCCGAGTTGCTGGCGGACGAGCTCGGCGTGCGCGGCCTGCCGGTGACGCTGTCGACCGCCTGCGCGTCCGGCGCGACCGCCATCCAGCTCGGCGTCGAGGCGATCCGGCGCGGCGAGTGCGAACGCGCGCTCGCTATCGGCACCGACGGCTCCGTGACCGCCGAGGCGCTGATCCGCTTCTCCCTCCTGTCGGCGCTGTCGACCCACAACGACATGCCGGAAAAGGCCTCCAAGCCGTTCTCGGGCGACCGCGACGGCTTCGTCATGGCCGAAGGTGCCGGCGCGCTGGTGCTGGAGTCGCTGGAGTCCGCAAAGGCCCGCGGCGCGACGATCCTCGGCGTCATCCATGGCTGCGGCGAAAAGGCCGACGACTTCCACCGCACGCGCTCCAAGCCGGACGGCTCGCCCATCATCGCGACCATCCGCGCCGGTCTGGCGGATGCAGGGCTGGAACCCTCCGACATCGACTACATCAACGCCCATGGCACCTCGACGCCGGAGAACGACCGCATGGAGGCGACCAGCCTCGAAGCCGTGTTCGGCGAAGCGCTGCGCTCGACGCCGATCTCCTCCAACAAGTCGATGATCGGGCACACGCTGACGGCGGCCGGCGCGATCGAGGCGGTGTTCTCGATCCTCACCATGCGCGATGGCCTGATGCCGCCGACCATCAACTACGACAATCCCGACCCGGCGATCCCGCTCGACACCGTGCCGAACGCGGCGCGGCGTGGCGAGGTCCGGGCCGTCCTCTCTAACTCCTTCGGCTTCGGCGGACAGAATGTCTGCCTCGTGCTCGGACGCGAACCGCGCCCCTGAGCCGCTGCCGCTCGACCGGACCCTGATCCCATGCACGCACTGCAACTCGTCGGCGACCGCGATCTCCGACGTACCGAGATCGACGAACCGCCCGCGCCGGGTTTCGGCGAGGCGACGGTGCGCATCTCCAAGGTCGCTCTGAACCACATCGATGTCTGGGGCTGGCGCGGCATGGCATTTGCCAAGCGCAAGATGCCGCTCGTCGTCGGTGCCGAAGCCTCCGGCTTTGTCGAGGCGATCGGCCCCGGCGCCTCCGGCGTGCTGCCGGGCCAGCTCGTCTCCATCTATGGCGCGCGCACCTGCGGCCTGTGCCGGCCCTGCCGCGAAGGCCGCGACAACCTGTGTGAACACGTCTCGGGCGTCCACGGCTTCCATCTCGACGGCTTTGCCACCGAGCGGGTGAACCTGCCGGCGCGCCTGCTCGTCCCGGCACCGCATGGCTGTGACGCGGTCGGTGCGGCGGTTGCGCCGGTCACCTTCGGCACGGTCGAGCATATGCTCTTCGACAACGCCAAGCTCGAACCGGGCGAGACGATCCTCGTCCATGCCGGCGGTTCAGGGATCGGCACGGCGGCGATCCAACTCGCCAAGCGGCACGGCGCCACCGTCATCACCACCGTCGGCTCGAACGACAAGATCGAGCCGGCACGTGCGCTCGGCGCCGACCACGTCATCAATTACCGCGAGGACCGCTTCGAGGGCGTCGTGCGCAAGCTGACGAAGAAGCGCGGCGTCGACGTCGTCTTCGAGCACGTCGGCAAGGACACCTTCGCCGGCTCCATGCTGGTGCTGCGCCGCGGCGGCCGCCTCGTCACCTGCGGCTCGACCTCGGGTGTCTCGACCGAAGTGAACCTCATGCAGCTCTTCCAGCAGCAACTGCGCCTGATCGGCTCCTTCGGCTGCCGCATGGAGAACATGGCGCTGTCGATGCAGAAGATGGCGCGTGGTCTCGTCCGCCCGGTTGTCGACACGATGATCGGCTTCGACGAGATCGACATTGCCTTGCGCCGCATGGAAGGTCGGCAGGTCTTCGGCAAGATCATTCTTGACATGGACGGCGCCTCCTCGGCGCAGGGCTCGACCGCCTTCGCATGAACCCGCGCATCGCCAAGCTCTGGAAGCGCTGGCGCAAGGGCCAGAACTGGCTGATCGCGCAGGCGCTGTTCGCGCTGCTCGCGATCGTGCGCCTCTTCCCGGCGCGTGCCGGTCTCAATGTCGCGGAGAACTTCACGCGGCTGCTCGGTCCACTCACCCCGCGCCATCGCCTCGCCAAGGAGAACCTGCGTCTCGCCTATCCCGAAAAAGACGAGGCTTGGGTGGAGAAGACCGCGCGGCGCAACTGGGGCCAGATGGGGCGCGTCGCCGCCGAGTTCGTCTTCCTGGAAGAGATCTTTGACTACGATCCCGAGCGCCCGAATGCCGGTATCGTCGAGGTCGAGGGCAAGGAGATCTTCGAGGACCTTCGCAACCGCAAAGGACCGTTCATCTTCTTCACCGGCCATCTCGGCTGCTTCGAGCTGCTGCCGATCTGCGCCGCGACCTACGGGCTGGAGGTCACCGCCCTCTTCCGCCAGCCGAACAACAAGGTAATCGCCCGCGAGCTTCTGAAGGCGCGCCGTACCGCCGGCGGCCATCTGGTACCGTCCAAGGCCGGTGCCGCCTGGGCGCTGGCCGGTACGCTGCAGAGTGGCGGCGCCGTCGGCATGCTGGTCGACCAGAAGTTCGGCAAGGGCGTGCTGACGCGCTTCTTCGGGCGCGAGTGCCGCACCAATCCGTTGCTTGCCAAGCTCGCGCGCCAGTTCGATTGCGAGGTATATCCCGCCCGCTCCATCCGGCTTCCCGGCGGCCGCTACCGGCTGGAGCTGCAACCGCGGCTGGAGCTGCCCCGCACGGAGGCAGGCGTCGTCGACGTGCCTGCCACCTGCCAGCTCCTCAACGACGTCGTCGAGGGATGGGTGCGGGAATATCCGGATCAGTGGATGTGGTTCCACCGCCGCTGGCAGATCTGACCTGACGCCAGGCAGCGCAGCGACTGCCTAGTCCCCTGGATGCCGTGAAACGCTTGCGACCGCCCGGCGTCAGCGTCGGATGACGATCGACGTATTGCTGCGGCCGAATTGTCTCACGAGCGCGTACAGCGCCGCCGCATGGCGTGGATGCAGGCGAACGCAGCCATGCGAGGCTGGGCGGCCAAGCTGACGGATCGCGCCGGTGCCGTGGATCGCGTAGCCACCGCGGAAGAAGATCGAATGCGGCATGGGTGCGTCGTCGTATTTGCGCGAATACCACATGCGATGCAGGCGGGTCGGACGATACGTGCCCACAGGGGTGACGTAGCCTCTTCCGGCGGTCGAAACTCGCCAGCGGTAGACCACCTGTTCGCCCAGGGAGACCGTCATCGTCTGCGCTGAAATATCGACCTGCGCCACGAGGCGCGCTCCCGCTGCGGCAGGCGCTATCAGGTTCAAAAGTCCAAACAGCAGGACGCAGACTATCGCGATGCGTTGCACCGGTTCTCTCCAGATCATGTCGGCATGCCCCCGAACGTCACCGTAGTGGAGACCCGCTCGATGATCACCTGACTCGCCGGCTAGAACTTTCGTCTAATATTTCGAAGGCACGGGCATCGTCGCCGCATCATCCGTCGCCGCTATAGCCGGACGACGAGCCGTATGGCCTCAGCGGCCAAAGCCACCGGATCCGTTTGTTCCAGTTGGCGTTTGCGCCGGATTGTCGCAGCCGCACGGGGCTGACTGCCGGCTCAGGGCTTGGCGCGCTTACGGCCAAGCACTGGAACTCGCCGAAGCAGTGCCACCTGATCTCTCCAGCAAGCCGGCCAAATTCGGATGCAGTCTTGCTCGTGGTACAGTCATCATACAACGATCCTGAGAGTTTTTTTACTTCTGCAGGTTAGCGTCGCCGCCAACATGGCACTGTGTGAGTGATGCTTCTCAATCTGGCGAAACGATACTGGGCGACCATAATCGGAGGCGTTGCGATCGCAGCCTTTGTGTTGGTCAGCATCCTCAGTCTCGGCGCCGGGGCGGTCGGCCAGCTGGTCGAGACCGCCATGCGGGAAAAGGGTGCCAGCTTTGCAGCCCTGCTGATTTCCCCCAAGGGCAACGCCGAAGCCTTCCTGACCGGCATTGCCCGCAACCCGGACGCGGAAAGCACCATCCGCGAGGTTGCGGCGCTGGCGGAGATCGATGCCTTCAGCATTTTCGATCTAAACGGCGAGGAGGTCTTCTCGTCGCGGTCCGAGCGCTACAAGTGGCTGCTGCGGGATCGGCCGGGCGGTCTGCGCTCCGGTGACCGGCTGTCTCGCCAGGTGATCGAGCGTCCTGGCGAATGGCAGATCGTCTATGACGACGGCAGCTCCGATCCGTCCGTCATCACGCCGCTGATCCGCGACGGCCGCACCATCGGCTTCGTCTCCATCATTGCCGGCATGACCGAGGACCGCAGGGCCTACAGGTCGACGCTCCTCGGTGCATCGCTGTCGCTGTTCGCAGTGCTGCTGGTTGCGACCGGCATCCCGCTGCTCGTGTATCTGCGCCGTCAGAAGAAGATGAACGAGGCGGACGAGCGCATCCACTTCCTCGCCAACCATGATCCGCTGACGCATCTCTTCAACCGCACGCGGATGCAGGAAGAAACCGACCGTGTTCTCGCAACGTCGCGGGCGACGCGCGAACAGATGGCGTTCCTGTTCATCGATATCGACGGTCTGTCGGAAATCAACGACAGCCTCGGTCAGGTGCAGGGCGACGAGTTGCTCCGCATCGTGGCGCGACGCCTGACGAGCGTCGTCGACCGCAACGATCTTCTCGGCCGCATCGGCGCCGACGACTTCACGGTTCTACACCGCCGGCTCGGTGGACTGAACGATCTGTCGGCCCTCACCCGCCGGATCGTCGATGCCGTCAGCGAACCGGTCGAACTCGCCGGACAGACGGTGACGCCGCGGATCTCGATCGGCGTTGCCATGGTGCCGAAGGACGGTCGCACCCACAGCGAGCTCGTCAAGCATTCCGAACTCGCCCTGATGCATCACAAGGCGATGAAGTCGGGCGACTTCGCCACCTTCGACCCCTTTATGGACGAGGAGCTCTTCCGCCGCCGCCAGATCGAGGCGCTGCTGCGCGCCGCGCTGGAGGAAGACGGCTTCGAGCTCTTCTACCAGCCTATCGTCAGCGGCGACGGCTCGCTGCTCCTCGGTTTCGAGGCGCTGATCCGCCTGCGCGACGGCGAAGGTGGCTATGTTCCGCCGTCTGTCTTCATCCCGATCGCCGAGGCACGCGGCTACATCAAGGCCATCGGCACCTGGGTGATCCGCGAAGCGACGCGCCAGATCGCCGCCTGGCCTCAGGAACTCTTCGTGTCCGTCAACCTCTCCGCCGTCCAGTTCCGCGACGGCGACCTTGTCGACATCGTCCGCTCCGCCATTGAGGCGGCCGGCATCGAGGGGCGGCGGATGGAGATCGAGGTCGTGGAGTCGCTTCTCCTCGAGCGCTCCGACAACATCCTGACGCAGCTGCGCGAGCTGAAGAGTCTCGGCATCTCCATCGACATGGACGATTTCGGCACCGGCTATTCCTCGCTCGGCTACCTCTGGCGCTTCCCCTTCGACAAGCTGAAGATCGACCAGTCCTTCATGAAGGCATTCGAAGAAGGCGAACGTAACGTTCCGCAGATTGTCGAGACAATCGTTTCCATGGCGCATCACATGGGGATGAAGGTGACCGCGGAAGGCATCGAGACGGAGGCGCAGGTCACGCTCTTGCGCGGCGCGGGCTGTGATCAGCTGCAGGGTTACCTCTTCGGCAAGCCGATGGCGGCGGACCGTGTTGCGGGCGAGATCCTGGCGAAATACCGCGTCGGCCGGCAGCTGGACTCCGGCGTGCCGCGCTCGATCGCCCTGGTGGGCTAACCCCCAGGCTGCGCATCCGCATTGCGGAATAGACGGCGGGATATGGTCGGCTGATGGCTCAGGCCGAGCTATATCGGAGCTTGATCCGCCCTTTCATCTATATGGTAAATGATTGGTTTAATGGACTTTTTTGACTCAAATTGATCTATGTGGGCAACCAATTGTGCAGGGCCGCATTGTCCTAGAAATTGAAGGGCGACGTCATGCGGATCCTTATACTTGAAGATGAACCCATCATAGCCATCGACCTCGAGGAGATCGTTCTCAGCAAGCTCGACGCTGAAGTCGTTGTTGCTTCAACTGCCGAAGAAGGTTTGCGACATCTGGCACAGGGCATCGACTTCGCGATGCTGGATATCAATCTTGGATCGCCGCGGACGACCTCGCTGCCGGTTGCCAAGCAGCTCCTGAAGAAGCGGATACCCTTCTGCTTTATCTCGAGCAGCCTGGAAACGCTGCCGAACAACTTCGGCGCGGTTCCGCGTGTGTCCAAGCCGTTCCGGGCGACCGAGATTGCAGGCGTCCTGCCCGCCGCCGCTGCCTGACTCGACAGGACACGGCCATCGCGCAGCCGCAGCACGCATCCGCAGATGCGAGAATGCCACCGGCTCCACGGCACAGCGAACGCTGCTTGATGAAAGGGAAAGCCGTACCGGGACTAGGCCGGTAGATGAAGTCGTCGCCGTGCCGGTACGCAATACCTGATCCGGTTTGGGCGTCGCTCTTCGTCGCCCCTCATTGATACACACGCAGGTGTTACCGTTCGGCTAACAGCCCGCGGCTTCTTTGATTACACTCCTGCGGCTGGAGCATTTCCGGTGAACACGGACTTCCTCTGCCGACTGCATCCGGCCGTTGGGATTTGCCTTCGCCGGAAATGCTCTTGAACTGCGGACGTTCATCTCTCCCGCCCTATCTCTCGGACGCGGCGCGGCGCATACGCCCTCGGGAGAGGTAGAGTTGGACTGGATTTGGCATTTCCCGCAGATCGAAGGGCGCACGCTGCGGGAAAGTGCCCGCGCGGTCGATCAGCACTACCGCGCCTTCTCGCGCGCATGGGGCGGCAGCATCGAAGCCGCGTTCCGGCCCTTGCTCGACTTCCTGCTCTGGTTTGAAAGCCTGCTGATCACGACGCCCTGGTGGCTGATCATCGCCGCCGCCGCCGCCATCGTCTGGCTGGCGAGCCGCTCGACGATCGTCACGATCGGCAGCGTTGCCGCCCTCCTCCTCATCGGCCTCTTCGGCCTGTGGGAGGACACGATGCGCACCTTGTCCATCATCATCGTCTGCACCGTCATCGCGATCGCGATCGGCTTGCCCGTCGGCGTCGCCATGGCTTGGTCGAACCGGGTGCGGACGATCATCAGCCCGGTGCTCGACGTGATGCAGACGATGCCGAGCTTCGTCTATCTCATCCCGATCGTCATGCTGCTGGGCATCGGCCTGATCCCCGGCCTCATCGTCGTGGTGATCTACGCGGTACCGCCGATGATCCGTTTGACCGATCTCGGCATTCGCCTGGTCGACCGCGAAGTGCTCGAAGCCGCTGACGCGTTCGGCTCCAGCCGCTGGCAGACGCTATGGCAGGTGCAGCTGCCGCTGGCGCTGCCGACCATCATGACCGGCATCAATCAGACCATCATGATGGCGCTCGCCATGGTCGTCGTCGCCTCGCTGATTGGCGTGCGCGGTCTCGGCCAGCCGGTGCTGCAGGCGATCACCAACCAGTATTTCACCCAAGGCCTACTGAACGGGCTCGCCATCGTGGCCATCGCCATCATCTTCGATCGCGCCAGCCAGGCCTATGGCCGGCGCCTGCAGCAGCATCGGGAGGCGACCCGGAATGGCTGATGCGAGGTCCGGCGAACCGGCCATCCGCATCCGCGACCTCGTCAAGATCTTCGGATCCGACGAAGCCGCTGGCGTGGCCGACGTGAGGGCGGGCCTGGACAAGCCACAGCTCTTGGCCCGCAACGGTCAGGTGCTGGCGCTCGACGGCATCGACCTCGACGTCGCGGCCGGCAGCATCCAGGTCGTCATGGGCCTGTCCGGCTCGGGCAAGTCGACACTGGTGCGGCACGTCAACCGCCTGATCGAGCCGTCGGCGGGGTCGATCGCCGTTCTCGGCGAGGACGTCCTCGCCATGTCGCCGCGCCGCTTACGCGACTTCCGTCGCCGGCACATCTCCATGGTCTTCCAGCGCTTTGCCCTTCTTCCGCACCGGACGGTCCGGCAGAATGTCGCCTATGGGCTGAAGATCATCGGTCGCGCCCGCCATGAGCGCCGGGAAGCGGCCATGCGCTGGATCGAGCGCGTCGGCCTGGGCGGCTACGAGGACGCCTATCCTGCACAGCTCTCCGGCGGCATGCAGCAGCGCGTCGGCCTGGCGCGGGCGCTGGCGACCGATGCCGACATCCTCTTGATGGACGAGGCCTTCTCGGCGCTCGATCCCCTCATCCGGGCCGATATGCAGAGCGTACTGCTGGGACTGCAGACGGAGCTGAAGAAGACCATCGTCTTCATCACCCACGATCTCGACGAGGCGCTGCGGCTCGGCGACAGCATCGCCATTCTGCGCGACGGTCGCATCGTTCAGCGAGGCTCGACCCCGGAGATCGTATTGCGGCCGGCCGATGCCTATGTGCGGGACTTCGTAGCGCAGGTGAACCGCGGACGCGTCCTCAGGGTGGGGGCGGTGATGCAGCCTGGATCCGTTGATGAGACAAGCGGCGCGGTCCAGCTGACGGCCGGCATGTGGGTGGAGGAAGCGGTCCGGCAGCTGTCGGACGCGGGCGCCTCGCTCGGGCGTGTCGTGGACGCGAGCGGGAAGGTGCTGGGCACAGTCACACAGGCGGCCCTGGTCGCGGCGATGGTGACGCCGCCGCTGACCTCGCCATAGGGCGCCTGATCAGGCTGCCTTGGCAGCCGACGCCGCGGTTGGCACGTCCAGAGGCGTCATTGTTGCGATGACGTCGAGGCAGTCATGGAGGAGATCGAGGTCGACAGGCGCGATATTCATCAGCGTTCGCTCGATGACCGGCCGGTCAAAGCCCTCGGCAGCGAGCACGCGGATGGCCGCTACCATCAGCTCCGCCTCGTCGAACCGGCTTGGCTTGCGCCCGCTGCTCACCCATTCCATGGCGAATCTCCTCGGCTCCGATGCTTCTATAGATGTCTAAGGATAGAGTTAACGCAAGGTAAAGACTGAAGGGGAAGTCAGCTTGGCGTCAGCTTCGGGTGCCACGCGATTGACCCTCTCCACGCGGGCCGGTACCCAGAGAAAACACCAGCCGAAGCCGATCTGCCGCCGCCACAGGAGTTGTGCCATGACCGATGCGCTGAGCCGCCTGCTCGAGGAAAAAGGCGTCCTCCTCGCCGACGGCGCGACCGGGACCAATCTGTTCGATGTCGGGCTCGAATCCGGCGAAGCGCCGGAAATGTGGCTGGAGCAGCATCCGGATCGTATCAGCGCCCTGCACCAGTCTTTCGTCGATGCCGGCGCCGACATCATTCTCACCTGTTCCTTCGGCGCGAACCGCCATCGTCTGAAGCTGCACAAGGCCGAGGACCGGACGCATGATCTCAACCGCAAGGCGGCCGAACTGGCGCGCGCCGTCGCCGACGCCTCTGGCCGGACGGTAATCGTCGGGGGGTCTGTGGGCCCGACCGGCGAAATCCTGGAGCCCATCGGCGCCCTCGCCTACGCCGACGCCGTGGCAGCCTTCAAAGAGCAGATCGAGGGCCTGAAGGCCGGCGGCGCCGATGTCGTCTGGATCGAGACCATGTCGGCTGCGGAAGAAGTGCATGCCGCGGCCGAGGCGGCGGTCGCCTGCGGCATGCCCTATGTCGCCACCGGCTCCTTCGACAGTGCCGGCCGCACCATGATGGGCATCCACCCGAAGGACTTCTGGAAGTCCGTCGAAGATATCGGGCAGTCGCCGCTGGCGCTCGGCGCCAATTGCGGCGTCGGCGCCTCTGACATGCTGGCGACCGCACTGGAGTTCGATACAGGCAGCACCGGCGCGGCGATCGTGGTGAAGGCCAACTGCGGCATCCCCCGCTATCAGGACGGCAAGACGGTCTATTCCGGCACGCCGGAGCAGATGGCGGACTATGCGCGCCTCGCGATCGACGCCGGCGCGCGCATCATCGGCGGCTGCTGCGGCACCTCGCCCCATCATCTCGCGGCCATGCGCGGCGCGTTGGACCATCATGTCCGCCGGCATCGCCCGACGGTGGAAGAGATCGTCGAGACGGTCGGACCGCTGGTCAACAAGCAGGCGTCCGAATCCGGCGCCGAAGGCGGCGCCGGCCGCACGCGGCGCTCGCGCCGTGGCGGCTCCGACGCGGCAGCTTCGTAACAGGCCACCAAGGCGCGGCGCCGTTCCCGTGGCGTGAGAACAACTCACCTCGCCTGGCAAGGCACAGAGCTCGCGGCGAACCCGGCGCGAGTCTCTGCCGCGTGACAGTCGGCGTCGGCCTTTGGCGTTGCCGTCAACGTGGCAGCTGCCGCAGGTAAATTGGCTCGGCTACGGCAGAATCCGGCAGTTGCGAGGAGGTGTCAGCGCTTGGAAGCAGTCTCCACCATCCTTGTCCTTCTCCTCGCCGTCGTCGTCAGCGGCGCGCTGTCGCGCATGCTTCCCGTAGGCCTGCCGCGACCGCTGGTGCAGATCGCGCTCGGCGCCATCATCGGCTTTGCCGCGAATCTTCGCGTGCAGCTCGATCCAGAGCTGTTCTTCCTTCTCTTTCTGCCGCCGCTTCTCTTTCTGGACGGCTGGCGTATCCCGAAGGACGAGATGCTGCGCGACGCCGGGACGATCCTGGAGCTCGCCCTGGGGCTCGTCGTCTTTACCGTGCTCGGCATGGGCTTCTTCATCGACTGGATGATCCCGGCCATGCCGCTGCCGGTGGCCTTCGCGCTGGCCGCCGTCGTCTCGCCGACCGACCCGATCGCCGTCTCGGCCATCGCGGCACGCGTGCCGATTCCGGATCGGCTGATGCACATCCTGGAAGGCGAGTCGCTTCTCAACGACGCGTCCGGACTTGTCTGCCTGCGCTTCGCCATTGCCGCGGCACTGACCGGCACCTTCTCGCTCTGGGATGCCAGCCTGACGTTCCTCTGGCTTGCGCTCGGCGGCATCGCTGTCGGCATCGCCGTGTCCTGGCTGATCGTGCGGGCCGGCGATTTCGTTTCGCGCCGCTTCGGCGAGGAAAGCGGCTCGCAGATCCTGATCAGCCTGCTGATCCCCTTCGCCGCCTATCTCGCGGCCGAGCATCTTCACTGCTCCGGCATCCTCGCTGCGGTCGCTGCCGGCGTCACCATGAGCATCACGGAGTTCTCCGGGCGCGGCCAGGGCGGCACGCGCGTGCGCCGGAGCACCGTCTGGGACATGGTGCAGTTCGCTGCCAACGGCGTCATCTTCGTGCTGCTCGGCGAGCAGTTGCCGGTGATCCTCGGCAGCGCCGACGAGGCCGCCCGCAGCGCCGGTATCGGGAACATCTGGTGGCTGCTCCTCTATGCCGTCGCCATCACCGTTGGTCTGGCGCTGCTCCGGCTCGTCTGGGTGACTGTGTCGCTCAGTATCAGCCTGGTCCGTCGCCAGCGGCAGGGCATCGCCATCAGGCGGCCGCCGCGGCGGCTGGTTCTTGCGGTCTCGCTGGCCGGCGTCCGGGGCGCCATCACGCTGGCGGGCGTGCTGACCCTGCCGCTGACGCTGCCGGGTGGTGCGCCATTCCCCGCCCGCGATCTCACCATCTTCCTTGCAACCAGCGTCATCATCCTCTCGCTCGTTGCCGCTAGCCTCGCGCTGCCTCTTCTCCTGAAGGACCTCGAGATGGAGCCGCACACCGAGCGGGAGGCGGAGGAGGACCGCGCCCGTATCATCGCAGCCGAAGCCGCGATCAAGGCGGTGGAAAAGGCGCAGCACGACCTGTCCGCCGGACGAACCGATGCCGACGTCTATGTCGATGCAGCCGCGCGTGTCATGGGTTTCTATCGCGAAAGGCTGTCGCGCTTCTCCCATGATGGTGAGGAGGCGGCGCTCGCCCGCCGCAGCGAGCTGGTCGAAGAGGGTCTGCGCCTGACCGCCGTCAAAGCCGAGCGAGATGCGATCTTCGCCTCGCTGCGCCGCCGCCGCATCAGCAGCGAGACGGCGAGGAAGCTGGTCCGCGAGCTCGACTTGCTCGAGGCGCGCTACCGGCCGGGCACGGGCGGGCATTAGGCGGAGGGCTGGCGAACGAGTACCAGGCGGCGCATTGTCGTGCAGGTCTGGGTCAACGCCCGCTGTTGATGATATCGCCAGGCGATACTATATGCCTCTGAACAAGAAGCATGAGGCCACGCTAGAAGCCATCTTCGACGATCCGGTTCGTGCCGGTATCGCTTGGCGGAATATCGAGGCTCTTCTGGACGCTTGCGGCGCCGAGATCAGCGAGGGCCATGGATCGCGCGTGCGCGTGGTGCTCAACGGGATACGCGCGGTATTTCACCGCCCGCATCCTCAGAAGGAGACCGACAAAGGCGCGGTGAAATCGGTGCGTCGCTTCCTGACCGAGGCAGGGATCAAGCCATGACGGTAATGCGCTACAAGGCCTATGAAGCAGCGGTCGAGTTCGATGACGAAGCGGAGATCTTCCATGGGGAAGTCCTCAACCTCCGTGATGTCATCACCTTCCAGGGTGCCTCCGTCGCGGAGCTGAAGACGGCCTTCCGCGACTCCGTCGAGGACTATCTGGCCTTCTGCAAGGAGCGCGGCGAGGAACCGGAGAAGCCCTTCTCGGGACAGTTCGTTGTCCGCACTGAGCCTTCGGCTCATCGAGCTTTCGTGTCCGCTGCCAGGAGGGCGGGGGTCAGCCTCAACAAGTGGGTGGTCTCGACCTTGGAGCGAGCAGCGCTGCGGTAGGCGCCGAGAGGTGCTCTCTCCGATAGGCGACGATCGAGCGCGAAAACGTAGGGCCGTCGCGCTCGTCTCATTCGACCTTAGCTCCAGCCGGTGCGCCAGACGGCACGGTGGATCAGATCACCTAGCTTGGCGGCCGGGTCCGCCTGACGCCTTCAGGCGAAAGCGTCGGGTTCGGACTCCTTGCGCCGCCGGATGAAGGCGGTCAGCCCCTCCTCGATGCCGGCGTCGAGCGCCGGCGCCTCGTAGGTCTCCAGCCACTTGCGGCAAAGGGCATTGGCGCGGTTCTCGGCCCGCTGCTCGCCCTCGGCCAGCCACTGCTCGTAGGAATTGTTGTCGGCAATGGTCGAGCGGTAGAACGCCGTCTGGAAATTCGCCTGCGTATGGGCGCAGCCGAGGAAATGGCTGCCCGGGCCCACCTCGCGGATCGCGCTCAGCGCCTGCCCGTTCTCGCTGAGATCGACCCCTTCCGAGAAGCGCTGCATCATGCCGAGCTGGTCGCAGTCCATGATGAACTTCTCGTAGCAGGTGGCGAGACCACCCTCGAGCCAGCCCGCCGCATGCAGCACGAAGTTGGTGCCGGCGAGCAGCGTCGAGTTCAGCGTGTTGGCGCTCTCATAGGCTGCTTGCGCATCGGGTACCTTCGAGGCGCAGAGCGAGCCGCCGGTGCGGAAGGGCAGTCCCAGCCGGCGGGCGAGCTGCGCTGCGCCGAGCGACACGAGCGAGGGCTCCGGCGTGCCGAAGGTCGGCGCGCCAGACTGCATGGAGATCGACGAGGCAAAGGTGCCGAACACCACTGGCGCGCCCTTGCGGCAGAGCTGCGTAAAGGCCGCGCCCGCCAGCACCTCGGCCAGCACCTGCGTCAGCGTGCCGGCCACCGTCACCGGGCTCATGGCGCCGGCGAGGATGAAGGGGGTGACGATGCAGGCCTGGTTCGCCCGCGCATAGACCTTCAAGGCGCCGAGCATGGTGCCGTCGAAGGTCATCGGCGAGTTGGCGTTGATCAGGTTGATCACCACCGTATTCTCGTCGACGAACTTCTCGCCGAAGAGGATGCGGCACATCTCCACCGTATCGACGGCGCGCTCCGGCGCCGTCACTGAGCCCATGAACGGCTTGTCGGAGTAGCGCATATGGGCGTGCACCATGTCGAGGTGCCGCTTGTTGACGGGGATGTCGACAGGCTCGCAGACCGTGCCGCCGGAATGGTGGATTGCCGGCGCCATATAGGCGAGCTTCACGATGTTGCGGAAATCCTCGATCGTGGCGTAGCGCCGCTTGCCGTCGAGGTCGCGCACGAATGGCGGACCGTAGACCGGCGCGAAGACGGTGGCCTTGCCGCCAATCTGGACGTTGTTGGCGGGATTGCGGGCGTGCTGGGTGAAGGTGCGCGGCGCCGTCTTCAGGAGCTCGCGGCACAGCCCCTTGGGGAAGCGTACGCGGTTCTCCTTCACATCCGCGCCAGCCTCGCGCCACATGGCAAGCGCCTCCGGATCGTCCCGGAATTCGATACCGATCTCTTCCAGCACCGTGTCGGCATTGGCCTCGATCAGGGAGATGCCTTCCTCGTTCAGCACCTCGTATTCGGGAATGCGGCGGGTGATGTAGGTCAACTTCGGCCCGCTGCCCGATTGGGTGCGTGCGGCCCGCCGCGCCGAGGCGCCGCCCCGGCCGCGTCGTCCCTCGCCGCCCGCTGCCGCGCCGACTCCGTCCAGTCCCGCGATGTCGTCCGTCATGGCCGTCTCCCTGCCGAATCGCCGCAGTCAGCGGCAGCCGGCGCAATCGTCATTCACAGCGATTGTAGCGGCGCCAAGCCGGCCCGCAATTCCGGATGCGGCGGCGCCTGACGCGTGGGCGACAGCGGTGCGCCGCGTAAGGCCCTGCGTGCGCGTCGCATTCTGCCGCACGCCATGTCGCTGGAGACGATTGCGAAGGATCGCGCTTGCTCTATCCTCCTTGATCGAAGCGGCGCGCCTTGAAGGCGGAGTGCCGGACTGCGGCGGGGATGTCCGTAATGGCAGATGAAGACGATATCGTTCTTTCCGAACTGAGCGACGACGATCTCGTCGCCCAGATGAAGGACGACCTCTATGACGGGCTGAAGGAGGAGATCGAGGAAGGCACACAGATCCTCCTCGAACGCGGCTGGACGCCCTATGACGTCCTCACCAAGGCGCTTGTCGAAGGCATGCGCATCGTTGGCGAGGATTTCCGCGACGGCATCCTCTTCGTGCCCGAGGTGCTTCTGTCGGCCAACGCCATGAAGGCGGGCATGACGATCCTGCGCCCGCTGCTCGCCGAGACCGGCGCCCCCAAGCAGGGCAAGCTGGTCATCGGCACGGTGAAGGGCGACATCCACGACATCGGCAAGAACCTCGTCGGCATGATGATGGAGGGCGCGGGCTTCGACGTCGTCGATCTCGGCATCAACACCTCAGTCGAGGAGTATCTGGCCGCGATCGAGGAGCACAAGCCGGAGTTCCTCGGCATGTCGGCGCTGCTGACGACGACCATGCCTTACATGAAGGTCGTCATCGACACGCTGGTGCAGCAGGGCATCCGCGACGACGTCATCGTGCTGGTCGGCGGCGCACCGCTGAACGAGGACTTCGCCAAGGCGGTCGGCGCCGATGCCTATTGCCGCGACGCGGCGGTGACGGTCGAAACGGCCAAGGACCTGATCAAGCGCAAGCACAACCAGCTCGCCGCCGGCTGATCGTCCGCCGCCGCTCGGCTCGGCTGCCGCTGCACCCTTGCTGCGGCGGCAGCGATTGCGGGATCCGCAGCACCTTGCACAGCGCAGCCGGGCGCCCGATCTGATTGGCTCGAAGGCCTATAAAGCAGAAGGCCCGGATCGCTCCGAGCCTTCGGCCATTCGGGAATGAAGCGACGCCGCTTAGTTGGCGATGTCGTTCGCCGCAGCGCCGGTCGCGTCGACCGTGTTGCCAACGTCACGGCCGACGCCGCGGACGGTGTTGGCGCAGGCTGACAGGGCGAGCGCGCCAGCGAGGACAAGCGACACGAGAGCGATGCGGTTCTTCATGGCAGTTTCTCCGGTTACGCCTCGCAGCGGGTTCCGGAGCGGGATTGCTTCGGCAATGACCGTGCGCGAGCTGTTCGATGAAGGCGACCGCCGCATCCGCGCCGGACGTTCATTTTGACGGAAAAACGGCAGAGGCAGCGCCGAGTTCCCGCGGGACGAAAAATTGGTTGCGAATAAACCGATCTCGGATGAATCGACCGCAGCGGAGCGGGTGACGGTGATCGCCTGTGGCGCCATCGCCCGCGAGGTCCTGGCGGTGATGGAGGCGAACGGCCTCAGCCATGTCGATCTCACCTGCCTGCCGGCGATCCTCCACAACGCACCGCAGAAGATCACGCCCGCGGTCGAGGCCGCCATTGCGGAGGCACGGGCCGGCGGCGCCTCCCGCATCTTCATCGCCTATGCCGATTGCGGCACCGGCGGTCTTCTCGATGCCCTGTGTGAGCGCGAAGGGGTCGAGCGCATCGCCGGCCCCCATTGCTACTCCTTCTTCAGCGGCAACGACCGCTTCGCCGACGAGGGCGACGCGCATCTGACGACCTTCTGGCTCACCGACTTCCTGGCGCGCCAGTTCGACGCTTTCGTCGCAAAGCCGCTGAAGCTCGATCGTTATCCCGAGATGCGCGACATGCTGTTCGGGCGCTACGAGCGCGTCGTCTATATCGCCCAAGAGGATGATCCCGAGCTCGATGCTGCCGCCGCGGCAATCGCCCGACGGCTCGGCCTTGCCTATCAGCGCCGCAGCGTCGGCTATGGCGACCTGCCGGCGGCTCTTCTTGCCGCCACGGCCCGGCGCGCATCCTGAGCGCACCGCGCGCCTTCGAAGACGGCACGGAACGCCCGCAACCGGCTCCGCATTCCTTCTCGGCAAAGGAGGACCGCATGTCAGACACACCGCGCAAGCCAGGCACACCGGATCCCACGCCGCAGCCGCCGGCGAGCCGCGACGCCGACGGCGGCTACTTCGGCAACGTCGTTGAGCGGATGGACAACGACTATGCCGGGGTGCCGAACGGCGAGCGGCTGATCGGCGCGGACATCGGTGATGATGAGGACGAGGACCACGAAGACGATCAGGATGCGGGCTGAGCCCACGGCGCCGGAGCGAGCCTGACGAAGCGGTCCCAACCGGGCGTGCCTCGAGCCGGACCGCTCGGGTCTTCCGCAGTCATGCCAACACGCCGCTAACCGTCGCCGCAAATTCTTTTCAAAGAGCACCTATATTGTAGCGTCCAGGCGTAAGCTCGCCGACGACCATCAGCCGCCGGGGCCTGTCCATTTCCGCCGATAGCGCAACTCTCCCGATGTCCAGCAAGCGCCGGATACGACGCCCGCAGCGCCGCATCTCGGCCATCCTGCGCGGCCTCTCGGTCGGCGCGGGCGCAGACATCACCGTTGGCGACATAGCGAACGCCTTCGATGCCCGTGCCTTCGGGGCGTTCTTCATCCTGTTCGGCGGCATGAATGCCATACCGCTGCCGCCCGGCGCCTCGCTGATCTGCGGCCTGCCGCTCTGCGTCGTCTCCTTGCAGCTGGCCCTCGGACGCCGACATCTCTGGCTGCCGGAGCGCGTGCGCGCCATGCGCTTCAGCCGCGAGCTTCTCGCGCGGGTGATGGCGCGGATCGGCCCGCCGCTCCGGCGCGCCGAGCGCCTCGCGCGGCACCGTTACTGGCCGGCAGAAGACAAGGCCCTGTCGATGGCCATCGGCTGGTTCGCCCTGTTCCTGTCGTCGCTGGTGCTGTTCCCGGCGCCGCTGACCAACATGTTCCCGGGCATTGCCGTCGGCTTCCTCGGCGTCGCGCTGACGGTGCGGGACGGCTTGTGGCTCGGCGCCGGTGTCCTGCTGGGGATCGCCTCCATCATCCTGCTCGCCGTCGTCTATGGCGGAGCGCTCTACGCCTTCATGCACTTCATCTGAGGCGGGCGGCTCAAGCCACGGACGTCCGTGATCGCCACGATGCGCGGCCGCCATCGCAGAGCCGCCAGGCGCCCGATGTCGCACTCTCTCCATCATGTCGCATTCCGACGTGGCCGCTGTCGTGAGAAGCGCAGCCGGCACAGGCGTATCCTCCTAAGGTAGCAGCACTTCAGCGGGAGGCGTGCCGTGGCCGAGCTTCAGATCGTCTACTGGCGCGACATTCCCGCCCAAGTGGTCGTCCGGCAGGGCCGCAAGGCCGCCCGCCGGGAGCTGCCGCTTCGCTTCATCGAAGCCGTCGACATGTGCGCGATGCGCGTCGGAGCCAAGGATTCCGATGCCTATCTGGCGGAATGGCGGCGCGTCTCCTCGCCGAGCGAGGCGACTGACCTGGAAGCCGAAGCCGACCGTGCACTCGCAGAGATCGATACCGCCTACGATGCATCCCGCCTGAAGACGCTGATCGCCAACGAAGGGCATGAGACATGATGTCGGCCACCGCAATGCGCAGCACGCCCATCCCCGCCTCGATCGAGGTCGCGCCGAAGCAGGCGCTGGAATCGGCCGATCTTCCCGGCCTCTTCCCGCAGGGAACGCGCACCTACCTGACCGATGTCGGCGTTGATCCCGTGAAGTCCTTCATCGCGGCGACGAAGCGCGTCAGCGATCTCGGCTACAAGCCGGTACCGCACATCCCGGCCCGCCGCATTCGCAGCCGCGAAGAGCTGGAGACACGCATCCGCGCCTATGCCGAGGAGGCAGGCGTCACCGACATCCTCGTCATCGGCGGCGGCCTCGATAAGGCGGCCGGCCCCTTCACCTCCTCCATGGAGGTACTGGAGAGCGGACTGTTCGACCGCTACGGCATCACCGAGATCGGCGTCGCCGGCCATCCCGAGGGCTCGCCCGACTTCTCGCTGACCACGGCCGAGAGCGCGCTGCGCCTGAAGCGCGACTTCGCCGAGCGCACGGGCGCGCGCATGCGCATCGTCACCCAGTTCGGCTTCGACGCGGAGATGTTCATCCAGTGGTCGATGGCGGTGCGCGAATCCGGCGTCGGCCTGCCGATCCATCTCGGCGTCGCCGGGCCCGCCAAGATCACGACGCTCATCAAATACGCGGCGCTCTGCGGCGTCGGCAACTCCGTCGCCTTCCTGAAGAAGCGCGCCCTCGCCCTAACCGCCCTCGCCACGACCCACTCGCCGGAAGCCGTCGTCGGCCCGATCGAGCGGCACTGGCAGGAGGCCGGCGCCGAGACCTCCGTGCGCCAGATCCATGTCTTTCCCTTCGGTGGGCTGAAAAAGTCGGCCGAATGGCTCTACGAGCGTGGCTCATGGAACGCCGGCACTGTAGGTCTAGACGCCGAACCGCTGCGGCTGCAGGCCTGACGCGGCACGTCCGAGGGGAGGAACATCATGACCCGCACCGTGGTGGCCTCGGCCAAGCGCGAGATCGTCATCGGCTTTGACGAGCCTTTCTGCGTCATCGGCGAGCGCATCAACCCGACCGGCCGCAAGAAGCTCGCGGCCGAAATGGTCGCCGGCAACTTCGACACGGTCGCCAAGGATGTCGCCGACCAGGTCGCGGCCGGCGCGACGATGCTCGACGTCAATGCCGGCGTCACCGCGGTCGACCCGAATGTCTCCGAGCCGCCGCTCCTCGTCCGGACCATCCAGCTCGTCCAGAGCCTGACCGACCTGCCGATCTCGATCGATTCCTCCGTCTCCTCCGCCATCAAGGCGGCGCTGGAGGTGACGCAAGGTCGGCCGCTGGTGAACTCCGTCACCGGCGAGCTCGAGAAGCTCGAGGCGATCCTGCCGCTGATCAAGAAATACGACGTCCCGGTCGTGGCGATCTCCAACGACGAGACCGGCATCTCGGAAGATCCGGACGTGCGCTTCGAGGTTGCGCGCAAGATCGTGCAGCACGCGGCCGACTACGGCATCAAGCCGCATGACATCGTCGTCGATCCTCTGGTCATGCCGATCGGCGCCATGGCGACGGCCGGGCGGCAGGTCTTCTCGCTGGTCCGCCGCCTGCGCGAGGAGCTCGGCGTCAATACCACCTGCGGCGCTTCCAACATCTCCTTCGGCCTGCCGCACCGGCATGGCATCAATGCCGCCTTCCTGCCGATGGCGATTGCCGCCGGCATGACCAGCGCCATCATGAATCCGTGCCGGCCGCAGGAGATGGAAGCGGTGCGCGGCGCCAACGTGCTGATGGGCAACGACCCCTCCTGCATGACCTGGATCCGCACCTATCGCGACGTCCAGCCGGCGGGTGCGACCGCGGCTCCGGCGCAAGGCGTGGCACCGGCCGGTGATGCGGGTGGTGGGCGTCGTCGCGGCGGGCGCGATGCGCGGCGGGCGCAGGTCGGAGCCTGAGGCCATTTCGCAGCTGCGAAGAAATCGATTGACAGCAAGGCACCGGCAGGCGCCAGCGTTGGATCGAGGCCGCGGCAGGCGCGGCATGCCGGGATGTGCATCATGAACCGCCGCCAAAGCTTGCCCGGCTCCATGGCCGAGCTGTCGACGCTGATGCTGTTCTCGCCGCTCGTCATGTCGGCGCGGATGACGCAGTTCTGGCTATCCGCTGCGTCTCCCACCACGCGCGACAAGGCCGAGGCGGCGCGCATGGTGACGGAGAAGCTTCAGGCCGCCGCCGAGAGCGTTCTGGCGATGAACCTCGCTGTCGGGACCGCCGCCGCCGACATGGCCCTTGCGGCGGTGACCGGGCGCATGCGCCACGTCAACGATGCTGACGCCGTGCTGAAGGCAGGGCTGCGGCCGTTCACTCGCCGCGTGCGCGCTAATCATCGACGGCTTTCGAAATAACCCGCCTGAATTCCGAAGATCGATACGATGAGCGATAGCGCCGACCCGCTGGTCCTGTTCATGCCGTCCGGACGGCGCGGCCGCTTTCCGCGCGGCACCCCCGTGATTGAGGCGGCACGCTCGCTCGGCGTTTATGTCGAAAGCGTCTGCGGCGGTCGCGGCATTTGCGGCCGTTGCCAGGTCGAGGTGGCGGAAGGCCGCTTTGCCAAGCACGGCATCACCTCCTCCGGCGACCACCTGTCGCCCTGGTCGGCCAAGGAGGCGCGCTATGCCGACAAACGCGGCCTGAAGCCAGGCCGCCGCCTGTCGTGCTCGACCACCGTCCAAGGCGATCTCGTGGTCGACCTGCCGCAGGACATGGCGATCAACGCCGCCGTCGTGCGCAAGGCCGTCGATACAAGGCAGTTCCCGCGGGATCCCGCTGTTCGCCTCCTCTATGTCGAGGTGAGCGAGCCGGACATGCATGCGCCGCTCGGCGACCTCGATCGGCTGTTCCAGGCGCTGGAGCGCGACTGGAAGCTCGCGCGCCCGACGATCGAGCCCCACCTCCTGCCCCACATCCAGCCGGTGCTGCGCCAGGGTGGCTGGAGCGTCACCGCCGCAATCGCGCATGACCGCGACGATGAGGCGCCGCGCCTTGTCGCCCTCTATCCCGGCCTGAAGAACGAGGCCTATGGCATCGCCGTCGATATCGGCTCGACGACGATCGCGCTGCACCTCTCCTCGCTGCTCTCCGGCCAGACGATCGCCTCCACCGGCGCGCCGAACCCGCAGATCCGCTTCGGCGAGGATCTGATGAGCCGTGTATCCTATGTCATGATGAATCCGGACGGCCGTCCGCAGATGACGGCCGCCGTTCGTGGCGCCATCCAGGCCTTGGCCGAGAAGGTCTGCGCCGAGGCTAATGTCTCGCCGGCCGACATCATCGACTGTGTCTTCGTCGGCAACCCGGTGATGCATCACCTTTTCCTCGGCATCGATCCGACCGAGCTCGGCCAGGCGCCCTTCGCCCTGGCGCTGTCCGGCGCCCTGTCGCTGCCGGCGAGCGCGCTCGACCTGACGCTCAATCCGGGTGCAAGGGCCTATCTTCTCCCCTGCATCGCCGGCCATGTCGGCGCGGATGCCGCCGCCGCAACCCTGTCGGAAGGGCCGCATCGGCAGGACGAGACGATGCTGCTGGTCGATGTCGGCACCAATGCCGAGATCGTGCTCGGCAGTTCTAAGCGCCTCGTCGCCGCCTCCTCGCCCACCGGCCCCGCCTTCGAAGGCGCCGAAATCTCCTGCGGCCAGCGGGCCGCGCCCGGCGCCATCGAGCGCGTACGCATCGACCCGGCGACCCTGGAGCCGCGCTTCAAGATCATTGGCACCGAACTCTGGTCGGACGAGCCGGGCTTTGTCGAGGCATCCGCAATCACGGGCGTCACCGGCATCTGCGGCTCCGGCATCATCGAGGTGGTCGCCGAGATGTTCCTCGCCGGCGTCATCACCGAGGACGGCGTCATCGACGGACGGCTGGCGGAGCGCTCACCCCGCATTGTGCCGCAGGGCCGCACCTTCGCCTACGTGCTGCACGAGACACCAGAGCGCCGCCTCACCATCCTGCAGACGGACGTGCGCGCCATCCAGCTTGCCAAGGCCGCGCTCTACGCCGGCATCAAGCTGCTGCTCGGAAAGCTCGGCAACCCCACCATCGACCGCATCGCGCTGGCCGGCGCCTTCGGCTCCTTCATCGAGCCTCGCTATGCCATGGTGCTCGGCCTCGTGCCGGACTGCGCGCTGGAGAAATGCGGCTCGGTCGGCAACGCCGCGGGCGCCGGTGCGCGCATGGCGCTGCTCAACCGCGACTATCGCCGCGAGATCGAGGATGTCGTCACCCGCATCGAGAAGATCGAGACGGCTCTGGAGCCGGACTTCCAGGGCCACTTCGTGGCGGCCATGGCCTTTCCGAACAAGCTCGATTCCTATCCCGAGCTGGTGAAGGTGCAGCCATTGCCCAATCGCGACTCGGCCGGCCTCATCAAAGCCGCGCCGGATGGCGGCGAGAATGGCGAATCGGCGGCTGGCGACGCCGGCTCGCCCCGCCGTCGCGGCGGACGCGCCGGCCGCCGCTGAGATCGCCGTCCTCCGTCGGGTCAGGTCCGTTCAAGAGGGGTGGCCCGCCCGCAACATCCGGTGGAGATGGAAAGCATACTTCAAGTTTTGCTGCCGCCGCGTCATTGACCTCCCGCGGTCGGGGGCTTATCTCCAGCCCATTCGTGACACACTCCGAATTATCGCGTTGGTGCGCCGGCTGTGAGCCGCTCGCAGGACGCCGATCCGTAACCGGTGCAGAATAGCTTTGAAGCCCAAAGAACCCGATTTCGTCGAACGCCGCGGCAATAACAAGGACGCCAAGAAGGCGCTTCTTGAGAAGATGAAGGCCCGGCAGGAAGGCCCCGAGGCCGAGAAGCGTCGCGCCGAGCGCGCGGCGATCCTGAAGGCGCGCGAAGAGCGCGATGAACTCCGCCGCATCGAGCAGGAAAAGCTCGCCGCGGAGGAGGCCGAGCGTCAGCGTCTTCTGGAGGAGCAGCGTCAGGCTGAGGAAGAAGCCAAGAAGGCCGAGCAGAACCGCCTGATCGACCAGATGGTCGCCGACGAGGCGGCCCGCAAGGCTGCTCGTGACGCTCGCTATGCCGCTCGCAAGGCGCGCCAGGGCAAGCGCTGACCGGCGCATCCTGACAGGCAGTTGCATGATCATCAACGCCGCGAACCTCGTTCGCGGCGTTTTCGTTTGCGGCGCCCCTCTCGGGCCGACGACGGCTCTAGCCTGAGCCGGCCGGCACTCTGTCTGACGATGAGTTTAGGGGCCGTCGGTGATCTCTTCAGCGTCGGCTGAGCGTGGCAGGGCCTGCGACGAGACCCGAATCAGTCGCCTGGTCCGCTGTTCGCGACTGCGCTCCCCGCTTCGCCACATCGGCGTCTGGAAATCTCCTTCGCTTCGCCTAGTTTGCATCCCGTCCGCCAAGTGCCGGACGGCCGCTCTTCGTCATGCGTCGGCGAGCGGCGACGGAGGCAGGCGGAAGCCGCGCGTGAAGGAGACGAGACGATGACCGATGACGAAGATCGCATCCGCCGCAAGGCGCATGAGCTCTGGGAAGCCGAGGGGCGGCCTCATGGCCGTGACCAGGAGCATTGGGATCAGGCGAAGGAGATCATCGCGCTTCAGGATAGTTTCGGCACGACGCTGAGGCCGCTGGACGAGACCGTCAGCGAGCCGGCCGAGCCGGCGATCGCCTACGAGAATCAGGCCGACGTACCCGGCTTAACCGATCTCGGCGAAGAAGGTCGCGGCCCGAGCTGGGAGGCTGCCCGCGAGACCACCGAGGAGCAGGCGCTGACCGTCGACGAGCAGCCGGCGAAGACAAAGGCCAAGAAGCCTGCGGCGGCAAAGGCGCCGAAGTCCGACAAATCCCCCGTGACCAAGAAGCCGGCGGCCCCGCGCGCCAAGAAGACGGCGACCGGCGAATAGGCGTCGTATCAGGGCTCTGGGCTCAATCTCCGGGTTCGCGGCGCGTCCCTTGACGGAACGATCGCTCCGGCCGGCCGTTGCCGACGAAAGTTGATCTGAGACGAGGAGGCGATCATGCCGAAGGAGTTTCCCGAGCAGCGCGAGGGGACCGTCGATCCGAAGGGCAGCTACGCCGAGGCCGCAGAGGTTTCCCTCGCCGACCGTGCGCTGCTGGATAGCGTCGCCGACGAGGCCCCGCGCGATGAAGAGGATCGTGCATCCGGCACGCTGGCGGGCGATGATGCGCTCTACATGGATGTCGGCACGCAGCCGATGAGCGAGACAACCGCCGCCATTCCGGACAACGACGACACCGAAACCGAGGACGGCCTTGACGAGATGGAAGAGGAGGTCCGCCGCGAGGCCGAGGACCGGCCGACCGGCAGTGGCGGCGAGACGTTCTGATTCGTCAGCCGCAGTCATCTCGGGTTCGAAGCTGATACTCGCAGGGCGGCACGACGGTTTGAGCCGCCCTCCCTCTTTGCGGCCCGCTCTGCCGCGGGTCATAGCCTTTTCGCAGCGGCCATTCCTCGCCACGGCGCACCGGTCGCCGCCCGGACGGCATCACCGCCATCGACCGGGCCTCGCGCCGACAACCGGTCGAGCAGCGTGATCTCCCGTATCTCGCGCGAGGCTTCGACAAGGTCTTCCACCACCGTCCGAATTTTGCCTGCTTGCACCCGTTCTAATTCCCGATCACTGTGAGACCATCGGCGACATCGCTGGTTTCCTCAAGCGGAAGAGAGTTCGAATGGGCGGGCGTTCCGTTGCCGTAGCGCTGCAGGACAGGCCGGAGCAGATCCGCCGGGTGGTGGCCGCCGCAGCGCCAATGCCGACCGCGACGCCGAAGCGCACCATCGCCTTCCTGCTCGTGCCGAACTTTTCGATGATCGCGTTTGCGACCGCGATCGAGCCGCTGCGCATCGCCAACCGGATCGCCGGGCACGAAATCTACCGTTGGCGGCTGGTCTCGCCCGATGGCAAGCCGGTGCGCGCCTCAAACGGTGTCGAGGTCGCCGTCTCCTCGGGCGTCGAGGCCGAGCGCAAGGCGCTGTCCGGCGAAGGCCGGCCCTCCATGGTGTTCATCTGCTCCGGCGTCTTCGTCGAATCCTTCGGCGACAAGGCGACGCTCTCCTATCTGCGCGAGACGCATCAGCGCGGCGTTTCCGTCGGCGGCCTCTGCACGGGCGCCTGGATCCTCGCCAAGGCGGGTCTTCTTGCCGGCCGCCGCTGTGCGATCCACTGGGAAAACCTGCCAGGCTTCTCCGAAGCCTTTCCCCGCGCCGATGTCTATGCCGACCTCTTCGAGATCGACCAGAACATCTATACCTGCGCCGGCGGCACGGCCTCGCTCGACATGATGCTGGCGCTGATCGGCGAGGATCTCGGCGATGACGTGGTGAACCGCGTCTGCGAGCAGGCTCTGACCGACCGCGTGCGCGGCGCACAGGATCGCCAGCGCCTGCCGCTGAGGGCCCGGCTCGGCGTCCAGCACGTCAAGGTGCTGCGCATCATCGAGATCATGGAGGCCAATCTCGGCGAGCCGCTGTCGCTGGTCGAGGTGGCGCGTCTCGTCGGCCTGTCCCGCCGCCAGGTGGAGCGGCTCTTCGATAAGGAGATGGGTCGCTCGCCGGCGCGCTACTACCTGGAGATCCGGCTCGATCGGGCGCGGCACCTGCTGGTTCAGTCGCAGCTGCCGATCGTCGAGATCGCCGTCGCCTGCGGCTTCGTTTCGGCCTCGCATTTTTCCAAGTGCTATCGCGAGCTGTATTCACGTTCGCCGCAGCAGGAGCGCGCCCTGCGGGCCGCCGCTGTCACAGCCTAAGCCGCACGCCTCTCGCCAGCCCCGGCTCGCCGTGTCGTGACGAGCCGGCACTGCAGGCATCAGAATGCGAAGGACAGCGTCGCCGAGCCGCGATGGCTTTCCATGTCGTCGCCAAAGGTGCCGTCGTAACGCAGGCGCCCGGAGATCGTCTCGGTGAAGCGCGCGCCGAGCCCGGCACCTACCGCAACGGCGTCCTCCGCCCCGGCTGACACCAGCGTCTCGAACCCGACCGCGGCCGGTGTCACCGTGGCGAAGCCGGTGCGGTCGTTGTCGGCGAAGTTGTGCTCGTAGAAGACGGAGAGCTCCGGCGTCAGCACGGCCGAGCCGAGGACGATCTCCGTCTCCGCCTTCAGGCCGATGCCACCGTAGAGAAGGCTGACATCGTCCTCGTTGACCGAGAGGTTCAGGATGCCCGCGCCGGTTTCGGTGAAGGCATCCCGCGTCGCATGGACGCCGCGCAGACGCGCCGCCGGCGCCAGACGGTAGCCGGTGCCGCCGATGAGCGGCACGATGTCGTAGGAGATTTCTGTGTAGCCGGAGACGGCGTCACCGTCGGCCGAGCCCGAGGCGGTCGAGGTCAGCACCGCTCGCGCGAGGTCGAAATCGGCAAAGCTGTAAGCGATCGCACCATTGAGGGCGAGCGGTCCCTGCTCCCAGGCGGCGTAGAGGCCGACATGGCCGGTGTCGATGGCCGCGCCACCGGCGACGATGTCGACGTCGGTGCTGCTGTAGCCGCCGGCAAGACCGATGACAGCGGTGTAGTCTGCACCCGTCATGACATATTCCACGCCGCCGGCGACGCCAGCCGAATTGCTGTCATAGCCGGCGGCGCCACCGTCCGGATCGACGGAGAGGTCGTCACCGAAGGCGCCGATCCAGACTCTGACGCCGCCGTCAGGCCCCGTCATCGCCGCCGCAGTGGTTCCGAGATCGGCACCATAGATCGCCTTCGACGCCGGCAGTTCGCTCGCGCGCGGCTCATCCTCGCCATAGGCGAGCTGCTGTATGCCGCCGAGCGAGGTGCGCTGCGCCGCAGCCGAACGTCCGCCGCGGCCCGCCAGCGTCTCGGAGAAGCTGAGCGCCGCGTGTCCGAGCGCATAGACAGACGCCAGCGCATTCTCCTTGCGGGTGAAGCCGTCGTCCGGATCCTCCGGATCGACCGGTCCGGACCCATCGCGGTCGTAGCTCAGCTGCACGTCATTGGCGTTGTAGAGCGCCACCACATCCACATCGGGCAGGTTGTCCGCCACGCTGGAGAAGGTGCCGGACACGCCGCCTCCCGCCGTGATGATCGTGTAGCTCTGCGCGTCCGGATATCCCGTGGGATAGGCGATGCCGTTGACCAAAAGCGATCCGCCGATATTGGCGCTGCCGGTGACGGCCAGGAGATCGGAGGTGCCGTCGGCTGCGATGTCCATATAGGTGGTGCCGGTGCCGTCCAGCGTCAGGTTTCCGGCAACGTTCAGCGTGCCGGTCGCCCCGGCGCCACCGACGGCGAGTTCTCCCTCGTTGACGAGGTTGCGCAGGGTGCCGACGCCTTCCACGCGCCCGCCTACGGTGTTGGTGAGGTCGAGGCTCGGTGCGGTGATGCCGAGAATAACGGTTCCGTCCAGAACGAAGGCGGGCGCCAGATCGACGAAGGCGGGGATGGTCTCTTCGCTGACGAAACGCCAGGTGCCCTCGCCACGCTTCTCGATCCGCTCGACGCCGGTTGCGAACGGCACGCCGTCCCGCAGGAACGCCGCATCGCCCACCGTGCCGGCGGCGCCGTCGAAGGCGACCGTGTCGAAGCCGGCGCCCATCTCGACGCCACCGGCGAAGTCCGCCGTCGGCAGGACGATAATCACGTCGTCGCCGCCGCCGAGATCGACGAGACCGGACGCCAGACCGGCATTCGTAAAGGTGTCGTTGAAAGTCCCGCGGGATCGAAGCGCGGCATCGAACCCGGAGAGAGTAGCACCGTCTCGATTGGTCAGGGTGATGCCGCCATTGGCATCGATGCCGAAGGACCCGCCACGGATCGTCCCGGCGTTGTCGATGACCAGCACGCCACCTTCAGAGACGATGCCGGTGCTGTCGGGATCCGATCCCGAAATCCCGCCGCCGGCCGCATTCTGGATGGTCAGCGTCGGCGCGCCGGATTGGGGATCGGCCACAAGCCTGATGCCGCTGCCATCCCCCTGGATCACGCCGGAGTTGACGATCCGATTTCCGTCGTAGGCGGCAGCGCCGAGGCCAGACAGGTCAGCCTCGGTCACCGCTCCGACGACGATCGCGGAAGAACCCGAGCCGGTCGCTGCTTGGCCCGCAAGAAGACTGCCGCTGTTCTCCAGAAGACCGTCCTGGCCGAGCATGAGCACAGCCGTCGCACCGGTCAGCGAGAAGCCGATCTCGCCGCCCTCGAAAGCGAGGCCCGAACCGCCGCCATTCGCTGCGACAGTCCCAGTATTGACGAAGCGCTGCCCGGAGGAAAACGGGGTCATCGAGACGCCGATCGACAGCTCGCCGAAGGTCCTGATGGTGCCGCTGTTCTCGCCATAGCTTTCGTCACCGACGAGCGATATGCCTCCGCTGCCGCTACCGGTCGCGGTGATCGTGCCGGCATTGATGGCGCGGTCCGTGGGGCTGGTCAGAATGCCGCGGACCCGCTCGCCTTCGACCTCGATCACGCCGGTCGCCGTGTTCGTCAGCGTGGTCGTCACGCCGTCCGCCACACCGAAGTAGCTCTGCAGCATGCCAGCGCCGCCGAAGCCGGAGCCATTCACGAGGAGCGTGCCGGCATTGACCAGGGTGTTGCCCGTGCCGGTGCTTTCGGAAGAGCCGTTGATGCCGACACCTCTGAAACCCGCGACAGACAGCGTTGCGCCCTCGGCGTTGGTCACCGTCGCACCACCGCTGCCGATCAGGCCAGTGGCAACGTTGTCGCCGCTGACATAGATCTCGCCCTCGTTGCGGATCGAGCCGCCGTTGCCCAAAAGCACACCCGACGTACCTTCGTTCGTGCCGGCGGTGATATCGATGACGGCGCCGGCGCTGTTGACGAAGCTGCCGCCCTGGAGTGTGAGGCCCTGCCCCGCCGGCGCGGTAATGGTGCCGTTGTTGGTCACGGTCGCATCCGGGCCGGCGAACACAGCCGTGCTGGCGAGGTTGGCGTCGATCGTTCCGTTGTTGACCAGCGTCGCACCGCTGCCGAGTTCGATCGGCCCGTCGAACCGGGCCGGACCCTGCACCACTGCGCCGCTCGTCACGGTCAGGCTGACGCCGCTGCTCGTCGTCTGGAAGCCGTTCGTGTCGGTGCCGGTGCAGGACACGGTACCGCCATTGCCCACGGGATCGGGCGCACAGGCCGCATGGGCGCCGGATGCACCCAGCAGCCCTGCAAGGGTCAAGGCGGAGCTGGTTGCCAGAAGGGTGAGGCTGATACGCGGGATCATGGTCTCTGTTCCTCGTAAGAAGTCGGCTCAGACCTCGGCCCACAGGCGCAGGAGGTTGGAGTGCGTTTTCGTCAGCGTGTCGAAGAGCGGCCCCTTGCCACCGGTCTCAAAGACGTGGCGGCGGGCCAGATCGAGATCGTGCAGAATTTGCCGCTGCTGCGGCTGCCGCACGAGGCTTTGCATCCAGCCGACGATCGCCAGCCGCGTTCCGCTGGAAACCGGCGTCACCCGATGCAGCGTGTCGGAGGGGTAGAAGACGGCAGAGCCGGCAGGCAGCTTCACCTGCGTCTCGCCGCCGCCGGCCTGGGTAGCGAGGTGGCCGCCCTCGTAGCTCTCCGGGTCCGACAGAAAGAGCGTGAACGAGATGTCCGCCCGCATCGGCGGATCACCGTGCCGGATCGCGTCGTCCACATGGCTGCCATAGGTCATGCCGGCGCCGTAGCGGCTGACGAGAGGACGTGAGATTCGCGCCGGCAGGCAGGCGGAAATTACGGTGGCGTGGCTCTGCAGAATGCGTAGAATGGCATCCTGCAGCGCGAGGAGGGCCTCACTCGGCTCGGCCTGCTCGTTCTTCTTGACCAGCTTGGCATGCCAGCCTGCGGTGCTCGCGCCGTCGACGAAGCTCAACGCGCCGGCGCGCTCAGCCACCTCGGCGCAGGCACCGGCATCGAGAATGGGCGCGACGACGATCACGGCTCGATGTCACCACGGCCGGCCGCGGTCTTGCGACTATACGCGCGCCTGTATTGCAGCAGTCGTCGCGGCCTGATGCTCCGCAGCATCCCGTACGCGGACGCTGCGGCGAGCCTTATCAGAGGTTTCATTCCGCCCCCATATCCCTCTGCACCTGCCGCCAAAGCCCGGGCCGAGCCAGTTGCAGCGTGCAGATCAGCCTTCGAGCAAGACAATCGTCTTGCCCGTTCGCGACACCCCTTCTCCCCAGAAGAAGCAAAAGCGCTCCGTCTTCGAAATCTCTCCCCGAGATGACGAAGTATCCATTCAAAGATGACCGATCACTCGCCCGGCATGGCCAGACGCACGCATGTCTTGCCTGCGAACGCGCGGCTAGAAGCAGAGAACCTGTGTCGCCTCGTCTTCCGAACAGACGGGTTGAACGAGTCGGTTGACGCCCCGCCGGCACTTGCCGCTAAGGCACAATGACAGGCCCGATCATATTTTCAATCGGAAAATTCGGCAGGACGGCATGCCCGCTGGGGTTGTTGCTTAAATGTCAGGGTCGTCGTAGCGCTGGCAGTAGGACTGGATCAGGCGGTCCACGGCCTCGCGGGTGATGCGGTTGTAGCGCTCGGAGAAGCCGAGCGAGGCGACCATTTTCCAGTGCCCGTACATCAGGGCGACGAACAGGAAGCCGATCTCGCGGCAAGCCGTCTGCGGCAGGGCGGGATAGCTGATCTGCACCTCGTGCGCGATCGTGTGCTGCAGGAGTGTGTACTGGTCGAACAGGTTCTTGCGGACGGTCGGCAACGCCGCCGCGATCGCCACCATCGCATCGTAGACAACGTCGTCTGCCGGCTTGGGGATGCCCTGGCCACTCAGGAAGTTGAAGTAGAAGTCGAGGAAGATCGGCAGGCGCTCCGCCTGCCCCGCCGCCACGATCCCCTTCATCAGGCAGTCGCGATAGGCCGCCGCAAGGTGATCGCAGACGCCCTCCATCAGCGCCTCGGGATCCGGAAAGTAATGACGGATCAGCTGCCGTGAGATGCCCGCTTCCTTGGCGATCAGATCGTAGGAGGGCATCGGCAGCCCGTTCTTGCGAATCGCTTCAAAGGCGGCCTGGACGATCTGCGGCTTGCGGATTTCGGCGGTCGGTTCCCGCATGCGATCGTTCGCCTTTCATGCCGCCTGCCGAGGGGCATGGGCGCTCCCGTACAGTTGCCCAGAAGATCCGCCGGCACAGCGGCGACAGCGCACCATCCACAGCATTTGCAAGGATCGGAGCTGTCACCGTTCTTCGCAAGGGGCGAGCGGTCGCCCGGTCCGCGCGTGGCCGCTCCCCGGCCTGCATGCGAAGACGGACACGCCGCGATGCAGAGGGCATCGCCAAGGATCGCCAGCCGTCCGTGGCGTCACGGCCTGTCGGCCGGCGAGCGGACCGCCTTCGGCCCTGTCAGCCCGGGCCGTTCATCCAGTAGCGCTGGCGGTCCTGCCACATCTTCTCGCCAATGGAGCAGTCCGAGACCGGCTCGCCCGCAGCGGGTACGACGCCGACGTCTGCGGGCGGCATCGGTCCACGCTCGGGCCAGCCGCCGGCGAGTTCCATCACCAGCTTGCGGCGGACGGCTCTCGGAAACTGGTCCCAGCTGTTCACCGGGATCATGAAGGCGCCTGGCCCGCCGATCACACAGTCGGCGTAGTAGCGGTCGAGATTCGGGATCGATCCCCAGGACGAATACCCGCCCGTGGTCATCAGCGGCAGCCCGTTGATGGTGATGCCGCGCCGCACGGCGGCGTCGCGCGCATCCATGACGGTGCGGCCCTCATTGTTGGGACCGTCGCCGGACACGTCGATCACCTGTTTCAATCCGTCATAGCCGTTGCCGGAAAAGAGCGGTGCGGCAAAGTCGATCGCGGCGGCGATGGAGGTCCGGCGTGCCCGGTCAGGCTCCTCGATCGACAGCCGGTAGGCGAAGCCATCCGCTGCCGGCTTGGAATCGATCAGCGTCCAGGGAACGATGATGCTCTGCGAGAACTCGCCCGCCCATTCGATATAGGTGACGGCGATCCGGCCATGCACGCCTTCGGTGATGGCGCGCTGCACCTCCTCCGACCGAAAGGCGGCGGCATAGCCGGCGCGCTGGATCTCCTGCTCGCCGCGGTCCATCGACCAGGAGACGTCGACGGCGAGCACCAGTTCCACGTCCACCGGCTGCCCGTCCGCGGCACTCTCGCGCCCGATCTGCCCAAGTCCGCGCGGCATGTTCTGGCCGAGCGCCGCCGTCTGCAGCAGACCCGTCAGGGCCAAGCAGGCAACGAGGCGGCAGCTCACGGCTCGGTTGCGCATGTCGCAGCGTCATACCGCACGGCGAGAAGCGCAAGTCACGAAGTCGTAACGGGCGGCACGAAGCCGCCCGTCGGCTAACGACCGAGGGTCGCCACCTCAGGCGCGAAGCTTGGCGTTCTCGGGATCATAGGGACTCTCGGCGATGACAGTTGCATCGTAGAGCGTGCCGAGAATCTTGATCTGGAGCTTCGTGCCCTCCTCGCAGCAGTCCGGCCGCAGCATGGCAAGCGCCAGGCTCTTGCCGACGCGCCAGCCATAGCCGCCCTGCGTAGCGCGCCCGATCAGCGCGCCGTCGCGATAGATCGGCTCCGAGCCCCGCGCATCGACATCCGTGATCCCGTGCACCTCAAGCGTCGCGAAGCGCTGCGCCGGGCCTGTCTCGCGTGTCGCCACGACCGCCTCGCGGCCGGTGAAGGTGCCCTTGTTCGGCTGGATGAAGCGGTCGAGGCCGGACGCATAGGCGTTGTACTCGATGGACAGTTCGCGCCCCATCTGCCGGTAGCTCTTCTCGATCGCCATCGCGTTCATGGCGCGGATGCCGAACGGCCGGATGCCGAACTCGGCGCCCGCCTCCATCAGCGCGTCATAGATGGCGTTCTGCATCTCGATCGGATGATGCAGCTCCCAGCCGAGCTCGCCGACGAAGTTGACGCGCAGCGCCAGCGCGTTGGCCCGCCCGACGGCGATGCGCTTGCCGGTGAGCCAGGGGAAGGCCGCCGTGGAGAGGTCGGTGCGGGTGAGCTTCTTCAGGACGTCGCGCGAGCGCGGACCGGCCAGCACCAGCACGCCCATCGCGGTCGTCGCTGGCTGGAAGCGGACGCTGCCGTCCTGCGGCAGCGCCTTCACGAGGACGTCGTGATCGATCGACTCCAGTCCACCGGCCGAGACGAGGTAGAAGCGGTCCCTGGCGGCACGGAACACGGTGAATTCGGCCGCGACGCCGCCGCTCGGCGTCAGCGCGTGGCAGAGCGACACGCGGCCGAGCTTCGGCAGTCGGTTGGCCAGCAGGCCGTCGAGCCAGGCCTCGGCGCCGGGGCCGGACACCCAGGCCTTGGCGAAGGGGCTCATGTCGAGAAGGCCGACGCCATTCGCCACGGCCTTCACCTCCTCCCCGACGAAGGGGAAGTAGTTGGAGCGACGGAAGCTCCAGCGCTCGCGGATGCGCCCGTCGGCCTCGGCCGGTGCATGGTTGTGCTTCAGGAGAACGTCGGCGCCGACGTCGAGCTCGGCCTCCGGGACCTGATAGCCTTCAGGCGCGAACCAGTTGGCGCGCTCCCAGCCATAGACGGAGCCGAACACGCCGCCGAGCTTCTTCTGCCGCTCATAGGAGGGCGAGGTCTTCAGCGGCCGGCCGGCCGAGCGCTCCTCGTCCGGATAATGCATGGTGAAGACGTTGGAATAGGCCTCCTCGTTCTTTTCGATGAGGTAGCCTTCCGTTGCATACGGGCCGAAGCGGCGCGGATCGACGCCGACCATGTCCACCGTCGGCGCGCCGTCCACCATCCATTCCGCCAGCTGCCAGCCGGCACCGCCTGCCGCGGTGATGCCGAAGGAGTGGCCTTCGTTCAGCCAGAAGTTCTTCAGGCCGGGCGCCGGTCCAACGATCGGCGAGCCGTCCGGCGTATAGGCGATGGCGCCGTTATAAACCTTCTTGATGCCGACCTCGGCAAAGGCCGGCACGCGCACGAAGGCCGTCTCGATATGCGGCATCAGCCGCTCCAGATCCTCCTGGAACAGCTCGTATTCGGAATTGGCGTCGGGACCGTCGAGGTAGCAGACCGGCGCCCCCACTTCATACGGGCCGAGGATCAGGCCGCCGGCCTCCTCGCGCATGTACCAGCCCGAATCGCTCTCGCGCAGAACGCCCATCTCGGGCAGGCCCTGGCGGCGTCGTTCGAGGATCGCCGGATGCGGCTCGGTGACGATATACTGGTGCTCGACCGGTATGACCGGTATTTCGAGCCCGACCATCGCGCCGGTCTTGCGCGCGAAATTGCCGGTCGCCGAGACGACGTGCTCGGCAATGATCTCGCCCTGGTCGGTGGTCACCTTCCACTCGCCGGAGGGCAGCTGCTCGATAGCAGTCACGGTGGTGTTGCGGTAGATGGTGGCGCCGAGGTCGCGCGCGCCCTTGGCGAGCGCCTGTGTCAGGTCGGCCGGCTGGATATAGCCGTCTTCCGGGTGCTGCAGGGCGCCGAGGATGCCGTCGGTCTCGCAGAGCGGCCAGACCTCCTTCAGCTCCTCCGGCGTCAGGAACTTGACGGGCACGCCGATCGTCTCGGCGATGCCGGCATAGTAGCGGTACTCGTCAAGCCGGTCCTGCGTCCGCGCCAGGCGGATGTTGGTGACATTGGAGAAGCCGACATTCATGCCGGTCTCGGCCTGCAGCTCCTTGTAGAAGCGCACCGAGTACTTGTGCAGCTGGCCGACGGAATAGGACAGGTTGAACAGCGGCAAGAGCCCGGCCGCATGCCATGTGGAGCCGGAGGTCAGCTCCTTGCGTTCGATTAGGACGCTGTCCGTCCAGCCCTTCTTGGCGAGATGGTAGAGGGTCGAGACACCGACCACACCGCCCCCGATCACCACCGCACGCGCCTGAGATTTCATCGATGTCTCCGGTATGCCTTGCGACCTCGTCGCAGCCGGCCAGCAACCTAGTCCAAGCGGAAGTCACCGGCCCGGCTTTTTTGCGACATCAACCGTCACGTCCGCTCCTTGGCTGGAGCATCGGACTGCAAAGCAATCCTTAAACCTGCAGGCGCTAGGCTCTCTCGCTCTGTGGATGCGGAGGGGCCGACGGCCGCCGCGCAGCGGGAACTTGTCGATGAGCCACGTCACGATCCAACAGGCCGCGCGATCCTCGCGCGCCGCGTTGATGATCAGTCCGCCGCTCCTGGCCCTCGGCGCGACGATGATCGCCCTCGCCGCGATCCTGACGCTGCCGGTGACGCTGCCGCTCGGCGCCTTCTACTGGGACCTCTTCATCTACTACGATGCGGCGAACCGCATCTTCAGCGGGCAGGTGCCTGGCGTCGACTTCTTCGCGCCCGTCGGACCTCTCGGCTACTGGCTGTTCGCCTCGCTTCTGAAGATCTTTCCGCAGGCCCAGCCGCTGCTCTTGGTGAACTGGTCGCTGCTCCTCGTCACCGCGCCCCTGATGGCGGTGGTGCTCGCCTCGGTCGGCAAGCATTCGCGCGGCCTTGCCTTCGCCTTGCTCGTGCCGTTCCTCCTGTTCCAGATCCTGCCGGTCAATATCGAGCAGTTCACCAACTATCCCGGCTTCGACGGCTACGGCATCTATAACCGGCAGGCCTGCCATCTCCTCTATGTGCTGACCGCCGGACTGGTCTTCTGCCGCAGCCAGCGCGCGCTCTTCGCCGTTGTCGCCGGCGCGATGCTGGCGCTCTTCCTCGTGAAGATCACCGGCTTCATCGCCGGCGCGATGCTCTGCCTGTTCGCCTTCGCCGCGGGACGCATCGGCCTGCGCGCCGCCCTGGCCGCGGCCCTCGCCTTCCTGCTCTCGCTCGCCGCGCTGGAAGGGGCCACGCATGCTGTCAGCGCCTATCTCGGCGACATCCTGACCCTTGTCGGCATGAATGAAGGGAGCCTGGCACCGCGCTTCCTCACCGCCGCATCGCTGCATTTCGGCGTCGTCGGCGCGGGTGCGGCCCTGATCCTGGCGCTGCTTGTCATCGGCTGGCCGAAGCTCTGGGCAAGTCTCCGCCTTTTCGCGCGCCGCCCGTCGCTCGCCCGGATCGCCTCGATCCTCGATCGCGATGCGCTCTGGATTGGTGTCGCCCTGTTCGCGGGGCTGTTCTTCGAAACGCAGAACACCGGCAGCCAGGCCTTCGTCTTCCTGTGGCCGGTGCTCCTGGCCCTCCTGACCAAGGCCGGCGATTACAGCGGGCGTAAGCTGGTCCTCGTCCTCAGCCTCGTCGCCGCCACGGCGCTGCCGACGCCGGTCGAGATCGTCCACCGCGCCATGCGAGCGCTGGTCGGACAGATGACCTATACGCGGCTGGAGACGACCGATCTCGGCCGCCTTGCCTCGGTGTCGCAGCGCCAGGAGGTGCTGGACCGCGCCGACACGATGATCGAGTCCTATATCCGCTATCCCGAGACCTACCAGTTCATCGCGGACAGGGGCCAGCTTCCCTCCTTCACGCTCTATTCCGAGATCGACTTCCAGATCGGCTGGCTGAAGAGCGCCGACATCGCGGTCGCGGCGATCCATGACTACGAGGCCGCCCACGGCGTGCGCTTCGAAACGATCATGAGCCTCAACTTCGTCAACCCGTTCCCGTGGCTGATGCAGCGCCAGGCGCCGCGCTACATTGCCATCGGCGCCGACCCGTTCCGCGCCGTGCCGACGCCAGACGAGCGTACCCTCGCCGCGGTCCGTACAACCGATCTCGTTCTGTATCCGAAGTGCCCGATCACGGTCGCCAACATGCGGCTGCAGAGCTTCTACCAGGCGGCGCTGGAAGGCCGCACACGCGTCGAGCTGTCGCCCTGCTGGGACGGGCTGGTGCGGCCGGAGCTGTTGCGCGCCAATGCGGCCGCAGTGCAGGAACTCGGGCTGCGGGGGTGATGCGTCGGGTGTAGTCTGGTCGCTTGAACGGCACAGCACCGACGATCCGGCGGCGGTTTATGGAAGACCGGCCAAGTCGTAGCTGGCTACGCCCAGCGGTTTGAAGTGACGCAAGTTCTCCGTGACGATCGCGAGCCCGTTGGCCTTGGCAATGCCGGCAATCGCGATGTCCGCGAAGCCGGGATGCCGACCTGCCGCCACGGCCATGTCGGCGATCTCGCCGGCCGCGTCAGCCTCCTCGATACCGAACGGCAGCACTCGCCGGCCATGGATTCGCCGTAGCGCGGTGGACCATGCGTCGAGAATGTCCGCACGAGCATCAGCTCCTTTACGGCGCAGATTGCAGATTCCCTGCCTGATCTCTGCCAGAGCGATTGTTGGCACGAACAGCCGGTCGGACGCCGCCGCTTCTGTTAGCTTGGATGCAATCTCACGAGGAAGCGGCGGCCTGCTGGGCGCCATGACGGACAAAGCTGACGTATCGAAAAGGAAGCCGTTCAAAGGTCGATGGACCGGAGCGGCGTCTGGTCGCGCTCGAAGTCTTCCAGCCCGCCCGGGAAGCTCATCAGGAAAGAGGCGAAATCGACAGCTTCGTCAGGATAGAGCCGTCTAGCCACATCGACCGGAACGATAACCGCAGCCGGTCGACCGTGGCGCGTGATCGTGGTCGGTTCCCCGCGCTCTGCCGCCTCGACCAGTGCCGAGAGCCCGGCCTTCGCATCCCTCACCTGAATGATCCGCACGACCAGAACCTTCTTGTGACTACATGTAGTTACAATACGGCAGCGATGTTCGGGTCGCAAGGGCGGTGAAAGAGCGTATGCCGGCGTGTAGCGGAAGCTATGGCGGTCGAGCGACCCTCTGCCGAAAGAGAGGTTCCTCCAGACAGCACAAAGCCCGGATGGCTTTCGCGACCATCCGGGCTTGTAACCTCGCCCGTGAGCGAGGCACTTGTCGCGGGGCGGACCCCGCGGGGGACGTCCTGTTATCCCATCTGGGACTTGATGAAGTCTTTCACGATGGAGACGATTCCGCGGCCTAGCAGCGCATCGAGATTGTCGCAGAACTGGTCGACATGCTCATGGCCGCAGATCAGCGGCGGCTCCAGCCGGATGACGTTGCGGTTGTACTCGGTGAAGGCCACCAGCGTGTCATAGTCGCGCAGGAGCAGCGCGCCGACGAAGCCGGACAGCGAGCCCTTCAGCTTGTCGTCGAGGATCGCCACCATCGGGCGCAGCGCCAGCGGCAGCGTGCGCGAGAAGTCGTGGAACTCCAGCCCCACCATCAGGCCCATGCCCCGCACCTCCTTGATGATGGTCGGGTACTTCGCCTGGAGCGCCTGGAGGCGCTCCAGCAGATAGGCGCCCACATCCTCGGAATTGCCGATGAGGTCCTCGTCGTAGAGGACGTTCAGCGCCTCGATGGCAGTCACGCAGGCTTCGCCGATACCGCCGAAGGTCGCATGGGCGTGGATCATCGCGGTCTTCGGCGTGCCATAGGCCTTCATATAGACCTCGCGCCGCGCGATCATCGCGCCGATCGCCGCCTTGCCGCCGCCGAAGCTCTTGGCGAGCGCGGTGACGTCCGGCACGACCCCGTAGTGCTCGAAGGCATAGAAGCGGCCGGTCCGGCCGTAGCCGCACTGCACCTCGTCGGCCACCCACAGCACGTTGTGCTTGTCGCAGAGCGCCCTCACCCCGTGCCAGTATTCCGCCGGCGCATGGATGATGCCGCCGCCGCCCTGGACGGTCTCGAGCACGACGACGCCGATGTCCGGGTCCCGCTCGATGACGCGCCGCAGCGCCTCGAGGTCCCCGAACGGCACCTTGTAGGTGTTCTCGACCAGCTTGAACTCGCCCTTGTAGAGCGGCGAATCCGTCAGCGAGAGAACGCCCTTGGTCTTGCCGTGAAACGAATTCTCGGCGTGGACGATCTTGCAGTTCTTGCGGCCGGAGGCGCGCTCAGCAACCTTCACCGCCGCTTCCATGGCTTCGGAGCCGGAAGAGCCGAGGAACACCATGTCGAGATCGCCGGGGCTGCAGGCCGCAACGTTCTTGGCGAGCGCCGCCGCATATTGCGACAGGAAGGCGATCGCGATCTCGTGGCGCTTCTCCGCCTGGAAAGCGCGGCGCGCCTCGATGATGCGGGGATGGTTGTGACCGAAGGCGAGCGAGCCGAAGCCGCCGAAGAAGTCGAGGATCTTCCGACCGTTCTGGTCGATGTAATACATCCCCTCGGCGCGCTCGACCTTCACCTTGTGGAAGCCTAGAAGCTTGGTGAAGTGGAACTGGCCCGGATTGATGTGGTCCTTGAAGAGATCCGCCATCGTGGCGAGATCCATTGCCTTGGCGTCCTCCACCGTCAGCAGGGGCGGCTTGGCCGGCCCTCGGTGATAGGCTTCGAGCGCAGGCGCGGCGAGTGTCGGTCTGTCCAGCATGGTATCCCTCCCTTATTCCGCCGGCGCCGTGAAGGCGGCCGAGGTCGCGGCGCGACCGTCGAGCTTGGCGCGGTATTCACGATAGGCGGCGATCAGCATGTCCTCGTCGCGGTAGCGCGGGATCCAGCCGAGCTGCCGCTCGCCCTTGGAGACGTCGAGCACGCATTCCTCGTCGGCGATGAGGTACTGCTCGGGGTCCATCAGCGGCATGTTCAGGAGATCGAGGAAATCGAGCGTGCGCTTCACCGCCCAGCCCGGGGTCGGGATCAGGAACGACTTCGAGCCGGCCTCCTTGATAAGGTCGCCGAGGAGCTTCCTGACCGGCGGTGGGTTCAGCGAGCCGAGATTGTAGGCCTCATTCGGAACGCCGGCCTTCCAGGCGAGCCGCGCAGCTTCGGCGCAGTCGAAGACCGAGATGAACTGGTATGGGTTCTTGCCCGAGCCGATCATCGGAACCGGCAGGTTGTTGTCGATCAGCTTGAACAGCTTCTGGAGGATCCCGAGGCGGCCCGGACCGATGATGAGGCGCGGCCGGAACAGCGAGATCCGCATTCCCTTGGCCCGCCACTCCGCGGCGAGCTCCTCGGTCTTCAGCTTGGAAAGCCCATACTCGCCGAGCGGCGCGACCGGATGCTCCTCCGTCATCGGATAGGTGACGGTGTGGCCGTAGATCATGTCGGTGGTGAAGTGCACCAGGCGGTCGGCGCCGGCCTTGGCCATCGCCTCGATGATGTTGACAGTGCCGTGGTAGTTCACCGGGAAGAAGAAGTCGTGGCGCTTGGCGCGCACCTGGATCGGCGACAGCATCTTGGCGGACAGGTTGTAGACCATGTCCTCTGGCTGGATCGGAACCGCCGCGACGGCTGCCGGATCGGTCACGTCGGTATGGATGAAGGTGCAGCGCGCATAGTGCGGCAGCGGGCTCTTGACGATGTCTGCGACGATGACGCTCTCGCCGTCGTCAACGAGCTTCTGGGCGAGATGGCGTCCGACGAACCCGTCGCCGCCAAAGATGATGTGCTTCATCGGGAGACCTCGTTCAGGCTGTTCTGGGAAAGGCTGGCGACCTCGTCGTCGCCATGGATGCGGCTGCCGCCCTGGGCGATGAACATCGTGCCGATGCAGATCAGCGCGATGCCGCCGATGCGCATGGCGTTGAGATCTTCGCGGAAGACGAAGTAGGCGAAGATCGCGACCGCGACGTAGGCGAGCGACAGGAAGGGATAGGCGAAGGACAGCTCGACCTTCGACAGCACGAAGAGGTGCGACGCCATCGAGATGACGAAGGTGCAGAGGCCGAGGAAGACGAAGGGGCTGAAGACGATCTGCAGGATCTTGATGAGCGGATTGACGCCGGCGAAGGAGAGCGGCCCGAGCTGCATCATCCCGTATTTCAGCATCACCTGCGCTGCGGCATTGGTGAACACCGTAAAGAGAATGAACGGTATGTACTTCGCCATAGGCGACGCTCCGGAAGCTGCAGGTTGATCATTCGTTCTGGCGACACAGTTACAGCGATCGCCATAGAAATGAGTTAAGTCGAGGGCGCTTGAGAAAACTTCAGAGCATTGATCACCGATCAGGGTGAACGATGCTTTATTGAGGATTGTCGACTTTTATACATTAACCATGGCGATAGATCGCTGGCGGCGGCACGGGCGTGGCGGACAGGAATCAGCCGTGCAAGCCCTGCCGAACGGCACCTCGGCGCCGCGACGAAGACCGCCCGACGACAGCCGAAATGCCCTGTAGTCGCCGCACAGTCGTCGTGGACCGGATCGCTTCAGGCCTCAGACCATACGGTCCGAGCAGCAGGCACCTCCGGCGGCGCATCGACACACAGGATCAGCCCTGCCCTCGCCTCGCGCGAAGCTCAGAGATCCTGAAGCTCCTGGGATCCGCTCTCAGAAATAGGAGGCGAGCAGGAACATCATCGCGCCGAGGCCGATGACGATCTGGCTGCGCCAGTCGCGCAGCATGAACACCACGGGGTCCTCGTGCATCTCGCCGCGCCGGGCGAGAACCCAAATCCGCACGATGATGTAGAGGACGATCGGGCACAGCGGCCAGATCAGGTAGGGCTCGCGATAAAGCTCCCGCACGGCATCGCTCTGGATATAGAGCGCGAGCACGAGCACGGAGACGAAGCCCGACGACATGCCGGCCTGGGCCAGCGTTTCGAAATCGGCATCGACGTAGCCGCGTCCGGTCTTGGAGCGCTCCGCGCCGGTGCCGAAATCCTGCAGCTCGGTGAAGCGCTTCACCAGCGCCAGCGACATGAAGAAGAAGCCGGAGAACGTCAGCAGCCAGAACGAGCTCTCGACGCCGGCCGCAAAGCCGCCGGCGACGATCCGCACGGTATAGAGCGAGGCGAGCGCCAGGACGTCGATCAAGAGCATGCGCTTCAGGAAGAAGGAGTAGGCGGTCGTGGCGACCATGTAGGCGGCGAGCGCCGCGCCGAACTGCCACGGCAGCAACAGGGCGATGGCGATGCTGACCGCCAGCAGCCCGCCTGCCATGGCGAGCCCCGTCGGGATCGGCACCCGTCCGCTGGCGAAGGGGCGCATCCGCTTGGTCTTGTGGCGGCGATCGGAGGACAGATCCAGGAGGTCGTTGAGGATGTAGACCGCCGAAGCTGCGAAGGAGAAGCTGAAGAAGGCAGCCAGGCCGGCGAGCAGCAGGCTGGCATTGAAGAACTCATGCGTCAGCGCGATCGGCACGAAGATCAGGAGGTTCTTCATCCACTGATGCGGCCGCATCGCCTTCACGGCCGGCCGCAGCCGCCGCATCTCGTCGTCGATCCGATGCGATCCCGAGCTCTTGTGCCAGCGATGCGCCGCACGGTCCGGCACCACGACCACGGCATGGGCGGCCTGGTCGAGAAGGACGAGGTCCTCGCGGGAGTTGCCGTAGTAGTCGAAGCCGTCCTCGCCGCATTCAGCGACGATGCGCTCGAGCTTGCGGTGCGACGTCAGATTGACCTCCGGCGTCGAGGCCATCACATCGTCAAAGATGCCGAGATGCTCGGCGATCTCTGCCGCGAAGCGCTCATTGGCGCCGGTCGCCAGGACGACACGGCGGCCAGCACGCCGCGCCTCGTCCAGCTCCGCGATGACGCTCTCGCGATACGGCAGGAGGCTGGCGTCGAAAGCGATCCGCTCGGCGAGCTTGGCCTTCAGATGCGCCTTGCCCTTGGCGGCCCAGAGCGGCACGCGCCACAGATCGCCCGGAAACTGCCGCGCCAGCAGGAACAGCGACTCCCACAGGAGGTCCGTCCTGATCAGCGTTCCATCGAGATCGACATAGACCGGCCGGGCTGTCTGCGTGACCGTGGCATCCATGGCGCGTTCCGTCCCCAAGGCGCCGGACGGCCCGAAGGCCTCTGGCTCTGCAGCCCACTCTGCAAAGGGCTGCTTGCCGTCAGGTGAACCGCAGCGATAATCCAGCCGATCTTCAGGCGACGCGCGTCTCTTCTTCAATGAAGGGTTAATCGACTGTTGCACGCATCTGTGACGAGGCGTGCTGCATCAGCCCTCAACAACCCCATTTTCCGCATCGCTCCAGTCATTGCCTGCTCTATGCTGCTGGGCGACTGTCCTGGCCGCCGGCTCACTGGCTCTCGAGGACCTGCGATATCATCAGCAGGTCCGAATGGCGCGCCACCGGACCGGCAGAGCGGTGAACGAGAGACGAATGCAGGCTGTAGCAACGACGGTGGCGGATGCCGGCTTCTATGCGGGGCTGCAGCCGCTCGACCGGTTCGATCGTCTTGCCGATCCCGCCGCCTACGCGCCGCTGCCGCCGGATTGGGGTCTCGGCATGGTCGATATCGTCGACTCCACCGGCGCCATCGCGGCGGGGCGTTACAAGGAGGTCAACATGGCCGCCGCGTCGGCCATTGCCGCGGTGGCGAACGCCCTTGGCCGCAGTGACATTCCATATGCCTTTGCCGGCGATGGTGCGAGCTTTGCGCTGGAGCCCGCCGTGGCCCAGCCGGCCCGCGTTGCGCTCGCCAGGGTCGCGGGATGGGTCCGCGACGAACTCGGGCTCGACATGCGCATTGCCCTTATCCCGGTCCGGGCCATCCGTGCCGCCGGCCACGATCTCAAGCTGGCGCGCTTTGCCGTCTCTCCGGATGTGACCTATGCCATGTTTGCCGGCGGCGGCCTCGCCTGGGCCGAGCGGCAGATGAAGGACGGCGCCTTCCGCATCGAGCCCGCAGTTGCGGGCGATGCGGGCCCCGATCTCACCGGCCTCTCCTGCCGGTTCGACGAATTTCCGGCGCGGCGCGGCGCCATTCTCTCGCTGATCGTCACGCCGGCCGAGGATGCCGACATGGACCGGTTCACCGCCGTCGTGCGACACCTGCTCCGCCTGGCCGATTCGGAGACTGACGGCGGTCATCCGGTGCCCGTCGGCGGCCCGGGGGTTCCTTGGAGCAGACGCGGCCGGCATTTGGAAAGCCGTGCGAGCGCCGCCCTGAAGCACCGCGGCCGGCTGAGCGCGGCGGTCCTGACCGGGCTTCGCTCCAGCTTTGCCGCCGCGATTCTGGCCGCCGGACAGCGACTTGGCCGCTTCGATCCGACCCAATATCTCGACCAGCTCGTACGCAACACGGACTTCCGCAAGTATGACGACGGGCTGCGGATGACGCTGGACTGCTCGGCCGCGACCGCGGCCGGCATCGAGGCGCTACTGCGGCAGGCCAGAGCGGACGGCATTGTATGCTACGGCCTGCACAGCCAGCAGGCGGCGCTGATGACCTGCTTCATCCCCTCCCCGATGCAGAGCAACCACGTCCACTTCGTCGACGGCGCGGCCGGCGGCTATGCCATGGCGGCCCAGGCGATGAAGACCGCGGCCGGTCCGGCCGCGTAGCGGCGGCCCCGCCGGCTCTGGCGCCGCGCCGGCTGTGTCGAGCACGCGGGATCTTAGGCGGCGGCGAGGCGGGCGTGCAACGCCGAAGGCGCCTAGCTCGATATGTGCGACGGCACTGATGATCGGGCCGCCGCTGCTGCGCCGCGCCTGATCCACTGACATCACATGACACCGCAGAGAGCGGGCAAGGTCGGTGAAGACCATGAGTGCGCACCGTCCGCGCAGACGCTGTTCACCCTCATGACACGGCCGTGTCATTTTCCGGCACAAGACGGGTGGACAGGTGCCGGACCTGTCGCTATAGACCGCCACCAGACGCCAGCGGCGTCGTGGGTGCGTAGCTCAGTTGGTAGAGCAGCTGACTCTTAATCAGCGGGTCACAGGTTCGATCCCTGTCGCACCCACCAGTCAACCTTATCAGAACACTGCAGATTCCACGCCGCAGGTCAGTTCTCGGAAGCAGGTTGCCTTCCAATATCGCTGATCGGTTTCCAATTCGCGCGCTGTTCTCGTTCGCCGCAAAGGAATGGCGTCCAGATCATTGCTTGGCATCAGGTGCCCCACTGCGGTCTCCATTTTCAGGAGGTGAAGCGGTGACTTACATACGGCAAGCGGATAGCCGCCTGGATTTCACCATGCAGCGACTGGAAACGGCGAAATGAGAGTCGTGTTCGATCGAGTCGTGTCGTGGTTCTACATCCGCAGGATTTGGGGCACTCGGTGCTCCGACTATGAACCGGAATGCCACTGCTGTCGGCGATGGGCAGAGCACGACTGGCTCTTCAACGGCGGTGAACACCCTGACGACATGTCGCCTACTGCTCCCGTGCTGATGCGAGAACCGGATGAGTCCGTTGCGCTCTCGCGTCCGATGCGCGTTACCTTGCCGGATAAAGACGAAAACCCGACTTCGACGACGATCAGGTGAACCGGCCAAGACCGCGTGAGGCGTGGGAGGCGTTGTGAGTTCGCCTCACTGGATCGTGCCTTGTACGGTATGCGGCCGTCGCACCCGCGCCGCCACTTCGACGCAGCGGGCGCTATATGTTGCCTGGTGAACGCCGGTTGAGGAAGACGTTTTCCCAGACGTCCCGCGGCAACGCATCAGGCGCGCCGATCGCCGTCAAAAACGATGGAAACACGGTACCGTGCCGTGCGACCTCCTCGTCATAGTCGATCACCTTGACCTTCTCGGCGCCGAACACCGTCCGCCACGGATCGAGACGGCGGTCATAGTCCAAGAGGTAGCTGTCCGGTCCCATATAGACGACCGCGTCCGGGTCCCAGTGCGGAATCAGACCGTTCCGCTTGTCCATCTGCGCGATATGCGACGCCCTGTAGGCCTCCTTCTCCCGCAGATAGACGATGATCTCGACCTCTCCGGGGATCGCGCGGCGGATCCACTCGACTTCGTCCCGGTAGCGCAGGAAGGACAGGCCCTCGGCCGAGAAGATATGCTTGTCGGCCGGTGTCTTCAGGAAGGCGCTGATGCTGTCGAGCACGGACCGGCGATAGTCGTCGTCTGGTCGCACGCCCGAGACCAGCTTGAACGGCGACATCCGCTCGTCGCGCATGGCAGCGGCATGCAGCTCGACGTGATTGGTACGGATATGCCGGCCGGCGAAATAGGCGATTCCATGCGAGGCCAGCAGGGCCCGCTGCGCGTCTAGGGTGCGCTGGATCGATGTCGTGCCCGTCTTGTGGGTGCCAATGTGCAGGAATGTCGTGCCCATGATCGACTTGCCACTTTGTGCCTCGGCGGCTCCGTGATCCGGAGGGCCTGATATTTCGGTTGTTGTCCTTCTCAGTGAAGGATCGAAACGGCGAAGTCGATCCGCGACTTGTCACTACATGCCAGGCTCGGTCGAGACCGTGGCCGATGCTGGCCGCCATCCTGATATGCGTTTGCTGCTGCCTGTTGCCCCGGCTGGTTGCCTCCTGGCCTCGGGCCGCGCATGACGTCGACGCCGCCAGAGCGTCGGCCGAAATCGACCGGCGCCTGCATTGCCGCCTCATTCTGCCACCGACGCGGATGGAAGCTGGGGACGACACTCGCCACGATGGAACAGCGGCCGCGATCACGTTGACAAATGTCGGGCGATGATCGAACGTTGTCGAAGCTTGCTGCCAAGGCGCCGGTATTCCCCAACCGAAGGCCCGCAGAGCGTCAGTCGTCTGGGAGGACGCACGTGACTTCCCTTCTCAAGGTCGAGGGACTGACAAAGTCCTTCGGCGGCGTCCATGCGTTGAAGAACGGCCAGTTCGAGCTGGCCGCCGGGTCCGTCCACGCCCTGTGCGGCGGCAACGGCGCGGGCAAGTCGACCTTCCTGTCCATCCTGATGGGCATCCACCGCCGCGATGGCGGCACCATCTGGCGCAGCGGCCAGCCGGTCGAGTTCACGAGCCCCGCCGAGGCGCTCGCCTCCGGCATTGCCATCATCGAGCAGGAGCTGAGCCCGGTTCCCTTCATGACGGTCGCCGAGAACATCTTTCTCGGCCGAGAACCGTCGGGTCGCTTCGGCGGCATCGACTTCCGCGCCATGAACAAGGCCGCGCAGCGTCTCCTCGACGACCTTGCATTCGACATCCGCGCCGACCAGACGATGGCGAGCCTGTCGGTCGCCAAGATGCAGCTCGTCGAGATCGCCAAGGCGCTCAGCCACGACGCCGAAGTCATCTTCATGGACGAGCCGACCTCGGCCATCGGCGAGCGTGAGGCCCAGCATCTCTTCGCCGCGATCGAGCGCCTGAAGGCGCAGGGACGCGGCATCGTCTACGTCTCGCATCGCTTGTCGGAGATCTTCCAGATCGCCGACGCCTATACCGTCTTCCGTGACGGCGCCTATGTCGGCAGCGGCCGGATGGCCGACGTAGACCGGCCGACCTTGATCGGCATGATCGTCGGGCGCGAACTCGGAGAGGAATACATCAAGACCAATGCGCCGACCGCGGAAGTCGGCCTCGAGGTGCAGGGGCTTCAAAGCCCCGGCAAGATCGAGGACGTCTCCTTCCAGGTCCACAAGGGCGAGATCTTCGGCATCTACGGCCTGATGGGCTCGGGACGCACCGAAATCTTCGACTGCCTGTTCGGACTCGATGATGCCGCCAGCGGCAGGATCATGCTGGACGGGTCCGAAGTCTCGATCGAAAAGCCCGCCGACGCGATGGCGCAAGGGCTCGCGCTTGTCACCGAGGACCGTAAGAAGACCGGCCTCAACCTCTCCGACAGCGTGCGACGCAATATCAGCCTCGCCAGTCTCCCGGAGATGAGCCCCTCCTTCGTCATGCGGCGGGGCGACGAGGTCGCCGCCAGCCGCTCGATGATCGAGCGCTTTCACATCAAGGCGGCGCGCGACACCATGCCGGTCTCCGGCCTCTCAGGCGGCAACCAGCAGAAGGTCGTGCTCGGCAAGTGGTTCCTGCGCCAGCCGCGGGTGCTGCTTCTCGACGAGCCGACGCGTGGTGTGGATGTCGGCGCCAAGCGCGAGATCTACCGCATCATCTGCGACTACGCCGCCGCCGGCGGCACCGTGGTCATGATCTCGTCCGAGATCGACGAAGTTCTTGGCATGTCCGATCGTGTGATGGTGATGCGCGGCGGGCGAGCGGCGGGGATCCTCGATCGCACTGAGGCCAACGCCCAGTCGCTTGTCCACCTGTCGACCTGAACGGCCGAAATTCGCACGACGCGAGGGGAAACAACTATGTCCGACGGCAACGTCAAGCCTGCAACCGGCTGGCTCGGATCGGAGAAGCGCCGCCTCCTCGTACAGGAATACGGCATCTTCATTGCCTTCCTGATCCTGGTCGCCATCCTGTCGGTGTCGAACCCCTACTTCCTCACCGCCGGCAACATCTCCAACGTCCTTCTGCAGACATCGATCAACGGCGTCCTCGCCATCGGCATGACCTTCGTCATCCTGACGCGCGGCATCGACCTGTCCGTCGGCTCCGTGGTCGCACTCGCCGGCATCGTCAGCGCCAGTTTTGCCACGACCTCGGCAACCGCGATGGTGCCGGGCGGTCCCTATCCGGTTGCCCTCGCGCTCGCCGTCGGCATTCTCGTCGGCGTCGTCTCTGGCGCCATCGTCGGCGTGATCGTATCGCGCTTTGCCGTGCCGGCCTTCGTGGCGACGCTCGGCATGCTCTCGGCGGCGCGCGGCGCGACGCTCATCTACGGCGGCGGACGCCCGGTCCCGGCGCTTCTCCCGGAATTCCGCTGGATCGGCACGGGCAACGTCTTCGGCATCCCGATGCCGGTCGTCATACTGATCGTCGTCTTCGCGCTGTCCTGGTGGGTGCTCGCCCGCACGCGTTTCGGCCGCTACATCTACGCCGTCGGCGGCAACCCGCATGCCGCCAAGACCTCCGGCATCGACGTCACCCGCACCCGCTTCGTCGTCTACGTCATCTCGGGCGGGCTTGCGGGTCTGGCCGGCATGATCCTGTCGGCGCGCACCGGCTCGGCCCTGCCGCAGGCGGGCATCGCCTACGAGCTCGACGCGATCGCCGCCGTGGTGATCGGCGGCACCAGTCTCTCGGGCGGCGTCGGCCGCGTCACCGGTACGCTGATCGGCGCACTGATCATCGGCGTCATGAACAACGGCCTCGATCTCATGGGTATCCAGTCCTACTACCAGCAGATCCTCAAAGGCGCCCTGATCGTCGGCGCGGTGATGCTGGACCAGAAGCGCAATCAGGGGTTCTGACCCCGTCCAGAATGTCCCCGGCGCAGCGCCGGTGGCGAAATGCGGAGCCTCATCCCGGGCGCTCCGCCTCAGACGGAGGACTTTCAATGAAGAAGCTTATCCTGGCTCTCGCCATGGGTTCGGCGCTGGTCGCCGCACCGGCCATGGCGCAGGACCACAAGCTGAAGATCGGCGCGACCGTCTACGGCCTCAACGCCGAGTTCATGCAGATCTGGACGTCGGCGCTGCAGCAGCATCCGGCGGTCAAGAGCGGCGAGGTCGAGGTGACGATCTTCGACGGCCGCTATGATGCGCTGGTCCAGCAGGAACAGTTCAACACGATGATCACGCAGAAATACGACGCGATCATCTTCGTGCCGATGGACGTGGAGGCCGGCGCCGCGCCGGTGCAGGCCGCCGTCGACGCCGGTATCCCGGTTGTCGGCTCCAACGCCCGCGTCAACTCCGACGCCTTGACCGCCTATGTCGGCTCCAACGACGTCGAGGCCGGCGAGCTCGAGGGTAAGGCCGTCCTCGACAAGCTCGGCTGCAAGGGCAACGTCGTCATCATCGAGGGCCCGATCGGCCAGTCCGGCCAGATCCAGCGCCTCGAAGGCAACGAGAAGGCGCTCGCTGCCTGCCCGGATGTCAAGGTCCTGGAGAAGCAGACCGCCAACTGGTCGCGCGCCGAGGCGCAGACCCTGATGGAGAACTGGCTGACCTCGCATCCCGGCCAGATCAACGGCGTGATCGGCCAGAACGACGAGATGGCGCTCGGCGCGATCGAGGCGATCAAGGCCGCCGGCCTGAACGTCAAGGACTTCGCCATTGCCGGCGTCGACGGCGTGACCGACGCGATCAACGCCGTGAAGACGGGCGAGATGGCCTCCATCCTGCAGGACGCCAACGCCCAGGCTCAGGGCGCGCTCGACATCGCCATCAAGGCGGTGAAGCCGGACTACCAGCCGCAGTCGGACATCTGGAAGCAGTATCCGCAGATGGAGTGGAAGGACGGCAAGGCCAAGGACTACCTGGTGCCCTGGACGCCGGTCACCACCGAGAACGCCGACAAGCTGCTGGAAGCCCGCAGCAAGCTCTGATCATTCCGGGAGCGGCCGGTTAAGGCCGCTCCCTCTTCCCCACCGAAGGACATGCCCAGATGAGCGACGCCGCACCTGAAATCGATCTGAGCTTCCAACTGTCGGGCCGCGTCGCCCTTGTCACTGGCGCAGGCTCCGGCATCGGCGCTGCCATCGCGGCAGCTTTTGCCGCGAAGGGGGCGAAACTCGCCCTCCTCGACCTCAACGAGGCCGCGGCCCGCCAGCAGGCCGAGACGCTCGGCGGCGGTGCAAAGGCCTTCGGCTGCGACGTGTCCGACCCGGCCTCTGTGCAGGCCGCCGTGAAGGGCGCCATCGACGCGTTCGGCGGCATCGATATCGCGGTGAACAGCGCCGGCATCGTCGCGCTGGCGCCGGCCGAGGAGCTGTCGCTCGACGCCTGGGACAGGACCATCGCGATCAATCTGAAGGGCACCTTCCTCGTGTCGCAGGCCGTGGGCCGTGCGATGATTGCCGACGGCCGCCGCGGCCGCATCATCAATCTGGCCTCGCAGGCCGGCACCGTCGCGATCGACGAGCACGCCGCCTACTGCGCCTCCAAATTCGGTGTCATCGGCCTTTCCAAGACGCTGGCCGCCGAGTGGGGCAAGCACGGCATCACCGTCAACACGTTGTCGCCGACCATCGTTCTGACCGAACTCGGCAAGAAGGCCTGGAGCGGCGAGAAGGGCGAGGCGGCCAAGCTTCGCATCCCCGCCGGCCGCTTCGCCTATCCGGAAGAGATCGCCGCCGCGGCCGTCTTCCTGGCCTCCGACGGCGCCCAGATGATCAACGGCGCCGATCTCCTGATCGACGGCGGCTACACGATCATCTGAGCAACGCTCCACAAGATCACAGCAGGGAGGCTGTCATGCAGCGCTTCATCAACAATCCCGACGAAGTCGTCGAGGACACCGTCAAGGGTTTCGTCAAGGCGCATGCGGATCTCGTCCGCCTCTCCGCTGCCAACCGCCGCGTCGTCGTCTCGACCGCCGCGCCTGTGAAGGGCAAGGTCGGCGTCGTCACCGGCGGCGGCTCGGGCCATGAGCCCGCCTTTATCGGCTATACCGGCCGAGCCATGCTGGACGCGGTCGCCGTCGGCGAACTCTTCTCCTCGCCCACGGCCAAGAGCTTCCATGACGCCATCAAGGAAGCGAATGGCGGCGCCGGCGTGATCTGTCTCTACGGCAACTATGCCGGCGACAATATGAATGTGAAGATGGCGACCAAGCTCGCCGCCAAGGACGGCATCGAGGTCGCGACCGTCGTCGCCAATGACGACGTCTGCTCGGCCGGTCCCGACGAGCGCGACCGGCGGCGCGGCGTTGCCGGCGAGATCTTCATGTGGAAGATCGGCGGCGCCAAGGCCGCGACCGGCGCCAGCCTCGAAGAGGTGCGCGTTACCGCTCAGAAGGCGATCGACAACTGCCGCTCCATCGGCGTCGGTCTTGCGCCCTGCACGCTGCCCGCGGTCGGCCACCCGAACTTCCAGATCGAGGCCGGCACGATGGAGGTCGGCATCGGCCATCACGGCGAGCCCGGCATCCGCGTCGAGCCGCTGAAGACGGCGGCCGAGATCGCCCGCGACATGTGCCAGATCGTGCTCGACGACCACGGCTTGGCCGAGGGTACCGAAGTTGCCGTGCTCCTGTCGGGTCTCGGCGCGACGCCTTTGAACGAGCTCTATATCCTCAACGACACGGTGGAGGCCGAGATCGCCGACCGTGGGCTCAAGGTCCATCGCAGCCTCGTCGGCAACTACTTCACCTCGCTGGAGATGGTCGGCGCGAGCCTCACGGTCATGGCGCTGGACGACGAGCTGAAGACGCTGCTCGACGCCGAGGCCAGCTGCCCGGCGATGCCGTGAGCGCGAATTGAGCGGGAAGGAAGACAGTATGCAGAGCTTCGACAATGCCGGCGCCGGCGCCATCGTGCTGCGCATGGCCGAACGGATCGTCGAGAACCGCGCCTATCTCAGCGAGATCGACGGCAAGATCGGCGATGGCGATCACGGGGTGAACATGGCCAAGGGTTTCGGTATGGCAGCCGACCGGCTGAAGGGGGCTGACAGCTCACTGGCCGAGGCTATGAACACCCTTGGCGACGTGCTGATGAGCGAGATCGGCGGCTCCATGGGCCCGCTCTACGGCATGATGTTCACCGAGTTCGCCGAGGCGATCGAGGGCAAGGATGCCGTCGATCCCGCCGCCTTCTCCGCCATGCTGCACAAGGGCCTCGACGGGGTCACCTCGATTGGCTCGGCGAAGGTCGGCGACAAGACGCTGCTCGACACCTTCGTGCCTGCGATCGAAGCCTTCGATGCCGCCATCGCCGAGGGCCGATCCTTCGCGCAGGCGCTCGACGCCCTGAGCGCTGCGGCCGAGGCCGGGCGTGACTCGACGATCGACCTCGTGGCGAAGATCGGCCGCGCCAGCCGGCTCGGCGAGCGCTCGCGCGGCGTCCTGGATGCCGGCGCGACCTCTTGCGCCATCATCCTGACGACGCTTGCCGAAGGCGCTCGCGAAAGGCTCTGATCGGCCGTTTGACAGGAATGGCGCCGCTGCCCCTTATGGGGCGGCGGCGGTTCGGGGAGAGTTGAACGCGTGACGGACGGCTCGATCTCGGCAAACCGGCGCCGGCCGCTGCGCACGCCCGCGGCCGAAGGCGGTGCCGGCATCATCCCGCTCCGTTTCGGCGACGATCCGCAGGTCTGGGCCTGCTGGCTCTACTACGAGGATCGCCTCACCCAGGGCGAAGTCGCCGACGCGATGGGCATCTCGCGCGCGACGGTCAATGCCTATCTCGCCGACGCACGCGAGCGCGGCATCGTCAACATCACGCTCGATCCGCACCGCCTGGCCTCCTTGACGATCGCGCAGGAGCTGAAACGCCATTTCGGCCTGCACGACTGCCTCGTCGTGCCGAGCCAGGAGCCGGGCGATTCCCTGATCGACAGCCTCGGCAGCGCCGGCAGCCTGGTGCTGCGGCGGCTTCTGCGCTCCGGCGACACGCTTGCCGTCACCTGGGGACGCACTGTCCTGGCGGTCGCCTCGGCAACCTCGATCACCGGTCTGCAGGACGTCCGCGTCGTGCAGGCGACCGGCGGCATGACGGCCAGCATCGTCGGCTCGCCGGAGGCCTGCGCCGCCCGTCTGGCAGCCGGCCTCGGTGCAGCCTGCGTGCCCATCACGGCGCCCGGCATCGTGTCCTCGGCGGAAATGCGCGACATGCTGATGGCCGAGCCGCTGCTGCGCTCGCAATTTGCAGCGCTCGGCGATGCGAGCCGGGCCCTTTTCGGCGTCGCCTCGCTACGCCCGAATTCCACCATCCACAGCAGCGGCTTCTTCGACGCCGTCCCTCTGCAGGATTATCTCGCCCTGAACGCCGTTGGCGTCGTCGCCGGCCGCTTCATCGACGTGCAGGGCCAGCCGGTGCGCGGTCCCCTCGACGAGCGCCTCGTCGGACTGTCCCTTGATTCCCTCCGCCAGATCGAGCGGCGGATCGCCGTCGCGGGGGGCATCGACAAGGTGCCGGCGATCCTCGGCGCCCTGCGCGGCGGCTATGCCGACGTGCTCGTCACCGACGCGGCGACAGGCAAGGCGCTTCTCGACGCCGATGGGGCCAGCGCCCTGCCCCGCCCGGCGCCGCGCAGCACTGCCGAGAGCACCGAGGGTGCCGGCCAGGCGGAGGTGCAGCGCCGCCACGTCAAGAAGTTCCTGAACGATCCCGACGACATCGTCGACGAGATGCTGGACGGGGCACTGCGGGCCCACAGCGATTACCTCGTTCCCGTGCAGGGCGCCCGCCGCGCCTTCATGGCGCGTACGGCGCCGCGGCCGGGCAGGGTCGGGTTGGTGGTCGGCGGCGGCTCCGGACATGAGCCGTGCTTTCTCGGCTATGTCGGCACCGGCATGGCGGATGCGGTTGCGGTCGGCAACATCTTCTCGTCGCCGCCGCCGGACCCGATCGCCCGCGCCGCCCGCGCCGTTTCCGGCGGACAGGGCGTCCTGTTCGTCTACGGCAACTATGCCGGCGACACGATGAACTTCGAAATGGCCTCCGAGCTGGTGCAGGCCGACGGCATTCCGGTGCGCAGCGTGGTGACGACGGACGACGTTGCCTCCTCGCGCGCCGAGGATCGCGATGGCCGCCGCGGCGTCGCCGGCAACGTGCTCGTCTTCAAGGTGGCGGGCGCCGCCTGCGATCGCGGCTGGCCGCTGGACGCCTGCGAGCGCGTCGCGCGCCGGGCCAATGCGCGCACCTTCACGATGGGCGTTGCGCTGGAGCCCTGCTCGATGCCGCAGACGCGCCGCTACAGCTTCTCGATCGGACCCGGCGACATGGAGGTCGGAGTCGGCATCCATGGCGAGCCCGGCGTCGCGCGCGAGCCCATGCAATCGGCCGACGCCATCGTCGACATGGCGATGAACCGGATCTTTGCGGAGATGCAGACCGCGCCGGGCGACCGCGTCGCCGTGCTCGTCAATTCCTTCGGCTCGACGCCGCTGATGGAGCTCTACGTCCTCTACCGGCGCGTCGAGCAGCGGCTGCGCACCAAGAACCTGACGATCGCCGCCAACTGGGTCGGCCATTACTGCACGTCGCTCGACATGGCCGGCGCGTCGATCACGATCATGCATCTCGACGACGAGCTGGCCGACCTCCTCGGCCATCCCTGCGACACGCCCTTCTTCAAGGTCGGCCCATGAGCGGGCACAACGGTGAAGCCGCCGGCGCGTCGTGCTATGCGCGGGCAACGCTGGACGGAAGGAGGGACGCGGCATGCACGATCCCGCAGTGAGGTCGCTCCTCGACATGTTCGCGCGCATCGCGGCGACGATGGAGGCGGAGCGCGACCACCTTTCGGATCTCGATGGGGCGATCGGCGATGCCGATCACGGAATGACCATGGCGCTCGGCTTCCGCGCCGTAGTCGTGGCGCTCGGCAGGCTGGATGCGGCGAGCGCCAAGCCGGCGGACGTGTTCCGGACCGCGGCCGGCGCCTTCCTCGATGCGGTCGGCGCCTCCACCGGGCCGCTCTACGCCAACGGCTTCCTGCGCGCCGCGCAGAGGCTCGACGGCTGCGATGGGCTCGACTGCGCCAGCGCCGCGACGTTGCTCGACGCCATGGCAGCCGGGATCGCACAGCGTGGCAAAGGCAGCCGTGGCGAGAAGACCATGCTGGACGTGTGGCTGCCGGCGGCCGAGGCTGCCCAGCATGCGCTTGCGGACAGACCCGACCGCTTCTGGACAATCGTTCTGGACGCGGCGGAGCGGGGCGCTGCCGCGACGCGCTCCATGGTGGCCGTGCGCGGCCGCGCCGCACGCGTCGGCGAGCGCTCGATCGGCCATATCGATCCAGGCGCCGTCTCGGCTCTGATGATCATCAGAGCCATGGCAGAGAGCTTCAAGCCGTAGAAGCGGTGCGACGCGACGTCGGCACGACGCGGCGGCGGCGCTCAGCGCTCTAGGAGGCTGACCCGGCCTGAGGCGACGGCGGATACGGCCGGTCGCCCCGGCTCACCGCCAGCGCAGGTTGCGGACGATCGCGGCCGGCAGCGGCTCGGGGACGATGCGGCGCACGTCGACATCATGGGCCTCAGCCACCATGGTCATCGTCTCGCCAGCCGCGCTCGGCACCACCGGCATGTGGTTCTCGTCGCTCGCCACGTCCATGAAGTGGATGCCGGCGAACATGCCGCGGCGATAGACGAGCCGCGCCGGTCGCGCGTCCTTGTCCTCGCCGATCCGCACCTCGAAGACCTTCGGCAGATGCGCCGCCTCGTCGATGGTCAGAAGGGCGCCGGTCGCCGAGATGTTGCGCACGACACAGTCGAACGTCGAATAGTGATTGTTGAACAGGATCTTGGCGCGCTTGAGCGTGCGCGTCCGTGGCGCGACGCGGCGCTCGGCACCGGCGGGATCCAACTCTTGCAACGCGCTCATCATCAGCCCCTGCTTCTGATGCCAGACGGGGGCACTTTCCCCCATAATGATTGCGACGGAGTGAAGCCCTAGCCGGCAATTGAATCCAAACTGCGATTCGCAATCGGAAGGGGCAGCCCGAAGACCGCCCCTCCCGTTCAGAATGGAACGCGGTCCGGCGTCAGTTGCGGGCCTTGTCGACCAGCGCGTTGGACTTGATCCACGGCATCATGCCGCGCAGCTTCTCGCCGACCTGCTCGATCTGATGGCTGTCGTTCATCCGGCGGATGCCCTTGAAGCGCGCCGCGCCGGAGCGGTACTCCTGCATCCAGTCGGAGGTGAACTTGCCGGTCTGGATGTCCTTCAGGACGCGCTTCATCTCGGCCTTGGTCTCGGCGGTGATGATGCGCGGACCCGAGACGTACTCGCCCCACTCGGCCGTGTTGGAGATCGAGTAGTTCATGTTGGCGATGCCGCCCTCATAGATGAGGTCGACGATCAGCTTCACCTCGTGCAGGCACTCGAAATAGGCCATCTCGGGCGCGTAGCCGCCTTCGACCAGCGTCTCGAAGCCGGCGCGGATGAGCTCCACGAGGCCGCCGCAGAGCACCACCTGCTCGCCGAAGAGGTCGGTCTCGCACTCTTCCTTGAAGTTGGTCTCGATGATGCCGGACCGCCCGCCGCCGACGCCGGAGGCGTAGGAGAGCGCGAGGTCGAGCGCGTTGCCGGACGCGTCATGATGAACGGCGACGAGGCACGGCACGCCACCGCCCTTCTGGTACTCGCCGCGCACGGTGTGGCCAGGCCCCTTCGGCGCGATCATGACGACGTCGACCGTCTTCTTCGGCTCGATCAGGCCGAAATGCACGTTCAGGCCATGCGCGAAGGCGATCGCCGCACCGTCACGGATGTTGGGCGCGATCTCGTCCTTGTAGATGTCGGCCTGCAGCTCGTCGGGCGTTGCCATCATCATCAGGTCCGCCCACTTGGCGGCCTCGGCGACAGTCATCACCTTCAGGCCGTCGGCCTCTACCTTCTGGGCGGTCGCCGAGCCTGGCTTCAGGCCGATGGCGATCTGCGTGGCGCCGGAATCCTTCAGGTTCAGCGCATGGGCGCGGCCCTGGCTGCCATAGCCGATAATGGCGACCTTCTTGCCCTTGATGAGGTTCAGGTCGGCGTCGCGATCGTAATAAACGCGCATGGGTCATATCCTCCTGTTGACGGTTTCGTCGGCCGATCCGGCCGCCTTGGGTTCCACCCCGTAGAGGGCGAAGAAGTGCCGCGTCGCTTGCGCGGCCTGAGTTTCGATGTCCGCCTCGCCGAGCCTCAGCCGATCGCCGAGGAGGAGCCGGATCTGAACGTCGCGCACGACGAGGCCGAAGAAGGTTCGAAAGGCCGCCTCGCCATCCTCGAAGCGCAGCAGCCCCGCCACTCGCCCCGCCTCCAGCACCGGCTGCAGACGCCGTGCCATGGCGATCGGCCCGTTGCGCAGCACGATGGCACCGAGATCGGTACGCGCCGAATCCGCCTCGGCGATCGCCACGCGGTTCAGCGCGACAGAGGTCTCGCCGGATAGGACTCGCAGCCAATCGGCGGCAAAGCGCGTCAGGCTGTGGGCAAGCGTCTCGCGCGTCAGCCCTTCAGGCTCGACCGGTACGGAGCGGACTTTGGCCGCCTGCCAACGCACGGTCGCGGTCAGGAGACCGTCACGGTCGCCGAACCACTTGTAGAGCGTTTCCTTGGAGCAGCTGGCGGATCGCGCCAGCGCACTCATTGTCAACGGCTGGCCTTCGGCGACGATCAGGGCGAGCGCGGCGTCCAGCACGGCACGCTGGCGCTCCGTCAGCGTCTCGATCGCGATGTCACCCTCTGCTGCCACCTGAATCGCGCCGCCTAGCCACCGCTCCAACACCGTACCGTAACGTACGGTACGGCTCTCTAGCGGGTTCGGAGCGCCGCTGCAAGAGGCGGATTCATGCGGGCGCCGCCGCCAATCTCACCCGCTGTGGCCGCAGGCGCGGATGAAGCGGCGCACGGTCTCGGCCATGCCGTATTCCAGCGCATCGGCGGTGAGGCCATGGCCGATCGACACTTCCGCCAGTGCCGGGATCCGCGCGACGAGGGCCGGCAGGTTGGCGACGGTCAGATCATGCCCGGCATTGACGCCGAGGCCCACGGCAATGGCCGCATCCGCCGTCGCGCCGAGCCGCTCGATCTCGGCGGCCGCGGCCTCTCCGTCGCCGAAGGTGCCGCCGTAAGGCCCCGTATAGAGCTCGATCCGGTCGGCCCCCGTTGCGGCAGCGTCGGCGATCCAGTCCGGCTCGGCATCGGCGAACAGCGAAACACGGGCGCCCTGCCCCTGCAGCCGCTCCACGATCGGCCGCAGCGCATCGACGCTCGACGGGAAGTGCCAGCCATGGTCCGAGGTCGGCTGCGAGGGATCGTCCGGCACCAGCGTCACCTGCTCGGGCCGCGCCGCTTCGACGAGGGCCAGGAATTCCTCGGTCGGATAGCCCTCGATGTTGAACTCGGCCTCGGGGAACTCGCTGTCGATGAGGTGGCGGATTTCCGGCAGGTCGGAGAAGCGGATATGCCGCTGGTCAGGGCGCGGATGCACCGTCAGGCCGTGAGCACCGGCGCCGAGCGCGATGCGGCCGAGATGCGTAACGCTCGGCCATGGCAGGTCGCGCCGGTTGCGCAGCATCGCAATGGCATTGAGGTTGACGGAGAGTTCGGTCGGCATGGCTGTGCTCCGCGGGATCGGCCCCATCCTTAGGCGCTCAGGTCGGGCACGTGAAGATGGCCGCCGCCCTGCGCCTTGCTCGCGCTGCCTGAGCCATCCGCCGGCACGGCGACATGGCCGCCGGCGCAAAACCGTCATGCAACCGTTGCTTGACAAGCCCTTGCCCGCACGCTCGGCTGCGGCACTTAACGATACGAAACGCTCGGGAGGAACAGCATGGATCGCGCTAAAGTCATTCCGCTGGTGATCGCCGGCTTCGTCGGGTTCTTGATCGGCTGGCTGCTCGGGCCGGATGTGGACGATGTCGAGGAGGCGCTGTCGGCGCGGATCGATCAGCTGCAGACCAGCGTCGCCGCCGTTGACCAGAAGACGACGGCACTGACGGAGAAGGTCGGCTCGCCCGCCGCCAACACCGACTTCGGTCCGGCCTTCCAGCAGCTGTCCGAAAATCTCGAGACGCAGACCAAGGGGCTTGGCTCCACCATCGGCGACGTCTCCGGCAAGATCGACGCGCTCGACCAGCGCCTCGGCGCCTTGGAGGGCAAGATGGATGCCGCGGCGGCAGCGGCTCCCGCAGCGCCCGCCCCGGCCGCATCGCAGCCTGCAGCGGCGGCGGGTGGCGACCAAGCTGCCGGATTTGCCGGTGAGATCGGCAGCACCGGTGCGATCCTGCTGCCGAACCAGACCGCGATCTTCGGCACCTCGCGGCTCGGCGTTGCCTCCCTCTCCGCCGAGGCCGGTATCGCGACGCTCAGGGCCGGCGACCAGAATCCCACCGATGTTGCAGCCGGCAGCTCGGTGGATCTCGGCAACGGCTGCAGCGTCACCCTCGTGGGCGTCGCGGCCGGCGCCGCTTACCTCAAGTCAAACGGCTGCGCTGCCGAGCAGACCGGCCAGACAGCAGCATCGTCCGCAGCGGCACCCGCCGGCGGCGAGGGGACTGCACCCGGCGGCGCTGCGGGACCCTCCGAGGGCGGCAAGACGGCTCGTGTGACCGAGCAGGGCGCTGCCGGCGCTGCTGCGGCTGCCGGGAATGCGGCTCCGGCTGGTAGCGTGGAGGCACCCGCTGCGACGCCGTCACCTGCGGCAGCGCAAGGCGGTGCATCGGCTCCGCAACCAGCATCTGACGCCGGTGCAGCACAGGGCAATGCGCCCGCGGCCGCGCCGGCTGATACCGCCGCTGCAACGGCCCCGGCGCCCGCCGCCCAACCGTCCGGCGATGCCGCCGCAGCCTCGGGCGCGACTGACACGGCGGCCGCGGCTCCGGGCGGTCCGGTGACGCTCGTCGTCGGTCAGGCCACCACGGTCGGCGGCAAGGGGCTGTCGCTGTCACGGATCAGCGATGACACCGCCTTCTTCCGCACGCTCGGCGGACCGTCCGTCGAAGCGAAGGTCGGAACGCCCGCCGATCTCGGCGACGGTTGCCAGATCACGGTCGAGGCGATCGAGAACGGCTCGGTGCGCCTGGCCCCGGCAAGCTGTGGCACCTCAGACAGCGGCGGAGCGCCGGCCGCAGCCAGCCCGGCGGGCAGCAGCGCGGCCCCGGCCGAAGGATCGGCACCTGCCGCGACGACGGCTTCATCCGCGGCACCGGCCGATACGGCTGCACCCGTCCCGGCTGTGCCGGCCGCGACGGAGGGCACCACGGCCGAGACATCCGGCGCCGACCAGGCCTCCCCGGCAGCACCGACACCGGTCGCACCGGCAGGCGCTCCGAGCGACACGCCCCGTGCTGCTGCAAGCACACCCGCTGCGGCACCGGCAGCCGCCACGGATGCTCCCGAAAAGGGCGCCAACGGCTACGGCATCGGCGAGACGGCGGCCTTCGGCGAAAAGCGCGTCTTCGTTTCCGGCATCACCGACGCCGGCGCGACGCTCGCCGTCATGGGCAAGAGCCGCCAGACCGTCGCGCCCGGCGCCTCGGCTGACCTCGGCAATGGCTGTCAGGTGATGCTCGACAGGATCGAAAACCGCCGCGCCTTCCTCACCGGCACAGGCTGCTGAGTATCTCCTGCGGCGCGCCAGACGGCGTTCCGCGACCAGCTGGTACCGATAAGGCGGCCGCGGCCGCCTTTTCCATGTGTGCGCTGCAGATGGAAGGGCGCGGCGCAAGCGCGGCCGATGTGCCGGCTGGGCGCCGACACGCACGAGCGGTCGGCATCGGAGCAGCAGCAGAGGCTGCCCGCTGCCTCATTTGACGATCGTCAGCTTCTCCGCCGCCCGGGTGATTGCCGTGTAGAGCCAGCGCTCGCGCGTCTCCTTGAAGGCCCAGCTCTCGTCGAAGAGCATCACGTCGTTCCACTGCGACCCCTGCGCCTTGTGGACGGTCAGGGCATAGCCATAGTCGAAGTCGTCGAAGCGCTTCTTGGTCGCCCAGGGCACCTCCTCCTCCGGGTTCTCGAAGGCCGACTTCAGAAGCTTGATCTTCGCCGCGCCGCTGTCCACGTCGTCGTCGTCGGGCTTCACGATCAGGTTGGTGCCGGGCTTGGTCTTTTCGGGCGAGGCGGTCATCACCTGCCAGAGCGAGCCGTTGAGCAGCCCCTTGGCCGGGTCATTTCTGAGGCACACCAGCTTGTCGCCGGCCTGCGGCAGCGCGCCTGTATAGCCCTTCAGCTCGCGCAGCCGCGCATTGTAGCGGCGGCGCGTGCGGTTGGTGCCGACCAGCACCTGGTCGGCGGCGAGCACCCGCTCGCGCTCGACGTCGCGCTTGCCGATGATCTGCGCCGTGCCCCAGTCACCATGCATCAGCTCGCGCCCTTCGCGCACATGCAAGGCGAGCTCGATGATCGGGTTGTCGCGCGCCTGCCGGTGGATCTCCGTCAGCAGGAAATCCGGTTCGGCTTCCGTGAAGAAGCCGCCCCCCGAAACCGGCGGCAGCTGGCCGGGATCGCCGAGAACGAGGATCGGCGTGCCGAAGGACAGAAGGTCGCGCCCCAGCGCCTCGTCGACCATCGAGCATTCGTCGACGATGACCAGCTTGGCCTTGGCGACGGGGCTCTGCCGGTTGAGCGAGAAGGTCGGCGAGACGCGTGACGTGCCGCTTTCCTCGTCGGACACCGTCTCCTCGCCGCGCGGGCGGTAGATCAGCGAATGCAGCGTGCGCGCGCTCTTGGCACCCTTGGAGCGCAGCACCTGCGCCGCCTTGCCGGTGAAGGCGGCGAACTGCACCGCGCCGTCGAGCCCCTCGGCAAAGTGCCGCGCCAGCGTCGTCTTGCCGGTGCCTGCATAGCCGAACAGGCGGAAGATCGGCTGGTCGCCGGCCTTCAGCCATGCGGCCACGCGGGTCAGCGCCTCGTCCTGCTGGGGTGAGAATTTCACGGTGCTCGGTCGCCCTTGTGCGATTCTGAAGTGCCACCAATGGCAGGTGCCGGGGCCGAAGGCAAAGCGAGGGCATTTCCATATAGCGAGGCCGAGAGTCTATTCATCGGGTTCCGCCGTAGCGGCCTCTTAACCAATCGTTCATGCCAATCCACATTCCCCGCCGCTGCAGGGGAACCTTTAAGCGGCGGAGTGTCACGGTGGGGCATGCCGAACCGTTCGTATCTTCCCGATCCCAGCCGCTGGCTCGCCGTTGCCGTTCCTGCCGGTCTGGCCATCGCGCTGATCGGCGGTCTGGCCTGCATGCTCCTGGCGATGTCGGTGCGGGAAGCCAACGAACTCGTCGTCCAGCGCGACCGGAGTCTCGCCGCGTCCATCCTCCAGCAGGCCGTCCAGAGCATCGCCCACAATCAGGAAAGCGTCACGGCCTGGGACGAGGCGGTGACTCATCTGCAGGGCCCTCTCGATCCCGAATGGATCGACGACAATATGGGGCTCTGGATGAACATGTATTTCGGCTTCGAGCGCCTCGTGGTTCTCGATCCGCAGGACCGGCCCGTCTACGCCTCCCAAGGAGACAGCCGCGCCGATCCCTCCACCTTCCAGGATCTGGAGCCAACCGCCCGTTCGATGATCGCCGACGTGCGGCAAGCGCTTGCGAGTGGCAAGTGGCAGAGCCCGGACAGCCGGATACGCAGCCCCGGCGCACAGGACATCGCCGTGATCGACGGGCATCCGGCCGTGGTCAGCGTCAAGCCGGTCGTGCCCTCGACCGGGAAGATCCGCCAGCGCCCCGCCGACGCCTACATTCATTTGGCCGTCCACTATCTCGACGGCCGCTTTCTGGAGGAATTGGAGCACAGATACCTCTTCGAGGGTGCGCGGTTCTCCTGGGATGACCGTCCCGGCGGTGACGAGCTGTCATTCGCCCTGCGTGACAATCAGGGCCGGCCTGTGGGCTTCCTCCTCTGGAAAGTGCACCTGCCGGGGCAGGTGCTGGCCGAGCGGATGGCGCCGGCTCTGGTCGCCACCTTATGTGCGATGCTGATCGTCGTGGCCGTTCTGGTCGCGAGCCTCAGAAAGGGTGCACGCGCCCTCAGGGCCAGCGAAGCCAGGGCACGTCATCTCGCCTTCCACGACACGCTGACGGGATTGCCGAACCGGGCCCGCTTCAACGAGCAGCTGGACGCCGCCTTCCGGTCGGGCGATGGCGACATCAGGCTGCTCCTGCTCGACCTCGACAGGTTCAAACAGGTGAACGATACGCTCGGCCATCCAGCCGGTGACGCGCTGATCAGGGCCGTCGGCGAGCGCTTGTGCCAGGCAGCGCCGGCCGGTGCGACCGTCGCCCGCCTTGGCGGCGACGAGTTCGCCATCCTGCTGCCGCCCGCGCCGGAAGCCGAGGGCGTCCAGCTTTGCCGCACCCTCATCGCAGCCATCGAAGCACCATTCCCCCTACAGGACGCGGTGGTGAAGGTCGGCGCCAGCATCGGGGTCGCCTCAATGTGCGATGCCGCCTCGCCGGACGATCTCGTCCGCCACGCCGACCAGGCACTCTACCGGGCGAAGCGGAGCGGCGGCGGCATCGCTCAGGCAGGGGGCGACGGCGTGATGCCCGCCGTCGAGCGCAGCATCACGAAAGACAGGCGCGCCCCAGCGCACGGCACCGATCATCGCGCTTTGGAGCATCATCCTCATCTTGCCGCGGCACTCCGGCAGGCAAGATAAGCCTCTACCTCGGCTCGGCGGACGGCGCCCGGGGCCGAACGAAGAGGCGATGCATGGATGATCGCAAGGACGGGCTGTCGGCCGGCCCGGTCGTTCCTCCCCCCAATCCTTCGGGATTATCCGCGTCTCTGGAGCGTAACATCACGGCACTGCAGAAGCGGCGCGAGGACGAGGCGGCGCGCGCCACGCGCGAGGAGAAGGTGGCCGAGGCGATCACCGGCTTCACCGGCAGCATGCGCTTCGTCTACCTGCACCTGGTGCTGTACGGCGGCTGGATCCTCGTCAACCTCGGCATACTGCCCGTCATTCCGGCCTTCGACCCGTCCTTCGTGATGCTGGCGATGATCGCCTCGGTCGAGGCGATCTTCCTGTCGACCTTCGTTCTGATCAGCCAGAATCGGACCGCGGCGGCACAGGACAAGCGCGCCGACCTCGATCTCCAGATCAGCCTTCTCGCCGAACATGAACTGACCAAGCTCGCCGAGATGGTGGCGGAGATCCGCGAGCACCTGGGGATCCGCACGGCTGTGGATCGCGAGGTGCCGGAGGTTACCCGGAATGTGGCCCCGGAGGCCGTGATGGACGCCATCGAGAAGCAGGAGAACTCCCGCAGCAGCTGATGCAGGTGGACGTTGAAGCGGAGCAGAACGACGCTTGCGCCCGGAGCGAGGTGCCTCAGCGCAGCATCGGGATGATCGTCAGCACCAAGAGCATGCCCATCGCCATGTTGAACCAGCGCAGCCGCTTCGGATCGGCGAGGAAGCCGCGCAACGCGACGCCGAAGCCCGCCCAGATGGACACGCAGGGCAGGTTCACCAGCGCAAAGGCGGCGGAGACCAGGAGCACCCGCGTCACCGGCTCCTCGGTGCTGGCATAGGCGGCCATGGCGACCAGCGCCATCGCCCAGGCCTTAGGGTTGACCCATTGGAACAGGAAGGCATCGACGAAGCGCAGCGGCCGCGCGGTGGAGTCGGCCTCGCCCATCGAGCGGGAAAAGGCGATCTTCCAGGCCAGCCAGACGAGATAGACGACGCTCGCGACCTTCAGCGCGATCTCCAGCGGCGGGTAGGCGTGCAGCAGCGCGCCGAGTCCGAAGCCGACACCCAGCAGCAGCGACAGGAAGCCGAAGCCGATCCCCAGCATGTGCGGGATGGTCCGGCGGAAGCCGAAATTCACGCCTGAGGTCATCAGCATGAAGTTGTTCGGCCCCGGCGTCACCGAGGTGACGAAGGCAAAGCCGAGCAGCGCCAGAAACGTGTCGAGGCTCATCGCAGATCCCGTGCGGGCCGATGTCCCGCTGGATGGAGAAAATCGCGCTGGAGCGGCGCTCAGGCACTCGCCTCAGCAGGGCCGGACATGCCGTCCTTACCGCGCGACAGGGCCGCGACGCCGGTGCGGCAGACCTCGACGAGGCCGAGCGGCGCCATGATGGCGACGAGCTTGTCGATCTTCGAGGGCCGGCCGGTGATCTCGAAGACGAAGTGCTCAATGGAGGAATCGATCACCTTGGCGCGGAAGACGTCGGCGAGCCGCAGCGCCTCCAGCCGCTTGTCCCCCTGCCCCGCCACCTTCAAGAGCGCAAGCTCGCGCTCGATCGGGCCGGTCTCGCCGTCCTCGCCCGCCGCGCGGGTCAAATCGACCACGCGGTGCACCGGCACGATCCGGTCGAGCTGGCTCTTCAACTGCTCAATGACATGCGGCGCGCCGCGCGTGACGACGGTGATGCGCGAGAGATGCCGCTCGTGCTCCGTCTCGGAGACGGTCAGGCTCTCGATATTGTAGCCGCGTCCGGAGAAGAGCCCGATGACGCGCGCGAGAACGCCCGGCTCGTTGTCGACGAGGATGGCGAGCGTGCGGGCCTCGTTCTTCTCCCGCTCCTCGGTGATGAAGTAGGCGGAAGCCGGCGGCTGGGTGGCTGTGTTCATGGCATTATCCTCCCGGCAGACGGCCGGCATCGCTTGTTCTAGTTCAGGCAAGACCGGACAGGCGCTACGCCGGTCCGGCCTCTCTCCCGTGCCGCTCGTTAGACCAGCGCCTTGCCCTTGGCGTCGATGGCGGTGGCGACCGCCTCATCCGTCGCCTCGTCGGGCAGCAGTATCTCATTATGCGCCTTGCCCGACGGGATCATCGGGAAGCAGTTGGCGAGATTGGCGACGCGGCAGTCGAACAGCACCGGCGCATCCACCGAGATCATCTCGTTGATCGCGTCGTCCAGCTCGTCCGGCTTCTGGCAGCGGATGCCGACGCCGCCATAGGCTTCGGCCAGCTTCACGAAGTCCGGCAGCGCCTCCGTGTAGGAGTTGGACAGCCGGTTACCGTGCAGCAGCTGCTGCCACTGGCGCACCATCCCCATGTACTGGTTGTTGAGGATGAAGATCTTCACCGGGGCGCCGTGCTGAATCGCGGTGGACATCTCCTGCATGTTCATCAGCACCGAGGCGTCGCCGGCGATGCAGATGCACAGCGACTCCGGATGGGCGATCTGCGCGCCGATCGTTGCCGGCAGCCCGTAGCCCATGGTTCCGAGACCGCCGGACGTCAGCCAGCGGTTCGGCGCCTCGAAGCCGTAGAACTGCGCCGCCCACATCTGATGCTGGCCGACCTCGGTCGAGATATAGGTGTCGCGCCCCTTGGTCAGCTCGTAGAGCCGCTGGACCGCATATTGCGGCATGATGACGTCGCGGCTCGGCTTGTAGCCAAGCGAGTTGCGCGCCTTCCAGCCGTCGATCTGCGACCACCAGCTCTTCAGCGCCTCGGCGTCGATCGCCTTGTTCTTCGCCTTCCAGACGCGGACAAGCTCCTCCAGGACATGCGCGACGTCGCCGATGATCGGCAGGTCGACGCGCACGTTCTTGTTGATCGACGAAGGGTCGATATCGATGTGGATCTTCTTCGATCCCGGCGAGAAGGCGTTCAGCCGCCCGGTGATGCGGTCGTCGAAGCGCGCGCCGATGCAGACCATGACGTCACAGCCATGCATCGCATGGTTGGCCTCGTAGGTCCCGTGCATGCCGAGCATGCCGAGCCAGTTCTCGCCGGATGCCGGATAGGCGCCGAGGCCCATCAGCGTCGAGGTGATCGGCGCGTCGGTCAACGCGACGAGCTCGCGCAGAAGCTGGCTCGCCTCCGGACCGGAATTGACGACGCCGCCGCCCGTATAGAGGATCGGCCGTTTCGCCGAAGCCAGCAGCTCCACCGCCGCCTCGATCCGTGCGGGATCGCCGGCGAGCTTGGGTCGGTAGCTCTGGTGGCTCGGCTGGGCCGGCGGCGGCGTATAGATGCCGGTGGCGAACTGCACGTCCTTCGGGATATCGACGACGACCGGGCCCGGGCGGCCGGTGGTCGCGACATGAAAAGCCTCGTGCAGGATGCGCGCGAGATCGTTGACGTCCTTCACCAGCCAGTTGTGCTTGGTGCAGGGCCGCGTGATGCCGACCGTGTCGCACTCCTGGAAGGCGTCCGAGCCGATCAGCGTCGTCGGAACCTGTCCGGTAATGCAGACGAGCGGGATCGAGTCCATCAGCGCGTCCTGCAGCGGCGTCACCGCATTGGTCGCGCCGGGTCCGGAGGTGACCAGCATGACGCCCGGCTTGCCGGTCGAGCGGGAATAGCCTTCGGCGGCGTGGCCGGCGCCCTGCTCGTGGCGGACGAGGATGTGGCGCACCGCCTCCTGCTGGAAGATCGCGTCGTAGATCGGCAGCACCGCGCCGCCGGGATAGCCGAAAATATGCTCGACGCCGTTGTCCTTCAGCGCCTGCACGACCATCTCGGCGCCCGTCATCTCCCGCCGTTCGGTGCTCATCGCATTGGTGTCCATCGTCTCATCCTGCCCGAGAAAGTCCCCGCCGTTCCCCTCACCGTGCCTGTCGTTCCGGGATGATCGGCGCAATAAAAAAGGGCCCCTGAAGGCCCTGGTTGCGCACACGTGGCTTTAGCCGGACGGTCCTTAGACCGCCACGCGTGTGCGCCTCAATACTACGAGAATGCTCATCGTCATCATGAACGGCACGCTAGTCGCAACGTCAACCCGCGTCAATGGCGAATTATGTCTCCGCGAAAGGCGAGAGCACGGGATCACGAAACGATGCGGTTCCGCCCGCCTGTCTTGGCGTCGTAGAGCTTGACGTCCGCCCGCTTCAGGAAGCCCGGCGCATCCTCTGTTCCGTCGGCGACGGCAAGGCCGACGGAGATCGTCACCCTCACCTTCTTGCCGTTCGAGGTGATCACGAGGCCCTCGACGGCGCGGCGGATCCGGTTTGCATAGGCCGTCAGCTCCGGCATGGCGGCATTGGGCACGATGATCGCGAACTCCTCGCCGCCCATGCGCGCCGCGATGTCGTGGTAGCGCGTATAGTCCCCGAGGCAGCGGGCCACTTCGCAGAGCACCGCGTCGCCGACATCGTGGCCGTGCATGTCGTTGACCGACTTGAAGTGGTCGAGGTCGAGCAGCATCAGCCCGAGCGGCCGCCCGACACGGCGGAACTCCTCGAGATACTGCGTCAGCGCCTCGTCGAAGAGGCGACGATTGTTCATGCCCGTCAGAGGATCGGTCAGCGCGGCATGCTTCAGATGGCGGGACTGCTCGTGCAATTCGCCGGCCAGCGCATGTAATTGCCCCTGCTCCTGGGACTGCCGGCGAATGGCAGGGATGACGTAGAGGAATCCGAAGAGCAGCGTTCCGATCAATGTCGCATAGGTAGCAATAACGAGCGGCCTGCCGCTGTTGCCGACCAGCCTGCTTCCAGTCTGCATCGCGTTCTGAAACGTCTGGTCGGCCGCGAAGACGAGCGTTGCCGAAATGGCAACCGCCAGCAGCATCACGAAGACAGCCAACTCAACTTTTCGGATGCTCATTCGGCCCGGACAACTCTGTAGGACAGAGGCGAATCAATAGCCGACGCAGGGTTCCGACAACCTTAATCCGGCTGCTAAAATTGCGCTCGTCAGACTGCGCCGGCGTGAACGATGCGTGTCCAATCGGTGTCGAACTGATGCCGGAACCAGGTCTCCTGCCGCTTGGCGTACTGCCGCGTTCGGGTGACCGCCAAGGCCGCAGCCGCAACCTGGTCGATTTCGCCATCGAGTACCCGTGCGAGCTCGGTGACGCCGATCGCCTTGGCAGCGGCGCCCGTGGCCAGGTCGATGTCGCCCCGCGCCCGTAGCCGCCGCACCTCATCGAGGGCGCCGGCCTCGACCATGAGCCCAAACCGGTCGGCGATCCGCTGCCGCAGAAGAGCGCGATCGGGCGTGAGTACGATCTTCTGCGTCGTGGCGGGATCGATCTGCGGGCGCGAGCGTCCGGCCTGGAGATCGGCGAGCCGCCCGCCCGTCGTTTCGATCAGTTCCAGCGCGCGGACGACACGCTGCGGATCGCTCGGCCGAATGCGGGATGCGGCCTCCGCGTCCCGCGTGGCCAGCACGGCGTGCAGCGCGGCGACACCCTCGTCCGCCAGCCGTTGACGCCACTGCCGGCGGATCGCATCCGGCACCGCGGGCATGTCGTCGAGGCCGCCGAGCAGCGCTTTGAAGTAAAGGCCGGTGCCGCCACAGACGATCGGCACCCGTCCCGCCGCCTGCAGATCCTGGATGACCGGCACGGCTTCGCGCAGCCAGTCGCCCACCGAATAGGGTCGCGCCGGATCGACATGGCCATAGAGGCGGTGCGGCGCCTCGGCCTGCTCTTCCGCACTCGGCTGCGCGGTGAGGATCGGCAGACCGGCATAGACCTGCATGGAATCGGCATTGACGATGACGCCGCCCGTGCGCCGCGCCAGCGCCAGCGCCAGCGCCGACTTGCCGCTCGCGGTCGGCCCGGCTATCAGGATCGCCTTCCAGTTCATGTCTCAGGCGTTCCCATGTCCGTCGTCGTCACGCTGATCGCCGCGCCGGAAGGCCCTGGCCTGTCTCGGCAAATCGTCGAAGCTGCCCGTGCCGCGATCGGTGCCGAGGCGGGCGCCGACTGGCTGCACGAAGGCTTCGCCTGCGACCTTCGTCCCGCCCGCGCCCTTTCGGCCAACGATCGCACGGCACTCGCAGGCCTTGCCGGCGAGGCCGGGATCGACTGCGTGGTGCAGGAGGAGGCTGGCCGGCGCAAGCGCTTTCTCATTGCCGACATGGACTCCACCATGATCGGCCAGGAGTGCATCGACGAACTCGCCGCCGAAATCGGCATCAAGGATCGCGTCGCCGCCATCACAGCGCGGGCGATGAACGGCGAGATCGCGTTCGAGCCGGCATTGCGCGAGCGGGTGGCGCTTTTGAAGGGCCTGCCCCAGTCGACGATCGCCGCGGTCATCGAGAAGCGCATCACCCTGGCACCGGGCGGCGCGACGCTGATTGCCACCATGCGGGCGGACGGCGCGCGCACCGCCCTCGTTTCCGGCGGCTTCACCGCCTTCACCGCCGTCATTGCCGAGCGCCTCGGTTTCCACGAGCACCGCGCCAACACGCTGCTGGTCGAGGGCAACGCGCTATCGGGCCTCGTGCAGGAACCGATCCTCGGCAGCGACGCCAAGGTTGCGGCGCTGCGCGAGATCGCGGAGACGCTCGGCACTGGCGTCGATGCCGCGATCGCCGTCGGCGACGGCGCCAATGATCTCGCCATGCTGAAGGAAGCGGGTACCGGCGTTGCGCTGCATGCCAAGCCGAGCGTTGCCGCGGCCGCGCCGCACCGGGTCGATCACGGCGACCTGACGGCGCTGCTCTTCATCCAGGGTTTCCGCCGCGCAGACTTCGTCGCGGCCTGAGCAGCTGCGCCGCTCAGTCGAGCGGCACCACGACGAAGCGCAGGTCGCCGGTGTTGGACGAGAGCAGCAGCAGCGCGTTCTTGCGCCCGGAGGAGCGCAACGCAGCGATCTTGGTTTCGACGTCCTTGGCCTTGGTAACGCCTTCCTGCGCCACCTCCTTGATCACCGTGCCGGGCTGGATGCCCTTCTCGGCTGCGCTGGACGCCGGCGCCACACCGGTGACGACGACGCCCGAGATCTCCTTGCCGAGGCTGTATTCCTGCCGGGCCTTGTCATCGATCTCGGCGAGCGTCATGCCGAGCGCCGAGACGTCGCCGTCCCGCTCCTCGTTTTCCTGACCGCTCGGCGGCCCGCCGAGTCCCTTGTCGCTTCCGGTCTCGTTCATCGCCTGCTCGCCGTCCTCGAGCCGGCCGAGCGTGACATCGACGGTGACGGGTTTGGGCGGCTCGGCGGCGGCGCCCTTGCGCAGCACCTCCACCTTCACGGTCTTGCCGACCGGCGTCTCGGCGACGATGCGCGGCAGGTCGTGCGAACTCTCCACCTCGCGCCCGTCGAAGCTGGTGATGACATCGCCGACCTTCAGCAGCCCCTTGTCGGACGGTCCGCCCGGCACCACGCCCATGACGATGGCGCCCTTGGCACTCGACAGGCCGAAGCCTTCGGCGATCTCGTCGGTCACGGCCTGAAGGCGGATGCCGAGCCAGCCGCGCCGGGTTTCGCCGAACTCCCTCAGCTGGTTGACGACGTTGACCGCAAGCGTTGCCGGGATCGAGAAGCCGATGCCGATCGAGCCGCCGGTCGGCGAGATGATCGCGGTATTGATACCGACGACCTCGCCATTCATGTCGAAGAGCGGCCCGCCGGAATTGCCGCGATTGATGGCAGCATCGGTCTGGATGAAGTTGTCGTAGGGGCCGGCATTGATGTTGCGGCCGCGCGCCGAGACGATGCCAACCGTCACCGAGCCGCCGAGGCCGAATGGGTTGCCGATCGCCATCACCCAGTCGCCGATACGCAACTTGTCGGAGTTGCCGAACTTCACCGCCTTCAGGGGCTTGGGCGGCAGCACCTTCAGGACCGCGATGTCGGTCTTGGTATCCTTGCCGAGCACCGTCGCGTCGAGCTTCGAGCCGTCGGAGAAGTTGACGCTGATCTCGTCGGCGTCGGCGATGACGTGGTTGTTGGTGATGATGATACCGGAGGCGTCGACCACGAAGCCGGAGCCGAGCGACTGGACGCGCTGCGAGCCGCCCTTGTCCCCATCCTTCAGGAGGTCATCGAAGAAGTCCTGCAGCGGCGAGCCCTCGGGCGCCTCCAGCCGCGGCAGCCCCTGCGCCACACCCTCGACATTCTGCGAGGTCGAGACGTTGACGACGGAGTCCAGGAGCGATTCCGCAAGGTCCGCGACCGAGGCAGGTCCACGGCTCGTCGCGGGTGCCTGCTGCTGCGGTGTCACCGGATCAGCCGCCGGCGGCGGCGGCGGCGGCGGCACGGGGGCAACCGCTGGCGGCGTTACAGGCTGCGCTCGGGCTGGCGCAAGGCCGCCCGCCGAAGCGGCGCAGATCAGCGCGATTGTCAGGCAGCGGCGGCTCGGCAGTGCGGTCATGGCAGTCCCCGTGCGCCGCGCATTCAGGTGCAGCAGAAGCCGCGCAAGGCGGCCTCAGCGCGAATCCCGATCGGGCGAGAGGATGAGCGGAGCGGAAAAAAGCGTCCGAATCAAGAAGGCGCAGTGCCGCTGAGCGGTCGCGGCACCCGAAGTTGGCAGGCGGCGGGCGCCTATCCCCGCACCAGCCAGACGATCGCCGTACCGGCGATCACCGCAACAAGGCCGCTGCGCCGGAGCGCCGCTTCCGGCATCTGCTCGGCCATGCGGCCGAGCCGCGCCAGCGCAGCCGGGAAAAGCGCCCAGACGACGCCCTCGATCACCAACACCAGACCGAGGGCGGCGAGGAAGTCGGTCACGGTGCCGGCGTTGCCGGCGTCGTGCTCGTGTCCAAAGGAGCGGCAGGTGCCGGAGCCGGCGTCTCAGCTGCGCCCGGCGATGTCGCGGCAGCACCCGAGGCCGTGCCCGGCGTCGCAGCCGCAGCCGGACCCGAGGCGGCTCCACCGGGAGCCGTTGCGCCGGTCACAGGCCCGCGGCCCGTGCCCACGCCCGAGGCGCTGTTGAAGTAGCGGAAGAACTCCGAATCCGGCGTCAGCACCATGGTGGTGCCCGAATTCTCCAGTGCTGCCTTGTAGGCGTTCATCGAGCGGTAGAAGTCGAAGAAGCCCTGGTCCTTGCCGTAAGCCTCGGCGAGCACGCGGTTGGCCGCCGCGTCGCCTTCGCCCTGCAGCACCTCGGCGTCGCGCCGCGCGGCTGCGATGGACTCGACCGCCTCACGATCGGCCGCCGCGCGGATCTCGCGCGCCGACACCTGACCGCGGGCACGCAGGAGCTCGGCCTCGGCCAGACGCTCGGCCTGCATACGCTCATAGGTCTGCTGCGAGACCTCCTGCGTCAGATCGGTGCGGCGGATGCGCACGTCGTTTAGCTCGACGCCGAGCGAGGCGGCATCCGGGCGGATCTGGTCGCGGACTTCGCGCATCATGTCACCGCGCTCTTCCGACAGCGCGGCTTCGAAGCCGCGCCGGCCGTAGACGCTGCGCAGAGCGGCGTCGAGACGGGTGCGCAGGCGCTGCTCGGCCGCCTCGATGGAGCCGGACACGGCCTGCCGGAACAGGGCGGCATCCTGGATGCTGTAGACCATGAAGGCATCGACTTCGTAGAACTTGCCGCCCGAGACCTGGACGCGGATGTTGTCCAGGTCGAAGCGCAGCAGGCGGTCCGGCAGCTTCTGCACGTTGTCCGCGCCAGCGAAGCTCAGGGGCGCCTTGAAGTAGAGGCCGGGTTCCTTGACGACCCGCGTGATCTCGCCGAAGCGGAGCACGATCGCCTGCTCCTTCTCATTGACGATGAACAGCGAGTTCCAGAGGATGAAGAGCACCGCAGCGGCGGCGATCAGGATGGCGGTGGCGCGGTTGCTCATCGGCCGGTCTCCTGCACCGAAGCGCCACCGGTGACGCTGGCTCCGCTGCCGACGACGCGCGGCTGACCACTCGTGGCCGGCTGCTGACGCTGCAATTCGCTGAGCGGCAGATAGGGCACGACGCCCTGCCCGCCCTCCGGCACGATCACCTTGGACGAGTTGCGCAGGACGCCTTCCATCGTGTCGAGGAAGAGCCGGCGGCGCACGATCTCGGGCGCCTTCTGATACTCAGCCACGATCGAGGAGAAGCGGTTCGCCGCGCCTTCGGCTTCCAGCGTGACGCGGTTCTTGTAGGCCGCTGCATCCTCGCGGACCTGCGCCGCCTCGCCGCGCGCCTGGCCGACCTGCTGGTTGCGATAGCGATTGGCTTCCTCGACGAAGCGGTCCTCGTCCTGCTCGGCGCGCTGCACCTCGTCGAAGGCGTCGGCGACCTGGGCCGGCGGCGCCGCATCCTCGATGGAAATGGCGTTCACGCGAAGGCCCGTGCCGTAGCGGTTGATCGTGTCCTGAACGATGCTGCGCACGTCCTCGGAGATCCCGGCGCGGTCGTCGCGGAAGACGTCCTGCACCGGACGCCGGCCGACCACCTCGCGCATGGCGCTCTCGGCGACCTGCTGCAGCATCGCGACGGGGTCTTCGACGTTGAAGAGATAGGCCTGCGGATTGTCGACCTGGTAGAGAACCGCGAACTGCACGTCGACGATGTTCTGGTCGCCCGAGAGCATCAGTCCCGACGTATCGCCGCGCTGGCCGCTGCCGAGGGTGATCTGGCTTTCGACGACGGGAACCGTGTCCACCGTCTCGAGCGGCCACATGACGAAGTGGAGGCCCGGCTGCGACAGCTGCTCCTCCGGCTTGCCGAGGAACATCTCGACGCCGACCTCGTCGGGTTGGACGGTATAGACGGCCTTGAACAGCCAGAGCACGGCAAGGCCTGCGACGATCAGGCCCGCAAGTGCGAAGCCGCCGCCATTGGCATTGCCCGACGAGCCGTCGCGCCCGCCGCGCATGGCGCGACGCAACCGGTCCTGGCCGCGGCGCAGGATGTCCTCGAGATCAGGCGGATTGTTGCCGGGCCGCGGGTTCTGAGGTCCTTGCCCCCAGGGACCGCCGCCATTGCCGCCGCCCCCTTTCCAGCCGCCGCCGTTCCCCGTCTGATTACTCCAGGGCATGAAGGTCCTTTCGCCCGCGCTATGGGAGGCGAGAAGCCGTGCCCGCGCCGCCTGTCTTTAGGTGTTGTGCCCTGTATAGGAACTGCCCCTCGCCCTTTCAACGCGAGCGGCCGCTTTTGCCGCGTTGCAGGCGGGGATGGTTAGCGGCGCGGTAGTGTTCCAGACGGCCGGCAAGAGTGATCGGCGTGAGCGCCCTCAGCGCCGCTCGTAGACGACGTGGCGGCTGGCGACGTCATCCTTCGGACCCGACGGCACATCTTCCGACGTCACCACGGTCCATCCGTCCCAGTCTATGGCCGGAAATCGCGCATCCCCCGCGGGGTCGGCATCGACATGGGTGATGGCGAGTCGATCGAGGCGGTCCAGGAACTCGGCATAGATCTCGCCGCCGCCGGCGATGATGATCTCGTCCACGCCGCGCTCGGCCGCCCTCTCGCCAGCCAGCCGCAGCGCCTCCTGTGGCGAATGCGCCAGGAAGACGCCGGCAATGGCGATCTCGGGCCGGTGCGTCAGCACGATCGTGTCGCGACGGTCGAGCGCCCGGCCGATCGATTCGATCGTCTTGCGGCCCATGATCATCGGCTTGCCCATGGTCAGGCTGCGATAGCGCTTCAGGTCGGTCGAGAGGCGCCAGGGCAGTTGCCCGTCCTGCCCGATCACGCCATTGCGCCCCATCGCGACGACGGCGGTCAGCCGCGGCTGGCCTTGCTCTGCCATCAAACCGCGACGTCCGCCTTGATGTGGCCGTGCGCCTCATAGCCCTCGATGGCGATGTCCTCGAATCGGAAGGCGAAGAGATCGTCGATCGCAGGGTTCAGCTTCAGGCGAGGCAGCGGCAGCGGCTCGCGCGACAGCTGCAGGCGAGCCTGCTCGAAATGGTTGGCGTAGATATGCGCGTCGCCCAGCGTATGGACGAAGTCGCCGGCCTTCAGCCCCGTCACCTGCGCCACCATGGCTGTCAGCAGCGCATAGGAGGCGATGTTGAAGGGGACACCGAGGAAGATGTCGCCCGAGCGCTGATAGAGCTGGCAGGAGAGTTTCCCGTCGGCGACATAGAACTGGAACAGGCAGTGGCACGGCGGCAGCGCCATCTCGTCCACCAGCGCCGGGTTCCAGGCCGACACGATCAGGCGGCGCGAATTGGGGTTGCGGCGGATATCGGCCACCACCCTCGCGATCTGGTCGATATGGCCGCCATTGTAGTCAGGCCAGGAGCGCCACTGCGCCCCGTAGACCGGGCCGAGATCGCCGTTCTCGTCCGCCCATTCGTCCCAGATCCGCACACCGTTGTCCCTGAGATAGGCGACGTTCGTCTCGCCCTTCAGGAACCACAGCAGTTCGTGGATGATCGAGCGCAGATGCAGCTTCTTGGTGGTGACGAGCGGGAAGCCGGCCGAGAGATCGAAGCGCATCTGATGGCCGAAGACCGAGCGCGTGCCGGTTCCGGTCCGGTCGCCCTTGAGCGTACCGTCGGTGAGGACGCGGTCGAGGAGATCGAGATATTGGCGCATGCATACTCCGGCCTGAATGCGGAGCCCCGCCACCCGGCACTGGCGCAGGCTCGCGCCCTCGAAGCGGATTCGGATACGGCGTCACCGCAGCCTATCCATCTCAGACGCACCCCGCCCTGTCGACTCCGGAAGCGGCGGCGATGACGGATTAGCGATCGCTCGTGCGCCCGCCGCAACAGGCGCGCGGCATCGCCGCGACAGGCGCCACATCATCAGTGTCATCGATAGCGATTTCCGATCTTTGCAGGGCGCGCCTGAGCCCCTATATTCCGCGTGCCGGTCACCCGACCGGCTATGGCGATAAACGGCCGATGTAATAAACCTTTCGGACCCGGGGGCGGTACCCGGCGCCTCCACCTCAACCCATCCGCTGCGATGGGCTGAGGCGGGGGCGAAATAGGATCGACGAGGGCGTAAAGATCGGACTTTTGCTCGGCATGGTTCCGCCGTTATCGGGCCGTACAATAGTTGCCAACGACAACTATGCGGAAGCCCGTCTCGCTGCTTAATGCAGTGCGATAGCTTCAATCAAAGCCCTGGGGGTTCGCACCTCTAGGCGGGGTTCGGAGGCACCTGGCAACAGAAGCCTCCACTTCATTTTAGGCAGGCGCTGCCTGCAGCCGGCATGTATTCGGGGAATCGATGGGCCAGGATCTGATCCGCTACGACATTCTCGCGCAGGACGCGCTCCGCGGCGTCATCCGCAAGGTGTTGGCCGAAGTGATCAAGACCGGCCTGCCGGGCGATCACCACTTCTTCATCACCTTCCTGACGTCGGCACCCGGCGTGCGGCTGTCGACGCGCCTGCGCGAGAAGTATCCGGAGCTGATGACGATCGTCATCCAGCACCAGTACTGGGACCTGCAGGTCACCGACACGAACTTCGAGGTCGGCCTCTCCTTCTCCGACATCCCGGAGCGCCTGCTGATCCCGTTCAGCGCGATCCGCGGCTTCTACGACCCAGCGGTGAATTTCGAACTCGAATTCGACGTGCGCGAGGTCGAGGCGGCGAATGCCGATGGCGAGGGCGCGACTGTCGCCTCCATCGCACCGGTGACGAGCGAGGCCGAGGCGCCAAAGCCGGTGAAGGCGCCGGCGACCGCCAAGCTGCCGGCCAAGGACAAGGCTCCGGCTGCGGCCAAGCCCGCAAAGGAGCCGGCGGCCGAAGACGGCAAACGCGCCGCCGAGGTCGTCTCGCTCGACGCCTTCCGCAAGAAGCCATAAGGCACGTGTCCCTGCATGGCGGAGATCATCAACCTTCGCCGCGAGCGCAAGCGGGCCGAGGCTCGCCGCAAGGATGACAAGGCCGCGGCCAACCGCGTTCTCCACGGCCTGCCCAAGGCACTGCGCCAGACGGCAAGTGCGGAACGAGAGCGGTCGGCGGCACAGCTCGACGCGCACCGGCTGGATGATGCCGGGGCGATGGACGGCGGTCCGGCAAAGCCCGGCGCATGATCGTCAAGCGGTCGATCGCCATTCGCGGCCATCGAACCTCCATCAGCATCGAAGAACCATTCTGGGCGGCGCTGCGCGCCATGGCCGATCGTCAGGCGATCTCGCTCGCCGGCCTCGTCGCCCGCATCGATGCCCGCCGGGATGAATCCACGAACCTCTCCTCCGCCATCCGGGTCGCGGTCCTGACGGATGCGCTGGAACGTCAGCCGGCGGCGGATCTTGGCGAACGCACGTCCTTGCAAGCCGCAGCAGACGTGAGCTGAACCGGGCCCGATGGGCATCACGGGGAGGCGATGGTCAGCGGACGATCAAGTGAGGCCTGCCGCACCGTCGCGAGCGTGATGAACCCAGCATCGGCCTGCGATCAGAACCGCAGCGGATCGTTGACGCCCGGCAATGACGGGAAGTCAGGCGCCGGAGTCGTCGCAGGCGCATCGGGTCCGGCAACCGGCGCGCCGAAATCGGGCTCCGGACGTGGTGTCGTCGGCGGCTGCGCCACTGCCGGGCGCTCCGTCGGACTGATCTGCGGCGATGCCGGCGTCGCAGGCGTCGGCGCACGGCTGCGTTGAGCCGCAGCTGCCTCCGCCTCGCGACGGCGTTCGGCGGCCGCACGCTCAGCCCGCTCCGCCGCGGCACGCTCAGCAGCCGCCCGTTCCGCCTCGGCTGCGGCCGCTGCGGCCGCAGCCCGCGCTTCCTCTTCCAGCCGGGCCTGCCGCTCGGCATCCTCGCGCCGCTGGCGTTCGAGCCGCATCTGCTCGGCCTCTTCGGCGGCGTTGGCCGCGGCCGCACGGGAAAATTCCTCGGCGCGGGAGCGGTAGAGCCTCGCCTCGCGGCGCAGCCGCAGCTTCTCCTGCAACGCCTCCTGCATCGCCTCCACCCGCGCCTGTTCGCGCTCCAGCGCCCGCACCGACAGGTAGTTTGCGAGAGGCTCGGCGCTGATCGTCAGCGAGGGCGCCGCGGCCGAACCGCGCAGGGCATAGGTGACTGCAGGGACCGCGCCTTCCACCGCCTCGTCTCCCGGATCGAACGCGAGCGACAGGTCGGCCTCGGCATCGAGATCGGCGAGATCGAGCGAGCCACCGACCGTCAGCATCTCGCCGGGACGGGCGATGGCCGTCGGCGTGAAGCGGGCGACACCGCCGGTCAGCGCGAAGTCGGCGCCGAAGTCGAGCGGACCGTAGCGCCGGCCAGCCGAAAGGCGTTTCACCAAGGCGCTCGCATTGGGCTCCGAAGCGTCGAAACCCTCTGCATCCGCTGCCGCCAGGATGGAGGGGAAGAGCCCTTCCGCCAGACCCGGCAGTTCCGTATCCGTCAGCTCGACGCGGCCGGCCCCGACGGAGGCCGAGGCAAGCCCGGCATAGGACTGGCCGCTGGCATCGATCGCCACCGTCGCGGCGAGCGTCCCGTTCAGTCCGGTTCCTGCCGGCGCGGTTTCGCCGGGCGCGGCGGCCGGCCACAGGGTCGCCAAGTCGATGCCGGCAAGGTTGAGCTTCAGCGAGGCGCTGCCGATCCCGGCGGCGTTGCGGAAGGCGGCCGAGCCCTCGACCGTACCCGTGGCTATGCGTGCGCTCAGCGCCTCGATCGAGAGGCGATCGCCGGCGCCGGACACGCGCGCCGAGACGCCTGCGGCCTCGGGACCGGTGCCGAGCCAGAGCCGGTCGGCCTTCAGGTCGACGCCGTATTCGACGTCCGGCAGCAGCGACGGCAGGAACGCCTCTTCAGGCCAGAGCCCGGCCGCGTCATCCAGCGGCGCACGGCCATAGACGAGCGTCGCCAGCCACGGCATCGAGAGGTCCGACAGCGTCACGCTGCCGCCGATGGCACCGCCGCCGGTCCGCGCGAGATCGGCTGCGACGCGTGTACCCGCGATGTCGCCGGAGAGATCCTGAAGTGTCCAGTCGTCCTTGAACCAGGACAGGCGCGCCGCGGCTTCGACGGGCAGGCTCTCGAAGGACTGGCCGAGCGAGACCGCCGTCATCAGGAGGAAGGGCGAGAGGTCGGTGCTGCGGATTGCCACGGACAGATCGGCGCCGACGAGGCCCGCCGGCTCGATGTCGAGCGTCCCGTCCGCCGAGATGTCCGTTCCCGGCGCGCGCAGGCTGGCGCTGGCGGCCACCGGCCCGGTTGCAGCCGCCGAGAGCGAGAGCGCGGCGGTGAGCGGCGCCGGCGCATCCACCGGCAGCGTCTCCAGGCCGAGCTGCGCCAGCAGCACGCCCGGCTCATCATTCGTCAGCGTCAGCTCCGCGCCGAAGCGGCCGCTTTCGCTTGCGCCGTAGAGCCCGTTTTCCAGCGCGCTGGTGAGCTTGATCGCCGTGCCGTCCGCGCGTCCCGCCAGCCGCAGCATCAGCGTCGGCTTGGCGCCGGCTTCGCCCGGCGCGGTCTTGACCTCGCCGCTGACCGCCAGCGGGCCGAGGCGGTCGGAGCGCTCGGCCAGCGCCGCGACGATGGGGACTTCGGGCAGCCGGTCGCGCAGCAGCGTGAAGAGCGGCTGCGGTCGCTCGGCGTCCAGCTTGAAGGTCAGCGCGCCCTCGGCCGACTGATCGAGGCCGGTCAGCCGGCCCGCGGTCGACAGGTTGGCGCCCGCGAGATCGCCGATGTCGAGGCGCTCGATCGAGAGGGTAGCGCCATCATAGGCAAGGTCGGCGTCGACGCGCGCCGCCGCGGCATCGCCGCTGCGGATCGGCCCAGCCTTGAGCTTCAGCCGCAGCCGGTCGGCCGAGGCAACGCTCTCGCCCGCGCCGGTGAAGAGCCTCGACAGCGCCAGCAGCGCATCGAGATCGATCGCGCCGCCGGAAAGCTCGGCGTCGACGAGGCGATGGCCGCTCTCGGCCGATCGCGCCAGATGCCCCTTCAGGCCCTGCCCGCCAACGTCCACCTCCAGCTCGTCGAAACGCTGTGCCGCCGCCGACAGATCAACCTTGGCGGAAAAGCCGGCACGCGGCAGCGTGCGGATTGCGGGATCGACCGAACCCGTCAGCCAGTCGGCGAAGCCGGAGGGCTGGCGGGACGCCAGGAGAAGGTCGCCGGCAAACCGCAGCGCGGTGCTGGGAAAGACGTCGCCGGAGGCTTCGATGCGGGTGCGTCCGGGCAGTTCGGCGGCAAAGTCCTTCACCGTCCAGGCGCCGGCAGCGCCAGGCGAAACCACGAAGCCGACGTCGCGGATCGTGGTGTCGCCCGCCACCACCACCGGCAGCTTGATCGTCGCGGTGCCCGGCAGCGGCGGCTGCGGAATGGCGGCGAGCACGCGGCGCGTCGCCTCCAGCCGCTCGGCGAAGCTCGGTTTCGGCGTGTCCGCCGCCCCCGGCGTGACATCCGTCGGAGGAACAGCTGGTGCACCCTGCGAAGAAGCCAGTCCTGTCTCCTCGGTGCCTGGCGCAGCCAGAGTGTTGACGTCGACCTGCTCGCCCTGGAGATCCAGAGTGAAATGCGGGTTTTTGCCGAAGTCGAGCGTGCCGGCACCGGTCATCGCATAGGGCGCCGTCCCCTTGCCGACCGTGACACGCATCTCGCTCAGCTCAGCGGCGGTCACCGTGGCCGCGACCGCGCTCGTCATGTGCACCGGCGTCTGTTCGTCGGCGGCATCCGCACCGGAGGCCGCGGTATCGGCTGTTCCCGTCGGTCCGGGAGACCCGGTCAGCATCGCCGCCGGCGGCCGCTGCACTTGCAGCGTCCCGGCGAGGTGTGGCTGCCCCTCCGCCACACGCGCAGCGCCGTCGAAGGTCACGCTGCCGTCGAGCCGGTCCGAGGCGACATCGAGCTTCAGCGGCAGGGCGCCGTCCGGTTGTGCCTCGCCCGAGCTGATCGAGAAGCGCAGCGCCTCGCCGTCTGCGACAAAGCTGCCGAAGCCGGCGATCGGACCCACGAGCGAGCGGGCCGACAGCGTCGCATTGACGTTGGACAGGACATGCGATCGCCCGGTCAATCCGTTCTCGATCAGCACCGAACCATCGGTGATCGCGACGTTCTCCAGCACCACGGTCGCAGCGGTGTGGAACGACGGCTGCCCCACCACCCAGTCGACGCGACCCGCCTCCGAAACGGGCACGCGCACGCGCGGCCGCTCGACCGTCATCGAATAGATGCGGATCTCGCCGGAGAGGTAGGGCGCCAGCTCGGCATCCATGCGGAAACGGTCGATCGTCATCAGCGGCACGTCACCGGCGCCCTCCACCGCGACATTGGTGAAGGTGACCGACGGAAACGGCAGGAGCCGCGCCGAGGCGTCGCCATGAACGACCACCGGCCGCCCAACGATGCGCGAGGCCTCACGCTCGAAGTCGGCGCGATAGGCGGTCCAGTCGATGAAGAAGGGCGCGATCACGGCCGCCATCAGCGCCAGCACCAGAAGGCTGCCGAGAACGACGAAGGCTCTGATCAGGGCGAGGCTCCTTCCCTCCCGCCGGAGACTGCTCGGCAGGCCGTGGCGGCGTGTCGACGCAAGCGCCGCCCGGCGGCGAAAGCGGGCGGCCATGATGATTTTGTGTTAGCCGAAGCATCCCGGTGCGGCAATGCGGCGCCGCCGCCGCATCCGAACGTGGCTAAGAGCCTTCCGCCGCCGGACGAGGCGGCGCGGCCGCTAGAGAAAGATTTTGCCGGGGTTGAGGATGTTCTTCGGGTCGAGCGTCGCCTTGATCGCCCGCATGACCTCCAGCGCCTCCGGCAGCTCGCGGGCGAGGAAGCCGCGCTTGCCCTGCCCGATGCCGTGCTCGCCCGTGCAGGTGCCGTCCATGGCGAGCGCCCGATCGTTGAGCCGGGCGATAAAGGCTTCCGCCTTGTCGATCTCGGCGGGATCGCTCGCATCGAGCAGCATCGAAACGTGGAAATTGCCGTCGCCGACATGGCCGACGATCGGTGCGAGCAGGCCGGTCGCCTCGATGTCGAGGCGGGTCTCCTCGATACAGTCGGCAAGCCGCGACACCGGCACGCAGACATCCGTCGAGATGCTCTGGGCACCCGGCCGCAGCGCCATCGCCGCCCAGAGGAAATTGTGCCGCGCCTTCCAGAGCTTCGCCCGCTCCTCCGTCCGGGTCGAGCCCGCGAAGGGTCCGCCGCCATGCTCCTCGGCGATTGCCGAGAACAGCTCCGACTGCTCGGCGACGCCGGTCGGCGAGCCATGCAGTTCGATGAAGAGGCAGGGCGAGGCCGGCAGGTCGAGCTGCGAATAGCCGATCGCCGCCTTCACCGCGACTTCGTCGAGAAGCTCGATCCGCGCCACCGGGATGCCGGTCTGGATCGTCTGGATCACCGCGTCGCAGGCGCTCTTCACGCTTGGGAATGGGCAGACGCCGGAGAGGATCGTCTCAGGTATGCCGTAGAGCTTCAGGTTGATGCTGGTGATGATGCCGAGCGTACCTTCCGACCCAACCAGAAGCCGCGTCAGGTCGTAACCGGCGGAGGTCTTCTTGGCCCGCCGTGCGGTGCGCACGATCCGCCCATCCGCCATCACGGCGGTAAGGCCGATCACGTTGTCCTTCATCGTGCCGTAGCGTACCGCATTCGTGCCCGAGGCCCGCGTCGCCGCCATGCCGCCGATGCTCGCATTGGCACCGGGGTCGATCGGGAAGAACAGGCCGGTGTCGCGCAGCGCGTTGTTCAGCGCCTCGCGGGTGACACCCGGCTCGACGGTGCAATCGAGATCCTCGGCATGGACGGCCAGGATTTTGTCCATCTGCGACAGATCGAGGCAGACGCCGCCCTGCGGCGCGTTGACATGCCCCTCCAGCGACGACCCCGTACCGAAGGGGATGATCGGCACGCCGTGCTCACCGGCGATCAGCACGAGATCGCGCACCTCGTCCTCGCTCCCGGCAAACAGCACCGCGTCCGGCATCTGGTTGGGAATGTAGCTCGTTGAATGCGCATGGGCGCGGCGCACGTCCTCGCCGGTGACGAGGCGGTCCCCGAAGCGCTGCTTGAGGATCGGCAGCGCCCGCGCAATCCCCTCACGCGCCGGGCGCGCCTCCGACAGGATGTCCTTCAGGGCCATGTTCGCTCCTTCCCGGCCGGCAGCGCCGCCGCGGCGGCTCCGCCGCATGCATAGACGCAGCCGATGCCGCCGTCATCCCGTGGCTGGCGGCCGCGGCCGAACCGAGCCTCGCTTCCGCGGCCGACATTTACCGCCAAGCTGCGAGCACGCCGGGCTTGTCGCCGGTGATCGGATCGCTCTCCGGCAGCGCCAAGAGGGCGATCGCCTGCCGCGCCGCGTCGACGCTCATCGAGCCCTCCCGCACGATGGCGCCGTCCTGGCCCGGCGGATAGGCCCCGACGACGGCGAAGTCGCTCGTGCCGGAGAGGCGCTTGTGCCCGGTGCCGGCCGGCAGGATGGCGACGTCCCCGGGCTTCAGCGTGATTGCGACGCCGCCCTCGCCGCCGAAGCCGATCACCGCCTCGCCGCGGATGCAGGCGAGCACCTCATGGCCCGTCGTGTGGTAGTGCCAGAAGTCGTAGACGGTGTAGGTCCAGGTGCCCTGCCAGCCGTTGCGCTTCAGCAGCGCCTCGCCATCGGCGGAGTTGCGGGCCTCCGGCGGCAGAGCACCCGGCAGGATGAGGAGCGGCAGCGGGCTGTTCGGAATGGTGGCTGTCGGCTGAAGCCGGATCACTTGCAAGGCGGATCGTCCTTCTTTGTGCTTTCGTTGCGGTCCTCAAGCCAGTAGTTGAGGTCGTATCGGCTTTGCCGACGATATGATGCTGATGAACCGATAGTCGATCGCCCGTCCAGCGCCGTTCGAGCTCCGTGGTGCCCCGGAGCGCGGGCTGTTCCGCGAGGCTCGTGTCTCCGCAAGGCACGTCGACCGGTGGTCATGAGCGATACGGCCGCCGTCGCCGGATATGCGGCGGCGGGGCGCCAGATGACAGATCGCGAGCCGAGGAGCTGAGCGTGGCAGACCGCCTCTATTTCGCCTACGGCTCCAATCTCAGCAAAGCGCATATGGCGGCGCTGTGCCCCGGCGCCGAACCCGTCGGCGCAGCGACCCTGGCCGATTACCGGCTGGTCTTCCGGACCTTCGCCGATATCGAGCCCGCCGCGGGCTGCAACGTGGTCGGCGGCTTGTGGCGAGTCACTGCAGCCTGCGAAGCCGCGCTCGACGCCTATGAGAATCTCGACGGCGGGCTGTATCGCCGGATCGAGATCCTGCCGCAGTGGCTCGGGCCAGACGCCATTCCTCCCGCGGACGGTCAGCCCGAAGCTGCTCCGGCCGTGTTCGCCTATCGCATGAACGAAGCCGGCTACGCCGTGCCCGCGAATGCCTATCTTGCCGTCATAGAAGCCGGCTATCGCGACTTTGGTTTGCCGGTGGAACCGCTCGTCGCGGCAGCCGCCGCGTCAGGCGTGGACGCCGCCGCAAGCAGCGGTCGCGCCTGACGCTCGTCCCGGTGCCTCAGCTGTCGGCCTCGAGCTTGTCCTTCAGGAAGCCGACTGTGCGGCTCCAGGCGAGATCGGCCGCCGCCTTGTCGTAGCGCGCGGCCGAGGTGTCGTTGTTGAAGGCGTGGTTGACCCCTTCGTAGACGAAGATCTCGTGCTCCACCTTCGACGCTTCGAGAGCCTCACGGTAAGCGTCGATGCCAGCATTGATGCGGTTGTCGAGGCCGGCATAGTGCAACATCAGCGCCGCCTTGATCTTCGGCACCTCGGCCGCGTCCGGCTGCCGGCCATAATAGGCAACGCCCGCCTTCAGCTTCGGGTCCGCGACGGCGAGGTCGTTGACGAGTCCGCCGCCCCAGCAGAAGCCGACAGCGCCGACGCGGCCCTCGACGCCGCCCTGCTGGCCCAGCCAGTCGACCGCGGCGACGGCGTTCTTCACGGTCGTCGCGGCGTTCAGCTCCTGGATCAGCTTTCGCGCCTGATCCTCGTCGGGCGGCGTTCCGCCGGCGGCGGACAGAAGATCCGGCGCCAGCACGGTAAATCCCTCCAGCGCCAGGCGCCTCGCGACATCCTGGATGTGCGCGTTGAGCCCGCGGTTCTCGTGGATCACGAGGACGCCGGGGAGATCGCCGGTGCTGCCTGCCGGCTTCGTCAGATAGGCCTTGATGTCGCCCTCGGGCCCGGGCAGCGTCGCCCAGATCGAGGTCAGCCGTGAATCCTCCGGCGCGACGAGTTCTGCTCGCGTGGGCGAGGCCGCCAGCAGCGGCGCGATCGCGGCGGCCGCCGAAGCCGAGCCGGCGAGCCCGGTCAGCTTCTGCATGAAGCCGCGCCGGTCGAGGGTCAGATGGGTGTATTCGTCATAAGCGTCGATCATCGCCTGGCTGATCGCCGGCTGCTCGTCTTGTGCCATGGTGCCCTCCTCCGCCTGCCCGGCAGACGTTAGCATCCGAGGCGCGGCACGCAATCGCCTAGCAACTCCGAGCGCTTGTAAGGGGCCACCCGTCGGCAGCGACCAATTGTCCCGTGGCGCAGCGGCGCCTGCCGGCTGTCGACGAGCACGGCCTGGCCCCTCGCGCGGCGGCGTTGAGGACGCTCCTGCAAGCTCCTATAGGAAAGTATCCGCCCGACGCGCGGCCCCTCTCCTCTCCTCCGCACTCGAGGCTCCCCTTGTCACCCGACGTCGATTCGGTCGTCCCCTCCGCCATTCTGCCGAAGAGCGTCGACGTCGTCGTCATCGGCGGCGGCATCGCCGGAACCAGCACCGCCTTCTTCCTTCGGCAGAAGGGGCTCTCCGTCGCGCTCTGCGAAAAGGGCCGGATCGGCGGCGAGCAGTCCAGCCGCAATTGGGGCTGGTGCCGCGCCATGGGCCGCGATTCGCGCGAGATCCCGCTGATCCAGGAAAGCCTGCGCATCTGGAAGCGGCTCGACGGGCTAGTCGGCGAGGATGTCGGCTACCGGACCTGCGGCATCCTGTATCTGTGCGACTCCAAGGCCGAGCTGGAGAGCTACGAGCCGTGGCTGGAGCATGCGCGCCAGCACCAGATCGGCTCGAAGCTGATCTCGCAGGCCGAGGTGCAGGCGCTGATGCCGGGCTTCTCGCGCCCTGTGGCGGGGGCGCTCTACACCGCGTCCGACGGGCGTGCCGAGCCGCAGATGGCCGCCCCCGCCATCGCCCGGGCCTTCGCCGCGGCCGGCGGCACGCTCCTCACCGACTGCGCAGTGCGCACGGTCGAGACGGAAGGCGGGCGCATTTCCGGCGTCGTCACCGAGCGCGGGCCGATCGCGGCCAAGGCCGTGGTGCTCGCCGGCGGCGCCTGGTCGCGGCTCTTTGCCGGCAATGCCGGCATCGCGCTGCCGCAGCTGAAGGTCCTCGGCTCGGTCCTGCGCACCGAGCGCCTCGACGACGCGCCGGAGATCTCCTCGGCCGCTTCCGACTTCGCCTTTCGCAAGCGGCTCGATGGCGGCTACAACATCGCCCATGGCGGCCTGTCGACCTTCGACATCACACCGGACAGTTTCCGCCTCTTCAGTGCGTTCCTGCCGGCGCTGCGCGGCAACTACAAGGGCCTAGCCCTGCGCCTCTCCGGACGCTTCCTCACCGAATTGCGCCAGCCGCGCCGCTGGGCGGCCGACGCGATCTCGCCCTTCGAGCACGAGCGCGTGCTCGACCCGGAGCCGGCGCACAAGCTTCTGGACACAGCCTTTGCGGCCTTCCGAGCCTCGCATCCGGCGTTTGCCGCGGCCAGGGAGAAGCAGCGCTGGGGCGGCCTCATCGACGTCACGCCCGATGCGGTGCCGGTCATCTCGGACGTGCCGAGCCTGCCCGGCTTCTTCATGGCGACCGGCTTCTCCGGCCACGGTTTTGGCATCGGCCCGGGTGCCGGCCGGCTGATGGCCGACATCGTTGCAGGCGACGACCCGGTGGTGGATCCCCACCCGTTCCGCTTCTCGCGCTTCAGCGACGGCAGCCGCATCACCGTCGAGGCCGGCATCTGATCGCGGCGCGCCGCCGCCGTCCACGAATGAGCGCCCGGGGCGCGGACGCAACAGGAGCGGAGCGCCGCTTGTGGCGCGACGATGTTCCGCTAGTGTTCCCCGCCGAACCGACTACATAGGCACGATGAGCGATTCCAACGATCTGCCGCCGCACCCCGCTTCGCAGCCGTCCCGCGGCGGCGGTATCGCGGCGCGGGCCATGGCGGCGCGGGCGCCGCAGACGCCGGATTACCTCTCCGGGCTGAACGAGGAGCAGCGGGCCGCCGTCGAGACGACGGAGGGGCCGGTGCTGGTCTTGGCCGGCGCGGGCACCGGCAAGACGCGGGTGTTGACCACCCGCATCGCCCACATCCTCGCCACTGGCCGGGCGTTTCCGAGCCAGATCCTCGCGGTCACCTTCACCAACAAGGCGGCGCGCGAGATGAAGACGCGCATCGGCCTTCTCGTCGGTTCGATGGTCGAGGGCATGCCCTGGCTCGGCACCTTCCACTCGATCGGCGTGAAAATCCTGCGCCGCCACGCCGAGCTCGCCGGACTGAAGCCGAACTTCACCATCCTCGACACCGACGACCAGATCCGGCTGATCAAGCAGCTGATCCAGGCCGAGGGTCTCGACGACAAGCGCTGGCCGGCGCGCTCCTTCGCCAACATGCTCGATGGCTGGAAGAACAAGGGCCTGACACCGAAGGACATTCCGGAGGGCGACGCTCGGGCCTTCGCCAACGGCAAGGGCCGCGAGCTCTACCAGGCCTATCAGGACCGGCTGAAGAGCCTCAACGCCGCCGATTTCGGCGACCTGCTGCTGCATCCGATCGCGATCTTCCGCGCGCACCCGGACGTCCTTGCCGACTATCACCGGCGCTTTCGCTACATCCTCGTCGACGAGTACCAGGACACCAACGTCGCGCAGTATCTGTGGCTGCGCCTCCTCGCGCAGCGCCCGCAGCCGCGGCGGGATCGCGCTGTGGAAGATCATGGCGCCGTTGCCAGCGGTGCAGGAGGCGACGCATCTCCGAGCGCAGCGAGGCAAGGCCGAACGGCCGCCGCGCCCGATGGCGCGCCCCTGCGGAGCGAGCCGCGAAGCGGCGACAGCGGGAGCACTGTGAACGTCTGTTGTGTGGGCGACGACGACCAGTCGATCTATGGCTGGCGCGGCGCCGAGGTCGACAACATCCTGCGCTTCGAGAAGGATTTTCCGGGCGCGACGGTGATCCGGCTGGAGCGCAACTATCGCTCCACCGCCCACATCCTCGGCGCCGCCTCGCATCTCATCGCCCATAATGAGGACCGGCTCGGCAAGACCCTCTTCACCGACTTCTCCGACCCCGAGCACGAGCGTGTTGCGGTGAACGCCGGCTGGGACTCGGAGGAGGAAGCCCGCGCCATCGGCGAGGAGATCGAGCAGCTGCAGCGCCAGGGCCACGCGCTGAACGACATGGCCATCCTGGTGCGCGCGTCCTTCCAGATGCGCGAGTTCGAAGACCGCTTCGTCACGCTCGGCCTCAACTACCGCGTCATCGGCGGCCCGCGCTTCTACGAGCGCCTGGAGATCCGCGACGCCATGGCGTATTTCCGCGCCGTGGTGCAGCCGGCCGACGATCTCGCTTTCGAGCGCATCGTCAACACGCCGAAACGCGGCCTTGGCGACGCCACCGTTCGTCTCCTCCACGATTATGCCAGGGCCAAGGGTATCCCGCTGATCGCCGCCGCCGGCGAGCTGACGCAGACCGAGGAGCTGAAGCCGAAGGTGCGCGCCACCCTGCGCGGCCTGGTCGAGCAGTTCCGCCGTTGGTCGTCGCTCCTCGGCACCACGCGCCATACCGATCTTGCCGAGACGATCCTGGAGGAGTCCGGCTACACCGAGATGTGGCAGAACGACCGCTCGGCCGAGGCGCCGGGCCGGCTAGACAACCTCAAGGAGCTGATCCGCTCCATGGAGGAGTATGAGAGCCTGCCCTCCTTCCTGGAGCATGTCGCGCTCGTCATGGACGCCGAGCAGAACGAGGAACTCGACGCCGTCTCCATCATGACGCTCCACTCGGCCAAGGGGCTGGAATTCGAGACCGTGTTCCTGCCGGGTTGGGAGGAAGGCCTCTTCCCGCACCAGCGCGCCCTCGACGAGGGCGGGCGCTCCGGCCTCGAGGAGGAGCGGCGCCTCGCCTATGTCGGCATCACCCGCGGCAAGAAGCGGGTGAAGATCTGGTTCGTCTCCAACCGCCGCATTCACGGCCTTTGGCAATCGACCATCCCCTCCCGTTTCCTCGACGAGCTGCCGGAGGACCATGTGGAGGTGATGGAGGCGAACACGTCCTATGGGGGCTACGGCGCCGGCGGCTTCGGCGGCTATGGCGCCAGCCGCTGGGACGGCACCGCCGCCTTCAATCAGGGGGCCTATCGCACCCCCGGCTGGCAGCGCGCCCAGGCCGCGCAGGCGCGCGGCACGCCCGGCGCCGGATTTGCCGGCGATGGCTGGGGCGGCGGGCGCATTCGCGAAATCGCCTATGACGACGACGGGGTGAAGTCGAAGGCAGACCGCTATGCGCGGGATGCCGAAGCCAAGGCCGGCGGCTTCAGCAGCGGCTCGCAGGCGGGGTTCGGCGGCTCGGGCGGATCGGGCTTCGCCGGCCGCATGAACACCGAGCCGACGCCGCTGCGCCAGGGGCGCGGCTCCAACCAGCCGCCGCGGCGCGGCGCCGGCCTCTACTCCTCCGCCAAGGCGGGCGGCCCGCGCGAGATCGCCGGTGAGCTGGTGGCAAAGTCCGTCGCGACGGAGGAAAGCCGCTTTTCCGTCGGCGACCGCGTGTTTCACCTCAAGTTCGGCAATGGCACCGTGGCGGTGGTCGAGGGCAATAAGCTCACCGTCGACTTCGACCGTGCCGGCCAGAAGCGCGTCCTCGACAGTTTTGTCGAGGCTGTGTGACGCGGCGCCGTCCATGGCGATGAACCGCATCTGAGGCTGAACTCTACCCGGCAGCGCCACCTGTGCGGTGCTGCCGCACGTGGTCGACCAGCGCCCGCAGCTTCGGCGCCATGTTCCGCCGCTCGGGAAAGTAGAGGAAGAAGCCTGGGAATGGCGGGCCGTAGTCCTCGAGAAGAGCAACGAGTTCGCCGCGCCTGAGATACGGCCGGAACGTTTCTTCCATGCCGAAGGTCAGCCCGCCGCCGGCAAGCGCCGTGCGCAGCATCAGTCCCATGTCGTTGGTGGTGACCTGCGGCTTCACCGCCACGTCGAAGTCTCGCCCCTCTTCGGTGAACTCCCAGCGATAAGGCGCGACGTCCGGCGCCGGGCGCCAGCCGATGCAGCGATGCGCGGCGAGCTCGCGCGGATGCGTTGGCGTGCCATGCCGCTCCAGATAGCCCGGCGCTGCGACTACGATCTGCCGCTGGTCGCCGGAGACGGGCACCGCGATCATGTCCTGCTCCAGCACCTCGCCGAGGCGGACGCCGGCGTCAAACCCCTCCGCGACGATGTCGAATTCGGCATCCGTCACCGTGACGTCGATCTCGACCGCCGGATGGGCCGCCGCGAAGCTAGCGATCAGCGGACCGGAGATAAAGCTTTCGGCAATGCTCGACACGGCGAGCCGCAGCCGGCCGCTCGGCCGCTCTGGCTGGTCGCTCGCGGTCTGCATCGCCTGCGTCAGCTCGCGGATCGATGGCGCGACCCGCTCGAAGAAGGCAGCGCCCGCTTCCGTCAGGCTGACGCTGCGGGTGGTCCGCTGCACCAGCGCCATGCCGAGGCGATCCTCCAACCGCCGCAGGGACTGGCTGACGGCCGAGCGGGTGACCCCGAGCCGCTCCGCCGCGACGCGGAAGCTACGCGTCTCGGCAACGGCAAGGAAGACGGACAGTCCGGTGAGGTCGCTGATCATTGGTTAGATCATCTTACCGGCGTCGTTACGATTGAGCAAATTGTCTGACGGACCACTGCCGCTTACGTCTCCCCCATCGCAGGAAGGAGACAGGACATGACCAATATTCCCCACACCTGGGACCTATCCGGCAAGGTGGCAGTGGTGACAGGCGCGGCCCGCGGCATCGGCCACGCAACGGCGACGCTGCTGCGCCGGCGCGGCGCCCGGATCGTTGCCATCGACCGGTCCGACGCCGTCCACGCCCTCGCCACCGAGGATGTCGCGACGCTTACTGCCGATGTTACCGAAGAGGCGGATGCCGTTGCCACCATGGCGCTGGCACTTCAACGCTTCGGCCGCCTCGACATCCTCGTCAACAATGCTGGCCGTACGCTCAACGTGCCGCTGGTCGACACCTCCGTCGCCGATTTCGACGCGATCCTCGCCGTCAACGCCCGCGGCAACTTCCTGCAGGCGCGTGAGGCGATGAAGGTGATGGCGGATGGCGGGGCCATCGTCTCCGTCGCCTCGATCTCCTCCGTCGTCGCCTTCAAGACGCAGGCTGCCTACGCGGCCTCAAAGGGCGCCATCGCCCAGCTGACACGCGTCATCGCGATCGAGGGCGGCGAGCGGGGCATCCGCGCCAATGCCGTACTGCCCGGCGTCATCGAGACCGACATCATGGAGGGCGTCGTCGAGGGCGACGGCCGCGCCATGCTGCGCAGCTTCGGCGACCAGCATCCGATTGGCCGCATCGGCCAGCCGGAGGAAATAGCCGAGGTGATCGCCTTCCTCGCCTCTCCCGCATCGAGCTTCGTCACCGGCGCGCTGGTCGCCGCCGACGGCGGCTGGACGGCGCAGTGACCGCAACACAATCCAACAAGGAAACGACCATGGCTTTGGACAAGACCATCCTCATCACCGGCGCATCGAGCGGCATCGGCGTCGGCATCGCCCGCGAACTTGCTGCCGCCGGCGCCAGGCTGGTGCTCGGCGCCCGGCGGACCGACCGGCTCGAAGCGCTGGCCGACGAGCTGCGCGCGACCGGCGCACAGGTGAAGACGCAGCGCCTCGACGTAACGCGTCGTGCGGACGTCGAAGCCTTCGCCGAGGCCGGGCGGAGTGCCTTCGGCCCGATCGACGCTATCGTCAACAATGCCGGCGTGATGCCGCTGTCGCTCATGGCCTCGCTGAAGGTGGACGAGTGGGACCGCATGATCGACGTGAACATCAAAGGCGTCCTCTACGGCGTCGCCGCCGTGCTGCCCGAGATGACGGCGCGCCGCTCCGGCCACATCGTCAATATCGCCTCCATCGGCGCCTTGAGCGTCTCGCCGACGGCCACCGTCTACTGCGCCACGAAATACGCGGTGCGCGCGATTTCGGACGGCCTGCGGCAGGAGAGCCAGGATATCCGCGTCACCTGCATCCATCCCGGCGTGGTGGAAAGCGAGCTGGCGGACACGATCACGGACGAGGCGGCAGCGGAGCTGATGAAGGGCTACCGGTCGATCGCCCTGAAGCCTGCTGCCATCGGACGCGCCGTGCGCTTCGCCCTGGAGCAGCCGGCCGATGTGGACGTCAGCGAGATCGTCGTCCGCCCGACGAAGTCGCCCTACTGATGCGCGCCCTGTCCCTTGCCGCGCTCGGTGCGGCCCTCCTCATCGAACCCGCCAGAGGAAACGAAGCCATGGCTGAGGCCAACCACCCTTACGTCGGCATGTGGGTCACCGCCGACGGCCGTATCCGGCAGGAGCTGCTGGCGAACGGCCGCTACGACGAGGCGCGCGGGCAGCGGCAAAGCGCCTATCAGGGCCGCTACGAGGTAAACGGCACCGGCATCTTCTACTGGGACGACACCGGCTTCACCGCCGACGGCACCTTCGTCAGCAACGACGAGTTGCACCATGGCGGCATGGTGTTCTTTCGCGAGCGTCGCTGACGGGATGTCGCTCCGGCAGACGGGCAATGTTTGAACACGAGGCCGGCGCATCGCAGCGCCGGCCTCTTTCATGCCGCCTAGATCCCCTGCCCGCCCGAGACCTCGATCCGCTGCGCATTGATCCAGCGGTTGTCGGGCGACAGCAGGCTCGCGATCATCGGCCCGATGTCGTCGGCGACGCCGACGCGCCCGAGAGCCGTCATCTCGGCGAAATACTTGTTGAAGTCCGGCGTGTCGCGCACTGCGCCGCCGAAGAAGTCGGTCTCGATCGCGCCGGGCGCCACTGTGTTGACGGCGATGCCGCGGCTGCCGAGTTCCTTGGCCATGTAGACGCTGAGGACCTCGACGGCGCCCTTCACCGCGGAATAGGCGCTCCACCCCGGCGCCGAAACCCGCGTCAGGCCGGAGGAGAGGTTCACGATGCGACCGCCGTCGGCGATCAGCGGCAGCAGCGCCTGCGTCAGGAAGAAGACGCCCTTGAAGTGGACGTTCACCAGCGCGTCGAACTGCGCCTCGGTCGTCTCCGCGATCAGCGCGTAGTCGCCATGGCCTGCATTGTTGACGAGGTGGTCGAAGCTGTCGCGCCCGAAGGTCTCGGGGAGCACCTGCCGCAGCGCCGCCACGAAGGCGGGAAAGCCGGAGACGTCGCCGGTGTCGAGCGGCAGCGCCACTGCCTTGCGACCGGTGGCTGCGATCTCGGCCACGACGGCATCCGCCTCCTCGCGCCGGCTGCGATAGGTGAGGATGACGTCGCCGCCGCGCGCGGCGATGCTGAGCGCGGTGTTGCGGCCGAGGCCGCGGCTGCCGCCGGTGATGAGGGTGATGGTGGTCATTTTGGGGCTCCTCTTGGTTGAGGCCCTGATATCGCCCGTCGGCGCCAGGCCGTGTTGCCGGAACCTCGACATTCCTTGCCTGATCCTCCAAGACCGCGTGCAAGACGCACGTTCGGAGGCTAGAGTGCCGCTATGACGACGCTACTCGACACCGTCCGCCGCCACGCCGAAGCGCATTCCGACGCCGATGGCATCGCCGCGACCGCGATTCGCGGCCTCACCACCGTGCGCGCCACCGCGCCAAGCGGCTTGGTCTATGCCATCTCGCGCCCGCTCGCCTGCCTCGTCCTGCAGGGCGCCAAGCACGTGACGATGGGCACTGAGGGCTTTGCCTTTTCCGCCGGCGACTCGCTCCTGATCGCCGCCGACGTGCCGACGGTCAGCCAGATCACCCGCGCCAGCCGCACCGCCCCCTACCTGTCGCTGGTGCTGGAGCTCGATCCCGCTCTCATCGCCGAACTGGCGGCGGAGATGCCGGCCGCCTCCGGCTCGCATGGCACCGCGGTGCGGGTCGAGCCGACGGATGCAGAGGCGGCCGACGCGGCGCTGCGGCTGATGCGCCTGCTCGACCGGCCGGCGGCGCTGCCGGTGCTGAGCGAGCAGCTGCTGCGCGAGATGCACTACTGGCTCCTCGCCGGCCGCCTTGGTCCCTCCATCCGGCGCCTCGGCTGGCCGGACGGGCCGGCGCAGCGCATCGCCCGGGCCGTCGCGATGCTGCGGGCCGATTTCGCCATGCCGCTGCCGGTGGAGCGTCTCGCGGCTGTGGCCGGCATGAGCCCCTCCTCCTTCCACCAGCATTTTCGCGCGGTGACCTCGCTGTCGCCGCTGCAGTTCCAGAAGCAGCTGCGTCTGATCGAGGCCCGACGGCTGATGCTGGCGGAGGGGGCGAGCGCCAGCAGCGCCGCCTTTGCCGTCGGCTATGAAAGCGTGCCGCAGTTCACCCGCGAGTATGGCCGGTTCTTCGGCCTGCCGCCGGTGCGCGAGACGGCGGCGGCGCGGGACGCGGTTCGGGCGGCGCAGCCGGCAGCCTGATCACCGCCCGGTCGTGCAGCGGCCTCGTCTCGGGCGGGGCGCTCCGGTTCACACCAGCGCCAGCGCGTCAGCTTCCGTCGCGGCACGATCCACCGCCTCGGCTTCACGGCCATAGTGGCGTGGCGAGATGCCCATCTCTCGCTTGAAGGCAGTGCTGAAGGCGCTCTCCGATTCGTAGCCGAGCGACAGCGCGATCGCCGACACAGGCTCGCTCCGATCCCGCAGCCGCCGCGCCGCCAGAAGCATGCGCCATTGCGTGACGTACTCCATGGGCGCCTTGCCGACGACCGTCTTGAAGCGCTCGGCGAAGCTCGACCGCGAAAGGCCGGCCCGCTCGGCCAAGACCCCCAGCGTCCAGCGCCGCGCTGGCTCGGCATGGATCGCCGTCAGCGCCCGGCTTAAGCGCCGGTCGGCCAGCGCGAATAGCCAGCCGCGCCCAGCCGCCGGCCCTTCGGTGAGATGCAGCCGCAGCGCTTCGATCAGCATCATATGCGCGAGATGCTGCATAACGAGCGTGCCGCCCGGCCGCGGCTGGCGCAGCTCCTGCATCATCCGCTCCACCGGCCAGCGCAGCGCCCCCTCGTTCGCCTCGCCGGCTTCCGCAGGAATGTGGACGATCGGCGGCAGCGTGCGCAGCAGACCGGCGGCATGCTCGCCGAGAAGGGCGAAGCGGCTGCTGACGATGAAGCAGTCGCCGCCGCCCTGATGGCTCACAATGCCGCCCTCCCGCACCGAGGCAAAGGTCGCTCCCGCCGCGACCGGCTCAGCGTCCGCATCGCTGGCAAGCGTGAAGGTCCGACCATGCGGCAGCAGGAAGCAGTCGCCCGGCCGAAGCAGAACCGCATCCGGAATACCCTCGACCGAGACGAGGCAGCGGCCGGTCACCACGGTGCCGCATTTGATGCTGGCCTGCTGGTCGGGGAACCGGATCGCCCAGCTGCCGCCGGCATCGAAGCCAGCCGACATGTAGTTGCGGGGCTCCAGCAGCGACAGGACGTCGGATAGGGGATCCATCAGCACACCCGGACGATCGCGAAGAAGTTCCGGACGCTACAGCATGGATCGTCCGGCAGGCAATCGCCTATTCCAAAGCCGGGCCTTGCAAGGCGCGGGCGCCATCATCCGTCAGGGAGCATCATCATGCGTGTCTTCGTCACCGGAGCGACCGGCTTTGTCGGCTCGGCGGTCGTCCAGGAGCTTCTCCAGGCCGGCCATCAGGTTCTCGGTCTCGCGCGGACCGATGCGGCCGAAGCGTCGTTGCGGGCGGCCGGCGCTGAGCCGCATCGCGGCGACATCAACGACCTCGACAGCCTGCGCCGTGGCGCCGCGGCGGCGGACGCGGTCTGCCACACCGCCTTCAACCACGACTTCTCGCGCTTCCGGGAGAGCTGCGAAGAGGACCGCCACATCGTCGCGGCGCTGGGGAGTGCGCTGGAAGGCTCGGACCGGCCGTTGATCGTCACCTCCGGCATCGGCGTCTTCCCCGGCGGCCGGGAGATTATCGAGGATGATCAGCCCAGCGAAGGCGCCTCGCCGCGCGTCGCGACGGAGCAAGCGGTGCAGGCCCTTCGCGCGCAGGGGATCAACGCCGTCCTGATGCGCCTGCCGCCCTCCGTGCATGGCGAGGGCGACCATGGCTTCGTGCCGATCCTCATCAACTTGGCCCGCGAAAAGGGCATCGCCGCCTATGTCGGCGGCGGCTCCAACCGCTGGTCGGCCGTGCACCGGTCGGATGCGGGCCGTCTCTACCGGCTCGTTCTGGAAGGCGGTGCGACCGCAGCGGCCTACCACGCCGTGGCCGAAGGGGGCATGCCGTTTCGTGACATCGCCGAGGTCATCGGCCGCCGTCTCGGCCTTCCCGTCGCCGGCCTGACGAAGGAGGAGGCCGCCGGGCACTTCGGCTGGTTCACCCATTTCGCCGGCCTCGACATGAGCGCCTCCAGCCGGCAGACGCGCGAGCTGACCGGTTGGAGCCCAAGCGGGCCCGGCCTCATCGAAGATATCGACCAGCCCTACTACTTCAGCTGACGTGAAGAGCCGGCGGCCTCTCGGCCGATGCTGCCGGCTCCTTGTTCCGTCCGTTCAGGGTCGGATCGCTGTCCGCGGACGGTCGCTCAGGGCCGTGCTTGCGCCCGCGCCAGGCCATGCGCGATCAGCCGCTCGATGACCTCTGGATAGCTGACGCCGCTCGCTGCCATCACCTTGGAGTACATGCTGATGTCGGTGAAGCCCGGAATCGTGTTCAGCTCGTTGAGGAGGATGTCGTCCTCGGCGGTGACGAAGAAGTCGACGCGCGCCATCCCGTCGCAGCCCACCGTGGTGAAAGCCCGCGCGGCAAGGTCGCGCAGGCGCTGCTCTACCGCCTCCGGCACCACCGCCGGCACCTTCAGCGCAGCCCCTTCGACGTCCACATATTTGGCGTCGTAGCTGTAGAAACCGTGGCTTTCCGCAGGCACGATCTCGCCCGGCCGCGAGACGAAGAGGCTGCCGTCCGGCGCCTCCAGCACGGCGCATTCGATCTCGCGGCCCTTGATGAAGGCCTCCGCCAGAAGCTTGCGGTCGTGCCGGAAGCCTTCCGTGAGCGCCGCCTGCAGCTCGGCCTCGCTCGCAACCTTGCTGACGCCGACGGACGAGCCCTGCCGCGCCGGCTTCACGAAGATCGGGGTTCCCAGCTCCGCACTCAGTTCGGCGAAGCTCGGCGTCGTCCCCTGGTGGATCGTCACCGCGCGCGCGGTCGGAATGCCGGCGTCGCGCAGGAGCCGCTTGGCGATGTCCTTGTCGAGCGCCGTCGCCGATCCCAAGATGTCGCAGCCCACGAGCGGCACACGCGCCACGTCCGCCAAGCCCTGCATTGAGCCGTCCTCGCCATGCAAGCCGTGCAGCACCGGGAAGAGGATGTCGATCTTGGGGAGCTCCCGCGTGGAGCCACTCTCCTCGATGGCAATCAGCCGCCCTTCCCCACCCGGAAGGAGGCAGACCGAGGTGCCGGCGTCGGGCCGCGCCAAGCTGCCCTCGGCAAAGCCGCTCAGCAGCCACCGCCCGTCGCGGGTGACATAGATCGGCACGCCCTCGTGCCTGGCGGGATCCAGCGCCTGCACGACATTCGTCGCCGACATCACGGAGACCTCGTGCTCCGGCGAGCGGCCGCCGAAGAGGATGCCGATGCGCAGCTTGGACGGGAGATCGGTCATGGGAAACGCTCCGGCGCTCGTGTGGCGGCTCATCCATCACGACAAGGCGCCGGTCTGAAGGCACGCCTGCGAGGCCAACCGCCGGCGCAGTCGTGGACGATGACTAGCGCGACTGACGTAGCGAAAGTTTTAACGATCCTCAGGCTGGTCAGCTGATGCCGGGGGGCGAACGTCGCCCGCCCTGACAACGAGAGCGAGGTCAGGCCAAAGCTGGCGACCTTCTTCCTCCAAGCCAGCTCATCCAATCCCGTCAGCCCGCATGCCCGATCCAGCCGCGGAACATGAACGCGGCATAGAACAGGCTGGCATCGGGGAAGCCGCCCGCCCTCAGGATGGCTTCGTCGGCGGCCGGATCCAGCATGGCGACGCTGCTCTCGACCGCCGTCCGCGCCTTGCGTGCCATCTCCTCGTCGGCGCCGGAACTCATGGCGAAGGCTTCGTAGCGCGACAGCCAGATCGACCGCTCGCCCCGATCCTGCGGAAAGCTGCCATGCGCCGCGACGAAGGGCGCGTTCGGCTTCAAGCGCCGGCGGATCGCCGCCACCGTCCGCTGCCGCTCCTCCGGCTGGAGAAAGTGCAGGGTCAGGAGGCAGGTGGCGCCATCGAAGGGCCCATCCGGCGCGTCATCGATATACCCTTCGACCAGCTTGACCCGCGCTGTCAGGGGGCCAAGCGTCCGGCGCGCGACATCCAGCATCGCTGGCGCCGGATCGACGCCGACGAAGCGCCAGCCGGGATGCGCCTCCGCCATTGCCCGCAACTCCAGCCCGCCGCCGGCACCGAGAACGAGGATCGTCGCATCGTCCGGCACAGCCTCCGCGAGGAGCAGGCCGGTCATGCGGTGCAGCCCGTCGAGGCCGGGCACGAAGCGCTTCGGCCCGTCCGTATAGTGCGCCACGGCTTGGGGGTCGGAGAAGGCACGCAGGAAGTGCTGCGAGCCGTCTTCAGCTGCATGCGACATGGTCGGTCTCCGTCTTCATCGGGTGCGGCCGCGCCGCTAGGCGGGCATGGAAGTCGGCGCTGAGCGCTGCAAGCGTCACGTCGCCAAAGCGCTGCAGCAGCAGCGCCTCCGCTTCCGCAAAGGTGGCGCCGAGCGCAGCGTTCACCGCCTGCTCGACTAGGCAGCCGGGATTGTCGCTTCGGTGCCCGATCGCCAGCAGCGACGGTCGGCCCAGCGCGTCATAGACGTCGCGCAGCGTCACGGCCGAGAGGTCGCAGGCGATCATCCAGCCGCCGCCGTGGCCTTTCTCGGACTGGACGAAGCCCTGCTCGCGCAGGCCCGCCATGACACGCCGGAGCACCACGGGATTGGTGTCCATGGCTCTCGCCAGCACCTCGGAGGTCACGGGCCCATTGTGCTCCGCCATGTGCAGGAGCACGTGGAGCACGCCCGATAATCGGCTGTCCTGTCTCATGTAACTTTGATTAGTACATGATTGGGATGCCGGTCAAGGCGGGCCCCTCAGCCGTACTCGGCGTCGGCTCGTGGCCTGACCTGTGCCAGCTTCAGGCGCCGCTGCCCGCCGCCTTCACGAAGTCCAGAAACGCCCGCAGCGGCGCCGGTACCAGCCGCCGGCCCGAATAATACAGGAAAGGCCCCGGGAAGGTCGGCCACCAGGGCTGCAGCACCGGCTCCAGCGCGCCGCTGTCGAATTGCGGGCGCAGCCACTCCTCGAACAGCGCAACGATGCCAAGGCCGGCGATCGCTGCTTCCACTGTAAGGTCGGAGGCCGAGACGCGCGTAATCAGCGGGCCGGTCGGCTCCACGCGGATGAATTCACCCTCCCGTTCGAACTCCCAGACGGTCATCGCCCCGCTGGCGAAACGGCCGCGCAGGCAGCGATGGCTGAGAAGGTCGCGCGGGTGTTCGGGCCGGCCGAAGCGGTCGAGATAGCTAGGCGCCGCAGCGGTCGCATAGCGCTGTGTGCGCGGGCCGATCGGCACTGCGATCATGTCCTGCTCCAGCCGTTCGTCATAGCGAATGCCGGCGTCGCAGCCGGACGCGACGAGATCCACGAAACTGTCCTCCGCCACGATCTCCAGGCTGATGTCCGGATAGGCGGCGAGGAACGGCGGCACGATCGCCGGCAGCACAAGCCGTGCGGCGCTGATCGGCACATTCAGCTTCAGCGTCCCGGCGGGCCGGTCCCGGAAGCCGTTGACGACATCGAGCGCCGCCTCCACCTCGTCAAGCGCCGGGGCCAGACGCTCCAGCAGCCGCTCGCCGGCTTCGGTCGGCACGACGCTGCGGGTGGTGCGGTGGAACAGCCGCACGCCGAGCAGTGCCTCCAGCCGGCGGATCGCTTCGCTGAGGCTCGACGCGCTGGCGCCGCTCAAGCGTGCGGCTTCCCGAAACCCCCTGGCACGGGCCACCAAGACGAACAGCTGAAGGTCGCCGAGATCCGCCTGCATTGTCCGCCCTCCCGCACAGCCCGTGCGGATTGTACTGGATTATCGCACTCTACGGCAAAGTCTATCTGTGACGTCGAACCTAACAGGAGAGCCCGTCATGGCCAGCCTCGAACAATCCGGCAATTTCACTCTCGGCACGCGAAGCGTCCATCGCCTCGGCTATGGCGCCATGCAGCTCGCTGGCCCCGGCGTCTTCGGCCCGCCCAGGGACCAGGCCGCCGCGCTCGCCGTCCTGCGCGCCGCCGTGGAAGCTGGCGTCAACCACATCGACACCAGCGACTTCTACGGGCCGCATGTCACCAACAAGCTGATCCGGGAGGCGCTGTCGCCCTATTCCGACGATCTCGTCATCGTCACCAAGATCGGCGCCCGCCGCGGTGCCGACGCCTCCTGGCTGCCCGCCGCCTCGCCCGCAGAGCTGCGCCAGGCGGTGCGCGACAACCTCGACAATCTCGGCCTGGAGGCCATGGAGGTGGTGAACCTGCGCATCATGGGAGACGTCCACGCGCCGAGCGAAGGTTCCATCGAGGCGCCCCTCACCGCGCTCGCCGAACTGCAGCAGGAAGGGCTGGTGCGCCATATCGGCCTTAGCAACGTCACGCCGTCGCAGATCGCAGAAGGCCGAAAGATCGCCGAGATCGTCTGCGTTCAGAACCTCTACAACGTCGCCCACCGCGATGATGACGCGCTGATCGACGAGCTCGCGCGGGACGGCATCGCCTATGTCCCGTTCTTCCCGCTCGGCGGCTTCTCGCCGCTCCAGTCCTCAACCCTCTCGGGCGTTGCCGAACGCCTCGGCTCCACGCCGATGCAGGTGGCCCTCGCCTGGCTGCTGCGCCGCTCGCCCAATATCCTGCTGATCCCCGGCACCTCGTCGGTTGCGCATCTGAAGGAGAACCTCGCCGCGGCGGAGCTGGACCTGCCGGAGGATGCGATGGCGGAGCTGAACGGCATCGGCAGCGCCGATCAAGCTGCCTGAGGCGTTGGCCGGGCAGGCCTTCGCGGCGCTCTCCCTGCCGTGGTTGAAGTCCGATCGCTGCGCCATGATGTCGCAGCGGTCGACGTGTGAGGCTATCAACCGGCGATCGTAAGCTCTTGTGAAGTCGTAAATTCTAGTCTCCCGCCGTGATCTCTGCAGACCTTCGCACCCTTCGGTGTGGCAGCGGTGGACGGCATGACTGGAAAAATCAGGCGCTCAACGCTCACCGCTGCGGCTATCGGCCTTCTGATTGCCGGCTTCTGCGCAGCTGCCGTATCGGCCCTTCTGGAATTGAGGCAGGACCGGTTCGAGCAGGCACAGCTAGGCGCACGCAACCTGCTTGCCACGCTGTCGGCCGACATCGCCGGTCACATCAACTCCTACGACATGTCGCTGCGCGCAGTCATTGCGCACTACCAGGATCCTGCGATCGCTGCCCTTTCCCCAGCGCTGCAGCAATCGATCATGTTCGATGGCGAACTCGGCGACGGGACGCTGGGAAGCATCCTGATCCTCGACGAGAACGGCAACGTCGTCAAAGATGCCGGCAGCCTGCCGCCGCGGCAGGACAATTTCCGCGATCGATCGTACTTCCAGATCCATCGCGACCGCGCAGATGTCGGCCTCTACATCAGCGAGCCGTTCTTCCGTCGCCTGACTGGCGAGGATCAGGTCATCGCGCTGAGCCGGCGGATCAGCCGCTCCGACGGTTCGTTTGCCGGCGTCGTTGTCGCAACCATGCGGCTGATCTACTTCAGGCACCTCTTCGAGCGCGCCAATATCGATCCCGAAGACGCAATCAACGTCTTTCTCGACCGCGGCGTCTTGGTCATGCGCAGTCCCTATAGCGCCGATCAGATCGGCCGCGATCTGTCCAAGACCCCGAATGTCGCCCGCTTCATGACGTCGCCGGCCGGCTCATTTTCTGGCAAATCCGCGATCGACAGCGTCCTTCGCTACTACAGCTTCCAGCATGTGGAGGGTTTGCCGCTGATCCTGGACGTGGCGATCGCAGAGGACCGGATCTACGAGGCCTGGCGCAATCGCGCCGCCGTCCTGGGCGGCTTTCTTGCCGTTCTCTGTCTTCTATCGGCCGGGCTCTGGCTCGTGATGCGCCGGGAGGCTGACCGCCGCAGCGCGGCCGAGGTCGTGACGCGCCAGAGCGAGGCCAAGTACCGCCTGCTGGCGGACCATGCGACCGACGTCATCATGCAGCTCAACTCGGACCTCGTTCGCCAGTACATCTCGCCAGCCTGCCGGCCCATTCTGGGCTACGACCCTGCGGAACTCATCGGCAAATCCACGCGCGAGATCATCCATCCCGAGGACTGGCCTGCGGTCAGTCGCATCGTGGAGATTGCAAGAAGGGATACCTCCACCGCGGCCGAGGCGACCTACCGGCTCCGCCACAAGTCGGGAGACTTCGTCTGGATCGAAGGGCGCTACAGCTTCGTCGCTGACGACAATACCTTCGTCGTGGTGCTGCGTGACGTCTCCAAGCGCAAGGCTGCCGAACTGAAGCTCGCCGCAGCCCATGCCGCGCTGGCCAAACTGGCGCATACGGACGCGCTGACCGGCCTCGCCAACCGCCGGCGGTTCGACGAGACCATCGCGACGGAGATCCGCCGCGCCAGCCGAGACGGCACGCCCGTCTCGCTGATCATGCTCGATGTCGACCGCTTCAAAGCCTACAACGATCGCTACGGGCATCCGGCAGGCGACGAGTGCCTGCGCCGCGTCGGCGCAGCCATCGGCGCTTCGGTCCTGCGCCCGGCTGATCTGGCCGCCCGCTATGGCGGCGAGGAATTCGCCGTCCTTCTGCCCGGCACCGACGAGGCCGGCGCCCGGCATGTCGCCGAGAAGATCAGGCTTGCCATCCATGCCCTCGAAATCGAGCACGAGGGCAATGAAGCCTGCGGCGGGATCGCCACGATCAGCGCCGGCTGTGCCACCTCGACCTGCGCGGACGACGATCTCGAAAAATGCGAAAAGGACATCATCTCCGCGGCGGACAAGTTCCTCTATGAGGCCAAGCGCTTCGGCCGCAATCGCATCATCTCGTTCAGCGATCTCGCCGCACGCGAGCAGAAAGCCCCGCTGCGTTCGGACGAGCTGGAGCGCCTGGCCATGCTGGAGAGCCTGAAGCGCGCGGGCACTCTCGGTCCGGACGAGGATCTCGACCGCCTTGCGAGGCTCGCGGCCGAACTCCTGGACACGCCGCAGGCCTTCATCTCACTGGTCGAGCAGGATGAGGTGGTGCTGATCGGCCGGCATGGCTTGGAGGTCGACCGCATTCCGCGGCATGTCAGCTTCTGCACCCACGCCATTGTGGGCGAGGATCCGCTGATGGTCGCAGATACGATGACCGACCCCCGCTTTGCCGATAATCCCTTCGCCATCAGCAGCGGCGGCATCCGCTTCTATCTCGGAGCACCGGTCGTCGATCCGGCGACGGACATGCCGCTCGGCGCCTTCTGCGTGGCCGACGATGCGCCGCGCCAGCCGCTGCATGCGGACAAGGTGGAACTCCTCTCCGAACTGGCGATCCTGGTCTCGCACCATATCGACCGGAAGACCCGGAGCAGGGTTGCGGCTTCTGCTCTGGGCACACCATCCAGCGATGGACACGGCGCGCAGACCGCTCAGCCGGCTGCCGGGCCGCGGGCACGCCTCGCCTGACGCCGCAAAGGGGCGCTGCTTCCGGCCCGGAGATCATTCACCGGTGCCGGGTGGCGCTGCCGTATCGACGCGCTTGCGCAGACGCCACGCCACCGAAGGCCGACAGCGGGCACTCGCGGGCAAGCCTCGGTCCGAATCAGATCTCCAGCAGTGCGTAAGGCCTGCCGCTCGGCTTCTCGATATGCATCGCGACATTGTAGACCGGCGCGCCGCCGGGCGTGTGGCCGGAGAAGGCACCACAATGGGCATGGCCATGCACGACGGCGCTGACCTTGAAGCGGTCGATGGTCTCGGCAAGCCGTGACGAGCCGAGGAACGGAAAGATCTCCAGGGGCTCGCCGGCAACCGTTTCGGCAATCGGCGCATAGTGCAGCACCACCATGGCGCGCTGCGTTCGCACCTGGCGCATGGCGTTCTCCAGCCGCATGGCCTCGCTGACGCTCTCGGCCACCATCGCCTTGATGGCCGGCTCGCCGAACGAGCCGAGCATGCGGGAGCCGAAGCCGCCGGCAAATCCCTTGACGCCGACGAAGGAAACGCCGTCGACCTCCGTCACTTCGCCGTCGAGAAGCCGGACGCCGGCATCCTTCAGGATCGAAGTCACCTCCTCGACGCAGCCGCATTCGAAGTCGTGATTGCCGAGTACGCCCACCACAGGGATCGAGCAGGCCCGCAGGTCCTCGGCGAGGATCTTCGCCTGTCCCGGCTTGCCGAGATCGGTGAGATCGCCGGTGATGACGAGCACGTCGGCCTCGCGCGAGATCTCGCCGAACAGCTCGCGATAAGGCGCCGAATGATCGTCCTTCACATGCAGGTCGCCGATCGCCGCGACGGTCAGCGTCGCCTTCTCTTCGGCCACAACACCCTCATCAGCCATGCCGCGGCATCCTCCTTCCAGATCCCTTCAGAGCTTGAACAGTCCTAGCGGTCGCTGCGCAGTTCGCCTTCCCCGCCGACATCGCCGAAGCCCCATTCCTTGACGTCGATCTCGTAGTCGATGCGCGAGAACATCCGCCCGCGGCAGATCTTCATCTGCGGCGCCGGGAGATCGCGCTGCTTGTCGAGCCGCTCCAGCAGTTCGTCAAGAAGCCAGGCGGGCACCGCATCGCGCTCGGTCGGATAGATCCAGCGGAAGTTCAGGAGATGCGTCAGAAGCACCTCCCAGTGTACTTCCATATAGGCGAGCAGGCGCTGCCAATCGATTTCGCCATGCGCCTTCAGGATCGTGTGGGCGACGTCCGCACCGTCATAGCGATGCCGCAGCTGGATGAAGCATTTGGACCAGACCAGCTCGGTCGGCCCGATGATCCGCACCGCTCTGCCGAAGACCTCGATCTCGCGAGCATGCTCGAACCAGGGGTCGCCCACCGGCATGGTGCCGTTGGAGGAGGCGAAGATGACGTCGAAGAAGTGCTTGCCCTTGAACACTTTGCCAAGCCAGCGGTCGTCCTCGACTTCGATGGCGTAGCCCAGCTCCTTGAAGTGCGACAGGATGCGCGGGTAATCGCCGGCCTTGCAGAAGATGTCGAGATCCTTGGTCTCGCGGGAGATGCCGGTATAGGCGCTGACGGCATAGGTGCCGGCCAGCAGGAACGGAATCCCCATATCCGTCAGTTCGCGGATGGCGAGCGCGTAGAACTCTTCGGCTTCCGGATTGCGGTGGATCGGCGCCGCCTTGGCGTCGAACGCCGGTACCGGGTTGCTCATGGGGCTTTCGGGCGGAACGTGATGGACCATTCAGCAGGCGAATCCAGGGCCGGAATGGCCGCTGCGGCTAACGACTGATCCCGCGACGGGTTCCGTCACTCCCTGCTCGGTTACCCGCCAGCCCAAGGCCTGCGCTGCCTGCGGCCGCAAATCCATCAGTCGCGTCTAGATTGTCACGGCAAAGGTTACCGCTTGTTCAGGAACCGTTCAGGCCTGCACTGGTTCACTTTCCAACAGCTCAAAGGTCAGGAGGTTCGTGTGCGATTTCTCAAATCATTAGGCGTGAAGGTACTGGCGGTGGCCCTCGCCTTCTCGGCAGCACCTGCCGCCGTGCCGTCGAGTGTTCCCGTGATCGGCGTCTCGGAAGCGCAGGCGCAGCATTTCGATGGCCGCCGCCACTTTCGCGGCAACCGTCACTGGCGTGGTAATCGCCACTGGCGCGGCAACCGGCACTGGCGCGGCAACCGGCACGGGTGGCGCCGTCACCACAACCGCTACTACGGCCGCCACTATTACCGGCGCCATCATCACAATCATGGCGGCGCAATCGCCGGCGCAATCATCGGTCTCGGGGTCGGTGCGGCGATCGCCAACAGCGGCCCACGCTACTATGCGGCGCCGCGTCCCTATAGCCGCGCCTGGTATCGCTATTGCGCCTCGAAGTATCGCTCCTTCGACGCCCGCTCGGGCACGTACCAGCCCTATAGCGGCCCCCGTCGTCTCTGCCGCTAAGGCTGGCGACCCTTCATCCGACACGACAAAGGGCCGGCGGAGCGATCCGCCGGCCCTTTGCTGTCACGGAAACCGCTGAGCCGAAGCCGTGAGGGCGGGACGCCCTACCCCTCCAGCGGCTGCGTCATCGCGCCGAGCCACTCGGCCGCGGCGGACTCCAGAAGCGGCGTGAGCAGCGCCCGCACCTCGGCATGGTAATTGTCGATCCACAGCCGCTCGCTACGCTCCAGCATGGACGGCACGATCAGCCGCCGGTCGATCGGAGCGAAGGTCAGCGTCTCGAAGGCGTGCATCGGCAGGTCGCCACCCTCGATCGGGCTCGGCGCCTGTGTCAGGATCAGGTTCTCGATACGGATGCCGTAGGCGCCCTCGCGGTAGTAGCCGGGCTCGTCCGACAGGATCATGCCGGTCTCGATCACCGCCATGCCCCGCCGCGAGATGGAGACCGGCCCTTCATGGACGGCGAGGTAGGCACCCACGCCATGGCCGGTGCCGTGGGCATAGTCGAGGCCCGCCTTCCACAGCGCGATGCGGGCCAACACGTCGATGTCGACCCCGCGCGTGCCCTTCGGGAAGCGCGCTGTCGCGATCGCGATCATCCCCTTGAGCACGAGCGTGAAGCGCTGCCGCATCTCCTCGCTCGGCGTGCCGATCGGCACGGTGCGGGTGATGTCGGTGGTGCCGTCCTGGTACTGCGCACCCGAATCGATCAGGAAAAGCTCGCCCGCTCCAAGCGGCCGGTTGCTCTCGCGATTGACCCGGTAATGCACGATCGCGCCGTTCGGCCCCGATCCGGCGATTGTGTCGAAGGACACGTCGCGCAGCGGCATTCCGTCCTTTTCCGCGGCCTGCGCACGGAAGGCTTCCAGCGTCTCCGCGGCCTCGATCTCGGTGACGCTGCCCGGCGTCTGGTTGTCCAGCCAGTGGAGGAAGCTCGTTATTGCAGCGCCGTCGCGCCGATGCGCGGCGCGTGAGCCCGCGATCTCCGCTTCGTTCTTGCGCGCCCGGGGCACGCGAGCCGGATCGGGCTTCTCCACCACGGTGCCGCCGGCCTCGGTGACGAGCGCCGCGATCCGGTCGGCGCCGAGACTCGGGTCGAGGAGGACGCGCGCGCCCTTCGCTGCGCTCCGCAACACCCGTTCGAACGCCTCGGGCGCTGCGAGCTCGCAGAGCGCGCTCAGATGCGCCGTCGCTGCACTGTCCAGCTTGTCCGGATCGATGAACAGGCTGTGCCGGCCGTCACGGCCGATCAGCGCGAAGGACAGCGGCAGCGGCGTGTGCGAGACGTCGCTGCCGCGGATGTTGAAGGTCCAGGCCACCGAGGACGGATCGGTGAGGACGGCATAGTCGCCGCCGCCTTCGCCGATCGCCGCCTGCAGCTCGGCGAGCTTCTCGGCCGCGGATTTGCCCGCCAGCGCCTCGGGCTGGACGCTGACGGCGCCCTTCGGCGGCGCCGGCCGCTCGTTCCAGATCCGGTCGACAGGATTGGCCTTCAGCGCAACGAGCGCGCCGCCGGTCGATTCCAGCGCCTGCCGCAGCGCCCGCACCTCGCCCAGCGTATGCAACCACGGGTCGAAGCCGATCCTGAGCCCGCTCGCGTTCTGGCGGAGCCACTCGGCCAGCGGCATCTCGACCGAGCTTTCCGGGGTGAAGACGCTGAGGTCCACCTGCGAGCGCACCTGCAGCGTGTAGCGGCCATCGACGAAGATCACGGCTTTGTCGGCGAGCACCAGCGCCATGCCGGCCGAGCCGGAGAAGCCGGTGAGCCACTGCAGCCGCGCCGCCGACGGCGCGATGTACTCGCCCTGGTGCTCGTCGGCGCGCGGCACGAGGAAGCCGTCGATACCGGCCTCCGCGAAGCCGGCACGCAGCTGCGCCACGCGCATGGCGCTGCGGCTGAAGTCGGTGATCTCGTCGAAGCTCTGGAACATGCCGTACCACTCTGTTCGCTCGCCCGAAGCAACCCGCCGGCCACTCCGCTGCGAAAGGTCGGCGACCGGTTTAGCGCAAGGTCGCACCAACGTTAACGGCGTATGACGCCAGCGGATTTGTGCATTGCAATATGCGGGATTCACCTATGCGCCTGGCAGGGTGGCTCGGCCCGGCCGGGGCCGCCATATTGCAAGCCATTGGGAGGGCTGACGCAAAGCCGATTCTGGAGCCAGCCATGACCACCACCACCATGACCGAACTCGGGGCACGCCCCGCGACCCGCAGGCAGAGCATGTTCCGTACCGCATACGACCGTGTCATCGAAGCGCGCGAGCGCCAGGCTCGGCGCTACGTCGCCAGCGTTCTCAACCTTGTTGATGCCGATGGCCGCCCGGCGTCCGATTTCGAGCGCAACTCGCTCTTCGAGCCGCGCCTTCCCGAGCGCAACTGACGCTCGAACAGTTCCAGTTCTGGGGCGCCGGCTGCAGCGATGTGGCCGGCGCTTTGCGTTTTGATCCTGCCTCAGCGCGTCAGGTGCAGCGTCACCCACTCGCCGCGCGTGAACGTCTCGCGGTGGATGAGCCCCGCCGCGTCGAAGGCGGCGAGGACGCCATCCCGCTGCGTCGTCAGAATGCCGGACAGAACGATGTCGCCGCCCTCTGCCAGATGATCGCCGAAGGCCGGCGCGAGATCGATCAGCGGACCGGCCAGGATATTGGCGACGATGAGGTCGAACGGCTCCGCCGCCTGGATCGCCGGCGCATCGAACCCGGTTGCGACCGCTGTCTCGACGAGATCGGCAACGCCGTTCAGCACGACATTCCCCTGCGCGACCTCCACCGCCACCGGATCGATATCCGTTGCCAGCACGGGGATGCCGCCGAGCTTGGCGATGCCGATCGCGAGCACCGCGCTTCCCGTCCCGAGGTCGAGCGCCTTGCCGATGCGGCGGCGCGACACCAGCATCTCGATCATCTCGAGGCACCCGGCCGTCGTGCCGTGATGTCCGGTCCCGAAGGCCTGGCCCGCCTCGATCTCGATCGATAGGTCTCCCGGCGCCACCTCGCCGCGATCATGCGAGCCATGGACGAGGAAGCGCCCGGCCCGCACCGGCTTCAGCTCGGCCAGAACCTGCGCCATCCAGTCGATGTCCGGCAGTTGCTCCTGCTCGAGCCCGACCGCGGCATCGCCGAGCACCGCTTCGACCTCGTGCCGCCGGTCGCCCTCGCGCGTGTCGAGATAGATCGACACCTCGTGGACGTCCGCGGCCTCGTCGATCTCGGTGATCGCGATCGGCGCGCCCTCGTCTTCGAAGGCGCTTTCCAGCACCGAGAACAGCCGTTGGGCCTCGGCCTGCGAACCGCGCCGAAAATAGCGCGTCTGCGTCACGCTCATGAGAATACCTTCCGTGCTGCTTCGCATCGCGCCGGTGCGCCGACCGTTTCCGCCGTCCATGACGAGGATCGCCAAATCCTCAGGAGGTCAGCCGCTCCAGCTTCTGGCGGGCGGTGTCCGGGTTCTCGCCATAAGCGATCGTTCCGGCGAGCTTGCCCTCGCCGTCGATCAGGAACACCGTCGCCGTGTGGTCCATGGTGTAGCTGTCGCCCTGCGGCACTTTGCGGGCATAGACGCCCCAGCCCTTTGCCATGGTGGAGACCGCCTCGGGGCTGCCGGTCAGCGCCTTGATGTCAGGGGAGACCGCCGAGACGTAGTCCTTCATCACCGCCGGCGTATCGCGCTCCGGATCGACGCTGACGAACACGACCTGCAGCACCTTGCCTTCGTCCTTCAGCGCCTTCTGGTGGCCGGCAAGTTCGAACAGCGTCGTCGGGCAGACTTCGGGGCAATGGGTAAAGCCGAAGAACACGGCCGCCGGCGTGCCGTCGCGCAGCACCGCCTCCGTCACCGGCTGATCGTTCTGGTCAACGAGGCTGAAGCCCGAGCCGTAAGGGGCCCCCTCGCCTCCGCCGGTATTGCTGGTCCGCCCGACGGCGAACAGCGCGATCGCGGCCCCGAGCATCAGGGCGACGATCGCCCAAAGGGCGACGCGGACAGCCGACAGGCCGCTCATGATCGATGTCTCCGTAGGACTTGAGGACGGCCGCAGCCTATCCACCGCCAGGCCACGCAAGGCAAGCCGCGGTCACCCGAACTCACAGGCAGGTGCGCAGACCGTCCTGGAGAAGCTGCATGAAGATGGTCTCGCCATGCGCGGCCCAGCCCCAGACGGCAAGCCCGGCAACCAGCGCCAGCGCGGCGAGACCGACAGTCATCCCGAGCACGGGGAGGGTGCGATTTGCGGCATCCGACATGGCCGGATTATAGGCCTCTGCATGCCCTTGCGCCAGCGCCGTCGCCGGCCAGCCTGCCGGAGCCGCCATGTCGCCGTCCCGTCCGCCCGAAGCTCCCGAGGAGGACCTGCGCTTTCGCTCCTCGGAGCCGCGCATCCATCCGAGCGCGGAGCTGAAGGAGGTCAAGCTCGGCCGCTATGTCGAGATCGGCCCGCGCACCATCCTGCGGGAGACGAGCGTCGGCGATTTCAGCTATTTCGAGCGCCAGGGCGAGGCGATCTACACCACGATCGGTCGCTTCTGCTCGATCGCCGCCAATGTGCGTCTGAACGCCCTCGCCCATCCCATCGAGCGGCTGACCACGCACAAGCTGAGCTATCGGCCGAACGAGTATTTCCGCTATCTCGGCGTCGATCAGGCCTTTCGCGAGCGCCGGCGCGACGCGAGCGTCACGCTCGGCCATGACGTCTGGATCGGCCATGGCGCCGTCGTCATGCCCGGGGTCACGGTCGGCAACGGTGCGGTGGTCGGCGCCAACGCGGTGGTGACGCGGGACGTTGCCCCCTTCACCATTGTGGCAGGCGCCCCGGCCCGTCTGCTGCGCCCGCGCTTTGATATGACCGTCGCGGCGCGCATCGAGCGCCTCGCCTGGTGGGACTGGCCGCACGAGACGCTGTTCGAGGCCGTCCCCGACATGCAGGCGCTGCCGATCGAGGCCTTCCTCGACCGCTGGGAAGCGCGTCAGCGCGGTTCGGACACGAAGAGGTAGACGAGCGCCGCTGCCGGGAAGGCCATGCCGAGAATGCAGAGACCGGGCCAGCCGAAGCTCTCCAGCACCGGGCTCGTCAGCGCGGAGCCCGCGGCGCCGCCGAGAAAGAACATCGTCATGTAGATGGAATTCAGCCGGTTCCGCAGCGCCGGATCCAGTTGGTAGATCTCGCGCTGGCCGATGACGAGGTTGGCCTGCGCGCCGAGGTCGATCAGGATGCCGGCCGCGACCAGCGCTGCGATGTGGCTCTGCCCGAGGATCGCCACCGCGAAGGCCCCGATTGCCGTCGCAATGGCTAGAATCGTCCCCCGGCGCGAATGGCCCCGGTCCGCCAAGCGCCCGGCGACCGGCGCGGCCAGCACGCCGAGAACCCCCGCCAGGGCAAACAGCGCGACGCCGTTGGAGGAGAGTTCGAAGGGCGGCCGAAGCAGGATCAGCGGCGCGCCGGTCCAGAACATCGAGAAGGATGCAAAGATCGCCGCATGGTAGAAGCCGCGGCGCCGCAGCACCGGCTGAGTCACGAACAGCCGCCCGAGCGAGGCGATCAGCGTGGCATAGCTCTGCCGCGGCGCGGTCGGCCGGTTCGGCAGCCACAGCAGGCAAGCGAATGCGAGCAGCGTGATCAGTCCCGCCGACAAGGCAAAGACGCCGCGCCAGCCGACATAGCCCGAGAGGAAGCTCGCGACGGGCCGCGCCAGCAGGATGCCGAGCAGCAGCCCCACCATGACGTTCCCGACGATGCGTCCGCGCGCATCGGGCGGCGCGAGGCTTGCGGCGAGCGGCACCAGCATTTGCGCCGCAGCTGAGGTGACGCCGACGATCGCCATGGCTGCGAAGAGGAGCGCCGCGCCGGGCGCCGCCGCCATGCAGATGAGGCTGAGCACGTTCGCCGCCATGGTAGCGATGATCAGGCGCCGGCTGTCGATGACGTCGCCGATCGGCACCAGCAGCAACAGCCCGATCGCATAGCCGATCTGCGACACCGTCACGATCGCGCTCTCGGAGGCGCGCGCCATGCCGACGCTGTCGCCGATCAGCGCGATCAGCGGCTGCGCGTAGTAGATGTTCGCCGCCAGCGCGCCGCAGCAGGTGGCGATCAGCACCGTCAGAAGGCTGCCGAGACCGGCCGCAGCGACGCCCTCGCCGCCGCGACGCATGACGTGTTCGGTGCTCATGGGGGAAAGCTCCGGATCGAAGGGTCCGCGTTGATAGGCCGGCTGCGCCGCCCTTCCAAGTGCGACGCAGTGTTCGCGATCGTCGCTTCGTGAGCCATCGCACTCGCCACCCTCTCGCACGGGCGCGCCCGCGTTCCCATATGGAGGCAAAATCAACGGGAGGACACCCATGACTTCGTCGCTGCGTCTCGGCACGCTCTTCACCTGCCTCTTCCTCGCCTTCAGCTTCGTCGGCGTGGATTTTGCCGAGGCACGGCGCGGCGGCAGCTTCGGCAGCCGCGGCTCGCGCACCTTCCAGAGCGCGCCGGTCACCCGCACTGCGCCGACCCAGTCTGCGCCGCTGGAGCGTTCGATGACGCCGCGCACGGGCAATCAGACCGGCTCCTTCGCCAACCGCTCTGCCACGCCGCAGCGGCCGGGCTTCTTCAACGGCTTCGGCGGCTCGCTCCTGCGCGGCCTCGCCATCGGCGGCCTCATCGGTCTCCTGTTCGGCGGCGGCTTCGGCGGCATGGCCGGCCTGTTCGGCATGATCCTGCAGATCGCGCTGATTGCCGTCGCCGCGATGTTCCTGATGCGGCTGTTCCGTCGCCGCTCGGCGCCGGCCTATGCGGGCGCCGGCCAGACCTATCGCGACAGCGGGCAGGATGCGCCGCGCGGCGCACCGGCGGGCCAGGGCAGCTTCCGCATTCCCTCGATCGGCTCGGGCAGCCGCTCCAACGCTGGCCCCGCCGCCGCGGCGGCAGCGTCCACGGCGCGGCCGGGCCAATCCGACGAGATCGGCATCACCCAACGTGACCTCGACACCTTCGAGCGCATGCTCGCTGAGGTGCAGGACGCATTCGGCCGAGAGGATTATGGGGCACTGCGCCGCATCACCACGCCGGAGATGATGTCCTACCTCGCCGAGGAGCTCGGCGAGAACGCCACCAACGGCCTGCGCAACGAGGTCTCGGACGTGAAGCTCCTGCAGGGCGACGTCGCCGAGGCCTGGAACGAGGACGGGCGCGACTATGCCACCGTCGCGATGCGCTATTCCTCGGTCGACGTCATGCGCGACCGCGCCACCGGTCGCATCGCCGCCGGCGCCAGCGCCGAGCCGAGCGAGACGACCGAACTCTGGACCTTCGTGCGTCGTCCCGGCACGGCCTGGACGCTGTCCGCGATCCAGGAGGCGTAAGCGGCGCGCCGTCGGACGTACAGCATCGAGCCGGCGACAGGCCGGCTCGATCTTCGGCGGCAAAGCTTCGATGGCGCCTCAATATCCCGCAGCATGCGCCAGTGCCGCCGCGCCTGCGCCGATCGCGATCACGCCGATCAGCGGCAGGCGGAGCGACAGGACGAGGCAGGCGAGCACGATCAACCGCTCCGCCCAGGTGCCGTCGACGAGCGAAGGCACGACGATCGTCGTCAGCACCGCCGCCGGCACGGCGTTGAGGCCCGCCTCCATACGCGGTGACAACTTGCCCGCACGGGCAACGATGAGATAGCCGCCGATCCGGGTGACATAGGTCAGGAGCCCGGAGAGGAGGATGATCACCCAGAGGTCGCTCATTCCGCCGGCCCGCGAAGCGGCGCCACGACAGCCACCAGGACGCCGCCCAGCGTGCCGAGCGTCACATGCCAGGGTGGCCCGAAGATCACATACACAGCGGTCGAGACGAAGGCGCTCGCCAGCGCGACCGGGTAGAACAGGCTGCGCGATCGAAATGCCATCAGCAGCGCCAGGAAGTAGACGGGCAGGATGACGTCGATGCCGAACGCCTTGGGATCGTCGATGAAGTCGCCGGACACGGCGCCGGCGAGCGACGTGCCGATCCAAACGGCATAGAGGCTGAGGGCGTAGGTGAAGAAGTAGGTCCTGGTGACGACGTGGTCCCGCGCCCGCGCCTCGACCGCGCCGAAGCTCGGATCGGTCAGGAAGTAGAAGGCGACCGCCTTCTGCAGCGGCGAGAAACGCTGGAGATGTCGCCCGGCTGAAGCAGAATAAAGAACGTGCCGGAAGTTGATGGCAAAGACCGAGAGCACAACCGCCAGGATCGGCGATCCGACGCCGATCAGTTCCAGCGCCGCGAGTTGGCTGGCCCCGGCATTGGCGGATACCGAGAAGCCGACCGCTTCCATGATGCTCAGTCCGCGGCCGGTCGCAACCGCCCCATAGAGCACCCCGAACGGGGCAACCGCGATGGCGACAGGCAGCAGGTGCCGAAGCGCCGCGCGGACTTCGGCGGAGTAATCGATCGGCAAGGGACAGCTTTCAGCGAACGGCGGGGGAACGGCAGCACGCTGAATATCAACTGGTTCGCCGGCCGTATAGCCGACGAGACGCGCGGGGCTGGCAGATCAGGGCCGTATGCCGCGCCCCCTACTTCGCGTCGATGACTTCCTTCCGGAAGGTGCCGATCACGATCTTCCACCAGTCGGCCGTGTCCTCGAAATTGGCGACGGTGACCCCGCCATAGAGGTTGATGTCCATCTCGACCGCGGGATTGCCCGAGTCGTCGATATAGGCGCGCGAGAAGCGCCGGTTGGAGTTCCAGCGGTTGATCGCTTCCGAAGTGGCCGTGACGCCCTCCCAGGCCGCATAGAAGCCGATCGACTTGCAGGCGGCCTGATCGTCGTTGCACTGGTAGAAGAAGACCGCATAGCCGGTCCCTTCGATCCGTCCCCGGATCATCGGCGCGCCATTCTCGGCCTTTTCCACCACGGCCGAGCCGAAGCCGCGCAGCGACTCGGCAATGCGCTCGGGCTCGGTGTTCTGATCGAACATCACATCGGCCGACCACGCGGGCGACGTTGCGGCAAGGCTGGTGCAGAGAACCGCGCCGAGAGCGGCGGCGGCGACGCGGATTCGGTAGCTCATCGATCGTCTCCGAAGGTGGCGATCATTCATAGAGCATTTCCGCCGTGATCGGTATAGGCCGGCGCAGGGCCGGAACGCGCCTCTGTCGCCGTTATCCCAACCGACCGGTGCGTGACGACAGGCGGCCAGCCGCGGCGTCCGCTATCGCCTCCCCCCGCCGCAGCCGGGCGGTCACGCAGAGCCGCCCGTACAGCCGGGCGCCCTACATCCCAATCCGCGCGAACCAGGCATCCTCGTCGATCACCTCGACGCCGAATTCGGTCGCCTTGGCGAGCTTGGACCCGGCGCCCGGCCCCGCCACCACGAGGTCGGTCTTGCGCGAGACGGAGCCGGCAACCTTCGCCCCCAGCTTCTCGGCCATGGCCCCTGCCTCCTCCCGGGTCATGCGCACCAGCGAACCCGTGAAGACGATCGTCTTGCCGACGACCGGAGAGGAGGCCGGCGGCGGCGCGGCGCGCTCGTTGGTGGTGGACACGCCCGCGTCGAGCAGCGCTTCGACCGCTTCACAGTTGTGCTTCTCGGTGAAGAAGTGGATCAGCGACAGCGTCGCAACCGTCCCGATGTCGCTGTCGCCGGTGAGGTCGAGGAAGGCCTTGCCCGGTGCCTGCCCCACGGCGCGGGCGATCGCCTCGCGCAAAGCCGCGCCGTCCTCGCCATAGCGCTCGCGCAGGGCGACCCGCTGGTTCGCCTTCAGGCCAAGGCTCGGGTCGCGCAGCGGCTGCCAGTCGGGGTCGGCGAGCTTGGCGGCATCGACGCTCATCAGCCGCTCAAACGTGTTGCCGCCGATGCCGCGCAGCGCGCTGAGCTCCGCCCAGTCCTCGCCCGGCTGGCCCTCGCGAGCCGCATCGACCCCGGCAATCAGTGCGCGAACATCGTCGAAATGGCGCGCCAGCGCCTTGGCCGAGCTTTCGCCGATCTCCGGTATGCCGAGCGCAAAGATGAAGCGCTCCAGCGCCACCGTCCGCCGCGCCTCGATGGCGGCGAGAAGGTTCTGCGTCACCGTGGTGTAGTCGTAGTCCTTGCGTTTGCCGCGTTCCTTCGGCGGCAGCCCACGCTGCGCCCGTTCGGCATTCTCGGCCGCCTCGCGCGCGTCGCGCAGCGCCAGATGGTGGCGGCCGACGGCCTCCTTCAGCGCCTCGAAGTCGAGGCGGAAGATGTCCGCGGGCTGCTTCACCAGCCCGGCATCGAAGAGCGCCTCCACATAGATGTCGCCAAAACCCTCGATGTCGAAGGCGTTGCGGGAGACGAAGTGCTTCAGCCCCTCCTTTCCCTGCGCCGGGCAGGTCAGCCCTGCCGTGCAGCGCCGCACCGAATCGAGCCGGCCGGTGCGCGGGTTGATCTCGCGCACCGCGGTGGAATGGCAGATCGGGCAATGATCGGGATAGCGATAGGGCTCGGCGCCCTTCGGCCGCTTTTCCTCCACGACGTCGACCACCTGCGGGATGACGTCGCCGGCGCGCTGGATCACCACCGTGTCGCCAATGCGGATGTCGCGGCCGCCGCGGATCGGCTGCCCGTCGGCATCGCGCCCGGCAATATAGTCCTCGTTGTGCAGCGTGACGTTGGAGACGACGACGCCGCCGACCGTCACCGGCTGCAGCTTGGCGAGCGGCGCCAGCTTGCCGGTGCGCCCGACATTGATGACGATCTCGCGCACCACCGTCGTGGCCTTCTCGGCCGGGAACTTGTGGGCGATCGCCCAGCGCGGCGCCCGCGACACGAAGCCGAGGTCGCGCTGGAACGACAGGTCATCGACCTTGTAGACGACGCCGTCAATGTCGTAACCGAGGCTGGAGCGCTGCGCCTCGATCAGCCGGTAGTGCTCGATCAGCCCTTCCACCGTCTCCAGCCGCTGCATCAGCGGCTCGGCCCTTCCGTCCTGCGGCACGACGTTGGTGCGGAAGCCCATCTTATCGAGCGCCTGCACCACCTCCGTCTGCGTCTTGCCCGGCAGCGCACTGGTCTCCCCCCAGGCATAGGCGAAGAAGCGCAAGGGCCGCGCGCGCGTCACCGCCGGGTCCTTCTGGCGCAGCGATCCCGCCGCCGCGTTACGCGGGTTGGCGAACTGCCGGATTTTCGGGCTGAGCGTGGATTCGGCGCTCCCCGAGCCCGCCTCCTCCGGCGCCTCATCGTCAGCCGCGTCGCCTTCGGCCGGCGTCTCGCCGTCGGAGTCCCCCACCGGCACCAGCTCGGCCGCCATCGCCAGCCGCTCGTTCAAGGCCGCGAAATCCGCATGGGTCATGTAGACCTCGCCGCGCACCTCGAAGACATCCGGCCGCGTGCCGCTGAGGCGATGCGGAATGTCGCCGATCGTCAGGGCGTTCGCCGTCACGTCCTCACCCACCGCACCGTCGCCGCGCGTCGCGGCCGAGACGAGCCTGCCCTTCTCGTAGCGCAGCGACAGCGACAGCCCGTCGATCTTCGGCTCGGCGGTGATCGCAAGCTTGGCGTCTTCCTCGAGGCCGAGGAAACGGCGCACGCGCCGGGCAAAGTCGGCGACGTCCTCGTCGGTGAAGGCGTTGTCGAGCGACAGCATCGGTACGGCATGCCGCACCTTGGCGAACTTCGCCGAGGCCGAGGCGCCGACGCGAAGGCTCGGCGAATCCGCGCGCACGAGAGCCGGAAAGCGCTGCTCGATGGCAAGGTTGCGGCGGCGCAGCGCGTCGTAGTCGGCATCTGAGATCGTCGGGGCGTCCTCGCCGTGGTAGCGGCGGTCATGCTCGGCGATCTCCGCGGCCAGCCGCTGCAGCTCGGCCGCCGCCTCGGCCTCGGTCAGCGCGTCGACTGCCGTGCCGGCGCCCTTCGCTGCTGTCGCCATGCCGTATCCGCTCCGTCGTTCGGGCCGTGGTTCAGGATGAGCGCGTAAGAACGCCGAGAAACGTTAAGGGAAGCGCAACGCGGCCTCACCGTCCAGAGACGTGCCGCGATTGTGACGCCGAGTTCAGGCTCCAGCGCCGATCAGCCGCGACGCCGCCGCCCGCGCCTCGTCGGTGACGACGTCGCCAGCGAGCATCCGAGCGATTTCCTCGCGCCGGCCCTCCTCCGCGATGACGGCGACCCGTGTCGCCAGGCGCTCGCCATCGGCCTCCGCCTCGCTCTTGGAGATCAGGAGATGCGTCGAAGCGCGCGCCGCCACCTGCGGCGCATGCGTCACCGACAGCACCTGCACGCCCGCTGCCAGCCGCGCCAGCCGCCGCCCGATCGCATCGGCAACCGCGCCGCCGACGCCCGTGTCGATCTCGTCGAAGACCAGCGTCGGCGCCGAGCCGCGGTCGGCGAGCGCCACCTTCAGCGCCAGGAGAAAGCGCGACAGCTCGCCGCCGGACGCGACCTTCATCATCGGCCCGGCGCGCGTGCCGGGATTGGTGCGCACGAAGAACTCGACCGTATCGATGCCGGCCGCCGAGGGCGTCTCGGGATCGCTCGTCATCTCCACGATGAAGGCGGCCCGTTCCAGCTTCATGTCCGGAAGCTCGGCCATGACGGCGCCTTCCAGCAGCCGCGCCGCCGTCTTGCGCTTCTCCGAAAGGTCTCTCGCCAGCGCATCGAAGGCCTGCCGCAGGCGTCCGACCTCGGCCTCGAGACGCCCCAGCGCCTCCTCGCCGGCATCGACCTCGGCGAGATCGCCGATCATCCGCGCCGTTAGCTCCGGCAGGTCGTCCACGGGAACGGCAAACTTGCGCCCCGCGGCGCGCAGCGCGAACAGCCGTTCCTCGGTCTCCTCCAGCGCGCGCGGATCGAATTCCAGCGAGCGCAGCGCCGACTGCAGACCCATCTGTGCGTCCGAGAGGGCATCGAGTGCCGCATCCAGCCGCTCGATCGGCTCGTCGAGAAGGCCCGGCAGCTCGTCGCGCTTGCGATCGAGCCGCTTCAGGAGGCCCGCAAGGCCGGGGATGGGCGAGGTCGTGCCGGCGAGCTGCTCATGCGCCTCGGCAACGTCGGTCGCGATCTTCTCCGAGCGCATCATCACCTGCCGCCGCGCCGCAAGCTCCTCCTCCTCGCCGGCGATGGGCGCGAGGTCGGACAGCTCTTCCACCGAAGCGCGGAGATAGTCCGCCTCGCGCGCCGCGGCCTCCACCTTGGCGCGGTGGCGGCGCAGTTCCGCCTCGGCGCTCTTCCAGTCGGCATGGGCGCGCGCAGTCGCAGCTGCCTCCGCCTGGAGGCCGCCGAAGGCGTCGAGCAGGGAGCGGTGCGCCTCCGGATCGACGAGCGCGCGGTCGTCGTGCTGGCCGTGGATCTCCACCAGCCCCGCACCGACGTCCCGCATCAGGGACACGCTGGATGGCCGGTCGTTGATGAAGACGCGGGTGCGCCCGTCGGCGCTCTGCACGCGGCGCAGGATCACGTCGCCATCGTCCTCGAAGCCGTTCTCGGCCAGGACCCGGCGCGCCGGATGGTCGCCGGCAAGATCGAAGACGGCGGTGACCTCGCCCTGTTTGGCGCCGTGGCGCACCAGGCCGCCATCGCCGCGCCCGCCAAGGGCGAGCGACAAAGCATCGAGCAGGATCGACTTGCCAGCGCCCGTCTCGCCGGTGAGCACCGAGAGCCCGCCGGTCAGCGACAGATCGAGACGTTCGATGAGGACGATGTCGCGGATCGAAAGGTGAACAAGCATGCCGTGATGTCGCTACGCCCGGCGTGGCGCTGACGCAACCGGTGCGGCGTCATAGATAGGCGCTGGCGCCGAAAACGCAAAGGCGGCGGCACCGCAGTGCCACCGCCTTTCGCATCAAACCGAAGCCCGGCTTTGCCGGAGAGCCGCAGCAGGGCGCCACCTTGCGGCGGCACCGGCGGGTCTTTGCTCAGGCGCCAGTGATCTTCTTGCCGATGCCGGAGAACCAGGAGCTGGCGCCGGGCGCACTCGGGCGCAGGCCCTTGCTCTCCAGAAGGGCGTAGGAGTCCTTGTACCACGGAGAATCCGGGAAGTTCTGGCCGAGCACCGAGGCCGAAGCCTGCGCCTCCTGGGTCAGGCCCATGGCGTAGTAGGCCTCTGTGAGGCGGGAGAGCGCCTCCTCCACCTGCCGCGTCTCGCTGTAGTTCTCGACGACATTCTTGAAGCGGTTGATCGCCGCGATGTACTCGCGCCGCTCCAGGTAGTAGCGGCCGACCTGCATCTCCTTGCCGGCGAGCTGGTCGCGCGACATGCGGATCTTGGAGCGCGCATCCTCGGCATATTCGCTGTCGGGATAGCGGTCGATCACCTCCTGCATCGCCGCCGCGGCACGCGCAGCCGACTTCTGGTCGCGGGTGACGTCCGGGATCTGGCGGTAGTAGGAGAGGCCGATGATGTATTGCGCGTAGGCCGCTTCGTCCGAGTTCGGGTACAGCGACAGGTAGCGCTTGGAGGTGTTGACCGCCTCGTCATACTCGCCGCTGCGGTAGCTGGTGAAGGCGCGCATCACCAGCGCCTTGCGCGCCCATTCGGAATACGGATGCTGGCGGTCGACGGCGTCGAACTTCTTGCCAGCCTCAGTCAGCCGGCCGCCTTCGAGATTGGCAAGGCCTTGGTTGTAGAGAACGTCCGCGGGCTCGGTCTGCGCAGCCAGCGCCAGAGCGTCCACGTCGTCGTCCTTGCCGGACAGGCAGCCCGACAGCGTCAACGCGCTGCCGCCGAGAAGGCCTGCCAGCACCAGCCGCGCCAGCACCGACGGTGCGGCGCGCGACGACGAAAGCTTGCTCATGATCAGCGCTTCCCCTGCTCTTTCCAAGGCCCGCATTCCTACGTCAGCCCCCCGGCCCCGACAACGGTTGAAGCGCGGTTAAGACGCCTTTTTTGTGGCGTCAGGCTAACGGGCGGCCGGGTGTGCCCTACGTCATCCGGCTCGTTGCGGCAATCGTCGTCACCAGCCGGGCAAAACGACAACGCCCGCCGCGAAGGGGTCGCGACGGGCGCCGTCAGGAAAATCGAGCGGCCGAGGCCGCTGGAGTCAGAGCGTCTGCGGCCCGTAGGCGGCGACCGCGACCAGCGGCGAGTGGCGCAGCGGCTCGCGGCGGCGCGCCGGTGCCTCGACGATCTCGTAGGCGCGGCGGTCGGAGAGCAGCGCCTGCAGCGTCAGCGCGTTCAGCTTGTGGCCGCCGCGATAGGAGCGGTAGCAGCCGAGGATGCGCTCGCCCGCCAGCGCCTGGTCGCCGACGGCGTCCAGCATCTTGTGGCGGACGAACTCGTCCTTGTAGCGCAGGCCATCCGGATTGATGATGCGGCCGTCCTCACCGATCACCACGGAGTTGTCGAGCGAGGAGCCCAGCGCGTAGCCGGAGGCCCAGAGACGCTCGACGTCCTTCATGAAGCCGAAGGTGCGGGCGCGGGCGAGTTCCTGGCGGAAGCCGGCCGGCGACAGCTCGATGGCATAGGCCTGACGGCCGATCACCGGCGTCGGGAAGTCGATCTCGACCTCGAAGCGCGTCCCCGAATGGGGGCGGTACTCGGCGAAGGCGCCGTTCGGCAGCTCGACGCGGACCGGCTTCAGGACGCGGATGTAGCGGCGGCGGGCGCGCAGCTCGCGGATGCCGGCCTCCTCGATCGCCTCGACGAAGGCAGCCGAGCAGCCGTCCATGATCGGGGTCTCGGTGCCGTCGATCGCGACGATGACGTTGTCGATCTCCATGGCGTAGAGCGCCGCCATCAGATGCTCGATCGTGGCGACATGGGCGCCGTTGAGGTCGCCGATGATCGTCGACAGGTCCATCGCGGCGCCGCTGGTGGAGACGGCGGGAATCTCGTGGGTGATGCCGTTGGCGTCGCAGAGGTGGAAGACGATGCCCGTGTCGGCATCGGCCGGCAGAAGAGACAGCGAGACCGGAAGGCCGCGATGGACGCCGACGCCGTGGAAGTCGATCTGTGCGCCGATCGTCTGTTGGTACATCAACACTCTGCCATTCCTTTCCCACCGGCCCGAAAAAGGACTTGCCGCGAACCGGATGATCCGTGGCGTCCGTGCCGGAAAGAAGTTTCGCTGGTGCCCGGCCTCGCTCCCCCTTGAGCGCAACCGGGTCCGAAAACCCCCTGCTTTCTCACGGGTTTTTACGTGAGCAAGGCGTTGCAACCAAATCACGCTTTCTTACCCCATGTTACGGCAGACAGGGTTAAGCGGAGATAAATGGCATTTTAAACAATGTCTTAACAAAAAAGCCCGCCGTCCGGAGACGGCGGGCTCGTGTTGCGAAGCTGTAACAGAGCTGGATCAGTTGGCCTGGCGGCGCAGGAAGGCCGGGATTTCCAGCTGATCGTCCTCAGCGGCCGGGCGGACCTGCGACACCGGACGGGCGGCGGACTCGGCGGCCGCACGGCGCGGCGCATACGGGTTCGGCTCGACATGGGCCGGACGGCGCTGCTCCTGAGGCTTGGCGGCACGCGCGGCGTCCGGCGCCAGCATGTCGTCCTCCTCGCGGCGCGACAGGCCCGTGGTCAGACGGCGCAGCAGGCCCATGGCACCCTTGTCGTCATGCGCGGCAGCGGGCTCCATCGCAGCCGTGCGACGCTCGATCTCCTGCTGCACGACCGGCGGGAAGTCCTCGACGCGCGGCATGCGCGGCGCAACCGCCTCGCGCTGGGCGGTCATCGGAGCAGCCGGGCGGGCAGCCGGCGCGACCTGGGCGATCTCGGCCTCGAGAGCGGCGGTGAAGTCGTCCTCGAGCTCCGGCGCGGCGGCCTTCGGCTGATGCTGCTCGGCGGTGAAGGACGGAGCGGCCATCATCGGCTGCGGCGCGACAGGCGCGGCGGCGGCGATCGCCGGGACGACCGGCTGCTGCACCGGGGCCGGACGCTGGGCAATAGCCTGCGTGCGCAGTTCGACCGGACGGTCGAAGACCTCCATCGCGGTCTTGTCGATGCCGGTGGCGACGACGGACACGCGGATGACGCCTTCCAGGCTCTCGTCGAAGGTGGCGCCGAGGATGATGTTGGCGTCCTGGTCGACCTCCTCGCGGATGCGGGTGGCGGCCTCGTCGACCTCGAAGAGCGTCAGGTCACGCCCGCCGGTGATCGAGATGAGCAGGCCCTTGGCGCCCTTCATCGAGGTCTCGTCGAGGAGCGGGTTGGCGATCGCCGCCTCGGCGGCGGCCATGGCGCGGCCCTCGCCGGACGCTTCGCCCGTGCCCATCATCGCCTTGCCCATCTCGCGCATCACCGAACGGACGTCGGCGAAGTCGAGGTTGATCAGACCTTCCTTGACCATCAGGTCGGTGATGCAGGCGACGCCCGAATAGAGCACCTGGTCGGCCATGCCGAAGGCGTCCGCAAAGGTCGTCTTGTCGTTGGCGATGCGGAAGAGGTTCTGGTTCGGGATGACGATGAGCGTGTCGACGTTCTTCTGCAGCTCCTCGATGCCCTGCTCGGCGATGCGCAGACGGCGCTGTCCCTCGAAGTGGAACGGCTTGGTCACGACGCCGACGGTCAGGATGCCCTTTTCGCGGGCCGCGCGGGCCACGACCGGAGCAGCGCCCGTGCCGGTGCCGCCGCCCATGCCGGCGGTGACGAAGCACATATGCGAGCCGAGCAGGTGATCGCAGATCTCGTCGAGGGACTCTTCCGCGGCGGCGCGGCCGACCTCGGGCTGCGAGCCGGCGCCGAGACCCTCGGTGACGGCGACGCCCATCTGGATCACGCGTTCGGCGCGGGAGGACCGCAGAGCCTGCGCATCGGTGTTGGCGATCACGAACTCGACGCCTTCGAGACCGGCGTTGATCATGTTGTTGACCGCATTGCAGCCGCCGCCGCCGACACCGAACACGGTGATGCGCGGCTTCAGCTCGGTGATGTCCGGCTTCTGCAGATTGATGGCCATGGCCTTGGTTCCTCTTCGATCTATGGCCGTCTCGCCGCGCCGGCCGTTGGTCTTCATGATGCGCCCGGCGCGCGGCGCGCACCGTGTGGAGTGGCGGGCGAACCCGCCGGAAACTTAGAAGCTGCGTTTCAGCCAGGCGCCGAAGCGCCCGACACTGGTTCTCTCGTCGACCGCGAAGGCGGCCGGCGACGTTCTCGCCACGTATTCGGTCTGGGCCACCTGCGGGTAGATCAGGAGGCCGACGGAAGTCGCGAAGGCGGGGCTCTTGTTGGCCGGGCTGAGGCCCGAGACGCCGACCGGGCGGCCGAGGCGCACATTGCGCTGCATCACCGCCTTGGCCGTCTCGTTCAGTCCGGCGAGCTGGCTGGCGCCGCCGGTCAGGACGACGCGCTTGCCGATGACATGGCCGAGGCCTGAGGCCGCCAGCCGGTCGCGGATCAGCTCGAACGTCTCCTCGACGCGCGGGCGGATGATCTTGGCGATCAGCGAACGGGCGACGCTGACCGAGGTCTCGTCACCCTCCTGGCCGAGCGGCGCGACCTGCACCGGCTCGCGGTCGTCCATCAGCTCCGACAGCGTGCAGCCATGCATCACCTTCAGCCGCTCGGCATGTTCCGGGCGCAGCGACAGGCCGCGCGCCAGGTCCATGGTGATGTGGTTGCCGCCGAGCGCGACGGAGTCGGCATAAACGAAGCGGCCGTTCTGGAAGATCGAGATCGTCGTCGAGCCGCCGCCCATGTCGATGCAGGCCGAACCCATCGCGGCTTCGTCGTCGACGAGCACCGAGAGGCCGCTGGCATAGGGGGTGGCGACAAAGGCCTCGACCACCAGGTGGGCGCGGTTCACCGCCGCCTCGAGGTTGCGCAGCGGCGTTTCCTCGGCGGTGAGGACGTGCATGTCCGCGCCCAGGCGCTCGCCGACCATCCCCTGCGGGTTCTCCAGGCCGTTCTCGCCGTCGAGGAAGATCTCGAACGGGATCGAGTGCAGCGCGATGCGGCCGTGCTCGATCGGCGTCTGTGCCGCCAGCGAGAAGACGCGGTTCATGTCGGCTTCGGTGACGGCATTGCCGCGCGTCGCCACCTCGGCGCGGCCGCGCAGGCTCTTCAGCCGCCCGGCGGTGACCGAGACGATGAGCGACTCGATGGTGAGGCCTGCCATCCGCTCGGCCGCGTCGACGCAATGGCGGATCGAATGCTCGGCCGCTTCGAGGTCGACGACGACGCCCGACTTGATGCCGCGCGAACGCTGGTGGCCGACGCCGATCACCTCGATCGTGTGGGTGCGGTTCGGCAGCACCTCGCTGTCGGGACGCGGCTTCAGCCGCCCGATCAGGCAGGTGACCTTGTCGCTGCCGACGTCGAGCACTGAGATGATGCGCGAGCGCCGGCGCGACAGCGCCTTCATCCGGGGCAGCTTGTCGTTCGTCCGGGAGAAAACGCTCATACCGGATTCTCCTTCTTGCTGCGCTTGAGGAGCTTCTCGCGCTCCTTCAGCGCCGCATTGCGCCGGACGAGGGAATCCGGCGTCAGCTTGATCACCATCCGGTCGGCAAGCCGCACGTCGACCGCAGCGATGTCGCGGGACAAGAGACCGGTCTCACGGTCCATCCGCGCCACCTCGGCCGCCGCTTCCACGGGCTGGTCCTCGGGCAGGCGGATAGTGACGCCGTTGTCCAGTCGCATGTCCCAGCGCCTGTCGCCGACGCGAATATACGCCTTCACCCTTGCGCGAAGCTCGGGCAGCGCATCCATCTGGTCGAGCAGCTCGGCCGCGTGCGCCGCAGCTCCGGTGCCGACCATCAGCGGCAGCGTCGAGTAGCGGCCGAAGCTGTAGGGCACGATCTCCCGGCCGGCCTTGTCGACGATGAAGAGCTCGCGGCCCTTCTGCCAGAGCGCGTAGGGCTGGTGCTCGACGAGCTTGATGACGACGCGGTTCGGATAGATCTTCGAGATCGCCGCGCTCTCGATCCAGGGCATCGCCTCCAGCGTCGCGCGGGCAGCCTCCGGGTCAAGCGAGGGCAGGCTCGTCGAGCCGGTCGACCAGAGTGCCTGCAGCACGTCGATCTCGGAGGTCTCGCGATTGCCGGAGACGTCGATGTCGTCGATCGAGAAGCCGAAAGGCTGGGCGATCTCGTCGATCACCGCCGTCGTATGACCGCCGAGCGACATGCCGTAGAGGCCGGTGGCGCCGAGCACCACGACGATGACGGTGCCGAAGCGCGGCGTCGGCAGGCGCGACAGCGCCTCGGCCGTCGCGACGGCGCGCCGGCGGGCCATGGAGAGCTTGAAGGCGAGCCGCCCCTGCGGCCGCTCACCCTCGCGAAACGCGAGACGTTCGGGTGCGGTCAGCGCCGGCATGACGCGTCCTCCACCATCCAGGTCAGGAGCTGGCCGAAGCTGTGGCCAGCTTCGGCGGCGATGTCGGGAACGAGCGAGGTCGGCGTCATGCCCGGCTGGGTGTTGACCTCCAGCCAGATGATCTCGCCGCCTTCGCCGAAACGGTCGTCGTAGCGGAAGTCGGAGCGCGAGACGCCGCGGCAGCCGACCGCCTGATGCGCCGCCAGTGCATATTCCTGCACCTTCCGGGCGATCTTGGCGGGGATCGCCGCCGGGATCTCGTGGCGCGAGCCGCCCGGCGCATATTTGGAATCGTAGTCGTAGAAGGTGTGGCCTTCGGTGGTGATCTCGCAGACGTTCAGCGCGACGTCGCCCATCACGGCGCAGGTCAGCTCGCGGCCATGGATGAAGCGCTCCACCATGACGATGTCGCCATACGGCCAATCGGAGGCGAAAAGCTGCTGCGGCGGGGTCGGATGGTTCTCGCGCACGATCAGGACGCCGAAGCTCGAGCCCTCGGCCACCGGCTTCACGACATAAGGCGGCTGCATCACATGCGCCTCGGCCGCGTCGAGCCGGTGCATGATCTTTGCCTCGGCGACCGGCACGCCGGCGGCTTTCGCGACGAGCTTGGCCTTGGCCTTGTTCATCGCCAGCGCCGAGGCGAGCACGCCGGAATGCGTGTAGGGGATTTCCAGATATTCCAGAATGCCCTGGATGGTGCCGTCCTCGCCGAACGGCCCGTGCAGCGCGTTGAAGGCGACATCAGGCTTCAGCTCGGCAAGCGTCCGGGCGACGTCGCGATCGACGTCGACGCGCGTCACCTGGAAGCCCTCCGCTTCCAGCGCGTCGGCGCAGGCATTCCCGGAGGCGAGGCTCACCGGCCTCTCCGAGGAAAATCCGCCCATCAACATCGCGACATGCTTGGTCATCGACCGTTTTTCCGCCTCAACGAGGTTAGCGGATCATTCATGCCGTGCGGATGGTTAAACGGTGGTTAAGGCGATTCACGCATTGAAAGAAAATCGTAACAGCAGCTGTTAACCACTGAGCGGAAAGGCCTTTCGGACTTGCCGCCGTCTCGCGGAAGTGATGCCGGAGGGCAACACCGTCCCATCGACATCATGCTAGGTCGATGCTGGACATAGCGGGGCGTCAGAGGCTCCTTATATCCCGCCGCAACACCGCGACCCCTTATGCAGCGGCCAGACGCCTTCCAGGCGACGGCTGCGACATAGGCACGGCGCTGCGGCAGACTGCATTCCGGACTTCAGCCGCAGACATCCTCGACGTCGTGCGTGACCGATCCGCCAGCGGCCTCCGGCGGCCGGGCGCTCGACACCGAATGGCGGCGAACCCTTGATGGATACCGACGTGTCGACAGATCAGCCTGCCTCCTCCACGACCATCCTTGTCGTCGACGACGATCCGCTGATCGCCATGACGACAGTCGACATGCTGGAAGATCTCGGGCATCGCGTCATCGAGGCCAATTCCGGTGCCGAGGCGCTGGACGTGCTGAAGCGCGAGCCGAGCATCGATCTCGTGATCACCGACCACTCGATGCCGCAGATGACCGGTGCGGAGCTTGCGATTGCCGCGCTCGAGCTGCGCCCGGGCCTGCCGATTTTGCTGTCCACCGGCTATGCCGATCTGCCGCCGGGCTTCGAGCTCGACCTGCCCCGACTGCCCAAGCCTTTTCAGCAGGACCAGCTGCAGAAGGCTGTCGACGCGCTTCTGCCGAACCGCTGAACGGCCAAATGCCGCATCCCTCCGCCTTGCGGCTGTTCGGCTGACATAAGCGGTCGTTGAAGGATCACGGCCGCACTGCCGTGGACCAAGGAGGCGGGGGAATGTCGGCGCCGCCTCGACCGTCTCGGGCCGGCGCCTCAGCAACCCGAGGCCTGAGACTGGGACCTCAGGCGGCGCCGAGGAACGGCTCCACCTCACGCCCCGGCAGGAAGTTGCCGAAGCGCTTGATCTCCCAGTCGAGCCGCAGGCCCGACGTCTCGGCGACGCGCTTGCGCACGGTTTCGCCGAGCGTCTCGAGCTCGTAGCCCGTTGCCTCGCCCGTATTGATCATGAAGTTGCAATGCATGGTCGACATCTCGGCCCCGCCGATGCGCAAGCCCCGGCAGCCGGCCTTGTCGATCTCCTTCCACGCCGAGGAGTTCGGCGGGTTCTTGAAGGTCGATCCGCCGGTCTTCTCCCGGATCGGCTGCACCGTCTCGCGATGGTGCTGCACCTCGTCCATTTTGACCCGGATCTCCTCGCGGTCGGCGGCATAGCCGTCGAAGATCGCGGAGGTGAAGATCAGATCGCCCGGCGCCGCGGAGAAGCGGTAGGCATAGCCCATGTCCGCGTTAGAGAGGACGTGGAGGTTGCCGGCACGATCGAGCGCCCTCACCTCGCGCACCCGCTCGCGCGTCTCGACACCGTTGGCGCCGGCATTCATCCGCAGTGCCCCGCCGATCGAGCCGGGGATGCCGTGGTAGAAGTGGAAGCCGCCGATGCCGGCCTCGTGCGCAACGGCGGCCACGCGCTTGTCGGGCGTCGCGGCGCCGGCGCGGATCGCCGTCTCGCTGATCGCCTCGGCGGTGCCGAAGCCCTTGGCCGACAGGCGGATGACGACGCCGGGGATGCCGCCCTCGCGCACCAGGAGGTTGGAGCCGATGCCAACCGTCAGCACCGGCACCTCTTCGGGCAGCGCGCGCAGGAAGGCCGCGAGGTCCTCCTCGTCGGCCGGCTGGAACAGGATCTCGGCCGGCCCGCCGGCGCGGAACCAGGTGATCTTCTCCATGCCGGAATTCGGCGTCAGTCGGCCGCGGATGCCCGCCAGCCTGTCGCCGAGGCTCGTCAGCAGCGCCTCGCCGTTCATCGGCCGCGCGCCTCGTGGAGTGCTGCCAACTCCTTCGGCAGCGCATAGGCCCACTGCGTGATCGAGCCGGCGCCGAGGCACACCACCATGTCGCCGGGTTCGGCGATGCGGTCGATCAGCGGCGCCAGTTCCTGCGGCCCCTCGATCAGCCTGGCGTCGCGATGGCCGCCGAGCTTCAGCCGCTCGACCAGCGCCTCGGAGCTGACGCCGGGGATCGGGTCCTCGCCGGCGGCATAGACAGGCGCCAGGATCACCGTGTCCGCGTCGTTGAAGCAGGCGGCGAAGTCGGCAAAGAGGCTCTGCAGGCGGGTGAAGCGGTGCGGCTGCACCACCGCGACGACGCGGCCGCTCGCCGAGGAGCGCGCTGCGGCGAGCACGGCGCGGATCTCGACCGGATGGTGGCCGTAATCGTCATAGACGTCGACGCCGTTGACGTGGCCGGTATGGGTGAAGCGCCGCTTGACGCCGCCGAAGCCGGAGAGGCCCTTCTTGATCGCATCCGCCGAAATGCCGAGGCGGTGCGCCACGGCGACCGCCGCCGTCGCGTTGGAAACGTTGTGGCGGCCGGGCATCGGCAGGGTGAGACCCTCGATGCGCTCCGTCCCGCCGCTGACGCGGTCGCGTAGCGTCACGTCGAAGCGCGAGCGCCCGCCGTCCACGGTCAGGTTCTCGAAGCGTACGTCCGCCTGCAGGTTCTCGCCATAGGTGATGATGCGCCGGTCCTCGATCTCGGAGACCAGCGTCTGCACCTCCGGATGGTCGAGGCACATCACGCCGAAGCCGTAGAACGGCACGTTCTCGACGAACGCCCGGAAGGCGTCGCGCACTTTATCGAAGGTGCCGTAGTGATCGAGATGCTCGGGATCGATGTTGGTGACGATAACGACGTCGGCCGGCAGCTTCAAGAAGGTGCCGTCGGACTCGTCCGCCTCCACCACCATCCAGTTGCCGGCGCCCATGCGCGCATTGGTGCCGTAGGCGTTGATGATGCCGCCGTTGACGACCGTCGGGTCGAGCCCACCGGCGTCGAGCAGCGTCGCCACCATCGAGGTCGTCGTGGTCTTCCCATGCGTGCCGCCGATGGCGATCGCCTGGCGGAAGCGCATCAGCTCGGCCAGCATCTCGGCGCGGCGTACGATCGGCAGCAGGCGCTCGCGCGCGGCCGCCAGCTCCGGGTTGGAGCGGCGGATCGCCGTCGAAACCACCACCACTTCGGCCTTGCCGAGATTGGCAGCGTCATGGCCGATCGAAACGCTGATGCCCTTGTCGCGCAGCCGCTGGACGTTGGCGTTCTCCGACTGGTCGGAGCCCTGCACGGTGTAGCCGAGATTGGCCAGCACTTCGGCAATGCCGCTCATGCCGATGCCGCCGATGCCGATGAAGTGCACCGGGCCGATATTGGGCGGCATCTTCATGGCCACACTCCTTGATTGGTCAGGCTGAACGCGTCCGCGCCGAGATAGACTCTACCAGGTCCGCAAGCAACTGCGTGGCGTTGGTGCGCCCGAGCGTCTTGGCCGCCGTCGCCATGGCGGCGAGGCGGGCCGGATCCTCGACCAGCGCGGCGATCTCGGTCGCGAGCGTGTCCGGCGTGATCGTCGGCTGGCGGCGCATCACCGCCGCGCCCGCATCGACGAGAAGCTTGGCGTTGTGGCCCTGATCGTCGTCCAGGGCGTGCGGCAGCGGCACGAGGATGGCGGGCCGGCCGATCACCGAGAGCTCCAGCACCGTCGAGGCGCCCGAGCGCGAGATCACCAGATGCGCCTCCCCCATTCGCACCGGCAGATCCTTGAAGAAAGGCTCGACGGCGGCCTCAACGCCGACTTCGGCATAGCGGGCCTGCACCCGCGCCTGATCCTCGACCCGCGCCTGCTGCGTCACCCGCAGCCGCGCGCGCAGGTGCTCGGGCAATCGGGCGAAGACGTCCGGCATCATGTCGGAGAAGAAGCGCGCGCCCTGGCTGCCCCCAAAGACGAGGAGGCGGAACGGCTCGCCCGCCGCGGCAGGCATATACGGCGTCTCGGCCGCCGCGACCACTGCTGGCCGCACCGGATTGCCGGTGACGGTGATCTTGTCGGCGAAGGGTCCGGCCTTCGGCAGGAAGCCGCCCGCGATCGCCGTGACGCGCTTGGCCAGGAATGTGTTCGCGCGGCCCATCACCGCGTTCTGCTCGTGGACGACCGTCGGGCGCCCCGCCTGCACGGCCGCCATCAGCGGCGGCACGGTGGGGTAGCCGCCGAAGCCGACCACGACCGCCGGCCGGATGCGCCGGATCAGGGCTCCGGCGGCGCGAAAGCCCGTCCACAGCGTCCAGAGCGAGCGGGCGAGCGCCAGCGGACGTTTGGAGCCGAATGTGGCGGAGCGCACGCTGTGCACCGCCTCGGCCGGAAAGCTGCCGGCAAAGCGCTCGGCCCGCGCATCCGTCACCAGGTGCACGTCGAAGCCGCGCGCCCGCAGCTCATGCGCCAGCGCCTCGGCGGGAAACAGGTGTCCGCCGGTCCCGCCAGCGGACAGAAGAATGGGACCGTTCATGAAGCTCCGTATGGGATAACCGTGCTGCCGGACGAAATACTCTAGGTGGCAGATGCCACTACTGTTTCCAGGCGAGGCGAGGAAGTTAGGAGCGTATTTGCTGTGTCGGCAAGCGAGCCTCCCTTCAAGGCGTGATCGAAGCTCTTACGCTGTGGGCAACCCGTTTGCGAGCTGTAAGCCGCCTCTGTAGACTCATCATGCAGAGTCAGCGAACGATGGATTGCCATGACCCCTTCGCAGCAGCACGACACTGACTTCTACACCTGGACGCAGGATCAAGCCGCTTTGCTGCGTGCGCTGCCGCGCAGTTCCAATCGTCTTGATATCGAAAATCTGGCCGAGGAGATCGAGGATTTGGGCAGGGCCGAGATCAAGGAAGTCTCGAGCCTGCTCAGGCAAACGCTCGTCCATCTCGTGAAGATCGCGTTCGATCCGGACGCCCCGTCCGTGGCTCACTGGGTCGGCGAGGCATCCGGATTTCAGGGCGACGCGATGCTTGTTTATTCGCCCGGACTAAGGCAGCGGCTGGATCTGCCGAAAATATGGAGCGTGGCCAGAAGGAACGCGACTGACCTGCTGGCGGAGTACGGTATCGTCGTTCCGCAGTTGCCCGAGGACTGTCCGCTGACCTTGGATCAGCTACTCGACGCGGGATTCAACCCGCGAGATGCGGCGAAGGTTGTTGCAGCCAGCGCCCACTCGGACAACGCGGATCATCGTCGCTGAGGCGCTGACGTCTTCTGCTATCTGAGCCGCTTCACGCCCCGTGCAGCGCCAGCGTCCTGTCCATCAGCCGGTCGGTCTGCGAGCGGTTCTCCGGACGCTTGCGCGTCAGCGCCAGCACGAAGCCGGCCGAGATCGCGACCGCGAGCATGGACGAGCCACCATAGGAGATGAAGGGCAGCGTCATGCCCTTGGCGGGCATCAGCTGCAGGTTCACCGCCATGTTGATGATCGACTGGAGGCCGAACAGGAAGACGAGGCCGGAGATCGCAAGCCGCGAGAACACGTCCCGCTGCTGCAGCGCGATGGAAAGGCCGCGCACCACGATGAAGCAGAAGATGCCGGCGAGCAGCATGCAGGTGACGATGCCGAACTCCTCGGCGATCACCGAGAAGGCAAAGTCGGTATGGCTGTCCGGCAGCAGGCGCTTCACCGTGCCCTCGCCCGGGCCCTGGCCGAGCCAGCCGCCGCGCATGATCGCCTCGCGCGCCGTGTCGGTCTGAAAGGTGTCGCCCTCGCCGGTCATGAAGCGGTCGATGCGGCTCGCGACGTGCGGGAAGACGTAATAGGCGGCAAAGAAGCCGGCACCCGCCAGGCCGCCCAGCATGGCGATCCAGATCCAGGAGAGGCCGGCCATGAAGAACAGGCCGCCCCAGGCGCCGGCGGTCAGGATGGTCTGGCCGAGGTCGGGCTGCGCGACGAGCAGCGCCGCCACGATGAAGAGGAGGATGATGGCGAAGAGGTTGCCGGGGATGTCGGCCCGCCGCGCCTTCTCGGCGAACAGCCAGGCGCAGATCACCACGAAGGCCGGCTTCATGAACTCGGACGGCTGGATCGCCAGGGCGCCGACGCCGATCCAGCGACGGGCGCCCTTCACCTCGACACCGATGAACAGCGCCAGCACCATCAGCACGATGGAGCCGCCGAGCATCATGAGCGCCATGCGCCTGACGCCGCGCGGGCTCAGCATCGACGTGCCGATCATCGCGACGATGGAGGGGATCAGGAACAGCGCGTGGCGCTTGACGAAGTGGAACGGCTCCAGCCCGATCTTCTCGGCAACCGGCGGGCTGGCCGCAAAGGACAGGACGAGGCCGCCCACCATCAGCGTCAGGAAGGCGGCGAGGAACCAGCGGTCGACGCTCCACCACCAGTCGGTGACGACACCACGCTTGGCACGGGTCGGCATGTCTCAGCCCTTCCGAATGAGTTCGATGCCGGGCAGCCCTTTGACGGCCTCCCGGAACGCGTCGCCACGCACTTCGAAATTACGGAACTGATCGAAACTGGCACAGGCGGGCGACAAAAGCACCACCTCTTCCTGGCCGGTCTCGCCGGCGTCCCGGGCGGCGTGCTCGACGGCAGCAGCCAATGTACCCGAGATTTCGTAAGGAATTCGTTCACCAAGAGTCGCGGCAAAGGCCGGTGCCGCCTCGCCGATCAGATAGGCCTTGGCGATGCGGGGGAAAAAACCCGAGAGCGAGGTGATGCCGCCCGCTTTGGGAAGCCCGCCGGCGATCCAGTGGATGCGCGGAAAGGCCGCGAGCGCCGGCGCCGCGGCTTCCGCATTGGTCGCCTTGCTGTCATTGACGAAGAGCACGTCCCCCTGTCGGCCGATCTCCTCCATCCGGTGCGCCAGGCCGGGAAAGCTGCGCAGGCCCGCGGTGAGCTCGAAGACGGAGAGCCCCGCCGCCGTCAGCGCCGCGACGGCGGCCGCCGCGTTCTGGCCGTTGTGGCGCCCGCGCAAGGAACCGATGCCGGTGAGGTCGAAGATCGCTTCGGGGTAGCCGGCCATCCGGCGCATCACCTGCGCACCGTCGAAGAACACGCCCTCCTCCAGCGCCTCGGTCTGCGAGATGCGAACCACGCGCCGACCGTTCGCCTCCAGCCGCGCCGCGATGGTGCGGCAATGGTCGTCGTCGACGCCCACGACCGCGACGTCGGAGGCCGCCACCAGCCGCTCCTTGATCGCGGCATAGTTTTCCATCGTCCCGTGCCGGTCGAGATGGTCCGGCGTCAGGTTCAGGAGGATGCCGACGGAAGGCTTCAGGCTCGGCGCGAGGTCGATCTGGTAGGACGAGCACTCAACGACATAGAAGCGGTCCGGCCGCGGCGGCTCCAGCGTCAGCACGGCGACGCCGATATTGCCGCCGAGCTGCGTATCGCGACCACTCGCCCGGATGCAGTGGGCGATCAGCGCCGTCGTGGTGGACTTGCCGTTGGTGCCGGTAATGGCGACGAGCGGCGCCTCGGGCGCTTGGGCCGCCCGCTCGCGCGCGAACAGCTCGACATCGCCGATCACCTCGGCGCCGGCCGCCTTGGCCAGATCCACCGTCCAGTGCGGCCGCGGATGCGTCAGCGGCACGCCCGGCGAGAGCACCAGCGCGTCCACGCCGCTCCAGTCCACCGCCTTCAGGTCGCCTGTCGGAATGCCCGCCGCACTTGCCGCCGCGACGCTGTCGGGATTGTCGTCGAACGCCGTGAGGTCGGCGCCCCCTTCCACGAGGGCCTGTGCGGTGGCGCGGCCGGAGCCGCCGAGGCCGAACAGCGCGACACGCTTGCCGGCAGAGGTTGCGACCGGAATCATCGCGCGCCTACCGCAGCTTCAGGGTGGACAGGCCGACAAAGGCCAGCATGAAGGCGATGATCCAGAAGCGCACCACCACCTGGCTCTCCGTCCAGCCGAGCTTCTCAAAGTGATGGTGGATCGGCGCCATCAGGAAGATGCGCTTGCCGGTCAGCTTGAAGGAGGCGACCTGCAGGATCACCGACAGCGCCTCGATGACGAAGAGGCCGCCGATGATAGCGAGCACCAGTTCGTGCTTGGTGGCGACCGCGATGGCCCCCGTCATGCCGCCGAGCGCGAGCGAACCCGTGTCGCCCATGAAGATCGCCGCCGGCGGCGCATTGAACCAGAGGAAGCCGAGCCCCGCCCCGATCACCGCGCCGCACAGCACCGCGAGCTCACCGGTGCCGTAGACATAGTGGATCTGCAGGTAGTTGGCGAAGTTCACATTGCCGGAGAGATAGGCGATCAGGCCGAAGGCCGAGGCCGCGATCATGATCGGCACGATGGCGAGGCCGTCCAGCCCGTCGGTGAGGTTCACCGCATTGCCGGCGCCGACGATCACGAAGGCGGCGAAGACGACGTAGAACCAGCCGAGGTCGATCAGCAGTTCCTTCACGAAGGGGAATGCCAGCGACGAGGCGAAGGTGCCGGTGCCGGCATAGACCACCAGCGCACTCGACACGCCCGCGATCAGGAATTCCAGCGCCAGGCGCGATTTGCCGGAGAAGCCCTTGTGGCTCTGCTTGGTGACCTTCAGATAGTCGTCATAGAAGCCGATGGCGCCAAAGCCCACGGTGACGAGCAGCACCGTCCAGACATAGAGGTTGCTGAGGTCCGCCCAGATCAGCGTTGCCGCCAGCACGCCAGAGAGGATCATCAGCCCGCCCATGGTCGGCGTGCCGGCCTTCTTGAAATGCGTCTGCGGCCCGTCGGCGCGGATCGGCTGGCCCTTGCCCTGCCGGATACGCAGCGCCGCGATGATCGCGGGGCCGAACAGGAACACGACGATGAAGCCGGTGATCATCGCCGACGCCGTCCGGAAGGTGATGTACCGGAAGACGTTGAAGGCCGGGACGTCGGCGGCGAACTGGCCGAGATAGGCGAGCATTAGGACGATGACTCCTGGCCTTTGCCGGCGTCGGCCACGCCGGCAGGCGCGTTGGTGCGGCTGCCATAGGCTTCGAGGAGGCGGCTGACCACCTTCGAGAAGCCCAGACTGTTCGACGCCTTGGCCATGACGACGTCGCCTGCCTTGATATCCTGCAGGAGGCTTGCGCAAAGCTCGTCGACGCTGTCGTGCCACTGGCAGGCGAGCCGCCCCTCCAGCGCATCGTCGAGTGCCTTCATCGCCGCGCCGGCGCAGTGGACGCGGTCAACGCCGGCCTCGATCAGCGGTTCGGCCAGCGCCGCGTGCAGCTCGGCCGAGCGGTCGCCGAGCTCCAGCATGTCGCCGAGCACGGCGATGCGCCGCCCGCCCTCCTCCGGCGGCGTCGAGCCGAGCACGGCGAAGGCCGCGCGCATCGAGGCCGGATTGGCGTTGTAGCTTTCGTCGATCACCGTCAGGCGTCCAGCGCCGGGAACGGTCAAGACATGGCGCTCGCCGCGCCCCTTGCCCGCCCGCCAGCTCGACAGCGCGGCGGCTGCGGCCGGTACATAGGCGCCGGCGAGCTGCGCGGCGCCGAGCACGGCGAGGATGTTTTGCGCGATATGACGGCCGGCCGCCGACAGGCGGATCTCGACATCCGTGCCGGCGATCGATGCCCGCATCAGCGCCCCGTCGGCAAACGGCTCGAAGGAGACGAGCCGGAAGTCGGCGCCGGACGCCTCGCCGAAGGTGGCGATGCGCGAGACGCCGGCCTGGCGGGCGCGGGTCGCCAGCGGCCCGCATTGCGGATCGTCGGCGTTGAGGACGGCGGTGCCGTCCGGCACCAGCCCTTGGAAGATCTCCGCCTTGGCGGTGGCGATCTCGTCGAGATCGGCGAAATGGCCGAGATGGGCGGCCGCGATCAGCGTGATGATCGCGACATGCGGCTTCACCAGCTTCACCAGCGGCCGGATCTCGCCGGGATGGTTCATGCCGATCTCGAAGACGCCGTAGCGCGTGTCGGCCGGCAGGCGCGCGAGACTCAGCGGCACGCCCCAGTGGTTGTTGAACGAGGCGGCGGAAGCGTGGACGCTGCCGCAGGCGCCGAGAGCCTGGCGCAGCGCCTCCTTGGTCGTCGTCTTGCCGACGCTGCCGGTCACCGCGATGATCTTGGCCTCGCTGCGCGCCCGTGCCGCGACGGCAAGGCGTTCCAGCGCCTTCAAGACGTCGTCGACGACGAGCAGCGCGCCCTGCACGCGGCCGAGCGCCGGCAGCTTCTGCTCCGACACGACGAGGAGCGAAGCGCCCGCAGCGGCGGCCGTGGTCAGGAAGCTGTGCCCGTCGAAGCGGTCGCCCTTGATGGCGAGAAAGGCATCGCCCGGCTGGAGCGTGCGCGTATCGATGGAAAGGCCGGTGATCGCCTCCGGCACGTCGCCGACGGGCCGGCCGCCCGTCGCGGCGATCAGCGCCTCCATTGTCCAGAGCGGCGGGCGGGTCATCGGGCAGCCTCCGCGATCGCGGCCACGACTTCCTCGTGGTCGCTGAAGTGATGCGTCACCGTACCCACCATCTGGCCGATCTCGTGGCCCTTGCCGGCGACGACCACCGTATCGCCAGCCTTGGCGCCGGCCACCGCCTCGCGGATAGCGGCGCGGCGGTCGCCGATCTCGCGGGCGCCCGGCGCCGCTTCCATGATGGCGGCGCGGATCGAGCCCGGCTCCTCCGAGCGCGGATTGTCGTCGGTGACGATGACGAGGTCTGCGAGCCGCGTCGCGATCTCGCCCATGATCGGGCGCTTGCCGCGGTCGCGGTCGCCGCCGCAGCCGAAGACGACGATGACGCGGCCGGTGGTGAAGGGCCGCACCGACTGCAGCACGTTCTCCAGCGCCTCCGGCTTGTGGGCGTAGTCGACGAAGACCGGCGCGCCGGTTGCGGTCGTGCCGGCAAGGTCGAGCCGACCCGGCGCACCCTGCAGTGTTTCCAGCGCCGCCAGCGCCGGATCGATGTCGAGCCCCGTGGCGATGGCAAGGCCGGCCGCGACCAGGGCATTGGCCATCTGGAACTCGCCGGCGAGCGGCAGCACCACGCGGTGGATCTTGCCGGCCGCGTCGATCTCGGCGATCTGGCGGTGCCGCTCGTGCTCCAGCCGCTTCAGCGTCAGGAAGCCGCCGGTGCGGCCGACCGTCAGCACGGACGCGCCGGCCTTGCGGGCAATCTCCTCGGCGGCGGCCGACCAGCGGTCGTCGGCGAAGATCACCGCCGGCGCACCCTTCGGCAGCAGCGTGTCGAACAGGCGCATCTTGGCGGCGAAATACTCTTCCACCGTCGGGTGGTAGTCCATGTGGTCGCGGCCGAGATTGCTGAAGCCGGCCGCGGCGAGCGTCACGCCGTCGAGGCGGCGCTGGTCGAGCCCGTGGCTAGAAGCCTCCATGGCGACATGGCTGACGCCCTCGCCGGCAAGCTCGGCCATCAGCTTGGCCAGGTCCACCGGGTCCGGGGTCGTCAGCGAGCCGTAGTCGTTGCGGGTCGGCGAAACGACGCCGGTGGTGCCGACCGAGGCAGCCGCGATGCCGGCCGACGCCCAGATCTGCCGGGTGAAGGCGGCGATCGAGGTCTTGCCGCTGGTGCCGGTGACGGCGACCACCGTCTCCGGCTGCGCGCCATAGACACGGCGGGCCATCACCGCGAGCGCGTGACGCGGATCGCCTGAGCGCAGCACCGGCAGGGTGGTCTCGACGGCGCTGCCGTCGGCGACGAGGATCGCACTTGCGCCCCGCGCCTCGGCATCCGCAATGAAGCGCGCGCCGTCCGCCTTCGATCCGCTCAGCGCAGCGAAGACGAAGCCCGGCTCGATCTTGCGCGAATCAGCGGAGATCCCGGTCACCGGGGTGCTGAGGCCCTCGCCGCCCTGTGCGAGACCGTCTGCGAGTTCGGAAAGCTGCATGCACCTGTTCCGCTTCGAACAATGGGCCGGAACCAAGCGATACCGGCATGGCAGCGTCTTCTAGACTCTTCGAGTCGAGCGCTCCAGAGCAGCCGACGGAAAATGGCACAGCCGGCACGAGAGATACCTCTGGTCGATGATCCGGGCACGGCCGAAGATCGATCAAGGCTTTGGCCTGAGGAGAGACGGCCCGCTGCAGCCCACGGTTTGCTCAGCACTCAAGGATGAAAAGCTCCACTGCCCGCCGATGCCTATCATCAGGGTCGACATGACACGACAGCCGTTCGGGTTGAGTGCCTTCGGTCCTACGCCGAGGAAACCGGTGTCGGGAACAGCATCCGGATCACGGACCTCGTGCCGGCCGGCTGCGAGAAGCGTCTGTCGCTCAGTGAGGAAGGCTTGGGTCAGCGCTTTCGCCTGGTCAGGCGATAGACGGTCATCCCAAGATGCAAACCTGACGTCGCAGCGTCGACGGACGCCTCCGCCCTTCGGGATCTCCGTCTCAAAGATGTTCAGGCGGCTGCCTCTGCGGGTCCACCGTTGCTCGTCATATTCGTAGCCCGGGAGAACCGTGTAGCCCTCAACCATGACGGGCTTTACAAAGGCTCTCACTAAGCCGAGGTTGATGAGACCGTGTGTGTCAGCAGGCGCACCGGTCTCGATGGCGATACGACAGCGTGTCCAGAGATCACGCCACTCGGCAGCCAATCCGTTCTCTGCCTTGGCAACGGCAGTGCCGAACACGGAGATGATCAGGCACAACACAAGGCGCATGCTGCTACCCGTTGGCTTGAGAAGGAACCGGCACTCAGCGGCACCGGCATGCAGCGTCTTCTGGACTCTTCGAGTCGAGCGCTCCAGAGCAGCCGCTGACGAGATGGGGCCGAAGGCACTGGGACAGGGGATGACGAATAAACCGCTGCAGGAACGATCGCAGCGGCCTTCAGACTGCCTTAGTACGACACCAGCAGCGACATCCCGGCATCGCCGAACTTCGGCTTGACGCCGAGGAGCGCGGCGGAACGGCGGATGACGGCACCGGCCGTCGGCGCCGCGTTCATGCTGGCGGTGGCAACCGCCTTGCCCTCTTCCGGCTTTGGCTCGTCGACGGTGATCAGCACGACATAGCGCGGATCCTCGGCCGGAAACGCGGCCAGGAAGGCGTTGAACGTCTTGGCGCCCTCTTTCCCCTCCTCTCCGGCCTTGTGGGTCGTCGCCGTCTTGCCGCCGACCCTGAAGCCCGGCACATCGGCCGAAGCGCCTGAGCCGCGGGCGTCGACGACGTTGAGGCGCAAGAGCGCCCGCATCGTCTCACTGGTCTTGCCACTGACCACCCGCACGGCCATGGCGTCGGCTGCTGCGCGGCTACGCGGCAGGAAAGTCGGCGGTACGAGCTTGCCGCCATTGATCAGCGCGGCGGCGGCGACCGCCGTCTGCAGCGGCGTCGTCTCGACGCTCCGCCCGGCGGCGATGGCGGCCTGGTTCGATGCCGTCCATGCGGCCGGCTGCACCGGCATGGCGACGTCCGGCAGCTCGGTCCGCATGCGCGTGAGCAGGCCGAGCTTGGTCAGGAACGCCTGATGGTAGGGAATGCCGACCGCCTCCGCCTCCTTCGCCGCGCCGATGGCGGAGGAGTAGAGGAACACCTCAGGGACGCTGAGCGCGCGCCGCTGGCCGTGATCGTCGCTGACGATGGCCGAGCCCATACGGATCGGCTCTGAGGCGTCGAAGCGGTCCGCCATCGTCACCTTGCCCGACTCCAGCGCCATCGCGGTGGTGAAGGCGCTGAAGGTCGACCCCATCTCCGCGCTTGCGGCCGCCATGCGGTTCGTCGTGCCGGATCCGGACGCAATCGCCGGCGCATTGGGGTCGAAGTCCGGCATCGAAGCCAGCGCCACCACCTCACCCGTCTCGGCGTTCAGGACGACGCCACCGGCCGCGGCGGCCTTGTAGCGTCGCATGGCGGCCGACAGCTCGTCGCGCAGAATGTACTGGACACGCAGGTCGAGCGAGAGCCGGATCGGGTCCGGCTCCGATCCGCCCGCAGCAGCCGTCTGCAGCGCTGCAGTGTTCCGGGCGTCGATGAACTTCTCCATTCCGGCGATACCCTGCCCCTCGCCGTCGGTCATCCCGACGACGTGGGCGGCTGTCGGCCCGCTGGGATAGAAGCGTTTGCTCTCGGTCTTGAAGCCGATGCCGGAAAGGCCGAGGTCGCGGAGCTCGCGCTGCTGGCGCGGCGTCAGTTCCCGCTTCACCCAGACGAAGCCGGCATTGCTGGCGAGCTGGTTGTGAAGGGTGCGGGGCTCCAGCTCCGGCAGGATGGCGCGCAGCTGCGCGCTCGTCGTCTCGGGATCGACGATGCGGCGCGGCTCGGCGAACAGCGAGGCCGTGCGGATGTCGGTCGCCAGCACCTCGCCATTGCGGTCGAGAAGGTCGGGACGCGGGGCGACGACCTCGTCATAGGCGCTCTGATAAAAATCCTGCGCACCCGGCATGCCGCCCCAGAGGACCAGCTTGCCCCCGATGACCGCATAGACGCCACAGAACAGCCCGACCGCGATGACGATGCGCGACCGGTTCATCGGCGGCACGGCCCTGCATTGCCGACGGCCGAACGGATCGGCCTTCGGCGGCAGCGGGGCCGGCCGCGTCAGAAGCGTTCTGAGGCGTTTAAGTCTCATCTCACCACGGTTCCGGAGGCATCCGCGAAGCCGCCGAGCGTGGTGCTCTCGTTCGGCACCATCAGAACCGGCTGCGCAGGCAGCTCATCCTGCGCGACGATCTGGTCGGGCCGCACCGGCTCGAGCGCGAGATCGCCCTTGAAGGCGTCGGATAGACGCTCCAGCCGAGCCGGCTGGTTGAGGAGACTCCAGTCGGCGTCGAGCAGCGCGATGGTCTCGCGTTCCAGATCGATCTTGCGGGAGACCTTGGCCACCTGCTCCTCGATGTTCTCGGCGTCGTATTTGATGCCGAAGGTCCAGGCTGCGGCCGAGACCATCAAGGCGATGAGAACGATGTCGATCGTCTTCAGCATGACGGTCGGGCTCCGGTTTGAGGAAGGTCGGCGAGCGAGGGGAGATCGGCGAAGTCGAAGGCGCGGCGCGCATCCGTCGCGGCTGCGTCGGTGCGAAGCCCGGCGCGCAGCTTGGCGGATCGGGCGCGCGGATTGGCGTCGGCCTCCTCCGGCGTCGCGGCGACGGCCTTGTTGCGGGCGGTGAAGGTCGGAGCGACCTCGGCGATATCAGGCAGATGCCGCGAGCCCGTCGGGGGCGCCGAACGGTCGCGGAAGAAGCGCTTGACGATCCGGTCTTCCAGCGAATGGAAGGTGACGACGACGAGCCGCCCGCCGGGGCGCAGCACCTCTTCGGCCGCCACCAGCGCGCGCGCCAGCTCGCCGAGCTCGTCATTGACGTAGATGCGCAGCGCCTGGAACGTGCGCGTCGCCGGATCGATCTTGTCCTTGGGCGAGCGCCCGACGACCTTGCCGACGACGCCGGCGAGATCGAGCGTCGTCTCGAACGGCCGCTCGGCGCGGCGCGCCTCGATGGCACGGGCGATGCGGCCGGCATGCCGCTCCTCGCCAAGGAACGCGATGACGCGGGCGAGATCGCCCGCCTTCAGCCGGTTGACGACGTCGGCCGCACTCGGCCCATGCCGTCCCATGCGCATGTCGAGCGGCCCGTCCTTCTGGAAGGAGAAGCCACGCTCGGCCTGGTCGATCTGCATGGAGGAGACGCCGATGTCGAGAACGATCCCGTCGACCCCGCCGGCCGTCAGCCCGGCGATCGTGCCGAGATCGCCGAAGCGCCCCTCGACGAGGCGCAGCCGTCCGCCCGAGGCCGTGACCAGCGCCTGTCCTTCAGCAATGGCGGTGGGATCGCGGTCGATCGCCACCACATCCGCTCCAGCATCGAGGATCGCGCGGGTGTAGCCGCCGGCGCCGAACGTGCCGTCGATGTGGCGCTCGCCGGCTTTCGGCTGCAGCGCCTCCAGCACCTCGGATAGGAGCACCGGAATGTGAGGGGCTGGTCCGCCAACCACGGGATGCCCGTTGTCGCCCGCCATCATTCCGGTGAACTCTTGCGAACCGGCGCTGACAGGCGTGCGCGCGCCGCCGCGCGCTGCGCCTCGAAGCGCGCTGGCTCCCATAGCTGAAAGAAGTGCTTCATGCCGACGAACACGATCTTGTCGGTGATGCCCGTGTGCTGCCGGATGAAGTCCGTCACGGAAATCCGCCCCTCGGAATCGAACTTCAGGAAGGCGCCGTCGCCATAGGCCAGCAGCGCCAGGTCCTGATAGGTCTCGCCGAACGGGTCCGCGGCGACCATCTGCGCCTCGTAGCGCTCCAGGAGATCGGGCCCGCCGACCTCGATCGCAGGCCGGGTGATGGACTGCATCGCATACAGGTCGCGATTGCCCCGCGAGGCGAGCGCCTGCCGGAAGCTTGCCGGCACCGACACGCGTCCCTTGGAGTCGACATTGTGCACAAAGTTGGAGAGGAACGGCTCCATCCGAATTCAGACCCGCCTCCCCGTTCCCTGCGCACTGCATGACAGCCCCCGTTTGCCCAGCAAGCGACCGGCACAGGAACACCTCGGCAAGACGAGCATGGCTGCCCGCCCGACCGCCCCCGACACACACGGGGATGCGATTTATGGTCGTGAAAACCGGCCGGTTTCGGCCGTTTGATGATGACCAAAGGGATAACATGGGACCCTATGGGCGTCAATGGGATTGCGCCACACCAGGACGGGCGTCCGGCTGTCCACCACATTACCGCCACATGGTTAACCCGCTATTAATTAACGGCTTTTTACCGCCGCCCTGATCTATTCACTGAATGATAGATAACGGCAATGCAGCATAGATGAGCGGTCATCTAGAGGAGCTAAACCTTGAGAAATGAAGAGGCTTTTTCGCGCTGCAGCGTCCGTCCCATGCGACGGCAAGAATTGCGCCGAAAAAACGGCAGCCTAGGCGAGCCCTCGCTTGGGAGTGCTTCTCAAAGGTAGTAGAGAAGACGCTGCAAACACGCGCAGATTGCGCGCTTGGCGCTCCGGCGTAAGGTGCCAGCCGGCCTATAAGCCGGGTTCTGTATGGCAGCCCTTGCGGGCTGCGCGGCGACCATTCCTCTGGGACGGCATTTGCATGCCGCCTCGAGCAACCCACCCGAACGACTGACCCGGAGATGGGCTGGCGAAGGGCAAGGCCCTCCCCCGCGTCGTTCCTATTCGGTCTTGCTCCCGGTGGGGTTTGCCGTGCCGCTCCTGTTGCCAGTCGCGCGGTGGGCTCTTACCCCACCGTTTCACCCTTACCCCGCCGGCAATGCGGCTCATGCCCTGAGCGGGCGCCGAGCCGCATTGCAGGCGGGGCGGTTTCTTTTCTGTGGCACTGTCCCTGAGGTTTCCCTCGCCGGACGTTATCCGGCACCGTATCTCCGTGGAGCCCGGACTTTCCTCCCCCGTCGCCTTTCGGGAATTGACGGGAGCGGCCGCCCGGCCGGCTGGCGTCGGCTAAGTGGCCGCCGCGCCCGGCGAAGTCAAGCTGGCATCGGCCGCCTTGGCCGGCGGTCAGGCGGCCGCGAAGGGCGAGCGATCGAGGCTCGACAGCAGCCGGTGCAGCGTTCCGATCGTCGAAAGGTCGGCGACACCATCCACCTTGGCCTGGCGGAAATGGCGTTGGAAGGCGATCGTGGCAAAGCGCGTCGCCTCACCGAAGAGGCCATCCGCCTCGACCTCGTAGCCATAGGCGCCGAGCAGCGACTGATAGGCGACGACGGGTTCGCCCTTGTCGCCCATCGAGATGAAGCGCCCACCGCCGAGGGGCACCGGCTGAATCCAGTGGCCGATGCCGGCCGCATGCAGGCGGTCCCACGGAAACAGCTCGCCCGGATCGATCTTGCGGCTTGGCGCCACGTCCGAATGCGCCAGCACCCGTTCGGCCGGGATGGAACGGCGGGCAAGGATGTCTTGGCAGAGGGCGATCACGGCCGCGATCTGCGGCTCCGGAAAGGGGCGATAGCCATTGTCGTGGCCCGGATTGACGATCTCGATCCCGATCGATCGCGAATTGATGTCGGCCTGCCCCTTCCAGCTGCCGGCCCCGGCATGCCAGGCCCGCAGCGCCTCCGGCACCAGCTGCACGATGCGCCCGTCCTCGTGGACGAGATAGTGGCAGGACACCTCGCTGCGTTCCGAGCAGAGCCAGCGCAGCGCCATCTCGCCGTCTTCCATGCCGGTATAGTGGAGGATCAGCATGTCCGGCTCGGTAACGCCGCTGCGCCGCTCGCCATGGTTCGGCGACGGCTGCACGAGCCCGGCGAGTTCGCTATCCGCCTTCACGCCGCGCTCTTGCCCGAGATCGACGCATAGGCCGCGTTGATCGCCTTCATGCGTTCGGTGGCGATCAGCAGGAACTCGTCCGGCACGCCGCGGGCGGCCAGCCGGTCCGGGTGGTTCTCGCGCACCAGCTCCAGATAGCGCTGCCGCGCCGCCTCCGGCGTCGGCTCGCCCTCGAGCCCGAGAACGAGATACGGATTGGCCGCGCCGGCGACATGGCGCAGGCGGATCTTGTCGAACTCGCCCTCGCTGAGGCCGAAGATGCCGGCGATCTCCTCCAGGAAGACGAGTTCGCGCTCATGCACCACCCCGTCCGCCTTGGCGATATGGAACAGCCCGTCGAGCACGTCGGCAAGCAGCGTGCAGTCGCCAGCCGAGTCCTGGCAGAGGCCGGCCAGCCGGGAGGCGTAGCTGTCGAAGCCGGCCGTGTCCTTCTTGGCGAGGTCGTAGAGGCGGAAGACGTTGCGCATCTCCTCCGCCGGAATGTGGAAGATCTGCTGGAAGGCCGTGACCTCCTCGGGGGTGACGATGCCGTCGGCCTTCGCCATCTTGGCCGACAGGGCGATCATCGCGACGGAAAAGGCCACGCCGCGACGCGTCTGGCGATCGCCGGAGAACAGCGTCCTCACGCCTTCGATCAGCGCGTCGAGCGTTGCACGGCTGCCGGAGGGCAGCGCGCTGAACAGCGCGGAGAGACTGGACAGGAATTTCATCTGGTTGCCGCGGCTTGACTGCTTCGCTGGTCTCGAAGCGCGCGGATCATAGCGATCATCAGCGCGAGGCCAAGCCCGCTCTGGCTATGCCGCAGGAGGATGCGGCCGGGTGCTTCTGTGGATGGGTCCAAGCCCGCAGCGCATCGCCGCGAGCTTGGACCCTGGATGAGAACGCGACTTACGGGTTGGTCGTCGTCGTCGTGCTGCTGGTGCCCGGCGTGGTCGTGGTGGTGGCCGGCGGCGTCGTGGTGGTCGAGCCCGACGCAGCAGGCTCGCTGGTCGTCGTGGTCGTGGTCGACGTCGTCTCGCTGTCGCCGCAGGCTGCGAGCAGCAGCAGAGCGGACGTGCCGAGCGCCAAGGAAATCTTTCTCATCCCAATACCTCTTTGTTGAGACCGGAGCCCTTGCGGGCGCGGCCAGTGTGTGCCGACTTAGGGGGTCCCGAAATGGTTTCAAGGAGGACTGATCCTCCGCTCCCCGCAGCACGGTAATAAGTTGCAAAGCGCATCTATACCAGTCCGGAGCGGCGTGATGCATTGCGGTGGCGACGCCTTTCTGCCCACGGTCAGCGTCACTCAAGCCTGTTCCTCTAGCCAGCCGTTCTGATGGACAGACAAGGTGCGCTGCCGATGACGGATCGCTTTCGCCTCGCGGCGCCGGTGGCGGTGCTGCTTGCAGGTCTCCTGATGGTGGCCGGCTGCCGCAGCACAGCGCTCGACGCCGATGATCTCGGCCTGTCGAACCTCGCGGTGGAACGAGCGCTGCACTATCCGGTGCAGGGCATCGATCTCTCCAAGTACCAGGGCGACGTCGACTGGTCCGCCGCCCGTGACGGCGGCGTTGCCTTCGCCTGGCTGAAGGCGACGGAAGGCGGCGACCGCGTCGATTCCAAGTTCGCCGAGAACTGGAACGCGGCAGGCGCGGCGGGCGTGCCGCGCGGCGCCTACCACTTCTTCTACCACTGCCGCTCCGGGCGCGAGCAGGCCAAGTGGTTCATCGCCAACGTCCCGCGCGACGCGGCGGCGCTGCCGCCGGTGCTCGACGTCGAATGGACCCCGGACTCGCCGACCTGCACCAAGCGTCCGCCGCGCGACGAGCTCCTGCGCGAGGTCAAGGACTTCCTCGACACGGTGGAGAGCCATTACGGCGTCAAGCCGATCCTGTATGTGCCGATCGACGTCCATCGCGACCGCATGGTCGGCACCCTGCCAAACTACGAGTTCTGGGTGCGCGCCGTCGCCGACCATCCGGACAACGTCTACCAGTCCCGCCGCTTCCGCTTCTGGCAGTGGACCGCCACAGGCACCGTGCCGGGCGTCAAGGGCGAGGTCGACCGCAACGCCTTTGCCGGGTCCAAGGCCGACTGGGTGAAGTGGCTGAAGGCGCGCCGGGCGCGTTAGGCGTCTGCCAACCCTGAAAGGCCGATCCAGAAAGCGCCATCTTGCCCCGTTAAGGGCGACGTCCTAACGCTTGGCGCTCGTTAAGACGTCTGAGATTGGACTGCCCATGGCCGGCCGCCGCATCGCCATCGCCCTCGCCTGCCTCCTCACTGGCGCGCCTGCCGCGTTCGCGCAGCAATGCGGCGGCGACTTCGCGGCCTTCCTCGACGGAGTGCGCCAGGAGGCCCTCGCCAAGGGCCTTGCCCGGGACGCCGTCGACACGGCTGTTCGCACCATGCGCATCGACGAGAAGGTGCTGCAGCGCGACCGCGCGCAGGGTGTCTTCGCGCAGAACTGGCAGCAATTCGCCTCACGCATGATCAGCGGCTATCGGCTGAAGCAGGGCAAGGCGAATCTGGAAAAATACGCATCGACCTTCTCCACCGTGGAGGCCGAGACCGGCGTCCCCGGCCCGGTGATCGCGAGCTTCTGGGGCCTTGAGACTGACTACGGCGCCGTCCTCGGCGATTTCGAGACGCTCCCCGCCCTCGCGACGCTCGCCCATGACTGCCGGCGGCCGGATCTCTTCCGCGCCCACCTCATCGCGGCGATCGATTTGGTCGGCCGCGGCGACCTCGAGCCGTCGCAGATGAAGGGGGCCTGGGCCGGCGAGCTCGGCCAGACCCAGCTCCTGCCGGAGGAATACATCAAGTTCGGCACCGATGCCGACGGCAACGGCCGTGTCGACCTGCGCAAGGACGTGCCGGACGTTCTCGTCACCACCGGCAAATACATCCAGTCGCTCGGCTGGCGCGCCGGCGAGCCGTGGCTGGAGGCCGTCCGCGTGCCCTCGAACTTCCCCTGGGAGCGCGCCGCGCTCGTCAGCAAGGAGCCCCGGAGTGCCTTTGCTGAACTCGGCGTCACCAAGGCGGACGGCTCGCCCTTGGAGAGCGACGCCATGCAGGCCTCGCTCGTCCTGCCGATGGGACGCGGCGGCCCGGCCTTCCTCGCCTTCCCGAACTTCGATATCTATCTCGGCTGGAACAAGTCGCTGGTCTATTCGCTGACCGCCGCCTATTTCGCCACCCGGCTCGACGGCGCCGGGCCCGTCGACATGGGCAACCCCCAGCCGGGCCTCAATGTCGAGGAAACCAAGTCGCTGCAGCAGAAGCTGACCGACAAGGGCTACGATGTCGGCGGCATCGACGGCATTATCGGCGAGAACACGCGAGCCGCCGTCCGCCAGGAGCAGCAGAAGCGCGGGCTCCCCGCCGATGGCTGGCCGACGGGCGAGCTTCTGTCCGCCCTCTGAGGCAGCATTCCCCGATAGCGGACGGTCTGTTTGCGCATCGATGCTGGTGCGCTGCAGCAAAAGCCGGTAGACAGGCCGCTTCGCGCTCGAACACAGCCATGGCACTCGCGGACTGACGCCTCCCGACCGGAGGCAGTCCCCGGCCCCGCCGTTTGCGCTGCTCCGTGATCATCGCAATGCCGGCGCCGCGCCGGACAAAAGAAGCGCCGCAGCCATGTCCGACACCACCGCCGAGACCATCCTGACGGAAGCGCATGTCGAGACGCTGCCGCCGGAGCCCGCGACGCGTCTGCCGTTCCTCACCATCGCGCTGATCGAATTCGCCCTCGCCGTCGGCAGCTTCGGCATCGGCACCGGCGAGTTCGCCATCATGGGCATGCTGCCGGATGTCGCGCGCGACTTCGCCGTCACGATGCCGCAGGCCGGCTATGTCATCAGCGCCTATGCCGTGGGCGTCGTGGTCGGCGCCCCGGTGATTGCCGTCTGCGCCGCCAGGCTGGCGCGCCGGCAACTGCTGCTCCTCCTGATGTCGATCTTCGCGCTCGGCAACATCGTCAGCGCCATCGCGCCAGGCTTTGCGTCCTTCACGCTGCTGCGCTTCCTCACCGGCCTGCCGCACGGCGCCTATTTCGGCGTCGCGGCCCTTGTCGCCGCCTCCATGCAGGAGCCGCACAACCGCGCCAAGGCCGTCGGCCGCGTCATGCTCGGTCTCAGCGTATCGATCCTGATCGGCACGCCGCTCGCCTCCTGGCTCGGTCAGATCGTCTCGTGGCGCGTGACCTTCGCGCTTGTCGGCGCGCTCGGCATCCTCACCGCCGTGCTGATCGCCGCCTTCCTGCCGGCCGACAAGCCGCATGTGGGCGCAAGCCCCTTGCGCGAGCTCGGCGCCTTCCGCCGCAAGCAGGTCTGGTACACGCTCGGCATCGCCTCGATCGGCTTCGGCGGCCTGTTCTCCGTCTTCACTTATGTCGCCTCCACCGCGACGCTGGTCGCCCGGATGCCGGAGACGGCCGTGCCGATCATCATGGCGATCTTCGGCGCCGGCGCCATCACCGGCAATCTCGTCGGCGCCTGGCTCGCCGATCGCGCTTTGATGCGCACCATCGGCGGCGTGCTGATCTGGGACGCCGCTGTCATGACCGTCCTCTGGCTGACGGCGTCGAACCCAGTGATGCTGTGCCTCTGCGTGTTCCTGGTCGGCTGCGGCATCGCCATCGGCCCGTCGCTGCAGACCCGGCTGATGGACGTTGCCGAGGATGCGCAGACGCTGGCCGCGGCGCTGAACCACTCGGCCTTCAACGTCGCCAACGCCCTCGGCGCCTGGCTCGGCGGTCTCGCCATCGCCGCCGGCTACGGATTTCAATCCACCGGCTGGGTCGGCGCGCTCCTGGCGGTCGCGGGCTTCGGCGTCTTCCTCCTGTCGCTCCTCAGCGACCGGCGCACCGCCCGGCGGACACTGGCGGCGGCCGCCTGAGATCGTCACCCGCAGCCGGATTGTTCCGGCCGCTCAGTCCCTGAACGTCTCGTCGAAGCCGGTCTGGTCGGTCGGCAGCAGCCAGACGGCGGTCGCCATATAGGCAAAGCCGAAGGTGACGCCGAAGCCGGCGGCAAGCAGCAGCACCGCAAGATAGGGCTGCTCCGCATTGCCGATCCGCGTCCCGAAGCCGCCGATGTCGAGCGCGACGATGATCGCCGCCACCGCCCAGCCGAGCAGGATGCCGATCGCCGCGTTGCGGAGGACGAAGCGCACGAGCTTGGGTAGGCGCCGATAGGCCGACTGCATCTCAATCTCTCTCCGCGCGTTCATTCCAGATGGACAAGCCTCTGGTGCAGCGGTGCGGCATCACCATCTCTTCAGATGGATCAGCACGGCCGGGAGAACAGGCAACATGGTAGACGCGACTGCAACGGGATCGTTCACGGCCATGCCGCGCCACGAGCGGCTGCGGCGCCTGGAGCGTCTGCAGCGTCTGGCCCGGCTGATGGATACGGCGATCCGCGTCCCCGGCCTCGGCATCCGCTTCGGCGCCGATTCCATCATCGGCCTCATCCCCGGCGTCGGCGATGCCGCCGGCGGCCTCATCGGCCTCTATATGATCAACGAGGCGCGCAAGATGGGGATGCCGGCCTCCAAGCTCCTGCGCATGGCCGGCAATGTCGGGGCGGACGCGCTGGTCGGCGCAGTGCCTCTGCTCGGTGACGTCTTCGACGTCTTCTTCAAGTCGCACCGGCGCAACCTGGACATCATGATGGAGCACTTCGCCGAGGATCGCGCCGAATTCGCCAGGGACGTGACGCCGCCCCACCGGCGCTAGAGCCCGGTCCCGCCCGGTCGCATCGGCTAGAGCCTTTCACGGTCAGCTGGAAGCGTTCTGCCGGAGGGAATTTGGGATCAAGGTCGAGGGGGTCCGAAGGACGGGCGAGACCCGTGGCTCGCCCCGGAACGGTGAAGGTCGTAGCGGGCTACGGCCGAGACGAAGCCCGATGGAATTGTCCCGAATTCACCCGGCCCATCGATCATCCCGCGCCAAGGCGCGGTGGAGATGATCGACGGGTTTATCCTGTCTGCCGTTTGCCGAAGGCAAACAGGCGGGCAGGGCTTCCCGTCGGCGGGCGCCCGATTCGTCGAGCCGCTTGGCCGATGCACCAGCATCGACCGGCACGTCTCTCCTGCCGGATCGCCTCGCCACCGGAGAAACAGAACCGCCTCCATCTGATCGTGAAAGGCTCTAGGGCGGAAGGCGCCTCAGAGCGCCGCGCGCAGCGTCACCCTGACGCCCGGTCCGGCCGCATAGTCGATCCGCGCCTTGAGGCTGTGGGCCATGGCGCGGATGATCTTGGTGCCGATGCCGGTGCCCTGCGGCGAGGCGGCCGCATCCGGCAGGCCCGGGCCGTCATCCTCCACCGCCAGCAGGAACTCGTCGTCCTCCTGGCGCAGGAACACCCGGATCGTCCCCATCGAGCCCTCGGCATAGGCATATTTGCAGGCGTTGCTGACGAGCTCATTGACGACGACGCCGACTGACACCGCCCGGTCCGTGGAAAGCCGGATGGGATCCGACAGGAAGTGGATCGAGCGCTGGGACGCCGGCGTCGACCAGGTTTCCTCCAGCTCGCGCACCAGCGTCTGCAGGTAGTCCGCCATGTCGACGGTCTCGATGTCGCCGGACGTATAGAGCCGGCGGTGCACCTGGCCGATGGCGCGGATGCGCTGCTGCGTCTCCTTCAGCGCCAGCCGTGCCGATTCGGAATCGAGCGCCGCGGCCTGCATCTGCACGAAGGCGGACACGATCTGCAGGCTGTTGGCGACGCGATGGTTCGCCTCGTCGAGGAGCACTTCCAGCCGCTCGTTCGTGGCCTTCAGCGCGGCCTCGGCCTCGGCCTTGGCGGCGACGAGGCGCGTGCGCTCCAGGGCCTGCGCGAAGCTCGTCGACAGCAGGTCGAAGAAGCCCTCCCCGACCGTCTTCACCACGTAGTCCGCCGCGCCCGCCTTCAGCGCGGCGACGGCGACGCGGCTTTCCTCTGATCCGGTGACGTAGACGACGGGCGGCATCTCCGGCAGCGTCGAGAACATCGCCAGCGTCTCGAGCCCGTCCTTGCCCGGCATGTAGTGGTCGATAGCCACCAGATCGAAGAACTCGTCGATCAGCCGCGCCAGACCTTCGTCGCCGCTCGCCGCCGTCACCACCTCGTAGCCGCGGCGGCGCAGCGCCCGCTGTGTCAGGAGACGCAGGCCCTCATCGTCATCGATATAGAGAACCCGCGGCAAGGATGATCAGCCTTCGAGCTCGGGATCGGGAACCTGGATCACCGACAGGAACAGGCCGAGCTGGCGGATCGCCTGCGCGAAGGAATCGTAGTTCACCGGCTTGGTGATGTAGACATTGGCGCCGAGGTCGTAGCAGCGCTGAATCTCGACCTTGTCGTCCGTCGTCGTCAGCACCACCACGGGCGTGCGCTTCAACGGCCCGTCCGACTTCATGCGGGTCAGGATGTCGGTGCCGCTCATGTCGGGCAGGTTGAGGTCGAGCAGCACCAGCGCCGGGCCGTTCTTCGCCGGGCCGTCCTCGGCGTCATAGAGGAAGGCCAGCGCCGAGGTGCCGTCGGTGAAATGCTTGATCTCGTTGGTGACGCCTGCGCGGCGAATGTTCTTCTCGATGAGCCGGGCATGGCCTTCATCGTCCTCGATCATGACAATGTTTACCGACTGGGGCGTGTTCAACGGCGTGAGTCCTTAGGCGTTCAGCTCGACGGGCATTGAAAGGCGGAATGTCGCGCCGTGGTCAAGCGTTGATTCACAGCCGATGATGCCGCCGAGGCGATAGGCGAGCGCACGGACATGGGCAAGTCCGATCCCCTCGCCCGGCTGGTCCTGCATGCCGGAGCGGCGAAAAAGGTCGAAGACGCGCTCGTGATCCTTGGGATCGATGCCGCGGCCATTGTCCTGCACCTCGAAGACGACCCGGTCGCCCTGCCGCTTGCCACGCACGGTGATGCGCCCCGGGCGTCCCGGCTTCAGGTACTTCACCGCGTTTTCGACGAGGTTCGAGAAGATCTGCTCCATCGCGACGCGATCGCTGGTCACCGTGGGCAGCGGTCCCAGCGTGATCTCCGTACCGCCTTCCACAAGCCGGTGCTGCAGGCTGTCAACGATGCCGCGCAGCATCTGGTTCATGTCCAGCCGCTCGGGCGTGATCACCCGGCGACCCTCGCGCGACAGCCGCAGGATGGCATTGATCAGCCGGTCCATCTTCTGCGTCGAGGAGCGGATGAAGCCGATCGCCTCCGGCAGGTCTTCACGCACGGCAAGCCGCGCATCCTCGCTGACGAGGCCCGGCGCCTCCGCCTCGGCCCGGTCCATCATCTCGGAGAGCGGACGGGTCGCAGCGTCGAGCTCGCTGGTGAAGCCCATGACGTTGACCAGCGGCGATCTGAGATCGTGGCTGACGATGTAAGCGAAGCGCTGGATTTCGTCATTGGCGCGCTGCAGGTCGGCGGTGCGCTCCTGGACCATCGATTCCAGGTCCTCGTTCATCAACCGCAGCCGGTTGCGCGAGGCCGCAAGCTCGATCGTGTTGCGCCGCACGACATAGATCGTGCCGCCTGCGACCACGAACAGGATGGCACCGGCCAGCCCGAGCACCGCGTAGGAGATGGCGAGGTCGCGACGCTGGGTGGCGCTGCGCTCGGCCAGAAGCGTCTCCTCCTCGTTCGCCATGGCCTCGGTGATGTCGCGGATGGTGCGAATCGCCGTCGGGCTGAGGTCGTTCATGAAGCGCTCGGCGACGGCTGTCGGATCGGCGCCGTCCCGGTCCGCGATCGACTGGCGCAGGATCTGCACCTGCTGCGCGCTCAGCCGCTTCAGCTCCTCGACGCGGGGGCGCTGCTCGGGATTGTCGCTTGTCAGCATGCCGGCCCGGGCGATCGCATCCGGCAGGAGCCTGGCATTCTCCTCGAAGGTCGTAGTGAAACGCGAATCGGGCTGGATCAGGTAGCCCCGCCGCGCCACCTCCACCCGCTCCGTCAGCGTGCGGATGTCGGCGACCGCACCTTCCACTTCCAGCGTATGCGCGATGAGGTCGGCATTCTCCTGCGTGCGCATGAAGACGAACGCACCGGCGCCGGCCGCGAGCAGGATCAGGACAAAGCCGGCCGCGATGGCGCTGACGACGAACCGCCCGAAGAACCGTTCCGAGAAAGTGACCAAGATCGCCGCCGCATCGAGGGAAGAAAGCTGCCCATAGCGCAGAGACGGCCGACGCTCAACGGCGCTTTGTCGCTGGACGCGTTCGCGGGCAAGGATGGTTTCTGCTCCGCAACGAAACTCGCAAGGGTTCGGCTCGCTGCGTCATCTCTGGCGCGGGCAGAAAATGCGGCCATTGCCCTGCGTCCGACGTCGCAGCCGCAGCCGCGAGGACGACGGCGGTCCGCTCAGTCCGCCATCGTCTCCAGACTCGCATAACCCTCGGCGGCCGTTCCCTCGTCGAAGCCGCGGCGCACTTCGACGAAGGTGTCGGGATAGAAGCCGTTGAAGCGCGTGCGCAGCGACAGCGAATAGGCCCCGATATGGCCGATCTCGATCCAGTCGCCGGTATCCACCGTTTCCGGCAGCCAGAACGGCCGCGACAGGATGTCGACGCTGTCGCAGGTGGCGCCGCAGACGCGGAAGGCACCGATCGTCTCCGGATTGCCGTTGCGCCGCGTGCGCGCGGGGTCGGGGATGAAGCGCGCCGGCAGCGTGATCTTGCCGGTCCAGGAATCCGACAGCGACGCCCAGATGCCGTCATTGATGTAGAGCCGGCGGCCCTTGCGCAGGAGCACACGCACGATCAGCGAGAAGGCGCGCGCCACGACGACGCGGCCCGGCTCAGCCACCAGCGGCACGTCGGAGAAGCCCCAGGCGTCGATGTCCTCGCGCAGGCGGCTCATGATCTCCGGCAGGCCCGGCATCACCGGCTTGCGGCGGCGCGGGTCATGGCCGTACTCGGCCGGGAAGCCGCCGCCGACGTCGAGGCCGGCAAGCGGCACGCCCGCGCGGCTGCGCACCCAGTTCGCCGAGGCGAGCGCCCGCTCGTAGGTTTCGGGGTCCTCGATCTGCGAGCCCACATGGAAACAGATCCCGACCTTGAAGCCGATGCGGTGGCAGCGCTGCAGGAGTTCCACCGCGTGGGCGGGTGCCGCGCCGAACTTCTTCGACAGCTCGTAGGCGGCATGCCCCTTGGTCTGCAGCCGGACGAACAGCGTGATCGTGCCGGGGTCGAGATCGAGCGCCCGCACCACGCGCAGGATCTTGGCCACCTCGTCCTCGTGGTCGAGCGCGAGCACGCGGATGCCATAGGTCTCAAAGGCAAGCCGGATGTCGGACTGCGCCTTGATCGGATGCATGTAGAGCATGCCGGCCTTGGGCGCGACGGTGCGCACCGCCTCGAACTCGCCGGGCGACGCGACGTCGAAGACCTTCACGCCCGCCGCCGCCAGCGCTTCGAGCACCATCGGCTCACCATTGGTCTTGACGGCATAGGCGGTCTCGCCGGGAAAGGCCGCCATGAAGGCGGTGGCATCGGCCTTCAGCACCTGTGGACGGAAGCAGTAGACGGGAACGTCGGGACGCAGCGTCAGCGCGGCATCGGTGGCGGTCTCGAACAACTGCATCGGCATCTCCCTCTGGAAGCGGGGAGCTAGGGCAGCCGACTGTCATGGTCAGGGTTGAGCCGGTTGCAACCGGCCGCTCGACTGAAAGCTTGACCGTGCCTCCCCTCCATCGCGGCCTGTCGACACAGGCAAATGTATGGGGTGATATAGAACGATGCTCGCTCCGCCGCTTTTTGCGGACCGGTGCCTCGCACAAGCCGCGCTCGATCCGGCCAGGAGTGCTCATGCCTTCGATCCACATCGTCAATCCGGCGGCCACCTTCGTCAGCTATGCCACGTCCGACGCCCTGCCCGACAATGACGGCCGCCACTGGACCTTCACCGCCAATCTCGCCGTGACGACGGTTGCGGCGATGGTGCCGGCCGGCTGGGACATCCGCATCACCGACGAGCAGATCGAGCCGATTGACTTCGAGTTCGCGACCGACTTCGTCGCCATTACCGGCCAGATCACCCAGCGCCGGCGCATTGCCGAGCTGGCCGGAATTTTCCGCGGCCTCGGCCGCACGGTGCTGATCGGCGGCCCCTTCGCGACGCTCGATCCGGAGTTCGTGCGCCCGCATGCGGACATTCTCGTCACCGGCGAGCTGGAAGAGCTGGCGCCACGCCTGTTTGCCGATCTCGAGGCCGGCAGCTGGCAGCCGAGCTATGACGGCGGCCGGGCCGACATCCGCCTGTCGCCGCTGCCGCGCTGGGATCTCTATCCCGTCGACAGGGCCGAGACCGGGGCGCTCCAGACGACCCGCGGCTGCCCATTCGATTGCGAGTTCTGCGACGTCATCCAGTATCAGGGTCGTAAGCAGCGTCACAAGACGGTGGAGCAGGTCATCGCCGAGCTCGACCAGCTCTATGCCTACGGCTTCCGGCAGACCTTCCTCGTCGACGACAACTTCACTGTCCATCGCCAGTTCGCCCGCACCACGCTGCAGGCCTTCATCGAATGGAACGAGCGCCACGCCGACGATCCGATGCGCTTCACCACGCAGGCCTCGCTCGACATCGCGCGCGACGATGAGATGCTGGCGCTCTGCGCCGCCGCCGGCTTGCGCGTCCTCTTCATGGGCATCGAGACGATCAACGACGCGAGCCTGCGCGAGACCAACAAGAAGCAGAACCTCCTGATGCCGACGCTCGATGCGGTGCGTAAGATCGCCAGCCACGGCATCTCCATGCGTGCGAGCTTCATCGTTGGATTCGACCATGACGACGCCTCGATCTTCGGCCATCTTTACGAGTTCCTGCAGGCCTCTCCGCTGCTGGATCTGTCGGTCGGCGCGTTGACGGCTTCCAAGGCGACGCGCCTGTATGCGCGCCTGAAGAAGGAAGGGCGGCTTCTCGAAGGGTTGTGGGAACGACCCTACGCCGTCAACTTCATGCCCGCGCGGATGTCTCCGGAAGAACTCTCGGCTGGCGTTCGCAAGCTGACCGAAGACCTTTTCGCGCCGGCCGCCGTCGAGCAGCGGATGCTCAACCTGATCGAGCTCTATGGTCCCGACCCGAGCGTCCTGAAGCGCCGTGCCGGTGCCGGCGGAGCCCGTGGCCGGATGGCGTTGAAGCTCATCGCCGGCATCTCGTCTCGCGGTCCGGCCGAGGCCCAGATGGTTTCCAACGTGCTGTCTGCTGCGAACCGCAAGCCCGAGGCGCTGCCGGCGATCCTCTCCTTCTTCTCGTCCTACGCCAAGGTGCGGCACTACATGGACAGGGAAGACGCAGCCGGGCATTCGGGTGAAGCAGCGCGCGCCGCGATGCCGATGGCGGCGGTCTGCTGATGGCAGTTGTCCTGCTCCTCCGCCGCTGCGCGAAAAGCCAAGCCACGCGTGCGCGTTGGCTGGTATGCCGGCCATGTTTCGCGGCCGTTGCCCTAAGATAGGATAGGAGCCGCCCTCAGGCGGCGTAGCGGCCGAGCTGCTTGTGCCCCGGCAGATAAGGCGCCAGCCGCAGCTCGCCTTTTAGATACTCTTCGCGGCAGGCATCCCGCCGCACCTTGCCGCTGGTCGTGCGCGCGATCGAGTTTGGCCGCACCAGCACCAGGTCATGCAGCCGAAAGCCGTGCGTAATCGCGACGGCATCGAGCGCGCGGTCGATCATTGCCGGCGCATCGAGCTGCGCCATCGACGCACGCGCCACCTCGCAGACCGCGACGACCTGCTCCTCCTCGCCGGTATCGACGGAGAACACCGCGCCTGCCGTTCCAAAGTCCGCATGGCTCGCGGCGATGCTGGTCTCGATATCCTCCGGATGATGATTGACGCCGCGGTGGATGATCAGCGCCTTCAGCCGTCCGGCGACGTAGAGGTTACCGTCTCGCACAAGGCCCAGATCGCCACTGCGCCAGTAGGGTCCGTCAGCGGCCGGCGCGAGGCCGGCGCCGAACGTCGCCGCACTTGTCTCCGGATTGTGCCAGTAGCCGCTCGCCAGATGCTCGCCCGCCACCCAGATCTCCCCGACTTGGCCGTCCGGCAGCGGCGCACGTGATGATGGGTCGACGACCGCAAGGCTCGATCCGCCGAACGACCTGCCGCAGGAGACGAGCTCGCCCATCCCCGCCGGCGTCGCCTCTGCGGGAAGCGTCGTCACACCGCTGCCGGCCGTCCCGCCGCTGATGAAGACGGTCGCCTCGGCTGCGCCATAGCAGGGGAACAGCGCACCGGCGTCGAAGCCGGCCGGCGCGAAGGCATCGGCAAAGCGCCGCATCGTGCTCGCGCGCACCGGCTCGGCGGCGCAGAAGGCGGTCGTCCAGTACGACAGGTCCAGATCGCCCGAGATAGCCGGCACGGCGCGTCGGGCGCAGAGCTCGAAGGCGAAGTTCGGCGCACCGCTGATCGTCACCCGATGGCGGCTGATCGCCTGCAGCCAGCGCAGCGGCCGCTGCATGAAGGCGAGCGGCGGCATCAGCACGCATTCGACACCGCTCGTCAGCGGCAAAAGGATCTGCGACAGACCCATGTCGTGGAACAGCGGAACCCAGGTGAGGAAGCGGCTATCCGGCCGGACAGCGAAGGCCTCGCCCAGCATGCGCAGATTGGCCGCAAGGGCCCGCTGCGTGATCACCGCTCCCTTCGGATTACCAGTGGAACCGGACGTGTACTGCAGGAAGGCCACGGCATCGCCATCGGGCGGCGGCGGCGCCGCGGGCGCCGCGCCTTCCTTGGAGACCGGCTCCATCCATGTCAGTCCGTGCAGCTCGGCCACCGCCGATGGCGTATGGCCGAAGATCACCGCCGCCCCCGCATCGCGGGCAATGCCGTCGATCCGTTCGAAGTCCCGGTTCTTCGCGCCATGAGGAACGGGCACGGCGATCGCACCGGCATACAGGCAGCCGAAGAACGCCTCGACGAAGCCGCGATCCGAGCGGGCGGGCAGCAGCACGGCGCGGCCTGCAAGCCCCGCCTCCACGAGTTGCGCCGCCACCCGATGCGCCCCTTCGTCGATATCGCCGAAGCTGGCGCGCTCGCTTTCCGCTTCGCCGTTCCCCAGCACGATAAGGGCGGTCCGGTCCGGCTGCACCCGCGCGAAGTGCTGCAGCCGAGCAGCGATCGGCTGCGCCGGGGCCATGTCATCGGTCCGGTGACTCACGGCACGTCCCACTGCGTGCCGACGAACCACTCGAGGATCTGCGGGAAGCGGCCGTTCTCGATCAGCGGCAGGATCGTTTCGTGGCTGGCATAGTCCGGGATCAGCTCGACGGAGACGCCCGGCGGCCCCTGCAGATGCATCGCCTGCTGTACGTCCCGCTCCACGCCGCCACTGGCCACGAGGTGAGTGCGCGGCCGCGCCGGGGCGGCGGCATAAAGCGCCCGCAGGTCCGGCAGTTGCTCGGCCGAGAGGTCCGGCAGGTGATGAAGCTCGCCCGTCATCTCAAGCGCCGTCGGCGCTCCAAAGACCAGCGCGCGTTCCGCCTGCAGCCCGAGGGCGTATTTCAGCGCCGCATAGCCGCCGGCCGAATTGCCATAGGTCAGGATCCGCTTTGCCCCGAGCTGCTCCGCCAGCCGGCGCAGGGCCGCGACGGTACCCGCCTCGGTCGGCGCCAGCGACGCGATGCCGCTCGTGTAGAAGTGCCGCTGAACGTCCCTGAGATAGACGACATGGACGCCCAATGGCACCATCCAGCGGTGAATGAGGTTCAGCGGCAGCCCTAGCCTGTCGCTGTTGCCGGTGAAGGCGAAAATCACCGTGTCCGACCCTTGCCGCCGCACGATCTGGACGTCGACGCCTTTGGCGTCACTGAAGCCGTCCTGCCCCGCCCGGTCGACCGGCGGCGGCAGCTTCGAGAAGGCCAGCGCCATCGTCCGCATGAAGACGACGGACGGGAATTCGGCGGCCGCCAGCAGGCTCGCATGCGCGGCGGCATCGAGGCGGTTCGCCGCCACCATGGCATCGATCGCAACGGCCCAGATCTTGACGTTCGCCGCCAGGAACAGCGGCGTTTCACCGCGCCGCCAGCAGGCTTCCAGATAACGGGCGGCAAGGGCCGGGTCGATCGTCACCGCCTGGGACCAGTCTGGACGGTCAAGGCTTGTTCGCGGCCGGCACGTTGACTGCCGTTTGTGAGTCGATCCACCGCGCGACGTCGCTGACGCGGCTCGACTGCTCCAGTATCTCGATCGGCAGGCTGACGTCGAAGGCCCGCTCGATCTCCAGCGCGATACGGACCGCCTGAAGTGAATCGCCACCGAGACTGAAAATGTCGTCGTCTGCCGATATGGACGCCAGTTCGAGGATCTCGGAATAGATCGTCGAAACCCGCTCTTCGGTCGAAGTGATGGGAGCCATCCGTAAATAAGTCTGTCGGCAAAAGCTCAATGACCGAGGACAGACCTGTCTGCAAGCGAAATGCACGCGGCAGGACAGCTTCTCCCGCACCTCCGTGCCGCCGTTATCTCGATCGGAGGCACTTCCACGTGGCGGGCCGGTCCAGCTCCGATCCCTTGGTAGCCGTCGCGACCAGGCAAGGACGGTCGGGATGAACGATTCGCTGAAAGGTGACGTTACGGCCCCTTTGCTTCGCTTGCGACGTGCCATGTCGCGCGCCGCACATTCATCTTTTTGATCGAAGCGACTCTGTCAGCCGCACCAATGGGTTGCGACAAGGCCAGCGCACTCGCGCTGCGGCGCACACACGACACCCTCTTTACGAATTCGAAAGGAGTCTTAATCTCTTCCCATCTGGTGCGAGGAGCCGAAGGGAATGGAACTCACACGTCCGCTCAACGTCCTGATGATCTGCGCCGCCTTTTCCTTCGTCGGCGCGATGATCGTCGGCGTCCTGCCGTAAGGCGATCCAGGGACGCTCCAACACCGCCTATCGATGCGGTCGAACGAAAAGCCGGGGTCCAAAACCCCGGCTTTTTCGTATCTAGCGGCGGATGGTGGCGGCCGTGTGACAGCGCCCGACGAGGCGGAATCTTGCGCCCTATGACCGGCGGCGGGCCGGCGATGGCACCATTCAGGCGGCGACATCGGCATGGGCGGACTGCGACCGGAACCGGCACGCACGAGCGTCTGGCCGTCGCAGACGGCGCACGGCGCCGTCCGTGACGGTCATACCTCTTCCTCAGGCGGCAACCGACGCCGCGTCGCTCTCGCCCGCCTGCTCGGCGCCGGACCTGAGGCCGAGAATGTGGCAGATGGAGTAGACGAGGTCGGCCCGGTTCATCGTGTAGAAGTGGAAGTCGCCGATGCCGCGGTCGACGAGGTCGAGCACCTGCTCGGCGCAGACGGCTGCCGCGACATGGCTGCGCGTCTGCTCGTCGTCCTCCAGGCCCTGGAAGCGCTCGGCCAGCCAGGCCGGGATCGTCGCGCCGCAGGCGGCCGAGAAGCGCGCCACCTTGGTAAAGTCGTGGATTGGCACGATGCCCGGCACGATCGGGATATAGATGCCGGCGCGGCGCACCCGCTCGACGTAACGCTCATAGACGTCGTTGTCGAAGAAGAACTGGGTGATCGCCCGCGTCGCGCCATTGTCGACCTTGCGCTTCAGGAGGTCGATGTCGGTGGCAAAGTCCGGGCTTTCCGGGTGCTTCTCGGGATAGGCCGAGACGGAGATCTCGAAATCGGCAAAGGCCTTCAGCCCGGCGACGAGCTCGACGGCGTTGCGATAGCCGTCCGGGCGCGCCTGATAGGTGCCGCCGACGCCGGTCTGGCTGTCGCCCCGCAGTGCCACGAAGTGGCGCACGCCCGTCTGCCAGTACTGGCGCACCACCGCGTCCACTTCCTCGCGCGAGGCGTCGACGCAGGTCAGATGCGCCGCCGGCTTGAGGCTGGTTTCGGTCAGGATGCGCTCGATCGTGTAGTGGGTGCGCTCGCGTGTCGAGCCGCCGGCGCCATAGGTGACCGACACAAAGCTCGGGCTCAGCGGCGCCAGCCGCTCGATGGAGCGCCACAGCGTCTCCTCCATCTTCTCGCTCTTCGGCGGGAAGAACTCGAAGGACACGTTGATGCCGGCATTCTTCAAGGGGTTGCGGTGGTTCAAGGTGGTTACTCCTGAAGAAGGGCAAGGGCGGCCGGCTGGCCGGCCGAAGCGGTAGCGGCGGGGCGCGGATCGCGCGCCACCCAGATCGAAACGGTGAGCTGGTTTGCGGCCTGGCCCTCCGGCTTCACGTCGACGACGGTTTCGACGTCGAGCCCGGCATCCTCGATCATCGAGGACAAGGCGTCATGCGCGAAGCCGAGCCGCAGATGCGCGTGCTCGGCGCGCAGGAATTCCAGATCGTGCGGCGCAAAGTCGATGACGGCGAGCCGCGCCCCCGGCGCCAGCGCCGCCGCCGCCTCGCGCAGCGCCGCGGCGGGATCGTCCAGGAAGTGCAGCACCTGATGGATGGTGACGAGATCGAAGGCGCCCTGCTGCACCGGCAGGTGATAGGCATTGCCCTGGCGCACCAGCGCATTGGCAATGCCGGCCTTATCGAGATTGGCTCTGGCGACGCCCAGCATCTCGCGCGAGGCATCGATGCCGACGGCCCGCCCCGCGAGCGGCGCGAACAGCTCCAGGAGCCGGCCGGTGCCGGTGCCGATGTCGAGAAAGGCGCCGACCGGGGCCTTGCCGAGGGCGTCGAGCAGCGCCTTCTCCACCACGGCGTCCGGCGCGTGCAGGGAGCGGATGCGATCCCAGCTGCCGGCATTGGCGGCGAAATAGGCGGCGGCACGCTCGGCCTTCTGCGTGCGCACGGCCGCCAGGCGTTCGGCATCGCGCCGCAGCTCCGGATCGCCCTCATCGACGCGCGACAGGAGCGAGCGCACGAGCCCGGTCACCACCGCCTCCTCCGAGAGCCGGAACGTCGCCCAGGCACCCTCCTGGTAGCGTGACAGGATGCCGGATTCCACCAGCAGCTTCAGGTGCCGCGAGATGCGCGGCTGCGACTGGCCGAGGATGGCGGTGAGGTCGGAGACCGTCAGGTCGTTGCGCGCCAGCAGCTGCACGAGGCGGAACCGCGTCGGCTCGGCGATGGCGCGCAGCGCATCGACGGCACGATCGAAGGACAGCTTGTTGGACTCGAGCATCACGACCTCGGATGAGACATAAAGATATCTTTATGTCAGAAACGCCTGGACGGCAAGAGCGGTCCGACCTGCTTTTTCGAGGCTGGGCGATGATCGCCGATCGGCTAAGCTCCGGTTGAAGACGCGTGAGGACGGCAGGCGGGACGAGCGACATGGATGACAGTATCGAGAGGTCTGACGCCGGACAGCGGCCGGGCGAGACGCGTTTTCCGCAACCCGAAAGCGGCTACGCAGATGCCGGCCTCGTCTTCATCGGCCGCATCCGCTCGCCCTGGACGGAGCGGAGCGCCTGCCCGAAGAACATGGCGAAGGCGCGCGAGACCGGCCGCCCGGCCACCGTCGAGCTGGATGCGCCATGGCGGGCGGCGCTGGCGGGCGTCGCGCCCGGCGCCGCCGTGCATCTCCTCACCTGGCTCGATCGCGCGCGGCGTGATCTTGCCCTTCAGATGCCGCGCCATGCCGAGGCCCCGCGCGGTACCTTCTCGCTGCGCTCGCCGGTGCGGCCGAACCCGATCGGCCTGCATCTCGTGCGCATCCTGTCGCTCGACATCGAGACCGGCCGCATCGGCATCGATGCGATCGACGCTCTCGACGGCACGCCACTCCTCGACATCAAGCCCTATTTCGCCACCGTGGACGTTGCCCGGGAGATCGGCGAAGGCGAGCCGGGCTGGATGGCCTGATGGCGACCGAACGGCAGAAGGCGATCGCCCGTGCGCTGACGGCAACGATCCCCCGCGCGCCCTTCATCGACGCAGAGGCGATCCGGCAGGCGGCCCGCGCCAAGCACCTGCGCGATCTGTCGCCGGCAACCGCGCTCTGGCTCGCGGCGGTGGCCCATATCCGCCACGCCCATACCGACTACGACGAGCTGATGGACGAGGGCTACGGCCGCGACGCCGCGCGCTTCTTCGTGCTGGACGACATCAACGCCGTCCTCGACCGCTGGGGCTCCACCCGGCAGGTTAGCGGCGAGGAGGCGCTGGAGACGGAGCCGGCCAGTGTTGCAACGGAGGACGAAGACGAGAGCGAGGACGAGCCGGATTGATCCATAGAGTCTGCAAACGGTATCAAGCGACCGTCCAGAAGATGCGGATCGAGCCTATCGGCTGTCACCGATTGAGGGATCGACTTCGTAGTCGAAATCATCCTCGACCTCGATCGTGGTCTGGTCCATCCGACCCTGCCTGATGGCGAGTATCGCGACCCCTTGACGATCCACTTCGTAGAGCAGGACGTATCGCCGAGAACCAGCCGCCGCGTACCGGAGACAGGGCTGGCACGGACCCGCGGCCCTACTGCCGCGTGCCGTCCCAGCATTCCCTTGGCTTCGTCGATGCGCGCCAGAAGACGCTGCGCCGCCTCGGAACTATGAGCTCGAAGATAGCGAGCTTCTTTGATCAGAAAATCACGCGCCTCCGACGAGAGGCGCACGCGCATCAGGCGGCCTTGCCGGCAACGATTGCTTCGACATCGCGAAGTACATCGTCCACATCGTGGGCATCGCCCGAAGCGATCTGGCCCCGACCACGACTGACGGCGAGGATCTCGTCGCCTTCCCCAGCAATATAGAGCCGCAACGCGCGAACGATCACCCAGCTGCGGCTGCGCTCGGACGCCGCGGCGATGGCCTCGACCTGTTTGAGGAGGTCAGCCGGTAGGCGCAGTGTGATAGGGCCGGACAGCTCAGCTTTACTCATCAGCATCTCCTTCTTGTAATACATCGTAATACAAGAAGCCCGCCGATCAAGCAGCCCTTACCCGTAGATCCACTGCTCCGGCAGCCGCGCCTCCAGCGCCTCGCCCACGCTGATGCGCCCGGGCTTCTCCACCCAGGCGACGAGGCCGCGCCGGTTCTTCGCCGCCTGCACGAAGCCGAACTCGATATCCTCGCGGCCGTCGAAATGCTTGGCGATGCTGCGGCCCGCCAGCCGGCAGGGGCCGTTGTCGCCGTCGATCTTCAGCGTCACCCCGCCCGCGAAGAACAGGAGCGTGCGCGGCGGCAGCCAGGTGAGGTTGGGGATGCCCTCGATCAGCATGTTGCCGCCGATCCATTCGGGCTTGATCTCAGGGATGCCGAGCCCGTCGGCCGCGACCTGCAGCTCGTCCGGCGCCAGCAGCGAGAGCTGGCGCTCGTTGCGCATCTCGGTGCCGCGCTTGTACCAGGGCTCGCGCCCGCCGGAGCGCCGCGTCGGCCCGCCATGCACGTCGCCGGCGATGCCGTCGAAGGACAGGTCGAGCGCATCGACGACGCTGGTCGGAAAGTCGTCCGGGCCGGCGCGGTAGAGCCCGGCCACCCGGCCGGCGAGCTTGCGGGCGGGCTGGCGCGTCATCGTCACGGGCGCGCCCGATAGGGCCGTTGCGTCAGTCATGGCGATGCGGTGCCTCGTTCGACTGCAGGTCCACCGGCCGGCGGCGTTCCGTCGGTTTGAACGTGACGACACGGTAGATGTAGAGCAGCACGACACACACCACGACGACGTTCGCGAAGGTGCCGACATAGCCCTCCACCACGTCGTAATGCTGGCCGAGCAGGTAGCCCGCGAAGGCCAGACCGGCGGTCCAGACCAGCGTGCCGACTGCGGACACCGCGAAGAAGGCCCAGAACGGCATGCGCGCCAGACCCGCCGGCACCGAGATCAGCGTGCGCACCGTCGGAACCAGCCGGCCGAAGGACACCGCCCAGTAGCCGTAGCGGCGGAACCAGCGGTCGGCCGCCTCGACATCCTCGGGCGTCATGGTCATCCAGCGGCCGAAGCGCTCCGCCAGCCAGATGATGCGCTTCTCGCCGAAGAAGTAGCCGAGATAGAACCACGGAAGGATTCCGACGAGCGAGCCGATCGTGCCGGCGATGATCACGGTGACGATCGACATCTGCCCGGTCGCGGCCTGGAAGCCGGCCAGCGGCATGATCACCTCGGACGGGATCGGGGGAAAGACGTTCTCCAGGAACATCAGCAGCGCGATGCCGAAAGGCCCCAGATTGTCCATGAGGTAGTGCACGAAGTCGATCATCGGCGGGACGGTCGCTCTGTTAGGCTTTCGGGGCGGCCGCCGGTCGCATGATGCTTCGCCGGCGCGGCGCAGTCATGCGTCGAAGCGTCTTCGCATTCAAGCGGCCTTGCGGATTTCCTTGCGCGCGGCGACCGGCGATGCGACGCTCGGTCCCATGAGCACGGGTCTGGCGAGCTTCGATGCCTTTGCCTGGTCGAGCCTGCTGGCGGGTCGCAGCGCGCTCGTCTGCGACGGCGACCGGCAGCGCGGCTTGCGCCTTGCCGAGGCGCTGGAGGAGGCCGGCGCCAAGGTGACGCTGGCACCAAGCCAGGCCGTCGCCACGGAGCACCTTCTCGCCCGCCCCTACCGCATCATCCTCGCCGTTCTCCCCGGCGGCGAGAGCCTGTCGGCGCCGCTCCGCTCGGCTCTCGCGAGCGCCGGCAAGGCCAGGATCGTCCTCATGATGCCGCCCGGCCTGGACAAGCCGCCCCTGCCCGCGGCGCGGCGCGTTACCCTCGACATCGCCGATCGCGACCTCGTCCTGCTTTTGGCCGGCAGCGCCGACGAGTAGCCGAAGATCCGCCGCCCTCAGCCGAGCACGGCCTCGATGGTCGAGCCGACCTGATCGGCCGTGTAGGGCTTCTGCAGCACCGGACAGTCCTGCCACTCCGCCTCGACGCCGGCGCGTCCATAGCCCGTCGCAAAGACGATCGGCACGCCGTTCCGCCGCAACAGCTCGGCGATGGGATAGACCTTCTGGCCGCCGATATTGACGTCGAGGATCGCGACATCCAGCGCTTCGGCCGCCGCTGCCATCTCGATGCCGCGCGCCACCTGCATCGCCAGCCCGACGACATCGCAGCCGAAGTCGAACAGCATGTCCTCGAGCTGCATGGCAACGAGGCTCTCGTCCTCGACGATGAAGACGCGCAGGCCTTGCAGCGCCGGGCGATCCTTATGCAGCAGAGCTTGCAACCGCGCGCACCTCCGGCATGTCGATACGGAAGCGGCAGATAAGCCCGTCTGGCTTCGTGTCGAGGAACAAGCTGCCGCCGAATTCCCCCTCGACGACCCGCTGCAGGACGCGCAGCCCGAAACCGGGCTGCATGTTGGCGGCAACGGCTCGCGATCCGCTTTCCTGCCAGGTCACCTCCAGCACCTGGCCGCAGGCATCGCCCGGCACGAGGTTCCAGCTCACCGCCACACGCCCTTCGGGCGTCGCCAGGGCACCATGCGTCGCCGCATTGGCCGCCAGCTCGTGGAAGGCCATGGACAGGCCGATGGCGCCCTTGGAGGCCAGCTGCACGTCCGGGCCGGTGAGGCTCACGCGGTCGGCGCCGTAGGATTGCAGCCCCGCCTCCAGCACCGCCTGCAGCCGGACCGCCTCCCACTGCTGCTCCGAGAGGATGTTGTGCGTCTGCGACAGCGTCATCAGCCGCGCCTCGAAGGCGGCGAAGGCGGTCTGCGGATCCTCGCTGTTGCGCAGGCTCTGGCGCGCCATCGACTGGATGGTGGAGAGCGTGTTCTTGACCCGGTGGTTCAACTCGTCGAGCAGCAGGCGCTGGCGGCGCATGGCGCGGAAGCTGTCGGTGCGGTCCCAGGCCTGGACGAAGACGCCGGTGATCTCGCCATTGTCGGCGCGGATCGGATTATAGGCGAAGTCGACGAATGCCTCCTCCGGGCTGCTGTCGGCGTGCCGGCGAATCATCACCGGGACCCCTTCGCCGCTGCGCGCCTCGCCGTCGAAATAGACGGCCCGCGATATCTCGATGAAGCCCTGGCCCTGCAGTTCGGGCAAGGCGTCGGCGAGGGACTGGCCGATCAGCGGCCGGTCGCCGGTGAAGCGCACATAGGAATCGTTGGCGAAGGTGATGATCTGCTCGGGCCCCTGCAGGATCGCGATCATGCCCGGGGCCTGCTGGAACAGCCGGCGGAACTGCGCGCTGGCCGAAACGCTCTCCTGATAGGCTTCTTCCACCTCCAGCGTGCGTTGCAGCAGCGCCACTTCCGAGGGTACGTCCCGGAAAGGCAAGGAGGCGACCTCGCGCAGCCGCGCAATCTCGGTCACGTCGACGGTGTTCTGCAGGAGAAAGGAAGGCTTCCCCTCCAGGTCGAGGATCGGCGTGTGGACCGCCGTCCAGTAGCGCAGTTCGATGCCGCCGCCGTGCTCCTCGGGGATCGGGATCTCGTAGGGGATGTAGGCGAGCGTATCGACGTTCCCGGTCCGAAAGACCTTCTGGAATGAGTCCTCCAGCCGCCGCCGGTTGTCGGCGCTGCCGGGAAAGATGTCGAAGATACATCGTCCGACGAGCGTCTCGCTCGATCGGAGTACGGCCGCCTCATAGGCGCGGTTCACGGCTACGTAACGCAGATCCCGGTCAAGGATCATATGCGGGCCAGGCAAGGCCATGAACAGGCTTTGAAAATCGATACGGTGCATGCGTCTGCCGGAATTCCGGTCGTAGCGTTCAGTTGAGAGTCTCGACCGTTATAGATGCCTTCCCGTGAAAATCTTCTCTCCTGCCGCTCCTCGTTGCAAAATGTGATCGCTCATTGATTGCCCGGCGACATATTCGTTGCGCACCTGTCCGCCCCGAAGATGCATTCCGCCGTCGAGCGATGCGGACGCTGCGGTCAGGCATTGGCGGCGCCGGGTTGTTCCCGACGCCGCAGATGCGTCAGCGCGTCAGGCGCTTGTAGGTCGGGCGCTTCGGGTTGACCGATTCCGGTCCGAGGCGCCGGATCTTGTCCTGCTCGTAATCCTCGAAATTGCCCTCGAACCACTCGACGTGGCTGTCGCCTTCGAAGGCTAGGATGTGCGTCGCCAGCCGGTCCAGGAACATGCGGTCGTGGCTGATCACCACGGCGCAGCCGGCATACTCCTCCAGCGCGTCCTCCAGCGCCGTCAGCGTCTCGGTGTCGAGGTCGTTGGTCGGCTCGTCGAGCAGGATGACGTTGGAGCCCGACTTCAGCATCTTGGCGAGGTGCACGCGATTGCGCTGGCCGCCGGAGAGCGTGCCCACCTTCTGCTGCTGGTTTGGCCCCTTGAAGTTGAAGTTGCCGACATAGGCTCTGCTGTTCATCTCGTACTTGCCGAGCTTCATGATGTCGACGCCGCCGGAGATCTCCTCCCACACCGTGTGGTTGGGCTCCAGATGGTCGCGGCTCTGGTCGACATAGCCGAGGTCGACGGTCTCGCCGATCGAGACCGTGCCGCTGTCGGGCTTCTCCTGCCCGGTCAGCATCTTGAACAGGGTCGACTTGCCGGCGCCGTTCGGACCGATGATGCCGACGATGCCGCCGGCCGGCAGCTTGAACGACAGGTTCTCGATCAGCACCCGGTCGCCATAGCTCTTGGTCAGGTTCTCGACCTCGATCACCTTGTTGCCGAGGCGCTCGCCGGTCGGGATGACGATCTTGCCGTCCGCGGGCTTCCGGTTCTCGGCCAGCTCGACCAGTTCGTTATAGGCCTTGATGCGGGCCTTCGACTTGGTCTGCCGCGCCTTGGCGCCCTGCTGGATCCACTCGCGCTCGCGCGAGATGGCGCGCATGCGGGCATCGTCCTCACGGCCCTCCTGGGCCATGCGCTTGGCCTTCTTGTCGAGATAGACGGAGTAGTTGCCCTCATAGGGAACGCCGCGGCCGCGGTCGAGCTCGAGGATCCAGCCGGTGACGTTGTCGAGGAAGTAGCGGTCGTGGGTGACCATCAGCACCGAGCCCTCGTAGTCGCGCAGGTGCTTCTCGAGCCACAGGATGGTCTCGGCGTCGAGATGGTTCGTCGGCTCGTCGAGGAGCAGAATGTCGGGCTTGGACAAGAGCAGCTTGCAGAGCGCCACGCGGCGCTTCTCGCCGCCCGAGAGCGGCGCGATGGCGGCGTCGCCCGGCGGGCAGCGCAGCGCGTCCATCGCCATTTCGACCTGCGGCTCGAGATCCCACAGATTCTGCGCGTCGATGATGTCCTGGAGCTTGGCGCCCTCCTCCGCCGTCTCGTCGGAGTAGTTCATCATCAGCTCATTGTAGCGGTCGAGGATCGCCTTCTTGTCGGCGACGCCTTCCATGACGTTCTCGAAGACCGTCTTCGTCTCGTCGAGCTTGGGCTCCTGCGCGAGATAGCCGACGGTGGCGCCCTCGGCCGCCCAGGCCTCGCCGGTGTAGTCCTTGTCGACGCCGGCCATGATCTTCAGGAGCGTCGACTTACCGGCGCCGTTCGGGCCGAGGATGCCGATCTTGGCGTCGGGATAGAAGGACAGATGGATGTCCTCGAGGACCTTCTTGTTGCCATAGGCCTTGGTCAGGCCGGACATATGGTAGATGAACTGGCGAGCCATGGGGCGCAAGCTACTCCGGATCGGATGGGTGAAGTTGCGCCGTGTCTAAGCCATCGGAGCGCCGGCTTCAACGCCGACGCGGCCGGACTCGCAAGCGCCTACCGGTTGACGCCTTCGGACGCGGCGAGCGGGACCGAGGCCTGTCGCCGCAGCCATGTTCGCCTCGCGGCAACACAGCGGCCAGCCGGGCGGCCGATGGATCGCGCCCGGCTGCGACAGCCTCACGCCGGCGCGCCGAACACCAGCGACTGGTGCAGCGAGGTGCCGGCGCAAACGCCGTCCGCTGCCGCGAAGGTGGCGCTATGGGGCACGCGGGCGATGTCGCCGGCGGCATAGACGCCCGGCACGCTGGTCAGGCGCGAGGCATCGGTTCGGATCACCGGGCCGAGCGGCCCGTCATCGAGGGCGCAGCCGAGCTGCTCGGCGATCGGGCTGTTAAGCCGCGTCGGGACGGCGACATACAGCGCCTCCGTCGGGATCGTCCGGCCGTCGGCGAGGCGCAGGCAGGACAGGCTATCCCCCTTGCCGTCCAGGATGACAACCGGCGCCGGCTCCACGGCAATGCCGCGGGCCGTCAGCACAGCCAGCGTCTCGGCATCCGGTCTGTCGCCGCCGTTGAGAAACAGTGTCGTCGGGCCCCATTCGGCGATGAGCTGCGCCTGGTGCGCCGACATCGGCATCGTCTGCAGGACACCGAGGCGGCGCCCGGCGAATTCGTAGCCATGGCAATAGGGGCAGTGGAGCACGCTCTTGCCCCAGCGCTCCGCCAGACCCGGCACCTCCGGCAGGACGTCGGAAATGCCGAAGGCCAGCACCAGCTTGCGCGCGGTCAGCCTCGTGCCGTCCGCCAGCGTCACGTCGAAGCCGCCACCGTCGAGAGCATGCGCGGCCGCTGCCTCGCCGTCCACCATCCGCACGCTCGGATAAAGCTGCAACTGTGCCCGCGCCGCCGCGATCATCTCCAGCGGCGCCTGTCCGTCCTGCCCGAAGAAGCCATGCGAGGCTGCCGCAAAGCGGTTGCGCGGGCGCCCGCCGTCGATCACGCAGACCGAGCGCCGGCCGCGCGCGATGTAGATGGCGGCCGACAGGCCGGCGAAGCTTCCGCCGATGATGATGGCGTCGTGCTGCATTGAGGGTCTTCTCCGAAGCAACTCACAGGCCGCGCCACACGAAGGAGGCATCCCTCTCGTGCGCCGGCCGGTCACGTAACTTCATATGTTATATGATGCTGCTGGATCAACCCACTCGATGTGACGGCCCTGATGAGGGTTCGATGTTCGACGCGTACGCCCTCTGTCCCTGCTACGATGACATCGGCCTGCCCGCTGCGGCGGCGCGGCGCATGCTGTTCGACGAAGCGGCAAGATCCGATTTTCGGCGTCGGCGCCTTTAAGCTTGGCTACTGAAACCCCGCGGGATCGACGATGCCGCCGCGGCAGCCGCCCCGCTCCGGCCGGGCCGCCCGCAGCATCGCGGCGAGATCGGCCCGGCCGGCATCAGCCTTGGCGGGGCCCACGAGGCCGATTTGCAGCTCGGTGATGATCATGCGCCCACCGTCGCGCTCGCATGCGAGCCGCACCCTTTCGCCGGCGCCGGTCCCGAAGGCGCGGTCGAAGGCGCTCTGCACGGCACGGGCCTCCAGGCGCTGGCCCACCGCGCGCCGGAAGAGATCGCGTACCGGCGAGGCGTTCAGCGCGTCGATCAGCGCCACCGCATCGGCGAAGTAGCGGTTTGCGTCGCCGCCGTAGCAGGTGCCGTGCCGCAGCCATTCGTGCCGGTGCAGCTCGGCGACCGTGCCCGGCATCACCCGGTCGAGGTCGCGGCGGACCCGGGCGCTCAGCTCGGGCTCCGGCAGCTGCCGCCACGGGCCGGAACGGTCGGCCGCCACCAGTCTCGCCGGCACGCCGCAGAATTCGTTGGAGCGCGGCTGCGGCCACAGCCCATGCAGCGAAAAGCCGTCGGCGCGTCCGCCGCTGCGGCAGTCCCGCGCCCGCGGCGTCGTTTCGCAGAAGGCCGCGTGCCATGAGGCGGCGAGGAGAAGAGCCTGCCCGCCGCCTCGCGGCTGATCCCGGCCCTGCGACGGCGCCTCCGGAAGGCCGCGGGACCGCGCGCCGGACCCCGTTGCCGTCGCTGTTCCGGACCGTTCGCTGCCGCCGGCCCAGGCTTCGCTCGGCACCGGCAGACCGGGCGCCGCCTGGTCGCGCGCGCGTCCCGGTGCGGTCCGCGACCAGGCACCCTCGGTCCCGGCCCGCCGCGCTGCGCCGGCCGAAGCCACGTCGGCATCGCCGGCGACGCGCCCGCAGCCGATCGCAACCCAACGCCGTGGCGGTTCTGCGCCCGGCATCTCGATGAGGTAATGGCTGGCGGGATCGGCATTGCGGCCGAGAAGCCGGTAGCGGGCGCCGCTTTCCGTCGCCACGGCACCCGGATTGGTCTGCTGGCGGATCGACTGCAGCGCCGGGCAGGACGCCTCGGCGACGAAGGTCCCGCTCATGGCGATCTGCGCGGCAGCCGGAACCACCGCGGCGAACATGGTGGCGACGCTGAGCACCGCAGCCGTCAGAACCGGTCGCATCAGGCCGCGGCCCCTCCTCGTCTTCGGCATGGCTGTCTCCGTTGCGCGCTCGTCGTGTGAGTCGGCAGGTCCGCCTTTTGCGCGACCGGCACTCCGCGCCGGCATGGCGATTGCGCGATCCCCTGTACCAGTCCTATCTCGAAGCCGCAGCCCGCAACCTGCCGCGTCCGCCATTCGGAGCCAGCCGTGTTCGACCATCGCTCGACCCTCGACAGCCCGACCGGCGCGGCGCTCGCCCTCTACCACGCCGCGGCGCACGGGACGCCGCGCGGGGTCGTCCTCATCCATCATGGCCTTGCCGAGCATGCCGGCCGGTACGAGGTCTTTGCCGGCCTCCTCGCGGCACGCGGCTTCCACGTCTATGCCCATGATCATCGCGGTCATGGCTCCACCGTCGCGCCCGATGCGCCGCTGCGCCGCTTCGCCCGCCGCGACGGTGCCGCAAAAGTGCTGGCGGATGCTCGCGCCGTGCAGCTCCATGCCGAAGCACAGCATCCGAACCTGCCGGTCGTCGTCTTCGGCCACTCCATGGGCGGCCTCGTCGCGCTGAACCACGCCCTGCGCCACGGCCCGCGCCTGGCGGGCCTCGCCGTCTGGAACGCCAATTTCGATATCGGCGCGCAGGAGCGCCTCGCCCGCGTTGCCTTACGGGTGGAGCGAGCGCTGAAGGGCTCGGATGTCGCGAGCCGCATCGTCCAGAGCGCCACCTTCGAGGCCTGGGGCCGCTCGATCCCCGGGCGCCGCACCATGGCCGACTGGCTGTCGCACGATCCCGCCGCCGTCGACGCCTATATCGCCGATCCGCTCTGCGGCTTCGCGCCCACCGTCTCGATGATGGAGGATGTCGTCGCGCTGATCTTTGCCGGCGGCAGCGACGCCGGCTTGGCGAAGCTCCCGGTCGGCCTGCCCGTGCATTGCCTCGGCGGGACCGCCGATCCTGCCACCCGCTATGGAGCGGCGGTGGAACGGCTCGCCGGGCGCCTGCGCCATCAGGGCCTGCGCGATGTCACGCTTGAGCTCGCCGCCGGCGCGCGGCACGAGACGCTGAACGAGATCGAGGCCTTCCGCCGCCCGGCGCTCGCAGGCCTGTTCGCCTGGCTCGACCGCATCGTCCCGCCGCCGGCCAGCGGCTGAGATGGCGGGCGCAGCCGTTTGATCCGGCAGCGTCGCGACCGCGTCGCCACCGGCCTGACCGTCAGGTGGAGACGTCGGGATCGTTGATCTCGCGCGCCTTCTCCAGCTGCAGCTTCTTCTGGTAGCGCCCCTGCAGCACGTCGACGATCACCAGCGCCGCCAGCACGAAGTAGAAGGTCGCTTTCTGCAGCGGCTCGATCTCGTAGCCGAAGAAGGCGAGATGGGCGAGATGCCCGCCTTCCGCCGTCAGCATGATGCCGACGAGCAGCAGCACGAACAGGCCGAGCACCTCATACATCCGGTTCTTGCGCAGGAAGGCCGCGACGCCGTCGGCGAGCAGCACCATCAGCGTGCCGGAGATGATGATCGCCGCAGCCATCACGATGAAGTTGTGGCTGAGCGCGATCGCCGAGAGCACCGTGTCGAAGGAGAACACGATGTTCATCAGGAGAATCCAGGTGATCGCCGAGGCCACCGATCGCGTCACAGGCCCGGTGGCGCGCCCCTCGCCCACATGCTCCACGGCCAGCATGTGGTGGATTTCCTTCAGCGCCGTGTAGATCAGGAACAGGCCGCCCGCGAGAACGATCAGGCTGTGGCCGGAGAAGGATCCGTGCGCCCATTCGGTCGCAAAGCCGAACCAGCTCTCCTGGAAGGCCTCGATCATGTGCAGGACGACGAAGAGCAGGACGATCCGCAGGCCGATGGCGAGGATGATGCCCCAGCGCCGCACGAAGGCCTGCCGGTCGGGTGCGACGCGCTTGGCCTCGATGGTGATGTAGAGGAGGTTGTCGAAGCCGAGCACCGTTTCCAGCGCCGTGAGGACGACGAGCGTCGTCAGGTTCTCGATTGTCAAAAGCTCTGCCAGCATCCGCCCCGCCTCCGGCCGCATCCCCTGCGGCGCCGGCGCTAAGAGTAGAGGTGAGCGCTTAGCTGGCAAGCGGTCGCGCTGCCTTCCCGGTGCAGTCCGGCATGCTATGACCTGCCGGCGGCATGGAGGAATACATGGCGGACGTCTGGAACTGGCTGGGTGACGATGCAGCCGCGGTGCAGGCCCTTCGGCTGGTGGCAGCGCTGCTGCTGACCGGCGCCGTCGGCTATGAGCGCGAGGCCGGAGACAAGGTCGCGGGGCTTCGCACCCACATGATGGTCGGTGTCGGCGCCTGCCTGTTCATGCTCTTGACGATCAGGATGATGAGCAATTTCGACGCGGATCTGATCCGGCCAGACCCGACGCGCCTGATCGAGGCGGTCACGACCGGCGTCGCCTTTCTAGGCGCCGGGGCGATCGTGCATGGGCGCGGCAGCGTCCGGGGCCTCACCACCGGCGCCTCGCTCTGGCTTGCCGGCGCCATCGGCGTCGGCTGCGGGCTCGGCGAGTTCACCCTCTCCGTCATGGCGGTGGTACTGACGCTGCTGGTGCTGCGCGGCCTCAAGCTCCTGAAGCGCTGGCTGTTCTGACCCGCGCTTCGACAGCTCCGCGCGTCCGGAACGCTCAGCAGGCGTAATGCAGATTGTCGCCGAGGTAGCAGACGGCGTCGCGCACCTCCAGCGGCCGCTCCTGATAGGAGAGGATCACCCGCTGCAGCCGCAGCACCGGCGTGCCTTCCGAAATCTTGAGCGTCGCAGCCGCCTCCGCGTCGCAGGTGCCGACCGTCACCGTCTCGCGCTTGCGCACGGCGAGATCGCTGCCGACCCACCGCCGCCGCGCCACCGCCTCGAGCTCTGCGGGCGTCATGGCGTGCACCGACGAATCGACGCGGAACTGCACCGCTTCGGTCATGAAGACACGGCCCTCATGGCTGCGGATGCGGCCAAAGGCGAGGATGGGGGTGCGCACATTGATCTCGAGCAGCTCGGCCGTGCGCGGCGACGGGGTCTCGATTCGCGGATCGATGATGGTGATCTCGCCGCTGATCCGGCGTCCGGGCCGGTCGCAGATATTGCTGAAGCGGTGGCCGGCGCGGCCGAACTCCGGATCGGAGACGACCGTGCCCTTGCCCTGCTGGCGATCGAGCAGCTTCAGGTCGACGAGGATGTCGAAGGCCTTGCGCGCGGTGCCGAGGCTGATCCCGAGCGAGCGTGCAATGTCCGCTTCGTTCTCGATCGGCTGGCCGGGGACCCAGGTGCCGGTGACGATGCGGGAAATGAATTCGTCCGCGACCTGCTGGTAGAGCGGTCTCGTGTTGAACTGTCTCGCCAGCGACATTGTTCTGCTTCGCCCTTTGGTTAATCGCAAGATGTTCGCTTAAGTACCACCTCCGATTTAGAACCTACAACCGACGAAAAATAGCTATGGTGCCGCCGAGCAACTGCATGAGATCGAAAGGAAAATCGGCTTGCTTGCGCCAGCGTCGGGCAAGCTTTGTCAATACGCCGCCACCGCTGCGGCAGACGGATTGTTTCCGTTGCAGCGGCGAGCCTATGCTTGTCTGAATCCGCCATTTTCGGCGACGTTTACGCCATCATGTAACGCGATCGGCTGTACTTCGTTGCTTCGCCAGGCCGAGCGGCCGCGGCGCTTCGATGCCGGCTTGGGCCAAGGACACGGTCGGCAACCGTTCGTTGCAGCGCACCTATTCAAAATTCGCAAAGCGGCTACCCTCGACGCATCAGCCGACACCGTCAGCTCCGGCGTCGCCGCCCGTCGCCCTGCGTTTCGGCATGCACCTGGCGCATGGCTGGCATGTGCAGATCTCAGATGGTTACGCAGCTGCGAAAAGGTATGATGATCATCAGTCGGTTGCGGCGGATACCTCCTCCCTTTCGCCCGCCGGCTGTTTCCTCCCAAGGGTTTGCTTCCTCTGGAAGCCCCTTACTTTTCAGCCGGGTTCTTGCGAGCCCGGCTTTTTTCTTGCCCGCTTCACTGCCGTGCGCTCCCGAGCCGGGCTGTCAGGCCGGCAGCAGCAGGGCCGCCGCCCCGTCGAGATCCGTCACCTCGGCATAGGGCAGCCAGTCCGGATTGCCGGTTTCGCTGCGGCGGTTCACCCAGATGCCCCGCAGGCCGAGCTCGTGGCGGGCCTTCATGTCCCAGTACATGCCCATGGCCACATGCACCGTCTCATCCGGCGTCACGCCCATTCGGCGGTACGCGTATTCGAACAGCTGCCGCGACGGCTTGTAGGCTCCGGCCTGTTCGGCGGTGATGACATAATCGAAGGGCACGCCGATGCGCGCCACCGTCGGCGCGATGAGGTCGTCGTCCGAGTTCGTGAAGATCGCCAGCTTGTAGCGCTGGCGCAGCCGCCGCAAAGCGTCGGGCACCTCCGGATGCGGTCCCATCGTCATCGGCGACGAGGCGATGCGCTCGATCTCCGCCGCAGCGGGGGCGAGGCCGTGCTCGCGGAAGGCGGCGGCAAAGCCGAGGCGCAGGATCTCCTTGTAGAGCCGGTGCGGTCTCTCCGCCGTCAGGCGCCGGCCCTCGGCCGAGAAGCTGTCGAGGATCGCGGAGGCGTCGGCTTCTCTTGCACCGAGCCGCGCCAGCGTCGCGCCGATCTCCCGCTCGAGCACCTCGTACCACTGCACCAGCGTGCCGTAGCAGTCGAAGGTGATCACCTTCGGTGCCGGATCGAGCGAGAACATCGATGTATCGGACATGCCGAGAGCCTGCGGTTGGAGGATGGGCGGGCGGGAGAGCGGCGACACAGGCGCCGTCCTGTGAGGACCGATCGCCCCTGCAACGCAGCGGCACGCCGGCACCGTGGGCCCCGCCGCGGCATGGACACCGCACTGTGGCGCTATTCGCGGATCGTGTCGACGGCGACCTTTCCGGCCGCCATACGCATTGTCCTCGTTGCGGCAGCCGGAGATGCCCTATCTCCATCGCGAAGTGGCGCATCCGCCGCGCGAGACAGCATGGAGACGTGACGATGAAGGCGATGACAGTGCGAGCACCAGGCGGTCTGGACCGGATCGTGGCCGAGGACCGTCCCGATCCCGGCCGGCCCGGGGCGGGAGAGATCCGCGTTGCCCTGCATGGGGCCTCCTTGAACTATCACGATCTGTCGGTCGCCACCGGACGGATGAAGGCGGCCGACGGGCGCGTCCTCCTGGCTGACGGCGCGGGGGTCGTGGAAGAGGTTGGCGAAGGCGTCAGCGCGTTCGCGCCGGGAGACTTGGTCGTCTCGTGCTTCTTCCCGGATTGGCAGGACGGCGCGCCGACGGTTGGCGATTTCGCGCGCACGCCGGGCGACGGGATCGACGGCTTCGCACAGGAGGCCGTCGTTCGTCCCGCCACGGCGTTCACCCATGCGCCGAAGGGCTATGATGCGGTGGAGGCGGCGGCCATAACCACCGCGGGTTTGACGGCCTGGCGCGCTCTGGTCGGCGATGCCAGTCTGAAGGCGGGCGACACGGTGCTCCTCCTCGGCACGGGCGGCGTCTCGATCTGGGCGCTTCAGATTGCCAAGATGTTCGGTGCGAGCGTCGCCATCACCTCGTCGTCCGACGAGAAGCTCGAGCGCGCCCGCTCGCTGGGAGCCGACTTCACGCTGAACTACCGGGCCGAGCCGGAATGGGGTCGGCGGGTTCGCGACTGGACCGGCGGACGGGGCGTCGATCACGTCATCGAGGTCGGCGGGCCGGGCACCCTCGCCCAGTCCATCGAGGCCGTGCGAATCGGCGGGCACATCGCGCTCATCGGCGTCCTCACCGGCTTTTCCGGCGAGATCCCGACCGGCGCGTTCATGACGAAGCAGGCCAAGCTGCAGGGACTGATCGTGGGAAACCGCCGCCAGCAGCAGGAGTTCGTCCGCGCACTGGAGGCAAACGCCGTGCGCCCGGTGATCGACCGTCGCTTCGCCCTTGCGGAGCTCGCGGACGCGTTCCGGCACGAGGAAGGCGGCAGCCATTTCGGCAAGATCGGCGTCGAATGGTAGCGGACGAGGCTACGATCATGCGGGTCGGAGGGCCGCCCTGGCGCGGCGTTCCAGATCGGCCGTCATCGTGACGTAGGGCGCAGGCCCCAGGCTGATCCGCGCGACGCCAAGCCCGACGAACCCGCGGATGCGATCCGGATCATCCGGCGCCATGACGTTGATCGGCAACGTCGCTCGCTCGCAAAGCTTTCGAACGAGTACCGTGTCGGTCAGCCCTGGCACGAAGAAGCCGTCCGCTCCCGCTTCGGCATAGGCCTTCTCGCGCAGCAGCGCCTCGTCCAGCAGGCCGGCATGGTCGCTGCCCGGTTCCGCCTTCAGGAACACGTCGGTGCGGGCATTGATGAAGGCGGGAACCCCGGCGTCATAAGCGGCGCGCCGCACCGCCTTCAGCCGCTCGACCTGTTCGGCCACGGGGTACAGTCCTGGACCGTTCACCACCTGATCCTCGAAGTTCAGGCCGACGACGCCGAGCGCGAGCAGCCGTCGAACGTTTTCCGTGACCGAGGCGGGATCGACGGCATAGCCCCCCTCGAAATCCACAGTGACAGGCAGGTCGACGCTGCGCACGATCCGCCCAGCCACCGCCAGCGCATCCTCCAGCGGTATCGCCTCGCCGTCGTCATAGCCTTGCGCCGCAGCGACCGACCAGCTTCCGGTGGCGATCGCCTTCGCCCCCGAGCGCACGACGGCCTTCGCGCTGCCGGCGTCCCAGACATTGTAGAGGATGATCGGCTCGCCCCGCATGTGGAGGCGACGGAAGGCCTGCGCCTTGTCTTTGGTGGTGGTCAACGAACGCTCTCCCGTCTGAGTGTCTTCAGTTGCCGTTCGATCTCGATCAGGCGCCGCTTGCGCCAGAGCCCACCGCCGTAGCCGGTCAGCGCACCGTCCGATCCGATCACGCGGTGGCAGGGGATCATGAGGGCGATCTGGTTGGCGCCGTTCGCCCGCGCCACGGCTCGCGTGGCGCTCGGACTGCCGATCCGGCGCGCGATCTCGCCATAGGATCGCGTCTCGCCGGCGGGAATCTCGCGCAGCGCGTCCCAGACTCGTCGCGTGAAGGCGCTCGCCGCCAGAGCCAGCGGCGTCTCGAAGCGTTCGGACCGGGCGGCGAAATAGGCCTCGAGCTCGGCCGCGGCCTGCTCGGCAGGCGGCGTCGCACCGATCCCGATCGACCCTTTCGTCCCCGCCTGCAGGCGTTTCAGCTCCGCCGGCAGGCCCTTGCGGTCGACGAACTCCAGAAGGTGGAGATGCTGCCGGCTGCCGACGGCGATCATGTCGCCCAGCGGCGTCGGGATCCATGTCGCTTTCAGAAGGCCCTCCGCGCGCAGGTCTGCCGGCGCGCATCCCAGCAGCCGGGCGAACGCCGCGCGGAAGGCGCTGGGGGACTCAAAGCTCGCCTCCTGCTGGGCGGCAATCACCGTGCCGCCGACGGCCAGCGCCTCGAAGCCCTCACGCAGGCGCCGTTGGCGCGCCATCTCCAGAAAGGTCATGCCGAACTGGCGCTTGAAGCTGCGGCGGACCGTGGACGGGTCGTAGCCGAGCCGCTCCACATGGTATTCGGACCAGCGCAGCTCCGGCCGCGCGTCGAGGGCCTGCAGAAGTGCGCCGATCGTCGGATCGGCCGCTGCGGCCGCCTGCATGGGATGGCACCGCTTACAGGCGCGATAGCCCGCTTCGACGCACGCGCCGATCGTCGGGAAAAAGGTGCAGTTCTCGAGCTTGGGCTTGCGGGCCGGACAGGTCAGGCGGCAGAAAACCCCGGTCGAGGACACGCAGACGAAGGCCTGCCCGTCGTAGCGTTCGTCGCGGGCGATGAGGGCCGCATAAAGGGTCGCTTGGTCGGGAAGGTCGAACAGCATGCATCGCTTCTACGACGTCGTGGCGCGGAGCACCGCCTGATTTCAGGCGTCTATTCCCGTGATGGCGAACTGTCGGCCTTCGAGGTGGCCGGCACGCACGGTCACCCCGAGGCGCGACAGTGTCCCTTTCGGTCTCCGGTGGCAGACAAGGCGGCCGTCCGGACACGGTCGAGCCGGTTTCGCCCCACCCCTGGCCGTGGGGTCGAGATCACGGTCTGCTTGGATCCGGACGTTTGGTTTCCCGTTCACGGGCTGTCGAGACCGCCTTCATCAGCACCGTGTTGCGCTACCCCGCGTCACCCATGCCGGATGCGCACCAGCGTCTTTCCGAGGTTACGGCCCTCGAGCATCCCGACAAACGCCTCCGGCGCATTCTCGAGGCCGTCGACAATGTCCTCGTCAGCGTGGATCTTGCCGGCGCTCACCCAGCCCGACATCTGCCGGCTGAAGGTCTCGAACTCGGCTCCATAGTGATCCGCGATCATGAAGCCCTCCATTCGGATGCGTTTGATGATCAGGGACATCATCAGCTCATGGAGGCTCCCGTCCGTGACGCCGTCGCCGTTGTACCCGGAGACGAGCCCGCAGACGGGCACCCGCGCGCCGACATTGAGCAGCGGCCACACGGCGGCCCGAACTGCGCCGCCGACGTTCTCGAAATAGACGTCGACGCCCGAAGGGGCAGCGTCCGCCAGCCGCTCGGAAAGGCCGGGAGTCCGGTGATCGAGGCACGCATCGAATCCGAGAACCTCGACCGCATGGCGGCACTTGCGCTCCCCGCCGGCTATGCCGACCACCCGGCATCCGAAGATCTTCCCGATCTGGCCGACCACCGCGCCGACCGCGCCGGTGGCCGCCCCGACGACCAGCGTCTCGCCGGGCTGGGGAGAGCCGATGGCGGTCAGCCCATGCCATGCGGCGAATCCCGTCATCCCGAGGACGCCGAGAGCCAGCGAAGGGCGGGCCATGTTGCCTGGCAGGGCGTAGAGGTCCGACCCGTCCGAGACCGCGTATGCCTGCCAGCCGCCATTTGCGACCACGAGGTCGCCCGAGCGGAAGCCATCGATGGTCGACGAGACGACCTCGGCGACCGTTCCGCCCCCGGGCGGCTCGCCGAGGGCATAGGGTGCAGCGTAGGAGCCGTCTCCGTCGTTCATGCGACCGCGCATATAGGGGTCGAGAGACAGGAACAGGTTGCGGAGCAGCACCTCGCCCTCCCCCGCCCGCGGCCGCGCCTGGTCGACGAGCGTGAAATCGTCGGGTCGCGCTACGCCCTGCGGCCGCCGGACCAGCAGGACCCTTTGGTTCGACATGGGTGTCGTCATCTGTCGTTCGCTTTCCGTGAAAAGGGGCCGCGCAATTGGCCTGGGCGGCCCGGGCGCCTCAATGGGCGAAGCGTTCCCGCAGAAAGGCGAGGACGTCGGCATCGGCGCTGCGGATGATCGAGAAGTGGTCAGCGCCGGGATAGGTCTTGTAGGTGACCGGGGCTCCCTTGCCGCGGAGCCGTTCCACGAAGGCCGTCGTCAGGGGTTCGAGAACGAAGCCGTCGGCTGTTCCCTGCACCACCAGCGTCGGCCGCTTCAGCGAGAAATCGGGCGCTGCCGCGGGGTCATTGGCGGCCAGGAAGGCCTTCATCTCGGGGTTGGAGGCCCAGTCGGTCTTCAGGCCGTCGAATGCCTCTCCCTTCGCCTTGACCGCGGCGTCGATCGTGCCGATCGCCTTCACGGAGCAAAGGGAGCGGAACGCGGGCAGCAGCCGCGCCAGGTCCTCGCCCATCACCGTCCGCGGGTTGAAGGCGGGATTCTCGGCGGTCAGGCCCACCGTCATGAGCGCCCCCTGGAACTCGCGCATCATCCGGGCCTGGCTTGCCGCCGTCCCGTCGGTTGCCGTCCGTGCCGCTTGGCCGAAATGCTCGGCGGTCGCATCGATCGAGGTGTAGGGCACCGAAGCGACGGTTCCGACGAGCTCGAGCTCCGGTGCCTCGTCGGCATGCGCCTCGACGCCGAGCGCGAGGTGGCCGCCGTCGGAGTGCCCCATCGCGGCATATCGGTTAGAGAGATGCGGATCGGCAAGCCGTGCGGCTTCGACGGCCGAGATCAGAGACCGCGCCCCGCTGGCGGCGCCGAAATAGGGATAGGGCCCGATGGCCTCCGCTCCCAGCCCCTCCAGATCCGGCGCCACCACGGCATAGCCCGCCTTCAGAAGCTCACCGATCTGATAGACGTAGTCGCTGGGAAAACCGTCGCGCGTCAGGCCGCCGTCGAGCTCCGGCGTGAGGCTTGGGGCGCAGGTCTTCTGTCCCGGCGTCGAGGTGCCGTGCGCCCAGGCGACGATCGGCCAGCCGCCGTTCGGCGCCGTGCCCTTCGGGACGAACAGGAGCGTGGTGGCCGGCGTCTGCCGGCCCTGCACGTCCGGCATCGTGTGGACGAGCAGTTTGGCGTCGGCATTCAAGCCCGCCGGAACCGCGTGCTCTGTCACGGATCGCAGCGCGACCTTCAGGCCGTCCGCGCCAGGGGCGTTAGCGGCAGCCACCGGCCCTGCCGAAGCGAAGCCGGCGGCAAGGCCGGCGGCGATGAGAAGGGACTGAAGACGGGAAGCAAACATGGATCTGGACATCGTGATCACTCTCAAACCTGCGCCATGCCGCCGTCGACCGGCAGTTCGGCGCCCGTGACGAAACTGGCCTCGTCGCTGGCGAGGAAGAGCGCGGCAGCGGCGACCTCGTCCGCACGTCCCATGCGTCCCAGCGGGATCATCCCCGTCAGCGTCGCCCGCATCTCGTCGGAAGCGGAGGCGAACATCGCCGTGTCGGTCGGGCCGGGGCTGACGACGTTGACGCGGATGCCGCGCGGCGCAAGCTCGTTGGCCCAGGTCCGCGCAAACGAGCGCACCGCGGCCTTCGTCGCCCCGTAGGCGCCATAGCCCTTCGTGCCGATGTCGCCGGCAATCGAGCCCACCAGAACGATCGAGCCCCCCTCACCCATGTGAGCCGCGGCGGCCTTCGCGGCGAAGACGAGCGAGCGGACGTTCAGCCCGAAGGTGCGGTCGAAGTGATCCTCGGTGAGGCCGTCGAGGGTGGCGAATTCCGACAGGCCCGCATTGACCACGAGGATGTCGATGCGCCTAGCCTCACCGTGGATCCGGGTGATCGCCGCCTCGAGATCGGCTGGCTTGGAGGCGTCGGCCGCCACCGAGCGGATCGAACCTGTCCCGACCGGCGTGGTGGTTCCTTCGGCCTTGGCGGATCGGCTGGTGGCATAGACGCTTGCCCCCTCCTGCGCGAAGCGATGGGCGATCGCGCCTCCGATTCCGCCCGAGCCGCCGATGACGAGGGCTGTCTTGTCTTGGAGTCTGGTCATGTCTCATCCACCTGATAGCGATGGACGCAGCGATATAGATTCTATATCTACGGTCAATTACGCACTATGTTTAGCGCAGATATCGCGGAGTATACCTTTGTCCGAGACGACGACGCAGATGCGCCCCTCCCGGCAACGCCCCCGTGCGCCGGTTTGTGACGCGACCGACGAAGCGCTGATCGACGCGCGCACGACGCGGCCGATCCTGGAGCACATCGCCAACAAATGGTCGGTGCTGATCCTGACGGTCCTGTGCACGCAACCGTCGCGCTTCAACGAGATCATGCGGCGTCTCGACGGCATCACCCACAAGGCACTGGCGGACGCCCTGAAGCGGCTGGAGCGGAACGGCCTCGTCAAGCGCACGGTCCTGCCGACGACGCCGGTCGGCGTCGAATACACGATCACCCCGCTCGGCCATTCCCTGCGCGAGCCGTTCGAGGCGCTTTACGCCTGGGCGCTTGAGCGGGGTCCCGAACTCCAGCAGGCCCAGGCCGACTTCGACAGACGGGAGGGATAGATCGGGCTTAAAGGGGAACGCGATGAGCGGGAGACGCCGCGGCGACCGACGTCCCCGGCCCCGGGTAGACTCGCATCAGTTGGTCGGGAGCAGCCACTGGCGATGGGCGTCCGAGCCGCGGCCCACTCCTCGAAGGCGTTAGCGCGTGAAGCGCGTACTGTCCTCCGCCACCCCCACGCCGCAGACGAGGCCGGGTTCCGCGCGCAGCCCGCACGCTTCCACCATGCGCCGGGAGGCGACATTCGTGTCCGAAACGAGCTCGTAGATGTGGGTCGCTTCCAGCTCGCGGAAAACTTCGGCGATCAGACGGGCATTGACGAGGCTCCCCAGGCCCTGGGCCCGCGCCTCCGCGGCCACCGCAACCAGTCCGCCCCAGGCGTAGCGCTGATAGGGACTGTGGACGGAGTGCGGCAGGTATCCATGCGCGGTCGCCAGGATTCCTCCCTCGGCATCCTTGAACCCGACCGTCACCGCAGGACCGCACGCGCCGGTCAGCATCGAGCCCGAGAACGGCGCGATGCCGGCGGCGGCCATGTGGGCTTGAATGCGCCGGATCCCGTCGCCGTCCGGATCGCGCGCTCGTTCCAGTTCGGCGAGGCCAGCGGGCAACCCTCTCGAGAGGATGGTCTGCGAGGCCGCCAGCGCGCTCGCGCGGTCGGCAAGGAAGACCTGCCAGGTGTCGAGGCGGCAGCCTCGTTCCGCGAGGCGCGAGCGCAGGTCGTCCACCCTGTCCCGGTCGATCAGGCGAAAGCCGAACGCCAGATCGTGCCGCAGGACCTCTCCGATGTGATCCCAGCCGAGCCGGTCGGGGTCGTCACATCCCATCATGCGGCCCACCTGGCACGCCCCTGGCGTTGCGGCGATGAATGCGGCGGCGTCCTCGGCGCGGGCCTGAAGACGCTGCTGCACGGCAGTGCCGAAGTAACCCGCCATGAGATGTCTCCCAGCTCCTGCGGATAGGAGGCAGGATCGGCGGAACGCATCGACCGGTCAATCGCCGCTTCGAGCCGGCGCCAGCGGACGATCCGAAGCCACCCGCCCTGTCGCCAACGGCCCTGGCGAACGCAACCGTTTGCGAAGCGTCCAGCGGCTTCCGACCCGCTGGGATGCAATCGACGTAGCCGTGCCATCCTCGGAGCGAACGGGGCTCTCGGCCCGTTTACGCGCCCCATGCGCTTATGCTCGATATAGGCTTCGCGCGTAGCAAGTGCCGACGGGGAGATGCGACCTTGAGTTACTCGGACCTCTTGGCATTCGCTGTCGCCGCATTCGTCCTGGTGGCGTCTCCTGGACCGAACGGAGCGCTGATCGCCAAGACCGTTCCGGTGTCCGGCGTCGGAGCCGCCTTTGCGAATGTTGCCGGCTTCTTCACAGCGTTCTGGATCCACGGGACCCTGTCGGTCTTCGGCCTGTCGGTCCTGGTGATGCAGTCCGCAACAGCCTTCGCGATCGTCAAATATGTGGGAGCCGCGTATCTCTGCTGGGTCGGCGCCAGGTGCCTCTACGAGGCTGTCGTTCAGAAGAAGGTGCGGGCCGATGCGGCGCCTTACCACCGTCCCCGCACGCTCGGCCGGGCCTACTGGGAGGGGTTGGTGACCAATGGGCTGAACCCGAAGGTCTCCATGTTCTACCTGGCGGTCTTCCCGCATTTCCTCCCGGCCAACAATGACGCGGTCCTGTCGGCATATGCCTTGGTGGGCATTCATTCTCTTATCAATGTCGCCTGGTTCAGCTTGGTGATCCTGCTCTTCGCCCGGCTTGCTTCGTTCACGCGCTCCGGCGGCTTCCAGCGGTACCTCAAAGGAGCGACGGGTCTCGTCTTCCTCGGTTTCGGCTACAAGCTGGCTCGCTATAGACCGGCTGTTTGATCGTCCGCTCCGACGGACATCCGCACCCTGATTGCGGGCTACGCTGATGGCCACCAGCCGGTGCGGACCACGTGCGCGGCTTGCAGGCGTCCATGACCCTCGGCCTGCTGCGCCGCCGCTTCGTAGTCATACGGTACCGCCCGCAACTCGACGCTCCAGTCGCCGCCGCGACGGTCGATGAGGGCGTAGCGAGCGTGAGGCGATCCGGCCTCGATGACGTGGGGCATCGGGTCACCCGCAGCATAGCCCGGCAAGCCCACGCTGCCCGGGTTCACGACGAGCACGCCGCCGACGCTGACCGCACGTGCCATATGGGTATGTCCGCACAAGACGACCTGTGCCGCGCCAATGCCGTCGAGCCGGGGCTTGATCGCGTCCAGCGTGTCGAGCCGGGCCCGGCCTGTGCTGATGTCCTCCAGGAGATAGTCCAGGTCGCCGCCCCGAGGGCTTCCATGGCAGGCGAATACCTGCCCTTCGGCCAGGGACAGCGTCGCGGGAAGGCCGCTGATCCAGTCGAGATGTGATTGCGACAGGACAGCGCGTGCGATCACGTCGGAGGGGCCTGATCCCCTCTCGAGAAGTTGGCGCTCATGGTTGCCCGCCAATGTCGGGCAGGCGAGCGCCATCTGGGCATCGGCGCTTCCGGCCGGATCGAAAGGTCCGGAGACGAGATCGCCCAGGTTCACGATCATGTCGGGAGCCGCCGCGCGAAGGTCGGCCAGAACAGCCTCCAGCGCGATCAGGTTCCCATGGACATCAGCGATGATACCGATCCTCATGACGGCAGCTTAACCGAACTCTGTTCGGTGTCGAACGGGCACGCGCCGACTATCTCAGCCATGCTGGGCTCATCGGCAGCTTCGGCTGATCGGTGCGCCGGGACGGGCCATCTCCTGTCCATCCTTCCCCCGTCGTTCAGGCCGTCGGCCTTCGATCTGCGGGCATTGGCAGTTGGCGCCGGACAACCTACTCTTCGCGCATGACACAAGATGAAACCCTCCTGGAGATGGCGAGGAGGCATGTGCGCGAGGGAGCGGGGCACGTGCGCAGGCAACGTGAACTCGTCGCACATCTCAGAGAGACACATTCGCCTTTGCTCAAGGAGGCGACCGCTCTGCTGGCTCAGTTCGTCACATCCGAGGCAGATCACCAGCGCCATCTCGCGGAGATCGAGGTAGGGATCCGGACCGGGTGTCGGGCCGCGGACGGCACCCTGCTGCCACTGAAAGGCTGACCGTCTGGTCATCGCTGCCCAGGCGGGCGGTTGGCGGCTTTCTGTCGACGGCGGAGTGGCCGCGGTCCCGCCCCGCCCTGTCGTCGACAACCCCGGCGGATGCAAAGGTTCCGAAGCGGGCCGGCGACCGTCGATCGGGACGCGCCGGTTCGTTTTCCTTGCGTGACGCCGCTCGCCGAAGGCAACCTGCATCGTCCCGCCTGCACCCGGCGTCTCCCCTTCCGCTCAGCCGTCGGATAGGCTCGTCTGGGATGGTCGGAGGGCTGAAGTCATGGTTGCTGCGACAGTCGAGCTTCGCAATGTGGAAGGCACGCAGGCCGCTCTCGGCTGGGCCGGCGGCCACACGATCGTGGTGGATCGTCCGCTCGGTAAGGCAGGGGGCTTGGGGCTCGGCTTCAACGGCGCACAGCTGCTCGCGCTCGCCATCGGCGGGTGCTTCTGCAACGACCTGCGCTACACGGCTGAGGCAGCCGGCGTCGGCCTTGGCCGGATCGCCATTTCCGTCACCGTCGAGCTGGAGGGTGAGCCCCTGCTGGCGACCGGGGCAACGATGACGGTGTCCTGCGAGACGCTCGACGGATCGGACCCCGCAGCCATCATCGAGGCCGCCAAGGCGACCTGCATGGTGTCCAACTCGCTGCGGGCGGGCGTCCCCGTCGCCATCGTCTCGCGGAGCCTCGAGACGCTTTAGGAAAAGTGTCCCGGCGCCCCGGGCGCCTTCGTCTTCGGCACCCCGCCCCCCACCGAAACGAAGACGGCGGGCCAGAGCCCGCCGCCATCATATCGTCGCCTCCTGCGGGGGGGGGGCTCAGTCGAGGCTGGCGCAGAAGCGCTGGATGCGGGCGCAGGCCTCCTCCAGCAGCGTCTCGGAGGTCGCATAGGAGATGCGGAAGTTCGGGCTCGACCCGAACGGCGCGCCATGCACCACCGCGACGCCCTCCTGCTCCAGCAGTTCGGTGACGAAGTCCTGGTCGCTCTGAAGCGTCTTGCCGCTTTTCGTGGTCTTGCCGATCAGCGCCTCACAGGACGGATAGACGTAGAACGCGCCCTCCGGCGACGGGCATTTGATCCCGCGCGCCTGGTTCAGCATCGAGACCACGAGATCGCGGCGCCCCTGGAACACGGCCTTGTTGGCATGGATGAAGTCCTGCGGCCCGTTCAGCGCCTCCACGGCCGCCCACTGCGCCACCGAGCAGGCGCCGGAGGTCTGCTGCCCCTGGATCATGTCCATCGCCTTGATCAGGGCGAGCGGACCGGCGGCATAGCCGATGCGCCAGCCGGTCATCGCATAGGCCTTGGAGACGCCGTTCACCGTCAGCGTGCGTTCGTAGAGCGCCGGCTCCACCTCGGCGGGCGTGGTGAAGGTGAAGTCGCCATAGACGAGGTGCTCATACATGTCGTCGGTCAGCACCCAGACATGCGGATGGCGCATCAACACGTCGGTCAGCGCCTTCAGCTCCTCGCGCGTATAGGCGGCGCCCGACGGGTTCGACGGCGAGTTGAACAGGAACCACTTGGTGCGCGGCGTGATCGCGCGCTCCAGCGCCTCGGCCGTCAGCTTGAAGCCCGATTCGATGCCGGTCTGCGCAAACACCGGCGTGCCGCCGCAGATCGCCACCATCTCGGGATAGCTCACCCAGTAGGGCGTCGGGATCACCACCTCGTCACCCGGGTTCAGCGTCGCCATGAAGGCGTTGAACAGCACCTGCTTGCCGCCCGTGCCGACGATCGTCTGCGCCGGCGTGTAGTCGAGATTGTTCTCGCGCTTGAACTTCTTGGCGATCGCCTCGCGCAGCGGCATGATGCCGGACACCGGCGTGTATTTGGTTTCGCCGCGGCGGATCGCGTCGATCGCGGCATTCTTGATGTTGTCGGGCGTATCGAAATCCGGCTCGCCGGCGCCGAGGCCGATGACGTCGCGCCCCTGTGCCTGCAGTTCCCGCGCTTTCTGCGCCACGGCGATGGTGGCGGAGGGCTTTACGCGATCGAGGGCGTCGGCAAGGAAGGCCATGGGGGTCAGCGTCCGGTGTCACGATTGACGGGATATGCCCGCGCGAAGGACCTCCGCGAGGCGCGCGGACCCTAGTCGCACCCTCCCGCACTCGCAAGCGCGCAATTGTGGGAGCTGTGATCAACGCGGCTGATGAGACGCTTCAGGAAATTGCGCTGGAACGGCGCGGTCGGGCGCGTCAGGATGCGCCGTGCCGAGCCGGCAGGCGACGCTTCCACGTCGTGTGCTGCCTTCAGCGCCGCGACGCAGCGCAGACGAGACCCCGATGATCACCCTCTATGGCATGCATTCCAGCGGCAACTGCTACAAGCCGCGCCTCCTCCTGGCGCTCACCGGCCGCCCGTTCCGCCATGTCGAGGTGGACAGCATCGACGGCTCGACGAAGAAGCCCGAATGGCTCGCCAAGAACCCCAACGGCATGGTGCCGCTGCTGGAGCTGGAGGACGGTCGCCGCCTGCCGGAATCGAACGCCATCCTGTTCTATCTCGGCAAGGGCTCGTCCTTCGTGCCGCAGGACCCCTTCGAGCGCGCCGAGATGCTCGCCTGGATGTTCTTCGAGCAATACAGCCACGAGCCGAACATCGCCGTGCGCCGCGCCCTCCATGTCTATCCCGAGCGCCGCGCCGGGGCGACGCCGGAACGCCTCGCGCAAACGCTCGAAGGCGGCAACAAGGCGCTCGGCGTCATGCAGCAGCGCCTGCACGAACGCCCCTTCCTGGTCGGCGACGGGCCGAGCCTCGCCGACATCGCGCTCTATGCCTATACCCATATGGCGGACAAGGGCGGCTTCGATCTTTCCGCCTTTCCGGGCATCACGGCGTGGCTAAAGCGCATCGAGCATCTGCCGGGCTTCCAGCCGATCGACTGGCTGCCCGCCCAGCCGGCCTAAGTCCGCCCGACTGAGCCGGACGGACGGGCGCGGCCGCGCCGAAGCGGCCGCCGCCCTCAGGCGCTCATGCGCTCGGCCACCACCTGCCAGTTCACGAGCTTGTCCAAGACGGCCTTGATGTGCTCGGCCTTCCGGTTCTCGTAATCGAGGTAGTAGGCGTGCTCCCAGATATCGATGCCGAGCAGCGCCGGCCGCCCGACGGCGACCGGGTTGTTGCCGTCCTCGTAGCCGACCAGCGCGATGCTGCCGGCGTCGTCGCGGGTCAGCCACACCCAGCCGGTGCCGAACACCGTGTCGGCGGCCGCGACCGTCTTCTCCACGAAGCCGTCATAGCCGCCGAAGGCCTCGTCGATGGCGCGCTTCGCCTCGCCCTCCGGCCGGTTCGGCCCGCCCGGCTTGAACTGGTCGAAATAGGCGACGTGGTTCCAGGCCTGCGCGGCGTTGTTGAAGATCGCCTTGTCCGCCGGCTTGCCGGCCGCGCCCGTCACGACCTTCTCCAGCTCCATCTCGGCATAGGGCGTGCCCTCCACCAGCTTGTTGAGCTTGTCGAAGTAGGCCTTGTGGTGCTTGCCGTAGTGCAGGCCCACGGTTTTCGCCGAGATCACCGGCGCCAGCGCGTCCTCGGCGAAGGGCAGCTTGGGCTGGGTGAAGGGCGCCGCGGCGCGGGCGATGTTCGGGCGGTGGAGGAAGCCGGCCGCGGCGGTGGCGGCGCCGGCGGCAAGGATCGTGCGTCGGGTCAGCATCATGGGGTCGCTCTCCAAAGGGTTGCCTCAGCGTAATGCCCGGGCGCCGGATCGGTTCGCGGCAAACCACCGGGCCACGCCGACGTGAATGCCGCGCGCGCCCCCTCATGCCGCCCCCTCATGCCCCCCCTCGTGCCGCGCCCCAGATCACCCGCCCCCGCGTCCCTCCTCGCCCGATGCCGCCGCGCCCGCTTGCCCTCGCCCGGCCGTCCCGCTAGCCACGGGCCCACATCCTGAGAAAGCCCCGCCCGTGACCCGATCCGCCGCCAATCTCCTTCTGCTGCTCGCCGGCGCCATCTGGGGCATGGGCTTCGTCACCCAGTCCGCGGCGATGGCGAGCGTCGGGCCGTGGACCTTCGTCGCCGCGCGCTTCCTCATCGCCGCCGCCACGGTCGCACCCTTCGCCTGGCTGGAGGGGCGCAAACCCGCCGCAACGCCGATGCCGGCCGGCGCCTGGCGCGGCTTCGTCCTCACCGGGCTGGTGCTGTTTGCCGGCGCGATCCTGCAGCAGGTCGGCCTTCTCACCACCAGCGTCACGAACTCCGGCTTCCTCACCGGCCTTTATGTCGTGTTCACGCCGCTGCTCGCCCTCGTCCTCATGCGCCACCGCGCGCATTGGGTGGTCTGGCCGGCGGCGCTCGCCGCCCTCATCGGCATCGCCCTTCTCGGCGGCGGCACGCTGGCGGCCCTGACGGTCGGCGATGGCCTCACCGTCGTCTGCGCGCTGTTCTGGTCGCTGCAGATCCTGCTCGTCGGCAAATATGCGCAAAGCTCCGGCCGGCCGCTCCTCCTCAACACCGTGCAGTTCGCCACCACCGCCGTCATCGCCCTTATTGGCGCTGTCCTCCTGGAGCCGATCTCGCTCGAAGCCTTGGGCGCGGTGTGGAAGGAGATCGCCTATGCCGGCATCTTCTCCTCGGGGCTGGCCTTCTCGCTGCAGACGATCGGCCAGCGCTGGACCAGCGCGCCGCAGGCGGCGATCTTCCTGTCCTCGGAGGCGCTGTTCGCCGCCCTCTTCGGCGCCCTCGTCCTCGGCGAGCGCATGCAAGCCCTCGGCTTCCTCGGCTGCGCCCTCATCTTCGCGGCCATCCTTGCCGTGGAGCTGGTGCCGCTATGGGGCAAGCGGCGATCCCAGCCGGCCTGAGCCGCGCCAGAGCGGCGCCAAGTCCCGCCAGTCGAAATCAGCTCCTGGCGGCCCGCCGCCGCGTATTGTTCATTATATCGCCGGCCGCTCCTTGATAAATCCGCCGCAAAGGCGCATATAGAACTCATCGAAGACAGCCTGATCATTTGGCTTTTCGCTCGCCTGAGCGTCTGTTCATCTCGCTTCATTCTATTGTTTCGATCGATAACGGCCCTGCAATGCGTGCGGGCCGACGGATTTTCTATGTAGAAAGGTCTCCCATGTCTCAGGGAACCGTAAAGTGGTTTAACTACACCAAGGGTTTTGGCTTCATCGAGCAGGCCGACGGCAGCCATGACGCCTTCGTCCATATCAGCGCGGTCGAGCGCGCCGGCCTCAGCGATCTGCGCGAGGGCCAGAAGCTCAGCTTCGACCTCGTCTCGGATCAGCGGACGGGCAAGCTCTCCGCCTCCAATCTCGAGCTGCTGAACTAGCAGCGTCTCAGCCGAGCGACGCTGCCCCTTGCTGCTCCCGCCTGACCACGGATGTACTGGCAGGCGGGCGCGGCGCAGCGGCGGCGTCCTCGGCACGATCGGCAAGGCCGCGGTTCGCTTTTCAGCGCGCCGCGGCCTTTTCGTATGCGCGGCCGGCGCCTCATCGGCCCGCCCGGCGCGGCGCCGTGCCGCCCCGCATGTCCCGCGCGGCCACCCGGCCGGCGGCCCCGCCAATCAACCCCGGCGCCAATCCCGCCGACAAGGAGCCATCCATGGGCAGACCCGAACTCGGCACCAAGCGCACCGATCCGGAAAACGGGCGCAAGTTCTACGATCTCGGCAAGGATCCGGCCGTCTCGCCCTATACGGGCACGGCCTATCCCCTCTCCTTCTTCGATCCGCCGGCGACGCAGTCGCGCTACGGCACCGCGACCCGCTACGTGAAACGGGACGAGAAGCCCGAGGACGAGGTTGTCGTCGAGCCGCAGGACGAGGACGAGGATGATGCCGAGACGGTGTCCCTCGCCGATGTCGAGGATGACGCCCAGTCCTCGGTGGCCGATGTCGACGGTGTCGGCGACGACGAGGACGTCAATGACGATGACGACGATGCGGACGACGACCGCGTCCTGGCGCTCGACGACGACGATGAGGACGACAATCTCGACGAGATCATCCCGACCCGCGACGACGACGAGTAGGCCGTCAGGGCGGCACAGCCAAAGCGAGCAGGGTCCCCGGCGATCCGGTTGCCGGCCGGATGCGCCGCGAGAGGTTCAACGCCGGGCGCGCCGGACCGTTTGCCATGGGCCCGCTCCCCGATAGTGTGTACCGGTGTGTGTCCGCTGATCGGACCCCATCGCGGGTCCTGGTCGCAAGCCCTGGCCGCTTCCGGAGATGCGATGCCCGACCGTGACGAATTGATGAAGCGCCAGCAGGTGCTCGCCGATTTCGGCGAATTCGCCATTCGCTCGCAGGATCTCGACGAGGTGCTCATGGAGGCCTGCCGTCTGGTGGGCGAGGCGCTCGGAACGGGACGGGCCAAGGTCTTCGAGATCGAGGAGGATCGGCAGCAGCTCTTCCTGCGGGCCGGGGTCGGATGGGGGCCGGACGTCGTCGGACGGGTTCGCCTGCCGATGGACGAGCGCTCGTCGGAAACCTATTCGATCCGGGCCGGCGAGCCCGTCATCTCGCAGGACATCGCCAAGGAAGACAGGTTCGACGTTCCCGCCTTCATGAAGGAGGCCGGCGTGGTGGCGCTGGTCAACGTGCCGATCTTCGTGCCCGGCGAGCGCCCCTACGGCATCCTTCAGGTCGACGATACCAGTCCGCGGGAGTTCGGCGAGAACGAGATCCAGTTCCTGCGCACCTATGCCACCATCCTCGGCCCGGTGATCGACCGCCTGTATCTGGTCGAGGAGCGCAGCGCGGTACGGGAGCGCATGTTCGCCGACCTCCACTCCGCCAATGAGAGCTTCTCCGTCTCCTTCAAGGACATCCATCAGCGCAAGGAAGCGGAGATGGAGTTCCTGCGGATCATCTCCCTCCTGCGCACGACCTTCGACGCTTCGCTGCAGATCATCCAGCTCTTCAAGGCGGTGCGCGACGACAACGACACCATCGTCGACTTCGAATGGGTGCTGACCAACAAGCAGTGGAACGACCGCTGGGGCCCGATGACGGGCCGGCGGCTGCTGACCGAAAACCCCGCCGTGGTGGAATCGGGCGTCTGGGACAGGTTCATCCAGGTGATGGAGTCCGGCCACCCCTCATGCACGAGCATTACTATGCCCACGAGCAGTTCGACGGCTGGTTCGCACAGACGATCGCCAAGGCGGGCGACGGCATCCTGCTCTCCTCGCTCGACGTCACCGAGCAGAAGCGCACGCAGGAGGCGCTGAGCGAGAGCGAAGCCAACTACCGCCTGCTGTTCGATACGATCGACGAGGGCTTCTGCATCGTCGAGGTGCTGTTCGACGATGCCAACCGCGCCGTCGACTACCGCTTTGTCGAAGCGAACGCTTCTTTCGAGCGCCAGACCGGCCTGAAGGATGCCGCCGGCAAGCTGATGCGCGCGCTCGAGCCCGCGCTTGAGCAGCACTGGTTCGACATCTACGGGGAGATCGCGCTGACCGGCGAGCCGAAGCGCTTCGAGGCGCGCGCGGAGGCGCTCGGCCGCTGGTACAGCGTCTACGCCTTCCGCGTCGACGAGCCCGAGCGGCGCCGCGTCGCCATCCTGTTCGACGACATCAGCGAGCGCAAGCGGACCGAAAGCGCCCTGCGCGAGAGCGAGGAGCGGCAGGCGTTCCTGCTCGCGCTGGGCGACGCGATGCGGGCGCAGCCCGCCGCCGAGGACAAGATCGAGGTCGCCGCGCGGCTGCTCGGGGAGAAGCTCGCCGCGTCCCGCGTGCTCTATGCCGAATATGATCACGAGAAGGGCCTCGCCCACATCTTCAACGGCTGGTTGGCTGATGGGGCGCAACCCTTCCCGTCGGTGGTGAAGCTCGAGAACTTCGAAGGCGAGGTTCTGAACGACCTTCGCGAAGGGCGTGTCGTGCGCGTCGACGATGTCGGCCGGCTGGGCGCCGGGTCCGGCTACGCCGCCATCGCGAGCGTGCAGGTGCAGGCGCTGCTCAGTCCGGCGCTGCTCGTCGACGGGAAGCTGGCCTTCAACGTCAGCATCCACCAGGACAAGCCGCGCCACTGGACCGACGATGAGGTCGCGCTGGTGCAGGAGGTCTCGGAGCGCCTATGGGCCGAGGTCGTGCGCGCGCGCGCGGAACAGGCGCTGCGCGAGAGCGAGGAGCGGCTGCGCCAGTTCGGCGAGGCCTCGCAGGACATCCTCTGGATCCGCGACGCGCAGGCGCTGCGATGGACCTATCTCACCCCCGCCTTCGAGACGATCTACGGTCTCAGCCGCGAGGAGGCGCTGACGCGCGACAATTTCCGCTCCTGGCTGGAGCTGATCGTGCCGGAGGACCGGCCGCGCGCGATCGAGAACATCCGCCGCGTCCGCAAGGGGCAGCACGTCGCCTTCGAATACCGCATCAGGCGCCCCGCCGACGGCAAGATCCGGTGGCTGCGCGACACCGATTTCCCCATCGTCGCCGACGGCGGGGCGGTGGACTTCATCGGCGGCATCGGCTCCGACATCACCGCGGCCAAGCTCACCACGGAACGGCTCGAGCAGAGCGAGGAGCGGCTGCGCAGCGCGGTCGAGGTCGGGCGGCTCGGGCTCTGGGACTGGAACGTCCTCACCGGGGAGATCCACTGGTCGGACGAGCATTTCCGCATGGAGGGCTATGCGGTCGGCGAGGTGACGCCGAGCTACGAGGCCTGGGCCTCGCGCATCCACCCGGACGACCGCGCCGGCGCCGAAGCGGCGCTGCGCCAGGCGCGGGACGGCGGGCACGAGTTCGATCACGAGTTCCGCACGCTTCATCCCGACGGCGCGGTCCGCTGGCTGCACGGCCGCGGCCGCTTCTTCTATGACGAGGCCGGGCGGGCGGTCCGGATGGTCGGCGCGATGACGGACACCACCGTGCGGCGGGAGTGGGAGGAGCGCCAGACCGTCCTCGTCGCCGAGCTCCAGCACCGCACCCGCAACCTCATCACGGTGGTCAGCTCCATGGCCGACAGGACCATGCGGCGCGCCGCCGATCTCCCGGAGTTCCGCGACAGTTTCGGGGACCGCCTGGCGGCGCTGGCGCGCGTGCAGGGGCTGCTGTCCCGCCTCCAGGAGCATGACCGCGTCACCTTCGACGAGCTGACCCGCACCGAGATGGCCAGCCTCGGCGTCTTCGATGGCGCGGCCGACCGAGTGGTGCTGCAGGGGCCGGCGGGCATCCGCCTCCGCTCGGGCACGGTGCAGACGCTCGCCATGGCGCTGCACGAGCTGGCCACCAATGCCGCCAAATACGGCGCGCTGCGCCAGGCTACCGGGCGTCTGGAGGTCACCTGGCGCCTGGAGCCGCCCGGCGATGGCGCGCAGCCCCTGATCCATATCGATTGGCGGGAGCGCGGCGTCGTCATGCCGGAGCCGGGCGCGGCGCCGGACGGAACCGGCCAGGGCCGCGAGCTGATCGAACACGCCCTGCCCTACCAGTTGAAGGCCAAGACCCGCTACGAATTCCTGCCCGACGGCGTCCACTGCACGATCAGCGTGCCGATCTCCGCCTCCACCCCCGGCTTCTGAGCAGACAGCCGCGACACCCGGCGGCTCGCGGCGCAGGCCGTCGCCGCCGACGGCCGTGCGCTCCCGCTCTGCGAGCCACGAGCCACGAGCGACGAGCGACGAGCGACGAGCGACGAGCGACGGATAAACCGCGCCCGGAGCACCACAACCGCCCTGCGCAACGGCGTCGGCTGAATTCCGGCCGGCGCCCCGCCGCCGGGCGCAGGCTCTACGATCTCGACAAGGACCTGATCGTCTCGCCCTACACTATGCCGCAGCGACCTAAGAAGTGGAGCGCTGATCGATGCGATCTATGCCGCAAGCTACTGGTCCGCTCTCGCCTCTTAATGGCCAAGAACCCTCAAAACGGGTTCTTGAAAATCAGCGCCGCCCCGCAAGCAATAAGCGTGAAGCCGGCGAGGTGCGCGAGCGTCAGCTGCTCCTTCAGATAGACCACCGAGAACACCGCGAAGACGGCGAGCGTGATCACCTCCTGGATGGTCTTCAGCTCCGCCGCCGAATAGTAGGCCGAGCCGATGCGGTTGGCGGGCACTGCCAGGCAGTATTCCACCAGCGCGATGCCCCAGCTCACCGCGACCACGATCGGCAGCGCCACGCCCTTGAAGCGCAGGTGGCCGTACCAGGCCAGCGTCATAAAGATGTTGGAGGCCACCAGCAGCAGGATCGGCGCGACGCTCGGCCGGGCAATGAAAGCGAGCATCAGCTGTATCTCAGCTTGTAGCCGACGATGATCAGCACGAAGACCAGCGTCAGCATGTTGGCGCCGATCAGCGGCAGCGAGCCGATGGCGAGGCCATAGACCAGCCACAGCGCCACGCCGGTGGCGAAGAAGGCGTTGCTGGCGAGCGAGATGCCCGCGGTCTGGCGCGTGCGCATCAGCTTGACGATCTGCGGCAGCCAGCAGAACGTCGTGATGACGGCCGCGAGGCTTCCCACCCATTCGATGTTCATCGTGATCTCCGGCGGCCTCGGCCCAAGCGCGTCGCCGCGCGCTTCTCGGCGCTTCGCCCGGCGCTGTCAATCGGCGGAGACTAGGGGATCGGGCTGGCGGGAGGCTGGCCGCCGCCAGCCTCAGTCTGGGGGCGGACGGGCGGCCGGTGGTGGCCGCCGCGAAACGCCGGCAGCCACCGCCGCATGCGCCGCCGCCGGATACGCGAGACAAGGGGCGGCGGGGTGCCCGCGGGAACTCGAGCGGGCAATAAGGATGCTAAGGCCAACTGGTAAGCGAAGGATGAAGAGCCTCTTCTCGAATCCGGCCCGCGGGCCCATATTCGCGCCATGGCCTCCCCGAAAAAGCCCCGCCGTTCGCCCGTCCTCGATTTCGCCGACGCCTCCGGGCCGCTGCACCCGCGCGCCGGCTTCGGCGAGGCGCCGCAGGCCGGGTTCGAGGGCGATCCGTTTGGCGATCCGACGGGCGACCCCTTGGGCGACTTGGGCGGCCCCGTCTCCGGCTGGGCCGACGCCATTGCCCGCGACGCCGAGGAGCAGGCGGAGCGCAAGGCCGGGTCGAAGCCGGCCAAGGCGAAGAAGCCCGCCGCCCCCACCGACGCGCCCTCTCCGCGCAAGAACGCCGGGATTACGGCCAACAAGCCGGCCGGCGGCAAGACATCCCGTGGAACATCCATGGGCGGCACCAGCGACCCCAGGGCGCGCGCCGCCGCCGGGCTCAATCCGGTGGCCGGCCTCGACGTCTCCCTGGAGGACGCCGCGGCGCTCCCGGCCGGCGGCGTCACCGCCACGGTCGAGGCGCTCACCCGGCTGATCACCGAGGGCAACCCGCTCCTCAAGAACGGCGAGATCTGGGTGCCGCACCGCCCGGCCCGGCCGGAAAAGTCCGAGGGCGGCGTGCGCTTCCGCATCGCCTCCGACTACGAGCCGAAGGGCGACCAGCCCACCGCCATCGCCGACCTCGTTTCCGGCGTCGCCGACGGCGACCAGACGCAGGTGCTGCTCGGCGTCACCGGCTCCGGCAAGACCTTCACCGTCGCCAATGTCATCGAGCGCACCCAGCGCCCGGCGCTGATCCTGGCGCCCAACAAGACGCTGGCGGCGCAGCTCTATGGCGAGTTCAAGAACTTCTTCCCCGACAACGCCGTCGAGTATTTCGTCTCCTATTACGACTACTACCAGCCCGAGGCCTATGTGCCGCGCTCCGACACCTTCATCGAGAAGGAGTCCTCCATCAACGAGCAGATCGACCGCATGCGCCACGCCGCGACGCGCGCGCTGCTGGAGCGCGACGACTGCATCATCGTCGCCTCGGTCTCCTGCATCTACGGTATCGGCTCGGTCGAAACCTACACCGCGATGACCTTCCAGATGGCGATCGGCGACCGGCTCGACCAGCGCCAGCTCCTCGCCGATCTTGTCGCCCAGCAATACAAGCGCCGCGACATGGATTTCGTCCGCGGCTCCTTCCGCGTGCGCGGCGACACGATCGAGATCTTCCCCGCCCACCTGGAGGACCGCGCCTGGCGCATCTCGCTCTTCGGCGACGAGATCGAGGCGATCCACGAATTCGACCCGCTCACCGGCGCCAAGACCGACGACCTGAAGTCGGTCAAGATCTACGCCAACTCGCACTATGTCACGCCGCGCCCGACCCTCCAGCAGGCGGTCAAATCGATCAAGGAGGAGCTGCGCCTGCGCCTGATCGAGCTGAACAAGGCCGGCCGCCTCCTGGAAGCGCAGCGCCTCGAGCAGCGCGTCACCTTCGACATCGAGATGATCGAGGCCACCGGCTCCTGCAACGGCATCGAGAACTATTCGCGCTACCTCACCGGCCGCCAGCCCGGCCACCCGCCGCCGACCCTGTTCGAGTACCTGCCCGACAACGCCCTCGTCTTTATCGACGAGAGCCACGTCACCGTGCCGCAGATCGGCGCCATGTATCGCGGCGACTTCCGCCGCAAGGCGACGCTGGCCGAATACGGCTTCCGCCTCCCCTCCTGCATGGACAACCGCCCGCTCCGCTTCGAGGAGTGGAACGCCATGCGCCCGCAGACCGTCGCGGTCTCCGCCACGCCCGGCCCCTGGGAGCTGGAGGAGTCCGGCGGCGTCTTCGCCGAGCAGGTCATCCGCCCGACCGGCCTCACCGATCCCCCGGTCGAGATTCGCCCCGCCCGCGCCCAGGTCGACGACGTCATCGGCGAGATCCGCGAGGTCGTCGCCAAGGGCTACCGCGTCCTCTGCACCGTCCTCACCAAGCGCATGGCCGAGGATCTGACGGAATACCTGCACGAGCAGGGCATTCGCGTGCGCTACATGCACTCCGACATCGATACGCTGGAGCGCATCGAGATCATCCGCGACCTGCGCCTCGGCGCCTTCGACGTGCTGGTGGGCATCAACCTGCTGCGCGAGGGCCTCGACATCCCGGAATGCGGCCTCGTCGCCATTCTCGATGCCGACAAGGAAGGCTTCCTGCGCTCAGAGACCTCGCTGATCCAGACCATCGGCCGCGCCGCGCGCAATGTCGACGGCAAGGTCATCCTCTATGCCGACAACGTCACGGGCTCGATGGAGCGCGCCATTGCCGAAACCAACCGGCGCCGCGACAAGCAGGAGGCCTACAACGCCGCCAACGGCATCACGCCGCAGTCGGTCAAGGCCAAGATCGCCGATATCCTCGACAGCTACTACGAGAAGGATCACGTCCGCGTCGACGTGAAGGGCCTTGTCGACGAGGGCGCCCTCGTCGGCAGCAACCTCAAGGCCCATCTCGACTATCTGCAGAAGGAGATGCGCGACGCCGCCGCCGATCTCGACTTCGAGAAGGCCGCGCGCCTGCGCGACGAGATCAAGCGGCTGCAGGCCAAGGAGCTGGAATATGGCGGCGGCGGCAGCTCGGCCGATCCGCTCGCCAGCGCCGCCGAGATGGAGGAGGCGATGATCTCCCCCGTCACCGGCAAGTCGAAATACGGCAAGAAGACCAAGCGCGACCGCGCGCCGACGGAGCCCACCCGCTTTGGCCCGCGCGGCGAGCCGCTGAAACCCCGCGGCGACGGCTCGGCCGCCGCCCCGCGCCTCGGCCGGCCTGACAATGGCAGCGCTACAGGTGCCAGGGACGACCGCGCCTCCTACTTCGCCAAGCCTTCGCTCGACGACATGGGGCCGGGCACGGACATGCCGACGCCCAACCGCTCCTTGTTCCGCAAGAATACGCTCGATGAGATGACGGTCGGCCGCACCGAAAAGCCGCAGCACGCCGGCCCGCTGCCGCAGAAGCCGGAGCACTCCCCTGCTAAGGGAGCAGCTGCGGCGTCTAAGGCAGTCCCTCATGGTGAGCCTGTCGAACCACGAGGGGCGGCCGGCACCGACTCCCCGGCCCCGCTCCGCCGCGAAAAGATCGGCCTCGGCTCCTACGAAGACCCCGCCGATATCAGACGCAAGCGCCGGCCCTCGAAGACCGGCCGGCCGGGGCGCTGAGCCGCCTCGCGCCCGCCCCGCCCCGCCCCAGGCGCCTGCGCTCAGCTCAGCTTCGGCTGGCCGTTGGAGGCGGAGAGGCCGCCATCCACCGGCGGGTTTACGCCGGCGACGAAACGTGCGTCCTCTCTGGCGAGAAACAGGAAGGCGCCGATCATGTCCTCCGGCTGGGCGCCGCGCCCAATTGGGATGCGCTCCTCGAAGGCCTTCACCAGCTCCGGCTGGTCCTGCATACCGGCGGTGAAGGGCGTATAGACCAGCGTCGGGTTCACCACGTTCACGCGCACACCGGCCTTCGCCTCGTCCAGCGCCAGCGCACGGGTCAAGTTGGTCACCGTGCCCTTGGCCGCGCAATAGAAGCTGTGGTTCCAGTCGCCGCCGAGGCCGGAGACCGAGGAAGTGTTCACGATGCAGCCTTTGTGCTCGCGCAGCACCTGGACCGCCGCGCGGAGATTGTCCTACAGGGACGTCGCTACTTACATCTACAAGTGTTAGGCATTCAATCTATGAAGAGAGCCTTATCACAGATACCCAATGGAACCCGCTAAACCTCGCGTTTCTGGAGGTCGACTGATTAACTTTACAGGTACATCTTACCGGGCTTGCGAAAACGATTCCATTTTGCTTATCACCTCTTGTGCCTGAGAAGCGTATGAAGCTGTGGCTGGCTTCAAACGCAGAGCTTCCTCGAACGCTGCAGCATAGTCATTCCAGCCTTCACGAAGCTGTAAGAACCTGACTGTCGAGGCTAGTTCAAGAGAACGCCAAGGCTTGAAGCGCATAAATTCAACAAAATCGCGAAGGACGTGGTCGTCCTCTCCACCATCCTCCAAAAATTTCCGGCCATCCTCTAAAAGATTATACGAATATCGAATAGGGCTGCCAAGGTTATCCTCAGCCAGATGCGCAACCTCCTCGACCAATCCAGTCGACACTGCAAAACTAAGAGCATCAGACAACGAACGGCTATAAGGACCATAATGATGGTACTCAAAGTCTAGAAGATTAAAATAAGGCAATCTCTGAGCCGCCAGCAGAAAGGCTTCTTTCTGCAACCTGATGCGAGTGTCGATCTGGCCGTCCGACGCATCTAGGATTTTTAAGATGCCCAAAACCAAAGACGCCTTCATTATCGCACCGCCCTCCTGAGTTAGGTAAGCCTACCATCAACCGAACGAAAGAGGAACATTTACGCCATCATCAGATCGCGCACTTCCGGAAGCACGACCAGACGAGGGAAATATGTTTTTTGCTTGAAAGCGTTGACGATAGCGCTGTTTGACACGTCTTCCAAAGGCAAGTCCCGCTCCCCGCCACCCGTCAACCAGATTGATTCGTCTGGTGATTCCGGAGTGTAGTTATAGCCCTTATAACTGGTGCGAGACGGGTCATCGACCGCAACGTATAGTTCTGCACACTTTTGGTCTGATATAAATTTTGACGTCAGTTCTATTGCACGCCCCCTCAGCGACGAGATATTGGAGAAAGCAACATCCGTTATAGGCATCGTCTTTAGCAGATCTCTCCGCAGCAACCTCGAGGCCAGATCAGAAAGAGAGCTGTCTTTATGATTCTTCCAAAAATCAATTAACATCCAGATCATTGGATCGGTAATAGAATTATAATATTTTAAGTCAATATATGAGCCTTCCTTCAGCAACACTTCAATGGGATGAACACTGCTTCCGAAAGCAGGGAATACGTTTCTGTCACCCTCCTTCCAGAGCAAAGTCGCCCTCTTGAACACCGACAGCAGCATTTGCGTAGCCGCCCTTACTCCTTGATGATAGTAAATAGCTCTATACATCTGGTCAATTGTTACCAAGTACGCTTCCACAGCCTCTACGGCGCCCCTGTCAACGCCTATACTTCTTTGATCATGAACAGACAGCAGGTCCAACAACCGCTCAAAATCGAATCCGTGCCCCTTGATGCCACCAAACAGAGCATCACGCTGAACATAGTCAAGACGATCTGCATCCATCTGGCTCGACACGATCTTGTACTTCCAATGATCATTTCCTCGCTTTTTCTTGTCGAAATAGGCGGCAACATTAGAAGGAAGCTGTAGATCAGCCTCTTTCAAAATCGCGTTTAATTCAGATCCTTCCTCGATAATGTATCTTTCAGTCATAGTTTCGTGGTGAAATGGAATGTGATTGTCCTTTAATATTTCTTCAAGTGTGTGAGAGAACGCCCCGTGTCCGATGTCATGAATAAGAGCGGCAACTAAGACCTCTAATCTCGTCTCAGCGCTCTCCTCAAAACCCATATTTCGGCAAATTCGCTCGAACATCCTATTAGCCACATGATGTACGCCTATACTATGTGAAAAGCGGGAGTGTTCAGCTCCGTGAAATACAAAGTTTGCGAGGCCATTCTGACGAATGAGGCGTAAGCGTTGAAATTGATCTGTATCGATAATCTTCTGAAGCGCCCAGCTTGCTAACTTAGATCGCTCGATGCTCGTAGCTGGAAGCTTGGTATCTACCTTGTCAAATCTTATTTGAAGATGGATCGGGTCGCGAAAGAACGTCGGTCTCGACACTTCGTTAGGCTCTCTACTGGCGGTTGCGGCACTGAGATGAAGCTAACTTAGTAGGGAAGTCAACGATAGGACTATGTTTTCGGCACCTACACGCATACCTATTCGAGTACACACGCATCAGGCATCCTGCCTTAGATTTGTAGCGGGCCAACAAAGCAATTGTGTTTCATACATTGAACTTTTTTAGACATCATAAGAGTTATTTCAAAATTTTCGTAACGACAGTGTCGGTTAACGTCGTTGGATTTATCCTAGGCAACAAGATGATTCTGGGGCCATGCGCTAAAATGCTCATCCCTCTGTTCTGCGGGAGCAGCAAACTAGAAGACTAGCGTTCTAAATACCTACTTAGCTTATAAACCTTATCCCCGCCCTCTCCGCCCGCCCCATACTGCCCTCACCGCCGGCCCTTGAAGGGCACGATTGATCACCGGGATCATTCGAGGGCCGGCGGGCGGTGTCCGCGGCGCGGCCTCTTCCGGAGAGGCGCCGTCCCGGACGGCCCAACGGCCTCGCCGGCCCGTCCCCCACTACGAGGGGGCTGCGGATCGATCCGCTTAAGCCCGCAAGGGTGAAGCGCCGGTAGCCACACGGGGTCCCCACCAGCGAGCAGCGCACGCTGCGAAGCTTAAGGGTGGGGCAAAAGCTCCGTCTCCACCAGCGAGCAGCGCACGCTGCGAAGCTTAAGGGCGGGGCAGAAAACCCCACGGGTCGCACAAACACCGCGCGGATCGCCGAGGGCGTGCCGCACCAAACACATCAGGAGGGCATGCCCTCGGCGATCCGTCGCCCTTCATCGGGCGGCACCCCGCAATTCCAGCGAGAGCGCGCAGCGCCGCCGGAATTGCAAACCACCACACCGCCGGCCCGGCTTCGGGCGCGGCGCCGTTTCCGCGCGCCCGCCCCCCATGGAATACGGAGAAGCATGCATGGAGATCAGCGACGCGCCGCCAACGCCGGAGGAGATCGCCGAAAGCCACGGGATCGCCAGCGCCCATCTCGCCATCGTGCGCAAGGCCTTGGCCGGCTTTCCCCTCCCCGCGCGCCGCCGCAACCGCGAGGCCGGCCGGCAGACGGCGCGGCTGCCCGGCGACGACGATCGGCCGGAGCGGTTTCTCCCGACCATTGCCTGGCTGCTGGTCGCGGTCTGCAAGCGCGGCGATTGCCGCCGGCGCCGCCGCTGCTGCCACGGCGACCGCCGCACCGACGGTCCGCCCCTGCCGGAGCGCCTGCGGGCGCCCTGCTTCGAGGCGCTGCCGAAGGCGGTGCAGCTCGCTCTGCCGCTCGCCATGATGCGGCGTCACCATCCCGAGATGTTCCGCGATCCCGCCGTCGCCCGCCGCGAGGCAGAGGCGATCCGCGCCGCCCATGCCGCGCTGGCGGAGGCCGGTCCGGCGGGCGATCCCGCAGCGCGCGAGCCGCTGCCCGAGCGCTGGCGCCCGCAGCCCCATCAAACGGCAACGCCGGCGCAGCCGCCCGAGCCGCCCGCCGTGACGCGCTCGCAACCGCGCAGCTTACCCAGCGTTAGGTGGTGATCGTCGTCATGCGGGAGAGCGCATTATGGTCAAGGACGGGAGAGCCAAACGCGCCTGGGACGCCATGCGGGAGGCCGGCGGGTCGATCATCGACCACAAGGGCGCCAACCGCACCGGCCCCACCTACGGCTACGGGTCTTTCGCGAGATACATGAACGATCTCTGCCCCGGCAACGAGGACGGGGCGGAGGACATTCTCCGGACCATCGAGAAGGCCGCCAGGGACGGTGCCTTCCTCGCCGAGCTGAACGAGAACCCGCTGACCGACCCGAAATGCTACTCCAAGCCCGTCGTGCATCTCAGGGCCAGCTGCATCGCGACGGTCGAATGGCGGCCGCGCAATGCCAAGGAGGAGGATTGCAGCGACGGGCAATGAGCCGCCGCTGCCGCACTCAGTTGAAGATCTGCGCGTTGGCGGCTTCCGCGTCGGAGCCCCAGGTGTCGTTCGGCTTGATCGGCTTGTTGATCTCGGCACAGCCGGCAAGCGTGGCGAGAAGGACGATGGCGGTCAGGATGCGCATGGGCGGATAGTCTCGGTTGCCAAAGGGTTCGACTATGGTCGCCGGCACCCTCGCCGCTCGGCCCCGGCAAGGCAAGCCTCGGCGCGTGGACCACGCTAGCGGTGCCGGTGGGCGATCGTCAGTGCGGCTCCTGACCCGGCACCAGCCCGCAGGACGGGGTCGAGGCCTCTTCGGACGGGGTGCGGCCGTTGCGCAGCGGCAGCGCCGAGGCCTTGCCGGTATTGTCGCCAAACCCGTAGAGCCAGGGGATGCCGCGGTTCTCCGCATAGGCGGCGATCCGCCCGTCCGGCAGCTGCACCCGCCGCGCCCGTTCCCGCTCGCGCGGCGACAGGATCACCGGCCCGTCATTCTGGGAGCCGCCGCAATAGTCCGCGAGCGCCGGTGTGGCGGCCAGGAGGGTGAGGACCAAAGCGGGGGCCAATGCGATGCGGGTCATGAAAAATCCTCGTTGGCTCCGAACGGGCTTAGGATCGTGTTGTAGGACGATCAGCAGGCAGGGCTCTGAGGAGGAAACGAGCGGGACAGGATCCGGGTTGCAGCCGCTCCGCCCGCCTGTGCTCGATCCGACCGGCAGACCTTCACAGCCGCCTTTGGCCCGGGACCAGCCCTCCCGAGGGGGTCTCCCCGGTGTCGGTGGCGGCGCCGGGGTTTGTCCGGCCGGCAGTGGTGCAGGCCGACGCGGCAAGCAGGGAGGCGAGAGCGGCTGAGGCGAGGAGGAGGGTCCGCATGCAGGGGTCCTTGTTGGCTTCCTTGAACCCGAACGAGGCATTCTCTCCGAAGGTTGCGGCCGACTTCGGCAGCCACGCACCGGCCGCCGCAATCAGGCGCCGCCGCCGCCCCGCCGCTGTGCCACCACTAGGTGACCCGGTGCCGGCTCGCCCTCCTGCAGGCGCACGGTGATGGGCTCGAACGTCTCGATGTCGAAGCCGTGCCGGTCGAGGCAATCGCGCACGTAGCCATCGCTGTGGTGGAAGCGCTGGCCCGGCCCGACGGTGAACGCGCGGCCCGCCAGACGTTCCTCCGACATCGTTTCGGTGGAAAAGCCGAACCGTCCACCGGGGACGAGGCGCCGGGCGACGCCGCCGACGAGAGGATCGAGATCGCCGAGATAGGGGAGCACGTCGGCAGCCGTCACGACGTCGAACAGCCCGCCGCCGCCATCCTCATCTTCGTCGCCGCTCCCGTCGTCGTCGCCGAGAAAGGACACCGCTTCGCCCACGAAGAGGTGATCGTATATCTCCTTCTCGTCGCACAGCTCGACCATCGACTCGGACAGGTCGACGCCGACTATCTCCTCAGAGCGGTCGCGCAAGGCCTCGCCGACCAGCCCGGTTCCGCAGCCGAGATCGAGCACGCGGTTGAATGGTCCCGCTTTCAGCAGATGCGCTGCCAGACGGCTGGGTACCTCGTAGCGCAACTGCCGAACGAGCATGTCCTCGAAGACATCGGCATGCTGGTCGAACAGGGTGGCGACATAGGCATCCGGCGCCTTGTCCGGCACGTCGCCGAGGCCGAGCGCGGCAAGCCGCACCGCCGCACCGCCATGGTCGGCGGGATCGAGCGTCAGGCATTGGCGGTAGGCTGTCGCAGCGCCGTCGCGGTCGCCGGCCCGCTCCAGAGACAAGCCCTTGTTATAGGCGTCCGCCAGCCGCTCGTCGTCGATGATGCTCATCGCTTTGCCTCAAGTCTCATGCATCGGCCCCGCTTTGCAGGACACTTCTTTGCTGCCGTGCTTATCATACCCACCGCGTGGGCCTCGAAGCAGAAACGCTCTTGCATGCTGGACAGGATCAAAGAATGGGCGCGCGTGATCAAGCGGGACGTCCTCGCGCTCTGGATCGCCGCCCGCGATCCGAGAACGCGCTGGTATGTGAAGGCAACCGCCGGCGCGGCCGCCGCCTATGCGCTCAGCCCTATCGATCTGATCCCCGACATCATCCCCATCCTCGGATTGCTGGACGAGGCGCTCCTCCTCCCCATCGCGATCGCGCTGATCGTCAGGATGATCCCTCCTGAGTTGATGCGAGAGTTTCGAAGTGCTGCGGCTGCTCATCCGCGGCCCGTCAGCAAGGCCGGCATGACGGCAGTCATCATGATATGGGCTCTGGCCGCGGGCTGCTTGATCTGGTGGTTGTGGCCGCTTTGGGAGGGCTGGCTGGGCTCTGCCAGATGGATGCCGACACCGGCCATCTAGAAGACGCCTCCCACCTACGAAAAAGGCCGCTCCAGGGGAGCGGCCTCTGTGTCGATGACGGCGCTGGAGGCGCCATCAAGAGCTTTTTAGTTGGCGTCCTGGCCCGGGACCACGCCGGCCGAAGGAGTTTGCTCCTTCTGGTTGGTGGTCGAGGACGGGCCCTCCGAGTTGGATGTTGCGCCGGACTGCGGACGCTGCAGGACCGTGCCGTTCGCCGTGTTCGACTGACCGTCCGGCGACATCTCACCAGCGGTGGTGCTGCTGGTCGAGGTGGAGTCGGTGCCCATCGTGCCCATGGCGGACGAATCCGTGCTCATGGACGAGGAGCCGTTCGTTGCGCCCGGGGTCGTCGACATGGTGTCGCTGGTGCCGGTCGCGTCCGCGCTGCCCGTACCATCCTGGCCCGGAAGCGGCTTCACGCCGGTGCCGGAGCCGGCCGACTGAGCAAGAGCGGGGCCAGCGAGGAGAGCAAGAGCAGCGGCTGCGATCAGGGTCTTCTTCATGGTTTTTCCTTTGTCATCTGCGACCGGCCGCCTGCGACAGGTCTGTTGCGGGTGACCGGATCATTCCAGTCTCGGATTGAACAACGGGGTGTCGACGTAAAAGGTTGCTTAAGAAAGTTCACAGCTCCTTGATCATCGATGCCGGAGCGGAGTGCAATTCTGCGCTCTACTGTGCGGTAGCAGGCGTACCGAGCGGGATACCGGTCGTGTCGCTTCCTGGCTCGACCGGCACCGGATTTTCGCCGGAGGCTGAAGGCGTCAGCGTGCCGACGGCGCCAACGCCGTTCTGCAGCCCTCCGGGACCGCTTTCGCCTTCGCCGTCAGCGGTGGAGTTGTCTGCAGCCGTGTCGCCGACACCTGGCAGCCCGCCGGTTGGGACCTGATCCTCAATCGGTGTTCCCGCCCCCTGCTGAACCAGCGTGCCATCCTTCGGCACCGGGGCGCTCGCCGGCGCGTCGCCGCCCGTTGTCTGTGCTGCCGCAGCCCCGGACAGCAATGCGGTCAGCGCTGCGGCAGCGAGGAGCCTCTTCATGGTCATGGCATATCTCCCGATGATGAGGCGCGGACCGGCCGCGCCATTCAGGAGTCAACAGGCTGAGCGCCGGCCTGTTCCATGCAGGGTCTGCCGCCGAGCCACGGCGAAGTTCGTGGTCCTCAGCGCTGAGAGTGAAAGGCGCTCAGTCGCACCATGCACCTATGATGGCTGCCGCAGCGGCCGCAAGCGTGTGCTCCGGCACCGTACGGACAAGCGATGGCAGCTGCTCGGCCACTAGGTAAGAATCGACGAGCTCATCGGTCAACGGTGAGTGGACGAAGCCGAACCGGTCGATGCCAAGTGCGTCGGCATGAAAGGCCAACCTGTAGAGCGTATCATTGCAGAGGTATGTGCCGGCATCTTTCGACCAGGCAAAATCGAGACCAGCCAAGCGCAGAGCAGTCGCCGTCGCAGCGATCGGGATGCGCACCGGCAACTGCTCGGGACCGTCCAGAACGGCCGGACCGGACGGAAAAGCGCCACTCGCGTCAGCGCGGCCGAGCTGCCTGTGGTTGCGCGCCAACATTTCGATATGCAGGCGCTCGCATCGTAACGACAGCCCGAACAGCAGCACCGCCGCCGGCTTCGCAACGTCGATCGCTGCCCGCAGCCTCGGCCAGCTTTCGGTCCATGAAACTGGAAGCACCACCGTCGATACAGTGTCGCCACCCGGAGTTGCTGTTCCGGATAGAGACTCGACCAGCCTCTCCGTCGGATTGACCGGTGCACCAGGAAACGCGGAGAAACCTGCGATCAGGATCGTCATGCAAACTCGGAGCGCTTTACGTGTGGATCGCCGCCGCGCGGTCGAGAGGCCTGTTCCGAAATGAAACGTGAAAGGTCCTCTAAAAGTTTTACTTGCAAAGTGACGCGCGTGATAGCAATGATTTCATGTTCGGGCAAATTCGCGAACACAGGTGATGGACGAATTGCGTATCGAAGGCGCATCCTTCGGGCGGTCTCGTGAGAGCGGCATCGCGATGTATCGGTTCCTGTCCTTGAATCAAGACTTGCCTGCCACCGCCTCGACGGCGACACGTATAGCCAAGGAAAAGGGATTCCGATAATGGCGCAGACCGGCACGGTCAAATTCTTCAACACCGAGAAGGGTTTCGGTTTCATCAAGCCGGACAACGGCGGTGCGGACATCTTCGTCCACATCTCGGCCGTCCAGGCGTCGGGCCTTCCCGGCCTGCAGGAGAACCAGAAGGTCTCCTATGACACCGAGCCGGACAAGCGCGGCAAGGGCCCGAAGGCCGTCAATCTCCAGACCGCTGACTGATTTCGCTTTGCCTGGCCTAGGCTAGGCGGGCTGACCACACCGGTCTTACGATGACGCGACCCCGCCCGGCTTCGCCGCGGCGGGTTTTGCACATCGACCGCAAACTGCCGCGGTGGCGCGTTGACGATCAGCGCCAGCCTTCCGCGCAAAGCTCTTGAAGCACCGGCCACCGACAGAAGCTCACACGACTTTGGAGCGGCCGCCATGCTCTCACCGTGCGTCGGGAGGCAGTCGGATCGCTGTCAGAGCCGACCGGGCCAACGGGTTCTGCTGCCATCACAAGCCAGGTCATTCAGGTTTTGGCCTTCGACGCCACGCCGTCCCACAGACCAAGCTCTGCGAGATGAGGCATCGCGAGCTGCCGAGCGTGTGATGTCGCGGGTAGGCACTGTTGAGCAAGCGGCCTCCCGCCGGCTCCTGCTCCGAGATCCAAATTGCCCCTCTTGAAGCTTGACCTGCTCTGGTGCGTGCCGGCTGCAAAGGATCCAACGTCGCGCTCGTAATTGGACCATGCGACGCCGCCACGCGGCCAGCCAGCGCTCCTGGCGTGATGGTCACGCCTGCCGCGGACGAATAGGACGTCCCGATTTGGCATCGCTCAGACTGCCACAGCGGCTCCCGCACCACCGGCGCACGGTTATCCGGATCGAAGTGCCTGCTAACGCATAGCCAGCACTGCTGCCACATCGGCGACGGACGACGTACCTCATCACCATGTCAGTTGCGCGTCCCAAGCTGACACAACCACACTGGCACGCTTCATGCTCGGCATCCTTGTTGAAATCCGTTAAGGAATTCGAAAGGATATTTTGCCATGGCGCCTCGAACCTCACTTCTGCACGTTCTCGCCTGCACGGTTGCCATCCTGGCGGCCACGGACAGCGCCCTTGCCGAAGATCGCGGCGGCGGTAATCACCACGGTGCCAGGGCGGACCACGGCCACAGCGCATTCCAGACGATCGGGCGAACCGGTGGCAACCGGTGGCAGGCACGAGGCAGCGGACGCGGCTGGCACGGCGTTGCCGGCAGCCACATGCGCCGGAACGATGGCGGCGCAATCAGCGTCCGTTCCAGCACTTCCGACCGGCGTTACGACGACTTCGAAGGGTACGATGGGTACGACCAGCGGGCCTTTCACGACTTGAAGAAGGCACGGTACAGGTTCGAAGTCGAACGTTCGGTTCTCCATGTTCGCGACAGCGTGGAGGATCGCCTGTTGGATCGTGCCGAGAAGCAACTGCGAGGGGCTGGTGCGGGCGAGACCGGCATCACGTATCGCGGGGTCGACGACTACGAGTACCATGGCTTCGGCGGTGCGGCGGCTGGACCCGGTCCGATCGCCGCCATCCCGACCGGCGGCGTCCATATTATCGATGTCGCGGCCGAACGGCTCGACCGCCGTCCGATCGGACTGTCCGGGATCGACGTCATCAACACGGGCGGTGCGCGGATCATCCGGATCAAGCCGGACTACTCGCTGCGAACCGCTGCGGCTGAACCCCGTCCGTCGGCGGGATATCTGCAGCCCTGGTCACGCGAGTGGCTTCGGCACTGCATGGATGCTCATGCCGACTTCGCTACCGATCTCGGGACGTTTACGGACAGCGACGGGCGGCAGCGCTTCTGCGCAGCCGACTGAGGCCGGTGTCGGCGAAGCCGCCGGGGTGCCTCAGGCACCGCCTCGGCTGGCAGCCTAAGATACCGAACGACGTGGTCTTGCTTGCTGGCACCAGTGCATGGTCCACTCTGCTGTAGTATGCAGCGGAGTGGGTCCCGTCCAATCAGCAAGGATGACGGAGCACCGTCGACCCGTCCCGTTTCGCCTCAGCCGTGCACGCGAACGCTGCCGGCGTTGAGGAAGCACGCTCTGTCGAAAAGGCTGAGATCGGCCGGATTTGGAAGCCGCACATCCTGAAGGTCGGGGAACGGCTTCAATGCCGGGTCATAGGCTCGATCGATCTGCGAGAGGCAGACGATCACGATGCCCCGCCTTTGTGCGAACGCCTTCAGCGCATTTACCTGCTCGGCCAAAGGCGGATTGTCCCGACGCTGATCCAGCAATTGCAGGTAGTCGATGACCGCCAAGGTACTGGCCGGTTGCGACGTCAGTGCACCGATGATGTGGTCGGCACTGATCGCATCCGAGCAGTCGTAGTCGAACAGCCCCTCGTAGAGTCCGGGCTCGGCACCGATCGCCCGAAGGCGATCAAGGATTTCGGCCAAGGTATATTCAAGGGTGAAGAAGAAGCCGCGCCGGCCCGCCTTCATGGCCTCCACGGCAAGCTCGAGTGCCATCAGCGTCTTGCCCTGACCTGGGCGCGCGGCGATCAAAACCAGATCGCCCGGCGCCAGTCGGCCGAACAGCGCCGCGGCTGGCGATGCTTCGGCATGCTTCGCCGCCAGCAAACTCCATGCGGAATGCCCTTGGCCGCGGGCGATGCGATCGAGCGCATCATGCAAGGGGATCGCCTGCGAGCGCGACAACAATCGCGCTTCACGCTTCAACCGGTAGATCGGTGCAGACAGCTTCATCGATAAACCTCCTGTCACAAGCGCGGCCGCAGTCCCTCCTTGTGCGTTCGCTCGAACAGTCGGATCGATGGTCAGTTGCCCTGTATGAAATCTACTTCCCCAGCGGAGGGTGGGCGGCGCGGGCGGCGCCGGACTCACAGTCTAGCGCAATGGCACTGCGGGCGGAAGCAAACGTCCGCAGGGCGATTCAGGCACGTCAAAGCCCGCGCAGCGGACCGACGCGAAGACAGCTGCGGCTACAACAGGAACGGATTGGTGCGGCGTTCGACGCCGATGCGGCTGCCGGGACCATGGCCGCAGATAAAGCCGACCTCGTCGCCGAGCGGCAGGATCTTCTCCTTGATGGAGCGAATCAACGTCGCATGATCGCCGCCGAAAAGGTCAGTGCGGCCGATCGATCCCGAAAACAGCACGTCGCCGGCATGCAGGAAGGCAGCGTCTCTGTTGTAGAATACGACGTGTCCTGGTGCATGGCCTGGCGTGTGCAGCACTTCGAAGCTGTGGTGGCCGATCTTGAGGACGTCTCCCTCGGAGAGCCAGCGATCGGGCACGACGTTCCGGTAGTTGCCGGCCAACCCATACATGCTGGCCTGTCGTTCGATGTTGGCGAGCAGCGGCTCGTCATCGACATGCGGGCCGAGGATCGGCACGCCGAGCGCCTCCTTCAGCTCCATCGCGCCCCCGGCATGGTCGATATGGCCGTGCGTCAGCCAGATCGCCTTGATGGTGAGCTCCGACTTTCCAACCGCCGCGAGGATGCGCTCGACGTCGCCGCCGGGATCGACGACGACGCCGACCTTCTCTTCCTGATCGAAGAGAAGGCAGCAGTTCTGCTGGAACGGCGTGACGGGAACGATGACGGCATTGAGCTGTGTCACGCTGGCACTCCCTGCCCTCGACGGCGGCGGCAGGCCGGCGAATGACGCCGGCCCATCGCAATCAAATCCTACTCCGCAGCCATCCGCTTCGGCTGCACCTCGGCCATGTAGTCCTCGACCAGCTGGCGGGTGATCGCGCCCGGCGTGAAGCGCCAGTGGGCGATCTCCGACACCGGCGTCACTTCCGCAGCCGTGCCGCAGAGGAAGCACTCCTCGAAGCCGTCGAGCTCCTCCGGCATGATCGGACGCACATTGACCTCATAGCCGCGCCGCTTGGCGAGCTCGATCACCGTGCGACGGGTGATGCCGTCGAGGAAGCAGTCCGGCGTCGGCGTGTGAATGACGCCGTTCTTGGTGAAGAAGACGTTGGCGCCGGTTGCCTCGGCCACCTGCCCGCGCCAGTCCAGCATCAGAGCGTCGGCATATCCCTTCGCCTCGGCCGCGTGTTTGGAGATGGTGCAGATCATGTAGAGGCCGCTGGCCTTCGCCTTGGATGGCGCGGTGCGTGGATCGGGACGGCGGTACTCGGCAAGGTCGAGGCGGATGCCCTTCATCCGCTGCTCCGGATCGAAGTAGCTTGGCCACTGCCAGATCGCGATCGCGACGTTGATGCGGTTCTTCTGCGCTGCGACGCCCATCATCTCGCTGCCGCGCCAGGCGATCGGCCGGACATAAGCGTCGGTAAAGCCTTGGCGGTGGAGGAGCTCGTTGCAGGCGGCGTCGATCTCATCGACCGAATAGGGAACCTGGAAGCCGAGGATCCGGCCGGACTCGATCAGGCGCTCGGTGTGCTCGCGCAGCTTGAAGATCGTTCCACCATAGGCCCGCTCACCCTCGAACACCGAGCTTGCGTAGTGGAGCCCGTGGGTCAGAACGTGGATCTTGGCGTCCTTCCACGGCACGAACTCGCCGTTGAACCAGATCCAGCCGTCGAGTTGATCGAATGGAACGTTGCTCATGCTGCTTCAGCGCCCGGACGGCGCCCTCCCTGACAGATGACGATACAGAGCAGACGCTCGGCCTGCCGCATCATGCGACCGGTCGGGTGATCCGACGCCGTCGCCGCGCCGATGCGGCTTCTAGGCGTCGCCGGATTGGAGCAGCGGATAAGACAGTGCATCGCGGCACCGACCGTAGATCACGGCCGAGCGCTCGGGAACGATGCGAATGCCGACAGACTGTTCCTCCTGCGGCTCGGAGGTGTAACAATAGAGGGAAATTACGTCAATGGTGCTGACCTATTTTGATGGATCTCCGCGTGCCGCCTGATCATGAGGGAGACGATACCAAGACGATCGTCTCCACGCCGCTGCCGACCCGCGGCGAGATCGACTTCCGCATGATCGAACTCATGTTCTTCGCCTATCGCGAGTTTACAGCCGACGCGGACTCGATCCTGGAGACCTATGGCTTCGGCCGCGCGCACCACCGCATCCTCCACTTCGTCAACCGCAGTCCCGGCATGACGATTGCCGACATCCTAGACCTCCTGCAGATCACCAAGCAGTCGCTCTCGCGGGTGCTGCGCCAACTCGTTGACGGCGGCTTCGTGCGTGTGATGCCCGGAGCGGAGGACAAGCGGCAGCGTCGCCTTTACCCGACGGAGAGGGGACGGAAGCTGGCGCTTGACCTTTCGCATGCGCAGGTCCGCCGCATCGACCAGGCGCTGGCGGCGGCAACGCAGGGCCCGTATGTTTCGGTGACGGAGTTCCTGCGGCAGATGGGCAACGATCGCCGCAGCACCCGCGAATGGTTCGAACGCCAGGGCATCGAAGAGGATGGCGTCAATGAGCGAGGTTGAAGCACTGCTCGATGGCGCGGCGTCGCGGCCGGGCGACGACTCCCCTCACCTCCTCGTCGTTGACGACGACCGCCGCATCCGCTCGCTACTGTCCCGCTTCCTCTCCGACAGGGGCTTTAGGGTCTCGACGGCCGCCGATGCGGCGGAGGCACGCAAGATCTTGCGCGGCCTCGAGTTCGACCTCCTCGTCGTCGACGTCATGATGCCGGGCGAGAGCGGCATCGAGCTGGTGCGCTCGTTCCGGGCCGAGCGCGAGGCGCCGGTGCTGATGCTGACCGCCAGAGCCGAAACCGAGGACCGGATCGCCGGGCTCGAGGCCGGCGCCGACGACTATCTCGCCAAGCCCTTCGATCCGCGCGAGTTGCTGCTGCGCATCGTCGCGATCCTGAAGCGTGGCGGGCAGCCGACGACGCCCAAGGTCGAGCATGTGCGCTTCGGGCCCTTTACCTTCTCCTTTTCACGCCGGGAGCTGCGCCGCGGCGCCGACATCATCCGCCTCACCGAGCGCGAACAGGAGATCATGGCGCAGTTCGCCGCCAAGGCCGGCCAGACTATTCCGCGCCTCGACCTCCTCAACGGCGAGGGCGAGGTCGGCGAGCGCACCGTCGACGTGCAGATCAACCGCCTTCGGCGCAAGATCGAGGGCGATCCCGCCAACCCGCTGTGGCTGCAGACGGTGCGCGGCATCGGCTACCGCCTCAATGTCGACTGACGGCTCGCGGCCGTGACGCTCATCGACAGGCTGCGCGCCGGCATCCCGCAGCGCTGGCCACGGCTGAACCTCTTCCAGGGTCCGCTGCGCCCGCTGCCGCGCGTCGCCACGCGCTGGCTGCCGAAGGGGCTGTATGCCCGCTCGCTGATCATCATCATCGCGCCGATGGTGCTGCTGCAGTCGGTGGTCGCCTTCGTCTTCATGGAGCGGCACTGGCAGCTCGTTACGCAACGCCTGTCGGCGGCCGTCGTGCAGGACATTGCGGCGGTGATCGAACTGATTGACGCCTATCCGCAGGATCCGAGCTACGCGACCATTACCGCCATCGCGCGCGACACGCTGGACCTGAATGTCAGCGTCCTGCCGCCCGAGCCTTTACCACAGGCGGCGCCACGCCCCTTCTTCAACATCCTCGACGGGATCCTCGGCGACGAGATCACCCGGCAGATCAAGCGCCCCTTCTGGATCGACACGGTCGGCAATTCCAAGATCGTCGAAATCCGCATCCAGCTGGATGATCGGGTGCTGCGGGTGCTCGCCCGGAGAAACTCCGCCTATGCGTCGAACACCCACATCTTCCTCGTCTGGATGGTGGGCACGTCGCTGGTGCTTCTGGCCATAGCCATTCTCTTCCTGCGCAATCAGATCCGCCCGATCCAGGCGCTAGCGGCGGCCGCCGAAGGCTTTGGTCGCGGCCAGCCGATGCCGCCGGACTTCCGCCCACGCGGCGCCTCGGAGGTGCGGCGTGCCTCGCTCGCCTTCATTCAGATGCGTGACCGCATCGAGCGCCAGATCGAGCAGCGCACCGCCATGCTCGCCGGCGTCAGCCACGACCTGCGCACCATCCTCACCCGCTTCCGCCTTCAGCTCGCGTTGCTGGGCGACGGCGAGGACCAGAAGGAGCTGAACGAAGACGTCGACGAGATGCAGCGCATGCTCGAAGGCTATCTCGCCTTCGCCAAGGGCGAGGCAGCGGAGGACGTCGGCGAACTCGACCTGGAGCGCCTGCTGACCCGTTTCGAGACCGAGGCGCAGCTGAAAGGGAAGCGGATCGAGACGAGCTTCTCAGGCGACCCGCGGATCACCGTGAGGCCGGACTCCTTCACCCGGCTTCTGACCAACCTCGTGTCAAACGCGATGCGGCATGCGGCGCGGCTGCGCATCATGGCCCGTCATGAGGGCCGCTGGCTGACCGTCAGCGTTGAGGATGACGGGCCTGGTATTGCTGCCAAGCATCGCGAGGAGGTCTTCAAGCCATTTGTGCGGCTCGATACGGCGCGCAACATTGATGCGGGCGGAACCGGGCTGGGTCTGTCGATCGCCCGCGACATCGCCCGCAGCCACGGCGGCGACATCCTTCTTTCCGAAAGCCCCCTCGGTGGCCTTCGCGCCGTGGTGCGCGTGCCGGCCTGACCCGTCGGCTGTCGACCATCAATGGCCGATGGCCACGCCCAGCTCAGGCGCTCAGAACATCCGTCCACCGTTTGGAACGTTCTGGGACGGCGCGAGCAGCACCACCTCGCCGCGCTCATCCGGAACGCCGAGCGTCAGCACCTCGGACATCACTGGCCCGATCTGGCGCGGCGGGAAGTTCACCACCGCGATCACCTGACGACCGACGAGGTCCTCAGGCCTGTAGTGCACCGTGATCTGCGCCGAGGATCGCTTGATACCGATCGGTGCGCCGAAATCGATGCGCAGCTTGATGGCGGGCTTGCGAGCCTCCGGAAAGGGTTCAGCTTCGACGATTGTGCCGACGCGGATATCCACCTTCAGGAAGTCGTCGAAACCGATCCGCTCCACCGCCTCGCTTGCCGCCCCTGCCATCTTCAATCCTTCGCGAGTTCACGTGCTCGGTTGACCGACGCGGCGACGGCGCGTGTCATCAGCGCGTTGAGGCCGTCGTCCGCCATCAGGATTTCCAGGGCGGCCTGTGTCGTGCCGTTCGGCGAGGTCACGGCGCGACGAAGCTCTGCCGGCACCTTGTCGGAGCGGATCATCAGTTCGCCGGCGCCGGCGACTGTATGCCGGGCAAGCCGCATCGCGAGGTCCGGCTCCAGCCCGGCCGCCGCGCCTGCGGCGGCAAGTGCCTCGGCGAGCAGGAAGACATAGGCAGGGCCGCTGCCGGAAACGCCGGTGACGACGTCGATCAACGCTTCGCTGTCGACCCATTCGACAGGACCGCTCCCCGAGAGAAGCGTCGTTGTCGCGTCCCGCAGAGCAGGAATCACCGCCTCGTTGCCATAGCAACCGGTGATGCCGCGTCCGATCAGCGCCGGGGTGTTCGGCATGGCTCGCACGACCGGACGAGCACCAAGCCGAGCCTCGATGAAAGCGATGGTCTTGCCGGCGGCGACCGAGATGACGAGCGTCGAGGGCTTCAAAGCGGGCTGGAGGCTTGCCAGCACGTCTGCCATTACCTGCGGCTTCACCGCGACGACCACGACATCCACCGGTTCTGCGGGCACACTTGCAGCAAGACGGACGCCCCGCTCCTCGATCAGCGGACGCACCGCCTCGCCCGGATTGGGGTCCACGATCAGGACGTCAGAGGGATCGATACCCGCGGCGATCCAGCCGCCAAGCATCGCGCCGCCCATGTTCCCGCCGCCGAGCAGCAGGATGCGGCCGAGCCTGGTGCTCACGCTTCACCCACCGTCTCGAACAGCGAACAGGCCATCGCTGCGTCTGCGTCCTTGTTGGACCAGATGACGAACTGAAAGGCCTGATAGTACTTCTCGCAGGCTTCGAGCGCTGCAGAGATCAGCCGCTCCGCCTGTTCGCCAGTCGGCTCGGCCCCGCCGCACAGGAGCAGCGTGTTGCGGTACATCACAGCGCCCTGGTGCATCCAAAGGTCAAAGTGACCGACAAGGAGCTGCTCGTTGATCTTGGACAGGAGCTTCAGCACCTCGATCAGGCGATGCTCCGGGATCTTCATGTCGAAGGCGCAGCCGAGATGCAGTGCCTCGCAATCCTCCAGCCAGGAGTAGGACACGGAGTAATCCGCCCACAGGCCGGCAACGGACATGGCGATCTCGTCCTCGCAGGATCGCTCGAATGCCCAGTCGCGCGCCGACGCCACAAGCTCCACCACGTCGACGGGGTGGGATTGCCGCTCGGCATGTGTATGGCTGAAGCTCATTCCCTGTCCAATTCCTCGTGCCGAACCGGCGCGGAGCGCACTGCTGCGAGCGGCTGCACCGGCATCCTAACGGTGGGTCCGCACCCGCCTCGCGGCGAATCACCGTTAAGAATCAGTCTATAGGCACGGAGTCATGACGCTAAGGGGAAGCCGGGAATATTCATGGGGAAGCCATCCCGCCGGTCGATGGACCGAGTCCGGCGGCCGGTTAAGCGACTCTGCGAAAAGGCCTTTCCGAATCCTTAAAGGCGGCACGAAGCAGTGGATAAGCTGTTGATTGCCGCCACCGCAGCACCGTCAGCCGGGTGAAACGCGCCCGTCATGACGCGAAAGCCCAGATGTCTTCCTCGGTGATCCCAATCCTGTATCCGTTCTGCTTCAGCCGCAGCACCGTCGCCCCGATGTCCGCCGCCTCCAGCGCGCCGATCTCGATCTTGATCATGTCTGGATGATAGCGCGCGAAGTCGAACTGGCTGAACACCATCCAGTCCGCGCCTTCTGCATCGATCAGGAGCACGTCGATGCGATCAATGGCGTTGCGGTCGAGCACCGTCTGCAGTCGCTCGGCATCGATCTCCATGTCGCGCAGGAAGGCGGCGAAGGAGTGGAAGTTGTTGTCCGCCTCGCCCCAGGCGGTCCGCCCGTGCATGAGGTTGGTGGAGGTGATGGAGGAGCAGCCCTGCAGCTCAGCCGGGAGGGTGCCGGCCTCCAGGGCCGCCTCGTCGAAGGAGCGGATGGTGATCCGCCCCGCCTTGTCGGCGATAGCCACGGGCTCGATCATGAAGCGCGAGCGGTCGGGGAAGTTCGCGCGTAGCCGTTCGAGGTTGTAGGGGATCGGCTCAACCAGCAGCGCCCGACCGTTGCGAATGCGCCGGAACCAAGGCGTGACGTCATCGAACTTCTGACCGTCGCACGCGCCAACATTGACCAGCGTTCTGCTACCCCGGCCAAGCAGTGCTTCGATCCAGTAGCGGGCGAGGAGGCGGGTTCCGGCCAGTGCGGGAGCACGCATCAGGATTGCAGGCGGCAACGCCGCACCGAGCGCAATGCGCGCAGCAGAACGAACCAGTGAAGCGAGAGCCATGACGATACCCGACTGTTGAGCGGCGAGGATCCTCCCGCGACGGAAGGATTAGCCGCAGCGACGGCAGTCGGCGCAAGCGCCAGGGTTAAGAAAACCTTTACAAGAGGCTCTAAATGGCCCGTTCAGCAAAGGTATGGTTAACAATCTATTACCGGAGTCTCCTGCATTTTATTGAAGATCGGACGAGGTCATCTTCGGCAGAGCGCAGCAGGCCGCCCCTCGTCCTGACGAAGGGCGAAAAACCCCTGAGTAGGTGCTCGGACGGCACGACAAAGCAGGCGGGCGAGGACACACCATCCGCCACTCGGCTGCTCCGCCTGTTCAGTTGCGCTGCTCGGCACGACAGGCGAAGCTGATCCGGGTCCCGATCCGGACTCACGCCATCGGGATGTTCGGACCGTCACCCATGGTGGGCTCGCTCACCGGCGTCGTGGGCGTTCCCGCACCGACCTTGGCTTCCAAGTCGCTCATGCGCTTCTTCAGCGCTTCATTCTCAGCGCGGGCCTTCAGCGCCATATCGCGCACCGCCTCGAACTCCTCGCGCTGCACGAGGTCCATCTGATTGAGCAGACGCTCGCCCTGGGCACGGAAGACGCCTTCAACCTCCTTGCGCATGCCCTGCGCGGCACCGGCGGCATCGGTCATCAGCCGCGCGAACTCGTCGAGAAAGCGGTTCGGACCTCGGTTGCTCATGGCGTCTCTCCGGATAGCGATCAGACTTTCGAGTTAGTGAGGCCGATCCGCAAAGGCAATGGCAGGTCGAGCCGGGGCCGTCTTCAGACAGAAGTCAGGCTGTCTGCGCTTGACCGGCCGGGGCCAAGGAGCCAAGGTCGCGCCGCTTCGCAATGGGCGCCCGGCGCCATTCTCCGGATCAGGCCCTGATGCTCCCGATCGCCACTCTCGGCATTCTCACCTATCCCTCCATCGATCCCGTACTCATCCACCTCGGGCCGATCGCGGTCCGGTGGTATGGCCTCGCCTATGTCGCCGGCATCCTGTGCGGCTGGCTCTACGGGCGCGCCCTCGTCGGCAATCCGAGGCTCTGGCCAGGCGGCGTCTCGCCGATCAAAGAGACTGACATCGACGACTTCATCCTGTGGATCACCGGCGGGATCATTCTTGGCGGCCGGCTCGGCTCCATCCTGTTCTACGACTTCCCGCGCTACGTCGACGATCCATGGGCGGCACTGCGCGTCTGGGAAGGCGGCATGTCCTTCCATGGCGGCCTCGTCGGCGTCGTCATCGCCATCATCATCTTCTGCGCGCAGTATCGCGTGCCCTTGTTCAGCCTGATCGACGTCGTCGCGGCCTCCGTGCCCTTCGGCCTGTTTTTCGGCCGTATCGCCAACTTCATCAATGGCGAGCTGTGGGGGGCACCGTCCGACGTGCCCTGGGCAATGGTGTTCCCGACCGGCGGTCCAGAACCGCGCCATCCGAGCCAGCTCTACGAGGCGCTGATGGAAGGCGTCATCCTCTGGCTGGTGCTGCGGATCCTGACGCATCACTTCAAGATGCTCCGAAAACCCCGCTTTGTCGGTGCCGTCTTTATTGGCGGTTACGGTATCGCCCGGATTCTCGTCGAGTTCGTGCGCATCCCCGACGTCCAGCTCGGCTATCTCTATGGCGGCTGGCTGACCATGGGCATGGTGCTGTCGATGCCGATGCTGCTCGTCGCAGCCTGGGGCATCATCACCGCCAAGCCGCGCAGCTATGCCGCGCCCGCGACGCCGGGCGCCGCACCGACGGCCCCGTGACAGGCGCTGCGGCCAAGATCACGCAAGCGATCCGGCGCGACGGGCCAATCACCCTGGAGCGCTACTGGGCGGTCGCGCTCTTCGATCCCGAGCACGGCTACTATTCGCAGGCAGAACCCTTCGGCCGCGCCGGCGACTTTGTCACCGCCCCGGACATCAGTCAGATGTTCGGCGAGATCATTGGCGCCTGGTGCGTTGCGGCCTGGCGCGCGCTGGGGAGCCCCTCGCCGTTCGTATTTGTCGAGATCGGGCCCGGCCGCGGCACACTCGCCATCGACATGATCCGGACCGTGCTGCGGCTTGAACCGGACTTCATCAAGGCTGCGAAGGTGCGGCTGGTGGAAACCAGCGACCGACTCGCCGCGCTGCAGCTGCAGGCGCTCGACCGCTTCGACCTGCCGCTGCGACGGGTGCGCCGGATCGAGGAACTGGAGGCCATGCCGACGATCATCGTCGGCAACGAGCTCTTCGACGCCGCGCCGATCCGCCAGTTCGTTTCGCATGACGGGCGCTGGCAGGAGCGCCGCGTCGCCCTGGCTCCGGATAGCCGCTTCGTTTTCGTGCCGCATGACCTTCAAGGCGATCCGATCTCGGCCGAGCTGGCGCGCTGGCCGCTACCGCCGGAGGGCGGGATCCTGGAGCTCTCCCCGCAGCGGGACGCGCTCGCCTCGACGATCGGCCGCCGCATCGCGTCGGTAGGCGGTGCGGCGCTCTTCATCGATTACGGCCACGCCGCGCCCGGCTATGGCGACACGCTTCAGGCGCTGCGCCGCCATGCCTTTGCCGACCCGCTGGCACAGCCGGGCCTCGTCGATATCACGAGCCATGTTGACTTCAGCCGGCTCGCACGGATCCTCGCCGCGAGTGGTCTGGCGGTCGCGCCAATCGCCGAGCAGGGGGCATTCCTTGCCACCCTAGGCCTCCTCGACCGCGCCGAGGCTCTGGCCCGCCGCGGCGGCGCTGACGAGGGTCGCGCGATCGAGACTGCGACACGCCGTCTCGCTGGCAGCGGCGAAGGCGAGATGGGCCGCCTTTTCAAGGTCTTGGCGGCCGCGTCGCAGCCAATGGAACTGCCGCCTTTTCGCTAATGTCCAGTGATTGACTTCACCGAGTGGCTCCACCACCATCCCGCGCCATGTTCGACGATACGCAAACGGCTGACCGGCCGCTGACCGAGGATGACGTCCTCTCGGCCGGCCCCCTCTCCCGCATGGCCGGCATCCGCCATGCCTTCTTCACCCGCCGCGGCGGCGTCTCCAGCGGCATCTATGCTGGGCTGAACGCCGGGCTCGGCTCAGAGGACCGGCGTGATGATGTGCGCGAGAACCGCCGGCGCGCGGCCGCCTATCTCGGCAGCACCGGATCGGACGTCGTCACACCGTGGCAGATCCATTCGCCGGATGCCGTCATCGTCGAGGCGCCGTTCGGGCCGGAGCGGCCGAAGGTCGACGCCATCGTCACCGCGACGCCCGGCCTTCCCATCGGCGTTGTGACGGCTGACTGCGGACCGGTGCTCTTCGCCGACGAGAAGGCCGGCGTCGTCGGCGCCGCCCATGCGGGCTGGAAGGGCGCGCTCGGCGGCGTGCTCGAATCGACCATCGATGCGATGGAACGCTGTGGCGCGAGGCGCGAAAACATTGTCGCGGTGCTTGGCCCGACCATCACGGCCGCCAATTACGAGATCGGCGCCGATCGCGAGGCCGTCTTCGTCGAAGCGGATTCCTCCTATGGCCGCTTTTTCAGCGCCGGCGTCTCGGATGACAAGCGCCAGCTCGACCTGCCGGCCTTCATCGTCGCGCGCCTGGAGGCAGCGGGCGTTCAGGCGAGCTTCGTCGGCCGCTGCACCTATGCCGAGGAGGATCGCTTCTTCTCCTTCCGGCGCACCACGCATCGCAGCGAGCCGGACTATGGCCGGCAGCTCGCCGCAATCGCCATCAGGGCCTGAGAGACGATGCTGCATTTTACCCGCGAGGAATTCGAGGCCAGGCGCGACCGGCTGATCCTCGAGATGAGCGAACGCAAACTGGACGCCATGCTCCTGTTCGCGCAGGAGTCGATGTACTGGCTGACCGGCTATGACTCCTTTGGCTTCTGCTTCTTCCAGTGCCTTGCCGTGAAGGCCGATGGCGAGATGCGCCTCCTCACCCGTTCGGCCGACTTACGGCAGGCGCGGCACACGTCCATTCTCGAGACCATCGTGGTCTGGCGCGATCGTGGCGCCGCCGATCCAGGTCTCGACCTGCGCGACATGCTGGACGACATGGGCCTGCTCGGCGCCAAGATCGGCGTTGAATGGGCGACGCATGGACTGACCGCAGCCAACGGCAAGCTCGTCGAGGAGCGGCTTGGCTCCTTCGCGTCCCTGAAGGACGCCTCGACGCTCGTGCCGATGCTGCGCGCGATCAAGAGCGACGCCGAGATTGCCTATGTACGTGAAGCGGCGCGGCTGGCCGACGACGCCTTCGAGGCGGCGCTACCGCTGATCAAGCCGGGCGCCGACGAGGCCGACATCCTGCACGCCTTGCAGGGATCGATCCTGAAGGCCGGCGGCGATTATCCCGCCAATCCCTTTATCATCGGGTCCGGCAACGATGCCCTTCTCTGCCGCTACAAGTCCGGCAGGCGCCGTCTGGACGAGGACGACCAGCTGACGCTCGAATGGGCCGGCGTTAAGGCACAGTATCACGCGGCACTGATGCGCACCGTGGTGATCGGACGTCCGAGCGACCGGCATCTGGAACTGCACGCAGCCGCCAGCGAAGCCCTGCGGGCCGTCGAAGCGATGATGCGGCCGGGCCAGACCTTCGGCGACGTGTTCGACGCGCATGCTGCGGTGATGGAGAAGCACGAGTTGGTGCGCCACCGGCTGAGCGCCTGCGGCTATTCGCTCGGTGCCCGCTACGCGCCATCCTGGATGGACATGCCGATGTTCGTATCCGGCAATGCCGAACCGATCCAGCCCGCCATGACGCTCTTCGCCCACATGATCATCATGGACTCCGACACGGGAACGGCGATGACGCTCGGGCGCACATACCTCACCACAGACGGCGATCCGGAGCCGCTGTCGCGTCTGCCGCTGGAGCTGTCGATCGTTTCCTGATCACCGCGTCGTCATGCGCTGCGCCGCCGGAATTCGATCGGCGCGAAAGCGGCCGCGTGATCCGAGGCTTCCGGTCGGCCCTCGCGCGGCCAGTTCTTAAGGCTTTGTTGCGGAAATCGCGACAATGATGCTCTTCGGCAATCCGCGGATCGCTCGACGCCGGTGAGGCTATGCTCAGCAGCAGCACTCCCGGCAGGAGGATCATTAGACGAAGAGGATCGCGAGCGATGATGTTGACTGGCGCGCGAGCGGGCCGTTCGCTTTGCCTCGTCCTCCTGCTTCTGTCGGGCTGCCGCAGCTCGGATACGAGCATGGGGATGACGCCGCCGGGCGACATGGCGAGCGGCGGCGCCGGCAGCATGCCGCCGATGGAGATGCCCGGCGGGTCCAGCAACAGAAGCGCAGCCGCAGAGCCGGAGCTTCGCGCTGGAGGCGTCTCAACCGAAATCCAGTTCTTGCCGCTGGTGGGTGCGCCGCCGGAAACGGCAGGCGCGATGGCGCAAGCGCTGTCGCGCGCAGCGGTCTCGCAAGGGATCACCATCAGGCCCTCCGGCGGGCCCAGCGCCCCTCTGCGGCTGAAGGGCTACCTCTCCGCACTGGACGAGGGCGGGCGCACGGCTGTCGTCTTCGTCTGGGACGTTCTGGATCAGAACGACCGCCGCATTGATCGTATCCAGGGCAAGGAGTTGGCTGCCGGCAGCGGCGGCGGTGACCCCTGGACGGCGGTCGGACCTGCGGTCCTCGACGCCATCGCCACACGCACATTAAGCGAGACGACACGTATCGCGGCAGCGCAGGGCTGAGGCTTTACCCTGTTTGAAGGCGGTCGCAGCTTGCAGGGTGTGCCTGCCGCGATCCGCCTTGAATCTTCTTCGGACGGTGTTAAGGAGCGCTGCGAAGAAGGACGGCCCCATCTATGCTGCACTGCGATAGGCCCTGTGGCGACACTGCCCTTCTGCCCCCGGCTCCGATGAGAAAAACGCGATGAAACTCTTCAGCGGCAATTCCAATCGCATGCTGGCCGAGTCGATCGGCCGCTATCTGGAACTGCCGCTGGGCAAGGCGATGGTTCGGCGCTTCGCCGATCAGGAGATCTTCGTCGAAATCCAGGAGAATGTGCGCGGCGAGGACGTCTTCATCGTCCAGTCGACCTCCTATCCCGCCAACGATCACCTGATGGAACTGCTCATCATGATCGACGCGATGCGGCGCGCATCCGCCCGGCGTATCACTGCGGTGATCCCTTACTTCGGCTACGCCCGACAGGACCGCAAAGCCGGCGGGCGCACGCCGATCTCGGCGAAGCTGGTCGCCAATCTCATCACCGAGGCCGGCGCCAATCGCGTCATGACGCTGGATCTTCATGCCGGACAGATCCAGGGCTTCTTCGACATCCCGACCGACAATCTGTTTGCCGTGCCGCTGATCTCGCGCGACATCAAGGAGCATCAGGACCTGTCGAACCTGATGATCGTTTCCCCCGACGTCGGCGGCGTGGTCCGCGCCCGCGCCCTTGCCAAGCGGCTCGACGCGCCCCTGTCCATCGTCGACAAGCGCCGCGACCGGCCGGGCGAGTCGGAGGTCATGAACATCATCGGTGACGTCGACGGCCGCAACTGCATCCTGATCGACGACATCATCGATTCCGGCGGCACGCTCTGCAATGCGGCCGACGCGCTGATGGAGCAAGGCGCCAGCAGCGTCACCGCTTATATCACGCATGGCGTATTGTCCGGCGGCGCCGTGGCACGTATCGGCGCCTCGAGCCTCAAGGAGTTGGTCATCACCGACTCGATCCAGCCGACCAAGGCGATCACCGCGGCAGAGAACATCCGGGTCGTCACGACCGCGAACCTTCTCGGCGAAGCCATCCAGCGCACCGCCACCGAAGAGTCGGTGTCCAGCCTGTTCGACTGATTACCAGAGCCTGGATCCTGTAGATATTCGAATTTTACCCCACGGCAAACCGTCGATCTGGGTTTGTAGTCTTGCACTGATGCAAGTTATTGCATTCGTAGACTTGCCAGCGCATGCTGCAATGCATGAACACTGGACCGACCGATAAAGATGCCGAAGCGGCAGCAAACGCCTGGAGCGGCGGGAGCGGCATCGTCGGCAGAGCCGGCTACGTGATGCGGCCACACGGCGACGGCTCGAGCGAGATTCGCCCGGACGGTGCCGCTACAGTCGACGGACACGACGGTATGGACGGTCATGCCACCGTGGATGGCGACGGTGCCGACACTAGCTCGGGCCGCGGCGACGGCGATCAAGCCTTGATCAACTGGCAGCGCTTTCCCGAAGAATCGCTTGCCGAGGCGAGGGATCGGACGGCGCGAGCGGCCGAGTTCCTTCGCTCCCAGTACGGCGATCAGGCGGCTGCAGAGGCGGCCGCCGGGCTGCTCCACGCGAAGAAGAGCAGTGACGATACCGGGATAGCCATCTTCAGCAGCTTGTTGAGCTACCTGAACGGCAGCCAGAGGATCGTTCTCTGATGAGGCCGAGCGTGGCGCGATAGCAATGACATTGACGCCGCGCGAGACGGAATGCCTGGCCCTGGTCTCGCAAGGTCTGACGAGTGACGAGATAGCGGGTCGGCTCAATCTCTCCCGCTACACGGTCGACAATCATATCGCAGCTGCCGTCGACAAACTGCAGGCGATGAACCGCACTCATGCGGTGGCGAAGTCGATCGTCCTTGGCCTGATCTGACGAGCGGTATCGGCCTCGCCGAGGCCAAGCTCCTTATAGGCTGCGTGCGACGGCATCGCCTTTTCGTCGTCGCCGCAGCGTGCATTCGATCGCCTGCGAATGCTCCGGCCCGCTCCGGTGCATGTGTCATGGAGCGCCTGCCCTCGATCCGTGAATGAGGTCTCGGCTGACGCTGGGTCATCAAGCTGCATCCGCAACTTGCCCCTGCCATTCCCCTCGGCTATACGGTCGACGTCCGCGCAGACACCCTTGGAGGCAGCGCGGAGGACAGCGGTTCCATGTGGACCGCTTTTCGTCGTTTCCGGATCCATGATCCGGTTGCGGCCACCTCAACCCAGTCAAAGGACATTGCCATGAGCGAGACCTACACGGTCAAGGCCGAGGCGCGCGAGCAGGTCGGCAAGGGGGCCGCCAGACATCTTCGCCGCAACGGAATGATTCCCGCCGTGATCTACGGCGACAAGAAAGATCCCCAGCCGATCGCGATCCCCTACAAGGAAACGTTCCTGAAGCTGCATGCCGGCGGCTTCCTGACGACGATCGCAACGATCGAACTCAACGGCGAGCAGATCAAGGTCCTGCCCAAGGATTACCAGCTCGATCCGGTCCGTGACTTCCTGGTCCACGTCGACTTCCTCCGTGTCTCCGAGAGCACGGAAGTCACGGTGCAGGTGCCGGTCCACTTCGAGAACGAGGATGCAGCGCCCGGCCTGACGCGCGGCGGCACGCTGAACATCGTGCGCCATGAGGTCGAGGTCCACTGCCCGGCCGGCAGCATTCCGGAAGCCTTCACAGTCGACCTGACTGGCCTCCAGATCGGCGACTCCGTCCACATTTCGGCCGTCAAGCTGCCGAAGGGCGTGCGTCCGACGATCGCTGATCGCGACTTCACCATCGCCACCATCGCCTCCACGGCTGCCGGACAGTCCGAGGCCGACGAGGATGGCGAAGGCGCCGAGGCTTAAAGACGCGCAGCTCCCTGGCGGCCTAACGCCAGGGATCTTCTGACATGAGGGAGCCGGGACGATGTTGCTGATCGCAGGATTGGGCAATCCCGGCCCCAGCTATGCCGGCAACCGGCATAATATCGGCTTCATGGCGCTTGATCGCATCGCGAAGGACGCCTCCTTTTCCGCCTGGACGAAGAAGTTCAGCGGCGAGATCGCCGAGGGCCAGATCGCCGGCGAGAAGGTGCTTCTCCTGAAGCCCCTCACCTTCATGAACCTGTCGGGCCAGTCAGTGGGCGAAGCTGCCCGCTTCTACAAACTGGAGCCTGGACAGGTCGTCGTCATTCATGACGAGCTCGACCTTGCACCGGGCAAGGTGCGGGTGAAGACCGGCGGCGGCCATGGAGGCCACAATGGTCTGAAATCGATCGATGCTCATATCGGCAAGGATTATCGCCGCGTGCGTCTTGGCATCGGCCATCCCGGCTCGAAGGAGCGGGTGAACCCGCATGTCCTCTCCGACTTTGCCAAGGCGGATCGCGATTGGGTGGACGGGCTGCTCGACGCCGTCAGCCGCAACATCGACGCCATCGCCAAGGGCGATGATGCGCTGTTCATGACACGCGTTGCGCTCGCCACCGGCTCGACCGAGCCCGCTGGCGCCAAGGGCTCCGGCAGTGCGCCGGCACGCGCTGGCAGTGCTGCGTCAGACGCAAAGCCGCCGAAGGGCCAAAGCCACATCCGTCAGGCTCGCGCGCCGAAGACGGCGCCGGCAGCGCCCGCCAAAGGGCCGCTGGCGGACATTCTGAAGACGATGTTCGGTCGCAAGGACTGACGCCCATCGAGGCGCGAGGCTCGGCCGAAGACAGCAACAGGACGATTTTCCATGGGTTTCAGATGCGGCATCGTCGGGCTGCCGAATGTCGGCAAGTCGACGCTCTTCAACGCGCTTACCAAGACGGCGGCGGCGCAGGCGGCGAACTACCCGTTCTGCACCATTGAGCCGAACACGGGCGACGTCGCCGTGCCGGATCCGCGCTTGCAGGTCATCGCCAAGATTGGCAAGTCCGCCCAGATCGTTCCGACACGCATCACCTTCGTCGACATCGCTGGCTTGGTGCGCGGGGCGTCGAAGGGCGAAGGCCTCGGCAATCAGTTCCTCGCCAACATCCGCGAGGTGGACGCCGTCGTCCACGTGCTGCGCTGCTTCGAGGATGACGACATCACCCATGTCGAGGGCAAGATCGACCCCGTCGCCGACGCCGATACGGTCGAGACTGAGCTGATGCTCTCCGACCTTGAGAGCCTCGAGCGACGTGTCGTGGCGACGCGCAAGCGTGCCAGTGCCAAGGACAAGGAGTCGCTCGCCGTGCTGCCGGTGATGGAGGCGGCGCTTGCCAAGCTGACCGACGGCCAGCCGGTGCGCACGCTCCTTCCCACGCTGGCGCCCGACGAGCTCGCCATCCTGCGCGGCCTCAACCTGCTGACGTCGAAGCCCGTCCTCTATGTCTGCAACGTTGCGGAGGCAGATGCCGCCACCGGCAATGCGCATTCCCGCGCGGTGGAGGAGATGGCGGCGCGCCAGGGCGCCGGCAGCGTGATCATCTCCGCCGCCATCGAAGCCGAGATCGCCCAGCTGCCCGAGAACGAGGTCGGCGACTATCTGGAGGCGATGGGCCTCACCGAGCCCGGCCTCGACCGGCTGATTCGCGCCGGCTACGACCTCCTCAGCCTCATCACCTACTTTACCGTCGGCCCGAAGGAGACCCGGGCCTGGACGATCGACCGCGGCTGGAAGGCGCCGCGCGCCGCCGGCGTGATCCACACCGACTTCGAGCGCGGCTTCATCCGTGCCCAGACGATCGCCTACAATGACTTCGTGACGCTCGGCGGCGAAGTGGCGGCCAAAGAGGCCGGCAAGGCGCGCGACGAGGGCAAGGAATATGTCGTCCAGGACGGCGACATCATGATGTTCAAGTTCAACACCTGATTGCCCCACCCCAGCGAGGGTTGTCTCGTCTCGCGCTCGGTCGATGGCATGCCGGTCGAAGACTGAGGAGGCATGGCGATGCGGACATTCGAGGATTTCACCGTCGAGACGGTGCTGCCGCTCGCGCCATACGATGTGACGCGCGAGGCGATCGTCGCCTTTGCCGCCGAGTTCGACCCGCAGCCCTTTCATGTCGATGATGAGGCTGCAGCGGCGACGATGCTCGGTGGTCTTGCCGCCTCCGGCTGGCATAGCTGCGCCATGATGATGCGGATGATGTTCGACGGTTTCCTGCGGGACTCCACCTCGCAAGGGTCGCCGGGCGTCGACTTCGTCCGCTGGCTGAAGCCGGTGCGACCCGACGATCGCCTTACAGGCACGGCGACGGTGTTGTCGGCGCGGCGCTCGGCGTCGCGGCCGGCGCTCGGCATCGCCAAGCTGCGCGCCGAGGTCGCAAACCAGCGCGGCGAGACCGTTATGGATAGCGAATACACGCTGCTCCTGCTGACGCGCGATGGCATCGGGCAACCGTCCAGCGGCGTTGTGGCCGACGCGACGGGAGGCGCGGTATGAGCTTCTTCGACGCCATCGTCGTGGGCGAAACCGCCGGCCTTGGAACGCATCTCTTCGAAGCCGCCGAGATCAAGCGCTTTGCCGCGCTGTACGACCCGCAGGCGTTCCACCTCGATGAGGAGGCCGCCAAGGTCTCGCTGCTCGGCGGCCTCTGCGCCTCGGGCTGGCATACGGCGGCGATCTACATGCGCCTCAATGTCGATCATCGCGACCGGATCGCGGCCGCGTGGATCGCCGGCGGTAACGCTGCACCGAACTTCGGCCCCTCGCCCGGCATCCGCAACATCCGCTGGCCGAAGCCGGTAATGGCGGACGACAGCGTAACGTATCATCGAACGGTAACGGGCAAGCGCCTTTCCGCCAGCCGTCCGGGCTGGGGCATTGTCGAGACGCATGTCGAGGCGGTGAACCAGCGGGGCGAGCCAGTGTTCAGTTGCGACGGCGCGGCCTTCTGCTCGACGGACTGACGTAACTTCGCCACGTCACCGCGGCACACACCTTACTCCCCCGTCGGCACCCATGGCTCCAGCGCCTCGATCTTGGCCTGCCGCTTCTTCTCAGCCGGCAGACGGAAGTCGTTGCCGTAGGGCGCCGATTCGAACGAGCCGTAGGTCGGGTTGGGCAGCATGAACCAGTCGGTGCCGAAATGCGCCTTCACCCCGTCGAAGGCGGAGAGGCGCTCCGCCGGCGTGCCGGAGGCGGCATCGGAGAAGTCGTTGAAGTTGTCGCCGACAAGCGCGACGACACGGTAGTCCTTCGCCACGAAGTCGCGCCGCGTCTTCTTGGCCGAGCGCCAGCCCTTCTCGCGCGACATCAGGAAAGTGTCGACATTGCCGCCCATGGGAAAGCCGAGGGCCTGCATGTTGGCGCGCGTCGCCTCTTCTTGGTTCGCATTGCGATTGGTGACGTAGAAGATCTTCACGCCCTTGGAATCGGCATAGGTGAGATAGTCCAAGGCGCCCGGCACGGCCTTGGCCGCCTTGGCATCGACCCACTGACCCCACGTTTTGGAGCTGTAGTCGTGGTTGCTGGTGACGAGGCCGGATTCATAGGCAGCGTTGTCGAGCACCGTCTCGTCGAGATCGAGGATAATGGCCGGCGGCAGCTCAGCTGCGCCGTTCTGGTCGAGGGCGCTGGCGGCCTTGTCTGCGATCGCCGCGTCCAGCTTGGATCGCGCCAGCGCATAGATGCCGATGGCAGTGGCCTTGTATTCAACGGACGACTGCATCCAGAGCGCGGCGTTGAGGAGGTCGTTCGGCGAAGCCCGCGCAGCTGCGTCCGGCACCGCAGCCGCCGCCGCTGGCGCCACTTCTGCCGCCGGCTCCTGTGCCAAGACGCAGGTTGCGGGTGTGACGGCAGCCATGATGGCAAAGACGACGATCTTCGGCTGCATGGCCTTCGCTCCGGCTGAGGTACCGGCCCACTGCAGCCTATCCGGGAACTTCAGGCAAGCCCATCGCGACCGATTGCTCAGCGGCGGATGAGTTTCGATGCCAAAGGCGCCCGCGCCTGCCAGCTGCGCCGTTCCAGGTCCGGCACGTCGTCGGCAGCGGCGGGATAGCCGACGCAGAGATAGGCGATCAGCCGCCACTCCGCAGGAACGTCGAGAACGGCGCTGACAACATCGGGTTCGATGATGGAGACCCATCCGACGCCGATCCCGTGTGCGCGGGCGGCCAGCCAGAAGGTGGTGAGCGCCGCAACGGTGGAATAGGCGAGCGTCTCCGGCATGGTTCGGGTGCCCAGACCATGCCCCTGCTCGCAATCTTCGTCGCAGAAGACGGCGAGATGCACCGGCGCCTGGTCGAGCCCGGCGAGCTTGAGAGAAGCATAGAGTCCTGCCCGCTCCGTCGCCTGCGCCCGCAGGGCCGATGCATTCGAACGCTCGAAGCTGTCGCGGATCCGCACCCGCCGCTCTGGGTCGTTCACCGTGACGAGGCGCCAGGGCTGGCTGTTGCCCACGGAGGGCGCCAGATCGAAGGAGGACAAGGCCGCCGCCAAAGCCGCCGGATCGACAGGCCGTGGATCGAAGGACCTCACGTCCCGCCGCCATGCCAGAAGCTGCGTCAGTGTCCTGCGGAAGGCTTCATCGAAGATCGGCTCGGCGTCCGGCTGGTCGCTGCGTGCCGTCATGACGATGGTCTCGCTCAGTGCCCGGGAAATTCCACCAGAGTTCGCACCTCGACGCCGAGCGCCTCGAGCCTGCGGCGGCCGCCGAGATCCGGCAGGTCGATGACGAAGCAGGCGGCGACGATGTCGGCGCCGAGTTCGCGCAGCAGCTTCACTGCGCCTTCTGCCGTCCCGCCGGTGGCGATGAGATCGTCAGTCAGGAGCACGCGCTCGCCCGGCTTCACCGCATCACGGTGCATCTCCATCTCATCGAGGCCGTATTCGAGCGAATAGGCGATGCGGATCGTCTCGTGCGGCAGCTTGCCCTTCTTGCGGATGGGAACGAAGCCAGCCTGCAGCTGGTGCGCCAGAGCGCCGCCGAGGATAAAGCCCCGCGCCTCGATACCCGCAACCTTGTCGACACCGCTCGTCTTGAAGGGGTCGACCAGACGGTCAACCGCACTGCGGAAGACAGCGGCATCGGCGAGCAGCGTGGTGATGTCGCGAAAGAGAATGCCGGGTTTCGGATAGTCCGGAATCGTGCGGATCGCTGCGGCGAAGTCTTCGGCTGTCTCGCTCATGATCCTGTCTCCCTCTTCCAGCCCGCAGACATGAAAAGGGGGGCCGCAGCCCCCCGCTTCCGAGTTTTCGATCCGTGACGCCGCCTCAGTGGGCGATGCCGTCCCAGACGCGTCGCTTCACGATGTAGAGCATACCGGCGAATACAGCGAGGAACAGGATGACGATCAAGCCGGTCTGCTTACGCTCCACGAGATGCGGCTCGGCGGCCCACATCAGGAAGGCCGAGACGTCGCGGGCATACTGGTCGACCGTCTGCTGCGTGCCGTCATCATAGGTGACCTGATCGGCCGAGAGCGGCGGCGGCATCGCCAGCGCCGGACCTGAGATGAAGTACGGGTTGTAGTAGGTGCCCGGCTGGATCACCACGTCGGCGGCCGGCTCCTGGCCGTAGCCGGTGAGAAGCCCGTGGACATAGTCCGGCCCGCTCTCGGCATACTGGGTGAAGATATCGAAGATGAAGGTGGGGAAGCCGCGCTCCACCGCGCGCCCCTTGGCAATCAGCGACAGGTCCGGCGGAGCCGCGCCATTGTTGGCGGCAGCGGCCGCCTCGGGGTTCGGATACGGCGCCGGGAAGTGATCCGACGGGATCGCCTTGCGCTCGAACATCTCGCCGTCGCCGTTCGGTCCGTCTTGCACGGTGTACTCGGCGGCGAACGCCTTCACCTGCTCCTCGCTGTAGCCGAGCGCGCCGAGGCTGCGCATCGCCACGAGGTTCATCGAGTGGCAGGCCGAGCAGACCTCCTTGTAGACCTTCAGGCCGCGCTGCAGCTGGGCGACGTCCCAGTGGCCGAACATGCCCGCGAAGGACCAGTCGAGGCTGGCGGGATGCTTCAGCGGATAGTGCACCGTGTGGTGCTCCTCCGCTTCGCCGCCGTGGCCACCGGCCGCGTCGGGCGCTACGGCCTCGCCTGCAGGTGCGGCAGGAGCCGCAGCCCCGGCCTCAGGCTGGGTCGGCGCCGGGGTGACCGCGTCCTGCTGGGCATTCGCCAGCGGCATTGTCGAGAGAAGGCCGGCTGCGAGGACGGCTGAGAGTAGCGTTTTCATGGATGTTCCCCTCAGTCCGCGCTCAGCCCTTGACCTGCGGCGCCGTCACGGCTCCGGTCGGAGCCGCACCATGGCCGGTGCCGGTTCCCAGTCCGCGGTCCGGCCCGAGCACCGCCTCGGCGATGGAGTTCGGCAGCTTGCGCGGCGTCTCGATGAGACCGACCACCGGCAGAACGATCAGCCAATGCGCGAAGTAGTAGATCGTGCCGATCAGCGACAGCGTCGGATAGATGCCCTCTGCCGGACGCGAGCCGAGCCAGCCCAGGAGAATGCAGTCCGCCACGAGGATCCAGTAGAAGATCTTGTAGATCGGCCGGAAGGCGGTGGAGCGCACCCGCGAGGTGTCGAGCCAGGGCAGGAAGAAGAGGACGATGATCGAGCCGAACATGACGAGCACGCCGCCGAGCTTGGAATCAATGGGTCCGATGTTGAAGGTGATGGCGCGCAGCATCGCGTAGAAGGGCAGGAAGTACCACTCGGGCACGATGTGAGCCGGCGTCTTCAGCGCGTTGGCCGGGGTGTAGTTATCCGGATGGCCGAGGAAGTTCGGGATGTAGAAGACGAACCAGGCGAAGACGAACAGGAACACCACCATCGCGAAGCCGTCCTTGACGGTGGCCTGCGGGGTGAACGGCACGGTGTCACGCGGCGACTTCACCTCGACACCGGTAGGGTTGGTCTGACCGACGACATGCAGCGCCCATACGTGCAGGATCACGACGCCGGCGATCATGAACGGCAGCAGATAGTGCAACGAGAAGAAGCGGTTCAGCGTGGCGTTGTCGACGGCAAAGCCGCCGAGCAGCAGCTGCTGGATCGGGTCGCCGATGATCGGGAAGGCGGTGAAGAAGCCGGTGATCACGGTGGCGCCCCAGAAGCTCATCTGGCCCCAGGGGAGCACATAGCCCATGAAGGCGGTCGCCATCATCAGGAGGAAGATGATCACGCCCAGGATGTACAGCACTTCGCGAGGCGCCTTGTAGGAGCCGTAGTAGAAGTTGCGGAACATGTGCAGGTAGACGGCGATGAAGAAGAAGGACGCGCCGTTGGCATGCATGTAACGCAGCAGCCAGCCCCAGTTCACGTCGCGCATGATCGCTTCGACGGACTGGAAGGCCAGGCCCGTCGCCGCCGCATAGTGCATGGCGAGCACGACGCCAGTCAGGATCTGGACCGCCAGGAACAGCGCCAGGATGCCGCCGAAGGTATAGGCGTAGTTCAGGTTGCGCGGGACGGGGTAGGCAACGAAGGAGTCGTAGACGAGGCGCGGCAGCGGCAGACGCGCGTCGATCCACCGCGTGAAGCCGTTGGAAGGAACGTAGGAGGAATGACCAGCCATGACTTTATCGTTTCTCCCGGATCAGCCGATGCGCACGGTCGTGTCGGAAATGAACTCGAAGGCGGGAATCGCCATATTCTCGGGCGCCGGGCCGCTGCGGATGCGGCCGGACGTGTCGTAGGTCGAGCCATGGCAGGGGCAGAACCAGCCATTGTAGTCGCCGGACTGGCCGAGCGGGATGCAGCCGAGATGCGTGCAGACGCCGACCATCACCAGCCAGGCTTCCTTACCCTTGGCCGAGCGGTTCTCGTCGGTCGCCGGCGCGTCGGCGCCGAGATTGGCATTACGCGCGACCGGATCCTTCAGCTCGTCGAGCGAAACGGTCTTGGCCGCCTCGATCTCTTCCGGCGTCCGCTGGCGGATGAAGATCGGCTTGCCGCGCCACTTGGCGGTAATCGACTGACCAACGGCAACCTGGCTGACGTCGACCTCGATCTCGGCGAGCGCGAGGGTCGCCGCATCCGGGTTCATCTGGTCGATGAACGGCCATGCGACGGACGCGGCGCCAACGGCCGCGACGGCGCCGGTCGCGATGTACAAGAAGTCCCGGCGGGTCGGTTCGAGGGTTTCGTTCGCGCTCACGGGAACACTCTCCTTGCACTTCTGCCGTGCTTGCCGGCCACGCTCTTTCGCGAAATCCGCATCGACCGGCAAGTGGCCGGCAGACGCGAAAATGCGGCGCGACTGCGACCATGGTCGATCGTTCGCGACTTCTTAGGTGGAGGGTCGTCCCTTGTCCAGACTGGAACAAGTCTAAGAGCGCCGGAATACGCAGCCTTTGCGCAAGCTTCGCGCGTCGCTGCGACGGCGGGGCGCAGGAGGGTGGAACTTCCTCTCATCCGTGCGGCCGAATGACCTGCTTCAAGAGGGGCAGGATTGCTGCGGCGGCAGGCGAGAGTTCCGGCTCGCCAACGTTCTGATTGTCTCTCGCAGCACCCGGCAAGCCGGTAGGCGTCGCCGCAATTAGTGCCGGCCCAGGATTGTCCGCAGAGCCGTCATGCTGGTGATGCGCTGCGTTTTGGCTGGATGTTGCCTCGCAGTCGTGACGGACGAGCAGGCGCCCCTACTCGGCCGCTTCCGCTGCGGCCGAATCGAGGAAGCCGCCGGACTGCCGGTTCCACAAAGCGGCATAGAGGCCGCCTTTCGCGATGAGGTCGGCGTGGCGCCCCTCCTCCACGATGCGCCCCTTGTCGATGACCACAAGGCGGTCCATCGCTGCGATGGTGGAGAGGCGATGCGCGATGGCGATCACCGTCTTGCCCTCCATCATCGTGGTCAGGTTCTCCTGGATCGCCGCCTCGACTTCCGAGTCCAGCGCCGAGGTCGCTTCATCGAGGATCAGGATCGGCGCGTCCTTCAGGAGCACCCGGGCGATGGCAATGCGCTGGCGCTGCCCGCCGGAGAGCTTGATGCCGCGCTCGCCGACATAGGCATCGTAGCCGGAGCGCCCTTTTGGATCGCGCAAGGTCGGGATGAAGTCGTCGGCGCTCGCCTGCTCGGCGGCCGACAGGATGTCGCCCTCATCGGCACCAACTCGGCCATAGGCGATGTTGTCGCGGATCGAGCGGTGTAGAAGCGAGGTGTCCTGCGTGACGACGCCGATCGCAGCGCGTAGCGAGCTCTGCGTCACACCGGCAATGTCCTGCCCGTCGATCAGGATGCGCCCGCCCTCCAGCTCGTAGAGGCGCAGAAGCAGGTTGACGAGCGTCGTCTTGCCGGCGCCTGAGCGACCCACGAGCCCGACCTTTTCGCCCGGCTGGATCGTCAGGCTGAACTCGTCGATGACGCCGCCGCCCTTGCCATAGTGGAAGGTCACGCGGTCGAAGGTGACGGCACCCTGGCCGGCTACGAGCGGGGCGGCATCGGGCCTGTCCACCAGCGTCGGCTGCGCCGAAACCGTGGTGACGGCATCCTGGATGGTGCCGTAGTTGCGCACCAGCGCGTTGATGTTGAACATCATCCAGCCTGACATCTGGTTCAGCCGCAGCACCAGGCCGAGCGCTGTCGCAACACCGCCGGTGGAGATGCTGCCGGCGCGCCAGCCGATGACGGCGACGGCACCGACGCCGACCATCATGAGCCCGTTGAGCAGCGCGACGGCCGTGCGCACGCTCGTCAGCGAACGGGTCATGCGTCGGCTGGCCTCCACGAAACGCTCGAAGCCGTCTCGCACGAAGGCGTCGTTGCTGCGCGTGGCATCGAAGAGCTTGACCGACAGGATGTTGGTGAAGCTGTCGACGACACGGCCGGTCCAGACCGAGTTGGCATTGGCGCGCTCGCGGCCGCGCTCGCGGATCTCGGGCAGCAGGTTCTGCACGATCCACCAGTAGCCGAGCGACCATACGCCCAGCACCACGCCCATCCAGACATCGAGGGCGCCGAGAATGGTGATGCTGAGAAGAATGAAGGTGACGAAGGACCAGAAGGTCTGCAGCGTGGTGGTGATGAAGTCGCCCGTCGCCTGGCCGACTTGTTGCACCTTCTGGGCGAGCCGCCCGGCGAAATCGTTCTGGAAGAAGGTGTAGGACTGGTCCATGAGCCGGCGGTAGCTCTGCCAGCGGATAAGATTGTAGAAGCTCGGCGAGATCACCTGCTCCTCGAGGATCGAGGCGGCGGCCAGCACCAGCGTGCGCGCCACCAGTGTCAGCACGACGAGACCGAGAAGGAGCCAGCCGTGCTCGGCAAAGAGCGTGGCCGGCGAGCCCTTCTCCAGCGCGTCGATCAGCCAGCCGACGCCCGTATAGATCGCCGCCTCTACTCCGCCGGTGAGGCCGCCAGTGACGAGGAGGCCGGCGAGCGGCCACTTGGCCGCCTTGGCGAAGTGCCAGATGAAGCGGTTGGTCTCCGACGGCAGCGCCTTCAGATGGCCGGTGCGGTTGGCACGCGCCTCCTCTGGCGTCTCGCCATCGTCTCCGAATGGATCGATGACGCCTTCGAAGCGCTGCAGAAAGCGGTCCATCATTCCGCGGCCGCCCGGCTGTCCGAAGCGGTCTCGGCGGCGCCGGCGGGAAGGTCGGCCTGATCCTCGTCCTCGGGGAGAAAGCCGCCGGCCTGCCGGTGCCAGAGCTGGGCGTAGATGCCGCCCGAGGCGATCAGCTCGGCATGGGTGCCCTCCTCGACGATGCGGCCACGGTCGAGCACCACCAGCCGGTCGAGCGCCGCGATGGTGGACAGCCGATGGGCGACCGCGATCACCGTCTTGCCCTCCATCAGGCGATAGAGATTCTCCTGGATCGCGGCTTCGACCTCCGAGTCCAGGGCCGACGTCGCCTCGTCGAGGAGGAGGATCGGCGCGTCCTTCAGCATGACGCGGGCGATCGCGATGCGCTGGCGCTGGCCGCCGGAGAGCTTGACGCCGCGCTCCCCCACCTCGGCATCGAGGCCCACATGACCCTCGCTGTCGGCGAGATCGGCAATGAAGCCCGCGGCCTCGGCCCGCTCGATAGCCTTTTGCACCTCCGCTTCGCTGGCATCCGGACGCCCGTAGAGAATGTTCTCGCGGATCGAGCGGTGCAGCAGTGAGGTGTCCTGCGTCACCATGCCGATCTGCCGGCGCAGCGAAGCCTGCGTGACGTCGCGGATGTCGGCGCCGTCGATGCGGATGGCGCCGCCTTCGACCTCGTAGAAGCGCAGCAGGAGGTTGAGAAGCGTCGACTTGCCGGCGCCGGATCGCCCGACGATGCCGATCTTCTCGCCGGGACGGACGGTCAGCGAGAAATCCTTGATGACGTTGCCGGCCTTGCCATAGGCGAAGCTGACGCGGTCGAACTCGATCCGTCCCTCGGGCACGGCCAGCGCGACGGCATCCGGACGATCGGTGATCGCGCGGCTCTGCGAGAAGGTCACCATGCCGTCTTGCATGGTGCCGATATTCTCGAAGAGCTGCGCCACCTCCCACATGATCCATTGGGACATGCCGTTCAGCCGCAGCACCAGACCGACGGCGATGGCGATGGCGCCGACGCTGACGAGCTCGTCCAGCCACAGGGCGATGCCGGTGGCGGCGATGGCGAAGAGCAGCAGCGAATTCAGTGCGTAGAGGCAGAGGTAGAGACCGCTGACGAGCCGCATCTGGCCGTATACGGTGCCGATGAACTCGCGCATCGAACGCTTGGCGTGGGTCGCCTCGCGCGTCGTGTGCGAGAACAGCTTCACCGTGCCGATGTTGGAATACGCATCGACGACGCGGCCTGTCATCAGCGCTCTCGCATCGGCCTGAGCGATCGAGATGTTGCGCAGACGCGGGATGAAGTAGCCGAGCATCACGGCATAGAGCATCACCCAGACGACGAAAGGCAGCGCCAGTTGCCAGTCGGCCGCGGCCACGAGCACGACGATGCCGGTGAGGTAAACCGCGACGTAGAGCATGACGTCGATCGTCTTGACCACGCTCTCGCGCACGGCGAGTGCCGTCTGCATCATCTTGGTGGCGATGCGGCCGGCAAACTCGTCATGGAAGAAGGCGAGCGACTGGTCGAGCAGCCAGTTGTGCACTGTCCAGCGGAAGCGCATCGGGAAGTTCGCCGCGAGCGCCTGGAACGAGACCAGCGACTGCAGGAACACGACGCCTGGCAGTGCCACGAGGATGACGAAGGCCATCAGCGCAAGCGTTGGCCATTCCTGCTGCAGGAAGGTCTCGCGCGACTGCGCCGACAGCCAGTCAACGAGGCTGCCGAGGAAGCCGAACAGCGACACCTCGATGATCGAGATCGCCGCCGTGGTGATGGCGAGCATCAGCAGCATCGGCCAGACCGGCTTGGCGTGATGCCAGACGAAAGCGGACAGGGTTGTAGGAGGGCTCGCCTTGCGCTGCCCTTCCGGGAACGGGTCGACGAGCCGCTCGAAGAAGGAAAAGATCGACACGTAATCGCTTCCAATCGGCGGCAGGCGGCCGTGCCGGGGAGGCACTCGCGCCATGCAATAGGTCTCCGATATAGGCAGCTGTAGGCGCCGCGTCATGGGGACAAGCAGCAATGACCGCCACCGATCACGAGGCTGCCGCCGAGGCAGGCGACCTGTCCATCGCGCTGTTCCAGCCCGACATCGCCGGCAATACCGGCACGATCCTCAGACTCGGCGCCTGCCTCGGCCTTCCCGTCGAAGTGATCGAGCCGGCGGGCTTCGACCTCTCCGACCGCGCCCTGAAGCGGGCCGGCATGGATTACCTTGAGCAGGCGGCGCTCCGCCGTCACGTCGACTATACCGCCTTTGATAAGGCGCGACGCGCCGCCGGGCGGCGGCTGGTGCTCCTCACCACCAAGGGCGCGTGCCCCTACACGGACTTCATCTTCGAGGACCGCGACGTGCTGCTGTTCGGTCGGGAAAGCGCCGGCGTGCCGGATGCGGTGCATGACGATGCCGATGCACGGCTGCTGATCCCGATGCAGCCCGGCAGCCGCTCGCTAAACCTGGCCGTCTCCGTCGGCATGACCGCCGGCGAAGCGCTGCGGCAGCTGCGGTGGTCACGCACCAAGACTGCGCGGACTTGACGGCCAAGCGACTCGCGATGATCGGGAATCGACTAGTTCCGGCGTCAGCCTATGGGGACTACGATCCGGACAGGCAGCAGGAGTAGAACCCAGGCGGCAGTTCCGTTGCATTTTCGTCACAGTGCTCGATCACGGCGCCGTGATTGGCTAATGATTAGCCGCGCATTGATCTAGCGCAAACAGTCAGCGTCCCCTCCTCCCCATGGTCCGCCTGCGGCTGAGACGCCGGTGGACGTTGAAGGAGATGACGATGAAGACGACAGCGTTGGGCTGGGCCGCAGCGGCCGGCCTCTTGCTGACTGCGGGCCAGGCGATCGCCGCCGACCTGGCGGTTGCGAACGACGTGCCGGAAGCCACGGTGGTAGAGACGGCAAAGAGCCCGTGGCAGGTACGCCTGCGCGCGCTCGGCGTCATCACCGACGATGAAGGCTATGTCGACGGCATCGATGATTCCGGATTGACCTACTCCGACACCGTCATCCCCGAGCTCGACATCAGCTACTACTTCACCGACAATATCGCGGCGGAGCTGATCCTTGGCACGACCTATGCCAATGTCTGGACGGACGACTCGATCGCCGGCCTCGGCAAAGTCGGCAAGACCTGGGTGCTGCCGCCCACGCTGACCCTGCAGTACCACTTCACCGACTTCGGCGCCTTCAAGCCCTATGTCGGCGCCGGCGTGAACTACACGATCTTCTACAACCAGCACGACTCCGGCGCGTTCTCTGACATGGACATCGAGAACGAATGGGGCGCGGCCCTCCAGGTCGGCTTCGACTACATGATCGACGATCACTGGGGCTTCAACGCCGACGTGAAGAAGGTCTTCCTGGCGCCAGATTGGACCGCCAATCTCGGCGGCACAGAACTCTCCGGCAAGGCCAAGCTGAATCCCTGGCTGATCGGTACCGGTATCACCTACCGGTTCTGATCCGCGGCGGACCTGAGCGACATGCAGAAGGCCCTGCTTCCCGACGGAAGCAGGGCCTTTGTCTTTGCGGCACCCCAGCAATGTCACCAAGCAGAACTGCCCAGACGCCGCCATCGTCTCTCGACGTTCGACCTCGCCAGGTCAGCGCATCAGATCTGCGCGAGACCGCCGTCCACGAAGACCTCGCTGCCCGTCATGAAGCTGCTGTCATCGGAGGCGAGGAACGCTGCGACCGCGCCGTTTTCCGACGGCTCGCCGAGGCGACCGATCGGCGTCGTACCGCCGAGCGACTCCATCACCTCGCTGCCCACGACGTCCATCGCCAGCTCCGTGCGGGTGGGTCCAGGAGACAGAACATTGACGCGAATGCCCGTGCCGCGCAGATCCTGTGCCCAGCTGCGTGCGAAGTTTCGGACCGCGGCCTTGGTAGCGCTGTAGACGCTGAAGCTCGGCGTGCCCATCGATCCCGCGGTCGATCCCGTCAGGATGATCGAGCCGCCCTTCGTCATCAGCGGCAGGCCCTTCTGAACTGTGAAGAGCACACCTTTGACATTGACGCCGAAGGTGCGGTCGAACTGCTCAGGCGTGATCTCGCCGAGAGGTGCAAGATCACCGGTGCCCGCATTGGCAAATAGGACATCGAGCGTGCCGCGCTCCGCCTTCACCGTCTCGAACAGCCGATCGAGATCGGCAAGGTCGGTCACCGAGCCCTGCACGACGCGGGCGTTCGGTCCGAGTTGCTCCAGCGCGGCGTCGAGCGCATCCTGCCGCCGTCCGAAGATGTAAACGAATGCGCCTTCCTCGATGAAGCGCTGGGCGGCACCAAGGCCGATGCCGCTTCCGCCGCCCGTGATCACTGCCGTCTTGCCGTCCAGCCTGTTCATGTCACGCCTCCTTGTTAAGGTGGCCTATAGCTGGCTGGCTACACACCTATAGACAAGTATGCACCTTTTGGTAAGTACCCGATCATGTCCTCGACCCTTGCACCACCGCCCGGATTCAGCTGCGGACTCGACGCAACGCTGCGCGTCATTGCCGGCAAGTGGAAGCCGCTGATCCTGTACTTCCTGCTGCAAGGCCCGAACCGCTATGGCGAGCTGAAGCGGGCGGTTCGTGGCGTCAGCGACAAGATGCTTATCCAGCAGTTGAAGGAGCTGGAAGCCGACGGCATCGTCATGCGCACCGACTATCACGAGGTGCCGCCGCGGGTAGACTATGCGCTGACGCCGCTGGGGCGCTCGCTTGCCGAGGCGCTCACGCCACTCTGCAACTGGGGCACGGAGCATGTCGCCGAGGTCACGCACGTCCTGCAGCAGCGGGAAGACTGGGCAGACGCCAAGGCGTGACAATCACGGGCGATGATCGGTACGGCTTTGAGGTGGCTTGCCAAGCGCGGCCGGCGCGGTGCCGATCAGGGCTGCCTCATCCGGCGAACCGCAACGCCCCTCGATTGACCCGCCGGAGCAAGGAGCCGCCGCATTGACCCCTCGCCCGTTAGCCGACCAGTACCGCGCCTATATCGACTGCCTCAATCGGCAGGATTGGCCGAACCTCGGTTTGCATGTCGACGACGATGTTGAGCATAATGGCAGACCGCTCGGCCTGGCTGGCTATCGCGCCATGCTGGTCAAGGACTTTGCGGACATTCCGGACCTGCACTTCCGGATAGACACACTGGTCTGTGAGCCGCCGCACGTCGCGGCACGACTCGTGTTCGACTGCCATCCAAGGGCCGCGTTTCTCGGGCTGCCGGTCAACGGCCGCAGGATCTCCTTTGCGGAGAACGTCTTCTACCAATTCGGGGGATCGAAGATCGTCTCAGTCCGGTCGGTGATCGACAAGGCTGCCGTCGAACGCCAGATCGCGGCGTAACGAAGGTCAGCGATCTTTTCCTTTGGACGCGCGCCCGCACCGTTGCTGACGGCACGCCTGCAGAGGCCTTGCGCGAGAGCGCTTCGATCAGCCGATACCAGCCGTCCCTCATGCCGGCAAAGGCTGGGGCCGAGTAGCCCTCCGGCAACGTTCAGCCCGCCAGGCTTGCGGCGTCCACGACCCGTCCTTCACTAATGCCCCCTGCTCGATGACCGCGACGGTCAGAGGCAGCGGGTCAATGGCGAGCGGTCAGCCGCTGAGGACGGTCGCGCCGCTTCGACCCGCATCGCAGCCCGTCCCGCTGATCCGCGCGGGCCGGTCGCCTGCACACATCCTGCACGAAAATCCTAAAAGCCTGCGCAGGTCGCGCAAAGGCGATGCTGGCGGCCCTGCGAGAACGGGGCATGCGAACGATCCGACGTCGCCCTGTCCCGCCGCCGGGCTCCCCGATCCCCGATCGCCTCCGCCGCGACGGCTGGTGGCTGGTCGACCCGCTCCGGCCGGCTGCGAGCCCGCCGCCGATCGTCCGCGAGCCGAGCCACTCCGTTCGACCAGCCGAGGACAATCCGCAATGACACCCGCCCGTTTCGCCGCCCCGCGGCTCCGCGACTACGCCGTGGCCGCACTGCTTCTGACCACCGCGGCGGACTTCCTTCTGTTCCGCTCCTTCGAGCGACCGGGCGGCCTCACCCTCACGCAACCGATCGGGCTACCGGTGCCGCTTCTTCTGCTGACGGTCGGGTTGGGCGTCGTCCTCTGCAATCGCCGGTCGCTGGGTGTCTCGGCTATACCGACGGCGATACTTCTGACCGGCGCGGCGCTTGCCTTGGCAGAGACGGTGGGCAGGCTTCAGGTCGTTGTCGGGCTGACCTGTCTGGCGGCTTTCGCGCTCGCGGCTGCCGGGCGGCTGCCTCATGGACCTGCCGCAGCAAGGGCGGTGCTGCGCTTCCTGGTCACGAGTCCAGCTGCGTTCTGTCTGGACGAGGTCCGCCGTCGCCGCGCGGCAAAAAGCCTGCGCGACGCCCGGCGCATGTCGGCTGGCCGGCTTGTCCGATGGACGGTCTGGATCATGCCGCTCATCCTGGCAGGAGGCTTCATCATCCTGCTCGGCGCCGGCAATCCGATCGTCGAGCACTGGCTGTGGCTGATCGACCTCTCTGCCCTTATCGACCTCCTGGAGCCGGCGCGGCTGATCTTCTGGATACTGGCCTTCGTGCTGATCTGGCCGTTCCTGCGTCCGCGGCTGCGCCATCTCAGTGGTCGAGCCATACGGCCATCCGAGCCCGCAGCCCGCGCCTCGGACGAACCGCCCGCCCTGCCCTCCGGCTTTTCCAGCACGCTTTTCGGCGCCGACTCGATCCTGCGCGCCCTTGTCCTTTTCAATGCGGTCTTCGCGGTGCAGACCGTCCTCGACAGTCTCTATCTCTGGGGCGGAAAGGCGCTGCCAGACGGCATCACCTATGCCGAATATGCCCATCGTGGCGCCTACACTTTGGTCGCCACCGCCCTCTGCGCCGCCGCCTTCGTGCTCCTCGCCATGCGACCCGGCTCGGCAGCCGCATCGGATCGCTGGATCCGGGCGCTGGTCTACCTCTGGACGGCGCAGACGGTCGTCCTTGTCCTGTCCGCGATGCGGCGCCTCGACCTCTATGTCGATGTCTATGCCCTGACGCACTGGCGGGTGGCGGCCTTCCTGTGGATGGCGCTCGTGATGGTGGGGCTGGTTCTGATCGTGGCCAGGATCGCGCTCGCCCGATCGAACGACTGGCTCGTCATGACCAACCTGACCGTGGCGGCCGGAATGATCTATGGCTGCGCCTTCGCCGACTTCGACGCGCTGATCGCCCGCTTCAACGTCGAGCACAGCCGTGAGATGACCGGCACGGGCGCATTCCTCGACATCGACCATCTGTCCGCGCTCGGACCATCCGCCCTGCCAGCGCTGGATACGCTGCTCGAGGCTATGAGATCGCGCCCGATCCCTCAGGGCGGCTGGGAAGCTCGCAAGATGATCGATGTCCAGTCTGCGCGAGATATCCTCCTCTCTCGTCACAGAGCCCGAGCGCTACGCTGGCGATCCTGGACCTTTCGCAGCGAGCGCCTCTCTCGATATCTAGAGCTCAGCAGGCTCGGCGGCCGACGCTGGACGCCCTTCCCATGGTGACGGAGCACGCAGACGATGGCACCGCGCATCCTCGTCGTCGATGACGACCCGCACATCCGCGACGTGATCTGCTTCGCTCTGGAAAAGGCGGGCATGCAGACGGAGACCGCACCGGACGGCGCCTCCGCCCTGCGGCAGGTCCAGCGCCGCCGGCCCGACCTCGTGGTGCTCGACATCGGCATGCCCGAGCTCGACGGGCTCGACGTCTGCCGGGAGCTGCGCAAGACCTCCACTGTGCCGATTCTCTTCCTGTCGGCGCGCGACGAGGAGATCGATCGCATCCTCGGTCTCGAGATCGGCGGCGACGACTATGTCACCAAGCCGTTCAGCCCGCGTGAGCTGGTGGCGCGGGTGAAGGTCATCCTGCGGCGTCTGCAGCCGGGGACGGCGGAGCCCGAGCCGGTGGCTCCCGCAATCAGCCACGGGCGCCTGACGCTCGATCCGGCCCAGCACACGACGACCTTCGATGGCCGCGGCGTCGAGCTGACATCGACGGAGTTTGCGATCCTGCGGCGCTTCCTGATGCGGCCATCGCATGTGGTGACGCGCCAGCAGATCATGGAGGCCAGCCACGCCGACGGCGTCCACGTCTCCGATCGGACCATCGACAGCCACATTCGCAACATCCGCTTCAAGTTCGGAGCGGCCGGCGGCAGCAACGTCGTCGAGACGGTGCATGGCGTCGGCTTCAGGCTCGGCCGATGCGACGCGTGACGGAGAAGTGGCGCCCGCCCGTCGGCCTCGTTGTCTCGGCCATTCTCCTGACGGTGCTGAGCCTGCCGCTGGCGAGCCTCTTCCTGTTCCGCTTCTACGAGAACCAGCTGGTGCGGCAGACGGAGGCGGAGCTGATCGCGCAAGGCGCCGCCCTTGCCGCCGTTTATGCCCGGGATCTGTCAGGACTGGCTCAGCGCCCACCCCTCGGCCCCGTTATTCGTCAGGAGGACGCCGATCCCCGCTTCGGGCGGTATCGGCCGATCGAGCCAACGCTCGACTTGGCGGTCGATCCGATCCTGCCGCCGCGGCCCGACGCGCAGCCGACAAATGCTCCCTCGCCCTTCGCGGCAGCTGGCGCAGGCATGGCCGGCATCCTGGCGGAGACGCAGAAAGCGACGCTGACCGGCTTCCGCCTGCTCGACCCGGCCGGGATCGTCATCGCCGGCGGCAGCGAAGTCGGCGCATCGCTGGCGGCGGTCGAGGAGGTGCAGAGCGCTTTGTCCGGCCGCTATCGTAGCATCCTGCGGCGGCGCATATCCGATGAGCCGGATCCGCCGCTCTACTCGATCAGCCGGGGAACCGGCATCCGCGTCTTCGTCGCCATGCCGATCATCGTCGAGGGCCGGATCGCCGGCGCGCTCTACCTGTCACGTACGCCAAACAACATCCTGAAGCATCTCTATGGCGAGCGCGGCAAGATGGCGCTCGCCATGCTGAGCATCGTTGGCGCGACGCTCCTCATCGCCTTTGTCTTCATCCGGACCATTACCGGACCGATGCATGAGCTGCGTCGTCGCACCGCGCGCATTGCGGCCGGCGATGCCGGCGCCCTGCAACCGCTTGCCCGTAACGGCACGCGCGAGATGGCCCAGCTGTCGCAAGCCTTCCTCGACATGGCCGAGGAACTCGCCCGCCGCTCGGATGCGATCCGTGTCTTCGCGACGCATCTGTCGCACGAGCTGAAATCCCCGCTGACGGCAATCCAGGGTGCGGCGGAGCTGCTGCGCGACGAGGGCGACGGAATGGATGCCGGGACGCGCCAGCGCTTCCTGGCCAACATCGTCGCGGATGCGCAAAGGCTCGGCCGTCTCCTGCAGCGGCTGATGGAACTGACGCGGGCCGAGAATGCCAACCGCACCAACGAGACGACGTCGCTGTCGCAGGTGCTGGCCTCTCTCACCTTCGATGATGGGCTGAGGATGATCTTGGCCGAGGGCGGAGACATCGCTCTGCCGATGTCCGGCGAGGCTCTGTCGATCGTGCTCGCCAACCTCATCGACAACGCCGCCAAGCATGGGGCGAGGCATGTCGCGATGGCTGCGCGACGGGGCGAGGATCGTCTGTCGGTGGAGATCCGCGACGACGGCCCGGGCATCTCCGAGGCCAATCGCGACCGCATCTTCGAGCCGTTCTTCACGACGCGGCGCGAGACAGGCGGGACCGGCCTCGGCCTTGGCATCGTCGCCGCGCTCTTGAAGGCGCATGGCGGAACCATTCGCCTGGACCGGACGACGTCCGGTGCCGGTTTCACGGTCGAGCTGCCGCCGGCTCCTCCTGCAGAAACCGGGGCAGCGGGCGTGACGTAGCGGCGCGCCGCCCCAACCATCGCCGCGGGCGGCCTCAGTCCTGCGCCGTTGGCCGGACGACGATGCTGCCGATCTCCACCTCCGGCGGCTGCTCGATGGCGAAAGCCACCGCTCTCGCGATCGCCTCAGGCGGCATTGCCATGGTGTCCATGCGCGCCTGTATGGACGATCTGACGGTCTCGTCCGTCATCGAAGCCGCGAAATCGGTCGCCACAAAGCCCGGCGAGATTTCGGTGACCCGCAGATTAGGACCCGATTCCTGCCGCAGCGCCTCGGTGATCGTGCGCGCGGCATTCTTGGTGGCGGCATAGACGCCCATCGTCGGCACGATCTTCAGGCCGGCCGTCGAGACGATGTTGACGATGTGGCCGCTCTTCTGCCGCCCGAAAATCGGCAGTGCGGCAGCAATGCCATGAAGCACGCCCCGAATGTTGACGTCGATCATCGCATCCCAGTCCTCGACCTTGAGCGCGTCAAAGCGCGAGATCGGGCCGATGCCGGCATTGTTGACGAGGACGTCCAAGCGGCCGAAGCGCTCGCAGGCCAGCTGGACCAGCGCCTCGACTTCGTCGCGGCGGGTCACGTCGGTCCGGCGGAATGCCGCCTGCCCGCCGGCTGCCTCGATCTCGGCTGCCACGCCGGCGATCTGCTCCTCCCGCCGTGCGCCGAGGACGACCTTGGCGCCGGATGCGGCAAGATGGAGTGCCGTGGCACGTCCGATGCCGCTGCCGGCTCCCGTGATGACGACGACCTTGTCGGCGATACCCATGGCGATCTCCTTCGCTTGATGAGTGCCGACGCTAGGCGGCGGTGACGAGCAGCCCTAGACTTGAGCCACCATGTCTTTGTCGCGATCGTCCAATCCTTTCCCCGACCCGCTGTTCGAGATCGTCATTGCCGCCGGCGCAGGCACGGCGCGCCGTACGCGGCTGGAGGCATCCGGCAGCTGGGCCCTCGCCTTCCCCCCGCTGCGACGGCTGAAATTCGTGGCGCTGCTGGAGGGCCATGCGTGGCTTCTCGTGCCGGAGCGCGCGCCGTCGCCGCTTGGCCCTGGCGACGTCTTCCTGCTGGGAGAAACGCCCTATGCCGTCGCCAGCGATCCCGGCATTGAACCGACGGATGGAACGCCTCTCTACAAGGAGCCCGGCGTTGACCTCGCCCGGATCGGCGACGGCGGTGGCGACACGATCATGATCGGCGGCAGTATCGTTCTGGCCGACCAGCAGATCATGCTCCGAGCGCTGCCGTCCTTTCTGCCAATCAAGGGTGCCGATCCTTCGGCCGAAGCGATCCGGCGGACGCTCGGACTTCTGGACAGCGAAGCCGACAACCAGCGCCCCGGCGGCGCTCTGGTGATGGCGCGGCTGGCGGAGATGCTGCTTGTCGAGGCCGTCCGCACGTCCATGACCGCTGGCGCGCCAGAGGCCGGCCTGATCGCCGCTTTCGCGGATCGTCAGATCGGCAGCGCGCTTCAGCTGATGCATGGCGATGTCAGCCACCGCTGGACGGTCGCTGCTCTGGCTGCCGAGGTCGGGATGTCGCGCTCGGCCTTTGCGGCACGTTTCGCGCATCTCGTCGGCCAGTCGCCCCTCGACTACCTCAAGCGCCGGCGCATGCTGATGGCGCGCCAGTTGCTCAACGACGACCGGCGCAGTGTGGAGAGCGTCGCCCTGACCGTCGGCTACGACTCGCAAAGCGCCTTCGGCCATGCCTACAGGTCGATCTTCGGCCACTCGCCGAGAGGCCGGGCTGCCCGACCGGTGGGAAGCTAACGAAACTCCAGCGCCGCGCTGAAAAGCGGCGCGAGCAGCCGTCAGTCGGCGCTTGGCAGGCGACGCATGGTGAACTCCACCGCCCCATCCGGCAGGAGGCGCCAGCTTTCCACCGAGCTCCAATAGGCCGCCTTCGGATAGAGCTGCAGCCACTCCCGGGCCTTGGATCGCGCCGCTTCGCGCGGCAGCACGAAGGTCTCGCGCACGAAGCTGTCGCGCGCTGCATCCGAGCGCCGCCGCGTTTCCTGCAGCTGGCGCGCCAGTGCCTGGAGAGGCGGGCGGGGAAACCGGCTCATCGCGATGTGGAACTCCATACGCTTCCGGATTGCGCTTGACGGGGACGAAGATAGCGTCGTCTTTCGCACAAGGCGAATCCGGCGCATTCATCGCGCCGGACTATGAAGGACAAGCAAAGAGGCGGGCAGATCGGCTCTGATGCCACCGCCCGCCGAAGAAGGAATGAGCATGCAGCGCCCCGACCTGCCCGAAGGGCTGCCGGAGAACATCGAAGAGAAGAAGGCCGAGGCGAGCGCCTGGTTCGAGGCGCTGCGCGATCGCATCTGCGCCGCCTTCGAGGAGATCGAACAGGGCTTCGGCCAAGAGACCGAACTTCCACCCGGCCACTTCGAGCGTACGCCATGGCAGCGCGGCGAAGACGGCGGCGGCGGCGTCATGGCGATGATGCACGGCCGGGTCTTCGAGAAGGTGGGCGTCCACGTCTCGACGGTGCACGGCGCCTTTTCGCCGGAGTTCCGCCAGCAGATTCCCGGGGCCGAGGAGGATCCGAGCTTCTGGGCCTCCGGCATCTCTCTGATCGCCCATCCGCGCAATCCGAACGTGCCGGCGGTGCACATGAACACCCGGATGGTGGTGACGAGCCGCCAATGGTTCGGTGGGGGCGCCGACCTGACGCCGGTGCTGGAGCGCCGCCGTACCCAGGAAGACGCCGACACGCAGTCCTTCCACCGCGCGATGAAATTCGTCTGCGACCGGCACACGGCCGTCGCCGACTACGACAAGTTCAAGGAGTGGTGCGACGAGTACTTCTTCCTGCCGCATCGGGGCGAAGCGCGCGGCGTCGGCGGCATATTTTACGACTGGCTGCACTCGCCGGACGAATCAGGCGGCTGGAATGCCGACTTCGCCTTCACCAAGGACGTTGGCAAGGCCTTTCTCGTCGTCTACCCGCACATCGTGCGCCAGAATGCCGCATCTGCCTTTACGGAAGACGACCGCGAAGAGCAGCTTATCCGCCGGGGCCGCTATGTGGAGTATAACCTACTTTATGATCGCGGCACGTTATTCGGCCTGAAGACGGGCGGAAATGTCGCATCCATCCTGTCGTCGATGCCGCCATTGGTTAAATGGCCGTAGGAATTCTTAAAATCCGGTAGTACATTGAACCTTGAGACCAGATCCTCGTTGTGGGTCGGTACGTGTCTCGAAGGGAGGAGCAGTCATGTACGAACTGAATTGCGCAGGCGTCATCCCAGGTTGCGAACGTGTCATCCGGGCCGAGACGCGAGCGGAAGTCATCCGCCGTGCCGTGGTCCAGGCAAAGCAGCTGGGCGTCGATCGTATCACGCCGAACATGATGGACTCGTTTCAGCACAGGACGACGGAGCTGCCGAACTGACCGGCTCCGCCTCGTGGCGGCGAGGCCTCAAGACATAATACATCCGGAACTGGAGCGGGCCTGAGGCCCGCTTTTTTATTGCCCGCGATTCAGGCCTCGGACTTCATTCGAGGCGAGCCAGCAGTTGCTCGGGCGTCATGACGAAGCCGCTGTCGACCCAGGCATCGCGCAGGCTCTTCAGCTGCCGGCCCATTTCCGGTCCTGCCGCAATCCCCGCTGCGGCAAGGTCGTCGCCCGATAGCGGAAAGGCCGGCGGGTCGAAGCGCTCCGCCGCGCTCAGCTGGCGCGCCAGGATCGCCGCGCGCGACAGCCCGCCTGGTGCCTCCTCGCCCTTGGCCAATGCCGCGGCGTAGGCGAGGCGCAGCCGGTCGATCACCGCCTGCCGGTCCCCGAAGTAGAGGCGGCGCCGGAAGCTGCCATCGCTTTCCTCCGCCACCGGCTCCTCGGCCGTCGCGAAGGCGAGCAGCCGGTCGCGTTCGGCGTTGGAAAGGCGCAGCCGCCGCGCCAGCTCGGCGAGGCGCGCCTCGTCCGGCGGCACGATCGCCTCGAGCCGCAGCATCGCATCTGCAGACCAGCCGAGTTGCTGCTCGGCAGTGACGAGGCCATGGATGGCATCGATGCCCCAGCGCTCGCTCTCCGGCATAACCACCGTGAGGACGCCGGCCTGTCGCATCCACAGGAGCGCGCGCGAAGGATCGCGGGCGCCGAGCAGCTTGCGCAGCTCCGACCAGACCCGCTCGGCCGACAGCTTGCGCAGGCCGTCCTTCAGTCGCGCGCAGGCACGCAGGCCCTCGGCATCCGGCCGCCCGCGGCCGTACCAGGCGAAGAAGCGGAAGAAGCGCAGGATCCGGAGATAGTCCTCCTCGATCCGCGCCGCGGCATCGCCGATGAATCGCAGCCGCTGCTCCGGCAGGTCCGCAAGCCCGCCCGCTGGATCAAGGATGGTACCGTCGGCATCGCAGTAGAGCGCGTTGATGGTGAAGTCGCGCCGGCCGGCATCCACCGCCCAGTCGCGCCCGAATGCGACCGTCGCATGACGCCCGTCGGTCGCAACGTCGCGCCGCAGCGTCGTCACCTCGAAGGGTCGCTCGGGCGTCACCACCGTGATGGTGCCATGGTCGATGCCGGTCGGGATCGGGCGGAAGCCGGCAGCCGCGGCGCGACGCATGGTCTCGTCGGGCAGCGTCGTCGTGGCGACGTCGACATCGGTGACGGGCAGGTTCAGCAGCGTGTTGCGCACGGCGCCGCCGACGACCCGCGCCTCCTCCCCGTCTGCATTCAAGGTGCCGAGCAGGGCCTGCAGCGCCGACGACTGCAGCCAGGGCGCATCGATCTTCGGTGTCACTGATAGAATCTCTCGTAAAGGGTCCGGATGATCCCGGCGGTGATGCCCCAGATGTTCCGGTCGCCGAAGGTCATGGAATAGAAGTGACGGTCGAGCCCATCCAGGCGGCGGCTCTCGCGGCGGTGGTTGGCCTCGTTCATCAGGAAGCCCAGCGGCACCTCGAACGCCTCCTGCACCTCGGCCGGGTTCGGCTGCAGCGTGAAGCCGGGTTGGACGATGGCGACCACCGGCGTGATGCGGAAGCCGGTGCCGGTGACGTAGCGCGGCAGCCGTCCGATCGGCTCCACGAAGTGGGGATCAAGGCGGATCTCCTCGACGCTTTCGCGCAAGGCGGCGGCCTCCGGCGAGGCGTCGTCCGGATCGATCGAGCCACCGGGAAAGGCGATCTGGCCGGAGTGCTTTCGCAGGCTCGACGAGCGCAGGGTGAGGATGACGTCGGCACCCCGCGGGCGATCGACCACGGGCACGAGCACCGCTGCCTCGCGCGCGGTGCTGCGCTCCATCAGCTGGACGAAGTCCGGATTGAGCAGATGGTCGCCATACTCCTTGGCATCCTGCCCGCCCGTGCCGCGGCGGGCAAAGCGGCGTCGCAGATCCTCGGCGGTGAAGCCGGACAGGGCATAGGTCATGCGGAGCGTGTCTCTTCGTCTTCGACCGCCGGAACGGCGAACCGGGCGCCGCCGGAGCGGAGGATAGGCCGGCCGTCCTCCTCCTCGATATAGTCGGCAAGATCGAAGGCCAGTGCACGTGTCAGCCGCGCCTCCAGTCGACCGCGCACCGTGAGGTAGGGCCGGAAGCCGGATTCATCCGCAACCAGGCGCAGGGGATGCTCGGTGCCTGCCTCCACAACCTCCCCGGCGTCGGTTCGAAACACCAGCACCGGCTCGCCGTCCCGCTCGATGCGGCTCATCTCCACCGCCTGGAAATGCGCATCCTCTACGGCGATGCCAAGCTTCTCGACGGGCGTAACCAGATAGGTCCGCCCGTCTGCGTCCTTGCGCAGCACCGAGGCGAACAGCCGCACCAGGGCCGGGCGGCCGATCGGCGTGCCGCAATAGGTCCAGCTGCCGTCGGCCCGAATCACCATGTCGATGTCGCCGCAGTATGGCGGATTCCAGCGCTCGACCGGCGGCGCGCCACGGCCGGCGCGCTCGGTTCGTGAGACGAGCGCCTCCAGGCTTATCCCGTCCCGGCTATGCGACTGATTTTCCATCGGGCATTCCAGTCCTGCCATGCCGGTTCTATGTAGGGGCGGTGCGCTGGTGACGTCTTATTTTGGCCCGGCTTGCCCGTCACCAGATAGTTGGCCCACGCATCCTTGTCAGGATGGATGCGGACGGATTTGATGGCGGCATCACGGGAGGGCGCAGCGGCTCGTCTCCCGGCCCCCCGGTTGATCGACGGAGAATGCCGATGACGATGCTCGCGCCGCAAGCTGCCGCGATGACCGAATCCGAGGTGGTGGCCGAGGCCGAGCGCGCGCTGGCTGACCTTGCCGAGGTGCGCAAGGCGGTCGGCCGCGTCATCTTCGGCCAGGAAAGCGTCGTCGAGCAGAGCCTCGTTGCCATCCTCGCCGGCGGCCATGCGCTGCTGGTCGGTGTGCCCGGCCTCGCCAAGACCAAGCTGGTGGAGACGCTCGGCACCACGCTCGGCCTGGACGCCCGCCGCATCCAGTTTACCCCCGACCTGATGCCGTCCGACATCGTCGGCACCGAGGTGCTGGACCAGGATGAGAGCGGCCGGCGCTCCTTCCGCTTCGTGCGCGGCCCGGTCTTCGCACAGCTGCTGATGGCCGACGAGATCAACCGTGCCTCGCCGCGCACCCAGTCGGCACTGCTGCAGGCGATGCAGGAATACCATGTGACCGTCGCCGGCGAGCGTTACGACCTGCCGGCCCCCTTCCACGTGCTGGCGACGCAGAACCCGCTGGAGCAGGAGGGCACCTATCCCCTGCCCGAGGCGCAGCTCGACCGCTTCCTGATGCAGGTCGACGTCTTCTATCCCGATCTCGCGGCCGAGCGCCGCATCCTCATTGAGACGACCGGTGTCGCCGACGCCAAGGCCGAAGCGGTGCTGACCGCCGAGCGCCTGCGCGCCATCCAGGCGCTGGTGCGCCGCATGCCGGTGGCCGAAAGCGTCGTCGAGGCGATCCTTGCGCTTGTGCGCTCGGCACGCCCCGGCAACGACAATGCCGAGGCGGACGCCCACATCGCCTGGGGCCCCGGCCCCCGCGCCAGCCAGGCGCTGATGACCTGCGTGCGGGCCCGAGCCCTTTATGACGGCCGCCTGGCCCCTTCGGTCGACGACGTCATGGCGCTTGCCGAGCCGATCCTGCAGCACCGCATGGCGCTCAACTTCGCCGCCCGCGCCGAAGGTATGAGCGTTCGGGACGTCATCGGCGTCCTCAAGCGCCGCGCGGCATAGCCGGACCTCTTGATGGCGCCGATCGGCAGCATCGTCGAACTCACCGCCGGATCGGACGCCCTCGTCAGAGCGCGTCAGCGAGCGGCCCTCCTGCCCGACCTTCTGGTCGAGGCGCGGCGCGTCGTCGCGACCGTCATTGCCGGCTGGCACGGCCGGCGCCGGCGCGGCGCGGGCGAGAATTTCTGGCAGTTCCGCCCCTTCGTCGAGGGCGAGTCGGTGGCGCGCATCGATTGGCGCCGCTCGGCCCGCGACGATCATGTCTATCTGCGCGACCGCGAATGGGAGGCGGCGCAGACGGTCTGGCTCTGGGCCGATCCTTCGCCCTCGATGCTCTACCAGTCGACTGCCGCGAGTGTTTCCAAGGAGTCGCGCGCACTGGTGCTGGTTCTGGCGCTCGCCGACATTCTGTCGCGCTCGGGCGAGCGGATCGGCTATCCCGGCGTGCTGGAGCCGATCTCCGCCCGCAACGCGGCCGAACGCATCGCTGCGGCGCTGATGACCAACCGTCCCGCCGGCGGCCTGCCCCCCGATGAGCGGCTGAAGCGCTTCAGCGAGGTGGTGCTGGTCAGCGACTTTCTTGATCCGCTCGACGACATCCTTGCCCGCATCGCGGCGCTGTCGCGGCGCGGCATCCGCGGCCATCTCGTCGCCATCGCCGACCCGGCCGAGGAAAGCTTCCCGTATTCCGGACGCACCGAGTTCCAAGACCCCGAGACCGGCCAGCGGCTCACCGCTGGCCGCGCGGAGACGATGCGCGAGGAGTATCGCCGCCTCTATGCCGCACGACGCGCCACGCTTGGCGAACACTGCCGGCGCATCGGCTGGAGCTTCGTCGAGCATCGGACCGACCGCCTCGCATCCGAGGCGCTGGTGGCCGTGCATGCGCGGCTGAGCGGCACGCCGCAGGCGCAGGTGAAGCGCGCATGATCGGCTCCCTGTCCTTCGGCGCGCCGCTGGTGCTGCTCGGCCTGGTGACGCTGCCGGCCATCTGGTGGCTGCTGAAGCTGACGCCGCCGCGTCCGCAGACCGAGGCCTTTCCGCCGCTGCGCATCCTCCTTGAAGCGATGCGGCCGGAGGAGACGCCGGCCCGCAGCCCGTGGTGGCTGACGCTGCTCCGCCTGCTCCTGGCCGCACTGGTCATCCTGGCGCTCGCCGCACCGACCCTCAACCCGAATGCCGCGATCCTGTCGGGCACCGGGCCTTTGGCGCTGATCGTCGACAACGGCTGGGCGAGCGGCCGCGACTGGGAAGCACGCCGCGATGCTGCCGAGAGCCTGGTGCGAGACGCCGGAGCTGCCGGCCGCCCCGTTTCCCTCGCTTTCACGGCCGAGGGGGCGTCCGATGATGCCGCGCCCGTCGAGGCAGCTGCCGCGCTTGACCGTATCGCCGCGGCCCGGCCGCGCCCGATCCCCGTCGACCGGACGGCGGCAGCCGCCCGTGTCCGAACGGCGCTCGATGGCTCGAGCGACATTGGGATCGCCTATCTTAGCGACGGCCTCGACAGCACGGGCGCTAATGAGGCGTTGGCAAGCCTCTCGGCGCTGCAGCCGAGCGAGGCGGCCATCCTGCGCCCGCCGCTCGCCGGCACGATCGGTCTTGCCGGTGCTGACAACTCCACCGAAGCGCTGGTTATCAAAGCCGTCCGCCCCGACGGTACGGCTGCGGAGACGACGGACCTCAAGGCGCTCGATGCACAGGGTCGTGAGGTTGGCCGCACGGCCCTCGCCTTCGCGGCAGGGGCAACCAGCGCCGAAGCACGCTTTGCCATCCCGGTGGAGCTGCGCAACGATATCGCCCGCATCGAGCTGGACGGCGCCTCGACCGCCGCGGCCGTCCGGCTGGTCGACGACAGCTTCCGCCGCCGCCGTGTCGGGCTGGTCTCGGGCGAAGCGGCCGATCTCGCCCAGCCGCTGCTGTCGCCGCTCTACTACATCACCCGTGCGCTGGAGCCCTTTGCCGATCTGGTGCGGGCCGACAGCGCCGATCTCGGCGTCGCCATCCCGGACCTCGTCAAGCAGCGCCCGTCGGTGATCGTGCTCGCCGACATCGGCGTCGTGCCGGCCGCCGCCGAAACCGCGCTGCGCGACTTCGTCGAGAAGGGCGGCATGCTGGTGCGCTTTGCTGGACCGCGCCTCGCCGCATCCACGGGCGAGGACCCGCTGGTGCCGGTGCGGCTGCGCAGCGGCGAGCGCCAGCTCGGCGGCGCCATGTCCTGGTCGGAGCCGCAGAAGATCGCGCCGATGGCAGCGTCAAGCCCCTTTGCCGGCATCGCGGTGCCCGCCGACATCACGGTGTCGCGGCAGCTCCTGGCCGAACCCTCCGCCGATCTCGCCGCCCGCACCTGGGCGAGCCTGACCGACGGCACGCCGCTCGTCACGGCCGAAGCGGTCGGTGCCGGCACCATCGTGCTCTTCCACGTCACCGCCGAAGCCACCTGGTCGAACCTGCCGATCTCCGGCGCCTTCGTCAATATGCTGCGGCGGATCGTAACGCTGTCGCGCTCGAGCGGCGCCGGCGGCGGACAGACGGCGGCCGACAGCCTGCCGCCCTATCGCGTGCTCGACGGCGAGGGCCGGCTGACGACGCCCGGAGCCGAGGTGGAGCCGCTGACGGTGAAGGCCGGTGCGGCGCCTGCCGTGACGCTGAAGAACCCGCCGGGGCTTTACGGCACCGAGGAAGGCTACAGCGCGCTCAACCTGCTCGGGCCTGATGCCGTGCTGGCGCCGCTGCCGACGCCCGACTTCGGCGTTGCCGCCAGCGAACGGGGCTATGGCCGCAGCGGCGAGACGGAGTTGACTCCCTGGCTCTACGCCGCCGCGCTCGGCCTCTTTGCGCTCGATGCCCTGGCATTGCTCTGGCTGAACGGCGCCTTCAGCCGCATTGCGGCCCGGCTGCGCGGGCGTCCTCGCGCCACCGCCGCTCTCCTGCTGGCACTCGCCCTCGCGCCATCGCTCATCGGCGATACCGGCCCGGCACGGGCGCAGACGAACCCGCCAGCGGACATGCCGACATCGGACGTGCCAGCCGCGCCGCCAGCCGCCCTTGATCCCGAGGCGGCGATCCGCGCGACGGAGACGACGCATCTGGCCTATGTCGAGACCGGCGTCGGGACGACCGACGATATCGCGCGCCAAGGCCTCGATGGCCTGTCGCAATACATCGCGGCGAAGACCGCACTTGAGCCTGGCGCGCCGGTCGGCGTCGACATTGCCACCGACGAGCTCGCCTTCTATCCCATCCTCTACTGGCCGGTGGACCCGGCCGCGCCGATGCCGAGCGATGCCGCGATCAGCCGGGTCGACGCCTATATGAAACAGGGCGGCACGGTGCTCTTCGATCTCGCCGACGGCAATCTCGCCGATCTCGGCGGCGCCGGCGTCTCCCCGGGCGAGCGGCGGCTGCGCGACATCCTCGGCGACCTCGACATCCCGCCGCTGGAGCCGGTGCCGTCGGACCACGTGCTGACCAAGGCCTTCTACATCATGAAGGATTTCCCGGGACGCCACACCGGATCGGAACTCTGGGTGGAGTCGCTGGGGCGTGATCCCGATGCCGCGAACCGCCCGGCCCGCGCCGGCGACGGCGTGTCCTCGATCATGATCACGTCGAACGATTTTGCCAGCGCCTGGGCCGTCGACCGCAACGGAATGTTCCTCTACCCCACCGACAACGCGGACCCGTCGCAGCGCGAATATGCCTATCGGGCGGGCGTCAACATCGTGATGTACGTGCTGACCGGCAACTATAAGGCCGACCAGGTGCACGTGCCGGCGCTGCTCGAAAGGCTCGGCCAATAATGAGCTGGTCCATCGATATTGAGCCGCTGCTGCCGCTCCTCGCCGTCGCCGCTCTGGCCGTCCCGGCGGTGCTCCTGACGCTGGCACTGCTGCTGGCGGGACTGCGCGGAGCCTGGCTGCGGGCGCTCGCCGTCGTGGCCCTGCTGCTCGCCCTCGTCAACCCGGTGGTGCTGCGCGAGGAGCGCGATCCCTTGAAGAGCGTCGTCGCGCTCGTCGTCGATCGTAGCCAGAGCCAGACGATCGGCGAGCGGACCGGCCAGGCCGACGCGACGGAGACGGCGCTGCAGGAAAGCCTTGCCCGCTTCCCCGAGTTCGAGGTCCGCACCGTGGAGGCGCGGTCGGATGCGGCCTCGGGCGATGCGACCACTGCTCTCTTCGGCGCACTGAACACGGCCCTCGGCGACGTCTCACCGACACGCGTCGGCGGCGCCATCCTCGTCACCGACGGACAGGTGCACGACATTCCAGCGGCAGCATCCGCGCTCGGCTTTGACGCGCCGGTGCATGCGCTCGTCACCGGGCGGCCCGACGAGTTCGACCGGCGCATCGAGATCACCAACAGCCCGCGCTTCGGCCTGGTCGAGCAGGACCAGCAGCTGACCTACCGTGTCATCGAGGAGGGCCCACGCGCCTCCGACCGCGCCGTCGACGTGCAGGTGTTCCTGAACGGCGACTTGATCGCGCGCGAGCAGGCGCGGCCCGGGCAGCCGCAGGGCGTGACCTTCCGCCTGCCGCGCGCCGGCAAGAACATCATCGAGGTGTCGGCCGCACGCGACCCGGCCGAGATCACACCGGTCAACAACCGTGCCATCGCCGTCGTCGACGGCATCCGCGAGAACCTGCGCGTGCTCCTCGTCTCCGGCGAGCCGCATGCGGGCGAGCGCACCTGGCGCAACCTCCTGAAGTCGGACGCCGCCGTCGACCTGGTGCACTTCACCATCCTGCGCCCGCCAGAGAAGCAGGACGGTACCCCGATCGACGAATTGTCGCTGATCGCCTTCCCGACGCGCGAGTTGTTCGTCGACAAGATCAACGACTTCGACCTCATCATCTTCGACCGCTACCAGCGGCGCGGCGTACTGCCGGCGCTCTATTTCGACTACATCGCCCAGTATGTCGAAAAGGGAGGTGCGCTGCTGATCGCCTCGGGGCCCGAATATGCCGGACCAGAGTCGGTTGCCTCCTCGCCGCTGATGTCGGTTCTGCCGGCGCTGCCGACCGGCGGCGTCGAGACGACGCCCTTCCGCCCGACCCTGTCCGAACTCGGCAAGAAGCACCCGGTGACGCGCGACCTGCCCGGTTCGGCCGCAGAGCCGCCGGACTGGAGCCAGTGGTTCCGCTCCGTCGATGTCGGCGAGGTGCAGGGCGAGACGGTGATGACAGGCCCTTCCGACAAGCCGCTCCTCGTCCTCAACCGCGTCGGCGAAGGGCGCGTCGCCCTCCTCCTCTCCGACCATGGTTGGCTGTGGTCGCGCGGCTTCGAGGGCGGTGGCCCGCATGTCGCGCTGTTCCGCCGCCTCGCGCACTGGCTGATGAAGGAGCCGGAGCTCGAGGAGGAGGCGCTGGATGCAGAGGCCCGCGGCACCGACCTCGTGATCACCCGCCAGACGATCGGCGACAACCCGGGGCCGGCGACCGTGGTCACGCCGTCGGGTCAGGCCGTTGAGGTGCCGCTGACGGACGCCGGCAGCGGACGCTGGGAAGGCACGCTGAAGACCGAGGAGCTCGGCCTCTATCAGGCGGCCAACGGCGAGTTGCGCACGCTTGCCAATGTCGGACCGGTGAACCCACGGGAATATCGCGAGGCGATCTCGACGACGGCGAAGCTGGCGCCCATCGCCGAGGCGACGCGCGGCAGTGCACGACGGCTCGCGGAAGCCACTGGCGGCATCGACGTGCCGCGGATCGTGCCTGTGCGCGGCCGCGCCAATGCCGACGGACGCGACTGGATCGGCCTGAAACAGACGGACGAGACGGTGCTGCGTGGCGTCGAGCGCACGCCGCTTTTCGCCGGCTTCCTGGGCCTCGCCGTGCTGCTGCTGGCGATCTCCGCCACGTGGTATCGCGAGGGGCGGTAGCCGCCGGCGCCTGAACCTGCTCCAGGCGCAGTCAGCCGGCGCCGGCCTCGCGTCAGGCCGGCTGCAGCTGCGAAGGACGAGCAGGCTCCGGCTTGAACGGCGTGAAGGTCATGGCGACCAAGAAGGCGCCAAGACCGAGGCCGAAGCTGGTGAGGTAGAGCGCGCCGTAGCCAGCCGTCGTGTCGTAGATCCAGCCGCCGAGCACCGGCCCGGTCGCCATGCCGAGCCCGCCCGCCATGGCCGTGCCGCCGATGATCGTTCCGAGCATGCGCGGCGGGAAGTTGTCGCGCACCAGCACGGCGTAGAGCGGCATGGTGCCGGCATAGACGAAGCCGAAAGCGGCGGCGACGGCGTAGAACTGCGATAGGTCGCGCGCGAAGAGGTAGCCGAGCGCGATCAGCGCCTGCAGCAGCAGACCGCCGACGAGCGTGCGCTTGGCGCCGAAGCGGTCACCCAGAAGCCCGAAGCCGATGCGTCCGCCAAGGCCAGCGATGCCCTCCACCGAATAGATGGAGACGGCGGCGAGCGCCGAGATACCGCAGAGCTCGGCATAGCTGACCGTGTGGAAAATCGGTCCCGAATGGGCTGCGCAGCAGAAGAAGTTGGTGAGAACGAGGGTCGCGAAGGGCAGCGAGGTCAGCGCCCGCCGCACCGTCATCGCCTCGCTCGGCTGAGCGGCAACGTCGCCTGAGGGTCCGGCGGCCATGGCCGGCGGGCGGCGCAGGAACAGCGCGGCGGGGATGGTCGCCAGGGCCACGATGATGGAGAGGATCGACAGCGTGCCGCGCCAGCCATGTTCGCCGACCAGCCAAGCCGCCAGCGGCGACATCGTGACTGGCGCCAGCCCCATGCCGGCCGACACAAGCGACACGGCCAGGCTGCGCTGCGTGACGAACCAGCCGGTCACCGTCGCCATCATTGGCGCGAAGAACGCCGCGACCGACGTGCCGGCGCAAAGGCCGAACAGCAGTTGGAAGCCAAGCAGGCTCTGCGCATGGCCGGCGAGCCAGAGGCTTGTGGCCAGCAGGACGGCGCCAAGAAGCACAACAGGGCGCGCCCCGAACCGGTCCGACAGGGAGCCCCACATCATCGACGCGAAGGCCATGGCGAGAAAGCCGATCGTCATCGCGGTGGAGATGCCGGTCCGCGACCAGCCGGTGTCCGCCGTCGTCGGCGTCAGCAGCACGGGTAGCGAGAACATCGCGCCCATGGCGATACAGCCCATCAAGCCGCCAGCGGCCACGACGACCCAGCGATAGTTCGACTCCTGTACCATCGCCCCGCCCCGCATCTCCGCCAGCTGCACCCATCGGCGTCTAACACAGCCATTTACGTTGATATAAACCTATTAAGATCAGGAAGTCTATCCGGCGTGGGAGAGGACTCCTGGCGATGATAACGACGGGCCTCATCCCCTTGTATCGCGGCGGCCCGGCGTTCGGCGTAAGCGCCTCTCAATGCCTCGCGGCCCTCCATCAGGACGTTTTCGGCACCCTCTTCGTCATGTTCAGTGCCACCGCCGCCTGGATGAGAGTGATGAATGCCGGCCCGTCGAGCGCCTCGCCTTCGTGGATGTCGATCGCACGGCGCGCATTGCCGTCGAGACTGGCGTTGAACAGCTTGGTCGGATCCTCGAGCGAGGCGCCCTTCATGAAGGTCAACTTCACGGCGCCCTTATAGGTCTCGCCGGTGCAGATGATGCCGGCATGCGACCAGACCGGCACCCCGCGCCACTTCCACTCCTCAACGACATCGGGATCGGCCTGCCTGATCAAAGCACGGACGTGCGCCAACGTCGCGCCGCGCCAATCCGCCAGCGCGGCGATGCGGGCGTCGATCAGCGCGGAGGGAGCGCTATTCGCAAGATCGTCCGCCATTCTCGCTCCCCGCTGCATATCGTCGTCACCTGCCGCAATGGAGCACTGCACTCCAGGCTGAGGTCAAGCCGATGCCGTCGAGATCAGCCTCCCTCCGCCCGTGACGCCGGCCGCGTTGCCCCATCGACCTCCTTCAGAACATCGACAAAGGCGCGCAATGCCGCCGGAACATGGCGGTGACCGGGATAGTAGAGGCAGACACCCGGCAGCTTCGGGCTCCACTCGTTCAGCACGATCACCAGTCGCCCGGCGGCAACCTCGCCGCGCACGATCGTGTCGGGCACGAAGGCGATGCCGAGCCCGTCCGCAGCGGCCAGCGCCATCAGGCGGCTGTGGTCGAGCATCAGCGCACCGGGAACGTCGACTGCAATCTCCTGCCCGTGCCGCTCGAACTCCCAGCGATACAGCTTGCCGCTCGGCAGACGCTGACGGATGCAACGATGCTGCCGCAGATCGTCTGGCGTTGCCGGCGCACCGAAGCGGTCGAGATAGGCCGGCGCGGCAACGGCCACGAAGCGGACGGCGCCGCCGAAGGGCACGGCAATCATGTCCTGCGGCACGGCCTCGCGCAGCCGCACGCCGGCGTCGAAGCCCGCTGCGACGATGTCGACGAGGCGACCATCCGTCGTCAGGTCCAGTTCGACAGCGGGAAAGCGATTCAGGAACACCGGCACCGCGGTGCGCAGCAGCTGTTCGGCCGCCGCCTCACCGCAGTTGATCCGCAGCGCTCCCCCGACCGCGCCGTCGGCGCCACGCGCCTCATCGAGCGCTTCGTCGAGGTCCTGAAACAGCGGCGTCAGGCGCTGCAGCAGGCGCTCGCCCGCCTCGGTCGGGGAGACGCTGCGCGTCGTGCGATGCAGGAGCCGCACGCCGAGGCTGCGCTCCAGCGCAATGACCGTGTGGCTGAGAGCCGAGCGCGACAGGCCGAGCGCATCAGCCGCCTGGCGGAAGCTGCGATGCCGGGCAACAGCGGCGAAAGCCGTGAGATCGGCCAGGCTCGGCTGTGGCATTGGTGATTTTCCTTCACTAGCTCATGCCGATTGTAGCGCCTTAAGCCACCGCATCGAAGCGTTTAGATTGCCTCCACAATCAAGGAGATGAACATGAGAAAGACATGGCTGATCACCGGCGCATCCAGCGGTCTCGGCGCCATCATGACGGAAAAGCTGCTCGCCCGCGGTGACCGCGTCATTGCGACAGTGCGACGGGAGGGCGCGCTCGCGCAGCTACAGGCTCGGCTCGGGGAGCGACTGCAGGTCCTCAAGCTCGACCTGACGGACGCAGGCGCGATCCGCCGCGCCGTCGATGAAGCCTTTGCCACGCAGCGCATCGACGTCGTCGTCAGCAATGCCGGCTATGGCCTCTTCGGCGCGGCCGAGGAAGTGACGGACGCGCAGATCGAGCGGCAGATCGCGACAAACCTGCTCGGCTCCATCCGGCTGGTGCGCGCCTGCCTGGCGCATCTGCGAGCCCAAGGCGGCGGACGCATCATGCAGGTCGCTTCGGAGGGCGGGCAGACGACCTACCCGAATTTCAGCATCTACCACGCCACGAAGTGGGGGATCGAAGGCTTCATGGAGACGGTGGCGCAGGAGGTCGCACCCTTCGGCATCGACGTCGTCATCGTCGAGCCGGGGCCGACGGCGACAGGCTTCGCCGCCAATATCGACGGTCCCGAGCCCATGCCTATCTATGACGCAACGCCCTCCGGCGAAATCCGCCGGGCGCTGGCGGACGGCCGCTTTGCCATCACAGGCGATGCAGCAAAGAGCGTGGACGCGATGATTGCGGCGGGCGACGCCGAACGCCCTGCCCTGCGGCTGGCGCTCGGGAGCACCGCCTACGAGAACATCTCCAAGGCGCTGACATCGCGTCTGGAGGCGCTCAAGGCGCAGAAGGCGGTGGCTTATGCGGCAGATCAGGACTTGCCGATCTGATCATTGGACCATCAAAAAAGGTGCGCCGTATTGCACGGTCGAAGAGGGGTTCTGGTCCTGCTGCGGACGCGTGGCGGGATAATCCGCCACGCGCCCGTCTGAGCCTTGGTCAGACGATACCCGTCCCGCCATTGGCTCCAAAGATGCTGCCATCGGTGTAGCTGAGCTCGCCCGATGCCAGGGCGACATAGAGGGGGCCGAGCTCCGCCGGCTGCCCGGCACGGCCGAGGGGCGTATCCTGCCCGAATTCACCGAGCTTGCCTGGCAGTTGCCCACCCGCGACCTGCAGCGGCGTCCAGATCGGACCGGGCGCCACCGCGTTGACGCGGATGCCCTTCTTGGCAAGCTGCTTGGCCAGTCCCTTGGTGAAGATGGCGATGCCGCCTTTGGTGGTGGCGTAGTCGAGCAGCTCCTCGCCGGGGCTGACCGAGTTCACCGAGGCGGTGTTGATGATGGCCGCGCCCGGCTTCATCAGCGGCACCGCGGTCTTGGTGATCCAGAACATGGCGTAGAGATTGGTCTTCAGCGTCCGGTCGAACTGTTCGAAGCTGATGTCATCGATCGACTTCTTGGACTGCTGGTAGGCGGCGTTGTTGACGAGGATGTCGAGACCGCCGAGCTCACGCTCGGCCCGCTGCACCAGATCCACGCAGAAGGCCTGGTCGGTGAGGTCGCCCGGGATCAGCACCGCCTTGCGGCCCTCATCCTTGATCAGCTTGGCGACGTCCTGCGCATCCGGCTCTTCGTCCGGATGGTAGTTGATCGCGACGTCGGCGCCCTCGCGGGCAAAGGCGATCACGGCGGCACGGCCGATGCCGGAATCGCCGCCTGTGACGAGCGCCCTGCGGCCGGCGAGCCGCCCCGAGCCGCGATAGCTCGTCTCGCCGCAGTCCGGTACGGGGTCCATCTTGCTCTGCAGGCCCGGCCAGGGCTGCGGCTGCTCCTTGAAGGGTTCGCTCGTGTACTTGCTCTGCGGATCGACGGGTGCCGTTGCCGTCTCCTGCGCGCGTGCAGCGCCCATCGGCACGGCGGCCGCGGCGGCACCACTCATTGCCGCGAGCTTGAGAAGAGTGCGGCGGTTGGTTTGATCGCTCATTGGGGGCTCCAGAGATTCAGGTTGCTCTGGGCCAAAGGCTGCGCCGCGCGGGATGGTTCAGCCCGCCGTCATCAGAAAATCGTGCGCCGCCAAAAGGCAGCGCGTCGCTTTGCCACCATCTGCAGATCAATCGCGCTTCTCAACGCCGCGCCGTCACCCTGCCCCGCAGCTCCGCAAGCGCTCCGGGGGAGAGCTCCAGCCCCAGAAGCCGCGCGGGATCGACGGGGCCTGGCATGAGCACCGAGCCGCGCGGCAGCACCCGGTAGCCGAGCGCCTCGTAGTATGGCGGATCGCCGACGAGGATGATCGAGCGCTCGCCCGCTTTCGTCGCCGCCTCTGCGGCGAGGCGCATCAGCGCCTTGCCGGCACCGCGGCTCTTGAAGGCCGGCCGCACGGCGAGTGGCCCGAGCATCAGGGCGTCGACACCGCCGATTGCGATCGGCGTCTGGCGCACCGAGCCGATCACCTCGCCATCGAGCAGCGCCACGAAGGAAAGCGAGCGGTCATGCCGGGCCATCTCGCGCACGCGCTCAGCCGCGCGGGCGAAGCGGCCGGGGCCGAAAGCCTCCTCGGCGATGGCGTCGATCTCAAGGTCGCAGGCGGGCGTTTCCGGGACGTAGCGGACGTCGGCAAGCATGAAGAAGGCTCCGGCAGGGGCAGGGTCGCCGCGTGCCACTCCTCCTTCGGGGCGGTCAGCGGCGGCTCAGTTCGTGTGCCTGTGCGGCACGCGCTCCGGATCGTCGTCGCTGGATCTGCATCATCCATCCCCATCTGCTGGCCAGTTTGCCGGCGCGGAAACGGCGCTTAGCATCTGCCGGCGCCATCGTCCACCGGCTGCGCATCAGGGGCCGGCTGAGACGGGCACAAACCGCCGGCGTCGGCGCCATGTTGACACTGCGTCGCTCCTGCCCCGGAACGCCTCCCGTGCCATCAGGTTCTTCCAAGAAGGCCGGCCTGACCGGCCAGTAGAGGCGATTATCGGCAGGGAACGGGTGCGATGGGACTTCTGGTGGACGGCCAGTGGCAGGACAAGTGGTACGACACCAAGTCGACCGGCGGCAGCTTCAAGCGCACCACCACGACGTTCCGCAACTGGATCACCCTGGACGGTGCGCCTGGACCTGACGGGCAGCCCGCCTTGCCCGCCGCCAAGGGCCGCTATCACCTCTATGTCTCTCTCGCCTGCCCCTGGGCACACCGCACGCTGATCGTGCGCCGGCTGAAGAAGCTGGAGGACGTCATCTCCGTCTCGGTGGTCGACTTCCTGATGAAGGAGGAAGGCTGGGTCTTCTCGGATCGGCCGGGCGCAACCCCGGACGACGTCAACGGCGCGAAGCGGCTCTACGAAGTCTACCTGAAAGCGGATCCGCACTATACCGGCCGCGTCACCGTGCCGGTGCTGTGGGACAAGGAAACCGGCACGATCGTCAACAACGAGTCGGCCGAGATCATCCGCATCCTCAACCGCGCCTTCGACCAGTGGGGAGATGCGTCGGTGGACATCGCGCCCCAGGCGCTCCTGCCGGAGATCGACCGGGTGAACGCACGCGTCTATGACGACGTCAACAACGGCGTCTACAAGGCCGGTTTTGCGACGTCCCAAGAGGTCTACGAGAAGGCCTGCCGCACGCTCTTTGCTGCGCTGGATTGGCTGGAGGAGCGTTTGTCCGACCAGCGCTTCCTTGTCGGCGATGCGCCGACCGAAGCGGACTGGCGCCTGTTCACGACACTTGTGCGCTTCGACGCCGTCTATCACGGGCACTTCAAGTGCAACTGCCGGCAGATCGCCGACTATCCCAATCTCTTCAACTACCTGCTCGATCTCTATCAGACGCCGGGCGTCGCCGAGACCGTGAACTTCGAGCACATCAAGGGGCACTATTACGGGAGCCACACGATGATCAATCCGACCGGCATCGTCCCGATCGGCCCGGACCAGGATCTGACTCAGCCGCATGACCGCGGCCGCTTCGCCTCACCACAGGGCTGAGGGCGCTGCCCGTCCGGACAGCTCATCGAGCCGCCGGCGCGTGGCCGGAGTCGTGCCCTCCGGCAGATCGTCGAGCGGGAAGAAGCCGCATTCGGCAATCTCGCGGTCACCCTTCTTCGGCGTGGCAGCCAAGACGGCATCGCAGCGGTAGAGGAGCACGTGGTCGCGCCGCGTGCCGACAGTGTTGAGATAGACGCCGAAGAGAAGCGGCGGGCGAGCGAGGTCCAGCGCCGCCTCCTCCTGCAGTTCACGCCGCAGCGCGGTCTCCGCCGTTTCGCCGACCTCGACGCCGCCGCCCGGCATGTGCCAGCCTGACACATAGGTGTGGCGCAGGAGGCAGACGCGTCCCTCGTCGTCGAAGGCCGCCCCGCGCACGCCGAGCGTCAGCGGCCGCGATGCCAGATGGACGCCGTGCAGCAGGCGAACCAGGAGTTTCTCGCGCAACCTCATCGCATCGACCATGCCTTCTTCATCGGGATCGCGCGCCGCCGCCGCCGCCGTTTCGAGCCTCGCACATCCCGACGCTGCCCCCCGTCGAAGCCGCGTGAAGACCGGCGTGGCACATGTGGAGCGAACCCGGCCGCGCCGTAGAGGTTCATCGGGCAAATGCCATTCTGCAATCCGGTGGCAAAGCGCCTCTGTCAATCTCGCGCGAGTCCGGTAGATTTAACTCCATGTTCCGGCTCGCTCATCTCTCCGACATCCACCTCGGCCCACTGCCGGATCTGACGCTTCGTGAGCTCGCCTCCAAGCGCGTCACCGGCTATGTCAACTGGCATCGCAACCGCCGGTTGGCGATGTTTGGCACGACGCTGATCGATCTGGTCACCGACATGAAGGCGCAGGTGCCCGACCACGTCGCGGTGACCGGTGATCTCGTGAACCTCGCTACCAAGAAGGAGACCCTCGCGGCCAGGGTCTGGCTGGAGGAACTCGGCACGCCGGCGAATGTCTCCGTCGTGCCTGGCAACCACGACGCCTATGTGCCCGGCGCGCTGAAACGCTCCTGCGAGGAGTGGAAGCCGTACCTGACCGGCGACAACCCGCTGACGGCGGTGAGTCAGGGCTTCCCCTATATCCGCGTGCGCGGCAAGGTCGCGCTCCTCGGCGTCTGCAGCGCCGAGGCGACGGCGCCCTTCTTTGCCACCGGCGCCTTCAACCGTGGCCAGGCCGTGGCGCTGGCGCGCATGCTGGAGACCTGCCGCGCCACCGGCCACTTCCGCGTCGTGATGATCCACCATCCGCCGATTTCCGGCGCTGCAGCCTGGAGCAAGCGGCTGATCGGCAAACAGTTCTTTTCCAAGGTGATGCGCGAGGTCGGGGCTGAGCTGGTGCTGCACGGCCATACGCATCTCGACACGCTCTACTGGCTGGACGGGCCGGAGGGGAAGGTGCCTGTGGTCGGCGTTCCCTCGGCCAGCCAGAACCCCGGCGACCCGGAAAAGCCGGCGGCGCGCTATAACCTCTTCGAGATCGATGGCGAGCCCGGCGCCTGGTCGCTGACGCAGCGCGAGCGCGGCCACCGCGCTGACGGAACCGGCATCGACTGGATCCGCGAGCGCCAGCTTCTCAGCGACGGTCGGGCGATCAAGGCCAGGCCGATCATCGACGCACCGAAGGCCGAAGAGCCGAAGCTGGTGATGTTCGGCAGCTGAGCACCGGCAAGACCGCCGCTGCAATGGGCGAGCTGCACATCAAGCCCCTGCTGGGAGGAGCGCCCCGGGCGTGAGCACCATCGATTGCGGGCTGTCGGCGTCGCGTCGCCCAATGCCCGGACGCCAATGCCGCTCGCGGTCAGACCTGTCGAAAGTTTGATGGGCAAGAATCCTCCCGTGTCGTCATAATCGCTCGACGCGCCACCAAGGGAAGGCCTCATGTTTAACAAGACTGTTGCCGCCCCGGATCTGACGATGTGCGATCGCGAGCCGATCCACATCCCCGGCGCGATCCAGCCGCATGGCCTCCTGCTTGTCGTCGACCCGGCGACGCTGATCATCGAGGCGGGCGCAGGGGATATCGAGACGCGTCTGGCGCCCGAATGGGTCGGCCAGTGGCTGCCGGCCTTGCTCGGGCAGGAAGTGGACGCCTCCGACCGGCTTGAGGCGATCGGCGACAGCGTCATTCTCGGACGGGTGAACGGCACAAGCGAGCGGTTTGATGCCGCCATGCACCGGTCCCAGGAGAAGCTGCTGGTGGAGCTGGAGCCCGCGGGCGAGCCCGGCGGCGGACCGCTCGGCGGGCCACTGGGCGTGCTGGCGATGATCGAGAAGGCCAGCCACCGCTTCGAGCGCACCATCGGCCTCGACGATCTCTGCCGGGAAGCGGCGCAGATCTTCCGGCAGCTGACCGGCTATGACCGGGTGATGATCTACCGCTTCCTGGACGACGATGCCGGGGTGGTGATCGCCGAGTCCAGCGCCGAGGGCGTCGACTCCTTCATGAACTACCACTTTCCGGCGGCCGACATCCCGCGGCAGGCACGCGAACTCTATGTGCGCAATCGCATCCGCGTCATTCCGGACGTGGGCTACGTGCCGGCTCCCATTCGGCCGGGCCGCGCCGACAGGCCTCCGCTCGACCTCAGCGATGCCTCGCTGCGGAGCGTGTCGCCCATCCATCTGCAGTATCTGCGCAACATGAATGTCGCCGCCTCGGCCTCGATATCGATCGTCCAGGACGGCATACTCTGGGGCCTGATCGCCTGCCACAACCGTACGCCGAGGCGCCTGTCGCTGCCGGTGCGAGTCAGCTGTCGTGCGCTGGCCAGCAACCTGTCCCGCCAGATCCGTGCCAAGGACGAGGCACTTCTGTATCGCGAGCGCATCCGGCACAGGTCCAATGAAGATGCGGTCTGCGCCAAGCTCGGGCGCGACACGTCGCTGTCCGATTTCTTCCAGCGCATCGGCACGGACCTGCGCACCATGCTCAACGCCGATGGCTTCGCCGCCATACAAGGCCGCGATCTCTACAAGACCGGCCACTGCCCGGACGATGAAGCAATCCGTGAGCTCGGCGCCTTTGTCCGCAAGGGCCCGGCCCAGATCCCGATCAGCACCGCCCGTCTGTCGGAGGAGTTCGCGCCGGCGGCCCGTTACCGGGCCGAGGCCAGCGGCCTTCTCGGCGTGACCATGTCCACGGAGATCCCCACGATCCTCCTATGGTTCAGAGCCGAGAAGCTGGAGGTCGTGAACTGGGCCGGCAACCCGCACAAGGACGTCGCGGCCGATCCCACCGCTGTGCTGACGCCGCGCTCATCCTTCGAGGACTGGGTGGAGACCGTGCGTGGCCGCTCGCGATCCTGGTCGCTGGCCGAGACCGAATCCGCCGGACGGCTGGTGCGCCGGCTGCTGGAGGAGCGGGCTAACCAGCGCGTCCGGTTGCTCAACGAGGAGCTTGCGGTCACGAACCGCGAGAACGAGGCCCTGTTGCGCCAGAAGGATTTTCTTCTCAAGGAGGTGAACCACCGGGTGCAGAACAGCCTGCAGCTGGTGATGACGTTCCTGCGGATGCAGTCGAAGGAAGCAGCCGGCAGCGATGCGGTGGCGCATCTCGCCGAAGCGCAGCGGCGCATTGGTGCTGTCGCGCTGGTTCACCGCCGTCTCTATAGCGACAGCAGCGTCGAAGTGGTCGATCTCGGCCGCTACCTGGAGGAACTGGTCGAGGAGCTTCTATCCTCCCTGGAGGAGGGTTGGCGCGAGCATCTCCAGCTCGAGCTGGCGCCGGTGCTCGTCTCCGCCGATCGGGCCGTGAATGTCGGCCTGATCGTCACCGAGCTGGTGATCAACGTCAACAAATACGCCTATGGCGGCCGCCCTGGGCCGCTGTCCATCTCGCTGGAGCAGCACCACAACCGCTTCCGGATCATCGTTGCCGACCGCGGCGTCGGCAAAGGTGAAAAGACGCTTGGTACGGGTTTTGGCTCGCGCATGCTGCGCGCGATTGCGAGTCAGCTCGTCGGCACGATCGACTACACCGACAACATGCCGGGCTTCAGAGCCGTCGTTTCCGCTCCGGTCGAGACGCCACGCTGAGCCGCTGGCGGTTGGGGAGAGACCGGCATGCTATCGCGGGGACCCGATGACGCCGCCTCGCGACATGTCGTCCTCTCCGGATGCTCAGGCGGCGGCAAGTCGACGCTCCTGGCGGAACTGGCATGCCGCGGCTTCCGAACGGTGCCGGAGCCGGGGCGCCGCATCGTCGAAGCGGAGCAACGCCAGGCGGGCGCGGCCCTGCCCTGGACCGATCTTGCCGCCTTCGCACGGCGGGCGCTCGATATGGCTCGTGATGACAGGAAGACGGTCTCCGCAGCGGAAGGCTGGGTGTTTTTCGATCGCGGCCTCGTCGATGCAGCCGTGGCGCTGGAACTTGCGACAGGGGCACCGGCGCGTGCCACTTTGGCCGAGGATGCGCCCTACCACCGGCGCGTCTTTCTGACCCCGCCCTGGCCCGAGATCTACGCCACGGATCGTGAACGCCGACACGGTCTCGATGAGGCCGTCGCGGAGTACGAGCGCCTGGCGCGCATCTATCCCAAGCTTGGCTATGAGACGATCATCCTGCCGAAGATCGACGTGTCGGCACGGGCTGATATGGTGCTTCGCCATCTCGGCTGAAAAGGCGAAGCTGGCGCTTAAACACGCAGGTCGCAGCGCGTCGCCCGCCCGCGCGGCGCTGCAGATCAGGCAAAGAGTCTGCGCAGCGGCGGCACGGTGCGGATGATCAGGAGATCAACCGCCAACATCGCCAGGATCAGGAAGCCTGACAGCGGAAACAGAACGCCGCATATGATGGCCAGCATCCAGAGCCCGACATAGACGCGGCGGCTCGTCGGATAGGGCGGCACGCCGATGCGACCGGAGGGCCGTCGCTTCAGCCACATGACGACGGCCGACACCGAAGCCAGGATGATCGCGAGGCAGGTCGCCAGCATCAGGAGCTGGTTGGCGAGGCCGAACTCCTGGCCCATGTGGATGTTGATCCCGAGCTCGATCGCTTTCGCCGCAGCTCCGTAGTCGGCATAGCTGATGTCCACCAGCGGCTCGCCCGAATACTGGTCGATATGGATGGTGCGTGCCCGCGCCAGATCGTGCGGAAACACCGCGGCCGAGTAGACGCCTTTGTCGTCGCCGGGAACGGTGACCTCGAAGCGCGGAGCCATGCCGCGCTCGCGGGCAATGGCGACGGCACGATCGAGGCCGATCGGGCTTGGCGGAGCGGCCGGCATCTCGTGCGCCATCGGCATGTCCTGGGACATCGGCATCGGGGACGCTTCCATCGTCCAGCCGACGGTTTCCATCTTGTGGCTCGCGTGCTCGCCCGAAACCGGCACGCTATCCCACAGGGCGGCGGGATAGCCGGTGCCGGTCGCGACCGTCAGCTCGGTCAGCTTGCTGCCCCAGACGGAGGACCAGGGCAGTCCAGTGAAAGCCAGGAAGGCGATGAACAGGCCGGCGAAGGCGCCGGTCACAGCATGAATGTCGCGCCAGAACACGCGCTTCGACGGCGTGCCGCGCACGAACACGATGCCGCCGGTCTGCCGCCGCGGCCACCAGAGATAGAGGCCGGATGCGACGAGGATGATGGCAAAGCCGGCGATCGCCTCGATCAGGCGGTTGGCGTAGGGCCCGAAATATTCGAGGCTGTGGATCTTCCGAACGACTTCGTTGAACTCCTGGCGCTTCTCGACGGTGTCGAGAACCCTGCCGCTGTAAGGATCGACGAAGGCGTAGACCGTCTCCCCATCCTTCGTCAGCGCGATGCGGGCCGAGCCTGCAGCGTCGGCCGGTTCGCGATAGGCCGACAGGGTCGAGCCCGGCACCGCCTTTAGTCCACGGGCAACGAGCTCGCTCGGCGGCAGCGGTGTGGTGGAGGTCTCAGCGACGAGGTTGCGGTAGGCGAAGGCGGTGTCGTCGATCTCGTCCTTGAAGAGGTAGAGCGAGCCGGTCACCGCCAGCAGGATCATGAAGGGTACGGCGATCAGGCCTGCATAGAAGTGCCAACGCCAGATGGCGCGGTAGGTGTCGAGAGCGAGCGCGGCGGGTGCCGGCTGCACGCGGGCAGTCAGGTCGGTCATTGCGAAAATGCCTCGAAACGTCGCCCGCCCGGCGGCACCCCGCCCTTAGGACGACAGGTGCGCGCAGGCGGCCATTGTCAAGCAGAAGCCGGGGCGGCGCCCCGGCGCGGATCAGGCCTGGATCGAGGTGAAAGGCGGCGCGCGTGCCGGATGCGGCCTGAACAGAAGGCGCAGCCGGGCGGGTGCCGGCGATGCGGGTGCCACCTCCACCCGGTCGGCAAAGCGGAAGGGAATGCCCGCGCCGCCTGCGGGCGCAAGCGCCACTGGCATGTGCGCGCCGGCCTGACAGAGTTCGCGGCAGGGGCAGTCGTGGCCGGGAGCCGGATCGCTCGGTCGGTGAGCGCCCTCGCCCGACGAGGAACAGATGACGGTCGCGTGGTCGGGCGCGAGTTCGGCTGCGGCCGCTCGTCCGGAGACGGCGGCCTGGAAGACGAAGGCTAGCATCAGGAGGACGCAGAGCGCGCCGCCCGAAAGCCTGTCGTTCACGATGTCGCGCCAGAACCGCATGGGACGGCCATGACACGGGTGCGACGATTTGTCGATGACCCGGCGCATCGTTGAATTTAGCCAGATGCGCAGGCGGCCGGGCCGACTGCGCGGTCGCATCCGGACTGCAGCGGCTGCCTTCCGCCCACGTCTCCCATCAGGCCTCTGCGCCCCTCCGCTTTGCCGCAGCCGTGCGCTGGGGCGGCTGGTACGGTCGCCGCCGCCCCGCCGCCCGCATGAGCTTGCGGAACTTCGGGCATTCCAGATGCGATGGCGCCGAGCAGTCGGCGACGTGCCGGAGTGCGTCGCGAAGTACGCGCAAGTCCGCGATCTGGCGCTGCAGCGCATCCGCCTTGGCGTGCAGCTCCGCACGCGGCAGGTCGAGTTGGCCGTCGCCTGAAAACATCCCGGCGATTTCCGCGAGGCTGAAGCCGGCGGTTCGCCCGAGATCGATCAGCGACAGCCGGAGCAGCACGTCGGCCGCGAATTGCCGACGCAATCCGCGGCGGGCGACCGAGCGGATCAGCCCGATCTCCTCGTAATAGCGCAGCGCCGAGGGCGGGACGCCGGACCTCTCGGAGACCGTGCCGATATCCAGCAAATCCATGCTTGACCTCAAGTTGGCTTGAAGTGGCAGCTTGGTGCGACTCGACGGTTTCGGCAAGAGGAACGCCATGGAACGCCCAAGTTCGACACAGACGACAACGGTTTGGCGCGACAGGCGGGCGATCGCTCTTTTGATGGCGGCGATGCTGACGACGATGGCAAATGCGACGATCAGCCCGGCGCTGCCCGGCCTGCAGCGCCTCTTTGCGGGCGAGCCGCACGCAGCGCTCCTCACCCGCATGCTGGTGACGGCCCCTTCGCTCAGCGTCGCCCTCTTCGCACCCTTTACCGGGATCGCAGCCGACAGGTTCGGGCGGCGCCCGCTGCTGATCGGCGGCGTCATCCTGTTTGCGCTCGCCGGCAGCAGCGGACTTGTCCTGGCGGACCTCAGGGCGATCTTCGCCAGCCGCCTTGTCCTTGGCATTGCGGTGGCGCTGATCATGACGGCGCAGACCGCTCTCGTCGGGGACTACTTCTCCGGCAGCGACCGCAACGCCATGACGGGCCTGCAGATCGCGGCGCGAAACTTCGGCGGCTTCCTCTTCATCTCGATCGCCGGATGGGTTGCGGCGCTGTCGCCGCGTCTTCCCTTCGCGATCTATGCGCTGGCCGCCCTGTTCCTGCCGCTGATGTGGATCGTCATCACCGACGTCGCGCAGCGCCCCACGGCCGTGAGGATCGATCACGGCAGCGGCGGCGGTTCGCCGACGGCGTGGCGCCTCCTTTTTGCGGGGCTGGTGCTGCTGCAGGCACTGACGAACCTCTTGTTCTTCATCGTGCCGACGCAGCTGCCCTTTTTCTTCGCGTCAGAAAGCAGCAGCGGCGCGGTGATGACCGGCTCGGCGCTCAGCATCTTGATGCTGACCGGCGGCTGCGTGGCGCTGCTTTATCGCCGCATCCAGGCGACCATCGGCTATGCCGGTGTGTTCGGCCTCGGTTATGCCGCGATGGCGTTCGGCTTCAGCCTCCTCATCCTGCCCGGGCACGCCATGCTGGCCTTTGCCGGCGCGGCAGCGATCGGCACCGGCTATGCGCTGGTTTCACCGAGTTTCGTCGCCCTCGCCCTCGACCTCGCGCCGGCCGACAAACGCGGGATGGCGGGCGGCATCCTGACGGCGTCGGTCTTCGTCGGCCAGTTCTGCTCGCCGCTTCTGACGACGCCGATCCTCGCAGCCGCTGGCTTCAGCGGGCTGTTCGGCGGCGCAGCGCTCGTTTTGGCGGCAATGGCCTTGATTGCGGCGGCCGGCGGAGTGGTCCAGCGCCTTCGAATGGTCGTCCAGCTGTAACCGCGAGACCGGCCCGATCGACGATGGCATCTACACATCGCGGGCTCAGACGCGTATAGGCGAGCGAAAGCCTGCACGATGGAGCAGTGACGCCGACCGGCGCGGCCGCGACGGACGGGCGCGGCAGTCGTGTCTTCGGCCCCGGCGGTCCGATCACCGCCGCTGGCCCGTACGCCAAACTCGAACCGCGGAGAGGCACGATGAGCGCCGCCACGATGACGTCCAGCCGCACCGCGCCGGCGCGCAGCTACCTGTCGCGGCGCACCTTCGCGATCATCTCCCACCCGGACGCCGGCAAGACGACGCTGACCGAGAAGCTGCTGCTCGCCGGCGGTGCCATCTCCATGGCCGGCGCCGTGCGGGCCAAGGGCGAGTCCCGCCGCGCCCGCTCCGACTGGATGGAGATCGAGCAGAACCGCGGCATCTCCGTCACCTCCTCGGTGATGACCTTCGAGCGCGACGGCGTGACCTTCAACCTTCTGGATACGCCGGGCCATAGCGACTTCTCGGAAGACACGTACCGCACGCTGACGGCGGTCGACTCCGCCATCATGGTGATCGACGCCGCCAAGGGCATCGAGGCGCAGACGCTGAAGCTCTTCGAGATCTGTCGCCTGCGCGATATCCCGATCATCACCTTCGTCAACAAGGTGGACCGCGAGGGGCGCGATCCCTTCGAGGTTCTGGACGAGATCGAGGAGAAGCTGGCGCTGGCGGTCGCGCCCGTGGTCTGGCCGATCGGCCAGGGCACGACCTTCCACGGCCTCTACGACCTTGCCCGCAACGAGCACCTGACCGCCACCAAGGGACGCACCGGCGACGCCGACACGGCGCAGGCGATGAGCGGACCGGGCGACGCGGCGCTCGACGCCATCGTGCCAGGCGAGATCCTCGGCGAGTTCCGCGACCAGGTGGAACTCGCCACGGAAGGCTACGCCACCTTCGATCCGGAGAAATACCGCTCGGGTCACCTGACGCCGGTGATCTTCGGCAGCGCGCTGCGCTCCTTCGGCGTCGACCGGCTCCTGTCGCTCGTCGCCGAGCACGCCCCCTCGCCGCGGCCGCAGCCGAGCGATGCCGGCCCCGTCGATCCCGCCCGCGACAAGGTCTCGGCCTTCGTCTTCAAGGTGCAGGCCAACATGGACCCCAAGCACCGCGACCGCGTCGCCTTCGTGCGCTTCTGCTCAGGCCACTTCCAGCGCGGCATGAAGCTCGACCATGTCCGCTCGGGCAAGCCGCTCGCCGTCTCCAACCCGATCTACTTCTTCGCGCAGGAGCGCGCGCTGACGGAGGAGGCCTTTGCCGGCGACGTCATCGGCATACCGAACCATGGAACGCTGCGCGTCGGCGACACGCTGACGGAGGGCGAAACCTTCCGCTTCACCGGCCTGCCCTCCTTCGCGCCGGAGGTGCTGCGGCGCGTACGGTTGGAGGATTCCATGAAGGTCAAGCAGCTGCGCCGTGCGCTGGAGGATCTCGCCGAGGAAGGTCTCACGCAGGTATTCCGGCCGGTCATTGGCTCCAGCTGGATCGTCGGTGTCGTCGGGCCGCTGCAGCTCGACGTCCTCGCCTCACGCGTTGCCGCCGAATACAAGGTCGAGGTCTCGTTCGAGCCGGCGCCTTATGCGACGGCGCGCTGGATTCGCGCCAAGGACCCGGCGCTGATCGCCAAATTCGTAAAGGACAACACGCTGGAGGTCGCGCTCGACCGCGACGAGAGCCCCGTCTTCCTGCCGCGCAGCGAATGGGACCTGCGCTATGCCGCGACCAACAATCCGGATCTCACTTTCGAGGCAACGCGCGAGATCGTGGGGTGAGGCCAGCAACGCCGAGGCAGTCTCCTGGATCGCAGTAACGGCTTGCGGCGCGCCGACGCGTCAGCCGCGGCGACGCCGGCTCAGCCGATCGTAAAGCCGCGCCAGGAGGCGAGCGCCATCAGCGCCCCTGCCCCGATGACGATGCCGATCATCATCCAGGATGCGGCAATCACCAGGTCGGTCGCCTTGGATGGAGCGGTGGCGCCCGAAGACCGCAGCGGCTCCTCGTCGGCGAAGCGCGCGGCCGAGCCGTCGCCGCGCAGGGCAGACCGTTCGCCAAGACCGTCCGAGACGGCGAACGCCTTGTCGCGCTCCACAATCCGTTCGGCGATATAGGCGGTGACGCGATCGGCGATGACACGCGCCTCCAGCGATTCCGCCAAAGTGACGCGGCCGAGGCGCGTCTCGCGCACGAAGCGGTAGGTCCGCCGGTCGCGCGCCATGGTGACATGTGCCGTGCCGTCGACCCAGAAGCGCGGCTGCGGCCCGCCGGAGATGGCGAGATCGAACAGGTCGTCCTCGGGCGGAATGTCGTCGATGATCGGTTGCAGCGCCTCGACGAAGATTTCCAGCCGCGCCCGGTCGGCCTCGCGGATATCGACGATGACGTCCGAGCGGTGCGCCGCGGCGATCTTGGCGGCGCGCACGGCTTCCGCGAGGCGCCGGGTCCCCGTCAGAGCTGTTACGCTGTCGCTGCCGTCGGCCATGCTGGTGTTCCCGATCCTCATGTTAACGTTTCGTTCACTATAAGATGGCGCAAATCAAGCCGCGGCAACGGCAGTGAGCCTGTTGCACCGCCAAATTTTGCGCAAGTTGCCTAATCAGCGGCCGTCGCGGCCTGCCCGAGGCTCTCCGCCAGGCAGACGAGACAAGGCGTCACCGCCCCAGCGGAGAGCAGGAACGGCGTGTCGCCTCGGCTCTCACCGCGGTGCCGCCGTCCTGCCGGCAGACGACTGTCTCGATCGCGCTGTCATCAAAGGCGTCGAGCACCGGGGGCAGCTTCCCCCCGGCACACAGAACAGGCGGCGCACACCTTGCGCCTCGAGAGAGCGCTGACGAGGAGTTCGCCGCCCGTGCCGTTTATTTTGCGATGATCCGGTTCGCCGCCGAGACAATCGCCTCGAGCGAGGCCGTCACGATGTTCTTGTTGATGCCGGCACCGAAAAGTCGCCCGCCGTCGTGCTCGACCTCCACATAGGAGATCGCAGCCGCGTTGGAGCCGTGCTGCAGCGAGTGCTCGGAATAGTCCGCCACGGACATCGCTACGCCGACATGGCGCGACAGGGCGTCGATGAAGCCGTCGATAGGGCCTGTGCCGCGCCCTTCGATCGTCGTCTCGACGCCGTTGTCAAGGATCGTCGCCTCGACGACGCGCTCGCCATGGACGTTGTGGCTGGGCCGCGTGAAGTGATCGACGAACTTCAGCCGGGCGCCCGGCTGCTCGACATAGCGTTCGAGGAAGCGCTCGTAGATGCGCTTGACCGGCAGCTCGCGCCCTTCCTCGTCGGTGATGCGCTGGATGTCCTCGCGGAACTCGATCTGCAGGTTGCGCGGCAGGTTCAGCCCGTAGTCGGCCTGGAGAACATAGGCGATGCCCCCTTTGCCGGACTGCGAGTTGATGCGGATGATCGCCTCGTAGGAGCGGCCGACATCCTGCGGGTCGATCGGCAGATACGGCACTTCCCAGACCGGCGTGTTGGCGGTCTTGATCGCCTTCATACCCTTGTTGATGGCATCCTGGTGCGAGCCGGAAAAGGCGGTGTAGACGAGTTCGCCGACATATGGATGCCGCTCGGGGATAGCGAGCTGGTTGCAGTACTCGTAGACATCCTTGATGTGGTTGATGTCCGAGACGTCGAGCTCCGGGTCGACTCCTTGCGTGAACATGTTCAGCGCCAGGGTGACGATGTCGACATTGCCGGTGCGCTCGCCATTGCCGAAGATGGTGCCTTCGACGCGGTCCGCGCCCGCCATCAGGCCGAGCTCGGTCGCCGCGATCGCCGTGCCGCGGTCATTGTGCGGATGCAGCGAGACGATCAGGTTCTCGCGATTGTCGAGGTTGCGGCACATCCACTCGATCTGGTCGGCGTAGACGTTGGGCGTCGCCATCTCGACGGTGGCCGGCAGGTTGATGATCAGCTTGTTGTCCGGCGTCGGCCGGACGATCTCGATCACCGCGTTGCAGATCTCCAGCGCAAAATCGAGTTCGGTGCCGGTGAAGCTCTCCGGCGAATATTCAAACTGGTAACCGCCGCCCGCTTTCGCCGCCATGTCGGTGATCATCTTGGCGGCATCGGTCGCGATGGTCCGGATGCCGTCACGATCCTTGCCGAAGACGACGCGCCGCTGCAGCTCGCTGGTGGAGTTGTAGAAGTGGACGATCGGCCGCCGAGCGCCTTCCAGCGACTCGAAGGTGCGGGTGATCAGCTCGGGCCGGCACTGGACGAGCACCTGCAGCGCCACATCGTCCGGCACATCCCCTTCCTCGATGCACCAGCGGGTGAAGTCGAAGTCGGTCTGCGAGGCCGAGGGGAAGCCGATCTCGATCTCCTTGAAGTTCATCGACTTCAGGAGGTTGAAAAAGCGCGCCTTGCGGTCCTGGCCCATCGGATCGACGAGCGCCTGATTGCCGTCGCGCAAATCGACGGAGCACCAGATCGGCGCCTTCTCGATCGCCTTGGAGGGCCAGGTTCGATCATTGAGGTCGAGCCGGGCATAGGGCTGATACTTGCGGGTCGCAGCCGCCATGGCGGCGCTCTCTCCGGCACCCGGCCGGACGCTGGTCGTTGCGGACATCAATGCACCTTCATCGCTTGGCGGAGCCGGCGGCGGCGCGAAGCGCTCTGCTACGGCCGGGTCATCCGCAATCCATGGGGAGAAGTAAAGCGAAAAGGGGCATGGCTGGGGAGCCGGCTCGACCGCCGGACGCCCCTTCGCTTAACGGGCCCGACGGTCGCCGCTAAGGGTAAGAAGAATGAACGCAGCCGAACGCATCGAAGCCGTGGCGGCGTCGGCGCAGACCGGGAATTGGGTCGCTGCAGCGTTCATGCGGGGCACCATGCTTGGCCGGCGAGCAAAAGGCAAGCCCCCGAGTGCCGGCTTCGTGTCGGCGGGCGGAATCGGAGGCTGCATCCGCGAGAAGCCGTTTGCGCTGCGCTGAGCCGGCCGACCTTACCCCTCGATCATCTGCCGAATGGTGGTTGCCAGCGTCTCGAAGGCGAAGGGCTTGCCGATCATCTCCATGTTGTCGCCGAGGAATTCGGCGCGCACGGACGCCTTCTCGGCATAGCCGGTCACGAACAGCACCTTCAGTTCCGGCCGGAGGTCGCGGGCGATCTCGGCGAGCTGCCGGCCGTTCATGCCCGGCAGTCCGACATCGGTCACGAGAAGATCGATGCGCTCGCCGGACTGGAGGATCGGGATCGCGGCATCCGCGCTGGCAGCTTCGAGCGGCCGATAGCCGAGCTCGTTGAGCACCTCGACGACGAGCATGCGTACGAGCTCCTCGTCCTCCACGAGAAGCACCGTTTCGCCGCGTCCCCCGGGCGCGCTCGCCGGAGCCTCCCCGGCCTGATCCGCCTGCGCGCCGGCCAGCGGCAGGAACAGCCGGATCGCCGTTCCCTCGCCCGGCTCACTGGTGATGGTGATGTGACCGCCGGACTGCCGCATGAAGCCGTAGATCTGCGACAGGCCGAGCCCGGTGCCCTGCCCGATCGGCTTGGTGGTAAAGAAGGGCTCGAACACCTTGGCCAGCGTCTCTGGCGTCATGCCCGAGCCGGTATCCTCGACGGAGAGAACGGCGAAGGGCCCGGTGGCGTTCGGAAGGGCCGCGATCTCCAGACGGCTCGCCAGGCGTGTTCCGATCGAGAGCAGCCCGCCCTCCGGCATGGCATCGCGGGCGTTGATGGCCAGATTGAGCAGCGCGTTTTCGATCTGGCTGACATCGGTGTTGACGCTGCGGCCGCCGGCGCCGAGATCGATGACAATGCGGATGTTTTCGCCGAGCGTGCGCCGTAGCAGATCCTCCATGCCGGCAACGAGCTGATCGAGATCCACCGGCTTTAGGTCGAGCGATTGGCGTCGCCCGAAGGCGAGAAGCCGAGCCGTCAGAGTCGCGGCTCGCTGCGCCGACTGCATCGCCGCCGTCATGTATCGGTCGACGGTGGCATAGTCGCCCTTTTCGATGCGGCGGCGCATCAGGTCGAGCGAGCCGATGACGCCGGCCAGCATGTTGTTGAAGTCGTGCGCGATGCCGCCGGTCAGCTGGCCGATGGCCTCCATCTTCTGGGATTGACGCAGCGCCTCCTCGACACCTTCGCGTCGGGCCATCTCGGCCGACAGTTCCGCCGTTCGCTCGGCCACGCGCGTCTCGAGCATGGCAGCGGCTTCGCGCAGCTGGCGTTCCGAACGGTGTCGCTCAGTCACGTCGAGCACGAAGACATGGAAGCCGTCGACCTCTCCGCTGTCGGTGAAGCGCGGGATGTAGCGGACCTCAGTCTGCGCATCCGGCCTGCCCGGCATCGGCCATGGCAGCTCCACCTGCACGGATATGCCGCGTAGCGCCTGTTCGATACCTTCGCGCCGCTGCTCGTAGATCTGAGGCCCCATGACCTCGGGCACGGTGCGGCCGATGATGGCCCCCGGATCGATCCCGAGCCAGGTGCGGTAAGCCAGATTAGCGAAGCGGTAGCGCAGATCCTTGTCGACGAAGGCGATCAGGACCGGCAGTGAGTCGGCAACGAGACGCAATTCGCGCTCGCTGTCCTCCAGGGCGGTGCGGCTCGCCGTCAGTTCCGCGAGTCGATCCCGCATCTCGAACTGCTTCTGCCGCGCCCGCATCACCGCCGCGACAGTGCTGACAAGCGACTCCGCACTCAGAGGCCGTTCCAGCACGACGACGTTGATGATCTGCTCCGGCAGCCGACCCCGCAGCGTTTCGGCAGCGGCGAGGCGACCTGTGCGCCGCGCGGCCAGAAGTACGAAAGGAACGTCGGACCAGGGGGGCTGCGTATCGAGCGCCGCCGCCAGCGCAAGCCTGCTCTGCTGGAAGCACTCTTCCGTGAGGATGATCGCGCCGGTGTCGTCGTCGATATCAGCGGCGACGGCGTCGAGATCCGGACAGGTCCTGACGACGTAGCCGTTGCGGCCGAGGAGATCGCAGATGCTGTCGGCATCGCGCCCGAAGGGCGCGCAGACGAGAACGCGGTAGCCTTCTCGCGCTTGCCTATGCACGCGGTCGATCTTCCATCAGCGGCTCGCGCGAGCCGACATATTCCGGCGTCCCGGTCAGGATGCCCCTGAACTCGCTGAGTGGCGCACCGACCCGCACTCCACTGAAATCGATTCTCAGTTCACGGATCGCATCCTCATGCACACCGCTGCGGTTCTTCAGCGCCGATATGGCCTTGCGGATTCGGCCATCGGCCTCGAAGAAGCGGATGAGGAGAACGGCATCCGCAACATAAGAGATGTTCAAGGAGCCCGTCGCCATTGTGCCGACAAGTCCGTGCTGCGGATTGATCAGGAAGGTGCCGACGCCCTTCTGGTTGAGATAAGACAGCAACTCATGGATCTGCAGGATCAGCTGCTGCTCCTGCGGCATGGCGGCCAGATAGCCGTTCAGGCTGTCGATGACGACGAGCCGGCAGTCGCGTGTCTCGACCTCGCGCCTGACCTGCCAGGCGAATTCGCCCGGCGAGAGCTCCGCCGGATCGATCTGACGGATTGCCAGCAGGCCATCGTCGATATGCTGCTGAAGATCGAGATGCATCGCCTTGGCGCGGACCAGCATGGTGCCGATGCGTTCGTCGAACTCGTAGATGGTGCAGGCCTCGCCGCGCCGGCAGGCAGCATCGACATATTGCAGCGCGATAGTCGTCTTGCCGGTGCCCGCCGGCCCGGTGATCAGCGTGCTCGTGCCGCGCAGCGGACCGCCCGCCAGCAGCGAGTCGAGCTCGGCGATGCCACTGCTGATCGGATCGCCGGCGAACGGGGCGTGGTGGTCGGCGGCGATCAGCCGGGGATAGATTTCGAGCCCGCCTTTACGGATGGCGAAGTCATGGTAGCCCGCGATGAAATCAACGCCTCGCAGCTTCTGCACCTGCAGGCGACGGCGTGCCGCTCCGAAGTCGAGCGTCAGGCGCTCAAGCGTCAGCACGCCGTGGCAGAGGCTATGAAGATGATTGTCGCGGTCACCGGCGGTTGCCGTCAGGTCGTCGATGAGAACCACGGTTGCGTCGCGCGGCCCGAAGAACTGCTTCAGCGCCATGACCTGGCGCCGATAGCGCAGCGGGTCCTGGGCCAGCAGCCGCATCTCCGACAGGCTGTCGAAGACGACACGGCGCGGGCGCACGCGATCGACTTCGTCCTGGATCAGCTTGATCGTTCCGCCGAGTTCGACCTCCCAGGCGTGCAGGATCGATTGCTCCCGGCCCTCTCCCAGAAACTCCTCCGCCGAGGCGAGTTCGAAGATGTCGATTCCGCAGACATCCATGTCGTGCGAGGCGGCAACGGCCAGGAGCTCGTCGCGCGTCTCGGACAGGGTGATGTAGAGCACCTTCTCCCCGCGTTTCGCTCCTTCGATGAGGAACTGCAGGGCCAGCGTCGTCTTGCCCGAGCCGGGCGCACCCTCGAACAGATAAAGGCGCCGGTCCGGCAAACCGCCATTGAGGATGAGATCGAGTTCAGCGTTCCCCGACGAGATGAGGTCCGGTGTGAAGGGCATAACGAACGTCGCCTGTTTTCGAGCGAACGGCAGAACGCGACGATCGCACAGGAGGCATACCAATCTCTGCCGCTGCTAAGCAATCAGGCAGTGGCGCGTGGATCAGCAGAACCTGCAGCCATGGCAGGTGCCCCTGCGCAGGACGCTCAGATCACCGGAACACCGGTCTGCTTGGCCTCCGCCTCCGGCTCGACATGGATGAGGACCTGCGCGCCGCGAAAAGCGTCCTGCAGGGCATCCTCGATCCGGTCGCAGATTGCATGCGCGGCGCCGACCGTCATGGCTTCCGGCACCACCAGGTGGAATTCGATAAAAATCGCCCGTCCGGCAATACGGGTCTTCAGATCATGCACCTCAATGGCGCCGTCCGCCCGCGTCGAGATGATCTCGCGAACCTTCTCGCCCTCGAGCGGATCGAGCGCCTGATCCATGAGTCCGCTGATCGAGTTGGTGACGACGCGGTAGCCCTCGCGCAGGATGTTGAGCGCCACCAGCGCCGCCATGGCTGGATCCAGCACGTCCCATCCCGTCGCAAGTGCGACGAGGAGCCCGGCCAGCACGCCGACGGAGGTGACCACGTCGGCCAGGATATGGCGCCCATCGGCATCCAGCGCCGGCGAGCGCTTCTCGCGCCCGAGCCTGATCAGGAACAGCGCCCAGCCGAGATTGATCACCGTCGCGACGGCATTGATGGCGATGCCGAGCGTCGGCGCCTCCAGCGCCCGCGGGATCAGATAGGCCTGCCAGGCCTCGCGCAGGATCAGGAGGGCTGCGAGGGTGATCAGGACACCCTCGACCACGGCGGAGAAATACTCCGCCTTGGTGTGTCCGAAGGGATGGTCGGTGTCGGCGGGTTTGTAGCTCACTGTCACCGCCCAGAGGGCGATCAGGCCGGCGATGACGTTGACGATCGATTCCAGAGCGTCGGAAAACAGTGCCACCGAGCCGGTGACGGCGTAGGCGGCATATTTGATGGCGAGCACAACCATCGCGACGGCGACGGTGGCCGCCGCCGTACGCTTGACCGTGGTTCCCGCCGCAGCGTGCCGCTCGGCTCCGGCCAGAGCTGCGGGCATGACGTCAGGCAGCCTTCTCGCGGGCGCGGCGCGGCAGATGCGCCACGACGTTCTCGATCATCCGCATGCCGGCAGCCCCTCCGAGGCTCATGATACTCTCGGGGTGGAACTGCACCGCCGCAACGGGTTCGGAGCGATGCTCGAACGCCATGACGATGCCGTCCTCGGTTTCCGCCGTCACCTCGAAGTCACGCGGCAGCCGCACCGGATCGGCGAAGATCGAATGGTAGCGGCCGACGGTCACCTCGCCCGGCAGACCGGAGAAGATGATGCCGGGCTTCGACACGCGGATGCGTGAGGGTTTGCCGTGCACCGGAACATGCAGCGTGCGCAACTCGCCGCCATAGGCTTCGGCGAGCGCCTGCAGGCCGAGGCAGACGCCGAACACGGCAGCGCCATGGCCGCGCGCCGCGCGGATCGTCGCCTTGCAATCGAAGTCGCCGGGATTGCCCGGGCCGGGCGAGAGGACGACGAGATCGGGATCGACCCGCTCGAAGATCTCGGCCGGCACCGGCGTGCGCACCGTCGAGACCGTCGCACCGGTCTGGCGGAAGTAGTTGGCGAGCGTGTGGACGAAGGAGTCCTCGTGGTCGACGAGAAGAACACGCAGCCCCTCGCCGACACCCGCCGCCGTCCGCTCCGTGCCGGCGTCGTTCGGCGTGCCGGCTTCGCGAATAGCGGCCAGCATGGCCGATGCCTTCAGTTCCGTTTCGGCCTCCTCCTCCTCCGGATTGGAATCGTAGAGAAGCGTCGCGCCGGCGCGCACCTCGGCGATGCCGTCCTTCAGCCGGATGGTGCGCAGGGTCAGGCCGGTGTTGAGGTCGCCGTTGAAATGCACCATGCCGATGGCGCCGCCATACCAGGCGCGCGGGCTCTTCTCATTCTGCTCAATGAAGCGCATCGCCCACAGCTTCGGCGCGCCGGTCACGGTCACCGCCCAGGCATGGCTGAGGAACGCGTCGAAGGCATCCATGCCCTCGCGCAGGCGGCCCTCGATGTGATCGACCGTGTGGATCAGCCGCGAATACATCTCGATCTGGCGGCGGCCGATGACGCGCACCGAACCCGGCTCGCAGACGCGGCTCTTGTCGTTGCGATCGACGTCCGAGCACATGGTGAGCTCGGACTCGTCTTTCTTGGAATTCAGAAGCTTCAGGATCTGCTCGGAATCGGAGATCGCATCGTCGCCGCGGCGGATGGTGCCGGAGATCGGGCAGGTCTCCACCCGACGCCCGTTCACCCGCACGAACATCTCCGGCGAGGCGCCGATCAGGAACTCGTTCTCGCCGAGATTGATGAAGAAGGAATAGGGCGACGGATTGATGGCCTTCAGGCGTCGCGAGATCTGCGACGGCGGCCGGTCGGCGCGCTCGTAGAAGGTCTGCCCAGGGACGACCTCGAAGAGGTCGCCGCGCATGAACTTCTGCTTCGCCGAGCGTACGAGCTCGGCATATTCGCCGGGACGGTGATCGCCGCGCGGCGGAATACGCTCGGAGGTCGTGAAGGGATGGTCGCTGCCGCCGCCTTCGAGGCCGGCCGTCGTACGCCCGTCCTTCTGGAACTCGTAGCGCTCCACGTAAGCGGCTGCCGAATAGTGATCGACCATCAGGATCTCGTCCGGAAGGTAGAGCACGAGGTCGCGGCGGTCGGCGGCGCGCGGCAACACCTCCGTCACCGGATCGAACTGGAAGGCGAGATCGTAGCCGAAGGCGCCGTAAAGGCCGAGATCGCTGTCCTCGTCCGACTTGAACAGGGCGACCACAGTGCGCAGCACCGAGAAGACAGTCGGCATGCGCGAGCGCTCTTCCTCCGTGAAGGCGCGGTTCGGCATGGCGATGGTCAGGTCGAGTCGGTCGCCGTCGCGCTGGGCTTCGGCAACATCCTCGTGGTTCTCCAGAGCTTCAGCGATGAAGTCCAGCAGCACGGAGCCGCGCGGGTTCAACGCCTCGACACGCATCAAGCGCCCGCTGGACGAGATCACCAGCGGCGGATCGACGATCGCCGTGTCCCAGCGCGTATAGCGGCCGGGATACTCGTAATTGGAAGAGAATACCGCGCCGCGCCGGCGATCGAGCCGGTCAACATAAGGCTCGATCGCGCCCTCATAGGCAACGCTGGTGCGCTGCCGCGCGACGGTAATGCCGCCCAGCGTCACATACTGTTCGCCGGCCTCGGTCCGAGCATCCAGAGTCATGATCGTTCTTCCTTCATGGTTCTGGTTCTGACCGGCTTACGAACACGAAAAAGGCCGCCGGCTGGAACCAGGGCGACCTCTCGTTTCATCGACGCAAACGCAGGAAGGCCGCTCTTAAGAGGCCCGCCACCACAGCTTTGCAACAACCGCGTTCGTCATGCCGGCATCGGTAGCGCGAACGCGCGAAAAGGGCAATGGGCTTGCGCGGACGGCAGCATCAGGCGGCCGCCAGAAGCGTCGGCGCATGACGCTGACGATAAAGGAACTCCGCAAAGCTCATAGCCGACATCGGCCGGGCGATATGATAGCCCTGGACCCGGTCGACGGCCGGCTGGATCCCCCGCAGCGCCTGCAGCCGCTCCGCCGTCTCGACCCCCTCCACCACGATGACGCGGCCCGAGACGCGGATCATGTCGATCGCCTGGTTCAGCATGCGTGCCATCAGGCTATCGTCCGGCGCCATGGCGAAGGCGCGATCGAGCTTGACCCCGTCGATCGGCAGAGCCGCCAAAGTCCGGATGTTCGAGTAGCCCGAACCGAAGTCATCGATATAGATCTTCAGGCCGGCGCCATGCAGCGCCTCGATGCTGCATTCGGCGTCGGCGACATCGAACGCCTTGCTTTCGACGATCTCCACCGCGACGTCGAAGCGGTCCCGGCTGCCTGCGAAGACATCGAAAACGTCCACCAGCCCGGGCTTGCCGAGATCTTCAGGGAAGACGTTGAAGGCGAGTTGCAGCCGCTCGTCGACCGGCAGGACCGCGCTCAACTCGCGATGCGCCTTTGTCGCGACATCACGGGTGAAGCCGAGCGTATCACCGCCATCCTCGATGATGGGAATGAACCGGTCGGGGAACACCACCGTGCCGTCGACGTCCCGCCAGCGCGCGAGCACTTCGCAGCCGATGATACGGCCGCTGTGGAGATCCATGACCGGCTGGTAGGCGCAGACGATGGTGTCGATGCCGCAGTTGCGACGAAACCGGGCCTCGAACGACCAGTGCCGCGTGATGAACTGCTGCACGGCCCGCGACAGCCGCCAGGCCAAGCCTGCGGCAAGCATCACGGCGGCAATCAGTTGGAACCGGTACGATGAAACCAGATTGGTGAGCGAGGCTTCGGTCGCCACGCAGTGGTGCGCATTCTCGCTGCATACCAGTTCGCGAAATGCCGGCGCCGGCCCGGTCCGTTCGCCGGCCGCGATCCGGTTGCGCCTGTAGACGTCCACGTCGCCGTTACGGTGCCACCAGTGTTCGCCACGGCCGCGCAGCACGACCTCCAGGTCGAGCCAGTCGACGGTTGGTTCGATGCGCTTCAGCGGCGGCACGATGACGGCATAGTCGCCGCGCAGGATGATGGTGCCAACGAGGTCGCCCAGGCCCGCAAAGGCCAGACCCGAGTCGATCCACACCATCGAGGCATATCCGTCCTGCGGCGTCAGATCGGGTATTCCGAGCGGGATCGGATAGGTCAGACGGCCGACACCGTCGCTGCATTGGATGATGCCGCCAGGCGCGTAGATCAATTCGCTGAAGCCGTCGGGGCGATAGGCCAGCCGACGCAACTGACTGCGGAACTGCGCGGTGCAGGGTTCGGCCGTCACCTCGGTCTGCAGGGACGTGAAGATGGTGTTGAGGCGGCCCTGAAGATCGGTATAGACCTGCAACGCCGCTTCGTTCTCAGCCGCGATGGATCGCCGGACATGATAGACGGCGGCGCCAGTCAGCATCGCAAGGATCAGGATAAAGAAGGCGAGCGTGAGCACCGCGCCCACGAGACTCTTCTGTCGCTCACTGATCAACAGACTGATAAATCGAGACATTTGCCGCCCTCGTCAGCGAAGGAGGAAACAGCTAAACCCTCAATTTACACTTAAACGGGAACGTCCTGCGCAGGCACCGACGCATGTTCGTGGCGGATCAACCACAACATGCCAGCTAGAGTGGAAGCTTTTGCCGCACCGAGCATCTCCGCAGATCCGGCGCGGCAGCAGTATTCATCGACGGCAGGATCGCCCGAGTCTCAGGACAGCCCGTCGATCTCGCCATCGGCACCAATACGGATCCGCAGCGCCGCCGGCTCGCTCGGCAGGCCCGGCATCGTCATGATGCCCCCGCAGATCGCCACGACGAAGCCGGCACCCGCGGCGAGCCGCACCTCGCGCACATGCACGGAGTGGCCGGTCGGCGCACTGAGCAGCGACGGGTCGGTGGAGAAGGAATACTGCGTCTTGGCGATACAGACCGGCAGGTGGCCGTAGCCCGCTGCCTCAAAGGCGGCGAGCTGCGCGCGCACACCCGGCTCGATCGTCGTCTCGCCGCCGCGATAGATCCGCTTCACCACGCTGTCGATCTTGTCGAAGAGAGGCACGTCGTCCGGATAGATCGGCGCGAAGCGGGCCGCGCCGCTGTCGGCGAGTTCGGCAACCTTGCGTGCGAGTTCTTCACTCCCGGCCGACCCTTCGGCCCAGTGCCGGCAGACGATCGCCTCGGTGCCGCTGTTGGCGACGAACTGCTGCAGCGCCGCGATCTCGGCATCGGTATCGGAGCTGAAATGGTTGATCGCCACCACCACGGGCAGCCCATAGGCGCGCACGTTCTCGATGTGACGCGCGAGGTTCGGCGCGCCGCGCAGCATCGCCTCGACGTTCTCGGTGCCAAGAGCGGCACGGGCGACGCCACCGTTCATCTTCAGCGCCCGGACGGTGGCCACGACGACGGCCGCATCCGGCTTCAGTCCGGCCTGACGGCACTTGATGTCGAAGAACTTCTCCGCCCCGAGATCGGCACCAAAGCCAGCCTCGGTGACGACGTAGTCGGCGAGCTTCAGTGCCGCGCGCGTCGCCACCACCGAGTTGCAGCCATGCGCGATGTTGGCGAACGGCCCGCCATGCACCAGGGCCGGATTGTTCTCGATGGTCTGGACGAGGTTCGGCTGCATCGCGTCCTTGAGGAGCACCGCCATGGCGCCGCTGGCGCCAAGATCGGCCGCATGCACCGGCGTCTTGTCGTAGCGATAGGCGACCACCATGCGGCCGAGCCGCGCCTCCAGGTCATCGAGATCGTCTGCGAGGCAGAGGATCGCCATCACCTCGGAGGCGACGGTGATGTCGAAGCCGGCCTCGCGGGGATAGCCATTGGCCGTGCCGCCGAGCGAGGTCACGATGTCGCGCAGCGAGCGGTCGTTGACGTCGAGCGCGCGGCGCCAGACGATCCGTCGCGGGTCGATCCGCAGCGCGTTGCCCCAGTGCACGTGATTGTCGATCATCGCCGCCAGGAGGTTGTGGGCGCTGGTGATCGCATGGAAATCGCCGGTGAAGTGGAGGTTGATGTCCTCCATCGGCACGACCTGCGCCTTGCCGCCGCCGGTCGCGCCGCCTTTGGACCCGAAGCAGGGTCCAAGCGAGGGCTCGCGCAGGCAGATCGCGGCGCGCCTGCCGATCCGGTTCAGCGCGTCGCCAAGTCCGACGGTGGTGGTGGTCTTGCCCTCGCCGGCCGGCGTCGGATTGATCGCGGTGACGAGGATCAGCCGCCCGTCCGGGCGGCCTTCGAGCGAGCGGATGAAGCTCGCCGATATCTTGGCCTTGTCGTGCCCGTAGGGGACGATGCTGGCTTCCTCGATGCCGAGCCTGGCGGCGATCTCGCGGATCGGCTGCTTGGTGGCCGCGCGTGCGATCTCGATGTCGGACATCATGGGTGGTGGTGCCTTCCTTGCTGCCCGGCCTCGGATGCCGGCGGTCGCGCGAGCGCGGTCTCAAGGATAGGCATGTGCCTTGCCGGACGCAGAAATGAAAGACCCGGGCGGGAGGAGCCCGGGTCTTCATCTGTGATGCGTCAGCGGCAGACGTTGGGAGGAAACGTCCGCCGGCATCTGCAGGAGTGCTGAGCCAGGCCGGTCAAGCTGGGAGGAGACTTGCCGGCGTTTGGCTTTGCTCGTCCTGACAGGACGTTTGTATCAGCCGGCGCTTGTGCGAGGCTGACACGAAGACATCAGTCCTCAGGCCTCCGTCGCGATCAGGCTGGCATTGCCGCCGGCCGCCGCCGTGTTGGTGGAGATCACCTGCTCGCGGGCGAAGCGCTGGACGTAGTTCGGTCCACCCGCCTTCGGACCGGTGCCGGAGAGGCCCGAGCCGCCGAAGGGCTGCGAGCCGACGATGGCGCCGATCATGTTGCGGTTGACGTAGATGTTGCCGACCGTCAGGCGCTCCGTCACCTCGCGGATGGTCTCGTCGATGCGGCTGTGGACGCCGAGGGTGAGGCCGTAGCCGGTTTCCTCGATGGCGGCGCAGACCTTGTCGAGCTCGCCCGCCTTCCAGCGCACGATGTGGAGGATGGGCCCGAACACCTCCTTGCCGAGCGATTCCGGCCGGTCGATCTCGACGATGTGCGGCGCGAGATAGTGCCCGCCCGAGGGCAGGCCGCCCGGCAGCGTTCCGGCATAGCGGATGCGATGGCTGCCCTTCATGCTGGCGAGATGCGCCTCCAGCATGCGCAGCTGCTCGGCATCGATCACCGGGCCGACATCGGTCGCGATGTCGCGCGGGTCGCCGACGGTGAGCTCGGCACAGGCGCCTGCGATCATCTCAGCCATCCGGTCGGCGACGTCCTCCTGCACGAACAGGAGCCGCAGTGCCGAGCAGCGCTGGCCGGCCGAGCGGAAGGCGGAGGTCACGACGTCGTCGGCGACCTGCTCCGGCAGCGCAGTGGCATCGACGATCAGCGCGTTGATGCCGCCGGTCTCGGCGATCAGCGGCGCGATCGCCGTATTGCGTGCGGCGAGCGAGCGGTTGATGGCGAAGGCCACCTCGGTCGAGCCGGTGAAGGCGACCGCGGCGGTGGCGGGGTGGGCGACGAGCGCCGCACCGACCGCACCGTCGCCCGGCGCCAGGAACAGCGTGTCCTGGCCAAAGCCGGCTGACTTCAGGATGTCGACGGCGAGCGCCGCGATCAGCGGCGTCTGCTCGGCCGGCTTGGCGATGACGACATTGCCTGCGGCGAGTGCTGCCGCGACCTGGCCGATGAAGATCGCCAGCGGGAAGTTCCAGGGCGAGATGGCGACCACCACGCCGCGCGAGCGGTAGAGGAGCCGGTTTTCCTCGCCGGTGGGACCGGGCAGCGGCTGCGGCACGGCGAAGAGCCGGTCCGCCTCGGCGGCGTAGAAGCGCAGGAAGTCCACGGCCTCGCGGATCTCTGCAATGCCGTCGTCGACCGTCTTCCCGGCCTCGGTGGCCAGCAGCGCCATCAGTTGCGCCGTCTTTTCTTCCAGCATGTCGGCGGCACGATTGAGGGCTGCCGCCCGCTCCCGCGGCGACCGCTTCTCCGCCGCGCGCACGTTTCGGCGCGCCTCGTCCACCAATGCGCGTGCGCCGTCAGCCGAGAGCGGCACGCAGCGTCCGACGACGGCGCCGTCGATCGGCGAGCGCACGTCGAAGGCCGCATCCGTCGCGGCCCCCTTGAAGGCGCAGCGCGCCTCGACGCCCGTCGGACGGGCGCGGTCCCGCTCTCGCAGGAAGGCGCCGAGCACGTCGCGCTCGCCAAACGATACGCCTTTAGAATTGGCGCGGGCGCCGAAGATGTGCTGCGGCAGCGGAATGTTCGGATTGCGCGCCGGGCCCTTGGCCAGGATGTCGCGCGGCCGGCCGAGCAGGTCGTCCACCGGCACGTCGGGATCACCGACCTTGGCAACGAAGGAGGAGTTGGCGCCGTTCTCGAGCAGGCGGCGCACGAGATAGGCGAGAAGATCGCGATAGCCGCCGACGGGTGCATAGATGCGGCAGGCGACGGCGCCTTTGGTGGATTCCCGCACCGCCTCGTACAGCGCCTCACCCATGCCGTGCAGGCGCTGGAACTCGAAACCACTGGGCTGTCCGCCGGCCATTTCGATGATGGTCGCGACGGTCAGTGCGTTATGCGTGGCGAACTGCGGGAAGATGCGCTCGCGACGGTCGAGCATCGCCTTGGCCGCGACGAGATAAGAGAGGTCCGTCGCCGGCTTGCGGGTGTAGACGGGAAAGCCCGGCAGCCCCTTTTCCTGCGCGTTCTTGATCTCGGTGTCCCAGTAAGCGCCCTTGACGAGGCGGACCATCATGCGGATGCCGGCCGCCGCGGCGAGAGCATCGATATGCTCGATCACCTGCAGCACGCGCTTCTGGTAGGCCTGGACCGCGAGGCCGAAGCCGTCCCAGCCGGCGAGTTCACCCGACTTGACGACGGCATCGATGATGTCGAGCGAGAGCTCGAGCCGCTCGGCCTCCTCGGCGTCCACCGTGAGATTGAGGTCGTAGCTCTTGGCCTGCTTGGCCAGCGCGATGACTCGCGGCACCAGTTCGTCGAGGACGCGCTCGCGCTTCACAGGCGAGTAGCGGGGATGCAGGGCCGACAGCTTGATGGAAATGCCGGGACGGTCGGGCAGCGGCTTGTTGCCGGCCTTGCGGCCGATCGCTTCGATCGCGTCCTGATAGGCCTTCAGATAGCGGTCGGCGTCGGCTTGCGTGCGGGCGCCCTCGCCCAGCATGTCGTAGGAATAGCGGTAGCCCTTCTTCTCCGAGCTGCGGGCGCGGTCGAGCGCGTCCTCGATCGTCTCGCCGAGCACGAACTGACGGCCGAGAAAGCGCATCGCCTGCCGGATCGCCGTGCGCACGGCCGGTGCGCCAACGCGCTTGACGAGGCCGCCGATGACACCCGTCGGCGTCTCGCCGGGTCGGATGATGCGGGTCGAAACGCCGAGCGCCCAGGCCGATGCTGTCGTCAGGAAGCGGTCTTCCGTCGCCTCGTGATTGACCCAGTCGCCGGCGCCGATCTTGTCCTCGATCAGCCGGTCCTGCGTTTTCGCATCCGGCACGCGTAGCAGCGCCTCTGCGAGCACCATCAACGCCAGGCCTTCGCGGGTCGAGAGGCCGAACTCGCGCAGGAAATCCTCGACGCCGCCGATCCCGCCGGCATTGCTGCGGATGCTCTCGACGAGCGCCCGGGCACGGCGGTTGACAGCCTCCTCGTCGTGCCGCCAGCGCTCGGATGCGGCGACGAGGGCGCGAACCGCCGCCTCATCGTCAGGCGCAAGATCGGCGTGGAAGGGCGTCGGATAGGCGGCCATCGTGAGCTCCGGAACGGCGTCAGAGCGCGTTGCTATAGCAGCGGGTGCCGGTGGTGATCTCTCCAAAGATGGTCAGAAATTCCGTGACTTCGCAGGCCGGATCATCAAAGATAGCAGAGAATGACGGAGATCGACCTCAAGGACCGCCGAATCCTCGCCGAGCTGCAGGCGAACGGCCGGCTGACGACGCTGGAGCTCGCCGAGCGCGTGCACCTGTCGCCCACCGCGGCGGCCGAACGGGTCAAGCGGCTGACCCGCGACGGCTACATTCTCGGCTACACCGCAAGGCTGTCCCCGGAGCGGCTGGGGCGGGGCATGATCGTCTTCGTCGAGGTGAAGCTCGACCGCACCAGCGACGACGTGTTCCGGGACTTCGCGGCAGCGGCCCTTGCCAATCCCGACATCATGGAGTGCCACATGGTGGCCGGCGGCTTCGACTATCTCGTCAAGGCCCGCGTCAAGGACATGGCGGCTTACCGCGTCTTCCTGTCCGACGCTTTGCTGAACCTGCCCGGCGTTCGCGAGACCCACACCTACGCCGTGATGGAAGAGGTCAAGAACACGACCGTCATTGCGCTTTAGAGCGACATGAATCGTCGCTGCCCAAGGCTTGCGCAGCATCAAGCGGCTGCGCATAGTCTGGCATCGTTCGAACTACAGACATCGCCCTCCAGCAGCCACACTCGAACAAGGAGCCTTCGATGGCCGCCATATCCAGACTTGCAACCGCTGCTCTCGCCCTCTCGCTGCTTGGCTCCGCCGCCTATGCGCAGGAGGCGGAAAGCTGCGCCAAGGTGCGCCTGTCGGATGTCGGCTGGACCGACATCACCGCGACAACCGCGGTGGCCGGCACCATCCTGAAGGGCCTCGGATACGAGCCGGACGTGAAGATCCTCTCGGTTCCCGTGACCTTCGCCTCGCTGAAGAACAACGACCTCGATGCCTTCCTCGGCAACTGGATGCCGGCGCAGACGAACGACATCACCAAATACACCGACGAAGGCTCGATCGAGCGGATCAACACCAATCTGGAAGGCGCGAAATACACGCTCGCCGTTCCGAAATACCTGTTCGACGAGGGCCTGAAGAGCTTCGCCGATCTCGCCAAGTTCAAGGACCAGCTGGACGGCAAGATCTATGGCATCGAGCCGGGCAATGACGGCAACAGCCTCGTCATCAAGATGATCGAAAAGGACGATTTCGGCACCAAGGGCTTCGAGCTCGTCGCCTCCTCCGAGCAGGGCATGCTGAGCCAGGTCGCGCGTGCGACGAAGTCGAAGAAGCCGATCGTCTTCCTCGGCTGGGCGCCGCACCCGATGAACTCCAACTTCGAGATCGAATATCTCGACGGCGGCGACGAGTATTTCGGCCCGAACTTCGGCGGCGCGACGGTCCACACCGTCACCCGCAAGGGCTATTCCACCGAGTGCCCGAATGTTGGCGCGCTTCTGAAGAACATGACCTTCACCCTCGACATCGAGAACGTCATCATGGGCTCGATCCTCGACAAGGGCGAGGAGCCGGCGAAGGCGGCCGCCGAGTGGCTGAAGGCCCATCCAGAGCAGATCGACACCTGGCTGAAGGGCGTCAAGACGCGCGACGGCAAGGACGGCGCGCCCGCGGTGAAGGCGTCGCTCGGCCTGTAAGCCGCCCGTGATACCGTCGGCACGGGGCAACTGCACTCGTCCCGTGCCGACATGACTTTGATGCGTCTTGTCCGGTGCGCGAGGGTTGCCCCTCACCGGCCGACAGCCACCAGCTTCCCGCCTCGGCCACGAAAGGACACCTGCCTCCGTGAACTGGCTCCAGGACCACCCGCTGCCGATCGGCAGCTATGCGGCGACCTTCGTCGACTGGCTGACGGAGAACTTCCTCTTCCTCTTCGATGCGCTGCAGGCCGGTCTCGACAGTTTCGTCGGGGGCATCCTGTTTCTGCTGCAATACCCGCACCCGCTGGTGACGGTCGGCCTCTTTGCGGTCTTCGCCTATCTCATGCGGCGCTCAATCCCCGTGGCCCTGCTGACGATCCTCGGCTTCCTGCTGATCATCAATCTCGGCTACTGGAAGGAGACGACGGAGACGCTGGCGCTCGTTCTCGCCGCCACGGCCGTCTGCATGGTGATCGGGGTGCCCCTCGGCATCGCGGCGGCACGGCGCGAATGGCTCTATGCCGGCATGCGACCGGTGCTGGACCTGATGCAGACGATTCCGACCTTCGTCTACCTCATCCCTGCGCTGATCCTCTTTGGCCTCGGCATGGTGCCAGGCCTCGTCGCGACGGTGATCTTCGCCCTGCCCTCCTCCATCCGGTTGACCCGCCTCGGCATCGCCTCGACGCCCGAGCAGTTGATCGAGGCGGGCGATGCCTTCGGCGCGACGCGCATGCAGCGGCTCTTCAAGATCGAGATCCCCTATGCCCTGCCGCAGATCATGGCCGGGCTGACGCAGACGATCATGCTGTCGCTGTCGATGGTGGTGATCGCCGCACTCGTCGGTGCGCCGGGCCTCGGCATTCCGGTGCTGCGGGCGCTGAATTCCATCAACGTTGCCAAGGGCTTTGAGGCCGGTCTCGCGATCGTGCTCCTGGCCATCATCCTCGACCGCTTCTTCCGCGTCGACGAGGGAGGCCGCCGGTGAGCCCGATCGTCTCCTTCCAGAATGTCAGCATCGTCTTCGGCAAGCGCGCCGACAAGGCCCTGCCGCTGATCGACCGCGGCGAAAGCCGCTCGGCGATCCGCGAGGCCACCGGAGCGGTGCTCGGCGTCGCCGATGCCTCGCTCGACATCAACGAGGGCGAGATTGCCGTGCTGATGGGCCTGTCGGGCTCCGGCAAGTCGACGCTGCTGCGGGCCGTCAACGGCCTGGCGCCGATCACGCGCGGCCGTGTTGTCATCGATACCGGCCGCGGCGCCGTCGATCCGAAGGACTGCGGCCGGCAGCGCCTGCGCGAGCTCCGGCGGCACGAGGTCGCCATGGTGTTCCAGCAGTTCGCGCTGCTGCCCTGGCGCAGCGTCGCCGAAAATGTCGGCCTTGGCCTGGAGCTGGCCGGCTGCCGCAAGGCGGAACGGCGCGACAAGGTGATGAAGCAGCTGGAGCTGGTGGGCCTGCGCGACTGGGCCGACAGCCGTGTCGGCGAACTGTCCGGCGGTATGCAGCAACGCGTCGGCCTTGCCCGCGCCTTTGCCACCGACGCGCCGGTGCTCCTGATGGACGAGCCGTTCTCGGCGCTCGATCCGCTGATCCGCGCGCGGCTGCAGGACGAGCTCTTGGAGTTTCAGAGCCGGTTGAAGAAGACGATCATCTTCGTCAGCCACGATCTCGACGAGGCCTTCAAGATCGGCAACCGCATCGCCATCATGGAAGGCGGCCGCATCGTCCAGGTCGGCACGGCGCAGGACATCGTGCTGCGTCCGGCAAACGACTACGTCGCCGAATTTGTCGCGCACATGAATCCGCTCAGCGTCCTGTGTGCCGAGGACGTGATGACGCCGCTGACTGCCGCGGGAGCAGGCGCAGCGCCAGCGCGCGTTGCCGCCATGGCTGAGCCGGAAACGCCGCTGCGGCGCATCATGGCGGCGGTCTCGGGTGACAAGGGCGACGTCGTGGTGTCGCACAAGGGCCGCATCCTCGGCACGATTGGCCCGCGCGAGATTGTCGAGGCCTTGTCCCGCCACCAGCGCAAATCCTGACGCCGAGTTCCGACGGCGACGCCCGGGGCTGCTGCGGCAATGCTCGCCGAGGATGCAGCGATCTCCAGCGATCCACTGCCTCGCCCGGCGCAGGTTTAGCGGTCAGCCAAGCCCACGGTCAGCCCTTCATGAGGTGCGCCGACTGACATCCACTGCACGGCGCCTCCGCCAGACCTCAGCGCGAGGGCGGCCCTTTCAGGCTCGCGCCTCAATGCGCCGGCGGATGCTGACGGGATCGGCCCGAGGCGTCGCGGAAAACAGCATGCGCGTATACTCATGCTGTGGATCGGCGAAGATCTGATCCTTTGGCGCATGCTCGACCGCTTCGCCGAAATACATCACCATCACGTCATCCGCGATGAACCGCACCACCGACAGATCGTGGCTGATGAAGACGTAAGTGAGCCCGAACTCGTCCTGCAGGTCGGCAAGGAGGTTCAGGATCTGCGCCTGGACGGAAAGATCGAGCGCGGAGACCGGCTCGTCCAGAACGAGGATGCTCGGCGAGAGCATCAGCGCGCGGGCGATTGCGATGCGTTGGCGCTGACCGCCGGAGAACATGTGAGGGTAGCGGCCGAAATGCTCCGGCTGCAGCCCGACCTTCACCAGCATCTCCATGGCGAGGTCACGCCGCTCGGCCGCCGATTTATCCGTATTGAGGAGCAGCGGCTCGGTGAGGACGCTGCCGATCTTCTGGCGCGGATTGAGCGAGCCATACGGGTTCTGGAAGACGATCTGCACCTTTCGGCGCAGCTCCGGGGTCGGTCGCGTCACGGCGATATCGACGGGATGGCCCTCGATCAGGAATTCGCCGGAGGTCTGCGGATCGATCAGCGTCAGGATGCGGGCAAGCGTGGACTTGCCGCAACCGCTCTCGCCGACGATGGCGAGCGTTCGCCCCTTCTCCACGGAGAAGCTGACACCCTTCACCGCATGGACGACGCGGTTGCGGCCGAACAGGCCGCCGGAGACGGTGTAGTCACGGCGGATGTCACGGGCTTCGAGGACGGGCGTGCCGACGGCGCTCATCGGGCAGCTCCTGCGGTCTGCGCGGCAACGAGATCGGAAACGGTCGGCAAGCGGTCGCCGGTGGCGTTCTCCGGCAGCGCCGCGAGGAGCGCACGCGTATAGGGCTCCCGTGGCGCGGTGAAGAGCGACAGGACGTTCGCCTCCTCCACCTTGCGACCCTTGTACTGAACGATGACGCGATCGGCCGTCTCGGCGACGACGCCCATATCGTGCGTGATCATGATGAGGCCCATGCGGTGCTCGGTCTGGAGCTTCATGAGGAGGTCTAGGATCTGCTTCTGGATCGTCACGTCGAGGGCGGTGGTCGGCTCGTCGGCGATCAGGAGCTTCGGCTGGCACGCGATGGCCATGGCGATCATCACGCGCTGGCACTGGCCGCCCGACATCTGGTGCGGATAGCTCTTCAGCCGCTCCGCTGGCTCGGGGATGCCGACCGAGCGCAAGAGCTCGACCGCCCGCGCCCGGCGCTCGCGCCGCCCGAGCTTCAGATGCTGGCGCAGCGTTTCTTCCAGCTGGTAGCCGACGGTGAAGCACGGATTGAGGCTGGCATTCGGCTCCTGGAAGATCATCGTGATGTCGCGGCCGATGATCTCGCGGCGGCGCTTGCCCGTCAGGGTCAGCATGTCGATGTCTTCGAAGCGCATCTCGTCGGCGGTGACGGTCGCGGTCGGCGGCAGGAGCCCCATGACAGCGAGCATGCCGACCGATTTGCCGGAGCCGGATTCGCCGACAATCGCCAGCACCTGGCCGGCCTCGACGGAGAGGTCGATGCCGTCGACGGCCTTGAACGGGCCGGTCGAGGTGGCGAAGGTGACGGTTAGATTGCGGACGGACAGAAGAGGCATAGTGTTATCCTTTCGATCCTATATCCTGGCGGAATGCACCGAAAGGTCGATCATGAGCAGACCCAAGCCAGCCGCTACACATCCAAGACCCATCTCCGGTCCGACGGGCCCACGGCCCGGCTACTGAGCGATTCATCGAGGACCTCGACAGCTATTCGCGCAAGCTCCAGCAGGTAGCGGCGCATTCCGATGTAGTCCCTGTACATCGCGAGCTGCCGTTCGGCAGGCGAGCGCCGGGAAGTCAGGGGCACGAAGATCTGCGACAAAGCGCTCAATCGTATCGCGCTGGCGATAGTAGATGACGACCGGATCGATGACCTCCTCGGGGAGGAGATGAAGCTCGTTCACGATCGCTTCGAATACAGCGTGGCGGGCCGGGCTCGGCACGCGCACTGAGAAGCTATCCACCTGCCGGTACTTCGCCTCGATGGAAGCGAGGATCTCCGGCGTGTCATGGGCCTGCAGATCATGCAGCTCGCTGCGGATTTCGGCGCGCAGTGCGATCTGGAAGTCCCTGATCTTCTCCAGGCGACGGTGCCGCTCCAGTCCGAGGCTGACGCGGTAGCCCGCGTACCAGCCGCCGACGCTCACCAGCGACGAGATCAGCGCTGCGATGACCGCGGGACCGATCCAGTCGTTCATGCATCATGACCGTTTCAGCTTCGGGTCGAGCGCGTCGCGCAGACCATCGCCGATGAGGTTGATGGCGAGAACCGTGATGAGGATCGCCAGGCCCGGGAACGTCACCACCCACCAGGCCCGCAGCACGAACTCGCGCGCTTCCGCCAGCATGGTGCCCCATTCCGGCGTCGGCGGCTGCGCCCCCATGCCGAGGAAGCCGAGTGCGGCCGCTTCGAGAATGGCATTCGAGAAGGATAGCGTCGCCTGCACGATCAGCGGCCCGAGGCAGTTCGGCAGGATCGTCATTGCCATGATGCGGATCGGTCCGGCCCCGACGACGCGCGCGGCGGTGACGTAGTCGCGCTGCTTCTCCGCCATCACGGATGCGCGGGTGAGGCGCACGAAATGCGGCTGCAGCACCAGGGCAATGGCGATCATGGCATTGACGAGACCGGGCCCGAGCACCGCCACCAGCACCAGCGCCAGGAGCAGCGATGGAAAGGCGAGGATGATGTCCATCACCCGCATGATCAGCGCATCCACCCAGCCGCGCACATAGCCGGCGACGAGACCGATGACGACGCCCGTCGAGACCGACAGTGTCACCACGAACAGGCCGACGAAGAGCGAGAACCGGGCGCCGTAGACGAGCCGCGAGAAAATGTCGCGGCCTACCGCATCGGTGCCGAGCAGGAAGCTCCAGCTTCCGCCCTCCATCCAGACCGGCGGCACCAGAAGCGCGCTGCGATCCTGCAGAACCGGGTCATGCGGGGCGATCAGCGGTGCCAGGATCGCCACGGCGACGATGATGGCGAAGACGACGAGGCCGACGACGGCGCCTTTATTGACGGAATAATAGTACCAGAAGTCGGCAAGCTGCTGACGTCGCTGGCTGCGCCGTGGGGCTCGGTCCGGAATATCCGTCCCGATGCCTTCCTCCGCGTTCTGCGCTCCAATCTGGCTCATCGGGCGCGCACCCTCGGATTGATCAGGCCGTAGAGAAGATCGACGATCAGGTTCACCACCATGATGACGACGGCAACGAGGAGCAGGCCGCCCTGCACGACGGGGTAGTCCCGCTTGAAGACGCTATCGACCAGCCATTTGCCAATGCCCGGCCAGGAGAAGATCGTCTCCGTCAGAATGGCGCCGGCGAGAAGCACGCCCATCTGCAGGCCGATCGTCGTTACCACCGGGATCAGAGCATTGCGCAGGGCGTGGATGCCGATGACGCGGAAGCTGGCGAGCCCTTTGGCACGCGCCGTGCGGACATAGTCCTCACTCAGCACCTCGAGCATGGCCGAGCGCGTCTGCCGGGCGATCACCGCGAGCGGGATCGTGCCGAGCACGATCACCGGCAGGATCAGGTGGCTCAGCGCTGAGCGGAAGGCACCGGACTGCCCGGACAGCAGGCTGTCGATCAGCATGAAGCCGGTGACCGGCGGGAAGAAATACATGAGCGAGATGCGCCCCGAGACCGGCGTCCATTGCAGGATGCCGGAGAAGAGGATGATCAGGAGAAGACCCCACCAGAAGATCGGCATGGAATAGCCGACGAGCGCCGCTCCCATGATCGACTGATCGAACCAGGAGCCGCGCTTCACGGCGGCGAAGACGCCGGCGGGAATGCCCAGGCCGGCCGCAAAGATCATCGCGACGACGGACAGTTCGATCGTGGCCGGGAACAGCGCCCAGAACTCGCGCAGCACCGGCTGCTTGGTGGCGATGGAACGGCCGAAATTCCCCTGCATGACCTCCCAGAGATACTGCAGATACTGGATATAGAGCGGCCGGTCGAAGCCGAAATTGCGCATGAGCTCCGCATAGCGCTCGGGCGAAAGCCCGCGCTCGCCGGCAAGCGCGATCACGGGGTCGCCGGGCAGGAGTCGGATGAAGAAGAACGAGATCAGGGTGACGCCGATAAAGGTCGGAATCAGAAGGCCGATCCGCTTGATGAGGAATGCCAGCATCGGGCGATTTCTATCCGGAACGGTCGCATTGCAAGCGCGTCAGCGCGTCGCATCCTGGAAATAGAGGATGCCGCCACTGTCGCGGCGGCATCCGGCGGTCGTGGATTACTCGGTGATGTCGACGCCGTCGAAGCGGTGCGAACCCAGCGGATCCATCTTGTAGTTCTGGACGCTCTTGAGCATCGGCAGGCTCACCAGCGAATGTGCCACCGTGGCCCAGGGCGCCTGATCCTTGAAGATCACCTGCGCCTGCTCGTAGAGCTTGGCGCGCTCGGCCTGGTCGGAGATGGTGCTCGCCTTCTTGATCAGCGCGTCATAGTCCTTGTTGCACCAGGCAGCCTTGTTGCCGCTGCCGACGCCGTCGCAGCCGAGCAGGATCGCCAGGAAGTTGTCCGGATCGCCGTTGTCGCCGGTCCAGCCGGCGAGAACCGCGCCGTCATGCTTCGGATCGCCGGCGAGCTTCAGATACTGCGTCCAGTCATAGGTGACGATCTCGACGCCGACGCCGACCTTGGCGAAGTCCGCCTGGATCAGCTCGGCCATGCGGCGGGCGTTCGGGTTGTAGGGACGCGCCACCGGCATCGCCCAGACCTTCATCTTCAGATCCTTGACGCCGGCTTCGTCCAGCATCTTCTTGGCGGCGTCCGGATCGTAGGTGTCGTCCTTCACCGCGTCGTTGTAGGACCACATTGTCGGCGGGATCGGGTTCTTGGCGATCTGGCCGATGCCCGGATAGACCGCCTCGAGGATCGCCTGCTTGTTGATCGCCATGTTCAGGGCGCGGCGAACCTCCGGCTTATCGAAGGGCGCCTGCGTGGTGTTGTAGGCGAGATAGCCGACGTTGAGGCCGGGCTGCTCCAAGACGTTCAGCGTGTCATCGGACTTCAGCGCCGGGATGTCGGCCGGATTCGGATAGCTCGCGACCTGGCATTCGCCGGCCTTCAGCTTCTGCAGACGCACGGCAGCGTCCTGGGTGATGGCGAAGACGAGGTCGTCGATCGGCTGCTTGCCGCCCCAATACTGGTCGAAGGCCTTGTAGCGGATGACCGCGTCCTGCTGGTAGCCGACGAAGGTGAAGGGGCCGGTGCCGAGCGGCTGCTGGTTCAGCTTCTCCGGCGTGCCGTCGGCGAGCAGCTTGTCGGCATATTCCTTCGACATGATCGACGCGAAGTCCATCGCGAGATTTGCGATCATCGGCGCGTTCGGCGTCGTCAGCGTCATCTTCACCGTGTTGTCGTCGACCTTCTCGAACGACTTCACCAGCGAGGGCATCGACATGTCGTTGTAGTAGCCCCACGTCACGTCGCCGGCATAGGCGAAGAACTTGTTCTCCTTGTTGCCCTGCCGGTCGAAGCTGAAGATCACGTCATCAGCGTTGAAGTCGCGGGTCGGCGTGAAGAAGTCGGTGGTCTGGAACTTCACGCCCTTGCGCAGGTGGAAGGTATAGACGAGCCCGTCCTCGGAGACTTCCCAGCTTTCGGCCAGGCCCGGAACGACATTGGTGGTGCCGCGCTCGAACTCGACAAGGCGGTTGTAGACGGGCTTGGAGGAAGCATCGAAGGTCGTACCGGCCGTGTACAGCCCAGGATCGAAGCCTTCCGGCGATCCTTCCGAACAATAGACCAGGGTCTTGGCCGAAGCGGCAGAGCCCAGGCTGAGCGTCAGCGCCGTTGCAGCCAGAAGCGTCTTCAATGTTTTCATACGAGGATCTCCATCGGGTTCGGCAGACTGCGTCCGCCCGAGCCAATATCCCAATCGCTTTCCCAAAATTGATGCAAGCTTAATTTATGGTCAGCCATGCTGCCCGATTGCGTTATTCACTCAAAGACGATCCGCGGCGCGGCCGGTCGACCGCCGTCGATGCCCGCCAGCACACCGGCAGCAATGTCGCGGTAGGTCTTGGCATGAGGCCCGTCCGGCTCAACCACCACCACCGGCTTGCCGGCATCGGACGTCTCGCGGATCTTCATCTCCAGCGGCACCTCGCCGAGGAACGGCACACCGAGACGCTCGGCCTCCTGCCGTGCCCCGCCATGGCCGAAGATGTCGTAGCGCGCACCGGTGTCGGGCGCGATGAAGTAGCTCATGTTCTCGACGATGCCGAGCACCGGCACATCCACCTTGCGGAACATGGCGAGGCCGCGCCGCGCATCGATCAGCGACAGGTCCTGCGGCGTCGAGACGATGACGGCGCCGGCGAGCGGCACCTGCTGTGCCATGGTAAGCTGGGCGTCGCCGGTGCCGGGTGGCATATCGACGACGAGGAGGTCGAGCTCGCCCCATTCCACCTCGCGCAACATCTGCGTCAGCGCCGACATCACCATCGGGCCGCGCCAGATCATGGGCGTCTCCTCGTCGACCAGGAGGCCCATCGACATCGCCTTCAGCCCATAGGCGTCGAGCGGGATGATGGTGCGCCCGCCAGCGCTCTGCGGCTTGTCGCGCAGAGCGAGGAGCCGCGGTATGGAGGGCCCGTAGATGTCTGCGTCGAGGATGCCGACCTTCAGGCCGAGATCCTGCAGAGCGAGCGCGAGATTGACCGCCGTCGTCGACTTGCCGACGCCGCCCTTGCCGGAGGCGACAGCGATGATGGACCGGATACCGGGAATGCCCGGCTTTTGCGGCGCCGGGCGCGCCGCCGGGGCAGACGGCTGCGGTACCGGCTGGGGCGCGCGCGGCGCTGGGGCGCGCGGCGCCGAACCCGCAGCCCGTTCGGCCGTCAACGCAACCATGGCGCTGGCGATCCCCGGCAGCGATGCCACCGCCTTCTCCGCCTGCTGGCGGAACGGCTCGAAGCGCTCGGCCTCGCTGGCCGGCACCTGCAGGGAGAAGAAGGCCTTGCGGTCGGCGATGAAGATATCGGAGACCATCCCGCGACTGACGACGTCGCCACCTCCGTCCGGGGTCGGAAGACGCGCCAGCGCATCACGGACCTGTTGCTTCAGCGCGTCGCTCATGCGGCTCCCTCCACGAGGGCGAGGGTCAGGGACCTTCGCCATTCCCGCAGGGTCTAGAACCTTTCGAGTGTAGGTGGAAGCACCGCCAGGAAATCCGCACCGAGCCGGGCACCGGATCGCGCTTCGCAGGCCAACGCCGGCACAGAGCGGGCGATCATCCAAACGTCCGCTTGCAGGGCAGAGACGACTACGATCGAACGACCGTGGTCGATCGGCGTGGCCGTCATGCGGGCCTTGTCGGCTCTCCCGAGGCCGAACCGTGCAGACGGACGGATTGACTTGCTCGTCTCCTCACCTGCGGTAAAGCAGGTGACCGCGCGAACGCGCGGCGCCAAACGATGAGGACGCCCATCATGGACCGGCCGGCAGCCAAAGAACCGCGATCCTTGCTCCAGCCCGTCGATGATGCCGTCAGGAGGCAGGCAAAGGCGCTGGTGCGGACCGCCCGCCACGCGGCGCTGGCCTGCCTCGAACCCGGCAGCGGCTTTCCTGCAATCAGCCGCGTTTCCGTCGCGACCGATTTCGACGGCCGGCCCCTCCTCCTGATCTCCGGCCTTTCCGGCCACAGCAAGTCGCTGGCTGTCGATCCGCGCTGTGCTCTCCTGTTCGGGCAGCCGGGGAAAGGCGATCCCCTCGCCCATCCCCGCATCAGCGTGACCGGACGCGCCCGGCGGGTTGAACGCGACGATCCCGCTATGGAGGTCTGCCGCGAGCGCTTCCTGGCTCGGCAGCCGAAGGCCAAGCTCTATGTGGATTTCCCCGACTTCGTGTTCATCGCCGTCGATGTCGAACGGGCATCGCTGAACGGTGGCTTCGGGAAGGCTTACGATCTGGAGGCAGCCGATCTCATTGATGCAGCGACCGCTGTCGAGGGACTGGAGGCGAGCAGCCGGCGCGCTCGCGACCACATGAACGAGGATCATCTCGATGCCGTCGAGACCATGCTGAGCGCGCAGCGGCCGGATGCAGAAGGCTGGCGGATCCTGACCGTCGACCGCACCGGCTTCGAAGTGGGTCGGGGCGACGCCCTCGACCGTATGGACTTCAGCGCGCCCGTGGGCGTTGGCGGCTACACCTATCACGCCGCCTTCATCGACCTCGTTCGGGCCGTGAATACGCCGCCTGCCTCCACTGACTGATGCCGCCGGGCATGGTGATCAGGGTCGAGTGGACGCAGTCTGCGGGTGGAAAGCCTGGACGGCGTCGGCGGTAAGACCGGGGCGAACTCTGTGCCTCACCGGCTGGGACTCTAGCTAAGGCCTGTAGCCTTCCGGGCAGTCCGCGCGGAAGCGTCGATCGCTCGTGCCGCTGAAGTAGATGCACTGGCCCGGCGCATTGGCGGCCGTGCCGATGACGCGGTCGCCCGGCTGCACGACGGGATCGCCGATCTTGCCGACGGAATAAGGGGCCTGCTGTACGCCAGGCACGCCGAAGACGGCACCGAAGACCGGCGGCAGATTCTCGCGCGAGCCGCAGCCGCTGAGACACAGCCCGAGCCCGGCGATAACGGCAGCGCGGATCAGCGTCCGGTTTCGGGTGGCAAGGGATGAAGGTCGCATTGTCTGCCTCCGGCGAGCCGAACGATCGCTGGAGATCGTGGTGCCGATGATATGGCGGACGCGAAAGACGTCAAACTGCGGGCGCGAGGCAATGACCCGGCAGCCACAGAACGCCTTGCTGTCGTTCGCCTCCAAAAGCGCAAAGGCCGCCGGAGATGCTCCGACGGCCTTCGACAATCAATGAGGCGGCGATCAGTAGCCGGACGGGCATTCCGCCACGTAACGGCGGCCCGAGCGGTCGCGATACACGCAGTCGCCTGCCGTCTTGGAACGACCGATGACGTTGCCGGCAACGGCGCCCGCGCCCGCGCCGATCAGACCACCGACGACGGCACCCTTAGTGCCGCCGACGCCTGCACCGATCGCGGCGCCGCCGACACCGCCGATCAGGGCGCCCGTGCCGGTGTCGCGCTCGACCGTCGTGCAGCCCGCAAAACCCAGAGTGAGAGCGGATACCGCCGCGATCGTCGCCGTTCTGATCATCTTTTACCTCTCGATGAACTCATGTCCCTGCCCACAGAATGCGCAGCCGGGGCATTGGTTCCACATGAAATCGTTTAGACCTGCAGGCCATATCAGCGCGAAGCCACCATCTGCGGCTCGGCCTCGAAGTTGATGGTCAGCTGGCCGTTGCGGGTGACAGCCCAGTCGATAGTGGCCGACTGCTCGAAAGTTTCTTCGTCAACCGCTTTACAGGCACCGAAGACGCGTTTATCAGAAGAACCGCTCAGTCGGATCTGCAGCGGCAGGTCGCTCTGGCACTCGTCCAGGGTCTCATAGGCGGGAACCGGCACCGGGATTTCCTGGCAGCTGGCAACGTCCCCCGAGCAGCCGACCAGCAGCATGAACGCAGCGATGTGTTCCATGGTGGTAACCTCTCCTTTGCGCCATTAACGGCCGATTAGGAGCTTGGTTCCGATTGTCCAGCTCACCCTCCCGTGATTCGCGCTTTATTAGGCGTCGCAGCCACCGTGTTGGTTGCTGCCACTCGATGCAGCTCCCCGCGCCCCCGTCGGCGCCGAGCGACGTCTCTCATCCTGCTCGGTTTCGCGGCTGCGATGACGGTCAGTCCAACCAGACCGGACGCCGCCCAGCCGTTGCCGATGCTGCTGCCTCGCCATTGGCAGGGCGCAACAACCATCTGGATCAGCAAAATCAGCGAGCCTATCGAAGTGACCGCTTCCGAAATCTGATTTTTTTCTGCTCGTGCCCGGGATCCAGGTGGCCGCGACAGCCTGCCGAGGCCGCGCAATCGCGTCAGTGCGACGCGGCTCGGGCGATGATCAGCCTAGCCAGCCGATGACGTCGCGATCTCCGGCGCGATGACTTCATACTGCGTCTCCGGAATCGTCAGCGTGTAGGAGATCCCCTCCGGCCGGTATTCCAGACGCGCTTCGCCGCCGACAGCGTTCGGGACGATGCGCTCGAGCGTCGACGTGCCGAAGCGCGCATCATGTTCGGGCCGCACTCGCGGGCCTGCTGATTCCTGCCAGGACAAAACGAGCAGCGTCTCACCGTCCACCTCGCGGAAATCCGCAACGATCGCGACGCGCCCCCCAGGCACGGACAGCGAGCCGTACGAGGCGGCGTTGACGGCTAGTTCATGCAGCGCGAGACCGACATGCAGCGACGCTGTCGGCGAGAGATAGACATCCGCGCCGCGGAACTCGATCTGCTCCATGCCGTCGGGCGCATAGCGCTCGACCTGCATCGTCACGAGGCTGACGAGATCGGCGCCGCGCCAGTCGGCATCGGTGACGATATCCTGCGAGGATGAAAGCGACTGGATGCGGCCCCGGAACCGCACCAGGAACTCCGGCACGGAGACGGAATGGCGTGCGGTCTGACTTGCAAGGCTCTGGATGATCGCGAGGAGGTTCTTGGAGCGATGCGACAATTCGCGAAGCAGCGTCTTCAGCGTCTCTTCGCGCCGCTTCTGGTCTGTGATCTCTGACGATGCCCCGACGACACCGATGACGGAGCCGTCATCATCGATGTCCGGCTGCACCCGGATGTCGAACCAGCGCATCACGCCTTGGGTGGCAATCGCAATCTCGAAACGCGCCGGCCGGCGACTGCGAAGGACCTCCTTCTTGATCGCCACGGCCCGCTCGGCCGCCGCCCCGGCGAGAAGCTGCAGGTCGTCGCGCCCTTCTGCATCCGCGCCGAGCCACGAGCCCTCGCCGTTGAAGACCCAGAGATAGGTGAGATTCATGTCCTGCGCGAAGAGGCTCATCTCGGTGTTAGCCAGAGCTTTCAGAGCCTTACGCGAAACCATCACCCGCCACTCAACCTTGCTCTTTCCGCGTTCGCGCAACGCCAGTCGCCCGCAGGTCGATGGCTGTGAGCGGTATTGTCAGAACGTCGAAGCCGCCCCTCATTGCACGGCAGACGACGCTCAGGCTCATTCCCAACGAGAAAAATCAAGGCAACCGGAGCGAGCATATAGACCACCCCGAGCATCTTCTGCTCTCGTTTGGTGCTGAACGACGCTCATCCTGCGAGGTTCCGAGAGCCGGCTATCAGAACCTTTGGAAAACCCGAAAATCGGTTCGAAAGGCCGTGAGAGCCCCACAACAGAAGTCGCATGCAGGTCTGCGATGTGCCTTCAGGGGCTCGCGCAGCCGCACCCGCTGGCGATGGCTGCGCTCCCTCAGGTTTGACATAATGCACTCTCTGGCCGAGCGCCGGCGATCGACGCCGACGACCTGGCGCAGGAGCGGCCGATCAGGCGGCGACGCGCTTGTCAGCCTCGAAGAACAGCGCCTGGCTGATCAGCGCTTTCACCATGTCCGGATTGAACGGCTTGGTGACGAGGAAAGTCGGTTCCGGCCGTTCCCCCGTCAGAAGACGCTCCGGGAAGGCGGTGATGAAGATCACCGGGACGGACACCTTGGCGAGGATGTCGTTGACCGCATCAATGCCCGAGCTGCCGTCCGCCAGCTGGATATCGGCGAGCACCATGCCCGGTTTCTGCTGCTCGAACAGCGTCAGCGCTTCCTTATGGGTGCGGGCAATGCCGGTGACGCGGTGACCGAGGCTCTCGACCATCTGCTCGATGTCCATCGCGATCAGAGGTTCGTCCTCGATGATCATGATCTCCGTCGACACCTGGCGACCGATATCGGAACTCGCCTGGTCGATCAGGCTGGAGAACTCGCTATTCTCCGTCCCGAGGATCCGAGCCGCTTCCTCGGTGGTGAAACCCTCCACCGCCACAAGCAGGAAGGCCTGACGCGGCCGCGGCGAAATGGCGCGCAGATTGTGCGCAGCCTTTTCCTCCCAGGCGGAGACAGGCGCGTCCTCGCGGATATTGACCTCGAGCGACTGCCATAGGGAGGAGAACAGTCGATACAGCGCGATCCGCGGAGCCTCGTCGGCATTGAAGAGGCTGGGATCGGCGATCAGCGCTTCCAGCACCGCCGCCACATAGGCGTCGCCGCTCGCCTGAGACCCGCTGAGTGCACGGGCATAACGCCGAAGATACGGAATATGCGGCATTATGCGCGATGACATCGACATGAAAACTCCCCTCGTGCCGACAGACAAACAAACCATCACAATGCGCCAGCGCGGAAAAAGTTCCGCCGGGATGGAACCAACGCTTTGCGGGCGCATTGCGAATTTTCTGTGAACTAAGATGGAGCGCTCTGCCCGTCGTGCAAGACGATGCGGCATCGCGTCCCTTGCGAAACGGTTGTCCCGCTACAGATAACAGAAGATGCCTCGAGTGACTGAGAGCAAACGAGTAAAGCGAGTGAGATGGCGTTGCCTTCCCAACCATCAGACGCCGAGCGATCGAGTACGGTGATGGACGATCGTGAACATGAGGATGCCACCTTGCAGATGTCGCATTCGGAAGCTTCCACCAAGAGCGGGACCGAGCTCGGACCGAATTCGGCGATCGGAAAGCGCCTGAAGGCGTATTACGACGACGTTGCGAGCGAGCCTGTTCCCGACCGCTTCCTGTCGCTCCTCGATGCTCTTGATGCAGCCGAACGGGCCTCGAAGGCAGATCGCGAGTAGCCGGCGATGAGTGAAGCGCTTGAGTTCCGTCGGGAACTGATTTCCATCATCCCCAATCTGCGCGCGTTTGCAGCGTCATTGTCGGGGTCCTTCGACCGCGCTGACGATCTGGTGCAGGAGACGCTGGTCAAGGCCTGGGACAAGCAGCACACGTTTCAGCCCGGCACCAACCTCAAGGCATGGCTGTTCACCATCCTGCGCAACGAGTTCTACACGCAGATGCGCAAGAAGGGCCGCGAGGTCCAGGATGTCGACGGTATCCATGCGATGCAGCTCGCCGGCCATCCCGAGCAGCATGGTCATCTCGACCTGCAGGATTTCCGCAAGGCTCTGGACCAGCTGCCGGACGATCAGCGCGAGGCTCTGATCCTGATCGGCGCGTCGGGGTTCTCCTACGAGGAAGCGGCCGAGATTTGTAATTGCGCCGTCGGCACCATCAAGAGCCGTGTTTCCCGGGCGCGGACACGGATCGCCGATCTGCTGGCGCTGGAAGGCGATGGCGAATACGGGCCGGATGCGATCTCCTCCCAGATCATCGGCGTCGCTCCCGCAGCGTGAGCCATATGCAAAATGGTTGCAGGCGGGAACTTCTTTGCCGCCTCGCCCATTGTGAGAGAAGGCCTGGCAGGCCTCTCGATCATCAGTGGTGCGGCCGACACGGCTCGCATCCCAGCGTATAGGGTCTCAGAATGCCGTCCGACACCAGCAGCTTCGAAAACAACGGCAACAACGCCAGCACGAACGGCGATCTCGAGACGCAGGTCGCACGCCTGCGCGAGGATGTGGCCGGCGTCGCTGATGCGCTGAAGTCTCTGGCCACCGAGCGAGCGGAAGGCGCAAAGCGCCAGGCCTTCGCGCTGCGGGACGATGTGCGCGAGCGCGGCGAGCAGTATCTGCGTCAGGCGCAGGATGCAGCGTCCGATCTCGAGGCGCAGATCAGCGAGCGCGTTCGTGCCGAGCCGATCAAGAGCGTGCTCATCGCTGCCGCTGTTGGATATTTCTACGCCCGCATCTTCAAGAACTAATCCATGCTGACCCAGCTGGTCACCAAGCTCATCGCGGGCGAGGCGGGCGTCTTTTTCGCGCGTATGCGCCGCGTCATGGCGCTCTATGCGGTGATGGCGGCCTTCGCACTCGCCATGATCGGCTTCCTGCTCGCGGCCCTCTACATCTTTCTGGAGCAGCGCTACGGCAGTCTACCGACCGCGCTCGGCTTTGCCGGGGGATCCTTTCTCCTGGTGATCCTGTTCTGGATCATGGCGGTGATCGCGAGGCGGCCGCCGCACAAGCGGGCCGACGATCGGCTGCAGCGCGACATCGCCTCCATCGCCAGTGTTGCGGCGCTGTCGCATGCACCCGAGCTGTTTCGCACAGCACGCCGTCACAAGAGCCTGATGCTTGTGCCGGTCGCCGCCGCCGGCGCCTTCGGCGTGTGGCGTCTCGTGACCGGTCGGCGTTACCGCTGACCGCCGTTCGTCCGGCTTTCAGACGAAGACCAACAACGATGCGGCCGCCGACTGGCCGGTAACGGAGGAACGACAATGCCACGGTTGGAACCCGATAAGGCCCGTCAGGGCAACAAGGGGACGCCCGTGCTGATGATCCTGATCATTGGCCTCGCGCTTGCGGTGGTCGCGTTTATCGCGGTCCAGTTCTATGGGCAGACCCTTCCCGAGGAGAGCCTCGGCACGCCCGCGGCGACCGAGGCCGGCGAGGGTTCGACGGGTGGCACCGAAGCCGGTGTCGACACCACCGGCACGCCGCCGGCCGATACGGGAACGGGCACCGGCACCGCGGGCACTGGTTCGGTCGTCGCGCCGAACCAGGGGACTGGCAGCGCACCGGCCGGTCAGTAATCGGCCGCTACGACTGAGTGAATCTGCGCCTGTTTGGTGCGCAGCTTCACTCCACATGGAGGTGGCGATGACAACCGAGCGCGATCAGATGAATGGTGGCCTGGCAGGCCCTGTTGCCGCCGTGGAGCAGCCTTCGCCCAGCCCGACGTTGCGCTTCGGCGGCGGGGTGACACCCGACGCCAGCGTCGCCTATCCAGCCGGAGGTCCCGCTGCCGAAAGCCCGATCGCCTATGGCGACAGCGCGAACGACCTCAGCGAAGCCGCCATCGACGCGATCCTGAACGACCCGGATATGCCGTTCGAGCAGCGCCAGGCGCAGTTGCAGGAGCTCGGCCGCCGGCTTGCCGAGCAGCAGCATCTGGAGCGCGGCAGCGAATACGAGCCGCTCGGCACCAAGCTGCAGGACGCCCTCGCCATGCTCGCAGAAGGCGGGCATCTCTACGGCGCTGACCTTTCCGAAGACGATGCGGATGCGAGCGCCACCGATCGGGACACGACTGACGCCGCCGGCGAATATCGCCGCGAGCGCTGACCCCACTCCCCTCGACGATATCGACGCGGCCGTCGAGATGCCGCCCGTCGCGGCTCTGTTCACGCCTCCCAGGCTCGCCGCCGCCGAACTGGCGGACGGTCAGTCGAGGTAGGTGGTCAGTCGAGGTAGGTCGCTTCCGCCGGAACGAGAACCTTCAGCGCCTTCGGGTGAAGCTCGATCTCCGACACCGGCTCCAGCCGTACCAGCTCTCCATCCATGACCGCCCTGTTGTCATGGCTCTTGCCGAAATAGCGGATCGTCACCTTGCTCGCCTGGTAGACGCCGAGCGAGCGATTGCGCCGCCAGTTGCCGATCATGATGTCGAAAGTCAGCCGGGCGATGGCGCGCACGTCCCGCGTCTCGCAGATATAGACGCCGAGGATCCCGCCTCGCGGATCGTCCGCATACGGGATGTGCCCTTCACCGTACATATTGTTGGAGACCGCGAGGGCGGGCGTCCTGACGCGTCGCGTCTCGCCGTCGAGCTCCAGTTCCAGCTCGATTGCCGGCAGCCGCCGCAGAGCGATCATGATGGAGCGCAGCGTAGCGGCTATCTTGCCGATGCGGGAGCCATACTTGAACCGCCCACGCATGCGGACCATCCGGGCGTGGAGACCCAGCGCAAACTGGTGGGCGAAGGGTTCGCCGTTCACGCTCGCCACGTCGACCTCGGTGATCTGGCCCGTCGCCAGCGCTGCTACAGCGCCCTGCAGGTCGAGCGGAATCTGCAGCGTTCGGGCAAAAAGGTTCATTGTCCCGACCGGCAGGATGCCGAGTGCGATCGTGCCCTTGGTCAATGCGGTAACCGCCGCAGAAACGGTTCCGTCGCCGCCCCCGACGATCAGCACGTCGATGTCGTTGCGCTTGGCCGCCGCCTCGATGGCGGCGACGACGCCTTTTCCGGCTAAGGCCTCGACGACGCACTGGTGGCCGTGCACCGCAAATTCGCCGACGATGAGATCGGAAAGCCAGTCGAGATTGGTGGTCCTCAGCGTCCCGCCGTGACGATTGAGGATGACGTGGACGCGCATCGGATCCTGCCTGCGTTCGAGGAGCCGGCTGCATCCGGCGAAGACGTCGTGACGAAAGGCTGCGACCAGCCGCGGCCGAGCCGACTCGACCAACTTAAGCCAAGCCGTACCTGTGGCGCGCCTGATCTATGGCGTCGACCCTCGATCGCCAAGAGAAGGAGAAGTCGGCAACTGAAACCATTGCGCCGGGAACTACCGCCGCTGCGTGGGCGTTCGTAAGAAGCAGTCCGGCACGGCCTGCGCAATTCAGGGAGATACCCGCCTCATGCTCAAGTGGATCCTGATCCTTTTGATTGTTTCCGCAGTGGCAAGCCTGCTCGGCTTCCGCGGCGTCGCGGGTGCATCTGCCGGGCTTGCGCAGATCCTCATCTTCATCGTGCTGGTCGGACTGCTGGCACTGCTGCTTCTCGGCATCCTCGTCGTCGCATGACGGCGGATCGCATGATGCATCGTGACCAACGGTCTTCGACGAAGGAGTCGACGCCCCTCCGGGACGCGATTTCTGCAGCGGAAGCCGGAACCGAATAGCCGGCATACGACTTAACCTGGAATAGCCGTCGCAGGGGCCTGCCTCTCACAACCGACCCCCGCGACGTGTCTTTCGGAACACAAAAGACAAGGACGATCCTACCATGATCCGCAAACTTCTGGCTACCACGGCCTTGGCGAGCGTCATCGCGACGGGTGCCCTGGCACAGGACAACTCCACGCAGACGCCGGCGGCCCAGCCGGAGTCTTCCACGCAGACTGGTACGATGGGCGCGGGCGCCGCGGCCCCGGCCGACACCGCCGCTACGACGGCCGATACGGCCGCGACCACGGCCGATGCTGGCGCTGTCCAGGCCGGCTACATCCAGACCCTCAGCGGCGAGCAGCGTCTCGCTTCCGACCTGACCGGCAAGAACGTCTATGCCAGCCAGGCCGAGGACGCGGAGTCGGTCGGTGAGATCGACAACTTCCTTATCGGCGCTGACGGCAAGGTCGCTTCGGTGATCATCGACGCCAATATCGGCGACCAGTCGCGTGTCATCGCCCTGCCCTATGACAAGATCAGCTGGATGGCTGATGAGGATGGCGACGACGTACGCGCCGTTCTGACGGCGAGCCAGGACGAACTGGCTAGCGCGCCGACCTTTACCGAGCCGCAGCAGCAGGCTGCCGCTGACGGCGCTGCCGGCACCACGCCGGCGACCAATCCGGCCGGCACTGCCGCTGCGCCGGTCGACAAGAATGCCGCCACCACGACGACCACGACGGCCGAGGCAACCTCCCCGGCCACTCCGGCAGCGCCTGCCGCCGGCACCGAAACGGCTGCGGCTGACGCCGGTCAGGCCATGAGCGTCGGCGCTGATCAGTACCTGTCCGAGACGATCATCGGCGAGAACATCTACACCGGCCCGGCTGACGACGCCGACTCGATCGGCCAGGTCAACGACCTGATTTTGGCCTCTTCGGGCCAGGTCGACGCGATCGTGATTGGTGTAGGCGGCTTCCTCGGCATCGGCGAGAAGGACGTCGCGGTCCCCTTCGCCAACGTCCAGATGGGCAAGGACGCTGACGGCGACGCTCACGCAGTGCTTGCGGCGACCAAGGAGCAGCTCGAGCAGGCTCCGGCCTTCGACGACGATCGCGACGAAGCTGTCGCCGCGAACGACGGGACCACGACCGACACGACGGCCGCTGACAGCGCGACGACCACGACGGCCGACAACGCTGCCTCTTCGCCGACGCTCGGCGCGTCCAGCGACACCGCTGCGACGACGGCCGACAACACAGCGGCTCCGGCAGCCGGCACGATGGCTGACTCCGGCACTGCAGCCACGGCTCCGGCCGCGGGTTCCACGGACATGGCAGCTAACCAGAACGGCATGGCGACGACGGGCGTTGCTGGCACTGCCAGCGAGACCACGGCGTCCACCGGTGGCAATGACCGCGCCAACATGACGCCGGTTGAGGATACCGCTCAGCTCTCCGCCGACAACCTGATGGGCACGACCGTCTATGGTCCGAACGATGAGAGCATCGGCGAGATCGGCGACATCGCGCTCAACAAGGACAGCAAGGTCGATGCCGTGATCATCGATGTCGGCGGCTTCCTCGGAATCGGCGCCAAGCCGGTTGCCGTTGCCATGGACAACCTGCAGTTCATGCGTGACAGCGGCGGCTCGCTGTACCTCTACACCAAGTTCACGCGTGATCAGCTGAACAGCGCGCCGGAGTACAACAAGGATAACTTCGCGCAGAACCGCGATACCATGATGCTCCGCTCCGACGCTGGCGAGACCCCGCCGGCCGCGACGGGCGCCACGCCGGCCCAGTAAGCCACGTCTGATACATTTTGAAAAAGGCCCGCCGTATCGCGGGCCTTTTTTTCGTCTATCGATAAGCCCGTGCATCGCTGCCTGATCAACAAGGCAGCGCAAGATCGTGACGGATCGTCAGCGTGCCCTTCGAAGTTGGGGGCTGCAGACCCCCATCAGGCGAGCTGACGAGCGACATGGCCATCCTCAAGCAGATCGTAGTGACCATCGTCGTGGCACTGCTCGCCGGCACCGCCTGGCTGCATTTCGATCCACGGCCGGGTGCCTACCTGCTGGCGCCGGAGCGCGGTCTGCCCGCTTCGCTGCGCTCTGTCGTGGCCGCCATCTCGCCTGCGGGCGAGGAGCCGCCGGTGAGCGGCACCGAGACGGCCGAGAACAGCCGTGGAGGCGGCAACGGCCGCTCCGGCGGTGGCGGTCGGCGCGGCTCGCGCGAGCCGCTGGTCGTCAGCGACCCCGTACGCACCGCGACGACACGCGACCGCCTGAAGGCGATCGGCACCGGCGAGGCCGTGCAGTCCGTCTCGGTCTACTCGGATTCGACCGGCATCGTCACGGAAGTTGGCTTCAAGTCGAGCGACGCCATCGAAGCCGGCCAGGCGCTGATCACGCTGCAGAACGACACTGAAACCCTCGCTCTCGACCGAGCCCGGATCGCAACCGCGGCCGCCACGGACAAGCTGGAGCGCTACAAGCGCCTGCAGTCGGCCCGCACCATCACCTCCGTCGAACTCGGCGACGTGCAGCGTGAGCTGGAAGTCGCACAGCTCGACATGCGCTCGGCCGAAGTGGCGCTGTCGAAACGGCGCATCTTCGCGCCGATCTCGGGGCGCGTCGGCATCGTGAACGTCGATGTCGGCGATCTCATCGGCAGCCAGACGGCGATCGCCACCATCGACGACCGCTCGAAGGTCAAGGTGATCTTCTACACGCCGGAGAGCTTCGTGCCGCAGCTGAAGCTCGGCGCCGAAGTGACGGCCGCCACCAGTGCGCGCGCCGGCAAGGTGTATCGCGGCGTGATCAGCGCCATCGACAGCCGCCTTGATGAGGCCAGCCGCACCCTGCGGACGGAGGCGACGCTCGACAACGCGGCGGACGAGCTGCGGCCCGGCATGTCCTTTTCGCTGACGCTCGCCTTCCCAGGCGAAACCTTCCCCTCCGTCGATCCATTGGCGATCCAGTGGCAGCGCGAGGGCCCGTATGTCTGGAAGATCGTCGACGGCAAGGCCGCCAAGACGCCGGTGCAGATCGTCGAGCGCAACATCGACCGCGTGCTCGTCACAGCCGACGCGCTGGCGGAGGGCGATGCCGTCGCAACGGAGGGTGTGCAGTCGCTGCGCGATGGCGTGACGGTGCGCATTGCCGATCAACCCGGTGACGAGAAGGCGGGGAGCAAGCCTCAGCGCGAGACGCCGCGCCAGCCGGACGCCGCGCCGCAGCAGCCTCAACAGGCTCCGGCCGGCGTATCGGATCCATCGAGCACACCGCAGGCGCGCAGCGGCAGCGGTGAACGCAGCTCGTCCCTGCAAGCGCCCGTCAGCCTCGCCGAGGCCCGAGGCGTCGACGCTGACAGATCTGCCTCGACCGGGGATACCGGCCGATGACCGCGACACCCGGCAAGCCGGACGCGATCACGACCTTCACCAGCCTGTTCATCCGCAGGCCGGTCCTCACCATCGTGCTCAACGCCCTGATCGTCGTCGCTGGTCTCGCCGCGCTGAACTCGATCGAGATCCGCGAGCTGCCCAACGTCGACAATCCCGTCATCTCGGTCTCGACGGACTTTGAGGGTGGCTCCCCGGATACGGTCGACCGCGAAGTGACGAGCCCGATCGAGAGCGCGATCTCGCGCGTCTCCGGCATCGCTTCCCTCTCCTCGCGCTCGCAGCTCGGCTCCAGCCGCGTGACGGCGGAGTTCACCGAAACCACCGACCTGAACGTCGCCGCAAGCGACATGCGCGACGCGGTGGCGCGTATCCGCAACCAGTTGCCGGATGATGCCGACGAGCCGCGCATCGTCAAAGCGGATGCCGACGCGCAGCCGATCATGCGCATCGCCGTCGTCGCGCCCACCATGAAGATCGAGGATCTGACGACGCTGGTCGAGGACCGCATCAGCGACCGCATAGCTGCCGTCGAGGGCGTCGCCGACGTGCAGCTCTCCGGCGCGCGCGAGCGGCTGATCTATGTCGACATCGATCCCGACAGGCTGGCGACCCGTGGCCTCACCATGGCGGACGTTTCGCGCGCCCTCGCCAACGTCGCGCTCGACGTGCCGGCGGGGTCGTTGACCTCGCCGACGCAGGACCTCGTCGTGCGCGCCAATGCCAACGTCACGACCCCGGAGGGCTTCGAGGCGATCGCCCTCAATGACCGCACCAAGCTGATCGACGTTGCCAGCGTGCGCTTCGGTCCGGAGGAAGGCACCTCGCGCCTGCGCGTCAACGGCCAGACCGGCGTCGGCCTCGGCGTCGTGCGCCAGGCGGTCTCCTCGACGCTCGACATCTCCGAAGGCGTGCGCGCCGCGGTGGACGAGCTGAACGGCTCGCTGCCGAACGGCGTCCGCCTGCAGGTGACCAGCGACGACGCGACCTTCATCAACGGCTCGATCGACGAGGTGGTGAATTCTCTCGTCCTCGCCGTCATCATCGTCGTCGCGGTGATCTACCTCTTCCTCCTGAACCTCAGGGCAACGCTGATCCCGGCCGTGACGATGCCCGTCGCGCTGATCGGCGTCGTCGCTTTCATTTATCTCGCCGGCTTCTCCATCAACATCCTCACCCTTCTGGCGCTGGTGCTGGCGACGGGCATGGTGGTGGACGACGCCATCGTCGTCCTGGAAAACATCGAGCGGCGGCGCAACATGGGCGCCAAGCCGCAGGCGGCGGCGGTGATCGGCACCCGCGAGGTGTTCTTCGCGGTGATCTCCACCACGGCGACGCTGGCCGCCGTCTTCGTGCCGATCTCGTTCCTGCCCGGCAAGGCCGGTGGCCTCTTCCGCGAATTCGGCTTTGTGCTGGCGATCGCGGTGGCGATCTCCGCCTTCATCGCCCTCACCCTCTGCCCGATGCTCGCCTCCAAGCTCCTGAAGGCGGAAGAGCACCAGAAGCCGCACGGCTTGCTGGCACGTGCCACGATGCGGCTCGGCGAGCGGATGGCCGCCTTCTACGGCGTGCTCCTACGCCTGTGCCTCGCCTTCCCGCTGCTGGTCTTCGTCGCGGCAGGCGTCGTCTCCTTCGTCGCCTGGATTGTCTTCCAGAGCCTGCCGCAGGAGCTGACGCCGAGCGAGGATCGCGCCGTGGCCCTCTTGCGGGTGACTGCGCCGCAGGGCGCCAGCCTCGACTATACCAACAATCAGGTCGCCAAGATCGAGGAGGTCATGGCGCCCTATCTCGATAGCGGCGAGGCTGTCAGCATCTTCTCCAATATCGGACAGGGCGGCACGAAGAACTCCGCCTTCGTGGTCATCACGCTGGCCCCCTGGGAAAAGCGCGAGCGCAGCCAGCAGACGATCGTCGCGGAGATGAACCGTAGCCTCGCCAGCATTCCGGGCGTGCGCGCCTCGGTCATCCAGCCGAACTCGCTCGGCATCCGCGGCGGCGGCCAGGGGCTGCAGTTTGCGGTCGTCGGACCGAATTACGACGAGCTCGCCACCACGGCTGAAAAGCTGCGGACGGCGATGCAGGCGGACGGGCGCTGGGGCAATGTGCGTCTCTCCTTCGACGCCAGTCAGCCGCAGCTCTCGATCGTCATCGACCGCGAGCGGGCCTCCGATCTCGGGATCGACATCGACAATCTCTCCACCACCATGCAGGCGCTGCTCGACGGCCGGGAGATCGGCGACACCTATATCGAGGACAAGCTCGTCCCGATCCGGCTGATCTCCTCGAGCGATCCGGTCAACGATCCCGGCGACATGCGCAACATCTTCCTGAAGACGGGAGACGGACGCATCGTACCGATGTCGACCATCGCCACGACGGAGGAAAAGGCGGTCTCGCCCTCGCTGAACCGCGAGGACCAGTCGCGCGCCGTGTCGCTGCAGGCGGACCTGCCGGAGGGACTCTCCATCCAGGAAGGCTGGACGCAGCTGCAGGCCTTTGCCGGCACGGTGCTGTCGCCCGGTCAGCGCCTGATTCCGCTGGCGGAAGCGCGCGAGCTGACGGACACCTCGCGCGGCCTCATCATCACCTTCGGCTTCGCCATCGTCATCATCCTCCTGGTGCTTGCGGCGCAGTTCGAAAGCTTCGTGTCCGCCTTCATCATCATCGCCACGGTGCCGCTCGGCCTTGCCTGCGCAGTCTTTGCGCTCGCCTTCTTCAACCAGTCGCTCAACCTCTACAGCCAGATCGGCCTCGTGCTCCTCGTTGGCATCATGGCCAAGAACGGCATCCTGGTGGTGGAATTTGCCAATCAGCTGCGCGACCGCGGCATGAACGTGCGCGAGGCGATCGAGGAAGCCGCGATGATCCGCCTGCGTCCGGTCATGATGACGATGATCGCGACGGTGGTCGGCGGCGTGCCGCTGATCATCGCTCACGGCGCCGGCGCAGAGGCTCGTGTCGCCCTTGGCTACGTCATCGTCGGCGGGCTGGGTCTCGCGACCTTCGCGACGCTGTTCCTGACGCCGGTCGTCTATCTCGCGCTCGCCCGCTTCTCCAAGCCGCAGTCCGAGAAGCAGGCGCGGCTCGACCGCGAACTGGCCGAGGCCGAGCGTTTGGCAGAGGCGGAAGACGGCCAGCTTGCGGATGGTCACCAAGCGAATGCCTCAGGCACATCAGCAGCGGAGCCATCGGTGTCGGCGCCGGCACCAGCCGCCTTGACCACGCGGGGCGAGGGTGAGCCGCTCAGCACGCCGCCGCTGATGGGACCGCCGCCGCCGCCGCACCCGGCGTGACGGATCGTCCGCCGGCAGTGTCAGAAGCGCAGAGACAGGTTCCGCCCGGGCGCGAAACCTTCTAGAAGCCCGGCATGGCACCTCCTCCGCTTCTGCGCCTCGACGGCGTGCGCCTCACCTTCGGCGGCACGCCGCTTCTCACCGACGTCGAACTCAACGTCCTGCCGGGCGACCGCATCGCGCTGGTCGGCCGCAACGGCTCCGGCAAGTCGACGGCGCTCAAGATCGCCGCAGGCATGGTCGAGGCCGATGGCGGCGAGGTCTTCCGCAAGCCGGGCGCGACGGTGCGCTACCTGCCGCAGGAGCCGGACTTCGGCGATTTCAGGACCGTCGGCGCCTATGTCGCGGCCGGTCTCGGCCCGGCCGACGATCCCTATCGCGTCACCTTCTGCCTGGAGGCGCTCGGCCTCTCCGAAGGCGCCGATCCGGCGCATCTCTCCGGCGGCGAGGCGCGTCGGGCGGCGCTCGCCCGCACGCTGGCACCCGAGCCCGATATCATCCTGCTCGACGAGCCGACCAACCATCTCGATCTGCCGACGATCGAATGGCTGGAAGAGGAGTTGCGCTCGCTGAAGAGCGCCATCGTGGTGATCAGCCACGACCGCCGCTTCCTGGAGAACGTCACCCGCGCCACCGTCTGGCTCGACCGCGGCACGACGCGCCGCCTCGATCAGGGGTTCGGCGGCTTCGAGGCTTGGCGCGACAAGCTGCTGGAGGAGGAAGAGCGCGACCTCCAGAAGCTCGACCGCAAGATCGTGCGCGAGGAGCACTGGCTGCGCTACGGCGTCACCGCGCGGCGCACCCGAAACCAGCGTCGGCTGGAGGCGCTGCATACGCTGCGCCAGGACCGGCGCGATGCTAGGCGCTCCGTGGGCCAGGTGCAGATGGCGGCCGGCGAAACGCGCGAAAGCGGCAAGCTCGTCATCGAAGCCAAGCATATCGCCAAGGCCTATGACGGCCGCACCCTCGTCGACGACTTCTCTACCCGCATCCTGCGCGGCGATCGCATCGGCTTCGTGGGCCCGAACGGCGCCGGCAAGTCGACGCTCCTGAAGATGCTGATCGGCCAGATCGAACCGGACAGCGGCTCGATCCGCACCGGCACCAATCTCGACCTTGCCTTCCTTGACCAGAAGCGCGCGGCGCTGCGCGACGACACCTCGGTTTCGGACGCGCTGACGGAGGGGCATGGCGATCAGCTCATCGTCAATGGCGAGCCGCGCCACGTCGTCTCCTACCTCAAGGACTTCCTGTTCTCGCCGGAGCAGATCCGCACGCCCGTCGGCAACCTTTCAGGCGGCGAGCGGGCGCGCCTGCTGCTGGCCAAGACATTGGCCAGCCCCGCCAACCTCCTCGTCCTCGACGAGCCGACCAACGATCTCGACATGGAGACGCTGGATCTCCTGCAGGAGCTGATCGCCGGCTACCCCGGCACCGTGCTCCTCGTCAGCCACGACCGCGACTTCCTCGACCGCACGGTCACGAGCACGATCACGCCGGCCGAGAACGGCCGCTGGATCGAATATGCCGGCGGCTATTCCGACATGCTGGCGCAGCGGCGCGGCGAGGCGCGTCAGGCGTTGAAGCCGACGGCCGCAAAGTCGGAGGGGGCGGCGACGGGAGCCGGCCGCAGCGATGCGACGCGTTCTTCCGGCAGCGGCAGCGCCAAGCTGAGCTTCAAGCAGAAATTCGCGCTGGAGAACCTGCCGAAGGAAATTGCTCGGCTGGAAAAGGAGATCGCCAAGGCTGAAGGCGAGATGGCCGACCCGACGCTGTTCTCCAAGAAGCCCGACCGCTTCCAGGCTTTGGTGAAGACGATCGAAGCCAGCCGCGCGGCCCTTGCCAAAGCCGAGGACGAGTGGCTGGAACTCGAAATGCTGCGCGCCGAAATGGAGGGCTGAGCGGCACGCTCACTCGTTCTCCCAATCTTCCCGTCCATGCCGGACGCGCACGATGAGAACATCTTCATTCTCGACTGAGTAGAGAATGAGGTGAGAACGGTAGCGGTGAACACGAAGCGGCGGCGCAAGTTCGTGCCGCTCTCGCGCGATCATCGGAAATAACGCGATGACGTCGAGTGTGTCGACAAGCCCGGCCAGGAAGCGATCGGCCTGATTGATACCGAACCGTTCGATACCCGTCCGGTAAAGACTGGCTATGTCCTGATCCGCCGCTTTGGTGAGCTTGTAGCTCACGATCCTTCGGCTTTATCCGAGCGATGCGCGAACGTCCGACGCTATTTCAGCGACAGTCCGGTCGCTGATGCCACTTGCCAGACCCTCGTCGATCCTGTTCTGCATCGCCGCTATCTTGCTTGCGCGTTCCTGGTCCCGCCGGATCAGGTCGCGGACATAGTCCCCGCCATCCTCATAGCGGCCGCTTTCGGTTTGCTGATCGACCCACGCCTGCATGGGAGCCGGCAGGGAAACACGCAAGGTCGACATGGGGCCTCTCCAGCTGTGATGCGGTGTTCGAAGACGAATTTTGCCGCGATATGCCGCGTCGCCGGCAGCGGAACGCGTAGACGGTAACGCCGCTGGGGGCGTACCTTCTGGCGGAGGATTGCATATCTGCCGCTGGCCCGCCAAGCCTCGGGCAACCTTCCTGTTGCAGCGTGCCTCTGGCAATTTTCTGGCATGAAGCAAGGACGGAACCCATGATCGAACTGCCGCACAGGCTCAAAGCCCTCGCCCGGCTGACGGTCGGCGCCGTCCTGTTGGCGGCAGCGAGCCTCGCTGCGCCGGCAGCGTCAGCCTTCGAGACGAGCGCGCCCAGAGCCTTCCTGATGGACTACGGCACCGGCACCGTCCTCTTCGAGAAGGAACCCGATACCGAGATGCCGCCGGCTTCCATGCTGAAGCTGATGACCCTGGCGGTGATCTTCGATCAGCTGAAGGCCGGCAAGCTGAAGCTGGAGGACCAGTTCTTCGTCTCGGAAAACGCCTGGCGCACCGGCGGAGCCGCCTCGGGCAGCTCCACCATGTTCCTGCCGCTGAACTCGCAGGTCTCGGTCGACGATCTCATCAAGGGCATCATCATCCAGTCCGGCAATGACGCGACCATCGCGGCAGCGGAAGGAATCGCCGGCAGCGTCGAGGCCTTCGCCGACATGATGAACCGGCGCGCGAAGGAGATCGGCCTCACCCACTCCCATTTCATGAACCCGCATGGGCTGCCCGACCCGCAGCAGCACATGACCGTCCGCGATCTCGCGATCCTCGCCAACTACCTGATCCACGAGCATCCGGAGTTCTACCACCTCTTCAGCGAGGAGGAGTTCACCTTCAACGGCATCAAGCAGCACAACCGCAATCCGCTGCTGGCGCTCGGCGCCGACGGGCTGAAGACCGGGCATACCTCGGAGGCCGGCTACGGCCTTGTCGCCTCCGCCGAGCGCGACGGACGCCGCATCATCCTCGCGGTTGCCGGGATGAAGACAGTGAAGGAACGCGCCGAGGAGGCCAGCAAGCTGATGAATTTCGGCCTGGCGGGCTTCGAGGAGATCGTCCTCGTCAAGCCGGGCGAGGTTTTCGGTGAGGCCAAGGTCGAGGGCGGCGTCGTCAAGAGCGTGCCGCTGGCCGCCAAGGAAGAGGTCCGCGTCCTCGCGCCGAAAGGCGGCGGCAACGAGTACGAGAAGGCGGCGTCCTTCAGCGGCGCGCTGCCGGCACCGGTGGCGGCCGGCACTGAATTCGGCGAGGTCGCGATCATCCGCAACGGCGAGGCCGTCCGCAGCGTCAAGCTCGCCACCACGGCCGCCGTGGAGGAAGCCGGCCTGATGCAGCGCATGCAGGAATACGTCTACTCCTACTTCGAGTGAGGAGCAGACCTGCGCCTGGCGCGTGGCCGTGCGCGGCCGCGCGACTTGACGCGGCGCCGTTTAGAGCCGATATGAGCGCCATCACGCCGTGATCGCGCAGCGCCAGCTTTTCTCCTGACCCTTCAGGATCATCGCCAAGCGTCATCGGACCGGCTCGCTGCAGCAAGGCAGCGGGTTCCATTTCCGACACGGCCCGCCGAACCGTCCGCCAGCGCGAAGACGATCGGCATATCAGCGAGCCCTGCTCGCAATCCCGAAGGCATAATTTGACCCAGACGACTTTTCAGGCGTTCGGCTTGGCCGATACGCTCGTCGACGCGCTGACGCGCATTTCCATTACCACGCCGACGCCGATCCAGGCGCAGGCCATTCCCGCCGTCCTGAAGGGCCGCGACGTTCTCGGCATCGCCCAGACCGGCACCGGCAAGACCGCGGCGTTCGCGCTCCCCGTCATCGACGCGCTCCTGAAGAAGGGCGGCCGCCCCAACCCGAAGACGGCGCGCGCCCTGGTGCTCGCCCCGACGCGTGAACTCGCCTCGCAGATCGCCGAGAGCGTCAAGGCCTATACGGCCGGCACCAAGATCACCCATTCCGTCGTCTTCGGCGGCGTCAGCATCCGGCCGCAGATCGAGGCCGCTCGTCGCGGCGTCGACATCGTCATCGCGACGCCAGGCCGCCTGCTTGACCTCATGGAGCAGCAGGCGCTGTCCCTCTCCGAGGTTCGCCACGTCGTTCTCGACGAGGCCGACCGCATGCTCGACATGGGCTTCGTGCGCGACGTCACCCGCATCGTGAAGGCGCTGCCGACGGAGCGCCAGTCGCTGCTCTTCTCCGCCACCATGCCGAAGAATGTCGAGCATCTCGCCGCCCGCATCCTCAAGGAGCCGATCCGCGTCGAGGTGACGCCGGAGGTGGTGACCGTCGAGAAGATCGACCAGAGCGCGTTCCTGGTGCCGCAGAAGGCCAAGAAGCTCTGGCTGATCGAGCGACTGGAAGACGCCTCCTACGAGAAGGTGGTGGTCTTCACGCGCACCAAGCACGGCGCCAACCGCCTGTCCGACGATCTCGCCAAGGCTGGCATCGTCGCGCAGGCGATCCACGGCAACAAGAGCCAGGCCGCCCGCCAGAAGGCCCTCGCCGCCTTCCATAGCGGCGACAGCCGGGTGCTCGTGGCGACGGACATCGTGGCGCGCGGCATCCACGTCAACGACATCTCCCACGTCGTCAACTTCGACCTGCCGGAAGAGCCGGAAAGCTACGTGCACCGCATCGGCCGCACCGCGCGCGCCGGCAAGTCCGGCTTTGCCGTCGCGCTGGTCGATCCGAGCGAGCGGGCCAAGCTGAAGGCGATCGAGAAGCTGACGGGCCTGACCTTCGACCTCCAGCAGACCGATTACCTCAACCGCACCGACATTCCGGCGGAGGAGGCCCGCGGCCCCCGTCCGCAGCGCTCGGGCCGTCCGGGGCAGCGGCCGCAGAACGGCCAGCCGCGTTCGCAGAACGGCCAGCAGCGGCCGAATGGCCAGCAGCGCCCGGGCGGCGCCGCCAAGCCAGCCGGCCAGAAGCCGGCGACAATGGGACAGCGGCCGGCACGGCCGAGCAACCACAACGGCCAGGCCGCGCATGCGGGTCACGGCATTCAGGACGGCCGGCCTGCCGGTCATCCCGGCGGACATAATGCCGGTCAGGCGCCGAAGCCGAACCGCGGTCGCCGCGGCGGCCGTGGCCGGGCATCTGCCGTCGCCTGATCGACGGCTTCACATCCGAGCTTCATCAAGGGGCGGCGCCACACGGCGTCGCCCCTTTTTTCCGTATTGATGCGGCATCGATGGCTTTCCATATGAGCGCAAGCGACACGGAGAATCACCATGGCCGAGACGATCACCGTCGATATCCCGCACAAGCTGACGCGCGAGACTGCGCGCGCTCGCATCGACACGGGATTTGCCAAGGTGCGCCAGGAGATCCTCGGCGGCATGGTGAAGTTCGAGGACAGCTGGAGCGGCGACCGGCTCGACTTCCGCGCCCGGGTGATGGGCCAGTCGGTGACGGGACGTCTTGACGTTCTCGACGACAGCGTCCACCTGGAAGTCGATCTGCCGGCCTTCCTGGCGGCGATTGCCGACAAGCTGAAGGGCCGCCTCGCCAAGGAAGGGCAGATCCTCCTGGAAAAGAAGTAGAGGCTTTCCGGCGCTCGTTCCCCTGCCGGCGGCTCAGCGTTGCCGCTGACCTCAGCGCCCCTCGCCTTCAGACGGCCGCGGTGACTACGACGCGTCAGGCGCCGGCGCCGCTCAGCGTCGCATTCGACGTCACGATCGTGCCGCCATCGCCCTTCTGGTGAATCTCCAGCACCGTTCCGAGCCCTGGCAGGACCGAGCCGACCTTGACGCGGAACAGCTCCTCACCCGTTGCCAGAAGCGCCTCGCCATCGAACACCATGACGATCTGGAAGTCGCTCGGCTTCGGCTCCTGCGCGCGCGTCACCACGGGCACCGGCAGCGCGCCGTCGTCGTCGCCCTTGGTGGCCGTGCCGGTGATCATCGGATCGAGCGGCTCGGTGAGATCGGCGGTCAGCAGCCTGTCGAAATAGGTGGGGTCGGCATGTGAGATGCGCAGCACCGTGACGAAGAAGGCGACCGAGGTCACCAGCAGCATGCCCACTGCAACATGCAGGATGGGGTCACTGTTGAAACGCCGGCGCCGACGCACCTTGATCGTGGGCGCAACGATGTCGGGATCGCCGACATAGCCCTTGAAGTCGTCCGCCGGGGCAGCGTCCATCGCCGGTTGCAGGGTCGTCATCGCAAGGCTCCGTCACAGAGCCTCTAGAGCTACAGGGCGAACCCTAACACCCGCCTAGAACCGATCCCGCCGCGCAGACGCTAACCGCTTGATTCCGCTCGATAGCGCAGCCGGATAGGGTTACGGGTTAAGCTTAATTCTTGCCTTATGGTTAAGCCTTGCTGAACGCTCTACACGCGGGCGGCCGGTGGTGGCATGCTCGGCCTCGAGCGGCCAGGTGGTCGTGGTCAAGCGTAAGGAAGGGCTGCCATGGACGGCGACAGTCGCCTCTATCCCCGACTGCGGACGCGGCTGCGCCCGGGCAAGCTGGTCTCGAACGAGGGCGGTTTTCTGGCCGATTGCGCCATCATCGACCGCTCGACGCGCGGCGCACGCCTGCGCTTCTTCGACGATACGGCGCGGCCGGAGCATTTCAGCCTGCTCGACGAGGTCGAGGGGGTGATGCAGCCGGCCCGGCTCGTCTGGAGCGCAGGCTCGGAGGCCGGCGCCTGCTTCACCGGATTGCGGGAAGTACCGGAGGCTGCGGAGCTGGCGCGCGTGTCAGGCCGCTATTACGCCGTCGAGCGCTGATCTCGGCCTTCGAGGCGGTCAGTCTGAGGGCTGCAACGCCCCTTCTCCGCCAGCCGGCTTTCTGGCGTGCCGCGCTCGCCGACGGCGGCGGCTCTAGCGGCGGGGCTCAGCCCTGCCGCTGCACGTCGCGCTTGTCGATATAGTCGAACTGCTCGACCAGGACGTCGTCGAGCAGCGCCGTCTTGTACCTGGCGTTGATCGCTTCCTTGATCGACTTCGTCAGCTTGGCGATGTCGTAGCGCTCGGGCCGCTGGAAGTCGAAGCCGACCGTCGAATAGATCGCGCGGAAGGCCTCGTCGAGAATGAACGGGTCCGGCGGCACGGCGAGGCTCGCCGCCGCCTTGCCGTCGATCGTGTAGATGAAGCGGGCAAGGATGTAGCCCTTCACCTCGTTGTCCGCGATGATCGGGACGGTGATCGGGTCGACCTTCTTGTAGTCGAGCCCGTCGAAATAGGACGCCGCCTCGGTTTCCTTGGCATGCGGCGCGCTGAAGGACGCCATCATGTAGCTGGACCCCAGCGACACGATGCAGACCCAGATTCCGATGGCGACGATCTTGATCATCTGGCGCGTTTGATCTGCTTCACGGCGTCGCCGTAGGTGCCGTCGGATTCAGCGTGCTTGATGCTGCTGGCGATCACGCCGGCGATCTCTTCGCTCGCCTCGACATGGAGCTTCAGCGTGCGCTGGTTGTCGTCGAGCTGCTGGCGCAGTCCCTGCAGGCGCAGCGTCAGTTCGGGCGAGATGGAATCCGCCTTCAGCCCGCGCGCCATCCGCGACAGTTCGAGCAGGCTCTGGTTCTTGCGCCCGCTGGCCTCGGCCAGGCTGAAAGGCTCACCGGCCTTCAGGGCACCGGTCTCCATCGCGAGCACGGCTTCAAGCCGGCCGATCGCCTGAATGAGGTTGGGTTCCACTCAACTTCTCCCTTTGTCCTGGAGTCCTGCCAGGCCCTGAAGTGCCTGAAGATCGTTCGTAGCGGCCTTCAACGAGCCGCCGAGATGGGCGCCGGCGGAGCCCGCCGCGCCGTCCACCTTGCCCTCGCGGGCCTTCTGCAGCATTGCGGCGATGCCGATGCCGCCATCCTTGGCCATCTGGTCGCCGATCTGCTCGGCGAGCATGGAGCGGTAGATGTTGCCCGCGGTGCCGGTGCCGAAATAACCGTCCTTGTCCGAGGGCAGCATCGATTCCACGAAGGTGCGAAGGACGAAGCCCTCGAACTTTTCATACGGCGAGCGCTGGCCGGTCTGGTGCTTGACGATCTGCAGCGGCTGCGACGATGACGCTGCCGCCGCCGGAGCACCCTCGGTGACATCCTGCGTGCCCGTCACGCCCTCGGCGCTCGCCACGGCCTGTTCGTCCAGCACCCGCGTGAAGGCGGCCGATCCGACACCGGCTTCCTTCGCCTCCACCGCACGCCCGACCGAGCCGGTACGTTGCGAAATGTCCGGTCCGGCGACGCGCCGACGGTCCGGCGCAAGGCTTGTCGACAGCGACACATCCATGGCTTCTGCCCTCGTTCAGCGTTGATGACCTTTGTAGGGTGGGCGACTTATTCGAAGCTTGCGTGATGACGCCAGGCACCCTGCCCTCACCCTCGAGCGCACGCGGCGCAACTGTCAGCGCAGGCGCGACAGAAACGTGTCGAGAGCCGAGGCGAGATCCTTCTGCGCCGACACGCCGGCATCCTCGCGCACCGCTTCCGCCTTGGCGCGCTCGACCTGCTTCTCGCGCCGGCGTTCCGCCTCCAGCCGCTTCGACGTCGTGTGCTGCGCCTCGGCGTTGCGGGTCTTGTCCTGCGTGTTGCGGCGGAGTGCCCGCACCTTGGTGTCGAGGAAGAGGCCTTGCAGGATCGACTGCTCGCCGAGCGATTCGACGATCTCGACCTCCTGCTGATCAAGGTCGCTACGCTCGCGCTGCAGCGTGGCGAGACGCCATTCCTGCAGCGTGCGCTTCTGCTGCTGCACCTTCAGGAGGCGCTTGAGCCGCTTGCTCCGTGTGGGATCGACGCTCATCCCAGCATCACCCACTTCTGGAAGTCCTGCATGAACAGGATCAGGAAGTCGCCGACGGAGTAGCCGAACACGACCAGCCCGCCCGCCAGCACGAAGGGCAGCGAGATGAAGTAGACAGGAATCTGCGGCGTCAGCTTGTTGGCGAGGCCGATCGCGAAGTTGACGATGACGGCATAAAGGATGAACGGGCTCGAGATCCTGAGGCACAGCAGGAAGGACTCCGACAGGTTGTCTACGAGGGAGGCAAGGTTCGCGCGGACCGCAAAGCCCCCGGCGACCGGGATCGCGGAGTAGGAGGCGACCAGCGCCTTGGCGATCTCGGCATGCAGGTTGAGGATGAAGATCAGCACCGTCGCCGTCATCGTCACCAGCGTGACGAGAGCGGGATCGGCGCCGGCGTCATCCTCCATCGCAACACCCAGCGTCTGACCCATGCCGATGCCCTGCGCGATGATGTGCCCGCCGAACTGCAGCGCGATCATGAAACAGCGACCGAGAAGGCCGATGAAGAGGCCGTTCAGGATCTCGGAGGCGATCGTCGCGAGCCTGTCGGCGTCCGATCCGACGGTGACGAGCGGCAAGAGCGTCGGCAGCAGCACCGGCGACAGGGCCAGCGACACAGCAAAGGCCAGGAACAGCCGCACCTGCATCGGGATCAGCGAGGAGGAGAAGCCCGGCAGCAGCATCAGGCAGCTGCCGACGCGGCAGAAGATCAGGAAGATCGCGAGGACGCTGTTGGAAAAGTCGGGCATCAGGAGATGGATCCGAGCGCCCTGATGTCGACACCGCGCGCGATTTCCAGATGCGACAGCACCGGCAGGTTGACGAAGATGCGCTCGATCATCATCCGCACATAGGGGCGTGCGTCCGGGGCCGCGACGAGCACGAAGTTCTCGCCCTGGTCCATCTTCTCGCGGATGACCCGCGTCGCCTCGGTCGCGAACTCCTCGACCAGCCGCGGATCGATGTCGAACTCCACGACATCGCCCTTGGCATCGCGCTTGAGCGCCTGGTGGAAGGCCAGATCCCAGCGGTTGCCGAGGCGCAGCACGCCGAGCTGACCGTTATGCAGGAGATCGCCGCAGATCTGCTGGGCCATGCGCATGCGCACATGCTCCACGATCGGCTCGGAACGGCGGGCATGCGGCGCGATCTCGGCGATGGCCTCCAGGATGAGGTTGAGGTTGCGGACCGAAACGCGCTCGGCGAGCAGCAGCTTCATCACCGCCTGCAGACCCGAATAGGACATGTGCGCCGGCACGATCTCATCGGTGAGCCGCTTGTATTCCGGCTCCAGGCGGTCCAGCAGCGTGCGCATATCCTTGTAGGACAGAAGCTGCGCCAGGTTGTTGCGGATGACCTCCGAGAGGTGCGTCAGGAGGATCGACAGCGTGTCGACCGGTTCGAAGCCCTCGCGGCGGACCTCCGAGGCGAAGGTCTCCGACACCCAGGCGGCGCGCAGGCCGAAGGCCGGCTCCTTGGTGAGGTCGTGCGGCACGTCCGGCGCGGCAGCCTCGCCGAGGACGATCAGGAGTTCGCCGAGCCGCAGCGACTGCGTGGCGACGGTCGTGCCGTGAATCTTGATCTCGTAGGATTTCGGCTCGATCGACAAGTCATCGGACAGCTTGATCTCGGGAACGACGAAGCCGTAGCGGCCGGCGAAGCGGCGGCGCATCTTCTGGACGCGCTGGGCAAGCTCCTCGCGCTGCAGCAGGAGATGGGCCGACATCTGCTTGCCGAAGACCAGCTCGATCTCGACGATGCGCAGCGACTCCTTCACCGACACGCGCTCGGCTTCCTTGACCTTCTCGGCCTCCTCCTTCTCCCTCAGCGCGACCACGCGCTCTTCCTCGGCCCGCTGCTTCGGGACCGTGTAGGCGACGAAGGCCATGATCATGGCAAGCGAGAGGAACGGCAGCGCCGGCAGGCCCGGCAGGATCGCCAGGACGCCGAGCAGCGCGGCGGCGACCCACAGTGCGCGCGGATAGTTGCCGAGCTGGCCAAGCACTGCGGTCTGCGTGCCGCCGCGCATACCGCCCTTGGAGACCAGAAGGCCGGCGGCGAGCGAGACGATCAGCGCCGGGATCTGCGAAACCAGACCGTCGCCGACGGAGAGCTTGGTGAAGATGTCGGCCGCATCGCCCGCGCTCATGCCATGGCGGGTGACGCCGATGATGATGCCGCCGAAGATGTTGACGGCGGTGATGATGAGGCCGGCGATGGCGTCGCCGCGCACGAACTTCGAGGCACCGTCCATGGAGCCGAAGAAGGCGCTTTCCTCTTCGAGCTCGCGGCGGCGGATCTGCGCCTGCTTCTCGTCGATGAGGCCGGCCGAGAGATCGGCGTCGATCGCCATCTGCTTGCCGGGGATGGCGTCGAGGGTGAAGCGGGCGCCGACTTCCGCGATACGGGTCGCGCCCTTGGTGATCACCATGAAGTTGACGGTGATGAGGATAGCGAAGACCACGAGGCCGATGACGAAGTCGCCGCCCATGACGAAGTTGGAGAAGCCGCCGATGACGTGTCCGGCGGCCGTGACTCCCTCGTCGCCATGCGAGAGGATGACGCGCGTCGTCGCGATGTTGAGCGACAGGCGCAGCATGGTGACAAGCAGGAGGACCGTCGGAAAGGCCGAGAATTCCAGCGGCTTCTGGATCCAGAGCGCCACCATCAGGATCAGGATCGACAGCGCGATCGAGAGCGCCAGGCCAAGGTCGATGATGATCGCCGGGATCGGGACGAACAGCACCGTCAGGATGAAGACGATACCGGCTGCAAAGCCGATGTCGCGCTTGGCCGTTTCCTTCGGCATGCCGGAGGCAAGTGCGGGCGGCTTCAACAGATCGACGGCCATGGTCGTCTCCTCAGGGCATCATGCCGGTCGCGCGGCCGCGTCGGAACGCGGCTGTGCAGGCAGGTCTTCGCAAACGAAGATTGCCTCTGCCTGTCTTCCGCGCCGCCAGACGCGTCGGCGAAACGCCAGCGGCCCCGCCGACAGAGCCGGCGGGGCCGCATGGGTGATGCCTGAAGGTCCGTCTCCGGCGGCGCGCCGCCGGGGACACGCTCCGGTTAGAAGCCGTTCTCGATCCGGGCGTAGGACTCCTGCGTGAAGGCATAGACCTGCGCCCCGGTGAAGGATGCGGTCAGGGCGATCACGATGAAGATCGCCAGGATCTTCGGCACGAAGGTGAGCGTCACCTCCTGGATCTGCGTCAGCGCCTGGAACAGGGCGATGATGATGCCGACGACCATGGCGGCGCCGACGGCGGGTCCGCAGGCCGCAACGATGGTCCAGATCGCCGATTGTACGATGTCGATCGCGTCAGCCTGGTTCATGGATTTACTCGATGACCGTGCCGGAGCTGAGCGGCAGGATCTGCCCGCTCGCCAGGATTGCCTGCGCCTCGCCATCGGCGACCCGGACGGCCTTGACGACGCCGCTGATCGTGCCGTCGCCGGAGGTGGCGGTACGGCCGATGATCGAGTTCGCCTGGGTCAGGGCCGAAACGGTCAGGATCGAATCAAGCTTGGTGTTGGACTTGATCGCCTGCTCGACGTTGGAGAAGGTCGCGAACTGCGCGACATACTGCGAGGAATCGACTGGCTCGAGCGGATCCTGGTTCTTCATCTCGGCGACGAGGAGCTGCAGGAAGGCGTTGTAGTCGAGGCCGGTCTTGACCGCCGCATTGGTCGTATTCGTCGTGTTCGACGTCTTGTTGTTGGTGTTGATCCCCGAGACGTCCATCGTCACGCTCCCTGCATCATTCGGGCCGGACGGGCCTCGGCGTCGTTGCTGGCGGTCGGAGCGGCCCGGCGTGCCAGGATCTCGTCCTCCATCGGGATCAGGGCCCGCAGCTTCTTGAGGGCGTCGAAGGCCCGGTTGCGGGCGATCATCCCGTCGATCTCGACCAGGCCATCGCGAATCTCGGCCTTGTCGAAGGACTGCGACAGAAGCGCGAAGGACCGTGCGAACAATCCCTTCGCCTCATCGGCGTTGGACGGGTCGATCAGCATCATCTGGACGATGAAGTAAAGCTGGCGCAGCGGCGTCGTGGCGTCGTGCGCCTGCAGGACGTGGCTTTCCAGGAGGAAGACGACGTCGTTCAGGAACTCCAGCGTCGTCTTGCGGTCGACCCGCATGACGGCGCCGTTGACGAAGATGCGCTCGCCAGCCCGCAGGGAGATGCGCAGCGTCGCCATCTCAGTTCAGCCCGTTGCGGATGGTTGTGGAGATGTCGATCAGACCCTTGAAGTTCTCGGAGCGACCGAGCCGGATCGCCTCGGCTTCACGCATCAGCCAGAGGCCGATGGAGATCAGCTCGCCGCGCAGCTGCTCCGGCAGACCGTTGCCGGGCGCCGCGAGATCTTCGATCAGGATCGACCAGAGGCTGCGCGTCACGTAGAGCGCCTCGATCGCATCGCGGGAGCGTGGACCACTGCGCTCCGCGCGCTGGAGAAGCTCGATCGAACGATCCAGAGCCTGCCGCTCGCGGTCGCGGGCACTGACGCAGTCATCCTGCATCACTTCCGCATAAGAAAACTGATACATGTCGATCCTTCTTGGTTCGAACGAGACGCAGGCGGTCAGGCTGCCGCGGATTAGATGAAGTTCAGGATGCTCAGCTGCTGGATCTTCGCGGTGATCGCGTAGGATGCGTTGATCTGGTTGAGCAGCAGGGTCACGCGCGTCGACGCCTCATAGGGGTCGATCTGCTCCAGCTTGCCGATTGACCTTTCCACGACGGCCTGCTGTGCGCCGAGGCGATCATTGGCCGATTCCAGCCGCTGCTGCCGCAGTCCGAGGTCCGTGCGGATCGAGGTGATGCCGAGCGAGCCGACTGCGAGGGTCTTGGTCGCCTTGATCGTCAGCGTCGTCTTGGCCTCGCTGGTCAGCTTCTCGCTGCCGAGCGTCGCCACCATCGAATAGGCCTTGGCGAGATCCTTGAAGGCCTGAAGGTTGGCGCTGACCGACGTTTCGATCGTTTCGGTCTTGTTGATGTAGTTGGAGGTCGCAGCGTCGTTGGCCGACGACCAGCTCGCCGTCCACCCCGTCGTGGGCGGACTGGCCGGATCGGTGTCGAAGAGCGCCGAGAAGGCGCCGTCGATATAGGCGTCGAGGTCTGCCGCTGGCACCTCGCTGAGGTCGGTATAGGTGGGCGGTCCGGCGAGGAAGGTAGAAAGACTCTGGGCGGCCGCAGTCTGGCCGTCGGAATCCTGATAATTGGACGACTTCATCGGCGCCGTAGAGGCATTGGTGCCGGAGAAGAGATACTGGCCACCGGTGGCGGTGTTCAGTGCCGACATCAGCTGGTCGAGGCCGGCCTTCGCTTCGGTGACGAGCGCCGCCATGGACGTCTTGTCCTGCTGGGCACCGATCAGGTTGCCCTTGAAGGCCTCGGCGGTCTTGAAGATGCTGTCCAGCACGTTCTGCATCGAATCGAGCTTCTGCCCGATGAGTCCGTTGGTCGTGACCTGGCTCTTGATGCTGGTCGTCTCGACGCGGAACGAGACGCTCTGCCCGGTCTGGTAGCCGAGCGTCTTGCCGACATCTGCATAGCGGCTGGTGGCAGCCTCGGTCTGCGCATCGCGCAGTTGCTCCTGCGCCTTCATCGCCGTCATGCGCTGCGCTTGGATCATCGAGAGGGTCGAAATCGTCATCGCAGGTCAGCCTTAGAAGTTGGTCTCGAGCAGCGTGTCGAGCATCTGGTTGATTGCCGCGATCAGCTTCGCGGACGCCTGATAGGAGTGCTCGAGATCGAGGAGATGCGTCATCTCGTCGTCGAGATTGATGCCCGTCGCATTCGAAAGCGTTTCCTGCGTCCGATCGAGCAGGGTCGACTTGTATTCGGCCTCGGACGTGGCGTTGGAGCGCATCGCCGAGAGCCAGCCGACCGAAGCGGTGGCGAAGTTGGCGAGCGTCGTCGTGGCATCGAGTTCGGTCGCAGCCGTGTCGAAGCTGCGGGTGGAGGACAGGTTTGCGATGAAGCCGTTGATGCGGCCCGCGAAGCCCGTCGGCGCGGAGGCGCCGCCATTCTGGACATAGGATACGCCGTTGAACCCACCGTCGCGGATCAGCGATGGCGTCGCATAGGCGCCGTCTGCGACCTTCAGCGTTCCGGCGAGCCCGGCCGGCACAGCGCTCGAGGCGGTGCTGAGATCAGGCAGATACATCGCCGATGCGGAGGTGAAGAGGCCGGCTTTCGTCGGCAGGCCGGATGCGGTCTGATCCGTTTCGGCAAATGCCCTGACGAGCGCGCCGGCGATCTGGTCCAGCTGCGCCTGGTACGTGTTGGCGACATTGTCGCGCAACGCCATCAGGCCGGCGATCTTGCCGCTCTTCAGCGGCATCGTCGAATTGTCGCCGGTGACCGCGACACCGTCGATCCGGAACACGTTGCCGGGAACGCCCGGCGTCAGCGGAACGGTCTTGGTGTACTCCACCTTGCGCGGGACGTTCTCGAAGAGCGTCACGCCGGAGTCGGTGTAGAGCACCATGTCGTTGTCGCCGCGGGTGCGCGCGGTGACGCCGATGTAGTTGGAAAGCTGGACGACGATCTGGTCGCGCTGGTCGGCCATATCGGTGACGTCGGTGTTGGAACGCGTCCCCCGGATGATCTTCTCGTTCAGCTGCTGGAACTGCGCCAGCAGCTTGTTCATGTCGTTGGCCGCGCCGGCGATGTCGTTGTCCGCGTCCTGCCGGATCGAGGCCACGACGCCGCTGGCCTCATTGAGGCGCGATACGATGTCCTGGGCGGACTGAACGGCGTTGCGGGCGAGCTGCGAGTTGCTGGGATCCACCGAATAGGCGGTCAGCGCATCGCCCAGAACGCCGATCAGGGCCGCCGGCGAGTTCTCGTCATCGGTGTCGCCGATGGTTCCCTGGAGCCGGTCGAGACCGTCCAGGAGTGCGCCGGACGCGCCCACCGAGGCGTTCGCGTCCAGCATGTTGCGGAAGAGCGTGCTGTTGGTAGCCCGCGTGACCGTCACGATCTGGCTGCCGCCATTGGCAGCGGTCGTCACGTTGACGATCTTGCGGGTGGCCGTCGTCGAGTTGACGTTGGCGACGTTGCGGGAAACGATCGAGGTCTGCGTCGAGGCGGTCGAGACCGCTGACTTCGCGCTTTCCAGGGCAGATGAAAGGGACATGATTCAAGCCTGTTTGATCGTTTCCGGCGACGGGGTCAGCGCTTCAGGTTGACGAGGACGTCGAGGATTTCCGAGCCGGACTGGAAGACCTTGGAGTTGGCGGTGTAGCCGCGCTGGGCCTCGATCATCTCGGTCAGCTCCGAGGCGAGATCGACCGTGGAGAGCTCGACCGCGCCGGAGACGATGTCGCCGAGGCCGCCGCTGCCGCCGAAGCCGATCTGCACCGCACCGGATTCGTTGTTCGCGGCAAAGACGTTGCCCGACAGCGTCTCGAGATTGTCCGGGCTCGCGACGTTGGCCAGCGGCACCTTGTAGAGCGCCAGGGTCGAACCGTCGGTGAAGACGGCGCTGACGATGCCGTTGGCGCTGATCTGCACGTCCTTCACGTCGCTCGGCGGGTTGCCGTTGGCGCTGGCGTCGAGAACCTGGAAGTCGCCGCCGAGCTGCGTCATGGACGACAGGTCGAGCGCCATCGTCTGGCCGCCGGGGATGGCGATCGACATCGACTTCTCCGAGGCCAGCTTGCCCGCGCCGTCGAAGGTCAGCGTCTGCGACGTCAGGGCTGCCTTGGAGTACGGGAACTCGGCCGTCGAGGGCGCCTTCGGAGCGTCGGCGCGGTTGTAGACCGTGACCTCCCAGGTGTCCTCGCTCTTCTTGCTCATGAAGATGTCGAGCGTGACCTGGTTGCCGACGTTGTCGTAGGTGACGATCGACTTCTTGTTGGTGTAGGTGGCGTTCGCCGCGTTGGCGGAGGGCAACCGGTTGTTGGTGCCGGTATCCGAGCCGCCGACTGTGTCGAGGCCGAGCACCGAGGTGGTGGAGCCATCGGCGTCGGTGTTGTCGGCCGTCACCGGGCCGACATTGATCGCGGAGGTCGGGCCGGTCGAGACGGCCGTGTAGGTGATCGCGCCAGCCGCATCGACGCTGACGACAACCTTGCCGGCACCGATTGACGAGCCGTCGATGGCGGTCTGGATGGCGTCCTTCAGAGTGACCGGGCCGGTAACGGTCGTCAGCGGCACCGTGATGTTGGCGGCCGGCGTGGAGCCGTCCACCGACAGCGTGAACTTGAGGCTGTCGCCGGTGTCGAGGCCGGCGCCGTTGTAGATACCGGCGGCGAAGCTGGCGCTGGACAGCTGCGGCACGGCGGCGGCGCCATCCGGCAGGTTTGCCGCGAGCTTGCCTTCGGTCGTCGGCGTTGCGATCAGCGACGACGTCGCGAGGCTGACCGGCTCGAGGCCGGCAAAGCCGTTGACGACGCCGACGGTGTCACCGACGGGGAGCTTGTAGCCCATCAGCTTGAAGCCGGCAGCATTGACGAGGCTGCCGTCCGAGCTGACCACGAAGGAGCCGGCGCGGGTGAGGAAGTTCTCGCCGTTGGAGTTGCTCACCACCATGAAGCCGTTGCCGTTGACGGCAAGGTCGGTCGTCGAGGTGGTGTAGGACAGGTTGCCCTGCTCGCTGATCCGGCTGCGGATGCGGGTATCGACCACGCCCGAATTGTATTGGCTCGCACCCTGCGGCAGCGTCATGGACGAGAAGTCCGTGTAGGCCTTCTTGTAGCCGTTGGTGTTGGAGTTCGCGATGTTGTCCGAGACTGCGCTCAGGCGGTTCGCCTGCGCGTTCATTCCGGACACGCTCGTGCGCATGATCCCGTAGATGCTCATGTCCTCATCCCGCTGTTCGCAGCTGCAGTTGATGCGACAGGATTAAGCAACGAGGCTTGCGCGTAGCTGTCAGCAAGCTGATCCGACGAGGAACCGCGACAGGCTGAAACACGTTGGAAAATAAAAAAGACCTCACCACAAGAAGTGGCAAGGTCTTTAATGGAATATTTACTTTGTAACCGGAGAGACTTCGTATCAGTCGATGCCGATGCCGTAGCCGAGATAGCGCTTGGACGAGACCGGGTCGTAGCCGAGGCGCATCTTGAGCTTCTTGCGCAGCTTGGAGATGTGGCTTTCGATGACGTTCTCTTCGACGTTCTCGTCGAAGATGCCGTAGATGGCGCTGAACAGCTGCTGCTTGGAGACGCGGCGGCCCTTGTTGGCGACCAGATATTCGAGGATGCGGCGCTCGCGGCGCGGCAGGGCGATCGGCTCGCCGGCAATCTCGGCGTCGCGGCCGTCGGCGAAGACGGCGATCTCGCCGACCGTCGAGCGGCTGTTGTTCTCGACGATCTCGCGGCGGCGGATGGCGCCGACCCGGGCGAGGATTTCCTTGACGTGGATGGGCTTGGCCACGACGTCATCGACGCCGGCAGCGAAGAGGTCGAGGGTGCCGTCCAGGGAGCGCGCCTCTGACAGGGCGATCATCGGCGCCTTGGAACGGCTGCGGATGAGCCGCGGGCAGGTCGAACGCTCGTTGAAGTCACCGAGCAGGAATGCTTCCACGGCGGAGATGTCGGCGTCCGGCGCCGTCTCAACCCAAGAGCGAAATTCTTCAGCGCCGAAGCCGGCAGCCGACACGCCTTCACGACCGAAGAGCGACTGGTAGCCACTCGTCACCAGCTCTCGGTTATCCACAACCACGATCATAACACCCCTCCGGTCCGCTCGTTTTCTTATGGTTAATAGGTACCGGGGCGGGCCGAATCTGCCTATCCTCAAATCTTAGGATATGTTTAAAATTCTGCGAACGCGGAGTTAACGCATTGAAGGCAATGATCCTTTTCCGAAGATGGTGAGAAATAGCTAGACGGACTCAGATCAAGAAGGGAGTCAAGCTTCACGAAGGCTCGGCGAAGCAGGGAAAACGAGGTCCGCCGAGCACCATGAGCGCGGCCCGAAGCATCGCAGTGCGGACCTGAACCAAGACGGCCGTGGCGGCCGTCTTGGTTCAGGTTGTAATTCCGGAACAGGCGATCAGACGAAGTTGGAGGCGTTGCCGCGGCCGGTCTGCGCCGCGGGCTCACCGCGAGCCTGGCGATAATTCCGCTCGCCCGAGCCGCTCTGCTGGCGCGACCCACTGCCGTCGGACTGCGCCGAGCCGCCGCGGCCATCGCTGCCCCCGGACGGATCCTGACGCGCCCCATCCTGCAGACCGTTCGCCGTGCGGAAGGTCGACGGCTCCCTGGCCACGATGGTGATCGCGGCCTCGTCAAGCGTGAAGCCGGCCTTCTCCAGCAGCGACTTCAACCCATCGCGGTCACCGGACAGCTTTTCGGCCGTCCCCACTTCGCTCGCGGCGAGTTCCACCGTCAGCTGCCCGTCCACGAGCCGCATCGAGACGTCCAGCGTGCCGAGATCCGCCGGGTGAAGCTGGATCTGCATGGTCTTCATCGCCGCGCCGCCGGCTTTCAGTCGGAAGGCGCCGGCCGTATTGGCTTCGTGCGAGCGAGCCGAGCCGGCAAGCGGTGCCATGGCGGAGATGATCTTGCCCGCCACCTGTCCAGTCATCGACTGGGCGTTCGGCAGTTCCGAACCGACGGAGACGTCGATCACGCGTGCAGCTTCCGTGGGTTCGCTGGCGCGGCTCCTCGGGCTCGCATCGTCGTTGGATGCGGCCGTCACCCGTGCCGCGTCGGCGGCAGCGGCACCACTGCCGGCGCGGCGGTTGCGGATACCCGCATCGCCCTTCACTGCAACCGCGTCGACGCTGTCGGCACCGCGTGGCGTCGCAGACGCGCCTTCGGCGCCGGCCATCGCAGCCTTGACGTCGCTCGTGTCGGCCGGACTGCGCTGACGCGACGTCGAAACGTCGCCGCTCTGCCGGGTTCCGGCCCGGGCCGCGGCCGAGGCGGCAACCGTTGCCGGGTTCAAAGCACCTTTGGCGGCAGCCGAGGCCTGGATACCCGCCGAGGCGGAAGCAACAGGCTGACGCATCTCCGCGGCGGGCTGAGCGCGCTCCTCCTGATGGAGGCTGGCAGCGCCCGTGCTGGTGGATGCTGCAGCGTTAGGGGTGGCGGCGCGATCGGCGGACGGCGTCTTGGCGGCTGCGAGCACGCGCTCGAAGGTCGTGGCTGGAGAGAAGCCCGGCCGTGACACCGCCGCCGGCTTGTTGTCTTTCGGCTGCTCCGGCGCGGTTGTGGCGGACGAGGCACCGAGATCCGCCAGGAGATCGGCGGCAGCGTTGCCCTGAGGCGCCACAGTTGCGCCTGCAGCGGCTTCGGTGATCTCGCCCGCTGAAGCCGGCGGCCCGACGGTCGCGGCCGGCGGCACGGTGGTCCCAGCCGGCTGGGGCGTCGATCGCGTGGCGGCACGGGGCGTGTCCTGCGTCATCGCCTGGCGCTGGAGCGCCTCGCCTCGTGCGCTGGCGCGGCTGGAGCGCGGGTCGTCCTTCTGTGCCTTGGCGACGTCCGCCACCCGCGATGGCTGACCGTCCACGGCGAAACGAGACTTTGGCGCATCGCCGGAGGGATTAGGTTCATCACCGCCGACGGCAGGCGCCTCGTTCCCGTGCAGCGGCAGTTCGGCGTCAGAGGCGGGAGCGGCGTCCTCGGAATGCGACGTGCCGAACAGGGCGTCGGCTCGGCGCGTCGTGGCGTTCTCGAGGACGACGCCCTGGTCTTCGTTCGGTTCGAAATGCGTTTCCATGTGGACGACGTCGACACGCAGCTTCGGCGCCGGTCCGTCGGCCCGTGCCGCGTCGTCCCCGGCCTTCGCCGGCGTCGCCGTCAGCGCGCTCAGGATGTCGAGACTGTCGGTCGAACCCATTTCGGGCATGGCAGCGGAATCGCTCGGCATCTGCATCGAAGATGCATCGCTAGTGTCAGTCACTGCGACCGTCTTCGACGTGTCGGCCGTAGCGACCATCTTCGACCCTTGCTCAGGGACGGCGCCGTCGGCCGATCCTGTCCCCGTGGCGGCAGGCGCTACCGGAATGGCAGTCTGCCCGGACAGAAGATCGGCGAGCCGGTTGGCCGACGTCAGCGACGAACGCGCCGCATCGCTCCCCTCCTCCGAGGCATCGGAGCGATCCGCATCCGTTTCGCTGGTCTCGGCCTCGGCAGCAGCGGCGAGGTCGATCGGCTCCTTGGCCTCGGCCTTGCCCGACTTACCGGTCTTGCCGGCAGCCGAAGCACCGTCGCCCCGACGCGTTTCGCGGATTTCGGCAGCCTCACGCGCCGCCTCGCCGTAAACGAGATCGAAGGCCTTGGCGGCGGAGTGGCGCCCCTTGGCGCCGGCTTTGCCCTCGGCGGTCTTGCCGGCGGCATCGGCATCACGGGCAGGCGTCTGAACTGCGACTTTCATGGTCCCTGCACTTTCAAATCATTCGATACCGCGTCCAGGAGGCGCTGCGCACGGGCAACGACCGGTCCAGTGACGTCGGTTGACTGCGGTTCCGGCGTTGCCGGCGAGATGTCGGACTGCGCGAGCGCAGGCTTTTTCAGTTCCTCGAGGGCCGAATAGGCCGCCTTCAGAAGCTCCTGATCCGGCTGGAGCAGGAGGTTCGGATCGATCGAGTTCAGCGTCGCCGTGGCCTCGCCGATGCTGCGCGAGGGCAGCGACGAGGCGATCGAGTACAGGATCGCCCGCTGACGATCGGCCGGCTTGGCGGCATCGAGGGCCAATGCTGCGGACGAAGCATCGCCGGCAAGCGACATGTTGCCGAAGACCAGCGCCCGCCGTCCGACCGCGAGATACAGCGACAGCCGGTCCGGCATCGGCAGCCGAGCCGTCGCGTCGTCGATCTCCGCCATCGTCGTGGAGGCCTTCGGGGTCTTGCGCTCGGCATAGACGGCCGCGAACCGCGCCCGGAAATTGCCGGCATAGGCGGATTCGCCGAACCGGTCGAAATACTGGCGCGCCAGACGGTTCGACTTCGCCTTGTCACCCTGCGCCTCGACCAGCATCACCTCCAGCCGGAGCGCCGCTTCCTCAATGAGACCGCCCGGCGCCAGCAGACGAGCCTCGTCGAGATAGGCAATCGCGCTCTTGGGATTGTCGAGCTGGTTGATCTGTCCGAGCACGAGGTTGATATGCGCGGCGATCCCCGGCTCCATCGGGCGGAAGTCGAGCGAACTCAGCTTCTGCTTCGCCTCACCAAGACGGTTCTGCACATAGGCGAGCGCACCCTCCATCAGCGTCCGGTCGGCGATGAACTTCGAGGAGCTCGCAAGGATACCCTCCAGCACCGACGGCGGGCCGCCACTGAAAACGAAGAGAGCCGCAGCCCGCATGTTGCGCGGATCCGCCCAAAGCTCGGGATCGGTCGCCAGGAAGACCGGACCGAACCGGCGCAGGAGGGCAGCCTGCACCCTGATGGCGTCACCGTTGCCGCGCGCCACCTGATCCTGCAGGAACTGCAGCGAGCGGATGATCTCGAACGGCATCGGCGGGCGCGTCAGCTTCCACGGCCCGGCATCGCCGGCGGTGGTATGCGCCGGCGTTGCAGCCTCCGCCTCTGCCGGCGCGGCCGGCACCGGCTGAGGCGGCACCTGCTCGGCGGAGGCAGCGGGGTTCGCCGCGCCCTCATCCGGCTCGTCCCGCAGCGAGGCCGGCATGTCGCTCATCGTATCGCCCGGCATCGGCTGCATCGCCGGCGTGGCCGCAGCCGGCGTCGGCGCGGGAGCAGCCGGTGGTTCGCTGCCCTCGGCCGTTGCTTCGCTGTCCTGCGCCAGCGCCGTGCCGTGCAGCGATGCGCCGATAAGGAGCGCTATGGCGCTCGCGGCGGCCAGCGCCGCTCGATGCGACCTCATGCCTTCGGCTCGGTCAGGAGGATCTCGATGCGGCGGTTGACCGCCGCATTCGGATCCTTCGCGTCGCGGGGGTCGCGATCGGCGACGCCTTCGATGGCGCTGACACGGTTCTGGTCGAGCCCGCCGCGCACCAGCATGTAGTAGGCCATGTGTGCACGGGCGGTCGAAAGCTGCCAGTTGTCGTACTCCTCGCCGCGATAGGGACGCGCATCGGTATGGCCGCGGATGACGAGCGAGCCTTTCCGCTCCGACAGGATCTTGGCGATCTTCTCCATCATGGCGATCGTCGCGGCCGTGGGGCGTGACGAGCCGACCTCGAACATGCCGCTGATGACATTGTCCGACAGCGAGATGGTGATGCCCCCCTTGCCTTCGGTGACCTCGGCCTGCGAGGCCACACCTTGGCCAAGAGCCTTGATCTCCTGTTCGATCTTCTCGCCTTCGGTCTTCGGCGCATCCGCATCCGCAGCGGCCGCGGAAGCGACCTTGGATGCATCGGCCGGCGCCGTGGCGCCGGGCTTTGCGGCTGCATCCGCGCCGGCCTTGGCGGCATCCGCCTCGGCTTGGTTCGGCTGGCCCGGCGGCGCGAGCGTCACCGTCGTCGGGAATTCCGCCGGCGGCGGGTTGGTGTTCTTGCCGTCGGAAGCGACGGCATTCGGCGACAGCTGCCAGGACGACGGATCGAACGGATCGCGATAGGCTTCGCCGCCATTAAGACCCGGCAAGCCCGTACCATTCGGCCCGCCCGCATCGAGCTGGTTCTTGCCCGTGCCGGGGCCGCCTTCGGCCGCGATCTCGGCGAGAACGGCATAGGGATCGCGGAAGACGGCCTTATCCTCCCCGCCCTTCTTGTCGCCGGCGACAGGCTTGCCGCCCGGCTCGCCCGGCGCTTCCTTCACGCCGGCATCGCGCTGCGGGATCGGCAGCTGCGCGCCGGCATTGCCGTCGTTGAGCCCGCGGGCCGAAGGCGTCGAGTCGTTCAGCTTGATCGGGTTGAAGTACTGCGCGATCTGCTTCTTGGTGGCGTCGTCCGACGAATTGGTCAGCCACATCACCAGGAAGAACGCCATCATGGCGGTCATGAAATCGGCGAAAGCGATCTTCCAGACGCCGCCGTGATGCCCCTCCTCTTCGCCGCCCCTGCGCTTGACGATGATGATCTCGCCGCGATGATCGTTGGGCGAGCTCACGACAATGCCTCCTCAACCGCCCGGCGCCATGCCGAAAGGCGGGTTTCGATCACGGTCTTGTCCGCCGCGATGCGGATCTCGCCGTCCTGTTCCTGCGGTTCGAAGGTCACGAGCTCGCGCTTCTCGCCGAGCCGGTCGGCGAAGTCGGCGAGCATGTCGGTCGGGCCGGAGGCGACGATGCGGAAGGCCTGGCCGTCGAGCGTCATCGTACGCACGGCATCGACGAGCTGGCCGACCGTCTGCTGCTGGCGGGCGCCAGTGGCGAGCGGCCGCAGGACATCCGAGATCGAGCCGCGGATGCTCTTCTCGAGCGCCACCAGGCCTTCGCCGAAGCGCTCGGCCAGGCGCGCGCCCTCGGCAGACGACCACTCGCGGCGGGCCGCATCGACGGCCTCGGCAAGCGCGGCGGCCGCCTTGCTGCGCTCCTCGGCTAGCGTCGCCTGGAACTCGGCCTCCATTTCCCGGCGCTGCCAGTCGCGACCTTCCTGGAAAGCCTTCTCGCGAACGCTCTCGATGTCGAGGTCGGGGGCCGGAAGCTGAAAGCCGAACGAGCCGCCCTCCGCCTCATCGTCACCGTCGGTGCCCAGATTGGCGAGGAAGGCGTCCGGGTCGAAACCGCCCGGCGTAGCATCCTCGTCGTCATCACCGGCACCGAAGCTGCCGAAGCCGGTGAAGTCGTTGCTCTCCGCGTCACGATCCGAGACGAGCGAGAGATGCTCGAAGACCGGCTGGCGGGTGCGGGTCGCAGAACGAGCCGGCTCGAAGGCCGCCTTGGCCGCGTGGCGCTCGTCGAACTCCGAGAGGTACTGGGCGAGAGGCGTCGCGCTCATGCCGCTTCCTTCTGGTGAATCCACTGCTTGAGGATCGAGGCGGCCTGGGCTTCATCGAAGTCGATGAGCTTTTCGAGCCGCGACTGAGGCGAGTTGCGCTGGCTGCGGGTGAGGTCTTCGAGGAGCATCGGGTCCATGCCCTCGCCGCCGTCGGCGCCACCCATGGCTCCCATGCCGCCCATGCCACCCATGCCATTGCCGTCGCCAAAGTCGATGCCGGCGAGGAGGTTGGCCGCCAGGTCGTTGGTCATGGCCGGATCGCCGAAGCCGCTGCTGCTGTCGTCACCGATCGAACCAAGGCTGCCGAGGTCAGACATGCCGGCGTTCTGCAGCTCCAGCGGGCTGTCGGCGAGCGAAGCGTCCGCAGCCGGCGCCGCGATGGCACGGATGGCAGGCTTCAGGCCGAACCAGATCAGGAGCACCGCCACCGCCAGCGCCGTCAGCGCGTTGATGAGGGTTCCGGACTGGCGCATGAACATCTCGCCGAAGCTCGTCGCAGGCACCGGCTCGAGATCGCCATTCGCCACGAAGTCGACGGCGGTCACGGTGATCTGGTCGCCGCGCTTCTCCTGGTAACCGGAAGCCGAGGTGACGAGCTGCTTGATGCCGTCGAGGGCCTGGTTCACCTGCTCGTCGGTCGCGTCCTTGCCGACGCTTTCCTTCAGGCGGTTGCGGTCGACGACCACGGCGATGCTGAGGTGCTCGACCGAGTAGCCGTTGCTCGTGGTCGAGACGGTCTTCTCGTTGATCTCGTAGTTGGTGAGCTCCTCGCGCCGGTCGGTCTCCTCGTTTGAGTTCTTGCCCGTGCCGGCGCCCTGGGTCTGCTCTTCCGGAATGTTCTGGTCGACCGTCGCCGGCTGATTCTCCGACGAGTTGGCGGACTTGGCGTTCTCACGCACGGTGCGGGTCGAGCGCTCGACGCGGCCGTCCGGATCGAAGATCCGCTCGTCGATCTTCTTCTGGTCGGTGTTGACGCGGGCGGCGACGCTCGCCTGGAAGTTCCCGACGCCGAGATAAGGCGCGAGCGTGCGGCGGATCGAATCCTCGACGCTGCCCGAAACGATCTTCTCGATGCCGAAGAGCTTGGTCGGCGCGGCCGAGAGCGAATCCTCGCCGGAGGCAAGCAGCGTGCCGTCGGAGTTGAGGATGGTGACCTCGTCCGCAGTCATGTCCGGGATGGCGGCCGCGACGAGCTGGCGGATCGCCTGCGCCGAACTGAACCCGTCCGCATTGTCGGTACGGATGACGACGCTCGCCGAGGGCTTCTGCCGCTCGCGGCGGAAGGAGCCCTCCTCCGGCAGGACGATGTGGACGCGCGCGGCGCGCACATCCTTCAGGCTCTGGATGGTGCGGGCGATTTCGCCCTCCAGCGCGCGGACCTTGGTGACCTCCTGCATGAAGGAGGTGAGGCCGATGGAGCCGAGCTGGTCGAACAGCTCGTAGCCGGCCTTGTCGGATCGCGGCAGCCCGTTCTGGGCCAGCAGCATGCGGGCATTGCCCGTCTGCGAGAAGGCGGTGGTGATCGAATCACCTTTGGCGCTGACCTCGAAGGGGATGCCGTTCTCGCTGAGGACGGCGCTCATCTGCGCGACGTCGTTGCGCTCGAGGCCGGAGTACAGAACCTCCTGGTCGGGCTGGCTGAGATAGTAGGCGCCAATGCCCACGATCGCGATCACCAGCGCGCCGATAATTCCCAATGCGCCGAGCTTGCGCGGCCCGAGGGCGCTCAAATTCGACCAGATCTGCTGTGCCTGCTCGCGCCCGACGATCGCCATCAAGCTCCCCTTGCCGCATGTGCTGCTGCTGCCGTGTGGCCGGACTATTGCGGGGCAAGCTTGTGCGGGGGTGGCGGGTGCTGGGCAAAACAGCCGCTAATGGCCGCTGCAGATGGAACCTTCCGGAAGTATCGGCATGCGGCGCCTCGCCGCAGTGTCCTTGTTAAACGACAACACCTCCCGGCGATGCGCCGGGAGGTGCTGTTTCGGTCGGTTCGTGCAGACCCTGCAGGTGGAGCGCAGTGTCCGCGTTTACCGTCAGTTTCGTTCCGCTTAGCGGAAGAGCGACAGGACGTTCTGAGCCGACTGGTTGGCGATCGAGAGAGCCTGGACGCCGAGCTGCTGCTGAACCTGCAGGGCCTGGAGGCGGGTCGACTCTTCGTTCATGTCGGCGTCGACGAGACCCGAGACACCCGCGTCGATGGTGTCGATCAGGGTGGTCACGAAGTCCTTCTGCAGGTCGATACGGCTGGACACCGAACCGAGCGCAGCAGCCGCCGCGGTCACCTTGGAGATCGCGTCGTTGACGACCGAGATGTAGGCCTTGAGGACGTCGGTCTTCTGGCTATCGGTGAGGGCCTTGAAGCCGTCCGAGTTGATGTCGATCTCAGCGACCGAAATCGTGTCGGCACCGACGTTCGAGCTCACGCCGCTGACGGCGATCGTGCCGGCACCGGAGTTAGACGCCTTTTCGAGCACGAGGTGACCCGCGCCGTCATCGGACGCCGTGGCTGCGATGCTGTTGGCCGCGAAGACCGAGTTCAGCACCGTGGCGTAGTCACTGGCCGAGCTGATCGTGCCGCTGGAGAAGCCAGCAGCGACAACCGCTGCCTTATCGACAGTCACGGTATGCTCCGTGCTGTCCAGCGTCAGCTTGAAGGTCACCTTGTCCTTGGCGCCGAAGGTCTGCGTGCCGGAGAACGCACCGGTGCCGGTGATCGTGGCAACCGTGCCGGGCGAGCCCGCCGCGCCGCCAGTCGTTGCGCCGACCGTCAGGCCCGCGGTGTGGGTGGTCGTGCCATCACCATCCTCGGCACGAACGCCGGAGATCGCGAGCTGAGCAGTGGAACCTTCCTTGACCGTGGTCAGGGTCATCGCACCGCCAGCGGCGATATCGAAGTTCACGCGGTTCGCACCGGTGAAGACCGCATCAAGAGCGCCCTGAACCTTGGCCGCGAACAGGGTCTTGTCGGCGGCGGCCGAAGCAGCCGTGCCTACGAGGCCCGCGGTGTCGACGGTGATGGTCGAAACCGTACCGTTGACGTTCAGGTTGAACTTGATCTTGTCGCCGGACGCGAGGTCCGTGTTGTCGAAGGTGCCGACGGTCATGGTCGCGGCGGCAGAGGAGCCATACGACACAGCCGTGGAGTTGGTGAAGCCGAGCGTGGCAGCGATGCCGCCAGGAACGACGTTCGTCACGCCGATGGCCTGCTCCGCACCCTGGTTCTTCGTCGTCAGCGTGACGTTACCGCCAGTGGTAACGCCGACGATGATGTCGCCAGCAGTATAACCGGCGCCGGCCATAGCCGTGTCGATCGTCGTCTGCAGCTCGCTGATGAACGTAGCGTCGTTCGTCACCGCGCCCGTGATTGCCTGCGAGACGTTGACGACGCGCGAGCCATACTGGATCGTCATCGCCAGCGTATCGCCGGCACCCGAGGTGCCACGTGCACCGCCGGTGTAGACGGCCGCAGCGCCGGTTCCGACGGTCGGCAGCGGGTAGGAGCCGGCGCCGAAGAGGCCGCCGAGCGCCGTCAGGTTGCCGTCGCCGTCATTGCCCGTGACGGCGCCGACCGTGATGGCCGCCGACGTGCCGGTGGCGACGGTCGAGATCGTCACTTCCTTGGTCGCGGGATCAACCGCAGCGATGGCCTTGCTGGCGCCGATGGAGTCGACGATGGCCTGGTTCAGTCGCGAGACGAAGTTCGATTCGTTCAGGCCGTCCGTCGCGAGCTTCACCGCACCGGAGACACCGCCCACAGTCAGGTTGAAGTTGATCGTGTCGCCACCGCTGATGTCGGAAATGTCGAGCGTGCCGAGGGAAACGACGCGGGCCGAACCGTTCGAAACCGCAGCGCCGCCCGTCTGCGCGCCGAAAGCAAGCGCGGTGGTCGTCGGGACCGACGCGGCGTTGTTGCCGCCAACGGTCAGGTAGGTGCCGCCCGAGATCAGCGCAGACTGGCTGTTGAGGATGCCCTTGCCCGTGCCGCCGGCGTCGAAGAGCGCCGTGCTCGACAGGTCGATATTGATCGTGCCGATCTCAACCGTGTTGTCAGCGTTGCGGGAGTAGGAAGCGACGACCTGCTTCGACGTACCGGAGATGTCGGAGTCGATCGAAAGCCAGTTCTCGCCGGAGAAGACCGAGGCGTTGGCGATCGAGGTCAGCTGGTTCTGGTAGGCGTCGATGTCGGCCTGGACAGCGGCGCGATCAACACCGGCCTGGGTGGCCGAGGTCAGCTTCGACTTGATCTCGTTGAGCGCCTTCAGCGACTCGTTGAGGCCCTTGTAGGCGACGTCGACGGTGGCGGCGCCGAGGCCGAGCGCGTCCTTGACGGTGGAGAGGGACTTGTTGTCCGACTTCAGCGTCGTGGAGATCGACCAGTAGGCGGCGTTGTCCTTGGCTTCGCCGATCTTCAGGCCAGTGGAGATGTGGTTCTGGACCTTGTCCAGGTTGCTGTTGGTGTTCTGGAGAACGCGGAGAGCGGTCGTCGCCGCGCCGTTGTAGAGAACGCTAGTCATAGGAGAACTGTCCCGAAAACTGGTTGAAACCTTTGGGGGACATTCCGGGTCTTGCCGGCATGGCGGTTCGGCATCATGCCTTTGGCCGTCGCATCAAACGCGATCTGGCCAATCCGCCATGTCTCGAATCTACAGGGGACGCTTTAACGCCGAGTAAAAGCCGATAAAAACGTGGCGAGGCCGGCAAGAGTTCCATCCGCCTCGGTGCCTATCCGCCCCCATCGCCTAGCGCGTTGTTGCATAACGCAAAAAGCCCTTCGGCATTGGGGGCCGGAGGGCTTTCGATGCTTGCCGTTGCGGCAGCTGGGGAGGGCCCGAGGGCCCGTCAGAAGAACGATCTGACCAGTGAGCCTACAAGCATGTTCCATCCATCGATCAGGATGAAGAACAGGATCTTGAAGGGCAGCGAGATGATGGTCGGCGGCAGCATCATCATGCCCATGGACATGGTCAGCGTCGCGACGATCATGTCGATGACGAGGAAGGGCAGAACGATCAGGAAGCCGATCTCGAAGCCGCGCCGAAGTTCGGAGATCATGAAGGCCGGGATCAGCACCCGGAGCTCGACCGATGGCCCCTCGCCGGCGCCCTGCTCGATCGTCTCGACACGGGTGCGGCTCGTCGCCTCCGCGATGTCGCCGAACAGTGCGAGGTCCTGCGAGCGCACCTGGCTCAGCATGAAATCGCGGAACGGATCAGAGATGCGGGTGAAGGCTTCCTGCTCGGTGATCTCGTTGTTCAGCATCGGCTTCAGCCCGTTGTTCCAGGCCTTGTCGAAGGTCGGCGCCATGACGAAGAAGGTCATGAACAGCGACAGCGAGATCAGGATGAGGTTCGCCGGCGTCGTCTGCAGGCCGATGCCGGTTCGCAGGATCGACAGCGCGATGACGATACGGGTGAACGAGGTCACCATCACCAGAAGGCCCGGCGCGATCGACAGGACCGTGACGATGCCGAAGAGCTGGACGATGCGGCCGGATGCCGCGGCGTCGCCGGCCGGGATCAGCGAGGCGAGAGCGTTGGCGGCCGAGGTCTCCTGCGCGAAGGCCGCGGCAGGCACGAGAACGAGGCCGGCGAGAAGCGCGGCGCTCAGCAGCGAGGCGGCCCGGCTCATTCCGCCACCAGTTCCTGGATGATGTAGTCGACGACCGCCGGCGAGCGCATCTTGGCGCGTTCGGTCAGGTCTTCCTTCAGGTGCAACAGCCCCCGCGCGCCCTCGATCTGGGCGAGCTGCACCGTTCGCAGGAACACCACCGCGTCCGACTGGATCTGCTGGGCGAGCAGCTCAGGGCTTTCCTCCGTCTCCTTGGAACGGATCACCACCGAGGCGCGCAGGCGCAGATAAGTGTTGTTCGGCGCATAGACATTGGTGATGACGGGCTGCAGCGGCAGGATCACCAGTGGACCCTTCTCGGGGTCGCCGCCATAAGCGTCGGTCTTCGCCTTGGCCGGCTCGGCCGCCGTCTCAGCGCCCTCGCCCGCAGGCTTGGCATCGGCAGCCGCGGCGGGCGCTTCGGCCGTCTGGCTGCCGAGCATCTTGCCCATCAGCGCGCCGCCGCCGGCCGCGATCACCGTCAGCACCACGACCGCGATGATCGTCGGCATCGGGCTCTGCTTCTTCGGCGGGCCGGCCAGCGCGGCCAGGATATCAGCGTTCACATCGGTCATCGGCGAACCCTGCGGTCAAGGGTAAAGGCCGAAAGGGAGGGGCGCTCATCGCCGCTCGGACACCATCGGGCCTGCGCCAAGCACTAGCGGGTCAGCCTGTTCCGAGACTTGCTTAACAAATCGTTAGTGGTGGATTGCAGGGAACCAAACGCCGCGACCTCCGGACCCTGCTCCACGGTCGCCAGCCGCCCCCCGCGGAAACGCAAACGGCGGACCCTGAAGGCCCGCCGCTCGACATGTCGAATGAGGCGGTCAGTACGGCGCGACGATGTCGTAGATCTGCTGGCCCCAGCCCGGCTGCTGCACCTCCGTCAGGCGGCCCCGGCCGCCATAGGAGATGCGGGCCTCGGCGATCTTGTCGTAGAAGATCGTGTTGTTGGGCAGGATGTCGCGCGGGCGGATGATGCCGGCGATGGAGAGCACGCGCACCTCGAAGTTGACCCGCACCTCCTGCTGGCCGCTGATGAACAGGTTGCCGTTCGGCAGCTCCTGCGTCACCACCGCCGCGACCGAGAGGTCGAGGAATTCCGAGCGCGAGATCGAGCCGCTACCCTTCATGTCCGATTCGTTGCTGGCGCCGAGCGAACCGCCGAGCGTGCCGATCGACTCGCCGTCAATCGAGCCCTTGAAGTCGAGGCTGTTGTCGATCTCGCCCTTGCGGTTGCGCTTGGTGTTGTTGGCCAGCGCCGCCTTGTCGTTGATGCGGATCTTCACCGTGACGATGTCGCCGACATTGAGCGCTCGCGGATCGGTGTAGAAGTCCGCCCGCGCATCGGTCCACAGCGAGTGCTCGCCAGCGGGAACGGAGGGCGGGAAGGCCGCTGGCGTCGCCTGCAGCGGCGGGTACTGGTAGACGCCGGAGCCGACCGGCGAGAGCCTGGGCTCACGCAGGAAGTCGTCCTTCGTCGTCGAGCAGCCGGCGAGGAGTGCCAGCGCCAGGAGCGCGAGTGCCCTCATGACTGTTGTCCATCTTTCGGCGCCGCGATCGGGGCGTCAGGATCGGTGGTCTTGGCGACGATCAAGGCGGCAAGATCGGCCGCGGCCTTGGCCGGCATTTCCGCAAGAATCGAGGACGCCGTGCGGGTCTTCAGCTTGGCGAGCACCGAAGCGGCCGTCGCCTGATCGAGGCCGGCCAGCTGGGCGGCGGCTGCGTCCGGCTTCATCTTGGCGTAGATGTCGATGACGATCGGCGAGGCCGCGTCGAGGAACTTCTGCCGCTCCTCGAGCCAGCGCTGGAAATCCTGGCGCTTGGCTTCGAGCTCCGCGATCTTCTGATCGATCTGCCCTTCGATCTCCTTCAGCTGCGCGGTCTGCGCGGCGTAGCGCGCGTCCTGCACCTTGTCGGCGATGTTCAGGCAGTAGCTCTCGACCTCGGTCGGCTGGGCGAGCGTCGCATCCGTTCCGTCGGAACCGACGCGGCGCAGCACCTGCGGCTTGATGTCAAAGGGCTGCGCCAGCTTGGCCGGCCCTTGCGCGGCGCCGGCCGCGTTCTCGTTGATCACCGCCGGGGCGGCCGTCTCGGCCTCGATGCCGGCCGAGCCCGGCGCGTCCTGGGCGAAGGCGGCAGGAGCGCCGACGGCAAGTGCGGCCGCCAATGCGGCGCCGCCCAGGAGATCGACGAGGCGGGAGCGTGTGATCATCGTCATTACTGCACCACGAGGTCGGCCTGCAGGGCACCGGCCGTCTTGATTGCCTGGAGGATGGCGATGATGCCGGTCGGCTTGAGGCCGATGCGGTTCAGGCCGCGCACCACCGTCTCGAGGTCGGAGCCGCCGACGAAGGCGAAGTTACCGCCGGTCTGGGTCGCGTCGACCACCGTGTCCGAGGTCACGGTCGTGCGGCCGTTCGACAAGGGCGCCGGCTGGGATACGGATGGCATCTCGGTGACGCGCACGGTGAGGTTGCCCTGCGTGACCGCGACCGTCGAGATCTGCACGTCCTGCCCGATCACCACCGTTCCGGTGCGCTCGTCGATGACGACACGGGCGGCCTGGTCGGGCGTCACGGTCAGATCGCCGATTTCGGCCATGAACCGCGTCGCGGAGATCTTCGTCGGCTTGGTCAGCTGGATGGAGCGGAAGTCGCGTTCGCGCGCCACCATGCGGCCGTAGCGCCCGCCGGCGAAGCGGTTGATCGCGTCCACCACGCGGATCGCGGTGCGATAGTCCGGATTGCGCAACTCAACGGTCAGCACGCTGTCGTCGAAGCCGCCCGGCACCTCGCGCTCGACCAGCGCGCCATTGGCGATACGGCCGGCGGTCGGCACGCCTTGCGTCAGCGACTCGCTTTCGCCGGAGCTGGTAAAGCCGGTGACGGCGACCGAGCCCTGGGCGACCGAATAGATCTCGCCGTCGGCACCGTAGAGTGGCGTCATCACCAGCGTACCGCCCATCAGCGACTGGGCGTCGCCGAGCGAGGAGACGGTAACGTCGATCCGCGAGCCCTTGCCGACGAAGGCCGGCAGCTCGGCGGTGACGATCACGGCCGCGACGTTCTTGCTGCGCGGCGAGTTGGAGCGCACGTTGACGCCCATGCGGTCGAGCATCGACTGCATCGCCTGCTCGGTGAACGGCGAATTGCGCAGGCTGTCGCCGGTGCCCTGCAGGCCGATGACGAGGCCGTAGCCGACCAGCTGGTTGTCGCGCACACCCTTGACGCTCACGATGTCCTTGATGCGCACACCACCGGTGCGGGGCGGCGCTTCCGGAGAGGCGGCGTAGCTGTAGCTCGGATTGGGCGCGGCCCGCGTGTAGGTGACCGCGGAGATGTCGGCTGGCAGCGCGGTGCTGGCCGCAAAGAGCCAGCCGCAGAGGCCGAGAAGGAGCGTGCGGGATCTCATCTGGCGCTGACCTCGATGGTTCCGTCGGCTGCGACCGTCCCCGTCACGACGATGCCGCTGTCGGAGTTGCGCACGCGGATCGTCTCGCCCTCGCCGCCGGACTGGAGCGGTGTCGCGGGACCGGTAATGATAAGACCGCCGTCGCGATAGACGAGCGTGGTGCCGACACCGGCCTTGACGATGTCCGGGTTCTTCAGGTCGGACAGGAGGATCGGCTTGTTCGGCAGCAGCGTGCGGCGGGCGACCTTGCCGTTCAGCATCGCCTCTTCGATGGCATAGGCCGTGAGCCGTTCGCCGGGGATGCGGAAGCGTTTGGAGCCGACGCCTTTGTCGAGCACCGACTGGCCGGGATAGATGACGGCCTGCGGCGTCGGCAGCTCGATGTCCGCCGCCCGGGCTGCGATGGGGCCCAAGAGCGCGCCCGCAAGCACGCCGGCTGCGATCGCGCGGATGGCGGCGTGCATGGCTTTCCTGTGCTTGCGGGCGAAGGCCATGATCAGCGCAGGCCCTTGGAGACGATGCCGGACATGTCGTCGGCGGCCTGGATGACCTTGGAGTTCATCTCGTAGGCGCGCTGCGCCGAGATCAGCTCCGAGATTTCCTTGACGGGATCGACGTTGGAATCTTCGAGGTAGCCCTGGCGCAGCGTGCCGAAGCCCGGATCCCCGGGAACGCCGGCGACCGGCTGGCCCGACGCCGTAGTTTCGGCGAAGAGGTTGCCGCCCTGTGCCGCAAGGCCCGCGTCGTTGGCGAAGGTGACGAGCGTCAGCTGGCCGAGCGACTGCTGGTCGGCCTGACCATCGATCCGGGCGAACACTTCGCCCGTCTCATTGATCGTCAAGTCCTTGTAGTTGGTCGGCACCGTGATCGCGGGATCGACGGGAAAGCCATCGAGCGTCACCAGCTGGCCGTTGGCGTTCGTGTTGAGCGCACCGTCGCGGGTGTAGAGCGTCTCGCCGCCCGGACCCTGGACCTGCAGCCAGCCCTTGCCGACGATCGCGACGTCGAGCGTGTTGCCGGTCTGCGCGAGCGTGCCCTGGATGTGGACCGAGCGGATCGCCGCGGTGCGCACGCCGAGGCCGAGCTGGGCGCCTTCCGGCACGACGTTGTCACCGCCGCGCACGGGCAGACCCTGCATACGTTCCACCTGGTACAGCAGGTCGGTGAACTCGGCGCGCGAGCGCTTGAAGCCGGTCGTGTTGATGTTCGCGATGTTGTTCGCGATCACCTCGACATTGGTCTGCTGCGCGCTCATGCCGGTCGCGGCGATGGCCAGTGCTCTCATGGGACGTATCCTTGGGGGATTTGGGTGATCGGCGGACGATCAGCGAGGCCGGTGGCCGCCCTGCGATGCAGCAGAGCGGCTAAGACATGGAAGGCGCGTCAGATCGCCATGCGCGACAGATCGAGATAGGCGGAGACGGCCTTGTCGCGCAGCACGACCGCGGTCTGCAGCGTGCGCTCGGCGGCCATCACGGCGTCCACCACGGCCTGGGTCGAAGTCTGACCCTTGACGCCCTGGATCGAGACGGCTTCGGCGTTCTTCATGGTGCCGATCGCGTCGTTCGCGACCTCGGCCAAAACCTTGCTGAAGTCGCTTGCGCCGCCGACGGTAGATGCGGCGCCGACAGAGCGGCTGCCGCCAACGGACATGCCCGTGTCGGCATTGGTGACGTCGAGGCGCGGAAGCGCCGAACCGATAGCGGGGATCATGGCTAGCCTCTCATGAGATCGATGGTCATGGTGATCAGCTCGCGAGCCTGCTTCACCACCTGAAGGTTGGCCTCGTAGGACCGGTTGGCTTCGCGCATGTCGGCCATTTCGACCAGCGTGTTGACGTTCGGCATCTTCACATAGCCGTTGGCGTCAGCGGCCGGGTTGCCCGGGTCATGCTCGACGCGGAAGGGCGTGTTGTCGGTGCCGATGTCGCCGACCCGCACCAGCTCGCTGCCGCTGAGGGCATCGAGCTCGCTCTCGAAGGTCACCGTCTTGCGGCGGTACGGATCGCTGCCGGGCGTGGCGCCGGTCGACTGCGCGTTGGCGATGTTCTCGGACACGACGCGCAGGCGCATCGACTGTGCCTCGAGGCCGCTGGAGGCGATCTTCAGCGAAGAGATGATCGGATCGGACATCAGGTTCAGCCCTTGATGCTGGAGAGGAGCATGCGCTGGAAGGCTTTGACGATGTTGGTGTTCAGCGAGTAGTCGCGCTGCACCTCACCCGCCTTCAGCATCTCCTGCTCCAGGCTGACGGAGTTGCCGGAGTAAAGGACATCCCAGCCGCCGGTCTCGTTGCTTTCGGTGCCGAACTGGCGCCCGTCGCCGCTGACGAGATGCATCGGATTACCCGTCGTCATCTCGAGGCGTGTCGTCTCCATCACCTCGGAGAACGGCTTGATGTCCTTCGAGGTGTAGCCGGGCGTGTTGGCATTCGCGACGTTCTCGGCAACGACGCTCTGGCGCGTCGAGAGCCATTCGGCCCGGCGCGAGGCAACGCCCATCAGATAAAGTTGGTCGGCCATGGCATCCTCGCCGCATTAACCATGTGGAGAGAACTAAGCCTGACCGCTTGTCTGAAACTTGCCTTCGAGCTCGGCTCGCGATTGGAACTCCCGATGGTTCCGCGCCTGTGCGGTTTCGTCGCACGTCGTTGTTTTTCAGAGGCTTCGCAAAGAAAACGCCCGCGGGAACCGGCTGGCTCCTGCGGGCGCGAAACAGTTGACGGCGGCGCTGAGCCGCCAGGCACTTCAGTGGGCGGCGGCCAGCATCGTCGGCTGCAGCCTTGCCTCGCCGACGGCACGCTGCAGGCGCGCCGTATCGACCTCGGGATCGCTGCTCGGATTGTCGATCACGAGATAGGAGATGTCGACCGCTGCATTGGCCGAGCCGAGCTCCAGGCGGAAATGCGCGGTGATCGGCTCGTAATGGAACTCCATGTCGAGCGCGATGATCGGCACGCTGCCCCAGTTGAGGCGAATGTCGCCGCTGTTGGCGAAGCGCAACGCCCCCGGCTTCAGGTGCAGCTCGCTGGAGGAGCGCACGAGGTCGGCGATGTTGCCGTAGTGATTCATGCGAAGGAAGGCGATGTAGTCCACGACCTCGACGAGACGCAGCTCCGCGACGACTTCCTTGATGCCGTTCGCCAAGGCCTTCTCGCGGGCCGCAGTGTGCCTGTTTCTAATATCCAGCATGATCAGACCGCTGCCGCCCCAACCTTGGCTCCCGCACGGGAGTACAGATAATAGATGATCTCGGCGACCGCTTTAAAAAACTGCGGCGGGATCATCTGATCGATTTCGACATGATCATACATGGACCTTGCCAGCAGCTTGTCCTCGATCACCGGAATATCATTTGCCTCGGCGATCTCGCGGATCTTCAGCGCGATCAGATCGGTGCCCTTGGCCACCACGAGCGGCGCGCCGCCCTCCTCGCGCTGGTAGCGCAGGGCGATGGCGTAGTGCGTCGGGTTGGCGATGACGAGCGTTGCCTGCGGCACCGCGGCCATCATGCGCTTGCGGGTACGATCGCGGGCGATCTGACGCTGGCGAGCCTTGACCATCGGGTCGCCCTCGCTCTGCTTCATCTCTTCCTTGATCTCCTGCTTGGTCATCTTCAGGTCGCGCCGCCAGAAGACGCGCGACATCACGATGTCGGCGGCCACCAGCACGATCGTGGCGATGCTGACGCCCGCCAGGAGCTGCATCGCCAGCTTGAGGATGAGCTCCGGCAGGAGCGTTGGATCGGACCACATGGTTTTCAGCATCGTCTGGAAGTCTGACGCCAGCATCCAACCAACGACGGTGCCAACGGTTGCGAACTTGAAGACGGCCTTGCCGAACTCGGCGAGGCCGCGCATCCCGAACAAGCGGGAGAAACCGGATGTCGGAGAAACGTTCGACCACTTCGGAACGATGCGTTCAAGATTGATCTGCGGCGGATTCTGGGCGACCGAGGCAACGATGCCGCCGGCAAGGAAGAAGGCGCTGGCCGGCAGCAGGAAGCGGCCGCTCTCAAGGCCCAGCATATGCAGGAGATGCAGCGCGTCCGCGCCATTCTCGATGTCCCACTGGCTGGGGTTTTCGAAAGTGTTCTCCAGGCTCAGAAGAAGCCGGCTCGCGCCCTCTCGTGCCTGAAACATGAGAAAGGCCATCGAGGCGAACAGCGACGCGAGGATCGGCGCTTCACGGGAGACGGGCAGATTGCCCTTCTCGACCGTGTCACGGATCTTCTTCTCTGTCGGCTGTTCTGTTTTACTTTCGCGGTCCTCGTCTGCCGCCACGGCCTACACGCCTCGCCCAACGGGGTGAAAACTTCCGCCGCGACCGATCATCGATCGCGGGCATCGACGGCGGCGTGCTACGGCGTGCCGCCGGGCCGTTCTCGCGTTATCAGGCCGGCTCCGCCTCGCGGAGCTGGATCTTGCCTTCGCCGGCAAGCCTGAGCGCCGAGGTCGCGATGGTGCGCCGCGCCGCGTTGATGTCCGCGTCCGGAATCTCGTTGTTCTGCGCGAGCTCCGCTTCCACCATGCGGCGGGCGCGGGCGCCGAGCGCCGAAAGGACGCATTCGCGGATCTCTTCGTTCGACCGGTTGAGGGCGCGGATGACCACATCGGTCGGCACTGCGTCGAACAGGACGAAGCGAGCCTTGGCCGGCAGGTAGATGACGTCCTCGAAGGAGAACAGCAGGCTGCGCAGCGTCACCGCGTCGGCCGGCTTGGTCGCAGCGATCACCTTCAGGAGCTCGTCGGACTGTTCCTTGTCCATGCGGTTGACGATGTCGGCAAGCGCCGCATGCCGTCCGCCAGCCGCCTTCTCGGGCGAAGCGAGCAGTTCCTGCCGCAGATGCGTCTCGAACAGCAGGCGCACCGGGATGGCAAGCTGCTTTACCGCCAGCATGCGCCGCATGACCTCGTTGCGGAAGGCCGACGGGAACTTGATGACGATGTCGGCGGCCGTCTGCGCCTCGACCTTGGAGAGCAGCACGGCAACGACCTGCGGATGCTCCCGTGACAGCGCCGTGACCAGCACCTCGCGATCGAGCTTTTCCACCTCGTCCCAGACCGAACCGGCACTGAGATCGAAAACCGGCTGGTCGTCGTCGGAATCGTCGAGAACGGTCGCGAGCTCTTCCTCCGACAGCGCCTGCTGCAGGAGTTCCTTCATCTGACGGCCGGGCTTGCTGAGGCCGGGGCCGATCTTGAACGCTTCCTGGAACTCCTCGACGAGTTCGTCGAGCTCCTCCCGCGAGATCGACTCGAGCGCCATGGCGCTCTGCCGGATCGCACGGATTTCCTCAGCCGTGAGGTGCTTCAGCAGGCGGGCTGCGCCGCTGGTGCCCATCGCAAGCAGCAGGATCGCCGCACGCGCAGCACCGGTCGACGACAGATCGCCCGACTGGTCCTCGATCTTCAACGCCGCCGACATGACGCGATCAGGCCGCGATGTTCTTGGCGCGCGTCTGACGCGTGCCGGGCGAGACGATCTCTGTCAGCGTGATGCCGAAGCGGGATTCCTCGTTCTCCAGCACGACGATCTCGCCGCGGGCGACGATGCGGCCGTTGACCGTGATGTCGACGGGCTCGCCGACCTTGGAGTCGAGCTTGACCACCGCGCCGCGTCCGAGCTTGACCAGCTCGCCGACAGACATCACCGCCGAGCCCAGGACGACCTGCATGGTCACCGGGATGTCCATGATGATGCTGAGGTCGGGCTTCTCGCCTGTGTCGCCGTGCCCGGCCGAGACAGTCGAGGCGCTGGCGGCGGCCGCAGCCGAGCTGGAGCCCTTGCGGCCGGATTTCTTTTCGGGCGCCGGAGGCGGCGTCACGTCGTCCTCGAGGCCGAGATTTGCGAGTTCGGAGTAATCGATTGACATATCGTCGTCCACACCGCCGTCGGGAATTATTGCGTGATGCTGGAGGCGCGTTCATGCGCCCTTGTCTGACCTACCGCGCGGGGCTGGTGCGAAACCGTCTTCGCGATCTCCTTGCCGGCGGTCGTGATCGTCGGGAACAGCGCCGGCACGATGGACGGCGCCGCCACGCGCTGCACGGCTGCACCAGCCGTGCCGGCGCAATGGTGGTCGGCGCGCGCGATCAGAGCCTCCAGGCGCTCGGCGAGCGCCCTGCCCTCATCGTTGCAGGCTTCGAGCGCCTTCAGCGTGCGCACGCCTTCGTGCTTGAGGACGACCACGGCATGTGCCGCACGGTTGATCGACTGGTCCGCCGCCTCGAGCGCCGCGCCAAGCCCGCTCTCGCCGTCGCGCAGCGTGCGCAGCTCCTTGTACATGCGCCCCGTGCGCCAGGCCGTGATGGCGAGAGCGCCGAGAAGAACGATGTTAATCAGATAGGATGTCATCGATGAACTCCTCGGTGGGGTCGATCTTGTCTTCGATGGAGACGACGAAGGCTTCGCGCGAGCGCCCGACCTTGCCGCGGAAGAGGCCCTGATCCTCGCATTCGATGCGGATCAGGCTCTCGATCGTCTCGCTGAGGACAAGCGTCTGGCCGACGGCGAGATGTGACACCTCGTCGAGGGTCATCGTCTTCTCGCCCAGGATCGCAGTCAGCTTCATCTCGGCATGACCGAGGCCGCTGTGGATCTGCCGCTGCCAACCCTCGTCGAGGACGGCCGTGGAGGTCTCCGGCATGACGCTGAGCTTGCGACGATGCGAGGCGACGAAGGACTCCGGCAGCGCATAGCGCAGCTCGGCCTTGATCGATCCCGTGCGCAGCTCGAAGGTGATGCACACATAGCGCGAGCGAGAACCCTGCAGGCTCGCGCCGATGGCCTCGCCGATCTCGTGCGAAGCGGTGTCGCGGGTCGTCAGACCCATCTCCTCGATGTCGGCGAAAGCGCGGTTGGCAGCCTTGTTGAAGGTCTTCAGCGCCAGCTCGACGAAGCTCTTGTCGAGCTCGGTGACGGAGCGATCCGAGGCCTCGCGCGGGCTGCCGTCGCCGCCGAAGAAGGTTTCAAGCACAAGATCGACGAGGTTGGTGTCGCCGAGGATGAAGCCGTTCTCGCCCCATTTCGGCGATGCCGCGACGGCGCCGAGTGCGGCGTCCGTCACCATGGCGGAGGTCTTGTTGAAGTCGGTCGACGAGATGCCGGCCAGTTCGATGGTGACGGGCGAGATCGCCAGCGTCTCCATCCCGGCGCGCACCGCGTCCGTCCAGCTCTGGGCGATCACCCGCAGGAGAGGCAGCCGGCTTGGCTCGATCTCCGCGGCGGAGCGGATGCGCGCTCCAACGCCCTGTGATGCGATCACGTCCTTGGCGAGGGCCGACATCGCTTAGCCTGCCTGCGCGGTCGAGCCGCCGCCGATGGTTTCGTTTTCGACCTGGTCGATGGTCGGGCGGTCATAGGCCGAGATGGTCTTGCGGCCGTATTCCAGCGCGACCTGCGGCATGGCTCCGTTCATGTAGGCGATCAGCGTCTGCTTGATGATGACATACATGCGGACCCGCTTTTCGCGCACGACCTTCACCTTGGTCGCGAGCGGACCGATGACGCCGTAGGAGAAGAAGATGCCGGCGAAGGTGCCGACGAGGGCGGCGCCGATGAGGTGGCCGAGCACCTCGGGCGACTGGTCGAGGGCGCCCATGGCCTTGATGACGCCGAGCACGGCGGCGACGATGCCGAGAGCCGGAAGGCCGTCGGCCATGTCCTGCAGCGCGTGCTTGGGCTTCAGCGTGTCACGGCTGATCGTCTCGATCTCTTCCTCCATCAGCGACTCGATCTCGTGCGGACGGGCATTGCCGATGATGATCAGGCGGCAATAGTCGCAGATGAAGTTGGTCATCGCGGTATTCTTGAGAACCTTCGGGAAGGCCTGGAAGATCTCCGACTCCGATGGGCTGTCGACATGCGCTTCGACCTCGCTGCGGGACTTCGACCGCATCTCCCGCATCAGCTGATGCAGGATGCCGAGAACGTCGAGGTAATCGCGCTGCGTCGGCGAAGCGTTCTTGAAGGCTTCGCTGATGCCCTTGCCGGTGTCTTTCACGACCTTCATCGGATTGGCGACGAGGAAGGTGCCGATCGATGAGCCCAGGATGATGACGTACTCGAAGGGCTGCACAAGAACGCTGAGGTGACCGCCCATGGCGACGAAGCCGCCAAGCAGACAACCGAGCGTTACAACCAGTCCGATGATGATCCCCATGACGACCCCTTCCGGCAGATGACCGAGGTCGTTGCTACGGCATGACGGCTTGTGCGGACCTGACTGGCTCTCCGACAGGCTGGCGCAAGCTCAAATCCCGATCTTGCCGGCATCTGAGACCGGGAGACTTCCATGCTGAGCGCAGCGGCGAACTACGCCCTCATCTCGCGCGATCTGTCGACGTCGCTGACGCGCACGTCCAAGGAGCCGGCAGTCGAGCGGGCGAGCGAGGACTATCTGTCGGAGCTGTCCAAGGTCACGTCGATCGACGACTTCCTGAAGAACGACAAGGTCTACCGTTTTGCCATGAAGGCCTTCGGCCTGGAGGACATGACCTATGCCAAGGGCTTCATGCGCAAGGTCCTCACCGAAGGCGTCACCAGCAGCGACAGCTTCGCCAACAAGCTGACCGACAAGCGCTACAGGGAATTCGCGACCGCCTTCAACTTCGCCGTCAACGGCGCGGACACCACAAAGTCCGACGTGCTGAAGCAGCCGGTCGTTGCCAAGTATCTTCGCCAGACGATGGAGGAGAATGCGGGCGCCACGAACGAGGGCACGCGCTTGGCGCTTTACTTCGAGCGCAAGGCGACGACGATCACCAGCGCCTTCTCGATCCTCGCCGACAAGGCCCTCCTCCAGGTGGTGCAGACGGCCTTCAACATCCCGGCCACGACCTCGTCGATGGATATCGACAAGCAGGCGGCCATGATCGAGAAGCGCCTCGACGTCGCCGACCTGAAGGATCCGGCGAAGCTGAAGAAGTTCATCGGCCAGTTCCTGGCCATGTACGACATGAACACCGCGACCTCCAATCCGGCGGCGGCCAATCCGGCGCTCGCGCTCTTCACCGGATCGAGCGGCGGCATCGGCATCGACACCAGCGTCCTTCTGACGCTGCAGACCTATCGCAACAGGAGCTTCTGAAACACATGCAGTCTGCGCTCCCGATTGCGCTGTCGGCTCAGGTCGCTATGGAAAAGCGGCTCGAGACGATCTCCAACAACATCGCCAACTCCCGCACCGCCGGCTTCCGCGCCGAGGAGGTCAAGTTCGAGACCTTCCTGTCCGAAGCCAGCGCTAATCCGTCCGCCTTCGTGTCGAAGGGTGAGACCTATATCTCGACCAAGGTCGGGGAACTGACGCAGACCGGCAATCCGCTCGACATGGCGGTGACTGGCAATGCCTGGTTCGCCATCCAGACTCCGAACGGCACCGTCTACACCCGTGACGGACGCATGCGGATCAACGAGGAGGGCCAGGTTCAGACGCTGAACGGCGAGAGCTTCCTCGACGCCGGCGGCGCGCCGATCCTCGTCGACCCTGCCGGCGGCGGCATCTCCGTCGCCCGCGACGGCATGATCACGCAGGGGCGCGGCCAGATCGGCGCCATCGGCCTGTTCGAAATGGCGGCGAATGCGAAGCTGCAGCGCGCCGGAACGTCCGGCGTCGTGCCGGACGTCGCCGCAACGCCGGTCCTCGACTTCAACGCTGCCGGCGTCATGCAGGGCTTCACCGAAGGGTCCAACGTCAATCCGGTGCTGGAGATCACCCGGCTGATCGCCGTGCAGCGCGCCTTCGAGAGTGCCGCCAACCTGATCACCAAGTCCGAAGGCTCGCTTGACGAGGCCGTGAAGACCCTCGGGGCGACCTCGTGACGACAGAGCAGCCGGTTTCCAGCCGCCTTTCGGCGCTTGACGAGGACTGCCTCAGGATCTCCGGCCACATCGTCGACGTCTCGCCGCAGGCGTTCCGTGTTGCCGGTCTGTCGCCTTTCGTGCGCCTCGGCGATTGCATCAGCTGTCCCGGCGACAATGGCGACGAGATCGGCGAGGTGGTGCGCATCGAGGAAGGCAGTCTGACGGTCAAGCCGTTCGGGACGCGCTTCACCCGTCCGGTCAAGGCGCCGGCCCATCGCATGGGGCCGCTGACGGTCGCGCCGGCCGCCAGCTGGAAAGGCCGTGCCGTCAACGCTTTTGGCATGCCTTGCGACGGTCTCGGCCCGCTCGGGCGCGGCGACGAGGAGCGTCTGGCCGACGCGCCGCCGCCGCCCGCGCTGAAGCGCGGCCGTGTCAAGGAGCCGGTGCGCACCGGCGTCAAGGCCATCGACATCTTCACGCCGCTGATCAAGGGCCAGCGCATCGGCATCTTCGCGGGCTCCGGTGTCGGTAAGTCGACGCTGATGGGCATGCTGGCGCGCGCCAAGGGCTTCGACACGGTGGTCGTGGCGCTCGTCGGCGAGCGCGGACGCGAAGTGCGCGAATTCCTCGAGGAGACCATGGGCGGCAATCTCGACCGGGTCGTCACCGTGGTGGCGACCGGCGACGAAAGCCCGATGATGCGGCGGCTGGCGCCGAAGACCGCGATGTCGGTCGCCGAGTTCTTCCGCGACCGCGGCGAGAACGTGTTGCTCATCGTCGACAGCGTGACCCGCTTGGCCCACGCGGCCCGCGACGTCGCACTTGCGGCCGGCGAGCCGCCGGTTGCCCGCGGCTATCCGCCGAGCGTCTTCTCCGAGCTGCCGCAGCTGCTGGAACGCGCAGGCCCCGGCTATGAGGGGTCCGGCACGATCACCGGCATTTTCTCGGTGCTGGTCGACGGCGACGATCACAATGATCCGATTGCCGACGCCATCCGCGGCACGCTCGACGGCCACATCGTCCTCGACCGTGCCATCGGCGAGCAGGGGCGGTTTCCGGCGATCGACGTCCTGAAGTCGATCTCGCGCCTCGCCGACCTGTCGTGGGCGCCGCAGGAGCGCGAACTGGTGACTCGGCTGCGCGCGATGATCTCCCGCTTCGAGGACACGCGCGACCTGCGCCTCCTCGGCGGCTATCAGCGCGGCGGCGATACGACGCTCGACCAGGCGGTCGACCTCGTGCCGCACATCTATGACGGGCTGATCCAGCATCCGCACGACCAGACGAGCGCGATGCCCTTCGAGGATCTCAGCCGCCGTCTGAAACAAGGCCTGAAACCGGCTTGAGGCGACACTTTTCGCCGATTGACACTGGGCTCGGCGGGATGACTGGCTCAGCGTCTAACGGTCTGATCAAAAGCCGGTCAGAGCTTCGACGCGAATGGTACCGTCGCGGCGGGGTACGCCAACTGAAGGAAGATGATCAGCGCTTGATCGATCCTGATCATCTGCTCCGCATCCAGCAATCCGATGGGGCCATAAACCTTATCGCGTGGATAGGTCTGGATCTTGTCGACCATCGGCTGCGAGGGCTGTCGAAGCCCGTTGGTGGCGGACGGAACGATCGTGAAGCGTAGCGAGATGTCGCTCGATAGATCGCTCGTAAACGGTATCACCGTCACGCTGTTCAGATGCTGTGCGAAATAATCAGCCTGAGCGACCACTGCAGGCCGCGACTTGCCGTAGTCGCCTTTGCCGGACACGAGAACGACGTCGCCACGCCTCATTCGGACGGATTGTTCCAGAGATCATCGACCTCTTCCGACAGACGGCGGCTTTCGCCGGAGCGCGCGTCGGCAGCGTTGATCGCACGGCAGTCCTCTTCGATCTGCTTTCGGAAAGCGGGGCTGTCCCAATCCGGCACCCAGACCTCGGCCGGTCTGAGACCCTGGGCCATGAGCTCGGCCCGCTCGGCGTCGCTGAGTTCCTTTGGCCGTCCCATCGCAGCCTCCTGTCGGCGGCGATACTCTACTCCACCACGACGGCCGTCTCCACCACGGCCTGAAGCAGAACATCGGCGCCGGCCTTCGCCCACTCCTTGCTGATCGCCTCCGCCTCGTTATGGCTGAGCCCGTCGACACAAGGGCAGAAGATCATCGCTGTCGGGGCGACACGGTTGATCCAGCAGGCATCATGCCCTGCACCGGAAACGATGTCGCGATGCGAGTAGCCGAGCCGCTCCGCGGCGTTGCGGACGGCGGCGACGCAGCCGGGGTCGAAGGTGACCGGGTCGAAATGGCCCGTCACTTCGATGGCGTGGCCGATGTCGAGGGCCTCGCAGATCGTCGCGACGCCGTCCTCGATGCGCTCGCGCATCGCATCGAGGACGCCCTTGTCGGGCGAGCGGATGTCGATGGTGAAGACCGCACGCCCGGCGATGATGTTGCGGGAGTTCGGGTAGATCTCGACATGGCCGATCGCTCCGACCGCATCCGGCTGGTAGTCCATGGCGATCTCATGGACGAGCTCCGTGACCCGCGCGAGGCCGAGACCCGCGTCGCGCCGCCGGGGCATCGGCGTCGAGCCGGTGTGGCTTTCCTTGCCGTTCAGCGTCACCTGCAGCCAGTAGAGCCCCTGCCCGTGCGTGACGACGCCGATGTCGATCCCTTCTTCCTCCAGGATCGGCCCCTGCTCGATATGGAGCTCGAAGAAGGCCTTCATCGCGCGCCCGCCGACGGGTTCATCGCCCTCCCAGCCGATCCGTTTCAGTTCGGCACCGAAGCTCTTGCCGTCGCGGTCGGTCTGGCTCTTCGCCCAGGTCTCGTCATGAAGTCCCACGAAGACGCCGGAAGCGAGCATGGCCGGCGCGAAGCGTGTCCCTTCCTCGTTGGTCCAGTTGACGATGACGATCGGGTGCTTCGTCCGGATGCCGAGATCGTTTAGGCTGCGCGCCACTTCGAGGGCCCCGAGTACGCCGAGCACCCCGTCGTAGCGGCCGCCGGTCGGCTGCGTATCAAGATGGCTGCCGAGATAAACCGGCAGCGCATCGGGGTCCGTACCGTCGCGGCGGGCGAACATGTTGCCCATCGAGTCGAGTCCCATCGTCAGCCCGGCCTCCTCGCACCACCGCTTGAAGAGGTGGCGCGCGTCGCCATCGGCATCGGTCAGCGTCTGGCGGTTGTTGCCACCGGCAATACCGGGCCCGATCATCGCCATCTCCGCCAGCGAATCCCACAGCCGGTCGCCGTCGACCTGGACGTTTGACGTAAGGCTCATCCGCGAGCTCCGTTTGGAAATGAGAACGGCCGCGGTGCTACCGCAGGCTCTTCAGGATCGTCCGCAGCATATCGACGATCTCGCCGATCTGTGCCTCGGAGACGATCAGCGGCGGCGATAGGGCGATGATGTCGCCCGTCGTGCGGATCAGGAGGCCCTTCTCGAACGCTTCGAGGAAGGCGGAGAAGGCGCGCTTCGTCGGCTGCCCAGCCACCGGGTCGAGCTCGATGGCGCCGATGAGGCCGATGGTGCGGATGTCGATGACGTGCGGCTCGCCTTTCAGCGAGTGGATGGCGTCGGCCCAGACGGACTCCAGCGCCGCCGCGCGCTCGAACAGACCCTCCTCGCGATAGGTTCGCAGCGTCGCGAGACCGGCGGCGGCGGCAATCGGATTGCCGGAATAGGTATAGCCGTGGGCGAACTCGATGAGGTGCTCCGGCCCGTTCATGAAGGCCTCGTAGATCGTGTCCTTCACGAACACCGCGCCCATCGGGATGACGCCGTTGGTCAGCCCCTTGGCGGTGATCATGATGTCCGGGACGACGCCGAAATAGTCGGCAGCGAACGGCGTCCCCATGCGACCATAGCCGGTGATCACCTCGTCGAAGATGAGGAGGATGCCATGCTGGTCGCAGATCTCGCGCAGGCGCTTCAAATATCCCTTGGGCGGCGGCAGCACGCCGGTGGAGCCGGCGACCGGCTCGACAATGACGGCTGCGATCGTGGATGGGTCGTGCAGCGCCGTCAGCTTCAGGAGGTCGTCGGCGAGTTCGACGCCGTGTTCGGCTTCGCCGCGCGAGTAGCCGTTGCGCGCGGGATCGTGGGTATGGCGGATGTGGTCGACGCCAGTCAGCAGCGTTCCGAACATCTTGCGGTTGCCGACGATGCCCCCGACCGAGATGCCGCCAAAATTGACGCCGTGATAGCCGCGCTCGCGCCCAATGAGGCGGAAACGCGAGCCCTCCCCCTTTACCCGCTGATAGGCGAGCGCGATCTTCAGCGCCGTATCGACCGATTCCGAGCCCGAATTGGTGAAGAAGACATGGTCGAGGCCGCTCGGCGCCATGGCAACGAGCTGCGCCGCCAGCTCGAACGCCTTGGGGTGGCCCATCTGGAAAGCCGGCGCGTAGTCGAGCTCCCCGGCCTGCACGGCGATGGCCTCGGTGATCAGCGGGCGGCAGTGCCCGGCATTGACGCACCAGAGCCCTGACGTGCCGTCCAGCACCTGCCGCCCGTCGGCCGTGCTGTAGTGCATGTCCCTGGCGCCGACGAAGAGACGCGGGGCCTTCTTGAACTGCCGGTTCGCCGAGAACGGCATCCAGAAAGCTTCGAGATTGTTGGTGGATGCGATCTGGTCCATGCGGCGATCCCGAACCCTGAAACGATATGGTCCAGGGCGTTTGCAAGCTGAAGCGATGTCGGGATCGGAGGCTAGAAGCGCCTCCGGAGTCGGTCAAGGCGCGAAAGGCCGGCTCTGGCGGGGAAAGGCGACGAGTGGTTCCGTCCGGTGGCGTCGATGAGCGGCCGCGATTGCACCCGCGTCTCAGGCAGCCTTGTCGCGACCCTGACGCGGCTCCTCCAGCGCCTTGTTGTCGCGCCAGTACTGCGCGACCTCGCGCAGGACCTTCGGCAAATCCGCTGCCGGCCGCGGCTTGCTGAAATGGTAGCCCTGCATCTCGCGGCAGCCTTCGCGATAGAGCGTCTCCAGCTGCTCGCGCGTCTCGATGCCCTCGGCGATGACGGCGATCTTCATGGCGCGGCTGAGACCCATCACGGCGCGCACGATGGCGATGTTCTCGGGCTTCTTCAGGTCGCGGACGAAGGACTGGTCGATCTTGATCTTGTCGAAGGGGAAACGGCTGAGATAGCCGAGCGAGGAATAGCCGGTTCCGAAGTCGTCCATTGAGATGAGAACGCCGAGCTGACGGAGCGCCCGCAGCGAGGTCAAGACGCCATCGGTATCGTCGAGGAACACCGATTCCGTCACCTCCAGCTGGAGGCGCTTGGCCTCCAGACCGGTTTCACGCAGGATGGCGACAACATCGGCGACGAGCGTGGGGCTGCGGAACTGCACCGGCGAAAGGTTGACCGAGATCTTCAGGTCGCCCGGCCAGGCGGCAGCCTGCTCGCAGGCTGAGCGCAGAGCCCATAGGCCGATCCTCTCGATCAGGCCCAGCTCTTCCGCCAGCGGGATGAACTGCATCGGCGAGACCATGCCGCGCTCGGCATGACGCCAGCGCAGCAGCGCCTCAAAACCGGAGACCGCCTTGCGGTCCACATCGACGAACGGCTGATAGAAGAGTTCGAACTCCTCGCGGTCGAGCGCCTGTTCCAGATCCCTCTCCAAGAGGCGGCGCAGCTCCAGATGCTCGCGCATGCCGGGCTCGAAGAACTGATAGCCGCTACGCCGCTCCGACTTGGCCCGGTAAAGGGCGAGGTCGCAATTCTTGATGACGACGTCGGCGGATGGCGCCGACGCCTTCGTCCGCTTCGGCACGAAGATGACCCCGATCGAGACGCCGATCGAGACTCGCCGTCCCGCGGCCTCCATGGGCTCGCTCATCGCATCGACGACACGCCGGGCGAGCGCCTCGGCCACGTCCTGCGACTCCGGCGCTGTCTGGATGATGGCAAACTCGTCGCCGCCGAGCCGGGCGACGAGATCGTTCGGGCCCACGCAGGCGACGAGAGTGTCGCCGACGAGCTTCAGCAGCGCATCGCCGCAAGGGTGTCCGTAGGTGTCGTTGATCGACTTGAAGCCGTTGAGGTCAAGGCAGTGGATGGCGATCGGTATCTGCGGCTGATCGCGCAGCATCCGCTCGAGGCTCTCGGTGAACTGGTGACGATTGGCGAGGTCCGTCAACCAATCGTGGCTTGCCAGGTGCTCGAGCTGCTTGGCGGTGCGATGCTTTTCGGTGATGTTCTCGAATGTCACGACCAGACCGCCGCCGGTCATGCCGCGCCGCGAGACGGCGATCATCCGGCCATCGCGCATGGCATGGACGAAGAAGCCCGTCTCATGCGGCGCGAGGAGATCGTGAAGCCGGGAATCCGCCAGAACTTCCGTCGCCGGCGCGCCGAGCGCCAGATTGGGAAACATCTGCGCGAAGGGCTCGTTGAAGACGACAAGGTTCATGTCCCTGTCGAACATGCATAACCCTTGCGTCATGTTGTTCAGGGCGGCTTCGAAGCGGTTGTGCTGCGTCGTGATCTGGTTGTCGAACCGGCTCGCCTGCGCCGTCATCAGCTTCTCGATGCGGCGGCTGTTGGACAGGATGCTCTTCTGCATCATGGCGAGTGCGGCCAGCAGCTCGCCCGTCTCGCCGCGACCGGCCGGCACGATTTCGTTCTCGATATTGCCGCCGGCGATGGAGGTCGCGATGCTCACTGCATTGCGGATCGGCGGCACGATGGTGCGCGAGAGGATGAGCGCCACCAGAAGGCAGAAGATCACCGCGAGCGCCAGCTCGATCCAGCTTGCCACCAGCAGGCTGTCGAAGCCGGCGCTGATCTCGGCGCGCAGCGCGGTGACGTCGGCGCGGTAGCGCTGCAGCGTGTCGTTCAGCTGGATGTTCGATTCGGCCAGCTCTTTTGACAGAAGGCGCAGGCTGAACTTGCCGTCGGCGGCCTGAACGAGGCTGAGACGCTCGATCAGTGCCCGGGTGGCAAGTCGCGTCCCGTCCGACAGCGCGCCGGCCGCACCGACGCGCAGATGACCGAGAATGACGCCGAGCGAGCGCGTCAGCGCTTCCACCTCGGCAGCTGAAGGAGCCTTGTCGGGATCGGAAATGAGCTTGCGGGAGTAGCGGTCGCTGAGAATCGTCAGGGCGCTGTCGGCCTCGAACAGCTCGCCAAGCGGTAGCAGCCCCTGATCGTAGACCTGGGCGGCATATTCGCGTGAGCGCATCTGCGACTGATGCGACAGGACGCCCACCACGATCGTGACGAGGCCGATAGCCAGCCCGGCAATGATGAGCTTTAGGTTGATCGACATCGATGCCCGCTGGCTGACCTCGCGACACTGAGGCGGCCGGTGCGGCCAGCGGAGAGCGCCGGAAAACCGAGCCGTATCAATCGGCGAGTCATCGCAGACGCCGATTACGATAGTCTTACCGTTCAGCCGACATTTACCTGCTTAACCGTACCTGGACGGGAATCGGACCATTTTGGCTGCTATCCAAGATTGCGGATGTTGCTCGGTCACAGTGGCGAATGTTGCCGGCACCGCTGATCGCGACTGAACTCGGCACCTCGACCCACTCGCCTGCACCTGTTGAGCGAGCCTGCGCTGATGTCGCCGGATGCTCTCGCCCTAAACTGAGCTAGAACACGCACGCTCTCGCCCGGGCCCTTGGCCCCGGGGCGGGACATCCATCGCATGCCTCGTGAAGGACCACCGTGGACAGTCGCTCGTCTCCCGCCCCCCATCGCGCCGCCTGGCGTAACCGGCTGCGCTCGCTCTATGTCGGCGAGGATCCGCGGGACATCCACTTCCAGTGGGCGATCGCCTCCGTCGACCTCGTCATCATCGGCTTCTTCATCGTCAGCCCGGTGCTGCAGGAGCAGCAGCACTTCCTGTGGTTCGACTATGCGGTCGCGGTGATCCTGGCACTTGACCTGTGCGCCCGCGGCGCAGCGGCCTACAGCCTGCGGCGCTGGCTGCTGCGCCCGGCGACCTGGGTCGATCTCATCGTCCTTGCGACGCTGCTGGCACCGCTATGGCTGGCCAATCTCGGCTTCCTCAGGATCCTGCGCCTCTGGACGCTGTCGCAGAAGGACCTGTTCTGGCGCTCACTGCGCAAACGGGGTCTCCGGCAATGGGAGGATGTCGGCCGGGCTGCGATCAATCTGGCCACCTGCCTCTTCCTGATCACCGGCTTCGTCTACACCGCCTTCGCCCGGCCCGGATCCGGCATGGAGGGCTATGTGGACGCCCTCTACTTCACCGTCGCGACGGTGACGACCACGGGTTTCGGCGACATCACCCTACCCGGCACCGCCGGAAAGCTGACATCGATCGTGACGATGATCGTCGGCATCTCGCTCTTCGTGCGCCTGGCTCAGGCGATCTTCCGCCCCTACAAGGTCAGCTTCACGTGCCCGCAATGCGCCCTGCAGCGCCATGAGCCGGACGCCGTCCACTGCAAGGCCTGCGGCCATCTCCTGAAGATCCCGGACGACGGCGGCGACTGAAACCGGGCATCCTGCCGACGCAGCCAGGGCCACGCCGCACGGGTTCATAAGTCCCACTGACGATCTTGAAGAGAGCCGAGAGAGCGGCTATATCGCCTCAGGAAAGTTAGCATACTACATTTAAGCAGGCTTATCTCCATGCATGCAGACGTAGCCAGAGCCGAGTTCATGGAGACGCTCACCGGCGTCGGCCGTCGGATCCGAACCGCCTTCAACGCTCGCGTGGTGGCACATGGCCTCACCTATGCCAGGGCGCGGACCTTGTTCTGCCTGTCACGGCTCGGTCGCCTGACGCAGAGCGAGCTCGCAGCCGAGCTGGAGCTGGAGAATGCAACCGTCGTGCGTCTGCTCGACGGCATGGAGAAGCTCCATCTGATTAGCCGGCTGCCGGTCGAGAACGATCGGCGGGCCAAGCATGTTGTCCTCACCAAGCATGGGCAGGCGCAGGCGGACATCGTCGCGACGATCGCGGCGGAGCTGCGGGACGAGATCATCGGTGACATTGCGACGGCGGACCTGAGGGGTGCCGCTGCGGTGCTCCGCACTCTCGCCAAGCGTCTCGACCCAGCGTCCTGAGGTCAGACGATGATCAAGCCGACCATCATGCCGCACCCAGCCGCGGATGCGACCGCCGTCGCCGATGTGCCGCTCGAACCGAAAGCTGCCCAGACGGCAGCAGCGCCGGATGCAGAGGCAGCGCGGGCTCCTGCACCGACGCTCAGCGCCGTGATCGGACGCAGCCGTCGTCAGACGCAGCCGATGCCGGCGCCGGCGGAATACGTCCCGCGCCATCCCCTGCTCGCCGCCTGCTATATCGCCGCCGCAATCCTCATCTCGCTGACGCAGGGGCTCGGCCTCAACCTGATGTCGGTGAACCTGACGCAGATCCAGGGCTCGCTCGGCGCCACCACCAATGAGTCCGCCTGGCTGATCGCCGCCTATCTGGCACCCAATGTCAGCCTGACCCTGCTCCTCACCAAGGTCCGCGCGGAGTTCGGTCTGCGGCGCTTTGCCGAAGGCGCCATCGTGGTTTTCGTGCTGGTCACGCTTGCCCATCTGTTCGTCAGCGACCTGCGCTCGGCGATCGTTGTGCGCTTCTTTGCGGGCTGCGCCGCTTCGCCCATGTCCTCGCTCGGCTTTCTCTACATGCTGGAGTCCTTCCCGCCGGCCAGGAAGCTCAGCATCGGCATGACGGCGAGCCTGACGCTGACCGCGGCCGCCATGCCGATCGCCCGGCTGATCTCGCCCACGCTCGTCGATCTCGGCGGCTGGAACGCCATGTTCCTTCTGGAGGTGGCGCTGGCGATGATGAGCTACTGTGCGATCTACCTTCTGCCACTGACGGCGCCCGCCCGCGCCAAGGTCATCGAGCCGCTCGACGTTCTCAGCTATCTCCTGATCGCGATCGGCCTTGGCTCGATCGTCGTCGCGCTCACCGTCGGCCCGTACTATTGGTGGTTCGAGGCGCGCTGGCTCGGCGTGCTGCTCGCCGTCGGCGGCAGCAGCCTCACGGCGGCGGTGCTGATCGAGCTCAACCGGGACAACCCGCTCGTTGACTTCCGCTGGATCGCCTCGCCGGAAATCCTGCACTTCGCCGGTGTGCTCCTCCTGTTCCGACTGATTCTCGCCGAACAGACCAGCGGCGCCTACGGCCTCTTCACCACGCTCGGTCTCCTGAACGACCAGCTGGTGACGCTTTATACGGTGATCCTCGGCGCGACCTTCGTCGCCGGCGCCTTCTGCGCCGCCGTGCTGACGCCGGATCGGGTGCCGGCGATCCACGCTCTGGCGCTGGCGCTGCTGGCGGTCGGGGCCTTTCTCGACGGCCACTCCACCAGCCTGACGCGGCCGGAGCAGATGTATGTGAGCCAGGCGATGATAGCGGCGGCCGGCACCCTGTTCCTGCCACCGGCGATGAGCGTCGGCTTCGTCTCGGCGATGAAGCGAGGCACCAACTACATCCTCAGCTTCCTGATCGTCTTCCTCGTCACCCAGAGCATCGGTGGTGCCATGGGCTCGGCGATCTTCCGCACGGTGGTGACGATCCGCGAGAAGTATCACTCCCACTATCTGGTCGAGGGCGTCGTCCTCACCGACCCGACCGTGGCCCAGCGCGCCGCCCAGTATGGCGCTGCCTATGCCAAGACGCTCGCCGATCCGGTGCTGCAGCGGGCCGAGGGCGTCAGCCTGATCGCGCAGCAGGCCACGCGCGAGGCCAACGTCCTCGCCTACAACGACGCCTTCCTGCTGGTGTCAGCCACGGCCGCCTTCGGGCTCTTCTGGCTTCTGGCTCATCAGACATTCAAATGGATCAAGGCTCTCCAGGCGCCGCACACTGCGCCGCCGGCGGCCGCGTGAACTGCAACGGTGACGCTCATGCGCAAGATCTTCGGCTCGTTCGCGACCTATGTCGCGCTCCTCATCGGCATCACCGGCGTGACGCTGGTTCTGTATGCCTGGCGCCTGCCACCCTTCGCCAGCACGGTGGAAACCACCAACGACGCCTATGTCCGCGGCCAGGTGACTGTGATTAGCCCGCAACTGGCGGGCTACGTCGCCGAGGTCGCCGTGCAGGATTATCAGAGCGTCAAGACTGGGCAGACGCTGCTCAGGATCGACGATCGCATTTACCGGCAGAAGCTGAGCCAGGCCAGGGCGACGCTGGATGTGCAGAAGGCGGCGCTGGCCAATTCCGCCCAGCAACGCCGTTCGGCCGAAGCCAAGATCGCCTCCGGCGAGGCGCAGGTCACGAGCGCGCGGTCGGCTCTGGCGACGGCGCAAGCCAACTGGGACCGCATAGTTCCGCTCGTCCAGAAGGGCATCGTGAACAAGAGCGAGGCGGATGCAACCCGCAGTGCTCTCGATCAGGCAACGGCGGTCCTGCAGCAGGCGCAGGCGGCGGTGGAAGTCTCCCGCCAGGACCTGCAGTCGATCATCGTCGGGCGACGCTCTCTCGAAGCCGCCGTCGAAGGGGCTGAGGCGGCGGTGGAGCTAGCCACGATCGACCTCGGCAACACCCGCATCGTGGCGCCGAAGGACGGCGTGCTCGGCGAAGTCGGCGCGCGCCTCGGCCAATATCTGACGGCGGGCTCGCAGATCACCACGCTGGTGCCGGATCGGATCTGGGTGACGGCCAACTTCAAGGAAACCCAGCTCGCCGGCATGCGCGTCGGCCAGGTCGTCACCTTTACCGTCGACGCCTTCCGGGGCGAGACGATGAGGGGCCATATCGAGCGCTTCTCGCCGGCGACGGGCTCGGAGTTTGCGGTTCTGCGGGCGGACAACGCCACCGGCAACTTCACCAAAGTGGCGCAGCGCCTGCCGGTGCGGATCGCCATCGACGAAGGCCAGACGCTGGCGGAGCGCCTCGCGCCCGGCATGTCGGTGGTGGTCGCCGTGGACACGGCGCAGCCGGCGCCTGCGGAACGCGAGGCCGACGCGAGCGAGCCGGACGCCGACGCCGGCAGGACCGTTGGCGCCGCGGCTCAACCCATGAACTGACCGCCATTGATCTCCAGCACCTGGCCGGTGACATAGCCGGACAGGTGCTCGGAGGCGAGGAAGAGATAGGCCGGCGCACAGTCCTCCGCCGTGCCGAGCCGCTGCAGCGGAATGCCGGTGGCGGTGGCGGCAAGCTTCTCCGGCGAGGAGTAGCGGCGGTGGAAGTCTGTCATGATCGTACCGGGCGACACGGCGTTCACCCGGATACGATCCGGCGCGAGTTCGCGGGCGAGCGAACGGGTCCAGGTGGAGACGAAGGCCTTCGAGGCCGAATAGAGCGACGAGCCCGGGCTGCCGCCGGTACGCGCGGAGATCGACACCGTGTTGACGATCGCAGCGCCACTTTCAGCAGTCTTCAACGCCGGAAGCAGGCCCTGCGTGACCTCCACTGTCGAGCGGATGTTGAGATCGAGCACCCGGTCGTAGTGCTCCGGCGTCGTCTCGCCGAGGAGAACGCGGCCGACCATCGTCCCGGCATTGTTGACGAGCACGTCGATGCGCGGCGCCAAGCCGGTGATGCGCCCGGCGAGAGCAAGCCCCGCGCCCGGCGCGGCAAGATCGCCCGTGACGACGCTGAGGCGTTCGAGCGCAGCCGCGTCGAGGCCGCGCGTCAGATCGCGCTCCACATGCTCCTCGCTGCGCCCGGCATGGGCGACGACATGCGCGCCGGCTTGGAGAAAGGCGCGGGCGACCGCTGCGCCGATGCCGCGTCCGGCGCCGGTCACGACCACCGTCCTGCCGTCGAAGAGCTTGTTGTCGAAGCCGTTCATCTCTGCTCTCCCCCTGTCTAAATTCCCATCCGCGGCATCCGTCAGCCTCGACGCCGGACTGCGGCGACCGCGGCCCCGGCGGCGATGCTGAGCCAGCCGGCGATCAGCGCGATGCCGCCGCTCGGCGCGGCCATTGGGAACAGCCGGTCACCGAGGAAGCTGCGGGCGGAGAGATCACCGGCGAAGAGCAGCGTACCGATCGTGATCAGCAGCGCCGACAGCGGAGCCAGCCGCAGCCGGGCCGGCGTGGACTGTGACAGGCCAAGCAGCGCGGCCGCGTGGAAAAGCAGCATCGCCGCGGCGATCGCGAGATAACGGTCATCGCCCACATGCGCGGCCATGGCCGACAAGGCGATGCCGACGGCGCCGAAGAGGCCCGCAACGATGGAGAACAAAGTGGAGAAACGCTCGCTCATGCAGCCCCGCGAGGCGCGATCTGCGGCGGCGCTCCGTGCGGCGCGGCGGCCCCGCCATCGCTCTCCTGCGCGTCCGGACTCCCCACCATACCGTCGCCTGCATCCGGCGGCATGGGCGCAACGTCGAGCGCGGGCATCTCGTTGAGGACGGAGCCCGGCCACAGGCGATAACCCGCGGCATGTGCTGCCTTGGCCAGCAGGTGAGCCGAAATGGGCGCGGTCAGGATGAAGAAGAGAACCGCCGCGATGGCGCGAAGCGCCTCGGCTGATCCCGCCGACACGAGTGCGAGCGCGATGAGCATCATGCCCGAGCCGACCGTCCCCGCCTTCGAAGCGGCGTGCATGCGCGTATAGAGATCCGGCAAGCGCAGCAGTCCGATGGCGGCGATGGCCACGAAGATCGATCCAGTGAGCGACAGAAGCGCGGCCAGGATGAGGATGATCGCACCGGCCATCAGGACGCCTTCTCCTCGTCGTCCCCGCCACCCCTGGCAAGGATGAAGCGCGCGAAGGCAACGGTTGCCAGGAAGCCGACGAGGCCGAGCGCGATGGCGATGTCGACATACAATGTGTAGCCGGTGTCGATGCCGATCACGGCGATGAAGCCGATCGCGATCGCCGTCAGCATGTCAAGACCGATCACGCGGTCCGGCAGCGTCGGCCCCCTGTAGATCCGCAGGAGCGTCGCCAGGAAGGCGAAGCCCAAGATCGCGAACGAGACATCCAGCGCGATGTCGAGGAAGCCGGCAGCGAAGGTCTCGAGGCTCATCGAAACGCCTCCAGGATCTTGCGTTCGAAACCGTCGGCGATGTCCCTGCGCGCGCCATCGGGGTCGGAACAGTCGAGAGCATGGACGTAGAGCGTCCGCCGGTCGGCCGAGACATCGACCGAAAGCGTCCCCGGCGTCAGGGTGATGAGGTTGGCGAGAAGCGCGATCTCAAGGTCGCGATCGACGGTCAGTGGATAGGCGAAGATGCCCGGCCTGACGTCGATCGTCGGGCGGCAGACGACCCGCGCCACCCGCCAGGCCGACATCAGCAGCTCGCGGATGAAGAGCAGCAGCAGCGACAGGATGCGACGCGTGCGGGACAGATAGCCGACCGCGCCGACATGTTCGCGCACCAGCAGAAGGGAGAGTGCGCCCAGGCAGAAGCCGAATACGAGGTTGACCAGCGAAAAGGATCCGCTGACCGTCACCCAGATCAGCGCGAGAACCAGGTTCATCAGCGGCAAGGTCATGATGCGCCTCCGAAAACGGAGAGATGGTAGCCGGCCGGATCGAGGATGCCGCCAGCGGCGGCACCTGTCAGCGAGGCTAGTCCCTGCGGCCAGAGGCCGATCGCTACCGCGAGGAGCGCCAGCACCAGCAGGGGCAGCATGCTCGGCTCCGAACGCCCTTCCGCCATCACACGCGCGATCGAAACAGCCGCTGCGCGGACGCCCGCGGCCGCCATCGCCCCGGGCTCGTCGGTCCCACGATCCACCGCGGGAGCCGGCCGCCAGAAGGCCAGAGCGAACAGCCGCGCGCAGGCGATCGTCTGCAGGAAGCCGGACAGGAGGATCACCGCCGCCAGCCAGCCCATCCCGCCGCCGATCATGGCCTGCACCAGCATCAGCTTCGGCCAAAAGCCGGAGAAGGGCGGCAGGCCGGAGACGGCGATGAGCAGCACCAGCGTCACCGCCGCCAGCAGGGGCGAACTGCGCCACAGGCCACCGATCTCGTGCAGCGAGGCGCTGTCGGCCCGCCGAGTCATCAGGCTCGCGGCAAGGTACAGCGCCGTCATCACCACCATGGAATGAACGGCATAGAAGATCGCGCCGGAGAGGCCCGCCTGAAGCGGACCCGCGGTCGGTTCGCTGCTGAGAGGCAGCGGCAGCGCGAGCCCGGCCAGGATGGTGCCGATGCCTGCGATCACGAGGTAGTTCAAGAAGCGCCGCAGGTCGCTCTGGGCCAGCGCGCCCAAGGCGCCCACGATCATTGTCGCAGCGGCAACGCCGGCGACGACCATGCTGAGGCCGCCGCGTTCGGCTGGGAACAGCATCAGGAGGACGCGGATCAACGCATAGACGCCCACCTTGGTGAGAAGGCCGGCAAACAGCGCCGACACGACGAAGCGAGGGGTATGGTAGGAGGCCGGCAGCCAGTTGTTCAGCGGAAACGCCGCCGCCTTCATGCCGAAGGCCACCAGCATCAGCGTCGCGATGGTCACGACCTCGCCGTTCGGCTCCATCGAGCGCGCCTTCATCGCGATGTCGGCCATGTTGAGCGTGCCGAAGAGGCCGTAGACGAGGCCGGTGGCCACCAGGAAGAAGGTCGTCGCGATGAGGTTGAGGAAGCAGTATTTCGTGGCGCCGTCGAGTTGGCGGTGCTCTGAGCCGAGCACGATTAGGCCGAAGGAGCCGATCAGCAGCACCTCGAACCAGACATAGAGGTTGAAGAGGTCGCCGGTGAGAAATGCGCCGGAGACACCGCCGATCATGACGAACAGGAAGGGGAAGAAGCCGTAGCGTCGCTCCTGCAGGCTCACCGTCGCGGCCGCATGGATGGTGCAGGCAAGTGCGACGACGGCGGCAGCGCATGCGAACAGGACGCCGAGACGATCGGCTGTAAAGGCGATGCCGAAGGGCGGCTTCCACGCGCCCATCATCATCACCTGCGGCCCCTCCGAGGCCACCCGACGCAACAGGAGGAGATTGATGACGAGCAGCACCGTCATCCCGGCGATCGCCACCGCAGGCTGCCAACGCAGCCGGCCGCGCATCATCAGGAGACCCGAGGCGAACAGGAGCGGCACCACGACGGGCAGCGCGACGAGATAATTGGCCAGCCTTACAGGTGCCGTGAGCGTCGCAGCCGTCAGCAGTTCGGGTGAGAGTCCAGGCGTGGCCACGTCAGTACCCCAACGGCGGCAGGTCGTCGTCCTCGGGCTCTGCGAGGCGCATGCGGTCGGTGTCGTCGGTGCCGAGGTCCTGGTAGACCCGGTAGGCAAGGACGAGCAGGAACGCGAAGAACGAGAAGGAAATCACGATAGCCGTCAGGATCAGCGCCTGCGGCAGCGGATTGGCGGTGACCGCAGACGGAACATCGGCGTCGACGGGAATGATCGGCGGCGCGACCGCGCTGGCGCGTCCGGCAGCGAAGATCAGCAGGTTGACGCCGTTGCCGAGCAGCACGAGCCCGAGCAGCATCCGGATGATGTGCTCCGACAGGAGGAGGTAGATCGCGACGGCGAAGAGCATGCCGACGACGAAGGCAAGCGCTGCTTCCATCAGGAGTCTTCCTCCTCGAGCGCGAGGGCGATGGCCGAGATCGAGCCGACCACCACAAGATAGACGCCGATGTCGAAGAACATCGGTGTGGACAGGCCGACGTCGCCGCCGAGGACGGCCGGAAAGGCCCAGAGCCCCGTCAGAAACGGCCGCTCGAGCGGGATCGATAGGCAGCCGGACAAGACCGCCAGCATCAGGCCGGCGCCGGCGATCGCCAGGGGATGGAAGTGCATCGCCTGGCGCACCGAAGCGACGCCGCAGGCGATGCCGTAGATCGCAAAGGCCGAGGCGGCGATCAGACCGCCGATGAAGCCGCCGCCCGGCTCGTTGTGCCCGCGCAGAAGCACGAAGATCGAGAACAGCACCATCAGCGCGGTCAGATAGGGGGCCGTCGCTCGCAGGATGACGCTTCTCATGGGCGCGCCTCCCCCGCCGCCGGGGCAGCCGGGCTGACGGCGGCAGGCGCCCCGTCCCGCCGTATCACGCGGATCCCGATCAGCGCGAGGATGGCGAGACCTGTGGTCATCACCACCGCGATTTCCCCCATCGTGTCGACCCCGCGGAAGTCCACGATGATGACGTTCACGATGTTGCGCCCATGCGCGATGGTGCGGCTGTAGGCCGTGAAGAAATCCGACAGGGCGTTGTCGAACGGGCGTTGCGTCAGCCGCAGCAGGAACAGGCCGATCCCGGCGCCGCCGGCGACGGCCAGTGCGACGTCCGGCAGCATCTCACGCCACGGGCGGTGATCGCTGGGCGAGAGGCGCAGGCGCGTCATCACCAGCGCGAGCACCACGACCGACAGCGTCTCGACCATGAATTGGGTGAAGGACAGATCCGGCGCGCCTAGAAGCATGAAGAGCAGCGCGACGGCGAAGCCCTGGATGCCGAGTGAAACAATGGCGGTCAGCCGGTTCTTGGCTCTCACCACGGCAAAGATGCCGATCAGGATCAGCGCCAGCACCATCCATTCGTAGAAGCGCAGGTGCGGCATGACGGGTACGGCCGGCAGCGTGCCGGTGAGCGTCATCGGCAGCCACACGGCCAGCGCAATCACCGTGAAGGTCACGGTTATATAGATGTCGAGGCGGCCGTTCTGGAGGATGCGCGTAATGCCGAAAGCGCCGCGCAGGAGCCCGCGCATCATCTGATCGAAGCCACGATCCGGCCCCCAGCCGATCGCCTCCAGCCCGCGAACGAGCGCCCGACGCAGCCGACTCGCAGTCAGGTACAGGACGATACCGATGGCAATGGTGGCGAGCGACAGCGCGAAGGGAAGGTTGATATGCGGTGCGATGCCGATGTCGATCGCAACCGGCCGGCCCGCCGCGCTGGACGCCATTGGCACCGAGAACGCGGCATGGAAGGCAGGCGCGAAGAGGCCGGCCGCAAGCCCGAGGCCGCCGAGGACGAGCGGCGCCAGCCACAGTGCGGGAGGCCCTTCGTGAGGATGGGCGATGGCGCCGGGCCGGTCACCGACGAAGGGTGCCAGCGCCACCAGGAAGGCTGCCGCGAACATCAGTGCATTGCCGGCGACCGCCGCGATCAGCAGGAGCGCCGAGGCGGCATCTCCTTCCACCAGCGCGTGATAGATCGTTTCCTTGGCGAGGAACCCGACGAGCGGCGTCACGCCGCCCATGGACAACGCGCAGAGCAGTGCCGCCGCGAAGGTCAGAGGCATGGCGGCGCGCAGGCCCCCGAGCCGCTCGATGTCGCGTGTGCCGGCGCCGTGGTCGATCGAGCCGGCTACCATGAAGAGTCCGCCCTTGAACAGCGAATGGGCGATCAGATAGAGCACCGCGGCCGCGACTGCCTCCTGGGAGCCGGCGCCGATCAGCATGACCAGAAGCCCGAGCGAGGCGACAGTCGTATAGGCGAGCACCATCTTGAGGTCGCTCGCACGCAGGGCCAGCAGCGCACCGCCGACCAGCGTCACCGAGCCAAAGGCCGGCAGGATCGTCTCCCACAGCGCCGTGCCGCCGAGCGCCGGATTCAGGCGCAGCAGGAGATAGACGCCGGCCTTCACCATGGTGGCGGAATGGAGATAGGCCGAGACCGGCGTCGGCGCCTCCATCGCGTTCGGCAGCCAGACGTGGAAGGGCATCTGCGCGGATTTGGTGAAAGCGCCGCACAGGACGAGGATGAGGATCGCCGGATAGGCAGCGGTCATCCGCAGTGCCTCGCCGGAGGCCAGGATCTGCGTCATGGAGCCGAGGCCCGCAACTTCCCGGATCGTCAGGAAGCCCGCCAGCAGCGCCAGTCCGCCGCCGCCGGTGATCGCCAGCGCCTGGATCGCCGCGCGCCGCGCCGCCTCGCGCTCATGGTCGAAACCGATCAGGAGAAAGGAGGTGACCGAGGTCATTTCCCAGAAGACGAACAGCGTCGCCAGGTCGTCGGCGAGCACGAGCCCGAGCATGGCTCCCATGAAGAGGAGGATGAAGGCGAAGAAGCGTCCGCGATCCCGGTGCTGGCCGAGATAGGCACCCGCATAGAGGACGATCAGCGTGCCGATGCCCGTGATCAGAAGCGCGAAGACCAGCGACAGCCCGTCGAGCCGGACGGAAAAGTGGATGCCGAGCTCGGGGATCCAGTTAAAGCCGGCAAGGATGGCCGTGCCGCCTGCGACCGGGGCCAGCGCCGACAGGAGAATGGCGAAGGCAGCGGCCGGAAAGAGCGCGAGACCGGCAGCGGCGATCGCGGGAAGCCTGCGGAACAGGATCGGGGCGAGAGCGGCAGCAAGGAATGGCAGCGCGAGGATCAGGAGAAATCGCGTGTCACTTCCCATCATGCGGCGCTTGTCCTCCTCGCTGGCCCACGACGCCTCGCGCCGGATGTCGTCAGGACTATCTACGGGTCATGTCTGGTGTGAGCAACCCGAACAGGCCGTTTTCTGGCCTTTCAACGCTGCGGGGACGCGTCTCGCTCGCAGACGGTACGCGTGGATCTTCGACGAGAAACGATACGTCGCTTGCCTAAATTGCAGCACGCCGGTTTAACGTGTCCTGCGGGCACAGTCTGCCAACCCTGAGACGCGCCGTTCTTGGGCGCCTATCCCGCCGCACTTTCCGATCCTTCTGAATAGCCGTTGCCGATCATGACATCCCCGTTCCCGAATGCCTCGACTGTCGCTCCGCCGCGCCCCGATCGCCGGCCAGAGAGCGACACCCGCCATGGGCGCGAGCGGTCCGATGACTATGGCTGGATGCGGGCGCCGAACTGGCAGGAGGTCTTCAAGGACACTGCGCTGCTCGACCCGGCGATCCGCGACCACCTGACGGCGGAGAATGCCTATCAGGAAGCCGTGATGGCGGGGACCGAGGGCCTGCGCGAGCAGCTCATCGCCGAGATGCGCGGCCGCATCAAGGAGGACGATTCCTCTGTGCCCGCGCCGGATGGGCCCTTTGCCTACGGAATTTCCTATCTGCAGGGCGCCGAGTACCCCCGCTTCGTCAGGCGGACGCGCGACGGCGGCCTGGATAGCGAAACCGTCCTTCTCGACGGGCAGAAGGAGGCCGCCGAACGCGCCTATTTCTCGCTCGGCGGCGTTGCCCATTCGCCGGACCATCAATGGGTCGCCTGGGCTTATGACGACAAGGGCTCGGAGTTCTACGCCGTCTCGGTGCGCGATCTGTCCACCGGTGAGGATATCGGTCCGCGTATCGAGGACACCAGCGGCGGCGTCGCCTGGTCGGCGCGCTCGCGCGGCTTCTTCTATACGCGCCTCGATTCCAATCACCGGCCGAGCCGCGTCTACTACCACACGCTCGGCACCGATCCGCAGACCGACGCCCTGATCTACGAGGAGACCGAGCCCGGCTTCTTCATGGGCGTCGACAAGACGCAGTCGGGCGATTTCCTCGTCATCGACATCCACGATCACGAGACCTCCGAAGCCTGGCTGATCCCCGCTGACAATCCGGCGGCCGAGCCGCGCCTCGTCGCGGAGCGCGAGACCGGCGTCGAATACTCGATCGACGAGGCCGACGGGCGCCTCTACATCCTGACCAATGCCGACAACGCCCGTGACTTCAAGATCGTCACCGCACCGGCGGCGGCGCCCAGCCGCAGCGAGTGGCAGGACTATGTACCCCACGAGGACGGGCGGCTGATCCTCGGCCATATGGTGCTGAAGCGCCATCTGATCTGGCTGGAGCGCCGTGATGGTCTGCCGCGCATCGTGGTGAAGCGCCTTTCGGATGGCGAAGAGCACGTCATCGCCTTCGACGAGGAGACCTATTCGCTCGGCCTCGGCGGCACCTACGAGTTCGACACGACGGTGATCCGCTTCACCTACTCGTCGATGACGACGCCATCGCAGACCTTCGACTACGATGTCGAGACGCGGCTGCGCCGGCTCCTGAAGACGCAGGAAGTGCCGTCGGGCCACGATCCGGAGCGCTACGTCACCCGGCGCATCTTCGCCACCGCGGCCGACGGCGAACTGGTGCCGGTCTCGCTCCTCTACCGCAAGGATGTGCCGCTCGACGGCACGGCACCGTGCCTCCTCTATGGCTACGGCTCGTACGGCATCACCATCCCGGCGTCGTTCAACACCAATGCACTCTCGCTGGTCGATCGCGGCTTCGTCTATGCGATCGCCCATATCCGCGGCGGCAAGGACAAGGGCTTTGCCTGGTACGAGGCGGGCCGGCGCCGCAACAAGGGCAACACCTTCACCGACTTCATCGCGGTAGCCGACCATCTGGTGGCGGAGAAGTTCACCGCGCATGACCGCATCATCGCCAATGGCGGCTCTGCCGGCGGCATGCTGATGGGCGCGATCGCCAATATGGCGCCGGAGAAATTCGGCGGCATCATCGCCGTCGTGCCCTTCGTGGACGTGCTGAACACCATGCTCGACGACACGCTGCCGCTGACGCCGCCGGAATGGCCGGAATGGGGGAACCCGATCCTTTCCGACGAGGATTACGCCGTCATCGCCGGCTACTCCCCCTACGACAACGTCAAGCGCCAGGCCTATCCGCCGATGCTCGTGCTCGCCGGCCTCACCGATCCGCGCGTCACCTACTGGGAGCCGGCCAAATGGGTCGCGCGCCTGCGCGAGATGAAGACGGACGCCAATCCGGTGCTCCTGCGCACCAACATGGAGGCCGGGCACGGCGGGGCGTCGGGGCGCTTCAGCCGCCTCGAAGAGGTCGCCTATATCTACGCCTTCGCGCTGAAGCTGGTGGGCAAGGCCTGATCCGAGGGGCTCACCTCGTCTGCATAAGCCGAGAGGGTCACGACGTCGCATCAGCGGATGCAGCCGCGACCTTCTCGGTCCGACTGATTGTGCGGGAACCGGCGGCGCAAGATTGCTTTAAGCAACCAGAAGGTTTTCCTGCACAAACACCTTCTCGCGCAGCCACCTTTGGATAGCCGTGGTCACCTCGTTGCAGTCCGAGGCCGACGTGGCACCATACTTCTTGAAGAGGTCACCCGGGCAACTGGTTGAACGCGGTGCGCACTTGTGCCCGATCACCCGCTCCAGCTTGATCTCGTATTCCTGAACAAGCCAGCGAACTAGTGCAGCCGATGCCTCCTCCTGCTCGGCGGTCATTGCGTCACCCGTCTTCGCTGAATGTTCAATCCCGATAGAGCGCTTATTCTGGCTGTTGCCGTGAGTACATGCGTCCTCGTCCTTGACCATCTGAACGATCGTACCGTCGCGGCCGATGACGTAGTGCGCTGCGGTCTTGTGCACATTTTTGCTGTCTTTGAACCAGCTCACCGTCCCGGACAGGTTCCGTGACGTCGTGTAGTGCATGACAATCGTATCGATCTCGGTGCCCCCACGGGACCAGTTGAAGGGCGACGGATCCCATTGAACGGTAGGCTTCTCCCATTCCAACGTCGATGAAAAATAGTCGCTGACCATCCCTTCGCAGCACGGCGCACCGTCGTTACCATGATCATCGCCACCGTCAGTCTGATGGGATACTCCATGCGCTGAGATCAGCCCGTCGGCCTCCCCTATCAACGCCTTCAACTTCTTCGGGTAATTCTCGTCTGAAGCCCAGATCGGCCCGATGAAATCAATGAAGCGATACGAGTCGTCAGCATGATCTTTCCAGCCCTTGTACGGCTTACGCCCTAGAAACCGCCAGTAACCTTCGACGAAATTCTCGATACTGTCGAAATGGCAGAAATCTGCAGTCTCGCTCGGCGCATCGACTGTCACCTTCGTCGCCACTGACGACATTTCGGGCCTCCACTTGATGCCCGCGAAATTGTTGTGGAGTCTAGCAAGTTCTGACGATCCCCGCCCGCTCTCAAGAATGAATTGAGCAATGGCTGCCGACCTCATTCCGAGCTTCCCGTTCTTGTGACGCAGGAAAATCTCGATGAGCTGCGCAAACTTCTCGGTGTATGCCATACGTCCCTCCCTCCACTCTGCATAAGAGAGCACAAGCCTACTGCTTACGCAAGGTAATGGAGTTCCGCCGGCAGTCATATTGCTGCTAATCGAATATTATCACCTGCTGCTAACGCAGGTCATGTTCTGATGACAGGCTGACTACCTTGTGCTTCATTATGGAGAGACGGATGTCTTATTCACACAGCAAGCCACCGAGACAGCTGATGGTTTACGGCTGCGGCGGTACGGCCTTGAGATAGGCGGCGATCGCCTGGCGGTCGGCGTCGGAGAGCTTCGCCAGGTTCTCCTGCACGTCGACCATGCGGCCGCCGACGGAATCGAACTCCGGTGTGAAGCCGGTCGCGAAATACTCCGCCAGTTCGTCCGCAGACCAGGCTCCGACCTCTTTACTCCCTGGCGTGATGTTCGGGATCATCCCCTCCCCTTCAGGGTTCGGCGCGCCAGCCAGCCAGCGCGAGGTGTCGATGCCGCCGGCGCCGAACAAGGTGCGCGGCGAATGGCACTGGCCGCAGTGGCCGGGTCCTTCGACGAGGTAGCGCCCGCGATGGACCGGATCCTTGGTATCCGCCGTCAGTGGCACGATCGGATCCCCGTCATCCATGAAGGCGAGCTTCCACAGCCCGAGTCCGCGACGGATGTTGAAGGGGAAGCTCAGCTCGTTCGCCGGCGCTTTGCCGCTCACGGGCGGGAGCGTCTTCATGAAAGCATAGAGATCGGCCACGTCCTGCGGCTTCATCTTCACGTAGGACGTATAGGGGAAGGCCGGATAGAGGTGCGAGCCGTCCGGCGCGACGCCGCGCTGCATGGCGTTGGCGAAGTCGGCAAGCGACCAAGCACCAATTCCGTCCGTCGGATCGGGCGAGATGTTCGGCGCATGGAACGTGCCGAAGTCGGTGACGAGGGGATCGCCGCCGCCGAGCTTCAGCTGATCCTCCCCCGTTGCCTTGGATGGCGCATGGCAGGACACGCAGCCGCCGGCCCAGAACATCGTCTCGCCACGGGCGACATCGCCGGAGTCCTCCGGCGCGATCGCCGCAGCGTCCAGTCGCTGCGGCATTGTCAGGACGTAGAAGAGGGCAGCGCCGGCGAGAACCAGGAGAAGACCGGTGATGGAGAGGGTTCGCAGCCGCATCGCCTCAATCTGCCATCATCATCGCCACCGCACCATGGCGCGCGAGGCAGACGGCTGAACGCCTGCCCCGCGGCCGTAGCAGCCAGCGCCCTTACTTGTCGACGCGGAACTGCTCGTGGCAGCCCTTGCAGTTGGCCGCGACCTTGCCGAAGGCGACCTTGAATTCGTCCAGCGTCTGCGGATTGGCGGCGATCGCCGCGGCGGCATCGGCTTCGATCTTGTCGTTGGCCTGCGCGAAGGCGTCCTTCTTTTCCCAGATCGCCGGCGAGGCCTCGGTGTCGTTGCCGGTCTTGGAATCGTCGGGGAAGAGCGTGCGGAACTCCTGATTGTCGGCCTGAATGGTGCGGAAGATCTCCATGCCCTTCGCCGGATCAAAGGCGACCTCGCCCTTCAGCATCTGGCTCGCGGCCTTGGCGCTGCGGCCGTTGTTCTTCATCAGCTGCTGGCGCTTTTCGATGACGTCGGTGTTCTGGGCGATGGCCGGCAGCGTGGCGAGCACGGCGGCTGCGGCAACGGATGCGGCCGTAAGAAGGGTCAGGTGCTGGCGCATGATGTCCTCCGAACAATGGAATCGTTCCAGATGAATAGCTGAGAACGGATCACGTTCCGTTGCAACTGGAACGACCTCACATCGCCGTGACGTTGCGTGCGTTCCGGGCCTCCGGCAGTCGGCTGGTCGCGCCTGAGCCGCGAACACGAAAAAGGGCCCGCGGCAGCATCGCCGCAGGCCCTTCCAGAGGCTTGGCAGCTACAGCGACGGCGTCAGGCGCCGGCGGCCTCATAGCGCTCCAGCACGTAGTCCCAGTTGATCAGGTTGTCGACGAAGGCCTCAAGATACTTCGGCCGGGCGTTGCGGTAGTCGATGTAATAGGAGTGCTCCCAGACATCGACGCCGAGGATCGGCTGCGCGCCGTGCACCAGCGGGTTCTCGCCATTCGGCGTCTTCATCACCTGCAGCTTGCCGTCCTTGACGGCGAGCCAGGCCCAGCCCGAACCGAACTGGCCCTTGCCCGCCTCGATGAAGTCGTTGCGGAATTTATCGTAACCGCCAAGATCGCTATCGACAGCCGTCTGCAGCTTGCCCGGCAGGCTCTTGCCGCCGCCGCCCTTCTTCATCCAGTTCCAGAAGTGGATGTGATTGTAGTGCTGGCCGGCATTGTTGAAGAGCGGCTGGTTCTTGCCGAAGGACTGCTTGATCACCTCTTCCACCGAGGCGTCGCCGAGGCCGGCTTCGCCCGCCAGCTTGTTGCCCATGTCGACATAGGCCTGGTGATGCTTGTCGTGGTGATATTCGAGCGTCTCGCGCGACATATAGGGGGCAAGCGCGTCGTAATCGTAGGGGAGTGGCGGAAGCGTGAAAGCCATTGGGGGTCTCCTTCTCTTGAACTGATGCCCGGACAGCCGCCGGGTGCCGGCAAGCCGGCCGGTGTGGAAGCACGAGATCGGTCGCGCCTGCAACTAGGTCGGCCGGCGGCAAATGCCAATGCACGCAAGCAGGTGACGTAGCGAAATTTGTCATCACGTAGTCCAAAGCGGTCGTATCGCCTACTCAGCCGGACCTGCAGTCATCGATCCTTCAGGATCTGACTTCCAGCAAGGGCAAACCGCAGCAGAGGAACGTGGAAACGTCGGCTTCCACCGGCTATCTTGATCATCGGTCGAACGGAGAATCTCGGTGAGCGGCTCGTCCTTGGCATCAAGCTTTCCCGCCATGAGCTCGGAAGACGTGCCGGAGCTCGGTTGCCTCCTCGACCGCATCCGGAGCGCCCATGCGCCAGTCGCAATCCTCCTCTATGGCAGCCGCGCTCGCGGCGATGCCGGACCCGACAGCGACTGGGACCTGAAGGTGGTCGTCGCCGACGATGCACCGGAGGAGTTGTTCGAGCCCACCATGTGGTGGTCCGTCCAGGAGCATAGCGGCGTTCATGCCGATGTTTCCTATATCCGGCTGTCGGAGTTCGAGGCGGACCTGACGGTTGCCAACTCCGCGGCCCGGGAAGTGATGCGCGATGGCATCCTCATCCAGACCCGCTGACCTGCACATTGCAAATGCGCTCCGGCTCGCAAAAGAAGACCTCGACGCAGCCAAGCTCCTGACGGCCGCTGGAAATCGCTTCGGCGCCTATCACCTGCAGCAATGCGGGGAGAAGTTGCTGCTCGCTCTTCTGACGGCCGAAGGGCAGCACGCCGAGCGTAAGGACAGCCACAGGCTCGACGTTCTCCTGGACAAGTTACCAAGCGACAATCCGTTCAGGCAGCGTTTCGCACCGCTGACCATCCTGACCATGTTCGCGACAACGTACCGTTATCCTAAGGACGGCGGCCGCCTGCCCCCGATGCCGGATGAGGCTCGGATGCTGGAATGGGCGGACGCGCTCGGCGGCATTCTCAACGATGCCGCGCTTCACTTCGGTGTCGATCTGGCCGCGTCGGATCGACTTGGCGCGGCCAGAACCGACCCGCCTCGGCTCTAAAGTCTGAGTTTCACGGGAGGAGAGAGCAGCCAGCTACTCTCCCGCGCATTTTCGTCCCATCTGCTTCCGCTGAAGGCCGCCGCGCGGTCTCAGGCCGCGGCAGCCGCTGCGGCCTGTGTCGACTTGGCAAAGCGCCAGTAGAGCTCGCGTGCCCGCTCGGCGAACTCGCCCGCCTTCAGCTCACGCTCCTCGAAACGGGTGATCGGCACGACCTTGGAGTGGTTGCCTGTCGAGAAGATCTCGTCGGCGGCGGTGAAGTCAGCGACGGTCAGGCTCTTCTCCACCACTTCGATGCCGTCGTCCCGCAGCAGCTGGATGACCCGCTGGCGGGTGATCCCGTCCAGGAACGAGCCGTTCGGGACCGGCGTGAACACGACGCCGTCCTTGGCGATGAAGACGTTCGACGTCGCCGTCTCCGCGACATTGCCGACCGTGTCGCGCAGGAGGCCGTTGTCGAAGCCCCGCGAGCGCGCCTCCATGATGGCGCGGCCGCCGTTCGGATAAAGGCAGCCGGCCTTGGCGGCCGTCGGTGCCGTCTCCGGCGTCGGCCGGCGGAAGGGCGAAACCGTCAGCGAGAAGCCGGACGAAGGGATCATCGGCGACTCGTAGAGGCACAGGCAGAAGCGTGTGGAGGTGGGCTCCGCCGGCACGCCCATGTAGCCGCCATCCTCGGCCCAGTACATCGGCCGGATGTAGACCGCCGTCTTGCCGTCGAAGCCTGCCAGGCCTTCATGCGTCAGCCGGACGATCTCCTCCGCCGCAACGGTCGCCTTCAGGCCGAGCGCCTCGGCCGAACGGTTGACGCGAGCCGCGTGCCTGTCGAGATCCGGCGCGACGCCCTCAAACCAGCGTCCGCCATCGAAGACCGAGCTGCCGAGCCACATGGCATGACTGCGCGGCCCGAGAAGGCCGGGATTGCCGTCAAGCCACTCGCCATCCACGAAGGTGCGTGTCCGTGACATGTCCTGCGCCATGATTGTCTCTCCCTGCATTGATGCGGCGAGGAGTAGACGATGGCGACAAGGGGTAAAACCCCTGCAGATTGTGTCTGGCAGCGTCACGGCCGGCACTCGGCCACAATCCTGATGCAATTGTGCCGGGGTGGGCGGCGTTGCACGCCCGCCGCACGGGCGCCGAGCCGGCGCCGCAGCAGTTAAGATTGGTTAACGTTGCATTCGCGCAACTCCCTCATCTTCCTGTGATTTCCGCCTCGGAACCAATGCTGGCTGGGGCGGTTGAAGCGACTGAACGACGGCGAAACGGAGGCGTGAGATCTCCTGCCGCAGAAGACCATGGCTGGAGTGACAATGTCTGAGTTCGATACGAGCCGCCTGTCGCGGCGAAGCATGCTGCTGGGCATGGGAGCGGCCTCGCTCCTCGCCGGCTGCGCCTCTGACCCACGCGCCCGCATCGTTGGTGCGATGCCTTACCCGACCGCGTCGAACGACGCTTATGTCGCCGCCTACGGTCCGCTCGAGGACAACGGCTTCCTGATCCCGGCCATCGATGCGCGCCGCGTCGACCCGCGCTTCTTCCGCCAGGAGGTCGCCGACCCGACCGGCGAGGCTCCCGGCACGATCGTCATCGATACGCCGAACCGCTACGCCTACCTCGTCCAGCCGGGCGGCACCGCCATGCGCTACGGCGTCGGCATCGGGCGTGAGGGCTTTGCCTGGGGCGGCCGCGCTAAGATCCAGTACAAGAAGATCTGGCCGACCTGGACGCCGCCGGCCGAGATGGTGGCGCGCCAACCGGAGCTGACGGAATATGCCAATGGCAAGCCCGGCGGCCTCGACAATCCACTCGGCGCGCGTGCCCTCTACCTCTTCGACAATGGCAAGGACACGCTGTTCCGTCTGCATGGCACGCCCGAATACTGGACGATCGGCAAGGCGGTCTCGTCCGGCTGCGTACGCTTCATGAACCACGACATCATCGATCTCTACGAGCGCGTGCCGAACGGGACGCCGGTGATCGTGCGCCAGCCGGGCATGGCAAGCGTCGCCTGACAGGAACGGAGCGGCCGATCGAAGCCGCTCCGGCAACGGCCTTCATCAAGCAGATGAGCGCGGCCTCAGCGGCCGCGCTTCAGACCGCCGAGCACGCCGCGCAGGATCGCTGACGTGACCGTTGCGGCCACCGTGCGGCCGACCTGCTTCATCACCGTTTCCGTGATGGTCTGGCGCTGATAGCCGGACGAGCGGCGCGGCTCAGCGCGGCGGCGGCGCGGCGCCTCCTCCTCTTCGCCCTCGTCATCGCCCTGACCGAAGTCCGGCAGCTGGAAACCGGTTCGGGTCCGCCGCACCGGCGGCACGCTCGTCTCGCCCCATGGGCCCCGCTCGCTCGCGCCGGCGTCAGCGTCCTCCTCGGCACGCCGCCGTGCTCCTTCGGCGCGGCGTTCAGCCTCTTGCGACCGGCGACGTGATGCTTCCTCCGCCTCGATACGGCGCTGCTCCTCTTCCTGCCGCGCGCCCTCTTCGGCGCGTCCCCGCAGCAATTCGTAAGCCGACTCCCGGTCGACCGCATGATCATAGCGCCCGGCGAGCGGGCTCTTGCCGACGATCTCCACCCGCTCGGCATCGTTGACGGCGCCAAGGCGGCCCGCCGGCGGACGGATCAGGATGCGCTCCACCACGCCCGGAACGCCCTTGTCGCCGAGGGTGGAAACCAGCGCCTCGCCGGTGCCGAGCTGGGTGATCGCCTCATAGGTGTCGAAGGCCGGGTTCGGGCGGAAGGTCTCCGCTGCGCTCTTCACTGCGCGCTGCTCGCGCGGCGTATAGGCGCGCAGCGCGTGCTGCACGCGGTTGCCGAGCTGCGCCAGCACCGCCTCCGGCACGTCGAGCGGGTTCTGGGTAACGAAATAGACGCCGACGCCCTTCGAGCGGATCAGCTTCACCACCTGGACGATCCGGTCGATGAGGATCTTCGGCGCGTCCTCGAACAGGAGATGGGCCTCGTCGAAGAAGAAGACGAGCTTCGGCTTCTCGATGTCGCCGACCTCCGGCAGTTCCTCGAACAGTTCGGAGAGGAGCCAGAGCAGGAAGGTCGAGTAGAGCCGCGGGTTCATCATCAGCCTGTCGGCCGCCAGCATGTTGACGACGCCGCGCCCGTCGCGGTCCATCCGCATCAGGTCGGCGATCGCCAGCGCCGGCTCGCCGAAGAACTCCGCCGCGCCCTGCTGCTCCAGCACCAGAAGCGAGCGCTGGATGGCGCCGACCGAGGCTTTCGGCACATTGCCGTAGAGGGCGCTGATCTCGTCGGCCCGCTCCGCCACATGGGCGAGCATCGCCTGCAGGTCCTTCAGGTCGAGCAGCGGCAGGCCGTCCTCGTCGGCGATCTTGAAGACGATGTTGAGAACGCCTTCCTGCGCTTCCGTCAGGTTCATCAGCCGCGACAGGAGCAGCGGCCCCATCTCCGCGACGGTCGCGCGAACCGGATGCCCCTTCTCGCCGAAGAGATCAAAGAACACGGTCGGATAGGCATCATGATAATAGGGCGTGAGGCCGATCTCGGCGGCGCGCTCCTCCAGGAAGGGCTTTGTCTCGCCGCGCATGGCGATGCCGGACAGGTCACCCTTGATGTCGGCGCAGAAGACCGGAACGCCGGCTTCCGAAAAGCCCTCGGCGAGGATCTGCAGCGTCACCGTCTTGCCCGTCCCGGTGGCCCCAGTCACCAGACCGTGACGGTTGGCATAGCGAAGGTCGAGATAGGACCCGCCCCCGGCGGCGTCCTTGCCGGCCCCGAGGAAGATCTTGTCAGGTTCCAGCATGCGCCCTTACCTCCGTTGCGACACGCAACCTACAGCGGGACGCCGGCGGAGCAAGCCGCAGGGCAGGTCGCCGATCCTGATCACGAGATCGTTGGCTGTGCCACGACTGCCCTATTCCTGCCGGGATCTGTAAGGTGGCATATCGCAGACACCTACCGTAAGCTTAATCACCGAACGGACGCCGAGGCCGGAGCGGCATTGGGCCATCCCGCGCACTCGAGGGAAGTCGGAGACGAGGGATGACCGCCGGAGCCGAGACAGCGCCGAGGACGCTCAGCAATCCGCGTCCGTTCAGCCTTTCGAGAGGGCTGCGGCGGCCGCCTCTGATCGCTCATCTCGTCGGCTTCGCGGTGATCGTGCTGATCCCGGCGCTCCTGTTCAGTGCCCTCCTGATCATGCAGTTCTCGCGCCAGCAGGGTGAGATCGCCGTCGACCGTGCGAGCGGTACGGCCGAGATCATCACCAACGCGATCGACCGCGAGATCCTGGCAATGACCACGACGGCCCGCGTCCTGGCGTCCGCACCGCTGGAGAGCGAGGCGGACCTGAAGCTCTTCCACGATCGCACGGGCACGGCCATGCAGGAGATCGGCGGCAGCGCAGCCCTTGTCGATCCGAGCTTCAACGTGGTTCTGACGACACGTGACACCTTCCCCGGTCCGGCGACGATGGTGACCCAGAAGGGGACGATCGAGCGCGCACTGTCGACGCGCAAGCCGCAGATTTCAGACGTCTTCTATAGCGAACGGGCCGGTTCTTTCCTGTTTCACGTCGCGGTGCCGGTGCTGCGCGACAACCGGCCGATCTACGTGCTCCTCATTTCCAAGAACACGGACGATCTCGGCCCCGCCATCGCGGCGGTGAACCTGCCGGCGACATGGTCGGCCATCGTCAAGGATCGCGAAGGTCACCGCGTCTTTGCTGCGCTTGCCACCGAAGGCCGCATGCGGCCCCGGCAGGAGGTATCCTACGACAATCCCTCCATCGCCGAGGCGCTGGGGGATCGGATGGCCGAGGACCGCATCGAGGCTTCGTACTCGTCGGCCCTCTCCGGCTGGACGACGATCGTTGCCGTGCCAGAGGCTGCCGTCAACAAGACGGCGACGCGCTCCTGGCTGCTTCTCATTGCAGCCGGCGTTCTGCTGCTCGCCTTCTGCGTCATGCTGGCGTTTTATTTCGGCCGTCGCATCGCGACGCCGATCCTGCGGCTGTCGCACCAGGCAAACCTCATCGGCAAGGGCGAGCTGGCACTGCCGATCCGCACCGACATCGCCGAGATCGGTGAGGTCTCGAAGGTCCTGGCGCAGGCTTCGCGCGACCGGCGCGAGGCGGAGGAGCAGAACCGCTTCCTGATGCGGGAGATGACCCACCGCGCCAAGAATCAGTACGCGCTGATCGCCGCCATTGCGCGACGCGCCGCCAAAGAAAGCGCCGACACCAATCAGTTCCTCGCCACTCTGTCGGAAGCCTTGGCTTCATTGGCGCGCTCGGCCGACCTTCTGGCCAGCAAGGGCTGGGACAGCGCTGCCTTGAAGGACCTGGTTCTGGCCCAGCTCGACGCCTTCGGCGCCCGCGCCAGCGGGCAGATCGTCATCGACGGGCCCGACATCAAGCTCAATCCGACGGCGGCACAGACGATCGGCCTTGCCCTCCACGAGCTTGCCACCAACGCGGCCAAATATGGTGCGCTCTCAGCCGAGGCCGGTGTCGTTCACGTCACCTGGTCGGTCAGCAGCGGCTTCGATCTGACCTGGCGCGAAAGCGGCGGACCGCCCGTGGTGGAGCCGAAGCGTTCGGGCTTCGGCACGCTGGTGACGCAGAAGATGACGGCGCGTGGCCTCGGCGGCTCGGTCGACATGGACTATGCGCCGGAGGGGGTCGTCTGGCACCTGAAGACGCCGATGGACTCCATCCTGGTGCATTAGCGCTCAAGCCGGTCGCTCCGTATATGGCGACCGCGGCGCCACGACGACTCCGGCCTGCTCCGCCCCGGGACGGCTGAAGCCGCGATAGGCGACGGCGGCAAGGTTCACCGCCGCCGACGATTCGGCAACGGCGATATCGCCGAGTTCGCTGTGGAAGGTCGACTTGATGCAGGCGGGATCGGCATTGCGCGGATCGCCGGTCAGCGCCAGCGCCTGGCAGCGGCAACCGCCGAGATCCACCGTCCGCCGTTCGCAGCTGATGCAGGGCTCCTTCATCCAGCTGGTGCCGCGATAGGCATCGAAGGCGGGCGAGGACGTCCAGATCTCTCCGATCGAGTGGTCCCGCACCGACCAGAAATCGAGATGCTTGATGGTCTGCGCGGCGTGGCAGGGCAGCGCCAGGCCGCTCGGCGTCACGCTCAGCGTACGGGCGCCCCAGCCGCCGTTACAGAGCTTGGGATATTTGGCGTAGTAGTCGGGGAAGACGGCATCGATGGTGAGGATGCCGGCGAGACGCTCGCGCGCCTCTTTCACCTCCTCGATTGTCCGGTCGACATCGGCTCGCGCCGGCATCAGCTGCGCCCGGTTCTTCAGCGCCCAGCCATAGTATTGCGTATGGGCGATCTCGATGCGGCCGGCACCGAAGGCGACCGCCTTCTCGATCATCAGCGGCACCTGGCCGATGTTGAGCCGGTGGATCACGGCGTTCAGCGTCAGCGGGAAGCCGCGTGCAACGACGGCGCGCGCAAAGGCCTCCTTGCGCTCAAATGCACCGCGCGTGCCCACCACCGCGTCGGTCACGGCGCCATCGGCGCCTTGCATCGACAGCTGGATATGGTCGAGGCCGGCATCGTGCAGCGCGTCCAGCATCGCGTCGGTGACGCCAAGGCCGGAGGTGATCAGATTGGTGTAGAGGCCGACCTGCGACGCATGGCGCGTCAGCTCGACGATGTCGCGCCGCGCGGTCGGCTCGCCGCCGGACAGATGCAGGTGGATGACGCCGAGATCGGCCGCCTCGCTGAAGACGCGCTTCCACGTCTCAGTGTCGAGCTCGGCTGAGCGGGTCTCCATCTCCAGCGGATTGGAGCAATAGGCGCAGCGCAGCGGACAGCGATGCGTCAGCTCGGCCAGAAGGCCAATCGGCGGCTGTGGCGAGGCAGGCTGCGCCGCCGCTTCCGCCACATGGGGGAGCACCATCTCGTTCACAGCGTCACCAGTTGCTTCTGCCGCAGGTCGATGAGGAAACTCTCGACGTCCGGCCGAATGGTAGCGGCGTCGGCGGCGAAGACCTCCGTCAGCGCATCGACGATCTCGACGATCGTCCGCTTGCCGTCGCAGAGCGACAGGATTTGCGTCGCGACGGGGTCGGCATTGAAGATCCGCTCGGGTCCGAGCAGCATATGCTGGCCGCGGACCTTGTCCTCGCGAAACTTCACCCCGCGCGGAAAGCGCGGCACTGTCCCGTCGTCGAGCCCGCTCATCGGGAACCCTCTCCCGGCCGCCAGGCGCCCGGCGGCACGTGGCCCGGATCCACATAGGCATTGTGGAGGGCGTCGAGCTGCGCCCACAGCACGTCGCATTTGAAGGTCAGCGCGTTCAGCACCGCCTGCTGCTCCTCAGCCCGGCGGGCATTGCGGATGCAGTAGTCGAGCGCGAAGTCCGAATCCTGCTTGGCCTGAACGGGACGCTTGTCGAAATAGGCCAGCGTCTCCTTCGAGATGAAGTCGTAGTGCTCCAGCATGCCGCGCACGCGCTCGCCGATGATGTTCGGCGAGAACAGTTCGGTCAGGGACGAGGCGATCGCCTCCAGAAGCGTGCGTTCATGCACGAAATGGACATAGGCATCGACGGCGAAGCGCGTCGCCGGCAGGATGCCCGTGCCGGCGATGACGTAGTCGCGGTCGAGCCCCACGCCCGTCGCGAGCGCGATCCACTTCTGGATGCCGCCCGGCGTATCGGCATCGCCGTCATGATCGATGATGCGGCGGCGCCATTCGCGGCGCATCTCGCTGTCCGGCAGGCGCGCCAGGATCAGCGAGTCCTTCACGGGGATTTGTGACTGGTAATAATAGCGGTTCAGCGCCCAGGCCTGGACCTGCTCGCGATTGAGCTGACCGGAGTGCAGCAGCCGGTGAAACGGATGCAGATGGTGGTAGCGCTCCGCGCCGATCTGACGGATCGCGGCCTCGAAATCGCTGCTCGGCAGAATCGCGTTCACAGCTCTATCTCCATGCCGTCATAGGCGAGTTCCCAGCCCGCCGCCTCGATGGTCGCGCGCTCGGGCGATCCCTCGACCAGTACCGGGTTGGTATTGTTGATGTGGATGAATATCTTGCGCACCGGCGCGTAACCATCCCAGCCCTGAAGACTGCCGGATTCGCCCGCCATCGACAGATGTCCCATCCGCGATCCGGTCTTCTCGCCAACGCCCGCACGCTGCATCTCGTCGTCATGGTAGACGGTGCCGTCGAAGAGGATGACGTCGCCATCCCGCACGCGTTCCTTGAGGTCGCCGGTCACGCTTGCGCAGCCGGGTATGTAATAGGCATTCGCGCCATTGGCGCTGACCCGAACCCCGACGGTCATCTCACTTTCTCCGCCGATCTCCACATTGTCGCCTTCCAGATAGAGCGGCACCTTGCCGGGCACTGCGAAGATCGAAAGCTCGAGCCCGGCAACCGGCTGCACCGCCTCTTCCAGCCGGATGGGCTGGCGCCTGACATGGCGCGGATCGAGCACGGCAAAGACCGAATTGTCGGCGAGCACGCCGAGCACGCTCTCGGTGGCATACACGGTCAGCTCCTGCCGCTCGCGCAGCGTCAGAAGGCCCGCAATGTGATCGACATCGCCATTCGTCAGCAGCACAGCCGCGATCGGAGAGCGACGCTTGTCGGTGGGCGCGGCATTTGTCAGCGGCGACAGGGGTGCGGCTGCATCGAGTTGCGCGCGCAGATCCGGCGAGGCATTCAGCAGGACCCATTGTTCGCCATCGGCCGAGACGGCGATGGAGGACTGGGTGCGAGGCTGTACGCGCGGATCGCCGGCCCAAGCCAGCCTGCAGACCTCACACAGGCAGTTCCACTGCGGAACGCCGCCGCCCGCGGCTGATCCGAGGACGAGAAGCCGCAGGCGGACATCCGTCCGCCCGCGGCCGAAGGAATGCGACGTCAATCAGAATTCAATCGGCATGTAGCCGTTGATTTCCATCGCGACGCAAACTTCCGAAATAACGGGTTTCGTCCAAGCCATGTGCGTTCTCCCATTAGGACCATCGTCGGAACGTCGCACTTCTCGTGCAAGTTCCGAAGGTGACGTTCATGGTGCCCACCCCAAGATAATCACTCTGCAACCGAAAGCAAACACTTCGAGCCGGCGGCGTCGGATCGATCGCACTGCATGTCCGCGCGCCATATTGCGGCGCGCTGCGACATGGAGTAGCGGGAGCCGCGCCGCGGGCTCCGGCATTCTCCTGAAGGTCTTAGCGCATGCTGGATATCTACAGCCTCAGCCCGGCGACCGGTCATCTGCAGAAGCAGGAGTCCGGTATCATTTCGGACGACGCCGTCTGGCTGGACCTCATCTCCCCGACGCTTGAAGAGGAGCAGATGGTCGAGCGCGCCTGCGGCATCGCCGTGCCGACGCGCGAAGAGATGCGCGAGATCGAGGTGTCGAGCCGCCTTTATTCCGAGGACGGTGCCGACTTCATGACCGCGTCGGTGATCTTCGGCCTCGACGACGGCACGCCCGGCTTTGCGCCGGTAACCTTCATCCTCGCCGGCAAGCGCCTCGTGACGCTGCGCTACACGCGGCCGAAGTCGTTCGTGATCTTTGCCGCCAAGCAGTGCCGCGAACTGTCGAATGGCGGGCGTCCGACGCATCTCGACGACCCCGCATCGCTGCGTGCGCCCAACGGTGCGGACAAGACGCATACGGCCGACATGATCCTGATCGGCCTTCTGGAGACGATCGTCGACCGGGTCGCCGATATGCTGGAAACCTTGTCGAACAATCTCGACGGGATCGGCGACGACATCTTCGCCGCCTCGGCCGCCCGCAAGCCGACGGGAACGCCCGCCTTCAAGGAGCTGCTGCGCAGGCTTGGCGCTGCCGGCGATCTCGCCTCCCGCGTGCGCGAGGCGCTCGCGACCTTCGACCGGCTGCTGCCCTTCCTCCAGTTCGTTCTCGATGGCCGCAAGCCGGGCAAGGAAGCCAGGCCCCGCGTGAAGGTGATGGCGCGCGACGTTCAGTCGCTGAACGACTTCGTGAACTTCCTGTCGAACAAGACGACTTTCCTGCTCGACACCACCGTCGGCATGATCTCGATCGAGCAGAATGCCATCATCAAGATCTTCTCGGTTGCATCCGTCGCTTTCATGCCGCCGACGCTGGTTGCGTCCGTCTACGGCATGAACTTCGAGCACATGCCCGAACTCGGCTGGACCCTCGGCTACCCCTATGCGCTGGGACTGATGGTCGTCTCCGCTGTCCTGCCGATGCTGTTCTTTCGCTACAAGAACTGGCTGTGACCGCAGCTCTTAGCAGCCCCTGAAATTTCAGGAATCTCCTCAACCCTTAACAGGGTGTTCGGAATTGCGCGCTATACGGGCTGAATGTTCCTCAGGGATCGTCCGGTGCCCGACCCTACACCAGGCCAGCGGCCAATCACGGGCGGCGAGCGGCTTCATGTCGTACGCTCGCTCTACGGCGACGTCCCTTCCTTCATCCTCGGCATCGTCGTCGCTATCGTCGGCAGCGGCCTGACGGCATACCGCATCGGCTCGGTCGAGATCGCCGCTGTCTGTGGTGTCATCGCGCTCCTCGCCATCGCGCGGCTGATCAGCATGGCCCTCTTCGCGAAGGCCGTTTCCAAGAGCGACGATATCAATCTCGATGCTTGGGAGCGCCTCTACATCATCCTTGGCGCCCTGCAGGTCGCCAGTGTCGGCTGCTGGTCGACGGCCGTCTTCTACTACGGCAACGATGCCCTGAGCGAATTGATGTCGATTGCCTGCGGCGTCGGCTTCCTGATCGGCATACAGGGGCGCAACTTCTCCAGCCCCACCATCGTCCGGCTGCAGATCGTCGCGGCGGCCGTGCCCGTCAACATCGCCTTCCTGCTCAAGAACGACATCTGGTATTTTATCTGCGGTGTCTTCTTCACGCTGTTTCTGGTGTCGGTTCTGCGCACCTCGGCGCGGATCTGCGGCACCTTCGTCGAGGCGGTGCGCACGGCCCGGGTCAATGCCAGCCTCGCCTATCGCGATCCGCTGACGGGCCTGCCGAACCGGGCGGCCATGCAGCGTCTGCTCGCCGATGCGGTCGCCCGCGACCGCCTGCCCTTCGCGCTTCATTTCGTCGATCTGGACCGTTTCAAGCGCATCAACGACACGCTCGGTCATGCGATGGGCGACCGCCTCCTCGTCCAGGCGGCGCGGCGCTTCCACGGCCTGATCGGCGAGAATGACATGATCTCGCGCTATGCGGGCGACGAGTTCGTCATCCTGCAGCGCCTCGACGGCCGTCCGGGCGAAATCGCGGCCTTCACGGATCGACTGATCGCCAGCGCCGCCGAACCGTTCGATCTCGGCGCCACCAAGGCGCAGATCGGCTGCAGCATCGGTACCGCCCTCTACCCGCAGGATGCGCTGACGGCCGACCTACTGACGCAGCGGGCGGATACGGCGCTCTACCACGTCAAGAATGACGGGCGCGGCCGCAGCGCCTTCTACAGCGTCGAGATGAGCGAGAAGGAGCAGGCGCGCCTCTCCATGGAAAGTGACCTGCGCACGGCGCTGGCGGCCGACGCGCTGACCCTCGCCTTCCAGCCGATCGTGCGCAGCGGCAGCTTCGACATCGCATCGTGCGAGGCTTTGGTTCGCTGGCAGCATCCGGTGCTCGGCAACGTGCCGCCCGCCACGTTCCTGCCGATCGCCGAGGATGCGGGGCTGATGGACCGCGTGACGGATACGACGATCCGGCTCGCCTGCCGTGCGGCAGCGCAGTGGCCCGGTCACGTCGCCGTCGCAGTCAACATCTCGCCCAGCCAGTTGCACCGCGATGACCTCGTCGACGTCGTCGAGGACACGGTGAGGCAGTACGGCCTCTCGCCGAACCGGTTCGAGATCGAGATCACCGAGAATCTGCCGCTGGAATTCGAGGACAAGATCCTCGCCCGCCTGACCGAGTTGAAGCGCTTCGGCATCCGCCTGTCACTGGACGACTTCGGCACCGGCTATTCCAACCTCGGCTACATCTCCCGCCTGCCGATCGACAAGATCAAGATCGACAAGAGCTTCCTGCGCGACATCGAGACCGATCCGCGGCGGATGGGGCTGCTGCGCGGCGTCCTGCGCTTCGTGGCACAGCTCGATCTCTGCGTCCTCGTGGAGGGCGTCGAGACTCCCGCCCAGCTCGACATCCTCGCGGCCGAGCCGGATGTCGACCAGATGCAGGGCTTCATCTTCGGCTACCCCTTGAGCGAGAAGCACGTCAGCGAGCTGCTCCACACGGTGGCCAGCCGCGGTCGCCTCGATATCCCGGTGCAGCGCCGCGAGCAGGCAACCTGAGGCTTTAAACGTCCACTCGATCACTGAAACTGGAGCGAGGATTAACCACCGCTCGCAAAAGCTTGATCATGTCCAGAGCCGCTCTTTAAAATTTGTTAAAAATTTGACACTCTTCCAACGGGCAGTTCTGCCCCGTGTTGCGTTGGTGGATGAGTGTGTAGGCCATGCAGAGTGTGAGCTTCGCCGAACGGCTTGAGGCCTTGATGCACGGGGTGAGCTACTTCCCCGTTCGGACCGAGCAAGACCGGGAACTGATCTACCGCCTCAGATATGATTGCTACCTGAACGAGAAGGCAATCACCGAGAACCCGCTCCGCCGCTATTTCGACCGGCACGACGAGGACGAGAACGTCTTCATCTTCGGCATCTGCTACGATGGCCAGCTCGCGGGCTCCATTCGAATGCACATCTGCTCGCCTTATTGGCCGACCGGCCCGGGCATGGATGTCTTCCCGGAAATCCTCGGTCCGATGATCGAGCGGGGCGAGTCCTTCGTCGATCCGACGCGTTTCGTCGTCGACGAGCGGGTGCGGCGCGCCACCTCGCTGATGCCCTTCGCGACGCTGCGGCTGGCAGCCATGGCGGCCGACCACTTCGATACCGAGCAGATCCTCGCGACGGTCCGGATCGAGCACACGCCCTTCTACCGGCGCATCTTCCAGCTGGAGCCGCTGTCGGAGCCGCGGCATTATCCATCGCTGACAAAGCCGATCGTGATGATGTCGAACTACACCGACATCATCCGCGATGCGGTCTACACGCGCTATCCCGTCTTCTCCTCCGATCCGGAAGAGCGTTTCGAGCTGTTCGGCCCGTCCCGGTCTCAGGACTTCGGCGTGTCGCGCCGCGCCTCGGTCAACGACAATGAAGGCCGGATCTTCCGCAAATACGAGCGCAACACCACCAGCCTCGTCGGCAGCTGAGGCAGGCGGCGCTCTATCCGATGAGGCGCCGTGCCGGTCGACACGACGGCGTCATGGCAGGATTGATCTCCAGCACGGCAGCCGCGCCCCGGCGGCGTTGCCGCCGATGGGGCGGCACCAGATCAGCGGGGCTCAGTTTACCGGCGCGAATACCGCGCCCACCTGCGTGTCCTGCCAGTTGCGCAGGGGCCGGCACGCCATGTCCGCATAGGTCTCGGCGAGGGTTTCGTCGCGCCCCTTGAAGATCGCCGACAGCACACTGGCGACCGCCGCCTCGGAGGCTCGCGTCGCCCCGTCATCCATCTTGAGGGCAAAGCCGAGACCGAGTTCCGGCACGGCGCCGCAGAAGACGCCCTCCGCCCCAGTCTTGGCGAAGACGCGGCCCGGCGCCGCCTCCATCAGCTGCACGCAGGCACGGTGCGTGCCCGCCATGTGCCAAGGCTCGGCCATGCAGGCTTCGATCAGACGCCGTCCCGCGGCAAGCCGGCCAGCATCGGCACCGTTGCCGCCGGCGAGCTTGGCAAAACCATGCGCGAAGGCGCGCAAGGGCGCGGCATAGGTCGGGATCGAGCAGCCGTCGATCCCGCGCACGTCCTCGCCGAGGCGGCAGCCGGTCAGTTCCTCCATGACGTCCTGAGCCCGAAGCTGTACCGGGTGGTCGAAGCGGACATAGCCGCTCGTCTCTTCCTTCTGATGCACCGCGGTGCAGAGGAATCCGGCATGTTTGCCCGAGCAGTTGTTGTGCAGCTGGCCCGGCTCCTCGCCACGCTTGGCCATGGCAAGCGCGACCGCCTGCTCGAAGGGCCAGTGGCAGCCGCATTCCAGCGCCCCCTCGCCGAGCCCGGCGCGCGCCAGCACGCCGGCGGCGGCCGCGACGTGCCCGGGTTCACCCGAATGGGAGGCGCAGGCGAGCGACAATTCGGCGACGCTGAGGCCGAAGGCATCGGCAGCCCCGGTCTCGATCAGTGGAATGCCCTGGAAGACCTTGACTGCGGAGCGGGGAAACACCGGCGTCTCGACATCGCCGTCGCCGCGGAGAACGCCGCCGCTCGCATCGACAACGGCAACGGAGCCGCGATGCGCACTTTCGACGCGGCTTCCACGGGTGACCTGGACCAGAACCGGATTTGCCAATGCATGCCCTCGTTTTCGCTGCCGCCGCTGCCTATCTCATTGCGTCTAAAGGCTTTCACGGCGACGTGGAAGCCTTGTCTCGCTCGCTTTGCCCTCGTCCATTCTGCCAAGCCTTCACCTCCATCCATCCTCCGGCCTCATGACCGAACCACCTGGACCGAATGCGCGCCTTGAAGCTGTTTCTCCTCGCCTTCGCGCTGATCTATCTGCTGCCGGCGGCCCTTGCCGCCGTCCTCTGGTGGGTGGGCAGCCATCCGCAATCCTGGCACGACGCCGACTGGGCCTCGGCGCGGCTGCTGCCGGCTGCCACCGAAACCGGAGATGCCGCCGTCTACATTCTTGCCGCCCGCACCGGCGGCCTGAAGGGCGCGATCTCGGAGCATTCCTGGATCGTCGTGAAGGAGAAGGGTGCCCGCTCCTACGAGCGCTGGGACAAGGTCGGCTGGGGCAATCCGATCCGCCACAACGGCTATCCTGCCGATGGACGCTGGTACTCCAACGAACCGCGCGTGGTGCTCGCCCTCACCGGTACGGCGGCCGAGGCGCTGATCCCGAAGGTGCGACAGGCGATCGCCCAATACCCATATGCGATGCGTGGCGGCTACACGATCTTCCCCGGACCGAACTCCAATACCTTCGTGGCCTATGTGCTGCGCGCGGTCCCCGGCCTCGACGTAGCGTTGCCGCCTGCCGCCGTCGGCCGCGACTATCCCGCCAACGGGCAGTTGATCTCCGTCGACGAGGATCGCCACGACCTGCGCCTTTCGCTTTTCGGCTATGCCGGCGTCACGGTCGGGCTGAAGTCGGGCCTGGAGGTGAACATCCTCGGCCTTGTCGCCGGCATCGATCCGATGCGCCTTGCGGTGAAAGTGCCGGCCTTCGGCACCTACGGGCTGCTGACCTGACCCTCGCTGTCCTCCGGCGATCGAGACGCCCTCTTCCTCGCGCAGCCTCTGAGAACTCTGCGCCGCAGCATGCATGGCCAGTTTTCCGCCGTCGCATTTCCTGTTAGCCGGGAGCGACGATGCCGGTGGGAGATGCGCCATGTTTCTGAGCTGCGGCGACGCGCTGTTCGATCTTTTTGCGCAGGATGGCGGCGACGTCTCGTCCATTGCGCTGGCGGGCCGTGTCGGCGGCTCGCCGCTGAACGTCGCGCTCGGCCTCGCGCGTCTCGGCCACCCCGCCGGCTTCTTCACCAAGATGTCGGACGACCTGTTCGGCCGCCGCATCCGCGCCTTCATGGAGATGGAGGCGATCGACCAGCGCTTTCTCGTGCCCACGACCCGCAACACCACGCTCGCCATGGTCTCGCTCGATCCCGCCGGCGTGCCGCATTACAGCTTCTATATCGAAGGGACGGCCGATCGCTCGGTTGAAGTCAGCGACGTGCCGGAGACGTTCGACGGCGTCAAAGCCGTTCATCTTGCCTCCTATTCGACGGTGACGGAGCCGACGGCCTCCGCCCTCGCCGCCCTGGCGCGCCAGGAGCGGGAGCGCTGCTTCATCTCCTATGATCCGAACATCCGGGCCTCGATCGAGCCGGACCTCGACGTCTGGCGCGCCAAGGTCGCGGAGCTCGCGCCGCTCGCCACCTTGGTCAAGGCGAGCGAGGAGGATCTCCAGCAGCTCTATCCTGGACGGTCGATCGATGCCGTATTGGCCGACTGGACGAGCGCCGGCGCGGCCATGGCCGTCGTGACGCGCGGGGAGAATGGCGCGATCGCGGCGACCGCCTCCGGCCAGGGAGCGGAAACGCCGGGCGTGCGCGTCAACGTCGTCGACACGGTGGGCGCGGGCGACACCTTCCAGGCCGCGCTGCTGGCAAAGCTCGCCGAAGACGGCCGCCTCAGCCGGCAGGCCGTGGCCGATCTCGATCGCGACGCCATGAGAGAGCTCATCGCCTTTGCAACGCGGGCGGCGGCGGTCACCTGCTCGCGGCGCGGAGCGGACCTGCCGCGCCGCAGCAACCTCGGCCTGGCGCCCCTCGCCGGCTGACGGGCGGCCTGCACCTGACCGGTTCACCGGCAGCCGCAGTTCATCAGGCCCGAAGGATGGCCGACTGTCCTCATCCCTCAATGCGGCGGCTGACCGTCTGATCAGCGACTCCTCAAACGCAAAAACCCGTCGGCTCGCGAGAGCCGACGGGTTTCTTCAGGCAAGAGCCGGAGCGTTGCCGCTCCGGCCGATCCGCTTAGTTGAAGCGGTAGGAAGCCTTGGCCCACACGGTGTGGAAGTCGAGGTCGTCGTTGTCGGAGTCGACCGTGAAGAGCTCAGCGCCCGTCGCGTCGTCAACCGCCGTCACCGACGAGTCGTTGCTGCCGAGGTTGGTGTAGAGGTACTCGACGCCGAACGAGATGTTCTGGGTCGCGAGAACCTCGACGCCGCCGCCGACGCTGTAGCCGAAGTCGGCCTCGTCGTTGTCGGTGTTGTAGGTCACGCCAGGCGTGGCCGGGGTGGACGCGTCGTTGTCGACGCCGGCATAGGCCAGACCGCCCGTGCCGTAGACCAGGACGCGGTCGAAGGCGTAGCCGAGGCGACCGCGGACGGTGCCGAAGTAGTCGATGTCGTTGTCGACGCTGAAGTCGGCGCCGCCGGCCGTGAAGTCGGTCGAGCTGCTGGCGTCGATGTAGTTGATGTCGGCAACGGCACCGAACACCCAGTTGTTGACCTGCCAGTCGTAGCCGACATGCAGACCGCCGACGAAGCCGGCATCGTCGCTGCTGTCGTCGCCGTCGAAGTCGATGGCGTCGGACGAGAACGAGCTGCCGTCATTGCCGAAGGCAACGCCAGCCTGGCCACCGATGTAGAGGCCGGACCAGGTGTAGGTCGGGGCCATGATCTCGACCGGAGCCGGAGCCGGCGGCTCCTCGGTGATGATGTCGGCGGCGAGAGCCGGCGTGGCGACGAAGGCGACCGAGGCCAGGAGAAGGGAAAGACGTGTCATGACTGATACTCCATGTGATCGCCGAGGCGATGTTTGTACGAACGAGAGGTTTCCTCGTCCCGTCCGATTTGCGGACCCGTTTGCTCGGGTTCGCGGTGATTTATGGATCGGGGTCGTGCCCTAACAATGGCAAGATTTGGATCCGTTTCGCCCTGTTGCCGATTGGCCACTCGAAAAAGTGGGGCGGCAGCAGCGTCGTGAACGAGGTCTAAAGCCGAAGCCTTGCGACTTGTTTAAAATGCAATGTTAATGACAGGTGTCGAAAGGCGCCAAATCCGTTAAAAGCAGGCGCTTAGCGCCCGTTTGGCGCGTCATGACCCTTGGCCCTCAAGGCTTGCCGAAGCAGTTGTGACCGTTCAGCAACAGCTTCCTCACCGAGCCCTTTGCCGTGACCGAGCCATGCGGATTTCGCGGAAGGCAGCATCGTCACTGGCTTCGTGGTCTGATCGGCAGCGGCGACTCAAGCCGGATTAAGGCAGCTACTCGCCAGCCATCGACCCGTCCTCCGAGTGGCATTGCCAGTCGGCGATACCCGCTCATATTGTAGCCGTTCCAGGGTGGGTGCCCATGGTGTCGGAGGATGCATGCGTAGTGCAGTTTTCATCGCAGCGACTGTGATGGCCCTTGTGGTAGCGCCTCATGCGAGGGCGCAGGAGGCTGGCGATGCAGAGGCCGGCAAGAAGGTCTTCAACAAGTGCAAGGCCTGCCATGCCGTCGGCGAAGGCGCCAAGAACAAGATCGGCCCGGAGCTGAACGGCATCGTCGGCGAGGCTCCGGCTTCGGTGCCGGATTATCAGTTCTCCAACGGCCTGAAGACCTATGCGCAGTCGCATCCCAAGTGGACTGCTGCCGAGCTGACGCCCTGGCTGCAAAATCCGAAGGCCGTGGTGCCGGACACCAAGATGGCCTTCCCCGGCCTGAAGAAGCCGGAGGAGATCGCCAACGTCATCGCCTATCTCGCCAGCTTCGACGAGAACGGCAAGCCGCAGGATCCGGCCGCGGCGCTGGCGGCTGCCGGCCAGTAATTGGAGGCCATGGCCCTGCCGCATCTAAGGTGGCAGGGCCGGTCGCGGCGTCGTTGGATCAGACCTCAGTGGACCGGGCTGCGGCCGCCGGTGCCGGCCGACGAGACGGGACCGCCCGAGGTCAGCCGATCGATCAGCGCATCGATCTCTGGATAGAACCAGCGCCGGCCCGGATAGCCGGTCAGGCGCCCGATCTCACGCCCTTGATCCACGAGGACGAAGGTCGGCGTGAACACGGCCGGGTCGAGGTCGGCGATGCCGCCGCGCCGGTCTTGGTGGATGTCGATGCGGCGCAGCGGCGCCAGCTTCCCCGCATGGCTGGCGGGATAATCCGGCGCGATCTCGCGGTCGAAGGCTTCGCAGAACGGGCAGCCGCGCTGCTCGAACATCAGCAGTTCCGCAGCCGTGGCCGACGAGGCTGCGCCGGACGCCCCGCCGATGAGGACGAGGGGCAGCAGGGCATACCGGCACCATCGGAACAACGTCTCGGCCATGGCGCCAGCCTACGCCTCACCCTGTCGCCCGTCCATCGCGTTGGATTGGCCGTGAGACAAGCTCGAGCGCGGATCGGCGGCATCTGGCCGACCCGACCTGTGAGGCAGCGAGTATCAGGCGCCGCCTCATCCAGAGGATGTCAACGGCCGAACTCGGGCGGCCGCGTCGTGCCGCCTCAGGCGTAGACGTCCATCACCTCGTTCAGGAGCTGGATCGCCTCGGCCTTCGGACGCTGGAAGGAGTTGCGGCCGATGATCGAGCCGTTGCCGCCGCCGTCGCGGATGCCCTGCACCTCGTCCAGCAGCTCCTCGCGCGTCTTGGCCGCACCGCCGGAGAAGACCACCAGCCGCTTGCCGGCGAAGGCCGCCTGCATGATGTGACGGACGCGATCGGCTGCGTCGGCGGCGCGGATCTTGTGGTGATCGTAGGAGGACTTCGCCTCCTTCAGGTCGATATGCTCGGTCGGCAGCTTCACCTTGATGATGGTCGCGCCCATCAGCGCGGCCATGTGCGCGGCATAGGCGATGATGTCGAGGCCGGTCTCGCCCTCCTTGGTCACCTTGCCGCCGCGTGGATACGACCAGACCACCGTCATCAAGCCGCGCGACTTCGCCTTCAGGCTGATCTCGCGCAGCTCCTCCAGCATGTCATAGGCATGGTCTGAGCCGGGATAGATGGTGAAGCCGACGCCGACGCAGCCAAGGCGCATGGCGTCTTCGACGGTGCCGGTCAGCGCCTGGTCGTTGGCGCCGGAGGCAAGCGAGTTGCCGCTGTTCAGCTTCAGGATCAGCGGCACCTCGCCGGCGAATGTATCGGCGCCCTGCTCCAGCAGTCCGAGCGGAGCGGCATAGCCGGAGACGCCGGCCTCGATCGCCAGCTCATAGAGATAATGAGGATCATAGGCCGGCGGGTTGGGCGCGAAGGAGCGGGCCGGGCCGTGTTCGAAGCCCTGATCGACGGGCAGGATCACCAGCCGTCCGGTTCCCGCGAGCCGCCCATGCATCAGGAGACGCGACAAGTTGCTCTTCAGGCCGGGGCTCTCGCCTTCGTACCAGGATAGGATCTTGCGGACGGTGTCGGTTCTCAGCATCGGGCCCCCCAGGATGATCGCGCCGGCGATATCGCAGCGTCGTGATCGTGTTTCTGGGCAGCTGAGGAAGCCCCGTCCAGAGGCGGCGGCGCCCGCCACCGGATTAAAATCGGTTTAAGGATTTCCGTGACTTGCGCGAACGGTGATGCGCCTTGCCGAACCGCCAAAATCCCGCTGCGCCAGCCAACGAACGCCGGATGAACGAATCCTTAATATGCACGTTAAGGCTGATCATCAGTGCGGAAGGAGCAGGACGATGCGCGGCGGCGAAGCATTCCCGGAGGGCTTCGGCTTCGATCCGTCCATGATGTGCGCATCGCCGCCCGCGCGTCGCGAGGCCGTGAGACAGGCTGCGCGCCAGGAGCCTGAGGGCGATCCGGCATCGGCCGCTGCCGGGCAGCGGTCCAGCTTCAGCGCGGGTCCTGCCGATTACGGGATCAGGGCGTTCATCCCGAAGCGCTCCGCCGTCCGGCTCAGCCGCCGCGGCTTCCATCTCGATCCCATGCCGGATGCCGAGGCCGCGGATCCGGCGGTTCCCGAGCCGCAGAGCATGATCATCCCGACCGCACTTGTCGGCATCGCCTTGGCCGTCTTCGGCTACTTCCTGGACTTCAGCTAGACCGCGATCGGCGCCGGTCGAACGGCGTTCCGATCCAGCTCGCCACAACATGCGCAACTTCTGCTGCGACATGCCGCCTGCACGACGGCGCCGAGGCGTCGCAACCGTGACGCGGCGGCCGGCACATGCGGCAGCGGCGTGCTGCCGATTCTGATCGGCGGCGCCTGCTCCGATCGCCTTGCCGCCGCCGACAGGGCATCAGGAGTTCCGCTTGCCGACCTTCAGGACATGGGCTGCCGCCTTCCTCTGCAGCCTTGCCGTCATTCTGCCGAGCTTCGCCGAAGCCGCCGCGACGACCCCCGACGACACGGTCGTGGTCGCGCAAGCCGGCGCACCGGTCTCGCTCGACCCGCAGGCCGCGACAACGACGGCCGACTTCCGCATCCTGGTGAACCTCTTCGACGGCCTGGTGCGGTTCAAATCCGAAACGATGGAGGTGGAGCCCGCGCTCGCAAAATCCTGGACGATCGCGCCGGACGGGCTGACCTACACGTTTGACCTGCGCAGCGGCGTGAAGTTCCAGGACGGCACGCCGTTCAACGCCGATGCGGTCGTCTTCACCTTCGAGCGCATGCTGGATCCGGAGCATCCCTTCCATTCGACCGGCCCCTTCCCGCTCTCCTTCGTCTTTGCTTCCGTCGAGCGCGTGCGTGCGGTTGGTCCTGACAAGGTCGAGTTCCGGCTTCGCGAGCCATTCGCTCCCCTCCTCTCCAATCTCGCGACACCGACGGGCTTCATCGTCTCGCCGGAGGCAGTCAAGAAGTACGGCAAGGACATCGGCCGCCACCCCGTCGGCACGGGCGCCTTTGCCGTCGCCGATTGGAGCGCTGACGGAACGGTCTCTCTGACGCGCAACGAGACCTACTGGGACGGCGGCGCCAAGACCGCGAAGGCGGCGTTCCAGCCCATCCCTGATGCGGCCGCCCGCGTCTCGGCGCTGCGCTCAGGCGCGCTCGATGTGGCGGCGGATCTCTCGCCGGCCGATCTCAAGCCGGTCGCCGACACGGCCGGCATCGACTCGGCATCGGCAACCGCGCCGCATCTCTGGTTCCTGATCCTCAACACCAGGCACGGCCCCTTCTCGGACAAGCGGGTCCGGCAGGCCGTCAATTACGCCATCGACAAGAAGAAGCTGGTGGAAACGGTGCTCGGCGGGGGCGCGGAGATCGCTGCGGGACCGATCCCCTCCGCCTTCGGCTGGGCCAGCGATCCCGCGGTGAAGCCCTATCCCTACGACCCGGAGAAGGCCCGTCAGCTCATCCGCGAAGCCGGCGCGGAGGGCGCGACGCTGACCTTCTATGTCGCCGAGAGCGGCGCCGGCATGCTTGATCCCGTTGCCATGGCCAGCGCGATTCAGGCAGACCTCAAGGCTGTGAACCTCGACGTCCGGATCGAGACCTATGAGTGGAATACATTCCTCTCCAACGTCAATCCGGGACTCGGCGACAAGGCCGACATGGCCGAGATGGCTTGGACGACCAGCGATCCCGACACCCTGCCCTATCTGGCGCTGCGCAGCGGCGCGACACCGGAGGACGGCGGCTTCAACTCGGGGCGCTACGCCAATCCGGAGGTCGACAAGCGGCTGGACGCAGCCCATCGCGCCGTGTCGCAGGAGGAGCGTGCACAGCTCTACAAGCAAGTGCAGAAGCTCGTCCATGAGGATGCCCCCTGGGCCTTCATCGCGCATTGGAAGCAGCAGGCGGCAACGGCGCCTGGCGTCGAGGGACTTCGGCTCGAGCCGACCTTCCTGTTCCGGCTGAAGGACGTCTCAAAGTCCTGAGGTCCGGCAGCGCTGACGACGGTGCTCTCCGTTCGCGGTAAGGGCGCCCGCCAGCGGGAAACCCGGCCCGCCTGTTTGCCTCTGGCAAACGGCAGCCAGGAGAACCCGTCAGAATGCTTCCAGCTGACCGTGAAAGGTTCTAGCCTCCCCCTCCGGGCCCGCCATCTGGCGCGCCAATCGAGAGGGGACGAATGACGATGCTGTTGAAGATCTCGCGAGCGCTGCTGCTGCCGGCGCTGCTCGTCGCCGGCACCGCGGTCGGCGCTTCAGCCGCCGAGGGCGACGGTCTCTGGGCGGTGTATCAGTCGACCTTCGCCAAGGCGAAATATGTCGACCTCACCCATACGATCACGCCGAAGATCCCCGTCTGGGCCGGCTTTGCCGCGCCGACCTTCGCGCCTGCCAAGGCCGGCAGCGACCTCGAGGGCTACGCCAAGAAGGGCGACACCTTCTCCTTTGCCACCCATGGCTTCGAAGCGACGGCCTACCAGCTGAACACCGACCAGCTCGGCACGCAGCTCGACCCGCCGGCGCACTGGGCGCCTGAATACCCCGCGATCGACGAGCTGCCCGCCACCTACACGCTGCGCCCGCTCGTCGTCATCTCCATCGTCGAGCAGCTGAAGTCGAACCCGAACTATGCGCTGCAGGTTGCCGATATCGAGGCTTGGGAAAAGCAGCACGGCCCTATCCCCGAAGGCTCGGTCGTCTTCGTGCGATCCGACTGGTCGAAGGCCTGGCCCGACCCGAAGCTTGCGACCCTGAAGGAATTTCCCGGCGTCTCGCTGGACGCCCTGAAGTTCCTGCATGGCGAGCGCCATATCCTGTTCCACGGCCATGAGCCGCTCGATACGGATTCGACACCGACGCTCGAGGGCGAGCACTGGCTGATGCACAACGGCTATGCGCAGGCGGAAGGTGTCGCCAATCTCGACCAGGTGCCGGAGACGGGCGCGCTCGTTGCGATCGGCTATCCGAAGTTCGGGGGCGGCCTCGGCGGCTATGCGCGCTATGTCGCGATCTGCCCGCCGGACTGGCCGCATGGTGTGACGCCCGGCGCAGCGGATGCGCCGCTGCCCAAATCCGACAAGGTGCTGCACTACGACGAGGCGGCGGGCATGCGCATCCGCTAGAGGGAGCGCCGGACGCCGGCCATTCCGGCGTCACTCTTGGCGTTCACTACGCCGGCCATGCCGGCGTTACCCTTGGCGTCTACGACGCCGCACATTGACGGAAATCTGGGAGGATCATCATGCCGGAGCGCCTGAAGCTCTACTTCAACCCGCGCAGCCGCGCCGTCACCGCACGCTGGATGCTGGAGGAGGTCGGCGCCGACTACGAGCTGGTGCCGATCGGCTTCGAGGCCGACGACGCCAACAAGCAGGCGCTGCGGGCGGTGAACCGCATGGGCAAGATCCCGACCCTCGTCCTGTCGGACGGCACCGCGATATCGGAGACGCCGGCGATCATCGCCTGGCTCGCCGACGCCTATCCCGAGGCGGCGCTGGCGCCGGCCGTCGGCACGCCGGAGCGTGGACCTTATTATCGCTGGCTGTTCTTCGGCGGCTCCTGCATCGAGCCGGCGCTGACCGAGACGATGATGCGCAAGGACGCGCCGCCTCTGCCGAAGACCAGCGTCGGCTGGGGCACCTATGAGGACGTCCTGGCGACAGTGGAGGAGGCTGTGTCCACCAGCCCCTACCTCCTGGGTGAACGCTTCAGCGCCGCCGACCTCTATGTCGGGGCCGGGCTGAGCTTTGCCGGCATGTTCGGCGAGCCGCAGGTCAAGGCGAACAAGGTGCTGCAGGACTATGTCGCGCGGGTCACCGATCGCGACGCCTACCGCCGCTCGCAGAGCCAGTAGGGCTTATCGCGATGAAGCCGCCGCGCCGGTCGATCGGCCGACGCGGCCCCATCAGACCGCCGGCGCGCGGGCAGCCTCGGACATGAAGGTCCAGAGGTAGTCCGCAAAGGAGCGCCAGCACTCCACCTCGAAGCGCGTCTCCGTGCGGCGCCACAGCACGATCTCGGCCTTGCCGACAACGGTGCGGCTCGCGGTGCCGGTGGGGAAGCTCGCCAGACGCAGATCCTGCGGGCATCCGGCCATCAGCACTGCCTCGGCGGCGCGACCGTCCACGGCAAAGCCGACATTGCGGTTGGAGACGTTGACCGCCGAAAAGGTCTGATCCTCCAGGCTCGACAGCCGCTGCATCAGGGCCGCACCCGTGTCGGTCGGGGCGTCCTCGCCGCTCTCGTCGATCAGCAGCCATTCATCGGGCCCGAGCCAGAGCGCCGCGAGCGAGCCGGCCTGCGCCACCCCCTTCGGCCGCATCGGCAGTTCCAGCCCGAGTGCATCCTCGATGGCTCCGAGCTGCGGCTCGCCGGCCCGCAGGCTGATCCGCACGCGGGGCCCAAGCGGCGAGAGGGTGACGCCCGGACCGCCGCCATAGCGCCCGGTGAGCGGCGACAGCGCCGACGGACTGCGGGCGCCGAGGCCTGCCGTGCCATCGGCAGCCGTCAGACCAGTGTTGGGCGGGGTCGCGATGTCAGCCATGGAGCCGCTCTCCTTCCGGATCGAAGAACACGGGATCGGTGACCTCCACCGCGATCGTCTGGTCCTGCATCGGCACGTAGAGCGTCGAGCCCTTCAGCGCCCGGCCATCACGCACCAGCGCCATCGCGAAGGAGCGGCCGAGCGCGTCCGACATGTAGCTCGAGGTGACATGACCGATCATCGTCATCGGCACGCTCTGGTTCGGATCGGCGACGATCTGCGCGCCTTCCTCAAGAACGGTCAGGGGGTTCTTCGGCTTGAGGCCGACGAGCTGCTTGCGGCCTGGCGCGTTGAGGTCAGGGCGTTCCAGCCCGCGCTTGCCGACAAAGTCGGCCTTCTTCTTGGACACCGCCCATGACAGGCCGGCGTCGCCCGGCGTCACCGTGCCGTCGGTTTCCTGCCCGACGATGATGTAGCCCTTCTCGGCGCGCAGCACGTGCATCGTCTCCGTGCCATAGGGCTCGACGCCCAGGCCTCGGCCATGCTCGCGCAGCGCATCCCACACGGCGCGACCATAGTCCGCCGGCACGTTGACTTCGTAGCCCGCTTCGCCGGTGAAGGAGACGCGGAACAACCGGCAGGGCACGCCGAGGAAGCGGCATTCCACCACCGACATGTGCGGCAGGGCTTCGTCGGCCAGATCGGCGCCTTCGATGAAGGGCGCGATGGTCGCCCGCGCCTGCGGCCCCTGCACCGCGATCACCGCCCACTGCTCGGTGACGGAGGTGAGCCAGACCTTAAGCTCCGGGAACTCGGTCTGGCGGTAATCCTCCATCATGTTGAGGACGCGCGGCGCTCCGCCCGTCGTGGTCGTGACGTGGTAGCGGTTGTCGCCGACCCTTGCGACGATGCCGTCGTCGATGATGAAGCCGGCCTCGTTCAGCATCAGTGCATAGCGCGCCCGGCCGACGGCAAGGCTCGCCAGCGGCGTCGCGTAGATCAGGTCGAGGAATTTCGCCGCATCCGGTCCGACGACCTCGATCTTGCCGAGCGTCGAGGCGTCGAACAGCCCGCCTTTTTCGCGCACCGTGCGGCATTCCTGCCGGACGGCCTCGTGCATGGAGCGGCCGCGCGGGAAGTACCAGGCGCGTTTCCAGTTGCCGACATCCTCGAACACCGCACCCTCGGCCGCGGCGCTGTCGTGGATCGCCGTGCGGCGGGTCGGATCGAAGAGCTCGCCCTTGGCAAAGCCGGCGATGGTCCCGAAGGTCACGGGCGTGAACGGCGCTCGGAAGGTCGTCAGGCCGACCTCCGGCATCGGACGCTGCAGCGTGTCGGCGGCGATGCCGAGGCCGTGGATGTTCGACGTCTTGCCCTGGTCCGTCGCCATGCCGTTGGTGGTGAAGCGCTTGATGTGCTCGATCGAGCGGAAGCCCTCTGCCACGGCAAGGCGGATGTCCTTGGCGGTCACGTCGTTCTGGAAGTCGACGAAGGCTTTGACGAACTTGCCCGGCCCGGCGGCCGGGGTCGCGCCGACCATTCCGCCGTTCCAGCCGGCGGTGCCGGCGACCGCGGGACGCGTGACCTCGCCCGCGTCAGTGCCCGCCGCCTGGCGCCCCGCCGCCGCAGCGCTGGCGAGCGTCTCGGCGAGATCGAAGCAACCAGCCGAGGCGCCGACGCTGACACAGTCCTGCGCGCTTTCGCCGGGCACATAGGCCTGCAGCGCCGGATCGAACACGACCTTACCGCGCGACTGCGAGAACAGGTGGACGGAAGGCGTGAAGCCCGCCGACATCAGCAGCGCGTCGCAGTCGAACCCGCGCTGGTCGTGGCCGGTGCAGATCTCTCGGACCCGGAAGCCGCGAATGCGCTTGTGGCCGCGCACCGAGAACACTTCGTAGCCGGTGAGCACCTCGATACCGGCAGCACGTGCCGTGCGAGCGACAGCGCCCGGGTCCTCGCGCGTGTCGATGATGGCCGGCACCTCAACGCCGGCGCGCTTCAGGTCGATCGCGGCTTCATAAGCGGCGTCGTGCGCCGTGAAGACGCAGACGCGGCCGCCCGGCTTGACGCCGTAATGGTTGAGGTAGGTCCGGCCGGCGCCGGCGAGCATGATGCCCGGCCGGTCGTTGTCGGGGAACACCATCGGCCGCTCGATCGAGCCGGTTGCGAGGATGACTCGGCTCGCCCGCACCTGCCACAGCCGCTCGCGCGGCAGCGTCACATCCGGCGCGGCCAGATGGTCGGTCACCTGCTCGGCGAGCGCCACCATGTTCTGCGCGTAATAGCCGAAGGCCGTGGTGCGCGGCATCAGCCGCACGTTCGGCATGGCGCGCAGGCGTGCCACCGTCTGCTCCGCCCAGTCTATCGCGGCAATGCCGTCGATCATGGCGCGGCTCTCGGCCTTCAGCCAGCCACCAAAGGAGGCGCTTTCCTCGCAGAGAAGCACGCCGGCGCCGTTTTCCGCTGCCGTGAGCGCCGCGGCAAGGCCGGCCGGACCGCCGCCGACGACGAGCACGTCGACATGCTCGAACCGGTTGGCGTAGCGGTCGGGATCGGCCTCTTCCGGCGCACGGCCGAGGCCGGCGGCGGCGCGGATGCGCGGCTCGTAGACCTTGTGCCAGAAGGACTTCGGCCACATGAAGGTCTTGTAGTAGAAGCCGGCCGGCAGCAGCCGGGCAGCCAGGTCGTTGACCGATCCGATGTCGAAGGCGAGAGAGGGCCAGCGGTTCTGGCTCTCCGCAACCAGCCCGTCATAGAGGGGTTGCATCGTGGCGCGGATGTTCGGCTGCCGCCGTGCATCGTCGCGTCGGATCTCGACGAGGGCGTTCGGCTCCTCCGATCCCGCGCCGAGGATGCCGCGCGGCCGGTGGTACTTGAAGGAACGCCCGGTCAGATGGACGCCGTTGGCAAGCAGCGCCGAGGCGAGCGTATCGCCCTCGACCCCATGATAGCGGTTGCCGTCGAAGCTGAAGGCGATGCGGCGGCCGTCCCGAAGGCGCCCCTGCCCCTTGATGCGGAAGCTCGTCATAGGCCCGAGACCTCCCCGCCCGACTTGGCGCCTTCGAGCGGCGCGGTCGCCTTGTTGGCGCCGGCGCCGAACAGCTGCAGGCCGAGGTCGTGCCTGTCCGCGCCCTCGATCTCCGGGCGCGGCTCGCCGGCCTTGTAGAAGGCGAGGAACTTGTCGGTCACCGAATGGCGAACGGCGTTGAAGAAGCGACCGCAGCCATGGATGTGCCGCCAGCGCTCGAAGACGATGCCGCGATTATTGGTGCGAAGGTACAAGGACTCCGCGACCGCCTTGCCGGCATCGGGACCATTCAGAACGGGGCGCGCGATATGCGCCTCGCCGGCATGGCGGAACTCCAGCTCAGGCCGGTCTTCCTCGCAATAGGGGCAGTGGATCAGCAGCATTGCTGTCTCTCAAATCCTTGGCTTGGCGACGGCTGTCGCCGGGTCGCCGGTGTTCGGCGTGCCGGCCGGCTCGATCAGCAGGAGGTGCGTTTCTTCCTCGGCCACCGGCCGGTGCTCCACACCCTTCGGCACGACGAAGAGCTCGCCCGCGCCGAGGGTGACGTCGCCGTCGCGCATCTGGATCGTCAGGCGCCCCTTCAGGACGAGAAAGAAGTCGTCCGTCTCGGGATGCGAGTGCCAGACGAACTCTCCCTTCACCTTCACCACGATGACGTCGTTGCCGTTGTAGTCGGCGACGACCTTGGGTGCCCAATGCTCGGTGAAGGACGACAGCTTGTCGTGAAGACTGATCGCTTTGCGCTCCATCGCTGCCCTCAATGCGCGACGGCGGCGGCGGCCGCCTCGTCGATGAAGCGTCCGGTCTCGAAGCGGTCGAGGCCGAAGGCGGCGTTGATCGGATGCGGCTCGTCACGCGCGATGGTATGGGCGAAGACATGGCCGGAGCCAGGCGTCGCCTTGAAACCACCGGTGCCCCAGCCGCAATTGACGTAGAGGCCCTTCACCGGCGTCTTCGAGAGGATCGGCGAGCGATCCGCCGTGACGTCGACGATGCCGCCCCAGGAGCGCAGCATCCGCATGCGCCGGAACATCGGGAACATCTCGGTGATGGCGTCGAGCGTGTGGTTGAGGATGTGGAGGCTGCCCGTCTGCGAATAGGACGGGTACTGGTCGGTGCCCGCGCCGATCACGAGCTCGCCCTTGTCGGACTGCGAGATATAGGCGTGCACCGTGTTCGACATGACGACGCAGGGGAAGCAGGGCTTCACCGGTTCCGACACCAGCGCCTGCAGCGGGAAGCTCTCGAGCGGCATCCTGACGCCAGCCATGTCCATGACGACCGACGTGTTGCCGGCCGCAACGACCCCGATCTTGCGCGCGCCGATATAGCCTCTGGTCGTCTCGACGCCCTTCACCGACCCGTCGCTGCCGCGGCGGATGCCGGTGACGGTGGTGTTCTGGAGGATGTGGACGCCGCGTGCCGAGGCCGCGCGGGCATAGCCCCAGGCGACCGCGTCATGCCGCGCCGTGCCCCCGCGCCGCTGCAGCGCGCCGCCGACGACGGGATAGCGGATGTCCTTGGAGATGTTCAGCGCCGGCACATAGGCCTTGCACGCCTCCGCCGACAGCCACTCGTTGTCGATGCCGTTCAGCCGGTTGGCGTGGATGTGGCGCTGCGCCGACTGCACGTCGTGAACGTTGTGCGCCAGCATCAGGACCCCGCGCGGCGAGAACATGACGTTGTAGTTGAGGTCCTGGGACAGGCCCTCCCACAGCTTCACCGCATGGTCGTAGAGCGCGGCGGATTCGTCATAGAGGTAGTTGGAGCGGATGATGGTCGTGTTGCGGCCGGTATTGCCGCCGCCGAGCCAACCCTTCTCGATCACCGCGACGTCGGTGATGCCGTGCTCCTTGGCCAGATAGTAGGCGGTGGCAAGACCGTGGCCGCCGGCGCCGATGATCACGACGTCGTAGTGATGGCGCGGCTCCGGGCTCGTCCACTGCTCGCCCCAGCCCTTGTGGCCGCGCATCGACTCGCGTGCCAGGGCAAAGAGTGAAAATCGGCGCATGGGCGCTCCCTACCAGTTCCCGGCGTTCGTGCCGGGCACGTATCGTCCAAGCGGCATCGTCTCGCAAGGCTAGCCGACCACGCTGCTCGCCCTGCTCGCTTTGCGACGCAGCATGACGCGCCGGCGGACATCCTTACGCCGCCTGGCTCCCGCTGCAGGCGACCACAGACCGCGGCTCCTGACAATCGGTCGACGGCGAAAGTCGGCGTAAACTGAGGTATCTACTCGCGTTGAAGCAGAGCGGGAGCCTGACATCCGCAACCCTTTCGACCGCCTTTCGACGGTGCTGGCCGCAACCGATCCCGCCTTGATGCGGCTGCGCATGGCTCTGCGCGTCACAGTGACGCTCGTCGCCGTCGTCACGGGGCTTGCCGGCATCCACCTCGTCTATGCCCTGCCTCCGGCCGCCTACGGTGTCGCGATGATCACGGCGATGCAGGGCGCGCTGCAGGTCAGGGAAGCCTCGATGCGAGGCCAGACGGTGACGCGCACCCTGTCGGGATTCGCCGGCTGGTATGCTGTTGCGCTGGCGAGCGCCGTCTCCGCCCATCCCTGGGCGGGGCATGTCCTTCTTCTGCTGCTGATCTTTGCCGCCGTCTATATCAGGCGCTTCGGACCCCGGTGGAACGCCGTCGGCATGTTCGCCTTCATGAGCTACTTCATCGGCTCGTACCTGCATCCGGCGCCCGCAGACCTCCTCGGCATCGCGATCGCCATCGCCCTGTCCGGCGTCATCGCCCATGTCACCCGCAACACCCTTCTTGCGGAAGACGGGCAGCGGGATCTGGCACGAACGCTACTCGCCGTAGACCGCCGGATCGCGGAACTGCTGACCCTCACCCGGCTCGGCATGGAGGCTGGATGGGTCGGCACGCTGCGCCGCCGCGCGGTGCAGGCCGAAAACGGGGTCAAGGACGCCATCCTCGTTGCCGAAGGCCTTGTTCCCGCACCGGGCGAGAGCAGCGTCTACGCGAGCGATGACCCGGATCGGCCTGCTGATCTGCCGGATGCATCGACGGCGTTGCTCGACCTGCATCTCGCCACCGAGAGCGTGCTGCTCGCCAGCTTCGATCCCGGAACGCCGGAGAAGGACAACAGGGCTCTTCAGCAGAGCTATCGGCAGGCGGAGCAGCGCTTGCAGCGCGCTCGCCAAGTGGTGACGCAGGTTGTCGATCGGCTGCCGCCGGAGGCCTTCACCAGCTCCGGCGCCCCACCACCTGCGCGGTTTGCCGCATCGCTCGCGGGCTCGTCCACCTTTGGCGATCCGGCGCTGCGGCTGGCGATCCAGGTGACGCTTGCCGCGGCCGTCGCCATGGCCGGCGGCCTCTACCTCTCGCCGACGCGCTGGTTCTGGGCGATCCTGACCGCCTTCCTCGTCTTCACCAACACGCAGTCGCGCGGCGACACCGCGCTGCGCGCCATCAACCGCGCCCTTGGCACGCTCCTTGGCGTCATCGCGGGCATCGGTGTCGCGACCCTGATCGGCAACGAGCTGGCGGTGGCGCTGCCGCTCGTTGCCGTCTTCGTCTTCACCGGCTTCTATCTCCTGCAGCTCTCCTATGGCGCGATGACCTTTTTCATCACGCTCGCCATCTCGCTGGTCTACGGCCTGATCGGGCAGTTCACGCCCGACCTCTTGCTGCTGCGTCTGGAAGAGACGCTGGTGGGCGCCGCCGCTGGCGTCTTCATCGCCTTTTTGATCTTCCCGCAGTCGACGACCCGGCTCGCCGACGAAGCGGCGTCGCGGTTCTTTGCGGCGGTCGACGAGCTTCTGGCGGCGGCCGAGGACAGTCTCGACGGCCATGTCAGACGCGGGGAGCTCCTGCGCCTGTCGCGGCAGATCGACCGCCGCTACGGCGATCTCGCAGCCGCAGCGCGTCCGCTCGGCAGCAATTGGCAGGTCGTGCGCAAGCCAGGTCCCGTGCGCCAGACCCTGACGCGTTTCCTGGCCTGTGCCCACTGGTCGCGGATCTTCGCACGGCGCATGAGCGAGCACCGCGGGGATGAGGCCTCGACGGCGGCGCTGCGAGCCGCAATCGCCGAGCTTCGCCGGCAGGTCGACGACGCGGGCAAGGCAACGGGCTTGTTCGTCGAGGGCCCCGCCAGGCGCGGCAAAGAGCGGCTGCCGGAGGCGCGGCGTGCGGATTTTCACGAGCGCACCGATGATCCGCTGTTCTGCCTCGAACTGCTCTCACACATCGTTGCGCGGACGGTGCGCAGCGGACGACAGGCCTCGCAGCCGGCTCCCCCTGCCAGCTGACCATCGCAGACCTTCCAGCCGCGGGGCTCGCGCCTATCTGCAGAGGCCGGGCACCCGTTTCGCCTCGACCGGCGTCGGCGGGACGAACATCCGCGAGCGACCGCACGCCGGTGCGGCGAAGGAGCGGGCGCGCCGCCCGTTGGAACCCCGTGTCCCCAAACAGAACCGCCATCCTCGCAGTCCTGGTCGGCCTGATCGCCGCCACCCTGCCAGCAACTGCCGAACCGGCAATGCGGATCGCCGTTGCTGACTTCGACTATCTCGACACGTCCGGCGAGCCCGGCGATCAGACGAAGGCGCATGAAAAGCGCGTTCAGAGCTTCAACGCCCTGCTGCGCGAGACGCTGGCAGCCGAGGGCGCGTTTGCTCTGGTAACGCTGGAGTGTGGCAAGCCGAGCTGCGGCAGCGGCACGCTGAGCCCTGCGGAACTGACATCCATGGCCAAGGCGGCCGGAGCGGACTTCCTCGTCCTCGGCGTCATCCAGAAGGTCTCGACGCTGATCGGTTCCGGCCATGTCGACGTCATCGACGTCGCCAGCGGGAACGTCGTTCTCGACCGCATCCTGTCCTTCCGCGGCGATACCGACGAGGCGTTCGAGCGCGCGGCGAAGTTCACCGCGGCCAAGATTGCGGATGGGGTTCGTTAGACGGCCCGAAGGCATGGAGGGACAGGGCGGCTGGTCGGCCTCGGCTGTCTCGACCTTGCCGCATCCTTGACGGCGGGTGAGCGAAGGCTCCACTGCGCCACTTTTTGGTCGATTTCGATTCCTAGAGCCTGTATCGACGGCTATGCGGAAGGCGGCGTATGCACCTGAATGGTCAGCGCCTTTCGCGGCATTTTGGCAGATGGATGATCAGGCGCTGACGCGGCGGGGGATGCTGCGCCGCCCGAGCTTCATCCGGCCCGGACGCTTAAGGGGCAAGGGGCGTGCCTGGTGACGCCACGAGGCCGACCGTCAAAGCTCGTTTCACGGGGACAGCAGTTTGATCTCGCATTCCGAAAGCCGCCTCGCGCCGAACCGGACCGTCGCCGCGACGAAGCCGGCCGCCCTCCTTGCGATCTTCGCCGGCCTGGCGCTGGCCGGCTGTCAGACGGCCGAGCCGACGGTGCAGGCCATCTCGCTCGACCAGAGCCAGGGATCCTCGGAGAACATCTCGTCGCTGACCGCGACCGTGAATGCCGATCCGCGCAACCCGGAAGCCTACAATGTCCGCGGCACCGCCTATGGGCGGGCGGGCGACTACAACCGGGCGATCGAGGACTTCACCACCGCCATCCAGCTCGACCCGAACTTCTACCAGGCCTATGCCAATCGGGCGCTGGTCTTCCGGCAGACCAACGAGCAGGGCAAGGCCGTCGCCGACTACAACGCGGCGCTGAAGATCAAGCCCGACTATGACGCTGCCTATATCGGCCGCGGTAACGTCTACCGCATCGCCGGCCGCAACCGCGAGGCTCTGGCGGACTTCCAGAAGGCGATCGATCTCAACACGACCGATCCGCGCGCCTACCATAATCGCGGTCTGCTTTATCAGATCGACGGCCAGCACAAGCAGGCGATCGAGGACTTCTCGACGGCGATCTCGCTGAAGGCGGATGCGCCGGAGCCCTATTCCGGCCGCGGCGTCTCCTATCTCGCGCTCGGCGATGAGGAAAACGCCTTCAACGACTTCAACGCCGCGCTCAAGCTCGACGACCGCAAGGCGGAGTACTGGACGAACCAGGCCATCGTCTACGAGCGCCGCGGCGAGAAGCAGAAGGCCTTCCGCTCCTATTCGCGCGCCGCACAGCTCGACCCGCGCTATCGGCCGGCCAAGGATGGGATGGCGCGCACCACCGGCGTCTGACGCAACGGATGCAGACCGCCGTCGGGGGGCTCGACGGCGGTCCGCGGTCCGGTAGGGCCGCTGGCTCTACTTCGCCGCCATGATCTTGCTGGCGCTCATCGCCGTGCCGCTCTTGGTATAGGTGATCGACACCTTCTCCCCAGCCTTCAGCGTCGACAGCTTCACGCTCGGCGCGACCGTGAAGGTTTCGCCGTTCTTGAGAGTGACGGTGTGCTTGGACACGTCCATCGCTTTGACGGTGCCGGTCGCCGTTGCGGCGAAGGCGCCACCCGAGACGAGAAGAGCCGAAAGCACAGTGGCCGAAACAACAAGACGCTTCATGACAACCTCCTTCTGAGATCCTGCGTCGGTCATCGACGCGGTAAGATCCTGCGCCGCTCATCGGCGCGGGTCGGAAGCTAGGCGCGTCTGAAAACAACCGCCCGTTACAAAAAGATAATTCTGCCCGTCCGGCAATTTGCCTCAGTCGCGGTCAGCGGCGCGCGCGAAGCAGCAGCCGGATCGGCGGATCCGGGCGGACGAGAACCGTCGGGGCACGACCGAGCCTGTTGCGCTGCCGCAACAGCGCGACACTGCGGGCTGAGATTTGGCGGAACCGTTGCGCCTCGAGAGGATTTCCCGGCCGAACGTCATTCTTCAGGAGGCATAAGCCATGAAGGCCATTCTCTTCTCCGCCGCCCTCGCCGGTGCTCTTCTCGCCGGCTCCGCCGCGGCCCGAGCCGATGCCGAGCTCGGCTCCCTCACCTGCCACAGCGAAGGCTCGACCGGCTTCATCATCGGCTCGTCCGAGAACGTCCTCTGCGAGTTCACGCCCGCCAACAACGCTCTGCCGAAGGAAGTCTATACGGGCACGCTGAGCTCGCTCGGCCTCGATGTCGGCGTGACCGGCGAGACGGTGATGAAGTGGGTCGTCCTGGCCGCGACGCCTGACAAGTACAGCCCGGCCTCGCTCGCCGGCAGCTATGTCGGCGCCAGTGCCGATGCCTCCTTTGCGGCTGGTGCCGGCGTCAAGGTCCTCGTCGGCGGCCCGAATGGCGGCTTCACGCTGCAGCCGCTGAGCGTGCAGGCTCAGGAAGGCGTCAATGCCGCGATCGGCGTCACCAAGTTCACGCTGGCGCCGGCCGTGGCGGTCGCGCCGGGCAGCGAGACCGTGGTCATCACCAAGTAAGCATCAGCCCGACTGGAACGAAGAAGGCCCGCCGGGACAACCCTGCGGGCCTTTCTCATGTCGAGAGCTGGAGTGTCGCCGACGACGCCCGGAGGATCGAACGCGCCCTCCAAAAACGCCGCTTCATCGCTTCGGCTGGCGGATGAGCAGCCTTGGTGGGCTGCGGTGACCCGCCGGTCGGCGACGCGGCGTGCAGAACTAGAGCAGGAAGAAGGCCATCAGGATGAGCAGGATCACGACGGCCACCGTGCCCCACTTGAAGAGGGCGAGGAAGCCGGAATAGGTCCGCTCGTGCTCGGGATAGTCCATCGCGGCGGGATTCTTGGTGTCGTAGGTTGGCAGAGTGGCCACGCCGATCCTCCATCTGATGCCAAATGCGTGCCGCGCACATACACGATTCCGCCACAAACTGGCAATGCCGCGGCGTGCTGCGGCGCTCGATGCAGCAGCATGGAAAAAGGCCGGCGCCCTTGAGCGCCGGCCGGGTTCGACTTCAGCGACTGGGTTGCTCAAGCCGCCTGTCGGTCCTGATGGCGCCCCTCTTCCACTTCCTCGATGATCTTGGCGACGAAGGCCGGAATATCACCCGGGTTGCGCGAGGTGATCAGCCCCTCGTCGACGACGACCTCGCGGTCGACCCAGTTGCCGCCGGCATTGATGACGTCCGTCTTGATCGAGTTGAATGAGGTCAGCTGTCGATCCTTCACCACGCCGGCCTCGATCAGGAGCCACGGCGCATGGCAGATCGCCGCCAGCGGCTTCTTGGACTGGTAGAAGGCGCGGACGAACTCGACGACCTGCGGTTCCGCGCGCAGCTTGTCCGGATTGATCTGGCCGCCCGGCAGGACGAGCGCATCGTAATCGCCGACGGAAACCGCATCGAGCGTGCGATCGACCGGCACCTTCTTGTCCCAGTGATCCTGGTCCCAGCCGGTGATCGTCCCGTCCTTTAGCGAGACGACGTGAACCTGTGCGCCGGCAGCCTTCAGCTGCTCCAGCGGCTTGATCAGTTCGTCCTGCTCGAACCCGTCGGTCGAGAGAATGGCGATCTTGGCGTCCTTGATGCTTGGCATCGAACTTCTCCTGTCGAAGCGCAGCCCTGCGCCACCGTGAGGCGGGCACATTGGCTGCATCGTTGCTATGGATGACAGGCTAACCCCTCTGGTGCCGCGATAGTTCCGGGCCGCGGCGGGCCGATTCGCCGCCAGCTACGCTTCACTTCCATGCCTGGTGGCGCCGTCTCATGAGCAGCTCCGCTCGTCGGCATTCCCGTCGATGACGGCCGCGGCATCCGCAAAGGCGAAGCCGGCGCGGATCATCGCGGCGACGTCGCGGTCGCGCCGCTCGGCGCGATCCCGCAGGCGGAACGGGCCAAGCCGCCGCCGCTCGGCATATCGCCAGGCTGATGCTCGCTCATCGCCTCCTTCGACCGCAAGCGCGGCCGCGACGAGATCGGGTTCGACGCCCTTGGCGAGAAGCTTGGCACTCGCCTGCCGATGCGACGTTCCCCGGCGCCGGAGGCTGGCAGCCCGGGCCTCGGCATAGGCACGATCGTCGATCAGCTTCAGATCGGCGAAGCGCCCCATCGCCTCCTCGACAAGCGGAGCGAAGGCCTCCGCATCCTCGCCGCGCGCGAGGCAGCGGCGCATCAGCTTGCGTCGGAGGACGCTGCGCAGGTTCTCCGTCGAAGAGGCATATCGTTCGAGATAGTGCATGCCCGCCCGGAACAGCCATTCGGCCGTCACCGGACCGGGCACCTTCCGGCGTTGCGGCGGCGTCGCTTCCATCGCCCGGTCGTAGCGGAGGGGGATGAGGCCGCCAAGCCTCTGCGCAAGCCCGGCTGCCAAACGGACTGCGGCGATTACTTGCGACAGCCAGTAAAAGTCCTTAACGACCGATCCACGGCTTCGATCGGGATATGGCGCTCCTGCCTGCATCCATCTCGATCCCGTCACGCCATCCAACAAGAGCTGGGCTGTACCCGGCAGTCGTCCCGGTCGCGGGGCAGGACGAGGAGGATCCGGATCGCATGAGCGCCCTTCTATCGCTGTCGCGCGTCATCGACAGCGTCACGACCTTCGTCGGCCGTGCCGTGTCATGGCTCGTGCTCGTCGCCGTTCTAGTCAGCGCCGGCAATGCGGTGATCCGCAAGATCTTCGACATGTCGTCGAACGCTTGGCTCGAACTGCAGTGGTACCTCTTCGGGGCCGTGTTCATGCTGGCGGCCGCCTGGACCCTGCTGAAGAACGAGCACATCCGCGTCGACATCATCTCATCCATGTTGTCGAAGCGCACACGCGACTGGATCGACTTCATCGGCCACCTCGTCGTGCTCATTCCCTTCACGCTGCTGATGATCTGGCTGCTGATCCCCTATGTCTCGCTGTCCTACCGCAGCGGCGAGCATTCGCCGAATGCCGGCGGCCTGCTCGTCTGGCCGGCCAAGGCGCTGCTGCTGGCCGGCTTCGCGCTGCTGCTGGCGCAGGCCCTGTCCGAGCTAATCAAGCGCGCCGGCGTCCTCTTCGCCGGGATGGACGATCCGACGCCTCAGCACCAAAGCCACCCGACGGCAGAGGAAATGGAGACCACCGCGCCGGCGGGGCCGGCCGACGCGAGCGCATCGCGCGGGGAGATCGGCCGATGATCGAGTTCATCGCGCACAATCTCGCGCCGATCATGTTCATCAGCCTGGTGGTGTTCCTGCTGCTCGGCTACCCCGTCGCCTTTGCACTTGCAGCCAACGGCCTCCTGTTCTTTGTGATCGGCGTCGAGCTGGCGCCGATCTCCTCCGGCGAGATCAACCTTTTCTGGCCGCTTCTGGGCGCGCTCCCTGACCGCTTCTTCGGCGGCATCATGTCGAACGACACGCTGCTGGCCATCCCCTTCTTCACCTTCATGGGACTGATCCTCGAGCGTTCCGGCATGGCGGAGGATCTGCTCGACACGATCGGCCAGCTCTTCGGCCCGCTGCGGGGCGGCCTCGCCTATGCCGTGATCTTCGTCGGCGCACTGCTCGCGGCCACCACAGGCGTGGTAGCCGCCTCTGTTATTGCCATGGGCCTGATCTCGCTGCCGATCATGCTGCGCTACGGCTATGACCGGAAGCTGGCGAGCGGCGTCATCGTCGCGTCCGGCACGCTGGCGCAGATCATCCCGCCCTCGCTGGTGCTGATCGTGCTGGCCGACCAGCTCGGCCGCTCCGTCGGCGACATGTATTCCGGCGCGCTGGTCCCGGGCCTCGTGCTGACAGGCCTCTATGTCGGCTACATCTTCATCGTCACGATGATCAATCCAAAGGCGGCGCCGGCGCTGCCGCCGGAGGCGCGCACCCTCGGGCGCGGCGTCACCTCGCTCTCGGTCGCGCTGGCAGGGGCCGTTCTCGTCAGCTACGGCGCGACCGAATATCTCGCTCCTCACGTGGAGCAGGGCGCGGCGATCTGGGGCGCTGTCGTCGGCACGCTGCTCGTCTACTTCGTCGCCGTCGCCAATAAGGCGTTCAAGCTGAGCGTCCTGTCCTACCTCGCCCAGCAGGTGATCATCGTGATGATCCCGCCGCTGGCGCTGATCTTCCTGGTGCTCGGCACGATCTTTCTCGGCGTCGCGACGCCGACGGAGGGCGGCGCGATGGGCGCCGTGGGCGCACTGGTGCTTGCCCTCGCCAAGCGCCGCTTCTCGACGAAGCTGCTGGTACAGGCGATGGAGTCGACTACGACCCTGTCGGCCTTCGTGATCTTCATCCTCGTCGGCGCCCGGGTCTTCTCGCTGACCTTCTATGGCGTCAACGGTCACATCTGGGTCGAGGAGCTGCTGACCTCCGTGCCGGGCGGCGAGGTCGGCTTCCTGATCGTCGTCAACATCCTCGTCTTCATCCTGGCCTTCTTCCTGGACTTCTTCGAGCTCGCCTTCATCATCGTGCCGCTGCTCGGCCCCATCGCTGAAAAGCAGGGGATTGACCTCATCTGGTTTGGCGTCCTGCTCGGTGTGAACATGCAGACCAGCTTCATGCATCCGCCCTTCGGTTTCGCGCTGTTCTACCTGCGCTCGGTGGCGCCGCGCATGCCGTTCCTCGACAAGGTCACCGGCCGCACTCTGGATGGGGTCACCACCGGGCAGATCTATCGCGGCGCCATTCCTTTCGTCTGCATCCAGATCCTGATGGTGGCGCTGACGATCCTCTTCCCCGGCATGGTGATGCGCTACAAGTCGGAAGCGCCGCCGGTATCCACGGACACGATCATCGTGCCGCAGGCGCCGGGCGGCATGACGCTGCCGCCGCTCGGTGGTGGTGGAGATGCTGGCAGCAATCCCTTCGGCCTGCCTCCGCTTGGGCTGCCCTCTGGCGGGACCAGCACCACGCCGGGCGCCGCGTCGCCAGCTGCGCCCGCACCGGCGCAGCCGCAGCTTGGGCTGCCCCCGCTGGACTTCGGCAATGGCGGAACGGCCACACCGCCGGCCCCAGCGCCCGCCGGGCCGGCCTCGGGCGAAGCCCCATCCGGTGCCGGCGCGCCAGCGCTCGGCCTGCCACCGCTGCAATTCGATACTCAGCCGGCCTCGCCTGCAGCTCCGGCTGCATCGGCACCCGCGGCGCCGCAGCCTGCGGGCTCCGGCGGTGCGATCGACCTCACCCAGCCGCCGCCGGGCCTCGGCGGTCCGGCTGCTCCAGCACCGGCGCCAGGAAGCCAGCCGGCTCCGCCGGCGGCACCCGCCGCACCGGCTCCGCAAACACCCTGAGCCGTTGCCGCGCCTCCAACGGCCGAGCGCCCTATGTTAGGAGCGATGCCCGCCGCACCCGGGTGGGGCGCGATCCGATGCGCCCGCCGTTTCCATGCAAGGTGATCCGATGTTTCCTGGACGACTGACCGACGGTTACCGCGCCTTTCTCGGTGGCCGCTTCGTCAATGAGCGGACGCGCTACGAGACGCTGGCCGAAACCGGCCAGCGGCCGGAGATCATGGTCTTCGGCTGCGTCGACTCGCGCGTGTCGCCGGAGGTGATCTTCGACGCCGCGCCGGGCGAACTTCTCGTCGTGCGCAACGTCGCCAATCTCGTCCCGACCTACGAATCCAACCGGGATTCGCAGCACGGCACCAGCGCCGCCGTGGAGTTCGGCGTGCAGGCGCTGAAGGTGAAGCACATCGTCGTTCTCGGCCACGAATACTGCGGCGGCATCCGCGCCTTTGCCGATGAGCAGGAGCCGCTGTCGTCGGGCGATTTCATCGGGCGCTGGATGTCGCAGATCGCGCCGGCCGCCGAGACGCTCGGGCCGCGTGGTGCCGACGGGGATGCCTATCTGCGCCGGCTGGAGTTTGCCTCGGTGGAGCTCAGCCTGCGCAACCTGATGACCTTCCCCTATGTGCGCAACAAGGTCGAGGCCGGCTTGCTGCAGCTGCATGGCGCCTATTTCGGCGTTGCCACCGGCAAGCTTCTGGTCCGCGATCCAGAGACTGGCGTCTTTCAGCCGGTGAAGGGCGATGGCTCGCAGCGCGCCCTGCCGACCATCCGCTGCGACTGAGGTCGACCCGTCTTTCAGCTCTCTTGTAGCGGCTGCACGGGCCGCAGGAAGGTTAGATGCAAAAGGCTCCGGACATCACTGTCCGGAGCCTTTTCCGTAGAGAATGCATGCGCGCTGCCGACGCGATAACGCCTCGACCGAACCTTATGCCTATCAGGCGGCCTGCGCGACCTCGACGACGTCGTAGGACGGAACCGGTGCGGCGATGCGGCCGAGAATGCCGACTTCGTAAGCGAGCGTCGCCGCTTCGGCACGGGCACGGTCGAGGCCCGGAGCGACCTCGTCGGTCAGGCTGAAGATCGTGCCGCCGTGAACGAACGGCGCCTCATAGGCGGCACGGAGCACGAGACCGATCTCCAGGCGCTTGGTCTCGCTCTGCTCGATATAGGACTCCACCATGCGGGCGATGCGGCTCGGGATCGCGGTGACGGAGCTGGCGGCGAAGCACCAGTCGCGGCCGCGGCGGCCCTTGCCGGCATCGGCCGTGAGAAGGTGATCGGTGGCGATCGCGGCATAGGCCGAGAGCGGCGAGAAGCGGACCGGGATCAGCGAACGGTCGGACAGGCGGGCGGCGGCGCGGATGGTCGCGGCATCGTCGCCGGCGTCGATGATGGCGAGGTCGCCACGGCGACGGGCGGCACGCACCAGGCGCTCCAGGCCGGCTTCGTCATCGGCGGCCTCGACGACGAGGCTGCGGGGCGTCGAGGCCTTGCCCTGCCAGGAGACCAGATCCTTGTCGCGGGACGCGTCCACGAGCACCACCGGGATGTCGGCGGCCGCCGCGACACTGGCGAGGGTCAGAGCGAGAGTGGTGGTGCCGGACGTCTTGAGAGAGCCGATCGAGAGGACGGAGGTCATTGATGCATTTCCCTGTGCGCGCATGGTCTGGGTCGAGACCGGCTGACGGCCCGGTCCGGTGAAGTCGGTTGTGGAATGCGGTGTCCGGACACTGAAGCGCGATCCTTGAGCGAACCTGCCCGCTTACGCCGCGGCAGCCTCCCCGTGCTCTCTTGTCCAACGCTTTCACTTTTCGGCAATCGTGGTTAACGACTGGTTAACGGCCGAGCCTCAGGCCAGCATCGGCAGCGCTTCTGCCTGCGACAGGAAAGCTTCGCTCCGGTTTCGGCGCCGGCTAACGAGCGCCTGATCTTCGATGCACAGCAAAAAGGGCCCCGGAGCGGTGCTCCGAAGCCCTGTCGGATTGAACCTTCCCGAACGGGAAGAAGGGCTCAGCCGCCCTGGACGTTCAGCGCGCCCTCTCGCTGCTTGATCATCATGAAGGTGTCGAAGGTGTATTCCGCGACCTGCTGCCACAGATATGTCTCGGCGCGGAAGGCGACCATCGAGTCGTAGATCTTCTTGAACGCCGGATTGCTGGCGTTGATCTCCTTGTAGACCTCCTGGGTCGCGTTGAAGGAGGCGCTCATGATCTCCTGGCTGAACGGCCGCAGCTTGGCGCCCGCGGCGACAAGCTGCTTCAGCGCGATCGGGTTCTTGTAGTCGTATTCCGCCAGCATCTCGATCGTCGATGCGCGGGCAGCCGTCGCCAGCAGGCTCTTGTAGCTCGCGGGAAGGCTGTTGAACTGCTCGTTGTTGATGAAGAAGCACAGCGCCAGGCTGCCCTCCCACCAGCCGGGGTAATAGTAGAAGGGCGCGACCTTGTAGAAGCCGAGCTTCTCGTCGTCATAGGGACCGATCCACTCCGCCGCGTCGATCGTGCCGCGCTCCAGCGAAGGATAGATGTCGCCGCCAGCGATCTGCTGCGGCACGACGCCGAGCTTGCCCAGCGCCTGACCGGCAAGGCCCGCGATGCGCATCTTCAGGCCCTTGAGGTCCTCGACGGTATTGATCTCCTTGCGGAACCAGCCGCCCATCTGCGTGCCGGTGTTGCCGCCCGGCAGGTAGTGGATGCCCTGGCCGTTGAAGTACTCGTTCAGCAGGCCGACGCCGCCGCCGTAATACAGCCAGGCATGCAGCCCGCGCGCGTTCAGCGTGAAGGGCACCGTCGCGCCGAGCGCGTAGGTCGGATCCTTGCCGACATAGTAATAGGACGCCGTGTGGCACATCTGGACGGTGCCGTTGGTGACGGCATCGGCCGCCTGCAGGCCGGGCACGATCTCGCCGGCGGCGAAGACCTGGATGTCGAAATTGCCGTCGGTTGCCTCGCGCACATAGGTGGCGAGATCCTGCGCACCGCCGAAGATCGTGTCGAGCGACTTCGGGAAGGACGAGGTGCAGCGCCACGAGATCTTCGGCATCGACTGCGCGATGGCGGGGGCGGCCAGTGTCGATCCGACGCCGGCGCCGAGCGCCCCGATCGTCGAGTTCCTGATGAATTTCCGACGGTCCATGCGCAGCACTCCTCCCTTGAGGCCGGCCGCGGCGCAGCGGCGGTCCCGGCCGTTGCCGTTTTGCGAGAGGATGCAGAGAACCCCCTCGAGTTGCAACCGCGCCGACACTCTCTCGCCGCAGCTGATGGTCGTGGCGACCGCTTGCCGCAGTCGCCCCCGATCACATCGGTCTCAGAGCGCGTTGTTGCGCTGCTGGACCATCATGAACGTGTCGTTGGTGTATTCGGCGATCTGCTGCCAGAGATAGGCATCCTTCTTGAAGGCCGTCTGGCTGTCGAGGATCTTCTTGAAGCTGGGGTTCTGCTCCGAGATCTCGGCATGCACGGCCTTGGCCGCATCGAAGCTGGCCTTCAGGATGTCCTGGCTGAACGGGCGCAGCTGTGCGCCGTTCTGGGCGAGCCGCTTCAGCGCGCCGGGATTGCGGTAGTCGTAGCTTGCCAGCATCGAGCAGTTGATCGCCTGGCAGGCGGATTCCAGCATCGCCTTGTAGTTCTGCGGCAGGCCGTTCCACTTGTCGGCGTTGAACATCATGTGCAGCGCCGCGCCGCCCTCCCACCAGGCGGGGTAGTAGTAGTACTTGGCCACCTTGTAGAAGCCGAGCTTCTCGTCGTCATACGGGCCGACGAACTCGGTCGCGTCCAGCGTGCCCCGCTCCAGCGCGGCATAGATGTCGCCGGCCGGGATCTGCTGCGGCACGACGCCGAGGCGCTCGACGACGCGGCCGGCAAGCCCGGCGATGCGCAGCTTGAGGCCCTTCAGGTCGTCGACCGTGTTGATCTCCTTGCGATACCAGCCGCCCATCTGCGCACCGGTATTGCCGGCCGGAAAGGCGTGGACGCCGTGCTGGCCGAAGAACTCGTTCATCAGGTCGTTGCCGCCGCCCTCATAGAACCAGGCGTTGATCTGGCGGGCATTGAGGCCGAAGGGCACGGCGGTACCGAGCGCGAAGGCCGGATCCTTGCCCCAGTAGTAATAGGATGCGGTATGGCCCATCTCGACCGTGCCACCCGCCACGGCGTCGAGCACCTGGCCGCCGGGGACGATCTCGCCGGCGGCGAAGAGCTGGATCTCGAACTGGCCGTCCGAGGCCTCCTTGATGTAGCGCGCCAGCAGCTCCGAAGCGCCGAAGATGGTGTCGACCGACTTCGGGAAGGACGAGGTGCAGCGCCAGACGATCTTCGGGCTGCTCTGCGCGATCGCCGGTGCAGCGAGCGTCGTGGCGGCGGCAGCGCCGAGACCCGCCGTGCCGGCGGTGCGAATGAATGAACGACGGTCCAAAACGGCCCTCCCCCTCTGTTATTGCCGGCAGCTGCGGCGCCGGAGATGACCGCCGGCTCCACGCCGCCGGACGGCCCTAAGACCTTGATAGTCGGGCCCCGCGGCTCGGTAAAGCGTTTCCGCCCGTGTCGGTGAACGGCAGGGAGGATCACACGGCCGGACCGCCGTCTGCCCCTGGATCGATCGAGGCCGTGGGAGTGGTCGGAGACCGGGGTGCCGGCCGTCTAGACCGGCTGCAGTGCTGCCCCGAGCATCAGCAGGCCGATGACGAGGAGCAGCGCGGCGCCGGCAATCTCGAGGATCGTCCCGAGCATCGCCGCGCCCGAGCCCCTTTGCCCGAGCCGCAGAGCCCAGCCCTTGGCAAAGACGGCGACCGCGGCGATGGCGGAAACGGTGACGGCCGTGCCGATCGCCATGGCGAGAACCGACAGGATGCCGCCGGCATAGAGGCCGTTCGCCAGCGCAAAGGTCAGCACCACGATGGCGCCCGAACAGGGCCGCAGCCCGACCGCAACGACGGCGGATGCCGCCGGACCGAAGCGCAGCCGCTGGCCGCCGAGGGCCTGCGGCGATGGCATATGGGCACGCCCGCAGTCGCAGTCGGCTTCGTCGTCGGTGCAGATATCGGCGGCGAGCGGCCCCGACGCACGCGGCATGGTCGAACGCGGCGCCGACGCGCCGAAGCTGGCACCGCTCGTCCCATAGCCGGAGGCTTCGCCCGCCATGGCGAACTGCAGCCCGTAGGCCGGGCGCATGGCACGCACCAGCCGCACCAGCTTGCGCACGAGCAGCCAGCCGCCGAAGGCCGCGATCGCCGCATAGGAGGCTAGTTCCAAAAGATCGGTCGCCTGCGTCATGGTGACGGTCGTGCCGCGCAGCACGAACCATCCGGCGCCGACGACGATGAGGGCCGTCAAGGCCTGGAGGAGTGCCGAGACGAAGGAAAGAAGAATGCCGCGCCGCAGCTGCACTTCGTTGGCGAGGATATAGGCCGAGATCACAGCTTTGCCGTGGCCGGGACCTGCTGCGTGGAAGATGCCATAGGCGAACGAAAGGCCGACCAGGAGCGGCGTCGCCGCCGGCGAGCTTTTCAGCCCGACCAGCGCATGGCGAAGGGCGGTGAAGAACTGCCGCTGATACACGGCGATCTCGATGAACAAGCCGGCCAGCGGCCCGCTCGGCTGTGCCGTCACCTCGGCGCTGCCAATTCCGATGGACGACTTGGCCATTGCCGGATCGACAAGGAGCAAGGCCATAACCGCGGCGGCCACGGCGCCGACCATGAGAAGCTCTGGGCGCCTCATCCGCATTTCACCTCTGCGCGGGTTGCCAGAATCTGCGAGTAGTCGACGCCGTCGTCGGGAACCTTCTCGTCCGGCCCCAGCCCCGCGATCGAGTTCACCCACTCCTGCGCGGCTTCGTCCTCGTCGGGCACGACGAGCTGCTTGGAGCAGCCCTGCGGCATGTCGACGAGCTGGAAGGCGTTGGCATCGGCGAAGTCGAAGGCGACATAGAAGGTGTCGTCGAAGTTGGAGACGGTCAGCGGCGTCTTCAGGTCGATCGGCTCGTCGGCCAGCATCTCGAAAAAGATCAGAAGCTGGCCGTCGCGATAGAGGGTGCGGATCTCGTCGGGCGCCTTCATCTTCAAGGTCCGGCCGCCGCTGCGTACGAAGGTGTAGAAGGACCATTCGGCGATCGACTCGCGGATGGTCTTGCCGACGTCGGTCAGCTCGTCGTCGTCGAGCGAGCCGTTCTTGTTCTTGTCGAAGTCCACGAGGACGGTCGAGGAGAACAGCTCGTCCATCCGCCAGACATTGCGAACCGAATGGAGTTTGCCATCGGGCGATCCGACGATCTCCATGTGTGATTCGGCAAAGACGTGCGGATGCGCCAGCGCCGGTGCTGCCGCGCAGAGCATTGCGGCGAACGCCAATCCGCCGGCCATGCGCCGCCTGATCAGGCTCATGTCGAATTCCCCTTGCCGCGTCACGGCGGCCCCACCGTCGCAGTCTCTCCAGATCAGGAGAGAATGGCCGAAGTTGGAAGCACGTCGCAGCGATAGCGTCAGGCCGCGACATCCTTATGAGAGCCGTCGCACTTGCGGAACCAGTTGGCGAGGTAGTCGACGAAGACGCGCACGCGGGCCGGCAGGTGCCGGCGGTGCGGGAAGACGGCGTAGATGCCGGCTTCGCTCGGCATATATTCGTCGAGCACGGTGACGAGCCGCCCGGCGGCGAGGTCGTTGCGGATGACGAAGGTCGGGCTGAGCGCAAGCCCGAGTCCGGCGATCGCGGCGGCGCGCACCGTCACCGGGCTGTTGGCGGTGAACTGACCCGAGACCGCCACGGGGATCGTCTCGTTGGTCTTCGGGTCGCGGAACGTCCAGTTGGAGAACATCCGCGAGTTGGAATCGATCACCGCCGGGTAGCGCGACACCTGGCTCGGATGAGTCGGTCGCCCGTGCAGCTGCAGGAATTCCGGGCTGGCGCAGATGGCGAAGTCGAGCGAGGCAAGCCGCCGCGCGATCATCGAGGAGTCGGCGAGCCGAGTCATCCGGATCGCCACGTCAAAGCCCTCGTCGACTAGGTTGACGAAGTTGTCGTCGAGATGGATGTCGAGCGAGATTTCCGGATGCGCCTTGGCGAAGTCGATGAGCGACAGGCCGAGCTCGGCGTCGCCGAAGGTGCGCGCCGCACTGACGCGGATCTTGCCCTTGGCTTCGCCGGTGGCGCCCCTCACCTCCTCGTTCAGCGTTTCAAGCTCTGAGATCAGTGCGGTCGCCCGGGCGAGATAGACCTCGCCGGCGGCGGTCAGCGCCACCTGTCGCGTCGTGCGGTTGATCAGGAGAACACCGAGTTCATCCTCCAGCTCGCGGACATATTTCGACAGGAGCGCCTTGGAGCGACCGGTCTTGCGGGCGGCGGAGGAGAAGCCTCCGTTCTCGACCACCGCGATGAAGGCGCGCATGCGTGTCAGCGTATCCATGGCTCGTTCCTTGCGCCAAACTTGGCGATGTTGCCGAAATTCGACTCTCGGCCTGCGTCAAGACCCGAATACCGGCGGCTGCCCCAAATTGCCGCTTGTGCATGACAGCCGGTTTCCATATATCCGCCCTCGCCCAAAGTCGCACGTGCCTGTGGGCGTCCCCCGGTCCTCGAATGCGAGGCAAGCCGGGACGGTACCTGGAGGATGATCCTCCAGTCGGTTTCGCTGCTGGCGAAATCGTGGACGCCTTGAAGCAACGACGGTGCGGGCCTTTCTGGTCTCTCCCGGTCTCCATAGCCGGGAATTCTGAAGAGGCACACCATCCTTGCCTGAAGTGCGGCGGGTTCAAGCCCTCCAAGCCATGGCAGACACATACGATGCCGCACGGCCCATCCGGCCGCTCGTCTTCGGTCATGTCGCGTTTCGCATTCGCTTGACGAGCGGGGTCTCCACCGGCTGCTCGTGAGATCGGGTGCGTGCGCTCCTCGTCGACCACATGGTTCATGGGAGAGCCCCCTAATGGCAACGCAGCGGATTCTGGACTTCATCGCCACGCGCCGGCCGAATGGCCCTTGCCTCGTCGTCGATCTCGACGTCGTCGAGACGAACTTCAACGCCTTCCGCAAGGCGCTGCCGGATTCGGCGATCTTCTATGCCGTGAAGGCCAATCCGGCACCGGAGATCCTGCGTCTTCTCGCCGGCCTCGGCTCCTCCTTCGATTGCGCCTCGGTCGCCGAGATCGAGATGGCGCTCGACGCTGGCGCAACGCCGCGCCGCATCTCCTTCGGCAACACCATCAAGAAGGAGCGCGACATCGCGCGCGCCCATGAGCTCGGCATTTCGCTCTTCGCAGTGGACTGCGTCGAGGAGGTCGAGAAGGTGGCTCGTGCGGCGCCAGGCGCCCGCGTCTTCTGCCGCGTCCTGACCTCCGGCGAGGGCGCCGAGTGGCCGCTGTCGCGCAAGTTCGGCTGCGTGCCGGCCATGGCGGTCGACGTGCTGACCCACGCCCACAGCCTCGGTCTCGTCGCCACCGGCATCTCCTTCCATGTCGGCTCGCAGCAGACCGACACGGAGGCCTGGGACGGCGCGCTCGCCGATGCGGCGCAGGTGTTCGGCACGCTCGCCGAGCGCGGCATCACCCTGACGCTCGTCAACATGGGCGGCGGCTTCCCGACCCGCTACCTGAAGGACGTGCCGTCGGCGGAGGCCTATGGCCGCTCCATCTTCGAGGCATTGCGACGACATTTCGGCAACCGCATTCCCGAGACGATCATCGAGCCGGGCCGCGGCATGGTGGGCGACGCTGGCGTCATCAAGGCTGAGGTGGTCCTGGTGTCCCGGAAGTCGGCCACCGACGAGAACCGCTGGGTCTTCCTCGACATCGGCAAGTTCGGCGGTCTCGCCGAGACGATGGACGAGGCGATCCGCTACCCGATCGTCACCCCGCGTGATGGCGACCGGATGGAGCCCTGCGTCCTCGCCGGGCCGACCTGTGATTCGGCCGATGTTCTCTACGAGAAGAAGCCGTATCCGCTGCCGATCTCGCTGACCGTCGGCGACGAGATCCTGATCGAGGGAACGGGTGCCTACACGACCACCTATTCGGCGGTCGCGTTCAACGGCTTCGAGCCGCTGAAGGCCTACGTGATCTGATCCCAGCCGCAGCGGCTCCCGGCCGCTGCGTCCCTGTCATGATCCCCTGCTATGCCGGAGCTTGAACCAAGCTCCGGTTCGCGGCTGCCCGCGCGGATCGCTCGTCCGCGCGCGTCGGCACCTGCCTGCCCCCATCTCGCTTGAGGTCGTCCCATGGTTGACTTCGCCTCCCATCTCCCTGCCGCCCCTGCCGACGCCGTGATGCCGACTCGCGCCGTCGCCATCCGTGCCGAGCGCTCCGGCGACGCGCCGCGTCGGGAGGCGCTGCTCGATGCCGCGATGGGAACCAAGCGCCGCCGCAAGTCGTCGGAAACGATCCGCCGCAACCGCCGTCCGGCCGCTGGTCTGTCCTTTGCAGCCTGCGACGAGGCGGGAACGCTCGTCGGCACCGTGCGGCTCTGGCACATCGCCGCCGGAACCCGCGACGGCGCGCCGATCGCCGCGCTGCTGCTGGGCCCCCTGGCCGTCGATCCGGCGCTCAAGGGTGCCGGCATCGGCTCGGCGCTGATGCGCCATGCGGTTGCCGAGGCGGCCCGGCTCGGCCACGACGCGATTCTCCTCGTCGGCGATCCCGAATATTACGAGCGCTTCGGCTTCTCCGCCGCGTCGACCGCAGGCCTGTCCATGCCCGGTCCGTTCGAGCGGCACCGGCTCCTGGCGGCTGAGCTGACGGACGGCGCCCTCTCCGGCGCCGAGGGCCTGATCGTCCCGACAGGCCAGTTGATCCGCGTCGCCCGCCCGGCAGCAAATGTCATAAAGGCGGCCTGAACGCCCAAGGCGTTTCACATGCAACCGATCAGGCGCTGACGACTTTCCGTCCGAAGACCTGATCGGGAGCATGCATGGCGGCGGGAGAGCACTTAAGCGAAACACGAGCGCCGGAACGCGGCGAGATCTGCGTCTTCGCGCCCTGGCCGCTCTTCACCATCACCATCGAGAAGCGGGTGGAGGGCGGCGACGACGTCTATTTCCATGCCGGCGGACAGGCCGTCTGGGTGGCGCGGATGATCGCCAATCTCGGCCAGCGCGCGACGCTGGTAGGCCCGTTCGGCGGCGAAGCGCGCCACGTCATCGAGACTCTCGTCAAGATGGAGGGCCTCGGTCTTCGCTCCGTTCCGATCAAGCTGCCGAACGGCGGCTACATCAACGATCGGCGCGGCGGCAAGCGTGAGGAGATCGCGACCGTCAAGCCGCCGCATCTCGACCGCCACGAGACCGACGACCTCTACAATGCCGTCCTGTCGGAGAGCCTGCGCTGCGGCACCGTCGTGCTCACCGGCCTGCCGGAGGATCCGGTGATACCGCTCGGGGTGTTCGGTCGTCTGACATCCGATCTGTCGGGCAACGGCGTTGCCATCATCGCCGATATCGCCGGCGAGGTCCTGAAGGCGGTGGAGCGTGGCCTTTCGGTCCTCAAGATCAGCCATGAGGAGCTGATCGCCGCCGGCGTCGCCGAAGGCGACGACCGGGACGAGCTGGTCGCCGGCATGGAGCGCCTGCGGGAGAAGAGCGAGGACATCGTCGTCTCCTGTGCCGGCGAAGGCAGCCTTGCCCTTATCGGCGGCACCCTCTTCCACGCCAAGGCACCCTCTCTCAACGCACTGGATCATACCGGCGCCGGCGATTCCATGACCGCCGCCCTCGCCGTCGCCAAGGCTGGCAAGCTCAACCCGCAGGAGACGCTGCGGCTCGCCACCGCTGCAGGGGCGCTCAACGTCACCCGGCACGGGCGCGGCACCGGCAATTTTCACGACATCCAGGAAATCGCCCGCCACGTGACCATCGAGGAGATCCGCCGATGACGACATCCGCAGAGGCCGCCGAGTTCGAGACGCTGGCCGTCGAGCTGGCACAGGTCGCAGGGGCGCAGATCGTCGCTTCGCTCGGGCGCACGCTGACCGTGCGCTACAAGGGCGCCGAGGAGCGCGCGGCCGCCGACATCTATCGCGACCCCGTCTCCGACGTCGATCACGCCGTCGAGGTGACGCTGCGGGCGCGCCTCGCCGACCGCTTCCCGGACCATGACATCATCGGCGAGGAAATTGACGAGCAGCCGGAGAAGCGCGGCCGCATCGTCTGGGCCGTGGATCCCGTCGACGGCACCGCCAACTTCGTCAACGGCTTCCCGCTCTTCGGCGCCATAATCGGCGTTCTCGACGAGGGGCGCCCCGTCGCCGGCGCCATCTGGTGCTCGACCAGCCATGCCCTGCGCGCCGGCGTCTACCATGCCCGCGACGGCGGGTCGCTCTGCTTCGACGGCACGACGCTGAACGTCGAGCGCAATCCGGCCGTCATGCGCCGCATTGTCGGCATGCCGCGCCTTCAGGCGTCGAGCAGCCACGGCTACGACATTCGGCAAACGGGATCGGCGGCGATTGAATGCGCCTTCGTCGCGGCGGGACTGATGGCCGCGGCCAAGTTCGACCGGCCCAATCTCTGGGACGCGGCGGGCGGCGTGCCGCTGATCAAGGCCGGCGGCGGCGTCGTGCTGACGCGCCGATCCGAGGCCGAAGCCTGGGCGCCCTTCGAGCGCTTTTCCGGCATCAACGGCGACGGCGATCCCTATGGCTGGAAGCAGCCGATGCTGATCGGCAATGCCGATGCGGTGGGGGCTCTGGCCAAGGAGGGCTGAGCGGCCCGATCGTCGCTGCCGCCTCCGCCGCCGGACAGGCGGCGGTTAGGCGATGGCGACGCGCCGGCTCAGCCGGCGATGTCGACGACGCCGCCCTCGCCCGCTTCCGTCCCGAAGGCGAGGAAGCGGCCCTTGGCATCCCAGCCCATGCTGCGCACCGGCCCGCGGCCGTCGCGGCGCAGCAGCGCCTCGCGTCCATCGGCAAAGCGTGCGGCGAGGATCATGCCGTCGGCATAGCCGATCGCCATCATGTCGTCGGTCGGGTGGCAGGCGACGGCTGTGACCATCGTGTTGCCGCGCGTGCCGAGTTCCAGCGGCTGCTTGCCCATCGGCCCGTCCTTGGAGCCGAACGGCCAGAGGATCGCCGCCGGCGCGCCGGCCGTCGCCAGGAACTTGCCCTTTGCGGACCAGGACCAGCTCTTCACCTTGGCGGGATAGCCGGTCATCTTCATGTGCTTGTTGTCCTCGATGCGCCAACCGTGCAGGGCGTTCTCCTGCATGGCGGTGACGAGGAAGCGCCCGTCCGGGGAAAAGAAGACGGCGAGATGCGCGCCCTTCCAGTCCAGCGAGACCGGCTCCGCTTCCGTTGCCGGGAAGAACAGCGACGCCCCGTCATAGCGGGCCGTCGCGGCGCGGAGGCCCTTCGGCGCGAAGGCGATGTCCTCGACGGTCCGCCCATGCGGAATCTCGCGCAGCGTGCCATCGCTCATACGGACATAGGCGGTGCGACCGGAGGCGAAGCCGACGACGCCCTTCGGCCCGCCGGCGACGGAGGCGACCCACTTGCGCCCGATGGAGGCGAGCTCGACTGCCCCGCCGCTTGAACTCAGCGCCACCACGCGGCCGTCCTCGCCGCCCGACAGGAGACGGTCCGAGAACGGGTCGAGCCGCGCCGTGAGAAGGCCGCCGGCATGCAGCTCGACGGTTCGCTCGCCGCCGGCCGTGAAGCGCGCCGTCCCGTCCGCCAGTGCGAAGACGGGCTCACCCTTCAGGAACAGCGCCGTCTCAACGAAGTCCGGGAAGTCATAGGCCGCGACTGACGGCATCAGGCATCGGCCCGCTGATGGGCAGCGCTGGCAGCGAACTCGGCCGACAGCGCGTCGGCGTCGAGCTCGCGGCCGATGAAGACGAGCCGGCTTTCGCGCTTCTCGTCGTCGCGCCAGGCGCGCTGGTGGTCGCCCTCGATGATCATGTGGACGCCCTGGATGACATAGCGCTCGGGATCGTTCTCGAAGGCGATGATGCCCTTCAGGCGCAGGATGTTCGGCCCCTGCTCCTGCGTCAGCGCCTGGATCCAGGGGAAGAACTTCTTCGGGTCGAGCTCGCCGCCGCGCAGTGAGACGGACGTCACTGTCACGTCGTGGATCGGCGATGCCTCGCCATGGTGATGATCATGGCCATGGTGGTCGTGGCCGTGGTGATCATGGCCATGGTGGTCGTGGTCATGATGGTGGTGATCGTGGTCGCAGTCGGGGCCGCAGACATGCTCGTCATGGGCATGCGCCGCCTCTTCGAGGAAGGCCGGATCCTGGTCGAGCACGCGCTTCAGGTCGAAGGCGCCCTGCCCCAGAACCTTGGCGAGCGGCACCTTGGCGCGTTCGGTGCGGTGGATCACGGCGTGTGGATTGATCCGGCGCACCGTTGCCTCGATGACGGCGATCTCCTCCGGCGACACGAGGTCGGCCTTGTTGATCACCACGACGTCGGCAAAGGCGATCTGGTCCTCGGCCTCGCGGCTGTCCTTCAGGCGCAGCGGCAGGTGCTTAGCGTCGACGAGTGCCACCACGGCGTCGAGCTGTGTCTTGGAGCGCACATCGTCGTCCATGAAGAAGGTCTGCGCCACCGGCACCGGGTCGGCGAGGCCGGTGGTCTCGACGATGATGGCGTCGAATCGGCCCTTGCGGCGCGTCAGCCCCTCTACCACGCGGACGAGATCGCCGCGCACGGTGCAGCAGACGCAGCCATTGTTCATCTCGTAGATCTCCTCGTCGGATTCGACGATGAGGTCGTTGTCGATGCCGATCTCGCCGAACTCGTTGACGATGACGGCGTAGCGCTTGCCGTGATCCTCCGAGAGGATGCGGTTGAGGAGCGTCGTCTTGCCGGAGCCGAGATAGCCGGTCAGCACCGTAACCGGGATCGGGTTCGCAGCGGTCGTAGCAGCGTCTGACATGGAAGGTCTCCCTCGTGGAAGGCCACGATATAAGCCCGGCCGATCGAGATTGCACGGGGGTTGCGATTGACGAGCCGTCCTCCGATGGCGGGTAAAGTTAGATCAGCCGCGCCAGGTCGAAGGCGAGGACGTCGTGCAGAAGCTCGACGAAGCGCGCCGCCTGATGATCGGCGATCTCTTGGCCGATCGCGGCGCTGGCGAGCCTTGCGTTGCCGACCGCGCCTGACAGGTTGAGGTCTTCCGCCAGCCAGCCGAAGCCGAGCCGGCCATGGGCTCTGAGATGCGTCGCCTCCTCGGCCAGACGGCTCTGCAGCGACGGGAAGTCGTCGATCGCCTCCTGCCGCACGAGGTCGGGGCGAAAGTGCAGCATCAGCGAGGTCTCGACGGCGCCGCCATGGATGCCGGTGGCGATCTCCGTCTCCGGCAGCCGACCGGCGGGATAGCCGAAGCGCAGCCAGGACGCGGTGACGCACAGCATCGCCCGCATGCGACGCAGCTCCAGCGCAGCCGTGTCCATCACCGGCGTGTTGCCGCCATGCGCGCTGACGATGACGAGGCGCCGGAAGCCGGCTTCCGCCAGGCTCTCGCCGACGTCGATCAGCGCGCTGGTCGAGGTCTGCCAGCCATAGTCGATCGTGCCCGGAAAGGACGAGTGCTCGATCGACTTGCCGATCCGCAGCGTCGGCAGGAAGGTCACGGCATCGCCTTCGGGGAGCAGCGCCATCACCGCCTCGGCCATGTGATCGGCGATGATCGCGTCGGTGCCGAGCGGCAGATGTGGCCCGTGCTGCTCGATCGCCGCGATGGGGAGGACTGCCACGGCATCCGGCAGGCTGTCCGCCGCAAGGGCGAGTTCCTGCGTCGTCATCTCTTCGTAGCGCCGGCGCATCGCGTGATCCTTCGTTGATGGCACCGGCAGCGTAAAGCATGTCGGCCTCTTCGCGGCAAAGCCGCCTGCGCTGGACATCGCGGTGCCGCTTCGTCATCTTGCGCGCGCGGAAGGCTGGTCGGCCATGGCGCGAGGGACCGGACTGCCATGGCGGGGAAGAAAAAGAAGCGATCAGCGCTGACGCAGCTGGGTTTGGCTGCGCGTGCCGGGCGCACCGCCCTGTCGCAGCGCCTGGCCGAGCTCGACCTCTATCCCGGCCAGGATGCCGTCCTGCTTTCACTGGGCGAGGAGGATGGCTTGAGCCTGCGCGAACTGTCCGTGCGCCTGTCCGTGCGCCCGCCCACCATCACCAAGATGGTGGCGCGGCTGACCGCCCAGGAGCTCCTGGAGAAGCGCGCTTCCGCAACCGACGCGCGGCAGAGCCATGCCTTCCTGACCGAACGCGGCCGCACCCTGGTGCAGCAGGTGCGCGACGCCCAGCGCAGCACCGAGCGTGCCGCCTTGCGCGGCCTCACCGACAAGGAGCGCAAGGCGCTGAAGAAGCTGCTTCTGAAGGTGACGCGCAACCTCGCCGAGCGCACCGAAGCGCCCGCAAGCGAGGCCGAGAGCGTCATCGAGATCGATGACTGAGTCGCAACTGCAGTCCGTTCAGCCAGCCACTGGGGCGATCGACCGGAGGCTTTCGCCCGCGCCTCGTCTTTGTCATAGATCGCCCGGGCGGCGATCGACGGGAGCGGGTCGGGCATAGGTGGCGCAGAAGGTCAAACTCTCCACGATCGCGGATGCGCTCGGCCTGTCCACGGCGACGGTGTCGCTGGCGCTGCGCGACAGCCCGCTCGTGGCCGAGGCGACGCGCGAGCGGATTAAGGAGGAGGCGCGGACCTCGGGCTATATCTACAATCGCCGCGCCGCGAGCCTGCGCACGTCGAAGTCCGGCATTGTCGGCGTCTGCGTGCAGAGCATCATGAATCCCTTCTTCGGGGAGATCCTGCGCTCGATCGAGGAGGAGCTCGACCGCCAGCGCCATACCTTCGTGCTCTGCAACCATCATGACGACCTCGCCAAGCAGCGGGCCTTTGTCGACACCATGCTGCAGCTCGGCGCCGATGGTCTGATCCTTTCGCCGGCGGTCGGAACGCCGGCCGCCGACATCCGCCTGGCCGAGGAGAACGACCTGCCGGTGACGCTGATCGCGCGCACCATCGAAGGCGTCGGCGTGCCCGGCTTCCGCGGCGACGACCGGCTGGGCATGAGCCTGGCCGTCGACCATCTCGTTTCACTCGGCCATCAACGGATCGCCATGATCGGTGGCGACGAGATGACCTCGACCGGGCGCGATCGCGAAGCCGGCTACCGCGAGGCGCTGGAGCGCGCCGGCCTCACCTGGCGCCCCGAGTGGCGGATCGCCGGACCGCGCGACCGCCATTCCGGCTTCGACGCGACCTTGCGCTTCCTGGATCTGGCCGAGCGCCCGACCGCCGTTGTCTGCTTCTCCGATCTCGTCGCGCTCGGCTTCATGTACGGCCTCAGCCGCGCTGGCTTGCGCCCCGGCATCGACATCGCGGTGACGGGCTATGATGACATCGACGAGGCGGCGATCTCCATGCCCTCGCTGACGACGGTCGCCAACGGCCAGAGCGAGGTCGGCCGTCGGGCGGCCGATGCGCTCGTGGCGCGCCTGCGCGGTGACGACACGGTGGACGGAACGCACCTCATCAAGCCCGAACTGAAGATCCGCGAATCCAGCGGCTTCGTTTGGCACAACAGCCGACAGCGTGAACAATCCCAGGGCCTGGCATGACCGACTTCAAGACGATCGCGATCCTCGTGCCGGGGCGCCTCAACCCCGATACGCTGACAGAGCTCGAGGCCACCTTCGACGTAGTACGCTCGCCGGCCCGGAACGTGTCCGATCTGTCCGCGCGAGACCGCGCGCGCATTCGCGGCATCGCCGAGATGGGCGGCGTCACCGCCGACATGATCGACGCGCTGGAGAAGCTGGAGATCATCGCCAACTTCGGTGTCGGCTACGATGTCGTCGACACGGCCCATGCGACCGAAAAGGGCGTTGCCGTCACGCACACGCCGGACGTCCTCACCGAAGAAGTGGCTGATACGGCGGTCGGCCTCCTCCTCAACACCGTGCGCGAGCTGCCGCGCGCCGAGCGCTACCTGCGCGAGGGGCGCTGGGCCGGCGAAGGACCTTATCCCTTGAGCGGCGCCACCTTACGCGGCCGCAGCGTCGGGATCATGGGCCTCGGGCGCATTGGTCTCGCCATCGCCAGGCGACTGGAAGCCTTCGGCCTGACGATCGCCTACCACAATCGCAGCCGCCGCGATGACGTTCCCTATGCCTATCACGAGACGCTGACCGGCCTTGCCGCTACCGTCGACACGCTGATCATCGCAGCGCCCGGCGGTGCCGGCACGGAAAAGGCCGTGAATGCCGAAGTGCTATCTGCGCTCGGGCGGACCGGCATCCTCGTCAATATCGGCCGCGGCTCGATCGTCGATACCGAGGCGCTCGCCGATGCGCTGGAGAGTGGCACCATCCAGGCCGCCGGTCTCGACGTCTTCCCGAACGAGCCACAGGTGCCTGAACGCCTCCTGGGCCTGCCGAACGCCGTGCTCCTGCCGCATGTCGCCTCCGCCTCGCGTCACACCCGCAAGGCGATGGGCGACCTCGTCATCGCGAACCTCAAGCGCTGGTTTTCCGGCGAGCCCCTGGAGACGCCGGTCCCGGAAAGCCGCAAGGCCGGTCTGGTGCGTCGGCGGCAAGATTGAGCCGCGGCCCGGATGTCGCCGTCTAAACCGTCGATTACGCCAGCCTCGCGCAACCCTTCATTAATACTAAGGGCTTCATAACGGAGGAAACTTCGCAGGAGTCGTCATGAGATTCGACACGATCGCCTTCTCCGTCGGCATCGCCGGAACGCTGCTCGTCTCGAATTTGCAGGGCGCCACGATACTGCCGGCGAATGATGGGCTGGCAGCCACGGTCCTGGTCGACCCCGTCATCACCAACTCGGTCCAGCCCGCCACCACGCCCGCCGAAGCAAACGCGATCCGCATGATCGATCTGCGCAGCGGCACGACCTGTAAGGCTGCCAAGCCGGACGCCAGCGCCAAGACCTTCCGCTACGCGCCGATCGGAGCCGACTGCGCGGGATCGCCGGAGCTGTCGAAGATCGCCTACTGGCGCGCGTCGGACGACGGCACGCTGATCATGGCCGATAGCAGCGGCGACACGGTGCTGCGCTTTGCGCCCGGCGACGGCGTCCTCTACGAGTCGGTCTATCCGCCCACCGCGCTGATCACCATCGTTCCAGCCAAGAGCTGAGGCAGGCGGGTCGCCGGCCTCTCCACGTCGGCATCCAGCCAGCATTCGACGAGCGACCGAAGGGTAGCGGGTCCGCCCGCTCCCATCGGCCTTCAAGCGTTGAACTCTGAGCGTCTATCCTAAGCCGCGCGCAATTCGCGCAAGGCACGGATCTGCCGGCCCTCGGCGTCGAAGTTGGCTGGGTCCAGCCAGGCCTCGAAGGCGGCCTTCAGCGCCGGCCATTCCTTGTCGATGATCGAGTACCACGCCGTATCGCGGTTCCGGCCCCTCACCACCATGTGCTGGCGGAACAGGCCCTCGAACACGAAGCCGAAGCGTTCGGCAGCGCGCTTGGAGGGCGCATTGCCGTCGTCGCACTTCCATTCGAAGCGGCGATAGCCGAGTTCGTCGAAGACCCGCACCATCAGGCGGAAGATCGCTTCGCTGGCTTCCGTGCTCGCCTTCAGCGCGGGCGAGAAGCAGATGTGCCCGACTTCCGTCACGCCGTTGGCCGCGTCCGTGCGCATCAGCGCCGCGACGCCGCCAGCCCTGCCCGTCCGGTGCGGGATGATGGCGTGGAAGACGAAGCCGTCAGCGAAGTAGGTCCGCTTTGCGAAGCTTTCGAAGCTCGAAAAATCGTCGAAGGGACCATAGGGCAGGTAAGCCCAAAGGGATGTATCGCCGCCCGCCTTGAAGGCCTCGTAGAGCTCGCGAAAGCGGCTCTCGTCGGTGATCGGCTCAAGGCGGACCGTCCGCCCCTCGATCACCGCAGGACCGGGCAGCGGACGCTCCGACCAGCCGGAGAGGTCGCTGTCACTCACGAGTGGTGCCGGATGAAGGCGAGGATCGTCTCCCGGATGTCGCTGTCGCCGGATAGCCGCGTCGACAATGCGCTCAGCACCTTCAGATGGCCGAAGCCCGGATAGATCTTCAGCTCGGCGCGGCCGCCCTTGCGCTTCACCGTATCGGCCAGCGACTGGGCGTTTCGCGGCACCACGGTGGTGTCGGCGTCGCCATTGATGATCAGCGCCGCCGGCTCGCCGCCACCGACGAAGTTGATCGGCTGGCTCTGCTCCCACAGCGGCACCGGGAAGATCTGGCGGAAGCGCGGATAGGTGATCGGCAGGAAGTCATAGGGCCCGGCAAGGCCGATAAAGCCAGAGATGCGGCGGTTCGAGGTGCCGACCGCCTTCAGGTAGCGCTCGTCATAGTTCAGGAGCGCCGCGATGTGAGCGCCGGCCGAATGGCCCATCAGGAAGATCGGATGACGCCCGGCCGGCACGCCGGCCTGCCCGTTCGTCACCGTGCGGGTGATCGCTGCGACTGCCTTGGCGCCGTCCTCGACGAAATCGGGGAACTTCACGCTCGGATAAAGCCGGTAGTTCGGCACGGCGACGATAACGCCCGCACTCGCCAGAGACTGACCGACGAAGAGATACTGGTCCTTGTTGCCCGTATCCCAGCCGCCGCCATGGAAGAACACCACCACCGGCGTCTTCGGACCGGCATTGTTGGGGATGTAGAGATCGTAGTCGTTCCGCCGTCCCTCGCCGTAGCGAAGGTCGCTCTGGACCGTATAGCCCGCCTGGCTGGTCGTCGCGTTGAGGACATTGGCACAGCCGGGAAGGCCACTCAGTGCCGCAAGAAGGCCGCACAGAACCAGAAGGGCGCGAATCTGCATGGGGGAAGGCCGAATCGGTGACTAAACGTCTGTCCTTTAGAACCGGGGACAGACGCGAACAAGTTGACGGAGCGTCGTGAATTCAGTGCCGCGAAAGCTTTGCAGCCTCGGCGGCAAGGCGGGTGATCTCATCAAAGTCGCCGGCATCGAGCGCAGCCTTCGGCGCAACCCACGAGCCGCCGACGCAGACGACGTTCGGCAGCGCCAGATAAGTCGCGACATTGGCGGTCGAAACGCCGCCGGTCGGGCAGAATTTCAGGTCCTGGAAGACCGGCGCCAGTGCCTTCAGATAAGCGGCCCCGCCTGCCTGCTCGGCGGGGAAGAACTTCAGGAGGCGATAGCCTTCCTGCAGCATCGCCATCATCTCGCTGGGGGTGGCAGCCCCAGGCAGCAGCGGCACGTCGGACTGCGCGGCCGTGTCGAGGATCTCCATCGTCGCGCCCGGCGAAACGATGAAGGTGGCGCCCGCCTCGGCTGCCTGCTCGAACTGCTTCGGCGAAAGGATCGTACCGGCCCCGCAGATCGCCTCCGGCACCTCCTGCCGCACGGCGCGGATGGCATCAAGCGCAGCTGGCGTGCGCAGCGTGATCTCGATCGCAGGAAGGCCGCCCTTCGCAAGCGCCCGGGCAAGACCCACGGCCTGGGCGGCACTGTCGACCGCAACCACCGGGATTACCGGCTGGCCGGTCAGCACCGCGCGGAGTGGCTCGATCTTCTGGGTCTTCGACATGGCATCACCTCGAATGAGGAAGAGTGGCGGAAAGCCCCGACCGGGCGGCGCGCCGCAGGGTTCGAGCCCGGCGGCCGGTCCGGGACCGGCGGTCGCACGGTGCTCTAGGATGCGAGATCGGCTTCGTCAAACAACGGCTTGGGGAGCGCTCTCGTCCAGCTTGGCCAGGAAGCTGTCGCACCAGCGCGCCGCGGTTCCGGTGAACACCGCCGCCTGCATCGACTCATAGCGGCGCTGGCGCTCCTCCAGCGGCATCGTGAGCGCCCGCTGCAGCGCCCGTGCGATGTCGTCGATGGCATAGGGATTGACGATCAGGGCGTCTCCGAGTTCGGCCCGGGCGCCGGCGAACCGCGACAGTATGAGCACGCCCGGATCGTCCGGATCCTGAGCCGCCACGTATTCCTTGGCGACGAGATTCATCCCGTCGCGCAGCGGCGTCACCATGCAGACACGGGCAGCCCGGTAGATGCCGGCGAGCGCCCGGCGCGAGAAGCCGCGGGTCATGATCTGCACCGGCGTCCAGTCGAGCATTGCAAAGCGCCCGTTCAGACGTCCGGCCAGACCCTCTAGCTCTTCGCGGAGATCCACATAGGGGCCAAGCTCGGCGCGCGACAGCGGCGCGATCTGCAGGAGTTGCACCGCGCCGCGGTTTTCGGGATAGTCCTCCAGCAGCCGTTCGAAGCCCTGCAGCCGCTGCACGAGGCCCTTGGAGTAGTCCATCCGGTCGACGCCGACGATCTGCAGACGGTCGCGGGCGATGTTGCGCAGCATCTCTTCGTGCTCGCCGGCCTCCGGCGAGACGGCAAAGCGGCGGAAGCTCTCCGCGTCGATCCCGATCGGGAAGACAGCCGCCCGGACAGAGCGGCCAGCGACGCTGACCGTGCCGTCGGCGCCCTCCACCCCATCCAGTTCCTGCACACAGAAGGCAACGAAATTTCTGCGGTCGCTCTCGGTCTGGAAGCCGACGAGATCATAGGCGAGCATCGCCCGCACGAGGTCATGGCTCGACGGCAGCGCCGTGAGGATGTCCGGCGGACAGAACGGGATGTGGAGGAAGAAGCCGAGCCGGCCCTTGAAGCCGCATTGCCGCAGCTCGGAGCCGAGATAGAAGAAGTGGTAGTCGTGCACCCACACGATGTCGCCGTCGTCGATCAGCGGCGAAAGCCGCGCCGCGAAGCGCTGATTGACGGAGCGATAGATTCGGTCCGACTGGCGGTCGAAGGTCGCGAGATCCAGCCGGTAATGCAGCAGCGGCCAGAGCGACCGATTGGCATAGCCGTAGTAGAAGCCCTCCAGATCCTCCTCGCTGAGGTCGATCGTGGTGAGCGCCGTCTGGCCGTGGATTTCCGTCTTCTCGGGTCCCGACGTGCCTTCCGGCGAGGTCTCGCCGCTCCAGCCGAACCAGAGGCCGCCGCGTCGGCGCAGCGCATCGGCAAGCCCGACGGCAAGGCCGCCGGCGCGTCCTTCGTCCTTCAGCGGCCCGACACGGTTGGAGACCACCACCAGTCGCGCCGGCTGCGCGGCGCCGCTACTGGATGATGCATCGTCCGATTTGGCGTCCGGCTCGTTGCCGGGTTCGTTATCGTCCTCACCGGTCAGCATGCGTGCCCTCCCCTGCACCCGCCGCGATCCATCCGTGCACGGCCGCGACATCCGGCAGGCGGAAGGACGCGACGCTGTCGCCCGGCCCGACCTTCACCGCGACCCCGCCAGCATCCTTCACGACCTGGAGCGCAAACTCGTCGGTCGTGTCGTCGCCGGCATAGACGGGCACACGGCCGCGAAATGGCGGCTCGCTCAACAGTGCGGTAACGGCCCGGCCCTTGTCCATGCCGGCCGGGTGCACCTCGACGATGTCCTTGCCGTGCATGATGGTGAGATCGGCACGGGCACCGGCGGCAGCTTGCATCAGCCGTGCCGCCTCGCCCGAAAGCTGCGGTGCCGTGCGCGTATGCAGCACCAGCGCCGTGCCTTTGTCCTCGAGCTTGATACCCGGCTGGGCCCCGAGGCTCGCGTTCAATGCTCTGCGCACATCGTCGAGCGCTTCCGCTCCGGCCAGCCGCTGGACCGTGTCGCTTGGCGTGATACGCCGCTCCAGTCCATGAACGCCGACCGCAGCGAAAACAGCCGGCGACAGGAAGCCGTCGATGGAGGCAACGGTGCGGCCGCTGACGATAGCGAGCGCGCCGCCAAGCCTGGCTTGCAGCGCCTGAAGACTGCGAACCATCCCATCCGTCACGTGGACGGCGTCGGGATCATCCACAAGCTCGGCGAGAGTGCCGTCGAAGTCGAGAAACAGCGCGTGGCTGGCGGGATCGATCGGAGGCGGAGCATTCATGACGAGCGTTTACATAGCGCGTTCACGTGCTGGCTCCACCCCTGAGAACATAATCATGCAAGATCGCGCAGCCACCGCGCTCGCGCTGAGTAACCGAGCGGCTCCGAGGGATGTTTGCTGATGAAACCCGTCTGTTTACCTTACGTAATATAAATGCAATTCTTCGAACTCCGGCAAGTGGGAGAGCGGAGATGATCGTCACGACGCGGGAAATCCAGAAACGCTTGGCAGACATCGGTTACGATCCCGGCCCTCTCGACGGCATTCGCGGGCGCCGGACAGTCCAGGCCATCAAGCAGTTCCAGGCCGATCACGGCCTCGCCGTGGATGGCATCGTCGGTCCGGTGACACGCAGCAAGCTGTTCGGTGGCGGCTCGGCCTCCATGGGACTGCAGCCGGATCTGCCATGGTATGAAGAAGCCAGGCGCTTCCTTGGGCTGAAGGAGGTTTCCGGCGGCGGCGACAACAGGACGATCATGGACTGGGCGCGCGATCTCGACATCGCCTACTCCGGCGATGACGTTCCCTGGTGCGGCCTCTTCGTGGCGCACTGCATCGGCAGCACCCTGCCGGAGGAGGAGTTGCCCGCCAACCCGCTCGGGGCTCGAAGCTGGCGCAAGTTCGGTCGGCCCTGCGAGCCGACGAAGGGATGCATCCTGGTCTTCTGGCGCGAGAGCCTGACAAGCTACAAGGGGCATGTCGGCTTCTATGCGGGCCAGGACGACGCCGCCTATTATGTGCTCGGCGGCAATCAGTCAGACTCCGTCAGCATCACCCGGATCAGCCGCACCCGGCTTCTGGATGCGCGATGGCCGACAACGGCCGTTTATGGCGAGCAGCAGGTGGTCGAGCTGACCCCCGACTCCAACCCTCTCTCGACGGACGAGGCCTGAAGCCTCGACGTCTGTCCAGAACTCGCCATCGCGCCGGCGCCCCTTGATCGGAGCGGCGCCGGTTCTGCTCTTCGAGCCTGGCTGCCGAATAGCCTGGACGAGCTGTCGGCGCACCCGTCAGGCAGCAAGAGCCGTCATTGTTTGTCCCGCCACCGCCGGCCGGGTGAAGGCACCGGCGACCTCGCCCGCGACGATGTCGGCGGTCGCGGCGCTGAGCGTCCAGCCGAGATGGCCGTGCCCGGTGTTGTAGAAGACGCCGGCTTGGGCGCCGCGGCCGACGCGCGGCATCATGTTCGGCATCATCGGCCTGAGGCCCGCCCACGGATTTGACGCGGCGGTCGACATGCCGGGGAAGCGGATGCGGCACCACTGGATCAGCGGCGCGATGCGGTCCATCCGGATGTCGCGGTTCTCGCCCGCAAACTCCGCCGTGCCGGCAATCCGCATGCGGTTGGCGCCAAGGCGGCTCGTCACGATCTTGGCCCTGTCGTCGAGAAGGCTGACCCAGGGCGCCGCGGCCCGGCTGTCCTCGTCCTCGAGCTGGATCGTCACCGAATAGCCCTTCACCGGATAGATATTGACGCGATCGCCGAGTTCAGCGGCAAAGCGCCGGCTGCCGACGCCGGCGCAGACGACGACGCCGTCGAAATGCTCCTCGCGCTTCTCGTCGTCGCCCTGCAGGTCGCGCCAGGTGACATCGACGCCGCCATCGCGACTGGTGAGACGGCGCACATCCGCATCCTGCCGGAAGCTGGCGCCGCGGCGGATGCAGGCCTCGGCGAGCTTGCGGGTGTATTTGTGGATGTCGCCGGTGAAGTCGGAGGGCGTCAGGAAGCCGCCGACGAAGTCGCCCTTCACGGCCGGCTCGACGCGCGCGATGTCGGCCGGCGTCAGCGTCTCGCGGTGGAGACCGCCGCGAGCGAGCAGCGCGTTGACCTTCCGGGCATGGGCGAAGTCATGCTCGGTCTCGTAGACATGCAGGATGCCCCGCTGCTCGGCGTCGAAGTCGAAGCCTTCCGTCTCGGCCATCTCCAGGAGGTGACGGCGCGCGGCGATCGCAAGCTGCGTCGTCGCGATGGTGTTCTCTTCGTAGTGCCGCGCCGCGAGAACGAATTCGGCCATCCAGGACAGCTTGTGCCAGGTTGGGGCGGGGTGGACGAGCAGCGGCGCGTCCTTCTTGAACATCCACTTGATGCCCTTCAGGAACGTGCTCGGGTGGTTCCACACCTCGGCGTTGGAGGCCGAGAGCTGGCCGCCATTGGCGTAGGAGGTTTCCATGCCGGCATAGGACTGGCGGTCGAAGACCGTCACGTCGAAGCCTCGGAGCAGCAGTTTATAGGCAGTGGTCACGCCGGTGATACCGGCGCCGATGACGGCAATCGAGGTCACAAAGCATCCTTCCGGCGTGCCGCTCGCGGCAGGCCTGTCGCTTGTGCCCCTTCCGTCATGAGCCTGAGAGCTTCACGAGCCGGGATGAATTCCCGTCACGCTTTCTCCTTCGGCGGGTGGCCACCGGCCGCCACTCTCCGGAATCGCTTGAACGCTGCGGTCCTTTTGCCTGAGAGTTTCCGGGGCGGTTGCTCCTTCGGCGCCGGCAAAGCCGGTCTCTCCCGCATGCGTCTTATCCGAAGATAATATGCGGCGCTTGATGCCGCGGCAAGCTGCGCAGCGCGTGATCGTAAACGTCAGGTCAAGCGACGCCCCGTGGAGGCGTCGAAGGCGTGCAGCGCCCCTGGCCGCGCCCGCGCCCGCAGCGTCACGCCCGGTTCGAGCCGGCTATAGCCGGACACGCGCACGGCGACGTCCGGGCCAGTGCCGCCAAGGCGGCCGTAGACGAAGCTCTCGGCACCGACGACCTCCACATTGGTGACGGTCAGCAGGAGGGTCACCTCGCCGGCGGTCGATTCGCCCTCGGTCACGTCGAGATGCTCCGGCCGCACGCCAAGCGTGAATGGCCGCCCGGCAGGCACGCCCGGCATTGTTCCAAGACCCGTCAGCCCCTCGATGGCACCGCTCCCGATGCCGATGAGGTTCATGGACGGAGAGCCGATGAAGCTCGCGACGAAGACGCTGGCCGGCCGCTCGTAGAGCTCCATCGGCGTGCCCACCTGCTCGACCAGTCCGCCATTCAGGACCACAAGCCGGTCCGCCAGCGTCATCGCCTCCAGCTGATCGTGCGTCACGTACAGGCTGGTGGTGCCGAGCGTGCGCTGCAGGCGGCGGATCTCGCCGCGCATCTGGACGCGCAGCTTGGCATCGAGGTTCGACAGCGGCTCGTCGAACAGAAAGGCGGAGGGCTCGCGCACGATCGCCCGACCCATCGCGACGCGCTGACGCTGCCCGCCGGACAACTGCCTGGGCTTGCGGTCCAGGAACGGCGCGATCTGCAGGATCTCCGCCGCCTCGGCGACGCGGCGGGCGATCTCCGCCTTCTCCATCTTCCGGTTCTTCAGACCGTATTGGAGGTTCTGGCGCACCGACATGTGAGGGTAGAGCGCGTAGTTCTGAAACACCATGGCGATGTCGCGGTCAGCCGGCTCCAGCGTGTTGACCACCCGCCCGCCGATCGACGCCATGCCGGCGCTGATCGTCTCGAGCCCCGCCACCATGCGCAGCAGGGTGGACTTGCCGCAGCCGGACGGGCCGACCAGAACCAGGAACTCCCCATCGGCGATGTCGAGCGACACGCCCTTCACCGCCTCGACGCCGCCGGGATACACCTTACGGACGTCTCTCAGCTCGATCGCCGCCATCTCACTTCTCCGTCTCGACGAGGCCGCGCACGAACAGCTTCTGCATGGCGAGCACCACGATGACGGGCGGCAGCAGGGCCAGCATGGCGACCGCCATGACGAGGTTCCACAACGGCTCCTGATCCGTCGCACGGGCGGCGCGCTGAATGCCCATGACGACGGTGTAGTAGTCGGGGTCGGTGGTCACCAGCAGCGGCCACAGATACTGGTTCCAGCCATAGATGAAGAGGATCACGAACAGCGCGGCGGTCGACGTGCGCGACAGCGGAATGACGATGTCCTTCAGGAACTTCCAGGGTCCCGCGCCGTCGATGCGCGCCGCCTCCGCCAGTTCGTCCGGAATGGTCAGGAAGAACTGGCGGTAAAGGAAGGTCGCCGTCGCGCTGGCGATCAGCGGCACGGTCAGGCCGACATAGGAGTTCAGCATGCCGAGATTGGCGATCACCTGATAGGTCGGCACGATGCGCACTTCCACCGGCAGCATCAGCGTCAGGAAGATGATCCAGAAGGCGATCTTTCGGAACGGAAACCGGAAGTAGACGATCGCAAAGGCCGAGATCAGCGAGATCGCGATCTTTCCCAGCGCGATGCCGAGCGCCATGACCAGGCTATTGACCAGCATCGGGCCGACCGGCGGCAGACCGTTCTGCCGGGCGCCCTCGCCGAGGACGGCCGCATAATTGCCGATGAGATGCGTGCCGGGCAGCAGCGGAACGACGCCGGACACGAACCGGTCCGCCGGGTGCGTCGAGGCCACGAAGGCGACCCAGATGGGGAAGAGCACGATGACGAGGCCGATGATGAGGACGACATGCGTCGCCACGCTTAGCCAGGGACGATTTTCGACCATCACCGCCTCAGTAATGCACGCGCCGCTCGATGAAGCGGAACTGGACGACCGTCAGCGCGACGACGACGAGTGTGAGAATCACCGACTGCGCGGCCGACGAGCCGAAGTTCTGGCTGAGGAAACCGTCGGCATAGGCCTTGTAGACGAGCGTCGTCGTGGCCTGTCCGGGTCCGCCCGCCGTGGTGGCATCGATGACGCCGAACGTATCGAAGAAGGCGTAGACGACGTCGATCACGATCAGGAAGAACAGCGTCGGCGAGAGTAGCGGCAGCACGATCGTGAAGAAGCGCTTCACCGGCCCTGCCCCGTCGATGGCCGCCGCCTCGTGCAGCGAGCGGGGGATCGACTGCAGACCGGCGAGGAAGAAGATGAAGTTGTAGGAGACCTGCCGCCATGCGGAGGCGACGATCACCAGGATCAGCGCATCCGTTCCGTCAAGGAGATGGTTCCAGGATAGGCCGCCAACGCGCAGCCAGTAGGCCACGATCCCGATCGAGGGATCGAACATGAACCACCACAGCACGCCCGCGATCGCTGGGGCAATCGCATAGGGCCAGATCATCAGCGCGGTGTAGAGGCCGGAGGTGCGGATCAGCCGATCGACCGCGGCGGCGAAGGCCAGCGAGATTACCAGCGTCAGCACGGTGACCGCGAGAGAGAAGATCAGGGTGGTGACGAAGGACTGGAGGTAGTCGGCGGACGCAAGAAGGCTGGTGTAGTTGGCGAGCCCGACGAAGCGCTCGCCGAACCCGAAGGCATCGGCGCGGAAGAACGACTGGCGCACCGCTTGCGCCGCCGGCAATATGAAGAAGATAAAGGTGATCGCGAGCTGCGGCAGGAGCAGCAGCGCCGGGAAGCCCCAGCCGCTGAAGACGACGCGCTTTTCCGCCATTGTGATCGACTGTCCGCGAGGATGTGGAACGGCCCCGCGCGATCAGGCGCGAGGCCGCAGGAGCGGTGGGCGCTGGGCTTACTGCTGCTGCGCCTCGAACTCGCGCAGCATCTGATTGCCGGTGTCCTGTGCGTCCTTCGCCGCCTGCTCGGCCGACTTCTTGCCACCGAGTGCCGCTTCCAGCTGCTCCTCGAACATCTGGCGGATCTGCACGAAATTGCCGAAGCGCAGGCCCTTCGAATAGTCGGTCGGCGCGTTCAGGTTGATCTCCTTGATGGCGATCTCAGAGCCTGGGTTCTTCTCGTAGTAGCCCTGGCTCTTCGACAGCTCATAGGCCGCCTTGGTGATCGGCAGGTAGCCGGTGAACTGATGCCACTCGGCCTGGATCTCCGGCTGCGACAGGAAGGAGAAGAACTTGGCGACGCCCTTGTAGTGGTCGTCCGGCTTGCCGCGCATCACCCACAGCGAGGCGCCGCCGATGATCGAGTTCTGCGGCGCGCCCTCCACGTCGTCGTAATAGGGCATCATGCCGAAGCCGACACCGAACTTGGAGGTGTTGAGGATGTTGGCGCGGCCGGCCGAGGATTCGATCGTCATCGCGCAGTCGCCGGATGTGAAGCTCGGCGTCGAATCGGAGCCACGGCCGCGATACTGGTACGCACCGGTCTTCTGCCACTCCACGAGGTTCGCCCAGTGGCGGGGGACGAGACCTTCGTCCGCGAAGACGAACTGCGCATCGGTGCCGGCCATGCCGTTCTGCTGGGTGGCGAGCTTCTTGCCGTTCCACGCCGACAGGTTCTCGACATGCATCCAGGAGGGCCACGTGCTCGTCAGGCCGCACTTCGCCGCACCGCTGTCGACGATCTTCTTGGCGTCGGCCGCCAGTTCGTCCCAGGTCTTCGGCGCCGTCTCAGGGTCGAGGCCGGCCTTCTTGAAGGCGTCCTTGTTGTAATAGAGGATCGGCGTCGAGGAGTTGAACGGAAAGCTCAGCAGTTCGCCGTCGCCGGTCTGGTAGTAGCCAGTGACGGTCGGGAGATAGTCCTCGGCGTTGAAGCTCTCGCCCTGGTCCTTCATCAGCTCCTGCACCGGATAGATCGCCTGCTTGGCGGCCATGAAGGTGCCGGTCCCGACCTCGAAGACCTGCAGGATGTCCGGCTGCTGGCCCGCGCGGAACGCTGCGATGGCCGCCGTCATCGACTCGGGGTAGGCGCCCTTGTTGACGGCGACGATCTCGTAGTCGCCCTGCGACTTATTGAACTTGTCGGCAATCTCTTCGAGCTTCTTGCCGTTGGCGCCGCCCATGGAGTGCCACCACTGGATCTGGGTGACCGCGAACGCGTCGCCGCTCGCAGCGACCAGAGCGGTCGCGGCCATGGCGGCGGAGAGCCACGTCTTTTTCATTGCCGGTGTCCTCACCATCGTTGGCACAGAGCGCGGCAGCCGCGCGCCCCGCTTGCTAAGCGCGCGCCAAGTCGGTTGCGCGACAGAGTGGTGAAGGTTTGGTGACAGACCAGGGGGCCGTTTCGACATGGAAATCGGCGCGGCCCACAGGGTGCAGTGGGTGCAACCGCGCAACCAGGCACCCGGCAGACGGGTAGCGCCTCAGCGCCGAGGTGCAGCCTTGCTCGGCCGCGGCTGACGCGGCGCCAGCCCTACTCGCCGCGCGGAAAACGCTGCGCCTCCTCGAGAATGTTCAGGTCCATGTGGTTGCGCATGTAGCGCTCGGAGGCCTTCTGCAGCGGCTGGTAGTCCCATGGGTAATAGGCACCGTTGCGCAGCGCCTCGTAGGTGATGTGCCGGCGCGCCTGGCTCTCGCGCACGGCCGCGTCATAGGCCGTCAGGTCCCACCGCGCCGCGGCTGCCTCGCCAAGCATCGTCTCGGGCTCGGCATAGGCCGGATCGCCAGCCAGGTTCGTCAGCTCGTCAGGATCGGCGACGAGGTCGAAGAGCTGCGGCGGATCGAGGTCGCAGAGGTTCAGCTTGAAGCGCTCGCCGCGCAGCGAGACCATCGGCGCATAGGAGCCCTCCGCCGCATACTCCATCGGCACCGGTTCGCGGCGCCGCCCATTCGCAACGGTTTCGGTCAGCGAGATCCCGTCGGTCCAGGGCGCGATCTCGGAGATGTCGATGCCGGCGAGTTCCGCCAGCGTCGGCAGGACGTCGAGGGTCGAGACCGGCGCATCCACCCGCTCAGGGCTCATGCCCGGCGCCGCGACCATCAGCGGCACCCGGGCCGAGCCCTCGAAGAAGCTCATCTTGAACCACATGCCGCGCTCGCCCAGCATGTCGCCATGGTCCGACAGGAACAGGATCGCCGTGTCCTCGGCGAGCCGGCAGGCGGCAAGCACGTCGAGGATCTCGCCGATCTTGGCATCGACATAGGAAATGTTGGCGAAATAGGCGCGGCGCGAGCGCCGGACGTCCTCGTCGGTGATGCTGAACTTGTCGACGTCGCTCGCCAGCATCAGCCGCTGGGAGTGCGGGTCCTGCTCGTCGAACGGGATCGGCGGCACGCGCGGCGCGAGGTGCTCGCATTCCTCGTAGAGGTCCCAGTACTTGCGGCGCGCGACATAGGGGTCGTGCGGGTGGGTGAAGCTCACCGTCAGGCAGAACGGACGCTGGTCGTGGCCGCGGCCGAGATCATAGAGCTTGCGGCAGGCGTGGTACGCGACCTCGTCGTCATATTCGAGCTGGTTGGTGATCTCGGCGACCCCCGCACCCGTGACCGAGCCCATATTGTGGTACCACCAGTCGATCCGCTCGCCGGGCTTGCGATAGTCCGGCGTCCAGCCGAAGTCGGCGGGGTAGACGTCCGTGGTCAGCCGCTCCTCGAAGCCGTGCAGTTGGTCCGGCCCCACGAAGTGCATCTTGCCGGACAGCGCCGTCTGGTAGCCGGCGCGGCGCAGATGATGGGCAAAGGTCGGGATCGAGGAGGCGAACTCCGCGGCGTTGTCGTACACGCCGGTTCGCCCGGGCAGCTGCCCCGACATGAACGCTGCGCGCGCCGGCGCACAGAGCGGGCTCGCCGTATAGCTGTTGACGAAGCGCTTGGAGCGCGCTGCCAGAGCCTTCAGGTTCGGCGCGTGCAGGAAATCGGCCGGCCCGTCCGGAAACAGTGTCCCGTTCAGCTGGTCGACCATGATGACGAGAATGTTTGGTCGGCGCATCGTTGCGACTCTCCAGGCTGAAACGGCGGTGGTTGATCTGCCCCACCCGGCGTAGCGCGGCAAGCGCACCGGCAGAGGCGCCGATGCGCCGTGGAATGTCGCGTCGGCCGAGCCCGGTGAAATTTCGTCCTGCCACTCACGATGCAGGACTGCATCTGGAAAGATGATTACTCCATTCAACAATATCTTCGAAGGATAGGTCAGGCAGAGACTCCCTCTCCGCGGCAGTGTTACAGACTGCACCCCGCATCATTGCAGAAGCATAATCCAGATAAACACAACCTCTACAATCCCGAAGGTGGAACACCGCTCAATAATGACTTCAGTATTTTTGTTATCGATCGGTCGCATGAGGGCCCGATATGACGCGAGCAGCCTGAAACCCTCCACAGCTAACCTAGAAGTATTCTAAGTCACTGTTCGAGCCGACAGTATTGATGTTGACTCGCGTCGCATTATGGTTTTCCAACGCGCCATCATCTGAACGCCGCCGCGCTCGGCATCGTCTCGCCGCCAGCGTGGCTGGCGACCGCCAGGAACCGGTCAGCCTCGATCATGACACGCCGCCACCCCCGCCTCGCCAAGCACGGCAGCCTCTCGGCGGCGGCGCCGATCATCAGCATCGACATGCCGGCGCCCGCTATCAGCCGAGCCTGCGGCCTTGCGCCAAGCGTCGGCCCGGCGGCGCGACATGCCATTCCGCACGAAAGAACCACCCGATGAGCGCTTCCTCTCACCGCACTTTCCGTCGTCCGCAGCTGCGGCGCCGCGCCTGCGTGACGGCCGCGATCGCCATCGCGACCCTGGTTGCCGTGCCGCAGGCCCGTGCGCAGGAGGTGGCGCCCCCGCCGGCAGCTCCCTCTGCGGCTCCCTCGGCGCCAGCAACGCCCGTGACGCCCACCCAGCCGCAGGATCAGCAGCCGTCCGGCACAGCCACGCCGGCAGTGCCAGCGCAGGCACCCGCTGTCCAGCCGGCAACGCCTGCAGCGCCGATGCCATCCGCTGCCTCCGAAGGCACCGGTGCCCGCGTCGTATCCCCCTCGGCTCCGGCTGCGCCGCAGACCGTAGCACCGGCTACATCGGAGCCGAACGCCACTGCGACAGGCAGCTCGACACCGGCATCCGACTCTCCGGCCGCAATTCCTTCCGAGGCGACCCCTTCGACGGCGACCTCGCCGTCTGCCACATCCGCAGACGGCCCGGACGCGACCTCTGCAGCGCCTACCGCTGAAGGCTCGGCTGATACGCCCGAGGCTGACGCGCCGGCGGATCAGCAGGACGGAATCATGCTGGACGAGGGCGGCGATGAGACCGCCCCTACCCGCAATGCCGCACTGCCGCACGACCTGTCCCCATGGGGCATGTTCATGGCGGCCGACTGGATCGTGAAATCCGTGATGATCGGCCTCGCCTTCGCCTCGCTGGTCACCTGGACCGTCTGGCTCGCCAAGGTGCTGGAGCTCGCCTACGCCAAGACACGCGCCAAGAACGCCGTGCGGCGGCTGGAGCGCGCCGAGAGCCTCGATTCGGTCGCAAGCTCCGGCGGACGCTGGCCCAAACGCGGGCCTGTTGCCGCCTTCGTCGCCGCCGCGCGTCTGGAGGTGGAGCGCTCGGCAAGCCTGTCGTCGGACGGCGTGAAGGAGCGCACGCAGGTCGCCCTGCAGCGCATCGAGGCCCGGGCGGGCCGGCGCATGGCGCGCGGCACCGGCCTTCTCGCCACCATCGGCTCGACGGCGCCCTTTGTCGGCCTCTTCGGCACCGTCTGGGGCATCATGAACGCCTTCATCGGCATCAGTCAGGCCAACACCACCAACCTTGCCGTCGTCGCGCCCGGCATCGCCGAGGCGCTGCTGGCGACCGCCATCGGCCTCGTCGCGGCTATTCCCGCCGTCATCATCTACAACGTCTTCTCGCGGGCGATCGCCGGCTACCGTGCCGTCCTCGCCGACGCCTCGGCCGAGGTGCTGCGCCACCTCTCGCGCGATCTCGACAGGCGCGCCCTGCGGACCGGCGAGGCGCGCGCGGACCACGACGCCTATCTCGCCAGCGCGGCGGCGGAGTAGTCTCATGGCCATCAGCCTGAAAGATCACGGCGACGACGACGTGGGCGAAGTCTCCGACATCAACGTTACGCCCTTCATCGACGTCGTTCTGGTGCTGCTCATCATCTTCATGGTGGCCGCGCCCCTCTCGACCGTCGACGTACCGGTCGACCTGCCCGTCTCGAACGCCGCACCGCAGCAGCGCCCGGACGAGCCGCTGTTCCTGACCGTCAAGGAGGACCTGACCCTCTCGCTCGGCAACAACCCGATCGACCGCGCCGCGCTCGCCACCGCGCTCGACGGGCGCACCGAAGGCGACCGCGAGCAGCGCATCTTCCTGCGCGCGGACGGCGCCGTCGCCTATCGCGAACTGATGACGGTGATGAACCTCCTGCGCGCCGCCGGTTACCTGAAGATCGGTCTGGTCGGCCTCGAAGACACCGGTGCGGCATCCGCAGCAGCGGTACCCGGCGCGCCCGCAGCCCCTGCTGCAGCCTCTGCTGCAGCCTCTGCTGCAGCCCCGGCCGCGCCGGCTCCTGCCACCCCCGGAGCGGGTGCACCCGCAGCGCCATGATCGCCGATCCGCGCCAGCTCGAAGGCGGCTCCCGGCGCGCGACCGCGCTGCGCTGGGGCATCGCCGGCCTCCTGATCGTCGCGGCCCATGCCGGGGCCGCCTGGTATGTCATGCGCGCCCCGCAGGCGGACGGCGCGGAAGCCGAGCTCGCCGAAGCGGTGATGATCGAGCTTGAGCCCATGACGGAGTCGGAAGAGGCCCCGCCGCCGGCGCCCGAACCGACCCCCGAGCCGGCAGCCGAGGAGCCGCCGACGCCCGAACCGCCGGCAGCCGAGGAGCCGCCCCCGCCCGAGGAGGTCGCCGAAACCCCGCCCGAGCCGGAACCGGAGCCGCTTCCCGAGCCGGAGCCGGAACCCGAACCGCTGCCGCCCGATCCGGTGCTGCCGGCGCTGCCGGACCAGTTGCCGCCGCCGATCCTCCCTGAGCCGGAGCCCGAGCCCGTGGAGCAGATCGAGCCCGATCTGCCGCCGCTGCCCGACCAGCTGCCGCCACCGGTGATCCCGGTGCCGGAGCCCGAGGTGCCTGTCGAGCTGCCGCCCACCCCGCCGGTCGAGGAGGCCGCCGCGGTGCTGAACGTGCCCGTGCCGCGCGCACGGCCGAACCCGCCGCCGCGGCCGCGCGTCGAGAAGGTGGAGCCGAAGCGCGAGAAAACGCCGCCGAAGCGTCAGCGCACCGAAACGCGCCGTGCGGAGAAGAAGACCGAGACCGCCAAGGAGACGCCGCGCAAGGTGCAGCGTCGATCGTCGCAGCAGCCGGCCTCCGATTCGAAGGCGTCGTCGCGTTCGACGGCGGCCGCGCGGGCACCGACGAACTACGATAGTATGGCCCAGTCCCACATCAGGCGTTACGCACGGCGCATCAGGAGTCGCACCGCCGGGCGCGTGGTCCTGTCCTTCACCGTCGATGCCAATGGCCGCGTGACGAGCGCCAGTATCAAAGTCTCTTCGGGCAATGCCAAGCTGGATGCCAACGCTTTGCGGCTCGTGCGGCAAGCCAGCCCCTTCCCGGCGCCGGGCGAGAGCAAGAGCATCAGCGTTCCCATCGCGTTCGGAGGCTGACCGGCCATGTCGGCAATCTTGGAAGGCGAGCCTCGAGCCACGCTGCGGCACGGCACGGCCGTCGACGGTCCGACCTCAGCCCTGTTCACCCTGAACGGCGCCCGCTTCGCCGTAGGCAGCCGCGAGATCCTGGCGCCGCTGTCGATGGAGATCGGCGCCGGCCGCGTCACCGGCCTCATCGGGCATAACGGCTCGGGCAAATCGACCCTCATCAAGCTGCTGGCCCGCCAGCAGCTTCCCTCCGGCGGCAGCCTCGCCTTTGCCGGCAAGCCGCTCGACGCGTGGAGCAGCCGCGCCTTCGCCCGCAAGGTCGCGTATCTGCCGCAGCAGCCACCATCTGCCGCCGGCATGCTGGTGCGGGAGCTGGTGGCGCTCGGCCGCTATCCCTGGCATGGCGCGCTCGGGCGCTTTGGTGACGAGGACCGCCGCGCGGTGGCGGACGCGATGGCGCTGACCGGCACCGACCTCTTCGCCGATCGCGAAGTCGACACTCTGTCCGGCGGCGAGCGCCAGCGCGCCTGGATCGCCATGCTGGTGGCGCAGAACGCCGACTGCCTGCTTCTCGACGAGCCGATCTCGGCGCTCGATGTCGCGCACCAGCTGGAGGTGCTGTCGCTGGTGCAGCGGCTGGCGCGCGACCGCGGCGTCAGCGTCGTCGTCGTGCTGCACGACATCAACATGGCCGCGCGCTTCTGCGACGAGCTGATCGCCTTGAAGGGCGGTAGGCTGGCCGACCGCGGCAGCGCCGCCGCCCTGATGACGCCGGAGCGGCTCGACGCGATCTATGGCGTGCGCATGGGGATCATGGCGCATCCCGACGATGGCAGCCCGATCGCCTATCTGCGGTAACGGCGCGACAGCCAGCGCCTGCCTTTCGATCGGGCAAATCTCCCACAGAACCGCACCTGCGGCGGTGCTACCTCTAGCCCCGTCGCCCTGATGCTCCCAAAGGCGGGGCGACCTGAGCCGCGCGGACCGGGCACGTCAGCGCGGCTCTTTCGTTTCAGGCTATCGCGCAACCAGGAGCATTCCCTCGACTTACCTTCGCCCGAAGCGGATGGTGCAGGCGCAGCGGACGCTGTCGCTCGGTGGGATGATCGCGCCACTGCGCCGCCCTTCCAGAGCGCCGTCGTCGCCAGCGAAAGCCGGCAGGCCGAGCCACGGCTCGATGCAGACGAAAGGCGCATCCGGGCGCGACCAGATGGCAAGGTGCGGGAAGCCGTCGACAATCATCTCGACGAAGCTGCTGCCATCGCTGGTCTCATAGACCAGCCGGGATCCGACGCCGCCCGGAAACACCAGAGCCCGCTCGGCAAACAGCTGCGGTTCCAGCTGCAGCCGGCCGCACCGGAACGGCGACGGCTGTTCCGCACCCGTGAGCAGTCCGTTCGCATCGACGCCCATACGGACCGGCGCCAGCGCTGCGTCGATCATCCTGATCCGGTGCGGCAAGCCCTCGCCGCCCGGCAGCGGCCACGGAAAGCCCGGATGAAAGCCGAGCGAGGCTGGCATCGGCACGCAGCCGCGGTTGCGCATGGCCGCCTCCAGGGCCAGGGCGCCCGGGGCGATCCGGTAGGTCACGTCCAGTTCGAAGGCGAAGGGGAAGCTTCGCCGCGTTTCCTCGCTGTCGCGCAGGAGAAAGGTTGCGGCGGATGGCGAGACGGCGGCGCGCTCGAACAGCATTGTGCGGGCAAAGCCATGCAGCGGCATCGCGTAAGCCGTGCCGCCGACGTTCACGGCGTCGTTCACGCTTCGCCCGATCACCGGAAACAGCAGCGGCGCCCGCCCGTCCCACCAGGCGGGGTCGCCGTTCCAGAGGAAGGACCGTCCGTCCGGGGCGATGAGTGCGCGCAGTTCCGCCCCTCTGGCCGAAACGAATGCGCACCAGCCTTCGCTAGCCAGGCCGATCGCCTCGTCAGGCTCCACGGTCATTCCGCTTCCATGAAGTGGATCGGCCGCTCCCGCATTGGAGGCGACATGTCCGATGCCGCTCGATCGCAAGCGTCGGTGGCGCTTCCAGCCGCCATGCGGCGGGCGCTCGTCCTCTGCATCATGCACTCACACTCGATCCGGTAGCCGCACCGTTCACTGTTAGACGAAGGTTGAGGTACGTTGCGCATGGACAAGAGGAGTACGGCCGCTACAGTCGGGGCGGGAGGGAATCGCAACCACAGGCAGCATGGCCCGTATGCGATTGCCGGCAGGCTGTGACGGAGTAGATGACGCTTTGACCCAGCGGGAAGAACGACTGCTGCGGCACGAAGTCTATCGTCAGCTCCATGAGGAGATCATCTCCTGCATTCTGCGTCCTGGCCAGGATCTTCGTGAGAACGAGCTGGCACAGCGCTTTGCCGTGAGCAAGTCGCCGATCCGCGATGCGTTGTTGCGGCTGGAGTCGGAGGGGCTGATCGAGATCCACTCCCGCCGCGGCTACCGGGTCAAGGATGTCGATGCGCGGGAGGCCGACGAGATCTACGAGTTGCGCCTGCTGCTGGAGCGCGAGGGCGCGCGCCTTGCCGTCGAGCGGTCGAGCGACGCTGAGCTCGATGCTGTCGTTGAGGCCGCGCGCATGTCCCATGCCGATATCAGGGACGTCATCGGCTACAACCGGCGCTTCCACATTGCTCTGAGCGGTGCATCGGGCCAGAGCCAGCTCGGCGCCACCGCAAGCCGCATCATCGGCCAGTTCGACCGGTTCGTCATTCTGGCCCTCGCGCAGTTCAAGGTGCTGGAGCTCCATGAACTGGAGGCGCAGCATCTGGAGATCGCCAGGGCCGCGCGTGCGCGGGATGCCGAAACGGTCGACCGTCTGCTGGTCGAGCATATCGGCCGCTCCCGCAACCATGTCCGCTCGATCTTCGCACCGGCCGCGGCTCCTGACGCAGCGCCATCCGGCAGCGTGACCGAAGGCTCCGGTCAGCGGCCACGCAACGACCCGCGCCACTGAAGCACCCTTAACCGCGCACGGCCCTGGCAGAACGGCACCCGAAGCCGCGCGCGTCGGAATGCGCTACGTTTAGCAGCGCCCTTATCTCTGACCTGAGCGCTTGGTCTGTTTGCCCGACAGCCGCCGGCAAAGTCGCCGAGCACCGCGCGATCCCTGTCTCCGCCATCGAGCCAGCCCCGAACGAGCGCGCCCAACGCAGTTGCATCGCTCGCGTGATTATGCAACCTAAGATTGAGTGAACCACCCGGCCACACACCAGGCGAACCGTCCCCACCAGCGAGGATCACGATGAGCAACACCCCCACCGTCACCATCTTCAACGCGTCCTATCTCGGCGTGCAGATGTCGGTGAACAGCGGCCAGCAATTTTCCATCAATCCTGCAGCCGGGCCAAACTGGACGCCGCAGACCCCGACCTCCGGCGGGCCGACATGGAACAACCAGACACCGGGACAGAACGTCATCGCCCCTGGCGACAACTACCTCAACATCATCCCAACCGGTGGTCTGAAACCGTTCAACACGGTGATGTCGCTGCCCGGCAGCATGCAGTGGTCATCGCTGCAGATCTACATCTTCTTCAACAGCTACTCCGATGTCAGCTGGATCGCCCTCAACAACGGCGAGTATGTCACCGGCAACCTGAAGCTGGGTTCGAGCCACCAGATCGCGTCGCCGGACGCATGAGGACGCAGCGTGGACGCGGCCGCACCCCTGCCGGCGATCGTGCCCGGCCTCTATGCGATCGCGCCCGCCTCTGACGCGGCAGGCGAGGCCTCGCCTGCCTATGCCTACTATCTGACCGCGGCCGATGCCTCGCCCTCCGACACCATCACGCTGCAGTCGATCTGGGACGATCCGGCACTCGCCGGCTGGTACCTGTTTCTGAACTGCCCTGTTGCGGCAGCTTCGGCGCCCGCATTCGTGGCGGCAAGCCGCAGGAGTCTGCCGCCGCTGAGCACCAGCGTGCCCAGCCCGCGCACGCTTGTCTGGCTGGATCAGCCCGACCCGGCGGCGGTCGTCGCCTTTTTACCGCTCTACCAGCTGAGCGCCGGCGGACCACGGACGCCGATCAACCGGCGCGCCGGGGCCTACCCGTTCAGCTGGGCGCCGCTGTCGCTGACGATCGCAACCGGCACCGCCGTCGTCTTCGATGCGGCCAGTTCCACCCTCGTCCTGACGACCAAGACCGCCACCAACGGCACCATCCAGCTCTTCCCCCCAGGCACCCCGTCGAACTGGTATGCCTGGTACCCGGAAGACGATTTTGCCTGGGCGGTGACGCTGCCGCTCGGCGGCGCCTCGTCAGGCGCCTTCCAGACCCGGCTCGGCCTCGATTTCGGCACCCTCCTCGCCGGCTTTGGCTGCAGCATTCGGTTCGCTCAGGAAGGCGGCGGCGCCACGAACATCCTCGACTACCCCTTCTACGCGCCGCAGCAGCCCGGCCAGACGGTCGCTGGCTTTCTGATTGCGCTGCACCCGCTCTTTCCGACCGATGCGGCACGAACGGGAATGGCGTTCGACTTCGGCGGCGCCTCGCCGCCGAACCCGTATCAGACCGCCGCCGCCACCCTCAGCGCCGGTTTCCTTCTGACGACCACCGGCGGCACCATCACGCTGGCCCCGGTGCAAGGCTTGGGCCTCCCAGGCAGCCTTGCCGGCAGCCCAGCGCTTGCAGCCCCCGGTTTTGCCTTCTGCACAACGCCGGATCTTGGCAGCTCGCCGGGCGCGACGCAGCTCTATCTCGCGCCGGTCGGCACCTACCGGGTCGAAGCCATCGACCAGCCGGCCGGCTCGCCCGCGCCAGCCGGCCCGGCGCGCTGGATGTGCGGGCTGACCGGGCTCGAATATCTGGAGATCGAGCCCGGCGACCTCGTGGCGCTGCAATCGCCCTTTCCCGCCCGCCTGGTGGATGATCCAGCCGGCACCGCCGCGCTCGACGACGGCTGCACGACGGCCTGGTTCAGCTTTCCCGTCGCACCCGGGGGACGTTGCTATTTCGGCCAGCCCAGCGCCTCGGTCTATTTCGGCTCGGTCGCCAGTGGCGACTATGCCGCACCGGTCGATTCGCTCCTGGCAATGCCTGCCGAGCCCTGCCTGTTTCCGCTCGCACCCTATGGCGGTCTTGCCGCCACTGACAGCAGTCCGGCGGGCGACCTCTATGCCGCCTTCGAGGCCCGTGCGCTGGCAGGCACCCGCCATGCCAGCCTCACCGCCGGCTCGCCCGGCCCGCTGTTCCTGCCCTCGGCACGAGCCCTCAGGGCGACAGCGGCGGCAAAGCCAGCCACAGCCGAGACCAAGCAGGGCTTCGTCGTCACGCTCAATGATGACGGCAGCTGGGCTTCCGTCGCCTTGGCGCTCTCGCCGGAGAACCCGCAGCAGATCCTCGGCCTCACCGGCGCCGGATCGCCGTCGATCGTGCCGAAGGCGATCGCCGGCGAGCTCCTGCGCGACGAGCTGTTCCTGGTGGTGAGCGATGCGAGCGCGCTCGGGCCTTTCGCGAACGAGATCGCCCTTGCCGGCTTCACCTTTCGTCTCGACGTCGGCACGATTGGGCCGGTCGACGAGAATGCGACCATCCTGATCTTCAAATACAACACCAAGGACACGCTTCGGCAGCTTGCGACATCGTCGGGCCTCTGGGCCGCCAGGGACGTCTTCGTTCGCGACCTCGCCGGCACGCGTGCGCAGATCGCCGTCGCCATCGCAACGGCGGATGCAGGCTCGCATCCGGCCACATCCGCCAACAGTTTTGGCGTCGATAGCCCGCCGGCCGACGACCCCTTCGCCAACTTCCGCGCCATCCTGGACGACGCGGGCTGGACGGGACTGATCGCGCTCAACTGCGCCATTGACGGCAACGCCATGCCGTCCGACCTGCAAATGCTGCTCGGCGGCATCGACGGCACACTGCGCGCCCACCATTTCGGCATCTCGGGCAACCGCGTCGAGGTGGTGGATGGCGCTGCCGCGATCGCCCGCAGCTCGCTCTTCGGCGTCATCGCCTATCCCTCGAGCACCCAGCCGGCACCGCCATACGATGCGACGGACGCCTTCGCCTACGAGCTGGAACTGCTGACGGCGGTGTTCTTCAACTCGATCCTGCAGGATCTGAAGACGCGCGTCGGGCTCACGGTCAACGCGCTGTTCGGGCGCGCTGTTCAACTGACCGGTGGGCCGGCGAGCCCGGTGGCCTCGCCGCAGAACACCCTCTCCATCGCCGGCCGCTACCAGCTTCAGGACGGCATCGCCGTGGTCACCTTCACCAGCGACGAAGCCTTCGTCTACGATGTGCCGGTACCGGACGGCACTTCCCGTGTGCTGCGGCGTGTGGTTTTCGACCGGGCGGCGCTGGTACCCGTCGCATCAGGTCCTGTCGCAAGTCCTGTCGCCGGCAGTCCAGAACCGACCGACGTCAAGGCGCGGTTCACGCTGGATGGCGCGATCTGGTTCTCGCCGGCCCCCTTCGAGCAGGCGCCAAAGCTCGACCTCTTCTCCTTCGGCGTTGAGCCCGCAAGCGCCGTGACGAACGGGCTCGCCTTCTCCGGGCTCGCCGTCGACATCGCCTTCACCCTCGGTCCCGATGGCGGCATCATCGGCAAGCGAAGCGTCAGCGGGGACCTTTCCGCCATCAGCGTCGCCCCCTCGGCCGCTGCGATCCGGCCGAACAGTCTGCTCGCCAGCCTGCCGCTGCAGCTGTCGAAGCTCGCCGCGCCGCAGGGCGGCTTCACTGCCGTTTCGATCGGCGCTTCGCCGGTTCACGTCCTGCAGCTCGAGCCATCGTCACAGGCCGGTTCGCAGCCGGTCGTCTCGCCTGTCACCGGCCCTGCGCCACCGCCGCCCAATGTGACGGTCGCCCCCCAGTTCGGACTCGAATTCGATATGCCGCTCGGCTCGCTCGGGCTTCTCTCCAGCGCGACGGTCGGGCTGATGGCCAAGCTGGTGATCGGCTGGGGCGCCTCGCGGCTCGTGCCGGAGACCGACGCCGCCGCGGTGCTCGTCCAGCTGCCGCAGGTCTTTGCCGGCTATGGCGGCTTCCAGCTGCAGGGCATCCTGAAGACGGTGTTCGGCGACGCCAACCTTCTGATGGTGGAGCTGGAGGACGGCTCGCCCGTCTATGCCGTCCTCTTCAACAACGTGCAGCTCAGCATCCTCGGCAAGAGCTTTCCGAGCGGCCTCGTGGTCGACTTCCTCATCTTCGCCGGCGCGCAAGGTCAGACCGCCGCCGGCAACGACAACAATCTCGCCTGGTTTCTCGGCGCGGTCGGCGCCGGCGCAAGCCCGTCGGGTGCGTCATGAGCTCGCCTGCGGAGACGGTGAACGCGGTGATGAGCTGGCTCGGCGGCCTCTTCGGGATCGTCCTGCCGCAACTGCCCTTCGCCGGCGTCTACAGCAGGCTCGCCGGCCTCTTCGACCTGACGGTCAGCGAGCCGCTGCCATCGCCGGGCGATCCGCTGCCCTGGACGATTCCGCTGGCGGAAAGCTGGATCCTGCCGATCCCGGGCATCGCGGTCTCCATCGAGGCGATCAGCATCGAGTTGCGGAACGCACGCCCGGTTCGCCGCCGATGAGCCCGCGATTCGCCTCGACTGGCGTATCGCCAGCTCCGCCAACGCAGCCTCTCACCGGACCGCCGCGTCGCACCCACCGGCACGCGCCACGGTCCCGCGGCCTCGCCAGCCTGTTCCGCCGGTTCTGACTGCCCCCTCAGCCATCAGTCCCCGAAGCGCATCGAAGGAGAACGTCCATGGCCCTGCAGCCCGTCGCCACCTACGCCGCCACCGCTTCGCCGCCGAGCGGCACCAGCGTCTCGTTTCTCGCCAGCATCGACTTCAACGGCCAGACCGTCCCGATCAACACCGGCGACATCAGCAATGGTATCAAGAACCTTGTTTTCTCGCTGTCGAGCCCCGTCGACATCGGCTCGATCGCGAACTTCCTCAACTATCTCAACACGAACCTCGGCCTGCCGCTCAGCTGGCCCGAACTGGATGGCTATATCCAGCAGATCCCGGACGATCCGGCGTTCCTGGGTGACTTCAAGAATGCCATCGAGCAGATCGCGACCACCGACCTGATCATCACCGTCCTCAACATCAATGTCGCGGCCGGCACCTTCACGCTGGGTGTCTCCTTCCCGATCGACCTGCAGCTGACGAGCTTCCTGACGATCAACTCGATCGGCGTGCTCGTGAACAAGCCCGGCACCACGACGAGCCCCTGAACGCTCGCAGCGAGGCGAGGCCGCACGTCCCTGAAAGGACTGCGGCTGGAGGGACGCGTCAGGGGCTGGCGGAATGGCAGACGATATCGATGTAGTGCTGCAGGCGAGCGTCACCGTCTTCGGGTTCGAGGCGACGGTCGACCTGACGCTCGCCGGCGGCCCTTTCTCGATCAGGGTCGCCGCCGGCAAGCCTGTCAGCCTTGCAGACATCTGGCAGGACCTCAGCAACGCCATCGAGGATATCGCCGGCTTCGGGCTGCCGGACCTTGGCGCCTGGGCCAAGATCGCCGGCGCCGATACCGAGATCCAGCCGAGCCTGTGGCTCGGGCCATCCGGCTCGAACCCGAACGCGACGTCGGTGTATCTCGCGCTCGATCTCCTCGAGCCCATAAAGATCGGCGGCGAGATCGATCTTGGCGGCGGCGTCACCGTTTCGGTCACGCCGGACTTCTCCGTCCAGTCCCTCTATATCGGCTACGACGCGGCGGCCGGCGGCCTTGATCTGCGCGCCAAGGTCACGACGCCGACCGTCACGCCCGACGGCGGGCCTGGCGCGCCGAAGAGCCAGCTCGTCACCTATCCCTTCCCCGTGCCGGCGCAGGATTCGAGCGGCACCTTCCAGATCCACTATCTCGGCCTCGGCCAGCGGGTCGGGCCGACCGTCGCGGTCTCGGCCAATGACCCGATGACGGCGATCTTTGATCAGCTGGAAAGCGAGCTGAAGGGCGACGATCCTCGCACCGTGCTGACGACGCTGGCACAGAATTTCTACCAGCCCGACCGCGGCTGGTTCATCGCCGCCGACGTCGAGATGAAGGGCTTCCGCATCCGGGTGCTCTTCAACGATCCGGCCATGTACGGCCTTGAGATCACCGTCGCCGCGAACTCGCCGACGCCCTTTACCGGACTGCTCTTCGAGATCCTCTACCAGAAGCTGAGCCCGGATCTCGGCCTCTACTACGGCGCCCTGACGCTGCCGACGCTGATGCGTCGCATCCCGCTGGAAGGCTTCATCCTCATCCTGCCGGGCTTCCAGATCTGGGTCTACACGAACGGCGATTTTCGCATCAATGTCGGCTGGCCGCTCGGCGACAACTCGATCGGCATCTCCTTCGACATCCTGATCGGCCGCGCCGGCTTCTATTTCGCCAAGCTGCGCAGCGGCGACAATCCGGGCGCCCAGGCGAGCGTCGACTACAATCCGATCCTCGCCTTCGGCATGGGCGTCTCGCTGTCGGCAGGCTATGCGTTCAACGCCAGCATCTTCAGCGCCTCGATCAGCCTCTCCCTGTCGGCGACGTTCCAGGGCCTGCTCGCCTGGAAGGCGGGCAGTCAGGTCTATGCCCCGCCGGATCATTACTGGTTCGCCGCCACCGCCAGCCTGTCCGTGCTGATCCAGGGTTCGGTCGACTTCACCGTCATCCGCGCCTCCGTCACGATCAGCTTCACCGCCAATGTCGGCGTCGCCTTCGAGACCGGCTATGCGACGCTGGTCGCCGTCAATGCCGATGTCAGCGTGCGCGTCAGCGTGAAGGTGCTGTTCTTCACCATCCACCTAAGCTTCCACACCTCGGTCTCGAGCCAGTTCACCATCGGCAGTGGCCCGCAGGCGTCCATCGCCGGACCGCTGGCGCCGGGCCTTGCCATCGTCGGCGGCTTCGGCCTTCCGACACCCGCACAGCAAGGCGCGCTCGACCTCGCTGAGCGGCTGATCGCGCGGCGGCCCGCCGCCCGCTCGCGCCTGCAACGGCCGCGCCTGCGCACAGGGTCCTCCACAACGACCGCGATCCGGCCTGGCGTACCATTGCGGGCGAGTGGTCTCGGCGGCGGCACACCGGCCGTGATTCTGGTGGGCGAGCCGCCGGCCCTGGTCGAGCTGAGCTTCCTGCTGCAGCCAACAGCGACCTACGCCGCGGACGGCACGGCGGCCTTTGCGGTGATCGCCTCGCTGGTCACCGACTGCCCCGGCCCGGCCGGAAGCTCACCGGCCTCGCCCGCCGACACCTCCTTCGAACGGCTGATCCGCGCCATGGTGGCCTGGCTGCTCGACCTCGCGCCGAACGGCAAGCTGTCCGACCGCTTCGCCACAATCGTCGCGGCGCTCGGCAGTGGCGGTGCGGCGCCGCTCGGCGACTGGCCCGCCTTCGAGGCCGAGCTGCGCGATTTCCTCGCCAACGCCTGCAGCTTCACCATGACGGGCATCGACTCCACCGCAGGGAGCGACGGCGGCGCCGTCGCGGTGCTGCCGATGTTCGACACCCTGCGCATGAAGGCGCCGGACGGCACGATCGTCGACTTCGACAGCTTCAATCCCGCGCCGGCCGATTATCCAGAGGCGCTGACCCTCTACTTCCAGGATCTCCTGGCACTGGCGCCGCCCAGTGTCGCCGGCCGACGCGCGTCGACGGCCGACGGCGGCTCGCCGGGCGCACGCAGCGTCGCGACCTTCCTGTTCCTCGACTATTTCCTGATGCAGGCGCGCAACGCGGCCAACGCCCTGCTGAAGGCGGCGATCGACTACGAGAGGCAGCACCGGGACGCGCTGCTGGGGGCGGTCGATGCCGCCGATCATGCCGGCGCCGATCCGCTCCGCGTCGCCGATCTCGTCACCGGCTTCGTCGACCGGCTGACCGGCGATGACGAACTCGATGCCCTGCTCGATACATTCGATTACGCCTCGGCGGCCGGCATCGGATCGCGGTTCCTGCTTGGCGGGCTGCAGTTGCCGATCCCCGCCGACCTGCCGGCGACCTTGAGCCCCGCCACCATGGCCGGCGTGCCGACGGCGCCGCTCTTCACCCTCAGCGGCCAGCAATATGCCGCCGCGGCGGGCTCGACGGCCGCCGCGGTGCTGTCCGTCAACCCCGATACCAGCCTGCCGGCCATCCCGATCACCTTCGACGGCTCGCCGGGGGACAGCGCCACCGCCAGCATCCCGCTGCCCCCGACCGTGCCGCCCAGTCCCTCCCCGACCTGGGCCGGCGCCGTCTCGCCCGCCACCGGCATCAGCGGCGTCCTCGACATGGCCTGGCTGCCGGCGGTGACGGCGCAGCCGCTCTTCATCGCGCTGAAGAGCCAGCTCGGCTGGGACACTCCCGACGGCCCGGCGACGCTGCTGCCGCTGCCGGAGGCGCTGCAGACGATGCTGGCGGCACGCGGCGGCCTGTCGATTAGCGTGTCGACGCAAGCGCCGCCGGACGGCAACGGCGCAGCGGCGGCGTCCTCGCCCCCTGCTCCGCCCATCCTGGCTTCGGCCGCGCTGCAGATCCGCCTGTCGCTGTCGCAGGTGCCGGCGCAGGGCAGCGTTGGCGTCACGGCCTCCGGCTCGCCGGTCGTCGGCTCTCCCGGCGCCAATGCGGCGGCGAAATCCTACCTGCCGCATGTCTACCAGCTCGGCGGCACCGACGAGGCGACGCGCGACCTCATCCATGCCGCGCTCCTGGGCGACCTCTCCGGCGCCGGCATCTCGCTGCTCTACCCGGCTACGGTCGACACCTCGCCCGGCGGCACCAGTGCCTCGCCGGCACGCCCGCAGACGATCATGCGCTCCGTCGCGCTCTCGCCGGACACCCTGCTGGTGAAGACCAACCTGTCGACGCTGAACCAGGTCCCGGAGGCCGGGCGGCTGTTCATAGCACAGGCGCTCGCCAGCGCCTTCACCGAAACCGACATGGCTCCGGTGACAGACGCGCCGGGCTTCCTGCGGCTGATCTGGGAGCTCAGCGTCGTCAACGCGCCCGGCTACTTCCTTTATTACCGGGCCGCCGACGGCTCCGACCTGCCGGCTGCGCTCTTCGCCTCTGCCGGCGTCGCCGGCGGTCAGACGGCCGAGCTCGACATCCTCATCGAGTGGAAGGCCGCGGCGGCGCCGACGGCGATCCCCCGAGCGGCAAATGCGGTGGTCGTCGCCGGCGATCCCGCCGCGGGCGGCACGCTCTATGCGGGGATTGGCGATCCCGCCTCGGGCGCGCCGGTCGACGTCTACGCCCCGACCACCCCGGCCGGCGCGCTCGCCTTCGCCGTCACCTGGAACCGGCCCGGCGACGATGATCCGGTGCCGGTCGGCGAGCTCTACCACCTGCTGCAATATTCGATCGACGCGACGGGCGCCTATGAGGGCTCGGACTGGAGCCTGCCGATCGGTCCTGTTCAGAACGCCGTGCCGGCCTCGCTGCTGCGCGCGAGCGGCGGCGAGATCGACCATTACGTCCAGTCCGTGCCGGCGGCCGGCTTCCTGCGTAGCCCCTCCGGCCCCGCCAACCGCTACGGCATTGTCGACGCACCGCTGACGGTGGCGCTGCGCATCCTCGACATCTACGGCAACGCCCTGCCGGACACCCATTCGGCGACCCGTACGCCGCTCTACCAGGATCCGCTGGTGTCGCTGGGTGAATGGCCGGGGCTGATCGTCGGCTATCGCATCGTGGAAGGCGACGGTGCGGCAGCGCAGCTGGCCGTCGAGCTGCAATTCGATCCGGACACGATCGTGCCGCCTTCGGGATCGCCCGGCAGCGGCATCCCGCCGGCGAAGGCGCTGGATGCCTGGCAGACGGCGGCGGACCGCTACCGCCTGATCCTCGATCAGCTTACCGATCCGAACCTCTCCATCGCGGTGACCTGCAGCCTTGCCGGCGAGGCCCCTCTCGACGGAGCGGCGGCGGCGATCATCGAAGCGGCAGAGGCCATCACTGCGGCGATCGACGCGGCGCTGCCGCCGGTGGGGTCCTCGCCGCCGGCATCGCCGGACGTGCCGGTGGTTGAGCCGGTGACGCGGACGGTCACAGCGCCTGTCCCCTTCTCGGCCGTCGCCGCGCTCGACGAGCTGGTCGTGCCGCTCACCGTCACCGTCGCCTTCAGCCGCCCCTCGGATCTGGTCGATCCGGCAGCGCAGGAAACCATCCCGGCCGCGACGTCGGTCACCTACGCCGTGCATCCGGATCTCACGGGCGCCGGTGCCTCGCCCGGTTCGGCCGGCAACATCATGGCGTTCGCCGAGCTGCTCGAAAGCGCCTTTCAGGATTTCGACGGTGCCGGCGGCTGCCTGAAGCTGGCGCAGCGGGCCGGCGTCGCAACGGCAGCAGCCGGCGCCGTCCAGCCACTCTGGTGCCTGCGCTGGAGCGCGCAGAGCGGCGTCGCTGTCGCGTTTGGCGGCCAGCTCGTCTTTTTCGCGCTGGAGCCGCTCAGCACCAAGCCGGTCAGCGGCGAAGCCGCCGGCCAGACCTGGTCGAATGTCGATCTCGACGGCTGGGCCCGCGACTTCCTGACCGCTTTCGATGCGTTCCTCGCCCCGTCCTTCGCCGTCGCCATCGGCACCCTCGACCTTCAGAACGGCACGGGCCTGTTCGAGCAGCTCGTCGCGGTCAAGCAGCGGCTGGCGAAGGCGATCAGCCTCGGCCTGGCACCCCTCTTCGTCGAACAGGCCGGCCTCGGCGATCTCGACGCCGCACAGGATCGCTTCGAGCAGGCGATGCTGACGGCGCTCGCCAGCGCCTTCACCGTCACCACGATCATCCAGATCCCCGCCTCCGTCACGACGGCCGGGGGCTCCCCGGCGGCAAGTCCGGGTACCGCGCCGCGCCTTTATGGCGGCATCGGTTCGGCGGATGCGTCGCCTCTCGCTGGACGCTCCAGCCCCTATTCCTTGTCCGCCGGCAATCTCGACCTCGTCGCGGGCGAGGGATGGATGACGACGCTGCTCACCGTCGCCCAGGCGCAGATGCAGAGCGAGGTGACGCTGCCGCTCGACTACACCGCCAGCTACCTCCAACACGACTTCGAGCCGGACGAGGCCTATCTCGGCTACACGCCCTCGGCCTGGCTGAAATTCGCCCTGCCCGGCACGGCGCCGCTGCAGATGCCGATCACGCCGGCCGCCAGCCTGCCGGTGCCGCTGATCTTCGAGCCGACGACGCCGATCCTGTCGCTGCAGGCCGCGACCGCCGCGCCGCTCACCTCGCCGTCCGGCGGCGGCAATGCCGAAGCCGAGATCGCTGCGGCGATGCGCTGGATCTACACGGCCGAGCTGGCGCTTTCGCTGGCGGCGCAGGACACGCTCTATCTCGACGTCACCTACAATGCGCCGGGCACGCCGAAGGCTCGCCTGCTGCGCGATGGCGGCGATCCGCTTCAATCCTTGTTCGAAGCCCTTGCTGCCTTCCGCCTTTGGTACGCAGCCGCATCGGCCAGCCTCGGCAGCATCCCGGCCGCGGTCTTCCCAGTACGAAGCGCTTCGCCGGCCGCGACTTCTCCCGACACGCCGGGCGACCTAATCGAAGCGTTCCAGGAGCACGCACTGGCAGTCGCGGAGGCCTGGGAGGATTTTCATGCGCAGCGTCTGATGCTGCGCACCGTCACCGCCGATCCCTTCGTCGACCACTTCCGCTTCACGCAGCAGCCGTCCACGAGCGGTACAACGGGGACGCTGGTGACGCTGTCGGGCCGCAGCGACGCCGGCGGGCCGCCCTCCATCTGGCCGACGATCGTCACCGCCGACGGTCAGGTCTGGACACCCACAGGTAGCCCGATGGGCGGCGGATCGCCGGATGCCTGGTTCGAGGTCACGCACCTCTTCACCGTCCAGCCCAACCTCTCGCAGGTGAGCTTCGAGTTCGGCCCGCTCGACATCATGGAGCGGCAGAGCGCGACGAGCGCCGCCCGCATCGTGCGCAATGCGGGCCTCGTCGAAGACTTCACGACGAGCGATGCCTTCATCTACCGCACGCAGGAGGTGAGCTTTGCCTCCGCCATCATCCCGCTGGTCCATCGGCGCACGCTGCCACCGGTGACACCGGCTGCAAGCCTTGCCGCGACGCTTGCCGCCATCCTGACGCCGATCGAGTCCGTCGGCGGCGGGCTTGCCCCGACGATCAGCCTGTCCGCCACCTATGGCTACGCCGTGACGCCGGCCGGCAGCGTCCCGTTGATGGCGCAAACGGCGGTAACGCTGGTGAAGGGCATTGCCGTGACGAGCCCGGGCGGCCTTGGCGAGGCGACGGCGCGGACGCTGGCGACCTGGTTCAGCGCGGAACCACGCTCGACCCGTGCGGCGACTCTGACGCTGACGATTACCCTCTTCGGCACCGTCGACGGCGATTCACTGCCGCTCGTCCAGTTCGACGCGATCGTCATTCCGGTGGGAGACCTGCCGGACAGCTGGTGGTGGGGTGGACTGTGATGAGCGCTGTCCACCACGATGATCGAGCGCTGACCGAGGCTGCACGGCTGCCGCGCAATCTCGCCGGCTTCAAGGATGTCCATCGCGGCGAGACGATCATCGTCTGCGGCTGCGGCGCCTCCTTGCGCGATTTCCGGCAGCCGGAGCGTTTCGTCACCATCGGCGTCAACGATGTCGGCCGGCAGTTCACCCCGGACTACCTCCTCGTCATCAACACGCGCCACCAGTTCGCGGCCGGCCGCTTCGCTGCCGTCGAGGCGAGCCGCGCCAGAGCGGTGTTCACACAGCTCGATCTCGGCATCGGGCATCCCAATGTCGTGCGCTTCGCGCTCGGCAAGCGCGGCGGCACCGAATTCGGCAATCCCGCGGCGCTCAACTACACGCGCAACTCGCCCTATCCGGCCGTGTGCCTCGCCATCCACATGGGCGCGGCAAGGATCGGCCTCATCGGCGTCGACTTTGCCAATGATCATTTCTTCGGCGCCACCGGTCCGCATCCGCTCTCCCGCGAACTGCCGCAGATCGACGCCGAGTACCGCCGGCTCGGCGAAGCCTGTGCCCGGCTCGGCGTCGAGATCGTCAACTTGAGCGCGCGCAGCCGCCTCACCGCCTTTCCGAAGCTCTCGCTGGAGGCCTTCGATGCCGCGTCGCGCCGGCCGGCGTCGTCTCTGCGCATCGTCTCCTATGCCACGACACCGATTGCCGGCGTGCCGGCGATCCTCGGCCGCGCTATCGCTGAGAAGGCCAGCCATGCGGGCCGCGCCGTCTGGGCGCGCAACGGCTACGGCAATGGTGTCGTCTTCGACGGCGACGTCGAATACGAACGCGATCCACGGCAAGCGGCCGATCTCATCGAGGCTGCCGACGTTGTCGTCGTCCACAACGGCAAGGTCGATCCGCGCCATATCAGGCTGATCGACGAGAAGCCGGTCGTTACCCTGGCGCACAACTACATCTGGAACGTCGACCGGCGCTTCGTCGCGCAAGGCTTCCCCGGTCTCGTCGTCGGCCAGTACCAGGCGACGCTGCCGGAGTTCGCCGGCTGGGCGCCGGTGCCGAACCCGATGCTCCTCGACGCGGAAGACGGGACTGCCGAGGGCCTGGCACCAGGCGCCGGCCTGGTGACGATTGCCTACCTGCCCTCCGGCCGGCATGAGAGCTATCCCGCCGGCCACCGCCTGTTCTGGCACGCCAAGGGCTATCGTTCGACCATGGCGGTGCTGGACGCGCTGGCCGAAAGCCACGGCATCCGCCTGGAGGTCGTGCGCAGCGGCCAGGTCTCGCATCGGCAATCTCTGGCGATGAAGCGCCGCGCCCACATCGTCATCGACGAGTGCGTGACGGGCTCCTACCACCGCACCAGCCTCGAAGGCCTTGCAGCGGGCGCGGTCGTCGTCAACGGCATAGGCCGCCTGCCCGGCGTTTCGGAACTGCTGAAGCGCTGCGCCGGCGGCGCCGAGCGGATGCCTTTCGTCTCCGCCGGACTCGACACGCTGCACGACGTGCTTGTTGGGCTGATCGAACGCGGCCCGCAGGCGCTGGCCGAGGATGGCCGGCAGAACCGTCTCTGGATGGAGCAGCATTGGGATTTCGGCCGACAGTGGCCGGCCTTCTGGATGCCGGCGATCAGGCGAGCGATGGCGGTGCACGACGAGCGTCGCGGCGCACGGAGTGGGCGAGGCGGAGCGGACGAGGTTCTCAGGGCACGTCCGCCCGAATACAGCGGCTCGCTCGACAGCGGTGCGAGGCGCTCGGAAGCCGGTCCCGCGACGCCCGCCGCGACGCCCGCCGCTGTGGGGCCGGCCGACCACCTGCAGGCCGAGGCTACGGTTGCTGCCGCAGCAGCCACCGTGACCGCGGTCGTCCCTGTCAGTCCGACGACGGACCCCGAGGCCGTTGCAGCCGTGGTGGCATCGTTGCGGGCTCAGGGCTGCGCGGATGTGCTGGTGTCGGAGAGTGGGCACGCGCCGGCGCTGAAGGACGCCGCGACGAATGCGGGCGGCCGCCACGTGTTTGCGCCGACGAACGATGCGGACGTCTCGGGTCGCAACCGGGCGATCACCGTCGGCATCGGCTGTGCCCTCACCGACGTCATCCTCTGGTGCGATCCGGACATCCTGCTGCCACCTGGCTTCGTCGCCGCCGCAATGGCCGAGATGGAGGCACGGCGGCTCGATTATCTCGTGCCCTGGGCCGCCATGCGCCAGCTCGGCGAGGCCGACAGCCGCGCTGTGATCGAGGGCCGTGGCGATCCGGCGGCCTGTCCGCCGGTCCGCACGGTCTTCTCGCGCCACAGTGCGCATGAGGGCATCGGCCTCGTGCGGCGTGCCTTCGTCGAACGTCACGGCGGCCTGGCGCACGCCTTCCACGGCAGTGCCGCGGACTCAGCCTTCTTCCACAAGGCGACGCTGTTCGGCCGGGCCGCCGTCACCAACCGGAGCGGGCAGCTCGTCTACCGCCTTGCTAAACCGAGGCGCGACGCTGCCGGGGAGGACGCCGTGGCCGGAGAGGACGCCGTTGCCGGCACCTATGCGAATGCCGATGGTGCGCTCCTGCGCGAGGTCCGATCGATCGGCGCGCGCACCCGCTTCCTCCAGCGCTTCCCGGCGCCGACCCACCCGGCCGCGCCTTGGCCCGGCACGCTGCGCCTCGCCTGTCCGCCCGGCACCGAGATGCTGGGCCGCGCGCTGGCGGAGCGCTATGGCCCGGCCGTCATTCTCTGCGGGATCGACGAGGCGCCGGACCGGGTGCTGCCGGCCCAGGCCAGTCTCGGCAAATCCGGCGCGACATCCGCCGGTCTGGTCACGCCCGCCGCGGTTGTGGCTCTCGCCATCAGCCTGACGCTGCCGGAGCCGCAGCCGGACGCCGGGACGCCGCCTAGACCCGTTGCTCCGCCAGCGCCACGCGCGGCAGAGCCGGATATCATCGGGACGCCGCGCGCGGAACCGCTGGATGCCCGCGCCGCACCACCACGCCCAGCCGCGCCGCTGCGGCTCAATCTCGGCTGCAGCGATGCGTCAGTCCCCGGTTTCCTCAATGTCGACCGCGTCGAACTGCCGAATGTCGACTTCTTGGCGGACCTGTCGCAGCCCTGGCCCTGGGACGACGGCAGCGTCGAGGCGATCCGCGCCCACGACATCATCGAGCACCTTCCGGACAAGATCCACACCATGAACGAGATGTGGCGGGTGCTGCGGCCGGGCGGCCGGGCCGAGATCGTGGTGCCGACCACGGACGGCCCCGGCGCCTTCCAGGACCCGACGCATGTCTCCTTCTGGCACCGGCGGAGCTTTCTCTATTACGAGGCCGGCAATCCGTACCGGGAACGCTTTGCCGCGAGCTACGGCATCCGCGCCGCCTTCCGGATCGTGCGCGAGTCGGTGACCGCGACGATGGACGGCCCGAAGCTCACCATCGCGCTCGAGGCGGTGAAGCCATGAGCGAGCTGGCGCTCCGGCCGATGGATGCCGATCTCTCCGGCGATGCCGCACCATCGGCCAACGCAGCACCCTACGACGTGGTCATCCTCTCCGCGGACCCGGCCAATCTCGTCGCCTGCGTCGCGGCGGTATTGCGCGCCGAACCGGATCTCGACCCGTCCCACATCATCGTCGTCGACGACGGCGCACGAACCGGCGCGGAGCCGCATCTGCCGGCCGTGCGATGGGTGGATGGGGCAAAGCCCTTCATCTTCGCGCGCAACGCCAATCGCGGCATCGCCGCCTCGACGCGAGACGTCATCCTCCTCAACGATGACGCGCTTCTCCAGACAATCGGCGGGTTCGCAGCACTGGCACGGGCCGCGCGTTCTGAAATCTCCGGCCCCTCACAACCGCTCGGCGCCGTCGCGAGCGCCGTCAGCGGCCATGTCGGCAATCCGCGCCAGCGCCCTCTGCCGGGCGGCGGCCTGCGCGCCGAGCCGCGTCAGCTCTGCTTCGTCTGCGTCTACCTCCCGCGAGAGACGCTCGACGCGGTCGGCCCGCTCGACGAGCGCTTCGCCGGCTACGGCTTCGAGGACGACGATTACTGCGACCGCATCCGTGCCGCAGGCCTCAGCCTCGCCATCTCGGATGCCTGCATCGTCGATCATTCCCGCCGCCAGGCCTCCAGCTTCCGGACGCGGCGCGACTTCGCCGTCCTGACGGCGCGCAACCAGCGGCTCTACCGGGACAAGCAGGCACGGCCGACAGCACCGGTCGAAGCGGGCGGTGCAGCCGATCCGGCGCCGCGCCTCATGCCGCAGCCGGATGTCCTCTGCGCCCTGCGCGTGCGCAACGAGGCCGCCCATATCGGCGAGGTCATCGAAAGCGTGCTGCCGCTCTGCCGGCGCGTCTTGCTCTTCGACGACCATTCCGACGATGCGACGATCTCGATCGCGGCGGGCTTCGGTGACGCGGTGACGGTCATCCCCTCGCCCTTCGAGGGTCTCGACGAGGCTCGCGACAAGAACCACCTTCTTGCCGCCATCACGGCGGCGGCGCCCGACTGGGTGCTGTGGATCGACGGCGACGAGGTGCTGGAGCGGCAGGGGCCGGCGCGCCTGCGTCCGTTGCTGTCGGCGCCCCGCGGCCCGGCCGTCTATTCGCTGCAGATCGCTTATGTCTGGGACGACCCGGCGCAGATCCGGATCGACGGCTTGTTCGGCCGCTTCCACCGTCCGTCGCTGTTCCGCCTGCGGGGACAGGACCCGCGCCGCCTGCGCTTTCCGCGCACGGGCCCCGGCAATCTCCATTGCGGCAATGTCCCGCGCGGGATCATCGGGGCGAGCGCCGCAGCACCCGTCCGGCTGAAGCATTACGGCTATCTCACGGCCGAGCAGCGGCAGCGCAAATACGAGTGGTACAACAGGGTCGATCCCGGCAACCGCGCCGAGGACGAGTATCGCCATCTCATCGCCATCCCCGGCGCCCGCCATGCGCCGGGCCCCCCTGTTCTGGTGCCCTGGGATGGGTGAACCGACGCTACCCCCGCCGGTCTCTGCGAGCGGGCCCGGAGCCGCCCGCCTCGGCACAACCGCCGGCGGACGGGTGCTCCTCTTCAACGCGACGGCGAGCACGATCACCAGCGTCGGAGTGGCTCCAACCAGTGTGACGGCCGGGCCGATCTCGCCGATGACGCTGTTTCCCGCCACGCAGCCAAGCGGCACATCGCCGATGAGCGGCTGCAGCTTTCCCCTGCCCGCCGGGGGCACCTTCACCGTCACGGTCGACTTCGACAGCGGCGACTCCGTCACGGCCACCGTCGGCACCACCAGCACGGCGACGCCGGCGATCTACATCACCGCCTTTCTCAACGGCCTCGTCGTGGCCAAGCCCGACGGTTCCGCCACCAGCATCACCTTCACCCGCAGCCTGGCCCTCATCAGGGGCAGTGATGAGGAGGACGCACCATGATGATCGCCGTGACGCTCTTCAACGCGAACATCCTCAACGTCACGGTGGTGGTGAACGAGGCGGCCTCGCCCTCGATCTGGATCGGCGGCACCAACGCGGCCCTTAGCTGGCAGCCGCAGACCGTCATCGGCATGGTTCAGCTGAACCTGGCTGGGCCGCCAGGCCCCGGCATCCTCGCCGTCGGCCCGAACACGCTGACCGTCACGCCCGACGGCGTCATCACACCGACGGCGATCCCGCTGGACATCCCGGGCAACGTCCAATGGATCACAGCCCAGCTCTACGTCTTCTACGGCACGCTGAGCACGGCACAGTGCGTGATGCTGAACGACGGCCAGTATGTCACCGGCAGCCTCAGCGCGTGACCGCGACCGGGCGTCCGCTCTTCGTCAGCTTCCACACCGGCGGCAGCTACTACGGCCCTGCCGCGGCGGCGCTGGAGAGGCGCTGCGCCGCGCTCGGCTTGCCCCTTCTCATGCTGCAGCGGCCGGATAGCGGCGCCTACTGGCGCAACACGCTGATGAAGCCGGGCATCATCCTCGAGACGATGAAGGCCCGGCAGTGCGATCTCATCTGGATCGACGCGGACACGGACCTCCACGGCGATCATCCCGCCTTCCAGCGGCTCGATGCGGATATCATGGCCGCCAGCCACTCCGGCGATCTCACCGGCATCAAGGCCTCGCCGCTCGGCTTGGCCTTCAATTCGCGCAGCCTCGCCTTTGTCGGGGCCTGGGCCGCGCTGTGCCAGATGCGCATCGATGGCGAGACGATCGATCTCGACCATGACATCCTGAAATATGAGGTTCTGCCGGCCTTCGGCGGCCGGATATCGCTGCGGCTGATGCAGGACGCGGCAGGGCTCCGCAGCTTCAGCGAAGGCAAGGTCCTGACCAACGGCCTCTCCCGCAAGCCAGTCTCGACCCTGCAGGCCGTGACGGCCCGCAACAGCAAACGGTCGATGCGTTTCGATAGCCTATGCCTGTCGGACTTCGCCGCTCAGCCGCATTGAAACGCATCGGCCGGCCGACGTCGCAGCTCTGCCCCCTCGTCAGACGGGTCGTGACGCAGCCCGTTTGCTGCCGGACGCAACGGCACAACATCGGGCGTGAGACGCACGACTGATGCACAACGCGCAATAAACGGACGGAAATTTGCATTTCTCTAAAGGATGTGCGGCTGCGACACAGACGCGGCAAGGCGGCCGTGGAGGCGGCCGATGACTTCAGGAGGATCGTTTGAGACATTGGATCGTGGCGGCCGGACTGGCCGCAGGCTTAGGTGGAGCCACCTTGATATCCGCAGCGCAGGCGGCGGAGCCGATCACGCTGAAGGAGATGGGCTCCTTTCATGTCGGCGGAAAGCTGGTCGAGATCAGCGGCAAGCCGGTGAAAGAGGTGGCACTGACGCCGGGCGGCGTGCCGGCGAAGATCGACCCGAACGGCACCTACCAGACGGGTCAGATGTACGTGCAGTACTTCATCCCGCAGGATCAGCACGGTGCCTATCCCCTGCTGATGTGGCACGGCGGCGGTCTGACCGGCGTCACCTACGAGACGACGCCCGACGGCCGTGAGGGCTGGCTGAACTACTTCCTTCATCGCGGCTGGGCCGTCTACAACTCTGACGCCGTCGAGCGCGGGCGCGCCGGCTGGTCGCAATATCCCGACATCTACAAGAGCGAGCCGGTCTTCCTGACCAACGCCAACCCGTGGGAGCGCTTCCGCATCGGCGATGGCGCAGGCTCCTTCTCCGCCGATCCGGCCAAGCGCAAGCTTCTCCCCGGCAGCCAGTTCCCGGCCGAGGCCTATGACCAGTTCTTCAAGCAGAACGTCCCGCGCTGGACGACCAACAACGAGGCGACGCTCGGCGCCTACAGCGCCGAGATCGAGAAGGTCTGCCCCTGCGTGATCATGGTGCACAGCCAGGCTGGTGAGTTCGGCTTCGAGATGGCGCAGAAGCATCCCGATCTGGTGAAGGCGCTGATCGCCGTCGAGCCGGCCGCGGTTCCCAAGGTGCAGGCGCCTGACAAGCTGGCCAACACGCCGGTGCTGATGATCTATGGCGACTATATCGAAGGCGACAAGCGCTGGCCGACCATGCGCCAGCGAGGCACCGACTTCGCGCAGGCGATCCGCGACGCCGGCGGCACGGTCGACGTCGTCAACCTTCCGGAGAAGGGGATCAAGGGCAACAGCCACATGATCATGATGGACAAGAACAGCGATCAGGTCGCTGGCCTGATCCAGGAATGGCTGGCGGACAAGAAGCTCTACAAGTAGCACGCGCCGAGGAGAGGGCCGGCAACGCCCCTCTCCTCGAGCCCAGTCCAGCGATTTGTCCGCGCTTGGCTGCGAGGAAAGCTTGCAGACCGCCGGAGAGGGCCGAACCCGGCGCTGGATGCGCTTCGAACGAGCGGACCGGCAAAGCATGACCTTCGACACGAACGCCGGCGAACGACGCCAGGCACTTGGCCGGATATCACGATAGTGACTTCACGAGGGGATTTTACCAGAAAAGGGCGGTTGGTTGCGGGGACAGGATTTGAACCTGTGACCTTCAGGTTATGAGCCTGACGAGCTACCGGGCTGCTCCACCCCGCGCCACCGCCAGAGCGCTTCGCTGCGCCGCTGGTGAGGTCGATATAGTCGAAGGCGACAGAGATGTGAAGAGGGAAGCGGCGGAAAAGCCGAACGAATTTCCCTGCGGCGCGCGATGTGTGCGTCACGGCCGGCAAGGCATGGCTGAAAACCAACATAGCGGCATCATCATACGCCGCAATAGCGTGTTTCGCGGGCAGTTCGGCTCAGCCAGGCGGCCTGTACGGCGAGGCAGGCGCGGCGCTGCGCGGCAGCCGTCGTCACGCCAAACGCCCTGTTTGGTATGGACTAAGACCACGGCGCGGCCCGCGACATCGAGAATACTCGCCCAGCGTCTTGAAATCTGATTCGCACTCGACCGGATTGCGCGCCGCGGCCGCTCCTGCCCCGGCACTGCCAATTGCATCGCCGCGCTGTCACGCCGTCGCGATGATCCGGCACAAGGATGACGGCAGGCGCCTCCTCGGCGCCTTGCAACCCCGCCCCTCACGCGCCTTCGATCACGCTCCGCCCTGCCAGTCGCGCACCGCCTGCAGCGGCCACAGCAGCATCAGGACGTTGAGCGTGAGATTATCCCGGATCAGGACGGCGGTGAGAACTTCGAAGAACAGGGCGATCGCCACCGTCAGCCAGACCGGCAGCCGCGACGCCAACAGGAAGCCGATCACCATCATGGTGATGTCGCTGACCGAGTTGATGACGCTGTCGCCGTAATAGTCGAGCGAGATCGTCGTCTCGCGGTAGCGCTGGATGACGAAGTCGCTGTTCTCGACGATCTCCCAGGCGACTTCGACGATCGTCGCGAGAATCAGCCTCAGGCCGAGTGACGAGCGCCGCAGCACCAGCCAGAGCGCGCCGAAGAACAGGAAGCCGTGGATCAGATGCGAGGGCGTGTACCAGTCGCTCAAGTGCTGCGAGTTCTCGGAGCTGACGACGACGCCATGCCACAGCTTGATCGTGCCGCATTTGCAGATGGGCTCGCGGCCCATGGAGAGCAGGATGATGGCCGCCGCCGCAATGATGGCGAGCGTGGCCAGCGCAGCCGCCGCACTGATGCGGCGCGATGAGGAGCGTGTCGGCGCGGCTGGTGAAACTGTCATGAGGCGCCCCTTCGGCTGGTTCCGCGCCGGCATCGCGCCGGACCGGTCCGGTCGGCTCGTAGCCTGCCCGGCGTGGCGGCGCCAGACGAAGCGGCGTTGACAGGCATCAAGGCAGGCCGCGGAAACACCTGTCGCACTCAGGCCGTGTCGGCACCCTCCCGCAACTCGCGGCGGAGCACCTTGCCGACGGCGCTCTTGGGAAGCTCCTTGCGGAACTCGATCTCGCGCGGGCGCTTGTAGCCGGTCAGCCGCTCGCGGCAGTAAGCCTTCACGTCGTCGGCGGTGATGGATGCGTCCTTCGCCACCACGAACAGCTTGACCATCTCGCCGCATTCGGCGTTCGGCACCCCGATGGCGGCCGCGTCGACGATGCCGGGCATCGCCGTCACCACCGCCTCGATCTCGTTGGGATAGACGTTGAAGCCGGAGACGTTGATCATGTCCTTCTTGCGGTCGACGATGCGGGTGAAGCCGTCCGCGTCCATGATGCCGATGTCGCCGGTGCGCAGGAACCCGTCCGCCGTCATCGCCGCGGCGGTCTCATCGGGGCGGTTCCAGTAGCCGCGCATGACCTGCGGCCCGCGGATCGCGATCTCGCCTTCGGCACCGGTGCCGAGGTCGCGGCCATACCCGTCGATGATGCGCAGCTCCGTCGAGGTCAGCGGCAGCCCGATCGTTCCGATCCGGCCCTCGCCGGCGCAGGGGTTGCAGCTCGCCGAGGGCGAGGTCTCCGACAGGCCGTAGCCTTCGACGATCGTGCTGCCGGTCACCCGCTTCCAGAGCTCGGCGACTGCCGGCTGCACCGGCATGCCGCCGCCGACGGAGAGCTTCAGCGACGACCAGTCGATCTTGTCGGCGTCCGGATGGCGCGCGATTGCGGCAAACAGGGTCGCGACCGCCGGGAAGGAGTGGAAGCGATGCTTCGCCAGCTCCTTCAGCACGGCCGGGATGTCGCGCGGATTGGGAATCAGGATGTTGCAGCTCCCGGCGCGCATCGCCATCATCATGTTCACGGTGAAACCGAAGATGTGGTAGAGCGGCAGCGCGCAGACCATCAGCTGCTGCTCGTTTGCCGGGATCAGCCGCGTCGCCGGCGAGTACCAGAGCTGCGACTGCAGGACGTTGGCGACGATATTGCGATGGGTCAGCGTGGCGCCCTTGGCGACACCCGTCGTGCCGCCGGTATATTGCAGCAGCGCCACGTCATCGAGGGTGATCGAGACCGGCTGGAACACCCGCCTCTTGCCGATCTTCATCGCCGCCTTGAAGCTGGTCGCCTTCGGAAGGCTGTAGGCGGGCACCAGCTTCTTGACGTAGCGCAGCACGAAATTGACGACGGCGCCTTTCAGCGGCGGCAGCATGTCGCCCATGCGGGTTACGACGACATGCTCGACCGGCGTGCGGTCGATACAGGCCGCGACGGTCTTTGCCATGTTCTCCAGGACGATCAGCACGCGTGCGCCCGAATCGGCCAGCTGATGCTCGAGCTCCCGCGGCGTGTAGAGCGGGTTGACGTTGACCACCACGAGGCCGGCGCGCACGACCGCGGCGACAGCCACCGGATACTGGAAACTGTTCGGCATCATCAGTGCGACACGGTCGCCTTTGGCAAGGCCGAGCGACTGAAGATAGGCCGCGAATCTGCGGGAGGCGGCATCGATCTCGGCAAAGCGCATGGTCGAGCCGAGGAAGTGGAAGGCCGGCAGCGTCGCATGCTGCGCGAAGGCTTCGTCGAGCAGAGCGGCGAGCGAGGTGTAGGAATGCGCCGGAAGCTCGGCGGGAATGCCATCCGGGTAATGTTGCAGCCAGGGTCGTTGCATGAAGATCCTCCCGGTGCCACGCTATATGAGGCCAGGGACAAACGGAATGCAGTGCCGCCGGATGAGGGGTGACCGCCTCCTCGTCAATCCTGCTGGACGCGATGCTTGGCACATATGGCGGTTCTCTCGATTGCGCCGCGGCCGAAAACCTTATCCCCGCCCTGGTCGCCCGGCCCTATCCTCCGTGTCACCGCCGGCCCATTCGGATGGGCGCGAATGATCACCGGGATCACTCGAAGGGCTGGCGGGCGGTGT
>NZ_PKMZ01000001.1 GCF_002893625.1 Mangrovicella endophytica | reverse complement strand
ATGGAAGAGAAGCTGCGCTTCGCGATCCGCGAAGGCGGCCGTACCGTCGGCGCCGGCATCGTGTCGTCGATCGTCGAGTAAGGACGACAGCCTGGCGCGCCCCGTGATAGGGGCGCGCCGGTTCTGCCCCACGGGGCGGCAGCGGGAGCGGGCAGGGCCCAATCCACTGCTTGACATGGCTGCCTTGAGAGACAAGCGCTCGGATGACGCCGCCAGAGGCTGGTCTCCGACGAGAGGACGAATGCAATGAACGGCCAGAATATCCGCATCCGCCTGAAGGCGTTTGATCACCGGGTTCTAGACGCTTCGACGCGCGAGATCGTGTCGACGGCCAAGCGTACCGGCGCGAACGTGCGGGGCCCGATCCCGCTGCCGACGCGCATCGAGAAGTTCACCGTCAACCGCTCGCCGCACATCGACAAGAAGTCGCGCGAGCAGTTCGAGATGCGCACCCATAAGCGGCTGCTCGACATCGTCGACCCGACGCCGCAGACCGTGGATGCGCTGATGAAGCTCGACCTCGCCGCAGGCGTCGACGTCGAGATCAAGCTCTAAGGAGCGGCATGAACCGACCGGGCTTTTCGCCCCTAAGGTTCCTCTGAAGAAAGAACGAGAAATGCGTTCAGGTGTAATCGCACAGAAGGTGGGCATGACGCGCGTCTACAACGACGCCGGCGAGCATGTCCCAGTGACCGTCCTCAAGGTCGAGAACCTCCAGGTCGTCGCACAGCGCACCAAGGAGAAGAACGGCTACACGGCCGTGCAGCTCGGCGCTGGTCTTGGTAAGGTCAAGAACACGTCCAAGGCCATGCGTGGCGTCTTCGCGGCCGTTTCGGTCGAGCCGAAGCGCAAGCTGGTCGAGTTCCGCGTCTCCGACGACAACCTCATCGACGTGGGCGCCGAGATCACGGCCGAGCACTTCGTCGCCGGCCAGATGGTCGACGTCACCGGCACCTCGATCGGCAAGGGCTTTGCCGGCGTCATGAAGCGCCACAACTTCGGCGGTGGCCGCGCGACGCACGGTAACTCCGTGTCGCACCGCTCGCATGGTTCGACCGGTCAGCGCCAGGACCCGGGCAAGGTCTTCAAGGGCAAGAAGATGGCCGGTCATATGGGCCAGGTTCGTGTCACCACGCAGAACCTTCAGGTCGTGCGCACCGACGTCGACAAGGGCCTCATCCTCATCCGCGGCGCCGTTCCGGGCTCCAAGGGCGGCTGGATCGAAATCCGCGACGCCGTGAAGGCCTCGCTTCCCGACAACGCGCCGAAGCCGGCTGCGCTGCGTTCGGCCGCGAACGGCGCCGAGGCCGCCACTGCTTCCGAGGGAGCGGAATAATGGACATCACCATCAAGAGCCTCGACGGCACCGAAGCCGGTACCGTCAGCCTCAAGGACGAGATCTACGGTCTCGAGCCGCGCGAGGACATCCTGCAGCGCATGGTCCGCTGGCAGCTGGCCAAGCGCCAGCAGGGCACGCACCAGTCGCTCGGCCGCGCTGACGTCGCCCGCACCGGCGCCAAGCTCTACCGCCAGAAGGGCACCGGTCGTGCCCGTCACGGTTCGGCTCGTGCACCGCAGTTCCGCGGCGGTGGCAAGGCTCACGGCCCGGTCGCGCGCAGCCATGACCACGACCTTCCGAAGAAGGTGCGCGCTCTCGCCCTGCGTCATGCGCTCTCGGCCAAGGCCCGCACGGACAGCATCATCGTCATTGATGATCTGACCTCGACGGAGACGAAGACGAAGGCGCTCGCCGAGCGCTTCGCCGGTCTCGGCCTCACCAACGCGCTGATCATCGGCGGTGCGGAAGTCGATCAGAACTTCTCGCGCTCGGCCCGCAACATCGCGCATATCGACGTGCTGCCGGTCCAGGGCATCAACGTCTACGACATTCTTCGCCGCCAGACCCTGGTTCTGTCCAAGGCTGCTGTCGAGGCCCTGGAGGAGCGGTTCAAGTGAGCGACCTTCGCCATTACGACATCATCACCAGCCCGGTGATCACCGAGAAGTCGACCCTCGTGTCGGACTTCAACCAGGTGGTCTTCAACGTCCCGAAGACGGCGACGAAGCCGGAGATCAAGGCGGCGGTCGAGAGCCTGTTCGGCGTCAAGGTCACCGCGGTCAACACGCTCGTCCGCAAGGGCAAGGTGAAGCGTTTCCGCGGCCGCATCGGCCGTCAGAGCGACCAGAAGAAAGCCGTCGTGACGCTGGCCGAAGGCCAGACGATCGACGTCTCGACCGGTCTCTGAGCCGAGCCGGAGGAACAAGACGATGGCATTGAAAAACTATAAGCCGACGACGCCGAGCCAGCGCCAGCTGGTCATCGTCGACCGCTCCGGTCTGTGGAAGGGCAAGCCGGTCAAGCAGTTGACCGAGGGCCTGACGCAGAAGGGCGGCCGCAACAACCTCGGCCGCGTCACCGCCCGCTACCAGGGCGGCGGTCACAAGCGCACCTACCGCAAGATCGACTTCAAGCGTCGCAAGCTCGACGCTGTTGGCACGGTTGAGCGTCTTGAGTACGATCCGAACCGCACCGCCTTCATCGCGCTGATCAAGTACGAGGACGGCGAGCTCGCCTACATCCTGGCGCCGCAGCGCCTGGCCGCCGGCGACAAGGTCGTGTCGGGCCTGACCGGCGTTGACGTGAAGCCGGGCAATGCGATGCCGCTGTCGGCCATGCCGGTCGGCACCATCATCCACAATGTGGAGATGAAGCCGGAGAAGGGCGGTCAGATCGCCCGCTCCGCCGGCTCCTACGCCCAGCTCGTCGGCCGTGACCAGGGCATGGCAATCCTGCGCCTCAACTCCGGTGAGCAGCGCATGGTCTCCGGCGCGTGCTTCGCCACCGTCGGTGCCGTGTCGAACCCGGACCACGGCAACATCAATCTCGGCAAGGCGGGCCGCTCGCGCTGGCTCGGCAAGCGCCCGCATGTTCGCGGCGTCGCGATGAACCCGGTCGATCACCCGCATGGCGGCGGCGAAGGCCGTACCTCCGGCGGCCGCCACCCGGTCAGCCCGTGGGGCAAGCCGACCAAGGGCAAGCGGACGCGCCAGAACAAGGCGACCGACAAGTTCATCATGCGCTCGCGCCATCAGCGCAAGAAGTAAGAGAGGCTTTTCTCATGACACGTTCCGTCTGGAAGGGTCCGTTCGTCGATGGCTACCTTCTGAAAAAGGCCGACAAGGCCCGCGAGAGCACCCGCAACGAGGTGATCAAGATCTGGAGCCGTCGCTCCACGATCCTGCCGCAGTTCGTCGGTTTGACGTTTGGCGTCTACAACGGCTCCAAGCACATCCCGGTGTCGGTGAACGAGGACATGGTCGGACACAAGTTCGGCGAGTTCGCTCCGACCCGCACCTATTACGGCCACGGCGCCGACAAGAAGGCGAAGAGGAAGTAACCGATGGGCAAGGCCAAGGCCGAGCGCCAGCTGAAGGACAACGAGGCGAAGGCAGTCGCCCGTACGATCCGTGTCAGCCCGCAGAAACTGAACCTCGTCGCGCAGCTGATCCGCGGCAAGAAGGTCGAGACGGCGCTGGCCGAGCTGACCTTCTCGCGCAAGCGCATCGCCGAGACCGTCAAGAAGACGCTCGAGAGCGCCATCGCCAACGCCGAGAACAATCACGATCTCGACGTCGACGCCCTGGTGGTCGCGGAGGCCTTCGTCGGCAAGTCGATCACCATGAAGCGGTTCCATGCCCGTGGCCGCGGCCGCGCCAGCCGCATCGAGAAGCCGTTCGCGCATCTCACCATCGTGGTGCGTGAAGTCGCCGAAGAGGAGGCCGCTTAAATGGGTCAGAAAGTCAATCCGACCGGCCTTCGGCTCGGCATCAACCGCACCTGGGATTCGCGTTGGTACGCGAACACCGGTGAGTACGGTCAGCTGCTGCACGAAGACATCAAGATCCGCAGCTACCTGATGGAAGAGCTGAAGCAGGCGGCGATCTCCAAGGTGGTGATCGAGCGTCCGCACAAGAAGTGCCGCGTCACGATCCACTCGGCCCGTCCGGGCATCGTGATCGGCAAAAAGGGCGCCGATATCGAGGTGCTGCGCAAGAAGCTGTCGTCGATGACGAACGCTGAGACGCACATCAACATCGTCGAGGTGCGCAAGCCCGAGACGGACGCGACCCTGGTCGCGCAGTCGATCGCCCAGCAGCTGGAGCGCCGCGTCGCGTTCCGCCGCGCCATGAAGCGCGCCGTTCAGTCGGCGATGCGCCTCGGCGCCGAAGGCATCCGCATCAACTGCGGCGGCCGTCTCGGCGGCGCGGAGATCGCCCGCACGGAGTGGTACCGCGAGGGCCGCGTTCCGCTGCACACGCTGCGTGCCGACATCGACTACGGCACGGCCGAGGCCGAGACCGCCTACGGCATCTGCGGCGTCAAGGTGTGGATCTTCAAGGGCGAGATCCTCGAGCACGATCCGATGGCGTCCGAGCGTCGTCAGATCGAGGGCGAGGCTCAGGGCGGTGGTCGCCGCCGCGAGCGCGCCTGAGCGATAGAGTTCGGAGAGACTTAAGATGCTGCAGCCAAAGCGCACGAAGTACCGGAAGGCGTTCAAGGGACGCATCCATGGTACGGCCAAGGGCGGGTCCAGCCTCAATTTCGGCGCCTTCGGCCTGAAAGCGATGGAGCCGGAGCGGGTGACCGCCCGGCAGATCGAAGCGGCCCGCCGCGCGATCACCCGTCAGATGAAGCGTCAGGGCCGCGTGTGGATCCGGATCTTCCCGGACCTGCCGGTGACGTCGAAGCCGACCGAAGTCCGCATGGGTAAGGGCAAGGGCGGCGTTGACTATTGGGCGGCGCGCGTTCATCCCGGGCGGATCATGTTCGAGATCGACGGCGTTCCGGAGGATGTCGCGCGCGAGGCCATGCGCCTCGGGGCTGCGAAGCTTCCGATCAAGACGCGCTTCATCCAGCGCATCGCCGAGTAAGGAGAGTTTGAAGTGAAAGCTTCCGACGTCAAGACGATGACCCAGGACGAACTCACGGACGAGCTCGGCAAGCTGAAGAAGGAGCAGTTCAACCTCCGCTTCCAGCGTGCCACGGGTCAGCTCGAGAACACCGCCCGCGTGCGCCAGGTGCGTCGCGACATCGCGCGTATCAAGACCATCTCCCGCCAGAAGGCGGCGGCGGCAAAGGCCTGAGGTAGAGACTATGCCCAAACGCGTTTTGCAGGGGACGGTGGTCTCCGACAAGAACGACAAGACCGTGGTCGTGCTCGTCGAGCGGCGCTTCACGCATCCGCTGTTCAAGAAGACCGTGCGCCGGTCGAAGAAGTACAAGGCGCACGACGAGGCCAACCAGTGCAAGGTCGGCGACATCGTCTCCATCGAGGAGACGAAGCCGATCTCCAAGGACAAGTGCTGGATCGTCGTCGCTGGCGACGCCGCGGCAGCCGTTTAATCCCATGTCCGGGCTGCGCATACGGCGCGCCCGGAAGACAAGCTTTGAAGGCGGTCTGACATGATTCAGATGCAAACAAACCTCGACGTCGCGGACAACTCCGGCGCGCGTCGTGTCATGTGCATCAAGGTGCTCGGCGGCTCCAAGCGGAAGTATGCCTCGGTCGGCGACATCATCGTCGTCTCGATCAAGGAGGCCATTCCGCGTGGTCGCGTCAAGAAGGGCGACGTGATGAAGGCGGTCGTGGTTCGCACGGCCAAGGACATCCGGCGCGCCGACGGTTCGGTGATCCGTTTCGACAACAACGCCGCCGTCCTCATCGACAACAAGAAAGAGCCGATCGGCACGCGTATCTTCGGACCGGTTCCCCGCGAGCTTCGCAGCAAGAACCACATGAAGATCATCTCGCTCGCGCCTGAAGTGCTTTAAGGGGACCTCAGATGCAGAAGATCCGCAAGGGCGACAACGTCGTCGTACTGGCCGGCAAGGACAAGGGCCGGACCGGTGAAGTCATCCAGGTGATGCCGAAGGACGATCGCGCCGTGGTGCGCGGCGTCAACATGGTCAAGCGCCACCAGCGCCAGACCGCCAGCCAGGAAGCCGGCATCATCGCCAAGGAAGCCCCGATCCACCTGTCGAACATCGCGGTCGCCGACCCGAAGGACGGCAAGGCGACGCGCATCGGCTTCAAGAAGCTCGACGACGGCACGAAGGTCCGCGTCGCCAAGCGTTCGGGAGAACAGATCGATGGCTGAGACCGCTTACGAGCCGCGGCTGAAGCGCGTCTATCGCGAGGAAGTCCGCAGCCAGCTGCAGGAGCAGTTCGGCTACGCCAACGAGATGCAGATTCCGCGTCTCGACAAGATCGTCATCAACATGGGCGTCGGTGAGGCCACCGGCGATTCCAAGAAGCCTTCGGTCGCTGCCGAGGACCTCGCCCGCATCGCCGGCCAGAAGCCGGTGATCACCCGGGCGCGGAACTCCATCGCCGGCTTCAAGGTGCGCGAGGGCATGCCCATCGGCGCCAAGGTGACGCTCCGCAAGGACCGCATGTACGAGTTCATGGATCGCCTGGTGCAGATCGCGCTGCCGCGCGTGCGCGACTTCCGCGGCCTGAACCCCAAGAGCTTCGATGGCCGCGGCAACTTCGCCATGGGCATCAAGGAACACATCGTCTTCCCCGAGATCAACTACGACAAGGTCGATCAGATGTGGGGCATGGACATCATCGTCTGTACGACGGCCAAGAACGACGACGAAGCGCGCGCCCTCCTGAAGGCGTTCAACTTCCCGTTCCGCCAGTAACGGCTGACGAGCAAAGGATCAGACAATGGCGAAGAAAAGCGCGATCGAGAAGAACAAGCGCCGTCAGCGCATGGTGGCGAAATACGCCGCCAAGCGCGAGGCGCTGAAGGCGATCACGACCAATGCCGAGGCTCCGATGGAGGAGCGCTTCCGCGCGCAGCTGCAGCTCGCCGAGCTGCCGCGCAACAGCTCCAAGACCCGCATCCGCAACCGGTGCGAAGTCACGGGCCGTCCGCGGGCCTACTACCGCAAGCTCAAGATGAGCCGTATCGCGCTCCGGGACCTCGGCAACAATGGCCAGATCCCCGGTATCGTGAAGTCGAGCTGGTAAGGAGAGAACGAGATGGCTTTGTCCGATCCTCTCGGCGATATGCTGACCCGCATCCGCAACGCTCTGATGCGGAACAAGACCTCGGTCAACACGCCCGCGTCCAAGCTCCGCGCCCGCGTGCTCGACGTCCTCAAGGAAGAGGGCTACATCCGCGGCTACACGCAGACCGAATTCGAAAACGGCAAGGCCGAGTTCGAGATCGAGCTGAAGTACTACGAGGGTGCGCCGGTGATCCGCGAGATCTCCCGCGTGTCGAAGCCCGGCCGTCGCGTCTACGTTTCGGCGAAGACGATTCCCGACGTCGCCAATGGCCTTGGCATCTCCGTGCTGTCGACGCCGAAGGGCGTCATGGCCGATCACAGCGCCCGCGAACAGAACGTCGGCGGTGAGGTGCTCTGCCGCATCTTCTGATGCGGCAGTCCACCCCGTAACGAACGGACAGGGTTTACGATGTCTCGTATTGGTAAGAAGCCGGTTTCCGTGCCGAGCGGCGTGAACGCCTCCGTCGAGGGGCAGACCGTCACGGCAAAGGGACCGAAGGGCGAGCTCACCTTCGTCGTCAACGACGAGGTGCTGGTCAAGCTCGAGGATGGCGCGATCAAGGTCGATCCGCGCGACGAAAGCAAGGACGCGCGCTCCAAGTGGGGCATGTCGCGGACGCAGATCGTCAACATCCTCCACGGCGTGAAGGACGGTTTCGAGAAGCGTCTCGAGATCACCGGCGTCGGTTATCGTGCCTCGATGCAGGGAAAGAACCTGCAGCTGGCGCTGGGCTTCAGCCACGACGTGGTCTATGAGGTCCCGCAGGGAATCACCGTGGCGGTGCCGCGTCCGACGGAAATCGTCGTGACCGGCATCGACAAGCAGCAGGTCGGTCAGGTCGCGGCTGAGATCCGCGAGTACCGCGGTCCTGAGCCTTACAAGGGCAAGGGCGTCCGCTATGCAGGCGAGGTGATCGTCCGCAAGGAAGGCAAGAAGAAGTAAGGGCCCCGCCATGGCGACTGCTAAGGAAAATCTTCGGCGCCGCGCCGCGCGCGTCCGCCGTTCGCTGAAGGCCGTCGCGGGCGAACGCCCGCGCCTTTCGGTTCATCGTTCGTCCAAGAACATCTACGCGCAGATCATCGACGATGCGGCCGGGCGTACGCTCGCATCCGCCTCGACGCTCGAGGCGGCGCTGCGCGGGTCGCTCAAGACCGGCGCTGATGTCGAGGCCGCAACGGCCGTCGGCAAGCTGGTTGCCGAGCGCGCCAAGGAAGCCGGCGTGACCGACGTGGTGTTCGACCGCGGTTCGTTCATCTATCACGGCCGCGTCAAGGCGCTTGCCGACTCGGCCCGCGAAGCCGGACTGAACTTCTAAGTATTCGCCGGTCCCCTCCAACGAGGGCGGACCTTTCATCAGCGCCTCCGGAAAAGAATAAGGATAGGATCATGGCGCCTAGAAACGATCGCGAAGAGCGCGACGACGGCTTCGTCGACAAGCTCGTTCACATCAACCGCGTCGCCAAGGTGGTGAAGGGTGGCCGTCGCTTCGGCTTCGCAGCCCTCGTCGTCGTCGGCGACCTCAAGGGCCGCGTCGGCTTCGGCCACGGCAAGGCGCGCGAAGTGCCTGAGGCCATCCGCAAGGCCACCGAGGCTGCCAAGCGCGACATGATCTTCGTGCCGCTGCGCGATGCCCGCACGCTTCACCATGACGTGCACGGCCGCCACGGCGCCGGCAAGGTCATCCTGCGTGCCGCCGAGGCTGGTACCGGCATCATCGCCGGCGGCCCGATGCGCGCTGTCTTCGAGGCCGTCGGCATGCACGACGTGGTCGCCAAGTCGCTCGGTTCGTCGAACCCGTACAACATGGTGCGCGCCACGTTCGACGCCCTGAAGGGTCAGATGCACCCGAAGGACGTCGCAGCCCGTCGCGGCATCAAGTATTCGACCCTGCAGGCGCGTCGCCGCGAGACCGGCGTCTCCGTTTCTGCGGAAGATTGATTGGAAGGAAGAGCCGCCTGGCGGTTCTTCCGCTTTGACAAAGGAGCCAATCGATGGCCGACACCACATCCGCGGGCAAGACGATCACCGTCGAGCAGATCGGCAGCCCGCTCCGCCGTCCGAACGACCAGCGCCAGACGCTGATCGGCCTCGGTCTCAACAAGATGCACCGCCGCACGACCCTGGAGGATACGCCTTCGGTGCGCGGCATGATCGCCAAGGTCAGCCACCTCGTCCGCGTCGTGGACGGCGTCTGAGCCTCTGGGAGATACGGACATGAAACTCAACGAGATCTCCGACAAGGACGGCGCGACGCATTCGCGCAAGCGCGTCGGTCGCGGCATCGGCTCCGGCTCGGGCAAGACCGGCGGACGCGGCGTGAAGGGCCAGAAGGCTCGTTCGGGCGTCGCGATCAACGGCTTCGAGGGCGGTCAGATGCCGCTCTACCGGCGCCTGCCGAAGCGCGGCTTCACCAACATTTTCGCCAAGGACTTCAACGTCGTTTCGGTCGGCCGCATTCAGCAGGCCATTGACGCTGGTCGCCTTGAGGCTGGGTCGATCGACATCGAAGCGCTCAAGGGCGCCGGCCTCGTCCGCCGCTCGCGTGACGGTGTCCGTCTCCTCGGCGACGGCGAACTCACCGCGAAGGTGACGCTGACGGTCGACGGTGCTTCCAAGTCCGCCGTCGAGAAGGTGGAAAAGGCGGGCGGCTCGGTCGTCACGCCTGCGGCCTAAGGGCCTTCAAGCTCCGCTTGCGTGCGGGGCTCCTGCCGCTTATCTCTCAGGCTTCCTTCGGGAGAGGGAAGCTTGAGCTTCCTGGGTCGTGAACTCGTAATGCGGGTAGCGGACAGCCGGAGCAGTCCGGCAGGAGGGGAGGGGCGGAAGCGAATGGAAGGCCGGTGCCGATCGTGCCGGCGCGTCGGGGTGGCGCTGTAGCCATGCCGGCACAGGATGGATGCTCTGACACCGCGCCATGACGGCGTTGGTCGAGCGTTCCGGCGGCGCGTCCTGCGCGACCTAGCTTCTGTCGATCCCGGTCCGGATTACGAGTTCACGACTCGACCCCAGGGGCAACCCGGAGATCGTCACGACATGGCATCGGCTGCGGAACAACTCGCCGCGAATCTGAACTTCTCGGCCTTCTCCAAGGCCGAAGACCTGAAGAAACGCATCTGGTTCACGCTGGGCGCGCTCCTGGTCTACCGGCTGGGAACCTACATCCCGATGCCTGGTATCAATCCCGATGCGCTGGCGAATGCGTTCCAGCAGCAGTCAACGGGCATCCTCGGCCTCTTCAACATGTTCGCCGGCGGCGCCGTGGGGCGCATGGCGATCTTTGCCCTCGGCATCATGCCGTACATCTCCGCTTCCATCATCATCCAGCTGATGACGTCGGTCATTCCGTCGCTCGAGCAGCTGAAGAAGGAAGGCGAGCAGGGCCGCAAGGTCATCAACCAGTATACGCGCTACGGCACGGTGCTCCTGGCGACGGTGCAGGCCTACGGCATCGCCGTGGGCCTGGAGTCCTCGACCGGCATCGTCACGCAGCCGGGCGCCTTCTTCATCATCTCGTCGGTCATCACACTCGTCGGCGGAACGATGTTCCTGATGTGGCTCGGTGAGCAGATCACCTCGCGCGGCATCGGCAACGGCATCTCGCTGATCATCTTCGCCGGCATCGTGGCGCATCTGCCGTCGTCGGTTGCCAACATGCTGGAGCTCGGCCGCACCGGTGCTCTCTCGACCGGGATCATTCTCCTCGTCGTGGTCGTGGCGCTGGTCGTGATCGCCGGCATCGTCTTCTTCGAGCGGGCGCAGCGCCGGCTGCTGATCCAGTATCCCAAGCGCCAGGTTGGCAACCGGATGTTCCAGGGCGACACGTCGCACCTGCCGCTGAAGCTCAACACCGCGGGCGTCATTCCGCCGATCTTCGCCTCGTCGCTGCTTCTGCTGCCGGTGACGGTCGCGAACTTCGCCGACACGTCGAAGCTCCCGACCTGGGCCACCACGGTGATTGCCTCGCTCGGGCACGGCCAGCCGCTTTACATGCTGTTCTATGCCGGCCTGATCGTCTTCTTCGCCTTCTTCTACACGGCTGTCGTCTTCAATCCGAAGGATACGGCCGACAATCTGAAGAAGCATGGCGGCTTCATTCCGGGCATCCGGCCGGGTGAACGCACGGCCGAGTACATCGACTACGTCCTCACCCGCATCACGGTGATCGGCGCGATCTACCTCGTCGTGATCTGCCTGATGCCGGAATTCCTGATCTCGGCGGCAGGCGTTCCGTTCTATCTCGGCGGCACATCGCTGCTGATCGTGGTCAGCGTGACCATGGACACGGTGGCTCAGGTGCAAGGGCACCTCCTGGCCCACCAGTATGAGGGTCTCGTCAAGAAGGCGCGGCTCAGAGGGGGCAAACGAGGGGCTCGATGAGGCTGATACTGCTTGGACCGCCGGGGGCGGGGAAGGGGACGCAGGCGCAGCGGCTGATCCAGAAGCACGGGATACCGCAGCTCTCGACGGGCGACATGCTTCGGGCCGCGGTGGCGCTCGGCACGCCGATCGGCAAGCGGGCGCAGGGTCTGATGGATGCGGGCCAGCTGGTGCCGGACGAGGTGGTGATCGGCATCGTCGCCGATCGCATCGAGGAGCCGGACGCCAAGAAGGGCTTCGTGCTCGACGGCTTTCCGCGGACGGTCGCACAGGCCGAGGCGCTGGATGCCATGCTTGCCGAGAAAGGCCTGAAGCTCGATTGCGTGATCGAGTTCAAGGTCGACGAGGACAAGCTGGTTTCGCGCATCGAGCGCCGCGCGGCCGAAACAGAGGCTGCCGGCCTGCCGGTCCGCAAGGACGACAATCCGGAGGTCTTCCGCCGCCGTTTGGAGGAGTTCCGGCATCTGACGGCCGCCGTGGCGCCCTACTACGAGGCGCAAGGCGTGCTGAAGAGCATCGACGGCATGCAGCCGGTCGACGACGTCACCACCGCCATCGAAGCGATCATCGGCTGATCGCCTTTTGGCGTTCGATGGGGCGGCTCTGCCGCTGCGTCGAAGCCCTTGACGGCAGGGAGCGCCACGCCACGCGCGGTTGACTTGCTGACGTCGCGTGATCTATAGCCTGCGCCTATTCGCGAATCCTTTGCGATCGGCGCGGGCCTCTTTCTGTGGGGTCCGGCTCCGGTCGTTTTCGGCTTTCGGCTCCGCATCTTGCGTCATCAGGGCTGCGAGCCCATCTAATCTAGGAGTACGGCCTTGGCCCGTATCGCTGGCGTCAACATCCCGACCAACAAGCGCGTTGTCATCGCGCTCCAGTACATCCATGGCATCGGCCCGGCCTTTGCCAAGGAGATCATGCAGAAGGTCAATCTCAGCGACGAGCGTCGCGTGAACGACCTGAGCGATGCCGAAGTCCTGCAGATCCGCGAGATGATCGATCGCGACTATCAGGTCGAGGGCGATCTGCGTCGTGAGACGTCGATGAACGTCAAGCGCCTCATGGACCTCGGCTGCTACCGCGGCCTGCGCCATCGTCGCGGCCTGCCGGTTCACGGCCAGCGCACGCACACCAATGCCCGCACCCGCAAGGGTCCGGCCAAGGCGATCGCCGGCAAGAAGAAGTAATCCGGCGCGGAACTCCCGCGCTGACGGTGGAGCCGCCGGGATTACGGCGGTGTCGATATCAAGGACTGGAACATGGCTAAAGAAGCACAGCGCGTTCGCCGTCGCGAGCGCAAGAACATCACGTCGGGCGTTGCTCACGTCAGCTCGACCTTCAACAACACGCTGATCACCATCACCGACGCGCAGGGCAATGCGATCGCTTGGTCGTCCGCCGGCGCGCAGGGCTTCAAGGGCTCGCGCAAGTCGACCCCCTTCGCTGCGCAGGTCGCGGCCGAGGATGCGGCGAAGAAGGCCCAGGAGCACGGCATGCGGACGCTCGAGGTCGAGGTGACGGGTCCGGGTTCGGGCCGTGAGTCGGCGCTCCGCGCGCTGCAGGCCGCCGGCTTCACCATCACGTCGATCCGCGACGTCACCCCGATCCCGCACAACGGCGTGCGGCCGCGCAAGCGTCGCCGCGTCTGACGCTTTAGCGTCTTCAGTGCGCCAGGCATTGCCGGCGCGCTTCGTTTTTGCCGGTCGTCCGGCATCGCGGGAGGAACTTCCTCCTGCGCTCAGAACCATCGCCACGATTGGATGGTGGCGAGGAAACTGAAAGGTCTAGTGCCATGATTGCTAGCAACTGGCAGAATCTCAGCAAACCGAACCAGGTGGTCTTCAAGAGCGGCGGCAGCCGTACGAAGGTCTCGCTGACGGCGGAACCGCTGGAGCGCGGCTTCGGCCTGACGCTCGGCAACGCGCTGCGCCGCGTGCTCCTGTCCTCGCTGCAGGGTGCGGCCGTCACGGCCGTGCAGATCGACGGCGTGCTGCACGAATTCTCCTCTATCCCGGGCGTTCGCGAGGATGTCACCGACATCATCCTGAACGTGAAGGAAATCTCGATCGGCATGCAGGGCGAGGGCCCGAAGCGCATGGTCCTGCGCAAGCAGGGTCCGGGCGTCGTAACCGCCGGTGATATCCAGACGGTCGGCGATATCGAGGTGCTCAACCCCGAGCATGAGATCTGCACCCTCGACGAGGGCGCGGAGATCCGCATCGAGTTCACGGTCAACACCGGCAAGGGCTACGTCCCGGCCGACCAAAACCGCGCCGAGGATGCGCCGATCGGGCTGATCCCGGTCGACTCGCTGTTCTCGCCGGTGAAGAAGGTGTCCTACAAGGTCGAGAACACCCGCGAGGGTCAGGACCTGAACAAGGACAAGCTGACCATGCAGATCGAGACGGACGGCTCGATCAGCGGCGAGGACGCCGTCGCCTATGCGGCGCGCATCCTGCAGGACCAGCTCTCGGTCTTCGTCAACTTCGAGGAGCCGCAGCGCGAGACGCGCGGTGCCGCGGGCGAGGAGCAGATCGCCGAACTCGCCTTCAACCCGGCGCTGCTCAAGAAGGTCGACGAGCTGGAGCTTTCGGTCCGCTCGGCCAACTGCCTGAAGAACGACAACATCGTCTATATCGGCGATCTCATCCAGAAGACCGAGGCGGAGATGCTCCGCACCCCGAACTTCGGCCGCAAGTCGCTGAACGAGATCAAGGAAGTGCTAGCCTCCATGGGCCTGCACCTCGGCATGGAAGTCAGCGCCTGGCCGCCGGAGAACATCGACGACCTCGCCAAGCGCTACGAGGATCAGTACTGATCCTGACCTGTTCGGCTCGCCGCCTCGAGGTGGCGGGCCGTCTTCGCATGAACCCAATCATTCAAAGGCACATGCACCCGGCGCCAAGCCGCGGATAGCGAGGATGCCGACCCCCGGCGCGAATGCCGGCATTTTTCAAAGAGGAACGAACCCATGCGTCACGGCAATCGCGGCCGCAAACTCAACCGCACCCACGAGCATCGCAAGGCGATGTTCGCCAACATGGTGGCGTCGCTGATCGAGCACGAGCAGATCGTCACGACCCTGCCGAAGGCGAAGGACCTGCGTCCGATCGTCGAGAAGATGATCACCCTCGGCAAGCGCGGCGACCTGCATGCGCGCCGCCAGGCGATCTCCAAGGTTCGCGACGAAACCGTCGTGAAGAAGCTCTTCGACACGCTGGCGACGCGCTACGCCGACCGCAACGGCGGCTATACGCGCGTTCTGAAGGCCGGCTTCCGCCGCGGCGACAACGCTCCGATGGCGGTGATCGAGTTCGTCGATCGTGATCCGGACGCCAAGGGCGCCGCCGATCGCGCGCGGCTTGAAGCCGAGTCGAGCGAAGACGCAGCGGCCTGATCGATCATTGGACCAACCGCATGCTTGAAGGGGCCCTCGAGGCCCCTTTTTCATGTCCGGCGTTCCGCGTTGTCCGGCGGGCTTGAGGTCGGTGACCGCGAGCAGGATGGCCGCGCTGGGTGTACGGCGCACGGAAGAGGAGGGCGGCGGCATGGACCGCTCCCGTGACACGGTCCTTCTCACCGGCATTGGCGGCTTCATTGCGCGCCACGTCGCGTTGGCGCTCCTGCACGCGGGCTACATTGTCCGCGGCACGGTTCGCAGCCGCGGGGCGGCGGATCGGGTGAGGGCCGTCCTTGCGGCCGCAGGGGGCGACATCACCAGACTGGACTTCGCCGTCGCCGATTTGACGCAGGATGACGGTTGGGATGCCGCTGCGCGGGGCTGCCGCTATGTCGTTCACACCGCGTCGCCGTTCCCGTCGCGGCCGCCGCGCGACAAGTTCGCCCTCGTTCCCGTGGCGAGAGAGGGCACGCTGAGGGTGATCGAGGCAGCCAAGCGTCACGGCGCGGAGCGGGTGGTGCTGACATCGTCGACGGCTGCGATCGCCTATGGCCACCCGCCGCGCATCCCGGCCCTATTCGACGCGTCAGACGTCTCGGACGTGAATGGCCCGGCCATCTCCTCCTATGCCGTGTCGAAGACGCTGGCGGAGCAGGCGGCCTGGGCGGCCGTGGAGGGCAGCCAAGTTTCGCTGTGCAGCCTCAACCCGTCTTTCGTGCTCGGACCGCCGATCGGCGCTGAGACCGGAACGTCGGTGCGGCTGGTCCTGGCCATGATGAAGGGCCAGATGCCTGTTGTGCCCGCCTTATCGCTCGGCGTCGTCGACGTGCGAGACGTCGCGGCGGCTCATGTCGCGGCCTTGGCCGCGGATAGGGCTGCCGGCCGCCGCCTCATCCTCTGGGCGGGGGCCCGAAGCCTGATGGACATCGGCGCCGCCATCGGCGAGGCGCATCCATCCTACCGACGGAGAATGCCGCGGCTCGCCCTGCCCGACGCGGCGGTTCGGCTTGCTGCCCGGGTGTCGAGCGGTGCTGCCAACATTGTCCCTGAGTTGGGCGTCCAAAAACAGTTCGACGTGAGCCCGGCGGAGACGATTCTCGGCCTTCGTTTCCGCTCGCCCGAGGAGGCCATCACCGCAACAGCCGAGAGCCTGATCAGGCAGCGTCTCATCTGAGATCCGCATCGCCTTCAAAGAGGCGCTCGGCAGCGGTTGTAATGGCGGCTGTGGACGTTTCGCAAACTACTCAAGCTTGCGTGGAACTGTTGCAGCGCTGCAATGGAATTGCCCACCAAACCCTGCGATAGGCGTGCCCGCGCCGGTCGCTGCAGGAATATCGCAGCGGCATCGCAACCTTCTTCCGACCGCGTCATTTTTACGGCAGGAACAGCCACATGGTCAAAAGTGTGGCAAGATTTACGCGGTTGAAACACCTCTCATGAATACTGCTGTGAACACCAACCCTACAGGCCAATCCTCCATGCGCCGGACCCTTCTGACCCTCCTCGGAGCCATCGCTGCATTCGGGGTGCTCACCGCCAGCTATGCAACCGCCGAGCTGCCGGAAGCTGCCGCAGCGGCGACCATCGACGGAGCGAGCAGCCCGCGCTGAACCACGTCCACAGCAGGACCGATCGAGGGGCCTTCAAGGCCCCTTTTTCGTTATAGTCGTCTGCGATATCGCCGACATCGACGCAGCACGGCCAAACGGCCGAAGCGTCGATCATCCCGGTACTGGACGGACTGAACCATGCGCAAGACAATCCTGCTTCCCATCAGTGTCGCGACGGCCCTGGCCGCGGGCGCGCCGGCGATAGCCGCGGATGATGGCTGGTCGATCCGCAGCGTCATCGGCGACTTGTTCGGCAGCGAGGATGCAGCGTCACCGAAGGTGCCTGCGCCGGCCGCGCCGGATGATGGTTCGCCTAAGCAGCGCATGGCGCAGCGAACTGTGCCAACGCCAGTCGTTCCGGTGCCGGATGCGTCGAAGGTTCCGTCCTCGCAAGCCGAGATCAAGCTCTCCTTCGCACCCCTTGTGAAGCAGACAGCGCCCTCCGTGGTGAATGTCTATGCCGCGCGGCAGGTGCGGCCGCAGCGCTCGCCCTTCGCCGACGACCCCTTCTTCGGCCAGTTCTTCGGCGAGCGCTTCGAGCGCCGGCCGCGCGTCGAAAGCTCGCTCGGCTCGGGCGTCATCGTCGACCCGAAGGGGCTTATCGTCACCAACAACCACGTCATCGAAGGCGCTGACGAGGTGAAGATCGCCCTGGCTGACGGGCGCGAGTTCGAGTCGGACGTCCTGCTGAAGGATGCCAAGGTCGATCTCGCCGTATTGAAGGTGCGGGGCGACAACACCTTCCCGGTGCTGGCGCTGGCCGACTCGGACGCGCTGGAGATCGGCGATCTCGTGCTCGCCATCGGTAATCCGTTCGGCATCGGCCAGACGGTCACCAACGGCATCGTCTCAGCGCTCGCCCGCACCCATATCGGCGTCAACGATTTCGGCTTCTTCATTCAGACCGACGCTGCCATCAATCCCGGCAATTCCGGCGGCGCGCTGATCGACATGAAGGGACAGCTCGTCGGCATCAACACAGCGATCTTCTCGCGCTCCGGCGGGTCGAACGGCATCGGCTTCGCCATCCCGTCCAACATGGTGCGCGCCTTCGTCTCCGCGGCGCAGTCGGGCGGCCGCTTCGAGCGGCCGTTCATCGGTGCGAGCTTCATGCCGGTGACGCCGGACATCGCCGAAGCCCTTGGTCTTCAGCGGCCGACCGGCGCCCTGATCCAGTCGGTGATCGAGGACGGACCGGCGGCAAAGGCCGGCCTAAAGGCGGGCGACGTCATTCTCTCGATGGACGGCTTCCCGATCGATAATCCGGACGCGCTCGGCTATCGGCTCGCAACGGCCGGGATCGGCAAGGCCGTCGATCTCGACGTGCTGTCCGGCGGCGCGTCGCGCCGTAGTCTGTCGCTGACTCTCACGAGCGCACCGGAAGTGCCCGCGCGCGACCAGCGCACGCTCTCCGGCCGCACGCCGCTGGCCGGAGCCACCGTGGAGAACCTGTCGCCCAAAGTCGCCGGCGAGCTGGAGCTGCCGCAGGACCTCACCGGCGTCGTCGTCGCCGATGTCGAACGCGGCTCCTATGCGGCGCGCTTCGGCCTGAAGCCGAAGGACATCATCCTTGCCGTCAATGGCGATGAGATCTCCGACACGGCTAGCTTGGAGGCTGCGCTGTCGGAGGGCGCGCGCGGTTGGCGCTTCGATATCGAGCGCGACGGCCAGCGGCTGACCCAGGTGGTCCGCTGAGGTGGCCGATCTCTTCGGCCCGATCGAGCCTCGGCAGCCGCAGCCGCAGCCGCAGCGTCCGGCGCGGGAGATCCAGCCTCAGGAGCGCGTGTCGGCTCCGCGTCCGCTCGCCGACCGGCTGCGGCCGCAGCGCCTGTCCGAGGTCGTTGGCCAGGAGCATCTGACCGGGCCGGAAGGCGTGCTGTCGCGTATGCTGGAGAGCGGCACGCTAGGCTCGATGATCTTCTGGGGACCGCCCGGCACCGGCAAGACGACCGTGGCGCGGCTGCTGGCCCGCGAGGTGGACTACGCCTTCGAGCAGATTTCGGCGATCTTCTCCGGCGTCGCCGACCTCAAGAAGGTCTTCGAGTCGGCACGGCTGCGCCGCTCGAACGGGCGCCAGACGCTGCTCTTCGTCGATGAGATCCATCGCTTCAACCGGGCGCAGCAGGACTCGTTCCTGCCGGTGATGGAAGACGGCACCGTCGTGCTGATCGGCGCCACCACAGAGAACCCGTCCTTCGAGCTGAACGCGGCGCTCCTGTCGCGCGCGCGGGTGCTGACCTTCCGCTCGCATGGTCCTGAGAGCCTGGCAAAGCTGATGGCCCGGGCCGAGGAGGCGGAAGGCCGGCCTTTGCCGCTCGACGACGAGGCGCGAGCGGTGCTGCTGCGGATGGCCGATGGCGACGGCCGCGCGGTGCTGACACTTGCCGAGGAGGTCTGGCGCGCCAGCCGCTCCGGCGAGGTGTTTGATGCCGACGCTCTGCAGCGGATCGTGCAGCGCCGTGCGCCCGTCTACGACAAGAGCCAGGACGGCCACTACAATCTGATCTCGGCGCTCCATAAGTCGGTGAGGGGATCCGATCCGGATGCGGCGCTCTACTGGCTCTGCCGGATGTTCGATGCCGGCGAGGACCCACTTTATCTCGGCCGCCGGCTGGTCCGCATGGCGGTGGAGGATATCGGGCTCGCCGATCCGCAAGCCCTCGTGATCGCCAATGCCGCCAAGGACGCCTACGACTATCTCGGCTCCCCGGAAGGCGAGCTGGCGCTGGCTGAGGCCGCCGTCTATCTCGCCAGCGCCCCGAAATCGAACGCGGTCTATGTCGCCTTCAAGGGCGCCATGAGGGCGGCCAAGGAGCATGGCTCGCTGCTGCCGCCCAAGCACATTCTGAATGCCCCGACCAAGTTGATGAAGGACGAGGGCTACGGCACCGGCTACGCCTATGACCACGATGCGCCGGACGCCTTCTCGGGCCAGAACTACTTTCCGGACGAGATGGAGCGGCAGCGCTTCTACCGCCCGACCGATCGTGGCGCCGAGCAGCGCATCGGCCAGCGCCTCGCCGAGTGGGCGCGGCTACGGACGCAGCGGGATGAGCGGTCCTTCGACGACTAATCGATCTTCGATAGCCGAGTCGTTTCCGCTCGTTGCACGCGGCGGCTGATCGACTACACAAGCAGGATGAACCAGATCCTCCTTGTTGCGGTCGGCGGCGCCGTCGGCTCGGTCGCCCGGCACCTCGTCAGCGTCGCAAGCACGCGAATTGCCGGATCGGCATTTCCGTGGGGAACGATGACGGTGAACATCGTCGGCTCGTTCCTGATGGGCATTTTCATCGAGGTGCTGGCGCGCCGCCTCGGCGGCTCCGCCGAGCTGCGTCTGCTCGTCGCGACGGGGTTCCTCGGCGGCTTCACCACCTTCTCTTCGCTGACGCTTGATGCCGCGGTGATCTTCGAGCGCGGCGAGGTCATAACGGCCCTCGCATATGTCGCGGCATCCGTCATCATCGGCCTCGCGGCGCTGTTCGCTGGTCTCGCCCTCGCGCGCATCGTCGCCTGATGCCAGAGCATTTCCGGCCGACACGGAATCGTTCTGTTTCGCGGTGCCCGAATGCTGTCCGGCAGAGCGGTTCAATATCGGCCGGAAATGCTCTATCTCACGGCCCGATACGAGAGGCATGAGTATGGCGAGCGTCGAGCAGATCACGGTGGAGCCGGACGAGGCGGGCCTCAGGCTCGACCGCTGGTTCAAGCTGCATTATCCGGGGCTTGGCTTCGGCCATCTCCAGAAGCTCTTGCGCTCGGGTCAGGTGCGGGTCGATGGCGGTCGCGCCAAGTCGGACACGCGCATCGCACCGGGCCAGGTGATCCGCATCCCACCCATCGATTCCGATGCGAAGGCAAGCGGGCCGCTGACGGCGAACACGATGCGCAACCGCCAGGACGACGATGTCCTGGCGCAGATGCTGCTGCATCAGGACGACAAGGTAATCGTCTTCAACAAGCCGGCTGGCCTTGCCGTGCAGGGCGGGTCGGGCGTTGCACGGCATGTCGACCAGATGCTGGAAGCCTGGCGCAACAAGAAGGGCGAGAAGCCGCGCCTGGTGCACCGGCTCGACCGCGACACGTCGGGCGTTCTCGTCGTCGCCAAGACACGCGGTGCGGCCGTGGCGCTGACCAAGGCGTTTCGCGAGCGTGACACCAAGAAGACCTACTGGGCGCTGGTGAAGGGCGTTCCGAACCCCCGCGAGGGGCGGATCTCCACCTATCTCGTCAAGGAGCAGACGCCGGACGGTGATCGGATGCGGGTTGCCAAGCATGGCGACGAGGGCGCCGACCATGCGCTGTCGCATTATCGCATCATCGACCAGGTCGGGCAGCAGTTCACCTGGCTGGAAATGGAGCCCTATACAGGCCGCACGCACCAGCTGCGCGTCCACGCCGCCCATATCGGCCATCCGATCCTCGGCGACCCGAAATATTTCGAGCATGACACCAATTGGGAGTTCCCCGGCGGCGTGCAGAAGCGCCTGCACCTCCACGCCCGCCGCATCGTCATTCCGCATCCGGACGGCGGCGTCGTCGACCAGAGCGCGCCGCTGCCGCCGCACATGGTGCAGACCTGGAACCTCTTCGGCTTCGACGAGGCGGAGGGAGACGCCTGATGCGGGCGATCCTGTTCGACTGCGACGGCACCATCGCTGACACCCTCGGCCTGATCTGCGAGGCAATGCGACGCGTCTTCGTCGCGCATGCGCTCCCCGCACCGGGAGACGCGGCGACGCGCGCCATTGTCGGCCTATCGCTGGAGACGGCGATTGCGCGGCTGCATCCGGACGGCGAGACGGCGTTGCACGGCGCGATGGCTGAAACCTACCGCAGCACCTTCCGCTCGACCCGGGACGACGCGCAGTTCCGTGAGACCCTCTTCGATGGCGTGCGCGATATGCTTGATGCCTTGCGAAGCCGCGAGGAGGTGCTGCTCGGCCTCGTCACCGGCAAGTCCCGCCGCGGCGTCACCGCGATCTGCACGGCTCACGGACTGACCGATCATTTTCAGGTGGTTCGCACCGCCGACGACTGCCCGTCGAAGCCGCATCCCGCGATGGTGCTGGAATGCTGCGACACATTGGGGATCCGTCCCCGGGATGCCCTCGTCATCGGTGATGCCGTCTACGACATCGAGATGGCGAAGGCGGCCGGTTCGGATGCGATCGGCGTCGCCTGGGGTGCGGGCAAGGCCGAGACGCTGCTTGCCGCCGGGGCCCTTTCGGTGGCGAGCAATGTCGCCGCCCTGGCGCTCGCTATCGATGCCTGGCTGGACGCCGGCAGCGCTGTCGCTGCACCCGATGGTGCAGCAACGACTTTGGCCGGCCGCGCGTTCTGAGTGTTGAGACCGAGACCTTATACATCAACGGCTTGAGGCAACGAGCTTGCAATCAGATTCAGGCGAAGAGCGCGCAGGCAGCAATGACGGCATGGTTCGTCCGGAACTGCCAAAGCGGTTCTACGACTCGGTGTCGGTGGGCGAAACCGAAGCCGGCTACGCCGTGCTGCTCGACGGGCGGAGCGTCAAGACGCCCGGCCGCCGCCCGCTGGCGGTGCCAGGCCGCGCCGCCGCCGAGCGGATCGCGGCGGAATGGGCGGGGCAGGGCGAGCGGATCGACCCGGCGACCATGCCGCTGACGCGCCTTGTCAACACTGTGGTGGATGGCATCGCCGATCGAGCCGACGAGGTTCGGGGCGATCTTGCCCGCTACATCGAGACAGACCTTCTCTTCTATCGCGCCGGTAGTCCGGCAGAGCTCGCGGAGCGCGAGCGCCAGGGCTGGGATCCTGTTCTGCGCTGGGCCGAGGAACGCCTCGGCGTGCGCTTCCATCTTGCCGAAGGCGTCATGCATGTCGCGCAGCCGGACGAGTCGATCATAGCCTTCCGCCGCCGGATCGACGCGCTGGAGGATCCGTTCGCTGTCGCGGCTCTGCATCAGGTCACCACCCTGACCGGCTCGGCGCTGCTGGCGCTGGCCGTCGCCGAGAAGCGTTTGACCGGCGACGAGGCATGGACGCTCGCCCATCTCGATGAAGACTGGAACATCGAGCAGTGGGGCGCCGACGAGGAGGCGGAAGCCCGCCGCGCGGCCCGGCGTGCCGAGCTGGACGCTGCGCTGGTCCTACTCGGCTGACCGCAAGGCCGGCGACGCCTCTGATACGACGTCAGGCGCTCAGCCGCGACTGATCGCTGGCGTGAAGCTGAGCCTCTGCCGATGCCGGCTGAGCCACCGCCGCATCGTTCATCCCGCGCGGGACGGCGGCAATCGCCTCCAGCGATAGCCGTGCGGCGCAGTCGGCTGGCGTCAGCGGCCGGTCGAAGAGATAGCCTTGGCCGCGGTTGCAGCCGGCGGCCTTGACCATCTCGTACTGCTCCGCCGTCTCGATGCCCTCCGCGACCGTCGTCAGCCCGAGCTTGCGGGCGAGATCCGCGATCGACTGGACGATCAGCTGGCTGTTCTGCTGGCGCGCCGAGCCGCGCACGAAGGACTGGTCGATCTTGATGATGTCGAAGGGGAAGCGGGTGAGGTAGCTGAGCGAGGCATAGCCGGTGCCGAAATCATCGAGCGCCGTGCAGACGCCGAGATGGCGCAGCTCGTTCAGCGTCAGCAGCACGGCCTGATCATTCTGGATAAGGACGGACTCTGTGATCTCCAGCGTCAGGCGCTCCGGCCGCAGGCGGCTCGTCTCCAGTGCGTCGAGGATACTGGCTTGCAGACTGGAATCCAGGAACTGCCGGCTCGAAAGATTGACGGTGATGCCGACATGGTCGGGCCAGGTCGCCGCGGTCTCGCAGGCGCGCCGCAGCACCCAGTCGCCGATCGCCACGATCTGCCCGGTCTCCTCGGCGACCGGAATGAACTCGCCCGGCGGCACGCTGCCGCGCTCGGGATGCTGCCAGCGCAGCAGCGCCTCGAAGGCGCGCGTGCGACCGTCATGCAGGTTGACGACAGGTTGGAATCGCAGCTCGAACTCGTCGCGCTCGATCGCCGTCTCGAGATCCTTGGCCAGCGTCTGGCGAGCGAGGAATGCCTCCTTCATCGAGGATTCGTAGAAGCGGAAGCCGTTCCGCTGGCCGTCCTTCACCGTATAGAGCGCGAGATCGGCATTCTTCAGGAGATCGTCGGACGTATCACCCCGCGACAGCACGGCGACGCCGATGCTTGCCGAGGACAGGGCTTGAGTCTCCTCCAGGTCGAACGGCTTCTCGAAGGCATGGATGATCTGGCGGGCCGCAAGGCGCGCCATCGACTCGGCAGCCGGAGACCGGAAGATCACTGCGAATTCGTCGCCGCTCAGCCGCGCGAACATCAGCGCGTCGGCGAGGATCGGACGCAGCCGCTCGGCCACGCTGCACAGGAGCCGGTCGCCCGCGGCGTGACCGAGCGTGTCGTTGACATGCTTGAAGAGGTCGAGGTCGAACATCAGCACGGCCACCGAGCCGGGCAGCGGCTCGCCCTCCGCAAAGACCGACCGCAGCGTCTTCCCAAAGGCGAACCGGTTGGGAAGTCTCGTCAGGAAGTCGACCCGAGCGAGGCTGTCGGCGCGCCGCAGAGCGCGACGCAGCATGAAGATGAGGGCCATGCCAGCCCCGATCAGGGCGAGGACCTTCGCCAGCAGCAGCCAGAAGAGGGTCGATAGCTGAGACTGGTTGGTGGCGATCCGCTGTGCCGCGCTGGCGGTGGCGGTCGCACTGAGACGGATCGTCTGGCTGTTCAGCCGATCGAGCTCCCGCAGGATCGTCTCTGCTTCCGCCGGCGCGTCGAGCGACTGAATCTGTGGCCGCAACTCGTCGACGACGCCTGCAAACAGCGTTACGAGGCCGCGGCTCTCTTCATCGAAAGGTGCTGTCGACGTCGCTTTCTTCAGTATCTTGACGCGGTTCTCCAGGATGGCAAATCGTAGCTCCACCTCGTCATCGGCATGCGAAATGCCGGGGACGAAGCGCTCGGCCACCGCTGTCTGCAGCATGGCAACCTCTGGCGCCGCGGACATGACGTCCCAGACGACGTTGTTCTGCGAGGAGGCCGAGATACTGTCGATGTAGCGCGCGCTGAGGAACAGGACGGAGACGGCCGCGAGCGCGATGCCGGCCGTTGCCGCGATCAGCGGCACTTCCCACCGGTTCGCGATCTTCATGAGGGTGCCCGCCGGATCATCTGCGCCGCGCTCAGACGATGTCGATGCGCGCCACCTGCCAGACGCAGCGCGTGTAATACATCTGATGCTGCAGGGTCGTGTTGTCGTCGAAGGGATAAATGACGAAGAGCGGCCCCTTGTCGCTGACGGGCATGTAGGCGCCGTCGCACTTGGTGGCGAGGATGACACCGTCGTCGGCCAGCCCCGCCTTCGGGAAGGCGGCTGTGTAGAAATTCAGTGCCGTGACCTGCAGGGTATCACCCTTGGCCTCAACGGCATCCATCAGGGCCTGCAACGGTACGCCCTCGAAAGTATGCTGACCGTCTTGCCAGGGGTTGCCGGTGACGAAGGACGTCGTCCCCAGGGATTCCAGCGTCGGCATGTCGAAGATGGCCGCGTCGCCGGCATTGGGAGCGCCGATCTTGCCGCCGATGGTCAGCACCGGCTTCTGGTGCGGCGCCGCGACTGCCGCCGCTGCCCGCCTGGCGAGTAGAAGCCCCGCGGCGATTGCCGAGCCGGCAGTGATGATGCGGCGGCGGCTGAAATGGGCTGCCATTGCACGTCCTCAGAATAGTTGTGCCTATTCTGCGTCAATGGTCATGAATAATTCGTATGAGAGATGAGGGACACGAACGACAGCACGTCGCCGATCCGACGGACGACTTCGACGCCGATCCGAGACGTGCGGCGCTCAGATGCCGGCGAACCAGTCGTAGCCGCGATCGGCCCAGTAACTCCCGAAGCCATCACCGTAAGCTGCGAGCGTATCCGTCAGTACGATGCCGCTGATGTACTTGGCCATCTTGTAACCCAGCTGCCGCTCGACCCGTACCCGCAGCGGTGCACCGTTGGCCACCGGAAGCGACGCATCGTTCAACCCATAGGCGAGGATCGTCTGCGCATGATTGGCATCGGCGAGATCGATCGACTCGTAATATCGCACGGGTCCATCGAAGCCGTTCTCCATCGTGTCGAAGCAGGTGAAGACGACGAAGCGCGCCGCCGGCTTCACCTTGGCAGCCTTGAGGATGCCGGCGAGCGGCGTTCCCGTCCACTTGGCGATGCAGCTCCAGCCTTCCACACAGTCGTGTCGGGTGATCTGCGTGCGCACCGGCATGGCGCGGATTTCGTCCAGTGACAGTGACAGCGGCGAATCGACGAGGCCCGCAACGGCGAGGCGGTAGGTCCTGAAGTTCTCGCCCGCGAGGCTGGTATAATCATCGTCCTGCGGCTCGACCGTGCCATTCGGCCTTTGCGGCTGACGGATTTCGCTTGCGCTGTATTCGGGCGCAAGGGCGCCGGTGTCGAGCAGCTGACGCTGGACGCGATAGGTGAGCGAGTTGGCGGCGGCCAGCACACCGCGAATGTCGCTGTCGCGCGAGGCCACGTCGTCGAAGCAACCCGACAGCGGAAGGCTCGAAGCGGCGACCGCTGCGCCCGTCAGGAACCGGCGGCGCGACATGATGAAGGTTTTGTCGGTCATGCCTCGTCCCGATCCGTGCGGTACCAGCCGGTGATCATCGACCGCATCTCGTTGATCGGGCCGGCCAGTATGATCATGGCGACGTGGACGACGACGAAGCCGACGAGCGCCAGCATCACGACGAAGTGGATGGTACGCGCGGTCTGCCGTCCACCGAAGAGATCCAGCGTCCACGGCGCGATGGCGTTGAAAGCCGGCGACATGGTGAGGCCGGTCGCGATCATCAGCGGCAGCGCGACGAATAGGACGCCGAGATAGGAGAACTTCTGCAGCACATTGTAGTTGCGCTGGTGCGGCAGCCGCAGCCGCAGGTGATCGGCAATGTCCCGGCGCAGACCCCTGATATCGTCGCGCGTCGGTGCCAGATCGCGGCGGATATGGCGGTTGACGAGGCTGGCGAGCAGCCAGAACAGCAGCGTGAAGACCAGCCCCCAAGCGAAGAAAAAGTGCACGACCCGCCCGGTTGCAAGGTCGCGAAAGCCCGGGATGATCATCCAGGATGGAAAGGTCTGCGGCCTCAACTCGCCATAGGCCTCGACAGCGCCGAGCCAGCCCGTCGTGTCGAAGCGGTGGCCGAACAGCGTGGTGACGCCGGCAATGCCGCCAGCGGCCGGCTCGGCACCGATGGACAGCACGCTGTTGTTGAACGCAAAGCCGGACTGCACGCCGATATAAAGGTCCGGTCGCGCCATGAAGATCTGCAGACCCGACAGGAGCAGGAAGAATAGGCAGACCACCCAGAGCCAATGCGCAAGGCGGGTGGTCAGCGTCTGCCGATAGATCAGCGGTCCTTTCGGTGGAGAGAAAAGCGTCACGCCTCGGCCTTCATGATCCCGGCGCGGCCTTCACCGCTCCGTCTGCCCGATGTTGTGCCACCGTGCCGCACGGTTCAAGGCACCCAAGCATCACGACCGCGGGAGGGCCGCGGGTTCGGTGGCGATCCGCAGGTATCCCTTGCGGAAGATCGGCGGCTGAATGGAAGCAAGGCCATTCACTTAGCGGTAGCGCTTCAACCGGCAGCGGAGCGGCGCCGCAGGATCTGGTCCAGCATCTGGCGAAAGCGGGAGCGGTCGGCCGGCGTGAAGCTGGCATTGTAGCCCTTGCTCTCGCCGGTCTCGCGCAGATGCTGGCTGAAGGCGCGCATGGACAGGGCCGTGCCGATGGATGACGGGGTGAACTCTCGGCCCGAGGGTCCCAGCACGGCAGCACCCTTTTCCAGCGCCCGGGCGGCGAGCGGGATGTCGGCGGTGATGACGACGTCGCCGGCAACCGCAGTCTCGACGATCCAGTCATCGGCCGCGTCGGCGCCTTCGGGAACGGTGACGATGCGGGCATCCGGATAGCGCGAGGGACGCATGCCGCCATTGGACACGAGCACGCATGCCAGGCCATGCCGCATCGCGATCTCGATCGCTTCGTCCTTCACGGGGCAGGCATCCGCGTCGATCAGCAGCGTCGTCACCGGTTGCTCGTCCCCGTCCTTGTCTCGCCTGAGCCGCTTATGCGCCCGCTGCAATGTCGCGGCAACCAGCAGGGTCTGCCGGCCGTTCGATCATAGAGCCGACTGCCGTTCGACAGTGCGTGCGGCGTTCGAAGCGCGCGGGAACCGCCTATACCGTCTTGCCGAATGCTGTCAGCGGCTGCGGGACTGAACGGCCATCGCACCGGGCCGGAGTCGGTAATGAGCGATACGGCCACAACGGGCGAACAGTGTGGAGAGCCGTCGATGAATGCAATGCATGTCGAGGTGTCCGGCCGTGTCCAGGGCGTCGGCTACCGCGCCTGGTGTGCGCAAGCCGCGACGCGCCTCAACCTGTCCGGCTGGGTGCGCAATCGTCGCGACGGGCGGGTCGAAGCCCTCATTGCCGGTGATGAAGCCGCGGTGAACGAGATGCTGGCGCTGATGCGGCAAGGTCCGGCCGCCGCCCGGGTGGAGCGTGTCGAAGCCGCGCCTGCCACCGAGCGGCCGGGCGGCGCATTCATCGTGGCATCGACGCTGTAGATTTGAGGCGCACTGTCGCGCCATTGAACCTTCAGGACTCGGGCAGGGTGCCATCCGCCGTCGGCCCGAAGACCTGCTCGAAGCACTGGCGCAGGATGACGTCCACCTCCGGCATGCCTGCTAGGATGCCGAGATCGGCCAGGCTCGTCACGCCATGCTCGCTGACGCCGCAGGGCACGATGCCGGAGAAATGCTCGAGGTCCGGATCGACGTTGAGGCTGATGCCGTGGAACGTCACCCAGCGCCTGAGGCGTATGCCGATGGCGGCGATCTTGTCCTCCGGCACGGCGCCGGGAACGAGCGCGGGCCGCTCCGGCCGACGCACCCAGACCCCGACCCGATCCTCGCGCCGCTCGCCCTTGATCTGCATCTCACTCAAGGTGCGGATGAGCCATTCCTCAAGGGCCGCCACGAAGGCGCGCACGTCCTGGCGGCGCCGCTTGAGGTCGAGCATGACATAGGCCACCCGTTGGCCGGGGCCGTGATAGGTGTATTCACCGCCGCGACCGGTCTGGTGGACAGGGAAGCGTCCGGGATCGCGCAGGGCGCTCGGATCGGCGCTGGTGCCCGCCGTATAGATCGGCGGATGTTCGACCAGCAGCACGGTCTCGGGCGATTCGCCCGCCGCGATCGCCGCGACGAGCCGGTCCATCAAATCGACGGCCTCGCCATAGGGGGTCATCCCATCCAGAATCACCCAGGCGACCGGATCGCCGGGTGTCGTCGGCAGGAAGGTCGTCGGCGCCACCGACAGGCGGGCCGGGAGGAGAGCTGCATCGTCTGACATGATTCTCATGTAGGCGATTGGCCGCCGAACGTCTCCTGCCGTGATGCAGTGGGCGATTGGCACGGTGCCGGAGCCGGGGGGCGGCACCAAACGCCTGGGACACGCACTTTTTCGGGCCTCTATACGGCCCCACCCAGGGCTTTCGACGCCTTAGTCGCAAAAGAGCAGCGCGGGCGGTGAAAGTGCTTGTGCCCCGCAGGCGGGTTTGTTACATGCCCGCAGCCGGTCGGACAGACCGGTTCGCCCGGTTGCTTTAACCGGGTCACGGCGTGCGGTCGTGGCGGAATTGGTAGACGCGCAGCGTTGAGGTCGCTGTGGGGCAACCCGTGGAAGTTCGAGTCTTCTCGACCGCACCAGCCATCTTCAAGATGCTGCTTCTGTTGAGGTTCTTTAACCTCCAGCCCGCACCGCTACCAAGGTGCGGGGATCAGACGTTCAGGCTGCATCCCCGGTAAGCTTCCCGACGAAATCTCTTGTAAGACGCCGACGGTCCTCAGTCCGAGTGTTGAGCGAAGCTGTGACGCCAGCCAGCTGGGCGGGGCGCACATTCGCGTCGGCCGCGCCGGCGAGACCAGCCTGCGGTTCGATCGGCATCCCTGATGCGATCGAGGCAGGCCGCTCCAGCCCCGGCGGCCTGAGCCGCCTGTTCGATCGACCTACGACCGCAGGCCGCGCCGGACATAGCCGGCGGAGACGCTGCGCCGGGTCTCGGCGACCAACTCGTGCTGCCGCCGCACGAGGCCGAGGATCGCGGCGCGGACATCGCCGCCCGCTGCCGTCAGGATCTGGTCGACGACATCGTCGAGGTCGCTCGTTTCGATTTTCATTGCCGCCTGCGTCATCGCTGCTCTCCTGAGTCCGCCAAGACGAAGCTCTCATGGCGCGGAGCAAGACGTCGAGTCACCGGCTCCGGAGAGTCCCGTTCTTCGACCATCACCCACAGATTTCGGTCTGGACCGCGCGTTCGGAGGTGCGTCGTTTCTCCACCACGGAGGGACGGGCCGTCAGTGCTGTCGGGATGGCCGCGTGCGGAAGGCCGACCCATCCGACCTTCCTGCGTCCGAAGCACCAGACCGGCGGCAAAAGGACGCGCCTGTCCGGTCCTCCGCACCGCTTCAGGCGCGGTGAAGACAGGAATTCCGGGGCTGAGGCGCCATGAGCCTTTCAAAGCAAAGCGGGGGCAGGCCCTCCTGCTAAACGATTGAAAGCTTCACGCAGGCTGGCCCCGGCACACTGTTCCCGAACCGAAGGAGGCAGCACTATGGATGATCTTCACAGGACCGAAGGGGCTCGTGCATTCAATCGCGGGATTGAGCGCGACCGCTGCCCTCACACGCCGGGGAGCGAGGCCTTCAAGGGTTGGATGGCCGGCTGGAACCACCAGAAGGCGGAGTTTGCGAAGCGCATGGAATACGAGCAGATGGTGATGAAGCTTTCCAAGGCGGGTTGATCGCCGGCGACCGCACCAGGCTTCGCAGCGGTTCGGCGATGCGGAACGCTGCATGCGTGATCCGGCGCCAGCGGCGCCGGACTCGAGGCAAAATCCGATCGGAGGCCATCGAGGCCCCGAACTGCGTTCTTGACCGCACATCTCCTCAAGCGACGAGAACGCCCTCGGATCAGCCGATGGAAGGCTGGTCGCTCTGCAAATGCATCGCCATCGTTCCGACGAGGTCGGCGGCTCCATAGCGGAACCGCGAGGCGTCAGTTCGTCTCGACCGAAACGCCACGCTCGCCGATGTTGAGCTCGATGCCGTCCGGCTTGGACTCTTCCCGGTAGACATAGATGCCGAGGGCGATGACGGCCACGATCAGGCCGCCGATGACGAGGTACAGCGCGTTCTTGCTCATGCAGCGGGCATAGGTGGGCGCCCGCGGCGAGTCCAGCAGCGCTTACGCTACAGCCGCTTGCGGCGCTGCACCAGAACCTCCGATGACCCGATGACGATGACGCCCAGATGTCATCATCAACACGTAAGTGGGATGGCTCCGGCGCCCGGCCAGTGGTCGACGCGCCAGGGCAACGCGGTGCTGCGCTTTGCCCGCGCCGCAAGGCTTCCACCCCGGCTGCAACTGATCTAGACCACCTCTCGCAACCCGGTGTCCAGGAGGGCTCATGGCTGAAGAACAGCTCCTGGACGAGCGCAGCGAATCCGATACGCGGCCGGAAATCTACGACGAGGACGGCGCCATCGCAGCCGGCTTCCTCACCGACGTCCGCGCGGCGATCGAGGGCGAGGATGCCGCCTTCCTGCGCGAAGAGGTCGGCCAGCTCCACGAATCGGAAATCGGCGACCTGATCGAACGCCTCGACGCCGACGAGCGTCAGGGGCTCATCCGGTTGATGGGCGACGAGTTCGACTACACCGCCCTGACCCAGATCGACGACGCGATCCGCCTCGAGATCGTCGACGCCATGCCGAACGAGCAGATCGCCGAGGCGGTCCGCGAGCTCGATTCGGACGATGCCGTCTACATTCTCGAGGATCTCGACGAGGAAGACCGCCAGGAGATCCTGGAGCGGCTGCCGTTCCGTGAGCGCGTGCGCCTGCGGCGCTCGCTGGAATATCCCGAGGAGTCGGCCGGCCGCCGCATGCAGACGGAATTCGTCGCGGTGCCGCCGTTCTGGACCGTCGGCCAGACCATCGACTACATGCGCGAGGACGAGGATCTGCCGGAGCGCTTCTCGCAGATCTTCGTCGTCGATCCCTCGTTCAAGCTGATGGGCGCCGTCGACCTCGACCAGATCTTGCGGACCAAGCGTCCCGAGAAGATCGAGGAGATCATGCATGAGACGCGCCACGCCGTTCCGGCCGTGATGGATCAGGAAGAAGCGGCGCAGATCTTCCAGCAATACGATCTTCTGTCCGCCGCCGTGGTCGACGAGAACGAGCGGCTCGTCGGCATCCTCACCATCGACGACATCGTCGACGTCCTCCAGGAAGAGGCCGAGGAGGATATCCTGCGCCTCGGCGGCGTCGGCGACGAAGAGATTTCCGACACGGTGCTGACGACCTCGCGCTCGCGCGTGCCGTGGCTGCTGGTGAACCTGCTGACGGCGTTTCTGGCGGCATCGGTCATCCAGATCTTCGACGCCACCATCCAGCAGATCGTGGCCCTCGCCGTGCTGATGCCGATCGTCGCCGGCATGGGCGGGAATGCCGGATCGCAGACGATGACCGTGACGGTGCGGGCGCTGGCGACCCGCGACCTCGACATCTACAACGCCGCTCGCATCATCCGCCGCGAGGTCGGCGTCGGCTTCATCAACGGCGTCATTTTCGCGCTGCTGATCGGGATGGTGGCCGCCTGGTGGTTCTCCAGCACGCAGATCGGCGGCATCATCGCCGCGGCGATGATCATCAACATGCTCGCCGCTGCACTCGCGGGGATCATGATCCCGCTGCTGCTGGACCGCTTCGGCGCCGACCCCGCGATCGCCTCGGCGGTCTTCGTCACGGCGGTGACGGACGTCGTCGGCTTCTTCTCGTTCCTTGGGCTGGCGACCTGGTGGTTCGGCTTCGCGCACTGAGGTCCACGCATATGCCGTCAGCTGAAAAATTGACTTTTACGTAAATCCGGCATGTGACTGTCGTCACCGACCGCCAGGGCGACGGAGACCGCATGCGCGACTATTATACGATCACCGAGCTCACCCGGGAGTTCGACATTTCGACGCGCACCATCCGCTTTTACGAGGACGAGGGGCTGATCGCCCCGATCCGGCGGGGCCGCACGCGCCTGTTCCGCCATTCGGACCGGCAGCTCCTGAAGAACATCCTGCGCGGCAAGCGGCTCGGCTTCTCCATCGCGGAGATCCGCGAGATCATGCAGATGTACAAGAATCCGCCGGGCGAGGGCGGGCAGCTGCGCACCATCGTGCGCCGGGTCGGGGAGAAGCGCCGCGAGCTGGAGCAGAAGCGCCGCGATATCGAGGAGCTGCTGCGCGAGCTGGACGCGGCCGAAGAGGCCTGCCTGACGCGCATGGCCGAGCTCGGCGTAGCGCCGCACAGCTGACCGATCGATCTCTGCCGTTCAGCGGGCGCCGAACGAGCATTCCTCGACGACCTCCCGCACCGCATCGCGGTCGGCCTCGCCCAGCGATCCGTTCATCAGCCGGTCCAGCAGCTTGCGGCTGGCGAGATCCGCCTGAGCGCAGGCGCAGTAGCGGTCGCAGAAGGCGGCATCGCGTTCCACGAGACAGGACTGCCGGCAATCCGCCTGGAAGCGCTGGATCGGGTCCGGCGGCGCGACTTGCGCGAAAGCCCAGACCAGACCAAACAGGATCGGCTGGTGCAGGAGGTAGAAGAGCAGCGTGTGGCGGCCGAGAAGGGCGGCCGGCTGCAGCCAGCGCGGCGCGGGACCGAGCGCCCGCAGCTTCTCGATCCAGCCGACCCGCTGCGCCAGCCGGGCAAAGGCGATGCCGAGCAGCACGACCCCGAACCAGGGGAGCACCGGGACGAGATCATTTGATAGCGGCTGGCGTTCGGGAAGGCCGATCCAGGCGAGCCACCGGCTGTTGGTGAGCGGCGTCGAGACGAGGAAGGGGGTGGCGATGATCGCGGCGCCGAGAAGGGCCGTGATCGGAAACGGCAGGCGGAGGAAGAGGAGGCCGACGAGGCTGGCAAAGGCGATCTGATGCAGGATGCCGAAGAAGACGAAGGCGTTCGGCGTGGTGAAGTAGGTCACCACAGTGATCGCGGCCGCGCCCGCCACGACCTGGGCGAGGCGCTTGGCGAAGGGGCGCCAGCGGATGCCGCGGGCGTGGGCGAGGACGAGACTGACGCCAACGAGGAACAGGAAGCTCGACGCAATGCCCCGGGCAAACAGCTTCCAGCCGCCATGGCCTGTCAGCCCGCGCGCGACATAGCCGAAGAATTCGAGGTCCCAGGTGAAGTGGTAGACGGCCATGGCGATCAGCGCGAGCGTGCGCGCGATGTCCAGGCTGTCGATGCGGCGGCGCACCGGCTTGAATTCGGCTGGGGACAAGGCGAGCCTCGAACTGGAAAGCGGTGGCGCCCGCCTATGTCTAGGGGAGCTGTCCCGGATCGTTGCGGGCCGCATCCATCGCACAAGAAAGGCTCGGCATGAAGATCGTAGAGGCCGGCGGCGCAGCAATTCCCTCCATCGGCCTCGGCACCTGGACCCTGAAGGGCTCCGATTGCACCGATATGGTGGCTGCCGCGATCGGCGCCGGCTACCGCCACATCGACACCGCGCGGATGTACGGCAACGAGCGCGAGGTGGGTGAGGGAATCCGCCGGAGCGGCATCGATCGCGACGCGCTGTTCGTAACGACCAAGATCTGGTGGACGGACATTGCGGCGCGCAATCTCCTCAACTCGGCGCAGGCGGCCATCGACGCGATCGGGATCGGCACAGTCGACCTCCTCCTGATCCACTGGCCCAACCAAAGGGTGCCGCTGGAAGAGTCGGTCGAAGCCCTGAACGAGGCGAAGGCTCGCGGGCTGACGCGCCATATCGGCGTGGCCAACTTCACGGGCGCGATGCTGGACGAGGCGGTCGCCATCTCGGCCGCGCCGATCGTCTGCAATCAGGTCGAGTATCACCCGTTCCTGTCGCAGGAGACGGTGCTCGATGCCTGCCGTCGCCATGCGGCGGGGCTGGTTGCCTATTCGCCGCTCGGTCGTGGCGGCGAGATTCTCAGTCATCCGGCCGTCCGTGCGGCAGCGGAGCATCACGGCCGCAGTCCGGCGCAGATCGTGCTGCGCTGGGAGATCGAGCAGGACGGCGTCGTCGCCATCCCGCGAACATCGAAGCCGGAGCGGCTGGCGGAAAATCTCGGCGTCTTCGACTTCCAGCTCGATGATGAGGAGCGGCAGGCGATCACGGCCCTCACTCAACGCCGCGAGCGGCTGGTCAATCCCGACTTCGCGCCGCATTGGGATCGCGCCTGATGGACAATGCCGACATCGGCGATCTCGCCGATACGGCGCTCGCCGGCGCGCGTTCAGCCTTCACCTACTTCCACCAGCCGTCGGCGATCATCCAGCTGCTGGTCATCGCCGCCTGCTACCTGCTGGCCTGGCTGCTCTACCGCCTGACGCACCAGCCGATCGAGGAGCAGGCGCGGCGGATAAAAGGCGCACCTGGCATCCTGCGCATCATCGTCGCGTTCCGCCGGCGGCTGCAGCTCTTCTACTTCGTGCTCCTGCTCTGGATGGTAACGGTCGTCGATCGTGTCGTCGCGGTGCGCCCGTCGCGCCTCGTCTGGATCGTTCTGGCGCTCGCGGCGGCCTATTTCGCGATCGCCGTCATCTCGCGGATCGTGCGCAACCGCCTGCTGGCACGGATCATCACGATCGTCGCCTCGGTCATGGCGGCCCTGTCGATCCTCGACCTCACCATGCCCGTCGCGACCGCGCTGGATGCGGCTGCCATCACCATCGGTTCGTCACGCATTTCCGCGCTTCTCGTGCTGAAGGCGATCGCTGTGATCGTCGTGACGCTGTGGATCGCGATGACGGTCGGCCGCTTCCTCGACCGCCGCGTCCAGCGCAGCGAGGAGCTGACGCCGACGCTGCGCGTGCTCATCGGCAAGGTGCTGAAGTTCACGCTGATCGTGGTCGGACTCGCCGTGGCACTCGCCTCGATTGGTGTCGACCTGACGGCCTTCACCGTGCTGTCCGGCGCGCTCGGCGTCGGGCTCGGCTTCGGCCTTCAGAAGGTGGTCTCGAACTTCATCTCCGGGATCATCATCCTGCTCGACCGGTCGATCAAGCCGGGCGACACGATCTCGCTCGATGACACCTTCGGCTGGATCCGCGAGCTGCATGCCCGGTATGTCTCCGTCGGCACTCGCGACGGCAAAGAGTACCTGATCCCGAACGAGGATTTCATCACCGGGCGGGTGATCAACTGGTCCTTCACCAACGAGCTGGTGCGCATCGACGTGCGCTTTCACGCCTCCTACGATTGCGATCCGCACGAGGTGATCCGCATCGCCAAGGAAGCGACGATCGGCGTCAACCGCGTGGTGACGAACAAGGGGGCGGTCTGCTGGCTGACCGGCTTCGGCGACTATGCGCTGGAATATGTCGTACGCTTCTGGATCAGCGATCCGCCGGCCGGCCTCGCCAACGTCAAGGGACAGGTGCTGCTGGCGATCTGGGATGCCTTCAAGGCCAACGGGATCACCGTTCCCTATCCGCGCCGGGAGATTACGATCCGTTCCGCACCGTCGACCACAGTGTCGAGCGGCGCCGGGATTTCGGACGTCGGGCCGGAGGCGCCGGACGACGCGGCGGCGGAGCGCGATGATGGAGGCTCCGCGACGCGTGCGCAAGGCGATCCGTCCTTGCAGCGCGGCACCGCGCCGGCGCCGGATCGCCGCTGACGTCCCTGATCTAATAGCCCATGCAAGTCACGGATATCGCTCGTGTTCTTCATTCTGTCCAAGATCGCCTGGATGCTGCTGCAGCCGCTGGTCGCCATCGCGCTGCTGGTGCTTGCCGCGCTGCTGCTGCGCCTCCTCGGCTTTCCGCGAACGAGCACCGGACTCGGCGTCGTCGCCGCCGTCTTCTTTGCCGTTGCCGTGTTCAGTCCTCTCGGCCTCCTGATGATCGCGGCGCTGGAGAACCGCTTTCCGCGGCCGTCGCTGCCCGAGCATGTGGACGGCATCGTCGTGCTCGGCGGCTCCTTCGACACGCGCGTGGCGACCACACGCTTCGAGCCGGAGCTGAACGAAGCCGGCGACCGGGTCACGTCGGCCGTGGCGCTGGCGCTGCGCTACCCGGAAGCTAAGGTGATCTTTTCAGGAGGCGTTGCGGCCGTCTTCGACGACGACGTGTCCGAGGCTGACTCGGCCGAGCAGCTGTTCAGCTCGCTCGGCCTGCCGAAGGGCCGGCTGATCCTGGAGTCGCGAGCCCGCAATACGGTGGAGAACGCGCTCTTCAGCAAGGAGCTTGGCGCAGCGAAGCCCGGCGAGACCTGGCTGCTGGTCACCTCCGCCTACCACATGCCGCGTGCCGTCGGCTGCTTCCGTACGGCCGGCTTCGACGTCGTGCCGTATCCCGTCGATTATCGGACCCCAGCCGGCGCGGCCGTCTGGCGGCCATCCACCGACACGACCCGCAACCTCGAGAAGGTGCATTTTGCCATCCGCGAGTATATCGGCCTTATGGCCTACCGGCTGACGGGGCGCACCGACGCGCTGTTCCCGGCACCGTCAGCCGAGGCGCCGTCTCCGCCATCTGCACCATCCTCCTGAACGATTGCGCTGTCGTCCTCTCCGACCGGGCCGATCCGATAGATGCCCTTCAGCGTCGCGGGATCGACGATGCGGCCCTTGCGCCGCAGCACGACGCTGCCGCTGGCGACGAGCGCCTCGGCCTCGCGGCGGATCGGCTTCATCAGGAGGCGCCAGCGCTTCTCGTCCGCTCCGGCAAGGTGCCGCGCGACCTCGGACGGGCACACGGTCTTGCCTGGGCCGCGCTCGGCGACCATGGCTTCGATCGTGGCGCGCAGAACGGCCGGCGAGGCGATGTCGTCGCTCATGAGGGTCTGCCTCCGCTGCCCGATACCGCGCGCTGCGCCGCCGAGAAGAACTGGCGGTGTGACAGGATCGCGACGACGAGCACAGTGGTCACGCCAAGGATCGCCGGTCCGAGGAACCAGCCGAGATAGGCCAGGCCGAAGAAGATCGCGCGCAGGCCCGCGTTGAAGTGCGCCGCCGCCAGCTGGTTCATCCGCACGGTCCGCTCCAGAGCCGCAGCGCTTTCCTTCGGCGTGTAGGCGGGGTCGCCACGCATCGGCACCGCGCCGAGCAGGATGGAGCAGTAGTTGAACAGGCGATAGCTCCAGCCGAACTTGAAGAAGGAGAAGGCGAAGATCACGACGAGGCCGAGGAGCTTGGTCTCCACCAGCATGCGGTTGAAGCCGCCGGTGATCGGCAGGTCCGAGGCGATCGCGGCGATGCGATCGGCAGAGCCGAGCAGGGCGAAGCAGCCGCCGATGGCGAAGATGCAAGCCGAGGCGAAGAAGGCGGTGCCCTGCTGCAGCCCGGTCAAGATCGCCGTGTCGATCATCCTGAGATCGCGCGCCTGCATGACATTCAGCCAGCGGCGGCGCTGCTCGTTCATGGCGCGGCTGAGGCCATGCCGGGCGAGACTGCTGTGATCGGTGACCCAGCTGTAGCTGATCCAGGCAGCCAGGAAGAAGCCGAGCGCCGCTGCGTCCGTAAGGCCGAAGATGCTCATGCCGCCCTGCCGTGATCCACGCGATCTTGTCGCAGACGGAAGGCCCCACCGCAACGCCGCAGCCGCTTGACGACTCCGGCCGCTGGCCGCATGGAGACGTCATGCCTCTCCACATCGTCAAGCTCTGCGTCGGCGTCGACACGGTCGACGAGTTGAAGTCCTATGTCGAAGAACGACTGGCGTCGCAACAGGCGCAGGGCCTCGTCGCCGAGCAGATCCACACGACCCGGATGATCCCGAAGCGCGTCGAGGAGATCCTTAACGGCGGCTCGCTCTACTGGGTGATCAAGGGTCAGGTGCAGGTGCGCCAGCCGATCCTCGACCTCAGGCCGTTCACGGATGGCGAGGGCATCAGGCGATGCCGTATCGTCCTCGAGCCGCGTTTCGCCTTGACCGAGTGGCAGCCGCGGCGGGCCTTCCAGGGCTGGCGCTATCTGAAGGCCGAGGAAGCACCGGCCGACAGTGACGATGGAGGTGGTGACGCAGGCCTGCCGGCGGCACTGAAGCGCGAACTCGCCGAGCTTGGCCTGTTGTAGGGCCGCCGGCGCTCAGGAGGCCGGACGCCGTAACCGTATCAGCGGAAGCGGATGCGGACCGCGATCGTGCCAGACGGCGAGGTCACGCGCAGGCGGGTGTGGGCCGTCGGCTGCGAGGAGCGCCAGGCGCGGGCGCCGTGGGAGAGGAGGAGGCCGACGAGGTCCTTCGCCTTCAGCCGCGAGCGTCCCTCGCGGTAGTCGGCGATCCGTGCCGCAGCCTGCGACAGGACATGGACGCCCCCGGCATGGGCTGGTGCGGCGGTGGCATCGACGAGGCCAAGGCGCGTTTCGACGGTCATCAGGAAGTCTCCGGACGCGGGTGCAAGTTTGATTGGTGTGGCAGCCTGACCGGCTGCCGGCCGGCGGTGCCTAGTTGGCGACCGCGTAGCAGGAATAGGAGCTCTTCTTCAGCGCGACGCAGGCGCGGTTTGCCTGCTCCTTGCTGTCGAAGCCGGCGAAGCGGGCGCGGTAAAGGTTGCCCACCGTCTCGGTGAAAGGCTGGGCACTGGCGAGCGCGGAGCCGGACTTGCGCTGCGCTTCCGCGAGCATCGCCATGGCGCCGTCCTTCGTCGGCACGGCCGCGATCTGGACGACATAAGCAGAGCTCGGAGCGGCGCTGTAGGCCGAGGCCGGCGCCGCACGCGCCACCGAACCCGTGGTGCCCGGATCGAGATCGACGCCGCCCGGGATCGAGGCTGGCGGCATCGGCGCGCCGAGCGAGCGGTTGGACACCGGACGCTGGAACTGCTGACGCAGGCTCGGCATCGCCACCGGCTCCTCCGAGACCAGCGCCGCACGCAGCGCCTGGCGACCGACGAGCGGCTTGCGGGCTGGAACCGGCATGGCGGCGACGGCACCGGCGGCACCCGAGCCATAGGCGAGGGCGACGCGCTGATCGATGTCCTCTTCGGAGGCGGCCCGGAAGTCCGGCACCGGGCCGCGCTTCGGCAGATCGACGGATGCCATGGTCACGCGTGGTGTCGTGGCTTCCGGGCGGCTGGCGATGAGCGGCTCGCCGGCCGCGCGGCCGCTGGCCTGCGGCAGGTACTTGGTGACCAGCTTGACCATCTCGTCATCGCGCGACTTGGCAGTCGCGCCGCCCATCACGACGCCGACCAGCTTCTTGTTGCCGGTCGCGACGGACGTCACGAGGTTGAAGCCGGAGGCGTTGATGTAGCCGGTCTTGATGCCGTCGGCGCCTTCGACGCGGCGCAGCACGCGATTGTGGTTGCCGATCACCTGCCCACGGAAGTTGAAGGACCGCGTGCTGAAGTACTTGTACTGGCTCGGGAAATGTTCGCGCAGCGCAATGCCGAGCGTGGCCATGTCGCGAGCGGTCGTCTTCTGCGCCGGGTTGGGCAGACCGTTGGCGTTGCGGAAGGTCGTCTTGGACATGCCGAGGCGGCGTGCCTTAGCTGTCATCATCTCGGCGAAACGCTCCTCCGAGCCGCCGATATGCTCGGCGATCACCGCCGCAGCGTCGTTGGCGGACTTGGTGACGAGGCCGAGGATCGCTTCCTCCGCGGTGAGCGAGCTGCCCGGCCGCAGCCCGAGCTTCGAAGGCGCGCGGGTCGAGGCGTAGGAGGAGACCTTCATCGGCGTCGACAGGCTCATGCGGCCGTTCTGGATCTGCTCGAACAGCATGTAGAGCGTCATCATCTTCGTGAGCGACGCCGGATAGCGGTAGTCGTCGGCGTTGCGGGCGTAGAGAACATTGCCGTTATTGGCGTCGATGACGAAGGCGGCGTAGCGCTCGGGCGCTGCCTGCGCCGCCGGGGCCTGCATCAGGATCGTCGCGCCGAGTGCGGCGGCACCGGCGGTGCGGGTGACGCTGACGGCAATGCTCTTGAAGCCTTCGAATGACTGACGCACGGCAACTCTCTCGCTCAAGATCGGGACGGGGATCAGCGCCTGCCGAGAGAGCCCATCACGAACTGCGATCCCGGAGCCGCCATGATCCCGGCGGTTGATGCGAGACTAGGCCGGGGCGCTTACCAATCCGTTTATGGTTGCCGAACTCTTCCGCCTTCGTGACAAAAACGCTGCAATCCCAATGGTCTTGACGCTGGGTCACGCCGTGCGCTTGTAAACTTTTGTGCAGTGCAATATATTTGCTGTGCGCTGCGACGAGATCGGCAGCTGCCACAAACAAAGCTCGATGGGAGATACGCGATGAACATCTACGAAGAGGCCGGAAAGGCCGGCAAGGATGCCATGGACAACGCGCTTCGTTCGCTGTCCGCGATGAGCCTCGGCTTCCAGCAGCTCGCGGCCGAGACCAGCGACTTCACCAAGCGCTCCTACGAGCAGTCCTCGCAGGCTTTCGGTCAGCTCGCGCAGGTGCGCAGCCTCGAAAAGGCCGTCGAGCTGCAGAACGAATTCGCCAAGTCCGCCTATCAGGCCTGGGTGTCGCAGGCCACGAAGGTCGGCGAGATCTGCTCCGACATGGCGCGCGAGAGCTACAAGCCTTTCGAGACGGCGCTCGAACGCGCCGCAAGCTTCGGCAAGACGGCCGCCGCGAAGACCGCCGACGAGGCGCAGCAGGCCGCTGCCTGACACGGCTTGCAGCCTGAGCCAGCGCGACCCACATGATGCGACGAAGGCCCGGTTGATGCCGGGCCTTTTTCGTTTCCGCAGCACGGCTCCGAGACAATAGCTGGACGGCGGTGACTCTGATGCGTCAGGATGCCGCGACGCAACCGCCGAGTCCCTGCCGTTTACGATGCCGAAGACCGGCAATCCGCTTTGCCGATCCGCTTCGGCGCCTTAAATTGGGCGGCTGCGATCCTACATATCGAGCAATGACGAGGTGGCGGCATTGACTGACAGAAGACCCTCGACGCCATCTGCGGGCGCTCCGGCGCGCGGGCAGGCGGGGAAGGGTCCGGGGAATGGGGTGGACCGCGGTACGTCGGTCATCACCCGGACCAAGCCGAAGACAAAGAAGCCGAACCTTTACAGGGTCCTGCTTCTGAACGACGATTACACTCCGATGGAGTTCGTCATCCACGTGCTCGAGCGGTTCTTCCAGAAGGATCGCGAAGCGGCCACCAGGATCATGCTGCATGTGCACAACCACGGTGTGGGGGAGTGCGGGGTCTACACCTACGAGGTCGCCGAGACCAAGGTGACGCAGGTCATGGATTTCGCCCGTCAGCACCAGCATCCGCTGCAATGCGTGATGGAAAAGAATTGAGGTGAAGCTTGCCGACATTTTCGCAAAGCCTGGAAAAGTCGCTGCATCAGGCCCTGACCTTCGCCAATGAGCGGCATCAGGAATTCGCGACGCTAGAGCACCTGCTGCTGGCGCTCCTGGAAGACAAGGACGCAGCAGCCGTGATGAAGGGCTGCAGCGTGGATCTCGATGCGCTGCGCGGCAGCCTGACCGAGTATATCGACAGCGAGCTCGCCAACCTCGTGACGGGGCATGACGACGACTCCAAGCCGACGGCCGGCTTCCACCGCGTCATCCAGCGCGCCGTCATCCACGTCCAGTCGTCCGGCCGCGAAGAGGTGACGGGCGCCAACGTTCTCGTCGCCATCTTCGCCGAACGCGAAAGTCATGCCGCCTTCTTCCTGCAGGAGCAGGAGATGACGCGCTATGACGCCGTCAATTTCATCGCTCATGGTATCTCAAAGCGTCCCGGCGGCTCGGAGAGCCGTCCCGTCCGCGGCGCTGCCGAAGAGGAGCAATCGACGCTGGGTACCGACGAGGAGGGGCGGCGTAAGAACGCCCAGGATGCGCTGACCGCTTACTGCGTCGATCTCAACGAGAAGGCGCGCAACGGCCGGATCGACCCCCTGATCGGGCGGGCCGAGGAGATCAACCGCACCATCCAGGTGCTCTGCCGGCGGTCGAAGAACAATCCGCTCTATGTCGGTGATCCCGGCGTGGGCAAGACGGCGATCGCCGAGGGCCTGGCCAAGCGCATCGTCGAGGGCGACGTTCCGGAAGTGCTGGCGGACGCCACCATCTTCTCCCTCGACATGGGCACGCTGCTGGCCGGCACGCGCTATCGCGGCGACTTCGAGGAGCGGCTGAAGCAGGTGGTCAAGGAGCTCGAGGAGTTCCCCGGCGCCGTCCTCTTCATCGACGAGATCCACACGGTGATCGGTGCCGGCGCCACTTCGGGCGGGGCGATGGATGCTTCCAACCTCCTGAAGCCGGCGCTGTCATCCGGGGCGATCCGCTGCATCGGCTCGACCACCTACAAGGAATACCGCCAGTTCTTTGAGAAGGACCGGGCGCTCGTCCGCCGCTTCCAGAAGATCGACGTCAAGGAGCCGAGCATCGAGGATGCCGTCTCGATCCTGAAGGGGCTGAAGCCTTATTTCGAGGACTTCCACCACGTGAAGTTCACCAATGAGGCGATCCGCTCGGCGGTCGAGCTGTCGGCGCGCTACATCAACGACCGCAAGCTGCCGGACAAGGCGATCGACGTGATCGACGAGACCGGTGCGTCGCAGATGCTGCTACCGGAAGGGCGCCGCAAGAAGCAGATCGGCATCCGTGAGATCGAGGCGACCGTCGCAACCATGGCGCGGATTCCGCCGAAGTCGGTCTCTAAGGACGACGAGGCGGTGCTCGCCAATCTCGACCAGCAGCTGAAGCGCGTCGTCTACGGACAGGATGCGGCGATCGAGGCGCTGGCCTCGGCGATCAAGCTGTCGCGGGCAGGCCTTCGCGAGCCGGAGAAGCCGATCGGCTCCTACCTGTTCTCCGGTCCGACCGGCGTCGGCAAGACCGAGGTCGCCAAGCAGCTTGCTTCAACGCTCGGCGTCGAGCTCCTGCGCTTCGACATGTCGGAATACATGGAGCGGCATACCGTCTCGCGGCTGATCGGCGCGCCTCCGGGCTATGTCGGTTTCGACCAGGGCGGCCTCCTGACCGATGGCGTCGACCAGCATCCGCATTGCGTGCTGCTGCTCGACGAGATCGAGAAGGCGCATCCGGACCTGTTCAACATCCTCCTGCAGGTCATGGACCACGGGAAGCTGACGGATCACAACGGCAAGCGCATCGACTTCCGCAACGTCATCCTGATCATGACGACGAATGCGGGTGCGTCCGAGATGGCCAGGGCCGCGATCGGCTTCGGCTCGTCCAAGCGGACCGGTGCCGATGAGGAGGCGATCAACCGCCTGTTCACGCCGGAGTTCCGCAACCGCCTGGATGCGATCATTCCGTTCGGCGGCCTGCCGACCCCGGTGATCCACCAGGTGGTGGAGAAGTTCGTGATGCAGCTCGAGGCTCAGCTCTCAGAGCGCGGCGTCACCTTCGATCTTGCGCCGGAGGCGGTCGCCTGGCTCGCGGACAAGGGCTATGACGAGCACATGGGTGCGCGTCCGCTCGGCCGGGTTATTCAGGAATACATCAAGAAGCCGCTCGCCGACGAGGTTCTGTTCGGCAAGCTGAAGAAGGGCGGCACGGTGAAGGTCACCGTGGGCGAGGACGAGACCGGCGCCAAGAAGCTGGTGCTCGAAGCGATCGCCGACGAAGTGCCAGCCAAGGCGGGCCGGGACGTCGAGGCGAAAGCCAAGCGCCGCGCCAAGGTGACGCCGGACGGCGAGGAGATCGAGGACGAGGAGCCCGAGGAGATCGAGGACGACGAGGAGACGGTCGCAGCCGCTCCTGCCGCGCCGGCCGCCTCCAAGCGCTCCGGTACGGTCCCGAAGGTACCGCGCAAACCGTCCTGATCATCACGCCAGGCGATCGAGAAGGCCGTCCCTCGGGGCGGCCTTTTCTTTGACGCCTGCAGCCCCCGGTGCTTGCTTCACCGGCGCTGCGCAGGCAGCCGGCTTTCGGCACTCGCATTCCGCCGCCGCACGCGATACCGAGACGCATGCGCTCTCGTGATCCAAGCCAAGCCGAATGAGTCCGAACCACGCGGCCGATGCCGATGCGTCGGGTGATGCTCGCTACTGGGCGCTGCAGGGACTGAAGGGGCTCTTCAGTGTACCGGCGCTGATCCTGATGACCGCCCATGTCGGCTTTGCGGGTCTGGCGCGGGGCGCCGGAATCGACTGGATGGAAGCGACCTTCATGGTGGCGACCATCTGGGCCCTGCCGGCAAACATCGTGCTGATCGGCGCGGTCACCGCCGGCACGTCGCTGGCCGGCACGGCGCTGGCGGTGGCGCTCTCATCGCTGCGCCTGATGCCGATGGTGGTGGCGCTGATGCCGGAACTGCGCGGCGCACGTACCCGCACGCTGCTGTTCCTGTCCCATTTCGTCGCGGTGACGGGGTGGGTGTTCGCGATGCGGACATTGCATGAGGTGCCGCGGCGCCATCGAACCGTCTATTTCGGCGCCTTCGGTGGCTCGCTTTGCCTCATCAATGCGGTGATCGTCGCGATCGCCTTCAATCTGCTGAGTCAGCTGCCCGCACTGGCGACCGGAGCACTGGCCTTCCTGACGCCGGTCTATTTCCTCTGCTCGCTCTACGGCTCGGCGCGCGAGCCGTCCGGACGGATCGGCCTCTTCACCGGGATGGCGGCACTTCCAGTCGCCAACTGGCTTGATCCTTCCAGCGACATCCTCGTGGCCGGGCTGGCCGGCGGGATCATCGCCTATGTGGCCGGACGGATCGTCGAAACGCGAGTCGGCGCCTGATGTCGCCGCTTGGCTATCACGATATCGCGGCCGCCTGGTGGCCTTACGCCTTCATCCTGCTGGCCGGATTTCTGCCGACCGATGTCTGGCGCTGGCTGGGCGTTCTCTTTGCCGGGCGCGTCTCCGAGACGTCGCAGGCGATCGCCTTCGCCCGGGCCATCGCGACGTCGCTGGTAGCCGCGGTCATCGCGCGCCTCGTGCTGGTACCGGACGGGCCGCTCGCGGCGGTCCCGACGATCGCCCGGATCGCAGCTCTGGCCATCGGGTTCGCCGTCTATCTGCTCGCGGGCAAACGGATCATCGCCGGCATCCTCGTTGCCGAGGCGATCCTCGTCGGTGCTGCCTTCGCGTTCACCTGAAGGATCAGGAAACCCGCAATGCCGCGCGGATGAGGTCCGCCTGCTCCTTCAAGACAGCCGGGTCGGCCATGCCGCCCTCATGCGGGCGCAGCGGCACGCCGTCATAGCGCGGGATGACGTGGACATGGAGGTGAAACACGGTCTGTCCGGCCGGCGCCTCGTTGAACTGCATGATCACCACGCCGTCCGCCTCGAAGGCGCTCTTCACAGCTCGCGCCATCCGGGCAACGCGCGGCGCCAGGGCAATGAGCGTCTCGTCCGACGCGTCGAGGAGGTTGCGCGACGGCGCCTTCGGGATGACGAGGCAGTGGCCGCGCGACTGCGGCATGACATCCATGATCGCGATGGCGACGTCGTCCTCGAAGAGCTTTTCGCTCGGGATCTCGCCGCGCAGGATTCTGGCGAAGATGTTGCCGTCGTCGTAGCTCGTCATCGCCGTCTCCTTCGCGAATCTTTTTGACGGCGCGACCGTAGCCGATCGTGCTGGCGGGCGCAGCAGCGTCGCCGCGGTTCAGTCCGCCTCGGCGGGCGGCTCGCTCTTGCGGAAGGGCGTGTGCTCGGACAGCTCCTCCTGCATCGCCTCGACGCTCTCACGCTCCCGTTCGAGGTAGTCGGCGATCGCCTCGCGCAGGCCCTGATGGGCGATGAAATGTGCCGAGTGGGTCGTCACCGGCTCGTAGCCGCGTGCCAGCTTGTGCTCGCCCTGCGCTCCGGCCTCCACCACGGTCAGCCCCCGCTCGATCGCGAAGTCGATCGCCTGGTGATAACAGACCTCGAAGTGAAGGTAGGGATGGTCCTCGATGCAGCCCCAGTTGCGGCCGTAGAGCCGGTCGGCACCGATGAAGTTCAACGCGCCGGCGATGTAGCGGCCCTCGCGCCTCGCCATGACGAGCAGGATGCGGTCGGCCATCCGCTCACCGATGAGGCTGAAGAAGGTGCGGTTGAGGTAGGGACGGCCCCATTTCCGCCCGCCCGTATCCATGTAGAAGGCGAAGAAGGCGTCCCAGGCGGCTTCGGTGATGTCGCGCCCGGTCAGCCGCTCGATCGTGATGCCGTTCGCTAAGGCCTCGCGGCGCTCCTTCTTCAGCGCCTTGCGCTTGCGGGAGGCGAGCGTCCCCAGAAAGTCGTCGTAGCTGCCATAGCCCCGGTTGCGGAAATGGAACTGCTGATCGGTCCGATGGAGATAGCCGCTCTCCTCGAGGATCATGCGGTCTTCCTCATCGAGGAAGGTCGCATGCGCCGATGAGATGCCGGTCTGCCGCACATATGCTTTAACGCCATCGGCGAGCGCCGCCCGCAGCGTCTCGGCATAGGGACTGCTTCCCACGAGGAGGCGCGGCCCTGTCGCCGGCGTAAAGGGCACCGACAGCTGCAGCTTGGGATAATAGCGCCCGCCGGCCCGCTCGAAGGCGTCCGCCCAGCCATGATCGAAGACGTATTCGCCCTGGCTGTTGCCCTTCAGATAGGCGGGTGCCACCGCCAGGACCTGACCGTGATCATCCTCGACGGCAAGGTGCTGCGGCAGCCATCCGGATTTCCGCCCGACACAGCCGCTGTCTTCAAGCGCGCCGAGAAAGGCATGCGAGACGAAGGGGTTAGCCGTGCGTCCTGAAGTTCCTCCTGCGGACGCGGCAGATGTTCCGCAGTCGGCGAGCCGGTCCCAAGTCGCCGGCTCGATCGTGCCGATGCCGGCATAGACGCGGATCGAAACCGCGGTATCGCCGTCCAGGGGCGGCTGCGATGTCGTGTCGGAACGCTGATCCATCATCGACACAAGTGTTCCCGCGCGGCGATTGTTGCAAGCGCTCAGCTCTGCGGCAGAAAGCCCTCGAAGGTGATCTGGTCGGCTAAAGCGGCGCTCCGACGTTGATCGGCCGGCGAGCGTACCGTCCAGCTGATCACCGGGTCCCGCCTCTCATTCCTCACATAGCGCACGAAGTCGTTGTCGAGGTGGTCGACATTGTAGGAGGTGAAGGCGCAGCCCCGATCATAGATCGCGCGGTGGCGATCGAGCACCGCCGGCTCGGTGCCTTCGGCGGTCAGCCCGACCGGCCAGGGACCGTCGGCCTGCAGCGCCTGGTCGATCAGCCATTCATCAAAGGACATGAGCGCGAGCCGACCGCGGTACGGTTCGATCATCGGCAGGAGGCGGGCGAGGTAGTCGCCGTCCTTGTCTGCACCCACGCCCTTCAGCTCCATCACCACGGGAACGCGACCGTCGATCAGTCGCAGGAACTCGGCAACGGTCGGCATTGCCTGGTCGGTGCCGACGAGGCGTAGGGCGCCAAGTCGTCGATCGTCCGCGTCGCGGAACGCGCCATCGGTCCGGGCCAGACGGTCGAGCGTGTCGTCATGGAAGATGTATGGCGTCCCGCCGGACGAGAGCTGGACGTCGCATTCGATCGGATACCCCGCCTCGATCGCCGCCCTGGCTGCGGCAAGCGAGTTCTCAGGGACGGAGACGTTGCCGTCATGCAGCCCGCGATGCGCGATGGGCCGCCTCGTCAGCCAGGCGAGATCATTGCCGTAAGGCATTGGAATTCCTCTTCAGTCGACCAGGATGATCGCTTCGACTTCGACCGCGGCGTCGAGCGGCAGGGCAGGAACACCAACAGCCGAGCGGGCATGCCGGCCGGCGTCGCCGAGGATCTCGACGAGGAGGTCGGACGCGCCGTTGGCGACCTTGTGCTGCCCGGTAAAGGACGCGTCGCTGGCGACGAAGACGGTGAGCTTGAGGATTTGCCGGATGCGGCTGAGATCGCCGCCCAGTGCCGCCTTCGCCTGCGCCAGGATGTTGACCGCGCAGAGGCGTGCCGCACGCTGGCCGTCCTCAAGCGAAACGCCGGCACCAAGTTTGCCGCTGACAGCCAGGGCGCCGTTCTCGAGCGGCAGCTGGCCCGAGGTCAGCATGAAGTTGCCCTGCAGGGAGTAGGGCACGTAGTTGGCGGCCGGAGCGGCTGCATCCGGAAGGACGATGCCGGCAGCTTCAAGACGGGCGGCGATAGACTGGGTCATGGAATGTCCTCAAACGACGGGTTTGCTGGGCAGCCTGTAAGATGCAGTGCCGATGCTGTAGAGCATCGTGTCGTGTCATGGAACGCGGGATCAGCGGAGCGGATGTCGATAAAGATGGATCAGAACGACCGCCGGCTGGATGAGGCACGCCGCTACCTGCCGCATGCCATGGCGCTCATGGCCGTTGCCGGAGCTTCTATGGCCGCGACGCCTGCCGGCGCGGCCGAGCTTGCGCCGCATCGCGCCGTCTACGAGCTGTCGCTTGCGACCTCGTCCAGCGAGCTCGTCAACGCCCGCGGCCGCATCGCCATGGAGCTGAAGGCGGAGGGCTGCCGCTCCTATGACCTTGACTACCGCTTCGTCGCGCAGTTCCAGCAGGAATCGGAGGTCATCGTCACCGACCAGCAGACAATCGCCAGCGAAAGCCGGTCCGGCGAAAGCTACGACTTCTCGACCAAGACCTTCATCGACGGTTCGCCGGACAAGGAGGTCGCAGGCAAGGCGGTGAACGCCGGCGCGAGCACGCAGGTGATCCTGAAGCAGCCCGCCGCGAAGCAGCTGGATCTGCCGCTCTCGGTCTTTCCCATGCGGCACACGGCCGATCTCGTCGATCGCGCCGAAGCCGGCGAGCGGATCGTCCAAGCCAAACTCTTTGACGGTGACGACGACGCGCAGAAGCTGCTGACGACGACCGCGATCATCCTGCCGATCGATCCTGCGGCCGCGGCGAATGAAGCGTCCACGGAGAAGAGTGAGACGAAGCCTCAGCCGCCGGCCGGTCCGCCGGCCGGTCCGCAGGCGAGCGCTTCAAAGGAGACGGGGTCGCAGGACGCGCCATCAAAAGCGCCCGACACGGCAGACGAGAAGGTGGACAAGAAGAGCGCCGCCTCGCCGGCGCTCACCAAGCTGGCCGGCATGAAGGCATGGTCCGTCAGCGAGGCCTACTACAACAGCGACAGCGATCCGGACGGTCTGCCGATCTTCCAGACCAGCTACACGCTCTATGCCAATGGCGTATCCGACAACCTGACGCTCGACTTCGGCACCTACGCCTTCAAGGGCAGCCTGACGAGCCTCGATCTTCTGGACGCGCCGAGCTGCCGCTAGGTCCCATGCGGCCGCACGCACTGAGTGCCAGCCATAGACATGGCCGGCGCTCAGCCGCTTTGCGCTTTCCGAACGGGCGCTTTCGTCAGCTTGCCGGAGTCGGGTCCGGCGCGGCGACATAGAGCGCCGTGCTCTGTGCGCTGGTCAGGAGCTGGTAGCGCTCGAACTGGGCTAGTACGTCGGCCAGGATGTCCTCCTTGGAAAAGCCCGTGACCTCGTAGCCGCGGCTGCCGTCCGAGAAGACCGTGCGCGCCGACCAGATCTGCGCACGCCGCTGATCGGGGCGCGTTACGTCTGCGGCGGAGAAGGCCATTGCGAGCTGCGGTGCCGGAACGACGCCATAGACGAAGTTGCGCGTCGTCGCCGATGCAATCGTCAGCGTGGCGCTACCCGCTTCGTCTCTTTCGACCTCTGCCGCGACATCCCGCTTCTTCAGCTCGGCCGCGACGGCGAGCAGCGCCGGGTGCACGACGGTATCGATGAACCTTCCGACCTCAGCCCGCGTCGGTTCGTGCAGGATGGCGTTCAGCCGCGCCTGCCACGTCATCTCGCGGCGTGGAATGGCCGGCTGGGCCTGGCGGTGCTCGATCGAGCGCGCGACGTCAGCACGCATGCCGCGCACGAGACCGAAGGCGAGAAGCAGGAGGATGATGGTGAAGGGCAGGGCGCTGATCAGCGTCATCGTCTGCAGGGCCGTCAGTCCACCCGCCAGCAGCAGCAGGGCCGCGACGATCCCCTCCAGCGAACACCAGTAGATGCGCTGCCATAGCGGCGTCTCCGCCGTGCCACCCGAGGCGATGGTGTCGACGACCATGGACCCGGAGTCGGACGACGTAACGAAGAACACCGCGACGAGGAGCACGCCAAGCGCCGAGGTGACAGCCGACCAGGGCAGGTACTCGAAGAATTGGAAGAGCGCGACCGAGATGTCGGCGCTGACGGCCCGCGAGATCGCGCCGGCCGACGAGCCCATGTCGAGCGAGATGGCCGTATTGCCGAAGACCGTCATCCAGAAGAAGGTGAAGGCAGAGGGCACAAAGAGAACGCCGACCACGAACTCCCGAACGGTGCGCCCGCGCGAGATGCGGGCGATGAACATGCCGACGAAGGGCGACCAGGAGATCCACCAGGCCCAGTAGAACAGGGTCCAGTTGCTGATCCAGTCGCGCGGCTCATAGGCATACAGGCGGAAAGTGCGCTCGATGAACTGATCGAGATAGGTGCCGACGTTCTGAACGAAGGCGCGGAAGATGAACTCCGTCGGGCCGACGATCAGCACGAACAGCATCAGGAGCACGGCGAGGATGAGATTGCCTTCCGACAGCCGCCGAATGCCGACGTCGAGCCCCGACACGACGGAGAGTGTCGCAAGGCAGGTCACCACCAGGATGAGGCCGACCTGCACGGCTGCGGTCTGCGGTATGTCGAGCAGGTAGTTCAGGCCCGCGTTGATCTGGAGAACGCCGAGGCCAAGCGACGTGGCGATGCCGAAAAGCGTGCCGCAGATGGCGAAGATATCGACGGCATCGCCGATCGGACCGCGGATGCGCTCGCGGATCAGCGGATAGAAGCCCGAGCGGATCGTCAGCGGCAGGTTGTAGCGGAAGGAGAAGTAGGCGAGCGACAGACCGACGACGGCATAGATCGCCCAGGCATGGATGCCCCAGTGGAAGAAGACGATCGACATTGCCTGACGGGCGGCGTCGAAGCTCCCGGGCTCGGCTTCGGGTGGAACGGAGTAGTGCAGGATGGGCTCGGCGACGGCGTAGAACATCAGGCCAATGCCCATGCCGGCGGCAAACAGCATCGCGAGCCAGGAGAGATAGGAGTAGTCGGGCTCGGAATCATCCGGCCCGAGCTTCAGCCGCCCGTACCGGCTGACCGCTAGAAACAGGACTACGAAGACGAAGATGCCGACGGAAAGCAGATAGAACCAACCGAACGTGTCGAGGACGAACCCTTGTGCCGTGGCGAAGATCCGCTCGGCATCGGCCGGAAACAGCACGCCGATCATAACCAAAGCTATGATGATGGCGCTCGAGAAAAAGAAGACCGGCTTGTTGATCGTCTGCGTCATCGATCGGAGATATCCCGCATTGTTCTGGCGATGCCCGGCAGCGATACTCACCGACAGCCGGCTCCTGATCGCAACTAGTGCAGAACTTCATCTGACAAGAGCGAAAGCGCCGGCCCGCCATTTGCAGGAATGGTGCCGCATCGTTCGGCCTTGTCTCCCCGAAAGCCTCAGCGGAAGGCGATTTGTGGCGTCCGGCCGGGGTCAGCTAAGACGATCCCTGTCATCTCGCGATCCGTGCGGTGACACGTCTAGCTGGCGAGGGAGCTTGCCGCGACCGGCTCGATGGTGTAAGCGCGCCTCCATTCCACACACGGAAGTCGGGATCCGGCGTTCGGCGCAAGTCTGAACGGACGGTCCCTCCGGTGGCGGCCATCCGGCCGCTTCGTTCCGTGGAGGTTCAACCGGTAAAGGACATCACGATGGCTCTGCCAGACTACTCCATGCGCCAGCTTCTCGAAGCCGGCGTCCACTTCGGCCACCAGACCCACCGCTGGAACCCGAAGATGGCGCCCTTCATCTTCGGCGCGCGCAACAACATCCACATCCTCGATCTCGCCCAGACGGTGCCGATGCTGCACCGCGCGCTGCAGGCCGTCAGCGATTGCGTCGCCCGTGGCGGCCGCGTTCTCTTCGTCGGCACCAAGCGCCAGGCGTCCGAGATCGTCGCCGATGCGGCACAGCGTTCGGCCCAGTACTACGTCAACGCCCGCTGGCTCGGCGGCATGCTGACCAACTGGAAGACGATCTCGCATTCGATCCAGCGCCTGCGCAAGCTCGACGAGCTGCTCTCCGGCGAAGCCCAGGGCTTCACCAAGAAGGAGCGCCTGACGCTGCAGCGTGAGCGCGACAAGCTGAACCGCGCGCTCGGCGGCATCCGCGACATGGGCGGCGTGCCGGACATGATCTTCATCATCGACACCAACAAGGAAGCGATCGCGATCGAGGAAGCCAAGCGCCTCCACATCCCGGTCGTCGCGGTGGTCGATTCGAACTGCGATCCCTCGCCGATCGATTACGCGATCCCGGGCAATGACGACGCGGCGCGCGCCATCACGCTCTACTGCGATCTGATCGCCCGCGCCGCGGTCGACGGCATTGCCCGTCAGCAGGGCTCGATGGGCGTCGATATCGGCGCGATGGAGGAGGCTCCGATCGAGCCGGCTCTCGACGAGACTCCGTCCGAGACGACCGAGGCCGCCGGCGACGCCGAGCTGGCCGAAGGTGCGAACGCCGCAGCCTGATATCGGGCCGGAGCGTCTCTCAGCGACGCTCCGGCCATTCCGCCCGGCTGAAGCACGGGCGTCACAGTTCCGGCGCACCCTTCGTTCCTGAAGCCGGTGCGCCCAATCATTTCTGGAGAGGCCAAGATGACGATTACCGCCGCCATGGTGAAGGACCTGCGCGAGAAGACCGGCGCAGGCATGATGGACTGCAAGACCGCTCTCGCCGAGACGAACGGCAACATGGAAGAGGCGGTGGACTGGCTGCGCAAGAAGGGCATCGCCAAGGCTGACAAGAAGTCCGGCCGCACGGCGGCCGAGGGTCTTGTCGCCGTCGCCTCGAACGACACGTCGGCGATTGTGGTCGAGGTGAACTCCGAGACCGACTTTGTCGCCCGTAACGACGCCTTCCAAGCGCTGGTGCGCGACGTCGCGGCTGTCGGCCTGACGACGGACGGCTCGGTCGAGGCGGTCGGCGCCGCGACCTATCCGAACGGTTCGAAGTCCGTGGTCGACACCATCAAGGACGCCGTCGCCACGATCGGCGAGAATATGAGCCTGCGCCGTTCGACGAAGCTTGAGGTCGGCCAGGGCGTCGTGGCCACCTACATCCACAACCAGGTTGCCGAGGGCCTCGGGAAGATGGGCGTGCTCGTCGCCATCGAATCGGCAGGCGACAAGGCCGCGCTGACGCAGTTCGGCCGCCAGGTCGCCATGCATGTCGCTGCGACAAACCCGCTGGCGCTGACGTCAGCTGAGATCGATCCGGTCGTCGCCGAGCGCGAGAAGGCGATCTTCGCGGACCAGGCACGTCAGTCGGGCAAGCCCGACAACATCGTCGAGAAGATGGTCGAAGGTCGGATGCGCAAGTTCTACGAGGAGGTCGTCCTCCTCAGCCAGGCTTTCGTGATCAACCCGGACCTGACGGTCGAGAAGGCGCTGCAGGCGGCCGAGAAGGACTTCGGCGCCCCAGCGAAGATCGTCGCCTTCGTGCGCTTCGCTCTCGGCGAGGGCATCGAGCGCGAAACCAGCGACTTCGCGGCCGAGGTCGCTGCGGCGGCCGGCAAGAAGTAAGCCGGTCCATCAGGACTGTGCAGGCGAGGGCGCCCGTGACAAGCGGGCGCCCTTCCTGTATCGCAAGCCCGCTCAATACGGCGTCATTCAGGCGCTTTCTCTCGCGCCGCGCCGCATCGAGGCGATGTGGCTGCGCTCCGCAGCATCCGCGCCGCTTCCGGCCGCAGCTGCGTCGACAGGTGGTGGAATGACGGCAGCAACCCGGTTCAAGCGCGTTCTCCTCAAGGTCTCGGGCGAGGCGCTGATGGGCCGTCAGGGTTTCGGTATCGACGTCGCCGTCGCCGATCGAATCGCTGCAGACATCGCCGAGGCGCGCGCCCTGGGCACCGAGGTTTCCGTGGTCATCGGCGGCGGCAACATCTTCCGCGGCGTCGGCGTGGCCTCCAAGGGCGGCGACCGCGTGACCGGCGACCACATGGGCATGCTCGCCACGGTCATCAATGCGCTGGCACTGCGCACCTCCCTGACCAAGCTCGGCATCGAGGCCATCGTCCTTTCGGCCATCGCCATGCCGCAGATCTGCGAGAGCTTTTCCCAGCGCGTGGCCCTTGCCCATGCCGAAGCGGGGCGCGTCGTGATCTTTGCCGGCGGCACCGGCAATCCCTTTTTCACGACCGACACCGCGGCGGCGTTGCGCGCGGCGGAGATGGGCGCCTCGGCCCTGTTCAAGGGCACGCAGGTCGACGGCATCTACAGCGAAGATCCCAAGCTGAACCCGCATGCGGAGCGCTTTGAGCAGCTGACGCATGACGAGGTGCTGCAGAGGGGGCTTGCCGTCATGGACGTTGCAGCCGTCGCGCTGGCGCGCGAAAACCATATCCCGATCGTCGTCTTCTCGATCCACGAAGGCGGCGGCTTTGCCAAGATCCTTGCGGGCGGTGGCCGGTCGACCTTCGTGTCCGACTGAGACGCCCGAACGAACGACGACAGGAAGGAGCCGAGATGGCCGACTTTGACTTCAACGGGCTGAAGCGCCGCATGGAAGGCGCGATCTCGAGCTTCAAGAGCGACCTCGCGGGCCTGCGCACCGGACGCGCCTCGGCCAACCTGCTCGATCCCATCGTGGTCTCGGCCTATGGGGCGAGCATGCCCATCAACCAGGTTGCCAACGTCACCGTGCCGGAGCCCCGGATGGTCGCCGTGTCGGTCTGGGACAAGCAGATGGTGGGTGCCGTCGAGCGCGCCATCCGCGAGAGCAATCTCGGCCTCAACCCGATCACGGACGGCACCACGCTGCGCATCCCGCTGCCGGAGCTGAACGAGCAGCGGCGTAAAGAGCTGGTCAAGGTCGCTCATCAGTATGGCGAAAGCGCCCGCGTGGCTGCACGCCATGTGCGACGTGACGGCATGGACACGCTGAAGAAGCTGGAGAAGGATGGCGATCTCGCGCAGGACGACAGCCGCCAGATGTCGGAACGCGTCCAGAAGCTGACGGACGAGACGATTGCCGAGATCGACAGGCTTCTGTCCGCCAAGGAAGGCGAGATCATGCAGGTCTAGGCACGAGACCTGCGGCACCCGATGGTTCTGGAGAACCGTCTGCGGTGTTGATGTGCATGATGTCGTGGGCCCCGCTGGAGGTGCTCCGCGAATTCGATGGGGTCGCGCAAGCGTGCCGTGCCATGTTGGTGGCGGCGCGACGCGGGAGAGGGGCGGATCACGGTGCGGCATCCTGAACATGTGGCCATCATCATGGACGGCAACGGCCGCTGGGCGAAGCAGCGCGGCCTGCCGCGCAGCATGGGCCACAGGCGCGGTGTCGAGGCTGTCCGCGACGCGGTGCGTGCCGCCGGTGAGTTCAAGATCCGCTATCTCACGCTCTTTGCCTTCTCCTCCGAGAACTGGAAGCGCCCGCAGGACGAGGTGGCGGAACTGCTCGGCCTCCTGAAGATCTTCATCCGGCGCGATCTTGCCGATCTGCACAAGGAGAACGTGCGGGTCCGCGTCATCGGCGCGAGGGACAATCTCGCCTCCGATATCCGCTCGCTCTTGGAAGAGGCGGAGAACCTAACCAGGCGCAATGACGGCACGACGCTGGTCATCGCCTTCAACTATGGCGCACGCGATGAAGTCGCGCGGGCTGTGAAGCGCATCGCCGTCAAGCTCGCGGCCGGCGAGCTCACGGCTGACGCCGTGACGGCGGAGGTTCTCGACGAGCATCTCGACACGGCCGGCATTCCCGACCCCGATCTCATCATCCGCACCAGCGGCGAGTTGCGGCTGTCGAACTTCCTCTTGTGGCAGGCGGCCTACTCGGAATTCGTCTTCATCCCCGCCCTGTGGCCGGATTTCGACCGCAAGATCTTCGGCGAGGCACTGGCTGAGTATGCCGCGCGCGAGCGGCGTTATGGCGGCGTTTCCCACGACATCGCTTCGACAGGCTGACGCAGTGAGTGCTGCCGGCGACAAGCCGCAGAAGAGCGCTGCCTGGGGTGATCTGCGCTCGCGCGCGATCTCAGCTGTCGTCCTTGGCCTCCTCGTTCTCGCCCTGACTTTTGCCGGTGGCTGGCCGTTCCGCATCCTGTGCTGCGCTACCGGTGTCATCGTGCTCGACGAGTGGGCCAGGATGACGCGCGCCAAGCGCGCTGGACCGATCTTCGTCTTCGCAAGGCGCTGCCTGTTCGTTGCGCTGGCGCTCTTCCTCCTCGACTTCAGGATCCTGTCGATCGTGGTTGCGGCGGGAGGTTGCCTCTTCATCGCCCTTGTCGATCGCCGCGAGCACAAGGCCGATTGGGTCGTCGGCGGCCTTGCCTATGCCGCGACAGCTGCGCTGGCGCCGGGCATGCTGCGGGGCGATGACGATGCCGGTCTGCTGGCGCTCGGCCTCGTCATCGCCGTGGTCTGGGCCACCGACATCGCGGCCTATTTCAGCGGTCGCACATTCGGCGGGCCGAAGCTCATGCCTGCCGTATCGCCGAAGAAGACGATCTCCGGCGCGGTCGGCGGGCTGGTCGCCGGCGTTGCGGCGGGCTCTGCCGCCTATTGCGCCGTGACGGGCAGGGTGGACCTCTTCATCATTCTTCTGACGGCGGCCCTGTCGGTGCTCGGCCAGGCCGGCGACCTCTTCGAATCCTGGGTGAAGCGCCGCTTCGGGGTCAAGGACTCCGGCCGCATCATCCCGGGGCATGGCGGCCTGATGGACAGAATCGACGCCTTGATCATCGCGCTTGCGGCGGCCTGGCTCGTCGGCGTGACGACGGCCGGGTTCGCCCATCCGGCGCGCGCCATATTCAATCTGTAACCCCGCCGAGGCGGGGCCGCTCTGGCTGCAGCGGCCGCGGGGGCGCTGCGCATTGCTCGCCAGTCCTACTTGATTCACAATGCTTTTGGGCGACCGGCCATGACGATCGTCCGTGCTGCTGACCTGGAAAGACGAAGACGATGGACCTTGGTTTGTGGATGGAGACGCTCTGGGCGAGCGCGCTGATCAAGGTGATCCCGTTCCTCTTCGTGCTGACGGTAATCGTCTTCTTCCACGAACTCGGCCATTTCCTCATCGGGCGCCTGTGCGGCATCAAGGTGCTGGCCTTTTCGATCGGCTTCGGGCCGGAACTCGTTGGCTTCACCGATCGCCGCGGTACCCGATGGAAGCTCTCCGCCGTCCCGCTCGGCGGCTATGTGAAATTCCTGGGCGACGAGAACGCCGCGAGCGTTCCCGACCGCGGCGCTCTGGAAGGCATGAGCGAGGACGACCGCCGGCACGCCTTTCCCGCCAAGAGCGTCGGACGGCGCGCGGCCACCGTCGCGGCCGGGCCGATCGCCAACTTCATCCTCGCCATCGTGATCTTTGCCGGCGTCGCGTATTTCAACGGCCGTGTCGTCGGCGATCCCGTCGTCGCGGAGGTTCGCACGGGGTCGCCTGCGGCTGCAGCGGGCTTCGCCCCGGGCGACCGTGTGGTCGCAGCCGACGGAGAGACGATTGCCTATTTCAGCGATCTGCAGCGCTATGTCTCCACCCGTCCCGGCACGCCGATCCGCGTGACCGTGGAACGCGCTGGCCGGCCCGTGGACCTTACCGTGACGCCGCGCCAGGAAACGCAGACCGACGGCTTTGGCAACAGCTACAGCGTCGCCGTCATCGGCCTCGTCGCCAACAATGACGGCTCGTCCTTCCGCGTCGAAGAGATGTCGGCGCTGCAGTCACTGGACTACGGCGTCTCGCAGACGCTCTTCATCATGGGCCGGACCGTCGCCTTCATCGGCGACCTCTTCGCGGGACGGCAGGGCACCGAGCAGATCGGCGGACCGATCAAGATCGCGCAGGTCTCCAGCCAGGTCGCCACCATCGGCTTCGCAGCGCTCCTCAATCTGGCGGCGCTTCTGTCGATCTCCATCGGCATGCTGAACCTGCTGCCGGTTCCGATGCTCGATGGCGGCCATCTCCTGTTCTACGCGTTGGAGGCGGTCCGCGGTCGGCCGCTGAGCGAGCGGGTTCAGGAGATCGGCTTCAGGATAGGCCTCGCCTTGGTGATGCTGCTCATGGTATTTGCGTTTTGGAACGACCTTTCTGGACTAGTCTGAGTCGACCGAAGGGCGGATCAAAATGGTCCTGGGGCGGATCATCAGGGGGATTTGCTAAGCGTTTACCATGCCGAGGCCCGTCGTGGCCGGCCTGCAACGGTTTTCCGATTCCTCAACTGAATCGGTCCAGTTTGCTTGAACGCGTTAGCAAAGCCGGTAAAAGGCGATCGATGCAGTCTGCCTGGCGCAGTTCTGCATGACGAAATTGGATAAAGGTGGTTGAGGCCTATGAAGCCTGGAACAAGTTTTCTCCGCGCCGCGTCGGCGATTGCCTTGTCCTCGACCGTTCTCGCATCCAGCGTGGTCGCCCAGTTCGCGGTGGTTGCGAATGCAGAGGCGGCGGTCATCAACCGCATTGAGGTGCGCGGTACCCAGCGCATCGACGACTCGACGGTCCGCAACCTGCTTCAGGTCAAGCAGGGCGAGAACGTCACGGACGCACAGATCGATGATGCCGTGCGTCGCTTGTTCGAAACTGGTCTCTTCTCCGATGTGAAGATCAACCAGTCCGGCGGAACGCTGGTGGTGGCGGTCCAGGAGAACCAGATCGTCAACCAGGTGGTCTTCCAGGGCAATTCGAAGATCAAGGACGAGCAGCTGACGGCGGCGGTTCAGACGCAGCCGCGCGCCGCCTACTCGCAGGCGACGGCCGATGCCGACGTCGCAGGAATCAAGGACGCCTATACGCGTATCGGCCGCAGCGATGCTGTGGTTTCGGTACGCACGCTCCCGGTTGAGGGCAATCGCGTCAACGTCGTTTTCGACATCCAGGAAGGCGACCGCACCAAGATCGGCGCGATTACCTTCGTCGGCAACAACGCCTATGGCGACAGCCGACTGAAGCAGGTCATCTCGCTGCGCGAGTCCGGCATCCTCAGCTTCATCCAGCGCGACGACATCTACGATGCCGACCGCCTGCGGGCGGACGAGGAGGCGCTGCGCCGCTTCTACTACAATCACGGATATGCCGATTTCCGCGTCGTTTCCTCGGTTGCCGATCTCGACGAGGCGCAGAACAAGTACGCCATCACCATCACGGTGGATGAGGGCGAGCGCTACACCTTCGGCAACATCTCGATCGACAGTGCCGTTCCGGGCGTCGACACGGCTGCTCTGCAGGGCGAGCTGAAGACGAAGACGGGTGAGGTCTACAGCGCCAAGACCGTAGAGGACACGCTGGTCAATCTGACCAACAGCGTGGCGGAAAAGGGCTTTGCCTTTGCGCAGGTCACGCCGCGCGGCAACCGCGATTTCGCCAGCCGCACGATCTCCATCGACTACGTCATCGACCAGGGTCCGCGGACCTATGTCGAGCGCATTGAAGTGCGCGGCAACACCAAGACCCGTGACTATGTGATCCGTCGCGAGTTCGACGTGTCGGAAGGCGATGCCTTCAACCAGGTGCTGGTGCAGCGCGCCAAGCAGCGCCTGGAGGATCTCGGCTTCTTCACCAAGGTCAGCATCTCGACCGCGCCGGGCTCCGAGCCCGATCGCGTCATCGTCATCGTCGAGGTCGACGAGAAGTCGACCGGCGAGCTGTCGCTCGGCGGCGGTTACACGACTGGTGGCGAGAACGAGGGCCCGGTGGCCGAGATCGGCGTCACCGAGCGCAACTTCCTCGGTCGCGGCCAGTTCGTGAAGGTGTCGGCCGGCTTCGGCTCCAACACCCGCAACTACAATCTGTCGTTCACCGAGCCGTACTTCCTCGGACGTCGTCTGGCGGCTGGCTTCGATATCTATAGGACGGAAAGCACCTCCGGCGATTACGACACGGAGCGCACCGGCGGCGACCTTCGCGTGACCGCGCCGATCACCGAGGATGTGTCCGTTCAGGTCGCCTACAATCTGAAGTCCGAGAAGTTCGGCGACGACAAGGGCGCGGTTGTCAGGGCCGATCTTAACGGCGACGGTATCATCGGTGATGACGAGTACGTTGCAGATCCGGACAATCCGGATGAGGCGCTCCGTAGCACCTGCGACAATCGTGATCCTCTCGGCAACGGGACGACGGCGGCGCCTGCTTACACGGATTCGCCGATCATCAACGAGGCGATCTGCGAAAGCCCCTATATCACTTCGTCCTTCTCCTACGCCTTCACCTACAACACGCTGGACAGCAACAAGGATCCGCGCAACGGCTTCCTCGTCCAGGCGGGTCAGGAGTTCGCCGGCATCGGCGGCGACGCGCAGTATGTGAAGACGACCGGCAAGGCGAACTACTTCCGCCAGCTCAGCGAGGAGTATGACGTGGTTGGCCAGCTGACCGCTGGCGGCGGCAACGTCTTCGGCTTCGGTGACGACCTGCGCGTCTTCGACAACTTCTTCAAGGGTCAGGACATCGTCCGGGGCTTCGACTACAAGGGCATCGGGCCTCGCCAGTACGGTGTTGCGATCGGCGGCGAGAACTACGTCAATGCCTCGGCTGAGGCGACGTTCCCGCTGCCGCTGGTGTCCCGTGACCTCGGCTTCCGCGGCGCCGTCTTCGCCGATGCCGGCTCGCTGTGGGGAACCGACTTCGAAGGGCAGGAAGGCGTCGAGGGCGAGGACTTCGCGCTCCGCGCCTCCGCGGGTGTTGGTCTGATCTGGGCGTCGCCCTTCGGTCCGCTGCGCGTCAACTACGCTTATCCGATCGCGAAGGAAGACTTCGACGAGGAGCAGCAGTTCTCCTTCGGCTTCTCCAGCCGCTTCTAAGAGGAGGGCGGGCGCGCCGACGCGCCTGCCAGCCTGACCATGGTTCATAAGACCTTCTTCGCGAGTGGCGGCGCTGTCGCCCTCGCGGATCTTGCCGTTCGCTGCGAGGCTGAACTCGCGGGCAGCGGTGATCGGCTGATCAGCAGTCTCGCGACGCTCGACGAGGCGGGCGAGGCTGATCTCAGCTTCTTCGACAATCCCCGCTATGCCACAAGCCTCGCGACGACGCGGGCTGGCGCGGTCGTGATCGCGCGCAAGCACCTGAAGCTTCTGCCGGATGGGTTGACGGCGCTGGTGGCCGCCGATCCGCAGCGCAGCTTCGCGATGGCGGGCCACATCCTTTATCCCGGCGCGTTGCGCCCTCAGCCGATCAGCGGCTTCGAGGGCATTTCCAGCCGCGCCGACATTCATCCCTCCGCAGTCCTCGAAGAGGGCGTGACCGTGGAGAGCTTCGCCGTCATCGCTCCGGGTGCTCATATCGGGGCGGGGACGCATATCGGTGCGGGCGCCGCGATCGGGCCGGGCAGCATGATCGGGCGCGACTGCCGGATCGGGCCGCAGGTGACGATCCAGCACTGCCTGATGGGCAATCGCGTCATCGTCCATCCGGGCGTCGCCATCGGGCAGGACGGCTTCGGCTACGCTGCGGGGGCGCGCGGCATTCTGAAGTCGGTGCAGATCGGCCGGGTCATCGTGCAGGATGACGTCGAGATCGGCGCCGGGACCACGATCGACCGGGGCGCGATCCGCGACACGGTGATCGGCGAGGGCACCAAGATCGACAACCAGGTGCAGATCGCCCACAATGTCCGGATCGGGCGCCATTGCATTATCGTTTCGCAGGTCGGCATCGCCGGCAGCGTGACGATTGGCGATGGTGTGCTGGTCGGTGGGAAAGCCGGCTTCAACGGCCATGTCACTGTGGGCGATGGGGCGCAGATCGCCGCCGCCAGCAACGTGGCGGGCGATGTGCCAGCGGGCGCCCGCTGGGGCGGTACGCCGGCGAAACCCGTCCGGGAATGGTTCAGAGAGGTAACCCTGCTCAGCGAACTGGCGAAGGGAAAGTCCTCACAGAGGAAGCACGATGACCGCTGAGACGACGGCGCTGGAAAGCGCTGATATCCTGAAGATCCTGGAACTGCTGCCGCATCGTTATCCGTTCCTGATGGTCGACCGCATCAGGGACATCGATGGCGACCGCAGCGCTGTCGGGATCAAGAACGTCACCGCCAACGAGCCGCATTTCCTCGGCCACTTCCCGTCCGCTCCCGTCATGCCGGGCGTGTTGATCATCGAGGGAATGGCGCAGACGGCGGGCGCGATCTGCACGCTCGCGACAGGCGGCGGCACACCACAGCTCGTCTACTTCATGACGATCGACAATGCGAAGTTCCGCAAGCCGGTGGTTCCTGGGGATCGACTCGAATACCACGTCAAGCAGACGAAGAAGCGCGGCAACATCTGGCGCTTCGACTGTGAAGGGCGTGTCGACGGGCTGAAGGTCGCCGAAGCGACCGTCAGCGCCATGCTGGTGCCGCGCGAAGCTGCCTGAGCCGATGACCGAGTATACTGTTCATGCGTCCTCGATCGTCGAGGACGGCGCATCCATCGGTGCCGGTACGGTGATCGGGCCATTCTGCCACATCGGCCCGCAGGTCACGCTGGGCGCGGGCAGCCGTCTGCGCTCCCATGTGGTGATCGCCGGGAACACGGTAATCGGCGAGAATGCCCAGATCTTCCCGTTCGCTTCGATCGGCCATGACCCGCAGCATCTGAAGTATCGCGGCGAGGACACGCGGCTGGTGATCGGCCGCAACTGCCTCATCCGCGAACATGTGACGATGAACGCCGGCACGGTGCAGGGGCGGTCGGAGACGACGATCGGCGACGACTGCTCGTTCTTCACCGGATCGCATGTCGCGCATGACTGCGTGATCGAGCGCAACGTCACCATGATCAACAACGTCATGCTGGCGGGTCACTGCACGGTCGGCGAATATGCCATCATTGCCGGCGGCTCCGGCATCCACCAGTTCACGCGCATCGGCCACCATGCCTATGTCGGAGGCCTTGCGGCAGTCGAAGGCGACGTCATCCCATTTGGAATGGTGCTCGGCAACCGCGCCTACCTCTCCGGGCTGAACGTCATCGGCATGAAACGCGCGGGCTTCAATCGCGACGCCGTCCGCAATGTGCGCAAGGCTTACCGGATGCTCTTCTCGGACGATCTGACGTTCAAGGAGAACCTCGACGAGGTGCAGGCGGAATTCCCCGAGGATCCGCTGGTGCAGGACCTGCTCGGCTTCGTGCGCTCCGGCGGCGACCGGGCGATCTGCTTCCCCCGCCACTCCCGTCCGGGCTGAGTTCTTTCGATGCAGCCGAGGATCCCCGGCGAACCCCTCGGCATCCTGGCAGGCGGCGGGCGGCTGCCGCATCTCGTTGCTGCCGCGGCGGCCTCACATGGCTGGACGCCCTATATCATCGCTCTCGGCGATGGTCGCAGCGAAGATTGGCAGGGCTTCCATCATCGCGACTATGCATGGGGCCGGGTCGGCAATGCCATTGCGGAAATGAAGGCGAGGGGGATTGTCCGCATGGTCCTGTGCGGCACGATCTCGGTGCGTCCCGACTTTCGATCGATCTTCCCGAGCCTCGCGACGCTCCGGATCCTTCCCGACGTTCTGCGCATCGTGCGGGGCGGCGATGACAGCGTATTGCGGGCCGTCACGCGCTTTCTGGAGAGGCGCGGTTTCGAAGCGCTTGCCGTGCACGATATCGCGCCGGAACTGCTGATGCCGGACGGTCTGTTGACCGGACGTGGTCCGACAGCCGCTGACGAGGCGGCTCTCGAGCGCGCCATGGACGCCGTCCGGTTTCTCGGTCGCCAGGACATCGGGCAGGCCGTGGTCGCATCGGCGGACCGTGTGATCGCGCTCGAGGCGATCGAAGGCACCCGCGCCATGCTGCAGCGCGTTGCGGACCTGCGGCAGGGGGGCAAGATCGGACGTACCGAGCGCTGCGTACTGGTAAAGAGCGTCAAGCCGCAGCAGGATCTGCGCTTCGATCTGCCGAGCATCGGCGCCTCGACGATGGAGGAAGCGGGCAGGGCGGGCCTCACCGGCATCGGACTGAGTGCAGGCCATGCGATCCTCATCGATGCCGATGCCGTTCTTGCCGCCGCCGGTAAGCATGGTCTGTTCCTGACCGGCCTGTCGGCCGAACGTCTGCTGGAGGGGGCATGAAGGTCGCCTTCATCGTCGGCGAGGAATCGGGCGACCGCATCGGCGCCGACCTGATCCGCGGGCTGCGCAGGCTCGATCCCGATCTGGAGGTCACCGGCCTCGGCGGACCGGCGATGCAGGACGAGGGCCTGACCAGCCTCTTCGACATCGGCGAACTGTCGATCATCGGGGTTGGCGCCATCATCGCGCGGCTGCCGCAACTGCTGCGCAGGCTTGCCCAGGCAACGCGGCACGTCATCGCGGAGCGGCCCGATGCGCTGGTCATCATCGACAGCCCGACCTTCTCGCATCGAGTCGCCAAGCGTGTGCGCCAGGCCGCGCCCGAGATTGCCATCGTCAATTACGTGCCGCCGACGGTCTGGGCGTGGCGGCCCGAACGGGCGGCGGCGATGCGGCCCTATGTGGATCATGCTGTCTGCGTCTTTCCCTTCGAGCCGGCCCTGATGGCAAAGCTCGGAGGGCCGCCCTCGACCTATGTCGGTCATCCCCTGATGAGCGAGCCGCATCTTGCGGATCTGATGGCACGCGCGGGCCGAGACGTGCCGCCGCGCCATCCGGCGACACCGCCGACGCTCCTGATCCTGCCGGGTTCGCGCCGCGGCGAGATCGCGCGGCTGCTCGCCGACTTCGGGGCAACGCTGGCATTAGTCAAGCAGCGCGTGCCGGACGTCGAAGCGGTGCTGCCTGCGGTGGAGCGGCTGCGCCCGGCGATCGAAGCGGAAGTTGCGAACTGGCCCGTGAAGCCGCGCCTCGTCAGCGGCGCGGAGGCCAAGTGGCAGGCCTTTGGCGAGGCGGATGCGGCCCTCGCGGCATCGGGAACGGTCTCGCTGGAACTGGCGCTCGCCGGCGTCCCGATGGCGCTGGCCTACAAGCTCGATCCGATCGGTTACCGGTTGCGGCATCTGATCTCGGGATGGACAGCGGCGCTGCCGAACTACATCGCCGGGCACCCGCTGGTGCCGGAGCATTTCCATGAATTCGTCAGGCCGGAGCATCTGGCGCGGCGGCTGGAGCGGCTTCTCGCCGATACGCCGGAGCGTCGCGCGCAGATCGAGGGCTTCGCCGGTATTCGCCGCGCGATGGCGGTGGAGCACAGACCGGGCGACCTAGCGGCGGCCGTCGTCCTGAAGACCGTCAAGGATCGGCGCGCCGGCCGTAGCCGGATATGAAAACGGGCGCCGCAGCGCCCGTCGTCTGATTTGCTTCGTGAGAGCTGAACGAGCCGGCGCTCAGCCGCGCTGGTCGATCGGCACGTAGTCCCGATGGGTTGCGCCGGTATAGAGCTGGCGCGGACGGCCGATGCGCTGCTGCGGATCCTCGATCATCTCCTTCCACTGCGCGATCCAGCCGACCGTGCGGGCGACCGCGAAGAGGACGGTGAACATGGTGGTGGGGAAGCCGAGCGCCTTCAGCGTGATGCCGGAATAGAAGTCGACGTTCGGGTAGAGCTTCTTCTCGACGAAGTAGTCGTCGTTGAGCGCGATGTGCTCCAGCTCCATGGCGACTTCGAGCAGCGGATCGTCCTTGATGCCGAGCTCCTCCAGCACCTCGTGGCAGGTCTGCTGCATGATCTTGGCGCGCGGATCGTAGTTCTTGTAGACGCGATGCCCGAAGCCCATCAGGCGGAACGGGTCGTTCTTGTCCTTGGCGCGGGCGATGAACTCGGGGATGCGGTCCTTGTGGCCGATCTCACCGAGCATGTTGAGCGCCGCTTCGTTGGCGCCGCCATGAGCCGGGCCCCAGAGGCAGGCGATGCCGGCCGCGATGCAGGCGAAGGGATTGGCGCCCGACGAGCCGGCGAGACGCACGGTCGAGGTCGAGGCGTTCTGCTCGTGATCGGCGTGGAGGATGAAGATCCGGTCCATCGCGCGGGCGAGAACCGGGTTGATCTTGTAGGGCTCGCAGGGCACCGCGAAGCACATGTGCAGGAAGTTCTCCGCGTAGGAGAGCTCGTTGCGCGGATACACGAAGGGCTGGCCGATGTGGTACTTGTAGGCCATTGCGCCGAGCGTCGGCGTCTTGGCGATCATCCGGATCGAGGCGACCATGCGCTGGTGCGGATCCGCAATGTCGGTCGAGTCGTGATAGAATGCCGAGAGGGCGCCGACCGAACCGACCATCACCGCCATCGGATGGGCGTCGCGGCGGAAGCCGGAATAGAAGCGCGACATCTGCTCGTGCACCATCGTGTGGTGCGTGACGCGGTGGACGAAGTCGTCCTTCTCGCGTGCCGTCGGCAGCTCGCCATAGAGGAGGAGGTAGCAGGTCTCCAGGAAGTCGCCGCGCTCGGCCAACTGCTCGATGGGATAGCCGCGATGCATCAGAATACCTTCATCGCCATCGATGTAGGTGATCTTGGATTCGCAGGAGGCGGTGGAGGAGAAGCCGGGATCGTAGGTGAAGGCGCCGGTCCGCTTGTAGAGGGAGCTGATGTCCATGACGTCCGGCCCGACCGAGCCGGAGCGCACTTCGAGTTCCGCGGTCTTGCCCCCGAGCATCAACTTTGCCTGGTCCGTCATGCGTTCTCCCTTTCGCAGAAGCTGCGGTGAGTCATGCCGCACCGCACAAGCCGTGGAGAGCGCTTGGTACTCCAAAGCGATAAGCTGAACAAGCTTTGCCCTTGCAGCGCCATAAATAGAGGCACTTGCCTCGTTGCAGCGCCACAAGGGTGGCGCCACTCTTGCGCAGCGGCATCTCGCGCGACCCGTGCCACGTGCAGCGTCGGCCCGCGTGCGGCCGCCTGATCGCGTCAGGCCGCCTGATCGCGCAGCCGCGCCAGCGATTCGTCGCGTCCGAGAACGGCGAGCACGTCGAAGACGCCGGGCGAGGTGCTCTTGCCGGTCAGTGCTGCCCGCAGCGGCTGCGCTGCCTTGCCGAGCTTCAGCCCCTGCTCCTCGGCATAGGAGCGCACCGCGCCCTCAAGATGCTCCACTGTCCAGTCGCTCAACGTCTCGAAGGCGGCAGCAAGGTCGCGGATCACGGCTCGCCCGGCATCGTCGAGAAGGGCTGCCGCCTTTTCGTCGAGCGCCAGCGGCCGCGCCGCAAAGAGATAGGCAGCGCTTTCGCACAGCTCGACCAGCGTCTTCGCGCGCTCCTTCAGACCCGGCATTGCGGCCGTGAGCTTCTCCCGCACTTCAGCATCGGGCCGCGCCTTGAGGATCGCGCCGTTCGGCAGGTGATCACGCTCCACCATCAGCATGGCGACGAGATCGGCATCGTCGGAGGCGCGGATCCAGTGTCCGTTCACCGCCTCCAGCTTGGCATAGTCGAAGCGGGCCGCCCCCTTGTTGACGTCGGTGATGTCGAACCACTGGATGAGGTCCGCCGTCGACATGATCTCGTCGTCGCCATGGCTCCAGCCCAGACGGACGAGGTAGTTGCGCAGAGCCACGGGGAGGTAACCCATCTCGCGATAGGCTTCTACCCCGAGGGCGCCATGCCGCTTGGAGAGCTTGGCGCCGTCCGAGCCGTGGATCAGCGGGATGTGGGCCATGACCGGCACCTCCCAGCCCATCGCCTGGTAGATCAGGGTCTGGCGTCCGGCATTGGTCAGATGGTCGTCACCGCGGATGATGTGGGTGACGCCCATGTCATGGTCGTCGACGACGACCGCGTGCATATAGGTGGGCGTGCCATCGGAGCGCAGCAGCACGAGGTCGTCGAGATCCTTGTTGGGGAAGCGCACCTCGCCTTGCACGAGGTCGTGGACCACCGTCTCGCCTTCCAGCGGCGCCCGCAGGCGGATGACCGGCGCAACGCCTTCCGGCGCCTCGGACGGGTCACGGTCGCGCCAGCGGCCGTCATAGCGGGGCGGGCGCTTTTCTGCCCGAGCCTTCTCGCGCATCTCCTCGAGCTCGGCCTGCGTCGCATAGCAGCGATAGGCCATGCCGCGAGCGAGCATCGCCTCGGCCACTTCGCGATGGCGTGCGGCGCGCGCGAACTGCGAGATCGGCTCGCCGTCCCAGTCGAGGCCCATCCACGTCAGCCCGTCCAGGATGGCGGCCGTTGCGGCGTCGGTGGAGCGCTCGCGGTCGGTATCCTCGATGCGCAGCAGCATCGTGCCGCCGGTGTGCTTGGCATAGAGCCAGTTGAACAGCGCGGTGCGAGCACCGCCAATGTGGAGGAAGCCCGTCGGCGAGGGCGCGAAACGGGTCACGACGCGGTCCGTCATGGCGGCTCCGTGGATCGGGAGTGAAGATTTTCCGAGCCGTGCGGTCGGATCTGGAGCAACATGCGCTCGATGCCGGCTGTGTAGCATAGGGCAGGGCCGAGACAAGCGATGCTCGCGAGCGAAGTGCGTCGTCGTGACGGGGATGACGGGTGAGCGGCGCCGGCGCGATCGTCTACGGCCATCGCAGCCAGCGGCGCTCGCGGCTGCTCGCAAGGCTGCGGCGTCTCGATCGTGCCACCCTCGAGGAGTGGTGGGCCGAGCAGCTTGCCACCGAAGCTGCGGCGCGCTCCGGCTTCTTCCTGATCCCGGGCGGGCTCCTGCTGGGTGCCGTGCTCGTTTATGGCTGCGGCTTCGAACCGCCGCCCATCCTCGGCATTCTCACAGCGGGGCTGTTCGGAGCCGCCGCCATCGCGCTCCGTCACAGCGCCGCACGCGCCGTCCTGATCCTGGTCGGATGTGCCGCGCTCGGCGTCCTGTCTGCGCAGCTGGAACTGGCGCGGACCGCGACCACGATCATCTCCGGCGACGTTACCGCGCGCCTGACCGGTCGTGTCCTCTGGCGCGACAGCGACGAGCGTGGACGGATTCGCTACCGGCTGCGCGTGCTGGCAACAGAGCGGCCGGCACTGAAGCGGCCGCCGCAGGAGGTTCAGATCACCGTTTCCAGCCGCCATGCGCCGGTTGCGGTGGGCGAACTCTATCGGGGGCTGATGCGGCTCGGGCCGCCATCAGGGCCGGCCTATCCCGGCGCCTATGATTTTGCCTTCGCCGCCTACTTTGACGGGCTCGGTGCGCGCGGCTTCGGGCTTGGCCCGCCGGACGTTGCCGCGGCGACCGCGGATGAGCGATCCGACGTCTCCTGGCTGGATGAGCAGCGATTTCGCCTGACCCGGCTGCGCCTGACGATCAGCGACCGCATCCGCAGCGTGATCGGCGGCGGCGAGGGCGGTGTCGCCAGCGCGCTGATCACGGGCGAGCGATCCGGCATTCCCGACGACGTGACGGAGTGGCTGCGCTCCACCGGCCTGTCGCATGTCCTGTCGATCTCGGGCCTGCACATGGCGATCGTCGCAGGCTTTGCCATGCTGGTGCTGCGGGGCATGCTGGCCGCTATCCCCGGCGCGGCGACACGGTTCCCCGTCAAGAAGATCGCGGCGGTCGGCGCGCTTGTCGTTGCCACCTTCTATCTTCTCCTCGCCGGCGACGAGGTCGCGCTGCTGCGCTCCTACATCATGCTGGCGATCATGCTCGTCGCCGTCCTGTTCGACCGCCCCGCGATCACACTGCGCAATGTCGGCATCGCCGCGATCCTGATCCTCGTCACGACACCGCATGCGGCGCTGACGGCGAGTTTCCAGATGTCGTTTTCGGCGACAGCCGCTTTGGTTGGCGTGTTCCGCCTCATTGCCGATCACTGGAACAAGGGGGAGGCCGACGCCAGCCGCTACCGCTCGCGGTTGCGGACGGCCCTCATCTTCTTTGCCGGGCTGGCGGCCTCCTCCCTGATCGCGGGTCTGGCGACCGCCCCCTATGCCGCCTTCCACTTCCAGCGCATTGCGCCCTTCGGCCTCATTGCCAACCTTCTGGCGCTGCCGCTCTTCAGCTTCTGGATCATGCCGCTGGCGTTGATCGCGATGGTCGCCATGCCCCTTGGCCTCGACTGGCTGCCGCTGACGCTGATGGGCTACGGGCTGCGCGCCGTGTTCGCGATCGCCAGGGCGATCCATGAGACGATGCCGGATGCGCCGACGGGGCGGATGAGCGTCGCAGCGCTCCTCCTACTCAGCCTTGCTTTGGTGCTCCTGGCCTTTCTGGCGAGCCGTCTGCGCTGGATCGCCCTGCCCATCGCCGCGCTCGGGCTGCTGCTTGCGCCCGCAGGCCCGCCGCCTGAACTGCTCCTCTTCGAGGACGGCAACGAGATCGCCCTGATCGATGCGAACGGGCAGATGATCCATCGCAAGGATCGACCAAGCCGTTTCGTATCGGAGCAGTGGGAGCGCGCCTTCGCCCCGTCGATCGAGCCTGCTTCCGCGCCGGCCGCATCCACACGGACCGATGAACCGGGCGCCGACGCAGAGGAAGCCTCCGTAAGAGTAGCAGCTGCAGCGGTCCTCGCGGAACATCCGCCTGCCAGAGCGATACGGGACACCCGCAAACCCTCGGCCTTCCGATGTGTGGACGCGGTCTGCCGCGCGACGACACGTGGCGGTCTGCGGATCACCTGGACGGACGACTACGAGAAGACCGACGCTGCCTGCCAAGACGCCGACATCGCCATCGTCGCGCGTGCCATCCGGCAGCGGCGCTGTCCGACGTCGGCACGCCTGGTGACGCTCCGGACATTGCGGCGCAGCGGCTCGCTGGCCATCAGCGCCACCAAGGACAGCCGGAGGCCCAACGTCTCCGTCTCGATACAAGCGCCGCCCAGTGCCTGGAATCGGCATCGGCTCGCGGCTTGGCCGCGGTCCTGGCGCCGCGAGCAGGGTCTGCCTGCTGGACAGACCAACCCTTCATTGCCGCGCGGCGTGAAGCCATCGCTGCAGCATATGCCACGGACTTCCACGGGAGGCACCGTCATCGGCAGGACGAACGAAGCCACCACCAGACCGCAGAGAGACGGCGCTGAAGCTATGCCTGCGGGGCCGGCCGGTCGAGCGGTCACCACCGAGGCGACGCCGGTTTCACCGACGCAGCAAGGGGCCGTGACGCCCGACACTAGCGAGGCGCCCGAAGACCAGGACCTCGACGCGGCAGACGCGCTCGACCTGCGCTGATCAGTAGCGGCGGATCAGCCCCACCAGCTTGCCCTGCACCTTCACTCGGTCGGAGCCGAAGATCCTGGTTTCGTAAGCGGGATTGGCGGCCTCCAGCGCCACGGTGTCGCCACGGCGGCGGAAGCGCTTCAGTGTCGCTTCCTCGTCGTCGACCAAGGCGACGACGATCTCGCCCTGCGTTGCCGTATCCGAGCGGCGGATCACCACGGTGTCGCCGTCAAGGATGCCGGCCTCGATCATCGAGTCGCCCTTGACCTCCAGCGCGTAATGCTCGCCGCCGCCCAGCATATCCGGCGGCACGACGATCGAGTGCGTATTGTTCTGGATCGCCGAGATCGGCACACCCGCCGCGATCCGTCCCATGACCGGTACGCTGAAGCCGGTTTCGTCATTATTGGCCGTGACGGCCGAACGCTTGCCGACACTCTCCGCCGCCGGCTCGCGCGCCGTGCCGCGGCTTCCCTCGATGACGCTCGGGGTGAAGCCGGTCCGCCCCTTGGGTGCGGTCGCCTTCTGGATCGATTCCGGCAGACGCAGCACCTCGAGCGCCCGCGCCCGGTTCGGCAGCCTGCGGATGAAGCCACGTTCCTCGAGCGCGGTGATGAGGCGGTGGATGCCCGACTTGGAGCGCAGCTCCAGAGCATCCTTCATCTCGTCGAAGGACGGGGGCACGCCAGCTTCCTTCAGACGTTCGTTGATGAACATCAGAAGATCATGCTGCTTACGCGTCAGCATCGGGCGATTCCTACCTGCCAAAACAAAACCTGAACAAACCTATCTGTTCTAGTTGTGTTCTGCAAGCTCCCGCAGCGATTACAGGCGAATGAACCGGCATGGTTCGCCGGCCTGCGCCGCCGGCGCGAGCGGCGGCCGGATCAGCAGGGCATCGGCCTCGGCGTAGACGGATAGGAGCGAGGAATCCTGCCGCGCCAGCGGCAGAAGTCGCGGCGGCGTGCTGCGCGGCTCGATCCTGGCTCTGAGGAAGTCGGTCCTGACGTCGTTGGCGGCGAGGTCGGCACCGAGCACGCCGTCCTCTTCGCCGATCTCGTCTGGCCAGCCGGCAAGGCGCTTGATCAGCGGACGCAGGAACAGGTTGGCCGTAACCATGCTGGAAGCCGGATTGCCCGGTAGACCAAGGATGCGCATATCGCCGAGCCGACCCGCCATCAGCGGCTTGCCCGGCCGCATCGCCACCTTCCAGAAGTCGAGCGCGATGCCTCGAGAGGCAAAAACTGTCCCGACCAGATCGTGATCGCCGACGGAAGCCCCGCCGATCGTGACGAAGACGTCGGCCTTCTCGGCGAGCGCCTGGTCGAGGCGGGCGGAGATCTCTGCCTCGTCGTCCGGCGCGATACCATAGTCGAGGGCTCGCCCACCGGCAGCCTCTACCAGAGCGGCGACGCCATAGCTGTTGGACGCCACGATCTGCGATGGTCCCAGCGGTTCGCCGGGGCGCACCAGCTCGTCGCCCGTCGCGAGGATGGCGACTCTGGGCCGGCGCAGCACGACAAGCCGTGGATGCCCGGCGCTGGCGGCCAGCGCCACCGTTCCCGGCGTCAGCCGCCGGCAGGCTGCGATCAGCAGCGATCCCGCCTGGAAGTCCGTGCCTGCCGGGCGGATGTTGCGGCCCGCTGCGACAGGCGCAGTCGGACGGATGCGGCTGTCCGGCAGCTTTTCGGCGTTCTCCTGGATGAGGACGGCGTCGGCGCCATCCGGTACCGGCGCGCCGGTGAAGATGCGGACCGCTTCGCCGAACCGAACGGTGCCGGTGAAGGCCGAGCCCGCCGCCGATTCTCCGATCACCGTCAGCGGCTGATTGATGTCAGCCGCGAGGTCGCCGGCACGAACTGCATAACCGTCCATGGCCGAGGCAGCAAAGCCGGGCTGGGTGCGGTTCGCGCTGACGGGCGAGGCGAGAATGCGCCCGCAAGCTGCTGACAGATCGACGGTTTCGGTATCAGGCACTGCCGCCGCATCATCAAGGATGCGCTGAAGAGCTTCGGCGACCGAGATCATCAGGCGCGCCAGTCGCCGGAGCGTCCGCCCGATTTCTCCAGAAGCCGCACGCCGGTGATCGTCATGGCGCGGTCCACCGCCTTGGCCATGTCGTAAATGGTGAGGCATGCGAGCGAGACGGCGGTCAGGGCCTCCATCTCGACGCCGGTCCGGCCGCTGACCCGGGCCGTCGCGATAACCCGCAGGGCGGGCAGGGCCGGCTCCGGCTCGATGTCGACGGCGATCTTGTCGAGCATCAGCGGGTGGCAGAGCGGGATCAGCTCATGCGTGCGCTTGGCTGCCATGATGCCGGCGATCCGCGCCACGGCAACGACGTCGCCCTTCTTGGCATTGCCGGAGAGGATGAGCTCCAGCGTCTCGGGCGCCATCGTGACGAAGCCCTCGGCTCGGGCGATCCGCACCGTCGCATCCTTATCGCCCACATCGACCATGGAGGCCGCCCCGCTGGCGTCGAGATGGGTCAGATGCGCTTCACCCTTGTCGCTCACGACGGGTTGCCCATCGGCAGGTCGGGCCGCGGTTCGCCGAGCAGCGTGCGCGTCGCCGCCTCGACGTCGGCCTGGCGCATCAGGCTCTCGCCGACAAGGAAGGTCGAGACGCCGCAATCCTGCAGGCGTAGGCAATCGGCCGTGGTGAAGATGCCGCTTTCGCCGACGATCACGCGATCCTTGGGAACGCGCTGCGACAGCCGCTCGGCCACCGACAGGTCGGTATGGAAGGTTCTGAGATCGCGATTGTTGATGCCGATCAGCGGCGAGGCGAGGGCGAGGGCGCGGTCGAGTTCCGCCTCGTCGTGGAGCTCGACGAGGACGTCCATGCCGTAGGCGAAGGCAGCATCCTCAAGGTCCTTGGCGAGCGCATCGTCGACGGCAGCCATAATGATCAGGATCGCGTCGGCACCCCAGGCCCGCGCCTCGGCGACCTGGTAGGGATCGTAGAGGAAATCCTTGCGCAGTGCCGGCAGGCTGGTGGCCGCTCGCGCCTGCCCGAGATAGGCAGGCTCGCCCTGAAACGAGGGAGCGTCGGTGAGGACGCTGAGGCAGGCTGCCCCGCCGCGCTCGTAGGCCGCCGCCAGCGATGGCGGATCGAAGTCTTCCCGGATGAGGCCCTTGGAGGGGCTCGCCTTCTTGATCTCGGCGATCAAGGCGAAGTCGCCGGTCGCGTGTTTGGCGCGGATTGCGGCGAGGAAGCCGCGCGGGCCCTCCTGCTCGCGAGCGGCCGCTTCCAGCGCGCTGATCGAGCGCTCGGCCTTGGCCGCCGCGATTTCCTCGCGCTTATAGATTTCAATCTTTTGCAGGATGTCGCTCACGCGATTGGTCCAGTCTGGCTGTTGCTGGAGGTGACGAGGCGGCGCAATGCTTCGGCGGCGCGCCCGGAGGTGATCGACTCGCGGGCCCGATCGACACCCGTCTTGAGATCGACCGCGGCACCACTCATCACGAGGGCGCCGGCGGCGTTGAGGAGCACGATGTCGCGGAAGGCGTTGTCGGCACCATCTAGGACGGCCGACAGGGCCGCGGCGTTCTCGGCGGCGTCGCCGCCCGTGATGGATGCGAGCGGCCAGCGCTGCAGCCCCGCATCTTCCGGCTCCACCGTGAAGGTGTCGATGCGCCCGTTCTTCAGCGCGGCCACATGTGTCGTTCCGCTGATCGACATCTCGTCCAGTCCATCGCCATGTACCACCCAGGCACTCTCCGCACCCAGCGTCTTCAACGTTTCGGCGAGCGGCACGATCCATTCGGGCGAAAACACGCCGACGAGGAGGCGCTTGACGCCGGCCGGATTTGCGAGCGGCCCGAGCAGGTTGAAGATCGTGCGCGTGCCGAGCTCGACCCGCGAGGGACCGACGAAACGCATGGCGGCGTGGTGGGCCGGGGCGAACATGAAGCCGAGCCCCGCGTCACGGATGGTGCGTGAGATCTCTGCCGGGGACAGCTCGACATTGACGCCGAGCGCCATCAGGACGTCGGCCGATCCGGACCTGGAGGAGAGGGCGCGGTTGCCGTGCTTGGCGACGGTGACGCCGCAGCCGGCAAGAACGAAGGCGGCGCAGGTGGAGACGTTGAGCGTCCCGGCGTGGTCGCCGCCGGTACCGACGATGTCGATTGCCTCGGCCGGAGCCTCGACCCTCAGCATGTTGGCGCGCATCACCGAAACGGCGCCGGCAATCTCGTCGACCACCTCGCCGCGCACGCGCAGCGCCATCAGGAAGCCGCCGATCTGCGAGGGTGTCGCCTCGCCCGACATCATCACCGCAAAGGCGGCCTCGGCCTCCTGGCGCGTCAGCGCCTCGCCCGCCGCCGCCTTGGCGATGAAGGGCTTCAGCGAAGCACTCATCGTATCGCCGCCTTCGCCTGGTCGATCGCAGCGGGATAGACGCTGACAGAGTAGCTGCCCTGCAGCATCGCGATGTAGCTCTGCAGCAGGTCGTTGCGCATCATATCGGCAAGCTGCTCGCGCTCGCCCGGCTGGACGCTCGCATTCGGGTCGGCGGGCGGCGCCACCTCGGTCACCTTCAGCAGGATCTGCGACTGGCCATCCGTGGCCGGCGCGGTCGCGACCGAGCCTTTGCCGCCGGAGAAGGCCGCGGCGGTGGCGGCCTGGCCGAGTTCGGCCGGCGCGGACTGGCGCGTGACGGAGGCGGCGGTCTGCTTGGTCAGCTTCACCTCGGCCGCGATCTGGTCGAGCGTCTTGCCGCCTTCAGCCGCCTTTTTCATCGCGTCGACCCGCTCGCCGAGAAGGCGTGCGGTCTCGTCCGCCGTCCAATCGGCGGTGACGCGCTCTTTGACCTCGTCGAGCGTCCGGTCGCGGGCCGGCGTAATGCCGCGCACCTCGAAGAAGACCGAGCCGGCCGAGCCGAACCGCACCGGCTGGTTGTCCGCTTCCGGTTCCGATTCGAACACAGCACTCAGAAGATCCTGGCCTGCCGGGAGATCGGCTATCGGCTTATCGTCAGGGCCGTTGCCCTGTGCATCCACAGCAGGCAGGGTCACGACCTTGAGCTTGGCCGTCGCGGCGGCCTCGTCGAAGCTCGCGCCGCCTGCGCGAGCGTCCTCAAACGCGTCATAGGCAGTAACGGCGAGATCATTGCCCTTGCCGAGCGCAACATCCTTGCGGACCTCCTCCCGGACTTCGTCGAGCGGCTTCACGGCTTCCGGCTGCACCTCGGCCACCCGCAGGATCACCGGTCCGAAGGCGCCCTTGACCACGCCGGATGTCTCACCGGACTTGAGCGTGAAGGCGGCCTCGGCGATGGCCGGATCGAAGATCTCCTTCCTGGTGACGAGGCCGAGATCGGTATCTGCGATCGCCTTGCCGGCATCCTGCGCCAGCGTGTCGAAGGTTGCGCCGCCGGCGAGCTTGGCCGCAGCTGCGTCAGCCGCCGCCTGGTCGGAATAGACGATCTGCTGGACGCGCCGCTTTTCGGGCACGGTGAAGCGGGCCTTGTCCTTCTCGTAGGCTGCGGTGATCTCGGCATCGGTGACGGCCGCCGGATCGGCCGCCGTCTCCGGCGTCAGCACTGCATAGGCGATCGAGCGGAACTCCGGTGCGGCATAGGTGCGCTTCTTGCCGTCGAAATAGGTCTGCAGCGCCTCGGGCGTCGGTGCTGCGACCGGTTGCACCAGTGCTGGCGCCACGGTCAGATATTCGACGGTGCGACGCTCGCCATTGAAGAGGCCGAGCGCGGTCTGCACGGCTGCCGGCAGCTTGATGCCGTCGGAGACGGCCTCGACGATCTGGCTGCGGATGGCTGCGCGTTCGCGGTTGCGGATGTAGTCGCCCTCAGTGATGCGGGCGCCGGCGAGCACCTGCTGGAAGGACGAGCGGGAGAAGTTGCCGTTGGCATCGTGGAAGGATGGATCCTCCGCCACCAGTCGGGCGAGCTCGTCCTGGGAGACGCCGAGGCCGATACGGCGGCCCTGTTCGTCGAGCACGGCGCCGGCCGTCAGCTGGCTCAGCACCGATTGATCGATGCCGAACATGGCGGCTTCCTCGGCCGTCGGCCGGCGCTGCAGCTGCTGGGCAATCCGCGCCTGCGCTTGATTGTAGGCGATGGCGTAGTCCTGAAGGGTCACGCGCGTGTCGCCGGCGGTCACGACCGCGTTGCTGGTGCGGGTGCGCAGGATGTCGGGAATGCCCCACACGGCGAAGCTGATGAGAAGGAGGCCGAGCAGCACCTTAGCTGCCCAGCCGGAGACGGCCCGGCGCAACGCGTTCATCATGTCGAGCGTCTCCTTTGTGATGCGACGGCGGCTACAGATGTAGCTACCAGGACGTGCCGATGACGATACGGCCGGCGTCCAGTTCTTAGCGCTCTATTAGGAAAGGTGCCGAGGCCGACGCAAGACGCTCCGTGGCCGAGGCGCTGCATTAGGCTGCTTGGCGGTGTCCGGCGGTGCGGTCTGACGGATGGCCACGCATTTGCGTTCTCTGCGTCGGGCGTCTACCTCACCTCCCGACCTGGGAGGGACCATCATGGCAAACCGGCCGCTGATCGCTGGCAACTGGAAGATGAACGGGCTGAAGGCCTCGCTGGCCGAGCTGCGTGCTATCGCAGAGGCAGCCGGCAGCGGTCTGTCGCAGGCCTGCGACCTCCTCATCTGTCCGCCGGCGACGCTGCTGGCGGAGGCGCGTGCCATCGTCGGCGATCATGTCGCGCTTGGCGGCCAGGACTGTCACTCCGAGAACAGCGGCGCGCATACGGGCGACATCGCCGCATCGATGCTGCGCGATGCCGGCGCGTCCTTCGTCATCGTCGGCCACTCGGAGCGCCGCACGGACCATAGCGAGGACGACGGCACGGTGCGCGCCAAGGCGAACGCCGGCATCGCGTCGGGCCTGACGGCGATCGTCTGCATCGGCGAAACCGAGGGTGAGCGGAACGCCGGAACGACGCTGGACGTGCTCGACCGGCAGCTCGGCGGCTCGCTGCCGGACGCGCCCGACCGGCTGGTCGTCGCCTACGAGCCGGTCTGGGCGATCGGCACCGGCCGAACGCCGACCAGCGACGACGTCGCGGCGGTGCACCGCTTCATCCGCGAGCGGCTGATGGAGCGCTTCGGCTCCGCCGGCGAAGCAGTCCGCATTCTCTATGGCGGCTCGGTCAAACCGTCCAACGCCGCCGAGCTCCTGGCGCTCGAAAATGTCGACGGCGCGCTTGTCGGCGGCGCCAGCTTGAAAGCCGACGACTTTATCGCGATATCGCGGGCTGTCCGGCCCCGCTGACGGTTCAGCCGAAAGCGGTTGGATTCGCTATTGGGCTCCTATACAAGGCGCGCGTCTCCCGACATCGGCGTTGCGCGAAAGATCCATGGTAGAAACCGTTCTTATCATCATCCACTTGATGATCGTCCTGGCGCTCGTCGTCGTCGTCCTGCTGCAGCGCTCCGAAGGTGGCGCGCTCGGGATCGGCGGCGGGGGCGGCGGCCTGATGTCCGCACGGGGTGCTGCGAACGCGCTGACGCGCACGACCGCGATCCTGGCGGCGGCGTTCTTCGTGACATCCATCGCGCTCGGAATTCTCGCCCGCTACGGCGGTAGCCCGACCGACATCCTCGACCGTCTGCCGCAGAACCAGTCCACGGGCCAAGGCGCCAACGGCAACTTGCTCGACCAGCTGGGACCGCTGCCGACGGACGGCGCAGCGTCGACGTCGCAGCCGAGCACCGGCGTCGATGTTCCGGCGGGCGCAACGCCCGCAGCACCTGCGACGACGGCTCCCGCGACGACGGCTCCCGCGACGACGGCTCCCGCGACGACGGCCCCGGCGGCATCGTCCGCCGCGCCGGTCGCGGCTCCGGCGACCGACACGACAGCACCGGTGACCGATACCGATCCGGCGACGCCGGCCGCGCCCGCCGCGCCGGCTGAGCCTTCCGCCGCGCCGGCCGACGGCGACACGGCTGCACCGGCTGCCGCAGACACGCCGCAGACGCCGGCCGGCGTCGTTCCGGCCAACCCTGCCGGTGACAGCGGCGAGGCTCCGGCCGTTCCGGTGGTGCCGCCGGTCGAACCGCCGGCTGCCAATTCGCCGCAGAGTCCGGCGGCGCCCGGCAACAACTGACGCTACGTCAGGCAGACTTGTTCAGCAGGCGGGGCGCCGAGGCATCGGCGCCCCGCCTCTTTTGTGAAGCCGGCAATTGTGACTGGCGGAATCGGCACCGAGCGGTTATCGGGAAGGCCCATGGCGCGATACATCTTCATCACCGGCGGCGTGGTTTCGTCGCTCGGCAAGGGCATTGCATCGGCGGCTTTGGGAGCGCTGCTCCAGGCCCGCGGTTACCGGGTCCGCCTCAGAAAGCTGGATCCCTATCTCAACGTCGATCCGGGCACGATGAGCCCGACTCAGCACGGCGAGGTCTTCGTCACCGACGACGGTGCCGAGACCGATCTCGATCTCGGTCACTACGAGCGCTTCACCGGTCGGTCCGCCAACAAGCAGGACAACATCACGACCGGGCGCATCTACCAGGAGATCATCGCCAAGGAGCGCCGCGGCGACTATCTCGGCGCGACCGTCCAGGTCATCCCGCACGTCACCGACGCCATCAAGGCCTTCGTGCTCGACGGCAACGAGGACTACGATTTCGTTCTCTGCGAGATCGGTGGCACCGTCGGCGACATCGAGGCGATGCCGTTCATGGAGGCGATCCGTCAGCTCGGCAACGACCTGCCGCGCGGCGGCGCGGTCTACATCCACCTGACGCTGATGCCCTACATTCCGACCGCGGGCGAGTTGAAGACCAAGCCGACCCAGCACTCGGTCAAGGAGCTGCGCTCCATCGGCATCCAGCCCGACATCCTGCTGGTGCGCGCCGACCGTCCGATCCCGGCCGAGGAGCGGCGCAAGATGAGCCTCTTCTGCAATGTGCGGGAGACGGCGGTCATCCAGGCTCTGGACGTCGCGACGATCTACGACGTGCCGATCGCCTACCATAAGGAAGGCCTCGACACCGAGGTGCTTGCCGCCTTCGGCATCGATCCGGCGCCGAAGCCGCAGCTGCAGCGCTGGCAGAAAGTGGTCGACGGCATTCGCAACCCGGAGGGCGAGGTCACGATCGCCGTCGTCGGCAAGTATACCGGCCTCAAGGACGCCTATAAATCGCTGATTGAGGCGCTGCAGCATGGCGGCATCGCCAACCGCGTGCGCGTCAAGCTCGACTGGATCGAGTCGGAGGTCTTCGAGAAGGAGGATCCGGCACCGTATCTCGAGCGCGTCGCCGGCATCCTCGTGCCCGGCGGCTTCGGCGAGCGCGGCTCGGAAGGCAAGATCCATGCGGCCCGTTTCGCCCGCGAGCACAAGGTGCCGTATTTCGGCATCTGCTTCGGCATGCAGATGGCGGTGATCGAGGCGGCCCGGTCACTCGCCGGGATCAGCGATGCCGGCTCCACCGAGTTCGGCCATGCCAAGGAGCCGGTCGTCGGGCTGCTCACCGAATGGATGCGCGGCAACGAGCTGGAGAAGCGCGCGGCGCAGGGCGATCTTGGCGGCACGATGCGTCTCGGCGCCTATAAGGCCAGCCTCAAGCCGGGATCGAAGATCGCCGAGATCTACGGCTCGACCGAGATCGAGGAGCGCCATCGCCACCGCTACGAGGTGAACCGCGAGTACAAGGCTCAGCTGGAAGAGGGCGGGCTCGTCTTCTGCGGCATGTCGCCGGACGGCCTCCTGCCGGAGACGGTGGAGCTTCCGGACCATCCCTGGTTCATCGGGGTGCAATATCATCCGGAGCTGAAGTCGCGGCCCTTCGAGCCGCATCCGCTGTTTGCCTCCTTCATCTCGGCGGCGGTGGAGCGCTCCCGGCTCGTCTGAGCTGCATTCGCCTTGTCTGACAGACGCTTAGACAAGCCGGTCGACATGAAATCTGAAGGGGCAGCGGCGTCCGACCGCTGCCCCTTTTCGCTTGTCGGATCAGGCGCGGGCGGCGCGGGCCGGCGAGCCGGCCGTCGCTGAGCGCAGGGCGTAGTAGACGAGGCCCGCAATGCCGACGCCGAAGAACCAGCCGTAAACGCCCCACCAGCTCGGCAGCCAGTCCGTGACGTTCGGCAGGATCGAGGAGAAGATCGCTCCGATGCCGGCGGCGATGAAGGCGTTGACGTGCCAGCCGCTCTGGAAGCGGAATTCGCCATGCTCGCGATAGAGCGCATCGACGTCGATCTCGCCCTTCCGGATCAGGTAGTAGTCGACCATCATCACGCCGAAGATCGGACCCATGGTGGCGCCGATGACGCCGACAAAGGCGGCGGCGCCGCCCTCCCAGGGCGCGAAGGGGTAAAGAACCAGTGCGATCACCGCGGCGATGTAGCCGCCCTTCTTGAAGTCGATCTGCCGCGGGAAAACATTGGCGAAATCAAAGGCTGGCGAGACAAAGTTCGCAACCACGTTGATGCCGAGCGTCGCCACCGCGAAGGTGAGGGCTGCGAGCAGGGCGAGGAACCAGCTGTCGAACTTCGCCGAGATCTGGTCGGGATGCAGCAGCACCTCGCCATACACGTCATAGGCCGCGATGGTGGTGACGCCCGCGACCAGCGAGAACAGGATCAGGTTCACCGGCAGGCCCCAGATATTGCCGGTGCGCAGCGCCGCCTTGTCCGGCGCGTAGCGGGCGAAGTCGCAGAAGTTGAGGTAGAGCGCCGAGAAATAGGTGACCCAGATGGCGGCCACCGCCATCAGCGCGGCCCATGAGCCGGGCTCACCCGGCACACCCGCATCCTTCGTGGCTTCCAGCAGAACGGCCATCGGGATGTCGCTGGTGAAGGCGAAGGTGCCGGCCTTGACGCAGAGATAGACCGCGAGGATCAGCATCATCACCCAGACCGCCGGGCCGGCCCAGTCCTGAAAGCGGCGGACCGTCTCCATGCCGCGCTGGATGATCAGGAGCTGCAGCGCCCAGATCACGACGAAGCAGACGACCTCAAGGCCGGAATGGCCAAGAAAGTGCACGTCGGTGTGGAAGGAGGCGAAGGTGTCGCTGCGGATCAGAAGCGCGACGATCGCCCCGGAGGCCGCGGCCGTCTGCGCGCCATACCAGAAGCAGGCGACAATGGCGCGCACCAGCGCCGGTATGTTGGCGCCCCAGATGCCGAACGAGGCTCGGGCGAGGACGGGGTAAGGAACGCCGGTCTTTACACCGGCATAGCCGATCATGTTCATCAGGGCATAGATGATCAGCGAGCCGATGCCGATCGCGATGATGAAGTTGAGGAAATCGCCACAGAACAGAAACAGGCTGGCGGCCAGATAGTAGCCCCAGAGGCTGTGAACGTCTGACGTCCAGACGTTGAAGATGCTGAACGGTCCCCAGTTGCGGACGGCAGCAGGGGCCAGATCCTCATTGTAGAGGTCTGGCGATGCACCTTTGATAGTCACTTTCTTCCCCTCCCGAGATGATGCTGCTCTCCCAAGCAGCATATCGAGAAGATTATGCCTACCGTTTGGGCAAGTCTATGCAAGGGATGCCGCCTTTGCGAGCATCTTAACAGCTATCGGCGGCTTGCGTGCACATGCCTTTGCGCTTGTCCACGAGGCGCGCTTGAGGCAGATGAGCGCCATGACCGCTTCGCTTCGCACGCTTCGTTCCGTCGACCATGTCGTCATGCCGGTCGGCTCGCTGGAGCTGGCACGGCGGTTCTTCGAGGGCCTCGGCTTTCTCGTTGCGCCCGACGCGCAGCATCCGTTCGGAACCAGGAATGCCTGCGTTTTCCTCGCCGACGGGACCTATATCGAGCCGCTGGCGATCGGCGTGCGGGAGGATTGCGAGGCGGCGATCCGCGACGGCAACCTCTTCGTTGCGCGCGATCAGGCCTTCCGCTTTCGCCGCGGCGAACATCGCTTCTCGGCCGTCGCCTTCGCTTCGGGCGATGCAGAGGGCGATCTTGCCGCCTTTCGCGCCGCCGGCTTGGGCGAGGGCGATATCCTGTCCTTCTCCCGGCGCTTCGAGCGTCCGGATGGCGGGAGTGGCGAGGTCTCGTTCCGGCTCGCCTTTGCGATCGACCGGCGCGCGCCGGATGCGTCCTTCTTCGTCTGCCAGCCCGTTCACACGGTTGCGCCGGACCGCACGCCACTGACGGGGCATCCCAACGGCGTCACGGGTCTGAAACGCCTGGTCTTCTCAGAGCCGAACCCGACCGACTTCCAGTATCTGCTGCAGGATCTGGCGGGCCAGCGTGACGTCCTTGCGGACTCCTTCGGCATGTCGCTCGCCGCGGCCAATGCGACGATCGAGGTGCTGACGCCGGAGGGTCTCGGCGCGCGCTATGGCTGCGACCGGTCGCCGGAGCGCGGGCTCCGCTTCGAGGGCATCGTGCTCGCGGCAAGCGATGCCGGGCGCTTGCGGCACGCTCTCTACGGATCCGGCGTCGGCTTCGAGGAGCATGGCGGACGGATGATCGTCCGCCTGTCGGAGCACGCGCAGAGCTTCATCGCTTTCGAGACGGAGGAACGACCATGACGGCGATTGCGAACGAGGTGCGATGCGGCACCGTCACCTTCTCCAACACGGCGCCCTTCGCCCTCATCGCCGGGCCGTGCCAGATGGAGAGCCGCGATCACGCCTTCATGATCGCTGAGCGCATGCAGGCGCTCTGTGCCGATCTCGGCATCGGCTACGTCTTCAAGGCGAGCTTCGACAAGGCGAACCGCACCAGCCTCTCCGGTAAGCGCGGCATCGGCCTTGGCGGCGCGCTGCCGGTCTTCGCCGAGATCCGCGACAAGCTCGGGCTTCCGGTCCTGACCGACGTTCACACTGAAGAGCAGTGCCGCACCGTCGGCGAGGTCTGCGACATCCTGCAGATCCCCGCCTTCCTCTGCCGGCAGACCGACCTCCTGATCGCCGCCGCTCAGACCGGTCGCGTCGTCAACATCAAGAAGGGTCAGTTCCTGGCGCCCTGGGACATGAAGAACGTCCTTGCCAAGGTGACGGAGAGCGGCAACCCGAACGTGCTCCTCACCGAGCGCGGCGTCTCCTTCGGCTACAACACGCTCGTCTCCGACTTCAGGGCCTTGCCGATCATGGCCGAGACCGGCGCGCCGGTGATCTTCGACGCCACGCACTCGGTGCAGCAGCCGGGCGGGCAGGGCGGCTCCTCCGGCGGCGAGCGGCGCTTCGTCGAGACCCTGGCGCGCGCCGCCGTCTCGGTCGGCGTCGCCGGCCTCTTCATCGAGACGCATGAGGATCCCGACAATGCGCCGTCGGACGGCCCGAACATGGTGCCGCTCGACCAGATGCCGGCACTGCTGGAACGGCTCAAGCGCTTCGACGCCATCGCAAAGGGGTAGGTGTCCGATTTGAGGGGTGAAGGAGCGGGCATCCGCGACGCACCCGGCACGGCACGGCTGATGCCGGGCGTCCGGCGATTGGTCGCCATGCCGGCTGTCGATCCTCTGGAAGTCCGAGCATGACGCGCATCCGATAAGGCGCGGCATTCTCTGGTGCCCTTGCCGAGGGGCAGCCGTACCAGCGGATGGGATCGCCGTCGTGCCGCCGCTGTTCAGCCCGTCGATGTTTGGCTAGAAGGCGCTCGAACCAGCGAATTCTCGCGACAAGGAGAGCCCCATTGACCGCGATCATCGACATCATCGGACGCGAAATCCTCGATAGCCGGGGCAACCCGACCGTCGAGGTGGACGTCATCCTCGAAGACGGCTCGATGGGCCGTGCCGCCGTGCCATCCGGGGCATCGACCGGCGCGCATGAGGCGGTCGAGCTGCGCGACGGCGGCTCGCGCTATCTCGGCAAGGGCGTCGGGAAGGCGGTCAGCGCCGTCAACGGCGAAATCCTGGAGGCCATCGGCGGCTACGAGGCCGAGGACCAGATGCGCATCGACGCCGCGCTGATCGCGCTCGACGGGACCAAGAACAAGAGCCGCATCGGTGCCAACGCCATCCTCGGCGTGTCGCTCGCCGTTGCCAAGGCGGCGGCGGATGCCTCGGGCCTGCCGCTCTACCGTTATGTTGGCGGGGCCAGCGCGCATGTTCTGCCGGTTCCGATGATGAACATCATCAATGGCGGCGCCCACGCCGACAATCCGATCGACTTCCAGGAGTTCATGATCATGCCGGTCGGCGCGGAGCGCTTCTCCGATGCGCTGCGCATGGGCGCCGAAGTCTTCCATACGCTGAAGACCATGCTGAAGAAGGCCGGGCACAACACCAATGTCGGCGACGAAGGCGGCTTTGCGCCGGGTCTCGCCTCCGCCCGCGACGGGCTCGACTTCGTGATGAAGGCGATCGAGACGGCTGGCTACAAGCCGGGGGAGGACATCTATCTTGCCCTCGATTGCGCCTCGACCGAGTTCTTCAAGGACGGCGTCTATGACCTCGAGGGTGAGGGTCGCAAGCTCTCCTCGGACGACATGGCGGGCTATCTCGCCGAGCTCGCTGCAGCCTATCCGATCATCTCCATCGAAGACGGCATGGCCGAAGACGACTGGGCCGGCTGGAAGACGCTGACCGACAAGGCCGGCGGCCGCGTCCAGCTCGTCGGCGACGACCTCTTCGTCACCAACTCGGCGCGCCTGCGCGAAGGCATCGAGAAGCGCGTTGCCAACTCGATCCTCGTTAAGGTCAACCAGATCGGCTCCCTGACCGAGACGCTCGACGCGGTGAATGTCGCGCATCGCGCGGGCTATACGGCGGTGATGTCGCATCGCTCCGGCGAGACGGAGGATTCCACCATCGCCGATCTCGCCGTCGCCACCAATTGCGGACAGATCAAGACCGGCTCGCTGGCCCGCTCCGACCGGCTTGCCAAGTACAACCAGCTCCTGCGCATCGAGGAGGAGCTCGGCGATCAGGCCGTATACGCCGGCCGCACGATCCTGCGCCAGCGCTGATCCGACAAGGGAGTGGCGGCGACACGGTGCCGCCACTTGTTAAGCGTTGAGGGCGTCGATGTCAGTCGGCGCCCTTCTGCCTGTCTGCGAAGGTCTTGTTGCCGCCGAACAGCCACTCCCGCCAGCTCAGCTCCTTGCCGTAGCTCTGGAAGAGCTTGGAGTCGCGGTGCTCGGAGAACTGCACGTAGTTCAGCACCGCCACGAAGGTGATCCCGCCGACCGTGTTGCCGAGAAGGATCGGCAAAACGAAGTTCGGAAAGAGCGGCAGCAGAGCGACCTCGGTCCGGAACGCCAGGAAGAACACCTCGACTGACGAGGTGATGACGTGGAACAGCCCGCCGACGCCGATGAAATACATCAGCAGGAAGACGAAGAGCGCCTTCGAGACGGTGTCGCGTCCGGCGTGGACGAGCCAGACCATGGCCGCGACAATCCACCCGGCAAAGAGCGCCTTGGAGAAGAGCGAGAACCAGCTTTCGCCATGAGAGTGGCGTGCCATCTCCAGCGCCTTGGCCATCAGCGGCTCGTCGAGAACGTCGAAGACGGCGAGGAAGCCGGCGACCGCCAGCGCGCCGACCATGTTGGCGGCAAAGACCACCAGCCAGAGCCGCAGCAGACTGCGTACGCTGGCGAGCTTCGTCAGCACGAGCACCACGGGCGTCAGCGTGTTCTCGGTGAAGAGCTGGTAGCGGCCGATGACGATGATCAGGAAGCCGATGGGATAGAGGAGGTTGCCGAGGAGACCGGGCTCGGGCTCGTGTGCCGCTTCGGTGAAGACGACGCGGGCCAGGAAGGTCAGGCCGAGTGCGCCACCGGCGCCAAGACCGCTCCAGAACAGGTAGCGGTTGGTCACGGAGAGCTCATGCGACGCCGTTGCGAGCACGCGGGCGAAGATCTCCTCGAAGGAGAAGAAGTCCGTCAGCGTCTCTCCCGACTCCGGAGCGTTCTCGAGGTTCTCCTGCGGGTCGCTCTCCAGCCTTTCGCGGTCCTCCTGTGCCTCCTCCTCCTCCAGATCCGTTGCGCGGTCCGTCTGTTGCCCTGCGCCCATGCGGTCTGTGCCCTCCATGCGGCCCGCTGCGGGACGCCTTGGAGGCCTTAGCTAGCGTGGCGCCGCAACACAGGAAGACACGCGATCGATAGGTGGTGGGGGACGCGCTCGCGCCGCCTGCATGGAATGCAGACTGCTTTCCCTGTTCTCGCTCCGGAACAGCCTTAACCGGTGATTAAACGGGCTCTGTCATCCTGAAGCAAAGGAGACGGGGCATGCTGACGATCCAGAGACGCAAATCGCTGATGGGGCGCCTCGTCGTGCCGGCGCTTGCCGCCAGCTTCCTCGCTTATTTCGCCCTGCATGCGCAGAGCGGCAAGTACGGGCTGGAGGGCCGGGCGGAGCTTGCCCGCGAACTCGAGCAGCGCGAGAGCGAATATGCCGCACTCGCCAAGCAGCGCGAGCGGCTGGAGAAGCGGGTGCAGCTGCTTCACGATGGCACGCTCGAGCGCGACATGATCGACGAGCGTGCCCGTGAGGCCCTGAACCTCGCCATGCCGGACGAGATCATCATTCTACGCTGAGCCGCGGCAGCACTCGCCGACACGCGAGACATCCCGTCGGTTAAACCTCAAATCGGTTTAACTGCCGCGATCTTCCGCAATGAACCTAACGCTGGTTAAACCACCGCGCGCCGCTTGTGCGGCCTCGGCGGCAGCCTATACTGCGCCCAAACCTGTGCCCGCTTCGCTGCGGGTCAAGACCGGGAGTGCAGCATGGCATCCGCCAAGCAGAAGAAGCCGGACGGAGCGCCGCTCTCCGACGGCGAGCCCAGCATCGTCAAGACGATGGGGATGGTCGAGACACCCGCCCCGGCGGAGTTCACCAAGGAGCAGGAGCTCCAGGCCTATCGCGACATGCTGCTGATCCGCCGCTTCGAGGAGAAGGCCGGCCAGCTCTATGGCATGGGCTTCATCGGCGGTTTCTGCCACCTTTATATCGGCCAGGAAGCCGTCGTCGTCGGCATGCAGATGGCGCTGAAGGATGGCGACCAGATCGTCACCGGCTATCGCGACCATGGCCACATGCTGGCCACCGGCATGGAGGCGCGCGGCGTCATGGCCGAGCTGACAGGGCGCCGCGGGGGCTACTCCAAGGGCAAGGGCGGCTCCATGCACATGTTCTCGAAGGAGAAGAACTTCTTCGGCGGACATGGCATCGTCGGCGCGCAGGTGCCGATCGGCACCGGTCTCGCCTTCGCCAACCGCTACAACGGCACCGATTCGATCGCGGTCACCTATTTCGGCGACGGCGCGGCCAACCAGGGCCAGGTCTATGAGAGCTTCAACATGGCCTCGCTGTGGAAGCTTCCAGTCGTCTACGTCATCGAGAACAACCGTTATGCCATGGGCACTGCGGTGAACCGCGCCTCGGCGGAGACCGAGTTCTCGCATCGCGGCCTGTCCTTCAAGATTCCCGGCATCAAGGTCGACGGCATGGATGTGCGGGCGGTTAAGGCCGCCGGCGATCTCGCCGCCGAGCATTGCCGCAGCGGTGCCGGTCCGATCATCCTGGAGATGGCGACCTACCGCTATCGCGGCCACTCGATGTCGGATCCGGCGAAGTACCGCACCCGCGACGAAGTGCAGAAGATGCGCTCGGAGTCGGACCCGATCGAGCAGGTCCGCCGCCGTCTCATCGAGAGCTTCGGCGTGTCCGAGGACGATCTGAAGACGGTCGACAAAGACGTGCGCGACATCGTCGCCGATTCCGCCGATTTCGCCCAGAACGATCCCGAACCGGATGTCTCCGAACTGTGGACCGACATCTATGCGGCCGACGTACCGCAGGCCGCCGAGTAAGGGAGCGCAACCATGCCGACTGAAATCCTGATGCCCGCGCTCTCTCCGACGATGGAGGAGGGCACCCTCTCCAAGTGGCTGAAGAACGAGGGCGATACGGTTGCGCCCGGCGATGTCATCGCCGAGATCGAAACCGACAAGGCGACCATGGAGGTCGAGGCCGTCGACGAGGGCACGATCGGCAAGATCCTGATCCCCGCAGGCAGCGAGGGCGTGAAGGTCAATACGCCGATCGCGCTGCTGCTCGCCGAGGGCGAGGACAAGAGCGCCGCCGATGGCGCCTCGTCCGGTGCAGCTGCGCCGCAGCAAAAGGCGGCCGAGCCGAAGAAGCAGGATGATGCCGGCGAGAAGGCAACGTCCGAGAAGGTTGCAGGTCCGACGCCTGTTCCGGCCGAAGGCATGAAGCATCCAGAACCAGAGGATGCCGAGGGCGATCTCGGCGACGAGCTGCCGGCCGGTGCCACCATGGTGACGAAGACCGTGCGCGAGGCGCTCCGCGAGGCCATGACCGAGGAGATGCGGCGCGACGGCAAAGTGTTCCTGATGGGCGAGGAAGTCGCCGAGTATCAGGGTGCTTACAAGATCAGCCAGGGACTGCTCGAGGAGTTCGGTGCCCGGCGCGTCGTTGACACGCCGATCACCGAGCACGGTTTTGCCGGCCTCGGCGTCGGTGCGGCCTTTGCGGGCCTGAAGCCGATCGTCGAGTTCATGACCTTCAACTTCGCCATGCAGGCGATCGACCAGATCATCAACTCGGCGGCAAAGACCCTCTACATGGCCGGCGGCCAGATGGGCTGCCCGATCGTGTTCCGCGGCCCGAATGGCGCGGCGGCGCGCGTCGCCGCGCAGCACAGCCAGGACTATGCCTCCTGGTACAGCCACATCCCGGGCCTGAAGGTGGTGCAGCCCTATACGGCCGCCGATGCCAAGGGCCTCCTGAAGTCGGCGATCCGCGATCCGAACCCTGTGATCTTCCTCGAGAACGAGATTCTCTACGGCCACAGCTTCGAGGTGCCGGATGTCGAGGACTGGACCGTGCCGATCGGCAAGGCCCGCGTCCATCGCAAGGGCAAGGACGTCACCATCGTCTCCTTCGGCATCGGCATGACCTATGCGGTCAAGGCCGCCGAGGAGCTGGCCGCGGAGGGCATCGATGCCGAGGTCGTCGACCTGCGCACCATCCGCCCGCTCGACATGGCGACGGTGATCCGCTCGGTGAAGAAGACCAACCGCTGCGTCACCGTCGAGGAAGGCTACCCGCAGAACTCGGTCGGCTCTTTCATTGCATCCGAGCTGATGGTGCACGCCTTTGATTATCTTGACGCACCGGTCCTGAAGATCTGCGGCAAGGACGTTCCGATGCCCTATGCCGCCAATCTCGAGAAGCTCGCTTTGCCGTCGGTCAAGGAAGTGATCGATGCGGTGAAGTCCGTCTGCTACCGCGACTGAGGATCGTCCGATGCCGATCAATGTGACGATGCCGGCGCTCTCTCCGACGATGGAGGAGGGCAACCTGTCGAAGTGGCTGGTCAAGGAAGGCGATAAGGTCTCGCCGGGCGACGTGATCGCCGAGATCGAGACCGATAAGGCCACGATGGAAGTCGAGGCGGTCGAGGAGGGCACCGTCGCGCAGATCCTGGTGCCGGCCGGCACCGAGGGCGTGAAGGTGAATGCCGTCATTGCAATCCTGTCGGGCGATGGCGAAGGCGCGTCCGATGCCAAGGCCGGCGGCGGTCAGGCCTCGGGGACGGGCGAAGCTTCTGCCAAGCCGATCGCAGCCGACCCGAAGGCGGACAACGCGGTGACCGGCACCACGGCGCAGGCGAAGGACCCCGAACAGCGCGGCTACAGCCGCACCGACGGAGATGGCGGACAAGGCAAGGCCGCAGCAGCGTCCGGCAGCGGCTCCGCGGGCGGATCGAGTGGCAACGGTGCGTCTTCGGAGGGCGGACGGCGCTTTGCTTCGCCGCTGGCGCGGCGGATTGCCAAGGAGCAGGGTATCGATCTCTCCACTGTGACGGGCTCCGGTCCGCACGGGCGCATCGTGAAGTCGGATGTCGAGGCCGCCGCAACCTCGGGATCGGCGAAAGCGGCCCCGCAGGCGGCTGCACCCGCGGCCTCGTCCGCGCCCGCGAGCCAGGCACCGGCGGCAGCGCCGTTGGCGCGGGCTTCCAGCGACGAGTCGATTCTCAAGCTCTTTGCCGAGGGCTCCTATGAGAGCGTTCCGCATGACGGCATGCGCAAGACGATCGCCAAGCGTCTCGTCGAGTCCAAGCAGACGGTGCCGCACTTCTACCTGACGGTGGACTGCGAGCTCGACGCGCTGCTCGCCCTTCGCAAGCAGCTCAATGACGCCGCGCCAATGGTGAAGGGCGAGGCGGGCGACCGGCCGGCCTACAAGCTGTCCGTCAACGACCTCATCATCAAGGCCATGGCGATGGCGCTGAAGGCCGTGCCGGATGCCAACGTCTCGTGGACCGAGGCGGCAATGCTGAAGCATAAGAACGCTGATGTCGGCGTCGCCGTGTCGATCGAGGGCGGTCTGATCACGCCGATCATCCGCAAGGCCGACGAGAAGACGCTGTCGGTCATCTCCAACGAGATGAAGGACCTCGCCAAGCGCGCGCGCAGCCGCAAGCTGAAGCCCGAGGAATACCAGGGTGGCACGACGGCGGTGTCGAATCTCGGCATGTTCGGGATCAAGAACTTCTCGGCCGTGATCAATCCTCCGCATGCGACGATCCTGGCGGTCGGCGCCGGCGAGGAGCGGGCGGTGGTAAAGAACGGCAGCGTGACGATCGCCAACATCATGTCGGTGACGCTGTCGACCGATCATCGCGCCGTGGACGGAGCGCTCGGCGCGCAGCTGATCGGCGCCTTCAAGCAGTATATCGAGAATCCGATGGGGATGCTGGTCTGAGCATCGCCTGACGGCATCGATCATCCAGACGAGCCGGCCTGCTGTGGCCGGCTCCGGTACCCATGAAAGCCGCCGCATGGGAGCGGAGGCATGCGGAGCGGGAGCGCCAGCGCATGAAGACGATCCTCTGCTATGGCGACTCGCTGACCTGGGGCTACAATGTCGAGGGGCCGAGCCGGCATCCTCTCGCCGACCGCTGGCCAAGCGTGCTTGGCGCGGCTCTGGGTTCTGCTGCGCACGTCATTCCGGACGGGCTGAACGGCCGCACCACCATCTACGACGATCAGTCGGTGCTGGCAGAGCGCAACGGCGCCAAGACGCTGCCGACGTCGATCTCGACCCACCTGCCGCTCGACCTCGTCATTCTCGCGCTCGGCACCAATGATCTGAAGCGCCATACCGGTGGCGGACGCGCCTTCGAAGCCGGTCTCGGCATGGAGCGGCTGATCGAGATCGTTCAGAGCTTTCCCTATCGTCTGGGCTACAAGGCGCCGAAGATCCTGATCGTGTCGCCCCCGCATCTGGTGGAGACCGAGGATCCGATGTTCGCACAGATGTTCGGGCACGGGATCGAGGAATCGCAGCGCGTCATCGACGTCTACCGGACGATCGCCGAAGAGTATGGCGTCCATCTTTTCGATGCCAGCGAGGTTTGTGAGGCAACCCCGCAGGACGGCGTGCATCTCGACGCCGTCAATACGCGGCGGCTCGGCGAGGCCTTGGCCGGCGCGGTGAAAGAGATCCTGGATCTTCAGTAGGATCGAACATGTGCGTCAGCCTGTGGTCGCAAACCCTCTCCACTGGCGCCGACAACGTCTGATTTGCCGCGAGGTGCAAGGGAAAGCCATGAGGCAGCGTACCGCCAGACCATGCGCCAAGCTGCTGCCGGGGCTGCTTGCGGCTGTAGTGCTGTCCGCCTGCACGCTGCCGCCGTCGGAGCCCTTGCCCTTCGACAAGCCCCGCGGCCCATTCATCTCCGGCCAGCCGATCGCCAAGTCGAAGATCGGCGCCGTACGCCAGCCATTCGTGTGGCCGATGGGCGCTTACGATCCGGCGTTCTTGTCGACCTATCAGGCCGGCCTGAAGAACAAGACGTTCAGGGCCTGGGAGAAAGGGCACGGGACGCAGGTGGAGTTCCTGGCCGCCAATGGGCGGACCTATCTTTGGTACCCCGGCAACACGAGGGCGGTCGCCGGCACATGGGAGGTGGTGGCGAAGCCCATCCCCTCCCGGCCGGATCTTGGAAACCGATCGGTTGAGATCTGCGTCCGTTATGGCCCAAACACATATAACCCGGTCACCGGCTCGCGCGACGGCAGCCCCGAGTGTACCCCGATCAAGTTCTACACGATGGTGGTGGACGAATATGCTCCCGGCGACCCGTTCCACCTGGCATCGGGCAAGGTGCCCTTCGTTCTCGACAGACACTCCACGACACTTGACGATCTCTATGCAGAGGCGTCGGGAAGGTAACCATGGCTGACACCTACGACATCCTCGTCATTGGCGGCGGACCCGGCGGCTATGTCGCTGCGATCCGTGCCGCGCAACTCGGCTTCAAGACGGCCGTCGTGGAGCGCGAGCATCTCGGCGGCATCTGCCTGAACTGGGGCTGCATCCCGACCAAGGCCCTCCTGCGCTCGGCTGAGGTCTACCACCTCGCCAGCCACGGCGAAGCGTATGGCCTGACCATCCAGAAGCCCGGCTTCGATATGGCGGCGGTGGTGAAGCGCTCGCGCGGCGTCTCGGCGCAGCTGAACGGCGGCGTTGGCTTTCTGCTGAAGAAGAACAAGATCGATGTCATCTGGGGCCAGGCGAAGATCGCCGGCAAGCCGAAGGGTGGTGTCGTCGACGTCGTCGTCGGCAAGCCGACAAAGCCGGCCGTCGAGCCGCAGAACCCGGTGCCGAAGGGAACGCTCGGCGAGGGCACCTACAAGGCCAAGCACGTGATCGTGGCCACAGGCGCGCGGCCACGCGTGCTGCCGGGCATCGAGCCGGACGGCGACCGCATCTGGACCTATTTCGAGGCGATGAAGCCGGCCGCCATGCCGAAGTCGCTGATCGTGATGGGCTCGGGCGCCATCGGCATCGAATTTGCCTCCTTCTACCGTACCATGGGCGCTGAGGTGACCGTGGTGGAGCTCCTGCCACAGATCATGCCGGTCGAGGATGCCGAGATCGCCGCACATGCCCGCAAGCGCTTCGAAAAGCAGGGCATGAAGATCCTCACCGACGCCAAGGTGGCGAAGGTGACGAAGGACGGGCAGGGCGTCAGCGTTGAGATCGAAACCAAGGACGGCAAGCGCCAGACGCTGAGGGCAGAGCGGCTGATCTCCGCCGTCGGCGTCCAGGGCAATACCGAGGGGCTCGGGCTGGAAGAAGCAGGCGTCGCCATCGAGCGCGGCATCGTGAAGGTGGACGAACGCGGACGCACCAGCGTGGAGGGCATCTACGCCATCGGCGACGTGGCGGGCGCGCCGATGCTCGCCCACAAGGCCGAGCACGAGGGTACGATCTGCGTCGAGGGCATCAAGGGTCTGCATGTCCACCCCATGGTGAAGACGCAGATCCCCGGCTGCACCTACTGCAACCCGCAGGTCGCCTCCGTCGGTCTGACCGAGGCGAGGGCCAAGGAAGCCGGCCGCGACATCAAGGTCGGGCGCTTCTCCTTCAACGGGAACGGCAAGGCGATTGCGCTGGGCGAGCCTGAAGGTCTCGTCAAGACGATCTTCGACGCCAAGACCGGCGAGCTGCTGGGTGCCCATATGGTCGGCGCCGAGGTGACCGAGCTGATCCAGGGCTTCGTCGTGGCGATGGGGCTGGAGACGACCGAGGAGGACCTGATGCACACGGTCTTCCCGCATCCGACCCTGTCGGAGACGATGCATGAGAGCGTGCTGGACGCTTTTGGCCGCGTCATCCACATGTGATGAGGTCTTATGTGACGAGATGATCAGTCGAGGCGGTGAGCCGGCCGCTTCCGCGTCAAGGATCTGACCTGCCCGACAGGAATGCATCCTCGCCGCGTCGCTCGCCAGAATTTCGGCTGCTGCATTGCGGGGCGAGCCATGGCTCAGGCCCTGGAAGAGCGGCCGATGAGCCCAGCCCGAGGCGCGGTCAATCGCGAGAGGATTGTGCTTGATGCATGGGCGCCCCGCGACGATTGCAGGGCGCATCTAAATCACTGACAGCATCTTGTCGTACCACTGATGCCGCCCTCTTTTCTCAGCCAATCGTCGTTGTCTGAAGGAGAGTAGACATGGGTTGGCTTGCAGCAATCGTCGTGGGCGGCATCGCGGGTTGGCTGGCGGAGAAGATCATGAGGAGCGACATGGGTCTCTTCATGAACATCCTGCTCGGCATTGTCGGCGCGATCGTCGCCAACTTCCTGCTCAGCCTGGCAAACATCCAGGGCTATGATCCGAGCGACAAGTGGTCCTGGTCTTACCTCCTCGTCAGCCTCGTCGGCGCCTGCCTGCTGATCTTCATCTTCCGCCTGATCCGCGGCCGCCGCGCCTGATTGCAATGGGTGTCCGGGGCACGTAAATACGCCCTATGGTCACCGTTCTCGACACACGTCCTGGCGCCGGGGCTCAGCCCCGGCTCCGCCATCCGGAAAAGGCCCACCGGCCGGACACGGAGCAGCTCCCGAAGCCCGACTGGATCCGCGTCCGGGCGCCGGTATCGAGCAATTACTCCGAAACGCACGAGATCGTCCGTTCCAACAAGCTGGTGACGGTCTGCGAGGAGGCCGGCTGCCCCAATATCGGCGGCTGCTGGGACAAGAAACACGCGACCTTCATGATCATGGGCGGCATCTGTACGCGCGCCTGTGCCTTCTGCAACGTCGCGACGGGCCGTCCGAACGCGCTCGATCCCGACGAGCCGGCAAGCGTTGCCCGCGCTGTCGCCAAGATGGGCCTCAACCACGTCGTCATCACATCGGTCGACCGCGACGATCTGGCCGATGGCGGCGCGCGCCACTTCGTCGAGACCATTCGCGCCATTCGCGCCGCCGCGCCGCTGACGACCATCGAGATCCTGACGCCGGACTTCCTGCGCAAACCGGGCGCGCTCGAGCAGGTGGTCGCGGCCCGGCCGGACGTCTTCAACCACAATCTGGAGACGGTGCCGTCGAATTATCTAACGGTGCGCCCGGGCGCCCGCTATTTCCACTCGATCCGGCTCTTGCAGCGGGTGAAGGAGATCGATCCGAGCATCTTCACCAAGTCCGGCATCATGGTCGGCCTCGGCGAAGAGCGGAACGAGGTGCTGCAGCTGATGGACGACCTGCGCACCGCCGATGTCGACTTCCTCACCATCGGCCAGTACCTGCAGCCGACGAAGAAGCATCATCCGGTGAAGCGCTATGTCACGCCCGAGGAGTTCAAGTCCTTCGAAACGGTCGCGCTGACCAAGGGCTTCCTTGTCGTCGCCTCGAGCCCGCTGACCCGCTCGTCGCACCATGCGGGCGAGGATTTCGAGCGGCTGAAGGCGGCGCGTCTCGCCCGCCAGACCGCGGCCTGAGGCGCGCGTCCGCATGCCCAAATACGAGACGACGCGGCGTGTGGCTCACGCGCCGGACCAGATGTTCGCCCTTGTGGCTGACATCGAGAGCTATCCGCAGTTCGTGCCGCTCTGCCAGCGCCTGTCAATCCGCTCCCGCCAGGAGCGTGAGGGCAAGACGCTGCTCGTCGCCGACATGACGGTGGCCTACAAGATGGTCCGCGAGAGCTTCACCTCGCAGGTGCTGCTGAAGCCGGCCGAGCGGCAGATCGACGTCGCCTATATCAACGGGCCGTTCAAGTATCTCGACAACCGCTGGAGCTTCGAGCCGGCGGGCGAGGGCGCCTGTGACGTCCGCTTCTTCATCGATTACGAATTCAAGAGCCGCACCCTCGGCCTCCTGATGGGATCGATGTTCGATTTCGCCTTCCGCCGCTTCGCGGATGCCTTCGAGAATCGGGCCGACGAGGTCTATGGGCGCCCGGCGGCTGCCGTATAGGGCCTAATTCGCCTCAAGCGCGTCCCGCAGGAGGCCTAGGGCGACCGCCACGGCGGCCTGCCTGATCTCGGGCCGGCCGAGATCGCCGAAGCGCTCCTCACGATGAACCGTGGCGCCTCCCCGCCGGGCACAGCCGAAATGAACGAGGCCGACAGGCTTCTCAACGGAACCGCCGCCGGGCCCTGCAATGCCGGTGATCGAGACCGCGACATCGGCCTGTGACGCGCGCAGCGTTCCCTCCGCCATCTGCCGTGCCACAATCTCCGAAACGGCACCGGCGCTCGCGAGAACAGCGGGATCGACGCCGAGGCAATCGGCCTTGGCCGCATTAGAATAGGTGACGAAGCCGCGCTCCAGCACGGCGGAGGAGCCGGGCACGTCGGTGAGCGCCGCCGCGACGAGGCCGCCCGTGCAGGACTCGGCCGTGGCAATCATGAGGCCTGCCGCCGTATAGGCCGCGATGATTTCGGTGGCCGCCGCCTCGATGCTGCTGGCTGTCGTAACGGCGGCGCTCACTGACCGTCTCCATAGATGACGCTGGCGGTGGCGATGGCCGCGATGCCCTCGCGCCGCCCGACAAAGCCGATCGTCTCGTTGGTGGTGGCCTTCACCGAGACGCGGTCGAGGTCGAGGCCGGTCATGGCGGCGATCGCCTCGCGCATCGCCATCCGGTGCGGGGCGATCTTCGGCGCCTCGCAGATCAGCGAGATATCGGCATTCATGATCCGGCCGCCCTTTGCCGCGATGATCTCCACCGCCTTTTCGACGAAGATGTGCGAGGCGGCGCCCTTCCACCGCGGGTCGGACGGCGGGAAGTGGTCGCCGATATCGCCGGCCCCGCAGGTGGCGAGCAGCGCATCAGTCAGCGCATGCAGCCCGACGTCGGCATCGGAGTGGCCGGCCAGCCGCTGGTCGTGCGGAATGTGGATGCCGCACAGGGTGACGTGATCACCTTCGACCAGCTGATGCACGTCATAGCCGTTGCCGGTGCGCACATCGATGCGCCCCGCACTGAGGCGTTCGTCTGCCATGGCGATGTCCCTCGCTGTGGTAAGCTTCACGTTCTCGGCTTCGCCTTCGACGATGCGGACAGGCCTCTGACCCCACTCGAAGACGCCGGCATCGTCGGTAACGGTGACCCCCGCGGCGGCCGCCTCGGCATGAAGCTCAAGCAGCAAGGCATAAGGAAACGCCTGGGGAGTCTGCACGGCGTAGAGCCGCTCGCGCGAAACCGTGGCGTCGACCTCGCCGCGCGCCGAGCTGCGCTTCAGCGTGTCCGTCACTGGAAGGGCAGGGATGGCTCCGGTGGCTTTGTCCGTCGCAGCGATGACGCGGCGGATGAGTCTGGCCGATGCAAACGGCCGCACGGCATCATGGATCAGCACGAGGTCAGGGGCCGTGCTGCCGAGCGCGGCGAGTCCGGCTCTGACGGAGTCCTGCCGCTCCCTGCCGCCATGCGCGACAGTGATGCACCGGCTGCATTCCTCCAATGCGTCCGCAAGGCGGGCGCTATCGTCGCGATGGATGACGACGACGATCCGATCGATTTCCGGCAAAGCCAGAAGGCCCTCGACGGTGCGCCGGATCACCGGCCGTCCGCCGATATGTCTATACTGCTTAGGGCCTTGGGCGGACGGGCCGGCACGCTCGCCGCGACCACCCGCAACGACGATCGCGCCAATGCGCAGCTCGGACATGCGAACCTCTCTTCTGCCAGCCGTTTGGATGAACCATTGCAGCGGCATTTCGCAAGAGCAGCATGCTTGTATTTTGAGCATGCACCGATAGAGTACGGCTGCTATGGCGCAGGAATCGACACACAGCAATTCTGCTCAACATTTACGCTCGGAGCAGAGGCCGGCAGCCCCTGCCGGAACGCTGGCGGTCGGCCCGGTCGTCCTGCCCACCCGTGTTCTTCAAGCGCCGCTTTCCGGCATTTCCGACGTCCCCTTCCGTCGGCTGGCGCGCCGATTCGGCGCTGGTGCGGTCGTGTCCGAGATGGTCGCCAGCGGCGAGCTGGTCCGCGGCGACGCGGAAAGTGCCCTGCGGGCCATGCGTGATGGTGACGGCCTGCATATCGTTCAGCTGGCGGGTCGAGACCCTGCCTGGATGAAGCTCGCGGCCGAGCGTCTGCGCGAGGATGGCGCCGACATCATCGACATCAATATGGGTTGCCCGGCCAAGAAGGTCGTGGGGGGCTTGTCCGGTTCGGCGCTGATGCGCGAGCCGGAGCTGGCGCTGCGTCTCGTTGAGGCGACGGTTGCCGGAGCGGGCAACGTGCCGGTGACGCTAAAGATGCGGCTTGGCTGGGATCGCGCCCATCTCAACGCTGCGGAGATCGCGGTGCGCGCTGAGGCGGCAGGCGTCCGGATGATCACCGTCCACGGGCGCACCCGCGACCAGTTCTATGAAGGCCGTGCCGACTGGCCGGCTATTGCGGCGGTTAAGGCGGTGGTTTCAGTGCCCGTCGTCGCCAATGGCGACCTGAGTGACCCCGCCGACGCACCGGCGATGCTGGCGGCCAGTCGGGCCGACGCCGTGATGATCGGACGTGGGACGCAGGGGCGCCCATGGCTCTGCGGTCTCGCTGGCGGCGCGATCGGCCGCTCGGATCTCGCACGCAGCAGCCTCGCCGACCTCGTCGCCGAACATTACGAAGCAATGCTGGATCATTATGGCGTGGGCCAAGGGCTTCGCCATGCCCGCAAACATCTCGGCTGGTATGCGGACCGTCTGGCCGCCAGCAGCGGTGCCGACATCGGAGCCGATCGGGCCAGGCTGATGACCTGCGGCGATCCGGCGGAGGTTTGTACGCTCATGCGCGATCTCTTCGGCGCCGCGACGCTGGCGGATGTCGAGCCGAGCCTGCGTTCCTCACCTCTTGCCGAGGCGGCTTGAGCATGACGAGCCTGTCGACGACATCGAGCGCTGCTCAGGCACAACTGGGCATCCTGAACGCCCTGCCGCATCCTGTGATCGTGATCGACGCCGGGGGACACTTCGTCTTCGCCAACTCCGATGCCGAGCAGTTCTTCTCCTCCGGTGCGTCCTATCTGGCACGCCGACGCCTCAGCGACTTCGTGCCAGCCGATAGTCCGCTCTTCGCGCTAATCGACCAGGTGCGCGAGCAGCGCTCGCGCATCAGCGAATATCGTGTGGACCTGTCATCGCCGCGCCTCGGCGGCGAGCGGATCGTCGACCTCTACGTCTCGGCCATGCCGGAGCAGTCGGACGAGGTGGTGATCATGATCCAGCAGCGCTCCATCGCCGACAAGATGGACCGGCAGCTGACGCATCGCTCCGCGGCGCGCACGGTGACGGGCCTGGCGGCGATGCTGGCGCACGAGATCCGCAATCCCCTGTCGGGCATCAAGGGCGCCGCGCAGCTGCTGGAAACCGCGGCGAGCGACGAGGACCGCGTCCTGACGCGCCTCATCCAGGAGGAGAGCGACCGGATCGTCAAACTCGTCGACCGGATGGAAGTGTTCTCCGACCAGCGGCCGATCGAACGCTCAGGCGTCAACATCCATTCCGTGCTGGAACACGTGAAGACGCTGGCGCGCAGCGGCTTTGCCCGCGGCATCAAGATCACCGAGCTCTACGACCCCTCGCTCCCGCCGGTGTTCGGCAATCGCGACCAGCTGGTGCAGGTGTTCCTCAACCTGCTGAAGAACGCCAGCGAGGCCGTCGCCGGCCGTGAGGACGGCGAGATCCGCCTGTCGACCGCGTTCCGTCCGGGCGTTCGCCTGTCGGTGCCGGGCACCAAGACGCGTGTGACGCTGCCGCTGGAATTCCTCGTCGAGGACAATGGCGGCGGCGTGCCGGATGATATCCGCGAGAACATCTTCGACCCCTTCGTCACGACCAAGCCCAGCGGCTCGGGCCTGGGCCTCGCGCTGGTCGCCAAGATCATCGGCGACCATGGCGGCGTGATCGAATGCGAGTCGCAACCGGGTCACACGACCTTCCGCGTGCTGATGCCGGCCTGGCGAGATGCCACGGACGAAGCAGAGCGGCGGCGGGCTGGCCGCCATTACGGAAAGGACGCCTGATGCCGCCGCAGATTCTCGTTGCGGATGACGATGCCGCCATTCGCACGGTCATCTCGCAGGCGCTGATGCGGGCCGGCTATGAAGTGCGCGTCACGTCCAACATCGCGACCTTGTGGCGCTGGATCTCGGCGGGCGAGGGCGATCTCGTCATCACCGATGTACTGATGCCCGACGGCAATGCGTTCGATACGCTGCCGCGCATCAAGAATACGCGGCCGGACCTGCCGGTCGTCGTCATGAGCGCCCAGAACACCTTCATGACGGCCATCATGGCCTCGGAAAAGGGCGCCTACGATTACATCCCGAAGCCGTTCGACCTGACGGAGCTCGTCGCCATCGCACGACGGGCGCTGTCGGAGCCGCGGCCAAGCGCCAAGGCTGGTCCCGCCGACGACGCGCAGGACAACATGCCGCTCGTCGGCCGCTCGCCGGCCATGCAGGATATCTACCGCGCCCTGGCGCGGATGATGCAGACGGACCTGACGGTGACGATCACCGGCGAGTCCGGCACCGGCAAGGAGCTGGTGGCCCGGGCGCTGCACGATTATGGCCGCCGCCGGAAGGGTCCGTTCGTCGCCATCAACATGGCCGCCATCCCGCGCGACCTCATCGAGTCCGAGCTGTTCGGCCACGAGAAGGGCGCCTTCACAGGTGCTCAGTCACGCGCCAGCGGCCGCTTCGAACAGGCCGAGGGCGGCACACTGTTCCTCGACGAGATCGGCGACATGCCGATGGAAGCGCAGACGCGCCTCTTACGCGTGCTGCAGCAGGGCGAGTATACGGTGGTCGGCGGCCGCACGCCGATCGCGACCGACGTGCGCATCGTCGCGGCGACCAACAAGGATCTGCGCCAGCTCATCGGCCGCGGCCTGTTCCGCGAGGATCTCTTCTATCGGCTGAACGTCGTGCCGCTGCGCCTGCCGCCTTTGCGCGAGCGCATTGAGGATCTGCCGGACCTCGCCCGCCACTTCTTCGCGCAGGTGCAGAAGGACGGCCTGCCGCGCAAGACGCTGAGCCAAGGAGCGCTCAACGTGATGCGCCGCTATGCCTGGCCCGGCAATGTCCGCGAACTGGAGAACCTCGTCCGGCGCCTGTGCGCCCTGTATCCGCAGGACGAGATCTCCGCGGAGATCATCGAGCACGAGCTGAGCAGCGAGTCGGCGCGCAGTGCCGAGCCGGATCTGGAGCCGGGGCGGAAGATCGACCTCAGCGCCTCGGTGGAAAAGTATCTCGCCGACTATTTCACCTCGTTTGGCGACGATCTGCCGCCGCCGGGACTGCATACGCGCATCCTGCGCGAGGTGGAGTACCCGCTGATCGCGGCTGCCCTTGCGGCGACCCGCGGCAATCAGGTGAAGGCGGCCGATCTTCTCGGCGTCAACCGCAACACGCTGCGCAAGAAGATCCGCGACCTCGACATCTCGGTGGTGCGCTCGATCCGCTGATCTTTTCGCCATTCGTTGTATTTTGACCACATTCCGTTGCAAACTCGCAACGGAGGAGTCGAATCGATACGACGCATGACGAGCCAGCCGATCCACGCCGACACACCCGTTTCCCTGATGCCAGACCGGCGCCGCTTCATGCTGGTGCCGGGTGTCCTGGCCGTGGCCGGCGCGCTGGTCACCGGCGCCGTGTCGTTCGTGGTCCTGATGGGGCTCACGCCGATCGCGCCGACGGATACGGTTGTCTCGGTCGCGTCGATCGTCAACGGCGCCTTCGTGCTGCTTCTGTGTGGACTGATCGGCCGCGAAGTGCTGCGGATGGTCAGGGCACGTCGGCAGGGCAAGGCGGCTTCGCGCCTGCATGTGCGCATCGTCGTCCTGTTCTGCATCGTTGCGGCGCTGCCAGCGCTGCTCGTCGCCATTGTCGCCGGCATCACCCTGGATCTCGGCCTCGACCGCTGGTTTGAAATCCGAACGCGTACGATCGTCGATTCTTCGATCAGCGTCGCGCGGGCCTATGTGAACGAGAACGCCCGCAACCTGCAGGGCACGACCCTGTCGATGGCCTATGACCTCGACCAGCAGCGTCGGCTCTTCGACCTCGACCGCACCGGGTTCCAGAACGTCATGACGCAGCAGGCGAGGGGCCGCTCGCTGATCGGCGCGCAGCTCCTGCGCACCGACGGCACCCCGTTCCTCGCCGCGGAACTGCCGCTGGAGAAGCCGCTGCCGGTGCCGCCGGACGATGCGCTGCGGCAAGCGTCCGAGGGCACCTTCGTGCTGATCCCGCCGGGCGTCACCAATCTCGTCGGGGCCATCATCAAGCTGCGCGAGATCGACAACACCTATCTCTACACGGTGCGCGCGGTCGATCCCGAGGTGCTCGCGGCGCTGCGCCTGATGGAGGAGCGCTCGGCCGAATATTCCAGCCTGCAGGCGAACCGGTTCGGGCTGCAGGTGGCTTTCGCGCTGCTTTACCTCGGCATCACCCTGATCGTGCTTCTGTCGGCGATCTGGACCGGCATCGGCGTCGCCGATCGTCTGGTGCGGCCGATCCGCCTCTTGATCTCGGCCGCCGACGAGGTGAGCGAAGGCAATCTCGCCGTATCCGTGCCGGTGCGGATTTCGGACGGCGATGTCGGGTCGCTGTCGAACACCTTCAACAACATGATCCTGCAGCTGCGCAGCCAGCGCTCCGAGCTGATCGACGCCAAGGACGTGATCGATGAGCGTCGCCGCTTCACCGAAGCGGTTCTCTCCGGCGTCACCGTCGGGGTCATCGGTGTGGATTCCGATGGCATGATCAGCATCGTCAATCCATCCGCCGAGCGGATCCTGGCGGTCGATGCGCAGGCCGCGATGGGCCGCAAGCTGGCCGATCTCTTCCCGGCGCTCGCCAAGATCCACCGGGCGGCTGCGATCTCGCATCGGGCCGAGTATCAAGAAGAGATCAAGCTGCGCATCCGCGACCGCGAGCGCGTGCTGGCGGTGCGCATCACCTCCGAGGACGGAAGCGAGGGGGATCAGTCGAGCGTCGTCACCATCGACGACATCACCGACCTCGTCGATGCGCAGCGCTCCTCGGCCTGGGCAGACGTGGCCCGGCGCATCGCCCATGAAATCAAGAACCCGCTGACGCCGATCCAGCTGTCGGCCGAGCGCATCCGCCGCCGCTACGGCAAACTGATCGAGAACGACCGGGAGGTCTTCGACCGCTGCGTCGACACGATCACGCGCCAGGTGGCCGATATCGGCCGCATGGTCGATGAATTCTCCACCTTCGCGCGGATGCCGAAGCCGAAGATGGAGGCGCGCGACCTTCGCGAGGCGCTGCGCGAGGCCGTCTTCATGCGCGAGATGGGTGGGCATGGCATCGAGATCGTGGCCGACCTTGGTGAAGAGCCGCTAACCGGCTCCTTCGACATGCGCATGCTCGGGCAGGCCTTCGGCAATGTCGTCAAGAACGCCGTCGAGGCGCTCGAGGCGACCGATGTCGAGAACAAGCGCATCATCATCCGCGCGCGGGCGGTCGGCGAGGTCCATCGCATCGACGTGATCGACAATGGCCGCGGATTTCCGCGCGAGGATCGCGATCGGCTGCTCGAGCCCTATATGACGACGCGCGAGAAGGGCACCGGGCTCGGCCTCGCCATCGTGCGCAAGATCATCGAGGACCATGGCGGCACCATCGCCCTCGAGGATGCACCTGATCAGCCGCAGGGCGCGATGGTGCGCATCACACTACCGGCCTCGCTCGGCGAGGCCAGCGGACCGCATTTGAACGACGTGTCAGACAGAACGGGGACCACCGATGGCATCGGACATCCTGATCATCGATGACGAGACCGACATCCGTGATCTTGTGGCCGGCATCCTCGAAGACGAGGGGCATGAGACACGGACCGCGGGCAACTCGGATGCAGCGCTGCAGGCGATCGCGGATCGCGTGCCGCGGCTCGTCTTCCTGGACATCTGGCTACAGGGCAGCAGCCTCGACGGGTTGGACCTCCTCGACGTGATCAAGGCCCAGCACCCCGAGGTGCCGGTGGTGATGATTTCGGGTCACGGCAACATCGAGACGGCCGTTTCGGCGATCCGGCGCGGCGCCTACGACTATATCGAGAAGCCCTTCAAGGCGGACCGGCTGATCCTCGTCGCCGAGCGGGCGCTGGAGACCTCGAAGCTGAAGCGCGAGGTGTCGGAGCTGCGCCGCCGCTCGGCCGACTTCGCCGAGCTGATCGGCAAGTCGCACCCGATGAACCAGCTGCGCACCACGATCGAGCGCGTCGCGCCGACCAACAGCCGCGTGATGATCCTCGGGCCCTCCGGCTCCGGCAAGGAGATGGTGGCGCGCGCCATCCATGCGGCCTCGCCGCGCGCCGAGGGCCCATTCGTGGCGCTCAACGCCGCCGCGATCACGCCGGACCGCATGGAGGTCGAGCTGTTCGGCACCGACACGCCGCCGGGCGTCGAGCGCAAGGTGGGCGCCTTCGAGGAGGCCCATCGCGGCGTCCTCTATCTCGATGAAGTCGGCGACATGCCGCGCGAGACGCAGAACAAGATCCTGCGCGTGTTGACCGAGCAGACCTTCGAGCGCGTCGGCGGGACGAAGCGCGTCAAGGTGGACGTGCGGATCATCTCCTCGACCGCGCAGAACCTTGAATCGATGATCGCCGACGGTCTCTTCCGTGAGGATCTCTACCACCGGCTTGCAGTGGTGCCGATCGCGGTGCCGCCGCTGGCGGATCGGCGCGCCGACATTCCGCTGCTGATCGAGGCCTTCATGAAGCAGATCGGCGAGCAGACCGGCATCCGCCCGAAGGAGATCAGTGCCGAGGCGATGGCCGTGCTGCAGTCGAGCGACTGGCCCGGCAACATCCGGCAGCTGCGCAACAACGTCGAGCGGCTGATGATCCTGTCGCGTGAGGACGACAACGAGGCCATCTCGGCCGACATGCTGCCGCATGAGGTCGGTGACATGCTGCCGCGCACGCCAAGCCAGTCGAACGGCCAGATCCTCGCTCTGCCGCTGCGCGATGCGCGCGAGGTATTCGAGAAGGAGTATCTCGTCGCGCAGATCAATCGCTTCGGCGGCAACATTTCGCGAACGGCGGAGTTCGTCGGGATGGAGCGCTCGGCATTGCATCGCAAACTGAAGTCGCTCGGCATCTAGAGCCGGCTTCGGATCGTCTGCGTTTACATCGAAGCGGAAGCGGAAGCGGAAGCGGAAGCCGAAGCCGATCGCGACAGCTGGCGGCGGCATCGAAGCTGAGCCGGCGCTGTTGTTGGTCTCATCGTGGTCGGGCCAGCCAGTTGCCGGGCAGGGGGCAGAGTGCTAGCGCATCGTTTTGTGGATGTCCTTCAGAGGACCCGAACCATGCGGAGCGTCGGTCAATACGCCGCGAGCCGCCAACAAAAGCCGAAAAGGGCTGTTCAGCATGGCCGAGCGTACGCAGAACCTGCAGGATCTTTTCCTCAACACGGTCCGTAAGCAGAAGATCTCGCTCACCATCTTCCTCGTCAACGGCGTCAAGCTGACGGGCGTGGTGACCTCCTTCGACAATTTCTGCGTGCTTTTGCGCCGCGACGGGCACTCGCAGCTCGTCTACAAGCACGCTATCTCCACCATCATGCCGTCGCAGCCCGTGAACATGTACGAAGGCGGCGAGGAAGATAGGAACGCCTGATTGACGGAATTCGAAGCGTCGCGGCCCAGAGCCCCCATCGAGCATCGCACGGTCGCGACCCGGGCAGGGGTCTTCCTTCCGGTCCTGAAGCAGGGGCGCTCCTCCGACGAGAGCCCTGAGGCGACGCGCGGCGACGAGCAGCGGCTGACGGAGGCACTCGGCCTCGCGGCGGCCATCGACCTCGAGATCGTCGCCAGCGGCATCATCCCGACTGCGAAGGCGCGGCCGGCGACGCTGATCGGCTCTGGCAAGCTGGAGGAGTTGAAGGGGCTCGTTGCCGCCGAAGAGATCGGCCTCGTCATCTTCGATCATCCGCTGACGCCGGTGCAGCAGCGAAATCTTGAGAAGGAGCTCGGCGCCAAGGTGCTGGACCGCACCGGCCTGATCCTCGAGATCTTCGGCCGCCGCGCCCGCACCAAGGAAGGTCGGCTGCAGGTCGAACTCGCCCACCTCAACTATCAGCGTGGCCGGCTCGTCCGCTCCTGGACCCACCTCGAACGCCAGCGCGGCGGCGCCGGCTTCCTCGGTGGTCCCGGCGAGACGCAGATCGAGGCCGACCGCCGCCAGCTCCAGGAGCGTATCAAGCGGCTGGAGAAGGAGCTGGAGGCCGTGCGGCGCACCCGCACGCTCCATCGCGCCAAGCGCAAGAAGGCTCCGCATCCGGTGGTCGCGCTGGTCGGCTATACCAATGCCGGCAAGTCGACGCTGTTCAACGCCATCACAGGGGCGGGGGTGCTGGCGCAGGATCTCCTCTTCGCGACGCTCGATCCGACGCTGCGGCGCATCAGCCTACCGCACGGCACCGAGGCGATCCTCTCCGACACCGTGGGCTTCATCTCCGATCTGCCGACGCACCTCGTCGCCGCCTTCCGCGCGACGCTGGAAGAGGTGATCGAGGCGGAGCTGATCCTGCATGTCCGCGACATGGCCGATCCCGACGCGCTGGCGCAGGCGGCGGACGTGCGCAAGATCCTGACCGACCTCGACATCGACCCGGCCGACAGCGATCACGTCATCGAAGTCTGGAACAAGATCGACCGGCTCGATCCGGCGGCCCTGGAGCATCTGACGGCGGCGGCGCAGGCACGCGCGGACGGGCAGGCGGCCTTCCTGGTATCGGCCGTCACCGGCCAAGGGATCGACGCGCTGCTCGCCGAGATCGAGACTCGCATTGGCGGACATCTCACCACGGTGACGATCGAGCTGCCGGCCGACGCCATGACGCTGCTGCCGTGGATCTACGAGAACGCCTCGGTCAAGGCGCGCGAAGATACCGAGACCGGCACGGTTCGGCTAACGGCCGAGGTGACCTCACAGGCCTTGACGGAGCTGCGTCGCCAGGCGGAAGCGCTTCCCGGCTTATCGATCGATTGAGCACCTGAGGTCAGGCCGGCGGCGAGGGCGCATCAGCCGCGTTCCTTCGCCTCCACCCACAGCCGCTCCATCTCGTCCAGCGACGCATCCTTCAGGTTGCTGCCGGCGGCACACAGGCTGCGCTCGATATGGGCAAAGCGCGTGCGGAACTTCTGCACGCATCGCCGCAGTGCCGCCTCGGCGTCGACATCGTGGAAACGTGCGAGATTGACGATGCTGAAGAGCACGTCGCCGAGCTCGGCTTCCTTCGCATCAGCATCGCCGCTCTCCACGGCCTCGTCGAATTCCGCCAGTTCCTCGTGGATCTTCGCGAGGATCGGTGCCGCATCGTCCCAGTCGAACCCGACCGTCGCGGCGCGCTTCTGGACCTTCAGCGCCAGCGTCAACGCCGGGAAACCGCCGGGGACCTCGTCGAGCCATAGATGCTCACCCAATGCGGGTCCGGTGCCGGCAGCTCTCCCGTCCAGCCGGGCGCTGCTCCGCCGCAGCGCGGCTTTCTCGGCTTTTTCCTCGGCCTTGATGCGCTCCCACTGACCTTTGGCCGAGCGGGCGCTGCGCGCCGTCTCGTCGCCGAAGACATGCGGGTGGCGGCGGATCATCTTGCGCGTGATGGTCTCGACCACATCCTCGAAACCGAACAGACCGCGCTCAGCCGCGAGCTGCGCGTGGTAGACGACCTGGAGCAGCAGGTCGCCAAGCTCTTCACGCAGATCCGCCGCATCGTTGCGCTCGATCGCGTCGGCGACTTCATAGGCTTCCTCGACCGTGTACGGCGCGATCGTCGTAAAATCCTGCTCGAGATCCCAGGGGCAGCCAGTCTCGGGCGCGCGTAGCGCCGCCATGATCTCGATTAGTCGTTGAACGTCGCGGGCGGGCTGCATCTGGCATCTCCGGAATGTCTCCGGCGCTTATGCCAGCTTCCAGTGGTCGGCGGAACGGCCGCCGACCGGCCGTGGTCGGAGCACGGGCTCCTGGCGCCGGCGGGCAGGGTCTGGCGCCGATGGATGGACGGACGAGCTGCAGACGCGACGCCATATGCCGACGTCGATCCCGCCGCAGCCCATAGCGGGCGAAGCTTCAGCTCGTCGGCATCTACGAATTCGCGCAAACGTACACTCGGTCGGCTGAGGAAGCTGCCATCCAGGGGACCGGCGGATCCTTGCTGGAGCGCCGCCGACGATAGCGTTGCGAATCCGGCCCGGATCGCCACCGTGCCATTGGCGTAGATCTGCGGAGAAGGGACCACCGCAAGGCCACGAGCAGCCAAACGTCATCTACAGACCGGTAAATGAAAGTGGCATAAGATAGATTATGGAACTACAGCACTAGTGATGGTGCTGAAGAGATGGCCTGATCTAAGCCGTTGATCCTGCTGGACGTCCTTGTTGAGATCGTTGGCGACGGCACCTGCTCCAAGCGGCGTTCTGTGCTCGGTCCGGGCGCTTGGCCGGCTTGCGTCGAGTGGCATCGATGCTCGCACAATCGCCTCAGGGTCAGGCGTTCGACGCAGGCTGATGTGGCGCTTCTCGCGGCCTGTGGTGCGGCGTTCGTGGCGCGGCCGTCATTGCCGCTGGACCGCGATCGCCGCTGCGTGGTGTCATCGTAGAGATGCGCGGATGCGGACGTGGCTGCTTGGGGACGCTTGAAGCGTCGTGAGCCTCTGTCAGGGTCAGCTATGGCCCACAGCATGGACGATCTGGCCGCGACCCGGTGGCATCAAGGCGGACCGCGTTCTCAAGGACGCAGGTTTCCAATGCCTGTCGCTGAGTTCGGCTCGACAGAACCTGGCTTAGGCCGGCAGCTCGATCCTCAGCCCGTCATAGCCAGGGCGGATATGTGCCGGCAGCTCGGCCGCGACGCGGCCGTAGTCTAGTGGTGTGTGCATATGGGTCAGCGTCGCCGTCTCGGCGCCGAACCGCTCGATCCAGCGGAGCGCCTGGGCGAGCGACAGATGGCTTGGATGATCCCGGTACTGCAGCGCATCGATGACGATGTGGCGGGCGCCGCGGACGGCGTCCTGTGCGGCATCCGGGAAGTCGCTGACGTCGCTGCAGTAAGCGAATGGGCCGATCCGGAAGCCAAGCGAGTTGATCGAGCCGTGTACCTGCTGGAACGGCAGGAACTCGATTGGACCGCCGACGCCATCGATCGTGAACGCCTCGCCGGCCCGGATGCGCACGTCCTGCACGATCGGTGGATAAAAGCTGCCGTTCAGGGCGGCATAGCAGTAGTCATAGGCCTGCATCAGGCGCTCGGCCGTCACGGCATCGGCATGTACGGGTACCAGCGCGCGCTGCGTCAGGAAGTAGCCGCGCAGGTCATCAAAGCCGGCGATGTGGTCGGCATGGGCGTGGGTCATCACCACGGCGTCGAGATGCCTTACGCTCGCTGAGAGCATCTGCTCGCGGAAATCCGGGCCGCAATCGATGACGACCGTCGTCTTGGCGCCGGACGCGGCGATCCGCTCCACCAACGCCGAGGCCCGCCTGCGGCGATTGCGCGGCTCAGCGGGATCGCAGGCGCCCCAGTCGCCATTGAGGCGCGGTACGCCTGGCGAGGAGCCGCAGCCGAGGATGGTCAGGCGCAGGGTGTCCGCCATCAGGACGCAGCACCCTGGCGCGGATCCGCCGCCTTGCGGAAGAGCCGGAAGAAGTTGTCCGTGGTCGCCTGCGCGATGCCGTCGAGGTCGGTGCCCTTCACCTCGGCAAGGACGGTCGCCGTATGCGCGACATAGGCCGGCTCGTTACGCTTGCCGCGGTAGGGCGGCGGCGCGAGATAGGGCGCGTCCGTTTCCACCAGCAGCCGCTCCAGGGGCACGTCGGCCGCGATGGCGCGCAGCTCCTCGGAGCGCTTGAACGCGAGGATGCCGGAGAAGGAGACGTAGCCGCCGAGCGCCAGACCTGCCTCCGCCAGCGCCCGGCCGGAGGAGAAGCAGTGCAGGATGAAGGGGAAAGCCCCCTTCCCGGCTTCCTCCTCCAAAATTCGCGCCACGTCGTCATCGGCGTCGCGCGCATGGATCACCAGCGGCAGGCCTGTCTCGCGCGCGGCTTCGATATGGCGGCGGAAGACGCTTGCCTGCACGTCGCGCGGCGCGTTGTCGTAGAAGTAGTCGAGGCCCGCTTCGCCGATGGCGACGATGCGGGGATGCGCGCTGAGGCGCACCAGCTCCGCCGTGGAGACGTCGGCTTCCTCGGCGGCATTGTGCGGATGCGTTCCGACGGACGCATAGACGTTCGGATGCGCTTCGCTGATCGCCAGGAGCTGGTCCAGGCGTGCCACGCGCGTCGAGATCGTCACCATCATCTGCACGCCAGCGGCGCGCGCGCGCTCGATCAGAGCGGCGCGCTCGCCTTCAAAATCCGGAAAGTCCAGATGACAGTGGCTATCGACGAGAAAGAGAGACATCAGGCGGTAGGCTTCTTGCGTGGAGCGGCGGCGGCGAGCCGCATTGCCGCGGACATAGCGCGTCCAGCGGCCCGGAGCCACCCTGAACGAGAGGCGGCATTCGAGGCGACCTAACCCTGTCTCGGTTGCCAATGCTGGCTAGGCGGCGAACCTATGAGGCCATGGTGTCAGGGTTTGCAGTTTCGGCGCAGCCGGCGTGGCATCGATGCGCCGAGCCGTCCGGCGCGCCGAATCCACACGAAAGCAACGCGACGGTGGCTTCGAAACGCCGTTCGATCAGGCGGCCGGCTGCTCGGGCTCGACATAGCGCGGGAACACCGGCTGCGGCGCCGGCAGTGCCCGGCCCGGCTTCAGCGCAACGTCCGCGGTCAGCTCGTTGAAGCTGCGCTCCTCCGCGGGCACGCCGAGGATGTCGAGCAGCTTCTCCGCGCTTGCGGGCACGAAGGGCTGCAGCAGGATGGCGACGCGCCTCAGCACCTCGGCGGTGACGAACAGCACCGTTCCCATCCGCTCCGGATCGCTCTTCCGCAGCGCCCACGGCTCCTGCCCCGCAAAATAGCGGTTGGCATCGGCGACGACGGCGATCGCGGCGCCGAGGATCGCATGCAGCTCCTGCCGGTCGATCGCGTCGCGCGCCTTCTCCAGGAGCCCGCCGGCCGCGCCGAGGATCGCATTGTCGGCCTCGGTAAAGGCGCCCGGCTGCGGCACCGCCGCTCCGCAATGCTTGGCGATCATCGACAGCGAGCGCTGCGCCAGATTGCCGAGGTCGTTGGCGAGCTCGGAATTGGTGCGGTTGACGATCGCCTCGTGCGAATAGTTGCCGTCCTGGCCGAACGGCACCTCGCGCAGAAAGAAGTAGCGCAGCGGATCGAGCCCGTAGGTCTCGACCAGCGAAAACGGGTCGATGACGTTGCCGACCGACTTGGACATCTTCTCCCCGCGGTTGAACAGGAAGCCGTGCGCAAAGACGCGGCGCGGCAGCGGCAGCCCCGCCGACATCAGGAAGGCCGGCCAGTAGACGGCGTGGAAGCGCACGATGTCCTTGCCGATGATGTGGAGATCGGCCGGCCAGAAGCGGCTGCGCTCGCCCTCCTCGGGAAAGCCGGTGGCGGTCAGGTAGTTCGTCAGGGCATCGACCCAGACATACATCACGTGCCGCTCGTCACCGGGCACCGGAATGCCCCAGTCGAAGGTGGTGCGCGAGATGGAGAGGTCGCGCAGCCCGCTCTTCACGAAGGAGACGATCTCGTTGCGCCGCTCGGCCGGGCCGACGAAGTCCGGATTGCTCTCATAGAGGTCGAGCAGCCGGTCGCCGAAGGCGGACAGGCGGAAGAAGTAGCTCTCCTCCTCCACCCAATCCACAGGCGTGCCCTGCGGGCCGTAGCGCTTGCCGTCAGGCCGTTCCTCGGTTTCCTCCTCACCGTAATAGGCTTCGTCGCGCACCGAGTACCAGCCCGCGTAGGAGTCCTTGTAGATGTCGCCGGCGGCCAGCATGCGTTGCCAGATCGCCTGGCTGGCGACGCGGTGGCGCGGCTCGCTGGTGCGGATGAAGTCGTCCTGCGACCCGCCGAGGACGCTTGCCATCTTCTGGAACTCGGCCGCATTCGTGTCGGCGAGCTGACGCACGTCGACACCGAGCTTGCGGGCCGTCTGCAGCATCTTGATGCCGTGCTCGTCGGTTCCCGTCAGGAACATCACGTCGTAGCCGTCCAGCCGCTTGAACCGCGCGATCGCGTCGGTCGCGATCAGCTCGTAGGCGTGACCGATATGCGGACGCCCGTTCGGATAGGAGATTGCGGTGGTCAGGTAGAAGCGTTCGGCCATCGGGCTCATCTTGCAAGCGGAGGAGGCGTCGGACCAGCCGACCGTCTGCAGATAGAGCAAGCGTGTGGCCGGCTCAATGCATGACCGGCTGCGCGGGACAGAACTCAAGCGGAACGGAGCCCGGCGGCGCTGATCAGGGCTGAGCTCCTCTCAGGCGGCGAGAGGCCCTCCCCGCGCCTCCTCCAGCGCGGCGAAGAAGCTCAACACCACCTGCTTGCGGTCGAGATTATAGGCGAGCGCCTCGCGGAAGCGGCCGCTTTCGCGCTGCCAGAGACTGGCGAAGCGCGCAGCGCTGTCTGCGTCGCCGGCAGCGAGGCGCTTCTCCGCCTCCGCGGAAAGGAAGGCGAGAAGGCTCGCCAGCAGGAGGTCGTAGCTGTTCTCGCGCCCCCGCGCCGACAGGGCGTCGGCGAGTTCCTGCACGCCGTGCCAATCGGTGCGCGGCGCGTTCCAGAGCGCCGTCAGCCGCTGGTCGATCTCCAATCCGCCATGCGCAACCAGCGACAGCGCATCGCGCACGCTGCCCCCTGCCCGCTGAATGGCCGCCTTCATCTCGATCTCCCCGAGACCGGCGCCGGTTGCGGTCAGGGCAGCTGCTAGGTCGCCGTCGGCGAGCGGCTCGAAGCGCAGTAATCGGCAGCGCGATCGGATCGTCGGCAAGAGCCGGCCCGGCGCATGGCTGGTGATCAGGAAGATCGAGCGCTCCGGCGGTTCCTCCAGGATCTTCAAAAGCGCATTGGCGGCGCTGCGGTTGAGATCGTCGGCGGGATCGACGATGGCGATACGCCACCTGCCGGCTGCTGTGGTCGCCTGAAAGAAGCGGTTCAGCCGGCGGATGTCGTCGATGGTGATCTGCGTGCGAAAGCCGCCGCGGTCCGCCGGAGGCCGTGAGATGTGGATAAGGTTCGGGTGGCTGCCTTGGGCGATCTGACGCGCCTGGGCATCCTCCGGAGAGAAGGTCGGGCGGCCATCGCCGTCATCCAGACGCTCGACGCCCAGAAGCTGGCGGGCCATGGCGAAGGCCAGTGTCGCCTTCCCGACGCCACGCGGTCCCTGGAGCAGCCAGGCATGGTGCAGACGGTCGCTGCCCCTCGCCGTCTCGAAGGCCTCCCACTGCGCCTGCTGGCCGTAGAAGGTCAGCGTGGCAGCCGGCGGGGCGACGCCGTCGAGATCGTCGAATTGCGGCTGCAGCTCGCCGAGGTGCTCGCCAATCACGATGATTGCCGACGCATCGGCGCCGATTGCGCCGACAGGCTGCGTCCGAGGCGCTCCAGCCGGGCAGCCTGGAGGCGGTCCTCGACGATCATCGCCACCTCGTTGGCGATCTCCTCCGGTGCGCGGCGCGCATCGACGACGACGCAGCGCTCAGACTCCTTTGCGGCGATGGTGAGAAATGCCTGCCGCCGGGCCTCGTGCACGGAGACGTCCTGGCGCTCGTAGCGGTCGGCGCCGGCCGTGCCGCGGCGCGCTGCGGCGCGGGCAAGGCCGGTCTCCGCGTCGATATCGAGGATGATCGTCAGGTCAGGATAGGTGCCGCTGAGCGCCGCCCGCTCCAGCGCGGCAAGAAGGTCGTCGTCGATGGCCGGATCCAGCCCCTGATACACCCGCGTGGAATCGATGAACCGGTCGCAGACGACGATGGCGCCATCCTCCAGCGCCGGCGCGATAGCGGTGGTGACATGATCGCTGCGGGCTGCGGCAAACAGGATCGCCTCTAGATCGGGCCCGAGCGCCTCGACCGCGCCGGACAGGATGATGTGTCGCAGCGCGTCGGCCCCGGGGGAGCCGCCCGGCTCGCGTGTCGCCAGAACGTCATGGCCCTCGGACGCGAGCGCGGCGCGCAGGCGCTCGACCTGGGTCGACTTGCCGCTGCCCTCGCCGCCCTCGAAGGTGATGAAGTAGCCCTTCGGCCGGATGTCAGCCTCCCGTCGCATCAGAGCGTCCGTATCCAGCCGAAGGCAAGCTCCTGCGCCGCCCCAAGCGCGCGGTCGGCAAAGGTGCCCTGCTCGACCGTCTCGCCCGCGAAGAGATCCTCGGTGATGCTTGTCTTCCCGTCGACCTGGATCTCGACCCGCCCGATCTTGTCGCCGGTGCGGATGGGCGCCAGCAGCGGTCCATCATAGAAGATCCTCGCCTTCACCGTATCCGCCGCGGCGTTCGGCACGAAGGCGACCACCGGCAGTTTCGGGCGCAGCGACACGGATGATGCCGTCCCGCCGAAGACTTCGGCACGGCCGACCACCGTGCCAGGCTCGAACAGCACCTCGCGGCGGAAGTCGGTGGCCGCCCACTCCAGCAGGCGGCGCGACTCGGCGGCGCGCTCCTTGGCGCTGGCGAGCCCGCCGGTCGCAAGCAAGGTCACGCGGCCGTCCTTGCGGGTTACTCCGACGAGCGCATAGCCGTAGCCTTCGGAAAAGCCGATCTCCATGCCCTCCGCGCCGATATTCATGCCCAGCAATGGGTTACGGCTGCGCTGGAGTATCTTGTTCCACTCGAAGGAGGTCTCAGCGTAGATCTTATATTGGTCGGGATGGGCTTCCTCGATATGCCGGGCGAGGATCGCGAGGTCGCGCGCGGTGACGCGCTGCCCTTCGGCCGGAAGGCCGGTCGGATTGACGAAGTGCGAGCCCTTCATGCCGAGTTCGGCGGCGCGTGCATTCATCAGCCGCGCGAAGCCCTCCTCCGAGCCTGCCATGCCCTCGGCGATCGCGATTGCCGCATCATTGGCCGACTGGATCACGACACCGCGGATCAGCGCCTCAAGGGGTACCTGCGAGTTGACCTTGGCGAACATCGTGGAGGTGCCTGACGGCGCGCCGCCGGTGCGCCAGGCGTGGGTGCTGACCGCAAAGCTCTGGTCAAGGCGCAGCGAGCCCTTCTTCAGGGCCTCGAAGACGATCTCCATCGTCATCAACTTGGCGAGGGAGGCCGGGGGGAACGCCTCGTCGGCGTTCTTCTCGAACAGGATCGCGCCACTCTCGGCATCGACGAGGATGACCTGCTTGGCCGGCGTCTGCGACGGCGATGGCGTCGGAGCGGTCTCGGCCGCCGCGGGCAAGCTCGCAAGAACGAGCGCGACGCCGGCAAAGCCGGCGAGACGGGTGCGATTGACGAGCGAAGAGATCATGATGTCCGGCGATCGAGGCAGTCGGCCTGGGCACTGTATCGCAGCCCCGGCGGCGCAGGAACATGCAAGGCTGCCCTTCATGTCGCAGGCTTAACGGCCGAAACGCCCGGGCAGGAGCACAGCCCCCGCCGCCTTCCGATGGTCGTCTTCTGAACTGGAACGAGCGCTCAGTCGCGCAGCAGGAAGGCGTCCGCCGCACCCGCCTGCCAGATGCGGCGCAGCAGCGCGTCGGCATCGGCACCCGCCGCGACGTCGAAGGACAGCGAGGCCGGACCGCCGGCGCTATCGCGGTCTTCGACGAGGCGGCCTTGCCCGAGCAGCACGGCCTGAAGGCGCCGCATCGTCTCCGCGTCGCGGAGGCTGCCGATTTCGATCCGCTCCGGTCGGGCGGAGGGTGCGGCGGCTGCGATCGAATCGAGCGCTGCCGCGGCACCGGAATGGGACGCGGCGGCTGGAGCGTAGGAGGACAGGATCGAGCGCCGCGTCGGCAAAGGCACGCTGCCCGTGCGCATCCCGTCGATTGCCTCGAGCGGCCGCACGCCCGGAAGCGACATGTCGTTCGCAGCGATCAGCGACGATAAGGTGGCTGGAGCGGCCGCCGGCGCTTCGATGGAGGCAACCATCATCGTATCCGGTGTGCCCACAACGGTACCGCCGTCGCCGGGCTTGAAACTCGCCATCAGCGTCTTCGTATCGTCGCCTTCCAGCGGTGCCTTGCCGACATACTCGACCTTGATGTCGGCGATGCCGTCCTGCTTGAAGGCCAGCAGCTCCGCCGCTTCGGACGACAGGTCCATCATCCGGTCGGCGGCATAAGGCCCGCGGTCATTGACGCGGACGACGACCTGGTTGCCGTTGCTCAGATTGGTGACCCGCGCATAGGAAGGCAGCGGGAAGGTCGGATGAGCGGCCGACAGGCCGTACATGTCGTAGACTTCACCGTTGGCGGTCAGCCGGCCATGGAAATTCGACCCGTACCAGGAGGCCTTGCCACTTTTGACATAGCCGGGCTCTTCCTTCGGGTAGTACCACTTGCCCCGGACCTTGTAGGGCTTGCCGACCTGCTCGCGGCCCCCGCCCTTGCGCACGCGCTTCAGATCGGTGACCCGAGGGCTGACAGGAACGCCGAAGGTCTTGGAGCTGAAGGCGACGCTCGTATCGAGCACGGCCTTTTCGTCCGCGCTCGCCACGGCATCGGACTTGGACTGGCATCCGGCAAGAGCGGCGACGGCAGCAGCGGCAATCAGGACGGCAGTGGAATGCCTCGCCATCCGGAATGATGTCGCTTCTGCCATCGATGATCCCCTCAGCTCAGCCTTGCACGGCAGTTCAGATTTCCCCGCCGGAGAAGGCGCCGGCCCTTCGCCGTCCTTCCTCGGTGAGCGGAGCTAACAAGATGCTAACGCGCCCTGCAACCGCACGCGCCGGGCCGTGCGCGCCGCCACATGGCTGCCACATCCGTGACTTCCTGTTGACTGTTGCATCCGGGCGACAGGCAGCCTCGCGGTGATCTTGCGATGCACTCGCGCTTATCGCGCTGCGACAAACAAGTGGCGGCTATCACCCCGAAACAGCAGCAAAGGGCTAGGAATCAGCGCCTTGGCAGGCTGTCCATGGCTGGGGCTGAAGCGCTCCACTGGCCGTTCGCCGGGAAGCGCACCCAAGAGCCGGCCGGAGGCGGTCACCACATTTCGGACATGAAGCCGCCACGAAATAAAATCCGTTCACATTCTGTTACAAAGCGCGAGGTGGAGGCTTCAGGGCCGGCCGCAAAGCTCCTGACGGCGCATCGCCGGATTACGGATGTCACTCGTCCCCGACCATCTCCTGGATCCGGGCTGCCAGAACGGTCATGTCGAAGGGCTTGGTGACGACCTGCATGCTGCGATCGAGATGGCCATGGCTGAGTACCGCATTCTCGGCATAGCCAGTGACGAAGAGCACCTTCAAGTCCGGCCGGACTTCGCGCGCGGCATCTGCGACCTGACGGCCGTTCATCCCGTTCGGCAGCCCGACATCGGTGATCAGGAGGTCGAGGTGGATGTCGGAGCGCAGAATCTTCAGCGCCTGAACTCCGTCTTCGGCCTCCAGCGGGGCAAAACCGAGATCCTCGACGGCATCGACCAGAAGCATGCGAACCAGCGGCTCGTCGTCGACGACGAGGATCGTCTTGCCGCCGACGTCGCGGCGCTCGGCGCTCGGTTCATAGGGCGATTCGACCTGCTCCTCGCCATGGTGGCGCGGCAGGTACAGGCAAACCATCGTTCCCTGGCCGGCTTCCGAATAGATGCGCACCTGGCCGCCCGACTGGCGTGCGAAGCCATAGATCATCGACAGGCCGAGACCGGTCCCCATCCCGATGGGCTTGGTGGTGAAGAACGGGTCGAAGGCCTTGGCGATGACATCGGGCGTCATGCCGATCCCGTTGTCGGACACACACATGGAGACATACTGGCCGCGCGGCAGATCCCGCTCGCGAGCGGCTCGATCGTCGAGCCAGCGATTGCCAGTCTCGATGATGATCTTGCCGCCCTCCGGCATGGCATCGCGCGCGTTGATGCAGAGATTCAGGAGTGCGTTCTCAAGCTGGTTCGGATCGACGAGAGTGGCCCAGAGACCGCCTTTTGCTCCCGTCTCGACCGCGATCTGCGGGCCGACGGTGCGACGGATCAGATCCTCCATGCCGGAGACGAGGCGGTTGACGTCGGTCGGCCTTGGATCAAGCGTTTGGCGCCTCGAGAAGGCCAGCAGGCGGTGGGTCAAGGCAGCGGCGCGCTTGGCGGCGCCCTGCGCGCCGATGATGTAACGGTCGAGCTCGCCGATCCGCCCCTGCTGGATCCTTGATTGCATCAGGTCGAGCGATCCGGAGATGCCTGCCAAGAGATTGTTGAAGTCATGGGCGAGGCCGCCGGTGAGCTGACCGACCGCTTCCATCTTCTGTGACTGCCGCAGCGCCTCCTCCCCGCCATCAGCTCCGCCGTCTGGGCCGCCACCCGCTGTTCTAGCGTCTCGTTGAGGTTGCGCAGCATCTCGTTGACGCGGATGCGCTCCGCCTCGGCGGCGCGCCGTTCCTCGACATCGATCAGAACGCCGGGGAAGCGCAGCGGCGTGCCGTCCGGCCCGTGATCGACGCGGCCGTTCGCCTCCAGCCAGTAGTAGTTCCCGTCGGCCCGGCGCGTGCGGTACTGGTGCGCATAGGCCCCGCCCCGCTTGATGGCCTCGTCGATCGCGGCTGCCAAGCCGCCGCGATCCTCCGGATGCACGGTCTCGACGACCTGCGCGAGGCTGAGGCCATCGCGGCCGAGAGCCGGATCAAGACCGAAGGAGCGCGCGAAGGCTTCGTCAACGGTGAAGCGGTCACTTGGCAGATCCCACAGCCACGTGCCGATGATCGCACCAGCGGCGAGCGCGAGCTGCACGCGCTCGATATTCTCTCTGGCGAGCGACTCGCTGGCACGAAGAGCCGCCTCTGCCCGCTTGCGTGCCGTGATGTCGCGGAAGAGCACGGAGACCTGACGCAGGCTAGCCGGCTCGACGCGGGCGGCGGCAACCTCGATATGGCGCCCCGCCGCAACGAACTCCCGCTCGAAGCGGATCGGCTGACCCGTCTCCAGGACGCTGCCGTAAAGTTCGAGCCAACCGTCTGCCTCGTTCGGCGCGATCTCGCGCAGTCTCATGCCGATGATGCCGGGAATGCCGGTATGGCGCTCGTAGCCGGTATTGGCTTCGATATGGACGTAGTCGCTTAATGGCCCGTGCGGACCGTCAATGAACTCGATGATGCAGAAGCCGTCGTCGATCGCCTCGAACAGGGCGCGATAGCGAGCTCGGCTCTGTGCGAGAGCATCGAGATCGGAATGAGGCTCGACGGGATCGTGGCTGTTGATGTCCGGCATCTGCTTCTTCACGCATTGGATGAGAGCACCAGCCGGCTTAAGGGATCGCGCGGACCATGTCTTCGGTGCAATTGCAGACGATGCCTTTCAGCGGCCGATCAATATCCATCGATGGCGTTGGCTTGATGCCGGCAGCACGCTCGAGCGGAGTCGTTGATCACAGCTGAAACCGGAGCTTGTGGCGCCTTCAATTTGAGCGCTGATCCGGAGGTCAGACGCACCGTTGCCGGAGGCGCGGGGCCGCGAAGGCGGCGTAGCGGTCTGTGGCCGGGCAGCCGAAGCGAGGGGCGTCTAATTACGTAGCCGTGATGAGAAGCGGCTCGGCTCCACATTGATCTCGGCTGACCGCCGGCTAGTTGGAGACATTCCAAAGTGCGCGGCGGGGCTGGCAGGCTGCCGCCAGTGTGGAGGCCTCGATGATCGATCTATCCATCAACGGCGAAAGCCACAGCGTCGATGTTCCTGAGGACATGCCGCTGCTCTGGGTGCTGCGCGACGTGCTCGGCATGACCGGCACCAAGTTCGGCTGCGGTGTCGCCCAATGCGGCGCCTGCACCGTGCATGTCGATGGACAGGCGGTGCGCTCCTGCGTGACGCCGGCCTCGACGGTGGTCGGTTCCGAGGTCGTGACGATCGAGGGCGTTGGGGCGACGGCGCCGGGTGGACGCGTTCAGGCGGCCTGGCTGGAGCATCAGGTCGTGCAGTGCGGCTATTGCCAGAGCGGGCAGATCATGTCGGCGGCCGCCCTCCTGGGCTCCAACCCCGCCCCCGACGATGCGGCCATCGATGAGGCCATGTCGGGCAATATCTGTCGCTGCGGAACCTATCCGCGTATCCGCGCCGCGATCAAGACCGCGGCCAAGGCCTGACCGAGAGGAGACGGTTCCCATGGGCGATTCCCTCGCATCCGCGACCCGCGCCGCAGCTGCCTCAGCTTCTCCGCGGGCCGATCTTCGGCTCAGCCGCCGCGGCCTGCTCGGCGGCGGCCTCACCATTGCCTTCGCCTTTTCACCGCTCGGCCGCAAGGTCTGGGCGCATGGCGGCGAGCAACCAAGCCTTCATGCCATCGAGGGACAGGTCGAGGGCGGCGACACGGGAGATGCCTTCCAGGGCTTTGCACCCGGCGGCTTCGTGCGCATCGACCCGGCGGGCAAGATCTCGCTGCTGATCCCCAATATCGAGATGGGACAGGGCATCCACACGGCAGAGGCCATGTTGATCGCCGAGGAACTGGAGGTCGACCTCGACCAGGTCTCCGTCCTGCCGGCGCCTCCGAACGAGGACCTTTACAAGCAGCCGCTGCTTCAGTCGCAGACCACCGGCGGTTCCACCTCGATCCGCTCCACCTGGGTGCCGCTGCGCCAAGCAGGTGCGGCCGCCCGCACGATGCTCGTCCAGGCCGCGGCGCAGCGCTGGGGCGTCGAGGCAACGGAGTTGACGGTGGCGCGCGGGGTCGTTTCCGCGAATTCGGGTGGGCGGTCGGCGACCTATGCCGAACTCGTCGAGGACGCCGCCAAGCTGCCGATCCCGACCGACGTCCCCTTGAAGGACCCTGCCCGCTTCCGGCTCGTGGGGACGCCCGTGCCGCGCGTCGAAGGCCGCGGCAAGACGGATGGAACGGCGGTTTTCGGCATCGACGCCAAGGTCGAGGGCATGAAGATCGCCACGGTTTCGGCATCTCCGATCTTCGGAGGCAAGCTCGGCCGCGTCGATGAGGCGGCGGCGCGTGCGGTGCCGGGCGTGCGCGACGTCGTGAAACTCGACAACGCCGTGGCGGTGACCGGCGATCACTACTGGGCGGCGCGCCAGGGCGTCGACGCCCTTCAGATCGAATGGCAGGAGGGGCCGAATGCCGGCCTCACCACGGATACGATCTTCGCGGACCTGAAGGTTTCGTCAGAGACGGGCAAGCCGATTCTTGCCAAGCAGGAAGGACAGGCGCAGGCCGCCTTCGACGCCGCACCTAAAAAGGTCGAGGCGGTCTATCGACTGCCCTTCCTCGCGCACGCCACGATGGAGCCGATCAACTGCCTCGTGCACGTGCGCGACGGCGGATGCGAGATTTGGTGCGGCACACAGGTGCCCACCGCCGCGCAGGCGTTGGCCGCCAAGATCCTGAACATACCCGCCGAGAAGGTGATCCTCCACAACCACCTCATCGGCGGCGGTTTCGGCCGGCGGCTGGAGGCGGACTACGTCGCGCAGGCCGTCCAGATCGCGCGGCAGGTGGACTATCCCGTCAAGGTCGTCTGGTCGCGCGAGGAGGACTTCGCCCACGACCTCTATCGCCCGGCTTATTACGACCGGATCGCCGCGGGGCTCGGCGAGGACGGCATGCCGGTCGCGTGGATCGATCACGTCACCGGCGGCTCGGTGCTCGGCTCGTACCTGCCGACGGGCCTGCCGGACGGCACGCTCGACTCCGATGCGGTCGAGGGCGCTGCCGAGCCGCCTTACGGCTTCCCGACGCTGCTCGTCGATTGGGTGCGCAAGGACCCTCCGGTGCCGGTTTCCTGGTGGCGGGGCGTCGGGCCGACGCACAACATCTTCGTGGTCGAGAGCTTCATGGACGAACTGGCCCTTGCCGCAGGCAAGGATCCTGTCGAGTACCGGTCCATGCTTCTCGCCAACAATCCGCGCGCGGCCGGCGTCCTGAAGCTGGCAGCGGAGAAGGCCGGCTGGGATCCGGCGGCGAAGAAGGTCGCGGGCGAAGGGCGTGGCGTCGCGCTGCACGTCTCCTTCGGCAGCTACATCGCGGTCGTGCTCGACATCTCCGTTGCGCAGGATGGCGCGGTCAAGCTCAAGCGCGCGATCGCGGCGGTGGACTGCGGCCATGTCGTCAATCCGGACACGGTCCATGCACAGGTCGAGGGCGGCCTTCTCTTCGGCCTTTCCGCAGCACTCTACAACGGCATCGAGATCGAGAACGGGCGGGTCGTCCAGACGAGCTTCGAGGAGTACGGCCAGCTGCGGATGAACGAGAGCATCCCTGTCGAGGTGCACATCGTGCCGAGCACGGAAGATCCTGGCGGCATGGGCGAAACGGCCACGGTTTCGGCAGCGCCGGTACTTGGCAATGCGATCTTCGCCGCGACCGGCAAGCGGCTGCGCAGCTTGCCCTTTGTGCCGCAGCTCGCCGCCGAAACCTCGGGCTGATCGCGGCGGCACAGAGACGCGCACGCGCACGCGCTCCCTGAGGAGCCAGATGCCCAGCAGGGACGCCAGCAGAGCGTCCCTACAAGCCGCCCGGGTGGGCGGCTTGTTATGGCAGGCAAGGACCGACCTAAGAGGGGAGAAGAAAACGCTCGTCGAACCCGGGCCGGTAGAAGGGTCTACAGGCATCGGCATATTCGGTGAACATGAGCCGGTAGTCACGTCGCTCGACGGCAGTCAGAAGTTCGCCGTCGGGATAGAGATCAGGCCTTGCCCGATGGAGTTCATGGAGCGCCGTCAGCAGCAAGGCCCTCTGCTCACCCGAAATGCCGACGATGTTGGCCGCTCGCATCACCTCGATCAGCGGTGCCGGCAGGCTTCGGTTGGCGTCTTCTTGGCTTGCGACGATATCCATTCCGGCGGTGGACACCTTCAGCATCGAGAGGAAGTCTAGGAAGATGTTCTCGTCCGGCCATTGCTTCGGATCGTATGGCGCAAGCGTCACCTTCCACGGGTCCCTTATCCAAGGCCACAGGATTCGGTAGCTGGGATCGTAGGGAAGTTCCGCCTGAATGGGTAAGGTCCAGCCGTTCGTGCGGACAAGCTGATTATAAGCGGAGACGATAAGGTCGTCCGAGGCGCGGAGATAGGCGATGACCTCCGTCTCGAACCCTTCGATGCTGCGCGCAAAGGCTTCCATGTCAAACGGGCGCTCGAGGAACACCTCGGAACTCATGAGGTAGACCGGGCAACCTCTGCCCGCGATCTCCGTCAGGCTGTCCCGGAAGACGGTCGGCGAGTACGTCTCTCCCGGTCGAAAGTGGAAGACGCGGGACGAGTGATTCTTCTCGCCTTCCGGTGGGTCATACCAGACACCTTGCCTGCGAAGGCGCTCGCGGTTGGTGTGAAGAAGTCCCTGAAGGGCAGAGGTCCCCGTCTTGTGGACGCCGACGTGGAGTATGATCTTCATGCCAGACTGCTTTGAACCTCGGTGCGCATCAGGAAGCTGCCGTAGCGCGTCGCATCGGCCTCAGGCGCAAGTGTAAAGTGCCTTGTCTGGCGTCTCCCCTTCTGAGACCGTGCTACGGAGCTCCGTTCGGCACAACCGGTTTCAGGTTTTCAGCGAAGCCTTTGTACGCATCCTCGATCGGAACGGGCGTGGTAGGTGCAAAGACGCAGCTCCGGCGCATCCGCGTCCACAATCGTAAATACACTGCTGGGATGCTGGCCAAAGGGGCCATACCGCGGCGTCTCACTCGTCGAAGGTTGATCGGTATCGGCAGGCAGCGATCATAATGGGATCTGCTGATCGGCGCTGCCGAAAAGACGAGGAGCTTGAGCGTCTTACGCCGAGTTCCTGGCGGATGGGGTGGGATTTGAACCCACGAGACGGTTCCCCGCCTGCCGGTTTTCAAGACCGGTGCCATCAACCACTCGGCCACCCATCCGTGCTGTGAAATCGTACTGTTCTTCAGCGTGAGCTGGGGCCCGAAACAGCCTCTGCTACCGCGTTGCTACGTATCGCTTTCAGCCAGTCGGCTTTACCGCCCGGTGGATCGCCGCGTCAACCGTTCCGGTAGCGTCCCGCTCGCATGCCCGGCATGACACGGCATGCGAGGCCGCAGCTCACGGCAATTGTCGAGTTCGACGCCTTCCGGTGCGCTCCCCGGGGGGGGCACCCGCCGCTACTGCCTTCGAGCGCCTCGACAAAGGCGTCATTCAGCGCCGGCCTATCCAGGCGCTGTCATGATGATGCGCATGGCGAGGCCGGGCTGCCGGTCTTCAGCCACGATCCTGGCGCCGTGGAGCTCGACGATCGACGCAACGAGGCTGAGCCCCAGACCGTGGCCGGGCGTTCCGCGGCTCCGATCCAGCCTGTAGAGCCGCCGAAAGACCTTGTCGCGTTCATCGGCGGGAATGCCGGGGCCGTTGTCGGCGACTTCCGCGATGACGGCGCCTTCTTCTGTCGATATGGACAGCTCGATATGTCCCGGCGGCGGAACATGCGTCACGGCATTCTCGATCAGGTTTGCGAGTGCCTGCACCAGGAGATCCGCATCCCCGAAAACATGGATGTCGGTCGCGATCGACGCCGAGAAGCTGTGGCCGGCATCGATGACGACATCCTCATAGGCATCTGCCAGGCGCCCGCCCAGTGCGGAGAGGTTGACGTCCTGGAAGCGGGCGCGCCTCGCTCCCGAGTCAAGCTGAGCGATGCGCAGGAGCGCGTCGAAGGTGGCGATGATCGCATCCACTTCCGCAATCGCACCCTGCAGCACTTCCTCGAACTCAGCCCCGACGTGACGCTTGCCGGCGCGCTCCAGACTCTGCCGCAACCGCGACAAGGGGGTGCGCAGATCATGGGCGATATCCGTCGAAACCTGCCGAAGACTATCAACCAGAGTCTCGATACGATCGAGCATCACGTTGATGTCGCTCGCCAAACGGTCGAGCTCATTGCCCTTGCCGACGACAGGGAGCCTGAGATCCAGACGTCCCTGAACGATGGCGTTGGTTGTCGAGGCGATGGCGTCGACCTGCCGGGTCGGACCGAGCCCGACGACGTAGCCGCCGGCAAGGGCCAGAACGAGGGTGACGACGCAGCCGGAAAGAAGTGCCGTGAGGAGAACGTCTTCGAACTCCTCCGCGATGTCGGAGCGCCGAGCCGACAGAACGCGGTACCCTCCAAGCGTTTCGCCCAGCACGTAGAGATCGGCGCCATGTGGCGATGCGACCCCTCGCCCGCCCTCGGACGGGAACGGGATGACAGCCTCGCCTGATCGCCAGGCCTCGGCCGGCAAGTTGCCTCCGATGTGCCGACCCTGCGGGTCCAGCAGCAGGAAGAAGCGGTCGGGCGGCGCGCTGTCGGTGTGCTCCCTCACTTCGTCGCGGAGCCCGGCAGCACCTTCATCGGCGTAGGACCGCCGGAAGATGCTCATGTCGCCCGTCGTGGAGCCGAACATCACCCGGTCGAGGCGGCTGGTGGTCGCCAGATAGGTGAAGGCGAGCGTCACCAGCGAGGAGACGGCGAACAGCAGGCCGTAGGCGATCGCCAGCCGGAACGACGTGGTACGGAAGCGGCTACGGTACGACATCGAGAATATAGCCCGATCCGCGGATGGTGCGGATCATGTCGGCATCGAAGGGGCGATCGACCTTGGCCCGCAGCCGGCTCACATGCGTTTCCACCACGTTGGTCTTCGGGTCGAAGTGGAACTCCCAGACCCGCTCCAGGAGCATGGTTCGGGTGAGGACCCGGCCACGGTTGCGCATCATGTATTCGAGCAGCCGGAACTCCCGCGGTTGCAGCTCAATGATTCGGCCGCCGCGCTGGACCGTGCGTGCGATCAGGTTCATCTCGAGGTCGCCGACGCGCAGGATGGTCTCCTCCCGGCGCTCCGGGGTCGCCCGACGCGTCAGCGCGTTGATGCGGGCCAGCAGCTCGGAGAAGGCAAACGGCTTGAGCAGGTAATCGTCCGCGCCGGCTTCGAGCCCCTCGACGCGGTCGTCGATCCCACTGACGGCCGTCAGAAAGATCGCCGGCAGGCTGCGGCCGGCCGCGCGGAGCGCTCGCAGCAGCGACAGTCCATCCAGCCCGGGAAGCATCCGGTCAACGATCGCGACGTCGTAAGCCCGCGTCAGACCGAGTTCCAATCCGAAGGTGCCGGTCGCGACATGGTCAACCTCGTGGCCCTCCTCCCGCAGTCCCGCGCCGATATAGCCGGCCGTCGCATCGTCATCTTCGATCAGGAGGATCTTCAAGCACCCTCTCCTGCACTGGCGGCAGAGCGCCGCAAGGGGGAGAGGCGCGATGATTCCCAAATATACCAAACCGTATAGTTCCGGCGACGTGGCGACGAGGATGCACCGCTAAGCTGCACCAAGCTCACGCCGTTCGCTTGCAGGCCCAGCATTGATGCGCATGAAACGCCCTACCCTCGAGACCGTCCCGGTCATCATCCTTGTCTCGTTGTACGTCATCATCGTGCTTAACCGTACGTTCTGGCGGAAGGGCGCCGTCTATCTAGACGGTCACGAATATCAGCTGGCTGCGCTCGGCACCGCGCTTTTCCTCCTGATGACGGCGGCTCTGGTCAGCTTGTCTGTGAAGTTCGTGGTCAAGCCGCTCCTGATCTTCGTTATCCTCGTCTCGGCGGTTGCATCCTATTTCGTCGACAGCTTCGGGATCATGATCGACCGGGAGATGATCGCCAATGTCGCCCTCACCACCTCGACCGAAGCGGGTCAACTGCTGACCTCCCGGTTCCTTCTTCATCTTGTGGCTTATGGCCTCCTGCCGTCCGCGCTCCTGCTGATGGTGAAGATCGAGCATCGCACCTGGTGGGCCAAGTTCAGGCAGAACAGCCTCGTGGTCTTTCCGAGCCTGCTTGTCTCGCTCGCTCTGACGCTGCTCTGCTACCCCGCCTTTTCCTCCACCTTCCGCAACCATGGCGATCTGCTGGGCACCTTCAATCCGGCAGCTCCCCTCGTCGCGACGGTCAAATACGTCAAGCGCCAGATGGCGGAGCGCGACATCGTCGCCAAGCCTCTCGGCACGGACGCGCATCCGGGCGAACGAGCCACGGCGTCGCGTCGGCCGATGGTGACGGTCGTCGTCATCGGCGAGACGGCCCGAGCCTTGAATTTCGGGCTGAACGGCTACAGCCGCGACACCACGCCCGAACTTCGGACACGCGGCGTCACCTCGTTCCGGAACGTCTCGAGCTGTGGAACCTCGACGGCCGTGTCGGTCCCTTGCATGTTCTCGAACCTGACGCGTGCCGGCTATTCCTCCAGCAGCGCCCGGTCGAGCGAGAACGTCACCGACGTGCTGCAGCGTGGTGGCGCCAAGGTCAGCTGGTTCGACAACGATACCGGCTCGATGGGGGTCGCGGCGCGGGTCCCCTATGAATTCCTGCCTGACAGCTACGATCCGCGCTTCTGCCGCGGCGGCGAATGCCTTGACGACATCCTCGTTGATCGACTGCGGGGCGAGCTGACCCGGACGCGTGGCGACACGGTGATCGTTCTGCACCAGCTCGGAAGCCACGGGCCCTCCTACTACCGCCGCTATCCCGATGGCTTTCGCACGTTCCGTCCGGATTGCCGCACGGCCGAATTCGCCGACTGCAAGCGGGAGGAGATCGTCAATGCCTATGACAACACGATCCTCTACACCGACCATGTCCTTGCCGAGATCGTCGATCTCCTGAACAGCCGGCCGGACCTCGCAAGCTCGATGCTCTATGTGTCCGACCACGGCGAGTCGCTTGGCGAAAACGGCATCTACCTGCACGCCATGCCGTATTTCATGGCGCCGTCCACGCAGACTCATGTGCCCATGATCGCGTGGTTCTCCGGCGCCTACAAAGAGGCGTCGGGCCTTGATGGCGACTGCGTCACCCAGCTGCGCGACCAGCCGCTGTCACACGACAATCTCTTCCACACGCTGCTGGGGCTGGCCGACGTCGCCACGCAGGTCTACGACGCCAAGCTCGATGCCTTTGCCGCCTGCCGCAGCCGGCCGGGCGAGAAGCATCTCGCCTTCTCCATGAAAGGTGCGTCGCGATGAGAAGCGCGGCACCCTGTCGCGCCCCGATCGCCAAGAAGACGGGCTTTTCGCATCTCGTCAGCGCGGCGGGCTATTCCGCAGCAGGCCTGCACTACCTCTTCAGGGAAGCGGCCTTCCGGCAGGAAATCCTGCTGGGTGGAGCGCTGCTGGCGATGTTTGCCGTGCTGGGCGTGCCAGCCGACGCCTATATCTGGCAGTCGATCATGCTGCTCCTGCTCGCAGCCGCGGAGGCGGTCAACACTGCCATCGAACTGATCGTCGACCGCCTGTCGCCCGACTGGTCCGCCTTTGCCAAGCACGCGAAGGATCTGGGATCCTTCGCCGTCGCCTGCCTCATCCTGGCAAATCTCGCCCATGCGGCGCTGGTCGTTGCCCATTCCGACCTGGCGGTGCTGCTGCGATGATCGGGCGCAACGACATCGATCGCCAGGGATCGATCGAGATGCCGGCGTCCTGCCGCGAGGCACGGCACGCCGGCGGGTCGGGCGAGCCTGGCAAGGGCGAGGATACGAGCCACGCATACGGGGCAGCGGATGATCGGCTGACGCTGATCGTGATGGCAGGACTCGTTCTCGCCAGTGTCGCCTTCTCGCTGACGGTCGCCTTCATCACCACGCGGTGACGCCCCGGCGGTCTCGTCGCCGGGCCATCTCTCGCGCCGACGCGTCGGCCACTGCGAAGAGCCCTGACGTGCCGCTCACGCGCTGGTTCAGGCCGAAGCCTCACCCGGCACTGCGCAGACGGTCGAGCGGGTCAAGAAGCGGCGCTCGCGGCCGTTGTCGAGCGAGAACATGCCGCCGCGCCCCGGCACGACGTCGAGGATGAGGTCGGTGTGCTTCCAGACCTCGTATTGCGCCCCGCCGATATAGACCGGCGTGTCGCCGCCGATATGGCCGAGCAGCACGTCGCCTTCCCCGATCCGGAATTCGTCACGCGGATAGCACATCGGCGACGAGCCGTCGCAGCAGCCGCCGGACTGATGGAACAGCACCGGTCCATGATCGGCGATGATCTCGGCGAGGAAATCAACGGCCTCCGGCGTTGCGGTTACCTTGTTCATCGTCTGCCTCCATCGATGCCGAGGGCGGCGCCTGCAACGAGGCCGGCGCCGCCTTCCATGTCGGTGGCGTCCGGCTCTCAGAAGAAGCCGAGCGCCTTCGGCGAGTAGCTGACCAGCATGTTCTTGGTCTGCTGATAGTGGTCGAGCATCATCTTGTGCGTCTCACGCCCGATGCCGGACTGCTTGTAGCCGCCGAACGCCGCATGGGCGGGATAGGCGTGGTAGCAGTTCGTCCAGACGCGTCCGGCCTGGATGGCACGGCCGAAGCGGTAGGCGCGCGTGCCGTTGCGCGTCCAGACGCCGGCGCCGAGACCGTAGAGCGTGTCGTTGGCGATGGAGAGCGCCTCCGCGTCGTCCTTGAACTTGGCGACCGAAACCACCGGACCGAAGATCTCCTCCTGGAAGACCCGCATGCGGTTGTGGCCGGCGAAGATGGTCGGCTCGATATAGAAGCCGCCGCTGAGTTCGCCGCCGAGATCGGCCCGCTTGCCGCCGGTCAGGACGTCGGCGCCTTCTTGGCGGCCGATGTCGAGATAGGAGAGGATCTTCTCCATCTGCTCGTTGGAGGCCTGCGCGCCGATCATCGTGGTGGGATCGAGCGGGTGACCCTGCTTGATCGCCTTCACGCGGGCGACGGCGCGTTCCATGAAGCGGTCGTAGATCGACTCATGGACGAGCGCGCGGCTCGGGCAGGTGCAGACTTCGCCCTGGTTGAGGGCGAACATGGCAAAGCCCTCCAGAGCCTTGTCGAAGAAGTCGTCATCCTCGTCCATGACGTCGGCGAAGAAGATGTTCGGCGACTTGCCGCCGAGCTCCAGCGTCACCGGGATGAGGTTCTCCGACGCATACTGCATGATCAGGCGGCCGGTGGTGGTCTCGCCGGTGAAGGCGATCTTGGCGATGCGCTTGGACTGCGCCAGCGGCTTGCCCGCCTCGAGGCCGAAGCCATTGACGATGTTGAGGACGCCCTCGGGCAGGATGTCGGCGATGAGTTCGGCAAACACCATGATGGACAATGGTGTCTGTTCGGCCGGCTTCAGCACCACGCAGTTGCCAGCCGCAAGCGCCGGGGCGAGCTTCCACACCGCCATCAGCAGCGGGAAGTTCCACGGAATGATCTGGCCGACGACGCCGAGCGGCTCGTGGAAGTGATAGGCGACCGTATCCTCGTCGATCTCGGAGATCGCGCCTTCCTGGGCACGGACACAGCCGGCGAAGTAGCGGAAATGGTCGATCGCGAGCGGCAGGTCCGCATGCGTCGTCTCCCGGATCGGCTTGCCGTTGTCGAGCGTCTCGACCATGGCAAGGAGATCGAGGTTCTCCTCCAGCTTGTCGGCGATACGGTTGAGAAGCCTGGCGCGCTCGGCAGCCGAGGTCTTGCCCCACTTCTCCTTCGCCTTGTGAGCGGCGTCGAGCGCGAGGTCGATATCGGCAGCGGAGGAACGAGCGACGCTGCAGAGCGTCTGCCCGGTCACCGGGCTCGGATTGTCGAAGTAGCGCCCGTCCGTCGGCGCGACCCACTTGCCGCCGATGAAGTTGTCGTAGCGCTCGCGGATCAGGACCTTCTTGGAGACCTGTTCGATAGCTTGCTGATACATGTGATTCCTCCCCGTGGTGGTGACTCGGCACGCGGCGCCGACCGGCGGCAGCTCTCCCAGGCTGCCGAGTAACGCTTGCTAAGGCGGATTCAACCTGCGCCTGTCCGCTTCATCCGTCAACGCTGCGCGCCTTAGACGAAGGTACTGCTGCCGGACGCATAGGGGTTGCCGGATTTCCGTCCCGATGGACCCGGCGGCCGGAGGGCTTCGGCGACCCTGAGCGGATGGGTCACGGGCGCCCATGTCGCGGATTTTATCAATCGCGCATCGGCCGATCTTGCCAGGACTCGACGAGGCAGCCATATTGAGCGCGTCGATAAGCGGCCGGAGTTTTGGGCCTCTCGCTGATTCAGCGGCTCGTTCAAAGGTTTTCCTCCAATCTGTCGATTCCATACGCGGTTGCGGTTGAAGCCGGACCGGTCGATCTCCATGCCTCGTGAAAGGGTCTCCCATGGCTACGGGAACCGTGAAATGGTTCAATTCTCAGAAGGGCTTCGGCTTCATCGCTCCCGATGATGGCGGCGCCGACGCGTTCGTCCACATCAGCGCCGTCGAGCGCTCGGGCCTCACCGGCCTGACGGATGGTCAGAAGGTCTCCTACGAGCTGGTCGCCGACCGTCGTAGCGGCAAGATGGCTGCGGCCAACCTGCGCCCGATCGGCTGAGGACCAGCCTTGGCGCCGGGCCGGCTCCGGCGCCTTGATGCAAATATTGCAGTCGAAGCATCTTGCTTTGAGTGGCCCTGCTCCTCTAGGAGGATGCGGGGCCTTCTGCTCTTTACCGGCGGGTGGGACCGATTCTTCGATGAACCGGATGCCGCACCCGCTCATAAAGCGCATGTGAGACCTCAAGCTTCGACACCGATGATCGCATGATGCGGTTCGGTGGCGGCGCCAGCACAGACCCGGCAGGCGGGCCTCTTCGGTCCGGCTGCTTTTCGACGTTCACTCATTCAGCAAGCCGGGCGCCCTGGCGGCGGCTTAGACAGGAGACATCATGCAGGTTCTCGTCCGCGACAACAATGTCGACCAGGCTCTCCGCGTCCTGAAGAAGAAGCTTCAGCGCGAGGGCGTGTTCCGCGAGATGAAGGCGCGTCAGGCCTACGAGAAGCCGTCGGAGCGTCGCGTGCGCGAGAAGCAGGAAGCCGTCCGCCGCGCCAAGAAGCTCGCCCGCAAGCAGGCTCAGCGCGAAGGCCTGATCGCCGGCCCGAAGCCGAAGCCGCAGCGCGGCGCTCGCGGCGCCCGTCCGGGTGCTGGCGCTGGTGCCGGTGCAGGCGCCCCGGCTGCGATCTAAGCAGCCATTCTACCCAAGAAGACGTGGCGGGTCGGCACCTGGCCGACTCGCTTCCGGCGGACGCAGCGTTGTCTGCCTGAGGCTTAAGGGCGCCGAGGCCGCCCTGCCCTCACAGGAAGCCGTTGCTCCCGTCTGGCAGCGCTGACCCGGTCGAGTTCAGCGCAGCGGCACCAGAACCAGCAGCGCAATCCAGATCACCTTGCTTGCCATATGGAGCGATTGATCGGCTGCAAAGCTGGTGACGCCGCGCGTCTTCAATTCGTCGATGATCATGTGGGCGAGCGTCTCGGCGATCCCGAGCACGGTCGATCCGGTAATGAGCCCAACGGCGCCGCCATGGATCGCGGAATGGCCGAAGAGGTGCCACAGGCGCAGCGGCCCCTGCACCTTGGCGCTGGCTAGAAATGTTCCCTGCAGGGGATAGTCGCAAACGAAGTGCCCGCTGATCATCAGCAGGAGGATCGGCACAGCCGATTCCCACATTGGCGCTTCTCCCTTACAGAAGATCCTTGCCGCCGAGCCTCTAAGGCTCGCGACGAACTCTAACGCGAACCTGAAGGCCGCAAGTCACCGACAGTCGCGACTTTACGGCTTCGGAGTCAAGGCCGCCCACCGCGCGACGCCCCGTCCACTCCCGCTTCCCGCAGCTTCTTCGGAGCCTGGAGACGCGATCATACCGTTCGCGCCACGCTGGCCGGCGCACCGCTGCCGGCAAAGCTGACGGTCCCGCGTCCGCGCCGCTTCGCCTCGTAGAGCGCTCCATCGGCTGCCGCGAGCAGAGCGGCGGGATCGAGTCCATTGCGAGGGGCGACCGCTATTCCGACGCTGACACCGACATGGATCTCATGACCGTCCACGTCGAAGGGTTCATGCATGCCGCGGACGATCCGACGCGCCGTCATCTCGGCTTCGCTGTCGTTCCCCTCCAGTGTCTGCAGCACGACAAACTCATCGCCCCCCAGCCTTGCCACGATATCATTCCGCCGGATCAGCGCCTGAAGCCGCACGCCGACCTCCCGGAGCAGAAGGTCGCCGACATGGTGGCCGAAACGGTCGTTGGCCTCCTTGAAGTGATCGAGGTCGAGGAAGAGCAGCGAAACCCGGCGGTCGCCGCTGAGGCCGGCGATCGCCTCCTCCAGCCTTTCCTCGAGCAACAAACGATTGGGCAGACCGGTAAGAAGGTCAGACCGTGCCAGATCCGCAAAGCGGAGCCGGGTGCGGATATGCTCCTCGGTGATGCGGCGGGTATGCGCGACCGTTCCGAGGCTGCCGCCGAGCATCAAGAGGATCAGCGCGCCGAGCGGCAACGTTGCCGCGTCCGGGTGAAGACCCATCGTCAGGAGAAAGGGCGCGGCTGCAATGAGGAGGCTGGCGTAGCACATCCACGGCCGGACCGAGATGCGCGCGACGAGGCCCGCACCATAGGAAAACAGCACGCCCGTCGCCAGGAGGTGGCTCAGCGGGACGTCCGACGGAAGCGCATGCACGCCAAAGAGGCCGATCAGGGATGCGATGCTGAAGTTGCCAGCCGCGTAGATCCGCTCCCAGGCCTGCATCGACAGGGCATGGCGCTGCTGTCGATAGGCGGTGGCCAAGACAACCCGACCGGCGGTGACGAGCGCTGCAAGCGCTGCGATGGCAGCGAAGGTGACATCAAGCTGCTGGTAGGCGAGCAGCGCTGCACTGGTCGCCACGCCGCTGCCGATGATGACAAGGGGAGCGCGTGCAGCGAAGAGAAGCGAAATCAGTTCGTCCCGCACCTGATCGTCGACGGAGGGCGTGGGAAGGCTTCGAGAGGTGTTCGCTGCAGGCGGGCGTCGCATGCAACAGCTTTACGCCGGAAAGGCTAAGGAAATGACGCTCCGATCGACAGCAATGGATCGATGATGCTTGCTTGTTCAATCAACGGTGCGTGATCAGCATCATTTAACACAAGTTTTCATCGGCTTTATTGCTGCTGATCAAAGCCGTTATCATCTAGACGATAGCTGATGACTCGCATGTTGCGTCGCGGCCGCCGCCTTGCTGCTGCCGCCCCGCTTCCATGTGACTGCCGCTACGCTGATAGGCGAACCTTCGATCAGACAAGGCCAAGATCCCGGCAAGCGGCGAAAACGTCGAGTGAGTCGGAGTTCGCGCCCGCGATCTCGCCGACGACGAAGTCGACCCCGCCGTCCATGCGGAGCTGTCCCTCACCGCGGAACAGCCGGAGATTCGTGGAGCTGCCATCCGGCAGTTCCGTATTCACCAGCCCGCAGACGGCCAGTGTTCCCTTGTCTGTAATCCCCGATTTGAACCGATGGAAGCGCACGGTATCCGGCTCCTCATAGGCCGCACGCACACCGGCCTCGACGCCCCGCCGCTCCATCGGCGTCAGCGGACGTGGCGCGACCGGGCGAAGGGGCTCGGGCTTGCGCGAGCGCGGCAACCGAAGCTTTGACAGGTCAATACGCGGCTGCAGCTTGCTGAAGTCGACACGCGGCAGCGTCGGCCTCTTGAAGGACGACGTGCAGCTGGCCAGCGCCACCGTAACAGCCAGAGCGGCCACCAATCGCTTGGTCATCTGTCTTCCTCCCGATCCTCACTCGCCCGCGGCACGCCTCGCGACTAGACCTCGAGCACGGTCGCGCCGATCGTGCGCCGTCCCTCAAGCGCGCGATGCGCCTCGGCGGCGTCGGACAGCTTGAAGCGCTGGCCGATCAGAGGTTTGACCGCACCGGACGAGACGACGTCGAAGAGAGCATCAGCGGAGGCGAGGAGATCCTCACGCGTGACGTTATAGCTGAATAGCGTCGGGCGGGTCGCAAATAGCGAGCCCTTCTGGCTGAGGATCGAGACGTCCATCGGCGGCAGCTTGCCGGAGGACTGGCCGAAGCTCGCCCACAGGCCACGCCTGCGCAGGCAGTCGAGGCTCGCGGGAAAAGTGTCCTTGCCGACGGAATCATAGACGACGTCGCAGCCGCGTCCCTCGGTGATCTCACGTACCCGCGCGACGAAATCCTCGTTGGAGTAGTCGATGACGTGGTCGTAGCCATGCCGGCGCGCCAGCTCGCACTTCTCCGGCGAGCCGGCCGTACCGATCACCGTGGCGCCAAGATGCTTGGCCCACTGCCCGGCCAGGAGGCCGACGCCGCCGGCGGCGGCATGGAACAGGAGAACCGTTTCAGGGCCGACCGGAAAGGTGCGGCGTAGCAGGTACTCCGCCGTCATCCCCTTCAGCATGATGGATGCGGCGGTCGCATCGTCGATCGCGTCAGGCACAGGAACGGCAATCGCGGCATCGATCACGATCGCCTCGGCATAGGTGCCGCTGGCGCCGCAATAGGCGACACGATCGCCGGCCGCGATGTCGCTGACGCCTTCGCCGACGGCCTCGACCACGCCTGCGCCTTCACCGCCGGGCACATAGGGAAACTTCGGCGCAGCGTAGACGCCGGTGCGGAAATAGACGTCGATGAAGTTGAGCCCGACGGCGGTCTGGCGGACGAGGATCTGGCCCGGACCCGGCCGGCCTGGATCGCGATCCTCCCAGCGCAGAACCTCCGGGCCGCCGGTTTCGTGAACGACGATCGCCTTGGTCATCTCACGCGTCCTCTTCTTCCGTTGTCCTGATCGACCTCGTCAGACCGCTTGTCCGTCCGCCCCGCGGCCGCGCACCTTGTCGACCAGCTGGATCACCGCACCGATCAGAAGGAGGTAGAGCCCGGACAGGAGGATGCCGGTCTTGATCCAGAGCGGCGCGTGGAAGCCGTAGAACAGCGCGACGATGCCGAGCACCGACCAGACCGCAAAGACGGCGAGGTTCAGTGGCCGCAGCCGCTCGACCCGGACCGGATGCAGGAACTTGATCGGCAGGAAGGTGGCGCCGGCGCAGAGCGCCACGAAGACGAAGGCGAAGGTCGCGTTCGGCTCGATGGCGAAGAAGGTGAAGATCACCATGTTCCAGCAAACAGGGAAGCCGCGGAAGAAGTTGTCCTTCGTCTTCATCCGCGTGTCGGCGTAGTAGATGGCGCTGGAGATGACGATCAAGGCAGCGGCCACGAAGGACCAGGGCTTGCCGATGAAGTCGGAGAGGTACAGCGCCACCGCCGGGATCACGACGAAGGTCGTGTAATCGATGATGGAATCGAGAAGGTCGCCCGACCAGTTCGGCAGAACGCGCTTGATCTCGATGCGCCGGGCGATCGGCCCGTCGATTCCGTCCACCAGAAGCGCGACGCCGAGCCAGGCGAACATCGCGACCCAGCGCTCCTCGGCCGCAGCGATCAGCGACATGAAGGCCCAGAAGGCACCGCTCGCCGTCAACAGATGCACGGCGAAGGCTCGCCACTCCTCAAGTTTCGTTACCGGCTGAACCATCACGTTCCGATATGTCGCATGCAGCGGCTGCTGCAGTGCAGCCAATCATTGCCAATGGGTGTATCGGTCGTATCTGCGGAATCCAAGTGAAAGGATAGGCGCGTCGGCACTTCACCCGGAATTGCCGGCTGCCAGCGTTCAGAGAGTGACGACATGACGAGGATGAAGAGAGACGTGGCCGTCGTCGGCGGCGGCCTGGCGGGCTATGCAGCGGCTATCGGCCTCGCCGATGCCGGCTTCGATACGGTGCTGGTGGCGCCGCGTTCGGAGCGGGCGGATGGACGCACGACTGCGCTTCTCGGCCGCTCGGTGGCTCTCCTTGCCGATCTCGGCGTGCTCGACGTCCTCAAGGACAAGGGCGAGCCGATGGAGGTGATGCGCCTCGTCGACGATACCCGCCGCTTGTTCAAGGCACCGACTGTCGAGTTCGCGGCCGCCGAGGTCGATCTTCTCGCCTTCGGCTACAACATCACCAACGAGGATCTCCTCGAGGGCCTGCGTGCGCGTGCGGCATCGCTCGCCGATCGGCTGGAGATCATCGATGCCGCGGCCACGGCCGTTTCGTTCGAGGCCGAGCGCGTCACCGTGACACTCGATAACGGCGACAGCTACAGCGCGGCGCTGGCCGTGGCAGCAGACGGGCGCCATTCGATGATACGCGACGCAGCGGGGATCGCGGTGCGGCGCTGGGCCTACCCACAGGCCGCCGTCGTGATGAACATCGCGCATACGCTGCCGCACGGCCGTATCTCGACGGAATTCCATCGGCGGCCGGGACCGCTGGCGCAGGTGCCGCTGCCGGGCATGCGATCCGGCATCGTCTTCGTGGAGGAGCCGCAGCTTGCCGAGCGCTATGCGGCCATGCCGCGGGAGCGCCTCGCCCGCATCGTCGAGGACGCCATGCATTCGCTCGTCGGTGCAGTCGAGATCGACGGGCCGGTGCAGCGCTATCCGCTGTCGGGCGCGACCGCGACGCGCTTTGCCGGCGATCGTGTCGCACTGGTCGGCGAGACGGCGCACATCTTTCCGCCGATCGGCGCGCAGGGCTTCAACCTCAGCCTCAGGGATGTCGAGAGCCTCATCCGCGCCGTCTCCGACAGCCGCGACGATCCGGGCTCGCGAAGCGTCCTCGCCCGCTATGAAGCGGCGCGGCGCGGCGACGTCGTCTCGCGCACGGCGGGCGTCCACGTCCTCAACCGCTCGCTGCTGGCTGACTTCCTTCCCGTGCAGGTCGGGCGCACGCTCGGCCTTTCCGCGCTCGCCGCGATTGCGCCGCTGCGGCGCTTTGCCGTGCGCGAGGGTCTGTCGCCCGGTGCCGGGCTCCTCGGCCTGCCGCGCTCAGTGCGCGAACGGATCGGCTGGGAGCATGCCTGACGAAAGAAGATAGAGAATCGTGGTGACGGTCGCGACGGAGACGACCGTCGTCACGAGAACCGCAGCAGACGCACGCTCCACCCAGACCTGGTACTGCTGCGCAATGACGAAGACGTTGGTCGCCGTTGGCAGGCTCGCCAGCAGCACGGCGGCCTTGATCCAGAGCGGATCGACGCCACCGATGAGACCGAGCGCCAACCAGACCGCCAGCGGGTGCAGCACGAGCTTGAGCGGCACGATGGTGGACAGCTCGATGGGGACACGCCGCAGCGGGCGCAGCGCCAGGGTCACGCCCATTGCAAACAGGGCGCAGGGCGCCGCCGCGGCGGCCAGCAAAGCCAGAAGCCGGTCAGCCGGCTCCGGCAAACGCAATCCAACGATCGCCGCGCCGATCCCGACGATGGTTGCCAGGATGAAGGGATGGGTGAACACCTTCACGGCGACGCCCTTCGCCAGCGCTCCCAAGCCGTCGCTGCGCCCGCCGGCCAGCGCCATCATCAGCGGCGCCATGACGAAGTGCAGCGTGTTGTCGAAGCAGAAGACGAGCGCAACCGGCACAGCGGCCTTCGGGCCGAGTGCGACCAGCGCAAGACCCGGCCCCATATAGCCGATGTTGCCATAGGCTCCAGCGAGACCCTGGATCGTCGCGGCCGGCAGTCCGGCGCGGCGCAGCAGAGCGATCGCAAGCCCGGCAGCGAAAACGGCGAAGGTCGCCGCGGTCGTCCCGATGACGAAGCTTCCGCTGGCGAGTTCCTCCACCGGCGTCTTCGACAGGAGCTGGAAGAACAGCGCCGGCAGAGAGACGTAGACGATGAAGAGGTTCATCCAGGCCAAGCCGTCGATCGGCAGCTTGGCGACGCGTCCCGCCAGGAAGCCGAGCGCGATCAAGGCGAAAAAGGGCGAGATCAGCCCGACGATGGCAATCATGAACTTCTATCCGGCGCGAGGCGGAACTCTCGCTCCCGCCGCGGGCCACAAATGGAAACGGCGGCCACCAGGCCGCCGTCCGATCTCGTTGAGAAGAGCTCGCTCGCCTTATTGAGCGGGCTTCGCCTCGGAAGCCGCCTTGGCGGCGTTCTGCGCGTCCTCGAACTTCTGGCGGCGTGCATCCGCCTGCTTCTTCAGCGCGTCGTTCAGCTCCTGCTGACGCTGCGCCAGCTCCGGCTGGGCCTTCGGCGGACCGTCATAGGACTTGGAGAAGCCGGTCAGGGTGATCTTGATCGGATTCGGCTGACGCTGGAAGTTGATCGAGGTGACGAAGAGGTCGTTGCCCTTCTTCATCGATGCGATCATCGCGTCGGACAAGGTCGCCTCGGCGATGCAGCGATCCGGGAAGCAGACGGAGTAGTTCAGCGTCGTCGGCGCATTGCCGTCGATCTTCATCTGGACGCCGGCGGGGATGACGCGGCCGGTCGGAACGACCGCCTGGAGAACCTTCTGGTTCACCTTGCCCTTCACGTCGATGAGGTTCACCGCCGTGATCAGCTGACGGGTGTCGGCGATCAGCGTGTACTGCGTGTTGCAGATGGTGTTCTCGCCCTGCGTGGAGCAGACCTTGAACCACTCGGCCGGCAGCGCCTGCGGCGCGGCACCCGCCGGCTTCTGCGGCGCCTGCTGAGCCGCGGCGGCACCCGCGAGGGCGAGGACGGTGGCGCCGGCGAGCGTGGCAAGCGCCTTGCGATGGTTCATGAACAAACGGAGCGTCACGGGCTCGACATCCTCTCGGGCAATTCGCGGGGTCAGGAATTTGCGGCTTCCTTAACGGGGTTCGACCTCTTTCGCAAATGCGGCCGTTTGAAGGCCCGGCCCCCCGTGCTGTAAGGGTTTACGGACGGTAGGCAAGGCGACGAAATGCCGGTAGGACTGGCGCGTCCACTTCTCCGGAGATTTGTCCGACATGCAGCATCGACCGGGTGCGACCGGCTGGATTCGTGCTCTCGCCGGGCTTGGCTTCGCTTTCGCGGCGACGTCCTTTCTGAGCAGCGCTTCCGCGGCGCCAATGCATGGCATCGCGATGCAGGGCGAACCGGCCCTGCCGGCGGATTTCGACCACCTGCCCTACGCCAATCCGGACGCGCCGCAGGGCGGGACGATGCGCTACGGCGTCTTCGGCACCTTCGACAATCTCAATCCGGTGATCGTGAAGGGTGCGCTGACGACGGCACGCGGCATCTGGTTCGACAAGGAGTTCGGCAATCTCGTCTTCGAGCCGTTGATGACGCGCTCGGCCGACGAGCCCTTCACCATGTACGGGCTCCTGGCGGAGAGCGTGGAGACGGATGCCGACCGCAGCTTCGTCGAGTTCACGCTGAACCCGAAGGCCCGCTTCTCGGACGGCAAGCCGGTGCGGCCGGAGGACGTGCTGTTCACCGTGCGGATGATGCGCGAATACGGCCGGCCCTTCTATGCCAACTGGCTGCGGCCGGCGGTGAAGATCGAGAAGGTTGGTGAGCATGGCGTCCGCTTCACCTTCGACAAGACGGCGACGCGGGAGACGCCGCTCCTCATCTCGGGCCTCCCGGTGCTGCCGGAGCATGCTTTCGACGAGAAGACCTTCGATCGCACGACGCTGGAGCCGGTGATCGGCTCCGGACCCTACCGTGTCGCCAAAGTCGAGCCGGGCCAGCGCATCACCTACGAGAAGAACCCCGAATACTGGGCCAAGGACCTGCCGGTCCGCAAAGGCATCAACAATTACGACCGCATCATCGTCGAGTATTTCCGCGATGCGAACGCGCAGTTCGAAGCCTTCAAGAAGGGGCTATTCTACGCTTATGCGGATGCCGACCCGAACCATTGGCGCACGGCCTACGATTTTCCCGCCGTCGCGCGCGGCGACGTGATCCGCGAAAGTTTCCAGACCGGCGCGCCGAAGAACATGCTCGCCTTCATCTTCAATACGCGCCGGCCGGTGTTCCAGGATCCGGGCGTGCGGCGCGCGCTGGCGATGCTGTTCGACTTCGAATGGGCGAACAAGAACCTCTATTATGGCGCCTACCAGCGCACCGCGAGCTTCTTCCAGGGGTCGGCGCTCTCGGCGATCGGCAAGCCGGCCGATGCCCGCGAGCAGGCCATCCTGAAGGCGGCGGGAGCCACGGTCGACAAGGACGTTCTCGATGGCAGCTACCGGCCGCCGGAGACGAATGGCAGTGGCAGCGACCGTACCGTTTTGAAGGAGGCTGTTGATCGTCTGCGGGCGCTTGGCTACCGGTTCGAGGCGGGCCGCCTCGTCAACAAGGACGGCAAGCCGCTCACCTTCGAAGTGATCGTCCAGTCGATGGCGCAGCAGAAGATCGCGCTGGCTTACAAGCGCACGCTCGACCGCGTCGGCATCGGGATGAATATCCGTCTCGTCGACGATGCGCAGTATCAGTCTCGCAAGCAGACCTTCGACTACGACATGCTGCTGCAGACCTATACGGCCTCGCTGTCGCCGGGGACCGAACAGACCAACCGCTTCGGCTCGGCCTCGCGCGATGCTGCGGGATCGTTCAACTATGCGGGCGTCGCCGATCCGGCCGTCGACGCGCTGATCGAGACGATCACCAGCGCCCGCACGCCTGAGGATTTTGAAGCGGCGGCCCGGGCCTATGACCGCGTCCTGATCTCAGGCCACTATGTGGTGCCGCTGTTCCACATTCCGGAGTTGTGGCTGGCACGCTGGAGCTTCATCAAGCATCCCGAGACGACGCCGCTCTACGGGTACCAGTTCGAGACGTTTTGGCGCGAGCCCGCTTCGGCCAACTGACGGGCGCGGCCGCGTCGCTGACGCCGAGCCGCCGTCACTGCCGGCGGCGGCTTGGCTCTCGGCCGCCTCAGGCCGCCCTCTTCTGCCCTTCCTCGGCGAAGCGGGCGAGCTGCGTGACGATGGTGGCGGCGCCGTCGAGGCGTTTCTCCGGCGTCGGCCAGTCGCGCATCAAGACGATCGACTGGTCGGGACGGATCTTCGCCGCCGGGCCCTGCTCGCCGATATAGCGCACCAGGGCGCCCGGATTGCCGAAGGTCTTGTCGCGGAAGGTGACGACGAGGCCCTTCGGCCCGGCGTCCAGCTTCTCGATATTGGCCTTGCGGCACAGCGCCTTGATGTAGACGACCTTCAGGAGGTGCTCGACCTCGCCGGGCAGCGGGCCGAAGCGGTCGATCAGCTCGGCGCCGAAGGCGTCGATCTCGCGCAGGTCGGTGAGGTCGGCGAGGCGCCGGTAGAGCGTCATGCGCAGCTGCAGGTCGGGCACATAGCCTTCCGGGATCATCACGGCGGTGCCGAGCATGATCTGCGGCGACCACTGGCCGTTGGTCTCGCTTTCCACCCCCTTCATCTCGGCGACGGCTTCCTCCAGCATCTGCTGGTAGAGCTCGAAGCCGACCTCCTTCACATGGCCGCTCTGCTCCTCGCCCAGCAGGTTGCCGGCGCCGCGCTGGTCGAGATCGTGGGATGCGAGCTGGAAGCCGGCACCGAGCGTATCCAGCGACTGCAGCACCTTCAGGCGCCGGTCGGCACCGGCGGTCGGCGTCTTGTTGGCCGGGATCGTCATCAGCGCATAGGCACGCTGCTTGGAGCGGCCGACGCGGCCGCGCAGCTGGTAGAGCTGGGCAAGGCCGAACATGTCGGCGCGATGGACGATCATCGTATTCGCCGAAGGAATGTCGAGACCGGATTCGACGATCGTCGTCGACAGGAGGACGTCGTAGGAGCCCTCGTAGAAGGCGTTCATGATGTCGTCGAGCTCAGTCGGCGGCATCTGGCCGTGGGCGATCGCCACCTTCAGCTCCGGCACGTGCTCGTCGAGGAACTCCTTGATGCCGGCGAGGTCAGCAAGGCGGGGGCAGACATAGAAGCTCTGGCCACCGCGATAGCGCTCGCGCAGCAGCGTCTCGCGCACCACCAGCGGGTCGAAGGGCGCGACGAAGGTGCGCACCGCCATGCGGTCGACCGGCGGCGTCGTGATCAGCGACAGCTCGCGCACGCCGGTGAGCGCCAGCTGCAGCGTGCGCGGGATCGGCGTGGCCGACAGCGTCAGCACGTGGACGTCCGACTTCAGCTCCTTCAGCCGCTCCTTATGCTTGACGCCGAAATGCTGCTCCTCGTCGATGATGAGGAGGCCAAGATTCTTGAAGGACACGCCCTTGCCGAGCAGCGCATGGGTGCCGACGGCGATGTCGACCGTGCCCTCGGCGAGGCCCTTCTTGGTGTCGTTTAGCTCCTTGGCGGTGACGAGGCGCGAGGCCTGGCGCAGCACCAGCGGCAGGTCACGGAAGCGCTCGGAGAAGGTCTTGAAGTGCTGGCGGGCCAGCAAGGTCGTCGGCACGACGACCGCGACCTGCAGCCCGTTCATCGCCGCGACGAAGGCAGCGCGCAGCGCCACTTCCGTCTTGCCGAAGCCGACGTCGCCGCAGACGAGCCGGTCCATCGGGCGGCCGAGCGACAGGTCGTCGACGACGGCATCGATGGTGCGCAGCTGGTCCTCGGTCTCCTCATAGGGAAAGCGCGCGGCGAATTCGCCCCACAGGCCTTCGGGCGGCATAAGCTTCGGTGCGGCCCGCGTCTGGCGCTCGGCGGCGATGCGGATGAGGCCGCCGGCCATGTCGAGCAGCCGCTTCTTCAGCTTGGCCTTGCGCGCCTGCCAGGCGCCGCCGCCAAGCTTGTCGAGGATCGCCTCGGAGCCCTCGCCGCCATAGCGCGACAGGAGTTCGATGTTCTCGACGGGCAGGAACAGCCGGTCGTCGCCGGCATAGCGCAGCTCCAGGCAGTCGTGCGGGGCGCCGGCCGCCTCGATCGTCTTCAAGCCGACGAAGCGGCCGATCCCGTGGTCGACATGGACGACGATGTCGTTCTCCGCAAGGCCGGTCACCTCGGAGATGAAGTCGGCGTTGCGCTTGCGGCGCCGGCCGCGGCGCACCAGCCGGTCGCCGAGGATGTCCTGCTCGGCGACGACGGCGAGCCGGTCGGTCTCGAAGCCGGCCTCGATCCCGAGCACGGCGGTGGCGACGAGGTTCTTGGCGATCTCGTTGGTCTGCTTAAGGCTGTCGACGGGCTTCAGCCCCTCCAGCCCTTGCTCTTCAACCACCTGGACCAGGCGGTCGCGCGAGCCCTCCGTCCACGCCGCCAGGATGACACGCTTGCCGTCGGCCCTCAGCTTGGCGATGTGATCGGCGGCTGCGCGGAAGACGTTGCTCTCGCTGCTGGCGCGCTCGGTCGAAAAGTTGCGGCCGCGGGTGATGTCGAGGTTGAACACCTCGCGTCCCGCCGCGTCTGTCAGCGCGTAGGAGGACAGGCGCACGGGGTCGCTGATCGCGACGCCGGCCGCCAGTTCATCGGCGCTGAGATAGAGCGCATCCGGCTCGACCGGGTTGTAGGGCACCGAGCCCGCCGTCCCCTCGCCGGCTCCGCGCTTGCGCGCGTCGTAATGATCCTCGATCGTCTTGCGGCGCTCGGCGATCGCTTCCAGCACGAGGTGGTCGAGCACGATCGGGAAGCCCGAGACATAGTCGAACAGCGTTTCCAGCCGCTCGTAGAAGAGCGGCAGCCAGTGCTCCATGCCGGAGAAGCGGCGGCCTTCGCTGATCGCCGCGTAGAGCGCATCGTCGCGCAGAGGCGCGCCGAAGCGCTTGATATAGCTGGAGCGGAAGCGGCTGATCGTCTCGTCGGTCAGCGTCACCTCGCTGACCGGCGCGAGCTCGAAGCTCTTGCGTTGCTGGGTGGTGCGCTGGCTCGCCGGATCGAAGGCGCGGATCGTCTCCAGCGTATCGCCGAAGAAGTCGAGGCGCACGGGTTCTTCGGCCCCCGGCGCGAAGAGATCGAGGATGCCGCCGCGCACGGCGAACTCGCCGCGCTCGCGGACGGTGGCGACCCGCTCGAAGCCGCCGCGCTGGAGCACGCCGATGATCTCGTTCATGCCCATGCGGTTGCCGGCGCGGGCGGAGATGACCTCCTGCGACAGGATCGCCAGCGGCGGCATCTTCTGGATCAGCGCATTGGCGGTGGTCAGGATCAGCGCCCGGTGCGGCTCGCGCTTGAGTGCGCCGATTGCCGCCATCGCCGACAGGCGCCGTGCCGCCGCTTCGCCCGAGGGACCGACCCGATCATAGGGAAGACAGTCCCACCCCGGCAGCGTCAGGACGGGCAGCTCCGGCGCGATGAAGCGCATGGCGTCTTCGACCTCGCCCAGCCGGTTGCCATCGCGCATGACGAAGACGACAGGCTTCTTGCCCCCCGCCGCACGGGCGATCTCGGCGAGCAGGAACGAATCGTAGCCGTCGAGAACGTTACCGATCTCGACGCCGCCACCACGCTGCAGCCGCTTGGCGAGCTTGTCCGGGATGCTCATCGCGCGTCCGCCCTGGTCATGTCGTAGAAGGCCTTGATGCGCCGGAACACTGCGCCGTCGTAGTTGGCGGGCGTGGCCAGCTCGCCGGTCAGCCACTGGAAGAGGTCGCGGTCTGGCGCCTCCATCAGCTGCTCGTATTCGCCGAGTTCGGCGTCGGTCAGCTTCGGCAGCTCGGCGTCGGCAAAGCGCCCGAGCACGAGGTCCATCTCCCGGGTGCCGCGGTGCCATGAGCGGAACAGCGCCTTGCGGCGGCGAATGTCGAGCCCTTCGGACGAGATGCCGGTCATCGCTTCTGCTGCTCCCAAAACGCCAAAAGCATGGCGCCGGCCGCAGCCTTTTTCAGCCGCACCGTCGCGCCATGATGGAAGGTTCCATATAGGCGCCGCAGGCGGCTCTGTCAGCCTCGGCGTTGCCGCTCTCCCAGCAGCGGGCAGCCTCCGGCGAGCCTGCATGGCTTCGCATCGTTCAAGGCGCGGAGGATGGTTCCGCCGCCGGCCGCGATGCTCTACACGAGGCGCCGATGCGCCCATCGATCCTCGACCCGCTGTTTGCCGCCGTGACGACGCTGGACGGTGTTGGTCCGCGCGTCGCCGAACTCCTGCAGACGCTGCTGGTCGGCGGCGGCGACGCGCCCGTCCGGGTGCGGGACCTCCTCTTCCACCTGCCGAGCAGTCTGATCGACCGGCGCCGCCGCGCCGAGGTCGCGACCGCGCCGGAAGGATCGATCGTCACGCTGACGCTGCGCATCGACCGGCATCAGGCACCCTCGCGCGGCGCGGCCAAGTCGGTGCCCTACCGTGTCTTCGGCCAGGACGAGACGGGCGAGATCGCCCTTACCTTCTTCCGCGGTCAGGCGCAGTGGCTGGAGAAGCTGTTGCCGGTCGGCGAGACGCTGATCGTCAGCGGCCGGGTCGAGTGGTTCAATGGCCGGCCGTCCATGGTGCATCCGGACTTCGTGCTGCCGGTCGCGGACGCGGAGAACACCGTGCTGGTGGAGCCGGTCTACCCAATGACGGCTGGCCTATCGCCGAAGGTGCTGCGCAAGGCCGTGACGCAGAGCCTCGAGCGGCTGCCGGCGCTCCCGGAGTGGATCGATCCCGGTATCATCGCTCGCCACACCTTTCCGTCCTTCGCCGAGGCGCTCAGGCGGCTGCATGATCCGGCGGACGGCGTCGACATCGCGCCGGAAAGCGTCGCCTTCCGCCGCCTCGCCTATGACGAGTTCCTGGCCGGCCAGCTGGCGCTCGGCCTTTCTCGCCTGCGCGTGCGCAAGGCCAAGGGCCGCGCTCTTGCCGGCGACGGATCGTGCCAGGCCGCCGTCCGTGCCGCGCTGCCGTTCCAGCTGACCGAGGCGCAGGAAAAAGCCGTCGCCGAGATCGCCGCCGATATGGCGGAGGAGGACCGGATGCTGCGCCTTCTGCAGGGCGATGTCGGCTCGGGCAAGACGGCGGTGGCGCTGATGGCGATGGCGCTGGCCGCCGAGGCGAAGGCGCAGTCGGCGCTGCTGGCGCCGACCGAGATCCTCGCCACGCAGCACTTCGACGGCCTCTCGCCCTGGTGCGCCAAGGCGGGGCTGACGATCGAGATCCTCACCGGACGGGACAATGGGCGCGCCCGCGCCGCCAAGCTGGAGCGGATCGCGAGTGGCGCCGTCGACATCGTGGTCGGCACCCATGCGCTGTTCCAGGACGATGTCGACTATGGCGATCTCGGCCTCGTCGTCGTCGACGAACAGCACCGTTTCGGCGTTCACCAGCGCCTCAGCCTCACCCGCAAGGGCCGGATGCCCGACCTCCTGGTGATGACGGCGACACCGATCCCGCGCACACTCGTTCTTTCCGCCTTCGGCGACATGGACGTCTCGCGTCTGCAGGGCAAGCCGGCAGGCCGCAAACCGGTGACGACCGTCGCCGTTCCGATCGAGAGGCTGGACGACATCGTCGGCCGTATCGACGCGGCGGTGCGGCAGGGCGAGAAGATCTACTGGGTCTGCCCGCTGGTGGAGGAATCGGAGAAGAGCGAACTGATGGCGGCCGAGGAGCGCCACCGGCACCTTTCGGCGCATTTCGGCGGTCTCGTCGGGCTTGTGCACGGGCGGATGAGCGGCGAGGAAAAGGCCGCCGCCATGGCCGACTTCAAGGCCGGCCGCACGCAGGTCGTCGTCGCGACGACGGTCATCGAAGTCGGTGTCGACGTGCCGGATGCCTCCATCATCGTCATCGAGCATGCCGAGCGCTTCGGGCTGTCGCAGCTCCACCAGCTGCGCGGCCGCGTCGGACGCGGCTCGAAGCCGTCGAGCTGCGTGCTCCTCTACCGTGCGCCGCTCGGCGAGACGGCGAAGGCGCGGCTGGAGATCATGCGGCAGACCGAGGACGGCTTTCGCATCGCCGAGGAGGACCTGCGCTTGCGCGGCGAAGGCGACCTTCTCGGCACCAAGCAGTCCGGCATGCCAGGCTTCAAGGTCGCCCGGCTGGAGCATCACGGCGACCTTCTGCCGATCGCCCGCGACGACGCACGGCTGATCCTGACGACGGACCCGGACCTTTCCTCAGAGCGGGGGCAGGCGCTGCGCACGCTGCTCTACCTCTTCGGCCGCGACGAGGCGATCCGGCTGCTGCGCTCCGGCTGAGGCCAATGTATCGGACGAGGGATCCGTCTCTCCCTGCTGCAGCCGCGCTGTGACCTGGCGCGCCGCATCGCTTACGGGCATGCGCGAGCCCTGCTCCGGCCCGACAAGGCCGGAGGAGATCACCAGCTTGGCGGCTTCCTCCATGCTCATGTCGAGGACGCGCACCTCCGATCGCGGCAGGTAGAGGAGGAAGCCAGAGGTCGGGTTTGGCGTCGGCGGCAGGAACACGGCCAGCACCTCCTCGCCTGTCTCCGAAACGATGGAGGCGATCTCGCCCTTCGCGGTCGTGGCGATGAAGACGATGCACCAGATGCCCTTGCGCGGGTACTCGATCAGACCGGCGGTCTGGAAGGTGGTGGAGCGGTCGGCGAGCACCGTCTCGAAGATCTGCTTCAGCGCCGCGTAGAGCGTTCGCACCAGTGGCATGCGGCCGAGGATGTGCTCGCCCCAGCCGACGATGGTGCTGCCGATCAGGTTGGCGGTCATGAAGCCGACCAGCGTGATCAGCACCAGCGCGACCAGGAGGCCGAAGCCCGGAATGCTGAAGGGAAGATAGAAGTCCGGCGTGTAACGCGCTGGAATATATGGCTTCACCCAGCTGTCGACCCACTGCACGAAGGACCAGGTCAGCCAGGCGGTGATGGCCAGCGGCGCCAGTGCGATGAAGCCGGTGAAGAAGTAGTTGCGCAGCCGTGTCATCGGGGGAGCATCATCTCCGAGCCAGACGGGCGACCGAATGGGGGACGCCGCGAACACCTGCCTCGCGATGGAGAATCGGCTGCCGCGCAGCCGATTTCAAGGCGCGTTTTCCGCAACTGCGAGATGACGGTCTATTCGACGGTCACCGACTTGGCGAGGTTGCGCGGCTGGTCGACATCCGTGCCCATCTGGATGGCCGTATGATAGGCCAGCATCTGCAGCGGGATGGCGTAGATGATCGGCGTCAGGATCTCCGGCATGTCGGGCAGCACGATCGTCTCGGCCGACTTCACGGCCTCGGCACGCGCACCCTTCTCGTCGGTGATGAGGATGATGCGTCCGCCGCGCGCCGCAACCTCCTGCATGTTGGAGACGGTCTTTTCGAAGACGCGATCATGCGGCGCGATAACCACCACCGGCATGGTGTCGTCGATGAGCGCGATAGGCCCGTGCTTCAGCTCGCCCGCCGCATAACCTTCGGCGTGGATGTAGCTGATTTCCTTCAACTTCAGGGCACCTTCCAGCGCCAGCGGGAAGCTGAAGCCGCGTCCGAGGAACAGCGCGTGGCGCTTGGTGGCCATGTCGTGCGCCAGCGCCTCGATGCGGCTTTCCAGCTTCATCGCCTCGTTGGCAAGGCGTGGCGCTTCCGCAAGCGCGCGTGTGAGTGCCAGCTCGGTCTCGGGATCGACGCGGCCGCGCTCGACGCCCGCGCGGACCGACAGCGCCGCCAGCGCCATCAACTGGCAGGTGAAGGCCTTGGTGGAGGCAACGCCGATCTCGGGACCCGCCAGCGTGGGCAGTGCGGCATCCGCCTCGCGGGCGATGGTCGATTCCTGCACGTTGACGACAGCAGCCGTCTTCAGCCCGGCTGCCTTGGCGTAGCGGAGCGAGGCCAGCGTGTCCGCGGTCTCGCCGGATTGGGAAACGAAGAGCGCGAGATCGACGTCACCCAGCGGGCTGTCGCGATAGCGGAATTCGGACGCGACATCGAGGTCGCAGGCAATGCCGGCATAGCGCTCGAAATAGTAGCGGCCGGTCAACCCGGCATAGAAGCCGGTGCCGCAGGCCGAGATCACCATGCGCCGCACGGCGGAAAAATCGAGCGCCTGTCCCACGGGCACGCGCGTGCGCCCGCTGGTCATGTCCACGTACGCGCCGAGCGTGTGGGAGAGCACCTCCGGCTGCTCGTAGATCTCCTTCTGCATGAAGTGCCGGTGGTTTCCCTTGTCGACATAGAAGGCCTTGCCAACCGACTGGCGGAGCGGGCGCACCACCTCGTTGCCGTCGGCATCGAAGATCGTCACGCCGCCATGGGTGAGGACGACCATGTCGCCTTCTTCGAGGTAGCGGACCGCCTCGGTGAAAGGCGACAGCGCGATCGCGTCCGAGCCGAGGAACATCTCGCCCGAGCCTTCGCCGACCGCCAGCGGACTGCCGCGCCGGGCGCCGATCAGCAGGTCCTCGTTGCCGGTGAACAGGAAGCCGAGCGCGAAGGCGCCTTCGAGCCGCGCCAGCGCTGCCTGGACGGCTTGCCTGGGCGCAAGGCCCCGGTCCAGTTCACGGGTGACGAGATGGGCGACCGTCTCGCTGTCGGTGTCGCTGTCGAAGTTGTAGCCGTCCGCCTGCAGTTCGCTCCGCAACTCGCGGAAATTCTCGATGATGCCGTTGTGGACGATGGCGAGCTTGGCGCTCGCATGCGGGTGGGCGTTGCGCTCCGTCGGTGCACCATGGGTCGCCCAGCGCGTGTGACCGATGCCGATCGTGCCGTCCAGCGGCTCCGCCTTGAGGCGACGCTCGAGGTTGACGAGCTTGCCCTCGGCACGGCGCCGGGTCAGCGCGCCGCCTTCCAGCGTTGCGACACCAGCGGAATCATAGCCGCGATATTCCAGCCGCTTCAGTGCGTCGACGAGACGCCCGGCCACGGGTTCGCGGCTGATGATGCCAATGATGCCGCACATTGCGCGCCTCGCTTCGGATCGTCGGTAAAAGAGCGGACCGGAGGATCCGCCGCAGGAGTTCGACGCACCTGATAGCGCAGGGCGTGCGCCCTCGCGCCTCACATTTCGTCTCGGGAGTTAACGGCGCTCTGCGCGACCAGCTCCGGCAGCTTCGCCGCTACTCGGCAGCCGCCGTCTTGGCGTCGGCCTTGGCTGCCTTGGCGGCGCGGTTGCGCTCGGCAATCTCGCGGCCGCGGCCCGGCTTGTTCACCTGGCGGCCGCGGCCGAGGGCCAGCGCGTCGTCCGGCACGTCCTCGGTGATGACGCTCCCGGAACCGACATAGGCGCCGTCGCCGATCCGCACCGGCGCGACCAGCGCCGAGTTGGAGCCGATGAAGGTGTTGGCGCCGATGACGGTGCGGTGCTTCAGCGCGCCGTCATAGTTGCAGGTGATGGTGCCGGCGCCGATATTGGCGTCCGCGCCAATCTCGGCGTCGCCGATATAGGTCAGGTGGTTGACCTTGGCGCCTTCCGCGATGCTGGCGTTCTTCACTTCGCAGAAGTTGCCGACCTTGGCGTCGCGCGACAGAGCCGTGCCCGGCCGCAGCCGCGCAAACGGCCCGACCGAGGCGCCCTCACCGATACTGGCGCCTTCGAGATGGCTGAAGGCGTGGATGGTAGCACCCGTGGCAACGTTCACGCCGGGACCGAAGACGACGTTGGGCTCGAGCGTGACGTCCGCTGCGATCTCGGTGTCATGGGCGAGGTGCACGGTTTCCGGCGCCTGCAGCGTCACGCCCGCCAGCATCAGCTCACGCCGCCGCCGCGCCTGCCAGATCGCCTCGACGCCGGCGAGCTCGACCCGGTTGTTGACGCCGAGCACCTCGTCGGCATCCGCCTCGATGGCGCGGATGGTACCGCCGCGCGACCGGCAGATCTCGACGACGTCCGTCAGGTAGTATTCGCCCTTGGCGTTGTCGTTGCCGACGGCGGTGAGAAGGTCGAGCGCGATCCGGCCGCTGATGGCCATGGCGCCGCCGTTGCAGAGATCGACGGCGCGCTCGGCCTCGCTCGCATCCTTCTCTTCGCGGATGGCGAGGACCTGGCCCTCACGCGTCAGGATGCGGCCGTAGCCGTTGGGATCGGCGGCACGGAAGCCGAAGACGCAGAGATCGGCGCCGGTGCGCAGGATGGCGCGGGCGCGCCGCAGCGTCTCGGCGCGGATCAGGGGCGAGTCGCCATAGAGGATGAGCACGTCGTCGTGCCCCTCCTCGATCGCCTCACGCGCGGCCAGAACCGCATGCGCTGTGCCGAGGCGTTCAGCCTGAAGATGCGTGGTGACGCTGCGCACCTCCCGCGCGACCGCCGCCTCCACCGCTTCGGCGGAGCGGCCGACGACGAGGGCGAGACGCGCCGCGCCCGCCCGGGAGGCCGCCCGCGCGACATGGGCGACCATCGGCAGCCGCGCCACCTCGTGCAGCACCTTCGATCGCGACGACTTCATCCGCGTGCCTTCGCCGGCCGCCAGGATGATCGAGAGACAGGTTCTTGCCATTGCCGATACGAGCTCGCTGATGCCGCCGGGCGGTCGATTGAAGGCCGTCCGCTGCCTGTAGCGAATCGGCTCTTTGCGCCCGGTTTAGCCGATTGTCTGAAGTGCCGGAAATGTTTCGAGAAGCCAGAACGACAAGCTCTGCATGCCGCCGGTCAGGAACAGGATGCCGGTGACGACGAGGAGGCCGCCCATGACCTTTTCGACGGCGGCGAGGTGACGCCGGAACCGGCCGGCCGCGCGCAGGAAGGCGCCGGAGAAGGCAGCCGCCAGCACGAAGGGAATGCCGAGGCCAGCTGAGTAGAGCGCCAGCATGAAGGCACCCTCGCCCGCCGTCGCCCGCGTGCCGGCAAGGCCGAGGATGGCACCGAGCACAGGGCCGATGCACGGCGTCCAGCCAAAGGCGAAGGCAAGTCCCATGAGATAGGCGCCGACCATGCTGCGTGGCCTGTCGGGCGCGCGCAGGCGCGCCTCGCGCGAGAGCAACGACAGGCGGAAGACGCCGAGGAAATTCAGTCCCATGACGATGATGGCGAGCCCCGCGGCGACTGCCAGCCAATCGAGATTGCGCCGCAGCAGTAGCCCGATCGTCGAGGCGCCTGCGCCGAGCAGGACAAAGACGGTGGAAAAGCCGAGCACGAAGATGATCGCCGTACCGACGAGACGGCCATAGCCCGCCGACGGCATGGTGCGGCCGGCCCTCAGATCCTCGGCGGTGACGCCCGCCATGTAGCAGAGATAGGGCGGCACCAGCGGCAGGACGCAGGGAGACAGAAACGACAGCGCGCCTGCGAGGACCGCGGCGGGATAGGAGATGTCCATCATTGGCATCCAAGCGAGGCCGGTCTGCGGAGCGCCAAGGGGCGCCGTCGAGGGCCGGCTGTCCGTGTCGAGGCAGGGACGAGGGCTTATCAGCGCCCATCCCTGCCTGCGGCCTGTCTCTATCGCCGTGCAGCCCCGCACGCAAACGAGGTGCCTGCGCGGCACTGCGGATGAGCGGTGCTCGCAGCATTGGACCGACGGGGCTGGCGCAGACGGATCAGCTCGGCGAGGCGGACGTCCAGCTCCGTCAACGCTCGGATTGATCTTGTGCAGGCGACGGAATCCGGTTGACCCTCCACGGCCGCCTTTCTATGGTCCGGCCGATTTCGCGGCGGCCTCAGGGTCCGGCGGGGCGAGCGCGTAGCTCAGTTGGTAGAGCAACGGACTTTTAATCTGTAGGTCCTGGGTTCGAGTCCCAGCGCGCTCACCACTCACTTTCACGGCTTGACGGCTTTGTATGCGGCGCGTGTCGCGTCATCACGTAGCTATGCTCTGACCAGCAGGACTGGTCAGTCGCCGCCTTCGCAGGCCCCTTCGAGGTGGCGTGCGGCATGAGGGCTGCAGATGGTCGGCGCAGCCACGGCCGAACCGAGGCGGCAGCGATCCGGTATGCAGGCTGGCCCGTCAGCCTCGCAGGCCAGACGAGTCTGAGCCGCCGACCGCCTGACGAACCGCGGCGACTTCCGGCCCGCCGCCGCCGCGCTGCAGGAATTCCTCAACGGCCATTCGCGTTTCCTTGCCACCGGACGAAGGATTCGCTCGGTGCAGGACGACTCGGCTTCCGTCGAGACCCGTCTCCAAGATCCAGTCGTCTCCGTTGGACGAACGATAGATGCTGACTTCGGACATCGGGCTGCCTCTCGCGTGAGCGAATCCACGAGGCCCGTGTCAGAAAGGGCGTCGGGAAGCTCTCGTACAAGCGTCATCGTTTGCCCGTTGTTCCGTCTCCATCAATGATTGGCGACCCTCGATCGGTCCAGGAATGCTCCGGCAGCTTCATTCAGATGCGGGCGGACCGCCCTGGTTTCGCAAGGCAGAGGCCGGAGAAGCGGCAATCGCGGCGGAGGTCGAAGACACGATCCTGGTCGGGCTCTGAACGTCCCGCGACGGCGAGGATCGCCGCCTGACGGTCAGGGTTGAAAGGAGATTGCCAGAGGCCGCCGCGGCGGCTGTCTCGGCTTCCCCAGCGGTCGCGGTCGGGCTGCGCATATGGCCGATCGCGATGCCTGCCCGGGCGGGGCACGCAGTCTCTTGCTACTCGGCTGGACTGGCAGCGCCTGCGAGCACTTTGGTCTTGCCGGCCAAAGCCGCCCCAGCGGTCAGGAGCTGCGGCATTGCCCCGATGATCCGACTGCCGATGGCCCTGCCCTCGCGGCGCAGGGCTAGTCGCGCGAAGAGCTCCGCAGCGCGGATTCGAAGCGAGAACTGCGCTTTCCAAGCCGCCTCGTACCGACGGCCCGCCGCCGCACGCTCGTCGCCTGAGCCGATGTCGATGCGGTTGAGTTCGCGCGCAAGCAGCCAGGCGGATTGGATCGCCATCGAGATCCCTTCGGCGATGATCGGATGGCTTTCCCCGGCCACGTTGCCAACCCTGAAGACGTCATCGCAGTGCCCGCGGCGGATGCCGGGTCGGATGGGTCCTGCAGCGAGCCATTTTCCCTCCAGCCGCGCGTCGCCGATCACCTCGGCGATGCCCCGACAGGCGCGCATGAGATGGCGGTGCAAGACGACCGCGGCCGGGGCTCCGCCATCCTGCGCGCGTAAAGCGGCAAGATCGCTGCGGCGGATGCAGCAGGACAGCGAGAGCCGCCCATCGTCAGCCCAGACGATGCCGCCGTAGCCACCCGGAAATGCCAGGAGCGGCATCACCTCCGGGGCGAGTGTCGCGCCGCGGAAATGGGCCTTGAAGCCGAAGAGGTCGGCGTCGCCGCGGGCCTTTGGCGCTTGCGTGAGGAGCGGACCAGTCTCCCATGATCCGTGTGCGGCGATCACGACCGGTGCTCGAAGGATGACGTCATCGTCCCGCGAGGCGATCGCCACGCTGTGAAGGCCATCCTCGAAAACGATGCCGGTCGCCCGGTAGGGCTGGAAGAGTTGGGCGCCGGCCTGTCGCGCGCAGTCCAGAATAAGCTGGTCCAGAACATCGCGACCGAGCGCCCGCCCGTAGCCGACGCCGCCATCCGGCATCCTGGCTTCGACGATGCGATCTCCGGCAAACAGCGCCAAACGCCTGATCTCCGGCCCGGCACGCTCCTGCCAGACTTCACCGAGCCCGAGCGATTCGATGACCGGCAGGCTGGCGGCCGAGATGAACTCGCCGCAGACCTTGCGGCGCGGAAACGCCGAGCGCTCGATCAGGGCAACCGAGCGCCCTGCCCGCGCCAGTTCGGCGGCCAGGGTCGAGCCCGCCGGGCCCGCGCCGATGACGATGGAATCGAACCTCATCGCCCGGGCGCCGGCCGCCTCGCCACGGCGGCAAAGGCATGCGTGAACAGGCCGCGGCGGCGCTCGTGCGTCAGGGCATCCTGCGGCCAGAGAGCCGACAGCTCGCGGTTCCTGAACCCGGCACGCACGCTGACGGGCGCATCGTTGCGCGTGACGTCATTTGCTCCGATCACCCGCAGCAGACGTGACGCCAGGTGGGGAAAGGCGGCTCGCAAGGGCTCGGTCGCCACGAAGACGGGGGCATGCTGCGCCAGACGCGCAAGGAGCTCCCTCAGCGTATCGTCGCTGAAGTGGTGGAGGAACAGGTTGGTGCAGATAGCGTCGAAGCGGTCGTCCGGCGCATCGCGCAACCAGTCGAAGATGTCCGCCGTGACGATGTCGACGCTCCAGCCGGCCGCCCCGATCTGCTCGGCGCAGGCGGGCGAGACGCAGGACTGCCGATCGAGCAGCGTCAGGTGAACGCTGGGCCAGGTCTTCGCCAGAGACTTGGCCACCCGCGCCATGAAGCACCCGTCGCCGGAGCCGATCTCCAGGATGCGGCGCGGCGGCTCTGGAACGTGGCGCCGCAGCAGCCCTGCCATGGTGGCCGCCTGCCCCATCAAGAGGTTCAGCCGGCGCAGATCACTTCGTGATGCAATTGCCCGGGGGTCGTTCTCCGGCAGATGGTCGAGGATCTCCTCTTCCATCCTGCGCACTCGCAGATCGTCGTCGCGCAGTGTCATGCGGCCGCTTGGAACATCATCGTTTCGGCCGTCAATCCCGGTCCGAACGCCATCCCGACCCCGCGCGTCCCGGGAGAGACCTGCTGCGCCAGCATCTTCTCCAGCACGAACATCACCGTTGCGGACGACATGTTGCCGTTGTCGCGCAGGACCTCGCGCGAACAGCTCAGCCTGTCTCCTGGGAGGTCGAGGGAGCGCTCCACCGCATCGAGAACCGAACGGCCGCCCGGATGCACGGCCCAGAGGTCGAACGCGGCGGTGTCCGTCTGGCCGATGATCTCGTTCAGGTGCTCGTGAAGCGTGTCATGGATGGTCGCCGGCACGCGCCCGGACAGGACCATGTCGAAGCCGTCGTCGCGCACGCTCCACGACATCAGCTCGCGCGTGTCGGCAGCAAGAAGGGCCCTGAAGCCATCAAGGCGGAAGCCGGCCGGGTCTGCCGTCACCAGCGACGCCGCGCATCCATCGCCCCAGAGGCAGAAGGACAAGAGGCGCTCCAGATCAAGCGTCTCCTTCAGATGAAGGGTGCACATCTCCACATTCACCACGAGAACGCGGGAGGCAGGCTCGGAGCGGACGATGTGGCGCGCGATCTTCAGCGCATTGATCGCGGCGTAGCACCCCATGAAGCCGATCATCGTCCTCTCGACCGAGGGAGACAAACCGCATTGCGCGACGATCTCGAGATCGATGCCTGGCGCATAGAAGCCGGTACAGCTCGTGACGATCAGATGGGTGATCCCGGCGACATCCTCGATCGCGAGGCGCTCGATGGCGCGCATCGCAAGCACCGAAGCATTTGCCTCGTACATGTCCATGCGCTTGCCGGTGCCGGGAAAGGCGCCCAGCCTGAACACGCCGTCCCGGTCGACGCGATCACCGGCGGGATCATCGGCCGGGATGATGCAGGAGTAGCGGCGTTCAATGCCGCCCTTGTCGGCCATGCGGCTGAACACGGATTGGCGTCGAGGATCGTCCCTCAGCTGCTCCATCGCAAAGTTCAAGAAGAACCGGTGCACCTCGTTGCCGGGCACCGCGGTCGCGACGCGATTGAGGTAAGCCTGCGACATGACGGTCCCGATCCGGATAGACAAAGCAGATCAGTCAATTAGCGCTGGCTCGCCGATTGCCTACGAAGCGGCGGCATCGATCAAGGTAGGCGTCTATGGTTCGCCTGTGATCCGATCCGGAGCATCCGCTGCGATAAGCTCGCCGGATGGCGCCGCGGAGACGATGTCGTCCCGCCAGCGAGCCAGCGTTGCCATGGCAGGGACGAGCGTTCCAACCCGTCCAGAAGTGCTGCTCATGCATCAACCCGCGCACAACCGCTTACGCGGAGATACTCTGCTGCTGCCCCTTTCGATGCCAAGGCGCTGTCGCATCCGCCGCTATGGCCTTCGAAGCGCAATAAAGCAGCGTGAGCTTGCGGGCGCCTTCGGCTTTGCACGGGATATCGACGCCGAGGAGCCACCCGCTCGGGACCACTACCATGCAGCTCTGCGCCGCGGTATCAGTGACCGGCATCGGAGGTTGGCAGCTAAGGACTTCGCTCCGGCGTCCCGGGTTACGGCCTCGCTACAGCATAATTCCTTCCTATAAACCGCTTCGTCACGCCCCAGACTCTCGCAGGCCTATGGAGATCTCGTGCAGCCGATGGAGAAATTGACATCGTCCTTCACTGAGGACGATCGCTACCGCATCCTGATCGAAGCCGTAACGGACTACGCGATCTACATGCTGGATGCCGGCGGCCACGTCACAAGCTGGAATCCCGGCGCACGCCGCTTCAAGGGCTATGAGGAAGCCGAGATACTTGGGGCGCACTTCTCGCGCTTCTACACCGACGAGGATCGGGCGATCGGCCTCCCGGCAACCGCTCTCAAGACCGCGGCCGAGCAAGGGAAGTTCGAAAGCGAAGGTTGGCGCGTCCGAAAGGACGGGCAGCGCTTCTGGGCCTATGTGATCATCGACCCGATCCGCGACGCCGACGGACAGCTCGTCGGCTTTGCCAAGGTCACCCGGGATCTGACCGAACGGAAGAAGGCGCGCGAGGAGCTGGACGCCGCACGCGAGGCACTGTTCCAGTCACAGAAGATCGAGGCGCTCGGGCAGCTGACCGGAGGCATCGCGCACGACTTCAACAATCTTCTGATGGCGGTGCTCGGCAGCCTGGAGCTCGTGCAGAAGCGCATCGCCCCGGATCCGCGCATCTCGCCGCTGATCGAAAACGCGATCAGCGGCGCGCAGCGGGGTGCTGCGCTCACGAAACGGCTGCTGGCCTTCGCACGCCGCCAGGACCTGGAATATGGCGCGGTTCATCTGCCGGTGCTCATCAGCGGCATGGCCGGGCTGCTGCAACGCTCCATCGGCTCGGAGCTGGTGATCGAGACGCGCTTTCCCTTGATCCTGCCTGCGGTTCACACCGACGCGAACCAGATGGAACTCGCGCTGCTCAATCTCCTGGTCAATGCGCGTGACGCGACCGAAGGTCGTGGGCATGTGATCATCGCGGCGCGGCGGGAGGACCTTGCAACCGGCAACCGCTTGCAGCTGCCGCCAGGGGCCTATGTCTGCCTGTCCGTCAAGGACGATGGCAAAGGCATGGACGAAGTCACGCTCCAGCGCGCGACCGAGCCGTTCTTCACCACCAAGGGCGTCGGCAAGGGAACGGGTCTCGGCCTGCCCATGGTGCACGGACTTGCCGAACAGTCAGGTGGGCGCCTGGTGCTGAGGAGCCGCAAGGGAGAGGGAACCACCGTCGAGGTCTGGTTGCCCATTGCCGAAGAAGGGGAAGCACAGGCCGACCTCGAAAGCGAACCGGCGGCCGAGCTCGTTCCCGTTTCCCCGGAGCAGCCGGCGCTCAGAATCCTGGCGGTGGACGACGACCCGCTCGTCCTCATGAACACGGCGGTGATGCTGCAGGAACTCGGACACACCGTGAGAACGGCGGCGTCGGGACGCGAAGCAATCGAGATGCTCGCCAGCGAAGAGGTCGATCTCCTGATCACCGACCATGCCATGCCCGACATGACGGGATCGGAGCTGGCCGAGCATATCGGCGCCACCCATCCCGACATCACGATCGTGCTCGCAAGTGGCTATGCGGAGCTGACGGCAAAGGAGAATGCCGGTCTGCCGCTCCTGAAGAAGCCCTTCCTGTTGAGGGACCTCGACCAGATCATCGGCAAGGCGCTAGCGACGCGGAGAGGACCATCCATCGGCTCCCGGCGCAGCCATAAGCCTGGCGTAGCGGCGGCTGCTTCGCGCTCCCATCCGAACGTCTGAGAGCACGGCGAGCATCGTCGCCTGGGACATACGGGCTGGATCCGGCGCAGCATCCTCGGTGACATCCCTGCCCTCCCCGTCGATCAGCGAGCATAGACCTCCGAGCGACTGCGGGCGGCATGCTCCAAGACGACCGCCGCGATGACCGAAGCGATCTTCGCGCCGCCTGTGACGGATGGCTCGATCGGATTGGCATAGTCGACGTCCTCGTTGCAGATCAGCCGCAGGTCGATCAACGTCAATCCATGCATGAAGGCGGTCCGCGTAATCACGTCGTTGAAGACGGCCAGAGCCGTGTTGGCGAGCCTGCGACGCTGCGGATCGGGAAAACGAGCGTCGTAGATCGTACAGATGGATGTCGGCAGCTTCCGGTTCAGCACTCCCGCGATCATGGTCGAATAGTCCCGTTGGAACTGCTCTCGAACATCACTGATGTGGCTCAGAGCCTCGGCCACCGACCGGGCACCCTGATCGAGCAGCCCTGCATGGTGGAGCGCATCGTTTCCGCCGACACTGATGACGAGATGACTGGCATCAGGGGGAAGTCGCTGAAGCTGTCGTTCGACGCCGCCTGTCACCGCGCCGTCGACGGCGTTCAGGGTCGCTTGCCAATGCCCGGGCAGGCGTTCGCGTAACTGCTTCAGGACCTCCGGACCGCCCGCCACATAGGCGGCGTTGTCGAAGATGGAATCGCCGAGAAGAACGACGTGCTGCATCGAGTTGTCCTTTGATGCATCAGCCTGTGGGGGAAATGGGAGCGACGCAGCGGTCGTGCCCATCACCTGCAGGAGGACGCGGCGGCTCAGGCTGCGCATGGAGTCCGATCCTCAGCCATTCAGGAGCCAGGAGCGCCGTGTCGGCTTGCCCTTGTGTGCTCCTTCGCTGCCGCCGCGCCGCAGGGCCGCGATCTCGCTGGAAAATGGCGTTGCCTGGAGCTTGGCAAGCGGATGTTTGGCGGTGCAACTGAATATCGCCGTTGCAGCCCTCCCCTCGAGTCGACCCGCAACGGCGCTGAAGAGAACCTCGACGCTGTAGCGCCGGCTGAGCGGAACTTAGGGGATCTGATGGAGCAGGATCGGTGACGTGCCGTCGGCTCGCAGGTCTTCGCCCACCAGATTCATCGATCGGCCGATGTTCAGGCTCCGTCTCCTTCATAGCCGGCAACGCTGTTCCATTCGGCGATAGCGGGCCTGACGCGCTAAAGCCCTTCGGGCTCGCACGGTGACGACGTGTCGTCGTCGGATTATGCAGCCTTCAATGAGAAGCCCGGGAGCGCCCGAAATGGAAGACACGGATGACGACATGCTCGATTGTCTCATCGTGGGAGGTGGTCCAGCCGGGTTGTCGGCGGCGCTTTATCTCGCCCGGTTCAACCGGCGCTTCCTCGTGGTCGATGACGGTCGCGCACGCGCATCCTGGATCCCGACAAGCCACAACATCCCGCTCTTTGCGGCAGGCATCGCCGGTCCGGACATCCTTGCGCTTCAGCGAGCGACTGCCGAGCGATACGGCGCGCGCATCCTCAATGGCACCGTCTCTGCGCTCGGCAAGGAGCCTGGAGGCTTTCGAGCGACGGTCGTCTGCGGCGAGAGCGAAAGCCGAGAGCTTCGGGCGCGCCGCGTCCTGCTCGCGACGGGCGCGGTCGATAACGAACCGGACATGCCGGACGTGCCCAATGCCGTCCAGCGCGGCCTGGTGCGGTATTGTCCGATCTGCGACGGCTACGAGGCAATGAACCGCAAGATCGCCGTGATCGGCTTCGGTAGCCGAGGATTGGGCGAGGCGGTCTTCGTGGCGCGCACCTACTCACGCGACGTGACACTGCTGACGCTCGGCCGGCCCATGGAGCTCGACGATGATCAGCGCGCACGGTTGGCCGAATACGCAGTCAAGGTCGTCGAGGAGCCGATCACCGCACTGGATCTCGATGGGGACAAGATCGCCGTCATGCGCACTGGAAGCGGACAGGAGCACCGCTTCGACGTGCTCTATTCCGCGTTGGGAATGCAAGTCCGCTCCGATCTCGCGGTTGCTTTGGGCGCGGAACACGACGCCGCCGGAGCGCTCATCGTCGACGACCATAACAGGACCAGTGTGGCAGGACTCTATGCGGCCGGGGATGTTGTCAGGGACCTGAGCCAGATCGTGGTCGGGATGGGCCATGCGGCCGTCGCCGCGACCGACATCCATAATCGCTGCGAACTGCCGACCGAGGACGAGCCGGAATGGCCCACCCGCGCTCGCGCCGAGTGCTCCTGAGACAAGCGACCCCCAGCGACCGGCACGCCGCTCCGGATCGAGAATGTCTGTCACGCGTCCTCAAGACATCGAGCCCGTGCGTCGGCTGGTGCTGAAATCGTCACGGGCGGGCCGTGCAGTGACCGCATCTTAAGCGGTTCAGTCGCTCAATGGCGGGATGGCAAAGCCTCCTGCGAAATCGCCTCGCCCAAGCACACTCCAGACCGAACCCTCGCCGGCCGTTCGCGGTGGCGAGATTGCGTCGCGCGATCCAAAGCAACCACAGCTCCCGTTCGATCCCATGCCGGACCGGGTCGAGCCGTGCCTCGCCCTCCTCACCTCCGCGCCGCCCGCGGGGCGGAACTGGATGTTCGAGATCAAGTGGGATGGCTATCGGCTGGCCATCCATGTCGATCGCGGCGCCGTGCGGGTTCTCACGCGCGGTGGCCATGATTGGACAGGACGCTTCCCAGCCATTGCGGCCGCGGCTGGCACACTCGATGTCTCCTCCATCATCCTTGATGGCGAAGCTGTCGTCCTCGATGAGAACGGGCGCTCTGACTTCGGAGCGCTGCAGAAGGAGCTCGGCGGCCGCGGCGGCAAGAAGGCTGCCGGCGCGGCCGTGCTCTACGCCTTCGACATCCTCTATCTCGATGGGCTGGATCTCAGCCGGATGTCGCTGGAGGAGCGCCGGCACATCCTGGAGGACGTCGTCGGCAGCGAAGGCGTGATCCGCCTGTCGGAAGAGATCGCCGCCGATGGCGAGGCTCTCCTACGAAGTGCCTGCGAACACGGGCTCGAGGGGATCATCGCCAAGCACCGGGACCGTCCATACCGCTCCGGCCGTCAGGGCGACTGGCTGAAGATCAAGTGCGTGCAGAGCGAGAGCTTCGCCATCATCGGCTACGAGCCATCCTCGAAGCTGCGCGGCAAGCTCGGCAGCCTGGTCCTCGCAGCCCGCCGCGACGGGCAGCTGGTGCATGTCGGCGCGGTCGGCACCGGCTTCACGGAAGCCTCCGCTGCGGCGCTGAAGAGGCAGCTCGATCAGCTGCGCACGGCATCGCCTGCTGCGGCCATGCCGCGCAAGAAGATCGTCTTCGTGCGGCCCGAGCTGGTGGCCGAGATCGAGTTCCGTGGCTGGACGGGCGACGGGATGCTGCGACATGCATCATTCAAGGGCCTGCGCGACACTGCCGACGAAGCGCGCATTTTCACGATCACCGACGGCGCTTAGCCCAAGACCTCGCTCGGCCATCGAGTTGGGGCGGAAAGCGCCTGACGCAGACGCGTCAGGTCCAGCGCCGGACCGGTAGCGCCCCGGCCACAGCAGGACCCCCGCCGCGAGTTCGGTTCCTGCTCACTCGAATGACCAAGCTCCGCCGAAACGCAAATGTGCCTGGACCTTTCAGCCAGGCAACGACGTTTATCTCCCCGTCCGATGACAGCACGGTGAGCTTCAGATGGGCCGGCGACTGACCGACAACAAAGCAGTTCTCCTATTTGCCGCAGGTGTCCTCGGGGACGCGTTTCTCGATATGGCGAAAGCTCTCGCCGCTGCCGACGTTGGCGACGAGGATGTCTTCATCCAGGAGCTGCAGCAGCTCACGACGATGAAGTTCCTAGAGGGTGCCCGCGGCGCAAGCGAACATGTCTGCCGCCAGGCGGCCCACGCATTCGCGGCAGCCGTCAACGAAGCAAAGCTGTGCATAGAGGAGCGATCCTGCCCCGCAGAGGGCAGTTCGAACTGACGGCCTGGAGCCGCCATAAGCCGGATGTGCCCGCGACAAGGAACCCGCTGGCCCGTGTGAAGTTTGCCGGACACGACTGCGGTGCCGGAACCAGCATATGGTCAAGATCGGATACCACGCTTCGCATGAGCAGTTCCCACCATCGGAACTGCTCGCCCTCGTTCGATCGGCTGAGCGAGCCGGCTTCGATTGCGCGATGTCGTCCGACCACTTCAAGCCGTGGGGTCCAGCGCAGAACCAGTCGGGCTCGGCATGGCCCTGGCTTGGATCGGCTATGGCTACCACGGCCCTGCCATACGGGATAATCTCGGCGCCGGGATATCGCTACCACCCCGCCATTCTGGCCCAGAACGCCGCAACTCTGTCGGAGATGTTTCCCGAGCGGCTGTGGCTGGCGCTCGGCAGCGGTCAACGCCTCAACGAGGGGATCACCGGGCTGCGATGGCCCAGCAAACCGGAGCGGAACGCGCGCCTGCGTGAATGCGCCGAAGTGATCAGGGCCTTGATGGCTGGCGAGACGGTTTCCCATCATGGGCTTGTGACAGTCGTCGACGCGCAGCTCTACACCCTGCCGAAGAGTCCCCCACGGCTACTCGGTGCGGCTGTATCCGAGGCGACGGCTGAAGCCGTGGGCCAATGGGCGGATGGGCTTCTGACCGTCAGCGCCGAGCCCGATCGACTGAAACGCGTCATTGATGCGTTTCGCCGGGGCGGCGGTGATGGCAAGCCTCTCTTCCTGCAGGTCGGACTGAACTGGGCGCCCAGCGAGGAGGAAGCTCTTGCCGGAGCCCATGAGCAATGGCGCTATTGCGTCCTCGGCGGTGAGGTCAACTGGGAGCTGGCGAGCCCGAGCGATTTCGATACGGCAACGAGGCATGTCCGGCTCGAGGACATGCGAACATCATTGTTGGTATCTGCCGATCTAGGGCAGCATGCGGCCTGGCTTCACGAGTTCGTCGAACTCGGCTTCAGCGAAATCCTCCTGCATCAGGTTGATCGCAGCCAGAAACGTTTCATCGAGAGCTTCGCGGCAAGCGTCCTTCCTCAACTCCGTTGAGGTTTTACGTCCGGCCGTGCGACCGCAGCCGGCGCGACGAGCGGCGCCTGCCTCGGCCGCTTGGGTAGCTGCCGATCATATGCTCCGCTCAACGCGTGTTCGTTGGAACAAGCGAGGTCACCTTCAAGGTGAGGTTGGCCTGCAGGAGCATGCCGCCGTCTTCGCCGCGAATGATCGCCAGAAAGGTGCGAGCGTCTCCGTCGGGCAATGCTTCCCGTGCCATATCGGCCAGTGTGGCGACAGCGGCATTCTTCGCCTCCTCCACGTCCTTGAAGACCAAGCCGGCATCATCCCGGGAAAAGGTCTCGTCATCAGACATGTCTATGAAGAAGCGGGGCATTGGCGACGTCCTCCTTTTAAGAGGGGGCAACGCACTGACAATCCACGTATTTCCCTGAAGCCTAAGCTTTCCTCGGATAAGATCGTTGGCTGCGACCGGTGTCACGCCTCTCTCAGGATGGGCGGTCTGCTTTGGCTTCACCTGCCAGCAGAAAGGTCGGGACAAACTCCGCGAGCTCGGTGAGTCGGTCCCAGTCGGGGATGCTGACCAGACTTCCCGTTGTCACGATCAAATTCCTTGCACGCAGCTGCTGCAGTGATCGGTTCACATGTACGGAGGTCAGGCCCATGGCATCGGCGATCTGCTCCTGGGTGATCTTCAGACGATATTCCCGGCGCTCTCCTAGTTCAGCCCGTTCCATCCGAACCCCCAGCTCGCACAGAAGATGCGCCACGCGGGCCAAGGCCTGCTTGCGGCCCATATTTGCGATCCACTTCGCCAGGATTGACGCGTCCAAGGTCGTGTCGCGCCAGAAAGCGAATGCGAGGTTTGGATATTCTGTCGCCACGGACCTCAAGTCGGCGTGCGGGACGTGGAGGATGGTCGCGGGCCCGAGCGCGGTGATCCCCCAGCCAGTCGTTGGAGCGACCACGGAATAGAGGTCGCACATGTCGCCGGGAATGTAGAGCGACGTAATCTGCCGCGCGCCGTTGCGCATCAGATCGAAGCGGCCAAGGCAGCCCTCAACGGTGAGGGTGGACTGATCGACCGTCTCCCCAGGCATCACCAGATCGTCTCTGGCGGCGACCTGAACCTCCGTTGCCCTCATGGACAGGATCGCGGACTGCTCCGCTTCACTGAGGGCAGAGTTAAGCAGTAGCCGCTTCAGAAAGCGTTCTAGCCCGTGATGTCCGCTCTGCATGTCAGCCGCCCCAGGATCAGACCGCGACCACCCATTGCGGAGGCACAGGTCGATCAGTTCCTGAGAAGCGATAAAGCCTTGCCGCTCCCCAAGCGAGTCATGGTTGTAGATCCGGGGCGGGGTAGAAAGCTAATGCCCTCTACATACCGATATGATGCTGCGTCAGCAGCAGCCTCAAAGAGCTCCAGTGCATCGACGCAGGCGGCAAGCTCCAGTGCCTCATCAAGGCTGATCACGCCCCGATCCAGCTGCGCAACGACCCTGTCGGCGGCCATGTTCGTCCATTCCATCCTTCGTTTTCTGCAATAACTTACATCAATTCTGGAGAGGCAGGCCACTGTAGATCCGCTAGGCGACGAACGTCCGGTCGGCGGTTCCGTGGCCGCGGTCTCAACCCTTCAGCCAAGTTGAGCCGGTTTACACCTGCCTGTGTCGCTCCGCAGAAGCCGAAAGCTCGTCTCGCCAGCCGAATGCCGGCAACTTCCAGGGATCGCCCGACCGGTTTCGGCCGGTCGCCCCGCGGCGATCTTCTTTGAGCTCGACGCGGTGAGGCCTGCGCGCACGCATGCGAGGAGAACAGGACCCGCGTTCCACTGGCACCTGTGGCTGGCCTGCAAAAAGGGCCGTCCCAAGAGGGCGAAGCGGGGCCGTTCTCCTGGGCTAACGCGACATGGCTATTGCGACCTGTGACGTCGAAAGACGAGCGTCATCGCCTTAGTCGGTCGGACCTTTGATCCATTGTTTCCGGGTTTGAAGCCGGGCGGGCTCACTCCAGATCACTCCTCCTTCCCGCCCGGCAGCACCGAACCGAAGAGCTGGCGCGCGGTGTCGGCGATGATGCCGGACGCCTCAGGATCGCGCGGCGTCGAGGCGAGGAAGTTGCGGACCTGCTTCAGCGTGAAGTGCGGCGGGATCGGCGCAACCTCGGGATCGGTGCGCACCTCCAGGACGACCGGCACGGGGGACGCCAGCGCCTGGTCCCAGGCCGCGCCCAGCTGCTCGGGATCGTCCACATAGAGGCCGCGCAGTCCGATCATCTCGGCAAAGCGATGATACGGCACGTCCGGCAGCGTCTGCGTCGCCTCGAACTTCGGATTGCCCTCCATCACCCGCTGCTCCCAGGTGACCTGATTGAGGTCCTGGTTGTTCAGCACCATGCAGACGAAGCCGGGTGTTTCCCAGTCGCGCCAGTACTTCGCCACCGTGATCAGCTCGGCCATGTTGTTCATCTGCATGGCGCCGTCACCGACCATGGCGACCACCATCCGGTCGGGATGGGCGAACTTGGCCGCGATGGCATAGGGCACGGCGGCGCCCATCGAGGCGAGGCCGCCGGAGAGCGAGGCCATCATGCCGGCGCGGATCTTGATGTCGCGGGCATACCAGTTGGCACAGGAGCCGGAATCGGAGGTCAGGATCGTCCGGTCGGGCAGCCGCGGGCTGAGCTCGTGGAAGACGCGCTGCGGATTGATCGGATCGGCGGATGCAAGCGCCCGCTCGGTCAGCGTCTTTTCCGAGGCCGCGATGCTCTTCTCGACGGTTTCGCGCCAGGAGCGATCACTCTTGCGCTCGAGGAGGGGCAGCAGCGCTCGCAGCGTCTCGGCGGCATCGCCGACGAGATTGACCTCCATCGGGTAGCGGATCGACAGCATGCCGGGATCGATGTCGATCTGGACGCCCCTCGCCTGACCTTCCTTCGGCAGGAACTCCGAATAGGGGAAGCCGGAGCCGACCATCAGCAGCGTGTCGCAGCCCTGCATGAGGTCCCAGCTTGCCGGCGTGCCGAGGAGGCCGATGGATCCCGTGACGAAGGGCAGATCGTCCGGCAGGGCCGCCTTGCCAAGCAGCGCCTTGGCGACACCCGCGCCCAGCGCTTCGGCGACCTCGACCACCTCGCCGCCTGCGGAAAGAGCGCCGGCGCCGATCAGCATGGCGACCTTGCTGCCGCTGTTCAGCACCTCGGCGGCTCGGCGCAGATCGGCCTCGTAGGGCAGGATCTTCGGCGGCGTGAAGCCGACGCCGGATATAACGGCGCCATGCGCCCGCGGCGGATCCTCGTAAGTTGCCTCCTGCAGGTCGTTCGGCAGGATCAGTGCAGTGACGCGGCGCTGACCGACCGCGATCCGTACCGCGCGGTCGATGAGGTGGCGCACCTGGCCGGGCACGGTCGCCTGTTCCACGAAGGCACCGGCGACGTCCTTGAACATCGAGACGAGATCGAGTTCCTGCTGATAATGCGCGCCGAGCGCCGTGCGCGCCTGCTGGCCCGCGATGGCCAGCACCGGCACATGATCGAGGCGTGCGTCGTAGAGGCCGGTCAGGAGATGCGAGGCACCGGGGCCGGATGTGGCGATGCAGACGCCGAGCTCGCCGGTGAACTTGGCATGGGCGGCAGCCATGAAGGCGGCCATTTCCTCATGGCGTGCCTGCACGAACTCGATATCGCCCTTGCGCCGCTGCAGACCGCCGAGCAGGCCGTTGATGCCGTCGCCGGGATAGCCGAACACGCGGCGCACGCCCCAGGCATGCAGGCGCTCCCAGAAGAAGTCTCCGACCGTCTGCGCCATGGGAGTCACCGCCCTGCCAAGAAAAGCACTGAGGGTGATTAACTCCGGCTCCGGCGCTGCGTTCCGGCAGACCAGTCGACCGTCACGCAGATGCCGGCATAGCGGCCTGCACGAGCGGGCTGCGGAGCACGCGCGGGCCGATGCCGGCTTCACGCTGTTCCGGTGCCACATGCCGGACGAGCAGCGGATGGCGGTGGAGCGTCGGCGCTGTCCCGCAGCGGCCGAGCGGTGTCCGGAGTTCTACCCAAACAACGCCCGACCGGTATTCACCGATCGGGCGTTCAAAATCTCGAAAGACGAGGCCGAACTCGTCAGCTGGCCAGCCGCGTCTCGCCGCTGCCAAGGCGCCGGCGGATGAGCGGCACACGGCGCCCCTCTTCCTCGCCATTGCCGAACAGCTCGGTGGAAAATGCCATCGGCTCCCAGAGCTTGCGCCGCATGCGGTCGATCTCCTGGTCCTCGGACGGCGCCTTTATAAGCGCATTGTCGGAGATGACCTTGAGCGTCACCGGCGCAGGCTCAGCCTCGTCGACTTCCTCCTGTGCCTCACGCTCGATCTCACGGGCTGCCTCAGCCCAGTGCTCATGCTCGCGACCGACCGGGCGCCCTTCCCGCTCCCAAATCGCATAGGCTCGGTCCCGGATTGCTGCCGCATTGTCCTGATGTGCCATGAACCTGCTCCCTTCGCGCGCCGCCGCGTATGAAAACGAGGATGGTTGCTGAAGGTTGCGTGAGTTCCATCGAACCAGCAACAATTTTTTTGCAGTGCGGCAAACAGCTGGGCCGACCGCCTTGGTGGCGGAGTGCAGTACGCTAAGCCGCATTGGGCTGTGGGAAGCGCGCCTCCAGATGCTCGGCCATTCCCCGAGCAATCTCACGCTCGCCCATGATCACCGTGTCGGCGCCGAGGCGCTCCAGATGATCCACCTCCGAATCGAAATGCGCGCGCGCCAGGATGTAGAGGTCCGGTCTGGTGCTTCTCGCCTGCTCCACGACCTGGCCGGCGTCGAAGGGCGACGGGATCGCCACGACCAGAGCGGAAGCCGTGTTCAGTCGCGCCATCGCCAGGATGTCGGGAGCGGCGGCATTGCCGACGACGACCTCGATGCCCTGTGCACGCAACTCGCGGACGGCGGCATCGGCGTCTTCGATGACGAGCAGCGGGGTGCCGCTCGCCGCGAGACGATCCGCAACCAGCCTGCCGACCCGCCCGTAACCGACGAGAACGACATGCGGCACCTCGCCAGTCGCTGCCGTTGCCGGCTGTTCGGCGGCCGCCTGCGTCAAAGCCGCTGTCGAGCGGCCACTGTCAGCCGCGTCGATGGAGTGTGCCGCTTCTGCAGTCGCAGCACCATCCGGCGCTGGCAGGCTCTGCGACGCATCAGCGTGCTCACCCTCCATCACGTCGAGCGACGACGCGGCAGGCTGGCTTGCCTGTCCAGCCGCAACCGGGCTGGCAGCGAAGCGACGGCTGATCCCATCCACCAGGAAAAAGACCAGCGGGTTCAGAATGATCGAGAGGATTGCTCCCGCCAGGATCAGGTCGCGGCCGGCTTCGGGCAGAAGCTCAAGCCCGACCCCGAGCTCCGCGAGAATGAAGGAGAATTCGCCGATCTGCGCCAAGCTCGCGGAGATCGTCAGCGCCACGGTATTGTCGTAGCCGAAGCTGCGAACGATCAGGTAGGCGGCAGCCGACTTGCCGAGGACGATGATCGCCAGCGTCGCCAGCACCGGCAGCGGTTCGCGCAGGAGGATGCCGGGATCGAAGAGCATGCCTACGGAGACGAAGAACAGCACGGCAAAGGCGTCGCGCAGGGGCAGGCTCTCCTGCGCGGCCCGATGGCTAAGCTCGCTTTCGGACAGGATCATGCCTGCGAAGAAGGCGCCGAGTGCCAGTGACACGCCAAAGAGCTCGGAAGCACCGAAGGCGACGCCAAGGGCGATCGCCAGCACGCCGAGCCGGAACAGCTCCCGCGAGCCGGTATGGGCGATGCGGTGGAGGATCCACGGGATGACCCGCCGGCCGACGACCAGCATGAGAACGACGAAGGCGGCAACCTTCAGGAGCGTCGTGGCGATGATACCCCAGAGGCCGAGATCAAGCCCGAGCGCCCCGGACAGGAGGATCGCTGCGGGGTCGCTCCCGCCGTGGCCGCCGTCGGCCGAAAGACCTGCTGCGGCCGGAATGAGGACGAGCGCCAGGACCATTGCGAGGTCTTCGACGATCAGCCAGCCTACCGCGATGCGCCCCTTTTCCGTCTCAACGAGACGCCGCTCCTGCAGGGCTTTGAGAAGCACGACGGTCGAGGCGACGGACAATGCAAGACCGAAGACGAGGCCGCCCCCCATCGGCCAGCCGAGCAGCGCCGCAAGGCCCCAGCCGAGCAGCGTTGCGGCGGCGATCTGTACGATGGCGCCCGGCACGGCGATGCCGCGCACCGACAGAAGGTCCTTGAGCGAGAAGTGCAGGCCGACGCCGAACATCAGCAGGATGACGCCGATCTCGGCCAATTCCGGTGCAAGCGCCTGATCGGCCACATAGCCGGGCGTATGGGGTCCTACGAGGACGCCGCCGATGAGGTAGCCGACCAGTGGTGGCAGGCGCAGTCTTTGCGCGATGGCGCCGAGAATAAACGCCAGGACGATGCCTGCGACGATGGTCGTGATCAGCGGCGTCGCATGAGGCATCAGCGGTTCCTTATCGGCGGAGCGGACTAGCCATCCTGGAGCTGTGGACTAATATCAACCAAAATGGTTGAGATTGCGGAATGTTCAAGGCTGAACGCACCAACTTCTTTACGCCCGCGCAGTGCCGTGCCGCGCGCGGCCTCCTCGACTGGACGCAGGCTGAGCTGGCTGAGCGCGCCGCTGTTTCCCGCAGCACGATCAGGGACTTCGAGGGAGGGGCTCATGAACTGCATCGCGCCAGCGCGGAGCATGTCCGAACCACGTTCGAAGCGGCAGGTGTGATCTTCGTGACGCTGCGTGATGGAACGCCGGGCGTCTGCTTGAGGACGCTTGCGAAGGGACCGGAGAAGAAGCAGGAACCGGAGGCCTGAGAGCACGTCCACTCGGATTGGCGATGTCACGCCATCGTGACACCGCACGGCTTGTGGAACGAGCCACACGCGCAAGCTAACATCGTCTCAGCCATCACCGGGACGAGCCGCCATGATGTCGTTGCTGCGCAGTCTGGCTTTAGGTGCCGCTCTTCTGGCCGCGACGCCACCCGCCTTCGCCGGCGATGCCGAAGACGTCCAGGCAGCGATCTCAGGACAACTCGGCGCCTTCCGTGCCGAGAAGGGCGAAGAGGCCTATTCCTACGCCGCGCCGAACATCCGCCAGATGTTCTCCTCGCCGGAGATCTTCATGCGGATGGTGAAGTCGGCCTACGATCCCGTCTATCGCTCCAGCAATGCCGCCTTTGGGAAGCTTGCGATCGACGGAGGCGTGTTCCGGCAGGAGGTCTATCTGACGGACCGCAATGGACAGAGCTGGATTGCGAGCTACACGCTGTCGCGCCAGCCTGACGGATCGATGAAGATCACCGGCTGCGCCATCCGCAAGGGCGATGACGTTTCGGCCTGAGCCTCTCCGTCCCTCAGCGGCGAAGCGTCAGCGTGCCGGGATGTCGCCCCGAGCCCAGCCGTCCTTGGTCTCGGCGAAGAACTCGGCGAAGCGCCCGGCTTCGATGGCAGCTCGGATGCCAGCCATCAGCGACTGGTAATAGGCAAGGTTCACCCAGGTCAGCAGCATCGAGGCGAGCAGCTCGTCCGAGCGCACCAGATGGTGGAGGTAAGCGCGCGAGTAGTCACGCGCGGCCGGGCAGTCCGAGGTTTCGTCCAGCGGCCGCGGATCGTCGGCATGGCGGGCGTTCTTCAGATTTACCTTGCCGAAGCGCGTAAAGACCAGACCGTGGCGGCCCGACCGGGTCGGCATCACGCAGTCGAACATGTCGACGCCGCGCGCCACCGATTGCAGGATATCGTCCGGCGTGCCGACGCCCATGAGGTAGCGAGGCTTTTCCGCGGGCATCACGGGCAGCGTCTCGTCGAGCGTCGCCAGCATGACGTCCTGCGGCTCGCCGACGGCGAGGCCGCCGACGGCGTAGCCCTTGAGATCAAGCGCGGCGAGACGTTCGGCCGAGCGGATGCGCAGGTCGATCTGGTCACCGCCCTGGACGATGCCGAACATCGCCTTGCCCGGCTGATCGCCGAAGGCGACCCTGCAGCGCTCCGCCCAGCGCAGCGACAGCTCCATCGCGCGCTCGATCTCGGCACGCTCGGCCGGCAGGCGCACACATTCGTCGAGCTGCATCTGGATGTCGGAATCCAGCAATCCCTGGATCTCGATCGAGCGCTCTGGCGTCAGCGTGTGGGCCGAGCCGTCGATATGCGAGCGGAAGACGACTCCGGTTTCGTCGAGCTTCCTGAGATTGGCGAGCGACATCACCTGAAAGCCGCCGGAATCGGTCAAGATCGGGTACGGCCATCGAGCGAATTCGTGGAGGCCGCCGAGCCGCGCGACACGCTCGGCGCCCGGCCGCAGCATCAGGTGGTAGACATTGCCAAGGATGATGTCCGAGCCGAGATCGCGGACCTGGTCGAGATACATCGCCTTGACCGTGCCGCCGGTCCCGACGGGCATGAAGGCGGGCGTGCGGATCGTCCCGCGCGGCATGGTGATCTCGCCCCGGCGGGCAGCGCCGTCCGTGCCGATCAGCCTGAAGGCGAAATGCTCGCTCATGCCGCGCGCTCGAGCAGGCAGGCATCGCCATAGGAATAGAAGCGATAGCCGGTGGCGATCGCATGGGCATAGGCGGCGTGCATCGTCTCAAGTCCGCTGAAGGCCGAGACCAGCATGAAGAGGGTCGAACGCGGCAGGTGGAAGTTGGTCATCAGGCAGTCGACCGCTCGGAAGCGGTATCCGGGCGTGATGAAGATGTCGGTCGGTGCGGCGAAGGGCCGGATGATGCCGTCCCCGCCGGCCGCGCTTTCCAGAAGCCGCAGCGAGGTGGTGCCGACCGCGACGAGTCTGCCGCCTGAGGCGCGCACCGCGTTGAGCCGGTCGGCCGTCGCCTGATCGATATGGCCGATCTCGGAATGCATGCGGTGGTCTTCGGTATCGTCTGCCTTCATCGGCAGAAAGGTCCCTGCCCCGACATGCAGCGTGACGAAGACATGCCCGACGCCGCGCCGGTCGAGCGACTGCAGCAGCTCCGGCGTGAAATGAAGACCCGCCGTCGGCGCGGCGACGGCGCCCGACTCTCTGGCGAAGATCGTCTGGTAGTCGGACGCGTCCTGCGCATCCACGTCGCGCTTCGAGGCGATATAGGGCGGCAGCGGCATGCGGCCGAAGCTTGCCAGCGCGGCGTCCAATTCGCCTGCGCCACACGCGAAGCGCAGCGTCACCTCGCCGGCATCGCCTTTCTCGGTGACGCTCGCATCCAGCGACCGCGCCTCGCCTGCGGCTTCAAAGGCGACGCGGTCGCCGGCCTGCAGCTTGCGGGCGCCGCGGGCAAAGGCTTTCCAGGTGATGCCGTCGACCCGCTGATGCAGCGTCACGCCGATGGAGGGCTCGGTGTCACCGCGCCCGACACGCCGACCTTCCAGCTGCGCCGGAATGACGCGTGTGTCGTTGAAGACGAGGATGTCGCCCGGCCGCAGGATCTGCGGGAGGTCACCGATCGTCCGATCGGTGAGCGCTCCATCGGCTTCAACCTCGAGGAGCTTCGCCGATTCGCGCGGAAGAGCGGGCCGCAGGGCGATCCGCTCTTCCGGAAGGTCAAAGTCGAAGAGATCGACTCGCACGGCGTCAGGCGGTCAGAGGTCTGCCGCCACCCGCATCGTCACGATCTTGTCGGGATCGCGCACCGGCTCGCCCTTCTTGATCTGGTCGACATTGTCCATACCTTCGATCACCTCACCCCAGACGGAGTACTGGCGGTCGAGCCAGGGCGCCTGGTCGAAGCAGATGAAGAACTGCGAGTTCGCCGAGTTCGGGTTGTTGGTGCGCGCCATCGAGCAGGTGCCGCGCTTGTGCGAGGCGGAGGAGAACTCGGCCTTGAGGTCCGGCTTGTCGGAGCCGCCCGAGCCGGTGCCCGTGGGATCGCCGGTCTGCGCCATGAAGCCGTCGATGACTCGATGGAAGACGATGCCGTCATAGAAGCCCTCGCGTGCGAGCTCCTTGATGCGGGCCACGTGGTTCGGCGCGAGGTCCGGCTTCATCTCGATGACGACCGTCCCCTTGGTGGTTTCGAGGACGAGAGTGTCTTCGGGCTTGTCGTAGGCCACGTCAGGCTCCTGTGTTGAATTCGCTCGTAAAGCGATGCCGGCCGGCAGACGAGGCTCGTCCGCAGGCGGCCCGGCCGCTGTCAGGCGGCACATGGACCAGTTCGCTCCCGGAGGCAACCCGCCTCTCGGAAGCGAACCGTTAGCAGTCGCGATGTCGTTGCTGGTGCAGCGTGCCTTACTTGGCGCCGCCGACGCTGACCTTCACCATCTTGTCGGGGTTCTCGACCTCGCCGTTGGCGGCGGCGTCGCCCTTCTTGATCTTGTCGACATTCTCCATGCCCTTCACCACCTGGCCAACCACCGTGTACTGGCCGTTCAGGAAGTCGCCATCGGCGAGCATGATGAAGAACTGGGAGTTGGCGGAGTTCGGGTTCTGCGCCCGTGCCATGCCCACCGTGCCGCGCTTGAACGGCTCGTCTGAGAACTCGGCCTTGAGGTCCGGCTTGTCGGAGCCGCCCATGCCCGTCCCCGTCGGGTCGCCGGTCTGCGCCATGAAGCCCTCGATGACGCGGTGGAAGACGACGCCGTTGTAGAAGCCTTCGTTTGCCAGCTCCTTGATCCGCTTGACGTGCTCGGGCGCGAGATCGGGCCGCAGCGCGATGTCGATGTCGCCGGTCTTGGTGGTGATGACCAGCGTGTTCTGCGCGTCCGCGGTCTGCGCGAGGGCAGGCGCGAAGCTGCCGGCAGCGATCAGAGCGGCAAGCCCGAGCTTGGCGACGAAGTTCATGACGGGTTCAATCCTCTTGAGGCCGCTGCGGCTGTCGCGCGGCGAGCTTGGCTCGAATGGCATCGGCCGCAGGACGCGGCACGAAGGGCGAGACGTCTCCGCCCATGGCGGCGATCTGGCGGACCAATGTGGCGGTTATGGGCCTGACGGCCGGCGATGCGGGAAGGAAGACGGTGGCGACATCCGGCGCCATGACGCCGTTCATGCCGGCCATCTGCATCTCGTAATCGAGATCCGTCCCGTCTCGCAGGCCGCGGATCAGGATGGTCGCGCCAGCGGTGCGGGCAGCCTCCACGACGAGGCCGTCGAAGGCGATCACCCTCACCTGTGCGTTCAACTCCGCCGTGCAGGCGGCGATGACGGCCTGCCGTTCATCGAAGGAGAACATCGGCACCTTGCCCGGATGAATGCCGATCGCCACGACGATCTCGTCAACGAGCGCAGTGGCCTGGCGCAGAATGTCGAGGTGGCCCAGAGTTAGCGGGTCGAAGGAGCCTGGATAGATCGCGATGCGTGCCATGCATCCGGTCTATCGCAAGCCGCGTCTTGCGCAAGGGCCTACCGGTCGCTGCCTCTGCGGCAGAGGCTGCGACCGGTCGCGGTGGCAGGCGCATGCGGTCACGGTCAAGGAAAACTGGCGGCGCTGACCTATTCGCCAGACATTAAGCATCGCAGCAAACTGAACGGCCGGTGAAAGGAACCGCAGGGCCTTGTTCATGACTCGCGGCGCTTATTGGAACCAATTCCAACAGGTTGCCGTTGAACAGGCATCGAACCGGAGAACAGACATGCTGGTGTTCGCGCTTTCCCTTGCCATGGCCGCAGCTCTCGTGACCGCCACGGCGGTATCGCTCCACAACGATGCTCAGCAGGCTCGGGTAAAGGCGACGATCCGCAAGTCTCCCTTCATCCACTAAGCGCGATCAACTGTCCTTCGAAGGACATTCTGATCGCCATTGCTGACTGATCCGCCTGGAAGACACGGTAGACAGAGAAGCCAAAGAAAAAGCCGCGGGATCGCCGCGGCTTTTTGATTCTGAAGGCTTGGCGTCGATGATCACGCCATCGGCGTGTCGCCATCGCCCGGCTGATCATCGTCGTCCATGTGCGGATCGATCGTCGGCGCTCCCGTTTCGGGGTCTGAAGCATCAACGGCATCTGTCTCGTCGGCACCCTGGTCCGGTATGCGCTCGACCGAAACGATCCGCTCGCCATCCGCCGTCTTGAAGATGGTCACACCCTTGGTGGCTCTGCTCGCGATACGGATGCCTTCCACCGGCACGCGGATCGTCTGGCCACGATCGGAGATCATCATCAACTGATCGCCTGCCTCGACGGGGAAGCCGGCGACCAGCTTGCCGATCTCGGCCGTGCGGCCGATGTCGGTCGCCCGGATACCCTTGCCGCCACGCCCGCTGACGCGGAAGTCGTAGGACGACGAGCGCTTGCCGAAGCCGAATTCGCTCAAAGTGAGGATGAACTGCTCGTTGGCATTGAGGAAGGCGTAGCGCTCGGAACCGAGGGACACGCTCTGATCCTCCGTCGCGGCCTCCTCGTCGGCGATGGCCTCTTCGGCCGCACTCTCGGGATCGACTGCTCGGCGCATCCGCTGATAGGCCGAGCGCTCCGCCGGCGTCGCATCCACATGGCGCAGGATCGCCATCGAGATGATCTGGTCGCCATTGCCAAGCGCCATGCCCCGCACGCCGACGGAGTTGCGGCCGGCGAAGACGCGCACGTCCGTGACGGAGAAGCGGATGCACAGGCCGGACGAGGCGACGAGGAGAACGTCGTCGTCCTCCGAGCAGGTGGCGACAGCAAGGATCTCGTCCCCGGCGTCCTCCAGCTTCATCGCGATCTTGCCGTTGCGGTTGACCTGGATGAAGTCGGCCAGCTTGTTGCGCCGCACCGTGCCGCGGGTCGTGGCGAACATCACGTTCAGCTCCGCTGCATCTGCCTCATCGTTCGGCAGCGGCATGATGGAGGTGATGCGCTCGCCCGCTTCGAGCGGCAGGAGATTCACCAGCGCCTTGCCGCGAGACTGCGGCGTCGCCAGCGGCAGCCGCCAGACCTTCTCCTTGTAGACGATACCGCGCGAGGAGAAGAACAGGACCGGCGTGTGGGTGTTGGCGACGAAGAGACGGGTGACCGAATCCTCGTCGTTCTTCAGCGTCATGCCCGAGCGGCCCTTGCCGCCGCGCCGCTGCGCCCGGTAGGTCGCCAGCGGCACCCGCTTGATGTAGCCGCCATGGCTGACGGTGACGACCATGTCCTCGCGTGGGATCAGGTCCTCGTCGTCCATGTCCGCCGCGCCCTCGGAGAGCTCGGTCCGGCGGGGCGTGGCGAACTCGTCGCGGATCGCCGTCAGCTCGCCCTTGATGATGTCGCGGACGCGGGTGCGCGACGAAAGGATATCGAGATAGTCGCGGATCTCCTCACCGATGGCGTTCAGCTCGTCGGCGATCTCGTCGCGGCCGAGCGCGGTCAGGCGCTGAAGGCGGAGGTCGAGAATGGCGCGGGCCTGCGTCTCCGAGAGGCGGTAGGTGCCGTCCTCGGCAATGCGATGCCGGGGATCGTCGATCAGCCGGATCAGCGGCGCGACGTCCTTGGCCTCCCAGGCGCGGGTCATCAGCTGCTCGCGCGCCGTCGACGGATCCGGCGCCTGGCGGATCAGCTTGATCACCTCGTCGATGTTGGCGACCGCAATAGCGAGGCCGACGAGGACGTGCGCCCGCTCGCGCGCCTTGCGCAGCAGGTACTTGGTGCGCCGGTTCACCACCTCCTCGCGGAAGGCGATGAAGGCGGAGAGCATGTCGATCAGCGTCAGCTGCTCGGGCTTGCCGCCGTTCAGCGCCACCATGTTGGCGCCGAAGGAAGTCTGCAGCGGCGTGAAGCGGTAGAGCTGGTTGAGGACGACGTCCGAGGAGGCGTCGCGCTTCAGCTCGACGACGACACGGTAGCCTTCTCGGTCGCTCTCGTCGCGGATGTCGGAAATGCCCTCGATCCGCTTGTCACGGACGAGTTCGGCCATTTTCTCGATCATCGAGGCCTTGTTCACCTGGTACGGAACCTCGGTGACGATGATCGCCTCGCGCTCGCCGCGCATGGTCTCGATATGGACCTTCCCGCGCATCAGGATCGAGCCGCGGCCCGACGAGTAAGCTGCCAGGATGCCGGCCCGTCCCAGCACGAGCGCACCGGTCGGGAAATCCGGACCCGGGATGAACTCCATCAGCTCGTCGAGGGTGATCTCCGGGTTGTCGATCATCGCGATGGTGCCGTCGATCACCTCGCCGAGATTGTGCGGCGGGATGTTCGTCGCCATGCCGACGGCAATGCCGCCCGAGCCATTCACGAGGAGGTTCGGGAACCGCGCGGGCAGAACGACCGGCTCCTGCTCACGGCCGTCGTAATTGTCCTGGAAGTCGACCGTTTCCTTGTCGATGTCCTCCAGCAGCGGATCCGAGACCTTCTGCAGGCGGCACTCGGTGTACCGCATGGCTGCCGGCGGATCGCCGTCGATGGAGCCGAAATTGCCCTGCCCATTGATCAGCGGCGCCCGCATAGCCCAGTCCTGGGCCATACGCACCAGCGCGTCATAGATCGAGGCGTCCCCGTGCGGATGGTACTTACCCATCACCTCACCGACGACACCCGCCGATTTGCGGAACGGCCGGTTGAAGACGAGCCCCATGCCGTGCATCGCGAACAGGATGCGTCTGTGGACGGGCTTTAGGCCGTCGCGGACGTCGGGAAGCGCGCGGCTGACGATCACGCTCATGGCGTAATCGAGGTAGGACCGCTGCATCTCCTCGATGATCGATACGGATTCAATCCCGGTCGGCCGCTCGGGCGGGACGGTCTTGTTCTCTTCTTCGGCCAAAAAACTATCCTGGGATGGCAAATGGGAGCATCGTCCGTATAGCGCGGAAGAGGCTGCAGGGGCAAATCGGGGATGCCCTCTGATATGGGATTTCCTGTAACGAGTTCAATCTGTTAGTTGGTGGTGCAAAAGAAAGTTCCAAACCGCAGTTGCAGCGCGGCCGCCAAGGTGTCGAAGCGCTGAGAATCAGCCGCTGCGATCGCGGCGTGACAGGACCGCGAGCACTCGGCTACGGAGTGGGCGCGGCGGTGACCTGCCCCACTCGACCCCCAAGCGGATGCAATAACGCTGATGATCGATCTGCTCGTGAACGGCTTCGTGACGCTGTTCGTTATCCTTGACCCGCTCGGCCTTGTTCCGCTGTTCCTGGCGCTGACGCCCGGCCGGTCCTCGGTGGAGCGGCAGCGCATCGCCTTTCGCGCCTCGCTCATCGCCTTTGCCATCCTGGCGCTGTTCGGCCTTGCCGGCCTTGCCCTTCTGCAGGGACTCGGCATCACGCTCGGCGCCTTTCGCGTCGCCGGTGGCCTGTTCCTCTTCTGGATCGGCTTCGAGCTTGTCTTCGAGCGACGGCAGGAGCGCCATCAGCGCAGCGCCGACCGCGCAGTGGAGGAGCAGCACCACGACGTGACCGACATTGCGGCCTTTCCGCTGGCGATCCCGCTGATTGCGGGACCCGGCGCCATCTCGGCGACCATCCTGCTGTCGGGGTCTCTTCCCTCTCTTGCCGGCCAGGTCGGGCTGATTGTCGTGATCGCCGCCGCGCTCGCCGCCAATTTTCTTTGCCTCGTGGTGGCCCATCGCCTCGACAGATTGCTCGGCGCCACCGGCCGGATCGTCATCTCCCGGCTGCTCGGCGTCCTGCTTGCCGCCCTGGCGGTGCAGTTCGTCGCCGACGGCGTGCGGGCGCTTGCCAGCGGCGGGGCCTGATCCCCGCCACTGGCAGCACCGGCTAGCCCGGGATCAGCGACCGCTCATCCGGATGACGTCGTCGATCGCCTCAGGCATCGTGCGGAACGTGATCGTCTCATTCTCGACCCACGCCTTCCTGGCACTGAGGTCGATCACGAGCTCGCCCCCCAGGGTCATCAGTGCTGGCAGGATGCCAGCGGCGCCGCCAACGCGGGCGCCGGGCGCACCCCAGCGGCCGAACACCTCGGCATACATCAGCCGCTGCGTGGCCGCGTAGGTGAAGCGCAGCGGCGTCGACGGCCCTGCTCCGGCCTCACGGGTGAAGCCGGCGAAATAGGCGAGGTCAAGGTCCTGCTTAGCGGTGTCCGGCGGGCTGCACAGCCACTTGGTGAAGATGGTGTGGGCGACGATCGATTCCGGCTGGCTGAAGCTGTAGTTGCGCGGAATACCGTTGTCGCTCACCGTCTGCAGCGTCGAGGTCCATGCGGCCATTTCCGCCGCACCGGCGGTGTTGCGCGTCGTTTCGAAGTCCGCGCCGGTGCGCTCGGCTGAGACCCCGAAGGAGTAGGAGCCGTTGGCCTCGAAGCCGGCGGTCGGCGATGCGCCGATCTCGCCGTTGAAGCCGCCGCCAACGGTCCAGCCCGTGGAGAAGTTGTAGGCGGTGGATTTGAGGGTCGTGGGCGGCAGCAGCGCCCGGTTGTTGCGCCGCCAACCCGCCATCCCGCCGGGAGTTGGGAGGATCGAGAACGACACCATGTCCCGATACATCGAATTCAGCACGGGCTCGTCCGGCTGGCAGCGGAAGTGCGAGGCAAAGATGACATTGGCGGAGATGCCGATGTCCTGAGCGCCGCTCGCCTGCTGAAGGGCGACGACGTCGAAGGCAATGCCGATGCGCGCCTCCTGGTCCGGCGACGGGATGAAGTTCAGGCCGCGATAGCGGTCCTTCATCTGCTTTAGGCTGGCGACGTCGACGGTGCTGTTCATCACGCCCCAGGCAATGCCGGCGCTGAGCGGCGTGACCGACAGAAGCGGCAGGAACGGATCGAGCACCGGCCCGAACACGGAGGCAATGCCGGCCATGACTCCGGCCGAATAGAGGAAGTCGCCGAGGTTGGCCGGGATCCGGCACGGCGTTGCGCGGGCGGACTGCAGGCTCTGCTGAAGGAGGACGATGTCGCTCTCGCGGTATCGGACGTCCTCTTGGCGTGGGATGGGTATCGCAGACATGACCGAGCTCCTGAAGCGGTTGAGGCGCAGCGCAGGCCGCGCGCTGCAATGGCTACCGCCATGTATTGGCGCAGCACATGACCACCCGTCGCAAAGGCTTGACAGCCCGTCTCATGTTGTCGGCGGAGCTGCGGCGCATAATGGACCGGCGCGCCAGAGACAGGACCTCTCCGGTTGTTGACAGGCCCTCGACGGTTGCTTAACGACGGCGCGTGTGTTGCGGCGCGACGGCGTCTTCCCCCATGCAACGGCAAGTCGTCCCCCGCGCCGTTCTCACCTCCGGCGGAGTTGCCGCAGCGGCCGCCTTTGAGCTCTGGCGGGAGAGCATCTCAAGCATCTTCGTCGTCGAACCATTGGAGGAAGAGCGGTTCCGCTTCGAGAGCTCCACCTATGATCTCGGCACCGCCCTAATTGCCCGCACGCGGCTTGGCGCCCAGCGCTTCCGGCGCTCCGCGCGCGACGTGCGCACCACCGGCATCGACCACTATCTGCTGCAGGTCTACCTGTCTGGCGGCTTCGTCGGCGAGGCCGGACGCACCGCGGTAACGGTGAAGCCGGGTAACGTCTGCTTCCTCGATCTCGGACGCACGGTGACGACACAGGCGGTGACCTCGACCGCCGTCTCGGTGCTTCTGCCGCGCGAGGCACTCGACAGGCTGGCGCCGGGCGTCGAGCGGCTGCACGGGCAGGTCCTGCCGGAGCCGATCGGCGGCATTCTCGGGGACGTGCTGCAGTCGGCCTATCGCCGCCTCGACCGCGTGCCGTTGGCGCAAGCTCCAATCTTCGGCGCCTCGACGCTCGCGGTCGTGGCTGCACTGCTGGCCCTACCCGCGGCCTGCCCGGCCGAAGCCCGTCCGGCGCTGGCGGACTACGCCCTCGGGCGTGCCAAGCGCTTCATCGAAAGCAACCTGACATCGCCGAAACTGACGCCGGACGCCATCGCCAGCGCTGCCTTCGTCTCACGGGCCACCCTGTATCGCCTGTTCCGGCCGCTCGGCGGGGTTGCGGCCTATGTGCGCGCACGGCGGCTTGAAGCGGCCTACGCAGCTCTCGTCCGGGCGCCAAGGCAGGTGCAGACGGTGGCGCACGAGCTGGGCTTTACCAGCGAGGCGCATTTCAGCCGTGCCTTCCGCCGCCGGTTCGGCGAGAGCCCGCGGGAGGCGCGCGCAATCGGCGAAACGGAGCGCGCCGTCGCCCTACGCAGGACGGGACTATCATACCCAAATCGCAGCGGCAGGGCCGGGCATGCCGGGCTCGATCAGTGGGTGCGCGACCTGCAGGCCCGGTCCTTTGCGGGCCATGCACTCGCTTAGGCGTGCGACGGACCTTTCCGGCCGTTCACGTGTTTGCGCTGAAATCTAAATGGAGTGACGCATGGCTCGATCGCAACGCCCGCAGGACGGCGGCAGCAAGGCTGTCTATGCCGCGATCGGCTCCAACCTCGGCATCGCCGTGACCAAATTCGTCGCGGCGTTCTTCACGGGCTCGTCGAGCATGTTGGCCGAGGGCATCCACTCGATCATCGACACGGCCAATGAAGCGCTGCTGCTGCTGGGGATGCGGAGGGCGCGCCGCCCGGCCGATGCCAGGCATCCGTTCGGCTATGGCGTCGAGATCTATTTCTGGTCGTTCGTGGTGGCGATCCTCATCTTCGGCCTCGGCGCCGGTTTTTCGATCTTCGAAGGCATCGAAGCCATTCTCACCGGCGAGTCTGAAGCGGTCGCCTCGCCCATCGTCGCGCTGGTCGTGCTCGCCCTCTCTTTCTGCCTCGAAGGCTATTCCTGGACCGTCGCATTCCGCGAATTTCAGAAGGTGCGCGGTGGCCGCGGCCTGATCCGCGACTTCCGTGATCTGAAGGATCCATCGATCTTCGTCGTCCTCTTCGAGGATACCGCTGCCTGCCTCGGCCTTGTCATCGCAGCGCTCGGGATTGCGGCGGCCTGGGCGACAGGCATGCCGGTGTTCGACGCGGTGGGGTCGATCCTGATCGGCATTCTTCTCGCCATCACGGCGGCGATCCTCGCCGTCGAGGTGAAGGGCCTTCTGATTGGCGAGGCGGCATCACCGGACATCGTCGAGACCATTCGGACCCGCGTCGCGGCGCGGCCGGAAATCGTTGCGGTGAACGAGATCCGTACCATGCATCTGGGCCCGAACGACGTGCTCCTGACCATGAGCATCGACTTTGCCGACGGCGTGCTGTCGCAGCAGATCGAAGCGGCCGTCAGCGAAATCGAGACGCGCGTGAAGGCACGCTATCCGATCATCCGCCGCCTTTACATCGAGGTGCAGTCGCGCGAGGCGCACCGCCAGAGCGTTGCAGCACAGCTTGCTGCGGACACGGCCGCGAGTTAGGGGCAGCAAGATTGCTTGCGACTTTGGCAGGATCGGTCCTGACGGCGATCTCAGACGAGCGGCGCCAGTCCCTTCAGCTTGGGCAATCCGGCGGTCTGCGGCTGGGCCAGCTCTTCCCGTGAACTGCTGCGACGTCAGAGTGTTTCGTCAGACGATGTCGCAGGAGCAAGGCGGATGATCGAGACCGGACCCCTGCTGCAGCCGGGCTGGCGCGAAACGATCAGGGTAATCAACGGCTTGTCGCTGCACATTGTCGAGGCCGGCGAGCCGGGCCGACCGCTGCTCGTGCTGCTGCACGGCTTTCCGGAGTTCTGGTGGGCTTGGCGCAAGCAGATCACACCGCTCGCGGAGGCCGGCTTCCATGTCGTCGTGCCGGATATGCGCGGCTACAACAGGAGCGAGGCGCCGCAAGCTGTCTCGGGCTACCGTCTCGACACGCTCGCCGCCGATGTCGTGGCGATCGCCGACTCCTATGAGGCAGAGCGCTTCAACCTTGTCGGGCACGACTGGGGCGCCGTGATCGGCTGGTGGGTCGCCGCCCGATATCCGCTGCGGCTGGACCGCGCCGTACTGATGGACGGACCGCACCCGGACGTTCTGGCGCGGCAGGCTCTCAAACATCCGACGCAGGCTCTGCGCAGCGCCTATGTCGGGTTCTTCCAGCTGCCGGTCCTGCCCGAACTGATGCTGGGCAGCTTCGGCTTCAGGGCCCTACGCGCGAGCATGCAGACGAGCGCCCGGCCGGGCGCGTTTGAGCCCGGAGCGCTCGAGCGCTATGTCGAGGCGTGGTCGCATCCGGGCTCGCTGACGGCGATGCTCAACTACTATCGCGCCCTGCGGAACGGCAGAGGCAGGCGAGAGGCGTCACGCATATCGCCGCCGACGCTGATCCTGTGGGGCAGCGACGACAGCTTTCTGGAGCGGCATGTCGCTGACGCCAGCCTCGCCCTGTGCGACGATGGCCGGCTCGAAATCGTCGAGGGTGCGAGCCATTGGCTGCATCTGGAGCAGCCGGAGCGCATCACTCGCCGGATCAGCGATTTTCTACAGAGCGGACGCTGAGCGCCTCAGGGCCGCACTAGCCAAAGGCAACCGAGCCTCCCTGCGATCAGGCCCGACGAGAGCGTCGGGCCTGATCGCAGGGAGGCTCGGCGCGATCGCTCAGAACGGGATCTCGTCGTCCAGGTCCCGCGACGAGCCACCGCCGCCGCCGCCGCCACCGCCGCGGCTGTAGCCGCCACCACCGCCGCGATCCTCGCTGCGGCCATAGCCGCCGCCACCGCCGCGCTCGTCGCCGCCCCGATCATAGGACGCGCCGCCGCCGCCTTCACCGCGCCCGCCGAGCATCTGCAGCTCGCCGCGGAAGCGCTGCAGCACCACTTCGGTCGTGTAGCGCTTCTGCCCCGACTGGTCTTCCCAGGAGCGCGTCTGTAGCTGGCCCTCGATGTAGACCGTTGCGCCCTTCTTCAGATACTGCTCGGCCACCTTCACGAGGTTCTCGTTGAAGATGACGACGTTGTGCCATTCCGTGCGCTCCTTGCGCTCGCCAGACTGGCGGTCGCGCCAGGTCTCCGTCGTCGCGATGCGCAGGTTGACGACGGCATCGCCGGAATTCAGGCGCCGCACCTCCGGGTCGGCCCCGAGATTGCCGACCAGAATCACCTTGTTCACGCTGCCTGCCATGACGCCTCACTCTTGATCGCCGAAGCGCCCGTCCGGCCGCATCGGTGCGGCATTGCAGGCGTCTTCCAGAAACTCGCTCTCAGGCTGCGCGCTGCCGGATCTCTCCCGTTGCTTGCGCGCCCGCCTGCCGCCTCCGCGGCGCTCGACCTATACAGGCCTCCGCGTGCCAGGGCTTCCCCTCAGAGGCCTCATCCACAACTGTGGCATGGAATGCGGTTGCGAGGCAATTCCGTTCTAGTTATGTTCCTGAGCGTCAGGCGCGATCCCGCGAGCGTGATCCTGATACGAGCGCACGCGACCGCGCCGTCTCCTCGCATTCGGTGTGCGGATTTCTATCTAAGCGACGTCGCAAGGCCGCAACGCGCGGCCTTTGGCGCCGTCCTCGTCTTCTTGTCTGGCGGATCATGGCCGAACTGAAATCCATTTCCATTCGCGGCGCACGCGAGCACAATCTAAAGAATGTCGACCTCGACATTCCCCGCGACAAGCTGATCGTGATGACCGGCCTGTCGGGCTCGGGCAAGTCGTCGCTCGCCTTCGACACGATCTATGCGGAAGGCCAGCGGCGCTATGTCGAGAGCCTGTCGGCCTATGCGCGCCAGTTCCTGGAGATGATGCAGAAGCCGGATGTCGACCAGATCGACGGCCTGTCGCCGGCGATCTCGATCGAGCAGAAGACGACGTCGAAGAATCCGCGTTCGACGGTCGGCACCGTCACCGAGATCTACGACTATCTGCGCCTGCTGTTTGCCCGCGTCGGAATCCCCTATTCGCCGGCGACCGGCCTGCCGATCGAAAGCCAGACCGTCAGCCAGATGGTCGACCGGATCATGGCGCTGGAGGAAGGCACGCGCCTTTACCTGCTGGCGCCGATGGTGCGCGGCCGCAAGGGCGAGTATCGCAAGGAGCTCGCCGAGCTGCAGAAGAAGGGCTTTCAGCGCGTGCGCGTCGACGGCACCTTCTATGACATCGCCGACGTGCCGGCGCTAGACAAGAAGTACAAGCACGACATCGACGTCGTGGTGGACCGTATCGTGGTGCGCGGCGACATCGCCTCGCGCCTGGCGGACTCGCTGGAGACCTCGCTTGGCCTCGCCGAGGGCATCGCCGTCGCCGAATTCGCCGATGGCACGGACGAGAACGGCAAGCCGAAGCAGCTGATCTTCTCGGAGAAGTTTGCCTGCCCGGTCTCCGGCTTTACGATTCCGGAGATCGAGCCCCGGCTGTTCTCCTTCAACAATCCGTTCGGCGCCTGTCCGACCTGCGACGGCCTCGGCTCGCAGCGGGCGATCGACCCGAAGCTGATCGTGCCGAACGATGCCTTGAGCCTGAAAGGCGGCGCCATAGCCCCGTGGGCGAAGTCGACCTCGCCCTATTACGGACAGACGCTCGATGCGCTCGGCAAGCAGTTCGGCTTCAAGCAGACCGACAAGTGGCGCGACCTGCCGGAGGCGGGCAAGGACGCGATCCTCAACGGCACCGGCAAGCTGAAGCTTGAATTCCAGTACAATGACGGGCTGCGCTCCTACAAAACCTCGAAGAGCTTCGAGGGCGTCGTCCCCAACCTCTCCCGCCGCTGGAAGGAAACCGACTCCGCCTGGATGCGTGAGGAGATCGAGCGCTTCATGTCGGAGACGCCCTGCCCGGCCTGCCACGGCTTCCGCCTGAAGCCTGAGGCGCTGGCGGTGAAGATCGCCGGACGGCATGTCGGCGAGGTCACGGCGCTGTCGATCCGCGCGGCGGCCGAGTGGTTCACCGCGCTGCCCGAGCAGCTGAACAGCAAGCAGAACGAGATCGCCGTCCGCATCCTGAAGGAGATCCGTGAGCGGCTGCGCTTCCTGAACGACGTCGGCCTCGACTATCTGACCCTGTCGCGCTCGTCGGGCACGCTGTCCGGCGGCGAGTCGCAGCGCATCCGCCTTGCATCGCAGATCGGCTCCGGGCTCACCGGCGTCCTCTACGTCCTCGACGAGCCGTCGATCGGACTTCACCAGCGCGACAATGCGCGCTTGCTGGAGACGCTGAAGCACCTGCGCGATATCGGCAACACGGTGATCGTGGTCGAGCATGACGAGGACGCCATCCTCACCGCCGACTACGTTGTGGACATCGGGCCGGCCGCCGGCATCCATGGCGGCGAGGTGATCGCCTCCGGCACTCCGGGCGAGATCAAGGCGAATCCGAAGTCGCTGACCGGCCGCTACCTCTCGGGGGCGCTCGGCGTGCCGGTGCCGGAGGAGCGCCGCAAGCCGGTGAAGGGCAAGGCGATCAAGGTCGTCGGCGCGCGTGGCAACAACCTGAAGAACGTCTCGGCCGAAATTCCGATAGGCCTCTTCACCTCCGTCACCGGCGTGTCCGGCGGCGGCAAGTCGACCTTCCTGATCGAGACGCTGTTCAAGGCTGCGGCGCGGCGCATCTCCAACGCGCGCGAGATCGCCGCCGAGCACGACCGCGTCGACGGGCTGGAGCATCTCGATAAGGTCATCGACATCGATCAGTCGCCGATCGGGCGCACGCCGCGCTCCAACCCGGCGACCTACACCGGTGCCTTCACGCCCATCCGGGACTGGTTCGCCGGCCTGCCGGAGGCCAAGGCACGCGGCTACCAGCCGGGCCGCTTCTCCTTCAACGTGAAGGGCGGGCGCTGCGAGGCCTGCCAGGGCGACGGCGTCATCAAGATCGAGATGCACTTCCTGCCGGATGTCTACGTCACCTGCGACGTCTGCCACGGCAAGCGCTATAACCGCGAGACGCTGGAGGTCACCTTCAAGGAAAAGTCGATCGCCGATGTTCTCGACATGACGGTCGAGGAAGCCGTGGACTTTTTCTCGGCCGTGCCGGCGGTGCGCGACCGGCTGGCGACGCTGAACGAGGTCGGCCTCGGCTACATCAAGGTCGGCCAGCAGGCGACGACTCTATCCGGTGGCGAGGCGCAGCGTGTGAAGCTCGCCAAGGAGCTGGCACGCAAGGCGACGGGCCGCACGCTCTACATCCTCGACGAGCCGACGACGGGCCTGCACTTCCACGACGTCGCCAAGCTGCTCGAGGTGCTGCACGACCTGGTCAACCGCGGCAATACGGTGATCGTGATCGAGCACAATCTCGAGGTCATCAAGACGTCGGACTGGATCGTCGACATCGGGCCGGAGGGCGGCGACGGCGGCGGCGAGATCGTTGCGACAGGAACGCCGGAACAGGTGGTGAAGGTGGAGCGCTCGCATACCGGCCGCTTCCTCAAGGAGCTGCTGGACCGACGCTCTTCGGCGAAGGCCGAAGCGGCGGAGTAGGTGCAGGGTGACAGACGTGGCTGGCGACGGCCGCGCTGGCCGTGGACCGGCATGATCATACAGCCCGCAGGCGATTGGCGGGCCAAGGCGGAGGTGATCCATGATCCTGATCGGTCAGTATGACTCGCCCTTCGTGCGCCGAGTCGGCATCGCGCTGACGCTGTACGAGCTGCCCTTTGAGCACCGCCCTTGGTCGACCTTCGGCGATGCCGAGAAGATCCGGCCCTACAACCCGCTGCTGCGCGTGCCGACGCTCGTGCTTGACGATGGCGATGTGCTGATCGACAGCCACCTCGTTTTGGATCATGTGGATGGCCGGGTGTCGGCGGACCGCCGGCTCTACCCGACTGAGGAGCCCCAGCGGCATCGCGCGCAGAACGTCGTCGCTTTGGCAGCCGGCATCTCCGACAAGGCCGTCAGCCTGTTCTACGAGCTTTATCTGCACGAACAGCGCTCGGAGCTCTGGGTGGAGCGCTGCCGCTCGCAGATCATTGGCGCGCTGGCCGTGCTGGAGACGAGCCGAGCGGACCAGCCGAGCGACTACTGGTTCGGGACACGCATCGGCCATGCCGACATCGCGGTTGCCACGACCCTGCGGCATCTGACCGAGGCGCATCCCGGGCTCGTCGACATGGACAGGCTGCCCGCACTCCGGTCCCACGCCGCCCGAATGGAAGCGCTGCCGGTGTTTGAGGCCGTGTCGCAACGGTTCATCCCGCCGTCCGGTTGACTAAACAGCATCCGCGTTCTGCCGTCGGAGCGGGCGGTGTCGGAGCTGTGGGCGTCTCTCACATGCAAGTCTCAGAAAAGAGGGTGATCGATGACGATCTCAGGCATGATTCGCGCCGGGATCGGCGGCTGGACCTTCGAGCCCTGGGAAGGCACGTTCTACCCGGATGACCTGCCGAAGAAGAGGCAGCTCGAATATGCCGGCAGCCAGCTGACGACGATCGAGGTCAACGGCACCTACTACCGTGGTCAGACACCCGCGACTTTCGCCAAATGGGCGAGCGAGGTGCCGGATGGCTTCGTCTTCGCGCTGAAAGGCAGCCGCTACGTCACCAACCGCAAGGTGCTGGGCGAGGCCGGCGAGTCGGTGGGCAAGTTCTTCGCGACCGGCGTCTCGGAACTCGGCGACAAGCTCGGGCCGATCGTCTGGCAGTTCGCGCCGACGAAGCGTTTCGAGACCGATGACTTCGCGGCCTTTCTGAAGTTGCTGCCGTCAACCAGCGGCGGCCTCACGCTGCGCCATGTGCTGGAGGTGCGGCATGCCTCCTTCATCGATCCGGACTTCGTCGCCCTCGCCCGCAAGCACGGCGTCGCGATCTGCTACGCCCATCACGCGACTTATCCTGAGATGGCCGACCTCACAGCCGACTTCGTGTATCTGCGCCTGCAGAAGGGCGAAGATGACATTCCGACCGCCTATCCGCCGGCCGAGCTCCAGCAATGGGCGGATCGGGCTCGAACATTCGCCGAGGGCGGCGTGCCGGCGGATCTGCCGGTTGCAGCATCGGACGCGAAGCCGAAGCCCGAGCCGCGCGACGTGTTCGTCTACTTCATCCACGAGGGCAAGATACGCGCGCCGCAGGCGGCAATGACCTTCCAGCGTCTGGCCGTCAAAGCCTGACGGCCGCGCCGTATCGCATCGCGGCGGCTCATCTGAACGGAAGCGGTCGTCGCTCTGAACAGGCAGGACCTGCGGCGGCCATCAAGACCGGTCGGAACTCGCTCAAACTAGCTCGGCCAGCACCTTCGGCAGCATCGCCGGCAAATCCTCGGAGATCAGCCCGGGCCCGAAGAGCTCCGCCGCGCGGCCATGCATCCAGACGGCGGCCGACGCCGCTTCGAAGGCTTGAGTACCCTGCGCCAGCTGCGCCGCGACGATGCCGGCAAGGACGTCGCCTGTGCCGGCACTCGCCAGCCATGGCGTGCCCGTGGCGTTGATCGCGGCGCGGCCGTCCGGCGCTGCTATGACCGTATCCGAACCTTTCAGTATGACGACCGCACCGGAGCGCTGGGCCGCCGCGCGCGCCTTCTCCAGCTTGCTCGTCTCTTCGCCCGCGGCGATGTCCGGGAAAAGGCGCTTGAACTCGCCGGCATGCGGGGTGAGCACGGCAGCGCCGGCGCTCGCCTTTACGGCCTCGAACAGCGTATCGGGCGCCTCGGCGAAGCTGGTGATGCCGTCGGCATCGAGAACGAGATGGCGGCCGGCGGCAAGGATCGCGGCGGTAAAGTCCCGCGCCTTCCCGCCGATACCGAAGCCCGGGCCGAGGACGAAGGTGTTGAAGCGGTCATCCGCCAGCCGCGCCGCCAGTTCGGCTTCATCTTCGCATCGCTTCAGCATTATGGCGGTAAGGTGGGCGGCGTGGGCGGCAATCGCGCCTGCCGGCGAAAAGACGGTGACCAGCCCTGCCCCGCCCCGGAGCGCGGCCATCGCCGCCAATCGCGCCGCACCCGTGGTGGTGAAGCCGCCCGAGAGCACCACGGCATGTCCGCGATCATATTTGTGGCCGGAGCGAACCGGGAGCTTGAGTTGCTCCCGCCATAGCGTCGGATCGTTGATGAAGGTCTGCGGGGCGATGGCGTCGAGGACGTCACCGGCAATCCCGATGTCCGCTACGACGACCTCCCCGCAATGGGTCCGTCCCGGCTCCAGCAGGTGGCCCGGCTTGCGCCTGAAGAACGTCACCGTCAGCGCCGCCTTGATCGCGGTGCCCATCGCCATGCCCGTGAGACCTGAGATGCCGCTCGGCAGGTCGATGGCGACGATCGGCACGCCGGCCGCGTTCGCCACGTCGATCGCCCTGGCGGCGTCACCGTCCACCGGCCGCGCCAATCCGGCGCCGAACAAGCCGTCGAGGATGAGGTCGGCGCCGGCAGGGTCGAAGGCTGCCAGCGGCTCGCTCGGTCCATCGAATGTAGCGGCGGCCAACGCGGCGTCGCCGGAGAGGCGCGACGGCGGCTGGGATGCAAAGAGGCGGATGGTCAGACCGCGCTCCTTCAGGAGCCGTCCTGCGGCATAGGCATCGCCGCCATTGTTGCCGGGACCGGCCAGGATCGCGATGCTTCGCGCTTTGGGATAATGCGCCACCAGCGAATCGACGACGGCACTCCCCGCAGCCTCCATCAAGGCCATGCCCGCAATCCCCGAGGCGATCGTCAGCCGATCTGCCTCGCCCATCTCGTTCGGCGTGAGGAGTGCCGCTTCGGTGCGCATTATGCCCCTTTCATCATCATATTGCGTTCTTCTTGAGCACAGACGCGAAGGTCGCTGATCAAGCGGAACGCACATCGCTTAGGTATGGCGCAATTCCGCACGATTCCGGTACGTCGCCAACGTCTCTGCCGTTGCCGGTCGGCTCGCAAAGGCCTATCCCGACGATCAAAGAATTTACGCCATTGCCTCGCCACGCCAGGATGGTGGCATAGCTCCTGCATCAGGCGGCGCGACGGGCAAAGTCCGCGATAGGTACCATCGAGAAGGATGTTCGATGAAGAAGGTCGAGGCGATCATCAAGCCGTTCAAGCTCGATGAGGTCAAAGAGGCGCTGCAGGAAGTCGGCCTCCAGGGCATCACGGTCACCGAGGCCAAGGGCTTCGGCCGGCAGAAGGGCCATACGGAGCTGTATCGCGGCGCGGAATATGTCGTCGATTTCCTGCCGAAGGTGAAGATCGAGATCGTGCTGGGTGACGACGCCGTTCAGGGCGCGGTCGAGGCGATCCGCAAGGCGGCTCAGACCGGGCGCATCGGCGACGGCAAGATCTTCGTCTCCAATATCGAAGAGGCGATCCGCATCCGCACGGGCGAGGCCGGCATGGACGCCATCTGAGGCGTCTACCCCCTTCCCGCTTCCACGCACCAGCACTGTCTCATTCCAGGAGGAACTTCATGACGAGCGCCAACGACATTCTGAAGCAGATCAAGGACAACGACATCAAGTTCGTCGACCTCCGCTTCACGGATCCGAAGGGCAAGATGCAGCACGTGACGATGGACATCTCCATCGTCGACGAGGACCTGTTCTCCGAAGGCACGATGTTCGACGGCTCGTCGATTGCCGGCTGGAAGGCGATCAACGAGTCCGACATGGTGCTGATGCCGGACCCTGAGACGGCGCACATGGACCCGTTCTTCGCGCAGTCCACCATGGCTATCATGTGCGACATCCTCGATCCGATCTCCGGCGAGGGCTACAATCGCGATCCGCGCGGTACGGCCAAGCGCGCCGAGGCCTATCTCAACCAGTCCGGTATCGGCGACACCGCCTTCTTCGGTCCCGAGGCCGAGTTCTTCATCTTCGACGACGTCCGCTACAAGGCCGATCCGTACAACACCGGCTTCAAGCTGGACTCCACCGAGCTGCCTTCGAACGACGACACCGAATACGAGACCGGCAATCTCGGCCACCGTCCGCGCGTCAAGGGCGGCTACTTCCCGGTGCCGCCGGTCGATTCCTGCCAGGATATCCGCTCGGAAATGCTGACGGTGATGGCCGAGATGGGCGTCTCCGTCGAGAAGCACCATCACGAGGTCGCGGCAGCCCAGCACGAGCTCGGCATCAAGTTCGACACGCTGGTGCGCAACGCCGACAAGATGCAGATCTACAAATACGTCATCCACCAGGTGGCGAATGCCTACGGCAAGACGGCGACCTTTATGCCGAAGCCGATCTTCGGCGATAACGGCTCGGGCATGCATGTGCACCAGTCGATCTGGAAGGGCGGCAAGCCGACCTTTGCGGGCAACGAATATGCCGGCCTGTCGGAATCGGCGCTGTTCTACATCGGCGGCATCATCAAGCACGCCAAGGCGCTGAACGCCTTCACCAACCCGTCGACGAACTCGTTCAAGCGGCTGGTGCCGGGCTACGAGGCGCCGGTGCTCCTGGCCTACTCTGCCCGCAACCGCTCGGCCTCCTGCCGCATCCCCTTCGGCCAGTCGCCGAAGGCCAAGCGTGTCGAGGTCCGCTTCCCCGATCCGACGGCGAACCCGTATCTTGCCTTCTCCGCCATGCTGATGGCCGGCCTTGACGGTATCAAGAACAAGATCCATCCGGGCTCGGCCATGGACAAGGATCTCTACGATCTTCCGCCGGAGGAGCTGAAGGAGATCCCGACCGTCTGCCGCTCGCTGCGCGAGGCGATGGAATCGCTTGATGCCGACCGCGACTTCCTGAAGGCCGGCGGCGTCTTCGACGACGACCAGATCGACTCCTTCATCGACCTGAAGATGGCCGAGGTGCTGCGCTTCGAGATGACGCCGCACCCGGTGGAATACGACATGTACTATTCCGTCTGATCGGGTCGATCAGACAAGCTTCCGGAGCGACCGCCGTCGGCGGTCGCCCGTGAGGCAGGACAGCGAGCCGGTTGCCTCAATGAGGCTGCCGGCTTTCTCTTGTGTGAGACTCTGCTTGCGGGCAGCGGTGAAGAGATGTCGACGAGGCTGCCATGACGACGCCGGACGAGTTGGACAGGGCGGTTGCGGAGATCGCCGAGGCAATGCGCCGGCGTAGCGATCGCGGTGTGGTCGCGAATTACATCCCCGAGCTCGGCCGCGTCGATCCCGGCGCCTTCGGGATCGCCGTGGTGGACGCCAATGGCCATGTCGCGACGGCAGGTGATGCCGATACACCCTTCTCCATCCAAAGCATCTCCAAGGTCTTCACGCTGACGCTGGCGCTCGGCAAGATCGGTGACCGGCTCTGGAATCGTGTCGGCCGCGAGCCGTCGGGGTCGGCTTTCAACTCGATCGTGCAGCTCGAGCACGAGCGCGGGATCCCACGCAATCCCTTCATCAATGCCGGCGCCATCGCGGTTACCGATGCCATCCTGTCAGGTCATCAACCGCGGGAGGCACTCGGCGAAATCTTGCGCTTCATGCAGTTCCTGTCCGATGATCCGGCCGTCAGCATCGATGAGGCGGTGGCGGCGTCGGAGCAGCGCACCGGCTTTCGCAACGCGGCGCTTGCCAACTACATGAAGTCGTTCGGCGTCGTTGAAAACCCGGTCGATTTCACGCTCGGCGTCTACTTCCACCACTGCGCGATTGCCATGTCATGCCGCCAGCTCGCCATGGCCGGGCGTTTCCTGGCACATGGCGGGCTGCATCCGTCCACGGGCTTCCCGGTGGTGCAGCCAGAAAGGGCGCGACGCATCAACGCGGTGATGCTGACCTGCGGCCACTATGACGGATCGGGCGAGTTCGCCTATCGCGTCGGCCTCCCTGGCAAGAGCGGCGTCGGCGGCGGCATCCTGGCGGTCGCGCCTGGCAGGGCCTCGGTCACGGTGTGGTCGCCGGGGCTCGACGATACCGGCAACTCGCATCTCGGGCGCATCGCCCTGGAGATGCTGACGAAGCGACTCGGCTGGTCGGTGTTCGGCTGATGCCGCTGCGACGAAGGGCTTGATCCCCAGCGGACGAGCCGCCGTGCGTCATGGCTGGCGGCCTTCGTGCAGGCTCAGCCTCAGCCGCCGATAGTCGGTCGTCCCGCGTTAAGCGTCGCGCTTCGGCGCCGCATCGCGGATGGCTTCGTCATGGTACCAGGCGCCGGCTGCGGATTCGACGATCGCAATCGCCGGCCGCTCGGCCCTGCCCCTGCGATCCCACTGGCGCGGCTCGAAGGCCTTCGCCTTCAACGGGAACTGCAGGATCGTCGCTGTCTGATGCTCGTTCGGCGTCGCCATGGCACTGCCTTTCCTACATCTGCGTCGCTACTCTCGTTCTAACTTAAGACTGCGCAATCCGAATGCAATATGCCTACAATTGAGGCACACAAGCATCCTCGGAGCGTCCGCGGGAACGCTCATGCGGTATCGCATGATGCTGCGCCGTCATCCTTAACACGTTCTAACGCCGAGCCCCTCCGGGCGCGGCGTCTTGCCGCGTTCGGTGCTCAAGCCGCTGATATCCAGCCCTCAGCCGTCGAATGCGACGTTATCAGTCTCAGCGTAGCTCTGCGCCTCTAGGGCTCGCCCGCATTCCGTCAATGCAGTTGGCACATATCCTGCATCACGCGTATCGGCCGACGAGGCGGAGCGCTGCTGATCCGTCCCAGCGTGGCTCGTTCGCGCGTGCGATGTCGGCGATATGGAGATTTCCGAATGACGAAGTACAAGCTTGAGTACATCTGGCTCGATGGCTACACGCCGGTCCCGAACCTGCGCGGCAAGACGCAGATCAAGGAGTTCGACTCCTTCCCGACTCTCGAGCAGCTGCCGCTCTGGGGCTTCGACGGCTCGTCCACCATGCAGGCCGAGGGGCGCAGCTCCGACTGCGTGCTGAAGCCGGTCGCCGTCTACCCCGATCCCGCCCGCACGAATGGTGCGCTGGTCATGTGCGAGGTGATGATGCCGGATGGCGTGACGCCGCACGCCTCCAACAGCCGCGCCACGATCCTCGACGATGCCGATGCCTGGTTCGGCTTCGAGCAGGAATACTTCTTCTACGAGAACGGCCGTCCCCTCGGCTTCCCCGAGACCGGCTATCCGGCGCCGCAGGGCCCGTACTACACCGGCGTCGGCTATAAGAATGTCGGCGAAGTCGCCCGCACCATCGTCGAGGAGCACCTCGACCAGTGCCTCGCCGCCGGCATCAACCACGAGGGCATCAACGCCGAGGTGGCGAAGGGCCAGTGGGAGTTCCAGATCTTCGGCAAGGGTTCGAAGACGGCCGCCGACCAGGTGTGGATGGCGCGCTACCTGTTGCTCCGCCTGACCGAGAAATACGGCATCGACATCGAGTTCCACTGCAAGCCGCTCGGCGACACCGACTGGAACGGCTCGGGCATGCACTGCAACTTCTCGACCAAGTACATGCGCGAAGTCGGCGGCAAGGAGTATTTCGAGGCGCTGATGGCGCAGTTCGAGAAGAACCTCGAGGACCATATCTCCGTCTACGGCCCGGACAATCACATGCGCCTCACCGGCAAGCATGAGACGGCGCCCTGGAACAAGTTCAGCTACGGCGTTGCCGATCGCGGCGCTTCGATTCGCGTGCCCCACTCCTTCGTCAACAATGGCTACAAGGGCTATCTGGAAGACCGTCGCCCGAACTCGCAGGGCGACCCGTACCAGATCGCCTCGCAGGTGCTGAAGACGATTTCGGAAGTGCCGACCAGCGCCAGCGTCTCCGCTGCAGCCTGACAGCGGCATCGGGCGGCCCGTGCAGCGCGGCCGCTCCGACCGGAGCCATCGAACCCGCCCCTCAAGGGCGGGTTTTTTGTTAGACGACTGCGTCATCCAAGGCCTTACCGGCCGACGTCATCCTCGATCTGACGCAATGCGGTGGTCCTAGCTTGGCCTAGCAGCAGACAGCGAAGATGCAGCTGCGCCATACGCACTGACCCGCTGCTGATGCCTTGCGACCGTCACTCGCTGCTGGCGCCGACGATCCAGTTCAGCGTCTCGCGCCAGTCGATCATGCGGATCGGCGTGCCATGCGTGCCGCCCTCGAAGGCGACGAAGCGCAGCGGGTAATCCGGCCGCGCCTTGCGGATGGCCGCGTAGAGCCCGTCCTGCCGCTCGAACGGAGAAACCTGATCACGCGTGCCGTGGGCGATCATCAGCGGGATCGGCCGTCCTGCGACTGCGGCCATAGCGTCGAAGGCGGCGCGATCATTGCTCGCGCCGAGCATGATAAGGCCGTCGACGTTGCGTGCGACGTCCGCCTCTCCCATGATCTGCCAGCAGAGACCGCCGCCCATCGAGGCGCAGGCGAGGATCAGCTTCGCGCCCGGCGCCCGTTGCGCCAGCTGACGGACCAGCGAGGCGATCCGCTGCCGGTCCGGGGCGTCGAAGCGTCCGGCGTCGGCGGTGACGTAGAGGCCGCCGGCACGGTCGATAAGGTTCTTCAGCCGGTTGAAGTTGCCGCCGAAGGTACGGTCGTTCATCCCGAGCCGCCGGTCGCCGTTCCGTCCATGGATGAAGAGTACAATGGCCGAAGGTGTGGCTGCATGGCCGACAGTCATGATCGGCAGCGGCCCGGCCGGCGTGTCGACGCTACTCTCCGCCTGATGACGCAGCGGCGCCAGGTCGACATAGGCGGATCTCACCCGGCGTTCCGGCACCTCGTCGCGCCCGTTGATGTCGCGCACCTCCGCGTAATCGACATCGGTGTAGCGGCCGCCGTCGCGCGTCGCGCTGAGTGGCGGATAGGCGAAGAGATCGTCCTTGAACGAGGCGAAGAACTCGGCCGCCTCTGCCGCAGAGGCCGTGCACATCATCAGGGCGCCCAGCAGCATCGCACCGGTCGTCCCGCGGCGCGCCGCATGTCGGCTGAGCCGGCCGATTGCCGCAAGGGCACCTCTGCTGTTGCGAATCACCGGCACCTCCCGATCACGCCTGCCGGACCGAAGCACCGGAAGTCTGTACGCAGCAAGGCTCCCAGCCGACCACGAAATCGTGGAAGGTGATGCAAATCGGCCGGAAAGCTGTTGATTTCGGCTACAATCCGGGCCCTGCGACGCCGCGACTCTTGTAGAACATTTCGTGAAAGTATACCCCTTCACCATGATCTCTGAGCAGGCAGGCAGGTCGGACGCCATGGCGCCGGCGTCGGCATCATGAGCGACGATCTCTTCTCAGGGTCGGCGGCGCGTGCGCCGCGCGTCAAGGCGCCGGTCAGACCCCGGCCCGTTTCCGTCGTAGCCGAAGCGCCGGCTGAGTACACCGCTGCCGACATCGAGGTTCTGGAGGGGCTTGAGCCCGTCCGCCGCCGCCCCGGCATGTATATCGGCGGTACCGACATCAAGGCGCTGCACCATCTCTTCGCCGAAGTCATCGACAATTCGATGGACGAGGCAACGGCCGGCCACGCCAACTACATCGAGGTCGCACTGGAGGCCGACGGCATCCTGTCGGTCACCGACAACGGCCGCGGCATCCCGGTCGACCCGCATCCGAAATACAAGGCGAAGTCGGCGCTCGAGGTCATCATGACCACGCTGCATGCCGGCGGCAAGTTCGACTCCAAGGTCTACGAAACCTCGGGCGGTCTGCACGGCGTGGGTGTGTCTGTCGTCAACGCGTTGTCCGACTTCCTGGAGGTCGAGGTCGCGCGCAACCGCAAGCTCTACCGACAGACCTATAGCCGAGGGCTGGCGACAAGCGGCCTCGAAGAGGTCGGCGACGTTCAGAACCGCCGCGGCACCCGCGTGCGTTTCCGCCCGGATCCGCAGATCTTCGGCGCCGATGCCAAGTTCGAGCCGGCGCGGCTCTTCGCCATGGCCCGCTCCAAGGCCTATCTCTTCGGCGGCGTCGAAATCCGCTGGTCATGCGATCCGAGCCTGATCGATTCGGCTGGCGACGTGCCGCCGCGCGCCACCTTCCACTTCCCCGGCGGGCTGAAGGACTATCTCGACACCTCGCTCGGTGCCGAGCACCGGGTGACGTCGCAGATCTTCTCCGGTCGCACCGCCAAGGCGAGTGGCCACGGCGCCGTCGAATGGGCGGTCAGCTGGACGCCGGCCGACGGCTTCGTGCGCTCCTACTGCAATACCATCCCGACGCCGGAAGGCGGCACGCACGAGGCTGGCCTTCGCGCCGTGCTCCTGCGCGGCTTGAAGGCCTTTGCCGAGGTCTCCGGTAACCGCAAGGCGGCCGTGATCACCGCCGACGACGTGATGCTGACGGCGTCCGCGATGCTCTCCGTTTTCATCCGCGAGCCCGAATTCGTCGGACAGACCAAGGACCGGCTGGCCACCGGCGAGGCGCAGCGCCTCGTTGAAGCGGCGATGCGCGACTCTTTTGACATCTGGCTGGCTTCTTCGCCGCAGGACGCGGCGCGGCTGATCGACTGGGTGGTCGAGCGCGCCGACGAGCGGCTGCGCCGCCGGCAGGAGAAGGAGGTCAGCCGCAAGAGCGCGACCCGCAAGCTGCGGCTGCCGGGCAAGCTCGCCGACTGCTCGCAGTCCGGGGCCGCTGGTGCCGAGCTCTTCATCGTGGAAGGCGACTCGGCCGGCGGCTCGGCCAAGCAGGCGCGCGACCGCGCCCGCCAGGCGGTGCTGCCGCTGCGCGGCAAGATCCTCAACGTTGCCAGCGCCGGACGCGAGAAGCTTGGCGCCAACCAGCAGATCGCCGACCTGATCCAGGCGCTCGGCTGCGGCACGCGGTCCAAGTATCGCGAGAGCGACCTGCGCTACGAGCGCGTCGTCATCATGACCGACGCCGATGTGGACGGCGCCCATATCGCTTCGTTGCTGATCACCTTCTTCTATCAGGAGATGCCTGAGCTTATCCGGCAGGGCCACCTCTTCCTCGCCGTGCCGCCGCTCTACAAGCTGAGCCAAGGCGGCAAGACCGTCTACGCCCGCGACGACAAGGATCGCGAGCGGCTGATGGCGCGCGAGTTCAAGGGCAAGGGGAAGGTCGAGGTCAGCCGCTTCAAGGGCCTCGGCGAGATGCTGCCGGGCCAGCTGAAGGAAACCACGATGGACGTGAGGCGGCGCACGCTCTTGCGCGTCGGGATCGACGATGCCGTCGAAGCCGGCACGGCTGGCGCCGTCGAGGCGCTGATGGGCAATAAGGCCGAGGCGCGCTTCCGCTTCATCCAGGAGCGGGCGGCCTTCGCGGAAGACGTTGACGTCTGACCCGCCGGTAACCTTCTGACGGATTATTTCGGGGTGGAGCCTGCCATGACCCTCGCACGCAAGTCTTCGGTGTCGCGGTTGCTGATCGGCGCCGCCGTCATCGCACTGGCGACTGCCTCGGGCCCGGCCCTTGCCGCGGCGGAGGTCGATCTCGCCCAGGCAACCGGTGCCGCGCCTGCGGCGCCTACCACTCCTTCCACCGCGGCGCCGTCGCAGACATCCCCTGCCGATGTCACAGCCCCGGCCGCTCCAGCAGCACCCGCGGCCGAGGCGCCGGCGACCGTCCCGCCGACGGCTGCGGAGACCGCCGCCGGGGCGCCGTCCGCCGACGGCGGCGAGGCGATGGCACAGGTGCAGGCTCTGCCGGTCGCTATCCAGGACGTCCAGGTGGTCGGCCCCTGGTCGGAGGGCGAGCGGCACGGAGTCTGGCGCGGCGTCATGCTGCATGAGCCGCGTGACGATGCGCGCTACCGTTTCTTCATCCAGCAGATCGAGGAGGTCGGGGGCGCGTTCCAGATCAAGGCCACGACCGAGGTCAAGGAGATGGCCAGCATCGATGGCGCCGTCGTCGACTATCGCGCCGACGAGCCGGAGGAAGGCGATACGACCTCTCTGACGCTTTTCTTCGACATCGTGCCGTCCGACGGGGAGATCGCCGAGACCTACGAACTGCACGTCTTCACCGGTCAGCCCTACACGTTCGGCCCCGCCAGCAATTGAACCCTGCAGTGCATAACCGCGTCGCGGCCGCTGCTGCTGCGCATTCGAACGTGAAGCGCTGCACTCAAGTTCATGCGGCTGAATTATCGCTCCGCTCACTGTAAAGATGTCATCTAAGGGCTATATTGGAGCGAGAGGTTGACTTGATTTACTCAAGCCCCTATCGCCCGTGGCGGCCCTATCGCTGCGGCCGCCTTCTTCCTGCCACCGACGGAAACGACTGAGCCTGATGCACTTTTCCGAACTCGGCCTCAGCGCCAAAGTTCTTGCTGCCGTAGAGGCAGCCGGCTATTCCGAGCCTACTCCCATCCAGGCCCAGGCTATTCCGCACGCCCTTGCCCGCCGGGACGTTCTCGGCATCGCCCAGACCGGTACCGGCAAGACGGCGTCCTTCGTGCTGCCGATGCTGACGCATCTGGAAAAGGGCCGCGCCCGCGCCCGCATGCCGCGCACGCTCATCATCGAGCCGACGCGCGAGTTGGCGGCGCAGGTGGAGGAATCCTTCGTCAAGTACGGTCGCGATCAGAAGCTGAATGTCGCGCTCCTGATCGGCGGCATGTCCTTCGAAGAGCAGGACCGCAAGATCGATCGTGGCGCCGACGTGCTGATCGCGACGCCTGGCCGCCTGCTCGACCACTTCGAGCGCGGCAAGCTCCTGATGACGGCCGTCGAGATCCTGGTGATCGACGAAGCCGACCGCATGCTGGACATGGGGTTCATTCCCGACATCGAGCGCATCTGCAAGCTCCTACCCTTTACCCGGCAGACGCTGTTCTTCTCGGCGACCATGCCGCCGGAGATCACGCGGCTGACCGAGCAGTTTCTGCAGAATCCCGTCCGAGTCGAGGTCGCCAAGGCTTCTTCGACGGCGCAGACGGTGGAGCAGAAGCTCGTAGCAACTCGCTCGGAAGACTGGGAAAAGCGCGAGACGCTGCGAAAAGTCATCCGCCAGCAGGACGATCTCACCAACGCGATCATCTTCTGCAACCGCAAGCGTGATGTCTCGCTGCTGTTCCGCTCGCTTGAGAAGCACGGCTTCTCGGCCGGTGCGCTGCATGGCGACATGGACCAGCGCGCCCGCATGGCGATGCTCGACGGCTTCCGGAAGGACAAGCTGCAGCTGCTCGTCGCCTCCGATGTCGCGGCACGCGGGCTCGATATCCCTGCGGTCAGCCACGTCTTCAACTTCGACGTTCCGATCCATGCTGAGGACTACGTCCATCGCATCGGCCGCACAGGCCGTGCCGGGCGCTCGGGCAAGGCCTACACGCTGGTCTCGCGGCGCGACAAGAAGCATCTCGATGCGATCGAGAGCCTGATCGGCCGTCAGATCGAATGGCTGGACGGTTCGGTCGCCGACCTCCCGGTCGAGGAGGCCGAGGAGCGGACGGATCGCCGCGGCGGTCGTCGGGGCTCTTCGTCCGGCAACTCACGCCGACGCTCGGAGGGGAGTTCCGGCCGTTCCGCCGCACCGACCGCCGCCGTTGACAGCGCCGACGAGATCGAAGTGGCAGAGGCAGCCCCGGCACGCGAGAGTGATCGCAGCCGCAATGACCGCTCGCGCAGCCGACCCGAACGGGCCCGCAGCGAGCCGCGCGACGATCGTCGCAGCCGCCCTGCCCCGGCGGCGGGCCAGCCGGCGGCCAAGCCGCGGAGCGACGAGCGCTCGCCGGTCGGTTTCGGCGACGAGATCCCCGCTTTCATGCTGATCGCGACCGGCGGCTGATTGCCCGTCCGCTGATCTCCAGACCTCCATCATTGACAGAGAGAAGGCCGGTGATCCCATCACCGGCCTTTCCCTTTATGGCACGCTGCACCTACGGCTGATGACCGACAGCGGAGGCCAGGGCCCATAGGCAGCGCCCTTGGCTCCGTCGCCAGCGTGTCGGAGACGCGACGCGTTGGTTCAGCCGCCGATGAGCTTGCAGAGCTGGACGAGGTTCCAGTCATAGCTGCTGCTGTCCGACAGGATTGAGCCGCAGCGACGCCGCATCTTGATCTGATCGGTCTGGCTCATGCCGTTGAAGGCAGCGAGCATCGCATTCCTGCTGCGGGGCGCGCCAGCCGCCGTACCTGGCGCGCTGCTGCCTGGGCGACCCGTCGTGCCGATGCCCGTTCCGACACCATTGCCTGTGACGCCGGCGCCGGCACCGACGCCGCCTGATCCGATCCCGACGCCGACGCCAGCATCGACGCCTTGCGAACCTCCGATGGACGTTCCGACATTGGCATTGATGCCGCTCTCACCGCCCACAGAGGCGCCGACCCCGGCGCTGACACCGCGAGAACCGCCGATCGAAGCGCTCACGCCCGTGCCGATGCCGCTGGAGCCGCCGACCGAAGCACCAACGCCTGCATTCACGCCGCGGGACCCTCCGAGCGAAGCACCTACACCCGCGTTAGTACCGCGCGATCCGCCGAGCGAAGCGCCCACTCCAGCGTTGGTACCACGCGAGCCGCCGACGGAAGCTCCGACGCCTGCCCCCAAGCCACTGCGACCGGCCGTGGACGCTCCGACCCCCGCGCTGATGCCACCGCGTCCGCCGACGGATGCGCCAGCGCCTGCACTGAGGCCGCCTCCGCTACGGCTGCCGCCGGTGGAGGCGCCGGCACCGGCACCGATTCCGCCACCCCCACGGCCGCCACCGATCCCGCCGCCGAGATCGAGGGCATTGGACGGGGCTGCCATCCCGATCATCAGCACAGTTGCCGAGGCGATGGTGACGAAGATATTCGACTGTGAAGACATGTGAATTCCTCCGTTGGGGCAGCAAAGGAATTGCTACCGTTTGCAGAGGAAATGACGAGCGCTCTACCTGGTTCGGCAGAGCGCGCTGCTGTTCGAATCGATCGTTTAAAGAAGATTAATACTTCGCAATCCGAATATGCAGGACAGAGCACATGACTGCTATTCGCCCGCGTGCGTGGCTACGCGGCCGCGCGTCGCGTCTCCTGCCCTCACAAAACCCGCAAGCTTGGTCGACGCGCCTGACCCGCTCAGAGGCCCGTCCGTAGCCGTTTCAGGCGGGTTGGCGCTGCGTGGCGGCAGGATCAGCCGGACGAAGCTCGACGGATTCACCGCAGCCGCAGGCCGAGGTCTGGTTCGGGTTGTTGAACACGAAGCCAGAGCGCAGAACCGTCTGCTCGTAGTCCATCTGCGTTCCCAGGAGGAACAGCACGGCTTCGGGCGCGACAAAGACCCGCGCGCCGTCGCGCTCGATCACGTCCTCGCCCGGCTTCGCCTCGGATGCGAGGTCGATCGTATATTCCATGCCGGCGCAGCCGCCCTTCTTCACCCCGACACGGATGCCGGCCGCCTCGCCGTCACGCGCGGCGACGATGTCGCGCACGCGCTCCGCAGCGGCGTCGGTCATGGTCATGATGGCGAAACGGCCCATGGACGTAACCCTTCGAATATTCCGAAGCCGAAGATGGCTGTTGTAGCCACCCGCAGCAAGAGAGGAGAACCGCGCCGGAGCGTCAACTGTTCGGCCACAGGCCCGGCGTCGCCAACTCGACCACGTGGCTATCGTGATCGCGAACATAGAGGCTGGTGCCGCCTCGCGGCCACCGCACTTCGCTCTCGATCGCGATGCCGGCATCGCCAAAGCGACGGCGCCACGCCGGCAGGCTGTCCGCGGGCACCGAGAATGCGACATGCATCTGGCCCGACGCATCATGCGCTGGAATGCTGCCCCCAGGCGTGTCTATCGCCTCGGTGGCACTGCCGCGCAGGAACAGGATCAGCACCGAACGCGGCCCGAGATCGTAGACGGTGATCCGGTCTTCGTGCATCAGAGGCTTCAGCTGCAGGACGTCCTCGTAGAAGGGCCGCGCTGCCTCCATGTCGGCGACATAGAGGCAGGTTTCGAGAACGCCCTCGATCACCGCCTGTGCCGCCGCGTCCGCCATCAGAACCAGCCGACGGCGACCTGCGCCTCTTCGCTCATCCGGTCCGGCGTCCAAGGGGGATCGAAGACGAGCTCCACCTTCACATGTCCGACACCGTCGACGCTGCCCACCGCATTTTCGACCCAGCCCGGCATCTCGCCGGCGACGGGGCAACCGGGCGCCGTCAGCGTCATCTCGATGTCGACGCTGCGGTCGTCCTCGATGTTGATCTTGTAGATCAGGCCCAGCTCGTAGATATCGGCCGGAATTTCAGGGTCGTAGACGGTCTTCAGCGCGGAGATGATGTCGTCGGTCATCCGCGACAGCTCGTCGGCGGGGATGGTGGACCCGCCCCCGCCGGCCATGGCGATGTTGGCTGCAGCGGTGGAGTCGGACGTTTCGGCCGTCGCCGGCGCCGTTGTCAGATCGTCTGTCATCTAGCTTGATCCTCGATCTTCAGGCGAAGAATCGCCTTGCCTTCTCCAGCGCCTCGGCCAGCCGATCGACCTCTTCCAGCGTATTATACATGGCAAAGGACGCACGGCATGTGGACGTCGCACCGAAGCGCTTCAAGAGCGGCTGCGCGCAATGGGTGCCCGCGCGGACCGCCACGCCCTCCCGGTCGATCACCATGGATACGTCGTGAGCGTGGATGCCTTCGAGATCGAAGGAGACAATGGCGCCCTTGCCTGGCGCCGTTCCGTAGATGCGCAGCGAATTGACCTCGCGAAGCCGTTCCTGCGCATAGGTCAGCAGGGATGCCTCATGCGCGGCGATCGCGTCGCGGCCGATGGCCGTCATGTAGTCGATCGCCGCGGCGAGTCCGATCGCCTGCACGATCGGCGGTGTGCCCGCCTCGAAACGATGCGGCGGTGCATTGTAGGTGACGATATCCTCCGTCACCTCGACGATCATTTCGCCACCACCGTTGAAGGGCCGCATGCGCTCCAGCATGGCGCGCTTGCCGTAGAGGACTCCGATGCCGGTCGGACCATAGAGCTTGTGGCCCGTGACGACGTAGAAGTCGCAGCCGAGATCCTGCACGTCGACCGGCAGATGCACGGCGCCCTGGCTGCCATCGACGAGCACGGGGATGCCGCGCGCATGCGCCAGAGCAACCACCTCCTTCACCGGTGTCACGGTGCCGGTCACGTTCGACATATGCGTCATGGCGACGAGCTTCGTGCGCGGCGTGAAGGCGCGTTCGAAGGCCTCGGCACTGATCGAGCCATCCTCCTCCACCGGCACGAAGACGAGCTTGGCGCCCTGCCGTTCGCGGATGAAGTGCCAGGGGATGATGTTGGAGTGATGCTCCATGATCGTCAGGACGATCTCGTCGCCCTCGCCGATCTCCGGCATGCCGTAGCCATAGGCCACGAGATTGATCGCCTCCGTCGCCGAACGGGTGAAGACGATCTCCTCGTCCGACGCCGCATTCAGGAAGCGCGCGATCGTCGAGCGGGCCTTCTCGAAGGCATCCGTGGCTCGGTTCGAGAGGTAGTGCAGGCCGCGATGGACGTTGGCGTAATCCTGCGAATAGCCGGCCTGGATGGCGTCCAACACGGCCTGCGGCTTCTGCGCCGATGCACCGCTGTCGAGATAAACGAGCGGCTTGCCGTAGACCTGCGTCGTTAGGATCGGAAAGTCGCGGCGCACGGCTTCGACATCGTAGGCGCCGACGGGCTTCGGGGCCGTTTCAGCGGTCATAGGATATGAACTCCAGCAGCGATCCATCGGGATCGCGGAAATAGACGCTCCGGCCGGTGCCGGCCGCGCCGTTGCGTTCGACCGGCCCGAGTTCAATCGCAATGCCGCAGCGTTTCAGATGCGCCACCGCTCCGTCGATCGGGCCGCTCCAGCGGAAGCACAGATCGCTGTTGCCCGGCATCACCGGGTGCTTCGCGACCGGATCCGGTTTGGCTCCGGGGCCGTGGCAGTTCAACTGCTGGTCGCCGAAGCGCAGGGCAAATCCGACCTTCGCCGGAATGACCTTGGCGCCGAGCACCTCTGTGTAGAAGCGCTCCGAGCGCTGCCAGTCCGACAGGTGGATCACGCAGTGATCGAGCGTCACCTTCGGACGGGAAGCCTCCTCCATCGCCGGCGGCCTACTGCTCCAGCCAAGCGTCGATGCGTGCTTCCAGCGCCTCGACCGCCGCTTCGTGCTCGATCTCCTCGACGACCTCGCGCACGAAGGCCTTCACCAGCAGCGCACGAGCGGCCTCCAGCGGAATGCCGCGTGACATCAGGTAGAACAGGTGATCGGCGTTGATCTCGCCGGCCGTCGCGCCGTGCCCGCATTGCACGTCGTCGGCGAAGATCTCGAGCTCGGGCTTGGCCGAGAAGTCGCCGTCATCCGACAGGAGCAGCGTGTTGCAGGCCATGCGAGCGTCGGTCTTCTGCGCGCCCTTCGACACCTTGATCATGCCCTGGAAGACGCCGTGCCCGCCGGTGACCACGTTGCGGAACGTCTCGGTGGAGGTCGTGTTCGGCACGGTGTGGTTCAGCGTCGTCGTGACGTCGACATGCTGACTGCCGCGCAGAAGGTTGACGCCGCGGATCTGAATGTCGGCGCCTTCGCCAAGCGTCTCGGCGTGCACTTCCATACGCACGAGAGCGCCGCCGGCATTGAGGACGAACAGGCGGAACAAGGCGTCCTTGCCGATCGTGACGTTGAGCTGCCCCAGATGTGTCTCGCGCTCGCCCTTCTCCTGATCGATGATCCACAGCACCTCGGCACCGTCGCCGATGGCGAGGTTCGCGATTCCTGTCGACAGAGCGCCCGCCGCACCGGCGGAGAGCCGTTCGACGAACACGGCCTTACTGCCTGCGCCGACGTCGCAGATGGCGAATCCGCGGTCACCGTTGTCCAGCGGCTCGGCACGAAGCTCGATCGCATGCTCGACATCGGTGTTGGCTGTGACCGAAACGTGCGTGGCCGTCGCGCCGAAGGCAGCGCCCACGAGGCGGATGGTGTCGACATCGCGGTCGAGGTGGTTGACCACCTCGTGCCAGTCCGGCATCGCGCCAGAGCGCGAGATGGCGACTCCGGCGGGCAGGCTCGCCGGCGGCGTGGCCGTCGCGCCGAGATCGACCACCGTGCTGCCCGGAAGCAGCGGCGATAGAAAGCTCGGCTCCGACGTCGGCAGGACCGCGTCGATGATCTTGCCGATGAGGCCACGCTGGGTCCCGCCGACCAGCGTGCGCAGGTCGGTATAATGCCAAGCCTCGATCCGGCGATGCGGCAGGCCATCACGGCGCAGTGTCGCGATGGCGTTGCGCCTGGTCTCGTCGCCTTCGGCGAGCCCGGACTCGGCGCTGGCGATCAGAGCTTCTTCGGGAGGCGTCAGCCGACGCAGCTGATGGACGGTCATGGCTCAGGCCGCCTCGCTGATGATCTGAGCGTAGCCCTCGTTCTCGAGCTGCAGCGCGAGTGACTTGTCGCCCGAGCGGATGATGCGGCCCTTGTAGAGGACGTGGACCGTATCCGGCACGATGTGCTCGAGAAGGCGCTGGTAGTGGGTGATGACGAGGTAGGAGCGGTCGGGCGAGCGCAGTGCGTTGACGCCGTCGGAGACGATCTTCAGCGCGTCGATGTCGAGGCCCGAATCCGTCTCGTCCATGACGCAGAGCTTGGGCTCCAGCAGCGCCATCTGCAGGATCTCGGCGCGTTTCTTCTCGCCGCCGGAGAAGCCGACATTGAGCGGGCGCTTCAGCATCTCGGTATCGATCTTCAGGTCGGCGGCGGACGCCTTGACGCGCCGCATGAAGTCCGGCGTCGTCAGCTCGGCCTCGCCGCGCGCCTTGCGCTGCGCGTTCACCGCCGTCTTCAGGAAGGTCATGGTAGCGACGCCCGGAATTTCCAGCGGGTACTGAAAGGCCAGGAAGATGCCGGAGGCGGCGCGCTCGGCCGGATCCATCTCCAGGATCGACTCGCCGTTGTAGAGGATGTCGCCCTCGGTCACCTCGTAGTCCTCGCGGCCTGCGAGGATGTAGGAGAGCGTCGACTTGCCGGAGCCGTTCGGCCCCATGATCGCGGCGACCTCGCCGGGGCGGACCGTCAGGTCGACGCCACGCAGGATCTCGGTCTCGGTGTCCGCGACGCGCGCGTGAAGGTTCTTGATTTCGAGCATCGGTCTCTCGTCAGTACGGGTCAGACAGCCGCACGGGGCTGCGTATCGAATTGCTGGCACCCGTCCGGGAAATGCGCCCAGGCAGGCGCGGAGGTCCGGAACAGGATCATCTGCGGGGCGAAGAAGGATGTGTCGTCGAAAGCGCCGATGCGCACGGCTGTGTAGGCGGCGCCCTCCACCTCGGCCGTGAGCACATTGGCGCAGATGCGGCAGAAACGGTGCGACACCTCGTTGCCGGCATCGGACCGGCGCCGGAAGATGCCGACATCGCCCGACAGGAGCTCAACGGAATCGTCCGGCAGGACGACGCTGTTCGTCGGCCCGCCGCCAGTTTCCTTCTGACATTCCGTGCACCAGCACTGGGGCATGGCGACGATCGCGCCACGCGCCCGCAAACGCACGGCGCCGCAGGCGCAGCCGCCCTCGGCGTCGATAACACCGCTCATCCGACAGAGCCTTCGAGGCTGATGCCGATGAGCTTCTGCGCCTCGACGGCGAACTCCATCGGCAGCTGCTGGATGACGTCACGCACGAAGCCGTTGACGATGAGGGCGACGGCCTCCTCCTCCGGGATGCCGCGCTGCATGCAGTAGAAGAGCTGATCCTCGGAGATCTTCGAGGTCGTCGCCTCGTGCTCGAACTGCGCCGTCGCGTTCTTCGCCTCGATATAGGGAACGGTGTGCGCGCCGCACTCCTCGCCGATCAGGAGCGAGTCGCACTGGGTGAAGTTGCGGGCATTGGTGGCGCGGCGGTTCGCCGTCACCTGGCCGCGATAGGTGTTGTTGGACTGGCCGGCCGAGATGCCCTTGGAGATGATGCGGCTCGACGTGTTCTTGCCGAGGTGGATCATCTTGGTGCCCGAATCGATCTGCTGACGGCCATTCGAAACGGCGATCGAGTAGAACTCGCCGCGCGAATTGTCGCCGCGCAGGATGCAGGACGGGTACTTCCAGGTAATCGCGGAGCCTGTCTCCACCTGCGTCCAGGAGATCTTGGCATTGCGACCACGGCAGTCACCGCGCTTGGTGACGAAGTTGTAGATGCCGCCCTTGCCATCCTTGTCGCCGGGATACCAGTTCTGGACGGTCGAGTACTTGATCTCGGCGTCGTCCAGCGCGATCAGCTCGACGACGGCCGCATGCAGCTGGTTCTCGTCGCGCTGCGGCGCGGTGCAGCCCTCGAGATAGGAGACGTAGGATCCCTTGTCGGCGATGATCAGAGTGCGCTCGAACTGGCCGGTGTTGCGCTCGTTGATCCGAAAATAGGTCGACAGCTCCATCGGGCAGCGCACGCCCGGCGGCACGTAGACGAAGGAGCCGTCGGTGAAGACCGCCGAGTTCATCGTCGCGAAGAAGTTGTCCGTCACCGGAACGACCGTGCCGAGATACTGGCGCACCAGATCCGGATGCTCGCGGATCGCCTCGGAGATCGGCATGAAGATGACGCCAGCCTTCTCCAGCTCCTTGCGGAAGGTGGTGGCGACGGACACCGAGTCGAACACGGCGTCCACTGCGACGCGGCCGCTCGGTGCCGGCAGGCGGTCGTCGTCCTCGGTGACGTGCTCGCCCTGCGGCTTGAGGACGCCGGCGAGAATCTCCTGCTCCTTCAGCGGGATACCGAGCTTCTCATAGGTGCGCAGGATTTCGGGATCGACCTCGTCCAGCGACTTCGGGCCGGACATCGATTTCGGCGCGGCGTAGTAGTGGATGTCCTGGAAGTCGATGGCCGGGTAGTCGAGGCGCGCCCAGGACGGGTTCTCCATCGTCTTCCAGCGTTCGAAGGCGTCAAGCCGCCACTGGAGCATCCACTCCGGTTCGTTCTTCTTGGCCGAGATCAGGCGGATCGTGGTCTCGTCGAGCCCCTTCGGGGCGACGTCCATCTCGATGAGCGTCTCGAATCCATACTTGTATTGATCGACATCAATGCGCCGAACCTGATCGATGGTTTCCTGGACCGCAGGCATATGACACTCTCCATCCTCGCCGGGTTCAAAGTCCGGGGGTGTGGCGACGCGCGCCCGCACGGGCGCTCGTCTGGAATGAATATAAGTGACGGCGAGTCAAGTTTCACGTGGCGCCGCCACCTCGAAACCGTCAGGCCGCTGCCCCGGCCGTCGGCGCATGGGCGGACCGCGCAACGATCGAGGCGTAGACCTCCACGGCGCGGTCGATTTCGTGCTGCTCCGTCTCGTAGCCGAAGCTGATGCGGATTGCACCCTCGCCCGGCTCGATCCTGCTTCCCGCCGCATGCATGGCGGAGAGGACATGGCTCGGGCCGACCTTGCCGGACGTGCAGGCCGAACCCGCAGAGACGGCGATCCCATTCAGGTCAAAGGCGATCTGCGCCGTCTCGGCGCGCAGATGGGGATGGGCGATCAAGACGGTGTTGGGAAGGCGCGGCGCGCCGGCACCGATGATCGATGCGCTCGGCACCGCGGCGGCCAGCCGCCGCTCCAGATGCTGGCGCAGCGCCAAAAGATGCCCCGCTCCGCCTTGGAGCTGTTCCAGTGCCACGCGGGCTGCCGCGCCGAAGCCGGCGATCGCGGGCACCGCCTCCGTGCCGGCACGGCGGCGGCGCTCCTGACCGCCACCGGTGACGAGTGGTGCCGGCAGCAGCGTTGAGCGGCGCGTAACGATCGCCCCGATTCCGGCGGGACCGCCGATCTTATGGGCCGAAAGGATCAGCGCGTCCGCGCCAAGCTCGTCGACGTCGACCGGGATGCGTCCGGCGGCCTGCGCCGCGTCGATGACGAGGAGGACGCGGCGGTCGACCAGCCTTTCACGGATCGCAGCGACAGGCTGGATGACGCCGGTCTCGCTGTTGGCGAGGCCGACGGCCAGCATCGCGTCGCCGCCGCCACCGACGGGCAGATCCGCCAACCAGGCTTGGAGCGCGCTCAGGTCGACGGCGCCGTCGGCCGTCACCGGCAAACGCGTCACGGCAGCGGCCGTAAAGCGTCCGCCTTCGCGAAAGGCCGGATGGTCGGTGTCGAGAACAGCCAGATGCGTTACGGCCCGCCCGCGCCCTTCGTCGAGCCACAGCGGCGACAGGCATGTCGAAGCCGCCTCGCTGGCACCACCCGTAAAGACGACGCAGTCGGCCTGCGCACCCACCAGGGCGGCAACGTCGGCACGGGCGCCCTCCACGATCGAACGGGCGCGACGTCCTTCCGCGTGGACGGAGGACGGATTGCCGCCGACATCCAGCGCCTCGACCATGGCCGCGCGCGCGGCCGCGACGAGCGGGGCACTGGCATTGTGATCGAGATAGATCCGCTGGCCGGTCACGTCATTCCTCGCTGCCGCCGTCTCGCGGGCACGCGCAAATTCCTTGAATTTGCGGCCCTCCCGAGACTACATAGCGCCTTCGGTTCCAGCTCAACTTTTGAACAGTTCTAAACTGAAAATCTAAGAGGCCGTGTGTTTCGCGTCAAGGCGCGGCTGCGGTCATCCGCTGGCCTCAACAGGAAGACCACCATGCCCGAAGTCATCTTCACCGGTCCAGCCGGACGCCTCGAAGGGCGCTACCAGGCCGCCAAGGAGAAGAACGCCCCAATCGCCATCGTGTTGCATCCGCACCCGCGGTTCGGCGGCACGATGAACAACCAGATCGTCTACCGGCTGTTCTACATGTTCGTGGAGCGCGGTTTCACGACACTGCGCTTCAACTTCCGCGGCATCGGCCGCAGCCAGGGTGAGTTCGACCATGGCGCCGGCGAGCTGTCAGACGCCGCGGCGGCGCTCGACTGGGTTCAGAGCCTTCATCCCGATTCCAAGCATTGCTGGGTTGCCGGCTACTCCTTCGGCGCCTGGATCGGCATGCAGCTGCTGATGCGCCGGCCGGAGATCGAGGGCTTCCTGTCGATCTCGCCGCAGCCGAACTCCTACGACTTCTCGTTCCTGGCGCCCTGCCCGTCCTCCGGGCTGATCATCCATGGCGACAAGGACCGGGTGGCGCCGCCGAAGGACGTACAGACGCTGGTCGACAAGCTGAAGACGCAGAAGGGCATCCTGATCACGCAGAAGACGCTGGAAGGCGCCAACCACTTCTACTCCGAACATTCCGACGAGCTGCTCGGCGAATGCTCCGACTATCTCGACCGGCGGCTCGCCGGCGAGCTCGCCGACCCGCGCCCCAAGCGCCTCAAGTAGCCGGCAGTGCCAGCACGCCGCCATTCGCCGGCGTGCTGCACCCCGTCGTGGTCGGAAAGGTGAGCGGCAGATCCGCCTGCGAGCGGACGGCGAGATAGGCCCAGGCCTCCGCCTCCATCGCATCGCCGTCGAGGCTGGCGGCCTCGGCCGCGATCACCGATGCGCCGGCGCGTGCTGCGCCGCTGGCAAGGTCGGCCATGATGACGGGATGGCGGCGCCCGCCCCCGCAGATGATCCAGAGTTTCGGCGGCTTCAGTAGATGCTCGGTCGCCTTCAGGATCGCTTCCGCCGTGACGAAGCAGAGCGTACGCGCAACGTCCTCCAGTGATCCTTCATCCGGACCTGGAACGGAGAAGTCGAATCGGTCCAGCGACTTCGGCGCAGGCTTTGCCAGGAAGGGCGAGCCGAGATATCGCTCCGCCAGAGCGTCGAGGATCTGACCCTTGCTCGCGGTCTCCCCATCCTGATCGAAGGGGAGGCCGGCTTCCCGCTCCATCCACTGGTCGATCAGCGCATTGCCGGGGCCGCTGTCGAAGGCCACCGGATCGGCATCGGGCTCGACATAGGTGATGTTGGAGATGCCGCCGACATTCACGAACACCACCGGCGTCATCCGGTACGGTTCAGGCAGCGAGCGGGCGAGAGCCGCATGATAGGCTGGCACCAGCGGTGCGCCCTGCCCGCCCGCCCGCATGTCGCCCGCCCGCATGTCGTAGACGACGGGCAGACCGACAGCGCCGGCGAGGCGCGCGCCGTCGCCGAGCTGGACCGTCAGCGCCTGATCCGGACGATGCAGCACTGTCTGGCCATGGAAGCCGACGAGGTCGATGCTTTCGCGGGAGGTACCTGTCTCCGCGAGGAACCGTTCGACTACACCGGCGTGGAGATCGGTCAGGTCCTGCTCGATCGCGGCGAGGTCGCCGGGCCGGCCTGACCGTTCCTCGATCGTCTTCGCCGTCTCCAGCGCAGCGGAGAGCCGCTGGCGAAATCCTGCCTCGTACGGGTAAACGCGCGATGGTCCCCGCCGTACGATCGACTGGCCGTCCGTGTCGAGAAGCGCGACGTCGATGCCGTCGAGCGATGTTCCGCTCATCAGGCCGACGGCGCGGCGAAGCCTTGGTTCAGTCACGTCCGGGCCCTCGATCCGAATTCACCAGGGCAGAATGCTTCCACCTCGGTATGAAAGGTCTTAAACGGCTCCCGAGCACACGCCCCCATGCGTCAGCCAAGATCCCGCATCAGGACAACATCCATGACCCGGTTCAAGTCCGATTTCCTCCGCACGCTCGACGAGCGCGGCTTCATCCACCAGACCTCCGACGATCAGGGGCTGGACGAGCTGTTCCGGACGGAGACGGTACCGGGCTATATCGGCTTCGACCCCACGGCGACGAGCCTGCATGTGGGTTCGCTGATCCAGATCATGATGCTGCACTGGATGCAGCAGACGGGCCACAAGCCGATCGCGCTGATGGGCGGTGGCACCGGCATGATCGGCGATCCGTCCTTCAAGGACGAGGCACGCAAGCTGCTGACGCCGGAGGGCATCGAGAGCAATCTTGCCGGCATCCGCCAAGCGTTTGCACCCTATCTCACTTTCGGCGACGGACCCACCGACGCGCTGATGGTCAACAATGCCGACTGGCTGCTCGGCATCAACTATGTCGAGTTCCTGCGTGATGTCGGCCGCCACTTCTCGGTCAACCGGATGCTGTCCTTCGATTCGGTGAAGCTGCGGCTGGACCGCGAGCAGTCGCTTAGCTTCCTCGAATTCAACTACATGATCCTGCAGGCCTACGACTTCGTCGAGCTGAACCGCCGCTACGGCGTGCGGCTGCAGATGGGCGGTTCGGACCAGTGGGGCAACATCGTCAACGGCATCGATCTCGGGCACCGGCTTGGCACGCCGCAGCTCTTCGCCCTCACCTCGCCGCTGCTGACGACGGCCTCCGGCGCCAAGATGGGCAAGTCGGCGAACGGCGCCGTCTGGCTCAACGCGGACATGCTGAGCCCCTACGATTTCTGGCAGTACTGGCGGAACACCGAGGATGCCGATGTCGGCCGCTTCCTGAAGCTCTACACGACACTCCCGCTCGACGAGATCGCGCGGCTGGAGGCGCTCGGCGGCGCCGAGATCAATGAGGCCAAGAAGCTCCTGGCTAACGAGGTGACCGCTCTCCTGCACGGCCGTGCCGCAGCGGAGACCGCCGCCGAGACGGCGCGCAAGACCTTCGAGGAAGGCGCGCTTGCCGAGGATCTGCCGACCATCGCCGTGCCGGCGGCGCAGCTCTCCGCCGGGGTCGGACTGCTGACGCTGATCGTCGAGGCGGGATTGGCGGCCTCCAATGGCGAGGCGCGCCGGCATGTGAAGGGGGGCGCGGTCCGCGTCAACGACGAGGCCGTGGCGGACGAGCGGCGGCAGCTCGGCGATGGCGATCTAACCGATGCCGGTGTGATCAAGCTGTCGCTCGGCCGCAAGAAGCACGTCTTGGTGCGCCCCGCCGGCTGAGCCTGGCGAATCCAGCGGCCGGCAAGCGCAGCGTTCCGTCGCGATCAGTACGAAAAGATGCGCCGGAAGATGCCAGGCGCGATGGCCGAAATCGGGTTGATCGACAGGGCTGGCGAGGCGAACTCGCCGGTCAGGCGGTAGGTGATGCCGATCAGGCCGCCTTCGTTGCCGTTGCCGAGAATTTCGCCGACGAGTGGGATCGCGCCGAAGATGCGGTTGATGCCATAGGCCGGCATGAACGATCCGGCGATGTCGATGCGGTTGCGCGCATCCCAGAGCACGCCTTCGAAGCTCGAGCCGAAGACCGGTCCGCGGAGGATGCCCTCGTCGATGCGCAGGCTCTTGGCCTCGTAACGCAGCCGCGCCTCCGCCGTGTCGAAGAAGGCCCTCTCCGCCTGCAGGTCGCGGCCCACACGCGCCGAAAGCGTCTGGCCGCCCGACGGGCTCGAGCCGACGAGGTTCGACAGCCGCGGCTCATCGATCAGCGTGAAGTCATGCAGTACGAGTGTCCCGGCATAGGCGCCATGCGGCGCGCCGGTCAGCTGAAGCGCGGCGTTGCCGCCCTTCATGCGCTCGTAGAGGCCGGCAAAGCCAAGGAGCGCGCCGGCATCCGCCGCCGTAACCGTGACAGAGCGCCCGTTGCCCCGGGGCGAGATATCGGCGGTCACGGCTGCGCCGCCCGACGTTGTGGCCGATCCTGACAAGGCTGCAACACCCTCGGCGCCGCCGGCATAGTTCAGGCTGAAATTGCGCAGCTCTTGCCGCGAGAAGCCGACCACCGAGTCCAGCGCGACCGTCACATCGACCTGACGCTTGCTCCCCGACCCTTCTGCGGTCGTTCCCGCGATGTCGCGGCGCAGATCGCTGAGGAATGGTCGGGCATCGTAGCGCCCGCCTTTCACGTTGATGATGTAGCCGTTGGAGACACGCTCCAGCGTCAGCGCGACGTCGTCGCCAGGGTTGAGCGTCAGCTTGCCGATCGACGCCGTCTTCAGTCCCGAGCCGTCGAGCTCCGCCGATCCGACCGCGGCAAAGCCGTTGCCATCGAGCCGCATGTCCTTGAGAAGAAAGCCGTCGCCGGAGGGCACGAGGTCGAGCGCCAGCGAGGCCGCGATGCCGCTGCCCTTGGTCCAGCCGACCCAAGGAAGCGACAGCTTGGCCGCCGTCAGATCGACCTTGGCACCGAAGCCGGTCTCGTTACGCGTCAGCTCCGCCTTGACGGGACCGGCGACGACATCCTCCAGCAGGGGCAGAAGGCTGCGCATCTGCGTGGCGGACAATTCGACGCCGACGGTCAGCGAGCGCGCGCCCGTCGGATGCGGCTGAAGCGGCTCGGCGAAGGCGATCGTGGCGGGCAGATCATCGACCTTGCCCGTCAAGTCGCCGACCGCCATTCCCGGAGCCGCGCTGATCGTGCCGGTCAGATCGTTCAGGCGACGTCCCTCCACCGGCTTGCGGAGCGTCAGGCCATCGAGGTCGGCAATGACAGACCAGGCCTTGACCTCGTCACCCTTGGCGACCTGATCGCCCAGCAGAAAGGTCGCGCCGACCGCCGCCTTCACCTGTCCCGTCGCATCGCCCGGAGCGAAGTTGAGCCGTTCGCGCAGGCCGATCGGCTGTGCGGAGGCAGCACCAAGGAGCTGGTCGACATCGCCGGACAGGTTGAGCGAAACCTCGCCGGAGATCTCCGGTCCGGCGCCAGGCATGGCCGTCAGCGAGAGCGTGGATGGCTCGACCGCGATCTTGTCGAAGCCGGCGATGCCGGCCTTGTCGAGCGTGAGCGTCGTCTGCGGGCCACTGGTGTGCAGGGCGCCGGATGCCCGAACGAAGTCCGGCAGCGCACCAAAAGCACCAAAGGCACCGTCCCTGAAGCCGAGATCGAGTTGCAGCTCATCCGACGTCGGATCGGCTGCTTCGTCGAGAATGGCCGCAAAGCGCTCGCGCGTGACCTGGAAGCGCAGCGAAGCGGACGGGATGATTCCGCCATCGCGCAGGTTGCGGATGGTCCAGCCGCGGGTTTCGCTGCTCAGCATGTGCGGCCAGAAGGCCTTCAGCGACATGGTGTCGAGATCGGTGGCCGCAAAGTTGATGCTGGTGAGCGACTGGGGCGTCGCAAGGCTGACGACGGCGCGGCCGAGCAGCGAGCCCTTTGGCAGTTCCATTGCCACCCGGTCGAGCCGAAGCTCCTGCAGGCTCGAGTCGGTGCTGCCCTCGATGCTGAGAACGGCCGTCCGCGTCTGACCGGCAGGCTGGCCGACGGCCGAAGTCAGATCGGGCGATGTCAGGGCCAGCGCATAGCCGTTGCCGGAGGTCTGCGTCAGTGTTCCGGACAGGCTGCCCTGCAGGTCTTTGAAGGCGAAGCGGCTCGGCTCAACGGTGATCGTCGGATCGCCCTCGCTGTGCCGAAGCGTGAGAGCGACGGTGTCGATGATCGTCGTGTCGGGACCCAGCACGAAACGTCCGCTGCCGAGCTCCGAACGCAGCGTCACGGTCCGCTTCGAGGTCTCAGGGTCGGACCGCAGCGCGAGCCCCATGCGGAACGGTGCATCCAGCACCCAAGGCCGATCCGCCCCGGAGGGCGTCCCCGCCGCCGATGCTCGGCGAAAGGCTTCGAGCGTCACGGCGCTCAGTCTATGGCTGGTTTGATCGAGATCGGCAGAGCCGGAAATGACGGTCGTCGCCGATGGCGCGACCACACGTGCGTTCAGGCTCATGCCGCCATCGTCGTCATGCCGCACGAGCGTCGCGCCCGCGAGGGTCAGATCCGGCTGCCCCGCAAGACGCGCGTCGTCGATCTCGACGCTGTCGATGTCGAGCGCGCTCAAGGTGACGAACTGCCGGTCGACGTTGGCGACGGCTTCATCGATGGCGGCTGGCAGCATCGGCATGGGATCGTCGCGCTTTGCGAGCCATCCGAGCACGACGGGATCGACGGAGAGGCCCGTGACCTTCAGCTTCTCGAATTTGAGGTCACCGGAAAGGAGCGGCAGCAGGCGGAGCCCGACCGCGACCGTCTTAGCCTGTGCGACCGATCGAGCGTCGGCGGCATCGACAATGGCAACGTTCTGGAAGGCCAGCGCCAGCGTGCCGCCGCTGAGCGTCAGGCTCTGATCGGACAGGGTGGCGCGCAATCCCGGCCCGAGCAGCTGGCCCGCGAGTTCCTCCGTCTGTGCCTGGATGAGATCGCGTCCCGACTGTGTGCCGATGGCGAGAACGAGCAGCCCGCCGGCCAGAAGGACGATGAGGATGACGAGGCTGCCGAAGCCGGCAAGGAGGCGGAGAGCAGGCCGCATCAGGGCCACGCGCCGCCGATGGCAGACGGACTGGCATTGCGGCTGGGCGAAAGGCGCGGCTGTTCCGCCGGCGGCCCTTCGCCCGCGACCTGGCCGCAGCGCCGATCGTTGAAAATGTCGCGAATCGTGCCTAATCCGAGCAGCGGAAGTCGTGGATCGTCGGAGCGTCGCACCGTGCCGCGCCTGCGACCGCTCCAGCGTAAGATGCCGCTGCAATTTGCCGAAAGGATGACGCCATGTCCACGCTGACCGAGGGAAGCGCTTTCCCGCCCTTTTCGCTTGCCGATGACCGTGGCGGCACGGTCTCCCTGGACAGCCTGAAGGGCAAGCCCTTCGTCGTCTACTTCTATCCCAAGGACGATACGAGCGGCTGCACGCTGGAGGCGATCGAGTTCACCGCTCTTGCCGCGGATTACGCGGCCGCCGGAGTGCCGGTGTTCGGCGTCTCTCCCGATCCGGTGAAGAAGCACTGCAAGTTCCGCGAGAAGCACGGCCTGTCAGTCGAACTCCTGTCGGATGAAGGCCATACGCTGCTCGAACCTGCAGGCGTCTGGGTCGAGAAGAGCATGTATGGTCGCAAATATATGGGTGTCGAGCGCACGACCGCCCTCGTCGGCCGCGACGGGATCGTCTTGCGCGTGTGGGAGAAGGTGAAAGTGCCGGAGCATGCCCGCGAAGTGCTGGAGGCGGCTCGGAAGCTGACCGCATGACGATCACCGGACCAGGCGCGGGCGAGAGCCGTTTCGCGCCGCCAGCCTCGAGCCTGCGCGGCGCGGCGATCGCCGCCTTGAAGGCAGCCGATCTCGACGAGAAGGTCGCCCTGACGCAGGAGGCCGGCCGCCGCTGGTTCGGCCGCACCATCGGCCTCCACTCCCCGCGCGATGCCGCCCTACCGATGCGGCCAGGACGCCCCGAGCGCCCGCTGCTCGTCTCGCCGCGAACGGTCAAGCGGCGCTCCGTCCACACGGTGGAAGGACGAATCGCCCTGATCCACGCGCTCGCCCATATCGAGCTGAACGCCATCGATCTTGCGCTCGACATCGTCGCGCGATTCGCGACCCAGCCGGTGCCGCGCTCCTTCTTCGACGGCTGGATGACGGTCGCCCTGGAGGAGGCCAAGCATTTCGGTCTCCTGTCCCGCCGGCTCGAAAGCCTCTCCTCGCATTACGGCGCCCTGCCTGCCCATGACGGGCTCTGGCAGGCGGTGGAGGCAACCGCCGACGACCTTGGCGCCCGCCTCGCCATCGTGCCGCTGATCCTGGAGGCGCGCGGCCTCGACGTCACTCCCTCGCTCCTGGAAAAGCTGCGCGGCGTCGGTGACGAGGAGACGGCTGCGATCCTGGAGATCATCTACGAGGACGAAAAGGGCCATGTCGCCATCGGTGCGAAGTGGTTCCGCTTCCTCTGCGCCCGCGAAAACCGCGCGCCCGCAGAACGATTTCAGGAGCTTGTGCGCCGCTGCTTCCGCGGTGAGGTCAAGGCGCCCTTCAACGACCGCGCCCGGTCGGAAGCCGGCCTGACGCCAACATTCTACAGGGCACTCTCGTCACTCTCGAGCTGAGCTCAAAGCAAGGAAGAGCAGGTTAACCGCCGGAGCGATTTGTTAACCTTAACCGGTTCTAATCCAGCCGCTGACAGATGTTCTGGGAGTCTGTCAAAGGCAGCGGGACGGATAATGGGCCCTTCGCAGCACGATCGCACGTTCGGTAAGCGGACCGTTCCGCATACCGTCATCATCGCGCGCGGCGAGAAGGTCCGGCACTTCACCGTCAGCACCTTCGCGCTCATTGCCGCCTCCGCGATGCTGACACTCGGCGTCGGCGGCGGCATCGTGGCTGCCATCGGAACCTTCAGCGGCAGCACAGTCGTCGTGGGCAGCGCGCCAACCGAGGTGCGCCTCGCCTATGAACAGCGGATTGCCTCGCTGCGCTCGCAGCTTGACCGGCTCACCAGCCGGCAGCTGATCGACCAGCAGCTCGTCGAGACCAAGGTTGACGTTCTGCTCGACCAGCAGGAAGAGCTGTCCGCGCGATACGACAAGCTGCGCCCTCTCCTCGATCGCGTCCGTTCGGCCGGCCTGCTGCCGGCGGCCGTGCCCGTGCCGCAGCAGAAGCCGGAGGATGCCGGCAGCACGATGCGGTCGGGTGGTGCCGACACCGGCGTTGAAGCGCTCGGATTCGCGCCTGCGGCGGACCGGTCGGCGCTGCGGCGCTTCGATCTCGTCGACCCCGGTCACGGCACTCGACCAACCGAACTGAACCCGAACTCTTCGGCAACGTCGGGCAATACGCCGGCCAAACGCGTCTCCGAATCGATGATCCGCGACATCGGTCGCTCCATTGACGTAGCCGAGCTGCAGCAGATCGTTCACCTCAACGCGCTGGCCGAGCACGCCCGCAGCAGCGCCGACGAGATCACCACGACACTTCGCTCGGCGGGCATCCGGCTGTCGTCGGTTGATTCCGACAGCGGCACGGGCGGTCCCTACGAGCCGGTGCCGCAGGGCTATGACTTTGAGGCGAGCTACGCGATGCTCGATCAGGCGCTCGACCAGCTGCAGAGTGTCAAGGCGACGGCCCAAAGCCTGCCGCTGCAGGCGCCGCTCAAGACCGAAGTGGTTAGCAGCTCGTTCGGCGTGCGCTCCGACCCGTTTCTCGGCCGCAGCGCCTTCCATGCGGGCATCGACTTCGTCGCCGGCAATGGCACCTCCGCTACCGCCACGGCGGCCGGCACGGTCATCTCGGCCGGACGGTCCGGCGGCTACGGCAACATGGTCGAAATCGACCATGGCAACGGCTTCACGACCCGCTACGGGCACCTCTCCGGCATTGCAGTTACCGTCGGCGAGACGGTGAAGGCCGGCGATACGATCGGCTATACCGGTTCGACGGGACGGAGCACCGGACCGCATCTCCATTACGAGGTCCGACGCAACGGCGAGGCCATCGATCCGGCCAGCTTTCTGAAGGCGGGGCACAAGATCAGCGCGCTCGGCTGAGGCGGCGCTGATCGAAGGACTGCGGGCGCAACATCGCCGCGCCCGCAGGAGAGTCTATTCGACGTCCTCGATCACCTTGTCGGCGCTGCCGTGGATGCGCTGCGACAGCGCCGCTTCCATGAACTCGCCGATCTCGCCGTCCAGCACGTCCTGCGGGGATGTGCTTTCGACGCCGGTGCGCAGATCCTTCACCAGCTGATAGGGCTGCAGCACGTAGGAGCGGATCTGGTGGCCCCAGCCGATATCGGTCTTCGATGCGGCTTCGGCGTTGGCCGCCTCCTCACGCTTCTGCAGCTCCGCTTCGTAAAGACGCGCTCGCAGCATGTCCCAAGCGATCGCCCGGTTCTGGTGCTGAGAGCGCCCCTGCTGGCAGGCGACTGCAATGCCGGTCGGGATGTGCGTGATGCGGACTGCGGAGTCCGTGGTGTTGACGTGCTGGCCGCCCGCGCCCGATGACCGGTATGTGTCGATCCGGCAATCGGATTCGTTGATGACGATGTTGATCGTGTCATCAACCACCGGGTAGACCCACACCGAAGCGAAGGAGGTGTGCCGCCGCGCCTGGCTGTCGTAGGGCGAGATACGCACCAGGCGGTGCACGCCCGATTCGGTCTTCATCCACCCATAGGCATTGTGGCCCTTGAGCAGCAGCGTCGCCGACTTGATGCCGGCCTCTTCGCCGGAGTGCTCCTCTAGAAGCTCGACCTTCATCTTCGAGCGCTCCGCCCAGCGCATATACATGCGCAGCAGCATCTGCGCCCAGTCCTGGCTCTCGGTGCCGCCGGCACCCGAGTGAACCTCGACATAGGTGTCGTTGCTGTCGGCCTCGCCGGACAGGAGCGTCTCGATCTGGCGCTTGGCGACGTCCGCCCGCATGCCGCGGATGGCGTCCTCGGCATCAGAGATGATGCCTTGGTCCTTCTCCTCCTCGCCCATGGCGATGAGTTCGATGTTGTCGGCCAAGCCCTGTTCCAGCCGATTGATCGCCGATATGGCATCATCGAGCTGCTGACGCTCGCGCATCAGCTTCTGGGCCTCGTCCGGATTGTTCCAGATCGAGGCGTCTTCGGCCTTGGCGTTCAGTTCCTGAAGGCGTCTGAGGGAGCGATCCCAGTCAAAGATGCCTCCTCAGCAGGCTTATGGCCTGCTTGGTCTCGTCGACAATCGTTTCGATTTCGGCTCGCACGCCGTCATCCTCGCTGCTTGAACATGGAAAGGTCGGTTCACCCACAGGCAGGTCATGCCAGTGGGAATGCCGGGTCGAGATAATGCTCTATCCGGCGCCGGTCTTAGGTAGGTCCGCCATCCCTGTAAAGCGAGGCTCGACACGACGGGCGGACACTGCGGGGCTGAATTACACTGTTCCGCTTGTCGAAAGGCGGCCGCGTCTACCCGCTCAGAACAGGCCGCCGGCACCGCCGACGATCGCCTGCTCGGCCTCCGGCGAGATCACCGCAGGCGGTCCCGATGTGTCGTCACCGATGACGGCATAGACGTCGGCCGGGCCCGTGCCAGGCTTGAAGGCTTCGACGATCGTGTCGGGGTCGCCCTCGTTGGCGGCCATGCCGGTGCGGCGGTTGACCGCGATCATCGTCATGCCGGCAGGCACGCGGAAGTCGGCCACCGGCGCGTCCTTCAGCGCGTCCTTCATGTATTCCACGAAGACAGGCGCCGACAGGCCGCCGCCGGTCGAGCCATGGCCCATCGGGGTCGGATTGTCGTAGCCGATGAAGACGCCGGTCACCAGATTCGGCGTAAAGCCGACGAACCAGGCGTCCTTCTCGTCGTTGGTGGTGCCGCTCTTGCCGGCGACGGGAACGCCGAGTGCCTTTGCGGCGGTGCCGGTGCCACGCTGCACGACGCCTTCCATCATGGCGGTGATCTGGTAGGCCGTCATGGGATCGAGCACCTGCTCGCGATCGTCGACGAGCTCAGGCTCGGCCTGATCGCTCCAGCCACTCGCGTTGCAGCCCTCGCACTGGCGGTTGTCGTGCTTGTAGATCGTGCGCCCGTAGCGATCCTGGATGCGATCGATCAGCGACGCGTCAATCGACTGGCCGCCATTGGCGATCACCGAATAGGCCGTGACGAGGCGCAGCACGGTCGTCTCGCCGGCGCCCAGCGACATCGGCAGGTAAGGCGCCAGATTGTCGTAGATGCCGAAGCGCTTGGCGTATTCGGCGACAAGCTTCATGCCCATGTCCTGCGCCAGGCGCACGGTCATCAGGTTGCGGCTCTGCTCGATGCCGCGGCGCAGCGTCGACGGACCGCCGCCGCCATCGCTGCCGTAGTTCTTCGGCTCCCAGAAGCCGCCGGTTCCGTTCGGAATGGAGATCGGCGCGTCCATGATCACCGATGCCGGCGTGTAGCCGTTGTCGAGCGCCGCGGCATAGACGAAGGGCTTGAAGGACGAGCCCGGCTGACGCTGCGCCTGCGTCGCGCGGTTGAACTCCGACTGGGAGAAGGAGAAGCCGCCGACCATGGCCAGCACGCGGCCGGTATGGGGGTCCATCGACACCAGGGCGCCCTGCACCTTCGGCGGCTGGCGCAGGCGATAGCCGTCGCCCTCCTCCGTCTTCTCGACGAAGACGACGTCGCCGCGCGAGAGCACCTGATCGGCCGACTTGACGCTGCCGCGCTTGCCTTCCTGGTTCAGCCGCAGCGCCCACTTCATGTCGGCAAGCGCGATCGTCGAGACGTCGCGATCGCCGCCAAGGGCGCCGGATACCTCGCGCTTGGGCTGCAGGCCTATGCTGACGCTCGACTTGTCGGCGGCAAGCACCACGGCGAGCCGCCATTCCGGCACATCCGCAAAGGCCGAGACTTCGCCGAGCGGCACGCCCCAGTCCCCGCCGATTTCGATCGTCTTCACCGGACCGCGGAAGCCGCGCGCCTCGTCGTATCGCAACAAGCCGTGCTGCAGCGCCTTGCGGGCCTCGACCTGCAGAGTCGGATCCAGTGTCGTGCGGACGGACAAACCGCCATCGTAGAGTGCGTCGTTGCCGTAGCGGGCGATAATGTCGCGGCGCACCTCCTCGGTGAAATATTCGGACGCGGCGAGATAGGTGCCGGTCGGGCGCGGGTTGATGCCGAGCGGCTTGGCACGCGCCGTCGCGGCCTCCTCGCGGGTGATGAAGCGATTCTCGGCCATCTGATCGATGACCCAGTTGCGGCGCTCGATCGCGCGGTCGGCGTACTTGAACGGGTTGTAGTTGTTCGGCGCCTTGGGCAGTGCTGCGAGGTAGGCGGCTTCCTCGATGCTCAGCTCGTTCACCGACTTGTCGAAATAGGACAGCGAGGCGGAGGCGATGCCGTAGGAGCCGAGGCCGAGGAAGATCTCGTTGAGGTAGAGCTCGAAGATGCGATCCTTGGAATAGGCCTGCTCGATGCGCAGCGACAGGATGGCTTCCTTGATCTTGCGGTCGATCGTCTGATCGGAGGTCAGGAGGAAGTTCTTGGCGACCTGCTGCGTGATCGTGGAGGCGCCGACCATGCGGCGGTCGGAGCCGAAATTCTTGGCATTCATCATGATCGCACGGCCGAGGCCGTAGATGTCGATGCCAGGATGCTCGTAGAAGTTCTTGTCCTCAGCGGAGAGGAAGGCCTGCTTGACCCGGTCGGGAATTGCCTGGATCGGCAGGAAGAGCCGGCGCTGACGAGCATATTCCGCCATCAGCGATCCATCCGAGGCGTGGATGCGCGTCGTCACCGGCGGCTCGTATTTTGCGAGCACCTGATAATCCGGAAGGTCCTTGGCGACCCGCTCGACATACAGAGCGACGCCACCTGCCACGAGCAGGAACACCACCGCGCCGATGCCGAAGAAATAGCCGAGCAGTCTGATCATCTGAACTCCGTCGCGCTGGCTCCGCCCGCCAGTGCCGCGATGCCGCCATTCGTGCCGTCGGCAGCGCCTTCGCCCTTGCCGCAAACATCGAGGGCGAAGATCGAACGATCTCTCATCATTCGCCCGCACCTGCCTCGAAATGCTGCGTAAATGCGGCGTCGCCAAGGTCCCGTGTGGCCAATGGGGCCGGTGCAGGATCGTTGTTGCGCAAATAGCACAGGACGAGCCGGCGGGAAACGCTGCTCGACCATGCCGATCAGTCTGGATTTACGGCGACTGGCGACCGGCGCTTGAGGAAGCTCTCGATCGCCGCTGCGACGGCCTCGGTCGCACGTCCGCGCCACTCCGGCGACAGCAGCAGCTTTTCGTCGTCGCTGTTGGAGAGGTAGCCGATCTCCAGGAGCACTGAGGGCACGTCGGGCGCCTTCAGGACGCGAAAGCCGGCAGATCGCTTCGGGTTCTTGATCAGGCCGATGTCATGATCTTCGAGCGTGCCGACAAGATCTGTGGCGAAGTGCTCGGAAAAGCTGACAGTTTCGCGCCGCGTCAGATCCAGAAGGATGTCGAAGACCTCCGGCTGATCCTGCCGCCACTCCGGGTCGGCGAAGCGGTCGGCCGAGTTTTCCGAATCGGCGATCTCGCGGGACAGCGCGTCGGAGGCGCGCTCCGACAGCGTATAAACCGTGGCGCCCCGAAGCGTGCCGTAGCGGATCGAATCGGCATGCATGGAGATGAAGAGGTCTGCGCGTGCGCGCCGGGCGATCGCGGAGCGTTCGGCCAGCGGAATGAATGTGTCGTTCGCGCGGGTGAGGACGACGTCAATGCCGCCGCGCTTCACCAGAGCGTCGCGCAGAGCCAGGGCGAAGTCGAGATTGACGTTCTTCTCGAGCGTCTTGTCCTTGCTGATGGCTCCGGTGTCGATGCCCCCGTGGCCGGGGTCGACCACCACGACCAGCTTGCCGTCGCCGGCGATTTCGTCTGCCTTCGTCTCCGCGGATGCCGGCACAGGCGCCGTCGCGATCGAACCGACCGTCTCGCCGCCCGGCTTCAGGCGCAGCGTCAGCACCGTGTCGTCGCCCTCCTTCGACACCTCCGTAGAGGCTTGGACGGGCTCGGCGACGGAGAAGATCAGCCGGTAGCGGTCGCGGGCGACGAGACCGTGGCGCAGGTCGGTCACCAGCTTGTTGCGCTTGATCGCGGGCAGGTCTACCGCCGGAACCGTACGCATCATATCTAAGGCGATGCGCTCGGGATTATGCAGATAGACCAGACGCGTATCGGGATTGCCTTGCAGCTCGATCGAGGCCGTGAAGCCGGCGCCGTCGGTCTCCTGGCGAAGCGCGGTGATGATGCCGGCCCCGTCCTCTTCGGCCCCGGCCGTCGCCGTCGAAGATCCGAACGCGATGGCGGCAGCGGTCGACGCCATGATGACGATGAGGCGGAGCCGCTTGGCGGTGCTGGAATACTTGTCGCTCATACCGTTCCGTACACCGGTCGAAACTGACACGTAGATAGCGCCGTAACGCGGCCTACTTGTGCCGGGCTGGCGCACGAGCTTGCACATGCCCTTACGTGCCCTGCCCTTGTGTCTTGAACTGACGCATCTTAAAAGCGCAAGTGAGGCTCCCGAAGACTCACAATGGAAGCGGACCGTCCGCCAAGTGCCGGGTTCGAAGGACCGGCCGTCCCGATCCATCGATGCGCAAGCGTCGCGGTCACGTGGACGAGGCTCCCATTCTTCAGGCTTCGCAAGATTTCCTTCGATCGGAGCAAGGCTCCGACCGAATGCACCCATGCGGTCCGGTCGACCTATCAAGACCAGCCGCCCTTTTCATCGGCCGTTCATCGACGGCCATCCGTTCATACAGGTCGCATACGTGTCTGAAGCCTTATCGAGAACGCAGCCGCACGAAGGTGGATCATACCGCCTCGTAGCGGTGCCGTTCCTGAGGGCTGGCGGTACCGCGACCGTTACGGACCCGCCTCCTTCCGATCGATCCGCGGCTCTCGCCGACGCATCGCGCACAGGAGCGGGTGCCGGGGAGTTCATCCACCATGGCCAACAAAATGCTGATCGACGCGTCTCATCCAGAAGAGACCCGCGTCGTCGTCGTCCGCGGTAGCCGGATCGAGGAATTCGACTTCGAGTCGGAGCACAAGAAGCAGCTCAAGGGAAATATCTATCTGGCGAAGGTGACGCGGGTCGAGCCGTCGCTGCAGGCCGCCTTCGTCGAATACGGGGGCAACCGCCACGGCTTCCTTGCCTTCAGCGAGATCCATCCCGACTACTACCAGATCCCGGTTGCCGACCGTCAGGCGCTGATCGAGGAAGAGCTCGCCCGCGACCGTGAGGACGAGGAGCACGAAGAGCGCAAGGCCACCAAGCCGAAGAGCCGTTCGCGTCGCGGCGGCAAGCCTGCTGCAGCCCGCACCGAAGGCAATGGCGACGACGCCGTTGCCGAGGCGCTGCCGGACCAGAACGGTAGCGAGGCGTCGTCCTCCGAGGCGACTCATGAGGACGTCGTTCCGGCTGAGGCGTCGGATGCGTCCGAGGGCGAAAGCGTCGCCTCGGCCGACAGTTCGTCTGCCGAATCCGACAATGCGCCGTCGGAGGCGTCTGCCACCGACGCATTGTTCGCCCAGCCCGGCGACGCAGTGGCTGAGAAGGCCGACAGCGACGACGAGGAGCACGGCGAGGAAGAAGAGGTCGACGAGATCGGCGCCGAAGACGCGATGGAGGAAGTCGCGGTCCGCCAGAGCCGCCCGCGCCGGCAGTACAAGATTCAGGAAGTGATCAAGCGCCGGCAGATCCTGCTGGTGCAGGTCGTCAAGGAAGAGCGCGGCAACAAAGGCGCGGCCCTCTCGACCTATCTCTCGCTCGCCGGCCGCTATTCCGTGCTGATGCCGAACACGGCGCGCGGCGGCGGCATCTCCCGCAAGATCACCAACGCAGCCGACCGCAAGCGACTGAAGGAGGTCGCGCGCGACCTCGAAGTGCCGCGCGGCATGGGCATCATCCTGCGCACCGCAGGTGCCAATCGCACCAAGGCGGAGGTGAAGCGCGACTACGAATATCTGATGCGCCTCTGGGAGAATGTCCGCAGCCTGACGCTCTCCTCCTCGGCGCCTGCCCTCGTCTATGAGGAAGGCAGCCTGATCAAGCGGTCGATCCGCGACCTCTACAACAAGGACATCGACCAGATCCTCGTCGCCGGCGAAAGCGGCTACCGCGAAGCCAAGGACTTCATGCGGATGCTGATGCCGAGCCAGGCGAAGGTCGTGCAGCCCTACCGCGATCCAACGCCGATCTTCGTGCGCCAGGGCATCGAGGCGCAGCTCGACCGGATGCTGCAGCCGCATGTGACGCTGAAGTCGGGCGGCTACATCATCATCAACCAGACCGAGGCGCTGGTCGCCATTGACGTGAACTCAGGCCGCTCGACCAGAGAGCACTCGGTCGAGGACACCGCGTATCAGACAAATCTTGAGGCCGCCGAAGAGGTCGCGCGCCAGCTGCGTCTGCGCGATCTGGCAGGCCTCATCGTCATCGACTTCATCGACATGGAGGAGAAGCGGAACAACCGCGCCGTCGAGAAGCGACTGAAGGACTGCCTGAAGAACGACCGTGCGCGCATCCAGCTCGGCCGCATCTCGCATTTCGGCCTGATGGAGATGAGCCGCCAGCGCATCCGCGCCAGCGTGCTGGAATCCACCATGCAGACCTGCCCGACCTGCGGCGGCACGGGCCACATTCGCTCCGAGTCTTCGCTGGCGCTGCATGTGCTGCGCTCGATCGAGGAACATCTGCAGAAGCACAATTCGCACGACCTGATCGTCAAGGTGCCGACCGCGACCGCGATCTACGTGCTGAACGAGAAGCGCGGCACGATCAACGATCTCGAGCGCCTGCACGGCCTTCGCATCCTGATCGAGGCCGACGAAAGCAACGGTCACCAGGGCATCAAGATCGAGCACGGCGCCGAGGCCGTCCGGCGCGAGCCGAAGCCCGAATTCGTTCATCCCGAGACCGTCGCGGCGGCCGACATCGTCGAAGATGCGGCCGATGAGGAGGATGCCGTCGCCGACGAGAGCGAGGGCGACGAGGCGGAAACCACGGCACCGTCGGACAATGGCGAAGAGCGCGACGGCAACCGCCGGCGCAAGCGTCGGCGTCGGCGTCGGCGCGGCGACGACAACGGCGAGGCGGGTGATGCCGGCGAGGCTGGATCGGTGGACGAGAGCGACGAGGCCGTTGCTGCGGATGCCGAAGGCAGCGACGAGGATGCCGGCGGCGACGATACGCAGAACGGCGCCAGCAGCGAAGCCGATGAGGGCGAGGACGAGGGCGGCCGCGATCGCAAGCGTCGTCGCCGCGGACGCCGCGGCGGTCGGCGCAACCGCGAGGACGCGACGGCCGAGAGCGGCGAGGCCACTGAGTTCGGCGACGGCGCCGTTGCGGAGGCCGCCGCAGCCATGGTGGAGGAAGACTCCTCCGCTTTCGTCGTTCAGCCCGTGGATGCTGCTTTCGAGACGGCGTCGGATGACGGTGTGACTGCAACGGCCCCCGAGGGCGACGAGCCGGCTTCGGAGAGCGCTCCCGCCGCGGAGTCTTCGGACGAGAGCGGCAGCGCGCCGAGCGCCGAAGAGCGCGCCTTGGCCGATGCGCGGCTGCTCGAAGAGGACGGCGGCGAGGTTCAGGCGGAGGTGACTGCGGATACAGGGTCGCAGGAGCCGCAAGCTACGGGCGCGACGGACGAGACTGTGCCTGAGGAAGCTCCGACGCCGAAGGCACCGGCGACGCCGCAGATCACCTCCAATGGCGAACAGGCCGACGAGGATCCGGACAAGCCGAAGCGCACCGGCTGGTGGGCGCGCCGCAGCTTCTTCTGAGCTGAGGCATTCGGCAACCGCCGAACTTTCACATCACGTGACGTGCAACGGGCCCCATGAGGGCCCGTTGCATTTCCAGCTGCCCGGCACCTCGTACCGTCGATGTCGGAGCATGCCCTGCCCGCCCCGCCTGGACGTACCCGTCTCAGCACGCTCAGGCAGGCGCTGAGCGCCCGTCAATCAATCCGCACCAGGACAAACCAGCAGGAGTCTGACGCCTCGAAAGGACCGGCTCAACGGCCGAGCCGATCGAGCGCCTCGCTCAGCTGGTCGTAGCTGCAGGCATAGGAGATGCGCACGAACCGCTCGCCGCGCCGCGTGTCGAAGTCGGTGCCCGGCGTGATCGCGACATGGCGCTCGGCAAGCACGCGGCGGCAGAAGTCCGTGGATCCGCTCTCCCCGTCCGGGATACCTGCATAGGCGTAAAAGGCGCCGTCGATCGGCGCGATATCGCGAAAGCCCAATTCCGGCAGCCGCTTCATCAGGAGGCTGCGGTTGCGTTCGTAGCCGGCGCGGATGGCCAGGAGCTCTGGCTCGGAGTCGAGCGCCGCCAGCGCAGCGACCTGAGAGAGTTCCGGCGCCGAGATATAGAGGCTCTGGCCGATACGCTCGGCGGGCCTGACGAGGCTCGGCGGCAGCACCAGCCAGCCGATCCGCCACCCCGTCATGCAGTAGAACTTGGAGAAGGAGTTGACGACGATCGGCCGATCCGAAAAGTCGAGCGCGGTTGCGGCGGGCTCGCCATAGACGAGGCCATGATAGATCTCGTCGGAGATGAAGCGGATGTCATGGCGGTCGCAGAACTCGACGAGACGGCCGAGTTCGTTACGCCGGGTCACCGTGCCCGTCGGATTGGCGGGGCTCGCGACGAGGACGCCCTGCACGGGGTTGCCCTCATGCGCCTCCGCCAGCATCGCGGCGGTCAGAACATAGCCGGTCGCGCTGCCCACCTCGATCTCGACGGGCACGAGGCCCAGCGCGCGCAGGATATTGCGGTAGGCGGGATAGCCGGGCGCAGCGATGGCGATGCGGTCGCCAGGATCGAAGGCCGTGAGGAAGGCCAGGTTGAAGCCGGCGGAGGAGCCGGTGGTGATCATCACGCGCTCGACCTCGACCGACCGCCCGTAATGCTCGCGGTAATGACGCACGATCCGCTCCCGCAGGTCCATTCGGCCGAGCGCGTCGGTATAGGCGATGCGGCCGGCATCCAGCATCCGGCGGGCCGCATCGCGTGCGGCGGCCGGCGCCGGCGCTGCGGGCTGCCCCACCGCCAGCGAGATGATGGGTGTGCCGGACGCGATCATGCGGTTCGCCTCCGCCAGCACGTCCATGGCGCGGAATGGGTCGATCTCGGAGCGCAGCGATGCTCTGATGCCGGATGATTCGGACATGGGGTCAGGCTCCTTCGGCGCCTCAGATTCGCCGGATTGAAATGGGCAATGCGGCTCGTTCTGCAGCTCGTCTTAGCCACATCCCGTCCGCTTCGCCGTGATGGAAGAGGAAATAGCATGACGTTTCAGGGTGGCCGCTTCAAGACAGCGCTGGTCAGCCTCGTCACGGCCGCTGCCGTCGCCGCGATGCCCGTCGCCGCCACCGCGGCAGACAACGAGAAGGCGCGCCTGCCGGTCGTCCGCGATGCGGAGATCGAATCCCTCGTGCTCGACTATGCGCGTCCGGTCTTGAAGGCGGCGGGCCTGTCCCGGTCCGGCATCGAGATCGTGCTCGTCAACGATCCCGCCTTCAATGCCTTCGTGGCCGGTCGCCGGATCTTCATCAATACCGGCACCATCCTCGGCTCGGCAACGCCGAACCAGGTGATCGGCGTCCTTGCCCATGAGATCGGCCATCTCGCCGGCGGTCATCAGAGTCGGCTGCGTGAGCAGATCGAGCGGGCAAAGACGATCTCGGTGGTTGCGAGCCTTCTCGGCGCCGGCGTGATGGCGGCTGGCGCCGCCACAGGTACGCGTGGCCTGGCGCAGGCCGGCGGCGGCATCATGGCCGGCGGCGGGACCATCGCGATGCGGAACCTCTTCAGCTATCAGCGCTCCGAGGAGGCGACCGCCGACCGTTCGGCTCTCGTCTATCTGGAGAAGATCCATCAGTCGCCGCGCGGCCTCCTGGAGACCTTCGACACGCTGGCGCGCAACGACCTGTTCTCGACCAGCCGTTCGAGCGGCTATCTGTCCAGCCATCCGGCGCCGCGCGAGCGCATCGCCAATCTGGAGACGACCGCCAAGCAGAGCCCGTACTATGATGAGGCCGACAGCCTGGAGCTCTTGAAGCGACACGACATGGCGCGGGCGAAGATCGCGGCCTATGCCGGCGGCGCCTCCGCGGTCCGCTCGACCTTCCTGAAGGACCCCCGCTCGGAAGCGGCGGCCTATGGCGATGCCATCGCGACCGAGCTGAATGGCGCACCGGCGGACGCTCTCGCCAAGATCGACGCGCTGATCAAGCGCGACCCGAAGGTGCCCTGGTTCCATGAGGTGCGCGGCGAGATCCTGATGCAGAGCCGCAGGTCCGAGGAAGCGGCCGCAGCCTTTGCACGGGCGGCGGCGCTGGACACGTCGAAGTCGGGTCTCCTGCAGGCTTCGATCGGCCAGGCGCTGGTGACCAGCGGCAAGGCCGAGGAGATGCCGAAAGCGATCCAGCAGATCCGCAGGGGTCTCATCGCCGATCCCGACAACTCCACCGCCTATCGTTTCCTGGCAATGGCGTATAACCAGGTCGGCGATGTCGGTAATGCCGAGCTTGCGACGGCTGAGGGCTATTGGCATGCTGGCGCCCTGAAGCAGTCGCAGGTCTTTGCCGCACGCGCACAGCAGAAGCTGAAGCCGGGCACGCCGGGGTGGCGCCAAGCCCAGGACATCCTGACCTTCAGGCGACCGAAAGATTGAGGAACTCCCTGTTGACCCGAAAGCTCATCGCCGCTGCGCTCCTGTTTACAACGAGCCTTGCGGCACCGGCAGTCGCCGCCGGTTTCTCCAAGGAGCAGACCGGCGATATCGAGACGATCGTTCGGGATTACCTCCTGCGGAACCCCGAAGTATTGCTGGAAGCGATGGATGCGCTGGAGGCCAAGCGCAACGCGGCGACGCAAGCGGCTCAGGTCTCGGCCATCTCGGAAGCAGGCCCGGCGCTGACCTCGACGCCGCAGGGCACCGTCCTCGGCAATCCGGATGGCGACGTCACCGTCGTCGAGTTCTTCGACTACAACTGCGGCTACTGCAAGCGGGCGCTCGGCGACATGGATGCGCTTCTGAAGAGCGATCCGAAGGTGCGCTTCGTCCTGAAGGAAATTCCCGTTCTCGGACCGCAGTCGGTCGAAGCCTCGAAGGTCAGCCTTGCTCTGCGAACGATCGCGCCGCAGCGCTACGCCGAATTCCACCGCACGCTGCTATCGGCACCGGGCGTCGCGGATGCGGACAAGGCGATCGGGGTTGCGGCCGATCTCGGTATCGACGAGGCGGCTCTCCGCAAGGCCATGGACGATCCGGCGGTCGCTGCCTCCATTGCCGAGGACAGCCGCCTTGCCACAATGCTGCAGATTTCGGGGACGCCGAGCTACGTCATTGCCGACGAAGTGGTGCCGGGGGCGGCTGGCCTGGACGTCTTGAAGGACAAGATCAAGAACGTGCGGGCCTGCGCAAGCGCATCGTGCTGAACCGTCCGGCGGACGAAAGCGGGGCTGGCGCGGCGGCGTCCCGACCAGCCTCGGCGGCCTCCGTTGCCGAAACCGGCTTCCGTCCGAGGCTGGGCAAGGCTATACCGCCGCTCCAAAGGAACATCGACGGCCGCTTGGCGGCCGATCGCCTGCACCGGAATCTCCTTCCCTCGCTCTGCGCGAGACGGGCCGGTGCAGGGCATCTTCAGTCGTGATGCGGATTTTGCTACGGCAGACCGCGCGTTAGAGCCGCTCCGGACGGAGCCGGCGGATAGAACGGCAGGGACAGTTCATCGTGAGCCTCTCCAGCGAAGACCAAGCGGCAACGGCCGATCATAAGGAAAAGATGGCGGGCACAGACGCAAGCATGGATCCCAAGCTCGTGCGCGAGCTGGCCGAGATCCTCAATGATACGGATCTGACCGAGATCGAGGTCGAGCAGGGCTCCCTCCGGATCCGCATCTCCCGCCAGAAGGAACAGCCGAACGGCGCCTTCCAATCCTTCCAGATCCCGCAGATGGCCTATCCGACACCGGTTCCCTCGATGCCGTCGCCGGTGGCGGACACGGGTTCGCTGCCGACGCCGCTTGCGGCTTCCACCGGTCCCGAGCCGGGCACCGTCCCCTCGCCTATGGTCGGCACGGTCTATCTCGCCTCCGCACCCGGCGCGCGTCCGTTCATCGAGGTCGGCCAGCAGGTCGCCGAGGGCGAGACGCTGCTGATCATCGAGGCGATGAAGACGATGAACCAGATCCCGGCACCGCGCAGCGGCAAGATCCTCAAGATCTGCGTCGAGAATTCGCAACCGGTGGAATACGGCGAGTCGCTCGTCGTCATCGGCTGAGAGCGCTCCGATGTTCAAGAAGGTCCTGATCGCCAACCGCGGCGAGATCGCGCTGCGCGTCCTGCGCGCCTGCAAGGAACTCGGCATCTCCACCGTCGCGGTACATTCCACCGCCGATAATGCCGCCATGCATGTGCGTCTTGCGGATGAGAGCGTCTGCATCGGCCCGCCGCCCTCGCGCGACAGCTACCTCAACATCCCGCAGATCCTCGCGGCCTGCGAGATCACCGGCGCGGACGCCGTTCATCCGGGCTACGGGTTTCTGTCGGAAAACGCGCGATTTGCCGACATCCTCGACGCGCACAACGTCACCTTCATCGGACCGACGGCGCAGCACATCCGCACGATGGGCGACAAGATCGAGGCCAAGCGCACCGCCAAGCGTCTCGGCATCCCCGTTGTGCCTGGCTCCGACGGTGCGGTGGAGACCGACACGGACGCTCTGCGCATCGCCCGCGAGATCGGCTTCCCTGTCCTCGTGAAGGCGTCCGCCGGCGGCGGCGGCCGTGGCATGAAGGTGGCACAGACCGAGGCTGACCTGCCGCTGGCACTGGCGACCGCACGCTCCGAAGCCGGCTCGGCCTTCGGCGATGACGCCGTCTATATCGAGAAGTATCTGGAAAAGCCGCGCCATATCGAGGTGCAGGTCTTCGGCGATGGCGCCGGCGAGGCGATCCACCTCGGCGAGCGCGATTGCTCACTGCAGCGCCGCCATCAGAAGGTCTGGGAAGAAGCCAATTCCCCGGCCCTGACGCCTGAGCAGCGCGAGAAGATCGGCAGCATCGTCGCCAACGCGATGCGCAAACTCTCCTATCGCGGCGCCGGCACAATCGAGTTTCTGTACGAGAACGGCGAGTTCTACTTCATCGAGATGAACACCCGCCTGCAGGTGGAGCATCCGGTGACGGAGGCGATCACCGGTCTCGACCTCGTGCACGAGCAGATCCGCGTCGCGGCCGGACTTGGCCTGTCGCTGAAGCAGTCGGAGGTGAAGTTCTCCGGCCACGCGATCGAGTGCCGCATCAATGCCGAGGATCCGCGTACCTTCGCGCCCTCGCCCGGCAAGATCACTCACTACCATACGCCGGGCGGCCTTGGCGTTCGTATCGATTCGGCAGTCTATCAGGGCTATTCGATCCCGCCCTTCTACGACAGCCTGATCGGCAAGCTGATCGTCTCCGGCCGCGACCGGGCCGAGTGCCTGATGCGGCTGCGGCGCACGCTGGACGAGATCGTCGTCGACGGCATCAAGACGACGCTGCCGTTGTTCCGCGACCTCGTCGGCAATGACGACATCATCCGCGGCGACTACGACATCCACTGGCTGGAGCACTACCTCGCCGGCGAGACTGCGGCGGGCTGAGCATGGCCTCGCGCGGTGACGAGGCGTTCGAGATCACCCCATCGATCCTGCTGCGGGCCTATGCCTGCGGCATCTTCCCGATGGCCGATTCGGCGGACGATCCAGACATCTTCTGGATCGATCCGACCGAGCGGGGCATCATGCCCCTCGACGCCGTCCACGTGCCGCGCAGCCTGCGCAAGACGATCCGGCAGGGCCGCTTCCAAATCCGCGTCGATACCGCCTTCCCGGCCGTGCTCGACGGCTGCGCCGAGCCGGCGCCCGACCGCCCGCAGACCTGGATCAACGGCCGCATCCGGGAGCTCTATCTGGGCCTTCACCGCGCCGGCTTTGCCCACAGCGTCGAGGCATGGCGGGAGGATCGGCTCGTCGGCGGCCTTTACGGCGTCAGCCTGGGCGCCGCCTTCTTCGGCGAGAGCATGTTCTCGCGCGAAACCGACGCCTCGAAGGTCTGCCTTGTTCATCTCTGCGAGCGGCTGCGGCGCGGGGGCTATCGCCTGCTCGACACGCAGTTCATCACCAGCCACCTCGCCCGCTTCGGTGCGGTCGAGATCGGGCGGCGCGAATACCAGAAGATGCTAGCGGCCGCGGTCGAGGCGACCGCAGACTTCTATTCTAAGGACTACCCGGCCGATGGGGCGGCGCTCGCTCCATCAGCTGGCGGCGCGGCGTTCTGATCGGTCGGCGGCGGCACGTCCGACTGCGACTTGCACCCCTTCAGCCAGACGTCATAGACGGGATGCTCCACCGCGTTGAGACCGGGCGAATCGGCGAACATCCAGCCGGTGAAGATGCGCCGGATCTCGCGGGTCAGCGTGATTTCGTCGACCTCGACGAAGGAGTCCGTTTTGGGTGCCTCGTCCTTGGAACTGGTATAGCAGACGCGCGGCGTCACCTGCAGCGCGCCGAACTGCACGGTCTCATCGACATAGACGTCGAATGTGGTGATGCGGCCGGTGATCTTGTCGATGCCGGAGAAGATCGCGACCTGGTTGCGGATGCGCTCTGCGGATGCCGCGGACGGGGCTAGTGCGAGCGCCGTCAGCGCGGCCGCTCCGATGATCCGCTTCATGCGCAGTCCTCTTGGCCGGGGATGCGTCGGCGCGGCAGATCCGCCCCAAGGCACCCGTTCCGGCAATTCGCTAAGCCGCGAAGAGTATGAAAATGAGGCGATCGCCCTCGCCTCACGGCACCCAGGCGTCGTAGTCGCCGGTGACGCGCGGCCGCTCGCTGGCGTTCAGCAGCGATCCCTTCGGCCGATAAGCCTCCGGCGTGCCGGTGCGGTTCGGCCGATGCGGCTTCTGCCAGTCGCGCGGCATATAGCTCTCGTCCGACGGCGGCGTGGCGACGCGATGATGCATCCAGCCGTGCCAGCCGGGGGGAATGGCGCTCGCCTCGGCGGGACCATTGTAGATGACCCAGCGACGCTTGCCGTCGGCACTCTGATAGTAGACGTTGCCGAACTCGTCGGCCCCGACCTTCTGGCCGAACCGCCAAGTGTGGAAGCGCGTGCCGATCGTCTGGCCGTTCCACCAGGTAAAGATCTGAAGCAGCCAGTTCTTCATTGCCGTCGCCTGCTGTTTTGCGGGTCCGGTTATGATGCCGATGCCCTGAAATGTCCACCCGGAGGCGCTTGGCGCCGCCACTGCTGTCAGCGTGGGTTGCGCTCCATGACGACCGTAGCGCGCGCTGCGGCGTCCGGATCAAGGCCGAGCGTCTCGAAGCCCTCGCGCGAGAAGAACGCCACCGCCCGCCGATTGGCCGCGGGCAGCTCGACCTCGGCCGACCGGCTTGTGCCGAACGAGCTCAGCGCCGCGTCCAGCAGCGCCTTCCCGACGCCCTGCGACTGGCGGCTAGGTGCGACATAGAGCTGCTCCACCGCTACGACCTCGTCGTCGCGCAGGACGGCAAACACCATGCCGGCGATCTCCGGCTTGCCGTCCGCCACGAGGAAAGTCGCATCGGGACGCACCAGCCGTTCCTCCATTGCCTCGATGGAGAACCAGTCGGCAGCGATGCTCTGCACCTCCGTCTCGCCATAGAGCGAATCGTAGGTCTGGTGCCAGGTCTCGCGCAGCAGAACCCGCAGAGCCTCCAGATCGTCGTCGGTCGCCGGGCGGATCGATACGCTCATTCCAGCCCGAGCTTCTGCTTGACGAGGTCGTTCACCGCCTGCGGATTGGCCTTGCCGCCCATGGCGCGCATCACCTGACCGACGAACCAGCCGGCGAGCGTCGGCTTGGCCTTGGCCTGCTCGACCTTGTCCGGGTTGGCGGCGATGATGTCGTCGACAGCCTTCTCGATCGCGCCGGTGTCAGTGACCTGCTTCATGCCGCGCAGCTCGACGATTGAGGCAGGGTCGCCGCCCTCGATCCAGACGATCTCGAACAGGTCCTTGGCGATCTTGCCGGAGATCGTGCCGTCCCGAATGAGATCCAGGATGGCGCCGAGCTGATCGGCGGACACAGGTGTCTCCTCGATGCTCTTGCCGCTCTTGTTCAAAGCGCCGAGAAGATCGTTGATCACCCAATTCGCCGCCTGCTTGGCGTCGCGCCCTGCGGCAACGGCTTCGAAGTAATCGGCGATCGCCTTGTCCGACACGAGGATCGAGGCATCGTAGGGCGACAGTCCGCTGTCGCGGATGAGGCGCGCCCGCTTGTCGTCCGGCAGCTCCGGCAGATGCTCCAGCAGCGCGTCGATATAGGCCTGGTCGAACTCCAGCGGCAGCAGGTCCGGATCGGGGAAGTAGCGGTAGTCGTGCGCCTCTTCCTTGGAGCGCATGGCGCGCGTCTCGCCCTTGACCGGATCGAACAGGCGCGTCTCCTGATCGATCGTGCCGCCGTCCTCGATCACCGCGATCTGGCGCCGTGCCTCCGACTCGATCGCCTGTCCGACGAAGCGGATCGAGTTGACGTTCTTGATCTCGCAGCGCGTTCCGAACTCGCCACCCGGGCGGCGGACCGAGACGTTGACGTCGGCGCGCAGCGAGCCTTCGTCCATGTTGCCGTCGCAGGTGCCGAGATAGCGCAGGATCGTGCGCAGCTTGGTGAGATAGGCGCGCGCCTCGTCGGCCGAGCGCATATCGGGTTTGGAGACGATCTCCATCAGTGCGACGCCCGAGCGGTTCAGATCGACATAGGACATGGTCGGATGCTGGTCGTGCATCGACTTGCCCGCATCCTGCTCGAGGTGCAGGCGCTCGATGCCGACTTCGATGTCCTCGAACTCACCCTTGGAGTCGGGGCCGACCGCGACGACGACCTTGCCCTCGCCGACGATCGGGCTCTTGAACTGCGAGATCTGATAGCCCTGCGGCAGGTCGGGATAGAAGTAGTTCTTGCGATCGAAGATCGAGCGCTTGTTGATCTCCGCCTTCAGCCCGAGGCCGGTGCGCACGGCCTGGCGGACGCACTCCTCGTTGATCACCGGCAGCATGCCCGGCATCGCCGCATCGACGAGGCTGACATGATCGTTCGGGGCCCCGCCGAACTCGGTTGAGGCACCGGAAAACAGCTTGGCTTCCGACAGGACCTGCGCATGGACCTCCATGCCGATCACGATCTCCCAGTCGCCGGTCGCGCCGGCGATCAGCTTCTTGGGGTCGGGCGTGCGGGTGTCGACGATGCTCATGGGCTTTTCCGAAAAGGCTCTTGTCGGCGAATGCTACCGGCTAGAGCAACAAAGGAGGGCATTCAAGCGTGAGCGGCAAGTCGTGGCTGACACGGCCTGGCAGGGGTGATGCCGCATCCGCCGTTCAGCTGCCGAGACGCACCTCTTCCTCGGCGATGGCGGCCGCCACGAGCTCGCGCCAGAAGCGGCCGTAGAGCTCCGGATCGAGACCGTGCGCCTCGGCCCGCGCCCGCGCGTTGTTGACGACTTCCTCAACGCGCTCAGGCACTTCGGCCGGAATGTCAGTGCCCCGCTTCAACTCGGCAGCGCGATGAATGTAGCGCATGCGCTCGGCGAAAAGGTCGAAGAGCGCTGTGTCGACAGCGTCGATCTCGGCGCGCAGCTCGGTCATGGAGCGGCATTCTGCTGGAGGGCGACGGCTGTTCGACATCAGTGGTCACCCGAGACGCGATCGGTGACGGCGAGCAACACGGCCGAGACCACGAAGACGAGGTGGATGCCGACCAGCCACGCAAGCTGCGTCCAGTCGGATGAGGCATTGAGGTTCATGAAGGCCTTCAGCAGCTGCACGGCCGAGATCGCGACGATCGAGCCCATCAGCTTCTGCTTCAGTCCTACAAAATCGATCTTCGACATCCATTCCGGCCAGCCGGGATGCTCCAGGGGATCGATGCGCGAGACGAAGTTCTCATAGCCGGAGAAGACGACGATCAGGACGAGGCTCGCCGTCAGCGTCAGGTCCACCAGCGTCAGGATGCCGAGGATAATGTCGGACTCCGAGGCGCTGAAGCTGTCGGCAACGAAATGGACGAGCTCGACGCCGAAGTGGAGGAGCAGCACCGCCGCGGCAATGAGGAGCCCGAGGTAGAACGGCGCCATCAGCCAGCGGCTTAGAAAGATCACGCGTTCGATCGGCTTTTCCACCGAAGACCTCTCCGTTGACGGTAGGCGCTGAGGAACGGCCGCTGTGTGCGGCGTCCCGCTCACCACCACTTCGCCGGCGTATAGCGGCCCGCCGCCTTCTCGATCACCGAAGCGGTCGCGAACAGCGTCTCCTCGTCGAAGGGGCGGCCGATCAGCTGCAGGCCGAGCGGCGTGCCTTCCGCGGACAAGCCTGCCGGCACGGCGATGCCCGGAAGACCCGCCATGTTCACCGTCACGGTGAAGATGTCGTTGAGGTACATCTTCACGGGGTCCGAAGCCATGTCCTCGTCGGCGATACCGAAGGCGGCCGACGGCGTCGCGGGTGTCAGCAGCGCATCGATGCCGTCGGCATAGACATTCTCGAAGTCGCGCTTGATCAGCGTGCGCACCTTCTGGGCGCGCAGGTAGTAGGCGTCGTAATAGCCGGCCGACAGCACGTAGGTGCCGATCATGATGCGACGCTTGACCTCGCGGCCGAAGCCCGTCGCCCGGGTCTGCTCATACATGTCGATGACGTCGCGGCCGGGCATGCGCAGGCCGTAGCGCACGCCGTCATAGCGCGCGAGGTTGGACGAGGCTTCGGCGGGCGCCACGATGTAATAGGCGGGCAGCGCGTAGCGCGTATGCGGCAGCGACACGTCGACGATCTCGGCGCCGGCGTCCTTCAGCCAGGCGATACCCTGCTGCCAGAGCGCCTCGATCTCTTCCGGCATGCCGTCGACGCGATATTCCCGCGGCACGCCGATCCTGAGGCCCTTCACCGACCGCCCGACGGACGCCTCGTAGTCAGGGACCGTGCGATCGACCGAGGTCGTGTCCTTCGGATCGACGGAGGCCATCGACTTCAGCATGATGGCGGCATCGCGCACGTCTCGGGCGATCGGCCCGGCCTGGTCCAGCGAGGACGCGAAGGCCACCGTGCCCCAGCGCGAGCAGCGCCCATAGGTCGGCTTGATGCCGACCGTGCCGGTCAGCGCCGCGGGCTGACGGATGGAGCCGCCCGTGTCCGTCGCCGTCGCGCCGGCGCACAGATGCGCGGCAACGGCAGCGGCCGAGCCGCCGGACGAACCGCCGGGCACCAGATCCATGTTGGAGCCCTTGCGGCGCCAGGGGTTCTTCACCGGGCCGTAGTAGCTCGTCTCATTGGAGGAGCCCATGGCGAACTCATCCATGTTGAGCTTGCCGAGCATCACCGCGCCGTCAGCCCAGAGATTGGCGGTGACGGTCGATTCGTAGCGCGGCTTGAACTTGTCGAGGATGTGGCTGCAGGCCTGGGTATGGACGCCTTCTGTCGCGAAGAGGTCCTTGATGCCGAGCGGAATGCCTTCCAGCGCGCCGGCCTCGCCTTTGGCGATCCGCGCGTCGGAGGCTTTTGCCATGTCGCGCGCCTTCTCCGGCGTCACTGCGACATAGGTGTTGAGGGTCTCGTTGGCTGCATCGATCGCCTTGATGTAGGCCTCGGTCAGTTCGCTCGCGCTCACGTCCTTGGCGATCAGCCGGTCACGGGCTTCGGCGATGGTCAGGGCGGTCAGATCGGTCATCAGACAAGGTTCTTTTCGTAAAATCGCGAATAGCCGGAATCCGGGTAGTCGAGCACTGCGCTGCAGGCGCTGAACCCACCACGCTCATAGACGCGCCAGGCCGGTTCGAAGCCGGGCGCCTCGCCGGTTTCGAGAACGAGGCGGGTCAGACCTCGCTCGCGGGCAAGCTGCTCCACCTGCGTCAGCAGCTGCGATCCGACGCGCTGCCCGCGCACCTCCGGCAGCGTGAACATGCGCTTCACCTCGCCGGTTCCGCGCTCGTGCACCTTCAGCGAGGCCATGCCGACAGGCCGGCCAGACTCGCTGCGAGCGACCAGCACCGTCACGGACGGATCGGACATCTGCTCGACGGTCAGCTGGAACTGGAACTCCCGCGGCGTCAACGGAATGAGATAGTCGTTGAGCGCCGCCACCATTGCGCGAACGTCGTCCTGCAGTGGCGTCTCGATACCGATCGCCAGTGCCATCGCCGTTACTCGACCACCTTCGGAACGACGAAGAAATGCTCGTCCTGAACCGGTGCGTTGGCGACGATGTCGTCGGCCTTGCCGCCGTCGTTCACGATGTCGCGGCGCTTCTTCATCTCCATCGGGGTGACAGAGGTCATCGGCTCGACGCCGTCGACGTCGACTTCGCTCAGCTGCTCGACGAAGCCGAGGATTGCGTTCAGCTCGCCCTGCATGGCCTCCACCTCCGCATCGGAGACGGCAATGCGCGCGAGGCGCGCAACGCGGCGGACAGTGTTCGTATCGACGGACATCGCGCTTCTTCGGCTATGCAGGGATGATGGCTGAGCTATAGCGGCGGGTTTTTGGCGAGGCAACGCCGGACGGGCATCACGGCGGCCGCTTCGTCCCGTCTCATCAGACGTCGAAGGGCACGCCGACGGTCGGGTTGAAGACGCGGTCCCCCTGCCCCTCCATCGCTTCTGAGAAGCGGTGCGTGTCCTGGTCGAGCAGCGGAATGGTGCCCCAGTGCATCGGGATGATCCTTTCGAAGTTGAAGTAGCGGCGGCAGGCGAGCGCCGCGACGGCCGCGCCCATGGTCAGCCGGTCGCCCACCGGAACCATGCCGATCTTCGGGCTGTGCAGTTCCTCGATGATCGCCATGTCCGAGAAGATGTCGGTATCGCCCATATGGTAGATCGTCGGGCCGTCGGTGAAATGGAAGACGAGGCCGTTCGGCATGCCGAGATAGGTGACGGTGCCGTCCTCCTCGATGTTGCCGGAGCTGTGGAAGGCCTGCGTCAACGTCACCGAGAAGTCGGTGAAACGCGCTGTCCCGCCCGTGTTCGCGGGCTCGATGGAGCCGATTCCCTGCTTGGCGATCCAGCTCACCAGTTCGAAATTGCCGATCACCCTCGCCCCGGTGCGCCGGGCAATGTCGATGGAATCGCCGACGTGATCGGAATGGCCGTGGCTGAGCGCGATATGCGTCACGCCGGCGGACGCCTCCTCCACCGTGCCCTTGTAGTGCGGATTGCCGGATAGGAAGGGGTCGACCAGGATCACGGAATTGCCGGTCTCGATGCGGAAGGCGGAATGGCCGAAATAGGTGATCTTCATCGTCGTCTCTCCACCGGTCAGCGAAGCGGTTGCAGGTGAGGCGTCACACGTCAAATGCGCCGGATGATCGCCGGCGCGGTTCCGCCGCCGGAGACGATGCTCTACCTGCATGTCCAACCGAATGGGTCAAGGAGTCGAGATGGCCATCGTCGACATCGCCGAACTGGAATTGCTGCCGCCGGGCCAGATCGTCGCGGGCCTCGATCTCGGCACCAAGACGATCGGCGTCGCCATGTCGGATCTCGGCTGGAGTCTGGCGGTTCCGCGCCCGGTGATCCGGCGCGTCAAATTCGGCAAGGATGCGGAGATCCTGCGCCAGATGCTCGACAATGAGAAAGTCGCGGCGATCGTCATCGGCCTGCCGCTCAACATGGACGGCAGCGAGGGACCGCGCTCGCAGGCCACGCGCGCTTTCGTGCGCAATTACAGCCGGCTCGACGAGCGGCCGATCGCCTTCTGGGACGAGCGGCTGTCGACGGTCGCGGCCGAACGAGGCCTTCTGGAGATGGATACGTCGCGGCGCAAGCGGGCGGAGCGGATCGATTCCGCCGCCGCCGCCTTCATCCTTCAGGGCGCGCTGGACCGGCTGTCATCGCTGCGGGCGAACGGCTCCTGAGGCACGCCGGCAACAACCGGTGCTTGGCCGAGCCAGGCCGCGATGCGCCGCCGCTGCCGGAAGGCGATGACCGCTGCAACGATCGAGCTGTCGACGAACAGGGCCTTGGCGATCATCGCTGGCAGGAGCTCCGGCTCGACGCCGAGCAGGCTGCCATAGATCGCAAAGACGTGGTCATGCAGCGGGCGCGAGAAGAACAGCGTCCCGAAATTGATGTCGTTCAGCGACAGAAAGTACCAGGACCAGAAGAAGCCGAGCGGCAGCAGCCAGAAGAGCAGCAGCGCCCGGATCATCGATTGTGTCTCCGGCGCCGCTCGCTCTCGGACCCGTCCGCGCGTTCCTTGCGCCTGATCTCGTCGGTCAGTGCGGCCATGGCGGCCCGGAAAGCGGCCTCGGCGGCCGGGTCTTCCTCGACGCTGACGCAGTGGTCGAACAGGAGAACGGCAAAGCAGAAGGCCAGCGAGAACAGGAAAGCCGGCCCATCGCCGAAGATGCTGGCGACGGGTGACCCGGCGACGACAGCCGCGCCGTAGAAGGTGGCGATACCAGTCAGCGCCGCTGCGGCGAGATGCTCGCCCTGCGAACGGCGCAGACGCCGCCCCGAGTTCAGGAAGCCGATGGCAACCGCCGTGGCAATCGAGAAGGCGCACAGAACGGCTGCCGTCGTGATCGCCTCTCCGCCATAGAGCGAGGCGAACAGCGAGAGCATCGGCCGCGGGTCGAGCGAGAGATCGGCTTCTGCGATCGAGACGATCGAGTGAGGTGCGAATGCCGCGGCAGCCAGCATCGCCGCGCTCGTCGCAGCAAGGCCGACGGCGACCGATAGGGCAAATGTCGATGCCACCCTCTTCATCAGGTCGCCCTTTCGCCGTGCATGTTCATCTTCATGAACGACAATCTCACCGCCCGGTTCGATCGCTGCAATCTAAACCATTTGTTAAGGTTAATGGCGGGGCGGTGTGGGATGCGGGCTGCGTCACATCCGCCCTCCTCGGCGCGAGCGGGTCGAACATAAAGCGTGGCATAACGGGGCCCGATCCTTGCCGGCCCTTCCCCGATCTCCTATAGCCCGCCTTCGCCATGACAGCGCCCTTCGACACGCCTCGCCCGCGACGCCACCTCCTCGGCATCGCCCGTCTGCAGCCGCACGAGATCGAGGATCTTCTCGACCGCTCCGAGGCGGAGATCGCCGTCAGTCGGCGGGTCGACAAGAAGAAGTCGGTGCTGAAGGGGCGGACCCAGATCAACCTCTTCTTCGAGGCCTCGACGCGGACGCAGGCCTCCTTCGAGCTCGCCGGCAAGCGACTGGGTGCCGATGTCATGAACATGGCCGTCGGCAACTCTTCGGTGAAGAAGGGCGAAACGCTCATCGACACCGCAATGACGCTGAATGCCATGCAGCCCGACATCCTCGTGGTGCGCCACCACGCCGCCGGGGCGGTGGCGCTGCTGGCCCAGAAGGTCGGCTGCTCCGTCGTCAATGCGGGCGACGGCGCGCATGAGCATCCGACGCAGGCCCTGCTCGACGCCCTCACCATCCGCCGGCACAAGGGTAAGATTGCGCGCATGACGGTGGCGATCTGCGGCGACGTGCTGCACAGCCGGGTCGCGCGCTCAAACATCCTCCTCCTCAATGCGCTCGGCGCGCGGGTGCGGGTGATCGCTCCCTCGACGCTGCTGCCGAGCGGCATCGAGCAGATGGGCGCCGAGGTGTTCCGCCGCATGGAGGATGGCCTCGAAGGCGCCGACGTCGTGATGATGCTGCGTCTGCAGCGCGAGAGAATGGCGGGTGCCTTCGTGCCGTCGGTTCGCGAATATTTCCGCTATTTCGGTCTTGATCGCGAGAAGCTGGCGCGCGCCAAGCCGGATGCGCTGGTAATGCATCCGGGGCCGATGAACCGGGGCGTAGAGATCGCTTCCGAAATTGCCGATGGGCCGCAGAGCGTCATCGAGGAGCAGGTCGAGATGGGCGTTGCCGTGCGCATGGCGGTGATGCAGGCCCTGCTCGAAGGAACGGGAGACGCGGCATGACGACCGAGACCCGCCCGCTCGTCATCGAGAACGCCCGCATCATCGATCCGTCACGCGATCTGGACGAGACCGGCAGCGTCGTCGTCGAGGCCGGCGTGATCCGCGAAGCCGGCCGAGCCGCCGCAGGCCAGGGCCGGCCCGAGGGTGCCGAGCTGATCGACGCACGTGGCAGCCTCGTCCTGCCCGGCCTCGTCGATGCCCGCGTCTTCATCGGCGAGCCCGGCGGCGAGCATCGCGAGACGATCGCCTCCGCTTCGGCCGCTGCGGCCGCCGGCGGCGTGACTTCGATCCTCACCATGCCCGACACGGACCCGGTGATCGACGACGTGGCGCTTGCCGAATTCGTGATGCGCACGGCGCGCGAGACCGCGCGCGTCAACATCTTCCCGGCGGCGGCGATGACCAAGGGGCTGCGGGGCTCAGAGATCACCGAGATCGGCCTCCTCTCCGCCGCCGGCGTCGTCGCCTTCACCGAAGGGCGGCACACACTGTCCGATGCGGCGCTGCTGCGCCGGATCATGACCTATGGCCGCGACTTCGACGCGCTGATCATGCATGCGACGCAGGATGCCGGCCTCACCGGCTCCGGCGTGATGAATGAGGGCCTGTTTGCGTCCTGGCTGGGGCTCGCCGGCATCCCGCGCGAAGCGGAGGTGATTCCGCTGGAGCGGGATCTGCGCCTCGCCGCGCTCACCGGCTGCCGCTACCACGCCGCCGAGCTGTCGACGGCCGATTCGGCTGCGGTGCTGAAGCGCGCCAAGGCGAAGGGCCATGCCGTCACCGGCGGCGTGTCGATCAACAACCTGTCGCTCAACGAGAACGACATCGGGGAATATCGCACCTTCTTCCGTCTCTCGCCGCCGCTGCGGGCCGAGGAGGATCGGCTTGCCATGGTCGAGGCGCTCGCCGACGGCACGCTCGACATCATCGTCTCCTCGCACGATCCGCAGGATGCAGACGGCAAGCGCCGGCCCTTCGCCGAGGCCGAGAGCGGGGCGATCGGCCTCGAGACGCTGCTGCCCGCGGCGCTGCGGCTGCACCACTCCGGCGCTGTGCCCCTGCCCCGCCTCGTCGCCGCGATGACATCGGGCCCGGCGGCGCTCTTGAAGATCGATCGCGGCACGCTGCAGCCGGGTCGGGCTGCCGACATCGTCATCGTCGATCCGGACGCGCCCTTCCTGTTCAGCAAGGACCGCATTCGCTCGCGCTCGAAGAACACGCCCTTCGAGAACGCCCGCTTCCAGGGGCAGGTCTTGCGCACGTTCGTCGGCGGCCGCACAGTGTTCTCGGCAGAGCCCGAGGCAGCATGATCCTGTTTGGTGAAGAGACGAGCAGCCTCGTTCTGGCAGCAGCCGTCGGCGGCTATCTCAGCGGCTCGATCCCCTACGGCCTCATCTTTGCCAAGGCCTTCGGCGCCGGCGACATCCGCAAGATCGGTTCGGGCAATATCGGCGCCACCAATGCGCTGCGCACCGGCAACAAGCTGCTCGCCTTCCTGACGCTGCTTGGCGACATTCTGAAGGGGACGATCCCCGTCGTCATCGCCTGGCGCTGGGGTGCTGCCCCGGCTGCCGTGGCAGGCCTTGCCGCCTTCCTCGGGCACCTCTTCCCGGTGTGGCTCGGCTTCAAGGGCGGCAAGGGCGTGGCGACCTATATCGGCGTCATCCTCGGCTTTGCCCCCTGGGGCGTGCTCGTCTTCGCTGCCGTGTGGCTCGGCATGGCGAAGCTGTTCAAGTATTCCTCACTCGCCGCCCTCACCGCCACGCTGGTCGTGCCGCTCTTCTATCTCGCGCTTGGCGACCGTCCGGCGGCTGCGCTGACGGCCCTGCTGACACTCCTCGTCTACATCACCCACCGCGCCAATATCCGGCGGCTCCTGGCCGGCACCGAAGGCCGGATCGGCGCCAAGGGATGAGCGATCCCGCCCAGCCGAAACGGGGCGTTCGGCTGTCGCGGGAGCAACGATTGGCATGGCTGCGCCTGATCCGCAGCGAAAATGTCGGACCGGCGACGTTCCGCAACCTGATCAACCGCTTCGGCGGCGCCGAGGCAGCGCTTGACGCCATTCCTGACCTTGCCAGGCGCGGCGGCGGACGCCCTATCCGGATCACCAGCATCGATGCCGCCGAGGCCGAGCTTGCGACCGCCGAGCGTCTGGGCGCGCAGTTCATCTGCCGCGGCGAGCCCGACTATCCCGCCATCATGCGCGGTGTCGATCAGGCCCCGCCGGTCCTTGCCGTGATGGGCGACGTCGCGCAGCTGAATCGCCCCGCCGTCGCCATTGTCGGCGCCCGCAATGCCTCACTTGCGGGCATCAAGCTGACGCACCGGATCGCCGACGAGCTCGGCGCCGCCGGCTATGTCATCGTCTCGGGCCTTGCCCGCGGCATCGACGCCGCGGCGCATGAGGCTGCCCTACCGCATGGCACGGTGGGCGTCTTCGCCGGCGGACTCGACCGCCCTTATCCCAAGGAGAACCGGCCGCTGATGCGGCGCATGGTTGATGGGCGCGGCTGCGTAATCTCGGAAATGCCGTTCGGCTGGGAGCCGCGCGCGATCGATTTTCCACGCCGCAACCGAGTGGTCGCCGCTCTGTCGCTCGGCCTGCTGGTCGTCGAAGCGGCCTCACGCTCGGGATCGCTGATCAGCGCGCGGCTGGCGGCCGAGCTCGGGCGGCTTGTCTTCGCCGTGCCGGGCTCGCCTCTCGATCCGAGGGCCGCCGGCACCAATCAGCTCCTGAAGACCGGCAGCCTCCTCGTCACCGAAGCTGCCGACATTATCATCGCGCTTCGTCCGCTCGATGACCGGATAGGACGCAGCGGCGACGACATGGACGAACCGGAGGCGATCATGCCCGCAGAGGAACCCGCCGAAGGCGAGCGCGAGCGCATCGTCGAGGCGCTCGGCACCACGCCGGTATCGATCGACGACCTGCTTGCGCATACGAGTGCGTCGGTCGGAGCGCTGCAACTCGTCCTGCTGGAACTCGATCTCGCCGGCCGCCTGGAGCGGCACTCAGATGGCCGCGTCTCGATCGTGCTGTAGTCGTGCGCCACGCTCGGCGACCAGCTCGCTTTCCGCCTGCAGCTTCGCCATGTCCATGAGGGTGATGAGGATCGAGCCTTTGGCGGCGCCGGACATCGCCTTCAGCTGGTCCAGCATGTCACAGACATATTGCAGCTTGTCGGCACGACTCAGCTCCAGCTCAGCGCGCATGACGCAGACCTCTCCGAACCGCAGGGCCAATGCCGGCCGATGATCAGAACTTCCGCCACCGCCACGTCTGGTGGTTGATCTAATCTGTATCAACGCACGAAAAAGTTGCAATACGTCCGTAGCTAAAAACCGTCGGGGTTGACCCGCTGCATCGCGCTGTCCATGTGAGCGGACGGTCTTCGGCTTGGCGCTTGTCGAATCAGCAGCCTTTGAAGACCGCAGCCCGCCAACGCAGGACAGTTGCCTCATGGACCTCGTCATCGTCGAGTCGCCGGCTAAAGCGAAGACGATCAACAAGTATCTCGGCCAGAACTACAAGGTTCTGGCTTCCTATGGCCATGTCCGCGATCTGCCGGCCAAGGACGGCTCCGTTCGTCCCGACAACGACTTCGAAATGGACTGGGAGGTCGACAAGCCGGCGCAGAAGCGCCTGAACGAGATCGCCCAGGCTGCCAAGGGCGCCGACCGACTGTTCCTGGCCACCGACCCGGATCGCGAGGGCGAGGCGATTTCCTGGCACGTCTTGGAAGTGCTGCGACAGAAGCGGGCGATCGGCCAGAAGCCGGTGTCGCGCGTCGTCTTCAACGCGATCACCAAGAAGGCGGTGCTGGACGCGATGGCCAATCCGCGTGAGATCGACGCGCCGCTGGTTGACGCCTATCTCGCCCGTCGCGCACTCGACTATCTCGTCGGCTTCACCCTGTCTCCGGTGCTCTGGCGCAAGCTGCCGGGCGCCCGCTCGGCCGGCCGCGTCCAGTCTGTGGCGCTGCGGCTCGTCTGCGATCGCGAAGCCGAGATCGAGCGCTTCAAGGCGGAAGAATACTGGCAGGTCGCGGTGCAGCTCGAGACGCCGCGCGGCGCCGACTTCATGGCGCGGCTGACCGCATTTGACGGCGAACGCCTGCAGCGCCTGTCGATCAACAACGGCGAGCGTGCGGGCTCCATCCGGGCGATGCTGGAGGGTGCCGCCTATCGCGTCACCAGCGTCGAGGCCAAGCCCACCAAGCGCAACCCCGGACCGCCCTTCACGACGTCGACCCTGCAGCAGGCGGCCTCCGCCAAGCTCGGCTTCTCGGCCTCGCGCACCATGCAGGTGGCACAGCGGCTCTATGAGGGCCTCGACCTCGGTGGCGAGACGGTCGGCCTCATCACCTATATGCGAACCGACGGCGTTCAGATGGCGCCGGAGGCGATCAGCGAGGCGCGCACGGCCATCGCGAGCAGCTTCGGCGAGCGCTACGTCCCGGAGAAGCCGCGCTTCTACTCTGCCAAGGCCAAGAACGCGCAGGAAGCCCACGAGGCGATCCGCCCGACCAGCTTCGCCCGCACGCCGAAGGACGTCGAACGCTTCCTCGACCGTGATCAGTTGCGTCTCTACGACCTCATCTGGAAGCGCAGCATCGCCAGCCAGATGGCCTCCGCCGAGATCGAGCGCACCACTGCGGAGATCGAAGCTGCGGGTGGCGGCAAGACGGCGGCGCTGCGTGCTACCGGCTCGGTGATCAAGTTCGATGGCTTCATCGGGGCCTATCAGGAGCATCGCGACGACAGTGCGCCTGCCGTTCAGGATGGCCAGGAGGACGATGAGTCCGAGCGCCTGCCGGAGATCCGCGCTCGCGAGGATCTCGCCAAGCGCGCCGTCGAGGCGAGCCAGCACTTCACCGAGCCGCCGCCTCGCTATTCCGAGGCATCGCTCATCAAGAAGATGGAGGAGCTCGGCATCGGGCGCCCCTCCACCTATGCTGCGACGCTGCAGACGCTGCAGGACCGCGATTACATCGTTCAGGAGAAGCGCAAGCTTCTGCCGGAGGCGAAGGGGCGCCTCGTCACCGCGTTCCTGCACAACTTCTTCGAGAAGTATGTCGAGTACGACTTCACGGCCGCGCTGGAGGAGCAGCTCGACCGCATCTCCGCGGGCGAGCTTGCGTGGAAGGACGTCCTGCGGGAGTTCTGGCGCGACTTCTCCAATCAGATCGACGGCACCAAGGAGCTGCGTGTCTCCGAAGTCCTCGACGCGCTGAATGAGGAACTCGGTCCGCTCGTCTTCCCGTCAAAGGGTGATGGCAGCGATCCGCGCCTGTGTCCGCGCTGCAATGCCGGCCAGCTTAGTCTGAAGCTCGGCAAGTTCGGCGCCTTCGTCGGCTGCTCGAACTATCCGGAGTGCAATTACACCCGCCAGCTCGGAACCAGCCTGTCGGCGGATGCCGCCGGGGACGGCGCGGGTTCGGACGAGCCGCGCGAGCTCGGCCGCGATCCGTCGACCGGCGAGGCGGTGACGCTGCGCAGCGGGCGCTTCGGCCCCTATATCCAGCGCGGCGACGGTAAGGAGGCCAAGCGCTCCTCGTTGCCGAAGGGCTGGGTGGCCTCGGAGATCGACTTCGAGAAGGCGATGCAGCTGCTGGCGCTGCCGCGCGAGGTCGGCGTGCATCCGGAAACCGGTAAGCCGATCCTGGCGGGGCTCGGCCGCTACGGACCCTTCCTCCAGCATGACGGCGCCTATGCCAATCTGGAGACGATCGAGGACGTCTTCACCATCGGGCTCAACCGCGCCGTCACGGTGATCGCCGAGAAGAAGGAAAAAGGCGGCCGCGGGCGCGGGACGCCGGCTGCGATCGCAACGCTCGGCGAGCATCCGGATTTCGGCGGTCCGATCACCGTGCGCGAGGGCCGCTTCGGGCCCTATGTCAACGTCGGCAAGATCAACGCCACGCTGCCGAAGACCACCGACCCGGCATCCGTGACGCTGGAGGATGCGATCCGCCTCCTCAACGAGCGTGCGGAGAAAACCGGCAAGGCGCCGAAGCCGAAGGCTGCCGCCAAGACCAAGACGGCTGCAGCCAAGAAGGCGCCTGCCGATGCCAAGGCGCCGGCGAAGCCCCGTGCCACCAAGGCTGCGGCCGGCAAGACAGCCGCCGCCAAGGCCAAGGCGCCGGCGCGATCCAAAACGACCGTGGCGGGCTGAGGCATGGCCCGGCGCGGCAGACCGGATCGGGACCGGCCCGGCCTCACCCGCGAGCTGGTGCTCCGCTTCATCGCGGAAAACCCGTCGCGCTCCAGCAAGCGCGACATCGCCAAGGCCTTTGACGTCAAGAGCGAGGACCGGCTGCTCCTGAAGGACATCCTGGCCGATCTGCAGGCCGAGGGTGTCATCGAGGGCGGCCGCAAGCGCTTCAACCGCCCGGGCGCCCTGCCCGACGTGCTCGTTCTGGAAATCCGCTCGCGTGACGAGGATGGCGGCCTGCTGGCTCTCCCCGTCGGCTGGGACGAGGCCGAGCGCGGCGAGCGCCCCCGGCTGCCGGTTCGGCAGGACCGCGGCTCCGTCGCAGGCATCGGCGATCGAATCCTGGCCCGCATCGAGGACGACGAGGCGAGCGGCACGCGCTTCGCGCGGGTGATCCGTGTTCTCGAGCAGCGCAAGAGCTTCGAGCTTGGCGTCTTCAGGGCCATGCCGGGCGGCGGCGGGCGCGTCGAGCCGGTGGAGCGCCGCCAGCTGGAATTCATGATTCGCCCGGGCGATGACAAGGACGCGCGCGACGGCGATCTCGTCGAGGTCGAGGCGGCGCCACGCTCGCGTGCCGGCCTGCCGATCGGCCGCGTCGTCACCGTTCTCGGGTCGATCAAGGGCGAGAAAGCGATCTCGACGATCGCGCTGCATGCCCACGGCATTCCGCACATCTTCCCCGAAGGCGTGCTGCTGGAAGCTGAAGAGGCCGCCGCTGCTACGATGGCCGACCGTGAGGACTGGCGCGATCTGCCGCTCGTCACCATCGATCCGGCCGACGCCAAGGACCACGACGACGCGGTGCATGCGCGGCCCGACGAGGATCCGGCCAATCCCGGCGGGGTCGTCGTCACCGTCGCGATCGCCGACGTCGCACTCTATGTCCGCCCCGGTTCGAAGCTCGATGCCGAGGCCCGACTGCGCGGCAACTCGGTCTATTTCCCGGACCGCGTCGTGCCGATGCTCCCCGAGCGCATCTCCAACGATCTCTGCTCGCTGCGGAACGGTGTCGACCGCCCCGCCCTCGCCGTGCGGATGGTCTTCGCCGCGAACGGTGAAAAGCGCCGCCACGACTTCCATCGCATCATGATGCGCAGCCATGCCCGCCTCTCTTACGAGGACGCGCAAGGCGCCATTGACGGCGTCCCGGGCCGTGTCGAGCCGCAGATCCTCGAAGAAGTGCTGCGGCCGCTCTGGAAGGCGTATGGCCTGCTTGCCGCGGCACGCGACCGCCGCCAGCCGCTGGACCTCGACCTGCCGGAAAAGAAGATCAAGCTCGACGTCACCGGACGCGTCGAGAAGGTGATCGTGCCGGAGCGCCTCGATGCGCACAGGCTGATCGAGGAATTCATGATCCAGGCGAACGTCGCCGCGGCCGAGACGCTGGAGGCGAAGCGCCAGGCGCTGATCTACCGCGCTCATGATGCGCCGTCGCTCGCCAAGCTGGAATCGCTGCGCGATTTCCTGCGCACGCTGGACATCTCGTTGGAGCGCTCCGGTTCCGTGCGGCCGTCCCACTTCAACGGGATCCTGCGGCAGGTGAAGGCCAGCGAGCACGAGAGCCTCGTCAACGAGGTGGTGCTGCGTTCCCAGAGCCAGGCGAACTACTCCGCCGAGAACATCGGGCACTTCGGCCTCAATCTCCTGCGCTATGCGCATTTCACCTCGCCAATCCGCCGCTATGCCGATCTCATCGTTCACCGTGCCCTGATCACGGCCTTATCTCTCGGCGAGGGCGGTCTCAGCCGCGCCGACGAGGAAAGCCTGGAGGTCACGGCGGAGGAAATCTCCCGCGCCGAGCGCCGCGCGATGGCGGCCGAGCGCGAGACGGTGGACCGGCTGATCGCCCATCATCTCGCCGACCGGATCGGCGACAGCTTCGATGGCCGGGTTGCCGGCGTGACCAAGGCGGGGCTTTTCGTCGCTCTTCCAGCCTTCGGAGCAGACGGTTTCGTTCCTATCTCAAGCCTTGGCGCCGAGTACTTCCACTATGACGAAGTCGGCCACAGCCTGATCGGCGAGCGGAGCGGACGTGGCTACAGGCTCGGCGATCAGGTAGAGGTTCGGCTCGTCGAGGCGATACCGTTGGCCGGTTCGATGCGCTTCGAGATGCTCAGCGAGCCGCGGCAGCTGCCGGCATTCACCGGTTCGCATCACAAGTCGCGTATGCGTCGACCTGGTCGTCCCGGCCGTCCCAAAAACGTCGGGGCGAAGGTAAGGAGAAAACGATGATCCAGCAGGTTGCCATCACCGAGGCCGCCCCGGAAACGCAGGAAGCACGCCCGCTGGTCCGCTCGGTTCTTCGGGGCCTTCGCTGCCGCTGCCCGAACTGCGGCGAAGGTCGCCTTTTTACCGGCTATCTGCGGAGCGTCGATCGCTGTGCCGTCTGCGACGAGGCAATGTACCACCATCGTGCCGACGACCTGCCGCCCTATCTGACGGTCTTCATCGTCGGCCACATCGTGGTCGCCCTCTTCATGGCCGTGGAGGAAGCGACGACCTGGTCGACCTGGACGCATCTGGCGATCTGGACGCCCGTGACGCTGCTGATGACGCTCGGGCTGCTCCGACCCATGAAAGGCGCCACGATCGGCCTGCAGTGGGCGCTCCGAATGGGCGGCTTCGGTGGCGAATCGGACGAAGATCATCCGTCCTGAACGTTGCCGAGACCGGTGGCTCGGCCGTCGCCGGATGATGCCCCGCCGAGGCTGATCGCCGGTGCATCCCCGGCTTCGCCCGGCGCCGCAGCCTTCGCCTACCTTCCTCAACGACCATCCGGCCAATGATCTGAGACCGTCCGCATGACCGACGAGACCGACGAGAGCATCCTGTCCGAAGTCGAGCGGGAGGTTGAATCCGTCGACTGGATCGCGGCAGGTGCTGCCATCGCGTCGATCAGCGCAGTCGGCATCGCTCTCGGGCTGGGTCTGCCTCTTCTCAGCGTAATCCTGGAGCGGCGCGGCATATCCGCAACGATGATCGGCGCCAACACGGCCGTCGCCGGCATCGCATCGCTCATCTGCGCTCCGATCATCACGCTGATCGCACGGCGGATCGGCGTGCGGGTGACGATGCTGATAGCGGTGGCGTTCGCCGGCGCCTCCGCCCTCGCCTTCTATTATCTCACCGCCTTCTGGACATGGTTCCCGCTGCGGCTGGTCTTCCACTTCGCGATCACGGCGCTGTTCGTGCTCTCCGAGTTCTGGATCAACGCGGCCGCGCCGCCGGGCAAGCGCGGCGTCGTTCTTGGCATCTATGCCAGTTGCCTGTCGCTCGGTTTTGCTCTCGGACCATGGCTGTTCTCCCAGATCGGTTCGGAGGGTGTCGCGCCATTCGCCGTTGCGGCTTTGGTGATCTTTCTCGCCGGCATACCGCTGGTCGCATCGCGCGGCCGCGAGCCGGTGATCGGCGAGCGCCGGCCCGGATCCTTCTGGCGCTATCTGACAGCCGTTCCGACCGCGACAGCGGCAGTTCTGATCTTCGGCGCCGTGGAGGCCGGCGGCTTCGCACTGTTCCCCGTCTACGGCTCGCGGGTCGGCTTCGACGAAGCGTCCGCGGCGCAGCTCCTCTCCGCCATCGGCCTTGGCAACGTCCTTCTACAGATTCCGATCGGCCTCCTCTCCGACCATCTGCGCGATCGTCGCATCCTGCTCCTGATCTGCGCCGCGATCGGCTTCGTCGGCACGCTGTTCCTGCCGTTGCTCGTCCAGAACTGGTGGCTGATGGCGGCGGTGCTGTTCGTCTGGGGCGGTGCGGTCGCAGGTCTCTACACGGTCGGGCTCGCCCATCTCGGCTCACACCTCTCCGGAGCCGAACTCGCCTCGGCCAATGCCGCCTTTGTGTTCTGTTATTCCGCCGGCATGCTGGTCGGCCCGCAGGTGATCGGCGGCTCGCTCGACGTCTTCGGCACCGGCGGCTTTGCCTGGTCCATCGCCGCCTTCTTTGCCGTCTACCTCGTCCTCGTGGTGGTACGCCTCTTCATCAGCCCCGAGCGGTCTTGACTTGGCGCCCGGCATGAATAATGTCCGCGCCAAGCTGCGCTCGGAATGGGCGCAATAACGCATGGGTGTATCGCTCCTGAGCGAGTCGTCCCTGCATCGATCCTGAACTCGCGCAGGCCTGACGGACCATTGGGATGGTCTGACGCTCCTGCCGATCAACACTGTGCGGATGGACGACCGACATGGCCAAAGCGACCACGATCAAGATCAAGCTGCTGAGCACCGCCGACACCGGCTTCTTCTACACGGCGAAGAAGAACAGCCGGACGATGACGGAAAAGATGACGAAGACGAAGTACGACCCGATCGTGCGCAAGCACGTCGAGTTCCGCGAGACGAAGATCAAGTAAGCGTTCCGTCTCGTCCCCGATCGCGCCGCCCATTGGGCGGCGTTTTCGTTTGTGGGGCGCCAAGATCACACCACCCGCCGAAAAGACCCGTGTCGCTGATTCGACTGCCTGGGTGCTGAAGCGGTGATTGAGTGCTTTCGTGCACGGCCTGTCATTGACGGTGATCGGGATGGATGTAGAAGTGCGCCGGTCGGCCCAAGGTTTCTCATCCATGCAATCTGACGTTCGCCCAGTATTATTGATCCCCGCCTACAAGCCGACGGATGCCATCATCGCCGTGGCTGAAGACATCATTGCGTCCGACGCCTTTCAGGCGGTCTTCTGCGTCAACGATGGCAGCGGTGAGGCTTATGATCCTCTGTTCGCGGCTCTGACCGAACGCGGCGTCATCGTCGTCCGGCATGTCGTCAATCTCGGCAAGGGTGCCGCCCTCAAGACGGGCTTCAACGCCATCGGTACGCGTCTTCCCGACGCCGTTGGCATCGTGACCGCTGATGCCGATGGTCAGCACGTCTCTGCCGATATCGTGGCAGTTGGACGCGCGCTCTCGGCGTCAGACCATGCACTCATCTTGGGAACCCGCACCTTCCGAGCCGATGTTCCGCTTCGCAGCCGGTTCGGGAACATCATGACCCGGTATGTGCTGCGTATCTTTACCGGAATTCGCACGAGCGACACGCAGACGGGGTTGCGCGGGATCCCGATGACGATGGTGCCGCGTCTTCTGCGGCTCTCGACCCGCGGTTACGACTTCGAACTCGACATGCTGATCGTCAGCAAGACGCAGGGGTACACCCTGCAGGAAGTGCCGATATCGACCGTCTATATCGACGATAACGCCTCTTCACACTTCAGACCTCTAGCTGATTCGGCTGCGATCTATTTCGTGCTTGTGCGTCATATTGGGAATGCCATAGTCACGGCGTTCATCGACTACGTCGTGTTCGCGATCGCGCTGTCGTTTGGCACCTCGCTGCTGACGTCCATGGTGATGGGCCGTCTGGTCGCCGGCCTGTTTAACTTCTTCGTCGGGCGGGCCTACGTGTTCAAGTCACATGGCAACATGTTCAGCGAGACGCTGCGCTACGTGTGTCTCGTCCTGGGCTTGATGCTTCTCTCCTATGGTGCCATCAGCTTCCTGACGGCGGAGGGGCTGACGCCGTACATCGCGAAGATCGTCGTCGAAAGCTTCATCTTCGTCGTGAGCTTTGCTGCTCAAAGGTTGTTCGTTTTCGTCGGGGGCAAAGGGCAGCGAGTTGGTTGAAACCGATTGGAATACCTACTACGCGCAGCGGAAGAGCTCCGGCAGTCCGACGCGCAAGATCACGCAGAGGCTTCTTCTCGGCGTCGTGAACAGGTTCAAGCCCCAAGCCCTCGGCGAGATCATGGAGTTCGGGGGGGGCGACAGCTGCTTCTATCCGGCGTTCCGCCGCACCTATCCGAGCGTGCGCTACACGATCGTCGACAAGAGCCACGAGGGTGTTGCGAAGTTCCAGCAGAAGTACGGGACCGACAACGTCGATGCGCTCGAGGCTGATCTTCTGGCCGAGCCGAGCCTACCCGCATCCGACCTCGTTTACAGCATCGGCCTCATCGAGCATTTCGATCCCGACCAGACGGCGCGGATCATCCGCGCCCACTTCGCGGCAGCTAAGCCGGGTGCACTCGTCGTCATCACCTACCCGACGCCGACGACACTGTATCGGACGATCCGCGGTGCCGCCGAGATGCTGGGCATCTGGCGCTTCCCGGACGAGCGGCCGCTCTTCTTCGATGAAGTGAACGGCGAGTGTGCCAAGCACGGCATCCTGCTGTTCCGAAAGCTTAACTGGGCAATTGGCTTGACCCAGGAACTCGTCGCTTACCGCAAGCGCAGCTGATCAGCCGTTTGTGCAGTGGACGGGATGCGAGCGATGACGCCTGCCTTCGATCGGGCTGAGGGACACACGCGATGGGACCTCATCCCTCTCGCGTTCGTCATCCTCTTTTCCGTTCTCTATTTCCTCCTCTACTTCCATCCGATGGCGCTGCACGACGCCACGCACTACGCAATCTCCGGCGTCAGTCTGGTGAGGGATCACAAGTTCCTCACCTACCCTTACGGTGCGCTGTCAGGCGGAGGAACCGTCCCGACCTACCAGGCACTACAGTTCGGCTCGATCGTCTTCGACGTGCGCACGAACTATCCGTCCAAGCTGCTGTCGCTGATCTACGGCATCATCTGCACCATCACGGGCCGGATGCGTCTTGAGTACATGCAGTGGATCTCGTTCGGCTGCTTCCTCATCGGGAATGTGCTCCTTTATCTGCTGGGACGGCGCTTCCTGAACAGCTGGCTGGCCGTCCTGATGTTCGTCATCGTCAACTTTCTTCCGGTGATGCGCCTGCGCATCAATCCCGGCTCGGACGGGATCGGCTACACCTGCTTCGTGATCCTTCTCTGGCTGCTCTTCTGCTGCGGCCTGCGCCCGCTCGTCCTTGGTGCGACAGCCGGTGTTCTGGCCCACTCGCGCGGGCAGCTCGTCTCCGCGATCTTCGTTCTTCCGCTATTCTACTCACGGCAGGGGCGAAGCATCTTCCTTCATCCGACCCTCCCGCTTTTCGCGGGCTTCGTCGTGACGTATTTCGCCTTGGGCGCTGCATTCAACCTGCTCGGCCATGCCGTAGGCGGCGGCAGTCCTGTCGACTTCTACATCCAGTATTTCGCCAAGACGGGCCTCGGCCTATTGGATGGCGCACGCATCGCAACGAAGCTGGTCGTCCAGTTCCTCGCGCTGTTCGACAAGAACCAGATGTCGATCCTCGGCATGGGCCTGCTGTTGCTGGCACCGTTCTCCACGCGGGGTGTCGAGCGGAAGCTGGCGGTCGGGGCCGGCATCCTGCTGCTGCTGCCGATCCTGACCTACGGCATCGATCGCAATGTCAATGCGCAGCCACGTTACTTCATGCCTGCGGTGCCCCTGCTCGTGCTGTTCATCTTCGTCAGCACGCAGCGCATGGCAGTCGCTCTCGATCGCCCGCGTGCCGCACAGATCATCCAGATCGTCTTGGCAGTCGTCACCACGGCCCTATGGTTCTCGACCTACACCCTGCCATACGAGCGCCTGAAGCCCGCGGTCATCGCCAATCAGGCCGCCTATCTCGACTTCGACGGGGCAGAAGCGGCGCTTGCGTCGACCTTCCGCCAAGACGACGTCGTTCTGATCAATCACTCCCTGCCGACGGGCCTGTCCAAGATCCACAACATCGTTCTCATGCCGACGCACGAGCAGTTTATGGCAGGCAACAACGCTCAGGTGGACGGCCTCGTCTTCACCTACGTCAAGACGCCGCCGAACGACTTCTTCGCTCCAAAGGACTGGATCGTCGGGGACGATCTTCCGCAGACCATCGTCGACGGAAAGGGGCTGCAGTTCGTGCGGACCTTCCGTGGCACCTCCACTCTGACGCAGTCGCCTGGGGTCGGTCGCCAGGAGGCGTTCCTGCAGGTGTATCGGAAGGTTGCGGTAGCGGCCTCACCCGCTCTATAGCGGGACGCTCACCTGGTCGTGCGCCAACCATCTGCGGCGGGTAGCGCAGATGCGACGACGGTTTGAAAAAGGTAGAGCATCACATCTTCGCTGCCGAACCTGCGGCAGCGGCCTTTGCGGCGGATCGCGTCCGCATGCCGCCCGTGCCTTGAGGCTGCAGGCGGTGCGGCAGCCTGCCGGCCGATACGCACAGCCTGCCAGCAGTTGTCCGTTGTGTTCAGAGTTCGACTGTAAGGGCCGATGCCGGCAGGGCCAAGTGGCCGGCCGGCAAGTCCGGGCATGCGGTACGAGGAAACCGCTGAGTTCCGGATGCCGACCGGCCGCCCCACGGGACCCAGGAGATGCGGCGGACCTGAGCATTCCATGGGGGTCGGATGGTCCGCTTGGCGGCGGACCGATCTTGCCTGACGCGTAGAACCTCGCCCAAACACGCTGTAAATGCAATGAAAAGACGACGTTCAGAGCCAATCCTTTAAGGAATGGTTAAGATTGGGCGCCCCCGACGCTTGTCGGTTGCTTTTAGAGGGGCGAACCCTCTCGCAGCGGCAGCTCGTGCACGGCCGCCTTCAGGCCGCCAGCGTCATGACGCGGTTGCGCCCCGAGCGCTTGGCCTCGTAGAGCGCCTGGTCGGCGCGTTTGAGAAGGCCCGCCGCATCGTCCGTCGGCCCCCTGAATGTCGCGACGCCGACGCTGACGGTGACCACCAGGGGTTCGCCGGCGATCTCGAAGATCGAACCGGCGACCGTGGCTCGCAGGCGCTCGGCGATCGCAACCGCCGTTGCTTCGGCGGTATCCGGCATCAGCACGACGAACTCCTCCCCGCCGTAGCGGCAGGCCAGATCGCTGATGCGCAAAGCGTTGCGCAGCCGGTCCGCGAACTGGCGAAGCGCCGCATCGCCGGCATCGTGGCCCCAGCCGTCATTGATGCGCTTGAAGTGATCGATGTCGGCGACGAGCAGCGACAGCGCCCGCCGGTCGGTGTCGGCGCGGCCAATGGCGCTGGCCAGATGGAGTTCCAGAAAACGGCGGTTGTGCAGGCCGGTCAGCGGATCGCGAATGGCGAGTTCGATCGTTGCCTCGACCGAGCGGCGCAGTCCCTCCTCGTACCGGCGCCGGCGGATCTGGGTTCGGATGCGGGCGGCCAGCTCGTTGCGATCGATCGGCCGCAGGATGTAGTCCGTCGCGCCGATCTCGAGCGCACGCGCGGTGCGGGCCTCGTCGGCCGCGTCGGCGACGACGAGAATCGGGATTCGCCGCGTCGCCTCACCCGATCGCAGCTGCGAGCACAGCCGCAGTGGATCGCCTTCGCCGGCCTGAAGATCGATGAGGATGAGGTCCGCGGTGCCCGTCATTGCCGCGGCGCGTACCGCCTCATGATCATGAAGGACCTCGACATCATGCAGGCTCCGAAGCGGTGCGGCGATGCGCGCTGCGGCCGCTTCGCTCTGCGCATGGATCAGAAGCCGGCCCCGGTCCCCCATCTCGCCGAGCGGCGCCATGATGCTGCTGCGGGCGACCAGATCGACCGTCGTCTCGGCACGGCCGCGCAATTCGTCGGTCAGGAGCTTCAGGCGGACCAGACTGCGCACGCGGGAAAACAGCTGCAGATCGCGGACGGGCTTGGTGAGGAAATCGTCGGCACCCGCCTCGAGGCCCTCCACGCGATCGGACGGCTGATCGAGCGCCGTCACCAGCACCACCGGGATATGCAGCGTGCGGGGATCGCGCTTGAGGCGGCGGCAGACCTCATAGCCGTCCATGTCCGGCATCATGACGTCGAGCAGCACCAGGTCGACGGACTGGCTGGCGCAGATCCCGATCGCCTCCGCGCCGCTCTCAGCCGTCAGGACCTCGAAATACTCGGCCTGCAGCCTCGCCTTCATCAGCCTGAGGTTGATCTCGTTGTCGTCGACGATGAGGACCCTCGCCGTCATGGTACCCTCACGCGTCGCCGAGGAAGGACTTGATGGTCTCGATGAACTTGGTGACGGAAATGGGCTTCGAGATGTAGGCCTCGCAGCCGCCCTGGCGGATGCGCTCCTCGTCGCCCTTCATGGCGAAGGCGGTGACCGCGATGATCGGGATGGTGTGGAGGTCGTGATCCTCCTTCAGCCGCCGCGTGACATCGAGGCCGGAAATTTCCGGCAGCTGGATATCCATGAGGATGAGGTCCGGCCGATTCTCGCGCGCCAGATCCACGGCGGTCAGTCCGCTGCGGGTTTGAACCGTGCGGTAGCCATGCGCCTCGATGAGGTCGCGGAAGAGCTTCATGTTGAGTTCGTTGTCCTCAACGATCATCACGGTCTTGGGCATCCGCGATACTCCCATGGGCCGACCTCGCTCTGGAGGCCATTATTCGCTATCCGTGCGACTAGGCTTAGCGGAATTTCATTTAAGAATTGGGAATCCGCCGGTGTGAAACCGTTAAGGATGAAGACTTGCTTAAGAGCGACCGCAACGGACACGAAAAAGACGAGGGCTGGGCCGAGGCGCTCGGCATCCGAGCCTTGGAGTACCTGGCCGAGGAGCCGGCGTTGCTGGGCCGCTTTCTCGCCATGAGCGGGCTGGAACCGGGGCAGCTTCGGCAGGCTGCGACCCAGCCGGCCTTCTTCGCCGGGCTGCTCGACTTCATCCTCGCGCACGAGCCGACTCTGATCGCCTTCGCGGCGGCCGCGAATGTCCGGCCTGAACAGGTCGCCGAGGCCCGGCGGGCGCTGGCGGGCAGCTATGGCGAGACGCCGCAGTGAAGCGCGCGCCCGTCTCGGCCGGGCCCGCCGTCGCGGACCTGCCTCGCAGCCGCGACGCCCTCATCGTGCTTGATATCGACGAGGTGGTGCTTGAGTTCATCGACCCCTTCGCCCGCCTCCTGGAGGAGCATGGCGCCCGGCTGCATGCGGAAAGCTTCCGGCTGACCGGCAATGTCCGCTCGATCTCGACCGGCGCCGCGGTCGGCGGCGGCGAGCTCAACCGCATCATGACGCTCCTCTACGACGAGCAGGAGACGCGCCAGCCACCTGTCGCCGGCGTACGCGAAGCGCTGGAGCGGCTGTCAGCCGAGGCCGACATCGTGTTCCTGACGGCGATGACGCCCTCCTACTACGAGCGCCGCCGCTGTCTGCTGGATGCGGTCGGGCTGCCCTACCCGATGATCGCGACGGAGCGATCGAAGGGCGCCGTCGTCGCCGAGCTGACGGAGCGCTGGAACGGACCGGTGATCTTTGCGGATGACCTGCCGCCGAACCTCGAGGGTGTGCGCAGGAGCGCCCCCTCCACCCATCTCGTTCACCTGATGGCGAGCGCCGTGTTCCGCTCCCACCTGCCGCCGCTGCCGGCGGGCGCGTTCGAGGCGCGAAGCTGGCCGGAGGCAGAGGCCGCGATCAGGACGATCCTGCGCGCTGCCGCAGACTGATCTCACGGGATAATCTGTGCAAGCGCCGCTTCGGGCTTGCGACCGAGGCCGGAGAGGACCGAAACTCGGTGTTGCGCCGAGGATCCATCATGCCGAGCGAGACGTCACAGAGCTTCTGCCGCGACTGCCTGCAGCTGCAGGCAGCGTCGGCGCGCCGCTGCACCGCGTGCGGCAGCCCGCGCGTCGTCGCGCATGAAGAGCTGTTCGCGCTCGCTATCGCCCATATCGACTGCGACGCCTTCTTTGCCGCGGTGGAAAAGCGCGACAGACCTGAGCTCGCAGACCGGCCGGTGATCATCGGCGGCGGACGGCGCGGCGTTGTCTCGACGGCCTGCTATATCGCCCGCATCCACGGCGTGAAGTCGGCCATGCCGATGTTCAAGGCGCTGAAGCTCTGCCCGGAAGCGGTGGTGCTGAAGCCGGACATGCAGAAATATGCCGAGGTGGGCCGTGCCGTGCGCGAGCGCATGCGCAGCGTGACGCCGCTGGTCGAGCCGCTATCGATCGACGAGGCCTTTCTTGATCTCTCGGGTACCGAGAGGCTGCATGGCAGCCCACCTGCCATCACACTCGCCAGGCTCGCGCGCTCGATCCAGGCCGAACTCGGCATCACCGTCTCGATTGGCCTATCGCACAACAAGTTCCTCGCCAAGATCGCGAGCGACCTGCAGAAGCCGCGCGGCTTCTCCGTCATCGGCAAGGCCGAGACCCTGCGGTTCCTGGCCGAGAAGCCGATCACGGCCATCTGGGGCATCGGCCAGGCGATGGACAGCGTGCTGCAGCGCGATGGGCTGCGCACCATCGGCCAGCTTCAGCAGATGGAGGAGATGGAGCTGATGCGCCGCTACGGCTCGACGGGGCAGCGGCTATCCCGGCTCGCGCGCGGCATCGACACGCGGTCGGTCAGCCCGCGCGGCGAGGCCAAGAGCATCTCCGCCGAGACAACGTTCAACGACGACATGGCGACCGCTGCCGAACTGATCCCGGTGCTGCGCCAGCTCTCCGAGAAGGTCGCACGGCGGCTAAAGGCGACCGACCTTTCCGCCTCGACCATCGTGTTGAAGATGAAGAGCGCCGACTTCCGCATCCGTACGCGCAACCGCAAGCTCGCCGACCCGACGCGCCTTGCCGACCGCATCTTCGAAACCGGACGGGCGCTGATGGAGAAGGAGATCGACGGCACGCCGTTCCGCCTGATCGGCATCGGCTGCGCCGACTTCTCGCCCGCTACCCGTGCCGACCCGAGCGACCTCGTCGATCCGCGCGCGGGCAAGAAGGCAAAGGCCGAGGCAGCGCTCGACGCGCTGCGGGACCGGTTCGGCGTCAAGTCGATCGAGACCGGATATACGTTCAAGCCGCAGGCGCCGGCCGAAGACGCTGCGCGGCGAGATCTTCAGTCGGCTGCGAGGCAAGATCCCCAGTCGAACGAGTCGGTTGCGCGCCGGCGCTGAGACGTCGATTCACGATCCTGATCCATCGCCTGAGCCGGGCGCTGGCGACCTTCATTGCTGGTCGGCGCGCTCGACGATCGATGTCCGCCTGCCGCCGAGCCGTTTCCACCAGCCGCCGCGATCGGCGCAGGAGCGAGGTCGCTTTTGCCGGCTGAAGGCGCCAGGCGGCTACACCAGCTGGACGTCAAGGACACCGGTTGCCGCCTTCACCGCACTCGCCATCTGCGGCGAGACCCGGTAGCGGCCGGGTAGCGCGATCTCGACCTCGCGCTCGCCATCGTCGCGCACCAGCACGAGCGAGACCTCGCTGTCGCCGCCCGGCCTCAGCTGCGAGCGGAAGGCGTTCAGCGGCTTGGCGTCACGCAGGAAGATGCGCAGCGCCTGCTGCATGCGCACGGCCTCATTCTCCAGCGACTGGACGCTCTGCACCTGGAAGGAGATGCCTTCGGGCCGCTCCTGCGCCGACACGGTCAGGATGACGGAGGCGCCGGGGTCCAGCTGGTCGCGGAACGCGGACAGCGTCTCGGTGAACAGCACCACCTCGTACTGGCCGCTGGAATCGGAGAGCTGAACGATGCCGATCTTGCCCCCCGTCCGGGTGCGCCTCTCCTGCCTTGACGTCACCGTGCCCGCGAGCTTCCCGGCGGTGGCACCGCGCTTGACGGTCGTCACCAGCTCCGCATGCGGGCGGATATTCAGCCGCTTCAGCGTCGCCTTGTACTCGTCGAGCGGATGCGCCGAGAGGTAGAAGCCGATCGCCTGGAACTCGCGCATCAGCCGCTCGGACGAGGTCCAGAGCTGCGCCTCGGCGAGACGCAGCGGTTCCGGCTCACCGCCAGCCGAGCCGAACATGTCCGACTGTCCGCTGGCCCGGCCCTCATGAACCCTCGAGCTGTAGGCCGCGATGCGCTCGAGATTGGCGATAAGCCTGGCGCGATCATGGCCGAAGCAATCAAGAGCGCCCGCGGCGATCAGGTTCTCCAGCGTGCGCTTGTTGACCACCTTCGGATCGATACGGGTGCAGAAGTCCTCGAGGCTGCGGAAGGGCTTGCCGTCCCGTTTTTCGATGATGTGCTCAACCGCCTGTTCGCCGACACCCTTGATCGCCGCCAGCGAGTAGAAGATGCGATTGCCATCCACTTCGAAGGGCTTGAACGAGGTCTGCACCGAGGGCGCCACGATCTGAATGCCGAGGCGCATCGCGTCCATGCGGAAGTCGTTCAGCTTCTCGGTATTGCCGGTGTCGAGCGTCATCGACGCGGCCAGGAACTCGACGGGGTGGTTGGCCTTCAGATAGGCCGTCTGGTAGGCGACCAGCGCATAGGCCGCCGCATGGCTCTTGTTGAAGCCGTAGTCGGCGAACTTGGCGAGCAGATCGAAGATCAGGTTCGCCTGCGCCTTTTCGAGCCCGTTCTTGATGGCGCCGTCGACGAAGCGGACCCGCTGCTGGTCCATCTCAGCACGGATCTTCTTGCCCATGGCGCGGCGCAAGAGGTCCGCCTCGCCCAGCGAATAGCCGGACAGGACCTGGGCGATCTGCATCACCTGTTCCTGGTAGATGATGACCCCTTGGGTCTCCTTCAGGATCGGCGCGATCTTCTCGTGCAGGTAGTCCGGCTCTTCCTCGCCGTGCTTGCGCGCATTGTAGGTCGGGATGTTCTCCATCGGACCCGGGCGATACAGCGCGACGAGGGCGATGATGTCCTCGAACTGGTCCGGCCGCATGCCGATCAGCGCCTTGCGCATGCCGACCGATTCCACCTGGAAGACGCCGACCGTCTCGCCACGGGTGAGCATCTGATAGGTCGTCGCGTCGTCGAGCGGCAGTGCCGACAGGTCGATGTCGACGCCCTTGCGGGCGATCAGCGACACAGCGGTCTGCAGCGTCGTCAGCGTCTTCAGGCCGAGGAAGTCGAACTTCACCAGCCCCGCCTGCTCGACCCACTTCATGTTGTACTGCGTCACCGGCATGTCGGAGCGCGGATCGCGGTACATCGGCACCAGCTTCGACAGCGGCCGGTCGCCGATGACGATGCCGGCTGCGTGGGTCGAGGCGTGGCGGTAGAGGCCTTCCAGCTTCAGCGCGATGGAGATGAGCCGGTCGACGACCTCCTCCTTCTCGCGCGCCTCCTGCAGCCGCGGCTCCTCCTCCAGCGCCTTGGCGAGCGTCACCGGGTTGGCCGGGTTCTGCGGCACCAGCTTCGACAGCTTGTCGACATGGCCGTAGGACATTTCGAGGACGCGGCCGACGTCGCGCAGCACGGCGCGCGCCTGCAGCGTTCCGAAGGTGATGATCTGCCCGACCTGCTCGCGCCCGTACTTCTCCTGGACGTAGCGGATCACCTCGCCGCGGCGATCCTGGCAGAAGTCGATGTCGAAGTCCGGCATCGACACGCGCTCAGGATTGAGGAAGCGCTCGAAGAGCAGCGAGAACCGCAAGGGATCGAGGTCGGTGATCGTCAGCGAATAGGCGACCAGCGAGCCGGCACCCGAACCGCGGCCTGGCCCGACCGGGATGCCCTGGTTCTTCGCCCATTTGATGAAGTCCGAGACGATCAGGAAGTAGCCCGGAAACTTCATCCGCTCGATGATCGAGAGCTCGAAATCGAGGCGTTCGCGATAGACCGCTGCGTCGTGGCCGGGCGCCGTGCCATGCGTCCTGAGGCGGGCCTCCAACCCTTCGATCGCCTGGCGGCGGAGCTCGGCCGCCTCCGCGCGCTCAGCCTCGGCCGCATCCGCGTCCGCGCCGGCGAAGCGGGGCAGGATCGGCTTGCGCGTCCGCGGGCGGAAGGAGCAGCGCTGCGCGATCTCCACCGTATTGGCCAGCGCCTCCGGCAGGTCGGCGAACAGTGCCGCCATCTCTTTCTGCGACTTCAGGCAATGGTCGCGCGAGAGCCGGCGGCGATCCTCATTGCTGACGAGGCGGTTGCTCGCCACAGCCAGCAGCGCGTCATGGGCGTCGAAATCGTCAGGGCAGGAGAAGTATGGTTCGTTGGTCGCGACCAACGGCAGCTCGAGCTCATAAGCGAGCGACAGCGTCTTGGCTTCGACGCTGCGGCTGCCGCCCTCCTGGCGCTGCAGTTCGACATAGAGACGGTCCGGATAAAGCGCCGCCAGGCGCTCCAGCCGCGTGCGAGCCAGCGGCTCGCGCCCAGCCGCCAGAAGGGTGCCGATGGGTCCGAGCGGGCCGCCGGTCAGCGCAATGATGCCGTCGCTGCGGCCGTCCAGCCATTCGGCCAGGACGTGCGGCCGCTCGCTGCGGTCGTGGCCGAGATAGGCGAGCGAGACGATCTCGACGAGGTTGGCATAGCCGACATCGTCCATGGCGATGAACACCAGTGGCGGCGTGCCGGCCGGCACCTTTTCGCCGCGGCTGCCCTCCGTCGTCTCGTCGCCGAAGTCGACCTCGAGCTGACATCCCACGATCGGCTGGATGCCGGACTTCGCCGCCTTTTCCGAAAATTCGAGTGCGCCGAAGAGGTTGTTGGTGTCGCAGATGCCGATGGCCGGAGCACCATCGGTCTTGGCGTGCTTGACGATCTGCTCGACGCGCAGCGCCCCTTCGAGAAGCGAATAGGCGCTGTGCACCCTCAAGTGGATGAAGGCCGGCAGAGATGCCGTTCCGCCTGTCCCCGCCTGTTCAGCCATCGCCTATCCTCGCCTGCTCGTCATCGCGCCGGCCCATCCACGAGCATCGCCCTGCCAGTGCAGGCTCTCTCGTTTCGCTCGGTCCGTCGAATGATCAAAGCCTTACCACCGGACCGCGGCGCTTCGAAGCGCCGTCTGCTGGTCTCAACAGGAACGTCGTCACACCGCGTGGATGAGAAGGGCGAAGCTGGCGATGAAGGCCGACAGGGCGGCGAGCGAGAGCAGATCCTTGAACACAGCAATGATCATCGCTGATCTCCTTTTGTTCTATGTTCTCTATCTGTTCCTATCGTGGTGACGGAGTCAAGCGGCAGCGGCCCGCGCGACGCGGCTGATGATTAAGGATTGCTGAAAAGCGGGGCCGTCCTGCCCGGCCGAGCACGACCGGTCTTCTCGGTCATAAGCCAGGGCTATGCCGACGCGGCGCCGGCCGAGATCCCGCCGACGGCCGAAGTGCCCCGGCGCGTCAGAGGGTGATCGGAACGATCTTGCCGGCGTCGAGCGTAATAGCGCGGTCCATACGCGCGGCCAACTCGTGATTGTGCGTGGCGATCAGCGCCGCGACGCCGGACTGACGGACAAGGGCCGTCAGTGCGTCGAAGACATAGCTCGAGGTCGTCGGGTCGAGATTGCCGGTGGGCTCGTCGGCGAGGAGAACATAGGGGCTGTTGGCGACGGCGCGTGCGATCGCGACGCGCTGCTGCTCGCCGCCAGACAGCTCCGCCGGACGGTGAGTCGCGCGTGCGCCGATGCGCATGTAGTCGAGAAGCTGCCCTGCCCGCTCCGCCGCCTCGCTGCGGGAGAGACCCCGCACCATCTGCGGGATCATCACGTTCTCCAGCGCGGAGAACTCGGGCAGAAGGTGGTGGAACTGATAGACGAAGCCAATGGTGTTGCGGCGCATGGCTGTGCGGGCGTCGTCGCCGAGCGCCGAGCAGGGCTCGCCATTGACATAGACCTCGCCGCCGTCAGGCCGCTCCAGCAGGCCGGCGATGTGGAGCAGCGTCGACTTGCCCGCGCCGGATGGGGCGACGAGCGCCACCATCTCGCCGGCGCCGATTTCGACCTCCGCCCCTTCGAGGATGGTCAGCCTCTGCTCGCCCTGGTCGAAATGCCGCTCGATCTTGTCGAGGTGCAGTGCCGCTTTGCCGCTCATCATTCGTACCGCAGCGCCTCGACGGGATCGAGCTTGGACGCCTGCCAGGAGGGCAGGATCGTTGCCAGGAAGGACAGGCCGACCGCCATGATCACCACCAGCACGACCTCGCCGAACTCGATCTCGGCCGGCAGCTGGCTGAGGAAGTAGAATTCCGGATTGAAGATGGCGGTGCCGGAGATCCAGGAGAAAAACTGTCGGATCGCCTCGATGTTGAGGCAGAAGAGAACGCCAAGCACGAGGCCCGCCAGCGTGCCGGCGACGCCGATCGAGGCGCCGGTGATCAGGAAGATGCGCATCACGGAGCCGCGGGTGGCGCCCATGGTGCGCAGGATGGCGATGTCCCTGCCCTTGTCCTTCACCAGCATGAACAGGCCGGAGATGATGTTCAGCGCCGCGACGAGGACGATCAGCGTCAGAATGATGAACATGACGTTCCGCTCGACCTCGAGGGCGGAGAAGAAGGACTGGTTCTGCTGCTGCCAGGTGGAGGTGTAGCTCGGGCGGTTCGCCGCCTGCTCGATGGGGCCCTGCAGCGCCGTCACGTCGTCGGGATGGTCGACGAAGATCTCGATCGACTGCGCCTGGTTCTCCTGGTTGAAGTAGAGCTGCGCCTCGGAGAGCGGCATGTAGATATAGGCCGCGTCATATTCCGACATGCCGATCTCGAAGATCGCCTGGACCGGATAAGCCTTGATACGCGGCGTGGTGCCGAGCGGCGTGACGTCGCCTTCGGGCGCCACGAGCGTGATGAGGTCGCCGAGCCTTAGGCCGAGTGACTGGGCAAGCCGGCTGCCGATGGCAACGCCGCCGCTGCTATCGAAGCCATCCAGCGTGCCGAGTTGGACGTGCTGTGAAACCGGCGTCAGCTTCTGAAGATCCTCGCCGCGCACGCCCTTCACCAGCGCGCCGGTGCTCCCCGTTCCGGGACCGGAGGCGAGCACCTGCCCCTGCACCAGAGGCATCGCTGCGGTGATGCCCTGCAGCTTTGCAAGGCGGGACGCGATGTCGGCATAGTCGACCATCGGCGTGTCCATCGGCTGCAGGATCACGTGGCCGTTCACGCCGAGGATGCGGCTGAGGAGCTCGGTGCGGAAGCCGTTCATCACCGACATGACGATGATGAGGGCTGCCACCCCGAGCATGATGCCGATGAAGGAGAAGCCGGCGATCACCGACACGCCGGCATCGCGGCGGCGGGCGCGCAGATAGCGGCCCGCGATCATCCATTCGAAGCGCGAAAACGGCTTCGTCGCCGGGGCCGATCCGGCACCCTCGACGGGCGCGCTCGCCGCCTCAGTCGTCATGCGCTCACGCGGGCGGTCACGGCGTCGAGGCTGATCGTCTCGCGCTCGCCGGTCGCGCGGATCTTGATCTCCGCCTCGCCTGCCTTGGCGCCGCGCGGCCCGACGATCACCTGTACCGGCAAGCCGATCAGGTCCATCGATGCGAACTTGGCGCCGGCGCGCGTGTCCTGGTCGTCGTAGAGGACGTCGAGCCCCGTGGCGCCGAGGTCGCGATAGAGCCGCTCGCAGGCTGCGTCGCAGTCGGCATCGCCCGGCTTCATATTGATGAGGCCGACATCGAAGGGCGCCACCGACTTCGGCCAGATGATCCCGGCTTCGTCATGCGAGGCTTCGATGATGGCGGCGAGCAGGCGACTCGGTCCGATGCCGTAGGAGCCCATCTGCACAGGCACATCCTTGCCGTCGGGTCCGGTGACGAAGGCGTTCATCGGCTCGGAGTACTTGGTGCCGAAGTGGAAAATATGGCCGACCTCGATGCCGCGCGCCGCCAGCTTGTCGCTTTCCGGCACGGCGCCCCAGGCCGCTTCATCGTGCATCTCGTCCGTCGCCGCATAGGGCGTCGTCCAGGTGTCGACGATAGCGGCAAGGCTCGCCGCGTCATCGAAGTCGACATCCTCGCCGGGCACGTCGAGGGACAGATAATCCTTGTGGCAGAAGACCTCGCTCTCGCCGGTGGAGGCAAGGATGATGAACTCGTGGGACAGGTTGCCGCCGATCGGGCCCGTGTCCGCCCGCATCGGGATCGCCTGCAGGCCGAGCCGCGAGAAGGTTCGCAGATACGCTACGAACATGCGGTCATACGCCGTCTTCGAGCGCTCGAAGTCGATGTCGAAGGAGTAAGCGTCCTTCATCAGGAACTCACGAGAGCGCATCACGCCGAAGCGCGGCCGCACCTCGTCCCGGAACTTCCACTGGATATGGTAGAGGTTGAGCGGCAGATCCTTGTAGGAGCGGACATAGGAGCGGAAGATCTCCGTCACCATTTCCTCGTTGGTCGGGCCGAAGAGCAGTTCCCGCTCGTGCCGATCTTGGATGCGCAGCATCTCCTTGCCATAGGCATCGTAGCGGCCGCTTTCGCGCCAGAGGTCGGCCGACTGGATGGTCGGCATCAGCAGTTCGATGGCGCCGGAACGGTTCTGTTCTTCCCGGATGATGGCGCAGACCTTGTCCAGCACGCGCTTGCCGAGCGGCAGGAAGGAGTAGAGGCCGGCGGCCTGCTGGCGGATCATGCCGGCGCGCAGCATCAGCCGGTGCGAGACGATCTCGGCTTCCTTGGGCGTTTCCTTCAGGATCGGCAGGAAATAACGCGACAGGCGCATGATGGATCGCACTCCAAGTTATGCTTCGGCGGCGGGGCCGCGTCCGGGTCATAGACGCTCACAAAGAGCTTGGAAAGGAGCGTCGCTCAACCGATCCCGGCGAGCATTTGCCCATGCAAGCAACGGCTTGCCCAAGCTTTAAGCGGTGTGGCGAAAAAAAGTCGCAGAACCGCCAGATTCAACGTGACAAAATTTTGTCAGGAACATAACGTGCGACCTGCATAAGTCGTCCGCCGGAAGATGCTGGCGACTAGCGGTCTAGTCTTGGGAGGACGTGATTTCCGGCGCAGCGTAAGGCTGCAGCCCCGGCGCCACAGACCGGAGCGAAATCCAGACCTGCACCTCATAAATGCAAGGCGAAAGCCTTGCATTTTTTTTGTCTTCTTCGTCGCTCCACGCCGGTCTTCTTGCGATGGCGATCGCGGATCGCCTGATCCCGGATCAGGTGCCCGGGATAAGATGCGGCAGATCTTCAGGACCAAAGCCGTAAACCTGCGTCACGACATAGTAGACGATGAAGACGGCGATCGAAACAAGCGTGGTCTGCACCACCTTGCGCAGGATCTTGAAGTCGGCCGGAGCACTGTGAGTGGTGCCGAGCACGACGTCCTCCTCGTCGGCCTGTGAACGCATGCCGATCGGCAGGATGGCGAACAGCACCGTCCACCAGATGATGAAGTAGATGGCAAGACCGGTGATCCACGTCACGGCCGTCCCTCCTCGGCTGCGGCGGAAACACGACCCTCTTCGACAGGGGCTCCGGCGCGTGCCGGCCGATTGCCGGCTCGCACCGGCTCGGCGCCAGCCTTTCCGCAGCTGAGGATCAGCGTCCCCGCTGAGCTGCTTCCAACCGGCATCACGGTCACCCGCGTGAGACGAAGACGGTCACGATCGGCTTCTTGCCCCAGGCGTCGGCGGCTGCCGCCCTGACCGCCCGGCGTGCTGCCTCCCGCACCGTCTCGAAATCCTTGCGGCGGTTGCGCGGGATGCTCTCCACGGCTCCAGCCGCCGCCTCGACCAGGAGTTCGCCGAAATCCTCGCCGTCGAAATCCTCGCGCGGCACGCCGAGGGTGACGACATCCGGATCGTGGCGCAGCTCCAGCTTCTCCGTCAGTTCGACATGCACCGCGATGTGACCGGCGAAGGCGAGCTTGCGCCGCTCGCTGATCGCCATCTCCTCTGCCGTGCCGATCAGCGTGCCGTCCTTGTAGAGACGTCCGACCGGCACCTCGTCGATAATCTCGGCAGGACCCGGCGCCAGCCGCACCATCTTGCCGTTGCGCAGCGACACGACCTCCTTGACTCCCTGTTCGCGGGCAAGGCCGGCATGGGCGACGAGGTGCGCCGCCTCGCCATGGGCCGGGACGGCGATCTTCGGACGAATCCAGTCATACATCTGGCGCAGCTCGCCCCGGCGCGGATGGCCGGAGACATGGACGAGCTGTCGTCCGTCCTCGACCACTTCGACCCCGCGGTCGATCAGCGCATTCTTGATGTCGATGATCCCTTTCTCGTTGCCCGGGATCGAGCGCGAGGAGAAGATGACCATGTCGCCCTTCGACAGCGCCACCGCCGGATGCTCGTCGCGGGCAAGACGTGCCAGCGCGGCGCGCGGCTCACCCTGGCTGCCGGTCAGGATGATCACCGCCTTGTCGCGCGGGATGTAGCCGAAGTCCTGCTCGTCGACGAAGGGCGGAAGGCCATCGAGATATTCGAGCTCCGCCGCGACGTCCGCGACGCGCTTCATCGACCGGCCCATCAGGAGGACCTGCCGTCCGACATCATGGGCGGCCTGCGCCACGGATCGGATGCGCCCGATATTGGAGGAGAAGGTGGTGATGGCCACCCTGCCCTTCGACTTGCCAATGATCTCGCGCAGCGAGGCGGACACCGCCTGCTCGCTCGGCGACTCGCCTTCGCTCAGTGCGTTGGTCGAGTCGCAGACGAGTGCCAGCACGCCCTCGTTGCCGATGGCGCGCAGGCGCGCCTCGTCCGTCGGGGCGCCTAGAGCCGGCGTCGGATCGATCTTCCAGTCGCCGGTGTGGACCACGGTGCCGAACTTGGTGCGGATCGCCAGCGCCACCGGTTCCGGGATCGAGTGGGTGACGTTGATCGCCTCAATCGAGAACGGCCCGACCTGGAAGGTGTCGCCCGCCTTGTAGAGCGTCACCGGGATCTTCGGCGCGCCGGGTTCACCCTCGCGCTTGGCCTGCAGCAGCCCGGCGGTGAAGGCCGTCGCATAGACCGGCACTTTCAGCTTCGGCCAGAGATCGAGGAGTGCACCGTAGTGGTCCTCATGGGCGTGCGTGATGATGATCGCTTTGAGCGAATGCCGCTCCTGGATCAGGAAGCGGATGTCCGGGAAGACGAGGTCGACGCCCGGAAATTCGGGGCCGGCAAAGGAGACGCCGCAGTCGATGGCGATCCATTCGCGATCATCTTCCGGACCATAGCCGTAGAGGGCGAGATTCATGCCGATCTCGCCGATGCCGCCCAGCGGCACGAAAACCAGTTGATCCAAGGCGTTATCCGCTCTTCTTTGCTGCGCGATTCAAGCCGGATGCGGCTGCCGCGTCTTCGTTCGACCGCGTCGCCGCGGCCTTGCTGCGTCTCATCTAAGCACCGGCGCCCGAGGGTTCGAGGTGCGGGAAGAACAGCTCACCGGCAGAGATGGCTCTCGTCGTGCCGTCGGCGAGGCCAAGGATCAGCCGGCCACCATCATCGAGGGCCTGGAACTCGCCCTCCAGTGCCGAAGCCGGCAGGTTCACGCGGCACGCATCACCGATGCCGATGGCATGAGCGAGCCAATCTCGCCGGATCGGCGCGAAGCCCTCGCCCCTGTTCCAGGTTCTGACGGTGCTCTCGACAGCGGTCGCGACGGCGGCGAAGGTCGTCTCGAAATCGGCGTCGATGCGCTCCGCCCTGAGGCTGGTCACGCCATAGGGCGTGCCGCTCGGCATGTCGGCGACATTGACGCCGCAGCCGACCACGGCCGCGATCCGACCGTCGGACAAGCGCTCGCTCTCGACGAGGATGCCGACCATCTTACGGCCACCGATCAGGATGTCGTTCGGCCATTTGATTCTGACCGAAGTCGGTTCCGCCCGCGGCAAGGCGGCGATGCCGTTGCGCACGCCGAGGGCCGCAACGAGCGGCAGCGTCGCCAGCCGTTCCAGCGGCGCCGGATCGACCAGAAGGAGGCTCGCATAGAGATTGCCGTCGCGCGACACCCAGGTCCGGCCGCGGCGGCCACGCCCGGCGGTCTGGTGCCGGGCAGTGACCCAGAGCGGCCCAGGATCGCCGGACCGCGCAGCTTCGAGCGCCAGCGTATTGGTCGAGCCGACCTCGTCGAAGGACAGCCGACGCCGCAGAGGCGTTCTCGCCACCCTTAGAAAAACGTCCGCGCCGCCGCTTCCGCCGCGGCGAAGATGGAGCCGCCGACCAGGAGATAGAGCGGGAAGATGAACAGCGCCGAGGCACCGAGCACGACACGCAGCTCGAGGCTCATCGGCTCGAACGTCTCGGCCGGCTCATCGAACCACATCACCTTGACGATGCGCAGGTAGTAATAAAGGCCGACGACGCTGGAGAGGACGCCGAGCACCGCCAGCCAGTAGAGGTGCGCCTCGACCGCCGCCATGAAGACGAAGTACTTGGCGAAGAAGCCGGCGAAGGGCGGCAGGCCGCCCAGCGAGAGCATCAGGATGGTCAGGAGCAGCGCCAGCACGGGCTTGGTGCGCGACAGGCCGGACAGATCGGTGATCTGCTCTACAAGGCCATCGCGCCGACGCATGGCGAGGATCACCGCGAAGGTGCCGAGCGTCATGGCGAGATAGACGGCCATGTAGAGAAGGACGCCGCGCACGCCGGAGACATTGGCCGCGGCAAGGCCCACCAGTGCATAGCCCATGTGGCTGATCGACGAGTAGGCCATCAGGCGCTTGAGATTGCGCTGTCCGATCGCGGCAAAGGCGCCGAACGCCATGGAGGCGATCGAGATGAAGACGATCACCTGCTGCCAATCCACCGCCATGGAGCCGAAACCCTGCACGGTGAAGCGCGTGAGGAGGCCGATCGCCGCGACCTTCGGCGCGCCCGCCATGAAGGCGGTGATCGGCGTCGGAGCGCCTTCGTAGACGTCAGGCGTCCACATGTGGAAGGGCACGGCGGAGATCTTGAAGGCGAGACCCGCCAGCACGAAGACGAGGCCGACGAGCAGACCGACTGACCGGGTTTCCGCCGTCGCGGCGGCGGCGATCGCCCGGAACTCGATGTGACCGGAGAAGCCGTAGACCATCGAGGCGCCGTAGAGCAGCATGCCCGAGGACAGCGCGCCGAGCACGAAGTACTTCAGGCCCGCTTCGCTGGAGCGGACGCTGTCGCGGTTGATCGCCGCCAGCACGTAGATGGCGAGCGACTGCAACTCGAGGCCTAGATAGAGGGCGATCATGTCGCCCGCCGAGACCATCACCATCATGCCGGTGGTGGAAAGGACGATCAGCACCGGGAACTCGAAACGGTCGAAGCGCTCGCGATTGGCAAAACCCACCGACATCAGCACGGCCGCGGCCGATCCGATGAGCACCAGAACTTTGAGGAAGCGCGCGAACGGGTCGAGCACGAAGGAGCCGCCGAAGGCGACGCCCGTCGGCGTTGCCAGCACCAGCCAGGCAGCGGCCGCGAGCAGGAGAGCGACGGCGAGGCTCGTGACAAGGCGCCCGCTCCGCTCGCCGACGAAGACGCCGACCATCAGGAGGATCATGGCGCCGATGCCGGTGATCAGTTCGGGTCCGACGATGGACAGGCTGTCGGCGATCATTGGGGAAAGCATCGGATCCCGCTCCTACTGCGCCAGCGCGACGGATTGGGCCGCCTGAAGGGCAGCGGAATAGCTCGAGAGCAGCTTCTCGACGGAGGCTGTGGTGACGTCGAACACCGGCGAAGGATAAACGCCGAAGAAGATCGTCAGCGCGACCAGCGGATACAGCAGCACCTTCTCACGACCCGAGAGGTCGAGGATGGAGCGCAGGTTTTCCTTCTCCAGCGCGCCGAAGATGACGCGGCGGTAGAGCCAGAGCGCGTAGGCCGCCGACCAGATCACGCCCGTCGTAGCGAAGATCGCGACCCAGGTGTTCGCCCGGAAGACGCCGAGCAGCGTCAGGAACTCACCGACGAAGCCGCTGGTGCCGGGCAGACCGACATTGGCCATGGTGAGGATCAGGAAGGCGGTTGCATAGGCCGGCATGCGGTTCACGAGACCGCCATAGGCGGTGATCTCGCGGGTGTGCATGCGGTCGTAGACGACGCCGACGCAGAGGAAGAGCGCGCCGGAGACGAGACCGTGGCTCAGCATCTGAAAGATCGCGCCCTGCACGCCCTGCTCGTTGACGGCGAAGATGCCCATCGTCACGAAGCCCATATGGGCAACGGAGGAGTAGGCGATCAGCTTCTTGATGTCCTCCTGCATCAGCGCCACCAGCGAGGTGTAGATGATGGCAACCACCGATAGCGTATAGACCAGCGGCGCGAAGTCGGCCGAAGCCACCGGGAACATCGGCAGCGAGAAGCGCAGGAAGCCGTAGCCGCCGAGCTTCAGGAGGATGCCGGCGAGGATCACCGAGCCCGCCGTCGGCGCTTCGACGTGCGCGTCCGGCAGCCAGGTATGCACCGGCCACATCGGCATCTTCACCGCGAAGGAGGCGAAGAAGGCGAACCACAGCCAAGGCTGGATCGCGACCGGGAACTGGAACTGCAGGAGTTCCGGAATCGACGTCGTGCCGGCGGTCCAATACATCGCCATGATCGCGACCAGCATCAGCACCGAGCCGAGGAAGGTATAGAGGAAGAATTTGTAGCTGGCGTAGACGCGCCGTTTGCCGCCCCAGACGCCGATGATCAGGAACATCGGGATCAGGCTGCCTTCGAAGAAGACGTAGAAGAGCACGATGTCGAGGGCGCAGAAGACGCCGACCACCAGCGTCTCCAGGACGAGGAAGGCGACCATGTACTCCTTCACCCGCTTCTCAACGGACTCGAAGCTGGCGAGGATGCAGATCGGGATCAGGAAGGTCGTCAGGATGACGAACAGCATCGAGATGCCGTCGACGCCCATATGATAGGTGATGCCGGTGCCGAGCCAGGCCGACTGCTCGACCATCTGGAAGCCGGCATTGGCCGGATCGAAGCCGATCCAGATGAACAGCGAGACGATGAAGGTCGCGATCGAGGCGAACAGCGCGATGTTGCGGATGTTGCGCCGTGCCGCCTCGTTGTCGTCGCGGATGAGGAGGATCAGCGCCGCGCCGACCAGCGGCAGGTAGGTGACGGTCGAGAGGATCGGCCAGTCGGTCATCATCGTGCTCCCCCGAACATCATCCAGGTGACCAGCGCCGCGACGCCGATCAGCATCGCGAAGGCATAGTGATAGAGATAGCCGGTCTGCAGCCGCACGACGCGGTCAGTCACGTCCAGAACGCGTGCCGAGATGCCGTCGGGCCCAAGCCGATCGATCGTTCCGACATCGCCCTTCTTCCAGAGGAAGCGGCCGAGCGCCTTTGCCGAGCGGACGAACAGGACGTCGTAGAGCTCGTCGAAGTACCACTTGTTCAGGAGGAACTTGTAGAGGCCGCTGTGACGCTCCGCGATCCTGGCCGGCGTCTGCGGCGAGCGGATGTAGAAGAGCCAGGCCAGCACCAGGCCGATCACCATCATGATCGTTGGCAGTAGCCCGATCAGGAAGGGCGTCGCATGCATATCGTGGAGGACGTGGTTCTCCGCACCCGAATAGAGCGCCGACACCCAGAACTCCTCATAGCCTTCGCCGAGGAAGTACGGCTCGAATAGGAGGCCAGCGAGGAGCGCGCCGGCGGCCAGCACGAAGAGTGGCACCAGCATGACCATCGGCGATTCGTGCACGTGGTGCATCACCTCGTGGCTCGCACGCGGCTTGCCGTGGAAGGTCATGAAGATCAGGCGCCAGGAGTAGAAGCTCGTCAGCAGCGCCGCGATCACCGTCATGCCGAAGCCATAAGCCGCGAAGCTGTTGTGCCCGGCGTAGGCGCTTTCGATGATGGCGTCCTTGGAGAAGTAGCCCGCGGTGAAGGGGAAGCCCGTCAGCGCCAGCGTGCCGATCACCATCATCCAGTAGGTGATCGGGATGTGCTTCCGCAGACCACCCATGTTGCGCATGTCCTGCTCGTCCGAAACGGCATGGATGACCGAGCCGGCGCCGAGGAACAGCAGCGCCTTGAAGAAGGCGTGCGTGAAGAGGTGGAAGATCGCCGCGCCATAGGCGCCGACGCCGAGCGCGACGAACATGTAGCCGAGCTGCGAGCAGGTGGAATAGGCGATGACGCGCTTGATGTCGTTCTGCACCAAGCCAACGGTCGCGGCGAAGAAGGCCGTCGTCGCACCGACGAAGGTGACCACCGTCAGGGCCTCGTGCGACAGCTCGAAGACCGGCGACATGCGCGCCAACATGAAGACGCCGGCGGTGACCATGGTAGCCGCGTGGATCAGCGCGGAGACCGGCGTCGGGCCTTCCATGGCGTCCGGCAGCCAGGTGTGGAGGCCAAGCTGGGCCGACTTGCCCATGGCGCCCATGAAGAGCAGCAGGCAGATCACCGTCAGCGCGCCTGCCATGGACAGCGAGTAGCCGGCGAAGACCAGCACCGGAGCGCCTGCTGTGGCCGCCTCGCCCTCGCCGCCTGCCATGCGGCCCGCGACGTCCGCCGCGCCGGCGAAGATGGTGTCGAAGTTGACCGACCCGAACAGCACGAACAGCCCGAAGATGCCGAGCGCGAAGCCGAAGTCGCCGACCCGGTTGACGATGAAGGCCTTCATCGCGGCGGCGCTGGCCGAGGGCTTCTTGTACCAGAAGCCGATCAGCAGATAGGAGGCGAGACCTACTCCCTCCCAGCCGAAGAACATCTGCACGAGGTTGTTCGACGTCACCAGCATCAGCATGGCGAAGGTGAACAGCGAGAGGTACGCGAAGAAGCGCGGCCGATGCGGATCGTGGTGCATGTAGCCGATCGAGTAGACGTGCACGAGCGCCGACACGGTGTTGACGACAACCAGCATGACCAGGGTCAGGCGGTCGATGCGCAGCGACCAGTCGATGTCGAGGCTGCCGACCTGCATCCAGCGCAGCATGGTGACACGCAGCGTCTCACCCTCGCCGAAGCCGAAGGAGATGAAAGCGATCCAGGACAGCACCGCCGCCACGATCAGGAGCGACGAGGTGACGTATTCGGAGGCCTTGGCGCCGATCGAGCGGCCAAACAGGCCTGCGATGAGGAAGCCGACGAGAGGAAGGAGAACGATCGCCTGATACATCGTCCGATCAGCCTTTCATCGAGTTGACGTCTTCCACGGCGATGGAGCCGCGGTTGCGGAAGAAGACGACGAGGATCGCAAGGCCGATAGCCGCTTCTGCGGCGGCAACGGTCAGGATGAACAGCGCGAAGACCTGCCCGACGAGGTCATTCAGGAAGGCCGAGAAGGCCACCATGTTGATGTTGACGGCGAGCAGGATGAGCTCGACCGACATCAGGATGGTGATGATGTTCTTCCGGTTCAGGAAGATGCCGAAGACGCCCGTCACGAAAAGGATGGCGCCGACGGTGAGGAAATGTCCGAGACCGACTTCCATGGCTGTTCTCTTTGCTGCGGGCCTCAGAGGCCCTTGCCGCTCTGGACCTTGCGGATCTCGATCGCCGTCTCCGGCGTGCGGGCGACCTGACGCGGGATCGACTGGCGCTTGATGCCTTCCTTGTGGCGGAGCGTCAGCACGATCGCGCCGATCATCGCCACGAACAGGATCAGCCCGGCGAGCTGGAAGAAGAAGACGTAGCGCGTATAGAGCACCGACCCGAGCGCGCGGATATTGGAGACTTCGGCGAGCGGCGGCGTCGGCATGGCGGTGGCGACACTGAGCTGCGGGTCGAAGTAGTTGCCGGTGACGACGATGATCAGCTCGGCAAGGAGGATGACGCCGATGATCGCGCCGATCGGCGCGTAGTCGAGCGCGCCCCTCTTGATGTCGCCAAGATCGAGGTCAAGCATCATCACGACGAAGAGGAACAGGATCGCGACCGCGCCGACATAGACGACGATCAGGATCAGCGCGAGGAACTCGGCCCCGGTGAGCAGAAAGAGCCCGGCGGCACTGACGAAGGTCAGGATCAGGAAGAGCACCGCATGCACCGGGTTGCGCGCAACGACGACCGAGACGGCCGAGCCGACGGTCACCAGCGCGAACAGGTAGAAGAACAGTGCCTGAAGGCCGAGCATAGCCGGGCTCCCCTGAAGACGGCCGCGGCGGGAAGCCGCGCGTCCGACATGAACTCAAGACAGTTGCGAGGAAGCAGAGGCACGACGCCCAGGCGCCATCCCCTGCCCTGCCCGCTTAGCGATAGGGCGCGTCGAGCGCAATGTTGCGCGCGATCTCCCGCTCCCAGCGATCGCCGTTCGCCAGAAGCTTCTCCTTGTCATAGTAGAGCTCCTCACGGGTTTCCGTGGAGAACTCGAAGTTCGGTCCCTCGACGATGGCATCGACCGGGCAGGCTTCCTGGCAGAAGCCGCAATAGATGCACTTCACCATGTCGATGTCGTAGCGCACGGTGCGGCGGGTGCCGTCATTGCGGCGCGGGCCGGCCTCGATGGTGATGGCCTGCGCCGGGCAGATCGCTTCGCACAGCTTGCAGGCGATGCAGCGCTCTTCCCCGTTGGGATAGCGGCGCAGCGCATGTTCGCCCCGGAAGCGGGGGCTGACCGGGTTCTTCTCATAGGGGTAGTTGATCGTCGCTTTGGGCGCGAAGAAGTAGCGCATCGAAAGGCCGAAGGCCTTCACGAATTCCAGGAGAAACAGCGACTTGATGTTCTGGGCCAGCGCGCTCATCGGGCGAGGACCTTTCCGATCTCAATAGCGTGCCAGGTGAAAGAGGCGCTCATACCGCGGCCCATCCGGTGATCTGCAGCACGAAGGCGACGATCACGACCATGGCCAGCGACAGCGGCAGGAAGACCTTCCAGCCGAGGCGCATGAGCTGATCATAGCGGTAGCGCGGCACGAATGCCTTCACCATGGCGAACATGAAGAAGACAAGGGCGACCTTCAGGAGGAACCAGATGACGCCCGGTATCCAGGTGAAGGGGACGAAGTTGAAAGGCGGCAGCCAGCCGCCGAGGAAGAGGATGGTGGTGAGGCAGCACATCAGGGTGATGGCCGCGTACTCGCCCAGCATGAACATCATGTAAGGCGTCGAGCCGTATTCCACCATGAAGCCGGCGACGAGCTCCGATTCGGCCTCCGGCAGGTCGAAGGGCGGCCGGTTCGTCTCGGCGAGCGCCGAGATGAAGAAGACTACGAACATCGGGAACAGCGCCAGCCAGTGCCAGTCGAGGAAGGTGTTCGGCAGGCCGACCATCGTTCCAACGCCGTTGGTCTGCGCCAGCACGATATCCGTCAGATTCAACGACCCGACGCAGAGCAGCACCGAGACGATCACGAAGCCGATCGAAACCTCGTAAGACACCATCTGCGCGGCGGAGCGCAGCGCGCCGAGGAACGCGTATTTCGAGTTCGACGCCCAGCCGCCCATGATCACGCCGTAGACCTCGAGCGAGGAGATGGCGAAGACGTAGAGAATGCCAATGTTGACGTTGGCGATCACCCAGCCGTCGGCGACCGGCACCACGGCGAAGGTCGCCAGCGCCAGCGTCACCGCGACAAGCGGCGCCAGCAGGAAGACGCCCTTGTTGGCGCTGGCCGGGATCGTCGGCTCCTTCAGCACGAACTTGAGGAGATCGGCGAAGGACTGGAACAGACCCCAGGGGCCGACGACGTTCGGGCCGCGGCGCATCTGCACCGCCGCCCAGATCTTGCGGTCCGCCAGCAGGATATAGGCGATCAGCACCAGGAGGACGACGAGGAACAGCAGGCTCTGACCCAGAATGATCAGGCCCGGCCAGAAGTAAAGTGAAAAGAAATCCGCCACTTGTCGGCCTTCCTTATTCCGCCGCTTCCAGATGCTGGTCCTGCGCCAGCTTGGAGCATTCCGCCATCACCTTGGAGGCGCGGGCGATCGGGTTGGACAGGTAGAAGTCGCCGAAGCCGCTGACGAAGGCCGGGCCGCTGAGCGTACCGGCACGGTCGGCGAGCGTTGTGATCGCCGCCGGATCGGCCGCAACCACAGCATCGGAACGCAGATGCGGATGCGCCTCGTAGAGCTCGCGCCGCAACGCCGCCAACGAATCGAAGGGGAGCGCGCGGCCGAGCACCGCCGACAGCGCGCGCAGCACCGCCCAATCCTCACGGGCGTCGCCCGGGGGGAAAGAGGCGCGGCTGCCCGTCTGTGCGCGACCCTCGACATTCACCCAGGTGCCGGATTTCTCCGTATAGGCCGCCCCCGGCAGGATGACGTCGGCGCGATGGGCGCCGCGGTCGCCATGCGTGCCGATATAGACGACGAACGGTCCGGGTGCGATGTCGACCTCGTCAGCGCTGAGGTTGAACAGGAGGTCGACGCCGCCAGCGGCCATGGCCGCGAAGTCCTTGCCGCCCTCGCCCGGCACGAAGCCGATGTCGAGGCCGCCAACGCGCGAGGCCGCGGAGTGGAGAACGTTGAAGCCGTTCCAACCCTCGGTCACCGCACCGATCTCGCGCGCCAGCGCGGCGATCGAGGCGAGCACGTCGGCACCGTTGGCGCCCGAGATGGCCCCCTGCCCGACGATAATCATCGGCTTGGCCGCGTTCTTCAACGCATCGAAGAAGCCGCGGCTGGCGCCTTCGATGTCGGACAGCGTATCCGGACCGGCACCGAGATAGGTGTAGTCGTAGCGCAGGTCCGAACGCTCGCCGATGACGCCGATCGGGAAGTTGTCCATGCGCCAGCGCTTGCGGATGCGCGCGTTGAGAACGGACGCCTCAAAGCGCGGATTGGCGCCGATGATGAGCAGCGCGTCGGCATCCTCGATGCCGGCGATGGTGGTGTTGAAGAGGTAGGAGGCGCGGCCGTCGGCCGGGTCCAGCTTGGCACCGTCCTGTCGGCAGTCGACGCTGGTCGAGCCCAGCGAGGCGACGAGGCGCTTCAGCGCCCACATCTCCTCGACAGCGGCAAGATCGCCGGCGACGGCGCCCATTGATCCCGGTGCCGCCGCATCGACGCGCGCCTTAATGGCGGCAAAAGCCTCAGGCCATGTCGCCGGCTGCAGGCGACCGTCGCGGCGGATATAGGGGCGGTCAAGGCGCTGCGTGCGCAGGCCGTCCCAGACGAAGCGGGTCTTGTCGGAGATCCACTCCTCGTTGATCGACTCGTTGAGGCGCGGCAGGATGCGCATGACCTCGCGGCCGCGCGTGTCGACGCGGATCGAGGAGCCGACGGCGTCCATGACGTCGACCGTCTCGGTCTTGGTCAGCTCCCAGGGCCGTGCCTGGAAGGCATAGGGGCGCGAGGTGAGCGCACCGACCGGGCAGAGATCGATGACGTTGCCCTGCAGCTCCGAGGTCATCGCCTGCTCGAGAAAAGTCGTGATCTCGGCGTCCTCGCCGCGGCCGATCAGGCCGAGCTCGGAAATGCCGGCGACTTCCGTGGTGAAGCGGACGCAGCGCGTGCAGTGAATGCAACGCGTCATGATCGTCTTGACCAGCGGACCGATATACTTGTCCTCGACGGCGCGCTTGTTCTCGCGGTAGCGCGAAGAATCGACGCCGAAGGCCATCGCCTGGTCCTGCAGGTCGCACTCGCCGCCCTGATCGCAGATCGGGCAGTCGAGCGGATGGTTGATCAGCAGGAATTCCATGACGCCCTCGCGGGCCTTCTTCACCATCGGCGTGTTGGTGAAGATCTCCGGCGTCTCGCCATTCGGGCCCGGACGCAGGTCGCGCACGCCCATGGCGCAGGAGGCCGCCGGCTTCGGCGGTCCGCCCTTCACCTCGACGAGGCACATGCGGCAGTTACCGGCGACGGACAGACGTTCGTGGAAACAGAAGCGCGGGATTTCGGCACCCGCCTCCTCCGCCGCCTGGAGCAGCGTGTAGTGGTCGGGAACCTCGATCTCTGTGCCGTCGACTTTGAGCTTGGCCATGATCTTCTTCTCAGTGTCGCGCTTCGGTCAGATCGAGCCGGCGCTCGATGCGCTCGACACGTTCTTCCAGGCGATCGATACGGCGATGAACGCCGGCAAGATTTTCCTCGACTCCGGTGAGTCGGACCTTCACGTCGTGCGTATCGGCTGACAGCCGGTCGATCTTCGCGTCGATGCGCCGAAGCAGCATGAGGACCAGATTGTCCGGCTCGTCCGTCATCCCCTACTCCGCCGCGACCAGCATCGGCCGGTCCTTGTCGGAGTTACGCGAGAACTCGTCGATGCGGCGCTCGATCTCGGCGCGGAAGTGTCGCACGAGGCCTTGAACGGGCCAAGCCGCGGCATCGCCGAGCGCGCAGATCGTGTGCCCCTCGATCTGCTTGGTGACGTCGAGCAGCATGTCGATCTCGCGCTTGTGCGCGTTGCCGACGACCATCCGCTCCATCACGCGCCACATCCAGCCGGTGCCTTCGCGGCACGGCGTGCACTGGCCGCAACTCTCATGCTTGAAGAAGTAGGACAGCCGCGCGATCGCGCGCACGACGTCCGTCGACTTGTCCATGACGATCGAGGCGGCGGTGCCGAAGGACGACTTCACAGCGCGCAGGCCGTCGAAGTCCATCGGACAGTCGATGATGTCCGCCGCCGGAACGATCGGGCACGACGCGCCACCCGGGATGACGGCGAGGAGATTGTCCCAGCCGCCACGGATGCCGCCGCAATGCTTCTCGATCAGCTCGCGGAAGGGAATCGACATCGCCTCTTCCACCGTGCAGGGCCGCTCGACATGGCCCGAGATCATGAAGAGCTTGGTGCCGACATTGTTCGGACGGCCGATGCCGGCGAACCAGGCGCCGCCGCGGCGCAGGATGGTCGGCGCCACCGCGATCGACTCGACGTTGTTGACGGTCGTCGGGCAGCCATAGAGGCCCATATTGGCCGGGAATGGAGGCTTCAGCCGCGGCTGACCCTTCTTGCCCTCTAGGCTCTCCAGCAGCGCCGTCTCCTCGCCGCAAATATAGGCGCCGGCGCCGTGATGGACGGTGATGTCGAAGTCCCAGCCGCACTTGTTGTCGCGGCCGAGCAGCCCGAAGTCGTAAGCCTCGTCAATGGCGCGCTGCAGCGCCTCGCGCTCACGCACATACTCGCCGCGCACGTAGATATAGGCCGTATGCGCACCCATCGCGAAGCCGGCGATGATGCAGCCCTCGATCAGCGTGAACGGATCATTGCGCATGATCTCCCGGTCCTTGCAGGTCCCGGGTTCGGATTCGTCGGCGTTGACGACGAGGTAGTGCGGACGTCCATCCGACTCCTTCGGCATGAACGACCATTTCAGGCCGGTCGGAAAGCCGGCGCCGCCACGGCCGCGCAGGCCAGAGGCCTTCATTTCGTTGATGATCCAGTCGCGGCCCTTGCCGATGATGTCGGCGGTGCCGTCGAAGTGGCCGCGCCCCATCGCGCCCTTCAGGCTCTTGTCCTTCAGGCCGTAGATGTTGGTGAAGATGCGGTCCTTATCGTCAAGCATCTATCGTCTCCGCATCACCCGACCGTGGAGCTGCTGGACTGTCCCGCCAGCGCCTTGGCCTGATCGATCCAGCGGTCACGCACGGCGCGGCCGCGGAAGTTGAGATGATCGTCAATCCAGAACAGCTCCTCGCTATTCCAGGCGGCGATCTGCCGGACGTGGAAGACGCCCAACTCGTTGAGCTTCTGCTCGAGCACAGGTCCGACGCCACGGATCTGCTTCAGGTCGTCCTTCGCACCATCGGGCGCCTTCAGAAGGTTGCCCGGCTTCTGCCCGATCGAATGGTGCGGCCGCGTCTCCAGCGTGCCGGCTTCATCCTCGGCAGCGCCCTCCGCCTTGCTTGCGAAGTGATCGCTCGCCATCGGCCCGGGCAACGTATCTTCCGTCAGCCGACCAGCTTCGGTGCCCTGCTCGCCGCGATCGCCTTCACTGAGCAATGGACCATGCGCGGAGACCGACGAGCCGCTCGGCTCGCCCGGGCGCGACTTGGCCGGGATCAGACTCTCCTCGGCCCGGCGCTCCTGGCTCGGCAACGAGCCATCGGTGCGGCCCGCGTCGCCACGCGCGTTGGCGGTGGTGATCTCTGGCCGCTCCTTGTCGGCGGCGCCGGTCGGACCCTGGCGTTGGCCGCCCGTCTGGCCGGAACCCGGACGATGCGCCCCGGCCGAAGGATTGGTGCTGGCGCCGTTCTCGGCACGTTGGTCGGCCGCAGCGCCCACGCTGCGGCCCGGCGAGGCAATCGTCGGATCCGTCTCGGCCGCATGCGTATCCGGACGGCCGGCCTGGGACGGCGGCGTCGCAGCAGCACCTCCCGCGCCCGCAGCCTGCTCGGATGCACCCGTCTGCGCCGGCCCGCCTGTCGCGCCGCCCTCGGCGCCCTTGTCGGCAGCGTCGGAGTTGAGCGACGTCAAGCCACCGAAGGGCTCGGAGCCGTGCCGGTCGATCTGCGGACCAGGCTGGACCTCGCCCCCACGCCCCTCCGCAAAGAGATCGATGATCTCCTCCAACCGCTGCGGCGTCAGATCCTCATAGGTGTCCTTGAAGATCATCACCATCGGCGCATTGACGCAGGCGCCGAGGCACTCGACCTCTTCCCAGGACAAGGTGCCGTCATCGTTCAGATGAAACTGCTCGGGATGGATCTTCGAGCGGCAGACCGCCTTCAGATCATCCGAGCCGCGCAGCATGCAAGGCGTCGTCCCGCAGACCTGGACGTGGGCGCGCGTGCCGACCGGCTTCAGCTGGAACTGTGTATAAAAGGTTGCGACTTCAAGCACGCGGATCAGCGGCATTTTCAGCCGGTCGGCGACATGCTCGATGGCGGCGCGCGTGACCCAGCCGTCCTGGTCCTGCGCGCGCATCAGCAGCGGAATCACCGCCGACTGCTGGCGCCCATCGGGATAGCGGCTGATCACGCGTTCAGCCCAGGCTGCATTTTCCTCTGAAAAGGCAAAGCCCTGCGGCTGAACCGCGTCTTCGGCGAGACGTCTGACCGACATCGGAACTCGACTTCAGAATGGTTATAACTTCTATGTTGCGGCGCGTTCTATCACAGCAATCGCAAAAGGCCAGTGGTAGCGACGCGTCGTATCCCGTTGTGAATGCACCATCTGCGCCAGTTGCATGGCAGCGCCATAGCCTCGCCCATCCAGTTACGGCAGGGCGCGGCAATACGACATAGGTTAGCTTGATCCGAACGCCGGTTGCGACATGCCACACCGTGTCGGCCAATCGCCGACTCAGCTCTCCAGCAGAGCCTCGACGGTGACGGAGAAGCCGGGCGGCGAGAGATCGATCACATCGGAACGCCCGAGGATCGACGTCGTGATGGGGCCGTCTGCAACCAAACGGCGGTGATGCACCACCTTGGCCTCGTCGCCATAGACGATGAGGTAGTGGAGAATGGATGGCACGGCGAAATAGTCGATCAGCTTGCGGTCGACATCGGTGCGCACGCTGGACGGCGAAATGATCTCGACGGCGACGATGGGATTAGGCGCAAAGACCTTATCGCCGTCATAAGGGCCATAGTGGACCACGACGTCCGGTCGCCGGACCGCCTTGTCGCTTACCCAGATGCTGACACCGTCAGGGAAAGACCGGCAGCGATCCAGTCCTGCACCCCGGATCGCCGTCCGCATTGCGAGCCAAGCTGATGCCTTTCGCTCGGCGTGACTTACTCGCTCGGCCTGCAAGCGGACCGGCCTGCCCTGGACGAGCTCGTAGCGTTCCCCGTCCTGCCAGCTCTCCGCCCAGGCGAAGAACTCCTCGGCCGTCATCGTCTGGTTCAGAGCGGGATCGGCGTTCACGCCGCCGATCCTAACAAGTCCGTGCGCTGCGGCTAGCGGTCGACCTCGCCGAAGACGATGTCCAGCGAGCCGAGGATCGCCGACACGTCCGCGAGCATATGGCCGCGGCAGATCGCATCCATCGCCTGCAGATGCGCAAAGCCGGGTGCCTTGATCTTGCAGCGATGCGGCTTGTTGGTGCCGTCGGAGACGAGATAGACGCCGAATTCGCCCTTCGGCGCCTCGACGGCGGCATAGACCTCGCCCTCCGGCACGTGGAAGCCTTCGGTGTAGAGCTTGAAGTGGTGGATCAGCGACTCCATCGACCGCTTCATCTGCGAGCGGCTCGGCGGCACCATCTTGCCGTCGGTGGACGAGGCCGGCCCCGTCCGCTCCGTTCCCTGCAGGCGCTCCACACACTGCTTCATGATGCGGACCGACTGACGCATCTCTTCCATCCGGATGAGATAACGGTCGAAGCAGTCGCCGTTCTTCCCGATCGGGATGTCGAATTCCATCTCGTCGTAGCCATCATAGGGCTGCGACTTGCGCAGGTCCCAGGCGGCGCCCGAGCCCCGAACCATCACGCCGGAGAAGCCGAGCGCCCAGGCGTCATCCAGATCGACGACGCCAATGTCGACGTTGCGCTGCTTGAAGATGCGGTTTCCGGTGAGGAGGTCGTCGATATCCGTCAGCGTCTTCAGGAACGGGTCGCACCACTCGCCGATGTCGTCGACGAGCTGGTGCGGCAGGTCCACGTGAACGCCGCCGGGACGGAAATAGGCCGCATGCATGCGCGAGCCGGAGGCGCGCTCGTAGAAGACCATCAGCTTCTCGCGCTCCTCGAAGCCCCAGAGCGGCGGCGTCAGCGCGCCGACGTCCATGGCCTGTGTGGTGACGTTCAGGAGATGGGAGAGGATACGGCTGATCTCGGAGTAGAGGATGCGGATCAGCTGGCCGCGCTTGGGAACCGTGACGCCCGCGAGCTTCTCGATGGCGAGGCAGTAGGCATGCTCCTGGTTCATCGGCGCGACATAGTCGAGACGATCGAAATAGGGCAGCGCCTGCAGATAGGTCTTGTTCTCGATCAGCTTCTCCGTGCCGCGGTGCAGGAGGCCGATATGCGGATCGACCCGCTCGACGATCTCGCCGTCGAGTTCGAGCACGAGGCGCAGCACGCCGTGCGCCGCAGGATGCTGCGGGCCGAAGTTGATGTTGAAGTTGCGGACGTTGATCTCGGCCATGCCAGTTCCTGCTGCGGTCGGGTACCGACTAGTTCGCCTTGGCCTTCTCGTCGCCCGGCAGGACGTAATCCGTCCCCTCCCAGGGCGAGAGGAAGTCGAAGTTGCGGAATTCCTGCCGCAGCTGCACGGGCTCGTAGATCACCTGCTTGAGCGCTTCGTCATAGTGGACCTCGACGAAGCCGGTCAGCGGGAAATCCTTGCGGAGCGGATGCCCCTCGAAGCCGTAGTCGGTCAGGATGCGGCGCAGATCCGGATGACCGGTGAAGAGAATGCCGTAGAGATCGTAGGCCTCGCGCTCGAACCAGTCGGCTCCGGGGAAGACCCCGAAGACCGACGGGATCGGATCGTCCTCGGCCGTGCGGACCTTGATCCGAACGCGCTCGTTCCGGAACGGCGACAGCAGATGATAGACGACCTCGAAGCGCTGCGGCCGCGCCGGATAATCGACGCCGCAGATGTCGGTGAGGTTGACGAAGCGGAAGTCGTCGCGGAGCAGCGTCAGCGTCTCCACGATATGCTCCGGCGCCACGATCAGCGTCAGCTCGCCGAAGCGCACCGCCCGCTCCGCTATTCTGTCGCCGAGACGCTCGCCCAGCTGGTCGGAAAGGTCCTGCATGGCAGCTACTCTCAGCGCTCGATCGTGCCGACGCGGCGGATCTTCTTCTGCAGAAGCAGGATGCCGTAGAGCAGCGCCTCCGCAGTCGGCGGGCAGCCCGGCACATAGATATCCACCGGCACGACGCGGTCGCAGCCGCGCACCACCGAGTAGGAATAATGATAGTAGCCGCCGCCGTTGGCGCAGGAGCCCATGGAGATGACGTAGCGCGGCTCCGGCATCTGGTCGTAGACCTTGCGCAGCGCCGGCGCCATCTTGTTGGTCAGCGTGCCCGCGACGATCATCACATCCGACTGGCGCGGTGAGGCACGCGGCGCAAAGCCGAAGCGCTCGACGTCATAGCGCGGCATCGAGGCCTGCATCATCTCGACGGCGCAGCATGCCAGGCCGAAGGTCATCCACATCAGCGAGCCCGTGCGCGCCCAGTGAATGAGGTCGGCTGTCGAGGTGACGAGGAAGCCCTTGTCGGCCAGCTCGTTGTTGATGTCGGTGATGAACGGGTCGGCCGCGGCACCGGCCGGGCGATGCGATACGCTGGCCGGCGGCGGCGCGACGAGCGTCGTCGAAGCGTCGTTCAGTCCCATTCCAGGGCGCCTTTCTTCCATTCGTAGATGAAGCCCACAGTCAGGACGCCGAGAAACACCATCATCGACCAGAAGCCGAACCAACCGAGGGTCCCGAAGGTCGCCGCCCAGGGAAACAGGAACGCGACCTCGAGGTCGAAGATGATGAAGAGGATCGAGACGAGGTAGAAGCGCACGTCGAACTTCATGCGCGAATCGTCGAAGGCGTCGAAGCCGCACTCGTAGGCCGACAGCTTCTCGTCGTCCGGCGCCTTGAAGGCGAGCAGGAACGGCGAGACCAGCAGCGCCAGGCCGATGATCAGCGCGACGCCGACGAAGATGACGATCGGCAGATAGGAAGCGAGAAGTTCCGGCATCGCCGCAATCCCTTGATCGTGGCACGGATAGGCAGACAATGCCCCACGCGTGCTGTAGCGCTGGATGGCGCCTGTCAGGCGTCGGGCCGAAACGGCTCGCTGGATGACCTGCTGCAGCGCGGCGAGACGTAATAGCTTCTCCGGCCGGAGGCAAGGGTTTGTACCGGTTCTAATCGGGGCTGCGCCAACTCGGCACAGTCCCGACAGCAAGATGGCCGGGAGGCTGCATAGCCTCCCCCGCCATCAGGGAGCTCGCTGCTGCGTCCCAAGATGCCGTGACCCGGAAGCCAGAGGCAGATGCTCGCGGCGTCAGCGGCAGTTTCAAGAGCCGTGCGTTATGGCGCGTTCGCCGCGCAACCTCCTCGGAGGATGCGCCCGGTGCCATTTTCTCTGATACGGGCCTGGCGGCCGCAGCGGCTTGAGCACCTTAGCACCTGATCATTGTCCAGCTGCTGTCGCCGATCAGGTGCAATGCTTCGGATAAGGCCTGTGCGCGGCTCAGACCGCCTTGTGGTCGGCCTCTTCCTCCAGGCTGACGGCAACGTCGGCATTGGCCGATAAACGAACGGCATCTCCTTCCACCTCGGCAACGAGGCCGAGCGGAATGAAATGGTGATGGCCGCGATGATGCCCCTCACCGCTATCGTTCTTGGTCAGCTTGATGCGGTCGCCCTCGACCCTGTCGACGGTACCGACATGAACGCCGTCGGCGCCGATGACGTCCATATGTTCCTTAATGCCGCTTGCGTCAGCCATGATGCGTCTCCTGTTGCTGTGACATGGAAACGTCGGTCGCGGCGGATGGATGCATGATTCCATCGCCGAAGCGCATGTGGTCCTGCCGGAGAGTCATGCCGCCCTGCTATCAGGGTGCCCCGCGAGTGCGCGTGCTGGCAAAGGTCCGCCGCCGGCATTGAGCCCGTGCACGCTGCGACACGGACACGGCAGTACAGCGGTATACCGCTGTCAGCTGCCAATCACCGATCATTAAGAAGAAATGGCGCGAGTGACGGGGCTCGAACCCGCGACCTCCGGCGTGACAGGCCGGCACTCTAACCGACTGAGCTACACCCGCGCTCGGCCGCTCACCGCGGCTCGTGGGGGCTCATTTACGGGGGGTGAGCACCGCTGTCAAGCGGAAGCGCTCCGCTTGCGATCGCAATGCACAAAGCTGTCGCAAACCGCCGATTTCGGGCCGAAATCAGCACCTTCCACGAACTGTTATCGATTCGAACAATGCCGCTCGCAGCACCTCGCACTCGAATCGGCAGCGGCGCGGGTCTGGGAGATCGCGGTCTTTCCAATATGCGGACGCGGGGGGCGCTCATGTTATTCCGCCGCGCACGTCCGATGGCCGCCAAGGCTGCGCGATCGACCATGAGGCTGAAACCGTCTGCTGCGGTCGGTAAGGCTCTGGTGGACGCTCGCCGGCTGCGGCGCTGATCGTCCCGGGCGAGTGGGAACATTGTCGCCGGATGCATCCCCCGGGGTAGCGGCTTGGCTGCCTTAGGCAGTTTTGGAGCGGCTGCGACGGATTACGGTCTGTAGGCTCTTATCCAGGGAGCGGCCACGGGCGCTTACCGCAGGCCCCGGCCGCTATGCGCGATGCCGCTTCTCTGTGGAGGTAACGCCTGGGCGCCCAAGAAGCCACGACGCAGGACAGGACACTGGCGCTTGCACTCCAACGAGCGAGCGCTTAGACGAGGGCGGTCGGGCGATTAGCTCAGTTGGTAGAGCGCCTCGTTTACACCGAGGATGTCGGCAGTTCGAGCCTGTCATCGCCCACCATATCCCCCGAAACACGGCAGCGTCTTTCGGCTTGCGTGATCAAGCGGGGTGATGGCGCAGTGCCGTTATCGGGGTGCGCCAGCGTTCCCGGCGCGTCTGGCGGCAGGCATTGCCATGATGATCATCTGGATCGGCCGCGATCTGGCTCCGATCCCCCGCTCCTTTTGACGCATAGATTGTCCGAAGGCTGGCTCCAGTGGAACAGCGCTCCAGGTCTGGGCGAGTAACGCTCCCGCCATCTGCTGACGGAAGCCCGGCCCCGCGCGCGGCCATCAAGGCGAGCCAGGTACCAAGGAGATCCGGGCGAAGAACACTCCACCCGGATCTCAAGTCGCTTACTTGTTGACCGCGTCCTTCAGGCCCTTGCCGGGCGTGAACTTCGGCACGTTGCGGGCCGGGATGTCGACCTCGGCGCCGGTGGACGGGTTACGGCCCTTCGAGGCCGCCCGATGCGAGACCGAGAAGGTGCCGAAGCCGACGAGACGGATGTCGCCACCGTCCGCCATTGCGCTCTGCATCGCATCGAAGACGGCGTCGACAGCCGCAGTCGCCTGCTGCTTCGACAGTTCAGCCTTTTCCGCGACGGCGGCGACCAGCTCGTTCTTGTTCATCAGACATCCTCCTGATTAACCAAAAGTCATTGCGACTCGCGCGAACGATGCGGAAGTCGGGCCGATCAATCAAGGCCGCGAGCCGTCAAAAGGCCGGAAATGCCGCGAGTCCATAAAAAAATGCCGCCCGGAAGGGCGGCATTTTCCCGATGTCGCGCTTTCCGTCAGTGGGCGATGACGGTTGCACCATCCTCTGGTTGCGCCTGACCCGTGAGGGGCTCCTCGGCTTCCGACCACTCGACCGGTGTCGGCAGCTCGACGAGGGCGTGCTGGAGAACCTCGCCCATGCGGGACACGGGCACGATCTCCAGGCTGTTCTTCACGTTGTCCGGGATGTCCGCCAAATCCTTGGCATTGTCCTCGGGGATCAGCACCTTCTTGATGCCGCCGCGCAGCGCGGCGAGCAGCTTCTCCTTCAGGCCGCCAATTGGCAGCACCCTGCCCCGCAGCGTGATCTCGCCCGTCATGGCGATATCGCGGCGCACCGGAATACCGGTCATCACCGAAATGATCGCCGTTGCCATGGCGACGCCGGCGGAGGGTCCATCCTTTGGCGTCGCACCTTCCGGCACGTGCACGTGGATGTCGCGCTTGTCGAACAGCGGCGGCTTGATGCCGTAGTCGATCGCCCGCGAGCGGACATAGGAGGCCGCCGCCGAAATCGACTCCTTCATCACGTCCTTCAGATTGCCCGTCACCGTCATCTTGCCCTTGCCGGGCATCATGACGCCTTCGATCGTCAGAAGTTCGCCGCCGACCTCGGTCCAGGCAAGGCCGGTGACCACGCCGACCTGATCGTCGAGCTCCGCCTCGCCATAGCGGTAGCGGGGCACGCCGAGGAAGTCGGACAGGTTCTCGGCCGTCACCTCGACCTTCGAGGTGTCGCCCTTGAGGATGCGCGTCACCGCCTTGCGGGCGAGCGTCATCAGCTCGCGCTCGAAGGAGCGAACCCCGGCCTCACGGGTGTAGCGGCGGGCGATCTCGCGCAAGGCGTCGTCGCCGACCGAGAACTCCTCGGGCTTCAGCGCATGATCACGCACGGCCTTCGGCAGAAGATGCCGCTTGGCGATCTCGACCTTCTCATCCTCGGTGTAGCCGGCGATGCGGATGATCTCCATCCGGTCCATCAGCGGCGCGGGGATGTTCAACGTGTTCGCGGTGGTGACGAACATCGTCGACGACAGGTCGTACTCGACCTCGAGATAGTGGTCCATGAAGGACGCATTCTGCTCGGGATCCAGCACTTCGAGAAGCGCCGAGGACGGATCGCCGCGGAAGTCCATGCCCATCTTGTCGATCTCGTCGAGCAGGAAGAGCGGATTGGTCTTCTTCGCCTTCTTCATCGACTGGATGACCTTGCCGGGCATCGAGCCGATGTAGGTGCGGCGGTGACCGCGGATCTCGGCCTCGTCACGCACGCCGCCGAGCGCCATGCGGACATATTCCCGGCCCGTCGCCTTGGCGATCGATCGGGCGAGCGAGGTCTTGCCGACGCCCGGAGGGCCGACGAGGCAAAGGATCGGACCCTTCATCTTCATCTGCCGGCTCTGGACCGCCAGATACTCGACGATTCGCTCCTTGACCTTGTCGAGACCGAAATGGTCCTGATCGAGGATCTCCTCGGCCCGCTTCAGGTCGATCTTGACCTTGGAGCGGATGCCCCAGGGCAGGCCCAGCAGCCAGTCGAGATAGTTGCGCACGACCGTCGCCTCGGCAGACATCGGCGACATCTGCTTCAGCTTCTTGATCTCGGCAGTGGCCTTCTCGCGGGCCTCCTTGGAGAGCTTGGTCTTCTTAACGCGCTCCTCGAGCTCGGCAACCTCGTCGCGGCCTTCCTCGCCGTCGCCGAGTTCCTTCTGGATCGCCTTCATCTGCTCGTTGAGGTAATATTCGCGCTGCGTCTTCTCCATCTGGCGCTTGACGCGCGAGCGGATGCGCTTCTCCACCTGCAGGACGGAAATCTCCGACTCCATAAAGGAGAGCGCCTTCTCCAGGCGGTCGCGGACGCTGGTAAGACCCAGCATCTCCTGCTTCTCCGGGATCTTGATCGCCAGATGCGAAGCGACAGTGTCGGCAAGCTTGGAATAGTCGTCGATCTGCCCAGCCGCACCAACGACTTCCGGCGAGATCTTCTTGTTCAGCTTGACGTAGTTCTCGAACTCGGAGACGACCGAACGCGCCAGTGCCTCGATCTCGACCTGGTCTTCTTCGACCTGCTCGATGATCGTCGCAGAGGCCTCGTGCCACTCCGTGCGCGGCGTGAAGCTGCCGATCTGGGCGCGCGACATGCCTTCCACCAGCACCTTCACGGTGCCGTCGGGCAGCTTCAGGAGCTGCAGCACGTTGGCGACGGTGCCAACCTCGTAGATGGCGTCCGGCGCCGGATCCTCGTCGCTGGCATTCTTCTGGGTCGCCAGCAGGATCTGCTTGTCGGCGCCCATCACCTCCTCGAGAGCCTTGATCGACTTCTCGCGGCCGACGAAGAGCGGCACGATCATATGGGGGAAGACGACGATGTCCCGGAGCGGCAGCACCGGATAGATCGCTGCCTCGCCTGAACCCTGCGCAGATGTCGTATTGGGCATGGGTATTCCTTTCTGCGGCGAACCGCCGCTCGAAGGCCGCAACGCGGAGCCTCTGAAGCACTGCCGCGCACGCCTTGTCATGCCAGCGTCATGTGGGCCCGAAGGCCCGCTTCTTCAACGGTCCACGACGCCTGACACGCGATCGTGGGCCGCCAGCTGATGAACCGGATGCATCGTCCGGTTCGAAGAAAAAAGCCCGCCCCAGCCAAGGCCGGGACGGGCTCGTCTTATCCGTCGCTCACCGGCAGGAACCGAGATCGTCAGGCGCTGACGTTTTCCTTCTCGTCCTTGCGCTCGGCATAGATGTAGAGCGGCCGCGCGCGACCCTCGATCACGTCTTCGGAGATGACGACCTCCTGAACGCCTTCCAGCGTCGGCAGGTCGAACATCGTGTCGAGCAGCATGGCCTCCATGATGGAGCGCAGGCCGCGGGCACCGGTGCGGCGCTCGATCGCCTTGCGGGCAATCGCCTTCAGCGCGTCCTCGTGGAAGGACAGATCGACATTCTCCATCTCGAAGAGCCGCTGGTACTGCTTGACCAGCGCGTTCTTCGGCTGGACCAGGATCTGCACCAGTGCTTCCTCGTCGAGGTCCTCGAGCGTCGCGAGAACCGGAAGACGGCCGACGAACTCGGGGATGAGGCCGAACTTCAGGAGATCCTCAGGCTCGACCTGGCGGAACAGCTCGCCGGTGCGGCGATCGTCCGGCCCGGCCACGTTGGCGGCAAAGCCGATCGAGGTCTTGCGGCCGCGGTCGGAGATGATCCGGTCGAGGCCGGCGAAGGCGCCGCCGCAGATGAACAGGATGTTCGCCGTATCGACCTGCAGGAACTCCTGCTGGGGATGCTTGCGACCACCCTGCGGCGGCACGGACGCGACCGTGCCTTCCATGATCTTCAGAAGCGCCTGCTGGACGCCCTCGCCCGAGACGTCGCGGGTGATCGAGGGATTGTCCGACTTGCGGCTGATCTTGTCGATCTCGTCGATATAGACGATGCCCCGCTGCGCACGTTCGACATTATAGTCGGCCGACTGTAGCAGCTTCAGGATGATGTTCTCGACGTCCTCGCCGACATAGCCGGCTTCGGTCAGCGTCGTCGCATCGGCCATCGTGAAGGGCACGTCGAGGATGCGGGCGAGTGTCTGCGCGAGCAGCGTCTTGCCGCATCCGGTCGGGCCGATCAGCAAAATGTTCGACTTGGCCAATTCGACGTCGTTGTTCTTCGCCGCGTGCGCAAGGCGCTTGTAGTGGTTGTGCACCGCGACGGAGAGCACCTTCTTGGCGAAGGACTGACCGATCACATAGTCGTCGAGAACGCCGATGATCTCCTGCGGAGTCGGCACGCCCTCGCGCGACTTCACCATGGAGGACTTGTTCTCCTCCCGGATGATGTCCATGCACAGCTCGACGCACTCGTCGCAGATGAAGACCGTCGGACCGGCGATCAGCTTGCGGACCTCGTGCTGGCTCTTTCCGCAGAAAGAACAGTAGAGCGTGTTCTTCGAATCGCCGCCGCTCACTTTGCTCATGCGTTCTTCCTTCCGATCCGGCCTCCACCGGAGGCCGTTCACTGGCGTCTGTCGCCCCGAGCGCGCACTCGGCCCTGCGGTGGCCGAAGCGTCGACGCCTGATTCGCAGACGTCACTATGACACTATTGCATAAGCGCTGATTTAACGACGCCAAGCTTGAGCAACGCTTGTCGGCATTCCGACAGCCTTGCCGTTTCGTCAAAACTATGGGTGCGTCAAGGCAGGATCAAGGCCGTCTCAGCTGGAGACGGCTGCCTCCAGCGCTTCGCGAGACGAATAGACCTTGTCGATGAGGCCGAATTCCTTGGCTTCATCCGCCGTCAGGAAGTGGTCACGATCGAGTGTGCGTTCAATGGTCTCGTAGTCCTGACCGGTGTGCTTCACGTAGACTTCATTCAAGCGGCGCTTCAGCTTGATGATGTCCTGCGCATGACGTTCGATGTCGGATGCCTGACCCGAGAAGCCGCCGGAAGGCTGGTGGACCATGATACGGGCGTTGGGCGTTGCAAAGCGCATGTCGGGATGGCCGGCGCACAGCAGCAGCGAGCCCATCGAGGCGGCCTGGCCGATGCACAGCGTCGAAACGGCCGGCTTGATGAACTGCATCGTATCGTAGATCGCCATGCCTGATGTCACCACGCCGCCCGGCGAGTTGATGTAGAGCGCAATCTCCTTCTTCGGGTTCTCGGCCTCGAGGAAGAGCAGCTGCGCGCAGACGAGCGTCGCCATCGAGTCCTCGACCGGACCGGTGATGAAGATCACCCGCTCCTTCAGGAGGCGCGAGAAAATGTCGTAGGCGCGCTCGCCGCGGTTGGTCTGCTCCACGACCATCGGGACGAGGTTCATCGCGGTTTCGACGGGGTGCTTCATAACGTGGCTTCCGATGCTCGGAGTGGGACGGCAGGGCTGCCGCCGAAAGGAATCAGTGTCCTGCACTGTTCTGCGTAGATAGGGCGTCACAGCGGCGGGATGCAAGAAGCGCGACGCCCGCCGGGTCGCCAGCCGATCTCAGCGGTCTGTATCATCATGGAGGTCGTCGATGTCCGGCGGGATCGGCGTTCCATCCGGGTTCACCGAGCCGTGGCGCGACACATCCTCGACGGGTGCGGCAACCTTGTCAGCGAGCGCTGCCTGCTTCTCGGACGCAAGGCGCAGAGCCGGTGCGGTGCCGCGTTTGTCCTCGCCGAACCAGAGGGTCATGTTCGGGAACGCGATCTCGATGCCGCGCTCGTCGCAGATGCGCTTCACGATCTCGTTGTAGGCCCTGCCCGCGCCCCACTGCTTGCCTGGCAGCGTCTTGATGCGGCCGCGAACGATCACGGACGAGGAGCCGAGTTCGTTGACGCCGAACATCTCGAAGTCGGCGATGATCTCCGGCCCGTGTTCCCCCTGCCGCAACTCCTCGAATGCATCGCTCATCGCCACCTTCACTTCGGCGGTATCCTCGCGATAGCCGACCCCGAGATCGACAACGAACTGCGAGAAGTCCTTGGTCATGTTCGCGACCTGATCGACCGATGAAAACGGGATCAGATGGTAGGTACCATCGAGCGCCCGCAGCGCCAGCGAACGGATCGTCAACCGCTCGACGACCCCGGACACGCCTGCGACCTGCACCACGTCGCCCTCGTTCAGCGCATTCTCGATCTGGATGAAGGCGCCGGTGATGATGTCCTGCACCAACTTCTGCGCGCCGAAGCCGACCGCAAGGCCGACAACGCCCGCACCGGCGAGCAGAGGTCCGATGTCGATGCCGAGCTGGCTCAGCACCAGCATCACCACGATCACCACGAGCGTGATGGTGAAGCCGTTGCGGAACAGGGCGAGCAGTGTGCGCTCGCGCGCAGTCGGGACGGTACCAAAGTTCGGGTTGAGCCGGTACTCGACCCAGGACGAGACGGCGAGGAAGAATGCGAAGCCCGTGATGATCACGATGCCGGCACCGATGATTCCGCCGATCACCCGCTGGCCCATGCTGCTGCGCGCCCATTCCCGGACCTCGAGGATGCTCCAGGCGTCGAGAATGACGCCAAGGACGGCGATGATAACGAGCACGCGAATGACGGTGAGCGCGTTCGGTATGAAGGAGTTCACACGCGGCGCCAGCATCGGCAGTTTCTCGCGCGTTGCCGCCGGGATCGGGATGCCCCGCACGATCAGGCGGGTCAGCACCGAGACGATCAAACCACCGATCGCCATCGCCGCCACCGAGCGGAGCGAAGCTTCCGCCAAGAACGCAAGTCCGTCCTCGGGGCTGCTCAGCCAGGTGGAGAACACCGCAAGGCTGAAGCCGATGGCCAGAACCCACCAGATGTCACCGAGAAGAGCGTTGATACGCGCCGCGATGCCGGTGTCGCCGCGCTGACGGGCACGCTTGAGCCGCGCCGCAACGACCTGCCGGTTTTTCAGGATCAGCCAGAAGACCAGCAACAAGGCAGCGAAGGCGACGATGAAGCGCACTGCGTTGGCGGCCGACAGGCTGGAGTTACGCTGCACCACCGGTGCGACGAACAGGAACGTGTAGCCGACGAGCGAGATCAGCCGGGCGATCCACGCATGCCAGTAGCGGGCATGGCTGTCGCCGAACGGCGTCAGACGCAGCTTTGGCTGATGCGGCGAGACAAAGGCGGTCAGGCCGACCTTGATCACCTCGATCAGCAGGAACGCATTCAGAAACAGCGCCTGATTGAGGCTCGGCCTGTCGCCGAAAGCTGCCACGGCGGCCGCGTAACCCGCAGCCCAGCTGGCCAGCACGGCGGCGAGGTCGACGATGGTGGAGAGGAAGAGGAGCGAGAGCTTGAAGATCGGCCCGGCGCCGACCGCATGAGCGCCGATTCGGCGGAGCAGCGGCGCCTTGAGAAGCCTGCTGCCCATCAAGGTCGTGAACACGACGGCGATGACGAGACAGACCGGCAGGATGGCACGCCCGACCCGCGGCAGATCGATGGCGGCAGTGCCCGACAGAAGCTCGCGCGCATCGCTGAAGGCGCCGGACACATGGTTCCATGACATGATCAGGCCGCCGATCACCGCGCGTGTATAGACCGCCAGTTCCGCCGGCAGCGAACCGGCCGTCACCTCCTCGTCGGCGACGGCGGCATCTTCGGCGCCAGGCTTCGGCGCCGTGTAGGCGGCCGCCTTCAGGGACTGGACGAGCTTGGCGCGCGTATCGTCGTTCTCAAGGATCCGGATGAGGTCGTCGAGCGACGGCTGAACGGCGGGCTCTGCAGTCGTCGTCGGCTCGGCCGATTTCGTGGACGGCAGGCCCGGCAGCTGTGCCGCCGCGGGTGCTGCGGCGAGCACCAGCATGGCCCATGCAAGAAGGACCTGGAACAAACGGTTCAACGACATTCGGCGCTCGTCAGGTTCGGGAAAATGTCGGCTGGCTCAGACATACGGAATGTCAGCAGGAGCCTAACGCGCAAGGGGGAAGGCGATCCCTTCCCCGATCGCTTTGGCGAGACTTTGACGGCGCCGCGGAAAAAAGCGGTAGGCCGGAATGCAGAAGGCCGGCGCTGGGGCCGGCCTTCGACAGAAAGTGATGGTTCGATGCGGATCAGGAGGCGAGAGCGGTCTCGTCCTCCTCCTCGCGCATCAGCTCTTCCTTGGTCACCGTCTTGTCGGTGACGTCGACGGAGCCGAGCAGGTGGTCGACGACCTTCTCCTCGTAGATCGGCGCGCGCAGGCTGGCGACCGCTTCCGGGTTCTGGCGGAAATAGTCGTAGATCTGCTGCTCCTGGCCCGGATAGCGGCGAACCTGCTCGAAAACGGCCCGCTGCATCTCGTCATCGGAGATCTGCACATTGGCCTTCTCGCCGATCTCGGAGAGCACGAGGCCCAGGCGAACGCGGCGCTCGGCGAGCTTGCGATAATCCTCGCGCGCCTTCTCCTCCGTGGTGTCTTCGTCCTCGAAGGTCTTGCCGCTCTGCTGGAGCTCGCCGGTGATCTGCGTCCAGATGTTGTTGAACTCGGCGTCGACCAGCTTCTGCGGCAGCTCGAAGTCGTAGTCCTTGTCGAGGGCGTCGAGGAGCTGGCGCTTGACCTTCTGGCGGGTCGCCATGCCGTACTGGCTCTCGATCTGCTCACGCACGACCGTGCGCAGGCGCTCGATCGATTCGATGCCAAGCTTCTTGGCGAACTCGTCGTCGAGGGTGAACTCGTCAGGCTTGGCGACGGCCTTCACCTCAACCTCGAACTCGGCTTCCTTGCCGGCGAGGTGCTCCGCGCCGTAGTCGGCCGGGAAGGTGACGGTGACCGTCTTCTTGTCGCCGGCGGAGACGCCCTTCAGCTGATCCTCGAAGCCCGGAATGAACTGGCCCGAGCCGAGCACGAGGTCACTGTCCGTCGCCGAACCGCCCTCGAAGGCCTCGCCGTCGATCTTGCCGACGAAGTCCATGGTGACGCGATCGCCCTCCTCCGCGGCGCTGTCCTTCGGCTGGAAGGTGCGGTTGCTCTCGGCGATGCGCTTGACCTGCTCCTCGACCTCTTCATCGGAGATCTCGACGACCGGACGCTCGATCTTGATGCCGGAGGTTTCCTTCAGCTCGAAGGCCGGCAGCGTCTCGTAGCTGAGAGTGAAGGTGAAGTCGGTCTCGCCACGCAGGACCTTCTCGGCTTCCGCCTCGTCCTCGGTCATGGCGATCTCGGGCTGCATGGCCGAACGCTCCTTGCGATCGGCGATGATCGAGCGCGGCGTCTCCGAGACGATCTGATTGACGATCTCGGCCATCAGCGACTTGCCGTACATCTTGCGCAGATGCGCCATCGGCACCTTGCCCGGACGGAAACCCTTCAGCTTCACCTGATCCTTGGCTTCATGGAGCCGGGTCTGGAGACGCGCCTCGAGGTCGGAGGCCGGCACGACAACCTGAATCTCGCGCTTGAGGCCCTCGGCCTTGGTTTCCGTAACCTGCATTCTTCTACCTTTGATCTGGCGACCGAGGCTCCATCCGTCGGAGCACGATGATCGGCGCGAAAATTCCATGGAGCCGGCGAACTGGTGCGGGTGGAGGGACTTGAACCCCCACGGCTTGCGCCACAGGAACCTAAATCCTGCGTGTCTACCAATTTCACCACACCCGCATGCGCGCCCTTGCTAAGCGGCCTCGCGAGGCGCGCGTCTCTATATCAAAGCGATTCCGGCGTTGGAAGGGCAAAAGCCGAGGCTTTCGACGAAGCTGGATCACCCTTCGAGGGGACCCTGCGATACATGTGGCAGGTGGATGAACTTCGGCGGCGCGAAATGGTTAAGCACCGATGAAGAGAGCGGACTCTGGGCTGCAGATGCGACCGGAACCCGACTAAGCCATTGATGTCTCCAGGTTATGCTGCGATGCACAATCTGCATTGCAGCCATGCGCCTGCCCCAATAGCGCCAGCGAGAGCGAATGAGTAGTTTCTAGTCATCGAAGCGGCAGGCAGCCCTTGCAAAGCGCTTCAATCGATTTAAATATCCAGGTGGAACATGAACATCCTTCGTTCCTACAGCAGCTGGCGGCGTTATCGCGAGACCTGCAACGAGCTGAACCGGCTCTCGCAGCGTGAACTCTCTGACCTCGGCATCCAGCGTAACGAGATCCCGTCGGTCGCTCGCAAGGCGATCGTCTAACAGTTTCGCAACGGCCCACCTCCTCCCGGGCCGAAGCGGATAGAGGCCTGCGCATCCTCCTCCCAGCGCAGGTTTCCGACCGGTGTCCGCCGGATCCTCCCTCCGGCGGACATCCCAATTTCGACGAGTTTCGCAACGGCCCACCTCCTCCCGGGTCGACGCGGATAGAGGCCCGCGCATCCTCCTCCCAGCGCGGGACTTCAGACGGCGCCCGTTGGATCCTCCCTCCGACGGGCGCCACAAATTCGGTAGTTTCGCAAGGGCCATTTCCTCCCAGGCCCAAGCGGATAGCAGCCTGCGAATCCTCCTCCCATCGCAGGCTTGAACGCGACGCCCGCCGGTCCTCCCCCGGCGGGCGTTGTCGTTTCGAGGTCCCTCACACGGCCTCTCCGGCACTCCTTTGCGGACGTTCCGCCGGCGGTGGTCGGATGCGGATCGGCATCGCGCCTGTCGCCGTCGTTTCCGGTCGAGCCTCAGCCGTCCCGGGCAGCCGACCGTCGACCCTTTCCCATGCAGGCCAGGATGATTTATAGGCCTGCCATGTCTCAGAACCCTGTCCACGTCGTCGGCGGCGGGCTTGCCGGCTGCGAAGCATCCTGGCAGCTGGCCGAGGCCGGCATTCCAGTCATCCTGCACGAGATGCGTCCCGTTCGTGGCACGGAGGCGCATAAGAGCGACCAGCTCGCCGAGCTCGTCTGCTCCAACTCCTTCCGCTCCGACGATGCCGAGGCAAACGCGGTCGGCGTCCTCCACGCGGAGATGCGCCTCGCGGGCTCGCTGATCATGCGGTGTGCCGATGCTCATCAGGTGCCGGCGGGCAGCGCGCTTGCCGTCGATCGCGAGGGATTCGCCGCGGCCGTCAGCGCTACGATCGCGTCTCATCCGCTGATCGAGATCCGGCGCGAGGAGATGGACGTGCTGCCGCCGCAGGACTGGGGTTCGGCCATCATCGCGACCGGCCCGCTGACCTCGCCCTCGCTGGCAGAGGCGATCCGCGAAGCCAGCGGCAGCGATGCGCTCGCCTTCTTCGATGCCATTGCGCCAATCGTTCACTTCGATTCGATCGACATGAACACGGCCTGGTTCCAGTCACGCTACGACAAGGTCGGGCCCGGCGGCACCGGCAAGGACTACATCAACTGTCCGCTCGACAAGGAGACTTACGAGCGCTTCGTCGCGGCGCTGATCGCCGGCGACACGACGGAGTTTAAGGAGTGGGAGGGCACGCCCTATTTCGATGGCTGCCTGCCGATCGAGGTGATGGCCGAGCGTGGGCCGGAGACGCTCCGGCACGGACCGATGAAGCCGATGGGGCTGACCAACGCCCATGACCCCGCGACGAAGGCCTACGCGGTCGTACAGCTGCGCCAGGACAACGCGCTCGGCACGCTCTACAACATGGTGGGCTTCCAGACGAAGCTGCGTTACGGCGCGCAGGCCGACATCTTCCGCATGATTCCGGGTCTGCAATCAGCAGAGTTCGCGCGGCTCGGCGGTCTCCACCGCAACACCTACCTCGATTCGCCGCGGGTGCTCGACGGCACGCTGCGGCTCAAGGCGCGCCAGCATCTACGCTTCGCCGGGCAGATCACCGGATGCGAGGGCTATGTCGAATCGGCGGCCGTCGGTTTGATGGCCGGGCGCTTCGCTGCCGCCGAAGCCCGCGGCGCTACGCCCGTCACGCCGCCGGCAACGACGGCGATGGGCGCGCTCCTTGCCCACATCACGGGGGGGCATCTGGAATCCGACGAGGCGAGCGGGCCGCGCTCGTTCCAGCCGATGAACGTGAATTTCGGCCTGTTCCCGCCGGTGGAGATGCCGCGCGAAGAGGGCAAGCGGCTGCGCGGTAAGGAGAAGACGATGGCCAAGCGGAAGGTAATGGCGCAGCGTGCGCTCGCCGACTGCGCGGCGTGGCTCGGAACAAGCCGCGCGATCGCTGCGGAGTAGGTCGGGCTTCCGTCGTGGACGCCCCGTCGCGCCCATGACTGCTCAGGGCTGGCTCGGCCAGTCCTCGCGACGCAGCAGCAGCAGCGTTCCGCCGATCGACTGCACACCTGAGTCGTCGGCATAGACCGTCACACTCTGGATAGCGATCCGGATGCGCCGGCCCGAGGCGCTTTGGAGATCAACGACCGGCTGCGGCACGCGTTCGGGCGCTGCGCCGAATGAAGCCGGCGGTAGCGCCGCGACGGCCCCGCCCACGTCAAACCGGTCGCTCGCACCCGCAATGTCGATGACGAGATCCGGACCGGACAGCGAGACCGCGATCTCGCCGGCGTCGCTCGGGATCCGTTGTGTCGCGTCCTCGGCGACGAAGAGGCTGCCGACGGCTATGTCGAAGCCGTTTGTCTGGACAGCCTGCAGGGATCGTGCCGACAGGCTTCTCACCTCTCGCTGCAGTGGCGCCGCCTCGGCGAAACCGAGTGCCACCAAAGCGGCTTCGGCTTCATCCGCCGGCTGTGCGGCCACGGCTGCCCCGACCGCGCGCCGCTGTTCGTCATTCAGGATCGGCAGCACGGCAGCGACGGCGTTCACGTCGTCCAGCGCGCCGAGGCGCGAGCGTATCTCCCAGATGCGAGACGGCGGCTGCGTGGCTCCGGCGTTCTGGCCGTCCCCGATGAGGGGCTGCAGCCGCGCCACCTGGCTCCGCGTGACGGTACATGTCACGCCCCAGGGACCGATCGAGGAGAGCGCCAGCAGCGCCAGCGGCACGGACGTCATCAGGCGGATATCGCCGCGGGTGCGGCCCGGCACCTGCAGAAGGATGATCATCACCGCAGCGATGCCGCCGAGCACGAGATAGTAGCGCTCGAGCGTAAACCCCTCGGCGCCAATCCGTAAGGTCGCGGCGTAGGCAAGGAGGCCGAGCGGCACGACCAAGCCGAAGCTCCAGACCCTCGCGAAGAACCGCGTCGTCGCGGCGCCTGTCGCCAGGAAGGGCTCGGCCACCACCCTCAGCATCAGAACGAGAACGGCATAGCTCGTCACGATCCAGCCGATTTCGTTCTTCGGCACCTCCCCGGTCGCGAGGATCTTCACGGCATAGAGATGCAGGACGAGCCCGGCGGCGAGCGCCAGCGGGACGCTGACGAAGTCGATCAGGAGGCGTATGCCGGCGACGAGACGGTCGTCAGAAGGCGGCTCCAGCGTGTCGTCGCTGCCATGCGGGATGCGGCCGAGAGCAAAGAGCGGACCGACGAGGCTGAGGGCGGTGATGTAGATATGTGCATAGGCGCGGCTGGACGGACCGACCTCGAAGAGGAAGCGGATCATCTCCAGAATCGCTGAGATGCCGAGCGTGAAGAGCAGCACCGACAGGAAGGCGAGTGTCACGCCGACAAAGGTCCAGAGGGTAAAGGCCCAAAACCGACGATCAGTGCCCCCAAAGGCGAACGGCGCCAGCGGCACCGCCAGTGTCAAGGCCGCGACAAGCGCGGGTGCAAAGACGCCAAGAGCGTTCGCGACCCAAACGGCGGCGCCGATGATGACGCCGCCCATCGGTGGGATGACGGCTCTCGGCCAGCCGGTGGCGCTCCACCCCTCCATGGCGAGTCGTGCCACGACGGCCGCGGCTGCCGCACCATAGAGGGCGGCGACCAGGCGAAGCGTCGTCTCCTCGCTCGTGAGGTAGACGTCTTCGGCCGCGAGGTTCGAAAGGATAGCGACCGCGACGATCAGCACGGCCGAGAGGGGAAAGCGGGCACTGGCCGCACCGGCGCCGCGCGCCAGCGATCGCGCAAACCGGCCGCCATGGCCAGCCATGCGGGATAGGACGGTCATGGCCGACCTCCGCAAGTTCGGGTCGATACCTTCGCGCCGCGAGACGTGCTGCCGGAGCTCAACGACGCATCGCCCGCCACAGAACAGCCGCGCGCCGCAGCGGCCCGAGCGGTGCCGGCTGTTCGAGGTTCGTCGCCCCTGCCCGCTCGATGCGATCGAGATAAGCACCCGTCAGCGCCGCCGGCAGGAAGGCGGCTCTGAGCGACGCCGGGATCGACGCACGCCGGACGCGATAAGCCTCGAAATGCTCCCGCGCGAAGGCAGTCATGGCCGCGATCGCTCTGGTACTGGCCTCGGCCTCTCCCGCCAGCAGCGTCTCTGGCGTGCTGCCTGATACCGCCAGGATGTCGGCCGGGATCAGGACATGCCCGAGCCGGCGATGGATCGGGAGCAGCCTTATCGCGCCAACCGCCGCCTGTGCGACGCCGGCGTGCCCAGCAGCATCAACGACTTGCGGCGCCAGCTTACGATCCAGAATCATCGCGGCAAGCACGATCAAGGCCGATGCCGTCGAACCCGCATAGGCTTCAAAGGCGCCGCGATCCGGCATGGGATCGTCATAGAGATCGAAGATGCGCGCTTCGATAAAACGGTCGAAGGCATCACGTGGCAGGTCGAAGCGGCGGATGGCGACATCGAGGAGATCCGCCACCGGGTTGCCGGTCGATCCTTCGACCGCAGCTTCGGTGCCGGCAAGCCGGTCACGCCACCACTGCAGACGAATCTCGCCCGGCAGGGGCTGGCTGACCGCGGCGCGGACCCGAGCCGTCTCGATATTGAAGGCGTAGAGCGCGGCTAGGTAGGGCCTGTGCTCGGCGGGCACGAAGGCCAGCGTGACGGCGCGGTCAGGGTCGCCCTCGCGCACCAGCCTCTCGCACTCGGCGGCGGCCTCCACGTAGGCGCGGTCTTCGGCTTTATCAGGCATTGCGGCGGCGGGTCAGTCGACCGCCACGAGCGCGGCGGCGACCGGGCGGCTTTCCGACAGCATGACGTTGAAGGTACGCACGGCGGCGCCGGTCGACATCGGGTCGACCGAGAGGCCGGCGCGGCGGAACCGGTCCGCCAGGGCCGGCGGCAGGCGGCGGATGTCGCGGCCCGTGCCGAACAGGACGAATTTCAGCTGATCGGCTTCCTCGACGATCTTCTGGAGACGGTCGCCGGCGAATGGCTGCGCCTCGGTGGCATCCCAGCCATAGATGCCGGAAGGAAGGCAGAGGATCGAGCCGCGGTGGGACATGCCGGCGAAGCGGAAGCCGCCATTGCCGTAGGCCTCGATCGGCGCACGACCCGGAAAGTGCGCCTGGCGAATCTCGATTCCTGTGGCCACGTCACGTCTCCTGAGAGTGTCTGCGGCCGTCGATGCACTCGGGTTCGACTGCACCGCCGCGGGCGACCACGTCGCCCTGCGGCGTCGTCCGATGGTGCCGACTACTTGGCGTTCGCCGCAGCCGGCTCGCCCTTGACGCGAACTTCCGTCACCATCGACTGGAGCACGCGGACACGGACCTGCTCGGAGATCTGGACCTCGAGTTCGCCGTTGTCCATCACCTTTGTTACACGCGCGATGATGCCGCCGCCGGTGACGACCGTGTCGCCGCGGCGGATGTTCTTCAGCATGTCTTCGCGGCTCTTCAGCTGCCGGCGCTGCGGCCGGATGATCAGGAAATACATGATCGCGAAGACGACCACGAAGGGCGCGATGCTGATCAGCATATCCGTGCTGCCGGCAGCCGGTGCCGCGGTCTGTGCGAAGGCCTCGGACACGAACATGAAGAACCCCTTGGAAAACACGGCCTGAGCCAGGCCTTTACGCAGTGCGCGGAATATACGAACGGTCGCCGCGATTGCAACACGGAGCCGCCCCATTCGGCGGCCCGAAAGCGGAGTCGGACGATGGACGCAAGCGAAACGATCGAGCTGAAGGCGGTGCTGGAGCGGATCGCCGCCAGCCTCGAGCGGTTGGCGCCGCCGGCCTCTGCGGCACCGGATTTTGCTGCCGCCGACTGCTTCGTCTTCGAGCCGCCGGCGGCGCTCCAGCCCGTTGCCCAGGTGAACCGCGTCGCCATCGACCTTCTGAAGGGGATCGACCGCTCGCGCGACATCCTCCTCGACAATACCCAGCGATTTGCCGATGGCCTGCCGGCGAACAACGTTCTCCTCTGGGGCGCGCGGGGCATGGGCAAGTCGTCGCTGGTGAAGTCTGCTCATGCCGCCGTCAATGCGAGGCTGGACCGGGTACGGCCGCGGCTGAAGCTGGTCGAGATCCACCGCGAGGACATCGCCCATCTGCCGGCGCTGATGGGCATGGTGCGGCAGGCGCCCTACCCGTTTCTCGTCTTCTGCGACGACCTCTCCTTCGATTCGGACGATGCGTCCTACAAGTCGCTGAAAGCGGCCCTGGAGGGCGGCGTCGAAGGGCGGCCGGAGAACGTCCTGTTCTATGCCACCTCGAACCGGCGCCACCTCCTGCCGCGCGACATGATCGAGAACGAGCGCTCGACCGCCATCAATCCGGGGGAAGCGGTGGAGGAGAAGGTCTCCCTGTCCGACCGCTTCGGCCTCTGGATCGGCTTCCATCGCTGCAGCCAGGACGACTATCTCGCAATGATCGACGGCTATGTCAGGGCCTATGGCCTCAGCTACGATCCGGATCGGCTGCGGGCCGAGGCGCTGGAATGGGCGACGACTCGCGGCAATCGCTCCGGTCGCGTGGCCTTCCAGTTCGTCCAGGATCTCGCCGGACGGATCGGCCAGCGGCTGCCGAGCGGGATGTGAGGCGCCGGAGCGCCAGCCGTCAGGACTGCCAGAAAAGCAAAGACCCGGCTCGGGGAAGCCGGGTCTTCACAAGCTTCCGAAGAAGCCGTCGGGCCTACTGGAGGTAGGTCATCGGGTCCACGGGGGCGGAGTTCTTACGAACTTCGAAGTGGACAATGGGGACGTCCGTGTCGCCAGACATGCCGGCCGTTGCGATCTCCTGGCCGCGCTTCACGGTCGCGCCGCGCTTCACGTTGATCGCGTCGGCATGGCCGTAGACGGTGACGAGGCCGTTGTCGTGCTTGACGAGAACGGTGTTGCCGAACTCCTTGAGGCCGTCGCCGGCATAGATCACGACGCCGTTTTCGGCGGCCTTCACCGGCGTGCCACGCGGCACGGAGATGTTCAGGCCTTCGTTGCGGCGCGTGCCGGCCTTGTCACCGAAGCGCTTGACGACGCGGCCCTTCACCGGCCAGCGGAACTGCGAGATACCGGTGCCGGCAGGGGCATCGGCCTCTTCGTCGCTGTCGACCTTGCCGATCGTGGTGGCCGGCGCGGACGGAGCGATGGAGGCGACCTTCGTCGGTTCCTTCACCTCCTCCTTGTGCGGCGGCTCGTACGGCTTGGGCTGGGCCGGCGCCGCGGCGGCGGCAACGGGCGGCGTTGCAGCAGCGCCAGGCGCTGCGGCGGCCGGGGCCTGAGCAACGGCAGGTGCGGTCGTGGCGACGGGAGCCGGCATCGCAGGCTTGCGGTCGATGGATGCGACACGCGTCGGGCGCGGCGATGCCGAGGGCTTCGGCAGGCGGGAGGCCTGCTCCTGCAGCGACGACGGCGGAGCGCCCCGCGTCTGCGGCGTGCCCGGCTCACCGTAAGACTTGGCCGTATGGCTCGCAGCCGCAGGGGCAATGTCGCTGCCATAGCTCGGCACGCTCGCCTGCGCCGTCATCATCGGCCGCGAAGGCTCGGCATAGGCCGTGCGCGCGCCGTTGGCCGGCGGCGGCGGCGGCAGCATTGACCGCTGGACGTTGCCCGAAGGCGCCTGTCCGCTCACCGGGTAGCTATCGCTCGCGCCGTAGCCGCCATAGGACTGCTGGTTACCGTAAGGCTGCTGGCTGCCATAGGCCGGCTGCTGGCGCATCGCGCCGCCCTGCCCGGCATTGACGCCCGGCATGCCGAAGCCGCCGCTGCGGACCGATCCGGTGTTCACCTGGTCGACGTCGCCCGGATAGGGCTGGTTCGAGACCGACTGGATCGGCGCCTTCGGCACCGCTCCGGTGTAAAATCCATCGTCGAAGCGCGCCACATCCGAGCTGCAGCCAGCGACGATACCGGTCAAGGACAGGATCGCCGCTGAACGGACGAGACGCAGCCGACCGAGTTTCAGCACATTGTTCCGCATTGCTGTCCCTTGCGCACGTACGAGAGCCTTGGGACGTATTGAAGCGTGTTAATCTTACTCTTGAGTTAAGTCTGTGACGATTCAGCAGGAATTTGTTGTCGATGCCGCTGCGGCCGAACGGATTTCTTCGCTTTCGTGTTCACAGCATTGCGGCCGTGCCGAAGGCGAGCGGCTGGTATCGAACAGTGCCGATATCCTCGCGCTCGAAGCGGCTGCCGACTTTGGTCAGACGTACAAGGTTCTGCGCCCCATCGCCCGGACCGACCGCGCAGATGGCGATGCCGTGGGGCACCAGCTGCTCGAGGAAGCGCCGCGGCACCGCCTCGTAGGCGGCATGCACGATGATCCGGTCGAAGGGCGCCATCTGCGGATAGCCTTCGCGCCCGTCCTCGCGCACGATCGTCGCCGCCGGGCCGCCGGCGAGCTTTAGGCGGGACTCGGCTGCCTCGATCAGCCGCCTGTAGCGCTCCATCGAGACGACCTTACGCGCCAGGCGCGATAGAAGCGCCGTCACGTAGCCGCTTCCCGTCCCGACCTCCAGAACGCGATGGCCGGCCTCCAGCCGCAGCGCGTCGACCAGACGCACCGCCTTCAGCGCGCTCGGCATGGTCTCGCCGCAGTCGATCGGCAGGCTGTGATCGCCATAGGCGTTGGGTACGTCCTTCGGCACGAACAGGCGGCGCGGCACGGCCTCGACAGCCTCGATGAGACGCGTGTCGGCGATTCGTTCCGACCGCAGCCGGAGAACAAAGGCCGCGAGATCTTCGCGGTCGCGGCCCGGCGCGTTCATGCAAAGAGCGATCGGAGCTCATCGCGCAGGGTGTGCGCGGTGAGGTCCAGCATCAACGGCGTCACGGAGACCCGGCCAGCGCTGAGCGCGCCGATATCGGACTGCTCGATCTCGCGGCCAGCCTGGCGTCCGAAGGTCAGCCAGAAGTAAGGGAAGCCGCGACCGTCGCGACGCTCCTCGATGCCAAGGCTGTAGTCGAGCTTGCCCTGCCGGGTCACTTCGACGCCGGTCACGGCGTCAGGATCGACAGGCGGGAAGTTGATGTTGATGAGCGTGCCTTCCGGCATGTCGCGAGTGGCGAGCTTGCGCAGGATTTCCGGCGCATAGGTTTCCGCCGTCTGCCAGATCGCCTCACGGTCGCTGCCCGGTCGAAAAGCTTGGCTGAGTGCAACGGAGCGCAGCCCCAGCATGGTGCCTTCGATCGCGCCGGCGACGGTGCCGGAATAGGTAACGTCATCGCAGATGTTCTGCCCGGCGTTGACGCCCGACAGGACGAGATCCGGCGGCTCCGGCATCAGGCGCTTGACGGCCATGATGACGCAGTCCGTCGGCGTGCCCGATACCGCGAACTTCTTCTCGGCAATGCGCCGCAGGCGCAGCGGCGACGACAGCGTCAGCGAATGCGACAGGCCGCTCTGGTCAGTCTCCGGCGCGACGATCCAGACATCGTCGGTGAGCTCACGGGCGATCCGCTCGAGAACCTGCAGCCCTTCGGCGTGAATGCCGTCGTCATTGGTGAGGAGGAGGCGCATCGGGTCAGGCATCCTTCGCGAGGCGATCGATGCCGCCCATGTAAGGGCGCAACGCTTCAGGAATGCGAATGCTGCCATCCGCCTCCTGATAGTTCTCCATCACGGCGATCAGCGCCCGCCCGGCGGCAACGCCGGAGCCGTTCAGCGTGTGAACGTAGCGCGGCTGCCGCTCACCCGCAGTGCGGTAGCGTGCGCTCATGCGCCGCGCCTGGAAGTCACCACAGACGGAGCAGCTGGAGATTTCGCGGAAGGCATTCTGCCCCGGCAGCCACACCTCGATGTCATAGGTCTTCTGCGCCGAGAAGCCCATGTCGCCGGTGCAGAGCGCGACGACGCGGTGATGCAGGCCAAGGCGCTTCAGCACTTCCTCGGCCGCTGTCGTCATGCGCTCGTGCTCGGCGATGGCCGTCTCCGGCGTCGTGATGGAGACAAGCTCGACCTTGTAGAACTGGTGCTGGCGCAGCATGCCGCGCGTGTCGCGCCCGGCCGAGCCCGCTTCGGAGCGGAAGCAGGGTGTCAGCGCGGTATAGCGCATCGGCAGCTCCGCCTCATCGACGATGCGCTCGCGCACGAGATTGGTCAGCGGCACCTCGGACGTCGGGATGAGCCAGCGGCCTTCCGTCGTGTGGAAGAGATCCTCGGTGAACTTCGGCAGCTGACCGGTGCCAAACAGCGCCTCGTCGCGCACCAGCAGCGGCGCGACCACCTCCTGATAGCCGTGCTCCTCCGTATGGAGGTCCAGCATGAATTGGCCGAGCGCGCGCTCCAGCCGCGCCAGGCGCCCTTTCAGGATGGTGAAGCGGGCGCCGGAGATCTTCGCCGCCTGGTCGAAGTCCATGAGGCCGAGCGCCTCGCCGAGCTCGAAGTGCTCCCGGGGCTGGAAATCGAAGCTCGGCTTCTCGCCATGCCGGCGGATCTCGACATTGGCATGCTCGTCCGCGCCCTGCGGTACGTCGGCGAGCGGGATGTTCGGAATGCGTGCGAGAGCATCTTCGAGCGAGGAATCGATGCGCCGCTCGGTCTCCTCGCCGTCCTGGATGGCCGACTTCAGGTCGGCGATCTCGCGGATCAGCGCGTCGGCTCGGGCCGCGTCGCCGGAGGCCTTGGCCTTGCCGATCTCCTTGGACGCGTCATTGCGGCGCCCCTGCAGCTCCTGCAATGTCTTCAGATGCTCGCGGCGCGCCTCGTCGAGCTTGATGAGGTCGGCGGCGGCGGGTTTTGCACCGCGGCTGCGCAGCGCTTCATCCAGCACCTGCGGATTATCGCGTATCCATTTGATGTCGAGCATTGTTCTCCCGTTCCCGACCAGCGGTCACAGGAGGCGGGAGGAGGCTTACATCAGCGACGCGGAGTGATCCCGCATGCCGGCTGCGGCAGAGCGCGTCCGACGTGTCGTCCGATGCTCTAGACCTCGATCCGCGCTTCGCCCTTGTCCAGCTGCTCGGCCCGTTTTCTTTCGATGATCCGCGCCGTGAAGATGGAAATCTCGTAGAGAATGATAGTCGGGACCGCAAGGCCGATCTGGGACATCGGGTCCGGCGGCGTCAGCACCGCGGCGACGATGAAGGCGAGCACGATCGCATATTTGCGCTTGGAGACGAGGCCGTCCGCGGTGGCGAGCCCTGCCCGCACGAGCAGCGTCGTGACCACCGGCAGCTGGAACACCATGCCAAAGGCGAAGATCAGGGTCATGATCAGCGACAGGTACTCCGACACCTTCGGCAGGAGCTGGATCGCCGCGTGGCCGCCGGTCGCCGACTGCTCCATGGAGAGGAAGAACCACATCACCATCGGGCAAAAGAAGAAGTAGACGAGCGCCGCGCCGGCGAGGAACAGGAGCGGCGTCGCGACCAGGAACGGCAGAAAGGCGGCGCGCTCCTCGCGGTAGAGGCCGGGCGCGACGAACTTGTAGACCTGCATCGCGATGATCGGGAAGGCGAGGAAGAAGCCCCCGAAAGCAGCGATCTTCACCTGCGTGAAGAAGAACTCCTGCGGCGCGGTATAGATCAGCTCCACCTGCCGACCGTTGAGACCGGCCCAGTCCGTCGCCGTCTGATACGGGATGACGAGGAGGTTGAAGAGCTCCTTGGCGAAGAAGAAGCAGATGATGAACGCGACCATGAAGCCGGCGATACTCCAGATCAGCCGGCGGCGGAGCTCGATCAGATGCTCGATCAGCGGCGCCGAGGAAGCCTCGATCTCGTCGGATCCTGCCCGGCTCACGCTGCGTCCTCCGTCGCCGTGCGCCTTTCCGGCGCTGCCGCAGCCGGGTTCGGCTCGGAGCTGCCGGTACGCTCAGCGGCCGCAGCCACTGGCACGCTCGGCGTCGGAATGGCCGCATCCGGCACGGCTGCCGGATGAGGGGTCTGCGATTCGTCCACAGCGCTCGTGCCAACCGAGCCGAGCTTCTCGGTCGGAAACGGCTCGGCTTCGGCGGTGGCGCTCGGCACCTTAGGCGCCGGCGCCCGCGTTGCCGCGGCGAGCGAGGAGCGGATCTCGTCGCCCACCGCCTTCATCGGGTTCAGCGCCTTTCGGATGTCGCCGGCCGGATTGAGATCGCGCACGGTGTTGCGGACCTCGTCCAGCTCGGCTTCCCGGAGCGCGTCGTCGAACTGGCGGCGGAAGTCGCCGGCCATCGAGCGGATCTGGCTCGTCGCACGCCCGAAGGTCCGCAGCATGCGCGGCAGATCCTTGGGCCCGACCACCACGATCAGCACGACCGCAATGACGAGCAGCTCCATCCAGCCGATTTCGAACATCGAACCCGCCTTACGCTAAACGCGAGCAAACCGGGCAGGTGCGCATCGCGCCCCTGCCGGACATGACGAGCCGTGGCTCAGATGGTGGTCTTTTCGGTCTTCGGCTCGCGAATGACGACGTCGCCTTCGCGGTGATCGAGCGAGCGCCGCTCCTGCACCGTCTCGGTGTCCTCGTCGGACATGCCCTTCTTGAAGTTCTTGATGCCCTTGGCAACGTCGCCCATCAGCTCCGGGATCTTGCCACGGCCGAACAGGAGCAGCACGACGGCGAGGACGATGAGCCAGTGCCAGATGCTGAAGCTACCCATACTAATTCTCCTTAAGTCGCAGAGCGGCCACGAAGACCAGAACCCGTTGGATGTCTTTCAAGCACGATAATGGCGACAAGAGCAACGAGAACGGCATGTGGGGATGGATCGGCACCAATGCCAGCCGAGACTCCCTCGTCACGGGCCAACCACGCAGACGACGCTGCATCTCGATAGCGCCCGTCAGCCGGAGCGCGATCACGGTCTCTGCATGATGCCGCCAGCCACACCTGCCATTCGATGATGGCAAGTGTGCGACGCAAGGCCGCGAGCGGCGGCAAGCCTCTTCCGATCAGGGAGCGATCGCCGCGCAAGCGCCACGCTGCCGGCAGAACGCGAACCGTCGATGGCGACTCAGGCGACGGCGCCCAGCAGCTCCTCGTATTCGGCACGCAGATCGTCTTCCTGCGCATCTTGCGCCCCGGCGCCGATCACCGACTCGGCAGCGACAGCACGTCGTGCGACTTCGCCGTCCAGCGGGCGGGCGGCCGAGGCCACTGCGCGCATCTCGGTCATGTCGCCGTTGCAGTGGAGAACGACGTCGCAGCCGGCCGCAAGGGCCGCGCGGCTAAGTTCGCTGATGTCGCCCTTCAGCGCCTTCATCGAGATGTCATCGCTCATCAGAAGGCCCTCGAAGCCGATCTCCTGGCGAATGATATCGTGGATCACCGTCGGCGACAGGGTCGCGGGGCGGACCGGGTCGATGTCCGAATACAGGAGATGCGCCGTCATTGCGGCCGGCAGCGTGTGCAGCGCGCGGAACGGGGCGAAATCGGTCCGGGTCAGCTCGTCGCGGCCGGTCGCCACGACGGGGAGTTCCAGATGGCTGTCGGCATTGCCGCGACCATGGCCCGGGATGTGCTTCATCACCGGCATCGCCCCGCCCGCCTTCAATCCATCGGCCGCCGCGCGGCCGAGCGTCGCCACGACGTCCGGATCGAAGGAATAGGCGCGATCGCCAATCACCGAGTGGGCGCCGGCGACCGGCACGTCGATGCAGGGAATGCAGTCGGCATTGATCCCGTAGGCCGCCAGATCGAGCGCCAGCAGGCGGCCGTGGATCCAGGCGGCCCGCTCTCCGCTGGCGGGGTCGGCGGCGTGGAGACGGCCGAGCCGGTCCGCTGCCGGATAGTTCGGCGCCAGCGGCGGACGCAGCCGCTGGATGCGCCCCCCTTCCTGGTCGATGAAGACCGGCGTCGTCTCGCGTCCGCCGATGTCCTTCAGATGCGCCACGAGGTCGCTGAGCTGCGCGGCTTCGGAGATGTTCCGTCCGAAGACGATGTAGGCCCAAGGCTGCTCGCCGGAGAAGAACGAAACTTCCTCGGCGGTGAGGCTCCGGCCGCTCGGCGCGGCGATCCAGGCTTTCGATCCGCTCATCGCATTCTCCACAGCACGGCGGGACGGGTGCGTTCCTGCACCCGCCCCGTCCGAGGTCGTTGTTTCTGACAGAGGGTTATGCCCTGACGAGCGGCCGAGCGCGAGGCCAGCCGCGGCCGTCAACGCGAAATGAAGCAGCTGCCGCCGGCGGATTTCAGCTTGCCGCAAATCTCGGACGCCTCGACCTTCGACGCGGCCGCAACGCGGACGCGGTAATAGGTGCCCTTGCCCGGGATGTCGGCCGACTGGATGACCAGGTCATGACCGGACAGGACGCCGGCATAGCGGCTGCTGAGCGTCTGGCGCGACTGATCGGCGAGCGCCTGCGACGGGTGCGAGGATATCTGCACGTAGTAGCCGCCGCTCGGCAGCGCCGGAGCCGGCGTTGCCGGCGCAGGCTGCGGCTCGGCGCTGGCGACCTCAACCGAAGCAGCGGGGGCCTCTTCTGCCGGCTGCGCCTCAGCCTGTGCGGCAGGCGCCGAGGTCGGGATCAACATCGGATTGGGCGCCGGGGACGCGGCAACCGGAGCAGCTGCGTCGACACTTCCGGTCGCCTCGACCGACGGCGCGCTGCCGCTTGCCGAAGCCGTCGCGATCCCGCCCAGCGTCGTCGGTGCGGCTGCAGCCGCTTCGCTGGCAACCGCCTCCGCCGGCGAGGTCGCCGGCACGACCACTTCTTCGGCCGCCAGCGTTCCGTCCGGACGCACCGTCAGCGTGCGAACGCGCCGCGGCTGCAGCACCGGAATCGGAGCGCCATCGTCGGCCGTCTGGCTGGCATCGGCGACCTGAACCTCGCCCTGCGAGGCAGCGGCGCCGTCGTCCTGCGGCACGGCGTCCTGCGAACCGAGCTCGACGCCCGGGAGGTCGCTCGGAGCCGGACCTTCCTCGTCCTCCGGCGGAATGTCGACAGGCTCTTCCTTGACGTCGAGGAGAGCCTGCTGCGTCGGCGAAGTCGGAGCGTCGACGCTCTGCACCCGCTCGTAGACCGCCTTGTTCTGATTGGGGATGGACCGCCCGCCCGGATCCTTCGGGACGATCTTCACCGGATCGGTGTCGGCCTTGACCAGCAGCGGCTCGTCGCTGCCGCCACCGACGACCACCCCGCCGGTACCCTGCCAAAGCGAGACGCCGAGCACGCCGACGACGAGAAGCGCCGCGACACTGCCGCCAGCCATCAGCACCTTGCGCAGCACCGGGCCCCGGCGACGGTCGGCAGCGTAGGCGCCCTCATCGTCCTCTTCGCGGGCGACATAGACGGGGGCGCCATGACCGCTCTGATAGCCGTTGTAGCCGAGCACGTCCTGCTCGGAGATGACGTGCCGGGGAGCCGCCTGGACGGGCTGGCGCATCACCGCCAGCTCGCTGGCGATCAGCTCATCGAAGTCGTCAACCGACGGGCCGGAGAGATCCGCCGGGACCTCCATCTCGATCCGCTCAGGCGCAAAGGACTGAGCACGATGGATCGGCGTTTCGCGCGGATTGGCCGGCGTGCTGAGGCTGCGAAGCGCAGTCTCCAACTCGCTTTCGAGCGGATCTTCGGCGCTCTCGACCGGCGCCGGCGCTTCATAAGGCTTGGGCTGCGGCTGTCCGGCGGCAGCGCGGGGCTCCACCCAGCTTGCGTAAGACGAAGCAGCCGCAGGAGCCGCAGCAGCCGGGCGGGTCGAGGGAGCTGCGCCGTGCGAATGTGCCTCCCCCGCCTCGTCGGCGAGTTCGGCGTCGATCATCTCGGCGAGCGCATCCTCAAAGCCGGCTCCAAGTTCCGGCTCATCATGGCGGCGCGTATCGTGCGATCCGGCCTGCCAGACGGCGTCGCCATCGTTCCCATTGGCCCAGCGCTCGTCGAAGATCGACGGGGCGCTGGCAATGTCCTGCGACGGCATACGCTTCGAGTCCCGGGCCGGCGCCAGCGGCTCTCCGGTCCATGGCTCATCGACGAGGCGCGCCAGCTCGGCGAACGGGTCGCCATCCAGTTCATCAACGTGGAAGCCGCCATCGCGAGCAGAGCCCTTGCCGTCAGCCATCACGTGAACTCCGCTTCATCCCCTGCTGGCAGAGAGCCTTGCCAACCCGTCCGAGTCGCTAGCTAACGAAGTTGACCAAACGGTGGTTCGTCAGCGCATTTCTTCCGGGGCGGCGGCGCCGATCAGCGTCAGTCCGGACCGGATGACGACGGCGACAGCTTCAACCAATCCTAGTCTCGCTGCGGTCATTATCGGGTTGTCAGGGTTAACAAAGCGTAAGTCCGGCAGGTCCTTGCCGCGATTGTACTGGCCGTGGAAGGCTGAGGCGAGATCGTAGAGGTAGAAGGCGAGCCGATGCGGCTCCTTGCTTTCCGCCGCGGCCTGGATGAGGCGCGGGAACTCGGCGAGCTTGCGGATGAGCGCCAGCTCTCCGACGTCGGTCAGCCCATCGAGAGCCGCGTCGTCGAGGGAGCCGGGCTGAGGCAGCTCCAGCCCCGCCTCCACCGCTTGCCGCTTCACGGCCGCAGCCCGCGCATGGGCATACTGCACGTAGAAGACGGGATTGTCCTTCGACTGCTCCGTCACCTTGGCGAAGTCGAAGTCGAGCGGCGCATCGCTCTTGCGGAACAGCATCATGAAGCGGACGGGGTCGCGACCCACCTCCTCCACCACTTCGGCCAGCGTGACGAAGTCGCCGGAGCGCTTCGACATGCGCACCGGCTCGCCGTCGCGGAACAGCTTCACCAGCTGGCAGAGCACGACGTCGAGCGTCGCGCGGCCGCCGGACACCGCCTTAGCGACGGCCTCCAGTCGCTTCACGTAGCCGCCGTGGTCGGCGCCGAGCACGTAGACCATCTCGTCGAAGCCGCGCTCGAACTTGTCGCGGAAATAGGCGACGTCGGCGGCGAAGTAGGTGAAGCGGCCGTCGGACTTCACCAGCGGCCGGTCCATGTCGTCGCCGACATCGGTGGAGCGCAGCAGCACCTGCTCCCGGTCCTCCCAGTCCTCCGGCAGCTGGCCCTTCGGCGGCGGCAGCGTGCCGTTGTAGACGAAGCCACGCGCGCGAAGGTCGTCGATGGCGGCAGCGATACGCCCACCGCCATTGCCGTGCAGGACGCGCTCGGAGAAGAAGACCTCATGCGTGATGCCGAGACGCGCAAGGTCGTCCCGGATCATCATCATCATGGCCTCGATGGCGAAGTCGCGCACAGGCGGCAGCCACTCCGCCTCGTCGGCCTGCATCAGCGTGTCACCGTAGCGGAAGGCCAACGCATGGCCGACCGGCTTCAGGTAATCGCCGGGGTAGAGACCGGCGGGAATTTCGCCGATCGTCTCGCCCATCGCCTCGCGGTAACGCAGATAGGCGGATCTCGCGAGCACCGTCACCTGCTCGCCGGCATCGTTGACGTAGTACTCCTTCGTCACGGCGTTGCCGGCAAAGCCGAGGATGTTGGCAATGCTGTCGCCGACGACGGCGCCACGGCAGTGGCCGACATGCATCGGACCGGTCGGATTGGCGGAGACATATTCGACGTTGATCTTGCGGCCCGTCGAAGCACCGCGCCCATAGTCGCTTCCCTGACGCAGCAAGTCGGCGAGATGCTCGGTCCAGAAGGCGGGCTTCAGCCGCAGATTGATGAAGCCGGGGCCGGCGATCTCCACCGTCTCGACATCGGTGTCGGCGCGCAGCGCTTCGGCGATCGCCTCGGCGAGCTCACGAGGCTTTGCCTGCAGCGGCTTTGCCAGCACCATCGCCGCATTGGTGGCGAGATCACCGTGGCTGGCATCTCTCGGCGGCTCTACCGTGATCCGCGACAGGTCGAGACCGCTGTTTTCGCGAGTCGCCAGAATCGCTTCCACGGCTGACTTCACCCTGTTCTCGAAGTCGGCGAAAATGTTCATCGGAGGTCTCGATCACTCTTGAGGCCGGCTTGTCAGCTGCTGGCCACTTCTTCAGACGCCGCTTTAAGTGGGTTCTGCCCGTCAACGCAAATCCGGCGCGCGGCCGAAGAGGCGGCGATGCTCGCCGAGAGCGTAGCTGTCGGTCATTCCGGAGAGGTAATCGGCGACGCGGCGGGCAAGGCGTGCGTCGTCAAGGCCGTCAGTGCCCTCGCCCCACCCGTCCGGCATGCTGCGGGGCTCCGCGACATATCGGTCGAACAGCGCCTCGACGACCGCCTCCGCCTCGGCCATCACCCGGCTGACGGCGGGATTGCGGTAGACGCGGCCGAACAGGAACCGCTTGGTCTGCTGCTCGCAGTCGCGCATGCCTCGCGAGAAGGTCACGAGGGTTCGGCCGGCTTGCCGTACGTCCTCGGCACTGGCAACGTCCGCATCGGCGAGGTTGCGCATCGTCGTCGCGATGACGTCTTCCACCATCCGGGTGATGTGGCGGCGCATGATCTCGTTGATCAGCCGGCCCTGATCGAGGCCGGGATAGGCCGCCCTCACCTCGCGCAGGATCGACCCGGCGAGGTCCAACTCTTCGAGATCGTCGACGACGAGGAGACCGGCGCGCAAACCATCGTCCAGGTCATGCGTGTCATAGGCGATATCGTCTGCGATCGCCGCGGCCTGCGCCTCGAGGCTGGCATGAAGCGCGAGGTCGAGCGGGAATACCGCGTCGAAATCGAGGATCGGTCGCGGCACCGTGGCGTTACCAGCCGCCGGTCCGAGCAACGGGCCATTGTGCTTCACCAGGCCCTCCAGCGTCTCCCACGAGAGGTTCAGCCCGTCAAAATCGGCATAGCGGCGCTCCAGGGCCGTGACGATTCGCAGCGCCTGCGCATTGTGATCGAAGCCGCCGAAGGCGCGCATGCGGCGATCGAGCGCCCGCTCGCCGGCATGGCCGAAGGGCGTATGGCCGAAATCATGGACGAGCGCGATCGCTTCCGTCAGATCCTCGTCCAGCCGCAGTGCGCGGGCGAAGGCCCGTGCGATCTGGGAGACCTCGATCGTGTGGGTCAGCCGAGTGCGGAAGTGGTCGCCCTCATAGGCGACGAAGACCTGCGTCTTGTGCTTCAGCCGGCGGAAGGCTGTGGAGTGGACGATGCGGTCGCGGTCGCGCTGGAACGGCGTGCGGGTGCGGCTCGCAGGCTCGGGCACCAGGCGGCCGCGCGATGCAGCCGCATTCACGGCGAAGGGAGCATGCTCGCCGCTGCCGAGGCCGATGCCTGCCATGATCTCGTCTGCCATCGGCGGTTCGATACGTTGCGTTGCGATTGACCGGTTTCGCTCGGCTTCATACTTAGGGGCAGGCACATCAACAAGGAGCGGCGGACCGAAGCGGCCCGTCCGGCGAAGCGATGAGCGAGACCCTAGCCCTTCCCGTGACTGTTTCCGACGCGGCGGTGAAGCGGATCGCCAAGATCCTGGCAAACAGCGGCGACGCCGATGCCCTGCGCATCTCGGTGGAAGGCGGCGGCTGCTCGGGCTTCTCCTACAAATACGATCTTACCCACGGCAGCGAATCGGACGATCTCGTCATTGAGCGGTCCGGCGCGCGCGTGCTGATCGACCCGACCTCGCTGGTTTATATGGAGGGCGCCGTAGTCGACTTCGTCGACGATCTCATGGGTCAGTCCTTTCAGATCCGCAATCCGAATGCCGTCGCGTCCTGCGGCTGCGGCACCAGCTTCTCCGTCTGATTCCGCCGGATGCTGATCGCCACCTGGAACATCAACGGCGTGCGTGCGCGCATCGACGCGCTCACCGCCTGGCTCACCGAGCGCTCCCCCGACATCGTCTGCCTGCAGGAGATCAAGAGTCTCGACGACGGCTTCCCGCGCCAGGCGGTGGAGGCGCTCGGCTACCATGTGGAGACGCATGGCCAGAAAGGCTTCAACGGCGTCGCCCTTCTGTCGAAGGTGGCGCCCGACAACGGCAGCGTCTCGCGCGGGCTGCCAGGTGATGAAAGCGACGAGCAGTCGCGCTTCATCGAGGCGTGCTGGACGGTCAATGGACAGCGCGTGCGTGTCGCCTCGCTGTATCTGCCGAATGGCAATCCGTTGGGAACGGAGAAGTTCACCTACAAGCTCAGCTGGATGCAGCGGCTGGAAGCCCACGCGATCGCGCGCCTCAGCGACGAGGACGCACTGATTCTCGCCGGCGACTACAACGTCATCCCGGAGCCGGAGGACTGCCGCAATCCGGCTGCGTGGCTCGGCGACGCGCTCTACCAGCCCGAGAGCCGTGCCGCATACCGGCGGCTTCTGAACCTCGGGCTTCTCGACGCCGTCCGCGCGACAACCGCAGCCGGCGAGGTATACACCTTCTGGGACTATCAGGCCGGCGCCTGGCAGAAGAACAACGGCATCCGCATCGATCACCTGCTGCTCTCGCCTGAAGCCGCGTCACGGCTCGGCTCGGTCGGCATCGATAAGCATGTGCGCGGCTGGGAGAAGCCCTCGGATCACGTTCCCGTCGTGATCGACCTCATGCTCTGAGGTCGGACTCCTAAGCTCAGCGACGCCTCGAGCGAGCGTCGCTAAGTATCAGTTCTTGCTGACGCCCTGCTGTTCCTGGGCATAGGCGAGCGCCGTGCGGCGGTCTCCCTCGCTGGCCAGCGAGAACACCTCTTCCTGCAGCGGACGGATCCACTTTTGCTCGGAGGGCGAAGCCTGCTGCAACGCCATCGTCAGCATGGCGAGACCGCGCACCGGCTCGGCCCTGAGCGCGATCTTCACGCCGTCGAAGAGGAGATAGCCGAGCAGCGCCTGTGCGCTGGCACTGCCCTTATGGGCCGCCAGCTTCAGCCACCGCGCCGCCTGGCGCGGGTTGGACTTGCCACCCTCGCCGTTCAGCAGCATGCGGCCGAGCTCGAACTGCGCCTTCGGATCACCAAAGAAGGACGCTGCGTGGAAATAGAGCTGCCGTGCCTGCGGCAGGTCGACCTCCACAGGGCTGTTCGGGATGCCCTTGCGCAGATAGTCGGCAAGCGCCACGACGGCGCTGGACACGTAGGCCGCATTCGGCGAGCCGGTGGTGTCATCCTCCTGCTCGCGCACGATCGATTCGAAGAGCTTGAACGCCTCGTAATCGTTCTCCGGAACGCCGTCGCCCTGGGCATACATCTGTCCCAGCTTCCAGCGAGCACCCGGATGCCCCTTCTCCGCGGCGTAACGCAGCGCCTCGAAGGCTTCCAGCTTCTCGCCCTGCTTGTAGAGCTTGAAGCCGAAGCTGAAGAGCTCCATCGGGCCGGCGTCGGGGGAGACCGAAAGGTTCGGATCGAGCGCGACGGTCGAGGTCGCACTCACAGCCGTGGCGCTACCGGTCAGCAGCGCAAGAAGGACGAGCTTAGAAAGACGCATGAGGATGCTTGACGCCAAACCCGGCAGAGCCACGAGCGGCCGCGATAGCGCGGCCGATGAACGAAGTCGGTCCAGCCTTCGCTGGCAGGGCATCAGCGTTTTCCGGGATAGCAATCGCACCCGAATGGAACTGGATCGATTCAGCTGCGTTCAGCAGCTGACCGGCAGTACGAGCGCGCGTGCCCTTCCCGATCGATGGTAGACCCATCGTCCCCTCGCATGTCCCTTCGGATGCATCCGGCACCGCCTTGACGCCCGCATCCCACGAAGTCTGGATGGGCGCGTTTTGTGGCCGCAACGGGGCATCCTGTCCCCGCTCCCTGTATATCCGATGCATCGTTGCAATAGTGTTGCTACGATCCCACAGGGCGACAGCTTCCACCTTGCGAGACACGCGCCAGCAGCCGCGACCGCTGGCGACGCGGTGTTTTTCGAACGGACGCCGATGCCGGGCGAAATGCCGCAGATCGTCGGCGCGTGTGACGTCAGAAGGTGAACTTCATCGAGGCGCTGAGCGCGTAGACGAAGTCGTCGCCGACGGTGCCGTCGAAATTCGCGCCGTCTTCGACCGACTGCTCGCCGTCCGTCCAGTAGCCGACGAGGCCACCGATGCGGACCTCCGCCCACTTCTCCGGCTTGAACGACATGCCGGCGGAGAGCGTATAGAGATCGGTATAGGTCGTCTCAGCCCCTGTGGAGACGCCACGGTCATAGCCGACAGCCACGACGCCTGACACCGTGTCGGTGAAGGCGCGCCCGATCCCGAGCGAGCCCGTGTAGCCGTCGCGCCAGCGATAGGGCATGACGCTCTGGCTGGAGCCGAGCGGCGTATCAAGCGTCACGACCACGTCGCGGTTGCTGCTCCAGTCTGTCCAGCGGAACGAGGCCAGGAGCAGCGTGCCTGCGGCAATGCCGGTCTGGGCATTGAGATACAGGCTCTGCGGGCTGGTTGCCTCATTGAGGCTGACGGCCGCAGGGATGACGGTGCCGACGGGCGGCAGGCCGGGAGTCGTCGGATCGAGCGGGATCGTGCCGCCGCCCGGCAGAGCCAGGCTGGCCGATCCGGTTGTCACCGTGCCGGTGCCGGTGATGTCGTCGTGACGGACCTCGGACCTGTAGAGGGCCTGCACCCGAAGTGCGATATCCGGAACCTCATAGGCGAGACCGACGCGATAGCCGCCCTGGAAGCTCTGATCGGCCTCCGCGTCGATCGCGGTCGAGAGCAGGACGGCGCTTCCGGGAAGCGGCCCGGGCTGCACCGTGGTCGACAGTGCCGTGGCGTTGAAGTTGAAGTCCTCGGCAAAGGCGCCGCCAAGAACGCTCAGGCGGTGACCGTTCTCCATCTCGTAGCTGAGGCGGCAGGTCAGGCCGAACTCGTTCGAATCGAATTCGAGCGTGCGTGTGCGCGTGAACGATGATCCGTCGGCTGGGGCCGGCACAGCGCCACCCGGCAAACTCGCATAGTCGCCGTCGGCGGCGAAGGAGATCGTATAGGTGCCGGCGCAGCCCAGGAGGTCATTGCCGAAGCCGAAGGCATAGGACGGGATAATGTAATCCCCGGTATAGTCGCCGAAGTCGCCGGAGACCCCGTTTACGCTGTCGAAGCCGCGCTGCGGGTCAACATAGGTGATGCCCGTGCGCATGCTGAAGCCGCCGCGCTCGTACAGGATATCGGTGTCGGCCGTGCCCCTCTGGAAGCCGCCCGCAAAAGCGGACGACGTCAGCACCGTCGTCGCGAGGCTGCCTGCCAGTAATCTCTTCAACGCAACCATGTGCCCGTTCCCCCTTGCGCTCTTCGTGGCTACCAGCCGAAGCTTGCGCAGGCTCGGCTGTTGAGGCGAGCCTAGGAGGGAACACTGCGGGTGCAAATACGACCGCAGCGGGATACGGAGTCGCCGAAGGCGTGCCGCAATCCAACGCGTTTCTCAACGATCAGCGACAACACGTTGATGTTGCTGCTACCACTACTACCGCCGAAGACGTCGCAGGTGCTGAAGACGTTACAGCCGAGAGGGCGACGGCGCTTGTGGCCCCGTGTTTCGCCACAGAACTGTTGCGGTCGCGCTACAGTGGGAGAAGCACCGCTGCCACAGCGATGGCGCAGCAGCGACTGCGCCATCTCGCTTTTGCTACGTCAGCCAAGCCGCGAGAGCGCAGCGCTCAGCGTCGCCACCTCGGCCAGGTAAGCATCGCGCTTTTCGCGCTCCTGCTCGACCAGTTCGGCCGGGGCATTGGCCACGAATCGCTCGTTGCCAAGCTTCTTGTCGATTCGCGCGACCTCGGCCTGCGCCTTCTCGCGAGCCTTGGTCAGACGCACCCGCTCGGCGGCGATATCGATCATGCCCTCCAGCGGCAAGGCGAACGTGCCGCCAAGGGCGACGATCTGCGCCGACTGCCCTGGTGCCTCACCTGCGGTCTCGATGGAGGCGAGGCGCGCGAGCCGCCGAAGCGCGCCATCATGGCGCCGAAGCCGTTCGGACGTCGCCGCATCGGGCGAGATGGCCACGAAGCGCGCTTCGGCACCAGCGGGCACGTTCATCTCGGCACGGACTGAGCGAATCTGGCTGACGAGTTCGATCAGCCAGTTGATGTCGTCGGCCGCTGCAGCGTCGGCAAAGTCGATGACGGGCCAGGCCGTATGGCAGAGCAGCGCGTCCCGCTTCGCCGTCGCCGGCTCCGTCACCTGCCACAGCTCCTCCGTCAGGAAGGGCATGAATGGGTGCAGCAGCGCGTAGATTCGGTCGAGAACATAGCCTGTGACCTGGCGCGTTTCCGCCTTCGCCGCCTCGTCCTCGCCGGTCATCACCGGCTTCGACAGCTCCAGATACCAATCGCAGAACAAATTCCAGACGAAGCGGTAGAGCGTTCCGGCCGCATCGTTGAAGCGGAAGCCCTCGATGGCGGCTCCGGCCTCCGCCGAGGCCCGAGCGAGTTCGGTCAGGAGCCAGCGGTTCAGCGGCAGCGTCAGCGTCTCGGGATCGAGCGCAACACCATGGATCGCACCGTTCATCTCGGCGAAGCGCGAGGCGTTCCAGAGCTTGGTGCCGAAGTTGCGGTAGCCGGCGATGCGCTGCGGATCGAGCTTCACGTCGCGGCCCTGCGCCGCCATGATCGCGAGGGTGAAGCGCAGCGCGTCCGCGCCGTACTCGTCGATGAGATCGAGCGGGTCGATGACGTTGCCCTTGGACTTCGACATCTTGGCGCCGTTCTTGTCGCGAACGAGCGCATGCATGTAGATCGTGTGGAAGGGCTCGGTGCCGGTAAATTCAAGCCCCATCATCATCATCCGGGCGACCCAGAAGAAGATGATGTCGAAGCCGGTGACGAGCACGCTCGTCGGATAATAGGTCGCAAGCTCCGGCGTCTCGTCCGGCCAGCCCAGCGTCGAGAACGGCCACAGCGCCGAAGAGAACCAGGTGTCGAGCACGTCCTCGTCGCGCTTCAGGAAACCATCCCGCCGCTGCGGGTCGGCCGCCATGGCGCGGGCCTCCTCGTCGGTGAGGGTGCCGTTGACGACATAGTGCGAGAGGGCCGCGGCGACCGCCTCCTCCTCGCTCTTCTCCACGAAGATCGAGCCATCCGGCCCATACCAGGCGGGAATGCGGTGGCCCCACCAGAGTTGGCGCGAGATGCACCAGGGCTCGATGTTCTCCATCCACTGATAATAGGTCTTGGTCCAACTCTCCGGGACAAAGACCGTCCGCCCCTCGCGCACCGAGGCAATCGCAGGCTCTGCAAGGGTCTTGGCGTCGGCAAACCACTGGTCCGTCAGCATCGGCTCGATGACGACGCCGGAGCGGTCACCGAAAGGCTGCATGATCGGCTTGTCCTCGACAATGATCATCAGACCTTCCGCGTCGATCGCGGCGATCACCTTCTCGCGGGCCTCGAGGCGGTCGAGGCCGCGATACTCGTCGGGCACCAGGTTGATCTCGTCGACGGCAGCAGCATCCGGGACCGCGCCGGATGCGACGATCTCGGCCGCCCGCCGCGCTTCGTCGGCGTAAGGGGCCGAATCGGCGCGCATGGCACCGCGCGTGTCCATCAGCCGGTACATCGGGATGCCGTTGCGCCGGGCGACCTGATAGTCGTTGAAGTCATGAGCACCGGTGATCTTCACCGCACCCGAGCCGAACGCCATGTCCGGATACTCGTCGGTGATGATCGGGATCAGGCGGCGGTGCTCCTTCGGCCCGACCGGAATCTCGCAGAGCTTGCCGATGATCGGGCGGTAACGCTCGTCGTCGGGGTGAACGGCAACCGCGCCGTCTCCGAGCATCGTCTCAGGGCGCGTGGTCGCGATGGAGATGTAGTCGCGGGTCTCCCGCAGCGTGATGTTACCGTCGGCGTCCCGCTCGACATATTCATAGGTTTCGCCGCCGGCCAGCGGATATTTGAAGTGCCACATATGGCCGGGCGTCTCGCGGTTCTCGACCTCGAGGTCGGAGATCGCCGTCTCGAACTTCGGATCCCAGTTGACGAGCCGCTTGTCCTTGTAGATCAGCCCCTTGCGGTACAGCTCGACGAAGACGTGGAGGACGGCCTTGGAGAGGCCCTCGTCCATGGTGAAGCGCTCGCGCGACCAGTCGCAGGAGGCGCCGAGGCGGCGGAGCTGACCAAGGATCGAGCCGCCCGACTCGGCCTTCCACTCCCAGACCTTGTCGATGAAGGTCTCGCGCCCGAGTTCGCGCCGACCGGGCTCGCCGTTGGCAGCGAGCCGGCGCTCGACGACCATCTGCGTGGCAATGCCCGCGTGATCGAGACCGGGCTGCCACAGGACGTTCTTGCCGCGCATGCGCTCGAAGCGAATGAGAATGTCCTGCAGCGTGTTGTTGAGCGCGTGGCCCATATGCAGCGAGCCGGTGACGTTCGGCGGCGGAATCACCATCGAATACGGATCGGCGCCTGCCTTTGCGCCGGCACCAGCCGCGAAGGCACTGACACTCTCCCAGCGCGCAGCGATGCGCGGCTCGATGGCCGCGGCGTCGTAGGTCTTTTCGATCATCTCGGATCCGATCGGTCGGTCTGTTGCCGGTGCGGTTAGCCGGAAGCACGGGGTGGCGTCAACGAAGCGGTGCGAAGCGGGCACGCACGGGAGACGCAAGATCGCGGCAATTGGCGGTGGCGGGCCATAGCCCCTGCCCCATCATCAGCACAGGGCGGCGGCGGACCGGCAGCAGCAGCCGGGCACCCCCTGGCTAAAACGCAATCGGCCGCCGATGGGCGGCGGCCGAAGCAGATGCTTGATCAGTCGCCCGTTAGCGGCGCCCGTTGCCGCGGGACACGCGCTCGATTTCTTCGCGCACCAGCTTCTCAACCAGGCGCGGCAGATTATCGTCCAGCCACTCCTGCAGCATCGGCCTCAGCATGTCGCGGGCCATGTCTTCCATGGAGCGGATATGGTTCTCGCGGATCAGTTCCGCCAGCTCGTCGAAGGCTTCCGCAACCTGGCGGCCGGGCGCATTCGACAGAAGCGGCATGTCACGAACGAAGGATGACACGCGGTCATTCGCCGGCGGGTCGCGATCCTCCGGCGCAGCACCCCAACTGGACGCCGTGGCGAAATCATCAGCGCCATCTTCCACTGCAGCGTCCGGAACGCCGCTGGTGGTATCGGCGAGCGCGGCGAAGGCAACCTCGCGCATCACGGCAGACGAGCGCGTCTCGGCCGACGATCGCGTCTCGGCGGGCGAGCGCGTTTCGGCATCGAAATTGTGGCGCGCATCAGCCTCGCCGAGAAGCTCGGCCGCGAATTCGTCCTCGTCGAAGTCGGCGCTGAAAACGGAGGTCGTCACGGTGTCGTCCGGCGATGCATCGGCCGCAGTGCTGAAGCGTCCGATATCGCGCTGACCGAAGCCGGTCGCATGGTCCCGCTCGACATGATCGGCGTCCTCCCGAGAGGCCGTCTCGGGGCTCTCGGATCGGGCGGAGCGAGCATCCAGCGAAGCCGAGGTCGAGCGCTCCTGCGCCCGATCGCCGGCATGATGGGACGGCGCCGCATCGCGTGCTTCGGAGCGCTGCGACGGAGGCTCGCGACCTTCGACGCCGCCCGGCTGCGAGCCACGCAGCGATGCAGACGACAATGACGGCTCAGCGCGCGCGGGAGCGGCGCTCTGAGGCGCTTCGGCGGCCGCACGCGGCGCCGGCGAAAGATCCTCGACGCTCTTTAGATGCGACGCCGCGGCACGGCGAGCGGACGTGTTGGGCGAGCGGTCGTCGCCGCTCTCGATGATCCTGCGAATGGAGGCAAGGATCTCGTCCATGGACGGTTCACGCGCCGGGCTGGCATTGCTCATGAGATCAGGCTCCGCATCTCTCTGCCGGCGGACGAATCCGCCTTTCGAATCATGCACTCAGCCTAAACTGAAAGAGGCGGCGAATGAATCCCTGCCAAAGCGTTGACGCAGAAATTGACAGGTCTTTTGCCAAGCGGCGCGAAGACGTTTGCAGGTCGTCTTGCAGAGAAGCGTGCGCCCGGAGATCAAATCGGCCGGACGACTTGGCATCGTCGCGGCACAGAACGAGCGGCAACGGCACACGGCACAGGTCGCACCATGCTCTTGAGGTCTGCCGCAGTTCCCTTGGCAAACCTCAAGCGAAGATGCGTCGGTGGATGTTGCGAGGCCTCAGCGCCCGTCCGGGGTGCGAAGGCCGTACCACTTGTCTTTCACAGCCTTGTAGTGCTCCTCCGGCTTGTAGCTGCGCACATTGAGCGACAGCCGCTCCGGCGACAGCCGGCCGACGGCCGACAGAAGCGCGTAGCCGGCGACGACGTCGTCCCGCTGCGCGCCGACGAGGAGGATCTGGGCGGTGATGACGTCGGCCTGAGCGTTCAGGACGTCGAGGGTCGTGCGCTGGCCGACGTTGCGCTCCTCGATGACGCCGTTCAGGGCCAGTCGGGCCGCCTGAACCTGCGCATTGTAGCCGGTGACATTGGCCCGTGCCGCCTGAAGCTGCGCCCAGGCCGAAGCCACGGCCGCACGCACCTGATCGCGGGCGCTGTCCACCTCGATCCGGCGCTGTCCGAGCACTTCCTTGGACTGCCGGATCTGCGAGGACACGAGGCCGCCCTGGTAGATGGGGATGGTCAGCTGGGCGCCGACGGTTGCAGTGACGGCGTTCTGGGTGAGGACGTCCGGCCCTCCAGCGCTGACGCCCGGCAAGCCCGGCAGGTCACCGCCGCGAGACGAGCTCAGGCCATACTGGTCCTGGAGCTGGCCGGTGACGCTCAGCGTCGGGAGAAGCTGACCCTCGGCCGACTTGACCTGAAAGGCGGCCGCGTCGACCGCCGAGAGCGTGGCAAGGATCGCGGGATGCTCGCGCTGCGAGATCGACACGGCCTGCGCCACCGAGCTTGGCAGCGAGGCACCCTTGAGCTGCTTGCCGGGCGTCAGGCCGTTTGGCGCATCACCGATAATCTGGAAGTAGCTGGCCTCGCTCGTCGCGACCTGCGCCAGCGCCGAGTTCAGCAGCGCCGTCGCCAGAGCCTGCTGCGATTCGGCCTGCGCCACGTCCGTGCGCGTTCCCTCGCCGACGTCGAAGCGGGCCCGCGCGGCGCGAACCTGCTCCTGCAGGAAGGCGAGGTTCTGGCGCCGCAGCGACGCGATCTGCCGGTCGCGCAGAACGTCCATATAGGCGGACGCGGCGTCGAAGAGCGTGTTCTGGACCGTGTTGGCGAGGTTCTGCTGCGAGGCGCGGACCTGCGCTTCAGCCGCCGCGACGTTGTTCGGCGTCTGGAAGCCGTCGAATAGGGTCTGATTCACCTGCACCCCGAAGCCGGCGGACAGCGAACGGGCGTTCTCGTTGGAGATGTCGTCGCCGAACGTCGTGCGCGAGCGCGTCGCATTGGCACTTCCGACGGCGCTGACGAAGGGTCGGAGGCCGGATTTTGCCTGCGGCACGTTTTCATCCGTCGCACGCAGCTGGGCGCGCGCGGCGTTCAGTGATTGATTGTTGCGGTAAGCCTTCGCCAACGCTTCCGATAGCGTCTCGGCTTGAGCAGCACCGAAAACGGACAGCGCGGTACCTGCGGACAGAGCCGCAACGATCCAGAACTTGGCGCGCAATTCACCACTCCATGCCTACTAGCGATTCCACGGACGCGGCTGCGCGCATGCGTAGCAACACCCGGCTCTGTCGGCCGGCGGAATCGTTAGCGGAATGTGAAGGCAAATTCATCGCGGCGCTAGCTTCCCCTTGGGAAGGTCGCGAGCGGTTCCACTGCACCTGTGGCTTTCCAGCGACACAGATGACGCGTAGGCGCAACAGTATTACACCTACCTGCAAAGATAGGATCTAACCGACCACAGAATTCGGCTTCAAGCAAGCTTCACCGCAGGCGCGGTTCAACCTCACTCTTCTTCAAATCGTTAATCGTGATCCAGCTGTAGAGAGCGGGATAATTGCTATCCTTTAGAGCTTTCACGAAGCTTGCGGCGCAGTCCTTCTTAGAAGACGAAGCTCTGTTCACGCCCGAAGCCAGGCAAAGCCTTGACGCAGCAATTGAAGGCGATGCGGTCTGAGACGACGCCATGAGCCTCCTTGAGGAAGAGCCGAGCGAGGGCAGCGTTACCGACTCCTTCCACCACGACGATGCGGCCGCCGATCTTGATCTGCTCGAAGAAGGCGTCCGGCAGGCGCTGCACCGCGCCTTCGATGAAGATCACGTCGTAGGGCGCGTGTTGGGCGCAGCCGTCCACTAGCGGCCCCTCGACAACCGTGCAGTTGCCGATGCCAAGCCGGTCGAGCGTCGACGCCGCGGCGGCGGCAAGCGCAGGGTCGCTTTCGAGCCCGACGACGCTGCGCGCCATGCGCCCGATTACGGCCGTCGAGTAGCCGGTCGCGCAGCCGACGTCGAGAACGTGATCCTGCGGGCGGATGTCGGCAAGTTGCAGGAGCTTGGCGAAGGGCGACGGCTCCATGAGGTAGCGCCCCGGCGCAACCGGGATGTCCTCGTCGATATAGGCGAGCTCACGCCGGTTCGCCGGCACGAACTCCTCGCGCGGCACGCTGAGCATTGCCTTGAGGATCTCGTAGTCCGTCACGTCGGTGGTGCGGACCTGGTTGTCCACCATCCGCGTGCGCGCCGCCTGGAAGTCCATGATCGCGATCCGGCTCTGTTGTCAGAAGGTGTGTTTCCCATAGTCGCGGCGTGTAACAGGTGCAAGGCGGCGTGACGGCGCGCCCGCCACCGGACATGCCTGTCCGACCAAGCTTTGGCTCGGGAACGAGCGGGCGTCCGGCGTCTTCCTTCCCCACCGCATCAAGGGAAGTCGAATCATGAGCTCACTCTACGGACCCGCAGCCCGGCAGATCGACGCGTTGAGCGACGAGACCGTCGATCGTGTCGCCAGCGGTCTCGGCTGGTTCAGCATCGGCCTCGGGCTCATCGAACTCGTGGCGCCGCGCAGCCTCGACCGCCTGCTCGGTCTCGGCAACCACCAGACGCTGACGCGCGCCTATGGTTTGCGGGAGATCGGTGCCGGCATTGGCATTCTCGCATCCAGGGATCCGGCGCCATGGGTGTGGGCCCGCGTTGCCGGCGATGCGCTCGATCTCGCCAGCCTGATACCGGGACTGGAGCGCGACAATCCGCGGCGAGGTGCTGCCGCGGCGGCCTTCGCCAATGTCCTTGCCATCACCGCGCTCGACATCGCCTGCGCCCTCGCTCTATCGCGGCGGCGGTCAACGGCTCGATCATTTAGATAGCGGGAGTTTGGAGGCCTCGGCCGGAATCGAACCGGCGTGCAAGGATTTGCAGTCCTCTGCGTAACCACTCCGCCACGAGGCCTCAACGGCGCCCTACCTACTGAGGCGTCTGGGGTTCTGCAAGTCCCCTGCCCGGCCATTCTGAAAAACCGGCATCAACTTGATTGTGGGAATGGCTCGGATGCGTTCGTTCCAGTGAGCGCCGGTCGATGCCGATGTTCAATCGGCGCAGCTTCGTTGCAGGAGCCGTCCGACCTGCACCGGCTTCCTACCGAAACGGCCGGCTGAGGAAGCGCGAGCCATGAATGCCGAAGCGCCACGGCTTCTCGACGGCGCGAGAGATGCCGATACGCGGCCCGACGAGGATGGTCTCGGGCCTGACACCCTCCTCCAGGTGGAAAGGGGCGGCATCCAACGGCAACGAGTCATGCGCGCCGGTGATGCCGAGCGCCTCGGTCAGCCGCCCCGGCCCGGCGCAGAGCTTCTTGACGTCCGCCGTCCGGCGACGCTGGCGCATCAGTGCCAGAGCCGACACCGGCTCGAGCGCGCGAATGAGGACGGCGCTGCCGGTCGACGTCTCGCCGCAGACGATATTGAAGCACCAGTGGATGCCGTAGGAGCGGTAGACATAGGCCTGTCCCGGCGGGCCGAACATGGCCGCATTGCGTGGCGTGCGGCCGCGGAAGGAGTGCGAAGCCGGATCTTCATGGTCATAGGCTTCCGTCTCGGTGATGACACCGCCGACACCATCGACCAGGAGCACACAGCCGAGAAGGTCTGTCGCGAGGCTGACGGCATCGCGGCGGAAGAACGCAGGGGCGAGCGGCTCTGTCATGTCCAATCCAACGTAACCTGTTCTCGCCGGCTGCGATCAGGAATCAGCAACAGGACAGAGCCCTTGTGACCGAGCCTGACCGCAGGCGTCGGCGGCACGACCTGAGGCGCTACGCCGGGCCTCGTCGGAGCCGGGCCTCAAGAGCTTCTGATCAGCCCGAGCTTTTCGCGGTGGTAGAAGCGCCAGTTCATCAGCACGGCCGCGCCGGCAAGTCCGACCGCCAGACCCCACCAGATCCCGACGCCGCCCCAGCCGAGCACGAAGCCGAGAACATAGGCGACCGGTAAGCCGACGAGCCAATAGCTGAAGATGGCGATCAGCATCGGGGTGCGCGTGTCCTTCAGTCCCCGCAAGAGACCGGTACCGATCGCCTGCAGCCCGTCAACGATCTGAAAGGCCGCAGCCACCGCCAGCAACGGCACAGCCACGGCGAGGACCTCAGCGGCATTCGGCTTGGTGTCATCAAGATACAGACCGATCAAGGCTCCCGGGAGCGTCCAGAAAACAAAGGCGCCAATCAGCGAGAAAGCCATTGTGACGCCGATGGCGGCGATCCCGGCACGGGCGAGACCGTGCGGATCTCCCCGGCCGTGTGCGAGGCCGACACGGACCGTTGCGGCCTGGGACAGGCCCAGCGGCACCATGAAGGCGATGCCCGTCAGCTGAAGTGCAATGCCATGAGCCGCAAGCTCCAGCGTTCCGATCCAGCCCATCATGATCGATGTTGCCGTGAACAACCCGACTTCGGCGACGATCGTCGCCCCGATCGGCCAGCCAAGGCGCAGGATCACGAAGAAGTCGTGCCAGTCCGGCCGCCAGATACGGGCGAAGATCTCGTGGCGCCTGAGGTCAGGGTGGCCGAAGCAGTACAGGAACAGAACAGAGAGGATGATGAGATTGGTGGCGACCGAGGCAAGCGCAGCTCCGGTCATGCCGAGGTGCGGTGCACCGAAGTGACCGAAGATCAGTGCGTAATCGAGAAAGCCATTGACGACGGCGCCGACGAGGGTCGCCCATAGGACGATATCCGCCCGGGACAGAGCGCTGAGATAGGAGCGCAGCCCCATCAGGAGCAGAGCCGGCAGCATGCTCCACTGCAATATGCGCATGAAACGGCCCGCCATGGCCGCAACCTGCGGATCCTGCCGAAGAAGTACGAGAATGGCTTCCGTGTGCCAGAGCGGCAGCATAACCAGCAGGCTGTATCCGGTGAGGATCCAGAGACCCATGCGCACGGACCTGCGGACAGCCCGATGATCGCCCTGCCCCTGCGCAGCAGCCGCGAGCGGCATGATGGCATGGGCAAAGCCGGCTCCGAACATCCAGACCAGGAAGAAGGTCTGTGCGGCCAGCACGCCCGCTGCAAGCTGCGTCGCCCCGAGCCACCCAACCATGACGGTGTCGGTGACATTGATCGACATCTGCGCCAGCTGTGACCCGACGAGCGGCAGGCCCAGTGCCAGGGTCGCGCGGACCTGAGCAAACCAGCGCAGGTCGTCGCGCTCCACCGCGGCGCGCGAAGGTTGCAGCGTTTCCATCATGCCCCACGGAAGATGTCGGCGGCGGGCCGCTTTCGACGAACGCCGTAGAGATACCGCCCCGACGTGTCCAGCGGGGCTCGTGCCGCTGCATCCCTCCTGAGCGTGGCGCTTAGGAACTCATCCCTTCCGAGTATGCGATCGCCAGCGACCCTGCAGGGGCTCGCCCGGCCGCGATCGCGTCGGCGGCTATGGCCTCAGAAGATCAGCTTGAAGACGCCCATCACGACGAGAAGACCGATGATGAAAATGATCGCGATGATGATGCCGAGAAGTCTGAGCATGAACGCCTCCTGATTTGCGGGAGGTCAACGCGCGCCTCGCATCCAGTGTTCCCGGCAGCAAGGGCCCGCCGGCACGGCATCGCACCTCAGGCGTCGGGCGGCGGCGCCGTCCGACCACGCATCCCGGGTGGACGTCGGCCCCGCCGCCAGCGGCTCCAGCGTACCTGTGTGCGCCGCCGCCAGCGTCGTACGAAGATCAGGTCGACCGACAGAATCAGCAGGCCGAGCGGGATCATCCAGAAGCCGAGAACCGGCAGAAAACCGAAAATGCCGCCGCCGACCAGCGCTGTGCCGAGCGCCACGCGTCCGCCGCGACTGGCGGGCAGCGGCAGGCTGCGGCCGAAGAGTGTTACGCGGTTGCCGGACAAACCGAATGCCGGCGCTCTTCCGTTCGCCGCCGCTTCCGGCCGTTTCGTGCCCTCGGGCGAGCGGCGTGCGGCCTCACCGGCCTCATCCCTCGCGGGATCGTCGTGGTAGCTGTTCATCGAAACGTCAGATGGGAGGCCCGGGCGCAGCAAGGAAGACCGGGCCGAACTTGATCACGCATCTACTTTTTTCTGACGTGCCTGCTTGGCAAATCCAATCAGGCTTTGCTATACGGCCGCCAGCACGACATGTGCCGTTCCCCGGTAGCTCAGCGGTAGAGCATTCGACTGTTAATCGACAGGTCGCTGGTTCGAATCCGGCCCGGGGAGCCACTCATCCAAGCTCAGTTCTACCGCCTCTGAGCCCTCCGCACGCATCGTCAGCGATCCAGCGATTGGTTCTTTCGAACGGCAGCATCCTGGCCGTGTCTTCTCCGACGACTTCGCGCACGCGCATCCATTGCCCAGACAGCACCGGGGCATGACAGGAATCGCGTCCGGTCGCCCGGCGGAACGGACCGACCTTCCGGCTCTGATCCTTGCCTTGCCGGGGGCCGGGTCATAGGTTCGCCGGATCACGTCCGCAGCCCCCGAGTCCCACGCATGGCCAGGTTCAACAACGTTCTCGACGCCATCGGCAACACGCCGCTGATCCGTCTCGCCCGCGCCTCGGAGGAGACCGGCTGCGAGATCTATGGCAAGGCGGAGTTCCTCAATCCGGGGCAGTCGGTGAAGGACCGGGCGGGGCTGTTCATCATCCGCGACGCCGAGGAGAAGGGGCTGATCGAGCCCGGCGGCATCATTGTCGAGGGCACGGCCGGCAACACGGGTATCGGCCTTTCGCTGGTCGCCAACGTTCTCGGCTACCGTACGGTCATCGTCATCCCGGACACGCAGAGCCAGGAGAAGAAGGACGCCTTGCGGCTGATGGGCGCCGAGCTGATCGAAGTTCCCGCCGTGCCATATCGCGACCCGAACAACTACGTGAAGCTGTCGGGACGGCTCGCCGAATCGATCGCCAAGAGCCACCCGGCCGGGGCGATCTGGGCGAACCAGTTCGACAACGTCGCCAATCGCGACGGCCATGTGGTGACGAGCGCCGAGGAGATCTGGTCGCAGACCGGCGGCGCGGTCGACGGCTTCATCTGCGCGGTGGGCACCGGCGGCACGCTAGCCGGCACGGCCATGGGGCTGAAGCGCCACTCCGGCCATATCAAGATCGGTCTTGCCGACCCGATGGGCGCGGCGCTCTACCACTACTATCGCGACGGCGAACTGCGCTCCGAGGGCTCCTCCATCACCGAGGGAATCGGACAGGGCCGCATCACCGCAAACCTTGAGGGCTTCCAGCCGGACTTCGCCTACCAGATCCCCGATGAGGAGGCGCTGCCGATCCTGTTCGACCTGATCGGCGAGGAAGGCCTCTGCCTCGGCGGCTCCTCGGGCGTCAACATCGCAGGCGCCATACGCATGGCCAAGGAGATGGGACCTGGCCATACGATCGTGACGGTGCTCTGCGACTACGGCAATCGCTATCAGTCGAAGCTCTTCAACCCCGCCTTTTTGCGCTCAAAGAACCTGCCGCAGCCGACCTGGCTGGAGCGGGAGCCCGCCTTCGACATCCCCTTCGCAGCGGCTGGGTGAAGCGATTATGACCGTCTCGGTCTCGCAGGATGACGCCTATCTCTCAACGATGGAGGCGAGGCTTCAGCGAATCGAGGGCGAACGCGGCCTCGTCTTCGATCGCACCAACTTCTTTGCCACCGGCGGCGGACAGCCCGGTGACACCGGCTTCGTGGAACTGTCCGGCGGCCGGCAGATCCGCATTGCCGATACCGTCTACAGCGCGGACCGCAGCGAAATCGTCATGGTGGCCGAAGAGGGCGCCACTCTGCCGGAGCCCGGCGAGACACTGGCGCTTCACATCGACTGGCAGCGCCGCTACCGCCTGATGCGCATGCACGCGGCCTGTCACCTCCTTACCGTCGTCTGCCCCTTCCCGATCACGGGCGCCGCCGTCGGCGAAGAGGAAAGCCGGGTCGACTTCGACATTCCCGATGCCGGGCTCGACAGGGCCGAGGTCAGCGAGCAGCTGATGGCGCTGGTTTGCGCCAACCATCCGATCTTCACGCGCTGGATCACCGACGCGGAACTCGATGCCAATCCGGGATTGGTGAAGTCGGCGAATGTGCGTCCGCCCCGGGGCAGCGGCCGTATCCGCCTCGTCTGCATCGGCGAGGACGGCACCGTCGATACGCAGCCCTGCGGCGGCACGCATGTGCAGGAAACCCAGGAAATCGGCGACATCCATGTCGCCAAGATCGAGAAGAAGGGGCGAAGCAACCGGCGGTTTCGGCTGCGCTTCGGCCCGCTGCCCGCGGCCTGAGCCGCGCGAGGGTCCCATGAGCACGAACCCATTCCTGATCAGCTCCGAGGAACTGGCCCCGTGGCGCGGTCGCGACGGCCTCTCGGTCGTCGACGCGTCGTGGTACCTGCCGGCACAGCGCCGCTTTGCCAAGCCCGAGTTCGAGGCCGCACATATTCCCGGTGCCGTCTTCTTCGACCAGGATGCGATCGTCGCTGCGGGCTCGCCGCTGCCGCATACGCTGCCCTCACCGCAAGAGTTCGCGGCGGGGGTCGGAGCGCTCGGCGTCACGGAGAGCGACACGATCGTTGTCTATGACGGGATCGGCCTCTTCAGCGCACCGCGCGTTTGGTGGATGTTCCGCACCTTCGGCGCCCGCGACGTGCGCATTCTCGATGGCGGCTTCCCTGCCTGGCAGGCGGCTGGACTGCCGGTCGAGAGCGGCACAGCCAAGCCGCGCGCCGCTGCCAGCTTCACGCCGAGCTTCGATGCAGACGCCGTCGTCTCCTTCGATGCGATGAAGGCGCTGGTCGCCGCCGGTGGGGTGCAGATCGCCGACGCCCGCCCGACTGAGCGTTTTGCCGGCGAGACCCCCGAGCCGCGGCCGGGCGTGCGCTCCGGCCACATGCCGGGCGCGACGTCCCTGCCCTTTGGCACGCTGATCGAGGACGGACGGCTGAAGGACGCCGAGGGACTGCGCCGCGCCTTCACGCAAGTCGGCATCGACCCCGACGAGCCCGTCGTCACCAGTTGCGGTTCCGGCGTAACGGCGGCGATTATCAATCTTGCGCTGGAAACGCTGCAGAATCGTCGTTCGCGACTCTATGACGGCTCCTGGACCGAATGGGGCTCGGCCCCCGACACGCCCGTCGCCACGGGCCACAATTGAGCGCGATGATGCCGCCCCGGCTCCTGAAGACCTCCGTCACCTATCTCCAGCTTGCCCGCGCCGCGGCGCAGCCCAGTGCGTCCGCAGCCGTGCCGCCGGCGGGCGTCGAGGTGCAGCGTGAGCCGGACATTCCGCTGGAGCGCTATCGCTACCTCTACGATGCCGTCGGGCGGTCGCATCATTGGACCTCCCGGCATCTGCCGGACTGGCGCCTGAAGGAGGAGATCCACGCGGCGGGCGTGCAGATCTATGTCATGACCGCCGACGGAGAGCCGGCTGGCTGGTTCGAGCTCGACACGGCGCATGCGCCGGGCCAGACCCGCATCGTCCACTTTGCGGTCCTGCCGGCGTTCCGCGGCCACGGCTACGGGACATTCCTGATCGACCAGGCGATCGCAGCGGCACTCGCCAGCGACTGCACGACCGTGGTGCTGGAAACCAATACACTGGATCACCCGGCGGCACTGCCACTCTACCGCAGCCGCGGCTTCCAGCCTGTCGGAACGCGCACCGTGCTGACGCCGGCGATCGGCGATCCGTCCTGAGCCGGTGCAACTGAAGGATTCCGCCTGCATGAGAACCATCCGCTTCGAGGACGCCGATCCGCTGCTCGACTGGCAGAGTGTCGTCGATGCGATCGAAGCCGGCCACCGGCTGCCGAAGGCGAAGATCGGCGACCTCTTGATGCGGCACGAGCAGGACTCGCTGCTCAGCCGCGGCGCCTGGATCGAGGGTCTGGGCGTGGCGCTGAAGTCTGTGACGATCTTCCCTGCCAATGCCAGCCAAGAGCCACCGCTACCTTCTGTGCAGGGCGCGATGCTGCTCTTCGATCCCCGAACGGGCGCGCTGGAGGCGGTGATCGACGGTATCCTCGTCACCAAATGGAAGACCGCCGGCGACTCCGCGCTCGGCGCCCGCCTGCTGGCGCGACCGGATTCGCGGCACCTGGTGATCTGCGGCGCCGGCACGCTGGCGCGTTCACTCATCGACGCCTACCGCGCGGTGATGCCGGACCTTGCGCGGATCACTCTCTGGAACCGCACGCTGGCGCGGGCTGAGGCTTTGGCGACGGAGTGCGAGAGCCTCGATCTCAGCGTCGTTGCGACGTCCGACCTGGCAGCGGCCGTTGCCGAGGCCGACATCGTCGCCTGCGCCACCATGGCGACGGAGCCGTTCCTGCGCGGCGAATGGGTTCGGCCGGGCACACATATCGACCTCATCGGCGCCTATCGCCCGGATATGCGCGAAGCCGACGACGCCCTGATCGCCGGTGCGGAACTCTTCGTCGACTCGCGCGAGACGACGCTCGAGCATATCGGGGAGCTGAAGGATCCGATCGCGCGGGGCATCATCACCGCTGGCCACGTACGGGGCGACCTCTACGATCTCTGCAACGGCGGTGCGGGACGGAGCGACGCGCAGACGATCACCGTCTTCAAGAATGGCGGCGGCGCCCATCTCGACCTCATGACCGGTGCGCTGATCAAGCGCGTCGTTGAGGTGAGCGGCTGAGATGCGCATCCTCAACGTCCTTGCGGCGATCGTCGCCTTCGTCGCCGTGATGTTGGCCGTCGCCTTCATCGCCGCGCCGCGCGAGCCGCTGGACCGGACGATGCGCTTCGATCCGTCGGCGATCGGCGGCGATCCGGACCTCTATCTCGCCCGGCAGGAGGCGAACGTGCCGAACCTGCGGCCGGAGGCTGCCAAGGAGATCGTCTGGGCCTATCCGAAATCGCGTGCCAAGACGCCGCTGGCGATCGTCTACATCCACGGCTTTGCAGCTTCCAAGGGCGAGATGCGGCCACTCGCCGACAAGGTCGCCGCCGCGCTCGGCGCCAACCTCTTCTATACGCGCCTGGAAGGCCATGGCCGCGATGGTGCCGCGCTGGAGCAGGCTTTCGTCAACGACTGGATCAACGATCTGGCGGAGGCGGTCGCGATCGGCCGCGCGATCGGCACCAACGTCATCATCATCGGCTCCTCAATGGGCGCGACGTTGTCGGCCTATGGGGCGACGATCCCGGGCGTCACCGACGGCACGGTGGGCCTCGTCGCGCTGTCCCCGGCCCTGCGGCTCGCGGACTGGCGGTCGGCGCTCCTCGACCTGCCGGAGGCGCGCAAGATCGTCGCCTGGTGGCAGCCGCAGTCGGCGTTCCAATCCTCGGGCGCCACGGCCGAAGCGGTGTGGACGCTGCGCTTCCCGACCGCCGCCACCGTGCCGCTGGCGCGGCTGATGCGGGCGACCCGTGAGGCTGACCTGTCTCAGATCAGGCTGCCCGCGCTGTTCCTGTACTCACCGGACGACCAGCTGGTCGATCCCGCGGCCACGCGCGCCTTCATCGAGCGCTGGCCGGCGGCGCATGAGGCGGAGGCGATCACCGGGAGCGGCGACCCCTCCAAGCACATCCTGGCCGGCGACATCCTCTCGCCCGCCACCACCGACGCCGTCGCCGAGCGAATCGTCGCCTGGGTCAAGACACTGCCGGCTGCCGGTACGCCCTGAAGAGGATTGAACGCCCTGCCCGTCCAGGTAGGTCTCCGGCGAGCGGGCGGCATGGCCGACCCCTCTCACGGGCGCGCTTCGATTTTCGAAAGGCGGCCGGCAGATCCTGCCTCAGATCAACAGATCGGCCATGATGCGGTTGTCGGTGATGTCCTGATACACAAAGCCGGCGGCGTCGAGACGCTCGTAGAGTGCCGGGAACGCTTCGGGATGTTTTGTTTCGAGGCCGAGCAGGATCGAGCCGAAGTCGCGTGCGGACTTCTTCAGATATTCGAAGCGAGCGACGTCGTCGTCCGGCCCCAGCAGATGGAGAAAGTCACGAAGGGCGCCCGGGCGCTGCGGCAGGCGTAGGATGAAGTACTTCTTCAGCCCCTCGGCACGCAGGGCCCGCTCCTTCACGTCCGGCAGGCGTTCAAAGTCGAAGTTGCCGCCGGAGACGACGCAGACCACCGTCTTGCCGGCGATCTCGTCTTGGATGTCCTTCAACGCGTCGAGGGCCAGCGCGCCCGCCGGCTCCACGACAATGCCCTCGATGTTCAGCATTTCCAGCATGGTCTGGCACAGCCGGCCCTCGGGAACCAGGACGACATCGTTCGGGCGGAACCGGCGCAGAGTCTCGAAGGGGATCGCGCCGATCTCGGCCACCGCCGCGCCGTCCACGAATCCGTCGAGCTGCGGCAGGCGAACCAGCTGGCCGGCGGTGAGGCTGGTGTGCAGGCTCGGTGCTCCTGCCGGCTCGACGAACCGAAGTGTAGGCGCATCATCGCCTCCGCCGAAGAAGCGTGCTATGCCGGAGGACAAGCCGCCGCCGCCGACCGGCATCACCACCATGTCCGGCGCGCTGCCGCCGAGCTGCGCTACGATTTCGCGTGCGACGCTCGCCTGCCCCTCGATGATGTCCTCATGATCGAAGGGCGGCACCATGGCCGCGCCGCTGGACTGGGCGTAGGCCTTGGCGGCGGCATAGCAGTCGTCGAAGAAGTCCCCGGTCAGCTCGATCTCCACCGCGCTGCCCCCGAAGATCCGCGTCTTGTCGATCTTCTGCTGCGGTGTCGTCACCGGCATGAAGACGCGGCCCTTGAGGCCGAAATGCCGGCAGGCGAAGGCAAAGCCTTGCGCATGATTGCCGGCAGAGGCGCAGACGAATTCGCGCGTCGCCGCGCCTTCCTCGATGCGTTTGCGCATGAAGTTGAAGGCGCCGCGGATCTTGTATGAGCGCACCGGCGTCAGGTCTTCGCGCTTCAGGAAGATGCGGGCGCCGTAGCGCGCCGACAGGTGCTCGTTGAGCTGCAGCGGCGTTGCGTCGAAGAGCTGGCGCAGCGCGTTTTCCGCGTATGCGACGCGGGTGTGGAACGTGTCTGATGTCATGGATGATGTCTTGCGATTTGGACGCGCCTCGGCGTCGTCCCGGAAGATGCGGAGCCGTGATGCCGGCTCAAGGCGAGTGCCGCGGCCCGCGAATGCGGGAGACGGCCTGCCGGACGCGCCAGAGCTTGGCGGCTGCTTTGGGGGCAGCGGCGGCTAGAGCGCGCCGGCGCCGATAATCAGGGACGTGGCTCCGCCGATCGATGCCTTGACTGCCATCGCACGCCCCCTTCTCTTCACCGGTTGTCGTTAAGGACAGCCATTGTCCATCTGCCGTTGATTGTAAAGCGGAACGAGCGGCCGAGATTATCGACCCCGGCATCCTCCTCAGTCCCGCTTGCCTCAGACGAGCAGATCGACCAGTTCGAAGCGCTCGACGTCGACGATGCCCTTGTCGGATATCCTGAGACTCGGGATCACCACGAGGGCCAGCAGCGAGTGCTGCATATAGGCGTTGTTGAGCCGGCAGCCGGCCTCGCGCATCGCCTCGATGAGGCGGTCGGCCTTCGCTGCGACGATCTCCGCCCGCTCGTCTGACATAAGGCCGGCGATCGGCATCTCGATCAGAGCCCGCTCCGCGCCATCCTGGATGAAGATCACGCCGCCGCCGATCTCGCCGAGCCGGTTGGCCGCCTGCGCCATCTCGGCCTCGCTGGTGCCGACGACGATCATGTGGTGCGAATCATGCGCCACCGTCGACGCCATGGCGCAGGCGCCCCGGTAACCGAAGCCGGAGACAAAGCCGTTGACGATGGCGCCGCTGGCGCGATGACGCTCGACGAGGGCGATGCGGCAGACATCCGCCTCCATGTCGATCCCGACCAGCCCGTCAAGGACGGGCAAGTCGGCCGTCAGCGACCGCGTCGGCGCCTGGTTCTCGACGACGCCGATCACGCGGGCCGTGACCGTCGCGCCGGCATCGCCCGGCGCCCGGACGGCGAAGTCCGTCGCCGAAAGCCTATGGCCGAGCCGCACGGTCTGCTTGGCCGTGTCGGGATAAGGATAGGCCGGCAGATCGGCCGTCAGTTGCCCACCCTCTGCGAGCCGCATGCCGCGCGCATAGACGGCGTCGATAATGAGCGTCGGCAGGTCCGAGACGAGGAGGAAGTCGGCCCGGCGTCCCGGCGTGACCGATCCGATCTCGCGCTCCAGCTTGAAATGTTCGGCGGTGTTGATCGTCGCCATCTGGATCGCCGTGATCGGCTTCAGTCCCAGGCTGATCGCATGCCGCACGACGCGATCCATATGGCCGTCGCGCACCAGTGTGCCGGAGTGGCAGTCATCGGTGCAGAGGATGAAGTGGCGCGAGTCGAGCCCCGCCTCGGTGATCGCCTTGACCTGCTCGGCGACATCGTACCAGGCGGAGCCGAGGCGCAGCATGGCCTTCATGCCCTGGCGCACCCGCGCGACCGCATCCTCCATGCGGGTGCCTTCGTGATCGTCTTCCGGTCCGCCCGCGACATAGGCGTGGAAGGCGCGGCCGAGGTCGCGCGAGGCATAGTGGCCGCCGATCGTCTTGCCGGCACGGCGCGTCGCGGCGATCTCGCCGACCATGGTCGGATCATTGGCCACGACGCCCGGGAAGTTCATGACTTCGCCAAGCCCGATGATGCCCGGCCAACCCATCGCTTGCGCAACCTCGGCCGGTCCCAGAACGGCGCCGCCCTCCTCCAGCCCCGGCGCAGAGGGAACACAGGAGGGCATCTGCACCCAGACATTGACCGGCTGCGCCAACGCTTCGTCATGCATCAGCTTGACGCCGTCGAGACCGAGAACGTTGGCGATCTCGTGCGGATCGATGAACATCGACGTCGTGCCGTGCGGGATCACGGCCCGGCAGAACTCCGTCACCGTTACCATGCCGCTCTCGACATGCATGTGAGCGTCGCAGAGCCCCGGCACGACGTAGCGGCCGGCGGCATCGACGATCTCGGTTGCCGGACCGATGGCGTGGCTGGCATCAGCGCCGCAATAGGCGAAACGCCCCGCCGCGACAGCGATGTCTGTTGCCGGGACGATCTCTCCGGAATGGACGTTCACCCAGCGCGCATTGCGGATGACGAGGTCCGCGGGCGCCCTGCCCATGGCGACGTCGACCAGCTGCGGCGCGACATCCTCGAAGCGTTCGACAGGCTTAACCGGCATGCTCAGGCGGATCCTCTCATGCCACGCGTGACCCGGCTCCGGGACCGCGACGGTCGCCGATATCGGCTGCCGGGATGACGATTGGTGCGGGCGGCGGGACTCGAACCCGCACGGGACGAGGCCCGAGGGATTTTAAGTCCCTTGCGTCTACCATTTCGCCACGCCCGCAAAGCCTGCGCCTGTCTCAAGCGCCTGTCTGATCTTGCCAGCACCGCCCCGAGTCGCGCAATCCGGACGAGGCCGTTCAGGCTGCGTTCAGGCTAAGCGATCGATAGTGCAAAGGACTTCATCTACTTGTGAGTGAACGCGAATCCGGTCTCACGACGTGAATAAAGAGCGCCGCGGAAGCGAGAGCGTATGGTCTCCGCGGTCACGAAATGCTAAACAATTCCTTAGCGGCCTTTGTTCTTGCGAGGAAGAACGCTGATGCGCCCGTGCACCGATGATTTCCGTGACGATCAGGCCCCGATTGAGGGCGTTCTCATCGAGTTCGCCGATGCGCCAAGCCCGCTTGGCCTGATCTCGCGCTTGAAGAAGCAGAACGCTGCGCTCGAAGCGATGCGGCTCGCGCTCGACCATGATCTGGAGTTGGACGGTCCGCAGATGGCGGCCGGCAACGTCCGTCTCGTGGCTGTCTGACCCGTCCTCACCGCCACGCCACCTGAAGTCACCGTAACGCTGACAGCGCGGCCTTCGAGCCGCACTGCCAGGACGTCCCTTGGGCAATCAGGCCGTGAGCTTTGCCGCGATTTCGGCGATGTGGCGGCCCTGGAAGCGCGCGCCATCGAGCTCCGTCGCGCTCGGCATGCGCGAGCCGTCGCCGCCGGCGATCGTCGTCGCACCATAGGGCGAACCACCGACGATCTCGTCGTTCCGCATCTGGCCCTGGAAGGCATAAGGCAGCCCGACAACCATCAGGCCGTGGTGCATCAGCACCTTGTGCACCGAGAACAACGTCGCCTCGTTGCCGCCGTGCTGCGTCGCCGAGGACGCGAAGGCACCGCCGACCTTACCCACCAGCGCGCCGCGCGCCCACAGCGGGCCGGTGCGATCCCAGAAGGACTGCATCTGCGAGGACATGTTGCCGTAGCGGGTCGGCACGCCGACGATGATCGCATCATAATCGGCGAGATCGTCCGGCTGGGCCTCCGGGAAGTCGTGATCGGTCTTGAAGTGTGCCGCAGCGACCACCTCGGCCGGCGCCGTTTCGGGCACGCGCTTGATGTCGACGCTGGCGCCAGCGCTCGTCGCACCTTCCGCTACCGCCTTCGCCATCGTCTCGATATGGCCGTAGCTGGAATAATAGAGCACCAGGACCTTTGCCATCGCGATCATCTCCTTGTTTGCGATCATCCGCCCCTTCGGCGAACCTCAGAGCTGACATAGCCCAGTCAGCGGCTCAACGCCTGATCGTGGCGGTGCGACGCACTGTCCATGCGGGGAGAACGCTTGCTTTTGCCGCGTGCTGCCGCCTTTCCTTGTCAGATCGAATCAAGTTGGTGACGTCATGTCCGCTGCCCCTTCCGCAACCGCCGCGATGCTGGCCATCGGTGACGAGCTTCTCTCCGGCCGCACCAAGGACAAGAACATCGGGGTCCTGGCGGAGACGCTGACCGCCTGCGGCATCGATCTGAAGGAGGTGCGGATCGTCGGCGACGAGCCGCAGATGATCGCCGATACGCTCAACACGCTGCGCCGCAGCTACGATCTCGTCTTCACATCGGGTGGGATCGGGCCGACCCATGACGACATCACCGCCGATGCCGTCGCGGCGGCGTTCGGCCTGCCCATCTCCGAGCATCCGCAAGCCGTGGCGCTGCTGTCGGCGCATTACGAACAGCGCGGTCTGGAGTTCACGCCGGCGCGCCGGCGGATGACACGAACTCCGCAAGGCGCCAGCCTCATCGACAATCCGGTATCCGTCGCGCCGGGCTTCCGGATCGACAACGTCTTCGTCATGGCCGGCGTGCCGGCGATCTTCCAGGCGATGCTGCAGAACGTGCTGCCGGATCTGCCGGCGGGACAGGCGATCTCCAGCGTCAGCATCCCCTGCCCGTTCGGCGAAGGCGACATCGGTGACCCGCTGGCCGCGATCCAGTCCCGACATCCGGCGGTGTCGATCGGCTCCTATCCGAGCTTCCAGCGCGAGCGCTATTCCACCGAACTGGTGCTGCGTTCACGCGACGAGGCAGCCTTGGCCGCCGCAGCTCGGGATGTCGAGGCGATGCTTGCAGCGCTCGCTGCGCGTTCGTAGCGGCGGCGGGCTAAGCCGCCGCCGATAGACTCAGGTCTGACCGCTGGAGCGATCAGGCTCGACCGCGCGCGGCATCGACGCTCCACGGGCCGGGGCCTGCGAAAACGATGTAGAGGAAAACGAAGCAGTAGAGGATGGCCGAGTCCCCCTGGTTGATGATCGGGAACGGGCTGCTCGGCGCATGCGCCATCCAGTAGGCGACCGCCATCTGGCCGGACATGATGAAGGCGGCCGGACGCGAGAACAGGCCGATGAGCAGGAGCGCGCCACCGATCAACTCGATCAGCCCCGCAGCCCCTGCCAGCGACATCAGCTCCGGCATCCCCCTCTCGGACGCTGGAAAACCAAGGATCTTCTGCGTGCCATGCTGCAGGAAGAGAAGCGCGCTGACGATGCGCAGCACGGAAAGCACGCGCGGCTGCCAGGTGTTGAGCTGCATCGAGGATGGTCCTTATGATGATCGACGGTTTGGAGTAGCAACCATTCACCCTGGCCGCCACCGTGAAGGGTTGGCCCCAGTGCTACGCAGTGTTCACCACCCCAGTTACGTCATCGTCACACGAACCAGCCCGGACGCTGCCGACATCGCCGTCGCTCGGAGCTGCTCGCGCTTGCTCCCGGAAGGGCTGCGGTCTACCAGACCGCTCTGATAGAAGAAGCGGGAGAGCCGACGATGTCGATGGTCGAAAAATCCTTTCCGGTGTCATGGGACCAGTTCCACCGGGACGCGCGGGCGCTTGCCTGGCGCCTGGCCGGTATCCGCCCGGATTGGAAGGCCATCGTCTGCATCACCCGCGGCGGCCTCGTTCCGGCGGCCATCATCGCCCGCGAGCTCGGCACGCGGATGATCGAAACCGTCTGCATCGCCTCCTATCACGAATACAACGAGCAGGGTGAACTGCAGGTGCTGAAGGAGGTGACGCCGAGCCTTCTGGAAGGTGAAGGCGATGGCATCCTCATCGTCGACGATCTCACCGACACCGGCAAGACCGCTGGCCTCGTGCGGGCGATGCTGCCGAGGGCGCATTTCGCGACCGTCTATGCCAAGCCGAAGGGCCGTCCGCTGGTCGACACCTTCATCACCGAAGTGTCGCAGGACACCTGGATCTTCTTCCCCTGGGATCTCGGCCTGACCTTCCAGGCGCCGATCGCCAAGGGCACGCAGGGCTGAGGCAGCCGTTACACCGGCGCGATTCCCCCCGCCCGGCCAGCGACATCGTCGCGCTCTTTTTCAGGCCTCCGGCTCTGCGGCGACGATCGCATCGCGCAGCAGCCGCACCTCGCGATTGAGGTCCATAAGGGTCGGGATGGCCTTGCCGGACGCGGCAAGAAGAGCCTTCGGCAGACAATCGGCTTCCGCTTCGAGCGCCCGTCCCGATGACGTCAGGGCAACAATGACCTGGCGCTCGTCAGCCGGGTTGCGCCGCCGCTCGACAAGACCCGCGGCTTCCAACCGCTTCAGGAGCGGCGTCAGCGTGCTGGACTCCAGCATCAGGCGCTCGCCGATGGCTCCGACCGTCTGACTATCCGTCTCCCACAGCGCCATCAGCACCAGATATTGGGGATAGGTGATGCCGAGGCGGTCGAGCAGCGGCTTGTAGGCGCGGTTGATCGCCAGCGACAGCGAATAAATGCCGTAGCAGAGCTGATCATCGAGGCGCAGCTGCTTGGCCGTACTTGCCATAGCCTATGGTCCTTAGAGGCGACATTCACCAACTCCCTATCACAACAATCGATCGCGCGAAAACTTTCTCGACATCAGTCAGCTTTCCCGTTAGGGACGGTTATCGCGATAAACGATATCGCGGCATACCTTTTAGATGTAGGAGTTGACGATGAAAATTCTCTACAGCACCGAAGCGGTCGCTACGGGCGGACGCACGGGTATCGCAGCCACGAAGGACGGAACCTTCGGGGTGGATCTCACGACCCCTAAGGAACTTGGCGGACCGGGCGGCCCGGGCAACAACCCCGAACAGCTGTTTGCGGCAGGCTACGCCGCCTGCTTCCTCGGTGCCCTGAAGTTCGTCGCCGGCAAGCGGAAGATCCGCATCCCCGATGACGCAACGGTGACTGCCACAGTCGGCATCGGCCCGCGCGACGATGGCGAGGGGTTCGGGCTTGACGTCGCGCTGGCCGCTCACGTCCCCGATCTCGACCGTGAAACGGTCGATGATCTCATCGCCGCAGCTCATGTCGTCTGTCCCTACTCGCACGCCACCCGGCATGGCCTGAATGTCCGCATCGGTGTGGTGTGAACGGCAGCCGCCAACACGCGGCGCTGACCTAAGTCAAAGTCAGCGCCGCCGACGTACTTTGATTCCGTTGCGTCATGGCCACAGCATGATCGCCTTGATTAGAACTGCTCCATGAATAGTTGACTCGCCCCTGCGGCACCTTACGCTCAATGATCGCACGGCCTGAACAAGAGGCCGAAGATCAGGTGCTAGCGATGTCCGCCAGTGCCCAATGGAGCTGGGGGGCTCGCACACGTATGACCATGCGCATCAGTATACTTGGCCGTGCCGCTCTGCTCACTGCGGGGCTGCTGCCGCTTGCCGGCTGTCCATCAGGCGGCGTCCAGGGCTTCGACGATAGCAATCCGACAAACGCACGGACAGCCTATTTGGTCACGCGGGACTCCGGCAGCGGCGATGGCGACCTGTCGGACCCTGCCGTCCTGAGCGGCGTTGCCGATACGACGATTACCGAGAACGCGGATCGTACCGAGCTGTCTCTCACGTCGCCGGGTCTCGTCTCCTCGTTCACCGGCACCAATGACGGCTCCAGCGAAGGTCGCTTCTACGCGCTGCCGAATGGCGGACGCGCCTTGGTCAGTCGCGTGAATGTTGCTGACGGCGTCGACGACACTTTCCTCGTCTATTCCGAATACAATCCGACCAATGAGCAGCAGACGGAGTTTGCCTACTCCTATGCCGGCACGCGCTCGACCGACGACACCATGGCGCGCCTGAAGGCGAACAATCACACCGCGACCTATGTCGGCTCGGGCCAGGTCACCGGCGCGATGGGCTCTCAGGAGGTCAGCATTTTCGGGCGGATGGGCATGGATGTGAACTTCGCCGGCAGCGGCAGCGCGATCGACGGCAACATCGTGGACACGTCCGGACGCACCGGCCTGGCTGCGGACGAGATGACCTTCAATGGCGAACTCTCGGAAGCCGGAACCTCGGACTTCGACATCACCAATATCCGTCTGCACAATGGCGGCAGTGAAGTCGCGACCATCGATCCCAATGCCGACAGCATCGGCGCCGGCGTCGGCTCGTTCTTCGGCCGCGATGCGGAAGGGGTGATCGGCGTCTTCGCCGGCAGCGGACGGACTGTCGTCCCTGACGGCGCAACTGGCGAGCGCGTGAACATCATCGGCTCGTTCTCCGGCAGCGCAGCGACAGCGACGGCGACACGCCGCTGACACTTCCAGGCGGGCATCTTCGCCGGTTCCGCAGGCCATAGCGCCCATGCAGGACTGGCGGAGACGTCCCTGCGCTCCGCGGCCGCGTGTTCGGTAACCTTCGAGTATTCTGCATGATGTGGCGCCAGCCGGCTCTTCTTGCGGCAGTGGTGATGGGGTTCGGCTGCGCCATCACGGCCGTGCCGTCGGGTGCGCTTGCCCAGCCGCACCAAACAAGTGAGGCGAAGCCCGGCGGTCACACCGCCACCGCGCCGATTTCGGCGGCGACGGACGACGCACGCGGTCCGCGCGTCGTGGTAACGAACGCGCAGCAGCTGATGATCCTCGTCCGGAGCCTGATCAAGGCCGGGGATTACGCGACGGCTCGCAGGATGATCGCCGACTGGGGCCCGGGCGATGCGACCTACCGCCATCGCGTCGCCTTTGTCGAAGGGCTGATCCAGCGTCAGCAGGGCCAGTACGAGGCGGCCATTGCCACCTTCCGCTCGATCCTTGCGGATCGGCCGGATTTCACCTTCGTCCGGCTCGACCTGACCCAGACGCTGTACATCGCCAAGCAGGATGACGCCGCGAAATACCAGGCCGAACTCCTGATCGCGTCCGGCGTCGACGACCGCGTCGGTGGTGGTCTGAAGTCGCTGGTCGGCGCGATCGACGACCGCCGCCCGGTGCGCTTCCGCGCCTATGCGTCGCTGCTGCCGAGCAGCAACATCAACAGCGGCACGGACCGCCAATGCGTTCCGATCCCGCTGCCCGGCGGCGAGGTCGTCTGCGCCGAGGTCGGCGAGGAATCGAAGCGCAAGTCCGGGGTCGGCACGCTTGTCGGCGGCGAGGTGCTGTTCCGCCACCCTCTGTCCCCGAAACTCTCCGTGATCGGTTCGCTCGCTGCGACCGGCCGGTATTATCCCGCCATCGAACGTGCCGACCTTGATCTCGACGGCGCTGTCGGGCTGGAGCGCCGCTTCGCCAGGGGCAGCCTCGCCTTCTCGCTGATCGCCGGACGCACCCTGAACGATCTGGAAGACACGGTGGGCGAATACGGTCTTCGGCTCGAAGGCAGCCGCTTCGTCGGCACGAAGGGGCGCGTCTATGGGCGCCTCGAAGTCGCCAAGCAGGATTACATCGACTTCGCCGATCGCGACGGGTGGCGTGGCGAGGTCTCCGGCTTCTACGACTATTTCATCGATTCGACGCGCTTCGTCCGCTTCATCGGCGGCCTTGCCGGTGAGCGTACCGATCAGGATTTCTATTCCTTCGACGAGTATTCGGGCGGGCTTGGCTACAACACCGAACTGCCGTTCGGCATCACGCTCTACGCGCAAGGGACCGTCGCCCGCCGCACCTATGAGGAGCCGCAGCCCTTCCTCGATCTTCAGGAAGACACCCGCTACGAGGGGCTGGCGACGGTGACGAAACGCGACTTCACCTTTCACGGATTGGCGCCCCAGCTGACCTACAGCTTCACGCGCAATGTCTCGACTGTCGCCTTCGACGATTTCACGAGCCACGGCATCGATCTGAGGCTGGTGAAACAGTTCTGACCCGCGCTGCGGCTGAGGGTGCGCTGCGGAGCACCTCGCCCGCCGCCGCCATCAACAGCGAACCCCGCTATCCACATGGCCGATTCGCGACTCACGCGTTGACCCCGTCAGCGGCAGCTGAGTCGCCTTGACCACCTCTTCGGACTCGCCTTAGCGTCGGTCCGTATGTGCTGATCATGCTCTAATGGGGCTGCGAAGGCGACGCTTCAGATGCCCTTCGCAAGCACCTGAAAAGCTTGCCGGCAAGCGTTTTCCAGCGCCCTCCACAGACCGCATCGAAGCTGTGGGTAATGATGCATTAACGGCAGCGCCGCACTATATGTAGTGGTATGCAGACAGCGTCACACAAGATAATGGCTGCAACCCTCCGACGGCGGCGGAGCAGCCGCAGGCCGGGCGGGCCGTAACCGCCACAGCACGAGGACGGGCAAGATGGGCATGAAGGTCGAGCGCCGCTACACCAGGGCCGGCGAGAGCGCATATGCGCAGATCGAGTTCCGCAAGGCCACCAGCGAGATCCGCAATCCCGATGGCTCGGTGGTGTTCCGCCTCGCCGACATCGACGTGCCGGCGCAGTTCAGCCAGGTGGCGTCCGACATCCTGGCGCAGAAGTATTTCCGCAAGGCCGGCGTCCCGGCCCGCCTGAAGCGGATCGAGGAGAACGACGTTCCCTCCTTCCTCTGGCGTTCCGTCGCCGACGAGGCCGCGCTCGCCGAGCTGCCCGAGGACCAGCGCACCGGCTCGGAGATGGACGCCCGGCAGGTCTTCGATCGCCTCGCCGGCACCTGGACCTATTGGGGTTGGAAGGGCGGCTACTTCGCCTCGGAAGATGACGCCCGCGCCTTCCGCGACGAGCTCGCCTATATGCTCGCGACGCAGAAGGTCGCGCCGAACTCGCCGCAGTGGTTCAACACCGGCCTGCATTGGGCCTACGGCATCGATGGCCCCGGCCAGGGCCATTTCTATGTCGACTATCGCACCGGCGAGCTGACCCGCTCGACCTCGGCCTATGAGCATCCGCAGCCGCATGCCTGCTTCATCCAGTCGGTCTCGGACGATCTGGTGCAGGATGGCGGCATCATGGATCTGTGGGTGCGCGAAGCGCGCCTGTTCAAATACGGCTCGGGCACCGGCTCGAACTTCTCCTCGCTGCGTGGCGAGGGCGAGAAGCTGTCGGGCGGCGGAAAGTCCTCCGGCCTGATGAGCTTCCTGAAGATCGGCGACCGCGCCGCCGGTGCCATCAAGTCCGGCGGCACTACGCGCCGGGCCGCCAAGATGGTGGTGGTCGACATCGATCATCCCGACATCGAGGCCTACATCTCCTGGAAGGTGCGTGAGGAGGAGAAGGTCGCAGCGCTCGTCACCGGCTCCAAGACGGTGTCGAAGCACCTGAAGGCGATCCTTGCCGCCTGCGTCGATGGCGACGGCGCCGAGCGCTTCGACCCGATGCAGAACCCGGCGCTGAAGCGGGCCGTCAAGGACGCCAAGCGCGCGCAGGTGCCGGAGAACTACGTCAAGCGCGTCATCCAGTTCGCGCAGCAGGGCTACACGGACATCGATTTCCCCGTCTACAACACCGACTGGGACAGCGAGGCGTATCTCACCGTCGCCGGCCAGAACTCCAACAACTCGGTGCGCGTCACCGACGAATTCCTGCGCTCGGTGGAAGAGGACGGGGACTGGAACCTGACCGCCCGCATCACCGGCAAGGTGACGAAGACGCTGAAGGCGCGCGAACTGTGGGAGCGCATCGGCTACGCCGCCTGGGCCTCGGCCGATCCCGGCATCCAGTTCCACACCACCATCAATGACTGGCACACCTGCCCGGCGGCCGGCGAGATCCGCGCCTCCAATCCCTGCTCGGAATACATGTTCCTCGACGACACGGCCTGCAATCTCGCCTCGCTGAACCTCTTGCAGTTCCGCGACGCCGCCAAGCGCTTCGACACCGAAGCCTTCGAGCATGCGACGCGGCTGTGGACGATCGTGCTCGAGATCTCCGTCCTGATGGCGCAGTTCCCGTCCAAGGAGATCGCCCGCCTTTCCTACGACTACCGCACGCTCGGCCTTGGCTTCGCCAATATCGGCGGCCTCCTGATGACCGCCGGCATTCCCTATGACTCCAAGGAGGCACGGGCGATCTGCGGCGCCATCTCGGCGCTGATGACGGGCGTCGCCTACCGCACCTCGGCGGAGATGGCCGGTCTGCTCGGCGCCTTCCCCGACTACGAGCGCAATGCCGACTCGATGCTGCGGGTGATGCGCAACCATGCCCGCGCCGCGCAGGGTATCGCCAACGGCTATGAGGGCCTGTCGGTCGATCCGGTGCCGCTCGACCATGCGGCGCTGAAGGACAAGCGCCTGTCCGGCCGCGCCAAGGCGGTGTGGACGGAGGCTGTCGAGCTCGGCGTCCAGAACGGCTATCGCAACGCCCAGGTCTCGGTGATCGCGCCGACCGGCACGATCGGCCTGATCATGGATTGCGATACCACCGGCATCGAGCCGGACTTCGCCCTGGTGAAGTTCAAGAAGCTTGCCGGCGGCGGCTACTTCAAGATCATCAACCGCGCCGTGCCGGAGGCGCTGCGCACCCTCGGCTATTCCGAAGCTGAGATCGCCGAGATCGAAGCCTATGCCGTCGGCCACGGCAACCTCAACCAGGCGCCGGCGATCAATCCGGGCTCGCTGCGGGCGAAAGGCTTCGGCGACGAACAGATCGAGGCCGTCAACGCCGCGCTGGCGCAGGCTTTCGACATCAAGTTCGTGTTCAACAAGTACACGCTCGGCGAAGCCTTCTGCCGCGACGCGCTGGGGCTGACCGACGAGCAGCTGAACGATTTCTCCTTCGAGATGCTGCCCTTCCTCGGCTTCTCCCGGAAGGACATCGAGGCCGCCAATATCCATGTCTGCGGCGCGATGACGCTTGAAGGCGCGCCTTTCCTTCGACCTGAGCACTACCCGGTGTTCGACTGCGCCAATCCGTGCGGCCGCATCGGCAAGCGCTATCTCTCCGTCGACAGCCACATCCGCATGATGGCGGCAGCGCAGCCCTTTATCTCGGGCGCCATCTCCAAGACGATCAACATGCCGAACGAGGCGAGCGTCGAGGACTGCAACGCCGCCTACATGCTGTCCTGGAAGCTGGCGCTGAAGGCCAACGCGCTCTACCGCGACGGCTCAAAGCTTTCCCAGCCGCTGAACGCCTCACTGATCTCGGACGACGAGGACGAGGACGATCTCGTCGAGGAGACGGCCGCCGCCATCATCGCGGCGCCGGCCACGGCCCAGGCGGTGGAAGTCGCCGAGCGCATTGTCGAGCGCATCGTCGAGAAGGTGGTGCGCGACCGCGAGAAGCTGCCGAACCGCCGCAAGGGCTACACCCAGAAGGCCATCGTCGGCGGGCACAAGGTGTATCTGCGCACCGGCGAGTTCGATGATGGACGCCTCGGCGAGATCTTCATCGACATGCACAAGGAAGGCGCCGCCTTCCGCGCCATGATGAACAACTTCGCCATCGCCATCTCGCTCGGTCTGCAGTTCGGCGTGCCTCTGGAAGAGTATGTGGAGGCCTTCACCTTCACGAGATTCGAGCCGGCGGGCATCGTACAGGGCAACGAGGCGATCAAGAACGCGACCTCGATCCTCGACTACGTCTTCCGCGAGCTGGCTGTCTCCTATCTCGGCCGGCACGACCTCGCCCATGTCCAGCCGGAGGACATCACGGCCTCGACGGTCGGCCGCGGCGTCGAAGGCGACAAGCCGGCACCGCTCCCGGTCTCGCATGGCATGGTGCGCGGCCAGACGGCGAAGTTCCGGCTGATCTCCTCCACCGAGCCGCAGGGTTCGGCCCTCTCCGGCGCCGGCGGCAAGGGCGCGGTGCCGGCAACGGCCGGCACGACCGCCAAGGTGACGGCCATCGCGGCTGCCGCTGCGGTGACGACGCGCTCCGGCCCTGCCCCGGTCGCGGTCGGCGGATCGCGGGCGACGGCCGGCTCGGGCACGGCGGCGGCCACGGCCTTCAAGCGCGACTACGAGTCGGCGCCTGTCAGCGATCCCGCCCCGATCGCCGACATCTCGCCGGCGCAGGGGCTGTTCGACCAGCCGCTTGCCTACCAGGCCAATGAGCGCGAGGTGGCGAAGGTCAACGAGGACGCGCGGTACTCGCTCTCGACCAATGCCGAGCGTCGCGCCGAGGCGCTGATGAAGGGCTACACCGGCGACAGCTGCGCCGAGTGCTCGAACTTCACCATGGTGCGCAACGGCACCTGCCTGAAGTGCGACACCTGCGGCTCGACCAGCGGCTGCAGCTAAGACCGCGGAGAAGACTGTCAGAAACACCAAAGTTGTGGAATCGGAAGCAAAGTTGTGAGCGCTGTAGAGAGAATAGGAACCAAAACCTAGTCCCACCTGCACCCCTGATGCGTCACCGGATCTCGCTCAACGGCGCAAAGGTTCGCTCGTGCTCGCATGAAGTTCGCTCACCCAAGATGGGGTGAGCCAAGCCAGAACCTGCGCGCCACCCGGTGCGCAGGAATGCTAAAAGGAACAAAGCATGCACGCCGCGGATCAGAGCGGCGGGCCGAGTTCACACCGAAGGGTGATTAGCATGAACGACGTCCAGCGACCGAGAGGCGGCCTCCACCTCCTCACTATCGAGACGTTGCTGGACGACCTTATTGGTGGCCGGACAGTGGCGTTGGAAGACGGACGGACGCTGTCGCTCAACGACGGCCCCCGCTCGGCACTTGAATGGTATCGCCGCAACCGGGACAGGTGGTCGGGTAACCTGCGAGCCGACGACGCGGAGGCCATCGTCGACGCTGTGGGCGCCGCGCCGCCCCCGGCGCGTTCAGAGCGGATCGTAGCGGCTGTCCGCCCGCCACGGGTACTTCGGCTCGCGAGGGTGCGCGCGCATCGATTCGCGGGGCTCCACGCGTTCGGCTGCTCGGATCACGGGACCCACTTCGTGTTTGAGCCTGGCAAGCCAGTCACACTTCTCGAGGGCGTAAACGGTTCGGGCAAGACCTCGATCGCGAACGCGGTCATGTGGTGCCTTACGGGGCAACTGATCCGGTCCCAGAGACAGCCGGGCCCCGGGACGGCGGAATATCCCTGCGAGGTCGACCGCGGCGGGACGACCACGAAGCACGATAGCTCCTCGGTCACCCCGATGCCCAGGGCCACCGATACCCTGCCAGCCGACGGCACGCCGCTGCCCGCGGACACCTGGGTCGAGGTGACGTTCGAAGACGAGGATGGCGAGCTCCTCCCGCCACTGCGGAGGACGCAGACGCGTAACGCGCGCGGCAAGCTCGTAGAGGAGGAACCCGACCTCGAAGGGGTCGGCCTCGACCCCGTGGCTTGGCGCATTCCGACGGTGATGCCCGCCCTCATACCGCACCTGGCGGTCGGCGGCGCATCGGAACTCGGCGAGGCCGTCGCTCACCTCACGGGCCTCGCCGCACTCGTCGACCTCTCCAGGCATGCAGGAAAGGCCGCCGAACGCGCCGGCAAGCGGATGGTCAAGGAGCTGTCCGACGAGCTGGTGGAGATCGCCCGGCGCTATGCCGAGGCCGCGGGCGACCTCGACAAGATCGTGGAGGGGTCGCCCGCGATGCGGCAGTGGGGAGGCCTGTCCTTGGCGGCCGACGCCGACGCCCGCGACCGTCTCGCGGCGGCTGGCGAATTCTTCAGCTCCCTGAAGGCGGCCGCCTTCGAGAACGCCCGCAGCGTCCTCGGCGAAGGATTCGATCCCGAGCGCAAGGCGGATCGGGACGGGCTTGAGGAAGACGTGGGCCCGGCCGCCGATCAGGTTGCCAAGTTCGCGGACCTGCCTTCCATCAACCGGTTGTCGTCGCTCAAGGTCAACGAGACGGCACGGGAGGACACGCTGGCCCTCCTCTCGGAACTGGAGAGTCAAGCGAGGGCCATCGACGAGATGGCGGCGAGCCCCGACCGCGCACGCAGGGCCCAGCTCTATGCCCGCGTCTCCTCGTGGATGCGCGAGCACGGGCACGTCGGCGACACCTGCCCCGTCTGCATCCGGTCGCTCGACGGCGTCACCGATCCCGAGAGCGGCGTTGCGGTCGGATCCCATCTCGCGGAGGCGGAACGTGAGTTCCTCGCGCATGCCGTGGCTGACTGGGTCACCCACTGGCGGGGCGCCCTTGCGGACAGGCTGCCGGAAGTGCTCGCGTCGGAGTCAAGGAAGTCCCTCCCCGCCTCGCCCGCAGAACTCCTGCGCATGGGCTTCGTCGACGAGCTGTTCGCGACCGAGGGATTCCGGGGTGTCCTTTCACCGCTCCGGGCAGAAACCGCTGGCCTCGTAGATGAATGCTTGGCGGCGCTTCCTCCATTCGTTGAGCCTGCGCGCCGCCTGCTGCCGGCGGCGGTGGCGAGCCAAGCCGCAACGTTGCAGCGGACCGTCGACGCGGTCGTGCGCGCGCTGGCCTTCGCGGACTGGCGCCAGACCTACACGACCGCCGTGCGCTCCGCCTGCATCGCCGTACGGGGCGGAACCGAGGGCCCGGATGAGCCGTCGAGAGCCATTGGTCGGCGACTGGCCGCGCTCCGTGAGATGGTGCGGGACGCCGCCCCGCTCAACTCCGCGATCGACGTAGTCGGTCGGCTGGCGAAGATACAGGCAACTCACGAAGCCAAAAGGAACAGGATCGTGCTCTGCGAACGCACCGCTGCCGCGCTCGCCGAACTCGTGCCTCTCGGCGCGCTCGCGCAGGCACAAGTCGACCTCCTGCGCGAGCGCCTGCACGGGCGCGCGGACCACTGGCGCCGTATGTTCTTTATGGACCCGACGACGTTCTCGCCCTTCCTCGCGGACACGCGGATGGACGCCCGCGGGATTTTGGCGTTGCAGGCGGGCCGCCTGGGCGTCACCGCGCCGGCTCAGCACGTCTCCAACGCATCCTCGCTCCGCGCCTCCATCCTCGGGTTCTTTATGGCCTTCCGGGAACACGTGCTGGCGACGCGCGGCGGCCTGGCGCTCCTCTGCCTCGATGACCCGCAGGAGCTGCTCGACAACGACAACAAGGAACGCCTGGCCCGAGGCCTGTCCTCACTGGCCGCGGTCGGCGTGCAGATCCTCGTGACGACGCACGACCGCAAGTTCGCCCGCTCGCTGGTCGCCGAGTGCCGGAGCGAAGATCGCATCAAGCACCTGTCCGTCCACCCGGTGAACGCCAACAGGCTCACCGTCACCCTGTCGCCTGCAATGGAAGAGGTCGACCGCAGGCGGCAGGCGTTCGACACCAATCCGGATTCCGCCCGCGACGCCCAAGACTACGCCTCCGACCTGCGGGTATTTATCGAGGCTCGGCTCGGCGATCTGTTTGACAACGCGGTCCATCCCGCGCACGCGGGGCCGACGAGGGCGCCGACTCTCGTCACGCTTGTGGATCGTTTGCGCACTCTCGTCGCGTCGGGAAACGACGAGTTGTTTACCCATCCCGTCGTACGCCGGTTCGCGGAGGATCCCGCCCTCGCTGAAGGCGCAGCTCCGCGCCGGATCCTCAACCAGTCCCACCACGACAAGGCTTCCATCGGCTATGCCGACGTCTTGTCAGTGCGCAGCGACTTCCACCGCCTCCGGACCGAGGTGGAGAAGGTGCACGAGCAGTTCCGCCTATACAGGTGGCGAGAGCCCCTGGATCCAGCCGAGGGCGGCACCGGGGCGGTTCATCCGTTGCCTGCCATGCCGCGGCCGGCTTTCTCCGTGCCCCTATGTCCAGACCTCGCTGCCTTCTCCGGAAGCTTCGGCCCGGAGGGCTCGCAAGACGTCCCGACGGAGACGGTGGACGGCAGTTGGTTCGAGGGCAAGGCGCTATTCTACGTTCGCGGCGACTCCCTGGGCTTTGCCGTGCCGTCTGGATCCGTCGTGATCGTGGAGGCCGAACCGTACCCCGGAAGGGACCAGAACCTCGTGGTGGCGAAGGCCAAGGGGCAGTTGATGGCGCGGCGCATGGTGAAGGCGGCCGGCGCCACCGGCGTATCTCTGTCGGCGCAGATGCCGGATCCACGCAGGAGCCGCGCGACCATGACGTTCGACGATAGCAAGGTCCGGCTGCACCGGGTCGTCGGAGCGGTGTTTACCGACATGCCGCCGCCCGAGGGCGCGCGGAACGAGGCGGCCCCGGTCGACGATGTGCCCGAACTCCGCCGCGTGCAGACTGCCTATCGCGTGAAAGAGGACAGCGCCGTGCCGCTGGTGCTGCCGGGGCAGACGGTACTTGGTGGAGACGACCTTTCCGCGGCTGACCTCGACGGATGGGAGGGGAAATTCGTCGCGGTGACCTTGGACGACGGGCAGAGCATCTTCAAGCGCGTCGGGTCCCGACTGCCGGGCTCTCTGTCCTATCTCCGGATTTTCGAAACGATCGGCGGGCTCGGTGGGTCGCTGGTCGTTGCAACGGAGGCAGTCGCCGAAAGATTTGATGTTCCATTGATGGTGAGGGTACGCCAGATTGTTGGGGTCCTATACGACGCCGGTTGACCGGGTAGAACCGGTCGCCAAGCCTACGGGAGCGGCCGAGTGGAAGTTGCGCTGGTTTCGGTTCAACGGGAGCGGCGCGGAACCGTCGTCAACCCATGACCGGAACGCAGTATCGAACGGCTTCAGCGGGATCTTCGGGTCCGCCCGGAAGCGCGTTCACCAACGTGGCACATGCCCCCGGCCAAGGATCCGCTCGCTGCGTGAGGAGCGAATCCTGGCACCGGCCCCGCGACCGCATGACAAGCTGTCAGGCGCCGCCGATGCCCCCACCTGTTGGCGGTGAGGCACCCCGTCAGGGCCTCCGGGCCAAGCTCCGAAGACGCCGAGGCGTCACAGAGGTCCGTCGACAAGGACGCTGACCTCTTCGGGCGCCGCCGTCCGGCCCGGGATTCGCTCGAGCTGGTACGTATCCTGGTCGAGTATGCGTGCGACGAACTCCTCGTGGGCCGGGAGCAGCCCGACCGGGATCGGGTTCCGCGCCTGGGGATTGTGGACAGCGACCATATCCGCCGGGCGGTTCAATAGGGAAAACTCGTCGATGTCGGTGGCCCAGATCGCGCTGATCGGCGAGAACCGCCCGTCGAGGAAGGTGTCCGCCGGAACGGGCATTCCCCGCGGCTTGTGAATCAGGTGACGCTGTTGGTGCTCCGGTGTCGAGGCCTGAAGCGTCTCGCGGTCGATGCGCACCTGGAGCGGGCCGACAGCCATGGTCGCCTCGACCGCAAACGGGAACTGGCTGATCCCCTCCAGCGCACCGAACATACCGTCATAGCTCCGCAGGAGCCGTCCGTTGACCGCGACGACGTAGGCGTCTTCCGGCGCCACGATGCCGCTGGCCAAGTAACCGGCACCGTCGGAGTTGCCAAGTAGCACCTCGGCCTTGGCCTTAATCGCGGCCGTCCAGCGCAGGAGGATTTCCTGATGCGGGAAGTTGCGGACGCCGTTGATTTCCGCCCGGAGCCATGCCTCAGGCACGTTCGCAGGCGTCGGCGTGATGACCTCGATCCATATCCGCCGCCCGCCGTCGTCGATCCTGAAGTCTGGACCAGCGCGTCGGTGCGAGAAGGTGATGCCGACCGCTGTGAGTTGATGGGCGAGCAGGACTTCCGAGAGCTGCTGCCAGTAGGCATGGGGATCCGGCGAGCGCAGCCGTTGCTCGGCATTCGCGTCACCGTGACCGTTCCTCAGGTATTGATCGCAGACGTCGATCAATCGCTCGCGCATGGCCGGTTGCGGCCCCGCGTTCAGGGGATAGCGCCGCTCGATGGCATCCCTCAGTGTCACCGGTGCTTCTCGTTGGTCAATGCGCGGCAGCCTGATGGCGCACGTCCAGGCCCAGCAAGACCCGCTGGCTCAGAACCTTGAGCTCGGGGCACCAGGCGACGCAGCGGTTCGCATGACGCCCCGACGGAGAAAACCAGCGGCCGTCGACACCCGACCGGCTCACTCGACGGAGCCGCTTTTTTGCCGGAGAGCTGGCGATGCGTAGTCCCCACTGAAGCCAGACACTGGCGTCGCTCAACGGTCAATCCCTACGGCCTCCGCGTGCATTGGACCGCCCATGTCGGAACGCAAACCTGATGCCGCAACCTTTGCGGAACCCTCATCCGCTTCCGACGCATCCACGGACTTGGCTTCGGCGCTGACCGTGACAGGGGACACTCCTTCGTTCGGTACGGGGTTGACAACAAGCATGCCGCCTTCCTTGGCGAGCCAACCTCGCTCGACCAAGTCCGAAATCACGGCCGAGATGACCGCCCTGAGCTGAGCACTGGTCGCCTTGAAGCCGAGCTGACGCGAAAGCGCGCCGGTCACCTCATCGTCCGTAGCGCCGAAGTTGTCGGTGACGATGCGCAGGATCCCGACCCTAAGCTCGGCAGGCGGCAACGCTTCGGGTTTCCGAAGGCCGGCCGATAGCGCGTTCCGCCGATCGCGAACGATCGCCTCTGCGTCCGCGAGGGACAGGAAGTCCCCGTCCCTTACGACACCCCGGTGCGCGACTGCCCGCTCGACACCCTGCTCGACGGCTGCCTGGATACGTGCCCCGGCGCGCTGGAGCCCGAAGGCGTCGCGGACGCGGGCGACGACCTCGTCGACGTGGACGGGTGACTCGACCTGGACGACCTGTGCCACAAGGTCGGCCATCCGGCCGACCGGCGTCTCGTGCAGCTCATACGATCCCGGGCGGGTCAGCGTCGCCTCGACGTAGGCCGGGACCGACGTCCGGTCCTCAGGGACGGCGTCGCCGAGCCCGATCTCGGTCACCTCGCCGCGGTCGATCGTCACGATCTCGATCGGCACGGCGCGGTGGGCGGCGAGGCCACGCTCCGCGCGCTCGTCCAGCTCCGCCTTCGCCGCCTCGATCGCCGCGACCGTGCGCTCGAGCTGCTCCTGCGGTCGCTGGAACCAGTCGGTGCTCCAGATGCGGTGAATGATCCAGCCGTGGTCCTCGAGCACCGCTTGGCGCAAGCGGTCGCGGTCGCGGGCCGACCTCGATGAGTGGTACGACGCCCCGTCGCACTCGATGCCGATGAGGTAGCGCCCCGGGCGTTCGGGATCGGACACGGCGAGGTCGATGAAAAACCCTGCGATGCCCACCTGCGGATGGACTTGGTAGCCCTTGGCCTGGAGCGCCGTCGCGACCTGCTCCTCGAAGATGCTGTCCATGTCGCGGCCGGTCGCCTGCGCAATGGAGAGCCGACCCGTCCGCGCGTAGTGAAGGAAGAGCTTGAAGGCGATGATGCCCGCACCCTTGCCACGCTCGAGGTCGATGTCCTCGTCGGTGATCGAGGCGTACACTTCGCAGCGCCGCTTGGCGCGGCTGATGAGGACGTTGAGGCGCCGCTCGCCGCCCTGCGCGCCGAGTGGGCCGAACCGCATCGCCATGTACCCTTGCGCGTTCTTGGCGTAGCCGACCGAGATCATGACGACGTCGCGCTCGTCGCCCTGAACGTTCTCGAGGTTCTTGACGAAGAACGGTTCCGACGGGTGCGCGTGGAAGAACTCCTCGGTGTCGGGGTTCAGCCGGCGCAGCAGTTCGATCTCATCCTGGATCGCGCGGCGCTGGGACACTGAGAAGGTCGCGACGCCGAGTGATTGCTCGGGGTTCGTCTTGGCGTGCCGGATGACTGCCTCGGCGACCGTGCGGGCCTCGACCGCATTTACTGACGTCCCGCCCGAGTCGAACACGCCGTCGGGAACGTGGTGGAACCGCAGCCCCATCCCCGCTTCGGCCGTGTAGGGGCTCGGAACGATGAAGAGCTTGTTCTGGTAGAACTGCGTGTTGGAGACCGCGATCAGCGACTGGTGGCGGCTGCGGTAATGCCAACGGAGCATGCGCTGCGGAAGGCCACGTGCGGTGAACAGGCCGAGGATGCTCTCGATGTCCCCGACGCGCGCACCGTCCTCGTCGTCGTCCTCGTCGGCACCGCCGGTCATCTTGGAGAAGAACTTGGTCGGCGGGAGCTGCCGCTCGTCGCCCACCACGACGACCTGACGGGCGCGGGCGATGGCGCCAAGCGCGTCGACCGGCTGGATCTGCGACGCCTCGTCCATGACGAGGAGGTCGAACGTCATCCGGCCGGGCGTGAGGAACTGCGCAACGGAGAGCGGACTCATCATCATCACAGGCTTCAGCGCCTGAATTGCGGGTCCGGCCTTCTGCATGAGCTGGCGGATCGGCATATGGCGGCTCCGCTTTGCCATCTCGCCGCGCAGGATGCCGACCGGACCTACGCCGCCGTCGCGGGGCGGGATGCGCCGGTGGTGCGCGCGCACCACCTCAAGGCTCGCCGCCTTGATGCGCTCGCGGTCGAGGTTGGCGAACTCGCGCACCTGTCGGCCGTGGAGGTTGCCGTCGAAGCGGCCGAGGTCTGGGTCGGCCCGTATCAACTCCGCGAGTATCGCCTCGTGATAAGCCATCTCGAAGGAAGGGACGGCGGCGGGCGTCGGAAGGCGCCCGTCCTCAAGATGGTCGACGAACACGGACATGCCGTCCGCCCGGGCACGGTCGGCCCGCTCACGGTAGGAAACCCACTTCGAGAGCTGCTCGTCGTTGGCGAGCCAGGTCTCCATCCGCTCGCGGCAACGCTTGAGGGTGACGTCGCTGTAAGCGCCGACGCCGAACAGGCTCTGGGCGTCGGCCATGAGGGAGGACGCGACGTCGGCGAGCGAGCGCTGTGCCTCGGCGGACGCATCGACGGCACGGCGGGCCCGCTCGGCGAGCCCGCGGCGGTCCGGAAGGACGGCGGCGAGATGGCGGAGCTCGCCATGCGCGCGGATCCACTCGACGGCCGCGGCGAGCGCGTCCCAGTCGGAGTCCTTGCCGTTCCACGCGTCGCCGAACGCAGCCGCACCCAACTCCGTCCGCTCGTCGATCGACCTTGCGGCTGCCTGCCACTCTGCGACACGAGAGACGAGTTCAAGGCGCTCGGAGAGGGCGTCGGGCACGGAGCGCATGATCGAGCGGCAGACCCCGTCGGCCCAGACGAGGTTCTGTGCACGCGCCTCGACGAGGTCGAGGTTCGCGCGGTCGGCGGACACCGCGTTGTTGAAGGCGAGGCTGGCCGAAGCGCCGAGGTCGGACCAAAGGGACTCGAGCAGTTGCTTGGCGGCATCGACCTGCCGCACGACCAGTGCGGCGTGCTTGCCGACAATGCCACGCTCGGCAAGCCTTCCGGCGATGAGACGCGGCTCGGCACCCAGACCCCGAAGGGTACGCATCCAGGCCACAAGCGCCAGGAGCGGCGCGGAGGCCGAGCGCTCCCCGCGCCAGTCCGCGCCGAAGGCCGAGCTTCCGAATGCGTCGTCGTCCCGGATGCGCTTCGCTGCGACCTGCCCCTTCATCAGCGTGTCGAGAAGGGCAACGACCTCCTGCGTCGGCCTGTCGGGGTCGCGCAGTATCGAACGCACCAGGGCCTTTGCCTTCCGGTAGTCCCCGTTGAGGACCTTCAGGAACCCGGTGTTCGTCGCCAGTGCCTGGCGGGCGGCTGAGACCTCTGTCGTCCACGCGACGTCGAGGATCCGGTCCCCCACCGCCGCGCGCGCCCGCTCAAGCGTCTCGACGGCTTCGGCGAGGTCCCCCGCCTGTTCCACGCCCTGGTCCCAGACGGTGGCGGCGAAGGCCTCCGGGCTTGCGTCGGGGGCGGCGGCCACTCGCTCGCCGGTCGTCACCAATCGGGAGACGGCGGCAAGCGTGTCGACAGGCCCCGGGACGCCGAGCTCGGCGGCGAGTCGGTCCGCGTCGACACGAAGGCGCGGAAGAAGGTCTGCGAGCTCGCCGGCCCTCCCGAACGCGGCGGCCGGGAACCCGCGCGGCAACCACGCCAGTTGCGCCTCGAGTCCCTCGATCGACGTGATGAGCGCCGAGGGGTGGACGGCGCCTGCCAAGGATTGGGACCGGCGCCGGAAGTCCGCACCGGCGCCTGCCAGCGCGGCGACGGCCTCGCGCTCGTCGTCCCAGGCTGCCGCCCGGAGAGCCTCCGGAGAGAGGTCCGGCGCACGGGCGAGGATTTGCGCGCGCTCGTGCAGCGTGGTCGCTTCATCGAATGTGACAGGCTTCGGCTCCACCTCCAGCGACTGCGCCAGCACCTCGTACTCGGCCTCCAGCTCGGACACGGCCGACCTGATGGCCTCGATGCGCGGAAGCAGCCGCTCAAGCGAGTTGGGAAGGACGAGGTCAAGGCCGACGCCATGCCAAGGATGGAAGACGGGCAGCCCTATCTCGTCGATCCGCTGTATCAGCTCGGCGAGAAGGCGCCGTCGCGACGACAGGTCGTCGGGCGACCAGAGGGTTGCGCCGTGCAGAGGAAGGTCGACGGGTCGCTGTCCCTCCTGCCGCAGCTTCGTCAGGGCGCCGAACACCTGGTAAGGCGTTAGGCCCGACGCGGCGTGCGGCACGTGCATGCGTTCCGCATGGCGGTTCAGGACGTCGCGCGCCTCGCGAAGCTTGCCCGCCAGGCTCGACGGGAACTCGCCGCGCGGCGAGCCGAGCTCCCAGGTCCTGCGCAGTTCCTCGAGAAGGCCTCGCTTGTTGGCCTTGTTGCTGTGAAGCTCGAGACAGGCATCTCCCACCCCGGCGTTATCGAGGCGGCGCTTCACGACCTCCAGGGCCGCCATCTTCTCGGCGACGAACAGGACCGTCTTGCCATCGGCGACGGCGGACGCGATGACGTTGGCGATGGTCTGGGACTTGCCCGTTCCCGGCGGGCCCTGGATGACCAGGTCCCGGCCGCGGCGAGCGTCGTGGACGGCGAGCGTCTGCGACCCGTCGCTATCGACGATGTGCAGCATGTCCTTGGGATCGATGTGACGGTCGATCCTCTCGTCCTCCGACAGGAGTGGCTCGCCCGCGTCGAAACCGTCGGACAGGAGCGACCGGATGGTCGTCTGGTCCGTGATGCGACCGTCGGCGGGCCAGTTCTCGGGGTCGAGGTCCCGGTACATCAGGAACTTGGAGAACGAGAAGAACCCAAGCACGATGTCGTCCGGCAGGACCGACCAATCAGACTTGGTGGAGACGGCGTCGGCGACCTCCCTGAAGTACGCGTCCGGATCGAACTCGTCGCCGCCCTCGAAGGACGGCAGGCGAAGGGCGTGTACGCGGTCGAGGTACGCTTCCAGCGACAGGTTCGATGTCTGGTCCTCAGGGCGGACCCGCAGCCGGAAACGCTCACCCGCTGTCCCGCGTTCGAGCTTGGCCGGCACGAGCACGAGCGGGGCGTGACGGACGTTCTCCTTGTTGTTCGGGTCCACCCAGCGCAGCATGCCGAGCGCGAGGAACAGGACGTTGACGCCCTGCTCTTCCTCCAGCGTCCGGGCATCGTGATAGAGATCGAGCAGCCGCTTCTGGAGCCCCTTCGGCGTCATCCGCGTCTGGAGCTTGGTGTCGAGGTGGCGCTTGGCGCGTCCGTGTTCGTCCACCTCGTCGTCCGCCTCATCCGGTTGCGCGAGCTCTACCGCGGAGAGTTCCTCGTCCTCCTCGGGAACGCCCTCGCCGCCGACGCGGTCCGGCCTGCCCGCCACAAAGGTGAAGGCCTTCGCCTCCTTGACCAGCAGGCGGTAGACCTCTGCGGAGCGCTCGTCGACGATATCGACGGTCTTCGCTGCCTTCGATAGACGAGGGACGTTCAGGAGACGGTTGCGGGCCGAAAGGTCCAGAAGCTCGGTGCGCGCTCGCTCCAGCTTCTCCCCAATGGGCAGGCTGCTCTGGTAGATGGACGCTTCGGCTTCGGACATCGGCGACCTTCAGGTTTTGAGGTGCCGACTAGAACCTAATGAAATCTTAACTTCAACCTAAGCGCTTGCCCTTCAGAGGCTTCATCCACCGCAGCTTCGGAGGCCCCGTGCCTCCGTCGGGGAACGGAGGTCAGCTCTGCTCCCGGATGTTCCGGCCGCCGCTCCGGCGATGACGTTCGACCTCGCCGTATCCAACGCTTCCTTGTTCTAGGGCGCTAATTCCCCAAAGGTAAGCGCCATTCTGCGACCCATCCTGGCCAGGACATTGAGAGGGTGCCCCCGGGCGGGGCCACCGCCACCCTGGCCCTGCTGGTAAGGAGAGCCGATGGAACGTCCGCACTCAGGACAATTTTCGCGAGATCTTCTGCAATTCTAACGATGCGGTTCGGGGGAACTTGACGTCCCGCAATCCAGGATGGTGCCGAGAGACACCGAAGGAGCCGCGATGACCAAGCCTCGCACCGTACGAGAGCCCACCGAGGACCGCCTGAAGGCCGACCGCCTGAGAGCCCTCAAGGGCAGGCTTCGTTCCTTGGGCAAGCGCGGATTGGCCGACGTTTTCACGGCCGGCGAGACGCTGGAGGAAGCGGCGACGCTTCTCGACGGCATCTTCTCCGCCTGGGTGAGGGCCGAGTGCGGCATCGAGCCCCGGACCGCACTCGGGTACCGGAAAACTTTTCGCATGCTCGGGAAGCACCAAGATCTGCTGGCGGAGCGAAACGTGTCGCCCAGCGTCGCCGTGACGATCGCCTGTGCCAAGCCAGAGGGGCGCGAACGTGCGCTCGCCGCGATCGCATCCGGCCGCGCACTGTCCGTGGCCGAGGCGAAGGCGATCGTCCGCACGCCCCTATCGTCGGCGCGACGGACGCCGTTGCCGATGGATATGCTGCGACAGAGGATGCGCAGCCTGGCCGCCACCTTTGTCGAGGAAGTTGAGCGCATCGTATCCCTCGCTGCGGACGTCGATCCCACGGACGACACGCGGCTCGTCGAACTCGCGGTGCGCGCACGCGCCATCGCGCCCGTCGTGAAAGCGCTCGCCATCCGCCCGGTCGGTGGCACGCCGCTTGAACCTGACGCCCTGTCGCTCGCGGTCGCGGACCTCGCAGCCGCCGACGGGCACATGCTGCACGAGGCCGCGCGGCGCCTCTCCAAGGTCGCCACCTCGAAGCTGCAGGCAGAGGAGACGAGCCCCGCCGCCCCGCCGTCCCCTGCTGCCGCGTCGCCCGTCACCATGCGGTCGCTGTCATCCACCTTCCGCCACGGCCTCACCGCATTAGAGATCTGCGCGGGCGGAGGCGGCCAGGCGGCAGGCCTCGCCAAGGCAGGGTTCCGGCACGTCGCCCTCGTGGAACGCGATCCGTCTGCCTGCGATACCTTGCGCGCCGCCTTCGGTCCCGAGCACGTCGTGGAGGCCGATCTCGTCGGCTTCGAACCTGGAAATGTCGGCCCTGTCGACCTGCTCGCAGGCGGCGTGCCGTGCCAGCCCTACTCCCAGTCTGGGAAGCGCAAGGGAGCTGACGACGAGCGCGACCTTTTCCCAGAGGCTTTGCGCCTCGTGGAGCGCCTCAGGCCCAGGGCGGTCATGCTGGAGAACGTCATGGGCGTCTTCGCGCCAGACAACGACATGCACCGGTTCCGCATCCTCCATCGGCTCAGGGAGCTGGGGTACTCCGCGGAGTGGGGCAAGGTCGACGCGACGCACTTCGGCGTACCGCAGAAGCGGCTCCGCGCCGTCCTAGTGGCGTTCGATGACCCCAAGGCGATGGCACGCTTCACCTGGCCGACGCCCATCTTCGGACATGACGAGGTGCCCAGGACCGCGATCGCAGCCCTAGAGGGACAACTGACCTCAAAGGGCTGGGTGCTGACCGAGGAGTTCATGGCGGCCATGGACCGTGCGTCACCGACGGTGACTGGGGGCAGCGACAAGAAGCAGGGCATGGACTTTGGCCAGCGCAAGTCGGCGCGCGTCTGGGGCGATATGGGGTTCGTGCAGACGAGGATCGGCAACGCGCCGCCCGAAGCCGATCACCACGGCCCCGTGGAAGCGACGAACGCGATGCTGGCGTCGCTCCAGGACTTTCCGTTCGACTGGCCGTTCAAGGGATCCAAGAAGAGCGTATTTCGTCAGATCGCGAACGCGTTCCCGGCGACGGTCGCCATGCACCTGGGCTGCGCCATCGCTTCGGCGCTGACGGGCGAGAAATTCGATCCCGTCAGGCAGCACGTCCACGAAGCGATGCGCTGGAACCACGTGGCCCACCGACAGAGGAAGGCCGCGGCTGCGGAGGTCCGCGAGGTTGCAGCGCCCGTCCGGGTGCGGAAGGCGATCTCTATTCCGCTCGCGACGCTTCGTGCGAGTTCAGATTTGGAAGAACACGCGGGGCATCCGGGCTGACCGGCTCTCCTATGGGAGAGCGGAGCCATCTCATTCGTCCGAAGATCCACGGCTGCTCCTGGGCGTGGAGCCACTTGGCTGCCGTTGAGACAGGCTGTCTACACCCTGCAACGATACGGCATTAGGTAGCAAAAGCCACCAGATCGGGTGCCCGTTTCCGGGTACTTCTCCAGCCACGTGTCGGCCACGCTCAGCGCTTTGGCCAAGCTGACCGCGTGCGTCAGGTGCCGTCGTCGAAAAGACGGGATCATGCTCGGGCTCCGACTGAAGTTGGCTCTGGTGACGAACGGTGACGGCGCGCGACGGGGGGTCGGGGCGCCTAGAAACGAAAAACGGCCCCTTTCGGGACCGTCCGACCTAGAAGGTCTCGGGGCGAAGCTCTGTGGATTTCTCCCTTCCCCGCATCCGCAGGGACCAGGCTTGCGGCCCAGTGGCACTGGCTATCTCACGCCCAATCACCAGCGATCTGCAAGAAAACATACGCGCACGGCCGCGGATTTCAAGCTAGAGGACCCTCGGATGCCCTGTCTCGCAGGCGAACATGAAACCACTTCGGAGTTCGAGCCTTGGCTCCTCACGATCTGGTCGAACCCTCTGGAGACCAACGCCAGGCTCACCTTCTTCGGGTAACCCCTACCCATTCCCGACCACGGCGGGCCGGGAAAATCGCCGGGGTGCTTCCGTCGCCCTCCTCCAGGAAGGCATCTGCAAGCTTGTACCCCAAGCCATGTGCCCTGCCACGATCCAGAACGAACCCGGTCCAGCCGAGATTGACATTCATGCCGGCGGGGATGTCCGCCACACCGCGTTGGCAGTCGTACTCATCGTTTGCCGTCATCCGTACTGTAGGTAGTACATGCTCACCTGGACGTAGCGGTGAAGGCAATACCCGAACCAATACAGGGCGTTAGGTCCCGCGTGGTGGTCTTTGCTACCTAATGCCGCAACGATCCCTTCTTGATGGATGCTTTCCTGCTTCTGGCTGTCGAAAGCTCCCATTGAAATGGGTCAACCTGCCAGCATGAGCGCCACCGGAATGAAGTCGACTGCCACGGAAGCGAGGCTTCGGTTATATGCCTCTACAGGTCATCCGCGCATCTCCATCTTTGGCTACCGTCTGGCAGTCTCCGCACCGCTCCTAGAGCCCGACGAGTGCGCAACTAACTTCGCTGCCCCGGCCATCGACGGATTAAACCGGATGCGCTCTCGGTCGGCTGGCTGCTCTCTCGAAGGCGTTAGGTCGCCACCGGCTTGCGGGACCAGAGGATCGGGCCGTAGCACAGCGCGAACAGGATGAAGGCGAGGCTCCAGAGCCCGCCGCCGGCGACCAGCAGCTCTGGGTAGAGGCTCGGAAGAGACGATGCCAATACACGCAGAAGCGCGCCGAGCGACGCGGTGGCGTAGATCGCCGTTGTGCTAAGATCGCTGCGGATTGCCCTGCCGGTATGGCCGAGGCTCGCCCGCGTCATCACCGCCAGTGTCATGGTTCCGACTGCGCCGGTGGTCAGCGTATGGATCGCCGCGTCGGCGGAAAGGGCGTCGGGCGTCAGGATCGCAAGCCCCAGCATCGCCAATCCGGCTGCCAGCCAGCCGAAGCCGAGATGGAGCACGAGCACGATCGGCTCGCGCCAGCTCGCCCATCCGCGCCACCGGGCCAGACGGGCGGCCGAGACGAGGCCGGCGAGAACCAGAAGCCAGCCGGCAAGCGGCTCGAGGGGCGCGACGATCCAGGCCAGGATGGCCAGCAAGGTGATCGCCAACGCTGCCCGGTCGACCGGTCCGAACGAGGCGGGCAAGCGCCGGCTGCTTCTCTTCACCAGCCAGTTGCGGGTGAAGCTCGGGACGATCCTGCCGCCGATCAGCGAGATCATCAACGTCGCAACGCCGAGGGCGAGGCGGACCGCAATCCCATCGGCGGTCAGGCCCATGCCTTCGGCATGATGCAGGGCGTTCGCGGCCGCAAAGAGGGTGAGAAGGAACGCCACCGGAATATTGCGCAGGTTCTTGCCCGCGATCACCTCGCGCCAGACGGAGGCGGCTAGCGCGAGCGGGAACAGCATGTCGAGCGCCAGTGCCGCTGGCGGGCTGACCACCACCGCTGTCGCGATGCGGCCGAGCATCCACAATGCGACGAGAAGTGCCAGCGGTCTGCCGCTGAGGGGCAGTTGGCCGGTCCAGTTCGGCACGGCCGTCAGGATGAAGCCGGCAATGACCGCACCCAGGAAGCCGAAGATCATCTCATGCGCGTGCCAGAGCTGTCCGCCGAAAGGGCCGTATAGCTGAAAGCCGGATTGATGCGACCAAACCCAGAAGGGAACGGCGAGACCCGCATAAAGAGCGGCGAGGAAGAAGAAGGGCCGAAAGCCGTAGCTGAGGATGGGTGCAGCCGACAGATCGCGACCGCGCCCGTCGACAGAGGCGTCGCCAGCGCGCCGCCGGCGCCTGGGCTCCGAGCGGTCAGCGGCTTGTTCTCGGCTGTGGATATCGGTTGGTGCGTCCGTGGTCATGGCGTGCTCCTCTCCCGGTGTTGAAAGAGCCGCATCGGTGGCGGCGGGTCGGCTGAGGGCATGGCGACGGTCGTGCTACTGCCCCTTCGCTCGTACGGGTACGGAGATGTGCCCGCAGCCGCATCCCGACCCTTGTAGCTGCGGTGCGCATGATGGCGTTGTGCTGCAGCAAGGTCAGGCGCGGATCGTCAGGGAAGAGCGGTCACCGGGAAGCGTGTCTTCGTGTCTGCCGCAGCTTGAAGTGCGCGGGCAGCTATGCTTCGCCTGCCGGGCCAACGAGTCCGGGTGAGTTCATGTCGCGCCTTGATCCTTCGCTGATCCGATCCTTTCCGGTGTTTCGCTGCCTGGACGACGACACCCTGCGCGCCATCCTGGCCGAGGCGGTGACGCGTCGCATCGCCAAGGGCACGGCCATGTTCGAGCATGGTGCGGATGCGCGTGAGTTCTTCGTCGTGCTCGACGGGCGGCTGAAGGTCGTGCAGGTCACTCCCGATGGCGAGCAGGTGCTGATCCGCTTCGTGGTGCCTGGCGAGGTTTGCGGCGTCGCCGTCGCCATCGGACGGCCGGACTACCCTGCGACCGCCATGGCCGTAGCCGACAGCCTGGCGCTGGTCTGGAACTCGGCGCGTTGGCCGGCTCTGTGCGAGCTGGCGCCGGCGCTCGCCGTAAATACCATGCACACCGTCGGCCAGCGCCTCCAGGATGCCCATGCGCGGATCCGCGAGATTTCGACGGAGGAGGTGCAGCGCCGCGTCGCCCATGCGGTGCTGCGGCTTGCGCGGCAGGCCGGCCGGAAGGTCGAGGACGGCGTGCTGATCGACTTTCCAGTCACCCGACAAGATCTGGCGGAGATGACCGGCACCACCCTGCATACGGTGAGCCGCATCATGAGCGCTTGGGACGCGGCTGGCTTGGTGGAGGGCGGACGCCAGCGCCTGCTCCTGCGCGATCCTCATAAGCTGCTGCTGGTCGCCGAGGGAACCGCTTCGTTGCAGTAGTTTCGCGCCGCTGGATACGCCCAAGGCAATGGTCCGCGTGAGCCCTCTGCCGCCTGGCAAAGTTCGGCGACGCGGCGATCCGAGCGAGCATGACGGCCGGCAACGCCGCCTCGTCGGCTTGCCCCTGCGGCATCTTCGCTACGTCGGCCGATGCTGGGACAGCTCATCAAGCAGGGGTGGCGATGTTTGGCGCGCCGAGGGTCGGCGGGGCATCTCTGGCGATGACGGGCATCTGTCTCTACCGCACTGGATGTCGGCAGCGTCACGCCAGCCAAAATGCCGATCCTGCGATGGCGTCCAGTTTGCGCATGATCAAAGTCCTCTTCCACTATGCCCCTTAAGAGGAGCGTCGGCGGCCGGAGAGCCGAGCACCGACGGAAAAGGAAAGACCATGAAGCATGCCATTCTGGCCGTCTCGGCATTGCTGCTGACAGCAGCGGCGGGGGTGCACGGCGCGAGCGCGGCCGAGTTCGAGGTCAAGATGCTGAACAAGGGCGAGAAGGGCGCGATGGTCTTCGAGCCCGATCTCGTCAAGGCGGCGCCCGGCGACACGATCAAGTTCGTTCCGGTCGACGCCGGGCACAACGCCGAGACGATCAAGGGCATGATCCCGGATGGCGCCGAGGCCTTCAAGAGCAAGCCGAGCCAGGAGTTTTCGGTGACGCTCGACAAGGAAGGCCTCTACGGCATCAAGTGCACGCCGCATTTCGGGATGGGCATGGTCGCGCTGATCGTGATCGGCCAGCCGACCAATCTCGACGCCGCCGCGCAGGTCAAGAACCCGCCGAAGGTGAAGGCGCGCTTCGAAGAGCTGTTCGCCGCGGCCAAGTAAGGCCTGGACTTCGGGCTCCAAGTCGACATGAAAACGCCGGAGGATCCAAGATCCTCCGGCGTTTTCATTTGTGGGCCGCTCCGGGAACCGCTCGCACCGGCGTCAGACGTGGATCTCGATCCCGGCGCGGCGAAGCCCGGCGATACCCGCGGCATCCATCAGCGCTGCGCCTGTCGACAGCGCGTCGGCCCTGGCGGCGCTGTCGTCGATCACGGTCACACGCATGTAAGTCGGCGTGACCGGTCCGCGCATAGGGTGGATGATGTGCCCGACGCGTCCATCCCGATCGAGCGTCGTGCCCGTCACCATCGAGGTCGCGACCGCGCGATTGCTCAAGGTGAGCGTCTCGGCAACGCCGGTGCCCGCGGGATCCTGCGCGAGGCCGACTCTCCAGCCCTGCCGGTCCGGCCCGCGGCCCACGGCGGCGATCTCGCCGATATCGAGCAGCATGTCTGCAAAGCCGCGCGCCCGCAGCAGCGCGGCGATCCTGTCGGTGATGTATCCCTGCGCGATACCGTTGAGGGTCACCGCCATGCCCGCCCGCTCGAACGCGATGCGATCGGCATCGAAGCGCACGCCGTCGAAGCCAACGGCGGCCAGCGCCCGCTCGAGCGTCGCCGGCGACGGTCCCGCCGGATTGGCGCCAGCGGCAGAAAAATGCTCCGCGAGCGCCACGAAGACCGGCTGCACCGTCGGATCGAACAGGCCCCCCGTCAGTCGGTGGGCCGAGGCCGCAAGGCTCAGCACCGCCAGGAGCTCGGGATCGGGCTCGGCGACCGCGCCCTCGCGGTTCAGCCGCGACAGCGCGGTGTCGGGGCGGTAGAGGCTGAAGATCCTCTCCAGCCGGTCGATCTCCCGCTCGACCGACGCAAAGGCGCCGCGCGCCACATCGTCAGGCGCACCGACCAGCCGGATCGTTGCATGGGCGCCGAGCGCCTGCCCGCTCCAGCGCGCATCGGCCTGCGTTGCAGCCAGCGGAGACGCGCCGACAAGCGCGCTGCCGGCGAAAACCGCACCGATCGACAGGAGGCGCCGGCGGTCGATCCGAAAAGACGTGCGCATCAGAACCTCACTGTGCATGATCGTGCGTGCCTGACGGCGGCACATCGTCCTCCGCCATGCTCTGCTGCGCCGCGCGAACATAGGCGTCCGGCACCTCCTTCAGCGCGACGACGCGACCGCCCTTGTCCTTGACGAAGGCGTCGGCGGCCTCTCGCGTGCCGAAAGAGATCGCCTCAGGCGTTCCCATGCCGCCGATCTGCCGGCTTTCGATCACGAAGGAAGCGGTGTCGGCATCCGTCCAGTTGTCGGTGCCGGGCTCACCCCAGGACGCGGCCTTGCCCATGTCGCTGACATAGACGGCCGTGATGTCGGCTTCGCGTTCGGGATCGTGCAGATAAGCCACGGCGTCGCTGACTTGGCTGAACCAGAGCGGCTCCTTGATGCCGGCGAGATGGATCTGCGCCTTCGGACCGGGATGCTCCAGAACATACATCTGGCAGTAATGGCCGACGGCTTCCGCGGTCATCGTTACAGCGGGCGGCTTGCCGGCTTCCTCTTCGGCCGTGCAGCCGGCCAGCGGCAGCGCCAGCAGAAGCGTCAGGCACAGAATGCGGAACGGGCGTCTCATGGGTGAAGGCTCCTGAAGCGCAGCATCCCGGCGCATCCCGCAAGTAGCAGCCAGATGACAAGGCTGGCGAGCGCAGTCGCGGCCGGGAACGGCAGCGTGCGCGCCAGACCGTCGATGCCGGCCACCGGCGCGGCCGCCTCCAGCGCTGCCAGGTTAAACAGGCGGAAGGCATCACCCGGATTGGCAAGGACGAGGATCGGGAAGACGTGGGTGGTGAAAATGCCGCCGTCATCGAGGACGAGGCCGGCGAGCAGCGCGAGGTCGTAGAGCACGACGAGCACGAGCCAGACACCGACGAGAAGCGCCGCGGCGGTGCCGACGCGGCCCGTCATCGCCGAAACGGTGATGCCGATGGCGATGAAGACGGCGCCGAGGAAGAGCGCGGTGGCCATCAGCCGAGCCCAGGCGAGAGCGCCGGCCGGATCATAGCCGTGGACGGCGACGAGAGCGCCGCCGGCGACGCCATAGCCGATGGCGATCGCGAGGGTGAGCACGGCGAGATGGCCGAGGAACTTGCCGAAGAGCACCTCGCCCCGCGCCGCAGGGGTCGCGAGCACCAGGGCCAGCGTGCCGCGCTCGATCTCGCCGGCGATCGTGTCGTAGGAGAGAAGCAGCGCAATCAGCGGTACGAGATAGACCGACAGCGTCGCAAGGCTCGCCGCCGTCAGCGTCAGCGCGTCGACGCCCCGTTCGCCCGCCGGACCTGAGCCGAGAAAGGCAAGCGCCAGCGCGAACAGGACGAGGATCAGCGTCGCGAGCAGAACCCAGCGGTTGCGTGCCGACAGGCGGAACTCGATTGCCGCAATGGCGGCGATGCGCGATAGCCCGTTCATGCAGCCTCTCCCGCGGCGCCGAGGCCGCTGTAATACCGGTAGACGTCGTCGAGATGCGGCGGGCTGACCTCGACATCGGCGACGATGTCGGAATGCGACGCAATGCGGGCCAGCAGCGCCAGCTTGTCGCCCGGCGTGCAGTCGAACTCGACAGAGCGACCGTTCAGCCGCCGGCCGCCGAGACGTGCCTGCAGGGTAGCCCCGTCGATCGCCTTGGCCTTGACCCGCACGACTGTCGGCAGCGCGGCCGCGCTCGCGAGATCGGCGAGCCGCCCTTCGGCGACGCGGCGACCCTTGACCAGGATGGCGATGCGGTCCGTGCGTGCCTCGACCTCGGTGAGCGAATGGGAGGAAAGGAGAACGGCCGCGCCCTCGGCCGCAATCGTGTCGATCAGCCCGTAGAACTCGCCTCTCGAGATCGGGTCGAGCCCGCTTGTCGGCTCGTCGAGAAGCAGCAGCGAAGGCCTGCCGATCAGCGCCTGGGCAAGGCCGAGCCGCTGGCGCATTCCTTTGGAATAGGTGCCGACGCGGCGATGCGCGGCATCGGCGATGCCGACCGTCTGCAGCAGCGCCTTCGCTTTCGCCGGAGGCTCGCCTTTCAGCTTGGCGAAATAGGTGATCACCTCGGCGCCGGTCAGCGCCCGCGGAAAGGCGATGGCTTCCGGCAGGTAGCTGACGGTGCGGCGGGCTGCGGCGGTGCCAGGCGCCGCACCGGCAACGCTGATGCGGCCGGCCTCCGGCTTGAGGAAGCCGAGCACCGCCTTGAACAGGGTCGACTTGCCGGCGCCGTTGTGGCCGAGCAGCGCCAGGCGCTCGCCGGCGGCGACCGACAGCGAAACGTCGCTCAGCGCCTTCAAGCTGCCGAAGGCAACGCTCAACCCGGCGATGTCGAGAACGGGATCATGGCTCATGGCAGGGACGCCTCTCGGGATAAGCGCGGCCCGGCGTCGCCCGGATGCGTCAGCGGGTGGCTGTCGATCACGCCCCCTGGCAAAAGGCCGGGGAAGCGCGACTGTGACCAGCGGATCAACTGCACGGCGGGCGAGCCGAGGAGGAGTTTGGCCATAGGCTGGCGCCAGGTGACGAGATCGATGGTGTCGTTCGGGCGGTACGGGGCATCGGCGATGCCGTCGCCGTCGATGTCGAAGGCGACGTGGTCGGACCAGTAGTTGCCGCGTCCCTTGTCGCTCCACTCGAACCAGCGCGTGCCGACGTTCTTCACCTGCGTCTGGTTGCCGATGAAGGCATTGCCGGTGAGGACATTGCCTTCGCTGCCGGCGGTGAAGTGGACGCCGAGTTCGCAGCCCTCGAAGACGTTGTCGGCGATGCGGTTGCGATTGGCGTTGTAGATGAAGAGGCACTTCTCGCCGCCGTCGCGCACGGCGTTGCGCTCAACGACTGCCTTGTTGACGGAGTTGAGAAAGAGGCCGTGCGTCTGATCGCCTCGAGACAGGTTGTCCCGCGCAATCACCACATTAGAATACATGAAGGCAAAGCCGAGTTCGTTGCCCTCGGACACGTTCCCGGTCACCTCGATGTTGTTGGCGTACATCGAGTGGAAGGCGAAGCGCAGATCGTAGAACCGGTTGTTCCGGTAGACGGCGCGGTGCGACGAGGAGACGAAGATGCCGTCCCGGCCGCCGCGCACCGTATTGTCTTCGGCCACAAGGCCCGGCGCGTTCCAGACATAGAGGCCGGAGCCCCGTTCGCTGGGATGGATGTCGACACGGTTGGCGATCTGATTGCCGCGCACCAGCGCGTCCTTCCCGCCCTGGACGTCGACGCCGATGAGATTGCCCTCGACACGGTTCGAAATCACCTGCACGCCGTCGGCGCCCTTGGCGATGGCGATGCCGGAATCCAGCTCGTCCAGCCGGTTGCCGGAGCCGGTGACGACGAGGCCCTCGATGCGTGCTCCGCCAGCGGTGATGGAGATGACGGTGCCGCTTCCCGGGCCGACGACACGGGCCGAACCGTCACCGACGACCGAGATCGTCTTGTCGACCAAGACGCTGCCGTTGTAGTCGCCGGGGCCGAGCCGGAGGACATCCCCCGGCTCGGCACTTGCGATTGCGCCGGCCAGCGTCCCCTGCCCTGCCGGCACAGCCAATTCCTTCGCGTCCGCGCAGGACGCGTCGGCAAGGAGGGCTGCGGCTGCCAGGACGACGAATGCCGGACGCATCGCCATTCCTCAGACCGTCTTCGGCTTGACGAGCATGCGGCCGCGCATCTCCATGTGCATGGCATGGCAGAACCACTGGCAGTAGTACCAGTGCACGCCCGGACGGTCGGCTGTGAAGGTGACGGACGCCGTCGCCTGGGGTCCGATCTCGAAGGCCACGTTGTGGTTCGACAGTGTGAAGCCGTGAGTCAGATCGTCGATCTCGTCCATGTTGGTGACGTAGATCGTGACCTCGTCGCCCTCATTGACCTCGAACTTCTCAAGGCTGAAGGCCGGCGCCACGGAGTGCATGTAGACGCGCACCTTGTTCCCGTCGCGGATGACGTCGGCGCCCCAGTCGAGATCGACGCCGTCGGCCTTCGCCTGCTGGCGCGCGTCCTCCCACATGGCATCGTCGCGGGTCCAGACGGACTTCGGGTTCACCTTGTCGGCGCGCACGAGGATGGAGTCGTGCGGTTCCGCGAAGGTCGGGCTGTCGTGCACGAGCTTCATGTCGTCGCCCGAGATGTCGATAAGCTGCTCGTTCTCCGGCTTCAGCGGCCCGACATTGAGATAGCGGTCCTTTGAGAACTTGTTCATCGAGACCAGCCACTTACCGTCGGCCTCCTTGGTTTCGCCCATGGAGGTCGAGTTGTGGCCCGGCTGGTACTGGACGTCGATCTTGGAATGGATCGGGTCCACCTTCTCGCCGGCAAAGGCGCGAATGGCCTTATCGATATTCCACTTCACCACCTGGCTGTCGAGGAACAGCGTCGTGTAGGCGTTGCCGCGGTTGTCAAAGGCCGTATGAAGCGGTCCAAGACCTAGCTGCGGCTCGCCGACGATGCAGGAGCGCGGCTCGGCGTCAGCGTCGAACAGCGCGGCGACCTTGTCCACCTCGATGATCGAGACGGTCGGCGAAAGCTTGCCGTTGATCATGATGTACTTGCCGTCCGGCGAGGCGTTGACGCCGTGCGGGCTGTTGGCGATCGGAATGTAGCGGGTGTATTTCGACTTGGCGTCCTTGCGCCCGTCGAGAACCTTGACGCCGTTCAGCTCCTGGAAGTCGCCGGCCGCAATCCCCTCCTCGATCGCCTTGATGTTGAAGATGACGACGTGGTCCATCTCCGAGGCGGTCATCTCGGCAAGGTTGGTGCCCTTCTCCGAGTTGTAGGATGTCGAGAAGGCGTAGAGACCCTTGTAGTCGGTATTGGTGTTGTCGAGGTTGCCCGAGACGATGACCTGCCAGGCGACCTCCATCTTGTCGCCGTCGACGGCGGTGAAGATGTTCACGTACTGCTTGGGATCGTCGAGGATCTTGCCGTCGTTGACGAGTGGGGTCTCGTGCTCGCCATTGGCGAAGATGTAGCCGGTGCGCGGATACTTCTGCAGCCGAAGGCCGTGGATATCCTGCGCGTTCGGGATCTCGATGATCTTGTCGCATTTCATGACGTCGCAGCGCACGCGCGCAATGCGCGTATTGGCCTTGTCGTTCATGAAGATGTAGCGCCCGTCATAGGTGCCGTCGGTGAACGACATGTGCGGGTGATGCAGATCGCCGTTGTCGTAGGTCTTCTTGCCGTGCTTGGCGAGATAGGCCTTCGTTTCCGGCAGCAGGCCGTCGGTCAGGATCTTCAGGCTCTCGTTGGTGAGGCCCCACCCCGTTGCCGAACAGCGGTTGAAGACGGGAATGCGCATCATCTCGCGCATCGACGGCACGCCGAGAATGCGCAGCTCGCCCGTCTGTCCGGATGACCAGAAGCCGTAATACTCATCGAGCTGGCCAGGCTTGACCTCGACGCCGTCCTGCGCCGCCGCGAGGGCCGGCGAGGCTCCGCCCATGAGGCTGCCCGCCCCGCCCGCGAACATGGCGCCGGCGACGACGGCGCCGCCCGCTGCTCCCCCGAACAGGTCGCGCCTGGATAGTTTGGTTCTGCTGTTGTCTGACATGGATTATCCCCCTTCTCAGACTGTTTGCACTGGGATGGTTTTGGCTGCGCCATGTGTGACGGCCGGCTGCCCCGCTCCGGACGTGGCAAGGCCGATCTGCTTCTCGAAGCGGGCGCGTTTCTTGATCTTGCCGATCACCACCGGGCAGCGGTCGGCGCTCTGGTAGAGCACCTGGCAGTGCAGGCAGGAGATGCACTCGTTGGGATTGATCTCCCCCGTCGGGTGGATCGCCTGGACCGGGCATTCATGCGCACATGTCTGACAAGGGTTGCCGCATTCCTTGTAGCGCTTGAGCCATCGGAACATGTGCAGGCGGGCCGGGATCGCGAGGGCGCCGCCGAGCGGGCACATGTAGCGGCAGTAGAAGCGCTCAATGAACAGGCCCGGCGTCAGCACTGCGAGCGCGAAGAGCACATAGGGCCAACTGCGATCGAACTTCAGGATGATGGCGGTCTTGAAGGGCTCGACCTCGGCATAATGCTCGGCCAGTTCCAGCGAATAGAGCGACAGTCCAAAGAGGCCGAGGAAGATCACGTACTTGATCGGCCAGAGCCGCTCGTGCAGCCCCCAAGGCAGGGTCGCCTGCGGCACTTTGAGAGCGCGAGCGATCTTGTTGGAAAGCTCCTGCAAGGCGCCGAAGGGGCATAGCCAGCCGCAATAGGCGCCTCTCGCCCAGAACAAGAGGGCGGCTGCCACCGCGAACCACAGGAGGAAGATCAGCGGGTCCATCAGGAAGGTTTCCCAACGGAAATCGCTGAACAGCGCCGACGTCACGGCGAGTATGTTGACGACGGAGAGCTGCGCGTTGGCGTACCAGCCGACGAACACCAGGGTGAAGATGAGGAAGGCGGTGCGCACGATGTCGAAGATGCGCTCGTTCTTCGTCGCGAAGCTCTGGAAGAAGAAGATCCCGCTGAGGAAGACGAGGGCTGCGCCGATGACGATGATCTGACTGCGCTTGGCTTCCCAGATCTTCTGCCAGAGTGCGTCGCGGATCGCCGTGGCGGCGCCCGTCGCCTCGCTGGTGTCGGCGGGGCTCGAGGAGCTGGCCTGACCGGCTTCGGCCGCGGCAACCGGCTGTGGGACCGTCTTGGTGTAACGCTTCGGCAGGTCGTAGCCGAGCTCGTAGCTGAGAAAGAGCTTCTCCAGCGCACCCACCGGGCGCTGCACCAACATCTGCAGGCGCCATGGCGCTGCCGGGTCGAAGCCGGTCGAGGCCGGGATGACGAAGAGATCCATCTCCGTCAGGTCCGGCGCACCGGCAGCGGCAACATGAATGACCCGGCGGTGCTCCCGGTCGCGGAAGCGGTGGGAAACGTCGCCCTGCACCACCTGGATGCGGTCGAAAATGCCGCCACGGACGTAACCTGAGCCCTTGAAGGACCAACGGCCGCTGCCGCCGACGAAGATTGCTTCGTCTCCCGGCTTCAGCATTGCTTTCAGGTTGGCGTATTCCGCATCACCGAGCAGGCTACGACCAATAGATGGCTGGCTGGCGAGGCCGACCCAGACATCCATGTAGGCGTCGGCGCCGGGTGCCGGCTCGACGTGACTGGCGCTGCGTAGATCCCCTAGGTTGGCAAAGTCGCGGTTGATGGTGTCCACGTCGAGCACGAAGCGGCGTAGCGATCCGTCGCCGGCAAGGCTTTCCCAGCCCTGTGTGGCATCGACGCTGCGGTCGAGCTCGACGGCGTGGCCACCGGCCGCTGCATCAGGGCTAAATCCGCCGAGCGAGAGCGCCTTGGCGACCTTGATGCCGGCGCGCACGATTGAATCGTCGATCACCATGATGGTGACGGTGGCGCCCGACACTATGTCGAGGTCGTGGCTTCCCTCGTCCCCGGCGGCCAGCTTCTTCAGGTCAAGGCCGGCATACTTCTCCGTCACCGCCTTGATCTTGGCCTCCGGGATACCGACCAGAACGATCGGCTCGGAGTGCTTCACCAGCCGTACGCCGGTGATTAGCGCGTCCTTGCTGACCCCGGCGAGGATGTGAATCGGCTTGCCGGAATATCCCGTGGTCGGCACGAAGTCGGAGGTCAGGAACACCCAGCCGACCGTCTCGCCTTTGGCGAGGGCCGGCACAACTGGAACGTCTTCCCGCTGCGGACCAAAACTGTCGGCGCCGGGCACGAGTTCGGCGGGCGCGGCTTTCTCCAGGAAAGTCGCCAGCAGCGGTGCGGCTTGGGCTGTCTGCGGCAGCAGCAGGAAGGCGAGAACCCACAGCGCCAGCGCGCAGAATGCTGTTGAGCATCCTATTGCCGCGCTGCTGCGGCTTGGTACCTTTGAACAGTTCACTGCCTGCATTCCAATGCTGCGTGGCTCGGTTAGAGCCGAATGGCCCTCCTTAGACATGCAGCGCTCGCGCGACTTTGATCCTGCGCAAAGAAGCCGGCAGTTGCCCTCATCCGCCCCGATAGAACCGGCTCACCCATCGCCTCATCGGAGCGACGGATCATCCGGCTCAGCGATTAAGTGTGCTCGGCCGGTTCGGCCGATGTCTCGACAGCTTGTTCCGCAGCAAAGACTCGAAGCAACGCCTCTCATATGGCTAGGCTGACGCCGTGGATGCGACGATAGAGGACGATGCCTGGGCTACCGATAACGGCCGAGATGACGGTCGATGAGCTGCTCACCTGCCACACCGTGCTCATCCCGGTGTTCATCCGGCACCGCATGCATTGCATCGGCTGCCCGCTGGCGCGCTTCCATTCCGTTCGCGATGCCTGCCGGGAGCATGGCCTCGCGTTGGACGCCTTCATGGCTGCGATAGAAGCGGCGAAACCAAACGACGGCAGCCCCGCTCGGCCAGATGCGGCCAGCACCGTGGCCGCGCTAGAGGAGCTTTGGTGAAGACGATCACCCGCGCTCCCCGCGGCTTCGACGTCGACGCCGACTTGCTTGCCGAGCTTTTCAGGCTGTCAGCCGCGGACATCCCTCATCTCATGCGGCAGGGCAGGATCACCAGCCGGCTCGACCGCGGCGAGGCGGCCGATGCGCACACATGGCGGCTGACGTTCTTTTATGCCAACACCCGGCTGACGCTCATTACGGATGAAGACGGGCAGATCCTACGCGCGTCCTCTGTGACGCTGCGAGGTCGCACATCTCTACCACCAGCATTGCACTAGGCCGGCTCTTTCCCACGAAGGCGTCGCTCCGGATGACGCGGGAGGCCTGGCTGCTGTCCTGGAGGCCGTGGCTGCGCGGCGCTGCCTTCGGCCTCCCATCGAGGCCGTTCCGGGCGGCGGCGCCGAGATCCCGACCTTTCTCTCCTATGCCACCGAGCGGAAGCTGACAAAGCATTCCGGAGGAGTTCGGACGCGGCGCCATCAAAGGCGTGGCAGAGCCGGAGGCGGCCAACAGCGCCTCGGCCGCCGGCACCTTGGTTCCGCTCCTGACGCTCGGACTTCCGACATCGGCGCCAGCGGCCATCATGCTGGCGTGCTTTAGCAGTATGGCCTTCAGCCTGGCCCGCTCCTGTTCGCGCAGGCACCTGACCTCGTCTGGGGTCTGATCGCCAGCCTCTTCATCGCCGACATGATGCTGGTGGTCCTGAACCTGCCGCTGATCGGCGTCAGGATTCGCCTCCTCGCGATCCCGATGCCCACGCTCTACGCCGGGATCCTCGTCTTAGCCGCGATGGGCACTGTCGCTGCCAATCATTCAGCGGTGGAGCTCGCCATCCTCGTAGCGTTCGGCTTCATCGGCTTCTTCATGCGCGGAAACGGCTATCCCGTCGCACCGGCTGTCGTAGGCCTGATCCCCGGCCCGACGGCAGACGCCCAGCTTCGGCGCCGGCTGCAGATGAGCCTCAGCGAACCGATGATCCTTCTCGAGAATCCGGGTTCGGCAACGGTGCTCGGCATCGCTGCCCTCGCTCAGGTCGTGCCCTTGATCCTGAAGGGTCTCAATCGCTTCCAAATGCAGGAGGATTGACCGTCAACCTCGGCATCCGACCAGGCGAGACGGCCGTTCGCTGCGGTGGAACTTTGCCCTAACGGCTGCCTGTGCATCAACCACCCCGGGCGCCGCCTCCAACCACGCAACAAGCCCCCTGTTGACTCTCCGGAGAAACGCGTCCTACGCTGCCGTCATGATCGAACGGCGCGCCCAGATCCCGGCAACGATGGCCCCTTCCGGGCACGCGTTCGCTCGCACTCCGGGCACCCGCTTCCCCATACGCTGACCTCAGAACCCGTGTCGCGGTTCGCGGACGCACATTGATGCCGTCCGCTTGGAGGCATGCGCATGTCAGTCGTTATCCCTTCCCTACTCGCTTCCTCCGTCACGCGCCCCGGCGTCGACGGCATCGCTGGCCATCGTCCATTGCGGTGCATCGGCGATGCGATTCTTCCGACGCCGCTGGCGGTCGACGTCGCCCGTATCCTTGACACTGACGGCGACGTCGAGCGGTGGGCATCCCGCCGCGTCGAGCCGTTGGGCGCGCCTCTGCCGGGTGTCGTCTTCGACGTCGTCCGTGCGAGCGGCCATGAACAGATCCGCCTCCTTGAGGACGGGGCGACCAACGTCGTACGCGAATGCGATCCCGACGACGTACCCGTCCGGGTCATGGGACGGCGGGACATCGATCCCGTCCGGCTGGAGAACGCCAAGCTGATCCTCCCCTACGCGCGGTGGCGGGTCTCGCTCGACGACCGGATCCGCTTGCTGGCAGTCGTCGACGAGGAGGGCAGCGTCACGCTCGGCGAGTGCCTCTCGATCTTGCGGAACACGTCCCGCCCCATCGCGGCGGTCGCCTCGCTGGCCCTCGCCCGCGTCGTGGACCTCGAGCTCGACGCGCCCCTCGGTTCCCGCACACGGGTGATACGCCGGCCCGACTGACACCGCCCTCACCCGTCAGTCACGTGCCGCCCAAGACGCGGCCATGCGAAGGCCACCCCCATGTACGTCTTCCTCACCTCGTCCGCGGGGGCGAGTGCGCTCGATCGCGAGATCGAGACGGCAGCCGCCCTCCTGCGCGACCTCCGTTATTTGCGCGACCACCGCGCGCCGTCCGGCGCCATGTTGGCGGGTGCACCGGTCCTGACGGACTGGTCGTCGTCGCTGCGCCTGGTTCCGTGCCTGCGCGGCCGGACGGCCGGTCATCCCGTCATCCGCAACGGCAGGGACGCCGTCACGTCGCCCCTGCGCGTCGTCTCGCTCGACGGCGGGTACGTGCGCACCGAAAGCCGCTTTTGGTTGCTCGGAACTCCTGCCGCGGGGCAGGCCGATGAGTGACTGGCCCGATTTCGACGACATGCCCACGTCGCTTGCCGGACGGCTGACGCCCTCCGCGCGCATCGCCGACGCGCTCCTGCGCAGAACGCTTGCCGACGGTGGAGCCAGCCGCCTGCTCGGCGGTGGGCCGCATCTTGTCGTGGTCCATGGCATCGCGCCCGTCGACGGTGCCGTCCTCGGGATGGCGGTCGTGGATCTGGTCGGCGGCACCGCAAAGCTCGTCGTGCAGATCAACGCTGCGGTACGGGACTGGACCGATCCGCTCCGCCAGCGATCCGGTCATGTCGAGCGCCTGCTTACCGAGGCCAGCCTGTCGACGCGCCCCATCGTCGTCCTCTGCCACAGGCGGACCGAGGTTCCGGGCATCGTCGCAGCGGTCGCCGACGCAGTCATCCCGATCGCGGACCGTTGCGCGGCGATCGCCGACGTCGTCCTCGATGTCGCGCGCTTCCGTCCGGACGACAAGCTCGCGTCCTGTCTCGAGCGCCTGCCGCTATCGTACCTGAACCTCGCAATCCGCCCCGGGATGACCTCCGACCGGATGTGGAAGATCGCCGGTCTCCTGAGGAGACACCTTGCCGACGAGAAGCGGGAACGCCGTTCCTCTTCTTCCGGGAACAGGACGGCCCGGACGCCGTCCGCCGCACCAGACGCCGGCAGCGCACAGGTCGGGCCGGAGCGCCTTGAGGACCTTCCCGGCATGGGCGAGGCGCAACGTTGGGGCTTGGCGCTCGCCGCTGATATTGCCGAGTACAAGGCCGGCTCTCTCCAGTGGTCGGATATCGAGAACGGCGTCCTCGTCCACGGTCCGCCGGGCACCGGAAAGACCTTGTTCGCGAGGGCCTTGGCCGGCTCCTGCGGCGTGGCGCTGCACGTGCATTCCGTCGCGGCGTGGCAGGCGAAGGGGCATCTTGGTGACCTGCTGAAAGCCATGCGCGCCGCGTTCGCCGAGGCCAACGGGTCTACCCCCTGCATCCTCTTCCTCGACGAACTCGACTCCGTCGGAAGCCGCGACGAGCCCCTGGGCGATCACGCCTCCTACCAACGGCAGGTCGTCAACGGTCTCCTGGAGTGCCTGGACGGCGCCGCGCAGCGCGACGGGGTGGTCGTCGTCGGCGCGACCAACAAGCCGGAAGCGATCGACAAGGCGGTGCTTCGACCGGGCCGTCTCGGCCGCCACATCGAGGTGCGGCTTCCGGATCTCCGGGGACGGGTCGCTATCCTGAGGCACCACCTCCGCGGCGACCTCCCGGACGCGGACCTTGCAAGCGTTGCTGACGAGTTCGGCGCAGTCTCCGGCGCGGCGCTGGCACAACTCGTCCGCGAGGCTCGAAGCGTCGCCCGAAGGGAACGGCGCCCGTTGGCGGAGGCTGACCTTCGAACCGCGTTGCCGCCGGGCGTGCTCCTGACGGAGGCCGCCTTTCGCCGGATGTGCGTCCATGAAGCTGGGCACGTCGTAGTGGGTTTGGAATTGGCTCCGATCTCCGGCCTGGTTCCGACAATGGCTACCGTGAGGCGCCGCTTGCGGGGCGCAGGAGACAACCAGACCGGCTTCGAAATTGTCGAGGGCGCTGACCAGACACGGGAGGGCATTCGGGCCCAGATCGTCGTCATGCTGGCAGGACTTGCGGCTGAGGAGGTCATCCTCGCCTCGCGCGGCAACCTCTCGGGCGGCACTGTCGACGCCGACCTGGTTCGCGCCACCCGGCTCGCGACGGATTTAGAGTTCGCCCTGGGTCTGGGCGAAGGCCTGCATGCCGTACCGACAGCCGCGCTCGTCAAGGCGACGCTGCCGCTGGACGGCGGCCGTTCGAGGGAGCGGGTCGAGCAGGTGCTGGACTGGTGCTTCACGGAGGCAAAGGCAATCGTTGCGAAGCGGCGGAAGGACGTCGAGGCAACCGCGAGCCGCTTGGCGGACGTGACGGAGATCAGGCTTGCCTGACGGCGCGCAGCCTTGGGGTCGGGGCCGCCCGGCACCGAGGCTGCGCCTCCCATTCTGGGGATTCGGAAGTTAAGTTGTTCGTGTCAGCCGGCGCATTGTACGCAGCCTTCAGGCCCGAAGCAGGCAGCCTGCCGATCTTCTCCACTCATGGACGTAGAAGCCGAGGTTTAATCGTTGCCACCGGCTAATCGGCTACGAGATGCGTGGCTCGTAAAGCTGTTATTCGGCGCGCAAGTATCTTATTCCACGTCCATTCACAGTTCTCGCCGGGCCGACCGCGCCGCGTGTTCAGCGACAATATGGGAAGGCCAGTCTCGGCCAATGACACTCGACCGACGCAAAGCTGCAGCCTGGGCGCTTTGGATCGCGTCTGGAATCGAAAGCTCGGTCCACAGGAAGCCGAGAGTGGCCGACAGGGGATCGTGCGCGACTTCAACGCCACGACGCCCGCCTCGACGCCCAGTTCCGCCGGTCCGTCGGGCACGCCCGAGTACTGCACGACCCGCAGGCCTTCCTTGGCCAGCGCGTTCGCCGCATCAGACGATCCGGTGAAGTCGTCCCCGATGATGCCCAGAAGCTTGGTTCGTTACGCCTGCCCGCCGTGGCTCGGCACCTCGTCCTCGAGGTGGCGACGGATGATCTCGTCGAACGAGGCGTCGGCCTCGAAGCCCAGTGCGAGCGCGCGCTGCGGGTCGAAGGCCTCGGGCCAACTTTCGATGATCCGCTTGACGGCCTCGTCGGGCTCCCGCCTGATGAGCGCCACGGCCTCATCGCCGGCCGCGCCCCGTAGCGCCTCGATCGCCTCGCCGACCGTCGCCGACAGGCCCGGCATGTCGAGCGTGCGTCGGACGCCGAGACCGGAGGTGTCGACCTCCGCCGCCTTGAGGACGAAGTCGACGGCGCGACGGGGGCTCGCGAACCAGTGGCGCACCTCGTCGCCGACCGGCAGCGTCGCGGGCAGCCCGGCCAGCGGCTCACGCAGTATGCCCGAGAAGAAGCCGGAGGCCGCCTTGTTCGGCTTGCCCGGCCGGATCACGATGGTCGGTAGGCGGATCCCGATGCCATCCATGAAGCCGCGGCGCGAGTAGTCAGCCAGCAGAAGCTCGCCGATCGCCTTTTGCGTGCCGTAGCTCGACAGCGGCGCAAGCACCTGGGTCTCCGGCACGACCGGCGGCAGTGGCTGGCCGAACACCGCGACCGAAGAGGTGAAGACGAGCCGCGGGTGATAGCCGTCGGCGACGTGCGCCCGCCGCACGGCCTCGAAGAGTTCGCGCGTGCCGTCGAGATTGATGCGATAGCCCTTCTCGAAATCGGCCTCCGCCTCGCCCGAGACGATGGCGGCGAGATGGAAGACGACGTCCGGGCGCTCGGCAATCAGCTCCGAGGCGACGCCGGGAGCGGAAAGGTCGGCGGCGACCGCCCGAAGGGCGACCGACGACGCGGGTATGTCGGTCTTCACGACGTCGGCGAGCGTCATTGCCTGAATGATACGGCCCGACAGCTCGCCCTTGCGCAGCAGGGCGGCGGTCAGCTTGCGGCCGATCATGCCGCCGGCGCCGAGGATCAGGATCTTCACGTTGGACGGCCTTCCATGTCGGGGGAACGGGATGCGAAGACGGGTTCGCGCTTGGCGAAGAAGGCGTCTGCCCCTTCGCGAAGATCGGGTCCGTCGAAGATGCGCTGTTGGGCTACGTTGGCGAGCGAGAGGGCCGCGTTCAACGGCTGGTCGAGGGCGGCATCCACGAGGCTCTTGGCAAGGCGGTTCGAAAGCGGGCCGCGCTGTGCGATCTCGTCGGCCATCCGCCGCGCCTCCCCCACGGCTTCCTCACCCAGCCGGTTCACGAGGCCCCAGTCGAGCGCCAGCCGCGCGTCGACGATGCTCCCGGTGAACAGCATCTCCTTGGCACGGGCCGGACCGACCAGCCTGGCGAGCCGCACCGCACCGCTCGAAGCCAGTCCGCCGAGCCGGCTCTCGGGTAGGCCGATCCTGGCTTCCGGCCCGGCCACGCGGATGTCGCAGGCCAGCGCCAGTTCGAAGCCGCCGCCGAGGGCCACGCCGTCGATCGCGGCGATCGTCGGCATCGGCAGCGCCGCGAGGCAGCGAAGCACGTGGTCCTCGAACAGGATCTTGCGCTCGCTGGCGTCGGCGCCGAGCGAAGCGAACTCGCCAATGTCGCTCCCGGCGCAGAAGGCCTTGGGGTTGCCGTGCAGAATGACGCAGCGAATGTCCGGCGCGGCCTCGATCCGCCGGAGCGCGTCGAGGAGGTCGCGAAGCAGCGCGCGGGTCACGAGGTTCAGGCGGCCCGCACGGAGCCCGATCTCGGCGCATGCTCTCTCGATGCGCAGCGAGACCCCCGCCCCTCCCGCCTCAGGCTCGGTTCCCACGGGATCAGCTCGCCATTCTGGTCTGCGGTGTCACGCCATGGAGGACGCCCATGCGTTCGAAATGATGATGGATGCGATCGACATAGGAGGCGAACTCGGGCGCGTCGCCCAGCACGATGGGACGTGGGCGCGGCAGGTTGACCGTGATGTCGTCGACTATCTCTCCCGGGCTCGGGCTCATGACGATGATGCGGTCGGAAAGGCCCACCGCCTCCTCGACGCTGTGTGTGATAAAGATGACGGTCGGGCGCCGGCGCAGCCAGAGCTGCTCCAGATCGGTGCGCACCTGGAGCCGCGTGAGCGCGTCGAGAGCGCCAAAGGGCTCGTCCATCAGGATCACGTCGGGCTCGTGGACCAACGTGCGGATCAGCGACACGCGCTGGCGCATGCCGCCGGAGAGCTGGCGGGGGTACTTGTTCATCGCATGCTCGAGGCGGAGTTGCGCGAAAAGCTCGCGCGCCCGGGACGCGATCGTCTCGCGGTCGAGTCCGCGGATGTCGGCATGCAGCATCACGTTCTCGAACGCGGTGCGGAAGTCGAGAAGGAGGTGGTCCTGGAAGGCGATGCCGACATTGGTGATCGGCTGGTCAACGCGGTTCCCGTCGCACAGGATCTCGCCTGTCGAGCGCTTGAGAAGGCCCGCCACCATCAGCATGAGCGTGCTCTTGCCGCAGCCGGAGGCGCCAACGATCGAGATGAACTGTCCCGCGGGGATCTCGATGTCGACCGGCGCGAGCGCGCGGAAGGGCTTCTCGGTGTCTTCCCCGAAAACCTTGGACACGTTGCGGATGGAGATCGGTACGCCGGACCGGCCGGCAGAGCCCGTATCGGTGGTCATTGTGGTACCTCGAGCGGATCAGGCGGCGGAGGCCGCGACGGCGGCGAGCGGGGTCTTGGACAGGAGAAGGGACTTTCGGCCCTTTTGCAGGATGTCGCCCGACTGGTTGACGACCTCCACGTCGAATGTCGCAATCGCCTGGTTGGGCTTAGACCGGGAGTCACGGATCTCCGCGATCACGTAGTTCACGAAGATCGTGTCGCCGATGAAGATCGGTCCGACGAAACGCCAGTCACCGATCCCGAGGAAGGCAATCGCGATCTCCCGAAGCTCCCCCGTTCGGGCCCACATGAGACCATGCGCGTAGGACAGCCCGAGCATGCCGTGCGCGACGCGCCGTCCGAACTGGCTGCTGGCAGCGTAGACGTCGCTCGTGTGCAGTTCGGAGAAGTCTCCGGTCAGGCCCGCGAAGGCCATCACGTCGGCCTCGCCCACCGTACGGCCGGGGCTGCGGAAGCGCATGCCGACGTGCAGGTCCTCGAAACGATAGCTCATCGATCCATTCCTAATGGCGGGAGGGAGGGCTGCCTGCGGCCCGAGCGGATGCCGGACCGCGGGTCTCGCGCCGCTCAACGGCAGGCGCGCATCTCGCCCTCAGGGGGCAGGTAGTCGTTGGTGTAGTAGCTTGTGGGGTCCTGCCCCTGCGGCAGTAGACCAACCTGCGAGAGCAGGTTCTGGGTGTTGACCCAGTGCTCGGGCTCGGCGCGCCCGATGAACTTGGCACCCGCGCTACAGAAGAGCGGTGTGATCGCGGCAAGCTCCTTGGCCACGAGATCGGCATTGGCATCCGGGAACAGCGCCTTCACGTCTGCGACCGCCTTCTCAGGGTTGTCGAGGGCGAAGCTCCAGCCCTTCAGGCTTGCCTTGACGAAGTTGCGCAGCACCTCCGGGTTCTTCTCGATGAAGTCGTTGGCGGCGAAGATCGAGGTCGAGACCGTGGGCACGCCGTAGTCAGCGAACGGGAACTCGTCGATTTCGGCGCCCTGCGCCCGGATCTGGATCGCGTAGGAGTCGAGCGAACCGAGGATCGCCTGGACCTGCCCAGTCAGGAGGCTCGGCACCATCGACGGCATCGGCATGTTGACGAGCTGCATGTCCTGCTCGGTGAGACCGTTGGCCTTCAGGAGCAAAGGCAGCATCGTGGTCTGCGAGGAGCCGGCCGGCACGCCGACCGTCTTGCCCTTGAGATCGGCGAAGGATTTGACGCCCGTCTCCTTCAAGGCGATCAGCTCGTTGGGGTTCGACTGGTAGACCGTCGCGACGACGCGCATCGGCGCCCCCTTCGCGACGAGCTGGCTGACGGCCACCGCGTCGGCATAGGCGAGCTGCGCCTGGCCACTGGCAACGAGCTGCGCCGTATTGCCCGAGCCGTTGCCCTGGACGATCGTCACGTCGAGGCCTGCCTCCTTGTAGAAGCCCTCCTGGAGCGCCGCCGCAAAGCCAGCATTGGGGCCGCCCGCGGTCCAGTTGAGCTGGAACGTAACGGCCGTCTGCGCGTGCGCGGCGCCGTGCAATCCGACGGCCGCAAGGAAGCCGGTCGCCGCGGCGACCTTGAGTGCATGCATCATGATGGTTCCTCCCTGTTAAAAACGATGCTCAATAAGGCCCGCACTCCCGAGCGGGCCGAAGGGTCAGTCCTCGCCTGTCCGCTGCCACGGCGTCATCAGCCATTCGCTGAGCTCGACCACGTAATTGATCACGATGCCGATGATGGTCAGGACGACGAGGACGGCGAAGGTCAGCTCGATGTCCATCGTGCTCGTGCCGCGCAGGAGGACGTAGCCCAGTCCCTGGTTGGCGCCGACGAACTCGGCGACGATGGCGGCGGTGGCGGCGATGGTCGCGGACGTCTTGACGCCCGAGAAGATCACGGGAAGCGCGGCCGGCACGCGAAGGTACCGGAAGGTCTGCCAGGTCGACGCGCCCATCGAGCGGGTCAGGTGGAGCAGTCGCTGGTCCAGTATCTGGAACCCGCTGATGCTGGCGATCAGAAGCGGGAAGAACGTCATCAGGACGGTCAGGAGGACCTTGGACTCCATCCCGAAGCCGAGCCAGACGAGGAACAGCGGAGCGACCGCGATCTTCGGGACGAGCTGGAGCAGCATGATCGGCGGATACAGGACCTGGCGCGCGAGCGGCGACAGGGCGATCAGCAGCCCGAGTGGGATCGCGCTCACGATGGTCAATGCGAAGCCGAGGACGATCTCGGTCAGCGTCACCAGCGCGTTGGACCAGAGCATCGGTGCATCCGACACCAAGCGCGAGAACACGGCGCCGGGCGCCGGCAGCAGATAGGCCGGGATCTGGAACGCCTTCACCGACAGCGACCAGATGGCGACGATCGCCACGAAGGTCAGAGGTGGCAGCGCGTTCCAAGCGATCAGCCGGATGCGGCGCATGAAGCGCGAGGACGCGCGCTGGGGCACCGGCTGGGCCTTCGCCGCAGATGGGCCAAGCGCGGCTCCGCCGGTCAGGTTGCTCGTGATCATCGACCTTCCTCCCGAGTTCGGCATGGCGCGGGATCGACCGCCCTGCCTCCTCCTCTCCAGGCAAACCGGCTCCCCCCGGTCCGCCGCTCGCCCGATGCTTTCGCGTCGAGACGATGTATCCGCTTACATTAACAGCGTATTTGGTCGTAACACTGCCTCAAGAGGCGTGCCGAACCGGAACGCACTTCAGTCTCACGCCGCGACGCGCCGCTTGGTCTGCTGTTCGTCCAGCGGAAGCGCACGACGCGGCGAGCGCGCCGACCGCGCATGGCGCCTGAATTCGTCGAGAAGTCCCATCGGCTCGGGCCGGAAGAGCCGCGCATCCATCGGGCGAAGCTTCTGCGAGACCGTAGGTCGAAACGCCATCCGAGACAGGACGTCGCGCTCGAGATCGACGCCCGGTGCGATCTCGACGAGTTCGAGCCCATCGGCGCCGACCTTGAACACGGCGCGCTCCGTCACGAACAGGGCCTCGCGCCCTTCCTGGCGCGCGAACGCGCCGTTGTAGCAGATCTGGCGCACCGCCTCGACGAACTTGGAATGCCGGCCTTCCTCGAGGACCGTAAGCTCCCCGTTGCGGCACTCGACCTTGAGACCGCCCGCCGTGAAGGTGCCACTGAAGACCACCTTGCGGGCGTTCTGGCTGATGTTGATGAAGCCGCCGATGCCCACGATCGTGTCGGCGAAGCGGCTGACGTTGACGTTGCCCGCTGCGTCGATCTCGGCGAAGGACAGGAAGGCCACGTCGAGGCCGCCGCCGTCGTAGAAGTCGAACTGGTAGGGCTGGTCGACCATGGCGTCGAAGTTCTGCGCGCCGCCCGAGTCCGGCCCGGTCAGCGGCGCGCCGCCGATGAAGCCCTGCTCGTTGCTGAGCGTGATGGCGTCGAGGATGCCCTCCTCCGCCGCCACGGCCGAGACACCAGTCGAGATGCCGGCCCCTAGATTGCAGACCGCTCCCGGGACGATCTCCATCGCCGCGCGACGGGCAATGATCTTGCGCTCCGTGAACGGAAGACGCCGCATGCCCTCGGTCGGCACGCGCATCTCGCCCGCATAGCTCGGCTCGTAGAGGCTGGCGTAGGTCTGGCGCTGTTCGGGGTCCACAACGACGTAGTCGACGAGAATGCCGGGAATGCGCACCGAGCGCTGGGGCAACGTGCCGCGACGAGCGACGCGCTTGACCTGGACGATCACTGCCGCGCCGAGACGCCGGGCGGCCTGGGCGCAGGACAGCATCTCGCCGGGGATCGCCTCTTCCTCCATCGACACGTTTCCCTCCTCGTCGGCGGTCGTCCCGCGAAGGATCACAACGTCGAGCGCGAAGGGCTTGAACCGCAGCCAGTCTTCGCCGTCGATTTGCAGGAGCTCGACGATCTCGTCGCGCGCCGCCTTGTTCTGGCGACCGCCGAGCTGCCGCGGATCGACGAAGGTGTGAAGGCCCGTGCGCGTGATCAGACCGGGACGCCCGGCCGCAATCTCGCGGATCAACTGCGAGATCACGCCCTGCGGGATGGTGTAGGACTCGAAGTCCTCCCGCAGCGCCATTGGGATGAGGGGCGGCGAGTCGACCAGGGCGCTCGTCAGCGAGCGCTTCAGCATCCCGGGATGACGGAAGCGCGCGGCACCCTTGAGCTGCCGGTCGCCGATGCCGACCGCGTGAATCAGCGTCAGGTCCCGCGGCGCACCCTCCTCCAGATACCGCGCCTCGATCGCCTCCAGCACCTTCTCGGGAACGCAATGCCCGCCGCCAGAGCCGCTCACCAGGACGCTGTCGCCCGGCTGGATGATGCTGGCGGCCTCGGCTGCCGTGATGATCCGCATGTCGCCTCCCTCGCCGCGCCCATCCCGTTGACAACGGCGTACTCGCTCTTGTAACCGATTGCATAACGGCGTGGCATTGTTCGTGTCAAGGCATGACGTCCACCAAGCTACCGGTGTCGAAGTCCTGCGCTTCCCCAGAATTACCAGAAGCGAAGCGCAGGAACGCTCATTGTCTAGCGATTGCATGGAGGAAGAAATGGCTCTCGCGGGACGCGGCGTGCTGGCGATCTGGAACGGCATCGCGGAGGAAGCGGAGGCCGACTTCCTTTCCTGGCACGTGCGCGAGCACATCCCGGAGCGCGTGGCGGTTCCGGGCTTCCTCCGGGGAAGGCGTTACGTCGCGCTGCGTGGCGCGCCCCGCTACTTCAACTTCTACGAGACGACGTCGCCCGCCGACCTGTCCGCACCCGACTATCTGGCGCGGCTGGACCGTCCGTCGGACTGGACGAAGCGGGTCGTACGCCACTTCCGCGACACGTCCCGCACCGTCTGCTCGGTCGCCGTCTCCTCAGGGCTCGGTGATGGTGCCTTCATTGCGACGCTGCGCATGGAGGGAGACGGCCGGGACACCGAGACGCTGGCGCGGGCGCTCGCGCCGCTCGGCCGCCGGGACGGCATCGTCGGCGTCCATCTCCTGCGCGGCGACGAGGCGGCCGGCGGGCAGGCGACGGCCGAGAAGGCACTGCGCGACGCGCCGGACAGCACGGCATCCTGGGTTCTGCTCGTGGAAGGGGTCGAGGCGGCCGCACTCGAATCGTTCCTGGACGAGGGGGTGGAGGAAGTCTGCGAGGCGCTCGCGCTATCCTGTCCCGAGCGAGAACGCGGGCTCTATCGCCTTCAGTACGGACTCGCGCGCGACCAATTGGGCGCGAGGGACTAGCATCGGACGATTCCCGAGGGAACGTTTCAAGGACGGAGCACTATGAAGAGCCCGGGTGAGAGAGCGAGCGGCGCCGCGCGGCGCGGCGCCGGGCGGAGCGGCATGGCGGTGCCAGGCGTCGGCCTGCGCGACGTCGCCCAGGCCGTCGGCGTCTCGACAGCCACCGTTTCGCGGGCGATCAACCGCCCTGAGGTCGTCTCCGCGGAACTGCGCGAGCGCATCGCTGCCGCGATCGCCGAACTCGGCTGGATCCCGGACGGCGCGGCCCGTGCGCTGACCACCGGCCGCTCGCAGACCATCGGAGCCGTGTTTCCGACACTGGGGCTCGGGGATTTCCCCCGCGCCGCCAACGCCATCCAGCGCCACCTCTTGCTGCAGGATTACACGCTGCTCCTCGCCTGCTCCGAGTACGATCCGGAGCAGGAGTTCCGGCAAGTCCGCAAGTTCGCCGAGCGCGGCGTCGACGGCGTCATCCTGGTGGGCCTTGCGCACCACCCCGAGCTCATCCCCTTCCTCGAGCAGCGCAAGCTGCCCTTCATCAGCTCCTTCGTCTACGACCCCGCGCATCATGGCCGGTGCGTCGGCCCGGACAACCACAAGGCGCTGGTCCGCATGACGGACTATCTTGCCGACTTAGGCCACGTCCGTTTCGCCGTGATCGCGCAGGAGACCGAAAACAACGACCGCGCGAGCGCGCGCCTGGCCGGCATCCGCGACGCCCTGGCCATGCGGGGCCTGGCAGTGCGCCCCCAGCACCTGGCGATCGGCACCTGGACGATCGAGGAGGGACGCAAGCTCTTCGCGCAGGTCATGGACACCGATCCGCGCCCGACCGCCATCGTCTGCGGCAACGCTCCCCTCGCCATCGGCGCCATCCTCGAGGCAACCGCTCGAGGTGTCCGTGTGCCCGAGGACGTCTCGATCGTCGGCTACGACGACATCGAGATCATGAATCACCTGCCCGTGCCCGTCACGACGGTGCGCGTGCCCGGCGAAGAGATCGGCGTCCGGGCCGCGCGCCTGATCCTCGACCTCTTGATGGGCCGCGAGCCCGACTACCCGCTCGAAAGCGAGGCCGAGATCGTGCTGCGCGCGTCCTCTGGACCGCCGCCTGGCGCAGCCGCTTCGCCTTTCCATGCCCAACCCGAAGGCTGAACCCGACATGTCCTTCCCCGCCCCCGCCCCCGCCTTGCCGTTGACCGGCGCGACGCGCCTCGTCGGAATGGTCGGCAACCCGATCCGACAGGCGAAGTCGCCCGAGAACTTCAACCCGCTCTTCGCGCGGCGCGGCATCGACGCGGTCATGGTGCCCATCGAGGTCGAAAGCGACCGGTTCGAGGCGGACATGCCGGCGCTCATGCGCCTCGCCAATCTTGATGGCGTCGTCGTCACCATGCCCTTCAAGGCCCGTATCATCCCGATGCTGGACCACGTGGACGAGGCTGCCCGGCGCGTCGGCGCGGTGAATGCCGCCCGCCGCAGGCCGGACGGCACCTGGGAGGGCGGCATCTTCGACGGCGTCGGTCTCGTCGGAGCGGTCCGCTCGATCGGTCTCGAACCGACGGGTCTGCGGGTCGGGCTGGTCGGCGCCGGCGGCGCCGGGAGTGCCATCGCCTTCGCGCTCGCCGACCGCGGCATCCGCTCGCTGAGCGTGACGGACCGGGAGCCCGATCGGGCCGCGAGCCTCACCGCGCGCGTCGCGCAGGCGGGCACCCCCGCCGAGACCTTAGCGGCTCTCGACCTTGCGCAGCTCGACCTTCTCATCAACGCCTCACCCGTCGGCATGGGTCCGGACGACGGTTCACCCGTCGATCTGTCCGGTCTGCACGCGCGCCTTGCGGTCGTGGATATCGTGACGCGGCCGGCCACCGCCCTTCTGGAGGCGGCGCGACGCTCGGGATGCCGGGCAGCGGGCGGTGCTGCCATGGTCGCCGCCCAGACGGAGGCGATCGTCGAATTCCTCGGCATCGGGCCGAGCGAGAGCCGAACCACAGCTCAGACAAAGTAGGGAGACGACATGAAACTGGTTCGCTTTGGGGCCGCCGGGTCCGAGAAGCCGGGCATCGTGGATGCGGACGGGCGCGTGCGAGACCTGTCCGGCACGATCCGCGACATCGACGGCGAGACGCTGTCGCCGGAAAGCCTCGACCGCCTGCGCGCGATCGACCCCGCCACCCTGCCGCTCGTCGAGGAAGGCGTGCGCCTCGGCGTACCGGTCGCGCGGGTCGGCAACCTTGTCTGCATCGGCCTGAACTACACCGACCACGCCGAGGAGACGAACGCTCCGATCCCCTCTCAGCCCATCATCTTCAACAAGCACACGGGCGCCCTGAGCGGCCCCTACGACGACGTCATCCTGCCGCCGGGCTCCGTCAAGCTCGACTGGGAAGTCGAACTCGCTCTCGTGATGGGTCGCACCGCCTGGCACGTGGACGAGGCGGAAGCCCTCTCCTACGTGGCGGGCTACACCATCCTCAACGATCTCTCGGAGCGCGAGTATCAGCTCGAATGGGAAGGCCAGTGGTCGAAGGGCAAGAGCTATCCGACCTTCGCGCCCTGCGGCCCCTGGCTGGTGACGGGCGACGAGTTGGGCGATCCGCAGCAGCTCGACCTCTGGCTTGACCTGAACGGACGCCGCGAGCAGACAGGCACGACCACGCGCATGATCTTCACCTGCGCCCACATCGTCGCCTATGCGAGCCGCTTCATGAAGCTGGAACCCGGCGACATCATCACGACGGGCACGCCGCCCGGCGTCGGTCTCGGCCGCAAGCCTCCTGTCTTCATGAAGGCGGACGACACGATGCGGCTCGGCATCACGGGTCTCGGCGAACAGCAGCAAACCATACGGCCGCGCAAAGCCTGAGCGAATGCCCAAAGAAACTACGCGCGATCGATAGGAAGGAGACAGAGCGAGCAGCGCGGATGTCAACGGGGCGTTCGAAGGATCGCTCGACGCCTTGCGGCTTGAGGACCACTACCAGTACGTTCCTGTCTGCTTCCGCGGACCTGAGCGCGGAAGCAGACAGTCGGGTTTGAACCCACGATTGCTGTTCCAAGACCGAGCTGTTCAGGCTGTAAGCGGCTTGTCCGCTCCCGGCGGCGGGAAAGGTGTAGGCGGCCGAGCCGCTTCCGCCCGCTTCTCGCCGTTACGCCCTCGACCGATAACTGCGGCACCAGACCTTCAGCGATACGGGATTTCGTCAAGCCTGCAAGAGCACTCTCTTTGTTCGCGGGTCGCGACACCCTCGGGCGTTTCAGCTCCCGGTCGTCTGCCAACGAAAGCACGAAGGGCGGCGCCCCTTGGCGAACGCCGCGCGGGGGGTCGCTCAGGCCTCGACGGCTGCGGCTCGCGCGATGCCGCGAACCCGGCCGGGGGCGGTGCCGACGACGCGCTTGAAGGCGCGGCTGAACGAAGCCTCCGAATCGTAGCCGAGGCGATGAGCGGCCTCCGCCACGCGCATGCGGTCGCGCTCGATCCATTGCCGGGCCTGGCGCATGCGAACCTCGGTCACGTAGCGGGCCGGCGTCGCGCCGACGGTGGCGGCGAACTTGGCCGCGAAGCCGGAGCGCGATACGCCCATGAGATCGGCAAGATCCGCGACCGTCCAGTCCCGCTCGGGCTCGGCATGGATGGCGGCGATCACCCGGCCGACCTGCGGATCGCGCACCGCCGTGAGCCAGCCGACCGCGTCGCCGCAACCGTGCTCCACCCAGGAGCGAATGATCTGCGCGGCCATGACGTCGGCGAGCCGCGCCAGGATGCCGCTCGCGCCGACGCGGTTCATTGCGCACTCGGAGACCATGGCGTTGAGAAGCAGCGGAATGGTCGGCTCGGCGGTCATCAGCTCCTTGGCGCGCATGACGTCGGGCATCATGCGCAGAAGCGGGTGGAGACCGTCCAGGTTGAAGCGCATCGTCCCGCAGAACAGGACGCACCTCCCTTCCGCCGGCGTCATGCCGGTCTGCTGGTAGTCGTAGACGTCCTCGCAGATTGCCTGGCAGTCGCAGCGCGGGAAAGGGCGCGGCGCAATGCCCGGACCGCTCGCCAGCGTGTGGGCGGCACCGCGCGGCACGAGAACGGCGTCGCCGGGTGCCAGCTCGCTCCACGTGCCGTCCGGATCCTCCATCCAGCACCCGTTGCCCGCCACGAAATGGAAATGGGCATGGGCCTGCGCGGGGTAGCGGAAGCTCCAGTCGCCCACCATGCAGCAGCGAGCGTATTCCACCCCGTCGAGGCGCAGACCGCGCAGCAGGTCGGTGAGCGGGTCGCTATCGGAGACGAACGAAGGTTTGGACGATCGGTCAAGCATGCTGATTTTTCTAGCATGGAAAAGCCAGGATAAGGAGCCTAGAGGATTGCCGCATTGCAGCATCCCCCCGGAGCGTCTCCATGTCCGACTTTGCCGTTTCCGCTCCCGCCCCTTCGCCCGCTCCCGTCGCCGACGAGCCCCGCGCGGCCTGGCCGGCGGTGGTCTCCCTTTCCGTCGGTGCCTTCGGCCTCGTGACGGCGGAGTTCTTGCCCGTCAGCCTGCTCACGCCGATGGCCACCGAGCTCGGTGTCACGAACGGCGTGGTGGGCCAGGCCATCACCGCGACCGCCGTGATGGCGGCGATTGCGGGTCCGCTTGTGGTCCTGGCGTCGGGCAGGCTTGACCGGCGATTGATCGTCTGGGTGCTGATGGCGATGCTGGTTGTCTCGAGCGTGCTGGTCGCCGTGGCGACGAGTGTCCCCATGCTGCTCCTGGCGCGGGCGCTGCTCGGCTTCGCGCTCGGCGGCTTCTGGGCAATGATGACGGCGCTCGCGCTGCGGCTCGTGCCCTCGCGCGACGTGCCGCGCGCCATGTCGACGATCGTGATGGGCGTGTCGGTCGCGACTGTGGTGGCAGCGCCGCTGGGAGCGGCGCTCGGCGAGCTCTGGGGCTGGCGTGCGACCTTCCTGGCGTCGGCCGGGCTTGGTCTCGTCTCGCTTCTCGTGCAGATGGTGGTTCTGCCAGCACTGCCGTCGAGCAAGGCGCCGAGCTTAGCCTCGTTCGGAACCGCCCTACGGCGCCGGGCTGTCGCAATCGGCCTTCTGACCATCGTGATCGTGGTATCGGGTCACTTCGCCGGTTTCACCTTCATCCGCCCCTTCCTGGAGCAGGTGCCACGCCTGTCGGTGTCGTCGATCTCGATGGCGCTGCTTGCATTCGGCATCGGCGGCTTCATCGGCAATATCGCGGCAGGGGTGGCCGCCGCGCGCAGCCCGGCATGGGGCGTGGGCATCGCCGCGCTCCTCATCGGCGCCGCAGCGATCGCCCTTGCAATGTGGGGTGACTCGGCCGACGTGGCGTTTGCGGCCACCGCGCTCTGGGGCTTCGCCTTCGGCGGCTTCCCGGTCGCCATCTCGATTTGGAACGCCCGCGCTGCTCCGGACCTCGCCGAAAGCGCGGGCGCGCTCCTGTCCTCGTCGTTTCAGGTCGCGATCGCGAGCGGCGCGGTAATCGGTGGATTGCTGATCGATGGCGTCGGCCCACGCGGGGTGATCGTCTATGCCGCGGCGGCGGTGGCCCTCGGCGCCGCGCTCATGCTGACCGCTGGCCGCACCTCGGAAGCGGCCCGTGTTGCCGCAGCACGGGGATAGGGTCCATTCGCGATGGGGCGGTTGGGCGGTGGCGAAATCGGCGCGGGTCCTGTCACGTCGGAGATCCGGGCACGGGTGAAAGCGACGATCTCGATCCGGTGCGAGAAACAGGACACGTTTTTGGCCTGAAGCGGGCGATGATCGGCGCAGTGGCCGACTGGTCTGGGCCAGGCCGGCTCCGTCGAGAACAGGAACGGACCCATGCCCCCTCACTTCGGCCTTCTCTGCTTTCCCGGCGTCCAGCAGCTCGATCTCACCGGCCCCTACGAGGTCTTCGCCTCTGCCACGGGCGCGATCGTCCACCTTATCTGAAAGGACCTTCAGCCGGCCCGCTCGGCGCCGGGCCTGGTGCGACGCTCGACACGACCTTTGCAGACGCCCCGAACGTCGATGTCCTGTGTATCCCCGGCGGCGGCGGTGTGAACGCACTTCTGACCGACCAGACAGCGCTCGCCTTCATCCGCGACAAGGCAGCAAGAGCAGTTCGTTACTTCGGTCTGCACCGGCGCGCTGGTTCTGGGCAAGGCGGGGCTTCTGACCGGCAAGCGCGCTGCCACGCCGTGGAACGCGATGGACTTCCTGCCGCTTTTCGGAGCGACCCGGTCCAGGAACGCGTCGCGCAGCACGGATCCCTCATCACCGCCGGCGGCGTCATCTCGGGTATCGACTTCGGCCTGAAGGTAATCGCCGAACTCCTCGGCCGCGAGGAGGCCGAGACGATACAGCTTTCGCTCGAATATGCGCCTGCTCCCCCGTTCGACGCAGGCTCGCCTTCGACGGCCCCGGGCGCAGTGGTCGAGGCGGCTAAAGCACGTTCGGCCGGATCGCGGCGGGAGCGAGAGGCACTGCTTCGCTGATTCGCAGCGATCACCAATCCTCGCGGAAAGGCAGACTGGCCAGTTTTGAGCCGAACGGCGCCGGGGAAGCGGAAGCGGGAAGCCGACCAACCGCTTTCGACCCTTCTCGGACACTGGTGATTATCGCTTCGATCCGGAAAGCGGACATACCCAGCATTCAGCGGCATACAAGCTGGCAAAGCGTGGAGGCTCAGCCAAGACGTCAGCCACGCCTCGGATCATCCAGTTGGCGGGTCGAACGACAGCTCGATTGAACATGGCTTCGAGCCATCGCTCGATAGGATGAAGACCACTGGATCGAGCTCCGTCGCACCGCTCGCCACCGTCACCACCTTGAATGGGAACGGCGTCAGGCCGGCCACGAGGACGATCCACGCGCACCACTCGTTGTAGGTCTCCGCGAACTTGGCTCCGTAGCCGTAGAAGGCGAGAAGCGGCTCGGCGAGATCCTCGAACAGGAAGGCTCCGATGACGGACCCGAGGACGGACGTCGCAGTGCAGATGAGGACAAGCGACCACGCTCGGCGTCGTTCAGCTATAACCATCGGTATCAGAAGCGCGTCGGGCGGGATCGGGAAGAACGAGCTCTCGGCGAACGACACGGCACCCAGCGCGTAGGCAGCTCTCGGGTTGGCGGACAGGCGCATCGTCCAGTCGTAGAGGGATGGGAGCATGGGGCTCCCTTCTGCTGTCGCTCAGCTTCACTTATCGCACGGGGCGGTGCGCACCCCCTTCTCGTAATCGATCCAGGACATCCGGGCCCTTCTGGGCTGCCCGAAACCCTGCGATGGGTCCTCTCCACGCAACCTCAACCGTCCCTGCACCCGTCGCCAACCCGTGCGCGGTAGCCCAATGGAGAACTGGAGGCTGCCCATGATCGTCCGGAATTTCTTCATCCTCTGCATTATCTGCGGCGTGTTCGCCGTCCTGTTTTCCCGCCTCGTCAACTACCAGCAGACGCATGTCGGCATCTCCCGGTTCGACGAGCCGTTCTGGCTGGAATGAGGCCGGAGCCGCGATAGGCGTTTGACGAGAACGCATCGTCCTGCGGCAGCACTCCGCCTGTCGCAGGTCATCGATAACGCACATCCCGCGAGGTGCGAGCCTCTTCCGTTGACAGTCTTCCATCGCGTGCCTCACGCACCTCGTCGGTCCGGTCACGGGGTGCGGCCCGGCCGACGAAGCGCCGCTGCCACATGCGGGTTCTTGTCAGATCCTGCTGTCCGGTGATCCCGATACCGGACATCATCGCAGGGATCCCGTGACGACTGGACAATGATCGGGACGAACGCGTGATCGAACTCGCCGCCTGCCGGGGCCACCGGACCACTGCCGCGGCCGACATCCCATCGAGACGGTCGATGGACATCGGCCGCACCGGCGAACCGACCGAACCTACCAGGTTCGCGCTGTAGAACGGCGTTAACCCTCAATCCACCACCGATATGCCAACCACGGCGCTGAACTCGGAGGACGCGTCCTTCGACGGTACGGCCATGCCAGCCCGATCGGCCGCCTGCGACCCGAGCCAATCCGATCCGCCATCGGTAGCGCAGGCGGATCGTTATTTCTGAATTCGAGCTCCCACCGCGGTCGGACAGCCCCGGCGCTCCAGCGGTTCTCGCTCGCAACGGCGTGACCTGTCGGGTGTCTTCGGCCTCACAAAATTCAACGAGAGCGCAGGGCGCGACCTCTGCACTTGAAGCCCGGCGCCTCCGACCGTTACGGACGGGGCGGTCGGACGTTACGTCCGCAGAAGCCGGACGCTCGGCGATAGCGATGGCGTCGCTCGCAGTCTCAAGGCCCGGGCCAACTGCACCAGGATCTCGCTGCGCACGCCGGAAGCGGAGCGCGGCGAGGACACGAAGGCCGTGGCGACGTAGCGGATCTTCTCGTCGGCAATCGAGTCGAGCATCACGCTCGCACCGGGCTCGTCCAGGACGCCGGGATGGGCGGTGACCAGCTTTCGCGCGAGGGCGATGACCTCGTCGGCGTTCTCTCTCGCGGGCGTCGTGAAGTCGATGCGGATACGGCCCAGCGGTTCGCCGAGCGACATGTTGCGCACGCTTTTGGTGATCAGTTCCGAGTTCGGGATGATCAGCGTGGAATGGTCCGCGATCCGGATTTCCGTCGAGCGCACGCTGATGCGCCGGACGGCCCCCTCTTCCTCCCCTACACGGATCGTGTCGCCGACCTTCACCGGACGCTCGGCGAGCAGGATGAGCCCGGAGATGAAGTTCTGGGTGATGGCCTGAAGACCGAAACCGATGCTGACCGAGAGCGCGCTGGCGAGAACGCTGATGCGCTCCAGGCCAACGCCCAGCGTCGAGGCCGTCCAGACGAGCACGGCCGCCACCCCAGCGTAACGGACGATGGTGGTGATCGAGCTGCGCGTCCCCCACGTCGATGTGCGTGGCCGGTAGGAAGGTGGTGTCGAGCCAACGGGTGATGAGGCGCAGCGAGGCGAGTCCGATGACGAGCACAAGGAGGCTGCGCAGGCCTGCGCCGAATTCGGGAAGTATGCTCCTCCATGCGTCGGCGACGAGGTCGGGCAAGTTCATGAATGACGGGATGGCGGCTTGCCCCAGCGGAGCCAGTACGAGGCGAACCGCAACGCACCCGACCGCGACACGCGAGACCGCCGACGCAAGGAGACCGCCCTGTCTCAGTGCCCGCTCGTGGATGTTGAACCCGCGGCCCAAGAGCTTGCCGACATGGCCCCCGCGCGACAGCGCACCAGTGGCGAGGTCGTCCAGCGCCGCTGCCGCAAGATACGCGGCCGACACGACGACGGCAGTCCAGATGATCTGGGCGCAAATCATCCCGACGAGGGTGAGGTTGCCACGAGCCAGGAGCACCGTGCAGAGCGCGACGACGATCCAGCCGGCGAGCATCAGGATGCTCGCCACAGGATGCCGGCTGGTAACGCCGCCCGCTTCACGGTCGCGCAGGAGCCGAAGCCTTCCCATCGCGACCAGAAAGAGGACCACGAGACCGAACGCAAGAAGCGCGAAAACAAGGTTGGCAACGGTGCTGGCGATCGGGCTCAAGCCGACGATGCCGGTAAGATCCGTCAGCACGCCCCCGACCACCACGATGAGCGCCGTCAGGATGGGGAACGGTCGCAGGGTCGCGGCATCGCGGTCGCCGATGGGCAGGAGACGAGATGACCCGCGGCCTACCGACAGCAGCGCTCCACCTAACGCTGCCAGCGCCGCGCCCAGGGCCACGGGGCGCTGCCGCCAGGGATGCGGGGGTGGCCTTATCGACGTGCTCCGGGCACGGGAGTTCGCGTCATCCAGCCCACGCCCATTCCGGCAGCGAACGTTGCGACGCTCGCCACAACAATGACGGCCATAACAGCCCGGTCGAATGCGGCGAAGGCGGCCTCCCGCAAACCATCGGACAGTCCATCTGGCAATGCCGCGGCCGCGACGAGCGCCTCGTCGAGGCTGTCGAAGGCCGATGGCGCAACCGCCAGTCCCGCAGGCACGGTCAAGGATCCCCCGTATACGGCGGTCAGGATGCTGCCGAGAATGGCGATGCCGATCGCACCGCCAAGTTCAAAGGACAGCTCCTCGATCGAGGCCGCCATGCCGGCCCGGTCGATGGGCGCGCTCGACATGATGACGCCGGACGCTGCGGTCATTGTCGCGCCGAGCCCCGCTCCCGCTAGCACGAAGCCCGGCACCTGCCAGGCCAGGGGCGCGTCGTAGGTCAGTCCCGACAGCGCAAGGCCGAAGCCGGCAAGAAGCAAGCCGCCCCAGAGAATGTTCGTCGCGCCCAGGCGCGGCACCGCGGCGCCTGCGATCGGCCCCGTCACGAAGGCCGCCAATGGGATCGGCAGCGTGAAGAGGCCTGCATCCAGCGGGCTCAAGCCCAGCACGAGTTGAAGGCGCTGGGAGAGGACGAGCATGAAGCCGATCAGCGCGAACGTCGCGACGAGAGCCGTGGCGACGCCTGCGGCGAAGTTGCGGTCCCAGAACAGGGAGAAGTCGATCAACTTGTGCTGGGCGCGATCCTGGCGTCGCTTGAAGAGGAGGAAGGCAGCCACGCCGACGACGACCGCCACGAGGGCATGGACAAGCGACGCGTCGCGTCGAGCTGCCTCCTTCACCGCATAGGCGATTGCAACGAGACCCACCAGGATCTGGACGGACCCCAGAAGATCCCATGGGCGCGTGGATTTGCCGGGTCGGGCGGGCATGAGCCAAGCGCCGAATGCGAACGCGAGCACGGCCACCGGAACGTTGATCAGGAACACCGACCCCCACCAGAAGCGCTCGAGCAGGAGGCCACCGACGACGGGCCCCAGCGCAGCGCCGCCGGACGCGACCGCCGCCCAGACGCCGATCGCGAAGGAGCGCTCTCGTTCGTCCTCGAAGGTGAGGCGGATGATCGAGAGCGTCGCGGGCATCATCGCGGCCGCTCCGATGGCGAGGAGCGCACGGGCGCCGATCAGAACCACCGGCGTCGGCGCGAAGGCCGCGAGCAGGGACGCAAGACCGAAGACCGCCAGGCCGGAAAGGAACAGCCGCTTGTGTCCGTGGCGGTCCCCGAGCGTGCCGAGCCCGGGCAGGAGCCCGGCCATGACAAGCGGATAGGCGTTGACGATCCAAAGCTTCTCGGTCGCGCTCGCCGACAGGTCCGCCGTCAGCCGCGGCAGGGCGGCGTAGAGGACGGTCACATCCACGGTGATCAGAAGAAGGGCGCTGGACAGGATCGCCAGTACCAGCCATCGGCTGCCGGCAAGGGTCTCGGTCATGGAGCGGGCTTTCGGGAAGCGGACCGGAGCGCACACCGGGACGGTGTCGGGTCGCTCGAAGCGGTCATCGGGTCGGAGTTAGACGATGATGATTGGGGACGCTGCGTCCCGGCGAGCCTGGCGATCGGGCGGGCCAGCCGTCGCCAGGATCATTTCGAACAAGGCACCGCCTCCCGGCGCCGCGCGGTAGCGCACGCTTCCCCCGTGGGCCTCGGCTATGGCGCGCACAACGGACAGGCCAAGACCGTTGCCCCCGACCTCCCGCGCACGCACGGGGTCTCCCCGCACGAAGGGGTCGAAGACGCGGGTCGCCATCTCGGGAGACAAGCCTGGGCCCTCGTCGGCGACACGGAGGCGAGCCACGCGCTCCGACACACTGAGCGAGATCGTGATCGCTCCTCGCGCACCGTGTCGCCGCGCATTGGTGACGAGCGCGAGAAGAGCTTGGCGGATACGCGTCGCATCGACCCGGACCGCGACGTCGTCGAGGTCGAGCCGAAGCGGGAACCCGGCAGCGGCCAAGTCCGGCCCGGCGAACTCGGCTAGTTCGGTCACGACTTGAGCGAGGTTCACGTTCTCGAGGCGCAGGTCGAGATGCCCGCTGTCTGCCAGCGTCACGGTGCGCAGGTCCTCCACCAACCGTGCGAGGCTGTCGACCTGAAGGACCAGCCCACGCAGCGACCGCTCGTCTGGCTCGAACACGCCGTCGATCATGCCTTGGAGTCGGCCCTTGAGGATCGTCAGAGGGGTGCGCAGCTCGTGCGCGATCGTGGCGTTCCAGAGCGCCATGTCGGCAGCCATGTCCTGAAGGCGCTGGGCCATGGTGTTGAAGTCGTCGACGAGTTCCGCCGTTTCGCCAAGCGAGCGGTCGCCGGGCTGGGCGCGCGCCGACAGGTCGCCGTCGGCGATGCGACGGGCGCTCAGGGCCAGCGTTTCCAGCGGCTGAAGGATGCGGCGCGCGAGGCGCAAGGCGACGAAGACGGCGATCGGCAGCGTCAGGAGGATGGCGATGCCGAGGATGGCGAGGTCCGTCAGCGTCAGCCAACCACTGTCCGTCTCCAGCCGCGGGTAGAGGGCGATCATCACCGTGTAGGCGAGGTAGGTGCCGAAGAAGACGATCAGGCCGGCGACCACGGTGATCGCGGACATAGCGAGGAGGATCTGACGACCGAGGCCGGCGGGAAGCTTCATGGCTTCAAGCCGTCAGCCGATAACCGACGCCGCGCACCCCGGCCAGCAACCCTTCGGCTCCTGCCTGCTCGAGCTTCTTGCGCAACTTGCTGAGATGGCTGTCAACGGTGCGGTCAAGCGCGTCGGAGCCCGGCAGGCAGGCATCGACCAGCTCGCTCCGCGTGAACACCTTCGTCGGGCTGCGCGCCATGTGCGCCAGAATGCGGAACTCGGTCAACGTCAGTGCGAGCTGCGTGTCGCCCAGGCTCGCCTGATACGCGTCGAGGTCGATCGACAGGTCCCCCACCCGGAGCACGCCGGCGGCGCTAGCAAGGCCCGACCGGCGCAGCACGGCCTTGGCCCGCGCCACGACCTCGATCGGGTTGAACGGCTTCACCACGTAGTCGTCCGCGCCGATGCGCAGGCCCTGGAGCCGGTCGATGTCCTTGTCGAGCGCGGTGATCATGATCGCGGGCGTCTGGCCCCGGCGACGCAGTTCGGCCAACACCTCCCATCCGTCGAGGCGCGGCATGGTGACGTCGAGAAGCACAAGGTCCGGCTTCAGCGCGAGGTGGAGGTCGAGCGCGGTGCGGCCGTCGCGTGCCTGCACGGTTCGGAACCCCTCGCGGGTCAGGTAGGCGTCGAGAATCGCTGCGATCTCGTCGTCGTCCTCGGCGATCAGGACCAGGGCTGTCATGGCGTGCGTTCTCCTTGGCGTCGATGGATGCCATCGGCTGGGGCAGACGTCGAGCGCCCCGGAGCCGTCTCCACACAACCGCAACACGGGCTCCACGCGGGCGCGACGGATTGGATTGATGAGAGCGGCGTCGCCCAGACGCGACGTACTCGATGCTCTGGAACTGCGTGATGCCCGCCCTGCGCCACCACTCGATCCCCGCCGTCCTCACTGCTGCCGCGCTGCTGCTCGGCGCCTGCACAAAGGGCGAGAGCGGCACGGCGAATGCTGATCAGGCTGCCGATCCGCCGCGCGTCGCAGTGATCACCGTCGAGCCGCGCCGCGTGGTGGTCACAGACGAGCTGCCCGGACGCGTCTCGGCGCTGCGCACGGCCGAGATCCGCCCGCAGGTCTCCGGCATCGTCCAAAAGGTCCTGTTCATCGAGGGCTCGGAGGTGACGGCCGACCAGCCGTTGTTCCAGATCGATCCAGCCCCGCTCGCGGCAGACGCCGAGGCGGCAGAGGCGGTGCTGGCACGCGCGCAAGCCGATCTTCTGAACGCTGGCCTCAAGCACGAACGCATCCAGGCGCTGTCCGACGCGCGGACGGCAAGTGCCGCGGCGCTCGGCGACGCGACGGCCGCGCTTGCGCAGGCCAAGGCCAGCGTCGCCGAGGCCACGGCCACCCTGACGCGCCGTAAGCTGGAGCTCGCACACGCGACAGTGCGGAGTCCCGTTCCCGGGCGAATCGGCCAGGCGCTGACCACCGAGGGCGGACTCGCCTCGGTCGGCGGCACGACGCCGCTCGCCGTCGTCCAGCAGCTCGACCGCGTCTATCTCGACGTGCGCCAGCCCTCGGTCCGCCGCGAGGCCTTGGAGGACATGGTGGCAAGCGGGCGCAGCGAAGAGGCCGATACGCCGGTCGTCGACATCCTGACGATCGCCGGCAAGCCCTACGAGTTCCCGGGCAAGGTCCTGTTCTCCGACACGACAGTCGATCCGGGAACTGGCAGCCTCACCCTCCGGGTCGAGGTGCCCAATCCCCATCGCCAGCTCCTGCCGGGCATGTACATGCGTGCCAGGGTGCCAAGCGCCGTCTATTCCGCCGCCCTGACGGTGCCGCAACAGGCGGTCGGACGCGACGCGGCCGGCAAGCCGCAACTGACCGTCCTTTCGTCCGACAACACGGCCGCGACCCGCGCGGTCGAACTCGGGCCGCTGGTCGAGCGGCAGTACGTGATCCTGTCGGGCCTGTCCGCCGGGGAGACCGTCGTGGTGGAGGGTCAGGACCGTGCCGAACCCGGCCGTCCGCTTTCGCCCGTCCCCTACCAGTCCGCCGAGTACCAGTCCGCCCCGTCCCCAAGCGAAGGCTGAGTCCGCCCATGCCACAATTCTTCATCGACCGGCCGGTCTTCGCCTGGGTCGTCGCGATCTTCATCACGCTGGCGGGCGTTGCCGCCATCCCGCAGCTTCCCGTCTCGCGTTTCCCGGAGATCGCGCCGCCGAGCGTCGGCATCAACGCCAGCTACACGGGCGCCAGCCCGCAGACGGTCGCCGACAGCGTGGTTGCGCCGATCGAGCGCGAGCTGACGGCGGTCAAGGACCTCCTCTACTTCGAGTCCTCCGCGGACGCGACGGGCAATGCCAGCATTACCGCGACCTTCAAGAGCGGCACGGATCCGGAACTCGCGCAGATCGATGTCCAGAACCGGCTGAAGGCCGTCGAGCCGCGCCTGCCGGAGCCTGTCCGCCGGGCGGGCCTTTCCGTCGAGTCCGCCTCGTCCGGTTTCCTGATGATCGTGACCCTGCGCTCCGAGGGCGGAAAGGTCTCGACGCTCGCGCTCGACGACTATCTCGCGCGCAGCCTGTCCCCCGAACTGAAGCGGGTGGCCGGTGTCGGCCGCGTCCAGTCCTTCGGCTCGGAGGCGGCGATGCGCGTCTGGGTCGATCCGGCGCGCCTCGTCTCCTACTCGGTCTCAATGGCAGAAATCGTGCAGGCGATCCAGACTCAGAACGTGCAAGTTGCGCCGGGCCGGCTCGGCGAGGCGCCCACCGTCCCTGGACAGGCGGTCAGCGTGCCCCTGACCCTCAGCGGCCAGTTAGAGACGCCGGACGCCTTCCAGGCCATTGTCCTGCGCTCCAATCCGGACGGCTCGAAGCTGACGCTTGGCGACGTCGCCGACGTGGCGGTCGGCCCGCAGACCATGGGCTTCTCGATCTTCGACGACGGCAAGCCGGCGACCGCCGCCGCCATCCAGCTCGCCCCCGGCGCCAACGCCGTCGCGACCTCGGAGGGCGTGCGCACGCGCCTCGCCGAACTCGCCCCCTCAATGCCGGACGGCATCTCCTACGCCGTTTCCTACGACACCGCGCCCTTCGTGAAGCTCTCGATCACCAAGGTCGCCCACACGCTCCTAGAGGCGATGGTGCTCGTCTTCCTGATCATGCTCCTGTTCCTCCAGAACGTGCGCTACACGCTGATCCCGACGATCGTCGCCCCCATCGCGCTCCTCGGCACCTTCGCGATAATGTGGGTGATCGGCTACTCCGTGAACGTCCTCACCATGTTCGGCATGGTGCTGGCCATCGGCATCATCGTCGACGACGCGATCGTGGTGGTCGAGAACGTCGAGCGGCTGATGGCGACCGAAGGCCTGTCCCCGCGCGATGCGACGCGCCGCGCCATGCGCGAGATCACCGGCGCCGTCATCGGCATCACCCTCGTCCTCGTGGCGGTGTTCCTGCCAATGGGCTTCGCCACCGGCTCGGTCGGCGCGATCTATCGACAGTTCACCGTATCGCTCGCCGTCTCGATCCTGTTCTCAGCCTTTCTGGCCCTCAGCCTGACGCCCGCGCTCTGCGCCACGATCCTGAAGCCCGTCTCTGCCCACCACCAACGCAAGGGTTTCTTCGCCTGGTTCAACCGCGGCCTTGACGCGCTGACGGGGCGTTACGTCGGATGGGTCGGCTGGTTGGTGAAGCGCGGCGTGCGCGTCATGCTGGTCTACGGTGCGATCGTCGCGGCGCTCGCCTACGGCTTCGCCCCCCTGCCGACCGCCTTCGTGCCGGACGAGGACCAGGGCACGTTCATGACCTCCTTCAGCCTCCCGGCGGACGCCACGGCGGAGCGCACGCAAAAGCTCGTGAAACGCTACGACGCCCACGCCATGGCGCGCCCCGACATCGCGGGCAACCTGTCGATAATGGGCTTCGGCTTCACCGGCTCGGGACCGAACGCCGCCATGTCCTTCACGAGCCTCAAGGATTTCGAGAAGCGCACCGGCAGCACCGACGCCGAGGTCGCGGCCGCGACGGAAGCGATGCGCCAAGCCACCGAAGGCGAGGTCCTTGTCATGAAGCCGCCGGCCATCGAGGAACTCGGCACGACGGGGGGCTTCGCGCTGCGGCTCGTCGACCGCGCAGGCCGAGACGCAGCGGCGCTGCGCACGGCGTCCGAGACGCTGGTGGCGCAGGCCGCGAGGAACCCGATGCTTCGCGAAGTGCGTGTCGACGGCCTCCCTGGCGGCCCGACCGTGCGGCTCGACATCGACCGCGAGAAAGCCGGAGCGCTGGGCCTGTCCTTCTCCGCCATCACCGACGGGCTCAGTGCGGCCATGGGCTCGACCTATGTCAACGACTTCCCCCGCGCCGGGCGTCTCCAGCAGGTCGTCGTCCAGGCGCGGGCTGAGGACCGGATGCAGGTCGAAGACGTCCTCAAGCTCAACGTGCGCAACGACAAGGGCGGTATGGTCCCCCTCTACGAGGTCGTAACGCCGCAGTGGTCGGTCGCGCCACTCCAGCTTAACCGCACCAACGGCTATCCCTCGCTCAGCATCTCCGGGGACGCCGCGCCCGGCGTGTCGAGCGGAACTGCGATGAGCGAGATGGAACGGCTTGCCGCTGAGTTGCCCGGAGGGTTCGGCGTGGAATGGGTCGGCCAGTCGCTTCAGGAACGGCAGTCGGGCTCCCAGGCGCCGATCCTGCTCGGCGTCTCCTTCGTGGTCGTCTTCCTGGTGCTCGCCGCTCTCTACGAGAGCTGGGCCATCCCACTGGCGGTGATGCTGGTCGTGCCGCTCGGCGTCGTCGGTGCGGTCGCGGCGGTCCATCTCCGGGGGCTGGAGAACGACGTGTTCTTCAAGGTCGGGCTCATCACTCTGATCGGCCTGTCGGCCAAGAACGCCGTGCTGATCGTCGAGTTCGCCCGCCATCTCCGCAGCGAGGGCCTCGGGCTCGTGGAGGCGGCCAGGGAGGCGGCGCGGCTGCGCCTGCGGCCGATCGTGATGACCTCGCTCGCCTTCGCGCTGGGCATCGTGCCGCTCGTGATCGCCCGCGGCCCGAGCTCGGAAACGCAGAACGCGCTCGGCACTGGTCTGTTCGGCGGCATGATCTCGGCCACCGTCCTCGCCGTCCTCTTCGTGCCGGTGTTCTTCGTCCTCGTCATGCGGCTCGCGGAGGGCCCATCGACGGCTACGGCCGAAACAAGCCCGGCGCCCGCCGGGCTCTGACCTGGCACCCGTCACGCCCCCGGCAAAGGCCGGGAGCGTGATGCCTCCTGCCGTCCACCCTAGACCCCGGAGACTCCATGACCCCTTGGCCCGCCCCCGGCCTCGTCACTCTCGACATCGCGTCCGAGAGCGACCTGCCCCGCTTCCGCGAGGATCTTCAGGACTCCTTCGGGATCGCGGTGGTGGAAACGTTCGGTTCGATCGGCAAGCGGCCGATTCCGCCAGACGAGGACGTGGCCGCGTCGCTCAAGGCCCCGAACGCGGTGGTTCACCGCATCCTCGAGGACGGCCGATGGGTGGGCGGCGCCGTCCTCTCGATCGACGCCGAAACGCGACACAATTCGCTCGACCTCTTCTACGTGCGCGCCGCCGAGATCGGCCGCGGCATCGGCCGCAAAGCCTGGGCGGCGATCGAGGCCGCCTATTCAGACACGAAGGTCTGGACGACCCACACGCCCTACTTCGAGAAGCGCAACATCCACTTCTACGTCAACGTCTGCGGCTTCCACATCACCGCGTGCCACCACGCCGGCCAGCCGGATCCGCACCGTCCGGACGAGCCGCACCTGCCCGGTGACGACGGCATGTTCCGCTTCGAGAAGCGCTTCTGAGATGCCGGCGGTGCATCCCGATGTCCCGAGCCTCCACTCGATCTCCACCATCGCTCGACGCTTCGTGCACGCAGCCTGATCAGTGAAGCACGGCCCGAGGTCCGCAGGACCGTCCTGAACCGCCGCGTCCGAACCCGCGAGATCCGACCATGCATGACACCGACGCTGGCTTCACCGACTATGAAGCCTGGGCCCAGCAGCACACTCCCCGGAGGCGCGTGCTCACACTGTTTCGGCCGCACTTAAGGGCTCTGCTGATCGTTCTGGGGCTGATAGTCGTCGCCGGCATAGCGGGAGCGACGACGCCGTTCATGATGCGCGCGATCATAGACGACGCGCTGCCGGCCAGGGATGCCACGCTTCTGGTCTGGCTCTGCGCCGGGCTCATCGGCGTCGCTGTCCTGTCGGCCGTCGCCGGCGTACTGCAAGCCTACGTCTCGACCCAGATCGGCCAGCACATCATGCACGAGCTGAGGGTGACGCTTTACGAGCACTTGCAGTCGCTCTCGCTCGCCTTCTTCGCCACGGCGCGCACCGGCGAGGTTCAGTCGCGCATGTCGAGCGACATCGCCGGCCTGCAATCGCTCTTCACCAACACGGCAACCGACGTCGCCCGCAACCTGAGCGTCGTGGCGACCACCGTCGTCGCCATGGCCCTGCTCGACTGGCGCCTGGCGCTTGCCTCGCTCGCCTTCATGCCGATCCTGTTCTGGCTCAACAATCGTGTGGCGGCCCTGCGCGAGCGCATCACCTTCCAGCAGCAGGAGCGGATCGCCGACATGTCGGCGACAGTCACCGAGTCCCTGTCGGCCGGAGGCTTCATTCTCGGACGGACCATGGGGCGAGCGCACCATCTCGTGCGACTCTTCCGTCAGACCTCGTCCGACGTCGCTCGTCTCGAGCTGCGATCCCACACGGCCGGGCAGTGGGAAGTCGCCATCATCATGTTCGCCCTCGACATCCTGCCGGCGCTGACCTTCCTGATCGGCGGGCTGATGCTCGCCCAGGGTTTCGGCGTCTCGATCGGCACCCTCGTCGCGCTCATCGCCTTGCAGGAGCAGTTCCTCTGGCCCACGCTCGAGCTGTTCGAGGCACGGGTCGAGTTGCGCAAGGCCCGAGCCCTGTTGACGCGCGTGTTCGGCTACCTCGATACCGAACCGACGCTCGTCGAGCCCACGCATCCCGTCGACGTCGATGCGAGCACTGTCCGCGGCGAGATCGCCTTTGAAAGCGTCTCCTTCTCCTATCCCGCCTCCGACCGCCGGACTCTGGAGCGCATCGACCTGCGCATTGAAGCCGGCAAGCACACGGCAATCGTCGGCACCACCGGCTCGGGGAAGAGCACGCTCGGCCATCTGCTCGCGCGCCTCTACGACCCTGACAATGGGCGGGTGACGCTGGATGGTGTCGACCTCAGGGATCTGAGCTTCGAAACGCTCTCTCACGTCCTGGGTGTCGTGACCCAAGACCCTTTCCTCCTCAATGCCAGCATCGAGGAGAACCTACGCTTGGCCAAACCGGACGCCTCCTCGTCAGAGATCGATCGGGCGCTCGAACTGGCGCAACTGACGGGAAAAGTTGCCGAGCTGCCAAGAGGTCTGCAAACCAAGGTCGGGGAGCGCGGATACCAGTTCTCCGGCGGCGAGCGGCAACGTCTTGCGCTTGCCCGGACCATCCTGCGCGATCCCAAGGTACTCCTGCTCGACGAGGCGACTAGCGCGCTCGACACGCAGACCGAGAAGGCCCTTTCGGCGGCGCTTGCCGCGCGTCGCGATCGAACGGTGATCTCGATTGCGCATCGTCTGTCGACGGTGCGCCATGCGGACCGGATCGTGGTGCTCGAGGCAGGCCGGATCGTCGAACAGGGAAATCACGATCAGCTCGTCGCCGCGAACGGGCGCTATCGCCAACTGGCGATGATCGGGTGATCTCGAGCGAACGGCGCAGACTGTCGATGACAGACGGATTGGAGGGACGCGATCAGGCGCGGGCTTGAACAGGCGCAAAAACGGCGCCCCCGCGAGTCAGTTCATGGGGATAGCCGGACATGACCGCAGGCAGGAGCTCGACATGAAGCAGGACAAAGGAACGCAGGCGAGAAGGATCTCCACGTTCAACATAGGCCTGCTTTGGGAGGCAGGATACGGTCCCCTGGCCATCATCGGCAAGTTCACAGCCATAGCTGCTGTTCGTCGCTTCATCGGCAAACGACCGCATTCCACCCGGTCGTGCCAATCGACGCCTGGGAAGCGGATGTCCGGAAGCGGAACCATCCGGTTCCGACCCAAATCGGTCGGCCATCGACCTGCTCAACCTGATCGGAAGCGGACGTAGATGCGTTCGGCTGAAATACGAGCTCTTTGTGTGGAAATCCTGCCGGCATGTCACATCCGGCTCGCTCGGCTCGTCCTGCCTCCGAACGTCGATCTCCGGCGCTCCGAGTACAAGGACGGGACATGAGCGACAACAAGCGACTGGTCTGGAACGAAGTGGCGCCGCAGGGTGCCAAGGCGCTCTATGGCATCCACCACTACATCACGACGGGCACCGATCTGCCGCACGAGCTGATCCACCTTGTCTTCCTACGGGTATCGCAGATCAACGGCTGCGCCCACTGCATCGACCTGCACACCCGGGACCTGCTGAAGACGATGCCGCTCGATAAGGTGGTCCTGGTTCCGGTCTGGGCTGAAGTGCCCCACCTGTTCTCCAACCAGTACCGCGCCGCGCTTGCCTGGGCGGAGGAGGTTACACGGGTCAGCGAGACACACGCCTCCGACGAAGCCTACGCAGCCGCAAGCGCTGCCTTCGCGCCCAAGGACCTCGTCGACCTGACGATCACGATCGCTGCGATGAACGCGTTCAACCGTCTCGGCGCGCCCTTCCGCCTCCCGGTCCAGGCGAAGGCCTAGCCCGTTCTACCGTTTCATCAGGGACGGCGCCAATGCCGTCCCGCCCGCCGACGTTGATCGATCCCTGACCGACAATTCTGTGTCTCGCTTCGCTGATTTTCTTCGGGGCATGTCACATCCGGACCAGCCCCTCTCGTCCTTTGTTCGACGGACGCGAGAGCGCGGCGTGGAGCCGCCCCGTCCGTTCTTGAACGAGGAGACGGGTACAATGAGGATCGTGGTGATTGGCGGTAGCGGACTCATCGGTCAGCACCTGACGACCGAACTCTCGCGGCAAGGGCACGAGGCCATCGCGGCATCGCCTAGCAGCGGCGTGAACGCGCTGACGGGCGAAGGCTTGGCCGAGGTCCTTGCCGGAGCCGACGCTGTCGTCGACGTTTCGAACTCGCCCTCCTTCGAGGATGCGGCGGTGCTCGACTTCTTCGAACGCTCTGGCCGCAACCTCCTCGCCGCCGAGCGCGAGGCGGGTGTGAAGCACCACGTTGCCTTGTCCATCGTCGGCACGGACCGCCTTGAAGGGAACGGCTACTTCCGGGCCAAGGTCGCCCAGGAGCAGATCGTCAAAGGCTCCGGCATCCCCTTCACCATCGTGCGCGCGACCCAGTTCTTCGAGTTCGTAGCCGCCATCGCGGAAAGCTCAGTCGACGGCGACCGCCTTGTCGTTCCCGATGCAGACTTCCAGCCCATCGCCGCTATCGACGTCGCCGCAGCGCTCGCCGATGTCGCGCTTGGTTCGGCGCGCAATGCGACGATTGAGGTCGCCGGACCGGACCGCCAGCCGTTCCGGGACTTCGTCGCCCGCCGCATCGCCGCCAATGGAGACCATCGGGAGGTGCAGGCCGACAGAGCAGCGCGCTACTTCGGCGCTGCGCTCGAAACGGGTTCGCTTGTTCCTGCGCATGCGGAAGCAGTGCGGCTCGGGCCGACGCGGTTTGAGAGTTGGCTCTCCGCCGCCTGAGCCCGATGCACTTCTCTCGCCCACGAAGAAAGCCCCATCCATGTTCAGACCCTTCCTGGTGAGAGCCCTCCTCGCCGTCTCCGTCGTGTATGCCGTCCCCGCCATGGCGGCGGATGTCGCGAGGGGCGAAGCCCGCGTCACGACGATCTTCGACCATCCGCTGCCCTCTGTTCCCGGCAAGAGCCTGCGCGGTGTTCTCGTGGAGTATGGTCCGGGTGGCTCCTCGCCATCCCATACCCACGCCGCCTCCGCCTTCATCACAGCAACCGTGATCGAGGGCGCGGTGCGCAGCCGGATCAACGACGGGCCGGAAAAGGTCTTCCGCGTCGGCGAGAGCTTCGTCGAGATGCCAGGCGACCACCACGGCGTCAGCGCCAACGCGAGTGACGACGAACCCTCCAAGCTCCTCGCCGTCTTCGTCGTGGATACGGACGACACCAAGCTGACGACGCCGGACCGTCCGTAGGGAACCCATGTATTCTGGGCAGCGAGGCACATCATTGGCCATCATTGCTGAAGCACCCGAAACCATCCCCGAGGAAACGCGCATGCGGCAGGCAGACGACGCCACGGTGATCTTCGAGACGCATCGGGCGCGGCTCCTGCGCATCGCCTATCGCATGCTGGGCTCGCGCAGCGAGGCCGAGGACATCGTGCAGAACGCGTGGCTGCGTTGGATCGGCGCCGACCGGAACGGGATCGTCGCCCCCTATCCCTTCCTCGCACGCATCGTCACCCGTCTCTGCCTCGACGAGATGAAGTCGGCCCGTGCCCGCCGGGAGACCTATGTCGGCGCCTGGCTGCCCGAGCCGCTGGTGGAAGCCGAGGAGGACGGCGTGGACGAGGACGACCTGACACTCACGCTGATGATGGCATTGGAGCGCCTGTCGCCGCTCGAGCGGGCGGCCTTCCTGCTCCACGACGTCTTCGGCGTGCCGCTCGGCGAGGTGGCGGACACGCTCGACCGGGAAGCCGCGGCCGTGCGCCAGCTCGCTGTCCGGGCGCGGCGGAACGTTCAGGCCGCCCGGCCACGTTTCCCGGTCGCGCGCGAGGAGGGCGAGCGGATCGCGCGTGCCTTCTTCGCGGCTTCGACCAGCGGCGACACTGCAACGCTGCGCATGCTCCTTGCCGAGAACGCCGTCCTGCGCTCGGATGGCGGCGGCAAGGTCCTGGCATTCATCAACCCGATCACAGGACTGGACCGCCTCCTACGGTTGTACGAGACCGTGCAGCGCAAGTGGGGGGAAGGCTGGGCGCAGATGCTCGAGCCCGTCTGGATCGACGGGCTGCCCGGCTATGTCAGCCGCGAGCGCGGCGACGTCCTCCAGACGACGGCGCTCGCCATCGAGGACGGCCGGATCACCGCGATCTACATCACGCGCAATCCCGACAAGCTTCGCCACGTCGCGCAAGCTCTCGCGGCGGAGCCGGACCCGACCTTGCGGACACAGTAATCGGGCAGCGGGCGACTATGGGGTCGCCTCGGCCTGACATCCAGCCTCTCAGAGCGCTCCATGCTCCCGCAGGGCGCGCCAACTCACGCAGGACATCAGCATGACCCAGCAAACGCCCATCGGCTCCGGCTTCGGTGCTGCCAGCACGGCAATGGAGGTGGTTTCCGGGATCGATCTCTCGGGGAAGCTTGCCGTTGTGACCGGAGGAGCCTCGGGGCTCGGCCTCGAGACGACGCGCGCTCTTGTTCATGCGGGGGCCGAGGTGATCGTGCCGGCGCGCAATCCCGAGCGAGCAAGCACCGCCTTGCGCGAGCTCGTCGGCGCCACGGTCGAGCACATGGATCTCGCCGATCCGCATTCCGTAGCCGCCTTCGCTGGTCGGGTCGTGTCCGTCGGCCGTCCAGTGTCGATCCTCGTCAGCAGTGCGGGCATCATGGCGACGCCCGAGACCCGGGACGCTGACGGACACGAGGCGCAGTTCGCGACGAACCACCTCGGCCACTTTCGGCTCACGCTCGGCCTCTGGCCGGCTCTCGTCGCGGCGCGGGGCGCACGGGTCGTTAGCGTTTCGTCGCGCGGCCATCAGATCGCCGGGGTCGACTTCGAGGACATCGACTTCAGGGTTCGCCGTTACGACAAGTGGCTCGCCTACGGTCAGTCGAAGACGGCCAACGCGCTCTTTGCGATGGCACTCGACCACCGAGGACAAGAGCACGGCATCAGGGCCTTCTCGCTTCATCCAGGCCAGATCCTCACCGATCTCGCCCGGCACCTCAGCGCGGAGGAGATCGCCTCGTTCGACGCACTCGACGAAGCGGGTCGCCCGATCGTCGATCCCGAGCGCGGGATGAAGATGGTGGAGCAAGGGGCCGCCACGACCGTCTGGTGCGCCACGAGCCCGCAGCTCAACGGCATGGGTGGGGTCTACTGTGAGGACTGCGACGTCGCGGTCGTCAACGAGCCGAGCGTAGGAAGGAAGGGCGTCAGCCCGTGGGCATGCGACCCAGACGCGGCCGAAAGCCTGTGGCAAGTATCCGCTGCGTGGACGGGGTTGGATACCGTTTGAACCCCGAAGCACTCGCGAAGCATGACGTCTATTTCTACGGACAGTTCCTCGCCACGAGTGGCCGCTTTCATGCCTTTGTCTGCCAAAAGCGGACTATCTCCTTCACACCCAGGTTTGCCGTTCCAATCTGTCCATAGCCCTCCCGTAAGCGGAAAAGACGGTAGTTCACCCTTCCCCAACCGGTCCTGGCGATGATGACTTGGCGCAGTTGCCAGCGGAGAGGTCCGGTACCCATGCCCTACTTGTGCAACCAGTCCCGTACGCCGCGCTATGCGCCTATGTTCGAATGGGTGTCCAAGCCGGACAATGACGCGGTCTGGCGCCTCAAGCAGGGGGTGCGGCTGGCACCCGAGGAGTTGCCCACCCACGCCCAACTTCGCACCCGCTTCAAGACCCTGCCCGACTTCATTCATCTGGCGTCGGCCTGGGGCGTGACGGATGCCTTCCGCGACAAGGTCGAGGAGCTGGAGCCGGGCGTCCACCAGTTCTTCCCGGTCACCCTTCTCGACCCGAAGGGCGTGCCGATCGAGGGCGCCCACTACTCGATCCTCAATGTCATGACCATCGTGCAGGCGATGGACACGGAGTTGACCCACGGCGACTGGATCGAACCGCGCAGACCCAACGGCAAGCGCATCTTCGAGCCCGCCAGAGGCGTCAACTTACACATGGTCCTGCGGCGCGATGTGGCGGGCTCGCTGCATCTATGGCGCGACGCGCTGCGCCCGGAGAGCGGCGTGTTCTTTTCGGACGTGCTTTGGGATTGGGTGCAGCGTCAGAAGCTGAAGAAGCTAGTTGGCGAACGGGCAATTTGGGCCGACTGAAGGTGCCGGTAGCGCGCAGACCGATGTCGGCTTTCGCCGGATCGAACGCGGAAGCGGACTGGCAGCTTTCCACCCTTATGAAAAATGATTTCCGATGCAGAGATGGGCCGAAAGCAGACCGGCGGCTTCCGGTCATCCCGTGCCGAAAGCCGCCGTCCGGTCTCGACCTAAAGTCGTTGTTCAAGGTGGCTAAGCGGCTCCTCTGAAAGTAGACGTCGAGCACGCGTTACGACGGCTCCTCCGATCAAGCATCTTCTCGAATGGCTCGGCCCAGCCGACCTCAAGCACAGCTCTTCGCGCGTTTGGGAAGAGCGACTACGGAACCGAATAGGATCAACGGGGCGGCCAGGAGGAAGGCCCAGTTTGGAACTTCAGCAAAGAACACGACGCCGGCGAGGGCCGCCCAAAGGATCGAGAGGTATTCGAAGGGCGCGAGCGCCGCGGTTTCGGCGTGGCGGAAGGAGAGCGTCATCAGGATATGGGCGACGCCTCCGGCAAGCCCTGCGCCAACCAGCAGCGCCGCCTGCTCTGGATCCGGCACGACCCAGCCCGCGGGCAGCGTCGCGAGGCCACCGATGGCGGACACGACCGCGAACCAGAAGGCGATGGCGCCTGCCCTTTCGCCGGCCAGCGTCAGCCGGCGGACCTGGATCAGGGCGCCGGCCGTCAGGAATGCCGTCGCAAGCCCCAGGACGAGCCCGAGAAGCGCGCCCTCGGCGAAGGTGCCGGAGAGCGCCGGCAGGCAGAAGGCGGCACCGCCGACGAGCCCCATGGCTATGCCGCTGATCCGCCGCCGGTTCAGAGCTTCGCCCAAGAGCGTCCACCCGAGAACGGTCAGCATTACCGGCGCGAGGTAGGACAGGAGCGTCGCTTCCGCGAGGGGAAGCAGGCGGATCGTTTCGAACGAGGTGAACATAGCGCAGGCGCCCATTGCTGAGCGGGCGACGTGGCCGAATGGCCGGCGGGTCGCTAGGCCCTCGGGGAAGTCGCCTGACCAGGCGAGGAACAGGACGAGCGGCACGAGTGCCATCGCCGAGCGGAAGAAGACCACTTGGCCCAGCGGCACGCCATCGCCAAGTGCCTTGATGCAGACCCCCATCGCCGCGAAGGCGAGCGTGGAACTGATGCGTAGGAGGATGCCGAGGCTCTCGCTCGCGACCTCGTTGACCAGTTCCTCTCGCGGCGTGCTCATCTGCTTCATGTCTTTTCGCGCAGTCGTCCTGATCTCGCCGGATACAGCACCCCATTAGCGCAATGCCAGAGCCATGACGGTGATCTCCGCCGGCTCTAACCCCAGCCAATTCGAAGATGAAGGTCGGCTCGGTCCCTAAAGGTTGTGTCCGGGCGGCAGGATTGATGGTCCTCCCGCCCGGACACAACAGGTGGATCATCCTGGTCCTGACAACCATCACTGAGTAGGAACCTGATCTCGCCAGCACGCGGAAGGCCGTCGTGCCAGAGATCCTGCGAGCCGCTTGCGCGTTCCCGCAGGACCAGTGGAACGTTCTCTATGGGCACTCCCGGAGCAACGTGTCGATCCTACATCGCCGCGCGGCGCAAAACATGACTGGTGCTGTCTTGTTCAGGTTGCGGTGATGGACTAGGGACCGTTCGCCTCCACCCAAGCCTCGAGGAACGAGACGATGATCCCGGTAAGACCCTTGGCCGCGCTGTCGAGCGTCATCGCGACCCTGTGCATGGCCGCTCAGCCCGCGTCGGCGGCCTCGACCCAGTACCCCCTGACGATCGAGAACTGCGGAGCCGAGGTCATCTTCGAGAAGGCACCTGAACGAGCGGTGGCGCTCGGGCAGAACAGCGCCGAGATCCTGCTGCTGCTCGGTCTCGAGAGCAAGATGGTCGGCACCGCCTTCTGGCCGAACAAGGTTCTGCCGCAGGTCGCCGAAGCCAACGAGAAGGTGCCGGTCATCACCGTCGAGTTCCCGAGCTTCGAGGCCGTGCTCGCGAAGGAACCGGACTTCGTGGCCGCAGCCCTGCCGACGCTGCTAGGTCCCGACAGCAAGGTCGCCAAGCGCGAGGACTTCACCAAGGTCGGCGTACCCTCCTACCTCTCGCCCGGCACCTGTCTCGCCCGCAAGGAAGGCACCGACGCCTACGGCGCGCGCGACAAGCTCTGGAGCCAAGACATCCTATTCGAGGAGATCGACGAGCTCGCCCGCATCTTCGACGTCCAGGACCGCGGCAAGGCGCTGATCGCCGATCTCAAGGCGCGCGAGGCGAAGCTGCGCGCGGAGTTCGCCAAGGGCGCGCAGAAGCTGTCCTATGTGTTCTGGTTCTCCAGTCCCTCGCCAACGGCCGATGCCTATCTTGCCGGCCGCAACAGCGCCTCGGGATTCATCGCGGATATCCTCGGTGGCACCAACGCTATCCAGACCGACGCTGAAAGCCCTGCGATGAACTGGGAAAGCATCATCGCGACAGAGCCGGACGTCATCGTCGTCGCCAAGGTTGACCGCAACCGCTGGGAGCTGGACAAGCCGGAAGCCAAGATCGCCTTTCTGACCTCGGACCCGGCCACCAGCCAGATGAAGGCGGTCGTCAACAAGGCGATGGTGATCATGGATGGGCAGGCCATGAACCCGACGGTGCGCACCATCTACGGCGCCGAGCAGGTGGCGCAGCAGCTCAAGGCGCTCGGTCTGCGCAAGTGACACCCGCAGGCAGCTCGCTTCGGCAGGGAGCCTTTCTTACGGGGCTCCTTCTCGCCTCCTTGCTGACGATCGCGCTTGTCGTGGGCGCAAGCGTCGGGATCGGCGACCTGCCGATCCCGCTGTCGACGACCTGGTTCGCGGTAACCAACCGTCTCGGCTGGACGGCGATGGAGCTGAACCGCATCCACGAGACGGTGATCTGGGACTATCGGCTGAGCCGTGCGCTGGTCGCCGCCTTCTGCGGCGCGGGGCTGGCGTTATCGGGCGCGATCATGCAGGCGCTTCTGCGCAACCCCCTCGCCGAACCCTACGTCCTCGGGATCTCCGCCGGCGCCTCGACGGGAGCCGTCGCGATCGCGATCCTGGGCATCGGCGCGGGCGCCGTCTCCCTTTCGGCGGGCGCCTTCGTCGGCGCCTTCGCGGCCTTCCTGTTCGTCGCGCTCCTGTCGAGCGGCACGCGCGGCGGGACCGACCGCACGATCCTGGCAGGCGTCGCCGCCTCGCAGCTCTTCAATGCCGCCACCTCCTACGTCGTCACCACCTCGGGAAACGCCCAGCAGGCTCGCGACGTCATGTTCTGGCTCCTCGGGAGCTTCGGCGGCGTGCGCTGGCCGGATTTCGTGCTCGTGTCCGTGGTGGTCGGCGCCGGGCTGGTTCTCTGCCTCGTCTCGGCCCGGCTCCTCGACGCCTTTGCCTTCGGCGACGAAGCGGCGGCATCGCTCGGCGTTGACGTCGGGCGCGCGCGTCTCGCGCTGTTCTCGCTGATCGCCGTAATGACCGCCACCATCGTCAGCATGGCCGGCTCGATCGGCTTCGTCGGCCTCGTGGTGCCCCACGCCGCGCGCTTCGTCGTCGGCTCGCTTCACAGCCGCCTTCTGCCGGCCTGCGCTGTGGCCGGCGCGATCTTCGTGGTACTCGCCGACATCGCCTCGCGCGTCCTAATCCCGCAGCAGGTCCTCCCCATCGGCGTCGTCACGGCCCTCGTCGGCGTGCCATTCTTCTCCGTCATCCTGTTCCGCTTCGGACGCGCCTCATGAGCATCGTCGCCGAGGACATCACCTGGCGGGTCGGCCGAAAGACCATTCTCGACCACGTCTCGCTGGGAGCGGAGCCCGGGCGGGTCCTCGGTCTGCTCGGTCCGAACGGATCCGGCAAGACCTCCCTGCTGCGCATCCTGGCCGGCCTTCGGCCGCCAAACGAAGGGCACGTGCGCATCGACGGCAGGAACATCCGCTCGCTCGGACGCAGGGCGCTCGCTCAGCGCGTCGCTTTCGTCGAGCAGCACGCCGCGACGAACGTCGACCTCCGCGTCATCGACGTCGTCAAGCTCGGCCGCTTTCCCCACCGCTCGCCCTTCTCGGGCTGGAGCGCCGCCGACGAGGCTGCGGTCAACGAAGCGCTCGAGCGCGCTGACATGATCGAGAAGCGTGAACAGCGGTGGCAGAGCCTGTCGGGAGGCGAGCGACAGCGCGTCCACATCGCTCGAGCCCTGGCTCAGGCGCCGAAGGAACTCATCCTGGACGAGCCGACCAACCACCTCGACATCCACCACCAGCTCAGCTTGCTGCAACTGGTTTCCGGCCTGTCGGTCACCTGCATCGTCTCGCTGCACGACCTCAACCATGCGGCCATGTTCTGTGATCGGCTGGTCGTTCTCGATCGGGGCCGGATCGTGGCCGACGGCGCACCGGAAGAAACGCTGACTCAGGACCTCCTGCGCGAGGTCTTCGCGGTCGACGCCCGAGTGGAGATGTCCCCACATTACTCGCGGCCCCACGTCCAGTTCCTGGCACCGGAACCAAGCGCGGCCGCGAAGCGGCACGGCGGCATCCCGAACGTCACAGCTCCTGGAAGATGACCGGCGCGTCCACGTGCCCGCAGTCGTAACCGAGTGAGAAGCGGACGGTCCGTTTCCCACCCTCAGCGGAAGTCCCTCGGCTTCACCCGGATATCGTCGACGACGTGCCCGTAGGGATCCGCCATCACCTTGGCGGGCGGCATCCGCGGCGCCCCCAAAGCTGAGTGAACCTCCGGTTCGACGGCATCGTCGCCCCTGCTCCCCTGACGCCCGACGCTGGCGAACTCGGAGCTGAGGTCAGTCAGCGAATGTGCCACCAGGTGCACCACCTCCCCCTCCCGCTGGATGCGACCTCGCACTCCCATCATGCCTGCGCCCAGGACGGTCCTGCGGTTCGCCTCGAAGACCTTCGTCCAGACCACGAGGTTCGCGACGCCCGTCTCGTCCTCGATCGTGATGAACATGACGCCCTTGGCCGAGCCCGGGCGCTGCCGGACGAGCACGAGCCCTGCCACTTCCACCCATCGGCGGTCGCGCGAGCTCATGGCCTCCGCACATGTGATGTGACGACGCCGAACGAGCTCAGCCCGGAGGAACGAGACGGGATGCTGGCGAAGCGTCAGCCCGACATGGCCATAGTCCTCAACGACCTCGCCACCCTCCGGCATGGGGCGCAGCCTGACGACGGGTTCGACCTGCTCCCTGACGGTGGTCGCCTCCCGGTCGGCGGCAGCGGCGAACAGCGGGAGCGGCTCGTCGCGTAGCGCCTTGATCGCCCATAGTGCTTCCCGACGCGAGAGGCCGATCGACGAACGGAAGCTGTCGGCTTCGGCAAGTTCCGTCAGGGCCGCATGCGGGACCCGCGCGCGGCGCCATAGATCGTCGACGGAGACGAACGGCGTGTCCTGCCTTGCAGCGACGAGACGGGCGGCATCCGCGTTGCCGAGCCCGCGCACCATCCCCAAGCCAAGGCGGACGGCGAACCGTCCGTCGTCGGCATCGGAAAACTTTTCCGCTGCCCGCGGCTCCAGCGTGCAGTCCCAGCGGCTGGCGTTGACGCAGACCGGCCGGACCTCGATCCCGTGCTCCTGGGCGTCCCGGACGATCTGCGCCGGAGCATAGAAGCCCATAGGCTGGGCGTTCAGGAGCGCCGCGCAGAAAACGTCCGGGTGCCAGCACTTCAGCCAGCTCGATGCGTAGGCGATGAGGGCGAAGCTCGCCGCATGGCTCTCCGGGAAGCCGTAGGATCCGAAACCCTCGAGCTGGCGGAAGGTACGCTCGGCGAACTCGCGCTCGTAGCCGTTCGCCACCATCCCCTCGACCAGCTTGTCACGAAAGTGCGAGACGCCGCCCGTGAACTTGAAGGTCGCCATGGCGCGGCGGAGCTGGTCTGCCTCGCCGGGCGTGAACCCGGCGCATTCGATTGCCACACGCATCGCTTGCTCCTGGAACAGGGGCACGCCGAGCGTCTTGCCGAGGACCCGCTCAAGTTCCGGCTTCGGGAAAATGACCTTCTCCCTACCCTCTCGGCGGCGCAGATATGGATGCACCATGTCACCCTGGATCGGTCCGGGACGCACGATCGCTACCTCGATGACGAGATCGTAGAAGGTCCGTGGCTTCATCCGCGGCAGCATCGCCATCTGGGCGCGGGACTCGATCTGGAAGGTGCCGAGCGTGTCGGCCCGCCGGATCATGGCGTAAGTGCGCGGATCCTCGGCGGGGATAGAAGCGAGGTCGAGGTCGATCCCCTTGTGCTCCCGGAGGAGATCGAACCCGCGCCGCATGGCGGACAGCATGCCGAGTGCGAGCACGTCGACCTTCATGAACTTCAGGGCGTCGATGTCGTCTTTGTCCCACTCGATGACCTGGCGGTCGACCATGGCCGCTGGCTCGATCGGCACCAGCTCGTCGAGGCGGTCGCGCGTCAGGACGAAGCCGCCCGGATGCTGGGACAGGTGCCGCGGGAAGCCGACGAGCTGCCCCGCGAGATCAAGCGCCAATCTGAGGCGCCGATCCTCAAGGTTCAGGTTGATGCTCGCCGCGTGTTTCTCGTCGATGTCCTCTGACCAGCCCCAGACCTGGGACGACAGCGTCTTCGTCAGGTCCTCGGGCAGGCCCAGCGCCTTTCCGACGTCGCGCAACGCTCCCTTCGCCCTGTAGCGGATGACAGTGGAGCACAGGGCGGCCCGGTCGCGTCCGTAGGTCTCGTAGACCCACTGGATGACCTCCTCCCGTCTCTCGTGCTCGAAGTCGACGTCGATGTCGGGCGGCTCGCGGCGTTCCTCGGAGACGAAGCGCTCGAACAGCAGGTCGTTGCGGTCAGGATCGATCGAGGTGACGCCGAGCACGAAGCAGACGGCCGAGTTCGCCGCCGAGCCGCGGCCTTGGCAAAGGATTCCTCTCGAACGGGCGAACCGCACGATGCTGTTCACTGTCAGGAAGTACGGCGCGTACTCAAGGCGCTCGATCAGCCGGAGTTCGTGCTCGAGGTTTCGTCGCACGCTGTCCGGCAGCCCCTCCGGATAGCGCTCGGTCGCGCCTTCCCAGGTCAGCTTCGCCAACGCCTCCTGCGGCGTCAGGTCGGGAAACTGCCTCTCCTCCGGGTACTGGTACGCGAGTTCGGAGAGGGAGAAGCGGCATCGCTCGGCGATCTCGACGGTGCGGGCGAGCGCCTCGGGGTGGCGGGAGAACAGGCGGTGCATTTCGGCCGCGGGTTTGAGGTAGCGGTCGGCATGCCGTTCGCGCCGGAAGCCTGCGGCGTCGATGGTGACGCCGTGCCGGATGCAGGTGACGACGTCTTGGAGGACTCGGCGGTCAGGCTCATGGAACAGGACGTCGTTCGTCACCACCGCCGGAACGCGCGCCGTCGCGGCGGCCGCTGCGAGGTCGTGGAGGCGAAGCTGGTCGTTCGGCCGGCGACGAAGGGTCAGAGCCATGTACGCCCGGTTGCCGAACGCGTCCTGCAGACGACGGAGTTCGCGCGCGAGATCTTCGTCCGCCTCGTCGGGGAGGAGGACGGCGAGCATGCCCTCGCCGTGCGCGACCACGTCGTCCCAACGAAGGATGCACTTCCCCTTCCCGCCCCTCGCCTTGCCGAGCGACAGGAGGCGGCAGAGCCGGGCGTAGGCTGGACGGTCAGTCGGATAGACGAGGACCGGCAGGGCATCGACGAGGTCGAGCCGACATCCCACGATCGCCCGGACGCCCGTCGTCTTCGCCGCCTCGTGCGCCCGCACGATCCCGGCCACGGAGTTCCGGTCGACGACGGCGAGTGCCTCCATCCCCATCAGGGCAGCCGTGGCGAACAGCTCCTCGCAGGACGAGGCGCCGCGCAGGAACGAGAAGTGCGAGGTGACCTGGAGCTCGACATAGCGTGGGCCGCCGCTCATCCGAAGACGCCGTGGAGGTACCACTTGTGGGAACCCGTCTCCGGGTGCTCGCCGTCGCCGGCCCGGAAAATCCAGAACCTCTCGCCGGCGTCGTCCTCGACGCGGAAGTAGTCGCGCACAGTCGTCGCCTCGGCCTCGCGCTTCCACCACTCGCCGAAGACCCGCTCCGGACCGTCGGCACGCCGCACGCGGCGACGCTGCCCGCGCCAGGTGAACCAGACCGGAGGATGGTCGGGAAGGAGCGCCATGGTCTCGACGCGTTCCGGGCGCGCTAGGAGGCGCGAGGGTCGAGGCCAATGGTCGTCCCAGGACGCGCCGTCGTCGAGCGACATCGGTTCAACACGGCTCACGGACCGCTCGGGCACGTCGCTCGCAACCGGCGCGAAGCGGTACACGCGCCGCTCGCCGATGCGGTTCGCCAAGAGATCGACCAGGTCGGACACGTCCGCCTCCGGCTCCTCGACGAGCGAGGACACGACCTGCGATGCGCCGAGCGGCTGCGCATGCGTCGCTGCGAGCGTCATGACCTCGACCCCAAAGCCGGGATCGATCGTCTCGATCCGGTCGGACAGGAGGCGCGTCAGGCGCCTCAGGTCCCGTTCCGGCTTTGCGGTGCCGATGCGGATCGCCTCCCATCGGTTGTCGACGCGGCTAAACAGGAGGTCGAGGCGACGGGCGCCCATCGCCCGCCGCTCGAGTTCGGCGACGAGTTCGGCGGCGAGCTTGCCTACGTAGCGCCGGAGCGTCTCGGGCGCCGCGATGGGCTCTCCGAAGACGCGACGCACCTCGACGAGATCGGCCGACCGGACGGGCTCGATCGGCTCGGAGACGGCGCCGAACGCCTGGTCGAGACGCCGGACAAGCTGCGGGCCGAAGCGCTGGACCAGGGGCGCCCGCGGCTGCGCGGCGAGGTCGCCGACCGTCGAGAAACCCAGGACGTGGAGGTCATGGCGCATGCGCCCGGGCAGACGCAGGGCAGCCAGGGGCAGACGCGCCAGCGCGTGCTCCGTCCTGCCCGGCTCGACAAGTACCATCGCGGCACCGGCATGCCGCGCGGCCGCGTGCGCGGCGCCCCAGGTGTCGGCGACTGCCACCCGCACCTCCAGGTTCGCCGCGGCGAAGCGGTCGACGATCGCTCGAAGCATGGCTTCCTCGCCGCCGTGCAGGTGGTCGGCGCCAGTCGTGTCCACAACGATCCCGTCGGGCTGGTCGGCAGCGACCAAGGGCGAGAACCGCAATGCCCAGACGGCGAGGCGGTCCAGGGCGTCCGCGTCGCCGGCGGGATCGGCGTCCAGCAAGGCGAGGCCCGGAACCAGCGCCTGTGCCTTTGTCGCGGGCATGCCGACGGTCAGGCCAGCGGACTCCGCCAGTCGGTCGGCGGCAACGACAACGCGGCGGCTCCCGTCATGGCCGACGAGGACGAGCGGAACGTCAGCGGGTGGCGCGCTTCCGGGCGACTTGCGGCGCAGCCGATCGGTCGGCCACCGCGGCAGGTAGAGCGAGACGACCCTTGCCATCACAGGCCTCCACTTCGAAGTCGGCGCATTCCCCGGCGCGGGACCGGATTAGTTCGAGAAGCCATCGTGCCCGGCCGACGCCGGGAACCGGGAGCGGGCGCGACGGGAGCACCGAAACCCTCCAGCGGGTGACGGACGCAGTCGGCTGGCCGAAGTCGGCGGCTTCCGTCTGGCGGCGCCAGCGCCGGACCGCGAGCGCAAGCGTGCCCGATCCCTCGGCAGCGAGTTGGAGGCGCCGGGACACCGTCATCGAAAGCTTGGCGACCTCGGCGACTACGGCCCCAAGGCCGCCGTACCGAAGCCCGTCCTCGAAGCAGGCGAGGAGCGTCTTCTCATCGCCCGCTTCGACGAAGATCACCCGCCCCGGCGCCAATCCCGCTTGGGCGATGGCCGGAGCGAACAGATCCTGCCGCGTGACGCACCACAGGATCTTCCCCTTCGTCCTCGCGGCGATTCCGGCTGCGAAGAGGGCGGCCGCCGCTCCGTCGACGGCGCCGTTCCCGCCGCCCGCCACCTCGTGCAAGGCGCCGAGCGCGAGCCCGCCGCCCGGAAGGCGGCCATCGATCTCCGGGACGCCAAACTGCAGCACCTGCCTAGCTCGCATGTCCTTGCCTTCGAGGCGCTGGACACGCTCTCGCAGGTCGGCAAGTACGGAGTGGTCGGGCATGCTGGACATGGCTCGTTGCGGACCGGATTCCTACAGGAGACTCGGGCAGACAATATGTTCCTGTTCTGTTCCAGGTCTAGATTTGGAGTCAACGGCGCTTGCCGTTCGTCCACTGCGGCTCACAAGGGCTGCGAAGATACGTCGCAGCAGAGAGCAGAACGTACACGCCATCAGGATCCGAGGAGCTTGGAGCGGCCGGGGAATGAGGACCCGATCGAGGCTGCGGTTCTTCACAACGGCCGGATCACCGCTGCGTCGGTCCGCAGGCTGCGGTGAAGCAGCCGCTCCCATTGAAGCGTCGTCACGCCAAAATCCGTCAGACGTCTCGTCAGGCTGGACGGGCTACCGCTCCTCACGGTGTCGCGTTATGCCTGAAAGGCAAGTTCGCGGGGCCGATGGAGGCAACGTGGCCGCTTATGGGCATTCCTCGCGCCCGGTCTCCTCGGTCTCGGCCCTGCACGACGGCTTAGCCGATCCTTGAGGCAACCGCCGATTGGCAACGGAACATCGGGGCAGTGCGCGGTCAGCGCATTGCGCGGAGCGCCCCTCTCGGCCATGGTGCCGCCACCATGGCGCCCAACCGTTCACGCCTCTTCTCGCACGGCCCGACAGGGCCGCGTCTCCCGGAGAAACCCTGATGGCCCGGCTGACCGCGACCGCCGACAGGCAGGGCGACCTCTTCGCCGACGCCGCGGCCAACGACGACGTCCTGCCCGTGCGGGACACGTATGCCTCGGCGCGTCGTTCCCGGATCGGTTTCCTCTCGCTCCCGACGCCGCTTTCCGACGAGGAGATGGCCCGCCGCCTGGAGGAGACCGGCCGCTACCGCGTGCTTCGGCAACTGGTGCGCCGGCCGGCGGCGCCGATGCCCTCCCCCTGGCCGGGCGGGCTGAAGCTCGGCGTCGTCCTCGACACGGAGACGACGGGGCTGGACCATGCCGCGCATGAAGTCATCGAGCTCGGCATGGTCGCGTTCACATATGACGATGTCGGGATCCGTGACGTCGTCGGAGTGTATTCGGGGCTGCGTGAGCCGAACCAGCCGATCGCTGCCGAGATCACCCGGATCACCGGCATCAACGACGACATGGTGCGCGGACAGTCCATCGACCTCGACGCCGTCGAGCGCTTCGTCGAGCCAGCCGATCTCGTGATCGCGCACAACGCGCGCTTCGACCGTCCCTTCTGCGAAAAGCTCGCGCGCGGGTTCGACGTGAAACCGTGGGCCTGTTCCGTCTCGGGAGTCGACTGGACATCCCTCGGCTTCGAGGGAACCAAGCTCGGCTACCTCGTCGGACAAGCGGGTCACTTCCACAACGGACATCGGGCCGTCGACGACTGCCATGCTCTGCTGGAAGTGCTCGCGGGTACCTCCCGTGTCGACGGCGTCCAGGCCCCGTTCGCCCAGTTGCTCGGTTCCGTCGAACGTGCCCGCCTCCGCATCTACGCCATCGGCTCCCCGTTCCACACGAAGGACGTCCTGAAGCAGCGGGGGTACCGCTGGTCGGACGGTTCCGACGGCCGGCCGAAGTGCTGGTGGCGGGAGGTCGAAGAGGATGCCTACGACGAGGAGGACGCCTTCCTCCGCCAGGAGATCTACGGCGGCTCCATGGAGGCACATACGGTGCGGCTTACCGCCTGCGACCGTTTCAAGGCGTGAAGTGGTCGGCCGCTCAAGTCGGCGCATTGCGGAGGGACGCCATGAAGTTGGTGCTGACACGGCTGGCCGAAAGAGGACTTCTATCGAACTGCCGCGGCAGCGCTCCTCAGTGCTTGGAACAGGTGGCCTGTGTCGACACCGCATGCGACCAGCCGGACGCCAAGCTCCATCCAGCGCCGAGCGCCTTGCGGAGTCGGCGCGAAGACTGCGGTGGCGAGAGAATGTCGCTTCGCTTCGTCGATCACTCCAGTCATCTTGTCCAGCACAAGAGGGTGATCGATCTGGCCGGGCACGCCGAGCGCGTGCGACAGGTCGACGGGACCGAGGAAGACGCCGTCGAGCGAAGGCGTCGCCATGATCGCTTCGGCATTATCGGCTCCGGTCCGCCCCTCGATCATCACGATCACCGCGACCTCGGCATTCGCGCGCGCGAACCATTCCGGCGTCCCGTTGAAACCGGCGGCGCGCACCCAGGAATTGGCGCCGCGTGCGCCCTCTGGTGCGAAGCGTGCGGCCGCAACGACGGCCTGCGCCTCCGTCGGCGTCGAGACCTGCGGCACCAGCACGCCGTCCGCGCCGGCGTCCAGCACGGCGCCGATCATCGCGGCATCGTTCTTAAGGACGCGTGCAATGGCGTGGATGCCGCGCGCGTGCGCCGCCAGGATGAGCGGCCCTAGCGTCTCGACCCCGTACGGCCCATGCTCAAGATCGAGGATGATGGCGTCGAAGCCCGCCAGCGCGACGATCTCGACGCTCTCGGCCGAGCGCAGGATGGAGAAGGTCGCGAGCAGCGGCTCGCTGTCGCGCAGGCGTTGGCGCAGGGGCTTCAGCGGCATCGGTAGACCTCGTCAGTGGTTGTGGCGCGGCAGCGTCCTGGCGATCTGCTGGAACTCCAGCGCTTCTTCGAGGCAGGCGCCGGTGTCGAGTTGGCCGACCGTCTGGCGGTAAAGCGCCTGCCAGGGCGTCGCGCTCGCCGGCACGGGCGGCGTGCCGTCGGCTCGGCGGCGCTCGATCTCGGCCTCGTCCACCAGCATGTCGCAGCGCCGGGCGTTCAGGTCGATGCGGATGGTGTCGCCGGTCCGCAGCCAGGCGAGGCCGCCGCCGGCCGCCGATTCCGGCGAGGCGTTGACGATCGACGGGCTGTCGGAGGTGCCGGAGATGCGGCCGTCGCCGAGCGTCGGCAGGCTGTTGATGCCGCGCTGGAGCAGCGCGTCCGGCGGCTGCATGTTGACGACCTCCGCCGCGCCCGGCCAGCCGAGCGGGCCGGCGCCGCGCACGACGAGGATGCAGCGCTCGTCGATGTCGAGCGCCGGATCGTTGATGCGGGCGTGGTAGTCCTCCGAGCCGTCGAAGACGATGGCGCGCGCTTGGAAAACCCTGGGATGCTCCGGATCGGCGAGGTAGCGCGCCTCGAACTCGGCATTGATGACGCTGGTCTTCAGGATGGCGCTGTCGAAGAGATTGCCGGACAGCGAGAAGAAGCCGGCGTTCTGCATCATCGGCCGACCGAAGGGCAGGATGACCTCGCGATCGCGGCTCTCGCGGCCGGCGAGGTTCTCGGTCATGGTCCGGCCGCTGACCGTCAGGCAGTCGCCGTCGAGCAGCCCCTGCTGCAGCAGTTCGTACATCACCGCCGGGATGCCGCCGGCGCGGTGGAAGCGCTCACCGAGATAGGCGCCGGCTGGCTGCACATTGGCGAGCAGCGGGATGTCGTAGCCCTCGGCCTGGAAGTCGTCCATCGTCAGCTCGACGCCGGCATGGCGCGCCATTGCGATGAGGTGCGGCGGCGCATTGGTCGAGCCGCCGATCGCCGTGTTGGTGCGGATCGCGTTGATGAAGGCGGCGCGCGTCAGGATCTTCGACGGGCGCAAGTCCTCATAGGCCATGTCGACGATGCGCCTTCCGGTACGATAGGCCATTTGACCGCGTGCGCGGTACGGCGCCGGGATCGCCGCGCAGCCGGTCAGCGACATGCCGAGCGCCTCGGCCATGCCGTTCATGGTGGAGGCGGTGCCCATCGTGTTGCAGTGGCCAAGCGAGGGCGCCGAATCCATCGCCATGTCGAGGAACTCGTCCTCGTCGATCTCGCCCTTGGCGAGCTTGCGGCGGGCCTGCCAGATGACCATGCCGGAGCCGGCAAGCTGCGCCTCGTGCCAGCCGTCGAGCATCGGCCCGCCGGAAAGGACGATGGCAGGGATGTCGACGGTGGCCGCCGCCATCAGCGCGGAGGGCGTGGTCTTGTCGCAGCCCGTCGTCAGCACCACGGCGTCGAAGGGGTAGCCGTAGAGAATCTCGACGAGGCCGAGATAGGCGAGGTTACGATCGAGCGCTGCGGTCGGGCGCTTGCAGTTCTCGAAGATCGGATGGGTCGGGAACTCGATCGGGATACCGCCGGAATCGCGGATGCCGTCGCGGATGCGCTTCACCAGGTCGACATGGACGCGGTTGCACGGCGTCAGGTCACTGCCGCTCTGGGCGATGCCGACGATCGGCTTGCCCGAGCGCAGCTCCTCCGGCGTCGTGCCGTAGTTCATGAAGCGCTCGAGATAGAGCGCCGTCATGTCGATATGGTCCCGGTTGTCGAACCAGTCCTGCGAGCGAAAGCGGCGCTTCTCGCGGTTGTCAGACGGCGTTTCGGTCGGCTTGGTCGTCATGCTCATGTCTTCCGTCAGCCGCGGCCGAGATAGGGCATTGTCGTCGCCATCACGGTGACGAAGGGGATGTTCGCGTTCAGCGGCAGCCTGGCCATGTGGACGATCGTCTGGGCGACATGGGCGGCGTCAAAGGTCGCCTCCGGGAGGAGGCGCCCGTCTGCCTGCAGCATGCCCTTGCCCATCTCGACCGTCATGTCGGTCGCAGCGTTGCCGATGTCGATCTGCCCGCACGCGATGGAGAAGGGTCGGCCCTCGATGGCCAGCGACTTGGTCATGCCGGTGATGGCGTGTTTCGCCGCGGTGTAGGCGATCGCATTCGGGCGCGGCACATGCGCCGAGATCGAGCCGTTGTTGATGATGCGCCCGCCCTGCGGCGCTTGGGCCTTCATAGTGCGGAAGGCGGCCTGGGCGACCAGGAAGGCACCGTTCAGGTTGACGCCGATCGAGTTCAGCCAGGTGTCATAGGCGATCGCGTCGATAGCCCCCGCGCCGGCAAAGGTGCCGGCATTGTTGAAGACGAGGTCGACGCGCCCGAAGGTCTCGACCGCCGTCTGGAACAGGTGATCGACACCAGTAGGATCGGTGACGTCGGTTGGGACAGCCAGGGTGCGGCCGGCACCTTCGCCGGCGCTGGCGGCCATCCGGCCGGTTTCCTCGAGCGCTTCTGCCCGCCGGCCGGCCAGGACGACGTGAAAACTGGCCTCGACGAGGGCGAGCGCCGCTCGCCGGCCGATGCCCGAACCGGCTCCCGTGACGATGGCGATTTGTGCAGACGTTTCCAACGGGCGGTCCTCCTCCAACCGTAGGCGAGAAAGGCCGGCCGCGTGGTGACGGCCGGACCCGGAGCGATCAGGCGCTCTTGCGCTGCCCGAGCAGGTCGAGCGCAACGTCGACGATCATGTCCTCCTGGCCGCCGACCATGCGGCGCTGCCCGAGCTCGATCAGGATGTCGCGCACGTCGACGCCGTAGACCGACGAGGCCTTCTCGGAATGGCGCAGGAAGGACGAGTAGACGCCGGCATAGCCGATCGAGAGCGTCTCACGGTCGACACGGACCGGGCGGTCCTGCAGCGGGCGCACCAGATCGTCGGCGGCATCCATCAGCTTGAAGAGATCGGTGCCGTGGTTCAGCCCCAGACGATCGGCGACGGCGATGAACACCTCCAGCGGCGCATTGCCGGCCCCTGCCCCCATGCCGGCGAGCGAGGCGTCGACGCGAGTGGCGCCATGCTCCACCGCCGTCACGGAGTTGGCAACGCCCAGCGACAGGTTGTGATGGGCATGGATGCCGACCTGCGTCTCAGGCTTCAGGGCCTGGCGCAGGGCATCGACGCGCTCGGCGACGCCCTTCTGAGTCAGGGCACCGGCGGAATCGGTGCAGTAGACGCAGTGTGCGCCATAGCTCTCCATCAGCAACGCCTGCTCGGCGAGACCGGCCGGCTCCTGCATATGGGCCATCATCAGGAAGCCAGAGACGTCGAGGTCGATCGAGCGGGCATAGGCGATGTGCTGGGCCGCGACATCGGCCTCGGTGCAGTGGGTGGCCACGCGCACCGAGCGCACGCCGGCATCCTTGGCCGCCTTCAGGTCATGGACGGTGCCGATGCCCGGTAGGAGCAGCGTCGTGAGCTTGGCGTGCTTGAGGGACGCGGCCACCGCTTCGATCCATTCGAGATCGGAATGGCGCCCGAAGCCGTAGTTGAAGCTCGATCCCGCCAGCCCGTCGCCATGGGCAACCTCGATGGCGTCGACCTTGGCATCATCCAGCGCCTTTGCGATCGCCGCTGCCGTCTCCAGATCGTACTGATGGCGGATGGCATGCATGCCGTCGCGCAAGGTGACGTCCTGGATGTAGAGCTTGTCCGCCATCACTCGGTCTCTCCCATGTGCCGCTCGACCATCCGCTCCGCCGCCGCGAGCGCGGCCGAGGTCATGATGTCGAGGTTGCCGGCATAGGCCGGCAGGTAGTGGCCGGCCCCCTCCACCTCGAGGAAGGCCGTGACCTTCAGGCCGGAGCGCGGCCCTAGCCCCGGGATCTGCAGCGGCTCGTTGTGACTGATCGTCTCGAACTGCAGCTCCTGCTTCAGCCGGTAGCCCGGAACATATGCCTTGACCGTCTCGACCATGGCCGCGACCGAGGCGCGGATGGCCTCCTTGTCCGTCGACTGCGTCAGGCAGTAGACCGTGTCGCGCATGATCATCGGCGGCTCTGCCGGATTGAGGACAATGATCGCCTTCCCCCGCTCGGCGCCGCCCACTGTCTCGATCGCCTTCGAGGTCGTTTCGGTGAATTCGTCGATATTGGCGCGCGTGCCGGGACCGGCGGACTTCGAGGCGATCGAGGCAACGATCTCGGCATAGTCGACCTTGCCGACACGCGAGACCGCCGCGACGATCGGGATCGTGGCCTGGCCGCCGCAGGTGACCATGTTGATGTTGTCGCTGCCGACATTGGCGTCGAGATTGACCGGCGGAATGACATAGGGGCCGATCGCCGCCGGCGTAAGGTCGATGACCTTCTTGCCGTCCTTCGCCAGCTGCTCGGCATGGCGAACATGCGCCTTCGCCGATGTCGCGTCGAAGACGATGTCGATCTCGGCATAGATCTCGCTGCGGCGTAGACCGTCGAGACCCTCATGCGTGGCGAAGTAGCCGAGCCGCTTCGCCCGGGCGAGGCCTTCCGAGGCGGGATCGACGCCGACCATGGCCGCCATCTCGATGTGCCTGGCCTTGCGGGCGATCTTGATCATCAGGTCGGTGCCGATATTGCCCGAGCCGATGATCGCTGCTTTTCTCTTTGCCATCCCTGATCCCTCCCTTGCGAATTAGCGGTGTGACGGACGCAGGGCGCCCGCCACCGCCGACCCGCAGCGATTAAGCGGCGGCTTCGTCCAGCGCGGCCGGCAGGTTCTGGATCACCAGTTCCGCGATCCCGCTCGTCGAGGCATTGCCGCCGAGGTCGCGCGTCAGGCCTTTGGGCGAGCCCATGGCAGCGTTGACGGCGCGGTCGATCTGGGCAGCCGCACGTCCCAGGCGCTCGTCTCTATGGCGTTGCCCGAGCCATTCGAGCATTGAGGCCGCCGACAGGATCGAGCCGTAGGGATTGGCGATGTTCTGGCCGGCGATCGTCGGCGCCGAGCCGTGCGCGGCCTGGAAGAAGCCGTTGCGCTCGCCAAGTTCGGCAGAGGGCGACATACCCATGCTGCCGACGGTGACCGCCGCGAGATCGGAGATGATGTCGCCGAACATGTTCTCGGTGACGATGACGTCGTAGAATCCCGGCCGCTCGATCAGATGGCAGGTCATCGCGTCGGCATAGGCGTAGTCCTTCTCGATATCGGGATACTCCTCACCGACCTCGTTGAAGACCTTGCGGAAGAAGGCGTAGGACCGAAGGACGTTGGCCTTGTCGCAGCAGGTCACGCGGCGCTTGCCGTCGGACGGCGCTCCGTTACGGCTGCGAGCCAGCTCGAAAGCGCTACGGCAGATGCGCTCGATGCCCTTGCGGGTCATCGTCAGCGTATCGACTGCCAGCTCGTCGCGCAGGATCACGCCGTTGCCGCGCGCGGCATAAAGGCCTTCGGTGTTCTCGCGCACGATGACGTAGTCGATGTCGCCGGGCTTACGATCTCGCAGGCGCGAGGTGATGCCGGGACGCAGCTTGATCGGACGGATGTTGGCGTAGAGGTCGAGCCGGAAGCGCATCTGCAGGCCGAACTCGATGCCGACCTCGGTACCGTCAGCATAGGTGACCTCCGGGATGCCGGTCGCACCATGCAGGACGGCATCCGACGCCTTGCAAGCTTCGAAGGTCTCGTCGGGGAAGACGCTGCCGGACTTCAGGTACTCGCCGGCGCCAGCCGGAAGATCCCGGAAGTTGAAGGCGGACGAGACGTCAGGAATGGCCTGGATCACGTCGAGAGCCGCCTGGCAGACCTCGCGACCAATACCGTCACCATGCACAACAACGACATCGTACTTCTTCATATCGCTCCGCCCTTACAATGCAGTCGGGAATGTCGGTCGCGTCCGCTCCAAGACGCCAACCTCAGCCCTAAACACGCACTTTGAATATATCAAGAGATATTTTTTGAGGACGGGTTGACCACCTGATTCTGGGCGACAGAGGATGCGACACTCCTATGTTACTAAAATCCCTCGAAAAATTCTTTGTTCGTAGATTTTCGAATAGCATAGCCGTGCAAGGGTCTTGCGTCCGGCGGGATAACAGATAATGTCTAAATATATTTGACGCGAGGTAGGAAGCCTGTCGTGAACCCCGCCGCAACCAGCGATCTTCGTTACGCAGCCAGCGTCCGCGCCGACGCATTCACGGACTGAACGGGATCGCCACGTGAGCCTGCAAGCCGGCACCCTCTCGCCGCATCACCCGGTTCGACCTGCCTGGCTGTCGCAGCACAGCGAGGTGGCCCTCGATCCTGGCTTGGAGATCGTCGATTCCCATCATCACCTGTGGGACAGGCCGGAGAACCCGTATGGCGCGGCCGACTTCCTGAACGACGCGGCTGCCGGACACCGGATCGTTTCCAGCGTCTTCATCGAATGCGGCACGCATTACCGCAGTGACGGCCCAGTCGAATTCCGGCCGGTCGGCGAGGTCGCGTTCGCCGCCGGTGTGGCCGGAGGTATCGACGCGCAGGTTGCGACCTCAGTCAGCGCGGCCATCGTCGGCCATGTCGATCTGACGTCGCCTGAGGCGGAGGCGGTCATCGCCGCGGAGCAGGCTGCGGCGCAGGGTCGTCTGCGCGGTGTCCGGCAGATCGCGGCATGGCACGCCGACCCGGCCGCACGCGCATCATTGGCGTCGCCGCCGCCCGATCTCCTGTCGGACGCGCGATTCCACAAGGGCCTGCGCGTCCTTGCGGCGCGGGGGCTCTCGCTCGACGTCTTTGTCTACCACACGCAGCTCGGCCAGTTGCTCGATCTCGTGCAAGCCAATCCGGACCTCACCTTCGTCGTGGATCATATCGGCGGGCCCATCGGCATCGGCCCCTACAGGTCCAAGCGCGACACCGTCTTCACCGACTGGCATGCCGGGATGCGCAGGCTCGCCGGCTGTCCCAACGTCCGCGTCAAGCTGACCGGGCTCGGCATGCGCCTGTTCGGCTTCGGCTTTGTTGATCGGCCGCAGCCGCCCTCGTCGCGGGATCTCGCCAATGCCTGGGCGCCGTATGTCGAGACCTGCATCGCGCTCTTCGGCGCCGAGCGGTGCATGTTCGGTTCCAACTTTCCGGTCGACAAGGGCACCTGCAGCTACGCCGTTCTCTGGAACGCCTTCAAGCGCATCACCGCCGAGATGAATGCCGAGGAGCGCGCCGCGCTCTTCGCCGGCACGGCACGCCGTGTCTATCGCCTGACGCACTGACTCCGGGAGGGGAGCAGGGCGCAGTTTCACGGTTGCGGGAACGTCAACCGATTCATGGGGAGGAGAAGCAGATGGATACAGTACGAAGGAAGCTGGTGCTCGGCCTCGGCGTCACCGGTGCCGCCGCTCTGTGGATGCCGGCCGTCATCGGACGCGCGCAGGCGCAGTCCTCGGTCCGGCTGACGCTGGCGCACAACTCGCCGGAGAGCAGCCCGAAGGGCCTCGGCGCCAAGAAGTTCGCCGAGCTGGTGAAGGCCAAGACGGAAGGCCGCGTGACGGTCAACGTGGCGCCGTCCGAGCAGCTCGGCAACGAGAACAGCAACATGGCGGGCTTGCGGACCAGCACGCTCGACTTCGGGGCGCTCGGCCAGGGTGCTCTGCTCTCTATCGTGCCGGAGGTCGCCGCGATCGGCCTGCCCTTCCTGTTCTCGACCCTTCAGACCGCCTGGGCTGCGATGGACGGCCCGGCCGGACAGGAGCTCGTCGCCAAGATCGAGGAGAAGGGCCTGGTGCATCTCGGCTGGTGGTGCAACGGCATCCGCCAGACCACCAACAGCAAGCGTGCGATCACCACGCCCGAGGATCTGCGGCATCTGAAGATCCGCACGCCGCTTGATCCGACTACGGTCGAGATGTTCTCGGCCATGGGCGCAAACCCGCAGCAGATCTCCTATGGCGAGGTCTATCTCGCGCTGCAGAGCGGCGTCGTCGACGGGCAGGAGAACCCGCTCGCCAATATCAAGGCGGCCAAGTTCTACGAGGTCCAGAAGTTCCTGAGCCTCACCAAGCACAAATACGAGGTGACAACGCTGCTCGCCAGCAAGACGGCCATGGCCCGCGTGCCCGAGGCCGACCGCGAGCTCGTCCGGCAGGCCGCAACCGAGGCGCGCGACTACCAGCGCCAGACCATGGCCGAGCAGGAAGAGCAGCTCGCCAAGGAATTCGGCTCGATGGAGGGCATCACCGTCAACGACGTCGACACGGCACCCTTCGTCAAGGCGACGGAAGTCGTCTGGGACGAATGGGAGAAGAAGCCCTTCGGCGATTTCGTCAAGAAGCTCAGGGCTGCGCGCGCTTAATCGCGCAGCCTCATCATCGGGAGACTCCCCATGGCCTCTGCGCCGATGCCGCTCGTCCTCGCTCGCACCGTCGAGCGCGGGATAGAGTGGCTATGCAACGCGGTGATGCTGGTGACGGGGCTGGCGATGCTGGCCCTGCTCACCCTCGTCGCCGCCATGCGCTACCTCTTGGAGAGCGGCCTGAACGCCGCGCCCGACCTGACGGAGGTGCTTTTCGCCTTTTTCGTGGTCGCCGGCATCGTCCAGGCGGCGCGCATGGGCGTCCATGTCGCCACGCAGATGCTCCTGAGCCTGCTGCCCCCGGCAGGTCGTCGCGTCCTATCCATCATCATCCATGTCGTCACGGCCGCAACCTACCTGCTGCTCGCCTGGTACGCTTATCAGAACGCGGTTATCGCCAATGACCAGACCAGTCCGGTGCTGCAAATCCCGATGAGCGTCGGCTATGGCGCGCTGACGGCAGGCCTTGCCCTCGTCGCGGTCTGCAGCCTCACGGCAATCGTGCGTCTCATCGTCGGACACGAGCGTGTCGTAGTTGATCTCGCCGACCCGGGAGCGGCCGTTACATGAGCATTATCGCCGGTCTCATCTTCGCGCTTCTCCTCGCACTCTCCTTCCCTGTGGCGCACGCCCTGATCATCGGCGCTACGGTGGGCGTGCTGACGTCGGACTTCATGTCGCCTTTCGCGATCATCCAGCAGCTGTTCCTGCCCACGCAGAGCTTCCCGCTGGTAGCGATCCCCTTCTTCGTCATGGCCGCGACCCTGATGATGAGCGGCAAGCTGGGACGTCACCTGATCGACTTCGCCACCGATCTCGTCGGGCGGTTCCGCGGCGGCCATGCGCAGGTCTCGGTGCTGGGGTCCACCCTGTTCGGCGGCGTTTCCGGCTCGGCGGTTGCGGACGCCACCGCACTGGGCGGTATGCTCATCCCCTGGCAGGTGCGCATGGGTTATCCCAGGGCGTTCTGCGGCGCGACAATCGCGGCTGCCTCAACGATTGACATCCTGATCCCCCCCTCTATCCCTCTCATCCTCTACTCGCTGGTGTCGGGCGCTTCGATCGGCGCGCTGTTCTTCGCAGGTCTTCTGCCCGGCGTCATGCTGGCAGTCGGCTTCATGGCTGTCTGCAACATCAGCGCCCGTCTGCGCGGCTTTCCCTACGACCGCACGCCGGTGCAGTGGAGCCAGATGGCCAGCCGCGCCGTCTATGCAGCACCCGCCTTGCTGATGCCCGTCCTGGTGCTCCTGTCGCTGCGCTTCGGCGTGCTGACGCCAACCGAGATCAGTACCGCGGCGGTCGTGTATGCCATGCTCGTTTCCGGCCTGTTCTATCGCGACCTGACTTGGGAGCGGCTGAAGGAGAGCGTCTACACCGCAGGTGTCGCCACGGGCGTTGTGCTGCTCTTGATCATGGCGTCCACATCGGTCGGCTTCATCCTGACGATCGAGCAGATCCCGGAGCGCTTCCTCAACTGGGCCCAGAGCAACTTCGAGGCGAAGTGGTCGGTCATCCTCTTGATGAACGTGATGATGTTCGTCGCCGGGATGTTCATCGACCTTCCGGCCGCCGTGCTGCTCTTGGCGCCCCTCTTCGTGCCGATGGCCAACGCCTACGGCATCGATCTCGTCCAGCTCGGCATCATGATGGTGGTGAACCTGGCGATCGGCCTCTACACGCCGCCCGTCGGCACCACGCTGTTCATCGGCAGCATGCTGTCAAAGGCCTCGATCGGCCAGACGGTGAAGGAGTTGCTGCCCTTCTATGCCGTCGGCATCATCGTGCTTCTGCTGATGAGCTACGTCCCGCAGTTCACCATGCACGGCATGTAGCGCCCTCCCCCACGCATCACGCCCGGCTTCATCCGGGTCTTGCCTCAGCCTCCGGTCGGCTCCCCCGATCGGAGTGCCACAGCCAGCCCATGCCGGCATGGGACATCTTCAACGACAACAGTGCCAAGGGAGCAGGACCCATGTTCACGCGCAGACTCGTGCAGTTCGCCGCGGTCGCTTGTATCGCAGCCGCCTCCGTCGCGACCGGCGCCTTGCCGGCTCAGGCGCAGGAGTGGCCGAGCAAATCCGTCCGCATTCTGGTCGGCGCCAATCCGGGCGGCGGCAGTGACACGCTCGCCCGGCTTCTCGGCCAGGCTTTCACCGAGCAAACCGGCCAGCCCTTCGTCATCGAGAACCGGCCGGGCGCCTCGAACACGATCGCGGCCGACGTCACGGCGAAGGCCGAGAAGGACGGCTATGCGCTGCTTGTTGCCGCCAGCACGTCGGTGTCGATCGCGCCGCACCTGATCAAGCTCGGCTACGATACGCTCAAGGACCTGCAGCCGGTCGGCCTGATCGCGCTCGTGCCCAATGTCCTCGTCATCAACAAGGACATGGGCATCAACAGCGTCGCCGAACTGGTCGACTACATGAAGGCCAATCCGGGCAAGGTGAAATACGGCTCGTCCGGCTTCGGCTCGACGCATGTCATCCTGGCCGAGCAGTTCAACCTCTCGGCGGGCGTGAAGTCGGTGCACATCCCCTACAAGGGCGCCAGCCAGACCCAGATCGACATCATCGCCGGCAAGATCCAGATGACCTTCGACACGGTTCCGGCCGCGCTCGAGCAGATCAAGGCCGGCAATCTGAAGCCGCTCGCGGTCACCAGCCCGCAGCGTCTGCCGGAGATGCCGGACGTGCCGACGATCGCGGAGGCCGGCTATCCGGACGTAGCGATCCAGGTGATGTACGCGCTCTATACGACCGGCGGCACGCCGCGCGAAGTCGTCGACCAGATCAATGGCAGCCTCAACAAGGTGCTGGCCCACGCGCCGGTGAAGAAGCGGCTCGCCGAGTTCGGCGGCACCATCGAGACCATGGACGTCGACGCCTTCACCGCCTTCAACCAGAAGGAATATGACCGCTTCGGCGCGCTGATCGCCAAGGCCGGGATCAAGGCGAGGTAAGGCGCCGAGATGCGCCAGGCCGGCCGGCGTTCGCGTCGGCCGGCCCTCCTGCCTTTCCAGCCGAGGACGCCAGAGGTGAATATCAGACTGAACCGGGATCTCGTCAGCGGCGGCGTCTTCGTCGCCGCCGGAGCGGCCTTCGCCGTCACCGCCTCGGGCTACGACATCGGCAGCGCCTCCGAGATGGGAACGGGCTATTTCCCGCTTTGCATCGGCATTCTCCTGGCGGTTCTCGGCGTCTTCGTGATCGCTCAAGCGCTTCGCTCGGATATCGGAGCCGAGAGCGTCAATCTGAGACTGCGCGCCGTACTTCTGATCCTCGCCTCGCTGCTGGCCTTCTATGTCCTGCTTCCGATCCTCGGCCTGCCGCTGTCGACCTTCATCACCTTCGTCATCGCCGCGAAGGCCGATCCCGAGACGCCGCTGACGCAGATTGTCGCCGCCGGAGCCGGACTGGCGATCATCGCCTACCTCCTGTTCGTGGTGGCTCTGGGACTGCCGATCCAGGCGTTCCCGGCCCTCCTGAGCTAACGGGAGCGAACGAGATGGACATCTTTGCCAATCTATCGCTCGGCTTCCAGACGGCGATCAGCCTGGAGGGCATGTTCTACGCGCTGATCGGAACGCTACTGGGGACCGCGATCGGCGTGCTTCCGGGGCTCGGCCCGGTCGCCACCATCGCCATGCTGCTGCCGCTGACCTATGGGCTGCAGCCGGAACTCGCCCTGATCATGCTGGCCGGCATCTTCTACGGCTCGCAGTATGGCGGCTCGACGACGTCGATCCTCGTGAACATCCCGGGCGAATCCGCGTCCGTCGTCACTTGCCTCGACGGCCATCAGATGGCCAAGCAAGGCCAGGCCGGCACAGCACTCGCCACCGCCGCGATCGGCTCCTTCTTCGCCGGCACCGTCTCCACCTTCCTCATCGCCGGCTTCGCCCCGGTGCTGGCGACCGTCGCCTTCCAGTTCGGACCGGCCGAATACTTTTCGCTGATGGTCCTCGGCCTGATCGGCGCGATCGCGCTCGCCCACGGCTCGATGATCAAGGCGCTTGGCATGATCCTCCTCGGGCTGCTGCTCGGGCTCGTCGGGACGGACGTCACATCAGGCGGCCAGCGCTACACGTTCGGTCTGTCGGAGCTCTTCGACGGCATCGACTTCGTCGCCGTGTCGATGGGCCTCTTCGGCATCACCGAGGTCATCACCAATGCCGGCGCATCGACCGACAGGAACGTTCTGACCAGCAAGCTGCACGGCCTCTTCCCCGATCGGCAGCAGCTGGGGCGAATGGCGCCGGCGATCTTGCGCGGCACCGCGCTCGGCTCATTCCTCGGCCTGCTGCCGGGCGGCGGGGCAACGCTCTCGTCCTTCACCGCCTATGCCGTGGAGAAGAAGATCTCCCGGACGCCCGGCGCCTTCGGCAAGGGGGCAATCGAAGGCGTCGCCGCGCCGGAGGCTGCCAACAACGCCGCCTCGCAGACCTCCTTCATCCCGATGCTGACGCTCGGCATCCCGGGCAATGCGGTGATGGCACTGATGATCGGCGCGATGATGATGCACAACATCACGCCGGGCCCTGAGGTCGCGACGACCAACCCACGGCTCTTCTGGGGCCTGATCGTCTCCATGTGGTTCGGCAACCTGGTCCTCCTGGTGCTGAACCTTCCGTTGATCCGGATCTGGATCAAGCTGCTCAGCGCGCCGTACCGGCTGCTCTTCCCCGCCATCGTGGTGGTCGCCTGCATCGGCGTCTACAGCGTCAACAACAGTACCTTCGGCATCCTGCTTCTGGCCGCTTTCGGCCTCGCCGGCTACCTCCTGGCCGTGCTCGGCTGCGAGCCGGCGCCGCTGCTGCTCGGCTTTGTGCTCGGTCCCTGGATGGAGGAATATTTCCGCCGGGCCATGCTGATCGCCGATGGCGACTTCACCGTCTTCGTCACCGAACCGCTGTCGGCCGTGCTTCTGGCGCTCGCCGTCATCATCCTGGCAATCTTCACGATGCCGGCGGTTCTGCGAAAACGGGACGCTGCCTTCGTCGAGAAGGAAGAATAAAGCAGCATGAGCGATCGACACCTGCCGCGAGCATGTCTCGGCACCGCCTGCAATCTGCTATACGTCCGGCACTCGGCAGCAGGGGAATGAGCGCGTGGCGCGTGCCTACGATACAGCCTATCGCACGATCAAACACTGGATCCAGGAAGGCGAGATCCCGCCGGGCGGGCTGATCGACGAGAACGAGACTGCTCGGAAGCTGGAGACGTCCCGGACGCCAGTGCGCGAGGCACTGCTGCGTCTGCAGTCCGAAGGCTTCATCGAGATCGCCCGCGGCAAGGGCATTCGCGTCCTGCCGCTGTCGAGTGCCGACATGCGTGAGATCTACCAGGTGATCTCGGGCCTCGAGGTCGTGGCCGTATCGCTCCTCGCCCGCAAGCGGCCATCCAGCGAAGAGGTCGAGCCGCTGTTCCGGGCGACACGCGAGATGGAGGAGGCGCTCGCCCGGCAGGATGTCAACGGCTGGGGCAAGGCCGACGAGACCTTCCACCGCGAGCTGCTGCGCTTGTCCGGCAACCGCAAGCTCTACGAGGTCGGCTGCCAGATGCGCGATTTCGTGCTGCGGGCGCATATGGTGGCGCTCCGGCTGCAGACGGACGAGTACCGGCAGCGCTCGACCGCCAACCACGCCGAGCTGATCATCGCGATCCTGACGCGCAACAGCCAGACCGTTGCGGATGCCCATTTCGCCCAGCGCCTGCGCGGCGAGGACGCACTGATCGCAGTGGTCGAAAAGTTCAAGGTCGCCAGCCTGTAGGTGCCGCCGCGCCGTGCAAACGCGCGCTCATCCCATGCGACATGACCCGATCAGACGGCGGGTCGTCCGGTACTTGGCTCCGGTTCAGCCGGCGAGCTGCACGTAGCCGCCATCCACCATGATTTCGGCGCCGGTGATGTAGCTGGCTTCGTCCGAGGCCAGAAAAACCGCGACCGACGCAACCTCGAACGGGGTGCCGAGCCGGCCCATCGGGATTGCCGCTTCCCGGCGCGCCCTCAGCAACGCCAGATCGCTTTCGCCAAACGCCTTGCCATACGTGCTGCGTGCAGCGCCTTCCTGCATCGGCGTGTCGATGGCGCCAGGGTGGAGGCAGTTGGCCCGGATGCCGGTGGCGGCGTATTGCAGCGCCACGCTCCGGGTGAAGGCTGGAATTGCGCCTTTCGTGGTGGAATATGCCAGCATCGGAGCGCCGGTGTAGCGAAGGCCCGCGATCGAGCCGATGTTGGTGATGACGCCCCGGCGCTGAGATTCCATGACGGGGATCACGTATTTGCAGGTCAGGAACATCGACTTCAGATTAGTGGACACCGCCCAGTCCCAATCCGCCTCGTCGAGCTCGACGGGACCGCCGCTGCGGATGACGCCGACGTTATTGTGCAAGACGTCGATCGCACCGCCGAAGGAGTCCTGTGCGAACTCCACGGCCGCCCTCACGCTGGCTGACGAGGTAACATCGGCAGTGAAGGCGGCGCAGTCGCCGCCTTCTGCCGCCACTTGCGTCCGTGTAACCTCCAACGATGCTGCGTCGGCATCGATGGCAAGGACCTTGGCCCCTTCGCGCGCATAAGCGAGCGCGGCCGCCCGGCCATTGCTCATGCCCGCGCCGCTCGCGCCGGCCCCTACTACGATCACCACCTTGCCGTCCAGTCGAGCCATGCTTCTGCGCCTACGCCATCGTGTCGTTCGCCTCAGTGTGTGGAATATATTATCTGATATTTTCTGCAAAGGCAGGGTCAGCGGAAATGACGGATCACCTCAGACAATGGCTACACCGCAGGTGTTAGCCCCTTCCTCAGCCGAATAGAGGCGCTAGTCTGCGAACATATTCCCCATGTTTGACGTTGCCCTCCGCTGCTTGCTCCGGTGACGATGACGGTTTTGTCGCGCAGTTCCCGGATGACCGCCCTCCGCGCCAAGTGCACGGGGACCTGCATGGTAGATGAAGACACAGGATGATCAGCGCGCGGAGGGAACATGCCGGACGCGCGTAGAGCCGCCTGCGCGAGCTGTGGCAGGCTGGTGCGTGATAGCGGCACTGTCACCGTGGCCGTCGCGGAGATCGAGATGATGGTCTTTCGACAGTGGTCCTCCCGTTGATCTACGCCACGACGCAATCTCTTCTTACGGTTGAAGCTCGCGGCGCTCACCCCTGGAGAACGAGGTGCCCCTCACCGACCTCGCGAAAGGCGAGCTCCGGCACGCGGTAGTCGACCGGACGGATAGCGCTCGGGATGTCCGCCTCCGTGCCGGATGCGCGTCGCATCGTACGGCGAGACGGATCGGCGGCGGGCACGGCCGCCAGGAGCTTGCGCGTGTAGGGGTGCTGCGGATTTTCGAAAACGGCAGCGCGGGGCCCAATCTCCACGATCCTGCCGAGATACATGACGGCGACGCGGTGGCTGATCCGCTCCACCACCGCCATGTCATGCGAGATGAAGACATAGGCGATGCCGAGGCTCTGCTGGAGATCCAACATCAAGTTCACGATCTGGGCCTTGATGGACACGTCCAGTGCCGACACCGCCTCATCCGCGATGATGATCTTGGGCTCCAGGGCCAATGCACGGGCAATGCAGATGCGCTGGCGCTGCCCGCCAGAGAACTCGTGCGGAAATCGCTGAGCCGTCTCCGCCGAGAGCCCCACCCGGTGCAAAAGCTCTACGACCCGCTGGCGGACCCCGCTCCGGGAAGCCGCTCCATGCGTCAGCATGGGTTCGGCAATCGCTGACCCAACCGTCGCGCGCGGGTCGAGGCTGGCGAACGGGTCCTGGAAGATCATCTGCATGCCGCGCCGGGCCCGGCGCAATTCGGCCGGCTTCATCGCCCGGATGTCCTTGCCGTCGACGGTGACGGATCCTGCGGTCGGATCGACGAGGCGCAGGATCGAACGGCCCGTGGTCGATTTTCCGCAGCCGGATTCACCGACCAGCGAGAGGGTCTCGCCGGGTTGAACGGAAAAGCTGACCGACTCGACCGCATGGACGCGGCCACGCAGACCGCCGAACAGGCCCTTGCGGATCGGAAAGCGCGTCGTGAGGTTCTTCACCTCCAGCACCGGCTGCGCCCTCGGACGCATCTCTGAGTCGGCCGGGACCGGCGACTGGTTCTCGCGCTGACGGCCGGTGGCGGGATCGATCAGCGGGAAACGCGACGGGGCCGACGTTCCCTTCATCGAACCCAGCTTTGGAACTGCCGAGAGGAGCGCGCGGGTATAGGGATGGCGCGGATTGGCGAAGATGTCCGCCGTCGCTCCCATCTCAACCGTCTTGCCCTGGTACATCACCACCGTCTCGTCGGCGACCTCGGCGACGACCCCCATGTCGTGCGTGATGAACAGAACCGACATGCCCTCCTCGTCCTGGAGAGACTTGATGAGGTCCAGCGTCTGAGCCTGGATCGTCACGTCCAGCGCGGTGGTCGGCTCGTCGGCAATCAACAGCTTCGGCCGGCACGCGAGCGCCATGGCGATCATGACCCGCTGGCGCATGCCGCCGGAGAAGCGGTGCGGATACTCGTCGAAGCGCGAGCGCGCCTCCGGGATGCGGACCTTCTCCAGGAGTCGCACCGTCTCGGCGCGAGCCGCTGCGAAGGACATGCCGCGATGCCGGATCAGAACCTCCGCAATCTGGTAGCCTATGGTGAGAAGCGGATTGAGGCTCGTCATCGGCTCCTGGAAGATCATCGCGACGTCGTTGCCGCGGATCCGGCGCATCGCATCCATGGGAAGCGTGGTCAGTTCCTCGCCATTGAGCCGCACGCTGCCGCCGATCCGACTCTTGCGACCCGGCAGGAGGCGCATGATCGAGAGCGCCGTCACGCTCTTGCCGGAGCCGGACTCGCCGACGACCGCCAGCGTGCGCCGCGGACCGATGGTGAACGAGACGTCTTCGACGACGGTGCGGAGCGAACCGTCCTGCTGCCGGAAGGCCGTCGACAGGCCCTCGACGGCGAGAACCGGCGTCTCGACCAAATCCTTTGCAGGTGCGCTCACCGTCCTGCCCTCGCGCCGGCCGCGCGGTAGAGCCGGAGGAAATCGGCGATGATCTCGCGGTTCAGATGAAAGTGCGGGATCATGATGTTCTCGTTGGCGGCATGATCGTTGGAGCCCTGCCAGGAGCAACCCGGGTCCTGGACAAGGCTGTAGCCCAGATGACGCCGGAAGAGGTGGCGGGGGCCGGAGCCGGCACCCATGGGATGGACGTGATAGGGGGTACCGCTCCGGCGGCAGGCGGCATCGAGCGCGACCATCACGGGATCGAAGAGGTCGCACTTGTCAGGATCGCTTCCGCCTTCCGCCTTGATCTCGATGTCGGTGAAACCGTGCCGCGAGAGATGGGCGCGCACGCGCTCCTCCATGGCTGCCGCCGTCTGCCCGGGAACGAGCCGGATGTCGAGCAAGGCGCTGGCAGAGCCCGGCAACACCGTGCCGCCGCCCGGGCCGCTGCCGAGCCAGGCAATGTTGAAGGTCGGCGCGAACATCGAGGCGCGCATCGGATCCGGCTCCGCCTCGGGCCGGAGCGCGTCATGGCCGACCGCGTCAAGAAAAGCGCTGCGGTCGAACTCCAGTGCGGCCATTGCGGCCTCGTCCGCCGCATCCGGGCCGAGGATGCCGTCTTCGAACCCTTCGACGAGGACCTTGCCGCTCGCCTCGTCGCGCATGGCCGCGAGAGCCGCGACGAGGCGCCAGGCGGCGCTCGGCAGCACGGCTGCCCATTTTGAATGGTTGTCCTGCCGCCCTGCCCCTGCGGTCAGACGCAAGCCGCAGCGCCCCTTGCAACCAGCGCGGATTGCCATGCTGCCGTCCTCGGCGCGGGCACCTCCCGAGTACAGTCCGCCATTGGCCTGTAGCCGTTCGCGTTCCGAGAGGATGATCCGCTCCAACGAGGGGCTGCCGATCTCCTCCTCGCCGTCGACGAGAAAGGTGATGCCCACCGGCGCCCCGCCCGCTGCCTGGAGGCGGCGCACTGCCGCGAGGCGCGAGATGAAGCTCGCCTTGTGGTCGGAGGCGCCGCGCGCCATCAGGCGGTCGCCTTCGATCAGCGGCTCGAACGGATCGTGCGCCCAGGCCGAACGCTCGCCCGGCGGAACGACGTCGTAGTGGTTGTAGAAGAGGAGACGTCCCGGCCCTCCGCCTGCGAGGGTGGCGATCACCGCCGGCGCCTCTGCGGGCCCGGCGAATATAACCTTGAAACCGGCCTCGCGCAGGAGCGATCCGCAGAGTTCGGCGGCCGCGCGTTTGGCATCGGCATTGCCGGCGTGGCTCGGGATGCGCAGCAGCGCCAGAAGGTTGGACAAGTCGCGGTCGGCGGTCGAGGCGGTCACGAGTCGCTCCTCGGGTCGAAGCGATCGCGCAGCCAGTCGCCGATGAAAATAAGCGACAGTGTCAGCAGCGTGATCATGAGACCCGGAAAGGCCGCGAGCCACCAGGCCGTTGCCACATAGCCGCGTCCATCTGCAAGCATCCTGCCCCAGGTGACGGTCGGCGGCTGCACGCCGAAGCCGAGAAAAGAGAGCGAGGCCTCGAGGATGATGAGCATGGCGACGTTCATCGTGGCGATGACGATGATCGAACCGAGGACGTTCGGCAGGACATGCTTGAACATCGTCACGACCGGCCGCTGCCCGATGGTGCGGCTGGCCTCTATAAATTCGCGCCGCTTGATCGTCAGGACCTCGCCTCGCACGACCCGCGCGAAGGTGGTCCAGTTGATGCAGCCGATGATGAGGATGAGGAGCAGCAGGCTCTGGCCGAAGACGGCGAGCACCGTCAGGTAGAGGAGCGTATTGGGAATGGCGAGCAGCGTGTTAACTGCGCCCATCAGCGCGGCGTCGAGCTTGCCGCCGAAGTAGCCCGAGACGAGGCCGACGCAGACGCCGATCATCAGCGCCACCGCAACGCCGAGGAAGCCGACCAGAAGGGCGATGCGGCTGCCGAAGATCAGCCGTGACAGCATGTCCCGGCCAAGATGATCGGTGCCGAGCACATGCTGGGCGACACCGCCCTCCAGCCATGAGGGCGGCGCGAGGCGGGCGCGCAGGCTGGGGATCGCCGGATCGAAAGGCGCGAGCAGCGGGGCGAAGAGCGCCATCGCGACGAAAGCCAGGAGGATCACGATCCCGACTGCTGCGAGCGGCGAAAGGCGCAGGTCGAGCGCGGCGAACGGCCGGAGGCGCCAGCCTGCCGACGGGGCGAGCTCAAGGTCAGACATGCTGGATCCTTGGATCGATGAGGGAGTAGAGGACGTCCACCAGGAGGTTGACCAGCATCACGATCAGCGCGGCGAGGATGACGATGGTCTGCACCACGGCCATGTCGCGCGAGTTGATCGCCTGGATCGCCAAGAGGCCGATGCCGGGCCAGGCGAAGACCTGCTCGGTAACCACCGCGCCGGCCATCAGCGATGACGCCTCGAGGCCGATCACCGTCAAGTAAGACAGAAGCGCATTGCGTATGGCATGGCGCAGCATCACGGCCGTAGGACCAATGCCCTTAGCGCGGGCGGTGCGGATGTAGTCCTGGCTCAGTACCTCGATCATGGACGAGCGGAGCAGTCGAGTGAGCACGGCGGCCAGGCTCGCGCCGAGCGCGAGGCCCGGCAGCACGACCGCATAGGCGTCCTCGCGCCCGGAGACCGGGAACCAGCCGAACCAGATCGCGAAGACGAGGATCAGCATGATTCCGAGCCAGAAATTCGGCATTGCCTGCCCGAGCACTGACAGGAAGGAAGCGATCTGGTCGGGGATGCGGCGGCGATACAGTGCCGCGATGATCCCGGCCGGAAGTGAGATGAGGATGGCGTAGACAAGCGCCATCGCGGCAAGGCTCGCCGTCGCCGGCAGGCGCTCCAGCACGACCTCCAGCGCAGGCTGGTTGTTGTAGCGGATGGAGCGGCCGAAATCCCCGGTCAGGAGATCGCCCATGTAGACCGCGTACTGCTCGTAGAGCGGACGGTCGAGCCCGTAGGCCTCGCGAAGCTGGGCGATCTGCGCCTCGGAGGCTTCCTCGCCCAGCATAAGGCTGACCGGGTCGCCCGAGGCGCGCAGCAGCACGAAGACGACCAGCGTGATGCCGAAGAGGACGGGGATCATCTGCAGAACGCGCCGAACGACGTATCCGATCATTTAGACAATCTCCGTTCTCTGCTTCTGCGTCGTCGAGCCGGCGTCAGCCTTTCGGCTTGGCGGCATACATCCAGAGCTGTTCGTCAGGGCTCGGCCTCCAGTCGACGTCCTTGCCGATGCCGATGGTGTTTTCCAGCTGCATGAGGAAGATGATGGAGCGGGAGTCGGTCAGGAGCTTGAAGGCCTCGGCGAGGAGCGCCGACCGTTTCTCAGGGTCGACGGTGACGGCGGACTGGCCAACGACTTCGTCGAAACGCTTGTCGCACCATCCGGTCTTGTTGCTGAACTCCAGTCCGCAACGCGCCCGCTGCACCGCGTGATAGCCGTCCTGAAGGGAGTTGGCATGGCCGATTAGTGCCAGATGCTCGATCTTGTTCGGCTCCCAGATGCGGCTGTTGTAGGAGCTCCATTCCAGCGCCTCGATCTCGGTGTTGATGCCGACCGCGTTCAGCATCACCGAGATGATCTCCAGCATCTCGACATCCAGCGGGTAGCGCCCGCTCGGGCCCTGCAGCTTGAGCGTCAGCTCGTTCGGGCCGTAGCCAGCCTCCTTGAGCAGCGCGACCGCACGCTCGGGATCGTAGAGGAAGGTGTTGTGGTACTCCATCGGCACCGCGGAGAGGCCGGGGGTCACGGCGGCGCGCACCGGGGTGCCGAGGCCGTTGAAGACGGTGTCGATCAGCGCCTTGTTGTCGATCGCGAGGTCAACGGCCTCGCGGACCTTCGGATCGGCCAACGGGGAGCCTTCCTTGGTGTTGACGAAGAGCGTCATGACACGAAAGCTCGGCCAGGGTGCTGTGGTCGCGATGCCCGATGCCTTCACGCGTTCGATGTCCTGGCTCGGAATGTTGGTAGCGATGTCGACGCCGCCGCTGACCAGCTCGCCGACGCGCGTGGAATCCTCGGGGATGGTGCGGTGGATGAGCCGGTCCCAGGCTGGTGCGCCGCGCCAGTGCTCCTTGAAGGCTTCCATTATGATGCGGTCGTCGCGGCGCCACTCGACCATGCGGAACGGGCCGGTGCCGATCGGCTTCTGGGCGAAGCCGTCCCAGCCGACCTTGTCCACATAGGCCTTCGGCACGATGCCGGAGCCGATGCGGCTGACACGGTTGAGGAGGATCGGGTCCGGTCCATCGGTATGGATGATGACCTCGTGGTCGTTGACGACCTCCACCTCGCGGATCGTGTCGTAGAAGGAATGCTGGATCACGCTCTCGTCGAGCGCCGGACGCTCCAACGAGAACTTCACGTCCGCCGCGGTCAGGGGCGTACCGTCATGGAAGAGAACGCCCTCGCGCAGGCGGAAGCGCATGGCCGTGTCTGAGACCTGCTCCCACTCGGTGGCAAGCGCGGGCTGCAGTTCGCCCTTGCCGTCACGCATGAGGAGGTAGTCGAAGATGTTGACGTGGATCGCCTCGATTGCCGCGGTGGTGTGGGCATGGGGATCGAAGCCCGAGGTGTCGATCCCCTGCGCGATGACGAGTTCGCGCTCTTGCGCGTATGCGGGCCCGGCAAACGCGAGCGCCATCGCCGCGCAGCCGGCGACGAGGCCGGCTCGTAACATCTGTCTGATGCTCATCTCACTACCCTCTTGTTGAAGACACGCGGAGCCGTTCGCCGGCTCAACCGGCGCTGGCGTAAAGCTCCATGATCCGGGCGACCTGCTTGGTGGTCAGGAACTGATCCTCCACCGCGATGTTCTCGTCCGGCGCGTGGGCCCGGCTGTCGGCATGCCCGACGCCAAGCGCCACAATCGGCATCTCCGGCACGTGCTTGAAGACGAAGCGCGGACCGGTGCCGGGCGAGCTCGGCAGGATCACCACGGGCCGGCCGTAGACCTCGGCGCCTGCGGCCTGGACGATCTGGACGAAGGGATGGTCGGTCGCCGTGTAGCTCGGCCAGGCTCCCGCTTTCTTGCTGACGAGTTCAATGTCGGGATAGCCGTGGCTGACGAGATGGCTTGAGATCATCTCCGCGACAGCGTCGGGATCCTGCCCCTTGACGAGGCGGCACTCCAGCCTCGCCATGGCCGTCGCGGGGTTGACCGTCTTGTGGCCCGGTCCGGTGTAGCCGCCGGTAATGCCCTGGATGTTGAGCGACGGCGTGTAGAACAGCGCCCGGTTGACGGCATAGTCGTCGTTGCCGGGCACCAGTGTCTCCAGCCCGAGCTTCCTGGCCTGCGCCGCGCCGTTGGCTGGCGTGGAGCGGCAGATCTCCTCGTCGGAGGCGCTGAGCGGCGTTACGGATTCGTAGAAGCCTTTGATCAGCACGCGCCCGTTCGGATCTCGCATGCTCGCCAGTGCCGAGACGAGGCGCCAGATTGCGTTCGGATAGATGTTCGCCTTGCCGGAATGGGAGTCCGCGCTGGCCGTGCGCGCCCGCAGCTCGAATGAGTACATGCCCTTGTTGCCGAGCGTCATGGTCGGGCTCCCCGCGTCGTCGCGGCGGGCGTTCTCCCAAATGCAGGCGTCGGCCTTCAGGAGATCGCGGTGCCGTTCCACCACGACTGGCAGGCTGGGCGAGCCGGACTCCTCCTCGCCCTCGATCAGGAACTTCACCGTCAGCGGCAGACTGCCACGCTCCTTGAGGAGCGCCTCGACAGCGTGGATGCGCGACATCAGCGCGCCCTTGTTGTCGTCGCTGCCCCGGGCATAGAGGCGGCCGTCGCGCACGGCGGGCTCGAAGGGATCCGAGGTCCAAGCCTCTAGCGGTTCGGGCGGCTGCACGTCGTAGTGATTGTAGAAGAGAATCGTCCGGTCGCTGTCGCCCTTGATCTCGGCGTAAACGACGGGAAAGCCGGGACTGTCCAGGAGGCGCGTCTCAGCCCCAAGACCCTGCAGCCGCCGCATCAGCCAGTCGGCCGCCTGCTCCATCACCGACATGTCGTTGCGGGCCGAGATCGTCGGGAGACGCAGGAATTCGATAAGTTCGTCCAGGTGCCCTTGGCGGACGCTGTCCTGATCAAGATATGAGGCCATCTCGTTACCCAATACTGTCCCGCCCCACCCGGTGACGGGCAGGCTCGAAGGTGTTCGTCAACTTTGCTCGACAACAAGCGAGCGCAGGACGGCCACTCCTGTCAAAGTGTTTTGGATAACGGCGACTGATGCGCGATTGTTATCAGAGCTGAATCTGAGCAGCTTGCTGCATGTATAGGCGCGCGGTAGCGCGTTCTGCAGCGACCCAGGGCAGTCCCTCTGCTCAGGTGCAGGGATGGGTCCGGAAAAACGCTTCGACGACTCGCATGAACGATGCTGCGACAGGGCTCATCATGCGTGAGCGCAGTCGAAAGGTGGCGATCGACGAGGTTATGCGAGGCGAATCCAGCGGGAGCGCAGCGACGTGCTCATTCAGGTGCGAGCGCACGTTCGCCCCGTTTTGGATGGCGATCCCGGCCCCTGCTTCCACCAGGCTGAACACCGAGACCGGCGAGTTGACTGTGATCGTATGGCTAAGGCCGAAGCCGCCACGGGCCGCGGCCGCGTCAAACGTCCGCCGAATGATCGAGGTGGGAGGCAGCGAAACCATCGGCTCGCCCCTCAATTCCACCAGGCTGACGGACTCTCGTTCGGCAAAACGGTGGTTGCGTGGCACGATGACGTAATAGGCGACCTCGCAGAGGGCCTCGACGGCAAGGTCTTCATCGGGCTCCATGAACGATGCGAGACCGAAATCGGCGACTCCGAACCGAATCTGGTTGACGACCTCCTCCCGTAGAGCTTCCCGGATCTCGATCGTCACATCGGAGTGGTCGGCTCGATACCGCAGCACGATCTCAGCGAGCATCTTGCTCGCGATGGAGACGGGGCATGCGAGGATGACATGCCCCTGATGGTGCTGCTGCAGCGAGGCCAAGCTGCCGGCGGCCAGATCGAACTCGGCCAGCATCCGGTCGATAACAGGCAGGAACTGCAGGCCGGCCGAGGTCAGCACCACCTGTCGAGTGCTGCGATGGAAGAGCTCGACGCCGAGCTCCGCCTCGGTCGACCGGATCAGCCGCGAAATGCCGGGCTGCGACATCCGCATGTCGACAGAGGCTGCAACGAAGCTGGAGTAGCGGGCGACGGCCTGGACCGCGCGCATCTGCTTGATGGTGAGATTAGGTGGTTCCGCTTTCATCGCAGGCTCTCTGCACGTTGTGCTCGCCCCAGCATCAACGTCCCTAGCCGCTTTGACTATCCCGTCGGCTCACGCAGTGTCCCTCCGCCGCGATTTCGGTGGAGGCACAGCAGCTTACAGGAAGCTCCCGCTAAGCTGCAGGTCGACAGCGGCCTCGATGAAGGTTCGGAAAAGTTTTCGCGTCGTGCCCTGGGTGCCCGCGACGACGTCAGGCTCAGCGTCCACCGCGCAGCATGCCTGAGTGCTCCTCCTCCATTTGCCGTCGAACGGTCCCGTCGCGCGTATTCCGCCGAGGCCGAAGGACTGATCGAGAACCGCCGGAGCCGCCGCCGCATGCCTTCCCTCCCCCGTCTGTATGCCGCGAGTCCAGGAGTCATGGCAGTGAAACCTGCCGGTCGTCCCGATCTTCGGAATAGAACCTCCGGGAGGAAATCGAGAGCGAGAGGTCGCCGAAGACGACGTACCCCTGAATTGTCGTGTGGCCCGAACCGCTCAGGGCAGTGGCGGACTCACCGGCAGAAGGATGAGGACCGCAAGGTCACGCTTCGGGACGAAGGCTTGGTGCCGCACCTCGAAGGTGGTCGACGAGGTCTTCTTCACGCCATCGGCGCAAAAGGAGACGAGGTTCTCCGGCGCGCCCTTGTCCACCGTGAGCCTGAAGTCGCCGATCGGCTCCGCCCAGTTCGCCCCCGTCGTCAGCACATATTCGAAGCTCTGTTCGGAAAAGGCGTAGCCCTGGTCCGGAAACCGCTTTTGCCACTCGGCGCTGCGCTTCTTCATCGCCCGCATGAAGGCGTCGTCGATGCAGTAGCGCTCGCGCATCGCCTTCACATCGTCGGGATAGTCGGGCTCCATGTCGAGAACAGTCGCCACGCTGCTGCCAACGGAGGGCGTGTAACTGTGCTCGACCTTGACATCGCGGCCAGGCGCGAAGGTCTGCTCCCAGTGGTAGGTGCCGCTCCAGCTCCAGAGCGCCTGGAGGTTGCGCTCGCCGCTGTCGGCGGCTTCGGGATCGCCCGGCTCGACGAGGCCGGCTTTGATCAGCTCATCCTGCTTCGCCCGCGGCAGGGCGTCGAGCGCCTCGCCCGCTTTCTCGTCCTGCGGCGCCAGCGGAACGCCCAGCCCTTTCAGCAGCGCCGTCACGTCGCGACCGTCGAGCGTCGCCTTCTCCTCCAGCGCCATCCTGACCGCCTTGCCCTCGACGCGTGTCTCAAAACCGAGCGGGTTCGACGGGTCGTCGTTAGGAATGGAGATGTCGATATAGGGCGAGGCCGTGACATTCGGCACGGGGAACGCGACGGTGGTCGTGACGGGCTTCTCGCTCGTGTTGTGGAAGACGTAGGCGACCCGGATCGCGTCCGTCGATACCGACAGGTCCTCGGACCTCATGGCGATGGCGTCCGTCTTGGTCAGCACCAAGCCTCCTGTCGCAAAGGATGCGGTGGAGTCGTTGGCGAGCGCCGGCGTTGCGACGACGAACCCGAGGGCGAGCATGGCTGAATACTGAGATGGGCGCATGCCAGCGGGTTGCTCCGATCCAGATGTGGTCAGCATCGACGATCGCAGGAATGACAGCTTTCCGATCCGGGCGCCATCGGAGCCTCCGACAGGACCGGAGTAGCGGCGACGGGTCGAACGGAAAGGCGCCACTGGAACACGCTCCTGGACGTGCCGCATCACGAGGAAAGAGGGCTCCCGATGCGATTATGTGGCGCCGTCGGGTTCATCTCCCGTCGAGACACCGGAGGGTCTACCCTTGGCGCGCCGATAGGCGCTCGGCGTCATGCCTGTGACCCTCTGGAACTCGCGGTTGAAATTCGACTTCGTACCGAATCCGGCGTCCAGCATGATCCGCGTGATCGGGTCCGCCGTGTCCAGGAGCAGCCGGCAGGCGCGCTCCACCCGATAGCCGTTCACATACTGCGACACGCTCATGCCCCGCGTGCGGTTGATGGCACCAGAGACATCACGGGCTGGACGGCGAAGCCGGCGGGCAATCCTGTCGAGGTTCAGGTCGACGTCCGGTATATCTCCCCGTTCTGCATCAGGTCCTCTACCGAGGCAGCGATCACGCGGTCGACGTCCGTTGCAGCGCTTCGAGGCACGGGGGCCTCGCGGCGATCCAGTTCGGGTGACGTCACGACGTCGCCTCCCGCAATCGATGCGGCGGCGCCGAGGACGAGGAGCGCCAGGACGTTTCCGGCCGCGACCACGAGGCCGGAGTGCCCGCCACCGCTCCAGGCGAAGTCGAGGCTGACGAGGCCCTCTCAAGAGCTTCAAACTGGATTTCCTGGACATCGTCGCTGCCGGACGCGATCCTCATTCCATTCTCGAGCATCTAGTCGGCACCGACAGTCCCGACACGCTGGCTTCGTCGGAGCTCGGCACAGCGAGGGTGAATGACCTTGCCGCGTGGTTCGGCAGTGTTCCGCCGACTTATGTAAGCATTGTCGGCATCAACGAGACCGCCGTCTTCATGCAGAGCACGGTGCCAGGTGAGGCTGTCGCCGATTTCGCCAGGGGCTGCGCCGCCGGTCAGTAGAGCCGTTCGGCGATCTGACGTAGTCCCGATCCGGCCCAAAACGCAACTTCGCAGATCGCCGACAGCATCACGGCCGAGACGATCGCCGTCCTCCAGGCGCCAGGCGCCGATCTAAGCTGCCATCGGTAAGTCGATGACGACGCGTAGTACGCGACCTCGCCGACGAGGCCGGCGAGCAGGGGGATCGGCCAGAGCTCCGTGAAGATGCCGAAGATGAGTGAGGCGGCGATCAGCATCCCCCACTCGCCGCCGCCCATCGTTCCGATGCCCGATCGACGAGCCGGCAGCTCACAGGAGTACCCAGTTCAGCGCGATCAGGAGGCACTCGAGCACCCATAGCGCGAGAACGATCCAGTACGCTTTCTTCTGTTTCTCGTTAGGGTTCAGTTCCCAATAGGGAGTCGATCGCCTGTAGAGGTCGAAGTAGTAGCCGACCCCGCTGGCTATCAGAGCGATCGAGAGGCTGAGGTGCATGAATATGTCACCCATCAAGCGGCTCCACCGTCCTGCCTCGCACCCTTAGCTACCACCCGCAGCGCGCCGTCCGGCAACGGCCGCTGCAGCGCCTTCGCCTCGTTCCAGTCCGCGCGCATCCAGACGTCCATCTCTTCGGCTGTGGTCAGGATCACCGGCATCGCCTTCGGATGCACGGCTCCAACCTCGGCGTTCGGCTCCGTCGTGAGGAAGCCGTAAAGGTCCGCCGTCACCTCGCCCTCTGACTTCTTTCGCACCGACGTCCAGTTCGTCCATATTCCCGCGAAGACCGCCAGCGGCCGATCCTCGTCCAGGGCGAACCACACCGGCACCTTCTTGCCGTCGATGGTGTCGTACTCGCTGAAGCTCGTCAGCGGTACGAGGCAGCGATGCTCCAGGCCCGTCCAGCGCCGCCAGTGCGGGCTGGCGACGTTGCGGATGTTCGTCACACCCGGATCGGTGGTGCGGCCCTTCAGCGCGAATTGCGGGGACGGCATGCCCCAGCGCATCAGCGTCAGCTCGCGGCCGCCCTCGCCATTGCGGACCACCGGTGCCGGATAGTCGGGGAAGATGCCGGGCATCGGCGGCAGGTTGCCGGTGCGATCGAAAGCCGCCCGCGTGAAGGCGAGAAGCGCCGCTTGGCCTTTGGTGACGGAGTAGAGATTGCACATGCAGGCAGGAGAACACGAAATACAATGGGCGTCGAACTCGCGGTTTCCTGGCGCCAGACCATCGGTTCGTCGGGCCGCAGCTAAGCAGGTGCTCCTGCTTCACCTGCGACGACGGTAGATCATCGTCATTCCGACGAAGGCCAAGATCCACCAGAAGCCAATACCCGCCATAACAGCGGAGGCGGCATAAACGGAGCGAAGGTCAGCTTCGGCTGCCGAAAGGAGCGTTTCCGTGTACCCGATCCGGTCCACGACGAATAGAAAAGCTCGCGCCAAACCTACTCCAGGCATCATTACAATGAGCACCGGTACTGCTGACAAGGTCGCAAGCTTGACGAACACTCCGATCAAAGCGCAGGCGACGAGCCAGGCGACTAGGAATCGTTGGACAGGATCCTTCGGTATCAGCACGATCGCAGAAACCCCCTGACCCAGATTGCACATACACCAGAGTGACAGCGGCGCACCGAGCGAGCAAGGCACCATCTTCCGTACAACAGGCGGACAGCAGTGACCGCATCTTAAGCGGCTTAGGCGCTCAATGGTCGCGTAGCCAACCCTCCTGCAAAGAACCGGCGTTCCAGTAACCTGCAGACGGAGCCGACGCCAGCGCTGCGAGGCGGCGAGATCACACCGCGCGATCGCAGGCAGCCGCACCTTCCGCTCGACCCGATGCCTAATCGCGTCGAGCCGTGCCTGGCTCTCCTCGCCTCAGTCCCTGCGGTCGGGCGTGAGTGGGCTTTCGAGATCAAGTGGGATGGGTACCGTCTCGCCATCCATGTCGATCGCGGAACAGTGCGGATCCTCACTCGCGGCGGTCACGACTGGACTGAACGCTTTCCTGCAATCGCAGCAGCGGCGCGCGAGTTGGATACCTCGTCCATCGTCCTTGATGGTGAAGCCGTCCTCTTGGACGATCTCGGCCGCTCCGACTCCAGTGCGCTTCAAAAGGCCCTTGGCGGCCGCGGCGGCAGGAAGTCCGCCGGAGCAGCAATCCTCTACGCCTTCGGCATCCTCTACCTCGATGGGCTCGATTCCAGCCGGATGTCGCTCGAGGAGCGGCGGCATATCCTGGGGACGTCGTCGGCAGCAAGGGCGTAATCCGCCCGTCTGAAGAGATCGCCGCTGACGGCAAGGCTCTACTGCGCAGCGCCTGCGAGCACGGGCTCGAAGGGATCATCTCCAAGTACCGGGACCGTCCCTACCGTTCCGGGCGACAAGGCGATTGGCTGAAGATCAAATGCGTCCAGAGCGAGAGCTTCGCCATCATCGGCTATCGAAAAGCAGCTATCCAGCCCACGGCAGGCCCCGAAAGCTAGTACGAGAACTAGCGGTGCGCGCTTCGCTGTCCGCGCAACTCGTGACCGCGATCCGTCGCCGTCTCGCTTAGCGCCGGTCGCTCAGCCCTGGGCTACGCCCGGTGCCGGCGGGACGACGCGAACGCAGATCGACCCGTCGTCGCAGTCCTCGAAACGGGCGCCAGCGGCCTCGAGAGCGGCGCGGATGCGGGCCAAGTTGGACGCTCTAGGAACGCGCGCGCCCGTCTCGAAATCGTTCAGAAGGTTCCGACCGACCGACGCACGCGCGCACAACTCGACTTGCGAGATCTCGAGCATGGCGCGGGCCCCGCGGCAGGCCGTCCCGGTGAATCCTGCCCCCCGGACGGCCGCCCCGGGCCACCCCGGGGACGCACGATTCTCGGCGGTTCCGGAACTATTCGCTGTTGACTCAAAACCAGACAGTCTGTTTCCTTTCGTCAACGGCACGAGAAGATTTCCACAAGAAGAAGCCGTCGCGAACAACGATACGCGGTCGATTCCCGCGGTCGACCGCAGCGCTCACCCGCATCGCAGACGTTCCAGCAGCAGTTCCAGCACCCGCTTCCACCAAGCTTTGGTACGCTTCCGGAGAACGTGCCCGAGCATACTGCACCTAGGAAACGGCGGCGTCACGCCCCGCCACCATCGCGTACCGCCTCATTCCCGAAACTAGCCCGCCGTCGGCGCCACCGTCGACGCATTGCCCCCTCGCGTCTATCTCAGGGAGTTCCGCATGCTTTCCAACCATCCGCAGCGCGTCAGGCGCGTTCCGCGTCACCTCAACTCCGACGGCTCCCGGCGCCCATTGCGCAGGCCCCTTCCCGCCTGGGCGAAGGCCGCGTCCTTCGGTGCCGGCGCGGCCCAAGGACTTGCGCATCTTCTGGTCCGGCGGCTCGGCGCCGTCTCGGTGGACTTCCGCCCCGACGCGTTCGAGTGGACCGACGGCCTCGACGGCTGCGAGCTGATGCACATCCCCCTGTGCCTCGTCCACTGGCCCTGCGGCTCGCGCACCTACGTCGACGCGATGCCCAAGGACGTCCTTCTCCGCGATCCGTACCTATGTGGCACTCGGCCGCGCATCGAGGCCGAGTGCCTCGCGAGGCGGGCAAGTTACGAGGTCTGGACCGACACGGATCTCCGGCCGGCCTTGCGCCGCCGCGCCGTCCTGGAGGCGGCCGACGCGGAACAGCGTGCAGGCCATGCGCTCGCCCCAGCTGGGTCGGCGGGGACCTGGCCCAGAGTCCTGCGTAACCTCGCAACGCGCATGGGCTGCGTCGACCTGCGCGAGGTCGACGGGGACTGGATCGCGAGGGAAAGCCTCACGGGCATCCTCCGGGTCGTGCTGCGCGGCGTGCGCGTCGATCCCGAGACACGGCTCGTCGTGTGGCCGTCCTCATGGTCGCCGTGCCTCCCGCCGGCGAGGTTCCGACGCACCCGCACGACCATGCCGGTACCCCGCGTGGGACCCATGCCGTCGGCCGCCGGAGCCGTTCGCGTGGTCAGGGGACTGGCCGCATGAGCGCCCTGCCCCGACTGTTCGTCCTCGACACCACGGTTGCGTCCCAACTCACAGCGACGCGCCCCGACCCCGCCGTCACCGCCTGGCTGGACGCCGCGCCGCCAAGAACCCTCTGTTTGCCCGCGGGCGCCGTCTACGAGCTCCAGCTCGGCGTCGAGCTGGCACGCCGCAACGGCAACACGAGGGCGGCGGACTTCGAGCGCCGCCTCGACGTCCTGCTCCGTAACCGGCGCTACCGGATCCTTCCCGTCGATGGGCAGACCGCAAGGATCCGGGCGGCGCTCGCGGCCGACCCCGACCTCCGCCACCTCGCCTTGCCAAACCTCTGGTCCCGCCGTCCCCAACCAAGCGAGCGCCTCGCGATCGCAGCCGCCGCCCTGTCGATCGGCGCGGCGGTGGCCACGCTGGACCGGAGGGCCTTCGCGCAGATCGGCCGGTGCCGTCCGTCGCTCGACGTCTTCGATCCCTCGACCGGATCCTGGGCCGCGGCGCTGGACCCCGCCCCGTCCGAACGGCCAAGCAGACGGAGGGCGCGACGCGTCGGCGTAACCGCCCGCGGCGCCCCCTGCCCGATGGCCGCGTCAACTGTTCCTTAACGGCGTCGGAAATCTCCGGCCGCGGCGGACCGGATTCGCCTGGCGCGGATCCGCGGTTCGGCTAGTTTCCGCCGCCCCGCCGGGATTCGACGGGGACGCTTCCCCCGACGGGTTCGACGGGAGGCGGATCGGGAAACGAAGGCGGCGGCGCCGCAGCAACGAGAGGGAGGCATCGAGATGAAACTATACGTCTGCATGCCCTCCCCGTCCGGATCCCATCCAGCCAAGCACCACGGCTCCATAGCCGCCTGACGCGTCGCCCCTTCCGCGGACCGACGCGTGCAGACGGTGGCCCGCCCTAGGGCCGTGTCGATCCCCGTCGCCATTTCGGCGGCGGAGGCCGGGAGCCCTTCCATGTCCACGCACCAACCCCTCCTGCGTTCCTTCTTGTCGGCGGCCCAGCCCGGCCGATGCCCCAGCTCCGTTGCCTCGCGCGTCGCGGAGGTGGGCGGCCATGCCACCCGGAGGAACTGGCACATACCGACCTTCGAGCTGACGGACGGGCCGGGAAGCCGTTGCGGCGGATCGAGCCGAGCGTGGCGCACCGGATCCCGCGGCCAAAGAAGAGGGGCTCGCGCACGGGGTCGATCGTCGACCCGTTCCGCTGGGTGGTGATCCGGTTCGAGAGCGGACTCGAGGAGGACGTCCTCTTCTCGCTGGTCGCCAGCCCCGACGTTCGGGCGGTCCGCGAACAGCAGTTGATCCGCTACCGATGTCCGAACAGCGGGACGCCGGAGTACCACTCCGACTACCAAGTCGACTGGTGGAGCGGCGTCGTTTCGACCATCGAGTGCAAGTACGACGAGGACTCGGAGCGCAAGGCGGTTCCCGCGAAGATCGGCGGGATCGGCCGCAACGCCGTCCTGGGCACCACGGACGACTACCGCGTCGTCACGCAGTTCGACCTCGACGACATCACGATCGCCAACGCGCGGGCGATCGTCGCCTGCGCCCTCGACGACGACCCCGAGGGCCTCGAAGCGGTGCGGCGCGCCCTGCCCGGCATGCCTGAGGGATTCGCGCTCGGCGACGTGGCGGACGCATCCGGCCTTGGCTTTCGCGGCTACCGCGCGGCGGTCGCGCTGCTCCAGTCCGGCGCCCTGTCGCTGGCGCCCGGCGTGGCGGTCTCGCCCGACGCCCGCGCGCGGGTCGGGCGTCCGGTGGCGTCTTGACGATGGCTCAAGGACTCGTCGCCCACGCTGGCGACGCCCCGAATCAAGGAGGAACACGGGACATGCCCAGGCGCGCGTACAAGTTCGGGCGACACGACCGCATCGTCATCGACGGGGCACACCACCGCTGCGTCGAATCCGACAAGGGAAGGCACGTCCTCCAGCTCATGACGGGCTACGTCTTCGAGGACCACTACGTCCCGGTCGACGATGACGAGATCACGGAACTGCTGCGCGGTCCGTCGCCCCGCATGCGCATCGACGAGGGGCACTGGACGAAGCACCTCTCGATGCTGCGCGTGCGCAACGACACGTCCGACATGTCGCGCTGCTCGAAGGAGGACGGCCGCGACGCCGCGTGGAAGCTGGAATGGGTGCAGCGCTACCACCGCCGGAGGCGTGATCTCTCCAAGCCGAGGATCGGCGTCGGCGCGGACAAGCTTGCCGCATTCGTCGCGGAGGAGCGGGACTCGATGGACCGCTGGTACCTCGACAAATACGGCGAGCGCCGCAAGCCCGGTCGCGTCTTCGCGGACCGGGAACGCAAGGCCTTCGACTGGCCCAGCGCTAGCGGCCTATACAAATGGCTGAAGATTTACCGCGACAAAAGGGAGCGCGAGGACTCCTTCCTCCCCAACTACGCCAAGTGCGGGAACCGCGACCAACTCGACCCGCGCGTGCGGCAGGCGATGGAACGCGCGGTCGAGCATTGGTGCACGCCGCTGAAACCGAAGATCAGCGACATCTGCGAGTTCATCGAGGGAGAGCTCGAACCCTTCAACAAGAGTCGCCTTCCCGAGGATCGGCTCCGCGTCAGCGCGGCGACTGTGCGCAAGCGCATCGGGGAGATCGACCCATTCCTCGCCGATGCCGGTCGCGAGGGCCTCGACCGGGCCATGCGCCGCTACGCGCTCTCCGCGGTCGGCACCATGGTCACGCGCCCGATGCAGCGCATCGAGATGGATGACTGGGACATCGACCTCCACAAGCTGGCCGAGGGGTCGTCGGTCTGGAAGAAGATGACGCCCGCGGCGCGCGAGCGCATGCCCCGGGTCAGGTGCACCGTGACCGTGGCCATCGACGTCGCGACGCGGTGCGTCGTAGGACTGCACCTCTTCACCGGCGCCCCGTCCACGGCGACGGCGCGCACGGCCCTGCGCAGCACCCTCGTCGATAAGTCCGCCCTCGCCGCCGCCGTCGGGTGCCGCAGCACCTGGCACATGTACGGGCGCGGCGAGTTCTTCGCCTTCGACGGCGGTCCCGCCTTCGGCGAGGAGTTCCAGGCGACCGTCCAGCGGTGCCGCGCGGGAACGAGCGTTCCCGACCAGGACCCGCGCATGCGCGGGACGATCGAGGCGTTCTTCCGCACCCTGAAGCGTCTTTGCCGGCGCTTTGCGGGGTACGCCTTCTCCAACGTCGTCGAACAGGGAGACTACCCCGCGCAGGAGATGGCGTCGCTGACCGTCGCCGAGTTCCACGCCCTGCTCGTGCGCTTCATCGTCGACAGCTACCACAACCGTCCCCACAAGGGGCTCGAGGGGCGCACGCCCATGGCGGCATGGAACTCGCTGTCCCGGGTGGGCCTGGCTCCCGACCTGACCGAGGAGCAGGTCAAGCTCGCCTTCGGCTTCCGCCGGACACGCAAGCTCTCGCCGTCCGGCGTCGAGTTCATGAACGTGCCGTTCGTCCGGGGCGACGGCCTCCTGGAACTTTTCAGGGCCGTCGGCCGGTCCGAGGTCGGCATCGTCGTCGACCCGGCCGACGTCAAGTCGCTCCTGATCGAGCTGCCCGAGAAGGTGAAGGGGTGCGAGTGGTGTCCCGACGGCACCGACTACATCCAAGTCCGCGCGCCCGAGGGCACGTTCCCGGACGAGGTCGAGACCTCGCTCGACAAGCTCCTCATGGGGAACAGAGAGGTGCTCAAGTTCGTCCGCGCCGAGGCCGAGCTCGGCCGCGAGATCCGTCTCGAGGCGGACCGCCACTTCTACGAGGCCGGCTTCGAGGCGATGCGCCGCTGCGGCATCCCCGTCTACGGCTACACGGAGAAGCAGTTCAACGCCATGGTCGACCACGCCGAGCGCAAGTCGCTGGCGGCGACGGAGCCGGTCGTCCGCGCGTCCCGGCCCAAGCCCGTCGACGAGGCCTCCTTCGGCACCGTCGTCCACCAAAACCCGCGGACCCGACCATCGAAGCGCGACAAGGACGGCGGCGGCAAGGGCAAGGGGAAGCCGTTCGGCGGCTCGATGAACACCTACGGAGAGGACGAATGAGCTGCCAGCGTCATGAGCATCCGTCGCCCCGGCAAGTTCCGGACAACGACCCGTCGGGGGCGGACGACGCGCTTTTCAGCGACGGCGCGGACGTTGCCGGCCCTGCGTCGGAAGACGACGAATTCCTCGACGACTTCGTGGCCGGCCTCGGCGAGGACGCCGTCCGGATCGTGGGGTCCCTCGAGCGGGTGAAGGCCGTCTACGTGGCCTGCGGCCGCGACAAGCTGCTGAAGGAGAAGTTCGACAAGTTCCTGCACCTCGTCTCGGCACGCAGGAACGGCAACCGCGACGACGGCCGCTGCTTCTTCCTCACCGGCGAGAGCGGCGCCGGGAAGACCGCCCTCGCGCGCCACCTCCTAGCCCAGTACCCGAAGCTTCAGCCCCAGGTCCGGCCGTGGGGAACGACCTGCCCCGTCGTCTCCGTCACCCTCAAGGGTCCCGTCATCATGAAGACCCTCGGGCACAACATTCTTCGGGGGACCGGCTATCCGCTCGTCCAGGACCTCGAGGAGAACAAGGTGTGGGACATGCTTCCCGAGCAGCTCCACCTGCGCAAGGTGATGCTCATTCACATCGACGAACCCCAGCACCTCCTCACGGAGACCCCGACGGGCAAGGAGCGCAAGAAGGTCGCCAAGGCGTTCAAGGGCGTCATGAACAACCCGACTTGGCCGGTCAGCTTCCTCCTCACCGGAATGCCCAACACCACCGATCTCGCCCGCCTCGACGAGCAGATCGAGCGACGCGGCTTCCAGTTCCCCCTCGTCGACGTGACCTTGCCGGAGGAGCGCGGTCTCGTGCTCCGCATCCTGAGGGAGATGGCATCGGCGGTCGACTTGGACGTCGCGCGGGTCGTCGCGTCCGATATCCCCGAACGCATTGCGCACGCCGCCGCCTACCGTTACGCGCGAATCGCACAGGTCGTCCTCGCGGGCATTCACGCGGCCCTCGTGGAGGAGGCTGCGGAACTGACCAGAGAGCACTTCGCCACCGCGTACATCGAGCACTCGCATGCCAGGGGGTTCGACGAAATGAACCCGTTCCTCGCACACGACTGGGCTCGCCTCGAGCCGGGCTCGTTCATCGCGGAGTCCGAATGATGGTTGCCCTCTCCTCCCCCACTCAGCGCCTCGCCTGGTCCCACCCGCCCGAACCCATGCAGGGCGCGGCCAGCTTCGCGTCCCGCGTCGCCGCGCTCAACGGCCGCCCGATGCCCAACTTCCTCCGCGAGATGGGGATCTACCCGAACGACATCGATCGTGGCCGGTCCCCAGCCGTGCGGCGCCTCGCCGAGATCGCAGGAGCGAATGCCGACGACCTCGTCCGCGCCACGCCCGTCCGCTCCCCGGACGCGGCCTTCACCGACCTCTGCGGCGAACGCCTGCGCCGGCTGTCCGTCCACCGGACCTACTTCCGCTACTGTCCCGCTTGCGTGGCCGAGGACGTCGCGGCTTTCGAGGGTCCTGTCGTCGCAAGGCCATGGCTCAGAACGGAATGGATCGTCTCGCACGTGCGCTCCTGCGACCGGCACGGCATCCTCCTCGCGAACGCGTCGCCCGAGCGCAGGCGCTTCGAGGCCCCGGACTTCAACGGGACCATGGCGGAGGACCTCGGGCGCCTCGACGGAATCCGCGCGGGATGCCCAACCGTCCCGTCCTCGCCGTTCCAGCGCTGGCTCCTGAACCGCCTCCGCGGAGAGCGCGACGCCTCGAACTGGCTCGACGGCCTCGAGCTCTACGTCGCGATCGGCGCCTGCGAGGGCCTGGGGGTCTCGGCCCTGCACCCGCCGAAGGTCAAGGCGAGCACGCTGACGGAGACCGACTGGGCGGCGGCGGCCGATGAGGGCTTCGCCCACGCGTCCGGCGGGCCGGCGGCTGTGGAGAGGCTGCTCGCCCGCTTGAACGCAGCGCAGACCGGGACGAGAGGTGTCTGGGCCCCGCGCGATACGTTCGGCTACGGCTACGTCGTACTCGAACGCGACCCGGGGGACCCCGCCTGGGATCCGGTCCGCGACGTCGTCGTGGACTTCGCGATGCGCGAGATGCCGCTGGAGGCCGGCACCAAGGTCCTCGGGCGCGTCGTCGAGCGGCAGGCGGTCCACACGATCAGGACCGCGGCCCGTGCGTCGGGCGCTCATGCCCTCACCGTGCGCCGCCTTTTCGAGCGCGAGAACCTCGGCGCGGACGCCCTCGCCGCCGGCCTCATGGACCACCGCGTCACCGTCGACGCGGAGAGGATCGAGGCGACGGTGCGCGAGCTGAAGGGTGCACTGTCCACGCCGAAGGTCCAGAAGCTGACCGGCTTCCCGCTCATCTGGCTGAGGGCCATCATCGCGGACGGGCACCTGCCGACCGTGACCGGATCGAACGACCGCGAGTTCGCCAAGCACAGGTTCACGCGTCAGGCGGTCGACGAGATGCTGGAGCGGATGTTCGCCGGGGCGGAAGCCGTGGACACCGAGACCGACGACCGGGTGAACGTCCTGAAGGCGAGGCACCGGACCGGCGCGACGATGTCCAAGATCTTGGAGCCCGTGTTCGGCGGGACACTCCGGTGGAAGGGACGCCTCGCTGGGGCCGTGGGCCTCGATGCCCTCCTCGTCGACGTCGCCGAGTTCCTGCCCCTCGTCCGGAACGAGGAACGCGGGAACGGCATCAACTTGCTCGACATCCTCGACTTCCTGCCAGGCATCGGGCGCGACAGCCCGAAGGCGCTGCTGGCGTCGGGCCTGCTCGAGCTGGAGATGCAGTTCAGTCCCGAAGCCCGGCGCATGGTGCCGGTCATCACCCGTGAGAGCGCGGAGCGGTTCCTGCGACGCTACGTGACGCTTGGCGAGCTGTGCCAGCGTACGGGCCTGCATCACAAACAGGTCCGCAAGCGGTTGCGGGAGGACGGTGTACCCGAGGAGATGACACCTCAGACGCACAAGTGCTTCGCGTACGATCGCCAGCAGGTGGACAGGGCGGCGGCATGGACGAAAGCCTAGGGACGGCCCCATAGACTGACGAAGCCGCAAGTAGGTGGTCGGGAAGGAGAGGACGGTAGTCTAAAGGGACGTGAGGTCCAGGTTTGCGGCATGTCCGGAGGCGATGGCTTCCCGACCCATCGTGCCACGGTCTGCGTCCCTGCCCCTGGCCGATGAAGGGTCACTGTCATTCGGTGCATGAGCCGCATGCCATGCAACATGAGAGCGCGAGCGTGCTATCCGCACTCCAAGGTCGGACCATCGCCTCCGGTACCGCCCGGGTGGATAGACCGCCTAACAACGAACGTGGAACGCATCGATGAACGACCGACCGATCCTGTCCCTGAAACCCAAGCTTGCCGAGGCAGGGGCGGAACGCGTCGCCGCGGCCGTCAGCGAGTTGCAGACGGCACCGCGCACCGGAACCGCCCAATACCAGGCAGGATCGATTGGATCGCTGCTGAATGTAGATGGGTGCTACGATGAATTCGGATCCTTCGCCGTCCGTGAAGGTCAGAAGCTCGCCATACGCGAACCGCGCATCATGGACGTGTTCTGGTGCAGGTTCACGGACGCGGTGTACCCCGAGTTCGGCAAACTGCGGCCCGTGCTCGTCGTCTCGCGCAAGAATCGGCTTGGGACGCATTCGCTAGTGCTGCCGATAACGACGGCGGCGGAAAACGCAGGCAGGACCGCCGCAGTGAAGCTGTCGAAGAATCCGAACCCCAACTCCGACGACGATTCCTGGGTCATCGCCGACCACCTGTACGCCGTGTCGCATTGGCGTCTCCAACGCTTTAAGGACAACGTCACCAAGGAACTCCGGACGCCGAAGATTTCGCAGGCTGATCTCGATCGCGTCCTTGACCGCCTCTGGGCGGCGCTGCCTAAGAGAAGGCCGCTTGACGCCGGAAACGCGCCGTCGTAATCATCTTCCATACAGCGTGACCGCAGCGATGCGGTTAGCGCCCAGGGGCCTCCTTCGGGAGGCCCTTCTAGTTTCTGGGTCCAGCACCCCGAGCGACCCTTCGGGCCGACGGCATGTAGCCGATCCGGAGCCAGCCGCCGGCCGCTGCGCCAGCCCCCTCTTCAGCGACACGACGGCGACGATCGGTCAGCTACAGGGGTAGTCGCCAGCCGAGGTCACCCGCCTCTGAGCGGACGCATCATCACGAACCGTCCTCAGCGGTTCTCCCCTTACTTGTTCAGCGTTTTGCAGCTACGGGATGCCATCAGGCAACCCCGCACCTTAAGTATGAACCGCTTCACGAGGAAAGTTTTCCTTCAGTGCGCAACATGGCGCTCACAACTTTGGTTTCGGGCTTCGCACGACTTTGGTTTCAAATCTCTGAGGTGCCGGAAAAGGCCAGCGATGTCGGCGGCTTGCGAGGCGGGAGTTTCACAACTTTGGTGACTCCGACAAAGACTTGTTGTCACGGCCCCGAAGAATGCACTCGGGCGCTTGTAGTTCGCACTCAATGCCGCCGTCTCGGTGCCTCAACTAACTGAGGCTATCAGACGACAGCCAAACCCTCCGACCGCCTCTCACGGGGCGGTCGGAAACTCTGAGGGGAACATTTCGTGAATCTCTAAGGAGAGCCCAGATGCCTATGGCATGCGATACTGCTGTCTGAACTGCGGCGGACGCTCAGAAGCCGTCGTCGAACCGGGCTTGGACGTCGGCTCTTTCCTCTCGAAGACGGTCGGCGTCCGCGCCGAAAAAGTAGCCTGTCGTCGCAGTCTCCCTCGAAGGAAAGATGGCGACTTCCAGTCTCTGAGACGCTCCGGACGCCTGTGGACAAAAGGTCGGGACGAACCCCTCCTCAACGCGCCTTCAGACCACCCAGGAAGATGGCGAGATAACTCGCTGCAGCCGCCGTACGACTCGAACGGATGTCCGGTGCCGGTCCCCAACCAGCTTGTTGGCGGCTGCTCACGAAGAAGGCGGCGAAACTCCTTCGGCCCAGCGGCTGGAGCGGGCATAGGCGCTCCTCATCGGCCTTGTCGAGACGAGAACGCCGTAGCCCATGGACATCGTGCTCTAGCTAATCCTGTTCCTGACGCCGAAGTTCGAGTAGTTCGAGCGATCGGCTCGAGCGGGATCGGCGGAGGACCGACCGCGAACCTCTCGGTCAAGATCCGGCTTCCTTACGGCTCGCCTGCTCGAAACAGCAATTGGTCGCGCTCACCGCTCGGGCGGCGACCCCTGCGGACACGAAACCCGGACGACGCAGATGAAAGCCATGCTCTTCGAGGCCTTCGGCCAGACACCCGGGATCCGCGACGTTCCGGATCCTGCGCCATCCCAGGACGGCGTCGTGATCGAGGTCATGGCAACGGGGCTGTGCCGCAGCGACTGGCACGGCTGGATGGGACATGACACGGACATCCAACTGCCTCATGTCCCCGGACATGAATTCGCGGGCGTCGTGGCCGCTGTCGGATCCGAGGTGCGGCGCTTCCGGGTAGGAGAGCGGGTGACGGTGCCTTTCATCGCCGCCTGCGGACAATGCCGCGAATGCCATGCAGGCCACCAGCAGGTCTGCGAGGCGCAGTTCCAGCCCGGCTTCACCCACTGGGGATCATTCGCCGAGTTCGTCGCCATCAACAGGGCCGACCACAACCTCATCCGACTGCCCGAGAGCATGGACTTCGCGACCGCGGCCAGTCTGGGCTGCCGCTTCGCGACCTCCTTCCGGGCGGTGGTCGACCAAGGCCGGGTGCGAGGCGGCGAATGGGTGGCAGTGCACGGAGCGGGCGGGGTCGGCCTGTCGGCGGTCATGATTGCCGCCGCTCAGGGTGCGCGCGTAATCGCCGTGGACGTGGCCGAGCCGAAGCTTGCGCTGGCCCGTGCCATGGGCGCCTGCGCCACCGTCAACGCGCGCGAGGCCGTCTCCGTGGTGGAGGCGGTGCGCGAGATCACCGGCGGCGGCGCGCACCTGTCGATCGACGCTCTCGGCCACCCCGAGACCTGCTTCAACTCGGTTTCCAACCTGCGGCGGCGCGGCCGCCACGTGCAGGTCGGGCTGATGCTTGCCGATCACGCGCGGGCCGAAATCCCGATGGCTCAGGTCATTGCGCACGAGCTCGAAATCTATGGCAGCCACGGCATGCAGGCTTGGCGGTACGACGCGATGCTGGAGATGATCCTCGCGGGCGCGCTGCGTCCGGACCGTCTCGTCGGCGAGACGCTCACGCTCTCGGATGCCGTCCCGGCCCTCGTCGCGATGGGAGAACGCGCTCCCGACGGGATCGCCATCATCGATCCGCGGCTTTGAGAGCACGCCGTAGCCAGGCGCCGGAGCCTTGGCGACCCACTTGCTCCGCGGGCAGCGTCGGCACCAGGTCTGTCCTTTCGGCGGCCCATGATTGAAACTTCCACTGCGCCCGACAGGCGCGAAGGAGTCGTTGGGGCCCCCGTGCAGTTAATGTCGGCCCGTCGGTCGATACTGACCGATGTCGGCTTCGTCTCGGCCCAGCCAGGCCCCATTTCCAACCGCCGCTGCTGCCAGCCGATGAGCTCAGGGACTTATTGAGCGGGATCTTTGTCCTCGCGGTCTGGGAGAATGCCGGCCAGATCACTCCCCGATTTTCGGCGACGTAGAGGTTACTCGTGGCGGACTCGTAAAGGGTGGAGTCGCCGTCGGCCATTGTGAATCGATGGTCATGGAGATGTCGCAGAGCTGTAACCGGGGCGTCTTGCTGGCGCGTTAGGCCCCTCCTCATCTCAATATGGGTGCGGAGCCGACATGTTCGACTGGACCACGAAAACCATCATCGTCGCAGGGGCCGCAGTCCTTGGCAGCCTTGCCGCAGCGCCCGCAGGCGCAGCCGACAGGCCTGACCTCATTGTGGCCGTCGCCGACAACCCGCCGACGCTCGAACCCGCCAAGGAGCTCTCGAACGTCGGTACGCGCATCACCTACTCCGTCTTCGACACGCTGATCCGCCGGAACTTCCTGTCGGCAGAAGGCGGCAGCGGTTCAGAACTCGTCCCCTCGCTCGCGACAAGCTGGAAGCGGGTTGACGACACGACGCTCGAACTGCAGCTGCGTCAGGGCGTGACATTCCAGAACGGCGCCGCCTTCAACGCCGATGACGTGATCTTCACCTTCTCGCCGGAACGTCTGATCGGCAAGGACTCGCCGCTGCCGCAGGGCCGCGCCTATTTCGGCGTGCTCGACCGCGTCGAGAAGGTGGACGACTTTACCGTCCGCTTCATCACCAAGGCGCCGGATCCGCTGCTTGAGCAGCGCCTCGCCTCCTGGGCGTCATGGATCGTCGACAAGGACGATTGGCAGGCGAAGGCCAAGGACAAGGGCTTCGCTCAGTTCCCGGTGGGCACCGGACCCTACATGCTCGACGATTACCGGGCCGACCAGTACGTCAAGCTGAAGGCTTTCGACGGCTACTGGGGCGGCAAGCCCACGGCGGCGACCGTCACCTTCCGGAAGGTCCCGGAGCCGGCTGCCCGCATCGCCGGTCTCGTCAGCGGCGAGTTCGACATCATCACCAATGTCGCGCCGGACCAGATCGCCCAGATCGACGCCTATGACGATGTCGAGACCCGCAGCGTCGTGCTCGCGAACGCGCATGTCCTTGTCTACAACACCCACAACCCCGTGCTGCAGGACAAGCGGATCCGCCAGGCGATGAACCTCGCCATCGACCGCAAGCTTCTGGTTGACGCACTCTGGGAGGGCAAGGCGGTCGTGCCGAACGGCCATCAGTACCCCGAATACGGCGACATGTATCAGGCGGACCGCCCCGCCCTCGGTTATGACCCGGAGAAGGCCAAGCAGCTCCTGCAGGAGGCCGGCTACAAGGGTGAGCCGATCATCTATTCGACCGAGCCGAACTACTACCTGAATGCCCTCCCCGCGGCGCAGGCGATCCTGGAGATGTGGAAGGCGGTCGGCATCAACGCCACCCTCAACGTGGTCGAGGATCTCGACTCGCTGCCCAACGACCAGCTGATGGTCCGCAACTGGTCGAATTCGACCCGCTATCCTGATCCGGTCGGCGGTCTCTGGAACACTTGGGGCCCTTACGGCTCCGCTCAGAAGACGTGGGAGAGCTGGGCGCCGACGGCGTTCAACGAGGTTGGCCAGAAGCTGGAAACGACGCTGGATCACGGCGCACGCTACAAGCTGGCCGTCGAGCTGATGGATCTGTGGGAGGACGACGCTCCCGGCACGATCCTCTATCAGCCCCTGGAAACCTATGGCGCACGCAAGTCCCTGAAGTGGCAGCCCTATACCTTCTACTACATGGATCTGCGCCCCGATAACCTGAAGGACGAGGCGCACGGCTCGTGATGCCGTCCTTCGTCCCAACGAGTGGCGCCGGCTCTGCCGGCGCCTCAACCGTTCTGCCCTTTGGCGCCGACAGGGCCGCCGATGCGATGCCTCCGGTGCTTTCGCTCGAAGGCCTGACCGTCGGCTCCGACGCGGTCGATCTCGTGATCGACGCCTCGCTCACCGTCGCCCCCGGCGAGACGCTCTGCCTCGTCGGCGAAAGCGGCTGCGGCAAGAGCCTGACCTGCCTCGCCGCGATGGGACTGCTGGCGGAACCGGTCCGCCGCAAGGCCGGACGCATCCGCTTTCTAGGAAGGGACCTCGGCGAACTGGACGAGCGGGACCTGCGCCAGATGCGCGGCCGCGACATGACGATGATCTTCCAGGACCCGGTGGCTTCGCTGAACCCGGTCCAGCGTGTCGGCTGGCAGGTCGCCGAGGCGCTCGTCATCCATGAGGGTCTGTCGTCCAAGGTGGCCGCACGCCGCGCGGTCGAACTCGTCGACAAGGTCGGCATCGCGGATCCGGAAGCCCGCGCCGGCGCCTTTCCACACCAGTTGTCCGGCGGCATGTGCCAGCGGGTGATGATCGCCATGGCGCTCGCCTGCCGGCCGCGGCTGATCGTGTCCGATGAAGCGACAACGGCGCTAGACGTGACGACGCAAGCGCAGATCCTGACGCTGATGCGGCGCCTGCAGGAGGAAACCGGCACGGCGATGATCTTCGTCACGCACGACCTTTCCGTGGTCGCGGAAATCGCCGACCGCGTCGCGGTCATGTATTCGGGCCGGATCGTCGAGACCGGATCCGTCGACGACATCTTCGATCATCCGTCGCATCCTTACACGCAAGGGCTCATGGACTGCCGCTTGCATGCCCTTTCGGCGACGGACGGGCGGCTCGCGGCTATCGGTGGAACGGTACCGAGGCCATCGGCCCGGCCTCTGGGCTGCGCCTTCCGCACGCGGTGCCCAAGGGCCTCGCAACGGTGCGCGATCACGCCGGACCTGCGGCCTATTGGGAGTTCGCAGCGGGTCGCGTGCCATTTCCCTGGACGGGCTCAGTGACCGCGGCGGTGCTGGAGCTTCGCGACGTGACCCGCCACTACGGCGGCAAGCGCCAGTGGCTCGGTCGCGGGGCTGCGATCCGCGCCGTCGACGGCGTCGATCTGACGCTGGCGGCGGGGGAAGTCCTCGGGATCGTCGGCGAAAGCGGCAGCGGCAAGTCGACCCTCGGGCGCATCGCGGCAGGAATCGAAGCGCCGAGCAGTGGCATGGTCACTTTCCAAGGGCAGCGCTACGCGCCGATCGATACGGCCGCGTGGCGGCGCCAGCGCAGGCGGGTACAAGTCGTCTTCCAGAACCCCTCGCAGGCGCTCGATCCGCGTCTGACGATCGCTGCGCAGATTCGCGGTGTACTGGCAGCCCACGGCATAGAGGCGCTCGAGCGCGGTGTCGATCGCACCGAAGCGATCCTCTCCCGCGTCGGCCTGACCGGACTCGGCACGCGTTTTCCGCATCAGCTCTCGGGCGGTCAGTTGCAGCGCGCGGTGATCGCGCGGGCGCTCGTCCTGTCTCCGGAAGTGATCGTCTGCGATGAAGCGGTCAGCGCGCTCGACGTTTCGGTCCAGGCTCAGATCCTGAACCTTCTCAAGGATCTGCAGGCTGAACTCGGTGTCGCCTACCTGTTCATCTCGCACGATCTCGGTGTCGTGCGGCATGTCAGCCACCGCATCGCCGTGATGCAGCGCGGTCGGATCGTCGAGACGGGGCCCGCAAGCGAGGTCTTCGCACGGCCGCAGGATCCCTACACGCGTTCGCTCATCGCGGCCCTTCCGGCGGCGACGCCCGCCGCAAGACGGGCCCGCGATGCGGCCCGTCAGGCAGCCTAGGAAAGAGTAGTCTTGGTTCAGAACACCCCGCCGTCGATCATCGCGCATCGTGGCTTTTCGGCTCGATGCCGCGAAAACTCGCCCGCCGCCTGGCTGGCAGCGACTGAAGCCGGCGCCGATCTCGTCGAGGTCGACATCCGCATGACCCGAGACGGCACGCTCGTGTGCTGCCACGACGGCGATCTCATGCGCCTGGCGGAGCGGCCGGAGGCGATCGCAGCCATGGACGCGCAGGAGCTCGCCGCCATCGTCGTCGACGGTGCCGCCGCGGCCCCGCCCCTGTCGCTCCTGTTCAGCGTCCTGCCCGAAACGCAGGCGATCCTCTTCGACGTCAAGGACGAGCGGCCGCAGGTGCTCGACCTCCTCGTTACTGCCGCACAGGCATCTGGCCGTGCCGATGTCACCTATGGCCTGCACGACATCGCGTCGGTCCGGCATGTGCGGACGCGCACGGATGCCCGCATCCTCGGGCTTCTCCGGGATGCCGACGACGCAGAACCCTTCTTTGCCGCCGGCGGCGACATCCTGAGGCTATGGGAGGTCGACGCAACGGCCGAGCGGCTCGGCACTCTCCGTCGGCGGCAACGGCCGGTCTGGGCGACCGTCGGGCATCACGGTACCGACCGTCGTGTCGGAGACTTCGACCCGTTGTCTTTGCGCCGCATGGCCGCACACGGCGTCAGTGGCTTTCTGGTCAACGATCCGGTCGCCGCGCGGGACACGCTGTCGAACGTGCCGTCGGACAGCGCCGCATGAGGACGGGTTCGATCCTTCTGGTCTGCTTCGATGGGCTGAGACGCGACCGCGTCACGCCCGACCGCATGCCGAACCTTTCGCGCTTCATGGCCGGAGGCGTCGACATGATCAACAGCCGGAGCGTCTTCCCGAGCGAAACCCGCGTTGCCACGACGAGCACCGTCACCGGCTGCTGGCCGGGTGAGCACGGGCTGGTCGCCAACCAGTTCTTCAACCGGGACGTGCTGCCGGACGGCCTCTTCAACACGGCCAAGCGCGAGAACCTGCTGCGCGCCGATGCTCAAGGCCTCCTCATCGATCGCGAGAGCCTTGGACAGCGGCTTGGCCGCGCAGGCCGGCGGTTTGCCATCGTCAGCACTGCGACGCCCGGTGCGACCTTCATGATGAGCTATGGTGCGGCCCGGCACGAGCAGCCCGTCTTCTCGGTTCACGAGGGCGTCGGCTCTCCGGCTCTGATGGCTGAAGCCGCCGAGCGGCTGGGTCCGGTGCCGGCCGCTGCCAGGCCGAATACGGCGCAGATCGACTACGCCGCTCGGGTCCTGACCGACCTCGTCTATCCGCGGCATCGTCCGGATCTTGCGATCCTCTGGATGTCGGACCCGGACATCACCTCGCATGGCTTCGGCATCGATGCGCCGGAGACGATCGCCGCCCAGCGCGGCTGCGACGACGCCTTCGGCCGCATTCTCGACTGGTCCGAGGCAGGCGACGGGCCGGACAACATCATCGTCATGTCCGACCATGGCCAGATCACCGGCAGCCGCCAGATCGATCTGAAGACAGCGCTGCCGGACTTCGCCGATCATCTTGCGCCGGGCTACTTCTCCGGCGTCCATCTGCCGGACCCGACGCGCGAAACCGTCGCCGCTGCCGTGGAACGGCTGACGAAGGAGCCCTGGTGCGGGCTCGTCTTCGTCAATCTGCCTGACGCTCCGGAGGAGAGCGTCGCCGGCGCGATCCCGGCCGCTGCCCTGGGCGGCGGCCATGCTCGTTCGGCGCCGGTCTCCTTCACGCTTCGCGCCGGTGGCGAGCCCGGACCCGGTTCGACGGAGTCCTGCCTGTTCGTTGGCGGCATCGCAGCCGGCGGCGGCATGCATGGCGGCCTGACACGAGGCGAACTCTCCACCGTCCTCGCCGCGTCAGGGCCGGCATTCTGCCGCGGCAAGCGGTCCGAGACGCCATGCTGGCTCCCGGACATCGCACCGACGATCCTGACGGTCCTCGGTCTTCCGACCGAGGGCACCAGCGGCCGGACCTTGCGCGAGGCGCTGTCTGACGGAGAGGCCGCCACGCCGCGCGTGGAGCGCCGCACCCTGACGGCGGCGATCGGCGGCCATCGGCAGGGCGTCGAGCAATGGATCGTCGAAGGGCGCGCGATCACCGACTTCGGCTGGTCGAGCGGAGGAGTGCTTCCGACATGAGCCCACAATTCGTCCTGACGAAGCTGTTTCGCGCCATCCTGACGCTCTTCCTGGCCGTCACCTTCGTTTTCGTCGTTCTCAGGATGTCCGGCGACCCGGTCGCGCAGATGCTGCCGGACGACGTGCCGGCTGCCGTGATCACGCAGTACCGCGAGATGTGGGGCCTCGACCGCCCGCTCCCGGAACAGTACCTGCGCTATGTCTCAGGGATCCTCAGCGGCAATCTCGGCTTCTCGTTCCGCGACGACCGACCGGCTCTGGACGTAGTGCTGGAGCGCGTACCGCTGACGCTCGAACTCGGCCTGACGGCGCTCCTCCTTACACTTGCCCTCGGCCTTGGTGCAGGCACTCTCGCCGCCCTCAAGCGTGGGTCGGGCACGGATCATGTGACGATGGCCTTCACCATCCTCGGTCACTCCATGCCCAACTTCTTCCTCGGAATCCTGCTAATCCTGCTCTTTGCCATGACCTGGCGGGTCCTGCCGAGTTCCGGGACCGGAAGCGTCAAGCACCTGATCATGCCCGCCGTGACGCTCGGCACCAGTTACGCCGCGACGGTGGCCCGCTTCACCCGCTCCTCGCTTCTGGAAGTGCTGCACCAGCCCTTCATGCGCACCGCCCGCGCCAAGGGCGTGCCCTTCCGCCGCAGACTCATGAGCCATGCCCTGCCGAACGCGGGGATCCCGATCGTCACCGTGATCGGCCTTCGCATCGGCGCTCTTATTGGCGGCGCCGTGGTGGTCGAGTCGGTCTTCGCCTGGCCGGGCGTCGGTCAACTCCTGGTCAATGCGGTCGCGTTCCGGGATCTCGCAGTCGTGCAGACGGTCGTTCTGCTGATCGCTTTCACCATGGTCGCCGTGAACTTCCTGGTCGACATCCTCTATGGCTGGCTCGATCCGCGTATCGGCTCCGCTCGAAGGGAGGTCTCCGCATGAGCGTGATCACCTGTCCAGTCACAGTGGGAACCGACATGCCTGCCCGGCCTCGCCGGCGGCGCTTGCCTCTGGTGATCGGCCTGTGCGTCGCCTGGCTCGTCCTCGTCCTGCTTCTCGCGCTCGGCGCCGACCTGATCGCACCCTACGGCTATGCCGAGCAGAGCCTTCTCCAGCGCCTCAAGCCGCCCGCCCTCCTCGGAGGCGACCCGGCCTTCCTGTTGGGCACGGACGGGCTTGGCCGGGACGTCCTGTCGCGGCTGATCTACGCCGTGCGGGCCAGCATTCTCATTGCATTCTGCGGCACGTTGATAGGCTCGGTGATTGGCACGCTGCTCGGGTTTCTGGCCGCGCATTTCCGTGGCTGGGTGGAAGAGGCCATCATGCTGCTGGTCGATTTTCAGGCCTCGATGCCGTTCCTGATCATCGCGCTGGCGATCCTCGCCTTCTTCGGCAACAGCTTTGAGCTGTTCCTGGTCGTCGTCGGCTTCTACGGCTGGGAGGTCTATGCACGCCTGACCCGCGGCCTCGTGCTGCAGGCTAACGCGCAAGGCTATGCCTTCGCCATCCGGACCCTCGGCGTCCATCCCGTTCGGATCTACATCCGCCACGTTCTGCCGAACATCTTGAGCGTCCTCGTCGTACAGGTGACGCTCAACTTCCCCGAGATCATCCTGCTGGAGACCTCGCTGAGCTTCCTTGGCCTTGGCGTTCAGCCACCGCAGACGAGCCTCGGCCTGATGCTGGGCGAAGGCCGCAACTACATCGCGACCGCATGGTGGATGGCGATCCCGGCCGGCATCGCCATCTTCCTGACGACGCTCTCGGTGAGCCTTCTCGGCGACTGGCTGCGCGATCGTCTCGATCCTACACTGCAAACGGCGAGAGACTGACGACTGGCCTCGGCGGCTACCCGGCTGCTCGCGAGCGCAGTGGGCAGCCGCCCGTCCGAATGTCCGCACCGCGCAGCGCTCCGTTCGATGTCCGCCGTCATCTCAACTGGATAGCTTACAGCAGAGCATTCGGTGTTCACTATAACGTCTTATACGCGAACGATGATCTTGCCGCGGGCGCGACCGGAAGCCTGCCGGGCGAAGCCCGCCGCAGCCTCGTCGAGGAATACCAAACGCCGGCGGCCGCTTCTGAACGACAAAGCTCTAGCCGGACAGTCACCTTTCGCCCCTTCATTGCCGTTCCGTCGCCTCTTGCGCGTCCCCCGAAGCCGTCGTTCAACACATCTCTTGTTGGGACGCTTATCTAATCTGACGCAGAAGCGGACCGTCCGCTCACTACCCGCAGCCGACGCTGCACCGTGAAGTGCATCGAAACCGCGGCCGGGCAGGCACGGCAAAGGAAGGAGAAGGCGGTGGCGAGCTATTCGGTCGATGATGCCCAACGCGATCTGGGCGCCGTATTGGACAAGGCACCCGCCGGCGCCGTCCGAGCTGAATGGACGGCGACCACCATGCAAGCGGGCCACGCCAGCCGCACCGGCAGCTACTATGACCGCAGCGGCGCGATGACATCCGGGGACGAGTCGAGGCTCGACATCATCGAGGAGGTGGTCGACCGGCTTGCCGCAAGCGCTGCGACACCCTTCAACACCGTGACGATCCGGTGGACCAAGGCAAAGCTTCCCTGGCAACGCGGCAAGGTCGATGTGACGACGGCATTCGAGCCTGCACTCGTGCCGCGCGGGCCTGATGATCCCGTCTACGATATCGTGGCAGAGGCACGGCGAAGCTTCTGGAACACCGTCGGCGCAGTCGACCCGGATTTCGCCAGCGAGCGCGCCGAGGCGAACATCCACGGCCAGACGAAGTGGTTCCAGCCCCATCGCCGGATCCTGCAGGTCCGAACCAACGATCAGGTGCTGCTGGCAACCGATGGCTTGTCGACCCCTTGGGCAGGCGTGACGACGCGGGAGAACGGGGTCGAGTGCGAGGTCTTCATGCGCCTCGGCGGCGTCGGCAACCCGCTCGCCGCGGACGAAAGGACGATCGCTCTCTGGGCACGCGTCCTGATCGGAGTGGGCGATCTGGTTGCGGATGGCTATCGCGTCCTGCGGGACGTTCAGACCAATGGCGCGATCCTGTTCTGCCGGCTCGATGAGGCCTGCCTGCCGATGACGTGGATGGCCCTCCACATGGACTCTCGGTCGATCGAGGGGCTGCCGTTCGGGCCGGTGAGCCTGATCGAGGCGACGCCGCTGCGCGAGGACGAAGTCGGCAGATTGGACAGCGACGATCCGTGGGACGCATCCGCCGCCAAGACGGCGCTGGGGAGGCGCAGCGCGGCCAAGCGCTGAGTGCCACCTCAGTCCTGCTTCAGGTAGTTCGACCCGTCGATCACAAGCAGGCTGTCGGAACCTTTGTCGGGTGCGAAGATCGAGTGGCGCTCGGTCTTCCCGTCGTCGCCGACGAGCTCCAGCGTGTAGCCCTCGACCCGGTAGCGGCCGCTTTCCGCCGGCCGTTCCCCGCTGGAGGCAACGCCGACGCTCGATCCACCCGTCTCGTTGCTCGACATCGCGCCGCTCGAGCCTGTCCGATGAAACGTTCCGTCCCGGCTCAGCGTCAGGAACCGCTCCGAACTCACCCCAGCAGAGCTGGTCGCGGTCATGCCGGAAGACGCGAAGAAGTAGCGCCACTGCCCCTCGAAGGACGTGCCTTCGGGAAACGGCGGCACGCGGTTGTAGCTGGCGTCAGCGATCGTCAGCCCATCATCGCTCCGCTTGAAGGGTCTCGTCTCGGCCGCGAGCGTTCCGAAGTCGTCGTCCACCGACCGCATCTCGATCTTGTCCCCGCCGGAGAACAGCCCGCCGACCTTGAGCGCGTAGATACCGCAGTCCCGCGGCTCCTTCCGGCAATGCCCGGAGATGTCGCCGTCTGCGGGCAATTCCGTCGCATAGAGGCCGGACGGGTCGAACACGGTGATCTCGCTATCGGAGTAGAAGTCCATCCCGCCGAAGGCGTTGGGCCGCACACCGGTGTCGAGGTGGGTATAGACGCCGTCGAGGCCACCATCGCCGCCTTTCGGGACGAGTTCGAAGGCGCGGTCACCCTCCTCCAGCTTCACCGAGCGAACGAGCGCGGCGAAGTCGGCCTCGGCGCTATCCTGCGCGTCGCCGCGAAGCTGGAGGTCGAGCAGCGCGAAGAAGGCCTGCTTGCCCTGGGAAGCCACACCGACGACGCGCTGTCCCGCCGACAGCTCGTTCAGGCGGCCGCAGCAGCGGTACTCGTGCCGAATCCTGTGGCCGTTGACCGTCGTACCCTCCGACCTGGTGGTGACGTCCTCCGACGGCATGCCCTTGATGAGGCCCACCACCGTATCGAAGCCCCTGTCGAAGGAGCCGGAGGTGCCGGCAAAGGGGCCGATCACCTGGATCATCGCGGCGCCCTTGCGGCGATTGTCCTCCGTCTTCGGGAACTCCTTCTGGAAGATGAGGCCGTCCTTGAGCTTTTGGGGCTTCCATCCGGAGCTTGCGTGCGGAACATCGAAGCTCATCGAGCCGATCGTCATGGTCTCGGCCACGGCATTTGCCGGGATCAACGCTCCCGACGCGACGAGCAGCAGAGCCGCCACGCGTCGTGCGACCCGACTCTGGCGTGACAGGAGGTGCAGCGTCATCGGCGTCTCCTTCGTTTGACTGGCGAAAGTAGTGCAGCCGGATGACGACCAAAATGCGAATTCAGCGCTTGACCATCGGTCAGCCCCCGCCGCTGGTGTGGCAATGGGACGAGGTCGGCCAAGCTGCTGCCGACGACGCGCCTGCCGTTGACGCCGGGCGTCTCGGCGGCCAATCTCGCGCCGAAGCTGCCGGCGCCCTGGAACGACCTGCGCAGGGCTTGACCGGATTGCCAACGCATAAAGGCCTCCATGCCCTCGAACCGTGAGCTTTGGGCGGGCATGGCGTTCTTCGCTCTGGCCGCAATCGCACTCGTCATCTTCCGCCGACCCTTCGACTTCATTGGTTGGGCGTGCCTCGCCGCCTGTGTCGCCTTCGTGGTCCTCGCGTGCATCGGCATCGTGAAGCCGGACATTCGGGCGCCGCGGCGGGAAGTCGACGGTTCCGCGACACCTGAGCTGCATCAGACAATCGAGCACGAGCAGACAATCGAGCACGAGGCGGAGGAGGACGCCCCCACCGTCGATCCGTCGCCGGACGAACTCCGCATCCTCGAGACCACCATCGCCGCGCTCGAGGCCGTCGGCAGCCTGGAAACCGGAGAGGTCGATGCACGGTCGCTCTGGAGGGCGGCTCAGCGAGCCGATCCCGGCCAGCCCATCGGCGCTCACGAGGCCCTCGCTTCGTTTGCGGCGCTTCACGACGAGGAATATCGCCGCATTGGGCGCCTGACATTCGTGCCAGCTCACACCGAATACGACGCCCCGCTCCTTGCCGAGATCACAGCCTCCGCGCTCGCCGCGCTTGGCCATGCAGTGCAACCGCACGATGTCGTGGTGACGCTGCCGCCGGAGGGCAAGCAAGGAAGGGCGTCGATCACCTTTTCGGTCGATGGCCGAAGCCAGGATGTGAGCTGCGACTATCTCTGGAAGTATCCGCCCGCCGACCTGATGCCAGCGCTCGGGCGCTTCAGGCGAGCGGAGGATCCGCGCGATCTCGTCTGCGCCGTCCCTGGGGACCAGACGCTGATCTATGCCGCCATCCGTTCGGGAGCCCTGGTGGAACTGAACCGTCGCCTAGCGGCGGAGGACGATCTCTTCCTCGAGGCTTGAGGTTCGGCAAAGGCAGTCGCGCCTCGCGAGCTTCGGCTGCCTCTCCAGCGAGGATCAACGGGAGGAACGATCACGTCACCGTGGCCCTGACCGCAATCCGTCGAGGTCTGTTCGCCGGCTCTCGAAGCCGAGGATCCACCGGCTTTCAGCCTGAACGAGCAAGACAACCTGGATGCCCGGCGGCTCATGATCCGTCCGCGCGTCTGCCTTTAGCGTCAGCGGTGCCGGCGCCTGCGATCGGCTTCGACGAAAGGACCGGAGCCGCCAACCGACGCGATCAGACCGCCAGCCTTGCGACCCGCGGAACGCGGTCGTGGACCATGCCGGGAAAACGCCCTACAGCAGGCTATACGGCGCCGCGGCGCCCTGAACCGCGAGACCAGGTCCTGCCGTTCCCCTCACCCATCCTCTCGCCATGGCTGGACGTCATCGGGCTGACCGTGTTTGCGGCCTCCGGGGCACTGGCGGGAGTCCGCATGCGCCTCGACCTCATCGGCATCTGCTTCTTCGCCTTGGTGACGGCGGTCGGCGGCGGAACCCTGCGCGACCTTCTCATCGGCGCACCGGTCTTCTGGATGCGCGACCCCACGCCTATCATCCTGTGCCTGGCCGTGGCGTTCGCCTCCTGGGTGGTGCCGAAACGATGGTGGCCAGAACGAGCCCTGGAATGGCTCGATGCCGGCGGGCTGGCGGCTTATGCGGTGTTCGGGGCCGCGAAGGCGCTTCATCTCGGGATTTCTCCACTGCCGGCGGCGACGATGGGCGTCGTGACGGCCTGCGCGGGTGGTGTGTTCCGCGACATTGCCGCCGGGGTTCCCTCGATCATCCTCAGGCCCGAGCTCTACATCACCGCCGCGGTGCTGGCGGCGGGGCTCTTCGTCGCCCTCTCCAGCATCGGCATCGCCGCGCCCTGGCCGGCTGCTTCCGGGGCGGTTGCCGGGTTCGCCCTGCGCGGCGCTGCCATCCGATGGGGCCTGACCCTGAGCCCGCATCGGGGGTGACCGTCCAAAGTTCGCGCGGTCCAACGCTTGCCAGAAGCTCATCGCGCAACGCGCCTTCAAAGGTAATCGGCGCATGCCGCCCTCTTTGGGGGTGCCGCCGAACGGGGACACCCGTCAAGCCAGCGCCTTCTCTCCGCGAAGCGGTTCAAGCCGCGCCAACAGCGCCGGCAGTGCGGCATAGTCCAACTTTCCCGTTCCCAGCAGCGGCAGGCGCTCGACGGTGACGACCTCTGCCGGCACGGACAGATCGCTCGCGCCGCGTGACCGGGCAAAGCGCGCAAAATCGAGGCGCGAGGCCTGCGCTTCTTGCGTCAGGAGGACGAGGCGCTCCCCCTTGCGGGCGTCCGGCACGGACAGAACCGCGGACGGCGCGTCCGGCCACAGTTCGGCGGCCAGCGCCTCGACGGCGGCCAGCGAGATCATTTCGCCGCCGATCTTGGCAAAGCGCTTGGCACGGCCCTCGATGCGCATGAAGCCGTCCGCGTCGATCGAGACGATGTCGCCCGTATCGTGCCACCCGCCGGCCAGCGGCTCGACGACGCCTGGCCGCTCGGCCCTAAGATAGCCGAGCATGACATTGCCGCCGCGCACGAAGAGCCGCCCGCCCTGTGAGACGCCGTTCACCGGCTCCAGCCGATGCTCGATGCCGGGCAGAAGGCGCCCGACCGTGCCCGGCCGGTTGTGCATGGCGGTGTTGAGCGCCAGCACCGGCGCCGCCTCGGTGACGCCATAGCCTTCGAACAGCCTGACGCCGAAGCGGTCCTGCCAGGTTTGGCGCGTCGCGGCCCTGACCGGCTCGGCGCCCGCGAAGACGTAGCGCAGCGAACGGAAGTCGTAGGCATGCGCCGTGCGGGCGTAGCCCGCCAGGAACGTGTCGGTGCCGAACAGGATCGTGGCGTTCGAGCCATAGATCAGCTCCGGCACGATCCGGTAGTGCAGCGGCGACGGGTAGAGATAGACCGGCACGCCGGATACGAGCGGCAGGAGCGTCGCCGCGCTTAAGCCGAACGAGTGGAACATCGGCAGAACGTTGAAAACCTTGTCACGGCCGTTGAAGTCGATCCGCGCACCGATCTGAGCGATGTTGACGAGAATGTTGCGGTGGCTGAGCACGACGCCCTTGGGCGTGCCCTCCGAGCCCGATGTGAACAGGATCGCAGCCGGATCGTCCGCGTCGCGCCGCACGACCGGGCGGGTCCGGTTCAGGAGGCCGCGCAGCTTTGCGCGGCTTGTAAGCCCCGCGCGCACGTCCTCCAGCCAGACGAAGGCGATGTCGCGCGACAGGTCGTCCACGAGCGGCTGGAGCTTCGCCCGCTCCACGAAGGCGCGCGAGCAGAGGATCGTGCGCGCTTCCGCCGCGTGGCAGGCCGCGCGGATGTTGCCGGCGCCGGCGGTGAAGTTGATCATCGCGGGCACCTTGCCGGCCGAGACGAGGCCGAGAAAGGTTGCCGCGGTGCCGTTGCTGTTCGGCAGCATGAGGCCGAGATGGCGCTCATCCGGGAACATCGACGCGAAGCGCTCGCCCAGAACTCGGGCGGCCGTCAGCAAGGTGCCAAAGCTCATTGCGCCCGACACCGGATCTTCCAGGGCGAGGCGCTTCAGGCCGTCGCGCCGGGCGTTTCGGATGATCGTCTCCAGGACAGTCGCGTCCGTGCGCTCGGTGCGCAGCATGAGGTCAGACATGATGCCATAGAGCCTGGCGCCGGCGCGAGCGCGGCGCTGGCGGGCGGTGCCCCCCTCCTCGGCTGCGATACGTTTGGGCGGCAAGATCGTGACGCGCACCTTGGGAAACAGCGTGCGCCGCACCTGCCGGTCGCCGAGGCGCGAGAAGAACGAGCGCTCCAGCCCGTCGATGCGGATCGGCACCACAGGGGCGCCAGTGCGTGCGGCCACCATGGCGGCGCCGTCATAGATCTTCATCAGGCGCCCCGTCACGGTGAGACGCCCTTCCGGGAAGATCACGAGCGGCTCGCCGCCCTCTACCGCCTTGATCAGCGTGCGCGTCGAGATCGGGCGCGCGGGATCGAGCGGCATGGCCCGCACGAAGTGCAGGAAGGGCTTCATCCAGGCACGGGCCGCGATCGTGTGGTCCACCGCGAAGACCGGATCGCGATCGGTCAGCGCGAGCACCAGCGGTGCGTCGAGCAGGCTGACGTGGTTCAGTGCGAGGATCGGCGTCGGACCGGCCCTTTCCAGGTTCTCCAGACCCTCGACCTCCAGCCGATGGAAGACGCGGAAGACGATCGACACGAGATCGCGCCGCGGATTCGTCGGCAGCCCGCGCGCCATCAGGATCGCGGCGGCGAGGTTGAGGGCGGCGAGCATGCCCAGAACGAGGCCGAGCGAGGCGCCCGCGGCCTGGACCGCCGCCAGCGCGATGCCGGCTGCCGCCATGAAGCCGGCGCTCAAGGCGTTGACGCCGGCGACCGTGCGCGCACGGCCCTCCTCAGGCGCCCACGCCTGGATCGCTGCGAAGGTCGGCACCACCAGAAAAGCGCTGGAGAAGGCGATGGCGACAAGATCGGCGAAGGCCCGGACGTCGTTGGGCTCGCCGCGGAGGGCGAAGGCAAGGTCGAACGAGAAGGCGGCAATCGCCAGCGTCGCGACGGGCGCAGGCAGAAGTACGATGCGGCCGCGGCAGAGCCAGGCGGCAATCGCCGATCCGAGCGCCACGGCGACGGCAAAGAGGGCCAGCGCGAAGGACACGGTGCGCTCGCTGCCGCCGAGCTCGCTCGTCACGATCAGCGGCAGGAGGGACAGGAGGACGGCGCCCACGGCCCAGAACCACGACACCATCAGCGCGGCGCGCATCAAGCGGGCATCGCCGCGAAGCGTCGAGACCAGCCCGATCGTGGAGCGCAGGACGTTGCGCTCGATGCGCAGCGCGGGAGCGGCCGGGTCGGTGGCGGGAATGCGGCGCGCGGCGAGCCAGCCGGCCAGCGCCAGGGCAAGCATGGCAAGACCTGGAACGAGCGGCGAGCCGCCGGCCATAAGCCCCGCCAGCAACGTGCCGCCGAGGATAGCGGCGAAGGTCGCCCCTTCCGCCCAGGCGTTTGCGGCTGGCAGTTCGGCAACGGACAGATGGTCGGGCAGGATGCCGTACTTGACCGGGCCGAACAGCGCCGAACCGACGCCGAAGCCGGCCAGCGCGGCCATCATCAGCGGGATCGAACCCAGTGTGAGCGCAACGGCGCCGAGTAAGGCGACCGCGATCTCCGCCAGCTTCAGGCGCCGCGCCACGAGCGCCTTGTCGTAGCGGTCCGCCAGTTCGCCGCCGAGTCCCGACAGGAGAAGGAAGGGCAGGATGAAGACGGCGCCAGAGAGGGCCACGAGAGAGGCCGCCCCCTCCGTCGAGACCCGCGAGAGGATCAGGAAGACCAACGCGTTCTTCAGGAGGTTGTCGTTGAACGCCGTCAGGAATTGCGTCCAGAACAGGGGCGCGAAGCGCGCGGAAAGCATGAGGGGGGAGTTCATCCCAAACCCCTTTCGCATGATGTGACCGGGAAAAGCTGACGCCTGTGGCCGGACGCCGACCCGTGGACGCGGGGTTGGCGTTCGTCGCGTCAATCGGCGCGGCGCTCCACGCCCATCAGCAGCCGTTCGGTGCGCGCTTCCTCCAGGCGGTTATGGAAGCGGGACGCTTCTTCCTCGTCGCGCATCATCTTGGTGACGGAGATGGCAGTGTGGACGAGCATCAGCGACGCCATGGCGTAGAAGCCCTTGGCGGCGAAGCTCGCTTCCAGCGACCAGATACCGCCCGCCATCATCGTGGCGGCAACGATGAAGCTGACGATGGTGAAGCTCTTCCAGGCGGATGACTGCTTAGGGGTATAGGTCTCACTCATGGCCTTGTTACTCCGGGTTCTGTTTGGGTCTATCGGGATGGGGCGATCAGGCGCCGGTCGAGCGACGGCGCTCGTCGAGGCGCTTCAGCACGGCGTCAGTGCTATGGGGGAGCGGAGCGCCGCAGCCGGCCTCGGCAAGCCTGCGCGAGAGCGCGGCCGGATCGGCCTCGGCGGCCATCTCGTCCAACGCGCGATCGATCGCCTCGGCCTCGCCCTGCCGCTCGCGCAGCCGCCGCAGCGTGGCCTCCGCGTCGCGAAGGCTGGCCGTCACCTCGCCGGTCTCGGTATGGCGCAGACGTCCGACGCGCCCCGTCGCTTCCGCGAGGCGCTGGCCACGGCGCAGGGCCAGGAGACGCCCTTCGGCATCCGCGACCAGCAGGCGCAGCCGGGCGATCTCGCCCGCGTGCGCCGTCCTAGCCTCGTCGGCCGACGCTCGCTCCGTTTCGAGCCGGGCGATCGCTTCGGCCGCTTCGCGCGCGAGAGCGGCCTGCCCTCCGTCGAGGGCCGCGACCGCCCGCTCCTCGAGATCCGCGATCCGAGAGGTGAGCGCCGCGGAGCGCCGCTCCTCCTCCCGCTCCTGCGCCACCACGACAGCGACGGCGAGACGGGCGCGCTCCAGCGTCGCCGCGACATCGCGGATCTGCTGGCGCAGGATTACATGCGCGCTCGAGTCGAGAACGGCAGTGGCCGCCTCGTATCGCTGCCCTCGAGCCAGGGCGATGAACTGTTTCCACATGCGACTTACCTCGCTATGAACGTTGTTCAACATCTAGAGCACAGGCATGAACATGGTTCAAGGCGAAAATGAACGTCGTTCATTCGTGAGGTACGGATGGTGAACCCAGTTGACCGGCGCCAAGCGCTTAAGGATCGTATCCTCGCGGCCGCCGAGGCGCGCATCGTCGCGGGCGGCGCGGCGACGCTGCGGGCACGGGACGTCATGGCCGATGCCGGAGCCGCGCTCGGCGGCCTTTACAACGTCTTTAGCGACCTCGACGACGTGGTGGTCCACGTCAACTCGCGCACGCTGGCGCGTCTGCGCGCCGAACTCAGTGAGGGTGTGGCGGGCGAGCGCGAACCGGGACGGGCCCTGAGGGCGCTCGCCTTAACATACCTCGCCTTCGCGCAGGCCAATCGCTCGCTATGGTCGGCCCTGTTCGAATACCGATACGCGTCGGGACGCCCGATGCCGGATTGGCATCTCGCCGAGCAGGGGGAACTCCTGCTGCATATTGTCGAGCCCTTGCGTGCGCTCAGGCCCGACTGGCCGGAGGAGATGCTCGCGCTTCGCGCTCGCACCATGTTCGGCGCGATCCACGGGATCGTCTCGACCTCGGTCGAGGAACGCTTCGTCGGCGTTTCGGGAGAAAGGCTTGCTGTCGAGATCGGTGATTTCGTCGACGTCATCGTCGCGGGAACGATCCGCGGAACGCAGTGAGAGCGCCACCATATCAAGAGATCGGATCGGCAAGCATCCGCCCTCCCGCTCGGGGCGGATGCCTGGGCTTAGGGCTTTTAGCTGGTCCACTCGTTGACCGCCGCACCACGCCGATACGCCCGCCAGAAGCACGACGACCTTGAGCGACGACCCGGAGCAGCCGCCGCTAAGGGGTCAAGGCTCTACTCGAACACCGACCGGAGCTCAGCGCTGGAGTCACCCTCCTTGAGGCTCCTCAGCCGTGCATGCACGACCGGCGGCAGGGCGCAGAAGATCGGGATGAACAGGACCTGCAGCACGATCGGAATAAGGCTGGCGATGATGAAGGCGGTCTCGTTCTCTTCCGGCACCGTGCCGATGGTGAGCGAAACGAGCACAAAGAGCGCGATGAAGGCGAGATAGATCAGGAAGATCAGGCCCATGATCGGCCATCGGTATTCCTTCGTCAGCCGGCGGCTGCGGCCAAGGGCGCCCCAGCCGGCCCCCTCCCAAAGAAGTGCCGGCATGAAAACGCTGTAGACCGCCGCAGCCCACAGGCCGACGAAGCCGATCAGGAAGAAGCCGGCCATCACCGCCAACGAGGCGAGCAGACCGAGGATGAAGATGACGTGCAGCCGCCTGATGGTCTGGCGGAAATAGGTCCCGAGACTGCGCCTCTGGCCCGCCATCTCGTCGCAGCCGGCGAGCGTCAGGACGCCCGCGCCGACAAGCCAGATGACCAGCGCCAGAAAGCCGCCGATCGCGGCGATCGTCCCTTCGGTGTTCGTGTTGGACAGTGCCTGCTCCGGGTCGGAGAATTCCAGCACACCGATGGCCGCCGCGCCGAGAGCCATGGGAAGGCCGAGGAACAGGAGCAGGCTGAATCCGATAAAGATGCCCGGGCGGCGCCTGAAAACGAGGGCGAAGACCTCTCTGAGCCGGGCGAAGACGCCGAAGCGCACGCGGGCGCCAGGCAGCGATGTATCGGCGATCGTCATGTCGCACCCTCTCCTCTGGCAGTCCCGGTCACTCGAACACCGTGCGGAGCGCGTCGGTCCCGTCGCCTTCCTTGATCTCGATCATGCGGCGATAGGCTACAGCGAAGCCTGCAATGAGGAGGGCCGTCGTGATGGCGCCGACCGGCGCATCGATCAGGAGGCTGCGAATAATGATCTGCGTCATGTTGGTCAGATTGGGAGTGATGAGCGCCGCGATCACACCGACGAGAAAGCTGATGACGAAGAGCGCCACATAGAGCAGCGCGAAGAAGCCAATGAGCGGCCAGCGATAGTCCTTGGTCAGCTTGCGAGTACGGCCGAGCACGCCCCGCGCGCGGTTCTCGGCGATCATCACGACGGGAACGAGACCGTAGACGCCGATGAGCCAGATGCCCGGCACGACAAATGCCATAAGGCCAAGAGCGATCAGAATGGCGAGGACGATGAACGCGAGAAACATCGGAACCGTGAAGCGAAAGCCCTTGCCCACGGCGGATCCGAAATTGGCGGGCTCGCCGGCGTCACGTTTCAGCGCGATGTCCAGCATTGCGCCGTAGAAGACGGAGAAGACGAGGAAGGCGACCAGGAAGCCTGCTGCGCCGATCACAATCTGAATGGGAGTCGCGCCGGTACTGATTGCGTCATCCACGGGCATCGGCTGGATGCCCAGACCGAGTAGTTGCGGCGTCACGAAGATGGTGCCGATCTGCACCAGCACGAAGTAGACCAGACACGTGCCGACCAGTGGAAGGAAGGCGGCCTTCAGGAGCTGGAACGTCCGCTCCATGAGGACCCGCACGCCGAGGGGCGGACGCGGCCGCGCGTCGAGAGGCGCGGCGGTATCAACGATCGTCATCTCTGCCTTTCCTTATCTGCGTTTGATATGACGGGATCGGTCGCAGCACCCGGACGGATCGGGGCGCCGGCTGCTTCTCCAGCCGCTGCATCCCGGTGGAACTTGTCGTCGCGCGCTTCGCCGAAGAGCTTCTTCTGCTCAAGGAAGGCGCGCTGGGCGCGGTAGAAGGCGAGCAGGAAATCCGCCGCCTCTGCGTCCGGCACCGGATCGGGATACTCGATCTTGCGGCGAATGCTGGCGGTGACGTCGAGAAGCGCCTGCGAAGGCGGCTCACCCGGCGCGGGTGTCTTAGTGCGCAGCAGCTTTTCCAGGACCTGCAGTTCGTAGGCGCCGTAGAGGTCGAGCTGGCCGGTGGTGAAGACGTACCGCTCCGCCGTTTCCACGACGGCTTCCTCCGCGGCAGTCTCGCTGACCATTGCGAGATCGGGCTGCAGCTCGGCCGAGGGCTGCTCCACGACGACCGTATTGGCCGCGAAGTCGCCGATGCGCTGATGAGCGCGGCTGCGCCAGACGACGACCACGACCGCAATCGTCCAGGCGAGGACCACGAAGGCGAGCGGCGAGCCGACAAAGACCGCCGGCAGCACCTGGATCGGGACGAGCACCTCCACCTCCTTCAGGAGGTTGCGCACCACCACCTGATGCGTGGTGAGGCCGGTTCCATCCAGTGAGACGACGCGGATGCCAAGCAGGCGCTTGCCGGGCGTGCGCCCGTTCATCAGGAGCTCGAACAGGATGTAGAGCGGCGTTCCCGCCAGCAGCGAGACGAGCGATGTCAGCGCCACCACCGCCTCGCCCGGAATGACCTCGACGAAAACCAGGGCGTAGACGAGAGCTGCGGTCAGAAGCCCGGTGATGATGAGATCAATGATCTGGGCGCCGATGCGCGCGCCGAGCGTCGGGATCGAAAGGTGCAGCGGCACGCCTTCCGGCGGCACGAGAACGAGCGAACGACTGCGCTGGGCTGCGCGGCTCATGCGGCGCCCCGGGCGGCGAGGTGGCGCAACGGGCTCTGGCGCCGTGATGCTCATGGCGCCTCACCCGGTCCATCGCGATCACCCTCCGCTTCGCCGCGCCCGGCAAGGACGAACCACGACAGCCAGAGAAGGCCGACGCCCCAGCCGACCGCAAGGCGGGCATAGGGGTTCGTTACCAGCTGGCGGCCGAAGCCCTCCAGCACCCCCGCGGCGAACAGCATCAGGGCTGCAACGACGGCGAGCTTGGTCGCGTCTCGCGCTGCATGACGCAGTGCCTCACCGCGCGTTTCGAAGCCCGGAAACAGCACCGCATGGCCGAGCTTCAACCCGCCGGCCATCGCGATGGCAATGGCCGAAAGCTCCGTCACGCCATGGATCGACAGCCATGCGAAAAGGTCGAAGGCGAGACCCTTCTGCGCATGGATCGCGAAGAAGGCACCCATGACCGCACCGTTGTAGACCGACAGCAGCATGGTGGGCACGCAGACCACGACTCCGAGTGCGAAGGAAAACAGGGCGACTTGCGTGTTGTGCGAGAAGAGCGAGGTGGCAAAGGCGCCGAGCGTGCCGAGCGAACCGGGATCCTCGTCATAAAGGGCCCGCCGCAAGGTCTCGGCAGCGGCCTCCGGGCCGCGGCCGCCGGCGAGTTCCGCCGGCACGAGCGAATGGTACCAGGTGGGGTCGGCCGAGACGGCCGCAAAGGCAAGGAGACCCCCAAAGATCAGCCCGATGAACGCGACTGCGACTGCGAGGCCCGAGCGCCGCATCGCCTGTGGAGCGCCCTGGGCGAAGAAGCGCGACAGGACGCCGCCAAGGCTGACGCGCGGCGCGTAGACGATGAGGTAGGCGCGGGCGCTGAGGCTCTCCAGATAGGCGACGGGGCCAACATCCAGCGAGATCTCGCGCGCCACCGAGAGCGCTGCGGCGGCCTGGCGATAGAGCGCCACCAGCTCCTGTGCCTGACGGAAGCCGAGCGAGCCGACACCGCGCTTCTCGGCGGCGACGATCAGCTCTTCGAGTCGCCGCCAATCGGCCTCGCGCTCGGCGCGGAAGCGGCTGGACCGCAGCAGGTTCGGCGCGGTGCTCATAGCAGTCCGCGCGCCTTTACCGCGAGATAGGTCGTGAGCAATGGTGCCACGAGCTGACCGGGCGCCGCCTCCACAACATGGACGCCGAGGCGCCGCAGCCGGTCGAGGACGTGCCGCCGCTCGGCCTGGAGATCCGCCGCAACCACAGTTTCGGCGACGTCGCCGAGGCGTTGCGACGGACGGGCGAGATAGGTGCCGAGCAGCGGATCAGCGATGCTGACGAACACGACGAGGTGGTGGCGCCGGATCACCGCGACATTCTCCACCAGGAGCTCGGCGGTGGTCGTGTCGACGAAGTCGGCGAAGAGGACGACGAGGCTGCGCCGGCGCAGCTGCGTCTGGAGATGCGACAAGGCCAGTGTCGGGTTCGACTCGACCGAGCGGTATTCCAGTTCGGCGGTACGGGAGCGGAGCTGCGCAAAGGTGCGCCGGCCGCGGTCCGGCGGCAGGAACAGGCGCGGCCGGGCGTCGAAGGCATAGAGCCCGACGAGATCGCCGCCGCCGAGCGCCGCCCAGCCGAGGGCGAGCGCGGCCGCCAGCATGTGGTCGATCTTCGGAAGGCCGTCGATCTCCTCACGCATGAGGTGACCGTTGTCGAGCGCGAGCACGATGCTGTGGTTCTGCTCGGCCCGCATCTCGCGCACGAGGAGCGCGCCATGGCGCGCCGAGCGCTTGTAGTCGATCGCGCGCGCATCCATGCCCGAAACGAAGTCGCGAAGCTGGTGGAACTCGGCGCCCTCCCCTCGGGTCGCCGCCGTCTTGGAGCCGAAGGTCGCCGCGGCGATATGAAGATCCACCTCACCGGAGGTTATGGCGCGCATGTTCGGCACCACGCGCACGATGCTTTCCAACGTGTGGCTCGACAGGAGATCGAGAAGTCCGAGGCGGCTCGGCCGCAGGATCGCGATCTCGCTCAAGGGATGCAGGCCGCGTCGAACCGCTCGAACGGTGATCTCGGCCGTCGCCGCGCCAGCCTTCGGGCCTGCGACCGGGTCGGGACGGAAGCTGAAGGCGTCCGGTCCTTCGATCCCCTCCGGCCAGCCGATGCGAGCTTCGGCGCTTCGTGCCCGTGCGCCATCGGCCCTCGACAGCGCGAAGGTCAGGTGCGCGCTCTCGCCGGCGAAGATCTCGCGCGAGCCGGGCTCGCCCAGCTGCAAGCGGCGGCTGCCGGGCGAGATCGACCAGTCGAGGACCATCGCGGCCAGAAGCATGCCCCAAGGCAGGAACAAGGTCTGCGGCGGCAGGTACGGCGTCACGACCACGGCAACCGAAGCCGCGGTGACGAGAGCCGCCACCAGAAGAAGCCGCCGCGAGGGCCGTATCATCAGCGCGGCGCTTCTATCGTTGCGAGGAGACCCTCGAGCACAGAGACCGCCTCGCGGCCCTCGATCTCGGCCGAGGGGCTGAGAATGATGCGGTGCCGGAAGGTCGGGACGAACAGGCGCTTCACGTCGTCCGGAATGGCGTAGTCGCGGCCGGACAAGGCGGCCAGCGCACGCACCGCGCCACAGAGGGCATCGGCGGCGCGGGTGGAGACGCCGAAGGCGATGTCGACATGGCTGCGCGTGGCGCGCGCGGCATCCAGGACATAGCGCAGGATGCTGTCATCCAGCCGGATGCTGTCGACGAGACGCTGGCCGGCCCGCAACTCCTCCAACCCCGCCACCGGCTGGATCGCAGCCTTGCGTGCATCGTGGTCGAGCGGCTGACCGGCATGGCGCTGGAGGATCGAGAACTCGGCGTCGGCGTCGGGGAAATCGACGACGAGCTTGAACAGGAAGCGGTCGAGCTGCGCTTCGGGCAATGGATAGGTGCCCTGCTGTTCGATCGGGTTCTGCGTCGCGACCACGAAGAAGACGTCACCGACGGCGTGATCGGTGCCGTCGATGGTGACGCGGTGCTCGTTCATCACCTGCAGCAGCGCAGCCTGCGTCTTCGGCGGGGCGCGGTTGATCTCGTCGGCGAGCAGCACGTCGCAGAAGATCGGCCCCTTCACCAGCTCGAACGCGTGGGTCTGGAAGTTGAAGATGTTGGAGCCGATCACATCGCCCGGCATCAGATCGGGCGTGAACTGGATGCGGTTGAAGCGCAGCGGCAGGGTCGCAGACAGGCTCTGGGCCAGCAGCGTCTTGGCGGTTCCCGGAGGGCCTTCGATCAGGCAGTGGCCCCTGGCGAAGAGCGAGACGAGGAGAAGCTCCACGATCTCCTCCTGCCCCTGCACGGCCTTTTCGATCTCAGCGGCGATCGCGTCGTGAAGGGTGCGGAGCTCGTCCAAATTCATTGAGTATCTCCTGAAGAACGGCTTCGAACGGAGCGAGTGCGGCGAAATACTGCCGCTTCTCTGCCGCTCCGATGGTCAGGTCGTGATAAGCGCGGTCGATCCGCGCCCCAAGCTCGGGCGCGCGGTGGCGCAGGAAGCGCAGCACCGCGCTGGCCGGATCGCCCGCAGCGGCGTTGCGCGCCTGCCGGCCGAGCAGCATGTCCGAGAGGGCTTCCATGCGGGCGACGGCATAGGCGCGGACCAGCTCGGCATCGTCGCCGGCCAGGCGCATCAGGCGGCCGGACGCACGGATCGTGTCCCGCTTCGACTGGAAGCCGCTGAAGAGACGTGGCCGCCGGGCGACCCCGAAGCGGACATTGCCGCGCCAGAGAGCCAGCAGCAGCATCGCAGCGACGCCAAGCCAGACGAGGGAAAAAGGATAGCGGAAAAAGCGGGATGGATCGGCGAAGCTCTCCTCGTTTTCCGCCAGGAGATCGCCCGCCGATCCCGGTACCGTGTTGCCGCCAGGATCGACATAGATGGGTGAGCCCGGCGCGATGAGGCGCACCATGGCCAGCGCGACTTTCGCGTTGCTCCCCAGCGTGAGCCCATGATTGTCGAGAATGTCCGGATCGGACAGGACGAAGAAACTGTTGTCCTGGCCGGACGGCGAATCGCACCAGGCGAGGAGCGTCCCGATGCCCTCCGCCTGCCAGGTCGGTTCGCAGTACGCGTCGAAGTCGGGCCCCAGCGCCTGCGGTGCGTAAAGCGTGACGCTGCCGGGCCGGGCATCGCCGGCAAGGTCCTTGATGGTCGATGTCCGGAAGGGGTCGCCATCCGGTCGCACGAGGACATTGGACAGTCCGAAAAGCTTGATGGCATCGAGCGGCACGAGGAGGTCGGGATGGGCACGTCCGCGATCGACGATCCCACCTCGCCATTTCGGCAGGATGACAAGCGTCATCCCCGCCGCCACGCGCTCCTCGAAGGCGGCCTCGCTCATCTCGCGCGGCGACAGCGCCCCGAGCCGGCTGCGGGTCTCGTCCTCGTCCGCAGCGGGCTCGAGCGTATCGCTCATGTCATTGTCGTAGAGGGGCAGAATGCGCAGCGTGTTCCAGGCGTTCGGATCGTCCGTCGCCGGTGGGAAGCGCTTCACGTCGAAGCCGCTGCGCGAGAGCCAGGTGCCCAGACCCTCGAAGCCGATGGCGCTGCGCTCCAGCGGATACGAGCGGCTGAACAGGAAGAAGAGCGTGCCAACCAGCAGGAGTGCGCCGAAGAGCGCGAGGATCGGACCGGACCGCCCGGGGCGTGACGTCTGGCTCATGCAGGCTCGACCCGAAACAGCAGCGGCGCAGCGAGGTCGAGGCATTCCTGATAGGCTTGCCGGCTCATCTCCCGCCCGCCGAAGACGGTGAGCTCGACCCGGCTGGCCAGTTGTTCCAGATCGCTGCGATGGCGCCAGCCGCCCGGCAGCAGGCGCATGAGCTCCCGGGTCGTCAGGCTGCGACGGAGCACAATGTCGTTCTCGCGCGCCGCCAGGGCAAGGAAGCGCTTCAGCAGGATGCGGACGCCGACGCGCGGATCGGGCTCGGCGCGCAGCCGCGCGAGGAGGTCGTGGTCGATCTCGCGGGTTCCCCCGTCTTCGACCTCGAGGCTATCGACCGCAGTCCCGATGCGCCGATCGTTGCCGCCGCTGAAGAGTTCGACGAGCAGGCGCCGGTAGCGGATGGCCAGGAACAGCAGCAGCGCCAGAATGGCGGCGAGGATCGCCCATGCCGCGGCCTGCATCGCGACGGGCGTCTCACCAGCGAAGTCGGACATATCCGGAGTTTCCGGCTCCTCATCGACCTCAGCATCCAGCGGAGTGCCGGGTGGAAGATAGATGAGGTCGTCCTGCAGACCTGCGCCAGAAGCCGTTTTCCGATAGGCCGCGGCATCTTCGCCACGCGGCGGCGTTAACGCGCCCTCTCGCTGTTCCTGCGTCGCCTGTGTCTGTGCGGCGGCACTGCCTGCTATGTCGACGGCCTGAACGAGGCTGAAGCTGGAAAGCAGAACCAAGGCCAAGTTCATGCGTCGATCACACGACTTCAGATGCTACGCCTATAAGCGCCTCACGAGCTGCGACGCACAGGTCTCTCTGTCCCAACCGAGCCCGACCTCTTGGCAGAGCGACCCTTCTGAAGACACGTATATGCCTTGCCGATTCAACCAGTAAGGGTTGAACTCCAGTGGGTCAACGGTCGGATATCGTCTGAAGGCTGTATGATTTCGGCTTCCACGTGCCCTCTGTTCAGCCGTTCTGATCCGGCAGCCTCCAGACCGTTCGTCTGCGTCTGCTAAGACATAGGTCGTGCGGCGGCCGACCAGCGCAGACGAGCCTGCTGCCGCCTGTGAGGCCGTCCTCACCCACTGCGATCCCGGGGCCCGGCACGGTTGCCAGTTCGGAAGCAAGGTCGCCCCTCCCGGTTCATGCGCAGAGCGGCGCTCAATCATCGAACCATGCTGGCCCGACCAGTTCGAACTCAGCCTTCTGGAAGTAGTCGGGATGGGCTTCGTAAGCAGGTCCCAGGAACGCGAAGATGCGGCGCAGATGCGTCTTCAGCGCGGATTCTGCCGCGTCTCGGTCGGCAGCTTCCAGTGCGGCAACGATACACTCATGCTGCTCGACGATGACCGGAAGGGTCTCCACGGAGGCCAGCATCAGGTGGCGGAAGCGGTCCATATGAAGCTTGGCGTCCGATATGTCGGGCCAGATGTCGGGCAGGCCCGCCGCGCTGGCGATACGGCGGTGAAAGAGCTCGTCCGACGCATAGAAGCGCGCCTCGTCGCCGATGCCGGCCAGCGTTCGCTGCACGGCGATCTCGTCGTTCAGCGCATGGACCAGCGCAAGGCGCATCGGCGCGCGCAGAGCGCGGCGCAACAGGCCCCATTCGAGGCTCTCGCGCAGGAACTGGGAACGCTTCAAATCCCGCACCCGCAGCGGTGCGACGACAGTCCCGCGCTGGGGAAAGATATCCACGAGCTGCAGCTTGGCCAAACGCGCCAAGGCTTCGCGCACGGGTGTGCGGCTGACCCCCATCTGCTCGGCCAGTCCGCCCTCCGAGATCTCGTCGAAGGGCTTCAGATCAAAGGTCAGGATGCGCTGCAGCAGGATGGCGAACACACGCTGTGTCGCGGCGACGCCGCTGCGAGTCGGCAGGGCGTCGGGCGAAAGAGGGTCCGGCCAGGCACTGCCGCCAGTGCTTGGAGCGCGCTGCGTCCTGCTCATGCCGACACGCCGAGCCCGGCCATGAAGTGGCGACGCAGCAGGAGAAACAGCGCGACCGTCGGCAGCGAGGCGATGAGAGCGCCCGTCAGAGAGATGTTGGGACCGACAGAGGCATAGGCGCCCTGGAAAACCTGCAGCGCATTCATCACGGAACGGATCTGCGGCGAATTGCCGAGCACGGTGGAAAAGAGGAGATCGTTCCAGATCCATGTGAACTGCAGGAGGAACAGCGCCAGCATCGGGCTCTTGCAGTTGGGGAGGACGATCGAGACGAAGACCCGCCAGTCGCTTGCCCCATCCATCCGCGCCGCCTCGTCCATCTCGCGATTGAGCTGCCCCATGAAGTTGCGCAGCACTAGCACGGGGAACGGCACGCAGATCGCGCAATAGAACAGGATCATCCCGAAGCGCGTGTTGAGGATGCCGATCTGCTGGTAGGTGAAGAACAGCGGGATCAGATACATCTGGAACGGAAAGACCGTGCCGGCGAAGATCAGCATGAACCACCCTGTCCGCCTGGGAAAGTCGATCCGGGTCAGACCAAATGCGGCCATGGCTGCGACGAGAACCGCCACGCTCGCGCCGATCAGGCCATAGGTCGCGGAGTTGAACAGCGCGACGCCGAGCTGGGCGTCCACCCAGACGCGGGCAGCGTTGTCGAGGATCGGCGCGAAGCCATGAGGCAGCGCGAGCGGATTGCCGCTGCCGTATTCGGCACTCGATTTGAAGACCGAGACCAGCAGGTAATAGAACGGCGCCAGCCAGATCAGGCTGACGAGCGCGGCGAGCGTCACCGCGCCCCAGCCGCCTCGGACGCGCCGGCGCTCGCGCCGTTCGATGGCGTCGTAGTCAAGGTGGTCGAGCGCGGTCGCCATCAGCGCACCATCCGCTCGGCCTTCGCCTGCAGCGCGGCCTGGATCCAGGTCACCAGCAGCACGAGAGCACCGATCACTACGGCAATGGCACCTCCGAAGGCCCAGCCGCCCTTCTGGAAGGCCTCGAAATACATGTAGACGACCAGCGAGAGCGTGCGCTGCCCGGAATAGCCCGCGCCCATGACCCAGAGGAGGTCGAACGCGGTGAAGCCGGCCAGCACCGAGATGATGCTGACCACCACGAGCGTCGGCGTCAGCATCGGAAGGATCACGTGCCGATAGGTCTGCCAAGGCTTGGCGCCGTCCATCTGCGCCGCCTCGACGGGATCCTTCGGGATCGCCGAAAGGCCGAGCAGAAGAAGGACCATGACGATGCCGACCGTCTGCCAGACATGGGTGGCGATGATGGCCGGGGTCACGGTGTCGGACTGATACAGCCAGCCGATCGTGACGGGATGGCCGCTAACGACGGAAAGGAGGTGGTTGATCAGGCCGCCCGGGGCGTAGACATAGTACCAGATCACGCCGACGGCGGTGGGCGCCAGAACACGCGGCAGGAAGATCAGGTTCTTGAATACGCCCTCGAACCGGATGCCCCGCAGCAGGATGGCCATGGCGAGGCCGAGACCGACCGGAAAGATCAAGGATGCGACGACCCAGATCAGCGTGTTGACGGCAGCATCCATGAAATAGACCTGACCGAACAGCCGCTCGTAATTCTTGAATCCCGCGAACGTATCCAGCCCGCTGAACTTTCGCCAGTCCGTGAACGACAGGTAGATGTTGAACGCGACCGGGTAGAGCAGCAGCCCGCCGACCAGGGCGAGCGCCGGCGCCATGAAGGCGAACGCCGTCCAGAAGTTGCGCCGCCTGCCCCTGCGCTCGCGCGCTGCGACCTGGTCAACGCCGATGCGCGCAAGCAGCGTCCGATCCGCTTCGATCGATGTCTGGTTCATGCTCATGGCGTGCTCACATTCCTGATCCTGCCGGGTCCGGCCGCCTTCAAACGGGCGTGCAGGATGGACCCGGAACGGCATCACCGTTCCGGGTCCATGACCGTCTTACTTCCTGGATTCCCAGTAGTCGGCGTTGAGAGCCTGCATGCGGCCCATCACGGCCTCGGCATTTTGCATGGTCGGATCGACCATAAAACCGTTCAGCTCGGCGACCAGCTCGCCCTGCAGATCGGGCGGCACCGCTTCCCACCAGCGCTCCATCAGGACGGCCTTGTCGGCCATCATGTCGGCCGTGATCTTGGCGACTGTCGGGTTGGGGGCGTCGGCCTTGACGTTGCCTTCGAAGTTTCCGGACGACTTGGCCCAGACATTGGCGCCGTCGACCGAGGTCCAGAAGTTGACCGCGGTCATGACGTCCTTCTTCTCCTTCCCAGCGGTCGACACGACGATCGGGCCGGCCTCGACGATCACGGAGGATGGCAACCCGGCATCGACGTTCGGCATGATGAAGGCGCCGAAGCCGGTGTCGGGCTTCAGCCCGGCGGTATCGACCAGCCCTTCGGCCCACTCGCCGATGAGGTACATAGCGGCCTTGCCGCGCGCGAAATCCTGCGCTTCCTCGTTGGAGCGCGGGTCGGTGAAGTAGCCCTTGGCGTACATGTCCGACCAGATCTGGAATGCCTTGCGCACAGCCGGGTCGTCATAGCCGACGGTGCCGTCGTGCAGACCCTTGTAGGCGGCGGGATTGGTGCGGATCATCAGCTCCTCGAACCAGATGAATCCGCGCCAGCCTTCCTGCACGCTCGCGTTGAACGGCGTGATCCCTGCAGCCTTCAGCTTGTCGGCCGCCGCCATCATGTCACCCCAGCTCTTGGGCTCAGACAGGCCGTTGTCGGCGAACATCTTCTTGTTGTAGAGGACCACCCAGCGCGACATCGAGAACGGGACGGCGTAGGTCTTGCCGTCGACCTTGAACAGGTCTCTCGTGCTTTCCTCGTACTGGCCGGACTTGACCATCTCGTCCCAGACGTCGTCGAGGACGGCGATCTTGCCGGTGGCGATCAGCTCCTTGAAGCTCGCACCCGTCCACCAGGTGAAGAGGTCCGGCGGATTGCCCGAGGCGATCGACGACTGCACGAAGGCCTTGTACTGCTCCGGCGGTGCATAGGATGTCTGGACGATGCGCACGCCGGTCTTCTCCTTGGCAGCATCGCCGACCGCCTGGAACTGCTGCGACCAGAAGCCCTTGTCGTGATAGAGCGGCACATCCTCCGCCCAGGCGGCCGACGCGAGCGTTAGCGCCGCGCCGGCGGCTATCGACTTCATCCAAATTGCGAAACTCATTCTCTCCTCCCGTTGTGTCGTTGCCCTGCTTTGTCAGCGAGCCGCGGAGCCGAGCCGTAAGCTCTGGCCGGTCGCGGCATCGAAGAGGTGAAGCCTCTCGGTGTCGAGCATCAGCGGCAGGCGCTCGTCCGTGACGACGGGGCGCGGCTGTGCCATCCTGGCGATGGCCTCCTGATCGCCGAGGCGCACCATCACAAGGCTTTCACCGCCCAACATCTCCGAAAGCACGACGCTGCCTTCCAGCTCGAGAGGTCGGCGCGGCGGCATGCCGTGACCCACCGGCACGAGGTCGTCAGGACGCAGCCCGGCGGTGATCCGCCTGCCCGGCTCGAGCGGCACGAAGCGGCCCTCGGCGAGCGGCGCCGAGAACGCCGCGGTGCGCATGCGCAAGCCGCCGGTCGCGTCCCGCTCGATCTCGCCGGGAAAGAAATTCATGGCGGGAGCGCCGATGAAGCCTGCAACGAACTGGTCGGCGGGATTGTCGTAGAGCTCCGTCGGCGAGCCGACCTGGGCGATATGCCCGTCCTTCATCACGACGATGCGGTCGGCCAGGGTCATCGCCTCGACCTGGTCGTGGGTCACGTAGATCGTGGTGACGTTGAGGGCCTTCTGCAGGCGCTTGATCTCGATGCGCATCTGGTTGCGCAGCTTGGCGTCGAGATTGGACAGCGGCTCGTCGAAGAGGAAGACCCTGGGCTCGCGCACGATGGCGCGCCCCATGGCGACGCGCTGGCGCTGGCCACCGGAGAGCTGGGACGGGCGCCGATCGAGGTAAGGCCCGAGTTCCAGCACCTCGACCGCCCTGGCGACGCGACTTTCGATCTCCGCCTTCGGCAAGCCGGCCAGCTTCAAGCCAAACGACATGTTCTGGCGGACCGTCATATGCGGATAGAGCGCATAGGTCTGGAAGACCATCGCGACGCCGCGCTCGCGCGACGGCTCGTCATTGACGACGCGCCCGTCGATCAGGAGCTCGCCATGCGAAATCGTCTCCAGTCCGGCGATCATGCGCAGCGTTGTCGACTTGCCGCAGCCCGACGGACCGACGAAGACGACGAATTCGCGATCGGCGATCTCGAGGTCGATGCCGCGCACCGCTGGATGGCGGCCATAGAGCTTGACGAGATCCCGAAGTGCCACCGTCGCCATGGTCAGCGCCTGCTGCCGACATGGGCGGTCTTCAGCGCCGGATCGGCATAGTGCATCTCGGGAATGGTGGAGAACCAGCCCGGGCGACCCGGATCGCGGTCATAGGCATAGCCGCCGACCGCCTTGTAGAGCTCTGCATACTCGGCCAGCTTGGCACGGTCGACCTCCACCCCGAGGCCTGGACCCTTCGGCAGGTCGATCATGCCGTCGCGATAGGCCATCTTGCCGCCAACGATGATGTCGTCGGTCAGGTGATGGTAATGGGCATCCGCGGCGGAGCCGAGATTGGGCAGAGCGGCACCAAGATGCAGCATCGAGGCCAGCTGGATGCCGAGCTCGCCCGACGAGTGGACGGAGGCGCCATACTGAAACGTCTCCAGCACCGTCCCGGCCTTATGCGCCTGGCGCAGGCCGCCCCAGAAAGTCGTGTCGAGCAGCACGACGTCGACCAGATCGTGGCGGATGGATTGCGCCAGCTGCTCGAAATTGACCACAACGGTGTTGGTCGCGGTGGGGATGCGCACGAACTGGCGCACCCGCCGCATGCCCTCCAGACCCCAGGTCGGATCCTCGAAATACTCGTTCTTTAGACCCTCGATCGCGTGGCCGACGCGGATCGCCTGCTCGACGCTCCACGCCCCATTCGGGTCGAGGCGCAGCAGGTCGTCGGGAAAGGCCTGCGCCAGCGCCCGCATGACTTCCACGTCGTGATCGGGGGCGAAATGCCCTCCTTTCAGCTTGTGCGTGGTGAAGCCGTAGCGCCGCTTGAGGTCCTGCGCATGGGCGACGATCTCGTCCGGCGCGGTCTCGCCTCCGGCCCCCGTGGCCTCGTCGCCGTAGCGGTAAAAGATGTAGGCGGCGAAGGGAATGCGCTCGCGAACGGCGCCGCCGAGGAGGTCGCAGGCGCGCACGCCCAGCCGCTTGCCGGCGAGATCCATGCAGGCCATCTCGATGGCCGCATGGAGCTGCGTGCGGTTGTTGTAGAGGCTGGCGGTCGGATTCATGATCTTCCAGCGCAGCTGCTCAAGCTGCAGAGGATCATGACCCTTGAGGTAAGGCAGCAGCGACCGCACGGCGTTTTCGGCGGATTCGCCGCCACCGCCGAGCTCGCCCCAGCCGGAGCGGCCCTCATCGTCGACGATCTCGACGATGGTCCGCACGAAGCGGCCCCAATGCGCACCCATGGAGTGCCTGAGCGGTGCCTCCAGCGGCACCGTTACGGTCGTTGCGCGAATGTCGGCGATGGTCAAACGCTTACTCCTTCTTGGGTGAGCCGCCGAGGCGCGCCATCATGCCGCCGTCGACCTTCACCACCTCGCCGGTGACGAAGGACGCTGCAGGCGAAAGCAGGAAGGCGACGACTTCCGCGACCTCAGCCGCCTGCGCGGGACGCCCCAACGGATGCATCGCATCGATCGCGCCCCAGACGGCGGCGGGCTCGTCGGCGAGCGCCACGGCATTGCGCAGCATCGGCGTGTCGACCGAGCCAGGCGCAACGCCGTTGACGCGCACGGCATAGGGGGCGGCATCGACGGCCATCGCGCGCACTAGACCGACCATACCGTGCTTTGCGGATGCATAGGCGACGACGCCCGCCTGAGCCGCGAAGCCCTGTACCGACGCCATGTGCACGATGGCGCCCCTGGTTTGGCGCAGCAGCGGCATGGCCGCCTGCGAGATCAGGAAGGCACCCTTCAGATTGACCGCGAACACCTCGTCCCACAGCGTCTCCGGCGTGGTCTCGACGGTGCCATAGCGCTGGATCCCGGCGTTATGCGACAGGGCGTCGAGGCCGCCGAGCGTCTGTGCCGCCGCGACCGCTCGGGCACAGTCGGAAGCGCTTGCGACTGAGCCGGCGACGACCTCGACGCGGCCCTGCAGCGTCGCGGCATGATCACGCAGGGCAGCTCCGTCGATGTCCATCAGCACCAGCGCGTCGAAGTCGCCGGCGAGGCGTGTGGCGACGGCTGCGCCAATGCCCTTGGCGGCGCCAGTAACAAGTGCAACCCGCATCAGATCCTCCCTGCGCCACTGCTATACCGTGCTACCATGGTAGTCAACGTGATGGACGCACACAGTCACCAGGCCGGGCTTACCCTTGCCTTCTTGTCGGCGGATCATTGGAGCAATTGTCGGGCCGCTTCGGGCCGGACCGGGAGGGTCAGCTTGAGGGCGTCAGCGGCGCAAGGCACCGTCCTGCGTTTGGCCCAGTCCGGACGTTGAGGATCAATGCGCTCGATAGCGGATCATGGGCGCTAGCAGACCGTCTGGGTGGCACGGCGGCTCGACGGCATCGTCGTCCCTCCTCCCTGGGCGCCCGACCTCAACATCGACCAGGTGCCTCCAGCGCCCATCTGCTCGAAAGCGCGACCATGCAGATAACATGCAGATCGCCTGTCAAATCCGTCGACACGGCGGCCTGCCTTCTCCAAGGTCGCCCGCGCCGATAGTATGCGAGCCGACACATGCCCCAGCCCAACCGATCCGCAACACGCGTCCGGATCCGCAATGCGCCCATGTTGCGGCGATCACGACGGGTTTGGGTCTCCCGCAAGGTCTGGCGGCCGCGCCTGGTGCTGTGGGCAGGAGCGCTCGCCATCGGCCTCGTCAGCGTGGCCTTCGCATCCCTCGCCGACGCTGCGCAGAACGCCTTCGCCACGCTGCGGTCTCCGGAACACATGGGTCTGGCGGCTATGCTTCTCCTGCCGCCCGCCGGGTTTGCTCTTTCGGCTTGGCTCGCCCTCACCTACTTCCCCAATTCCCAAGGCAGCGGCATCCCGCAGGCGATCGCCGCGCGGCATCTCGATGACGATGCCGATCGCAGCATCCTCCTGTCGCTCCGGATCGCGGCCGGCAAGATCGTCCTGACACTCCTAGGCCTGCTGTCCGGCGCCTCCATCGGCCGCGAAGGTCCGACGGTGCAGGTGGGGGCTTCCATCATGCTGGCAGCCGGGCGCTTCGGCGGCATGGCCCAGGCACGCGGACTGATCTTGGCCGGATCGGCAGCCGGCATTGCGGCGGCCTTCAACACGCCGCTCGCGGGCATCGTCTTTGCCATCGAGGAGATGGGACGTGCCTACGAGGCACGCACCAACGGCCTCGTCCTCTCGGCCGTGGTGCTGGCGGGCCTTGCCTCGCTCGGCCTCACCGGGAACTACACTTATTTCGGCGAGAGCGATGCCGTCGTTTCATCCGCGAGGGACTGGGTTCTCGTCATCGCCTGCGGGATCGTGGGCGGCACGCTCGGCGCCGTCTTCAGCGCCGCCGCACTTCGATCAATGCGACGGATCAAGCGATGGGCGGCGAGCGCGCCTCGTCGTCGGGCGGTGGGCGCGGCGGCGGCCTGCGGCCTGATCGTCGCGCTGATCGGGCTCCTCTCCGGGGGCGCCACATATGGCACCGGCTATGAGCAGGCCCGGAGTGCCATCGAGGGAACGCCGCTGCCGCCGCTGTTCTTTGCCGAGAAGTTCGCCGCCAGCCTCGTCTCGATGGTTTCGGGGATCCCCGGGGGCATCTTCGCGCCGTCCCTCGCCGTCGGGGCCGGCCTCGGCTCAACGATCGGGCTCCTTCTCGGCACCGGCTCGGGCCTCGCGGCCATGCTCGGCATGGCCGGCTACTTCGCTGGCGTTGTCCAAGCGCCGATGACAGCGTTCGTCATCATCCTCGAGATGACCGGAGATCACCGCAACGTCATCCCGCTGATGCTGGCCGCGGTGCTGGGCTTTGGCACCGCGCGCCTCGTCTCAAGCCAGGCCCTCTACCACAGCCTATCGCGCAACTTCGTCGCCGATGTGCTGCGCATACGAAGGGCACAGGCGCGGGTGGATGACGGTGCAGGAGCCGTACAACATCGCCAACGGCGCGCGGCTCCCGACCTTTGAGGAGGTCCGCCTCGTCGAGCCGCCTGACCCCCGTACGGCGCTGAGCGATCTCGTTACGCCAGGGCCCGTTGGCGAAGCGCAGCGATCGTGGTGCGTACGGAGATCACGTCGGGATCGGTGACGAGCTCGAGGAGCGCAGCGCCCGGAGCAGCAAGCGACCGTTCGAGGGCCGCGTCGAATTCGGCGATGTCCTCGACCCGTTCGCCGTGCAGTCCGTAAGCCCTGGCCAACGCTGCGAAGTCGGGATTCTTCAGGTCCGTACCGTAGACCCGGCGGGGAAACTCGCGCTCCTGGTGCATGCGAATTGTGCCGTACATGCCGTTGTTGGCGACGACGAACAGGATCTTCGCATCGTACTGAGCGGCGGTGGCGAGCTCCTGCCCATTCATCAGGAAGCAGCCGTCGCCCGCGAACGCGACGACTTCGCGGTTCGGGAAGGTCAACTTGGCGGCGACCGCCGCTGGTACGCCGTAGCCCATTGCCCCCGACGTCGGGGCGAGCTGCGAGCGGTAGGTCTCGAACGGCCAGTAGCGGTGCACCCAGCCGGCGTAGTTGCCGGCGCCATTGGTGACGATCGTGTCGGCCGGCAGGCGGGCTTTCAGGCGCGATACGGCGTCCGCGAGGTCGAGCTTGGCGCTGCTCTTCGGTCGCTCCAGTGTTCGCTTGTAGTCGGCATGACAGGCAGCGACCCAAGAGGCGCGGGCATCCGCGCCCTCTCCGGGAAGCGCCGCGAGCGCCGCGGCCGCCGCTCCCGCGGTTGCCGCCATGGGCAGGTCTGCCTGATAGACGCGCCCGAGCTCTTCAGGATCCGCGTGGATGTGGACCAGCGTCTGCGTCAGCCGCGGCGGGCGCAGCATCTCGTAGCCTGCCGTGGTCATCTCGCCGAGCCGGGCGCCGAGGACGATCAGGAGATCGGCTTCCTTGACGCGGGCGACCAGCGCGGGATCGGCGCCGATACCGAGATGGCCGCAATGGTTCGGATGCGTGTTCGGCACGTAGTCCTGGCAGCGCAGCGACGTCGCGACCGGGATGCCATGCCGCTCGGCGAAAGCGACAACGTGGCGGCCGGCCTCAGCGCTCCAGCCGCCCCCGCCGACGATCATCAGCGGCTTCTGGGACGCTTCGAGAAGCTGCGACAGACGCTCGGTCTGTGCGGGCGTGGGGGCCGATTCAAGGCGTGCAGCCGGGACGCCCAACTCGATCTCGGGTCCGACGATCTCGGACAGGATATCCTCCGGCAGTGACAGGACGACGGGACCCGGCCGGCCGGCGAGCGCGGTCTGGAACGCACGGTGGATGTATTCCGGTAGACGGTTGGGGTCGTTGACCTCCGCGGCCCACTTTGCAAGCGGCGCGAACATCGCTGCAAAGTCGACCTCCTGAAAGCCCTCGCGATCCTTCATGCCGCGCCCCACCTGCCCCACGAACATCACCAGCGGCGTCGAATCCTGGAACGCCGTGTGGATGCCGATCGACGCGTTGGTGGCGCCCGGTCCGCGGGTGACGAAGCAGATGCCAGGCCTGCCTGTGAGCTTGCCATAGGCGTCCGCCATGTTCGCAGCCCCACCCTCCTGGCGGCAGACAACAAGATCGATCTCGTCGCGCACGTCGTGCAGAGCATCGAGAACAGGCAGGTAGCTTTCACCCGGCACACAGAAGATGCGGTCGACACCCTGCTTGAGAAGGCAGGAAACCAGAATGTCGGCGCCGCGGCGGCTGGTGTTCGCACTGTCCATCGATCTCTCCTCGTCGGGACGGCCCGCTTACCCGAGCTGACGCCGATCCGTCCTGTTCGGCCCCTAGGCCAATTCCAAATCAATTGCGTCCAATCGTCTGCAAGCGGGTGCAGACACGAAGGGAAACGGCCCATTCGGGTTTGTGGCGGCGGGAAATGCCGTGTATTGATCAAGACATACCGTCTCGCCCAAAAACGTTTCACTTCCAGCCAAAGAGCCACGATCATGCTCGACGAACATAGTCAGGTCGATGCATTCCCTTCGGGCGTCCGCGCCAACTCGGAACGAAACGCACAGAGAATCTACGGCGACCTGAAGTCTGCGATCCTGGCCGGGAGCTTTCAGGCCGGAAGCCGCCTCCCCACCGAGCGCACGCTGTCCAGCCAGTTCAACGCAGCGCGCAACACGGTGCGCAAGACCATGAACCAGCTCGTCGACGAAGGACTGATCGTGCGCCATGTCGGCCGCGGCACCTTCGTGTCCGAGACGCTTCCGGCCGCTGCCGCACCAGTCGCTCCCAGCGAGGAGTTCAGTCTCACGGAACTCCTCGAGGCCCGGCTTCTTTTCGAGCCGAGCCTCCCCGACCTCGTGATCGAGCGGGCGCTGCCCGAGCACATCGCCGACATGGAGGCTGCGCTCGAGGCCATGCGGAACGCGGCGACCTGGAACGCCTTCAAGGAGGCGAAGTACGGCCTTCACCTCGCCATCGCCCGCGGGTCGCGAAACCGCTTCATCATCTCGATCTTCGAGCAGATCCTCCAGTCGCGGCGCCGCGCCAACTGGGGCCGGCCGGGCGGCCATCCGTCGCCCGTCTCGGCGGTGCGGGAAACGGCCTATCGCGACAACCTCGGCATCGTACTGGCCTTGAAGGCGAAGGATGCTCCGGCCGCTCGTGCGGCGATCCGCGATTACCTGCTGCGAACGCTGTCGAACGCCAGCAGCGGCTGAGCGCGCCGCTCTCATCGCTGGTCGATCCGGCGTTGAAGTCCACGTCCTACGAGGATGAGCGCAAGCGAGGTCAGGAGGACTGCGAGCCCCGGGAAAACAGACATCCACGGGGCGAAGAGGATGTAGTCCTTGCCCTGCTCGAGAATCGAGCCCCAGTCCGGCGTCGGCGGCTGAACGCCCAGACCGAGGAAACCGAGGCCTGCCTGGATCTGCAGGATCAGCGGAAATAGGATCATGTACTGCGTCAGAATCAGCGGCATGACGTTGCGCGTGACATGCCGCGACAGAACCGCCCATTCGGTCAGGCCGGTTGAGCGCGCCGCCTCGACATAGGTCTTCTCCTTCTCGCCGAGCGCCCCCGCCCGCGCAATGCGGAAGAATACCGGAATATAGACCACCGACAGCGCCAGGATGAGATTGCCTGTCGCCGGCCCGAGAACTCCCGTGATGATGACGCCGAGAATGATCGGGGGAAACGACAGGAGGACGTCGATCAGCCGGCCGAGCGCCTGATCGCCCCAACCCCCGAAGAAGCCGGAGAGAAGTCCGAGCGCGCCACCGACGAAGGCAGAGATCAGCAACGAGCCGGCGCAGATCGAGAGCGTGATGCGTGTACCATGAACGACGCGGGCAAAGAGATCGCGCCCCACGTCATCGGTGCCGAACCAGTGCGCCGCCGAGGGCCCTTGAGTCGACGCCGCTGTGTCGACCGTGAACGGCGAAGCGCTGGAGAATACGCTTGGGAACAGGGCAACGAGGACGATCGCGCCCAGGAGCAGCGAGCCGATGAAAAGCCCCGGCTCCCTGCGCAACATGCGACCGACAGCGGCGGTACGTTTCGGCTGGGCGGGGTGGGACACTGCGCTCATCGCGACATCCTTCTCACGAAACGCGCACGCGCGGATCGATCAGCCGGTAGGCCAGGTCGACGACGAGGTTGACCACCATCGCCGCCGCAACGACGACGAGGAGCGCGCCTTGCACCACCGGATAGTCGCGGGTCTCGATCGCGGTGAGTAAAAGCCGCCCCAATCCGGGCAGAGCAAACAGCGACTCGATGATCACCACGCCGCCGAGAATCTGGATGAGGATCAGCCCCATGAAGGTGATGATGGGGATGAGGACGTTGCGCAGGATGTGCTTGAAGAAAATGGTGCGCACCGGGACGCCCTTGGCGACCGCGGTGCGCACGTATTCCTGATGCAGCGCCGAGACGACGTTCTGGCGGACGAACTGCGAGTAGGCGGCGACCTGGAGAAGCGCCAGGCTGGCAACCGGGAGCGCCAGGATCGAGAGATTGTCGGCGAGCGAGCGCGACGGGGCGACGTAGCGCAGCGGCGGCGACCAAGCAAATAGCGAGGAGATGCCGACGAGAAGCATCAGCCCGACCCAGAACACCGGTGCCGAAAGGCCGAGCACGTTGAAGCCCTGCACGACATTGTCGATCCAGCGGTTCTCGAAGATGCCTGCGAGGATGCCGAGCGGCACGCCGATGACGGTTGCGACGAACAGCGTCAGCAGCGCGACCTCGAGCGTGACCAGAAACGCCTGCCAGATCAGCATGGTCACCGGCAGTCCGCGTGTCCAACTGTTGCCGAGGTCCCCCTGCACCACGCGGCCGAGCCAGGACGCGTATTGCAGGTAGGCCGGCTGATCGAGCCCGAAGAACTGCCGCATCGTGCCCGCGGCCTGCTCGCCGCCTGCCTGTCCCATCATCTGCGCCACGACGTCGCCGGGCACGAGGCGCATGAGCATGAACACGAGCATGGAGGCGACGAGAGCCGTCAGCAACGAGACGCCCAGTCTCTTGATCAGATATGCGCCCATAAGCGGCTTCCTCGGAGGATCGGAAGCGTCGGGACGGCCGGCCACCGGCCGCCCGACGCGTTATGCGCTCGGAGAGCTTAGGCGGTCACTCGCTCAGATACGTGCGGGCGAGTCCGTAGTACCAGCCGGTCGGATGCTGGACGTAGTTCTGCACCTTCTCGCCCCGAACCGTGATGTGGTCGGGCGAGAACAGCATGATCGTCGGCGCCGTATCGGCGAGGATCGTCTGGAACTTGTCGTAGATTTCACGCCGCTTGGCCGGATCCGCCTCCGCACGCCCTGAGTCCAGCAACGCGCTCGCCTCGTCGTTCGCCCAGTTCCGGAAGTCAGCGCCGTCGGGCTTCCTGTGGAAGTGGCGATAAAAGAGAAGGTTGGGATCGGGCTGGGTTGCCCAGTCGTTGAAGGTGAAGCCCATCTGGCTTGACCTGAAACTGTTGATCCAGACCCCGAGATCGACCTTCTGGATGTCGAGTGTGATGCCGATCGCGCCGAGCTGCTGGCGCAGCGTCACCGCCGCCGGATCCATCCAGTCGTAGCCGTTGATGGTGGTCAGCTTCAGCGTGAAGCCGTCGGGATGGCCGGCCTCCGCGAGCAGCGCCTTGGCCTTTTCGATATTCGGACCCTGCATCGGCACCTTGTCGAGCGCCAGGCCCCAATGCTCCTGCAAGCCGGCGGGAACCGTGCCGAGCACGGTGCCGTAGTCGCCGACCGAGGCCTGCATGATCTGCTTCTTATCGACAGCCAGCGAGATCGCCTGACGAACTCTGACGTCATCCAGCGGCTTGGTCTCTGCCCCGAGATCGATCGATGCCTGTCCGAGCGAAGGCCAGCGCTCGATCGAGAGCCCTGCGACGCCCTCGACCTGCTTGACGTCCTGCGGCCGCGCGAGCGCGACGAGATCGATCCGCTGGTTCTGCAATGCGACCAGCATCGACGCGCTGTTGGGCAAAATCGCGAAGTCGATGCCGTCGAGATACGGCATGCCCTTGTCCCAATAGTCCTCGTTCTTGTCGAGGACGATGTGAGAGTTCGGCGTGAACTCCACGAGCTTGAACGGGCCGGTGCCGAAGCTCTGCACGTTCATCAGATTGCGGGCGTTCTCGTCGTCGAACGTACCAGCTGGCACGACCGCGCCGTACTTGTTGCCGAGGGCCATCGGCAGCGCCGCATTCGGCACGCTGAGCGAGAAGCGCACCGTCGAGGGGTCGACGACTTCGACGCTCTTGACGGTGGCGAAATCGCCGGCGCCAGGCGAGCCGTTCTTAGGGTCGCGGATGTAGTTGTAGCTGTAGGCGACGTCCTCGGCCGTCATCTCCTTGCCGGTGTGGAAGACGACGCCCTGACGCAGCTTGATCGTGTATGTCAGCCCGTCGTCGGAGACCTCGTAGCTCTCGGCGAGCAAGGGTTCAGCCCGGCCCTCCGGCGATTCGTAGAAGAGGCCCTGATACATGAGGACGGTGACACGGATGCGGGCGTCCGCGGCCTGATGGAATGGGTCGAGGCCGGGCGGCTCGACGAGAAGACCCATGTTGAGACGCCCGCCCATGACCGGGTTTTCGGCAACGGGGCCGTAGAGGCCGACATCCTTGCCGAATGCCGGTGCGGCGTAGACGAAGGCGAGCGCGCTCGCTGCGGCAAGAGTGGCCCGCATGGCTTTGCCGCGGTGGAGCATAGGTCTGTAGAACATCGACTGAACCCCTTTCTTCCCACCTGTCATTCACGCGTGCTGTCGCACATGCGTTCCGGAACAGGCCTCCGGATCGTCCATGGAAGGATGCGCCCGCGAGCGCCCCTCATTCGGCCCGCGTCAGGCGAACGCGACCGTCATCTCGATCTCGACCGCGGCGTTGCGCGGCAGCTCGGCAACGCCGACCGCAGCCCTCGCATGCCGACCTTTCTCGCCGAAAATCTCCCCCAGGAGATCGGACGCCGCATCGAGCACCTTGGGCTGGCCGTTGAAGCCGGGAGCCGAGGCGACGTAGCCGTTGATCTTGAGAATGCGCGTGACGCGATCGAGATCGCCGAGTTCGGCCTTCAGGCAGGCGAGGCCTTGCAGAATGCAGATCCGGGCTTCTCCGCGGGCGGTCTCGAGATCAACTTCGGCACCGACCTTGCCGAAGATGCGGACCTCGCCGTCGACCTTGGGCATCTGCCCGCTGACATAGGCGACGCCGTTGTGAAGGCTGACCGGGACATAGTTGAAGGACGGGTCGGCGGCCTGCGGCAGCACGATGCCGAGCTTTGTGAGGCGTTGCTCGATCATGGCCGGTCTCCCGTTCCGGAAAGCTCCGCGATCACCGCGTCGAGGCCGAATGACGGCGCAAAGCCGGTCTCGGCCGAAACCTGGCATCGCTGATCAGCGGAAAGGTGAGCTCCGAAGCGATATGTTCGCGTTCCACGACATAGCCGGGAACGGCGGCTGTCACGCGCTCGATGATATCGTCCATGGACGCGGTAAACCCGTTGATGTTGTAGGTCGCATCGAGCCGTCGGGGGTGCTGCAGGGCGAGAAGAGTCGCGCGTGCAACGTCAGCGACATGCATCAGGTCGATCCGCTGGTTGCCGAAAGCCACCTTGTGGGTGCGGCCGGCGGCGGCGTTGCGGATCACGCCGGCGATCGCGCTTGCGGCGCCCTGGTACCAGAGGCCGGGGCCGAGCAGCAGCGACATCCGCAGGCCGACGACGTCCATGCCGTAGCGGTCGCGGTAGTATTGCGCGATGTCCTCACCGAGCACCTTCGTCAGACCGTAGAAGGTCGTCGGACGGCGCTGGTCGGTCTCGCTCACCGGCTTGCTGCCGTAGAGATCGGCGCTGCCGTAGACGACGGTCGAGCCTGCCCAGACGACGCGCGCGATACCGTGGCGACGCGCCGCCTCGAACGTCAACCGCATGCCTTCGACATTGATCGCCATCGCCCGGCCGGCATCTGCGTCGCCACCGCGCATCAACCCCGTGTTGCCCGCAGAGAAGGCCGCAGTGGTCACAACGGCGCCTGCACCCGATGCCTCGAGTGCGGCCTCGATCGCGGCGAGGTCCTCAACCGAACCGATCGTCTCTGTGAAGCGGCCCTCAAGACCTGCGAGACGATCGCCCTCCATCGGCGGACCGAAGAGGTGGACGGAGAGGCCGGCGTCGAGGAGGACGCGTGCGATCTCAGCGCCGACGAAGCCGCGCCCGCCAATGACGAGAACCGGGCGTGCCGGATCGAAGAACTCAGAGCGCGAGGTCGTCACGGATACAAGCTTTCGAATGGCCGGCGCCGACGACGCGCAGTTCGGGGACAATTCTTGCGCAATCGTCGATCGCGAAGGGGCAACGGGTGCGGAAGACGCAGCCGGAGGGCGGGTTGGCCGGACTTGGAATTTCACCCTTGAGGATGTGGCGCCGGTTAGACCCCATGCCGGGCGCCGCGTTGAGCAACGCCGCCGTGTACGGGTGGGCCGGCGCGGCGTAGAGCGCCTCAGTCGGAGCAACCTCCATGACGCGGCCGAGATAGAGCACCATCACCCGGTCGGAGATCACCTCGACCACCGAGAGGTCGTGGCTGATGAACATCAGGGTCAGCCCGAGCCGAGCTTGAAGATCCTGAAGGAGATTGATGATCTCGGTCTGGATCGACACGTCGAGTGCGGACACCGGCTCGTCGGCAACGATGAAGTCAGGGCCGGCCGCAAGAGCGCGTGCGATTGCGATCCGCTGGCGCTGCCCGCCCGAGAACATGCGGGGATACCGAGCCATGTGATCGCCCGAGAGCCCGACCTGCTCCAGGAGGTCGACGGCCGCTTCCCGCGCCTTGCCGCCCTTCAGACCGCGATGGAGAGCGAGCGGCTCAAGAAGAGCGGCGCCGACGGTCATCCGCGAATTGAGGCTCGCGAACGGGTCCTGGAAGATCATCTGCATGTGCCGGCGAAAGCGGCGCAGTTCGGCCGCACCCAACTCACCGAGTTCGCGTCCGCGAAAGTCGACACGTCCCGCCGTCGGCTCGATGAGGCGCAGCACGAGGCGCCCGAGCGTCGATTTGCCGGAACCGGATTCGCCGACGAGGCCGAGTACCTCTCCCGGCGCAAGCTCCAGATCGACCGCCTCGACAGCGCGAATGGGCCGCCGCGCCTTCGAGAAAAGGCTGCCGCCGGTCTCGAAATGCTTCGTCAGTCCGCGCACGACGATCAAGGGGTCGCTCGCCGTTGCAGCGGCCTCGGAGGCGCGCTCGGACACGGCGCTCATGCCGCGATCTCCCGCCACGGCAGGCACCGCGTCTGGCGTTCGTCGCTCACCCGCTCCAGCACGGGCTCGGTCCCGGCGCATCTTGGTTGCGCATGAACACAGCGGGGATGGAAGTGGCAACCCTCAGGCGGCGACAGCGGGTTCGGCAGGACCCCGGGGATCGGACGGAGCTGCCGGCGGTTCCCTGCCGCATCCCGCCTGCTCGGAATGCAGTCGAGAAGCGCACGCGTGTACGGGTGCTTCGGCGATGCCAGGACCTCTGCGACCGGTCCTTCTTCCACGACCTGGCTGGCATACATCACCGCGACCCGGTCCGCGATCTCGCCGACGAGCTTCAGATCATGGGTGACAAAGATCATCGCCATGCGCCGCTCGGTCTGCAGGCGCTTCAGGAGGGTGACGATCTGGGATTGGATGGTGACGTCGAGCGCCGTCGTCGGCTCGTCGGCGATCAAGAGGCGCGGGTCACAGGCGAGTGCGACGGCGATCATCACGCGCTGTCGCATACCGCCCGATAGCTGATGCGGATAGGCATCGATGCGTCCGTCCGGATCAGAGATGCCGACCTGGCGCAGCAGGTCCAATGCGCGTTCCCGCGCCTCTCGCCGGCCGAGACCTTCGTGTATGCGGATCGGTTCGGCGATCTGGTCGCCCACCGTGAAGACCGGATTGAGGCTCGACATCGGATCCTGGAAGATCATCGCGACGTCGCGGCCGCGCACCTTCTGCATCTCCCGCTCGGGGAGCGCGAGAAGGTCGAGCTCCTCGCCGCTCTTGCGCGAGAAGCGGATCGTGCCACCCTCGACCCGGGCGCTGGTGCGGCCGAGAAGACGCATGACGGTGAGCCCCGTCACCGACTTGCCCGAGCCGGACTCGCCGACGACGGCAAGCGTCTCGCCTTCACGGACAGTCAGATCGACGCCGTTGACGGCCCTGATGATCCCGGCTTCCGTGTGGAAGTGCGTTCTCAGATCGCGAACCGCAAGAACAGGCGGCGATCCGTGCGTATGTCCGAGTGCCTGCGTGTCAGATGGCATAGCGTGCCACCGCTTCTTCGTTGATCTCGATACCGAGGCCCGGCCCGTCCGGAACGGTGGCAAAGCCGTCCTTCACTTCGATCGGTGTCTTCAGAAGCTCCGTGCGCAGCGGGTTTGCGCCGAGGTCGTATTCAAGGAGCACCGGCTTTGGGATATTGTCGGCATGCGGCTGGACGCCCAGCGACGCGATGAACTGCAGCCCCGCGGCAAGCCCGACAGCGCCACCCCAGACATGGGGTGAGACGCGCAGATGCGCAGCGTGGGCAAAAGCCGCGATCTTGCGCCCCTGCCAGAATCCGCCGCACAGCGAGAGATCGGGTTGCAGGATGTCGACCCCGCCTGCGTCGACGAGGCGCTTGAAATCGAAGACGGTGTAGAGCGCCTCGCCGGCCGCGATCGGGACAGAGGCCCGCTTCCGTAAGGCGGCGTAGCCTTCTACGTCCTGCGGAGCGAGCGGCTCCTCCAACCAGCCGATGCGGTAAGGCTCCAAGCGCCGCAACGTCTCCAGCGCGAGATCCAGCGTATAGTTGGCGTTGATGTCGACGAGGATTTCGGCGTCCGCCCCGAGCAGCTCCCTCGCCAGCGACACGCGCGCCTCGTCACTCGCAGGGTTCAGGCCGACCTTGATCTTGACCGTGCGATAGCCCGCTTCCGCCATTGCCTCGATCTGCGGACGATAATCCGCCTCAGGCGTCTCGGTCATGTAGCCGCCCGACATGTAGGTCGGAACCTGCGAGGTCCGACGCCCGCCGATCAGGTCGGCGACCGAAACACCCGCGACCTTCCCCATCGCGTCCTTCGCCGCGATGTCGAGACCGCTGATTGCCCACATCAGCCCGCCCTGCAGGCCGAAGTGATAGTGCCGCGCGAGGATGCGCTCGAAGACGTGCTCGACTGCAAAGACGTCCGCTCCGACGAGATAGCCGGACAGGAGCGGTGCGAACGCCTTGTTGACGGCCGGAATGCCCCAGGCCTCGCCGTAGCCGACGACGCCGTTGTCCAGGGTCACGCGCACGAGCGTGGACTGCCGGCCCGTCGAAAGCGACTTCGACATGCCGTAGGCCTTGCCGCTGCCAAGCGGGACGCTGAGCGCCACGAAGTCGACCGCGCTGATCCGCATGGCGACGAGTCCCTTGGAATAGCCCGGGCAGCACCCGAGACGCCCTGATCCAAAACCGGATCAATTATGGACTATATGTGAACCATTTCTTGCGTCCGGAGCAAGAGGCTAGTTTCAATTTGCCAGTCGGCGCGAATATAGTCCCGATTCAGCGGGGATGGCGGAGGCCAGTGCATGATGACGGGACGCGATGCGATATGGACCAATTTGAGCCACGACGAGCACGAGTTTCAGTACAATCCGCAGAAGGCGTTTCCTGACTTCGCGAGTTCGCGTCTCAATCGCGAACCGGTCAACACGCGAGCCCTGGCGGAGCTCGACCGCGTCGCGGACATCGCGTTCGGCGAACATCCGCTGCATCGCCTCGATCTCTACCGCGCCGCGGGCGCTGGCCCGCACCCGGTCCACGCCTTCTTCCACGGCGGATACTGGCGAGCACAGGACAAGGCGAACTTCGCCTGCATCGCACCGATGCTGGTGGAACGCGGCGTGACGGTCGCGATCATGAACTACGAGCTCTGCCCCGGCTCGAGCCTCGACGGTGTTGCGGACTCCGCGCTCGCCGGCGTCGAATGGCTGCACCGGAACGTCGCCGATCATGGCGGCGACCCGATGCGGATCAGCCTATCCGGTCACTCGGCGGGAGCGCATCTGGTCGCCGAAGCTTTGGCGGCCGATTGGCCGGCCATCGGGATCGACCCCGCCTTCATCGTGGGCGCCGTGCCCGTCAGCGGTATCTTCGACCCCGCACCCGCTCGGCTGACCAGCGTTAACGCCGAGTTGCGGCTCGATGACGACCTGATCGCGCGGCGGAACGTCGAGACCCGACCTGTGCACGCCCGCTGTCCCGTGTCGCTCTTCGTCGGCGGGCTGGAGCCGTGGCATTGGATTGACCAGACCTACCGCTATGCGCATCACCTCCACCGCGAGGGGTTGCGGCCAGAGGTGCACGTGCTGCCCGCCTATGGCCATTTCGACATTCTCGACGATTTCCTGCAGCCCGACGCGCCGATCGGCAGGGCGCTTGTTCAGGCGAGCCTCGGCCGATGAACCCTTCTGCGCTCCGCCTCACCGTCTACGACACCAGTGCCGCTCGTTCCGCAGAGTTTCGCGGAGACAATGCCACCTACTTCGTCTACGCGCCGGATGGGCTCGTCGCGATCCGCGATGCCGACGGAGACTCCGCGATCGCGCCGGACGAGGGGCGCTTCGTCAGCGGCCAGTTCGCCGTCACGAGAAGCAAGGCGTGGGTGTTCGAGCTCGCGCCTGTCAATCAGGCTCCGTCCCTCGCCGACGGTACTGACATCGTCCTGTCCCACCCGCTCGACCCGGCCTTCGAAGGCCCCGCCATTCTGCGGGCGGACCGGGTTGCGTCCGATCCCGGGTCTCGAACACCACGTCACGGTCACCGTGGGGCTGGGATCCGACGTCTTCTGCGAGGCGCCATCCGCGCCGCGATCGGCGAGAGAGTCGAGCGGTTCGACGCCGGACGAGCCTGGTTCGAGAGCGGGTCGGAGTGGGTCATCGGCGAGAACATCAGCGGCGGCGAGAACGTCTTCGTGCGCGTCATGCTGCTGCCTGCCGACCTCGCCGGCGGCCTTTCGTCCTTCGTGCCGGCAGCGCCTGAAGAAGCCAAAGCACCAAGGGCCATCAACTACCGTCTCTTCGGCGAAATCACACTCGACCGTTGACCGTCAGGAGGCAACGCCCCGCCTGACGTCCGCCAGGCCACGGGCGACGCGTAGCGTCGGCCATGCGGGTGGCGAGCGTCAAGGAGACGCCGCTTTACCGGTGGCCGTGCGGATCGGCACCGCCTCTCCAGATTTATGGATTTCCTTCATTCCTCGCGACTTATGGGCGGTCCGGGGGTGGGAGATGCAGTCCTGACATAGAGGTGAGAGTCTTCCGCGCCCCCTTGGTTCTTGGCAGAGAGGTGGAAGCCAGTCTGCTTGAGCAGGCCGATCGATGCCACGTTATCAGGATGGACCGTTGCCCGCAGGGGATCGATCCTGCGCGCGGAGGCAAAGCCGATGAGGAGAGCGAGCAGTTCGCGCCCATAGCCCTGACGCCAGTGCTGGCGCGCGAACCCATAGATCAGTTCTTCGCTCCCATCGCCGGGCCGCGCGAAGCCCGCCCATCCGATGAGTCCTCCTCCGTCGCGAAGTTCGACGGCGCCCGTACCATAGCCGAAGCGCGCGAGGTTCTGCCGTGACCGTGAGACCCAGAGCGACGCGTCTTCGGGAGACAAAGGCGTGCCTTCTCCGACGAAGCGATGGACCGCGGGGTCGCCGAGAAGCGCCACGAGAGCGTCGGCGTCATCGCCCTCGAAGGGCCTGACCGCGATGCGCTCGCCTTCCAATCTGCCGCCGAGGATCATTTTTGTTCTCCTGCCTGACGTGCGGAATCCGCTCCGGAGTAAAGCGCGTCAACCTTCGGCGAGCCGACATCCCGGCGCGCCGCCCTCCCGGGACTGCCAACGCGCGTTTGCGCCCCTTCAGCACAGCGCCGCGACGGCTGCAACGAGCCATGCCGGCCTTGGCATCGCGCATGGAATGAGCCATGATCATCCCCGATGAAAGCCTCTCCGAGTACCACCCGCATCGCGCTTCCGCGTTCCTGACGCGAGAAGCTGAAGCAGGCGATCGTCAAGATCGTCGGCTGGCGTTCACCCGCAACAGTTCGGGCGAACCGTCGCCGCATGCGCGGCTTGCAAACCATCGGTACTCATCATGCAAAACGTCTTCGAGAGCCCCTTCAAGGGCATCACGCTCGATCGCCTCGTCACCAACCCCAACATTCGGGTCGGACGCTACAGCTACTATTCCGGCTACTATCACGGCCACGGCTTCGATGACTGCGCTCGCTTTCTCCTGCCGGACGACGGCAGCGACAAGCTCGTCATCGGCTCGTTCTGTTCGATCGACTCCGGCGCGGCCTTCATCATGGCCGGCAACCAGGGACACCGGAGCGACTGGATCAGCACCTTCCCCTTCTACTGGATGTCGGAGGTCGACGCCTTCACGGGCGCGCAGAACGGCTATCTGCCGGCCGGCGACACGGTGATCGGCAACGATGTCTGGATCGGGACGGAGGCCATCGTCATGCCGGGCATCACCATCGGGGATGGAGCGGTGGTCGGCTCCAGAGCTTTGGTGACAAGGGACGTAGAGCCCTATGCCATTGTCGGCGGCAACCCTGCGAAGACCATCCGGAAGCGGTTCAGCGAGGCAGACATTGCGAAGCTCCTCGAACTTCGCTGGTGGGACTGGAGCGATGAGGATCTCAAACATGCCATGCCCACCCTGACGAGCGGCGATATCCCGGCCCTTCACCGTCACTGGCAGAGTGTCAGCAAACCAGGGGCGTAGCCGGAGCCTGCAACCTCAGCTTCTGCCCCTCCCGTTCTGCAACGGGCGGGCAGGCATTCACTCGTTCGATCGACTGGAACGGCCGCGACGTCCTCTCCGAAGCGGCCGTTCCGGACTCAATCCCGGGTGCGCCCGATCTTACACTTGCGCGCGCTCAGCAAGCGTCGGTTCCCTCGATATCGACACCAAGATCTGGACTGAAAATGTCCATTGGTCTTCTCCTGGAGCCGGGACGGCTCTGGAGAGAAAGGCACGGGTGGGGAAGTTCGCGATCGCGCCGGGCCGCAAGTCGAAGGCTGGCTCTCGTATTGCCTGGACCTGGCGCGGACGGTTGCCCGCCTCTCCTATGACGCTGCGGTGTGCGTTCGCATCAGCCAGGATTCGTCAGCTTCCGCTCCGCACAAGCCCGACGAAGCTTGAAGCGAGATCGGCCTGCCGGAACGGCTTGGTGAGCCGCGGCAGGTCAGAGATTATGCCGTCGTCCTCGGCGTAGCCTGAGATGATGAGCACCTTCGGAGCGGGTGACCGCTCCTTCAACGCATAGGCAAGGTCGGTGCCCGTCATCCCGGGCATCAGGTGATCCGTGACGACGATATCCGGCGCCAGCCCGTCATTCATCAGACGCAACGCCTCCTCGGCCGAGGCCGCCTCTATGACCGTGTAGCCAAGGTCGGAGAGCATGTCGGCGATTGAGGCGCGCACGAGTTCCTCATCGTCCACCAGGAGCGCGACCCCCGACGCTGAGACCTCCGTCATGCGCTGCGCAATCTCGGATGTGGAAGCGCTTGAACTTGCAATTGGGAGCCACAGCTCGACGGTCGTGCCGATGCCGCGCCGGGTCTGGATGGTCATCGCGCCCCCGAGCTGCGCGGCAAGGCCGTGCACCATGCTCAAGCCGAGTCCCGTGCCCTTGCCGACCCCTTTGGTGGAGAAGAACGGCTCGATCGCGCGCCGTGCAGTCTCTGCGTCCATGCCGACACCGGTGTCCGACACCGACAGGCGTACGTAGCGGCCGGGCGCAAGACCTGAGCGGTGGCTTAAAGCGACGGTCTCGCTTCTCGCCGCAATGGTAAGCGTGCCACCGTCCGGCATCGCATCCCGCGCGTTCACCGCAAGGTTCAGGATCGCCATCTCGATCTGGTTCGGGTCGGCCGTCACAACCGGCACGTCCGGTGCGACGTCGAGCTCGACCCTCACACGCGGACCCAACGTGCTCGCGACGAGTTCCGCCATTCCCGCCACGAGCTTGTCGAGATCGACGGGGACTGGCTGTAGCGGCTGGCGACGCGCAAATGCGAGAAGCCGCTGAACGAGCGTCTTCGCGCGCTCGGCCGACTGCGCTGCACCCGCGATGAATCGCTGCTCGCGCTCGCCACCGATCCCACGCCGCTGCAGCATGTCGAGGGCACCGATGATCGGAGTGAGGAGATTATTGAAGTCATGGGCAACGCCGCCAGTCAGTTGGCCCATGCTCTCGAGCTTCTGGCTTTGTCGCAGCGCCTCCTGGGCGGAGGCGAGCTCGGCCTCAGCGCGCAGCCGGTCCGAGATGTCGACGGCATGGTGGAATGCCCCAACAACGCGGCCGTCTTCATCCCTGAGCGGCGTGTAGGTGATCTCCCAGCAAGGGGTTGCAAGCTCGGGCCTGCCGAACTCCTCCACGACCGTGAAGCTTTCCCCTGACAAGGCGCGGGCCATCAGAGCGCGCATAGCGCTCGCCTGCCCGGGGATGAAGAGGTCCGGAAAGACATCGCCGATCTTCGTGTCGAAGCCATTCACCCGCCGAAATTCGTCGTTGTGAGCCTTGTTGAAGGCGATGAGTCGGTACTCGGCGTCGAAGGCGCAGATCGGTGCGGCGGTCGCCTCGACGATGTCGTGGTAGCGTCGGAGCTCGGCAGTGCGGTCGGCGACTTGGCTCTCGAGCGTTTCGTTGAGCTCACGTAGCCTTGCCTCGGTTCGCCGTTCTTCAGTCACGTCGCGGAACACCACGACCGCGCCCGCGATCTCACCGGACGCGTCGCGGACCGGCGCAGCACCAAACCAGCACGTTATCCGGTGCCCGTCCGCCTGGACGATCTCGTAGACGTCATTCTCGACGACCTGGCCCTGCAAGAGCGCGCGAGCGCCCGGCCATTCTTCCGATGCGATCGGTCGGCCATCAAGGTGGTAGCCCTCGTATACTTCACTGTAGGTCCGCGCCGTGGTGGTGTGCGGCGGACGCCCCCACAACTTGTCGAACCGCGGGTTACGGAACAGGATCTCGCCAGACGCACCGGTCAGCACCATTGCAAGTGGCGCCTCTTCGATGACGGCGCGCAGCTTTGCCTCGCTGTCGCGCAAGCGCTCCTGGGTCCAGTGCTGTTCTGTCACGTCGACAACGTGGTGGATGAGCGCCTCGACCTCGCCATGCTCGCCGAGCAGTGGCGAGTTGACGGGGTCCCACCAGCGTTCCTCGAAGCCACCGCGTGGATGCGCGATGTCGTACCTCTGACGGGGCATTGCGTCCGCCCGTCTGGTCGCGATCGCGCGCTCAAGCGAGGCCCGGAGGTTGGTGACGCCTGTGGCACCTGGGTCGGCGGGATTGTCCGGCATCGCCTCGAACACGCCGCATCCGAGGAGTTCTTCCCGCGTCCGCATTACCGCGTCCAGGTAGGCATCGTTCACTTCAACGATGGTGAACCGCGGCGCGTCCGGCGCAAGGACCAGGAAGGGCGTCGGCGACGCGTCGAACATCCGACGGAAAGCGCGACCGGCCTTGACCCTCTCGGTCGTCTCCAGGCCGTTGCAGATGAAGCCGCGGATCACGCCCGCCTCGTCGCGCAGCGGTGTCCAGGAGAAGGTGAAATAGCCGATCTCCACGCCTTCACGCCCGGCCAACGCTGCGGGTCGGTCGACGAAGTGCTGGGCCTCGCCGGCCATCACCGCCTCGACAAGCGGGCGGTACTCGTCGCTGATCTCTGACCAGAGTTCATAGAACGGCTCGCCCAAGCCTTTGGGATGCTTGGCGCCGACAATCGGGACGTATCCGTCGTTGTACAGCGAGGTGAGTTCCGGACCCCAGGCGATATAGACCGGCTGGCGGGAGCTGAGCATGAGATCGACGGCTGCCCTGAGGCGCTGCGGCCAGGCGTCGATCGAGCCCAGCGGGGTTGCCGACCAGTCCCGCGCGCGGACCAATGCTGCCATCTCCCCATCGGGTCGAAAACCCGGCCACACTTTGCCTGATCGCGCGTCGTCCGAACTCATTTTCGCCGCTTAGTCTCCAAACGCCGCGTCGGTCCCCCGACGACCCGCCGCTGCTCACCCTTGTTCATGGAATTAACAACCGAGGACTCGAGGAGAAAGAGGCAGACCCATGCGACAGCGGGGAAATAGAAACTCTCCTGACTGTTAGGAGCGCAGCGGGTTCTCGACAGCTGATTGCTTGTGCACGATCCCGCTTTGCGCTCCCGGGCTTTGCCTGCCGTCGGCGCAGACAGGGCGCCGGCTCAACATAGATGGCGCGATCGATGCATCGCGGAACCACCCCACGCGGCAAATCTCTAAGCCTCTTCTCGTTGAGGCCGCTCGCCCGGAGCCGTACGCGATCCTGGCGACGGACGTGGCCGCTGAACTCAATGCCCCTCACCCATTGCATCAACGGCCGCGGGCGGGAATGCTGTCCGCTTCTTGAGAAGGAGGAGGGCTGCATGACTTCGAAAGGCACGATCTGCATCTGGTATGATCATGATGCCGAGGCCGCCGCGCGCTTCTATGCCGAGGTCTTTCCCGACAGCCGCATCACGGCGGTCCACCACGCGCCCGCCGATTACCCTTCCGGCAAAGCCGGCGACGTGCTGACCGTCGACTTCACGGTTGCAGGCATCGCCTGCGTCGGCCTCAACGGCGGTCCGGCCTTTCGTCACACCGAGGCCTTTTCCTTCCAGATCATCACGGAGGACCAGGAGGAGACCGACCGCTACTGGAACGCCATCGTCGAGAACGGCGGACAGGAAAGCCAATGCGGCTGGTGCCGGGACCGCTGGGGCATCTCCTGGCAGATCCAGCCACGCATATTGATCGAAGCTCTCGCGGCAGGCGGCGAGGAAGCCAAGCGCGCCTTCGCGGCGATGATGACTATGGGCAAGATCGACGTCGCCACCATCCAGGCGGCCCGCGACGCCGGATGAGGCCAGCCTGCGATGCGGCCGGTCTCGAATGCCGCAACTGGATGAGAGGTGTGCCCGACACTCCACCCCTCAGGGGCCGCTACAGGCGATGCAGAGGTCCTGCCGCAGCACGGCGCCGGCTCGCGACGCCGTGCTGCCGCAACGGGGCAAATCGCGCCAGTTCCGGCGCGGGAGCCGGATTGGAGAAGAGGTAGCCCTGCAACTCGCTGCAGCCGAGCGCCACGAGGAAGTCGCGCTGGGTCTCGGTCTCGACGCCCTCGGCCGTCGTCGCGATGCCGAGGTTGCGGCCGAGGCTGATCAGGGCCGCGACGATCGCGGCGCCGTTGGCCTTGGTGCCGAGAAGCGCCACGAAGGAACGATCGATCTTGATCCGGTCTATGCCGATACGGATCAGATGGCTGAGGGACGAGAAGCCGGTGCCGAAGTCGTCGAGCGAGATCTGGATCCCCTCGGCCCGCAGACGCGCCAGGGTGGTTGCGGTGTCCTGATTGTCGTCGATCAGGGCCGACTCGGTCAGTTCCAGTTCGAGGCGCGACGGCGCGAAGCCGATCTCCCGCAGCGTTGCCAGTACATCATCGGCAAAGCCCGGCTTGCGCAGCTGACAGGCTGACACATTGACTGCAACGAAGGTGTCCGGCTCCCATGAGCAGGCGACCCGGCAGGCTTCCCGCAGGACCCACTGGCCGAGCTCGCCGATGAGGCCGCTTTCCTCGGCGAGCGGAATGAAGCTGTTCGGAAACAGTAGCCCGTGCTCGTGATGACGCCAACGCACCAGGGCTTCGGCGCCGGACACCCGGTAGCCATCGGTGGCGCGGTGGATCGTCTGGAAGTGGACTTCCAGCGAACCGATGTCGGCAGCGGTGCCGGCGACTGGCCCCCCGTTGGCCTCATCAGCCGCGGCGGCGATGACCGTGCGAAGTTCGTTCTTCAGGATCTCCCGGGCGCTGCGTCCCTTGTCCATCGACGGCGTGAACAGGATCCATCGTCCTCGGCCGGTCGCCTTGGCCTCATAAAGGGCGATGTCGGCGTAGCGCATGACCTCGTCGGCGCTCTGCCCGGCGTCAGGGGCGATCGCAACGCCGATCGACACACCCACATGCACAATGGCACCGCCCTCGCCCAGCGTGAAGGGTTGGCCGAGCAGGTCGACCAGTTGGCTGCACACTGTGGCGATCGTGGCTCCGGCTTCGTCCAAGCCAGGCAGCAGCAGCGCGAATTCGTCGCCGCCCAGCCGCGCCAGCGTATCGCTCGGGCGCAACAGAGTGGACATCCGGCCCGTCGCGAGGCGGATCAATTCGTCACCGGCCGCATGGCCGAAGGTGTCGTTGACCGCCTTGAATCGGTCGAGGTCGATCAAGGCGACCGCCATGCGATGCGCGCCGCCAGCCGCCGTCGCGACGCTCGCCTCAAGCCGCTCGGCGAAGAGGGCGCGGTTCGGCAGCTTGGTCAGAACGTCATGGAAAGCCAGATGCCGCGCCTGATGTTCACTCGATTTCAGTTCGATCAGGCTCCGCCGCAGCCTTACGAGAAGCGCCGAAAACAGGACGGCGATCACCAAAGCGGCGAGAGACAAGGCCGGCATCAGCCGCCCGACGACCCGCGATCCCGGCAGATCCGGGCTCCAGATGATGAAACCGATCGGCTCGCCCGTTGCGGTCGCGTCGATCTGGAAGGCGACCTCATCCTTGCCGGGATCGGCGGCGCGCGCGTAGCGAGCGCCGTTCAGACCCTGTTCGCGGCTGAGGTCATCGAGCGCGTCCCCATCCAGAAAATGGATGCCGACGAGGTAGCGCGTATCGGCTGGCGCGGAGGCTTCGGCGGACCCGGGCTCCTGGCGCTCCGAGGCGCCGACGGCAACAAGACCGACGATGGTCGGCCGTCCCTCCAGGCGCATCAGCTCGGCGACCGAGCCGAGAGCGGGATCACCGAGGCCGGACGTGGCTGCGGCCGCGGCGGGACGCGACTTATCAGCCGTTGACGCGCGGAGCTGTTCGTACTGCAGCTTCTGGAGAAGTGGCTGCAGGAGCGGACGAATCCAGCGATACCGCTTGGCCATTCCGGCATCCGCCTGCATCGCGAGCTGACCCGCACCGTTGATGATGAAGGCCTGATCGTAGCCAAAGACGGATGTCGCGATGCGCGTCATGGCGGTGGCTGCGACGGCACCCACAGGGTCCGCTGCTGCGGCCTGACGCGAGGTCGTGCCGCCGTCCAGATGCGCCTGCGCAAGTGCCATGTAGCCGATGCCGATCTGGCTGACGGCTTGAGCGGCCTGTTCGACCTGCTCTCGCAGCCGGGCGTTCATCAACTGCCGTTGCCGCTCCAGAGCGGCCGCGTCGCTCTCCGCACCGGCCCACAATGCTGAGAGCACCACGAGCCCCAGCGTCCCAAGGCCACTCAGGGCAATCAGGAACAGCAGCCGGCTGGACGATGTCCGAGCCTTCCGACGAGTGAAGAGACTGGCCAACGGAGTGGCGAGCAAGTGGTGGTTCCTCCGACGGCCTCGATCATCGACGATGAACCATTGAAGAATAATTGCGATGATCGAACTTTGATCAGCTTGTCGGACAGCAATGGTTTTTCATAAGTTTTACCTGAATTTAATTCTACGTCCTCATTATTTTATCATCAACTTAGACGACCTTCTCTTGCGTCAGTCCGCACCCGATCACGAAGGCGACCCCGATGCACCTTGCTGGCAAAGCGATGCGAAATTGGCTGAGACTCCTTTCGACCTGCACCTGCCTCCTGACCGCAGCCTTGCCCGCTGCGGCGGCCGAGGGCGACCTCGCAGTCAAGGTTGCGGTGGAAGGTGCGTTTCCACCCTTCAACTATCTTGACGCACAGCAGAAGCTGCAGGGCTTCGACGTCGACATCGCCAATGCACTGTGTGAAAGCGCCCACCTGACCTGTGAGTTCGTGATCCAGAAGTGGGAGGACATGATCCCCGGGCTTCTGGCCAAGCGCTACGACGTGATCGTATCGTCGATGTCGATGAGCGAAGAACGTCGCAAGCAGGTGGCATTCACCGACGTCTACTACAACAGCCCGTCAATATTCATCGCGCGCAAGGGCTCCGGCATCAGTGAGGTCAACCCCGAGACCTTGAAAGGCGTCAGTATCGGCGTCACCAAAGCGACGGCTCAGGCCGCCTTCGTCGACAAATTCTATAAAGCCGGCTCGGAGGTGACGGTCTTCCCAGAATCGCCGGATCTCTACAAGGGCTTGGCTGACGGCAGCGTCGACATCATCCTGGAAGACAAGCTGGCGATCTACGACTGGCTGACCAACACCAAAGCCGGTCAGTGCTGCGAATTCCGTGGCGCCGACCTGCTAGACACCACCTATTTCGGGGCCGGGGCCGGCATTGCGCTGCGCCCGGGCGACGATGATCTGCGGCAGCGGCTGAACACAGCGCTCGCCGACATCAAGGCCGCCGGAACCTACGACATGATCAACGCGAAGTACTTCCCGTTCAGCATCGAGTAGACAGGCATCTTACCGTTCACCACCGGATAGGCAGCCGGGTCCGGCCACCTATCCGATGGTCGTTCATGCCGTCGGCAGGGTATCTGCCAGCCGCCGCTTGAAGAGCATCGCGCCGGTGAGAGGCAGCACGAAGACGATCAGCGCGAGAACGAGGCACACCGCCGCGATCGGGCTGGTGGCAAAGACGGCATAGTCATCACCTGATCCGACCAGCGCGCGGCGGAAGTTCGACTCCATCATGTAGCCGAGCACCAAGGCCAGCACGATCGGTGCGGGCTCGATGTCCAGCTTGCGCAGCACATAGCCAACGATGCCAAAGACGGCCGCCACCCAGATCGAGAAGATGTCGTTCGCCTCCGAAAAGGTCCCGAGCAGGCAGGTCGCGCAGACGATCGCCGCAACGACGCCGCGCGGGATCAGCGTCAGCTTCACCCAGAGACGCGAGCCGAAGAGGCCGAGGGCCACCATAAACGGCATGCCGACAAGCAGCGCGATATAGACCGAGTACGGGATTTCCGGATGCTGCGCGAAGATCAGCGGTCCCGGCTGGACGCCATGGATGGCGAGCGCGCCGACGAGCACGGCGGTCGACGCCTTGCCGGGAATGCCCAGCGCCAGCATCGGCGCCAGCGCGCCCGGCATGCAGGCATTGTTGGCGGTCTCGGCCGCGACCAGACCCTCGGGATTGCCCTTGCCGAAGGTCTCGGGCGTCTTCGACACGCGGCGCTGCACAGCATAGGCCGTCAGCGATGCGATCGTCGCGCCGGCGCCCGGGATGACGCCGAGTATGTAGCCGATGAAGGTCGAGCGGACCATGTTGCCGACATGCGGCTTCAACAGGCTGAACTGGCCGAGCACACCGCTCATCGCCTTTAGCGGCATCGGCTTTTCGTCCGTCGTCTCAAGCATCTCCAGCACTTCGGAGAGGGCAAACAGGCCGATCAGCGCCGAGATGAAGGGAATGCCGCCGAGTAGCCCTTCGTTGAAGACGAAGCGGGGAATGCCATCCACAGGGTCCGTTCCGATCGTCGTCAGCAACAGGCCGAAAAGAAGGGCAACGAGGCCTCGGATGACGGAATGTCCCGAGAGCGTCGAAACGAGGCTGAGGCCCAGCACCGCCAGGGCGAAATACTCCGCCGGGCCGAAGGCCAGTGCGACGCCCGTCATCCAGTTGACGGTGAGGACGAGCAGGATGGTCGACAGCACGGAGCCGACGGCCGAGCCGAGGATCGACAAAGTCAGGGCCTGGCCGGCCTCGCCGCGCATGCGCATCGGATAGCCGTCGAGCGCGGTCACCGCCGACGACGGCTCGCCCGGCGTGTTGACGAGGATCGCCGGGATCGCACCGGAATATTCCGAGGCCATGTAGAGCGTGACGAGCATCACGATCGACACCACCGGGTCGAGGCCGAAGGTGAAGGGGATCAGGAGCGCCATTCCGACGCCGGCGGACAGGCCCGGCAGGGCGCCGACGAGATAGCCGACGATGACGCCCCCGAACAGGCCGGCAAGCACGGCGAAGGAGGTGAAGGACTGCAGTCCGACGAGAAATCCGTTCAGCATGACATCCTCACGGCAGCGGCGTCCCCAGGATCATCTCGAAGACGAGCTTGGTGAAGAGGAGAAAGCCCGCGACGTAGGCAGCGACGTGGAGCGGGTGACGGATGCCGCAGAGGACGAGGAAGGCGGCAAGCCACACACCCATGGCGACGTAGTAGCCGAAGGCCGTCATCAGCCATGGGAAGACCAGCAGCAGCAGCATCCCGATGGCGACATGGCCGTAGCGGCGGATCTCCACAAGGTGATGCGCCGTGCCGGCTGCCAGGCGCCGCAGCGCGCCGACCCCGATTACGGCGATGCCGAGGGCCAGCAGAGCCGCGATGCCGCGCGGGAAGTCGGCCGCGCCGATGCCCTCGCCGGAATAATCCTCAAGACTGCCCGCACTCACGAAGAACCAGGCGGCAACCGCCAGGATGGCGGCGCCGACCAGAAGGTCGCCCCAGTCGCGGCGGAAGATCAGCGTCGGTGCGGGCGCCAGCGTGCTGGCGCCCTCCTCCGCATCCGGCTCCCCCGGAAGGGTGAGCGGCTGCGAAGCCGCGTTCATTGTGCGATTCCGAGATCGCGCATCATCGCCTTGGTGACCTCGTCCTCATGCTGCGCCTCGGCCGGGAACTCTTTGGGCCCGAGGAAGGCGTTCTGCAGCGACGACTCCTTGAAGTATTCCTGCATCTCCGGCGCCTGCAGCGACTTCTGCACCGCGTCTGCGAGCTCGGCCTTGATGTCGTCCGGCATACCCTTCGGACCGATGATGCCGCGCATCTGCTGCCAGGAGGTGTCGGCCGCAAAGCCCTGCTCCTTCAGCGTCGGAACGTCGGGCAGCTGCGGCACGCGCTGATCGGCCATGATGCCGATCACCCGCATCTGACCCGCGGCGACATAGTTCTTGACGAGGTCGACATAGGCGATCGCCGCGTCGGCATGCTCGCCGAGCGTTGCCGTCACGGCATCGCCGACGCTGTCATAGGGCACCCAGCGCACCGACTTGGAGTCAAGATCGGCGGACTTGGCCATCAGTTCCCAGGCGAAGTGCCCGCCGGACCCGCGCACGAAACCGGCCATGCGGATGCTGCCGGGCGCGGCTTTCGCCTTGGCGACGAGGTCCTTCATGGTCTTGATGTCGCTGCTGCCCGGTACCACGACGAGGTAGGGCTCATTGGCGAGACGTGCGATCCAGTCGAAGCTGTCGATCTTGTACTGCTTCAGGGTCTGGTTCAGCGCCCCGATATGCGTCGACGTGACGGAAGCGATCGTGTAGCCATCCGGAGCCGCCTTGGTGATCTCGGCCAGCTGCGCGGCGCCGCGGCCGCCCGGCTTGTTCTCGACAACGAAGGGCTGCCCGAGCTGCTTTTCCAGCTCGACGGCGAGTCGCCGCGCCATCACGTCTGTCGCTCCACCGGGCGAAACGTGCAGGATGTAGCGAACCGGCTGCTCCGGGTATTCCGCTCGCGCAGCGAACGGCATCAGCGCGATGGCTGCGCACAGCGCCGCCCGCTTTAATAGATGTCGCATTGTCAGTCCTCCCTTGAGATGCCCGCGCCTCTTGATGAGCGCTGTCGGCCTGCCGGGCGGATGATCGGTCGGATCGGTCCGCCAGACGGTACCACTCCTTCACGTGACGATACTGAACTGTAGTTGCTATTGATGCAACTAAATTCCCTTACGTCGCAAAGCTCAGTTCAGCCCATGTACCAGCCGCCATTGAGGTGGACGGTCTGGCCGGTCAGATAACGCGCATCAGGGCCGGCGAGGAAGGCAACGAGTGCCGCGACCTCGGCCGGTTCGCCGCCGCGGCCGAGCGGTGTCGGCCGCTCGATGAAGTGCTTGGGAACATGGCCTTGGCGCGCGGTCTCGATCCGCCCCGGCGAGACGCAGTTGACGGTGATCCCGTCAGCCGCCAGCTCTGCGGCGACGGCGCGCGTCAGCCCGGCGACGCCGGCTTTCGCCGCCGCGACATGGGCGCGCTCGGCGACGCCGGCATGGGCTGCGACACCGCCGATATTGATGATGGCGCCGGACGCGCTCTGGCGCAGGAAGGGCAAGGCCGCGCGGATGGAAAAGAAGCTCGCATCGAGGATGCTCGAGCGGATCCGAGCCCAGCTCTCGTCGTCGATCTCCTCGATCGGCGCATCCGCGCGCAAAGCGGCGTTGTTGACGAGGATGTCGAGCCCGCCGAGCGCTGCGGCAGCGCTCTGGACCACCTCACCTGCTCCCGCCGAGGTCGAGAGATCGCCGGCGACCGCCACGGCATGCACGCCTTCGGCGGCCGCGAGGCTGACAGTCTCGGCAAGATCGGCGTTGGATGTGCGGGCTCCCACCGCGACGTCGGCACCTGCATGCGCGAAGGCGATCGCGATGGCACGTCCGATATTGCGCGAGGCACCCGTGACGAGCGCGCGGCGGCCGGCCAGCGGACGAGCCCCGCTCACGACGTTGCCTCCAGGTCGGCCGTCATGGCCAGCGCTCCGTCGGCATCACGCGCCCATAGCTTGAAGGTGCCCGACTCCTCCGCCGGCGCCCCCTCCACGAAATAGCGGTCACCGGAGAAGATCGGCCGGACCGCCCGAAAGGAGAAGCGCCGCGGCTGGAGACCCGGATTGGCGTCGAGACAGGCGAGCAGCATCAGCGTCGCCGTGAGCTGCCCGTGCACCACCGGCGCCGGATAGCCCTCGACCGAACTGGCATAGGGCGCGTCGTAATGGATGCGGTGGCCGTTGAAGGTCGCCGCGGAGTAGCGGAACAGCAGCACTGGGTCGGGTTCGACCTCCTGGCTCCAGGCGGCGTTCGTGGGCGCCGGCTTTGGCGGCGGCGGTGCTTCGCCGGGTGCCGGGTCGTCGCGGTAGACCAGCGTCTGCCGCTCCTCCAGAAGCCCCTGCCCGTTCGCCTCGTAGCGGTTGCTCACCGTGACGAAGACCAGCGTGCCGGACTTTCCCGACTTCTCCGCGATGTCGTCGATCCGAGCGATCTTCTTCAGACGCTGGCCGATGCGCATCGGGGCGAGGAAGCTGATGTCGCTGGCCGCCCACATGCGGCGCGGCTGCGGCAGAGGGGGCAGGAAGTCGCCGCGCTGCGGATGACCATCGGAGCCGATCCGCGACTGCGGCGCCAGCGGCGGAAAGTAGACCCAGTGGGCGAGCGGCAGGATCGGAGCGCCCTCTTCAACCTCGCTGCTGCGATCAAGAAGGGCCTGCAGCGCACGAAGCGGCCAGGCGTCGCAGCGCTCCTCCAGCTCGAGCGTCTTGCCCTTCCACTCCTCGTAGCTCGGCACGGTCGTTCCTCCCATCGGCATTTTAGTTGTTGCTATTGCAGCTACTATCATGGCGGATTATGCTGCACGTCAAGACGCAAAGTCGCGAACACGAGATGACACAGGGAGAAGCATCGGCATGGCCATCGTCGACGTGAAGACCGAAATCACCGGAAATGTCTGGAAGATCGTCGTGGGCGTCGGCGACTCGATCGAGGAGGATGGTGCGATCCTGATCCTGGAATCGATGAAGATGGAGATTCCGGTGGCTGCCCCTGAAGATGGGCGTCTCGTCGAGATCCTGGTGGCAGAGGGTGATACGGTGACCGAAGGCACCGTCGTCGCCAGGATCGAGGCCTGAGACGGATGCCGGAGATCAGCAAGGTTCTCGTTGCCAATCGCGGCGAGATCGCGCTGCGGGTGATGCGCAGCTGCGAGCGGCTCGGCATCGCCAGCGTCGGGATCTATTCGGAAGCCGATCGGGACGCCGCGCATGTGAAGGCGGCAGGTGAAGCCGTGCTCGTGGGGCCGGCGCCGGCCCGGGAAAGCTATCTCAAGGTTGACGCCGTTCTCGCCGCAGCGCGCGACAGCGGCGCCGATGCCATCCATCCCGGCTACGGCTTCCTGTCCGAGAACGCGGCCTTCGCCCAGGCGGTGATCGACGCGGGGCTCGCCTGGATCGGACCGGCTCCGGAGACCATCCGGGCGATGGGCGACAAGCAGCAGGCGCGCATGCTCGCGCAGGCAGCTGGCGTGCCCGTCGTGCCGGGATCGCGCCGCTTCGAAACCGGCGACACCGACGGTCTTCTCGAAGCTGCCGAGACAGTCGGCTACCCGCTGCTCGTGAAGGCGGCCGGCGGCGGCGGCGGCATCGGCATGCGCCGCGTCGACACCGCCGAAAAGCTCGTCGAGACCGTCGCGGCGACGCAGTCGATGGCCGAGAAGAGCTTCAACAACGGCGCCGTGTTCCTGGAGCGCTTCGTGCCGAAGGCCCGCCACATCGAGATCCAGGTCTTCGGCTTCGGCAATGGCAAGGCCGTGCACCTGTTCGAGCGGGACTGCTCGCTGCAGCGCCGCTTCCAGAAGGTGATCGAGGAGAGCCCTGCCCCGGGTCTGCCGCAGGACGTGCGCCAGGCGATGGCGAAGGCCGCCGTCGACCTTTGCCGCGCCACCCGCTACTCCGGCGCCGGAACGGTCGAGTTTATCGTCGATGCCGAGAGCTTCGAGTTCTTCTTCCTGGAGATGAACACGCGCATTCAGGTCGAGCACCCCGTGACCGAGATGGTGACCTCAGTCGATCTCGTCGCCTGGCAGATCGATCTTGCCCGCGGCCAGCTCGCACCGGTCGATCAGGACGCGATCCGCACCAAGGGGCACGCCATCGAGTGCCGTCTCTATGCCGAGAACCCGGCCAAGATGTTCATGCCCTCGCCCGGCCCGCTGACGCGCTTCGCTCTGCCGGCCGCCGCCGCCGATCTCAGGATCGACAGCGGCTATCGCGAGGGCGATACGGTCACTCCGTTCTATGATCCGATGATCGCCAAGATCATCGTCTGGGGCGAGAGCCGCGACGCTGCCCGCCAGCGTGCGATCGCTGCGATGCGCGCGGTCGAAGTGGAGGGCATCCGCACCAATCGCGACTTCCTCCTCGCCTGCCTCGCCGATCCGGATTTTGCCGCCGGCGACGTCCATACCGGCTTCATCGAAGCGGAAAAGGCGCGGCTCCTGGCAGCCTGAAGCCGTCGCATCCGCGACGCCCTCCATCGCCGGACGTTGGTTGCGCCCGGCGAAGCTGCTACATCGGGAAGCAGTGAAGGAGACGGGCATGGCAGGCAAACTCGCGGTCACGCAGACAGCCAGCAGCGATCTGGTGGTCGACCTGAAGCGGCTCGGCTTCACCGAGTACGAAGCGCGCGTCTATGTGCAGCTGCTGCGCCAGAGCCCCGCAACCGCCTACGAGATCTCCAAGAGTTCCAACGTTCCGCGGCCGAACACCTACCATGCGCTCGACGCCCTGGCGCAGCGCGGTGCGGTGCTGCCGGTCAACGAGAACCCGGTGCGATACGTGCCGGCCGATCCGCAGGAGCTTCTCGAGACGATCTCGCGCCAGACCCGCTCGCTCTGCTCGACGCTGGCCGACCGCCTGTCGAGCCTGACACCGGCGCGCGACGACCAGTATGTGTGGACTCTGCAGGGCGACGAGGCCGTGCATGACCGCATCGCCGCGCTGATCAACGATTGCCGTCGTACGCTCTGGATCAAGGCGGCGGACGATGTGCTGCGCCGGCACAAGGAGGCGATCCGCGCCGCCGCCGAACGTGGCGTCGAGACGCTGATCGTCCTGTTCGGCTTCGATGCCGATGAATTCCGCTTCACCGAGAACTGTCGGGTCTACATTCATGAGGGCAACGGCGTGCGCATGGGCACGGCCGACAACCTGTTCACACTGGCGGTGGATCACGAGGAGATGCTGACGGCGGCCTTCGACAAGGAAGTGACGGCCGCCACGACGCGCAGCCGCCCGGTGGTTACCATGGCCGGCTCGCTGATCCGGCACGACTACTACATGGCAGAGATCTTCGCGCGCTTCGGGCCGCAGATCGATGCCGAGTTCGGCCCCTATCTGCGCGACCTGCGCCTCGCCTACTTCTCGCCGGAACAGCAGCGGTCCTTCATGCAGCGGACGGGGCTCGACGCGGTCGAGCCCCCTTCACCGGCCGAGACTGCGGCCTAGGGATCCTTCCGGGCGGCAAGCCGCCGCTCCAGATGCCCGACGCCGGCGAGCGCACGCGCCATGGCCGGAATTTCGTCGAAGACGGCGACGTTCACCGCCCGCGCCTTTTCCCGGTAGCGGCGCCGGCGCTCGTCGAGCTCCGGCGAGCCATCGGTCCGCAGCGCCAGGGCGAAATGGGCCCGGCCGGGCCACTTGGCTTGGGTTTCCTCCACGACGGCAAAGAGATTGTCGATCGGATCGACGCTGCCCCGGCCGACAAAGGCCGCCAGATTGAGATGCATCGCGATCGCATCCGGCTGCGCCTTGTCATAGACGATGTCGAGGATCTCGCCGGCGACCCAGCCATCCTTCTCCTGCAGAGTGCGGACGGGTGTGTCGATCGGATTGGCGACGCTGGTGCCGGGCGGCAGCTTCATGGCTTCCAGCGGCAAGCGTGCCGCGTCCCCGTAGGGCGAAACGTCCAGGCCGACCTCGGCAAAGATGTCGGTGCCAAGGACGCTGGAGCCGCCGCCATTGCCGAACAGCGTCACGGCCTTGGTCGGGCGCTCGGGCCGCAGCGTCGCATGCTGCAGCATCAGAAGCGTGTCGATGAAGGCATCGACGGTGGAGACGAGCAGGACGGGCGCCTGCTGTTCCAGCGCCGTCCAGGCGCTGTCGCTGCCGGCAAGCGCGCCGGTGTGGGAGGCCGCCGCAAGCCGCCCCTGCGCGGAGCGGCCACCCTTCAGGATCACCACCGGCTTGGTTGCCTTGGCCGAACGCAGGAGATCGAAGAAGGCACGCCCTTCCTTCACGTCCTCCATGTAGATGCCAATGGCGTCCGTCTGGGGATCGTCGAGATAGTATTCGACCAGCTCGTGCGGCTTGACGTCGGCGCTGTTGCCGATCGTCACGAGACCGCTGAAGCGCAGGCCCCGCCACTGGCCGCGCTTGACGATGTCAGTGGATAGGCCGCCGGACTGCGACACGACGCCGATGCGCCCGACCTCCGTCGGTGCATCGGAGGGGAAGGTCAGGCCGCCACGCGGCGAGTAGGTGCCGAGGCAGTTCGGCCCGAGCACACGCACCTTCGCCTGCCGCGCCTTCTGGATCAGCTCCCGTTCGAGCTCGCGCCCCTCCTCCACCTCGCCGAAGCCGGAGGAAATGACCTGCGCAATGCGGCAGCGGCCATCCGCCGCCAGCAGCGCATCGGGGATGCGCTGGGCGCCGATGGCGACATAGGCGTAGTCGACCGGCCGCGGCGTCTCGGCCAGCGAGGGATAGGCCTTGAAGCCCTCGATCTCGTCGGCCTGCGGGTGGATCGGATAGATTTCGCCGGCATAGCCAAAACTCTTCATCCGCCGGATGAAGGTGTTGGCGATGGCGACATCCTTGGTGGAGGCGCCGAGCACCGCGACGGTTTGCGGCTCGAACAGCGGGCGAAACTCGTCCAGCGCGGAGCGGCGGGATACGTCCGCGTCTGCGTCTGTTCCTGGCTCGACCGCCGGGGTCAGGATGAAGCGCGCATCCGCCGCGACCGCGCCGGATCCCGACACGATCAACGGGTTGATGTCGACCTCCGCGATCTCGTCCGACAAGGTCATCAGCAGACCATCTTCGCCGCCGATCTTCAGGATCGCATCGACCAAGGCGGCTTCGTCCACGGCCGCATGACCGCGGGCGCCGCGCAGGAGGGCCGCGCCCTTCAGCTCCGCCAGCGTGTCGCGTGCCTCGGCTTGCGTGACGGGACAGATGCGGAAGGCGACGTCGCGCAGCACTTCGACAAAGATGCCGCCGAGCCCCACCATCACCATCGGGCCGAACTGCGGATCGCGCAGCGCGCCGATCACCATCTCCTGGCCGGCTGGTATCATCTCCTCCACCAGCCAGCCGTCGATCCGGGCGGAGGCGATCTTCGGCAACCCCGCCATTCGCTCTATCGCGGCCGCGACGGCATCACCGTCGGCCAGATGGAGGCTGACGCCGCCGGCATCCGACTTGTGGAGAATGTCGGGCGAGACCACCTTGGCAACGAACGGCCCCGTCATCGCGGCCGCGCGGACCCTCGCCTCCGCAGCGTCGCGCACGACTACGGACTGCGGCGTGCGGATGCCGAAATGGGAGAGCAGCGCCTTGCCGTCGCCCTCGGGCAGCGCGCTGCGCCCCTCGGCACGCGCCTTGGCGATCAGCTGAGCCGGCAGCTTCATGTCATGGACGTTCATTGCCGCTCTCCTCAGTAGCTCGTCGGCCAGGTGCGCATCAGATGCTGGCCGACGCCGCCGGTGCGCCGGCGCCGCTGGATGTCGAGCATGCGAACCAGATAGGCGCGGGTTTCCTGCGGCTTGATCACGTCCTGCGCGGAGAAGATCCGCGCCATGTCCCAGACCTCGAGGTTCTTCTGGATGTGCGCCAGCGCATCCTCGAAGCCTTCGTCGCCAGGGGTCTTGTTGTGGACGATCGAGGTCGCGAAGACCGGATCCATGAAGGAGACCTCGGCCATCGGCCAGGCGATCATGGCGTCGTTGTGCGCGCCGCCGCCCATGGCGACATAGGCGCGGCCATAGGCCTTGCGGCAGATCACCGTGACCTGCGGGACCGTGGTCATGCAGGTGGCGTTCATGAAGTTCATGATGTGGCCGGGGGCACCGCGGCGTTCGGCGTCCGTGCCGACCACGAAGCCCGGCGTGTCCATCAGCCGGATGATCGGCACGTTGAAGGAGTCGCAGAGGACGGTGAATTCGATGATCTTGCGGCAGGCCTCCGCCGACAGCGCGCCGCCGCCGACCTGCGGGTTGTTGGCGATGACGCCGACGACCTTGCCCTCCAGCCGCGCCAGGCCGACCGTCGCCGATTTGCCGAAGCGCGGCTTCATCTCGAAGTAGCTGCCGCGATCGAAGATCAGCTCGATGATCTTCTTCATGTTGTAGACCTGCGTGCGCTTCTCCGGGACGATGTCGAGGATCGCCTCCTGGTTCTCGCCCGAACCTTCGCTGACCGGCGCCTCCGGCGGCAGTTCGCCATTATGCGAGGGCATGTAGGAGAGGAAGGTGCGGATGGCGGCCATCGCCTCCTCGTCGGTATCGACGAACTGGTCGATCAGACCGGTCTGCTCGGCATGGATGCGCCAGCCGCCGAGCTCCTCCAGATCCACCTTCTCGCCGATCGCCATGGAGACAAGGCGCGGGCTCGACACCGACATGATCGAGCCCTTGCGCATCACCGTGAAATCGGAGCAGCAGCAGAGCCAGGCAGAGGAGCCGAAGGAGGTGTCGAGCGCCGCCGCGACCCAAGGCGTGTCGCGCATGCGCTTGAACTGCGTGACGTCGTTGCCGAGCAGCTGGCCCATGCCCTTGGAGCCCATGGCATCGGGCAACCGTGCGCCAGTGGATTCGCCGATATGAACGAAGGGCAGACCGCGCTCGGTGCAGGTCTTGCGGATGTAGCCCATCTTCTTGGAGTTGGTGGCGCTGGTCGAGGCGCCTTTGGTGGTGAACTCGTTGACCACCACGCCGACGTCCCGCCCCTCGATACGAGCGAAGCCGGTCAGCTTGCCGTCACGCGGCGTTGCATCCACATCGGCCTCGAAGACGCCCGAAGCGCCGAGCAGGCCGACCTCGAAGAAGCTGTCGGGATCGACGAGCGCATCGAGGCGCTCCTGCGCATTGAGCTGACCGCGCTCGCGGCGCTTGGCGAGCTTGGCCTCGCCGCCCATGGCGGCAGCCTTCTGCCGCCGCTGGTCGAGCGCCTCCATCAGGGCTGCATGGGCCATGGTGTCCTCCCGGTATCAGGCTTGAAAGGTCCGCGTCTCGCGGGTGGCCGCCTCGATCGTCTGCGGATCGAGCTTCGGCGCGTAGCCGGCGGGCAGCACGATCGCGCCCGCCTCGAACGGCATTGGGTTCGCGAACAGGCGCTCGCGGGGCTTCAGGAAGCCGTTGAACTCGCCGGCATTGCGGATCAGATCCTTGGCGACGCACGCTTCCAGCCAGTTGTGCAACTCGCTGCCGAGGCCGTCGCCGAGCACCGGCTCCATGCCGTTCTCGCGCACCGCCTCGAGGCCCTCGGCGAGGCGTGCGAGGCTGCCGAACCGCTTCAGCTTCAGCTTGCAGAAGCCGACATTGCCGAGTGTCCCGGCGCGGCGGATATCGGCCAGCGTGCAGATCGGCTCGTCCAGCATCAGCGGCACCGGCGAGCGCGAGGCTACGGCGGCATTGGCGTCCCAGTCGTCGGCATCGCAGGGCTGCTCGAACAGTTCGATGCCCGCGGGATCGAGGCCTTCGACGAAGCGGAGCGCGTCGTCACGGCTGAAGGCGCGATTGGCATCGAGCCGCAGCGTTCCTTGAGCGCCGACAGCCGAGCGGATCGCTGCCACGCGCGCCAAGTCGGCCTCCACGTCCTTGCCGACCTTGACCTTGAAGGTGCGGAAGCCCTTCGCCAGCCAGCCCTCGATCTCGGCGGCAATGGCATCGGGCTCCAGCGCATTGACGGGCGTCAGGAGTGGCAGCCGCGCCGGCTCGCGGATGGTGACGAAGGGCGTGCGATCGAGGAGTTCCAGCGCGGTCACCAGAGCGGTGGTCGCGACCTTGCTCGTCTCGAAGTCTGCCAAGATGATCGCCTGAGCGTCTGCGGCTGACTGACCGATGATGCGGGGGATCCGCTCTTCGAGGAAGCGCCAGCCGCCCGCGCGCGTCTCGGCGCTCGACCCGGGCGAGATGTGGGCATCCGACACGGCGACCTGTCCGTCGCCGTCCTCAACCTCCACCATGAAGGGCTCGAAGGTCTCGAACGTCCGGTAAGACAACCGGTAGGGCCGCACGAGCGGCAACTCCAGGCGCTTCAGCGTTACCCTTCGAACGGTCATGCCCTCTCCCGGATCGTCAGCTGCTATTTCGTTGCTGCTATTGCTACTACTCTCAGGGATGCACGGCAAGGGTGATAGCGCAGAGGCGCTTCAGCCGTGAAGCAGTATTGCAGCCGCTGACTTCAAGCTCTTGAAAGAGCGCGCTTGGCCGGCTCCAGGTGGAGGCGTTCCACCATTCGGCCTTCGATCCGCAGCGCGTTGACGGACGCGTTTTCAGGGCGATCGAATGTCTCGACGACCAGGCGCGCCCAGGCGATCTCGTCTGGCGACGGCGAGAAGGCGCGGTTGCAGATCTCGATCTGCTTGGGATGGATCAGCGTCTTGCCGTCGAAGCCGAAGTCGGCCCCTTCCCGGCACTCGGCCTCGAAGCCGGCCTCGTCGGCGATGTCGTTATAGACCGCATCGAGGATGCCTAGCCCATGCGCACGGGCCGCAATGACCGCCGTGCCGAGCGCGCCCCAAAGCGGCCGGCGCGAGGCGCCGAGCCGGCAGCCCATCTCCTTGGCGAGGTCATTGGCGCCGATCACCAGGACAGCGAGCGGCAGCGTCTTCGCCGAGGCCGCGATCGCGGAGAGGTTCAGGACCCCCTCACAGGTCTCGATCATCGCCCAGATGGGCCGGCCCGGCAGGACAGCGGCCGCCGCCGCGATCTGGTCCGGATGTCCGACCTTCGGGATGAGGACCGCTCCGCTCGATCCCGCCAGCGCGGCGACATCCTCGGCCCAGTAAGGGGTATCCGCTGCGTTGACGCGCACCACCACTTCGCGCGATCCAAAACCGCCTTCTGCGACGGCCTGCACAGCATTGGCGCGCGCGCCAGCCTTGGCATCGGGTGCAACCGCATCCTCCAAGTCCAGGATGACGACGTCGCAGTCGAGGCTGCGGGACTTGGCGATAGCCCGCTCGTTCGACGCGGGCATGTAGAGCGCGCTGCGCCGCGGCTGCTGCAGGTTCGTCATCGATGCCTCCGTCCGGACTCGCGATCACCCCTGCATATAGAGTAGTTGCTTTTGCGGCAACTATTGGAAGATGCGTGACCTGAACAACGATGAGGCTGCAGGAGACATCAACTGAACGGGTGAGAGACGGGGATAAGCGTTCGCTTCGAGCCGATATCCCAGGTCGTTCGGGGTCCACCGCCTCAATGAGAACGGTGGACCGGCGGGATCAGGCGATATGGAGCCCGAGCACAATCGCGAGGGCAAGCGCCGTCAGCGCAAGAAGCGAGAGGACCGCGGCAGCGCTGACGCGTCCACCGGCACGCCGCAGGCTGGAGAGGTCCGTCTGGAGCCCGAGCGCCGCCATCGACAGGATCGTGAGGAAGGTCGCGATACTGCCGAGGGGAGCGACCAGATCCTCCGGCAACGCGCCGAGCGAGCGCAGGGCCGCCAGTGCGATGAAGCCGAGGACGAACCAGGGAACGAGACGGTGCAGCGGCGGACGGGCGCCGCGGGTGGCCCGACCCTTTGCGTCTGCAGATGACCGAGCCGCCTCGGTCTCTTCCCCGTCTTCCACCTTCAGGCGCGGCGCGATCAAGGACAGGACCAGGCAGACAGGCCCCAGCATCAGGACGCGCAGAAGCTTCACCAGCGTGCCGAACTGGATCGCAGCAGGCCCGAAGGGCGCGGCCGCGGCGATGACCTGCGGCACCGCATAGACGGTGAGGCCGGCGAGCGCGCCGTAGCCGAGCGCATCGAGCCCGGCGACAATGCCGAGCAGCGGCAGCGCGAGAACCATGACGACGCCGAAGACGGCGGTGAAGGCGATCGAAGCCCCGACGTCCCGCCCGCTGGCGCCGATCACCGGCGCGACGGCGGCGATGGCGGAGTTACCGCAGATGGCGTTGCCGCAGGCGACGAGCAGCGCCATGCGCTGCGGCAGGCCGAGCCGCCGCCCGATCATGTAGCTGACGGCGATGGCGATCGGCACGATGGCAAGAACGCTGACGATGAGTACTGGCCCGGCGCTGCGGATAGTCTGTGCATTCACGGCCGCGCCGAGAAGAACGACCGCAATCTCCAGCGGGATCTTCGCGGTCCAGCTGATGCCGGGAAGCGAGGCCGGATTGGGCGCAGCCAGCGTCCTGATGAGAGCCCCGACGATGATGGCCAGCACCAGCATCTCCAGCCAGGCACGACCGAACATGAAGCGTTCCAGCGATTCCAGACCATGCGCAGCGGCGGCGACGACCAGGCAGAGGGCAAGACCTGGCAGCAGCGCGGTGACGCGGCCATAGAAGGCAGACTGCGAGCTCGCCGCCTGCACCATGGGCGCCGGTCCTGCCGTGATCATGCCCGCTTTGCCGTTCGCCATCGCATTCTCCTCCTGATGAAGGAGATGCGCTGCTCCCATTCAGCAATCCAACGGAATTTTCTTCTCAAACCAATCGGCTTCAGCGATTGTTTTATTCGGAATCAGCCGGGAGGGCAGAAAATGGACCGAATGTCGGGCGAGCGTAGATGACGCTGGAGCAGCTGCGCATCTTCGTGGCCGTGGCGCAGGACGAGCATATGACGCGGGCGGCGCGAAGCCTGAACCTAACGCAGTCCGCCGTCTCTGCGGGCATCGCCGCCCTGGAGGCACGGCACGATGTTCGCCTGTTCCACCGTGTCGGTCGTGGCATCCAGCTGACCGAAGCCGGCCGTATCTTTCTGGACGAGGCCCGGGGGGTACTGGCGCGTGCGGCGACCGCCGAGCAGGCGCTGGCCGAAATCGGCGGTCTCAGCCGCGGCCGCCTGCGCGTCGTCGCCAGCCAGACCGTCGCGGGCTACTGGCTGCCGCGCCATCTCGCTGCCTTCCGGCTTCGCCACCCGCTGATCTCCGTCGATCTTGCCATCGGCAACACCGGCGAGGTGGCGCGGGCGGTTCATGACGGGGAAGCGGAGCTCGGCTTCTGCGAGGGCGTCGTCGACGATCCGGCACTGGCGCACTGGCCGGTCGACGAGGACCGGATGCTGCTGGTGGGCGACCATGCGGCGCCGGGGCCGATCGACGTTGCGTGGCTTCGTGGGGCCGCGTGGGTGCAGCGCGAGCCCGGATCCGGCACCCGCTCGACCCTGGAGGCGGCCCTGCAAGCGCTCGGCGTCGACGCCACCGCATTGCAGACGAGCCTGGTGCTGCCCTCCAATGAAGCGGTCCGCGCCGCCGTGGAGGCCGGCGCTGGCGTTGCTGCCCTCTCAGAGTCGGTCGTGGCCGCCTCGATCGCGACGGGCGCGCTGCACAGGCTGCCCTTCGAGCTGCCGCCCCGGCCCTTCTACGGCCTCAGGCACAAGGAGCGCTATCGCAGCCGCGCCGCCGATGCCCTTCTCGTCCTCATCGAGGACGCGTTGACGGAGGGAAGGCACACGGCTGAACCGGAGACGGAGGAGCTGTCTCTGCAGGGATGAGCGCTCTTCTGCGCGCCGCCTCGATCTTCACCAAGCCCCGCCCGAACCAGTTGAGGCCATCATCGGATTGCCTCCCCTAGAAGCGCGAATAGACCAGCCTGTCCTCAGGCCACCGCGGCTACCTTGTCGACGATCATGCGCGCGATGGGCATGGCGGATGTCGCGGCGGGCGACGGCGCATTGCAGACATGCAGCATGCGCGGCGAGTCGAGGAACAGGAAGTCGTGCACCAGCGTGCCGTCTGCCAGGATCGCCTGTGCGCGGATGCCGGCACCGGGTTCGCGCAGGTCGTCCAGCGTCAGGCTCGGACAGTATTTGCGGCACTCTTCGAGGTAGCGGCGCCGCGAGATCGAGTTGCGGAACTCACTGAGACCGGAGCGCATGTTGCGCCGCGCCATCGTCCAGAAGCCGCCGAAGCCGGCCATCGACGCGACATCAGCCGGGCTGACGCTGCCCTTGGCATAGCCCTCTCGCGAAAAGCCGAGAACTGCGTTCGGTCCGACGGTGACGCGGCCGTTGATCGTGCGCGTCAGATGGATGCCGAGAAACGGCAGGTCCGGATCCGGGATGGGATAGATCAGGTGCTTGACGATCGCCGACCTCTCCGGCGGCAGCGTGTAGTACTCGCCCCGGAACGGCACGATCTGATGGGTTGCATCGAGGCCGGCGAGCCGCGCCACCCTGTCGGATTGGAGACCGGCGCAGGCGACGAGGCGTGCCGCGCGGATCGTCTCGCCGCCATCGGTGGTCACCGTCACCCCGGTCTCGTCCTCGCGGATGGCGCTCGCCCGGGTGTTGCGCATCAGGACGACGCCGCGCGCCTGCAGCCGCTCGGCCATCGCCAGGCAGATGCGGCGATAGTCGACGATGCCCGTGGCGCGGATCAGCAGCGCGCCGAGGCCGGAGATCGCCGGCTCGATGTCGCGAAGGCGTTCGGCCGAGATGCGCTCGAAGGCGATGTCGTTCGCCTCGGCCCGCCCTACCAACGCTTCCATGCGCTCCATCTCGGTAGCGCTCGTCGCCACGAGCAGCTTGCCGCAGGTCTCGAATGGAATGCCGCTCTCGGTGCAGAAGCGCTTCGTCGCCTCCGCCCCCTCGCGGCAAAGCCGCGCTTTCAGCGAGCCCGGCTGATAGTAGATGCCGGCATGGATGACGCCGCTGTTGTGGCCGGTCTGGTGCAGACCATAGTCGCCCTCCTTCTCCATGAGGACGATGCGCGCGCCGGAGTCGCGCTCGGTCAATTCCAGGGCGGTGGCGAGGCCGACGATTCCGCCGCCGATGATGCAATACTGCGTTGACGTCATGCCCGCCTGTCTCAGCTCAAAGGTCCGGCGGCACGTCCGATGCTGCCGCCTCGGAGGCGAGGATATGCTGTGCAGCCGCTTTTGCCACGCCTTCGGCCTGCTCCCTGAAGGGTGAGTGGCCGCAGTCCGGCAGGATCAGAACGCCAGTCGCCGGAATGATCGCATCAATGCGCCTCAGCTGGTCGGTGCTGAAGTAGCTGTCGTCCTGCCCATGGATCAGGAGCGTGGGAGCGCGGACGCGGACGAGCTGATCCTCGATGGACCAGTCGGCGAAACGCGGGTCGAGCCAGATGCCCGCCCAGTTTTCGAAGACCGTATCAGGATCGTTGTGATGGCGCGCGAGCCGCTCCCGAAGGTCGCCCGTCTCGAACCGGGTGCGCATCTGCCGGATCGCGTCGAGCGCACCGGGCTCCGCGCTGACATGCGGCGCTTCCAGGACGAGGCTCCGGACACATGCGGGTGCTCTGGCGGCGACGAGAAGCGCGATCGCGGTCCCATCGCTGTGTCCGTAGAGATGGACCTCGTCGATCCCCAGCGTTGCCAGAAGGGCGAGCGTCTGGTCTGCCGCCCGGTCGAGGAAATCAGGCCCGGACGGTTCGGGCAGCGGGTCGGATCGCCCAAAGCCCTGCCGTGACCAGGCGACCACGGGACGACCGACGGCCGCCGCGAGACGTTCGGGGTAGCTGCCCCAGAGCGAGACCGAGCCGAGCGCCTCGTGGAGGAGCAGGATCGGCGTGCCGGAGCCTTCGATCCGACGCATCTCCAGGCGCACGCCGCCGACGGTAAGGAATTCGCTCGGTTCCATGTCGGCCTGCATGATCCCGCTTGCAAAGATGTGCCGCCCGGAGGGCCGGGCGGCACGGGAGGAACGTCGGGGAGGACGACGCGCCCCCTGATAGCCCCGAAGCTACATCCGCTCCAGGTTTCCGCGCGTCTCCTGTGTCAGCAGCGCACCGATCAGGTAGACCACGGTAACCGCAGAGGTAAAGATCGCCAGCGTCATCGGAATGCCGGCGGGTCCGCCCGCCGCGATCGAGACGAAGGTCGGCAGGATGCCGCCGAGCGCGAAGCCGACATTCCAGGATAGCCCCGTGCCGGTCGCGCGGATGGCGGTCGGAAAGCGCTCGTTCAGGAAGATCAGCAGCGGGCCGTAGCTGGCATTGGCCAGGAACGACAGGGCGAAGCCGTAGAAGGCGATCGTCCAGTGATCGGTCGCGCTTCCCATGGCGAGGAAGAACAGCGGGAAGGCGATCAGACGCGCGATGCCCATGATGATGAAAGCGGGCTTGCGTCCGATGCGCTGGCTGAGCTCGCCGCCGCCGCAGGCGCCGAGCGCGGCACCGACATTGGCGAGGATCAGCATGATCGAGGCCGACGATCCCGGCACGCCGTTCACGACGTTGTAGAAGGTCGGTAGGTAGCCGGAGGTCAGGTAGTAGGCCGCACCGCCGCCGAAGGAGAGCAGCAGCGTCAGCAGGAAGCCGTTGAGGTGCGGGCGCGAGAACAGCGTCTTGACCGGCGAGGCATCCTTCTGCGCGGTCGCGCTGCGGGCCGCCTTCTTGGCCTGCAGCTGCTGGAAGAGCGGCGACTCCTCCAGATTGCGGAAGATGATCAGCCCGACGACGGAGGTCAGGAGGCCCGAGAAGAACATCATGCGCCACCCAGTCTCGGCGAAAGCGTCACCCGGATAGAGCAGCGAGACCACAAAGAAGACCAGCGAGGCCAGCAGGCCGCCGATCGCCGAACCGCCGCCGCCGACGGCGCCCGACATGAAGCCGCGCCAGCGCTCCGGCACGGTTTCGGTGCCGATCGTATGCGAGGACGCCACGACGCCGCCGACGAAGACGCCCTGCACGAGGCGGAAGAACAGGAACAGCGCCGTCGCCAGCCAGCCGATCTGGCCGACGGTGGGCAACAGGCCGAAGATCGCGGTGGAGATGCCGACGCCGGTCACCGCCACCATCAGCGCGCGCTTGCGCCCGAAGCGGTCGGCATAGGATCCGAAGATGGCCGAGCCGAGCGGGCGCACGAGAAGCGTCACGGCGAAGGAAGCATAGGCGCCGGCCAGCGACAGCATCGGCTGCTCGGACGGGAAGAACAGGCGTCCCACCACCGGCGCGACATACAGGAGGATGAAGAGGTCGAAGAGGTCGAGGCCCCAGCCGAACAGGGAGGCCGAAGCCGCCGTGATTGTCTGGCGGCGCGTCGGTTGCGCCAATGCGGATGGATCGGATCGGTCAAACGTCGTCACTGTGTATCCTCCTTGCAGGGTTCGACGCCGGTCTTGGATGCCGGCGTTATGGGGGTTCGGGCATGCCTTCGGCGGCCCGGCCAACGGGCGGCCGGGTTGAAGTTCGTCCATGCGTCATGTCAGGCCGGCGCTAAGCCGGCCTCCGCGCGTTGCTCGTTCAGACGCCGCGGAACACCGGCTTGCGCTTGCCGTGGAAGGCCTCGACGCCCTCGCGGAAGTCGTCGGACATGCGCAGGCGCGAGTAGTTCAGCCCTTCCAGCTCGATCGCTGTGGTGAGCAGCGCATCGTCGCTGTCGTTGAGCAGCTTCTTGGCGGTGCGCTGGGCAAGCGGCGAGAAGGTTCGCAGCTCATCGACCAGCGCCGAGACGGCCGCCTCCAGCTCGGCATCGGGATGGCATTCGGTGGCGATGCCCCAGTCGAGCGCCTGGCGTCCCGAAATGCGCTTGGAGCGCATGACGATGTCCTTGGTCCGGGTCACGCCGACGATCTTCTGCAGGCGCGCCGAGCCGCCGGAGCCGGGGATCTGCCCCAGCTTCTGCTCCGGCAGCGCGTAAAGCGTGGTCTCGGAGGCAAGCCGGAAGTCGCAGGCGAGCGACAATTCGAAGCCGACGCCGAAGGTGTAGCCGCGGTTCATCGCGATCACCGGCTTCTCGCAGCGCGCCGGCGCGGCGACATTCCAGGCGAGCTTGGAGACGTGTTCGGGGCCGGCTTCCAGGAAGCCCTTGATGTCGCCACCGGACGAGAAGTGCTCGCCGGCGCCGGACAGGACGATGACGCGCACGCGGGCGTCCTCGTCCAGCACCTCGAAGACCACGCGGAGCTGGTCGCGCGCCGCCATGGACACGACGTTGTAGGGCGGGCGGTCGAGCACGATGTCGGCCCGCTCAGCGGTCGCGTCGATCGTGACACGGAAGCCGTCGAGGCTCGCGAGGCGCTTGTCGTCGAAGCGATAGGTTTCGGCCATCGGATGGGTCCCTGGAACTAGATGGATCAGGAGGCGGCGCGCTTCGGCGTGCCGGATTCGGCTTCATATTCGCCGGCCACGAGCAGGCGCCGCAGCAGCTTGCCGACCGGCGACTTCGGAATGGCGTCGACGAAGACGTAGGACCGCGGGCGCCGGAAGTTGGCGAGGCCGGAGCGCTTGCAGTGCTCGTCGAGCTCGGCCTCGCTCACCGCCGCCTTGCGCTTGACGAAGGCGGTGACGACCTTGCCCCAGCGCTCGTCTGGCAGGCCGACCACTGCCACCTCGTCCACCGCCGGGTGGAGCGACAGGCAGCTCTCGATCTCGACCGGCGACACGTTCTCGCCGCCGGTGATGATCATGTCGTCAGTGCGTCCGGTGACGAAGAGATCCCCCTCCTCATCGAGGAAGCCGGTGTCGCCGGTGAAGTACCAGCCGTCGCGGATCGCCTTCTCGTCCGCCTCGGGCCGCTTCCAGTAGCCTTCGAAGCTCTCGTCGCCCTTCAGGAGAACAGCGATCTCCCCCTCCTCGCGCGGCGCCGCGCGCCGGGCGGCGTCACGCTCGCCCAGCTTCACCACACGCACCATCTGGTTGATGCCGGCGCGTCCCGCCGAGCCGGGCTTGCGTGGCGCATCCTGGTCGATGGTGAAGGTATAGACCTCCGACGAGCCGTAGTGGTTGACGAAGAGCTCGGGCGCGAAGGCCTCCGTCAGCTTCTTCATCAGCCCGTCGGTCATGGATGCGCCGGCAAAGCCGAGCTTGCGTACCGAGCGCACGCGCTCGGCCGAGAATGCCGGATGATGGACGATGTCGTGGTAGAGCGTCGGCACCAGGTAGAGGTTGGTGACGCCATGTGTCTCAATCGCCGTCAGCGCCGCAGCGACGTCGAAGCGCGGCAGGCAGACGAAGGTGCCGCCGATCAGCGATGAGGCGAGCAGCGAGCGCACACCCATCGTGTGGTAGAGCGGCATGACGCCGAGGGTCCGTTCGCCGTGCCGATAGAGGTTCTGAGCCACATGCGCGACGGCGCCGGCGCGCTCGGCCCGATGGCGCCGCGGCACGCCCTTTGGCCGCGAGGTCGTGCCGGAGGTGTAGAGCATCAGCGACCAATCCTCGGCCGAGGCGGTCGACATTGGCTCACCGATCGCCGTGTCGAGCCCCTCGTTCAGGGACAGCGCGCCATCCTCGGCCGCTCCGGCGACAAGGCGCGGCAGCGCGGCGGCTCGCTTAGCCTCCGCCACGTTCGGCGCTGAAACGGCCTCGTAGACGATCAACCGCGCCTCGGCGTCCTCGATGGCGTAGTCGATCTCGTCGCCCTTGGCGCGCCAGTTCAGCGGCGTGACGATCAGCCCAGCGAACTGGCAGGCCCAGTGCAGTGTGGCGTTCTCCCAGCGGTTCTGCAGCAGCGTCAGCACGTGGTCGCCCGGCTTCAGGCCGCTATCCCGCAGCCGCGCAGCGAGTGCGCCGATGCGCGGCAGCCATTGCGCATAGGTCAGCCGAAGCTCGCCATCGACGAGCGCAAGCGCATTCGGGTCGCGCTCGACGCTCGCAAGAAAGCTGGTCCCCAGATCAAGCATGGCGTTCCTCCCGCATCAGGACATCGCGGGCGGCCAGCGCTGCCCGCATGATCGGGGCGTAGCCGGTACAGCGGCACAGATGCCCCGAAAGATGGTCGCGAATCTCGTCCTCGCCGGCGTCCGGACGGCGGCGGAACAGGCTGTCGAGCGTCATCAGGATGCCGGGCGTACAGAAGCCGCACTGCAACCCGTGATGGGCGCGGAAGGCCTCCTGCAACACCGACAGACGCCCAGGCTCGGGCTCCAGCCCTTCGACGGTGCGGATGCTCATGCCTTCGACCTGCCCGGCGAGCACCAGACAGGCGCGCGCCGGCGCACCGTCGATCTCCACCGTGCAGGCGCCGCAGACGCCGTGCTCGCAGCCGACATGCGTTCCCGTCGCGCCGACGACGTGGCGCAGAAGATCCGACAGGCTCAACCGGGCCTCCGCCTCGACGCTGACGGGGTGGCCGTTGAGCGAGAAGCGGACGCCATGGCGCCGGTCCCTGGTCAGTCGCGGCATCGCACGGCCTCCTCGATGGTTGCGCGGCCGAGCTGGCGCACCAGTTCGCGGCGGTAGCGGGCGGTGGCGTGAAGGTCTTCGCGGGAGTTCAGCGCCCAGGCGAAGTCGTTGAGCGCATCGTCGAGATCGACGGAGCCGGGCAGCGGCATCGGCCGCATCTGCGGGGTGTCCGCGACGCCGCCGACGGCGAGGCGCACGCCCGTCGTCGTGGCGACGGCGGCACAGGCGACGACGGCATAGTCGCCGTGCCGGCGCGCGATCTCGCGGAAGGCGTACCCCTCGCCCTTCTTCTTCAATGGAAAGGACACCGCCTCGATCATCTCGCCCGGCGCGACGGCAGTGGCCATCATGCCGAGGAAGAAGTCCTGCGCAGAAATGCTCCGACGCCCTTTCCGCGAGCGCAGATGAACCTCGCCGCCGAGCGCAATCAGGCAGAGCGGCAGCTCGGCGCTCGGGTCGGCATGCGCGAGCGAGCCGCAGACCGTGCCGCGCGAGCGGGTCTGGACGTGCCCGACATAGGGGAGTGCGGCCGCAACGAGCGGGAGCGTCTCGGCAAGATCGGGCCAGCTTGCCAGCTCAGCCTGCCGGACGCCGGCGCCGACCCGCAGCGCACCGCGCCCACGGTCGAGGCCACGCAGCTCGGCTATGCCCATGATGTCGACCAGCACGGCCGGGCGGGCGAGGCGCATGGCCAGCATCGGCACGAAGGACTGCCCGCCGGCGATGACGCGGCCCTCGTCGCCCGCTTCGGCCAGCGAATCCAGCGCTTCGGGCAGCGTCTCGGCGCGCAGAAAGTCGAAGGGCGCGGGCTTCATTGGCGCCTCGCCAGAAGGGTGCGCAGGCGCGCGAGGAGGCCGGCGGAGGCCGGCTTGCCGCCGGCATGCGCGGCCAACGACTTGAAGAACTGGCCGATGACGACGCGGGCCGCGCCATCGAGCAGCCGCCCACCGACCGAGGCCACCTTGCCGCCGATCGCCGCCTCATAGACATAGCGTACCGTGGTCTGGCCCGGCGCCTCTTCGGTCAGTGTGATGCGCCCGGAGCCCCGACCGAAGCCGAGCGCGCCGTCGGTGCCGCCCGACAGCGTCACAGCCTCCGGCTCCTGCAAGTCCGACAGCTCGATCTCGGCGCGGTAGCGGCCCTTCACCGGGCCGACGCCGAGGGTGACGTCGGCGAGAAAGTGCGTCGGGGAGATCTTGCGCACGCCATGCGCGCCCGGGATCACCGCTTCCAGCGTCTTCGGGTCGAGCAGCATGTCCCAGACGGCCTGCCGGGACGCGGCGACCACCGCCGAGCCCTCCCCCGTCAGCTTGCGCTCGCCGGGCCGCGCCTCGGCACCGGCCGCCTTGGCCGGCGCTTCGCGCGAGGGCCTCTCCTCGCCCGCCAGCCGATCGGCGATACGGGCCGGGACGAGCGGCAGCGTCACCTCGTCAAAGCCGCAGGCATCCGCCACGGCATTGGCGAGGCAGACGGGGGTGGACATGCAGTTGCCTTCGCCGACGCCCTTGGCGCCGAGCGGCGTGAAGGGCGACGGGCTCTCGTAATGGAGGATCACCGGCTCCGGCACCTCCATGACGGTCGGGATCAGGTAGTCGGCGAGCGTGCCCGACAGGAAGCTGCCGTCCGGGCCATAGGCGTATTCCTCCAGCAGCGCGGCGCCGACGGCATGGGCGAAGCCGCCGGTGACCTGACCCTCCACCATGCCGGGATGCAGGATGCGGCCGCAGTCATGCATGGTGACGTATCTGTCGATGCGCACCGCGCCGGTCACCCGGTCCACCTCGACGCCGCAATAGTCGAAGATGAAGCCGTGGCAGAGCGAGGAGTTGACGGCATCCTCGTCGTCCGGCGCGATCAGCTGCTCCGGCGTCCAGAACACGGTTTCGCGGATCGTCTGGTCGACGTCGTCGGGCAGCGTGCCCGGCGCCCAGTGCGCCGCCGCAGCGACGCGCGCGAAGGAGACGGCGTTGTCCGGGTTGGCGCGGGCGCGCGCCCTGCCGTCGGCGAGTTCCACCTCTTCCGCCGGCACGTTGAGCTGCCCGGCCGCGACGCGCTTCAGCTTTTCGGCGATGCGATCGGCGGCGAGTTTGGCAGCGCCCGCAACGGCCGGTGCGAAACGGCTTGAATAGTTGCCGGAGGCGATCGACCAGGCATCGCGCCCCGTGTCCACGTCGGCAATGACGCGGACCGCATCGAGCTTCAGGCCGAGCACGTCGGCGACGACCTGAGCGAGCACGGTGCGGTGCCCCTGCCCCTGCGGCACCGACGCGACCTTGACCGTGACGGCGCCGAGCGGGTCGATCCCGATCGTCGCAGTTGCCTGGGCGCCGTTCTTTGGACCGGCCTTGCGACGCGCCGCAGGCGAGAGAACGGCGGTGATGTAGCCCATGTTGGAGACGCTGGGCTCCACGGCGGCCGTGTAGCCGATGCCGTAGAGGCGCCCCTCGGCGCGTGCCTTCCGCTGCCGCTCAAGCAGGTCGGCCAGCCCGCCATCCAGGACCGCGCGAGCCATCGCCGCCTGATAGTCGCCGCTATCAAGCAGCGCTCCGGTCGCAGTGCGATAGGGAAAGGAGCCGGCGGGCACGAGATTGCGGCGGATGACGTCGAGCGGGTCAAGACCCAGCTCGATCGCGATGCGCTGCATCAGCCGTTCCAGCGCGAAGTACATCTGGGGCCCACCGAAGCCGCGGTTGAGCCCCGTCGGCGTCTTGTTGGTGAGGACGACCCTGTTGCGGATGGCGACATTGCGGATCGCGTAGGCGCCGGTCATGTTGCCGTGCATGCGGTAGAGCGTCGCCGGCTCGGGCGCCCGCAAGTGCGCGCCGCAGTCCTCGAGCTGATCCCAATCGAGCGCGGTGATCCGCCCGTCGGCTTCGACTGCGGCGGCCAGCGTCGTGACCCGGTTGGTGGCAGAGACGGAGGCCGCGAGATGTTCAAGCCTGTCCTCGATCCACTTCACCGGACGGTTGGCGACGCGCGCCGCCAGCGCCAGGAGGATCATATAGGGGAAGACGCCCTGCTTGATGCCGAAGGAGCCGCCGGAATCGAGGGGCGTGCGCAGCCGCATGCGATTGCCCGGCACGTTGAGGGCGCGGGCGACAACCGCATGGATCGAGAACGGGCCCTGGAAATTGGCCGTGACGTCGTAGCTGTCGTCACTCGGGTCGTAGGCCGCAACGACGCCATAGGTCTCGATCGGCGTGCCGGAATTGCGGGGATAGTCGATCGTCACCGCAACGCGCCGCGGCGCCGCCGCGAAGGCGGCTTCCGGATCGCCATAGCGGAACAGCCGCTCGTTGATGACATTGCCGCCGAGCGACGGGTGCAGGACCGGTGCGCCGGCTTCCGCGGCGGCGCGCGGATCAACCACCGCCGGCAGCGTCTCATAGTCGACTTCGATCAGGTCGGCTGCGTCCTCGGCGACATAGCGGTCGATGGCGACGATCACCGCGACCGGCTCGCCGACATAGCGCACGCGCTCGACAGCGATCGGCCAGGCCTCGACATCGGCCTTCACGCCGACCGTCATCGCCCGCGACAGGCGGCAGACGTCCTCGGCGGTGAGGACGCAGGTGACACCCGGCAAGGCGAGCGCCTTCGCCGTGTCAATGCGGCGGATGATGGCGTGGGCGTGCGGCGAGCGCAGGATCGCCGCGTGCAGCGTTCCCGCCGCGATCGGCAGATCGTCCATGTAACGGCCGCGTCCCGTCAGCAGCGCCGCGTCCTCGACACGCGCTACCGAACGTCCCGTCCAGCCGCTCGCGGGCGGGTTGGCGGTCATGATGAAACTCCTCCCAGAGCGCGTCCACTCCCGAGGAGAGCGCCATGTTCAGAGGAGCTTAGGAAGCGGGCGGCCTTGAGGGCGATCCCGCCATGTCTCGTCGCTTACCGAGAAGTCTCAAAATCGTCCGTCATCCGGGTGACGGCCCGAAAGCCGGAGGGCGAGGAACCCGCGTGATCGTGGAAGAAGCGGGAGAAATGCGCCGGAACGGTGAAGCCGAGCGTTTCGCCGATGGTGGCGAAGCTCATGTCGCTCTCCGACACGGCCTTCACCGCCCTCTCCAGCCGCGCGACATTGAGGTAGACGCGCGGCGAGACGCCGAATGACGCCTCGAACAGCCGGAAGAACTGGGCGCGGGATACGCCGCTCTCGCCGACCAGCTCGTCAATCTCGCGGATCGAACCGGGATCGGTGTCGATGCGCACGCCGGCAGCACGGATGCGCCGGTCGATCCCCTGCCACCGCGCCAGCTCGCGCAGCGACGGCGTCGCCTCGCGCCACGAGGTGAAGCGTTCGATGACCGCGATCATGAGCTGCGACAGCAGCGTCTCATGGAGCGCCTGCGCTGCCGGCTCGGCGACCATGGCGCGGGCCAGCTCGTCCGTCAGTGCCCGGATGCGCGGCGTGATCGCACCGACCGATGCGGCGAAGAAATCCGGCCGGCCACTCGCGGACCAGTTCGGGCGAAAGGCGCCGAGCCAGCTCGGCTCGATGTAGAGGGCCAGGATAATGGTGCGCGGACGCATCGCGTCATGCGCATAGGCGTGCGGTTCCCAGGCATTGATGAGGACGGCGCTGTCGCCCGTCAGCGGGACGAGGTCGTCGCGCACTGAGAATTGCGTATCGGCGCCTTCCACCTTGAGAAGCACGTGACAATGCGGATGGGCATGGCGCACGAGCGGACGATCCATGTCGAGCAGCGCGACACGTCCGAATTTCCCTTTGGCAACTCTCAAGGCGTTCGACATCGAACCGTCATACGCCATTCCATGCGCAATAGCATCGCCAGCTTGATTGGGCGGCTGCATGCGCAAGCTCTTCAACGCAGGCGTTCAGCTGGGGTTGTGGCCGTCCTCCAGCTTCGGCATCTTCCCCTCGATCAGGGGAGCGCCGATGCTGACGGAACGCCAGTCGCAGATCCTGGAGCGTGCAAAACGCTCCGGCAAGGTCACCGTTGAGGACTTGGCAGCCGACTTCAGGGTGTCGCTGCAGACGATCCGCAAGGACCTCAACGATCTCTGCGGCGCCCGGCTCCTCGCCCGCATCCACGGCGGCGCGATCCTTTCCTCCAGCGTGGAGAATGTCGGCTACGACGCCCGCCGCGCCATCGCCGCCGACGAGAAGGCGGCGATCGGACGCGCGGTGGCCGAGCTCATCCCCGACCGCGCCTCTCTCTTCATCAATATCGGCACGACCACCGAGGCTGTCGCCCAGGCGCTCCTGCGCAAGTCGGGTCTCATGGTCATCACCAACAACATCAATGTCGCATCGCTGATGCGGCCCTATCCCGAGATCGAAATCGTGATCGCGGGCGGAGTCGTACGGCGCTCGGACGGCGGCATCGTCGGCGAGGCCGCCGTCGACTTCATCCGCCAGTTCAAGGTCGACTTCGCCGTGATCGGCGTCTCGGCGATCGATCCGGACGGATCGCTGCTGGACTATGACTATCGCGAGGTGCGGGTGGCGCAGGCGATCATCTCCAACGCGCGCCACGTCATTCTCGCTTCCGACAGCTCCAAGTTCGACCGCAGCGCGCCCGTTCGAATCGGCCATCTGTCGCAGGTCAGCACCTTCGTCACCGATCGCGCGCCACCAGCCATCCAGGCGGTCTGCGAAGCGCATGGCGTGCAGCTTCTGGAGACAGCCGGCGGCGATCTCACAGCGGAAACGGAGGAAAAACAGGAGCCGGTCAGCGCAGTCGTGGATTTCGTTTGATTTTCGTTTTTCTTTCGCTGTAGCTTTCCCTTCATTCGCATGAGCATCCATTATGCTGCAATGCGAAAGGGGAGGATGCAGAGCGGCCATGCGCGATTACGACGTGTTCGTCATCGGCGGCGGTATCAACGGTTGCGGGATCGCCCGCGACGCGGCCGGTCGCGGCTATCGGGTCGGCCTCGCCGAGATGAACGATCTCGCCTCCGGCACGTCCTCGTGGTCGACCAAGCTGATCCATGGCGGGCTGCGCTACCTCGAACATTATGAGTTTTCGCTGGTGCGCCACGCGCTTGGCGAACGTGAGCGGCTGTGGGCGATCGCGCCGCACATCATCCGACCCTTGCGCTTCGTGCTGCCGCATCATGCCGGCCTGCGCCCGGCCTGGCTCCTGCGGCTCGGCCTTTTCCTCTACGACCATATCGGCGGCCGCAGGACGCTGAAGAAGACGACGGCGGTATCGCTGGCCGACGGCCCGCTCGGAGCACCGCTGAAGCCGGTCTTCAAGAAGGGCTTCGAATATTCGGATGCGCGTGTCGACGATGCGCGTCTGGTGATCCTCAATGCGCGGGACGCGGAGGCACGCGGCGCCGACATCATGGTGCGAACCAAGGTGGTCGCCGCGCAGCGCATCGACGACGCGTGGACGATCACGCTGCAGGACATGGCGACCGGCGCCCGGTCCGAGGTGCGCGCCAGATACCTCGTCAACGTCGCCGGGCCATGGGTCGACCAGGTGGTTCATGACGTGATGAACCGCCGGGAGCGGCGGCACGTCCGGCTCGTGCAGGGCTCGCACATCGTCACGCGCAAGCTCTACGAGCATGACCGGGCCTATATTTTCCAGAATGCCGACGGGCGGATCATCTTCGCGATCCCCTACGAGGACGACTATACGCTGATCGGCACGACCGATCGGGATTATGATGGCGACCCGGGTGGTGCGGTGATCACCGAGGAGGAGATTTCCTATCTCCTTGCCGCGGCCAGCGAGTATTTCGCCGAACCGGTGACGCGCGACGAGGTGGTCTGGAGCTATTCCGGCGTGCGTCCGCTCTATGACGACGGCGCGTCGAAGGCGCAGGAAGCCACGCGCGACTACGTGCTGACGGTAGAGGCCGGCGAGCTCGGCCACGCGCCCGTCCTCAACTGCTTCGGCGGCAAGATCACTACCTATCGCGTCCTGTCCGAAGAGGTCGTGGAGAAGATCGCCGAGCATCTCGGCGGTCGCGGGTCGTCCTGGACGGCCGGCGCCGCACTGCCCGGCGGCGACTTCGCCGTTGATGGCGTCGGTGCTTTGGAGGCGAGCCTCGGGCAGGCAGTTCCTGCTCTCGATGCGCGGACGATCCGGCGGCTTGTCCGCTCCTACGGTACGCTGGCGAGCGGAATCATGACCGGGGGCGCGCTCGGGCGCGACTTCGGTCATGGCCTGTTCGAATGCGAGGTGAAGTGGCTCATCGCCAAGGAATGGGCACGCACAAGCGAAGATGTACTTTGGCGGCGCACGAAACTCGGGCTACGCTTCGCTCCGCAGGAAGCCAAAGAGCTGGATGATTACATGCGGCAGGTCACGGCATCGCGCTTGGCTGCCGAATAGGCGGGTCGAATCATCAGGGCACTGTTTGGGAGGACGGCTTGCTCGAACTGAAAAATCTGGTCTGGAAGGTCGGGCGTGACGTCCATATCGATGACGTCTCGCTGCGCCTGGAGCGCGGAAGCCTGAACGTGCTTCTCGGGCCGACGCTTGCCGGCAAGACCAGCCTGATGCGGCTGATGGCCGGCCTCGATCAGCCGACCGGCGGTCAGATCCTGATGGACGGGAAAGACGTGACGGGTGTGCCGGTCCGCCAGCGCAACGTCGCGATGGTCTATCAGCAGTTCATCAACTACCCCGCCCTCACGGTCTACGAGAACATCGCCTCGCCGCTGCGCATCCAGAAGCAGCCATCCGCCGAGATCGACGCGAAGGTGCGTCGCGCCGCCGCGCTGATGAAGCTGACGCCGTTCCTCGACAGGACGCCGCTGAACCTATCCGGCGGTCAGCAGCAGCGCACGGCGCTGGCACGCGCGCTGGTCAAGAACGCCGACCTCGTGCTTCTCGACGAACCCTTGGCCAATCTCGACTACAAGCTGCGCGAAGAGCTGCGCGAGGAGCTGCCGAAGATCTTTGCCGCCACCGGCGCGATCTTCGTCTACGCCACCACGGAGCCGCACGAGGCGCTGCTTCTCGGTGGCAACACCGCAACGCTCTCCGAAGGCCGGGTGACCCAGTTCGGCCCGACGCCGGATGTCTACCGGCGGCCGCACGACCTCGTCACCGCGCGCACCTTCTCCGATCCGCCGCTCAACGTCATCGCCGTCCAGAAGCGGGGTTCACGCTTCACCGGGCCGGGCGCCCTCGCCTTCGATGCCGCGCCGGCCCATGCGGGACTTGCCGACGACGATTACAGGATCGCCATTCGCCCGCACCGGCTGAGCCTCGGCGACGGCGAGAGCGGCGCCAGCTTCGAGGCGGTCGTGACGCTGACGGAGGTGACGGGTTCGGAGACCTTCGTCCATGCCGATTTCGGGTCGGACCGGATCATCGCGCTGATCCACGGCGTGCGCCGCATGGCGGCGGGCGACCGGGTGCGGCTTGGCTTCGACCCCAGCCATGTTCTCGTCTTCGCCGGCGATGGCGCGGCGGTGAACGCGCCCGTGGCGCTGGCAGCGTGAGAGGATAGACGATGGCCCGCATCAGGCTCGATCACATCCGCCACGCCTATTCGCCGGAGCTGGCGAAGGCCGGCAACTACGCGCTGCGCGAGGTCGATCACGCCTTCGAGGATGGTGGCGCCTACGCGCTTCTCGGCCCGTCGGGCTGCGGGAAGACGACGCTGCTCAACATCATCTCCGGCCTGCTGACGCCGTCCGAGGGCCAGGTGCGCTTTGACGACCGCGACGTCACGACGCTGTCGCCGGAAGCGCGCAACATCGCGCAGGTGTTCCAGTTTCCGGTGATCTACGACACGATGACGGTGCGCGAGAACCTCGCCTTCCCGCTGCGCAACCGGAAGGTGCCGCAGGCCGAGATCGCGCGGCGCGTCGACGACATGCTGAAGCGGCTGCGGCTCGAGACGCGCGCCGACCGCAAGGCCCGCGGCCTGACGGCGGACGAGAAGCAGAAGATCTCCCTCGGCCGCGGCCTCGTCCGATCCGACGTCAACGCCATCCTCTTCGACGAGCCGCTGACGGTCATCGACCCGCATATGAAGTGGCAGCTGCGCTCGGAGCTGAAGGAACTCCACCGCGAGTTCGCGATGACGATGATCTACGTCACGCATGACCAGACCGAAGCGCTGACCTTCGCCGACAAGGTCGTCGTCATGTATGACGGCGAGGTCGTGCAGATCGGCACCCCGGAAGAGCTGTTCGAGCGCCCCAAGCACACCTTCGTCGGCTATTTCATCGGCTCGCCCGGCATGAATGTCCTGCCCTGCGAGATGGACGGTGATGCCGTCGTCGTTGCGGGCCACCGTCTCGCCCTGGCCGGTGGACGGGCAAACACTGCCTCAGGCGCGCGGATCGAGCTCGGCATCCGTCCGGAATTCGTGCGCGTCGTCGAGCGCGGTGGTGGATTGCCGGCAGAGATCGAGAAGGTGGAGGATGTCGGCTCCGAGCGCATAGTGCGTGCGCGGCTCGGCGGCCTGCCGGTCAGCGCGATCGTCGCCGAAGGCCAGCCTCTGCCGGCGGATGCTGCGCTCGCCTTCGAGCCCGGCGCCCTCAACCTCTATGCCGACTCGCGGCTCGTGGAGCGAACGGGAGGGCGCGCCTGATGGAGAAGACCTGGAACAACAAGGCGTGGTTCTTCGTCCTTCCCGTCCTCCTGCTCGTCGCCTTCTCGGCGGTGATCCCGCTGATGACGGTGGTCAACTACTCGGTGCAGGACACGTTCGGGAACAACGAGTTCTTTTGGGCCGGCACCGACTGGTTCACCGAGTTGCTCGGCTCGGCCCGCTTCCATGACGCGCTGATCCGCAACCTCGTCTTCTCCGCCATCATCCTTGCCATTGAGGTGCCGCTCGGCATTCTGGTCGCGCTCGCCATGCCGAAGAAGGGCATCTGGGTGTCGGTCTGCCTGGTGCTGATGGCGCTGCCGCTGCTGATCCCGTGGAACGTCGTCGGCACGATCTGGCAGGTCTTCGGGCGCACCGATATCGGCCTCCTCGGTTATTCCATGCGGGCCCTCGGCATCGACTACAACTACGTCCAGGACCCGATCGACGCCTGGGTGACGGTCATCGTCATGGATGTCTGGCACTGGACCAGCCTGGTCGTCCTGCTTTGCTATGCCGGTCTCGTCTCCATCCCCGACGCCTACTACCAGGCGGCCAAGATCGACGGTGCCTCGCGCTGGGCGGTGTTCCGCTACATCCAGCTGCCGAAGATGGGCCGGGTGCTTTTGATCGCCGTGCTGCTGCGCTTCATGGACTCGTTCATGATCTACACCGAACCCTTTGTTGTTACAGGTGGCGGGCCCGGCAATTCGACGACGTTCCTGTCGATCGACCTCGTCAAGATGGCAGTCGGCCAGTTCGATCTCGGACCGGCGGCGGCGATGAGCCTCGTCTACTTCCTGATCATCCTGCTTCTTTCCTGGGTGTTCTACACCGTGATGGAGAATGCCGGGCGGGATCGGGCCGTGAAGGAGACCGCGGAGTGAGCGTTCCAACCATCGCTACATCGCGCGCCGCGGCCGACGGCATACCGGGCTCGGCTCATTCGGAAGTCGCGCTGAAGGCACGCGCCAGTCGCAGGTCGGGATCCTTCAGGCCGAAGGCGCTGATCCCGATCGTCTACATCCTGTTCCTGCTGTTGCCGATCTACTGGCTCGTCAACATGAGCTTCAAGACGAATGTCGAGATCACCAACGCCTTCACGCTCTGGCCGGCCAACCCGACTTTGCGCAACTATGCCGTGATCTTCACCGATCCGTCCTGGTACAACGGCTACATCAACTCGATCATCTATGTTGTTTTGAACATGGTGATTTCGGTCGCCGTGGCGCTTCCGGCTGCCTATGCCTTCTCGCGCTACCGCTTCCTCGGCGACAAGCACCTGTTCTTCTGGCTGCTGACGAACCGCATGGCGCCGCCGGCGGTCTTCGCCCTGCCCTTCTTCCAGCTCTATTCGGCCTTCGGCCTGATCGACACGCACATCGCCGTCGCGCTGGCGCATTGCCTCTTCAACGTGCCGCTGGCGGTGTGGATTCTCGAAGGCTTCATGTCGGGCGTGCCGAAGGAGATCGACGAGACGGCCTATATTGACGGCTATTCCTTCCCGCGGTTCTTCTTCAAGATCTTCATGCCGCTGATCGCGAGCGGCGTCGGCGTCGCGGCCTTCTTCTGCTTCATGTTCTCCTGGGTGGAGCTCCTGATCGCGCGCACGCTCACGGTGACGGACGCCAAGCCGATCTCGGCCATCATGACGCGCACGGTCTCGGCCTCCGGCATGGACTGGGGCGTGCTCGCCGCCGCCGGTGTCCTCACCATCATTCCCGGCGCGATCGTGATCTGGTTCGTGCGCAACTACATCGCCAAGGGCTTTGCCCTGGGGAGGGTGTGATGGACTTCTCCTGGATGGCCTGGACCTGGCCGACAGCCGCGTTCTTCCTGGCGATCTTTGCGCTGATCGCCCTGATGGGCGTGTGGGAATATGCCTCGCCCGGCGGCAGCCCGCGCGTCGGCGTCTTGCGCTTCGAGACGACGCGCGGCGACCGGCTCTTCGTGTCGCTGCTCGGCTCGGCCTTCATTTGCCTTGCATGGCTTGGTCTGACCGAAATGGCCCTCTGGTGGGCTCTCGGCGTGTGCCTCGTCTATGCGGGCCTGGTGTTCCGCTTCGTGTGAGGCGGACGTGTGTGACCTTGGCGCGCTGCCGGCCGCGCTGGAGGAGGTCATGAAGCCGGTTGGAGGAAGACGATGAAGAAGAGATTGCTGCTGTCCGCAGCCGGCCTGGCGATCACGCTCGGCGCCGGCCCTGCCTTCGCGGACATGGACGCGGCCAAGAAGTTTCTGGACGCCGAGATCAAAGACCTGTCGTCGCTGTCGCGCGCCGATCAGGAAAAGGAGATGCAGTGGTACATCGACGCGGCCAAGCCCTTCCAGGGCATGGACATCAAGGTCGTGTCGGAGACCATCACCACGCATGAATACGAATCGAAGGTGCTCGCGCCCGCCTTCACCGCGATCACCGGCATCAAGGTGACGCACGACCTCATCGGCGAAGGCGATGTCGTCGAGAAGCTGCAGACGCAGATGCAGTCCGGCGAGAACATCTACGACGCCTATGTCAACGATTCCGACCTCATCGGCACGCACTGGCGCTACAACCAGGTCCGCAACCTCACCGACTGGATGTCGGGCGACGGCAAGGACGTGACGAGCCCGACGCTGGATCTCGACGACTATATCGGCACGAGCTTCACCACGGCGCCCGACAAGAAGCTCTACCAGCTGCCCGACCAGCAGTTCGCAAACCTCTACTGGTTCCGCTACGACTGGTTCAACGACGAGAAGAACAAGGCCGACTTCAAGGCCAAGTACGGCTACGACCTCGGCGTTCCCGTGAACTGGTCCGCCTATGAGGACATCGCCGAGTTCTTCACCGGCCGCGAGATCGACGGCAAGAAAGTCTACGGCCATATGGACTATGGCAAGAAGGACCCCTCGCTCGGCTGGCGCTTCACCGATGCTTGGCTGTCGATGGCCGGCAACGGCGACAAGGGCCTTCCGAACGGCCTGCCGGTCGATGAGTGGGGCATCCGCGTCAACGAGCAGTCGCAGCCGGTCGGCTCGTGCGTGGCGCGCGGCGGCGACACCAACGGCCCGGCCGCGGTCTACTCGATCCAGAAGTATCTCGACTGGATGAAGGCCTATGCCCCGCCGGCTGCGCAGGGCATGAACTTCTCCGAATCCGGTCCGGTGCCGGCGCAGGGCGAGGTCGCTCAGCAGATCTTCTGGTACACGGCCTTCACCGCCGATGCGGTCAAGCCGGGCCTGCCGGTGGTCAACGAGGACGGCACGCCGAAGTGGCGCATGGCTCCCTCGCCGCACGGCGTCTACTGGGTCGAGGGCATGAAGCTCGGCTACCAGGACGTCGGCTCGTGGACGCTGATGCAGTCGACGCCGGTGGACCGCGCCAAGGCCGCCTGGCTCTACGCGCAGTTCGTCTCGTCGAAGACGGTCGACGTGAAGAAGAGCCATTACGGCCTGACCTTCGTGCGCGAGTCGACCATCCGCGACGAGAGCTTCACCGAGCGCGCCAAGGACCTCGGCGGTCTCGTCGAGTTCTACCGTTCGCCGGCCCGCAAGCAGTGGTCGCCGACCGGCACCAACGTGCCGGACTACCCGAAGCTCGCCCAGCTCTGGTGGCAGGCGATCGGCGATGCGGCGGCCGGCAACAAGACGCCGCAGGAGGCGATGGACTCCCTGTGCGCCGAGCAGGAGAAGGTGATGGCGCGCCTGGAGCGCGCCGGCGTCCAGGGCGAGAAGGGCCCGAAGCTCAACGAAGAGCACGACATGGACTACTGGGTCGAGCAGGCCAAGGCCAACGGCACGCTGGCGCCTCAGCCCAAGAAGGAGAACGAAAAGGAGAAGCCCATCACCGTCAACTATGACGAGCTGGTGAAGAGCTGGCAGGACTCCGAGGCAGCGATGCCGGCAGGCGGCGCGGCCGAGAGCACGACGGCCACCCCGGCCTCGGCCCAGCCGGCGAACTGATCCTTCCCTTCCGACCAAAGCGAAGCCGGGGTGCGAACCCCGGCTTCACCATTGCCGCGTCCGAACCTCAAGGAAACCAGCATGTCCGGCTACGTCCTCGCCATCGATCAGGGAACGACGTCGAGCCGGGCGATCGTCTTCGACGACAGCTTCCATATCCAGGGCGTCGGGCAGGAGGAGTTTCCGCAGCACTTTCCGCGCTCCGGATGGGTCGAGCACGACCCGGAGGACATCTGGCGCACGGCGCTCGGCACCATGCGGCGCGCTCTTGCGGCCGCGTCGATCTCGGCTTCGGACATCGCCGCAATCGGCATCACCAACCAGCGCGAGACCACCGTCATCTGGGACCGGGAAACCGGCAAGCCGATCTACAATGCCATTGTCTGGCAGGATCGGCGGACGGCGGATGTCTGCCGCCGCCTCGTCAGCGAGGGACATGAGCCCGCGATCACCGCCAAGACCGGGCTCCTCGTTGATCCCTACTTCGCCGGCACCAAGATCGCCTGGATCCTCGACAATGTGGAGGGGGCGAGGCAGCGCGCGGAACGCGGCGCCCTCGCCTTCGGCACGATCGATTCCTTTCTGCTCTGGCGGCTGACGGGCGGCACGGTTCATGCGACCGACGCGACGAATGCCTGCCGCACCATGCTGTTCGACATCGAGGCAAACGCCTGGGACGACGACCTTCTGCGGCTGCTCGAGATTCCCCGCGCCATCCTGCCCGAGGTGCAGGACTGCGACGCCCATTTCGGCGTGACCGACACTTCGCTTTTCGGCGTCGCCATCCCGATCTGCGGCATCGCCGGCGACCAGCATGCCGCGACCATCGGTCAGGCCTGTTTCGAGCCCGGCATGGTCAAGTCGACCTATGGCACCGGCTGCTTCGCGGTCTTAAACACCGGGGCGACCCGCGTGCCTTCGCGCAACCGTCTCCTGACGACGATCGCCTACCGCCTGTCGGGCCGGACGAGCTATGCCCTCGAAGGGTCAATCTTCATTGCCGGCGCAGCGGTGCAATGGCTGCGCGACGGGCTCGGCCTCATCGGCCGGGCGCAGGAAACCGGCCCGATGGCGGCGGAGGCGGACGAGGCGCAGGACGTCGTCATGGTGCCGGCCTTCACCGGCCTCGGCGCGCCGTGGTGGGACGCCGAGGCACGTGGCGCCATCTACGGGCTGACGAGGCGCTCCGGCCCCAAGGAGTTCGCCCGCGCGGCGCTGGAAGCGACATGCTTCCAGACCTATGACCTCCTCTCCGCCATGCAGAAGGACTGGCCGGATAGTTCCGACACGGTGCTGCGCGTCGACGGTGGCATGGTGGCATCGGACTGGACCATGCAGCGCCTCTCCGATCTCCTCGATGCTCCCGTCGATCGCCCGGTGGTACTGGAGACGACCGCGCTCGGGGCGGCCTGGATCGCGGGACACAAGGCCGGAGTCTGGCCGGATGCGGAGGGCTTTGCCGCGCGCTGGCATCTCGAACGCCGGTTCGAGCCCAAGATGGCGCCAGCGGAGCGCGACCGGCGCCTGGCGCTCTGGAGCGATGCCGTTCGCCGTACGCATAGCGATTTCGCGAGCGCGACATCCTGAGACAAAGGAGGCATGGGGAGCCTTAGGCGAACGCCTCGCACGCACAAAGCTTCACGTCCGAGCGAGAGCGGAACCGCTCTTCCATCCCGGCGGCAGCAGGGTGAGCGGGCGATTTCGGCGAATTCTGCGATGCCGACCAAGGGCCGTTTGCCGTAGCTGAACTGACGCTCGCCTTGATCCGGCTTCAAAGGCCACCGTGTCCGTTCGGCAACACGGCGTGCTCGCAGCCGGTTGATATTGGATTGAACCATTGAACTGGCATAAAAGCTGAGGAAGATGGTCATGTTTTCGACCGCCTTCGAGGCTTCCCCATGACCGTTGTCCCGTCGCGCCACCGCCATTCGGCACGCGCTGTCCAGCTTCTGCTTCTCGCGTCGGTGAGCGGCCTGCTGTTCGGCTCGGCCGCTGCCCGTGCGCAGGACGTGATCGAACTGGATACCGTGGTGGTGGAAGGCGGTGCGGCAAACGGCCAAGGTACCGGCGAAGGCGAGACTAACGAGCAGAAGGGCTTCGTTGCCAAACGCAGCGGTGGTGCCACCAAGACCAACACGCCGCTGATCGAGACGCCCCAGAACGTTTCCGTCGTCACGAGCGACCAGATCGAGAAGCAGGAGCTTCGCTCGATCCGCGCCGCGACGCGCTACACGTCGGGCGTCACGCCGGAATATACGGGCGGCTCCGACACCCGCTTCGGCGGCTTTGCCATCCGCGGCTTTGACTCCACCGCCAATGCCACCTTCCAGGACGGGCCGCGGCTTCCGTCGAGTTCGGTGATCAACTTCCTCGGTCTCGACCCTTATGGGGCCGAGCGCATCGAGATCCTCAAAGGTCCCTCCTCGGTCCTTTATGGGCAGAATGGGCCGGGCGGCCTCATCAACTACGTCTCCAAGCGACCGACCGACGCGCCGCTGCGGGAGTTCGAGATCAATGGCGGCAGCTTCGGCCTGCTGGAAGGCCGCTTCGACGTCTCCGATCAGGTGACCGACACGCCCTTCAGCTTCCGCCTGACCGGTGTCGTGCGTCAGTCGGAGAACCAGGTCGACCATGTCGACGACGACCGCTTCTTCATCGCGCCGGTCCTCAAGTGGGAGCCGGACGCCGACACCTCGCTGACGATCCTCGCCAACTATCAGCGCGACCGCGCCGGCTTCAGCCTCCAGTTCCTGCCCGCCGCCGGAACCGTCTTCGACGACGTTCGTGGACGGCGCATCCCGGTAAACCGCTTCATCGGCGAACCCGACTTCAACGACTACGACACCGATCTCGGCTCCGTCGGCTACCAGTTCGAGCACCGGTTCGACGAGGTCTTCACCGTCCGCCAGAACGCGCGCTACTCCTTCCTGAAGCATGATGAAGCGAGCGTGTACGGCGCAGGCTACGCGGATGAGACCGCAGGGCTTCTGAATCGCGGCGCAGGTGCGAGCGACACCGATCTCGGCAGCTTCTCCATCGACAACCAGGTGCAGGCCGAGTTCGATACGGGACTGTTCAGCCACACGGTCCTCGGCGGCCTCGACTATCGCCGCACGTCCTATGACGACCTCGTCGACATCTACACGACCGCGCCTCTCGACCTGTACGATCCAGTCTATGGCGCTCCGGTCGACTTCTTTGGCACCTACTACGACAACCATGTCGAACAGGATCAGACCGGCCTCTATCTGCAGGACCAGATCAGGATCGACCGGCTGTCGATCGTGCTCAGCGGCCGCTACGACTGGGCAACGACCGAGCTTCAACGGCCCGACAGCGACTTCCTGACTGCCGTCGATGCCGCGAAGGACTCGGAAGCGTTCACCGGACGCGTCGGCCTGATCTACAACTTCGACAACGGCTTTGCGCCCTATGTCAGCTACTCCGAATCCTTCCTGCCGCCGCTCGATGTCAGCCCTGCCAACGGTCTCTTCGAGCCGGAAGAAGCCAGCCAGTATGAGGCCGGCGTGAAGTACGAGGTCCCTGGCATGGACGCGACGATCACCGCGTCGATCTTCGATATTGTCCGCGATAATGCCATCCGCTTCGACGCCGTCGGCGGGACGTTCCAGGCGCGCCAGACCGGTCAGATCGAGTCGCGCGGCTTCGAGCTGGAAGGCGTTGCCAGCATTACCGACAACCTGAACATGCGGCTGGCCTATACCTATCTCGATGTCGAGATCACCGAGGATCCGGACGGCGGCAACGAGGGCAAGATGCCGACGACGGTCCCGCGCAACACCGTTGCGGCCTGGGCCGACTATACGATCCGCAACGCGTCGATCTTCGACGGCCTGGGTGTCGGTCTCGGCGTCCGTTATACCGGCTCGACCTTCGGCGACGACGCCAACACCTACAAGGTGCCGAGCGCGACCGTGTTTGATGCGGCGCTCACCTATACGAAAGACAACTACGAGATCGGGCTGAACGCCACGAACCTCTTTGACAAGGAATATGTCGCGTCTTGCGGCAACGACAGCGCGCAGTGCTTCTATGCCGAAGGCCGCCGTGTCACCGCCAAAGCGAGCATCCGCTGGTGACGAGCCGTAAGGCGGCCGGGGCGATGGCGCCCCGGCTGCGGCACCCTCACGATCCGCGCAATTGCGCCGGACCAGTGTTCGGCGAGACCGGTCAGATCGCGTCCCGCCTCAAGGCCGGAGCGGCCGCGAGTGGAGCGATGTCACCCGCCGCATTGCACCGTCGTGCCGTGCTCGGCGGCCTTATCGCCACGCCCTTCATGCTGCGCTCGGCGCCGGCTTTCGCGCAGCCGAGCCGCATCGCCTCCCTCGACTTCGGCCTTGCCCAGCACCTGATCGTCCTCGGCGTGCCGCCGATCGCGCTCACCGATGCCCGTGAGTGGGACAAGTGGGTGGGCGAACCCGCCCTTCCCGCCGCAACGGTCGATCTCGGCACGGCCTTCGCCCCGAACATCGAGCTGCTCGCGGCCCTGCGTCCGGATCTCGTTCTCAGCACCGACTTCACCGCGATGACCGAGGCGCAGGTGCGCCGCGTCGCGCCCATTGCAAACATGACCATGTATTCCGAGGGTGGCTCGCCGCTGCCCAAGGCGATCGCGGCGCTGCGGCAGCTCGGAACCCTGCTCGGACGCGAGGAGCGCGCCGAGGCCTATATCGCGGAGACCGAGCGCTTCTTTGCGGCCTGCGCAGAGCGCGCGAAGCCGTTCCGCGACACGCCGGTGCTGCTCCTCTCCTTCATCGATCCGCGCCACATCCGCATCTATGCGCGGCCGGGCATGCAGCAGGACGTGCTGGACCGCCTCGGCCTTCGCAATGCCTGGCAGAGCGAAGGCCTCTACTGGGGCTTTGCGACTGCTGGCATCGAGCGCCTCGCAGGGATCGAAAAGGCCGTGATCCTTGCCGACTACATGCCTCCGGATGTCAAAGCGGTGCTTGAGCGAAGCCCGCTATGGCTGTCGCTGCCGGTGCGGCGCGGCAACGGCCCCGTCCGGGTGATGCCGCCTGTTGCCGCGTTTGGCGGCGTTCCCGCGGCACGGCGTCTGGCCTCGCTCATACTCGACGCGCTGGAGGCAAGGCTCCGGTGACGGCGATAACTGCATCGCCGCGGCAAGGCGGCCCGGCCCCGCTGCTGCTGGGGATGACGCTGCTGGCGCTGGCGCTCGGCGCGGTGCTGCTCGGACCGAAACTGCCGCTTCTGAGCCAGCCGCATGCCTCGAGCTACGATCCCGATCGAATGGTGCTGATCTATTCGACGCTGCCCCGACTGGCGATGGCGGTGCTCTGCGGCGCGGCCCTCGGCGCGTCAGGCGCACTGCTGCAGCAGGCGCTGCGCAATCCGCTGGCCTCGCCGACGACGCTCGGTATCGATGCCGGTGCCCGGCTGGCGCTTGGCGTCGCGACGCTGTTCTACCCGGTTCTGCTCGGCTGGGGGCGCGACATCGTCGCCCTCGGTGGATCGGCCATCGCCGCCGCCCTGGTGTTCGCGCTGAGCCGGCGGCAGGATTTCTCGCCCGTTTCGCTGATCCTGTCCGGCCTACTCGTCACCCTCTATTGCGGCGCGCTCGCCGCCGCGCTGACGCTGGTCGAAAGCCGCTATCTCGCCAGCCTCTTCGTCTGGGGCTCGGGCTCGCTCAGCCAGCAGGGTTGGCAGCCCAGCGCCGACCTTGCACTCCGCCTCGCCGTTGTCGTGCTGCCGGTCACACTGCTGGTGCGTCCGCTCGGCCTGCTCGACCTCGGCGAGGATGCCGCACGCTCGCTCGGCCTGAATGTCTCGGCACTGCGCATCGGTGCGCTTGCTCTGGCGGTGCTGCTCGCTGCCTTCACCACCAGCGCCGTTGGTGTGATCGGCTTTATCGGGCTGGTTGCGCCGATCCTCGCCCGGCTGGCGGGCGCACGGGGTTTTTCGACAAGTCTCGGCGCTGCCACCGCCATCGGCGCGCTGCTTCTGCTCCTGGCCGATCTTGCCGTACAGCTGGCCGCCGGAGCATCCGCCGACTTCCTGCCGACGGGCGCCGTCACCGCGCTTGTCGGCTCGCCCGTCCTCCTGTGGCTCCTGCCGCGTCTCACGACGCGGCTGCGCAAGGATGCGGCGGCCGATCCTGCGCCCTCGCGCCGCTCAGGCGGCCGGCACTCGCCCGCCACCCCCATCGTGGTGCTCGGTGTGCTCCTTCTGGCGCTCGCGGCCTGCGCGCTCCTGATCGAGCGCGCGCCTGACGGCAGCTGGCGGCTTTTGGCGGCCGCTGACATGGCCGACATTCTGCCCTATCGCTGGCCGCGCATGCTGGCCGCAGCGGCGGCCGGCCTCCTGCTCGGCTCTGCCGGCTTTCTGCTGCAACGCCTCACCGGCAACGAGATGGCGAGCCCGGAAATCCTCGGCGTCAGCGCCGGTGCCACCTTCGCCATGGCGATCGCCTTCTTTGTCGGCGGTCTGCCCTCGCCGGCGGCACTGACCGGCGCGGCTGCGGCGGGGGCGGTGCTGGTGCTCGGCCTGATCCTGCTCCTGTCGCGGCGCAGCGGCTTCCAGCCGGAGCGCATGCTGCTGGCCGGCATCGCCCTGTCGGCGCTTCTGGATGCGGTGATCGGCGTTCTCTCCGCCGCAGGCGACCCGCGCGCCTTCCAGCTCCTCTCGTGGCTCACCGGTGCCGGCTTCTCGGCCGAGCCGGTCTCCGCGCTCGCCTCGCTGATCCTCGCCGGCACTGCGCTTGTTCTCGGCCTCTGCCTTATGCGCTGGCTCGACCTGTTCCAGCTGGGACAGACCGCCGCGCAGGCGCTTGGCGTGCCGCTTGGCTTGGCGCGGGTGCTGCTGCTGGCGCTCGTGGCGGCGGGCACGGCCATCGCGACGCCGCTGGTCGGGCCGCTCACCTTCGCCGGGTTCATCGCGCCGCATCTGGTGCGGCTGCTCGGCGTGCGGCGATCCGGCGCCGGGCTGTTCGCGAGCGGGTTTGCCGGGGCGGCCCTCCTGGTTGCGGCGGACTGGCTGGCGCGCACGATCGCCTTTCCCTTCCAGCTGCCGACCGGCCTCGTCGCCTCGCTGATCGGTGCGCCCATCCTTCTCTGGCTTCTGCAAAGGCGCGCCGCATGAGCCCGCGAACCATCGCACCGGCGGCAACAGCCGACCGCGGCTTTGTCCTCGACAACGTGCGCTTCGAGGTCGACGGGACGCCGATCCTGCATCCGCTGTCAGCTGCGATCGGTGGCGGCCAAGTGCTGGGCCTTGTCGGCCCTAACGGCTCCGGCAAGTCGACGCTCCTGCGTCTCCTCGCCCGGCAGACGAGCCCGAGCGGCGGCAATCTCAGCTTCGGCGGACGTGCGCTCGCCGATTGGGGTGCCCGCGATCTCGCCCGGCAGATCGCCTATCTGCCGCAGCATCCGCAGACCGGCATCGGGCTGTCCGCGCGCGAGGTCGTGGCGCTCGGCCGCTATCCCTGGCACGGGCCGTTCGGGCGCTTCACGCCCGACGATGCCGCGCGGACAACCGAAGCCATGGTCGTGACCGGCACGGGCCAACTCGCCGAGCGCAACATTGACACACTGTCGGGCGGCGAGCGCCAGCGGGTCTGGCTCGCCATGCTGGTGGCGCAGGATGCGCGCTGCCTGCTGCTCGACGAGCCGACCTCGGCGCTCGACGTCGCCCACCAACTCGAGGTCCTGTCGCTCGTCCGCCGGCTAGCGCACGAGGGCGGGCGCTCTGTTGTCATCGTGCTGCACGACGTGAACATGGCCTCGCGCTTCTGCGACCGGGTGCTGGCGCTACGCGGCGGGCGCCTCGTCGCCAGCGAGGACGTGCACCGCTTCATGACGCCCGAATGCCTGCGGGCCGTCTATGGCCTCGAGATGCAGATCCTGCCTCATTCCACCCATCCCGCCGGCGTAGCGGTGCCGATCTGACCGACGGAAGTGCGGCTCGTCCCACATCCAGACCTGGCTCAGGAGCCGATATCAATATGCTCAAAGCCCAATGCGATCTTGCCGTGCCGGAGCCGGAAAAGCTTCTGACGCTCTTCTGCGAGCATTATTCCGAGTATGGGATGGTGCGCCGTCGCGGCGCCGCCGCGGGTCACGTGACCATCTCCTACGGGCGCTTCGCGCTGCATGCGGCCGGTGAAAGGCTCTCCGTCCGGGCCAAGTCGCCGCATCAGGACGGGCTGACCTATGTGAAGATGGGCGTCGTCCATCACCTGCGCGAGTTCATGGGCGACAAGGCGCCGCCGGTGCGCTGGCTGGGCGATGGACAGGCTGGCGGTACGCCCTCCTTCTGGCGCGAGATGCAGGTGGTGGAAAGCTTCGACATCACGCCGTCGATGCGGCGCGTCGTCCTGACCGGTCCGCGCATTGCGGAACTCGCGGATGGCAGCCTGCATGTACGCCTGTTTTTTCCGCCGAAGAGGCGGCCGCTCCGCGGGCCGGTGCTGGGCGAGGACGGCTGCCCCGTCTGGCCGGAGGGCGAAGACAAACTGACGCCGCGCGTCTACACCATCCGTGAGGTCGATGCGGCAAAAGCGCAAGTTGCGATCGATATCCTGCGCCACGACGGCGACACGACGGCGGGCTCCTTCTTTGCCGTCAATGCCAAGGGGGGCGACGCCGTCGGCATGGCGGGGCCGCTCGGCGACGCGCATCCCGCATTTCGGAAGAAGTTCTTCTTCTTCGGCGACGAGACCGCCATCCCGGCCATCGACCGCATCCTGCGCCGTTTGCCGGCCGAGACGCAGGTCCACGCCGTGATCGAGGTAGCGAACCCCAGCGAAGAGCAAGTGCTGCGCAGCGACGCCGCCCTGCGGGTCGACTGGCTGCATCGCGACAGGGCGAAGACGAGCCTTGCCGATGCCGCCGCTAAGCTGACGGCTGAGATGCTAGGCGATGACGGCTATGTCTGGGCCGGCTGCGAGTTCGCCGACTTCCAGGCCATTCGACGGCATTGCCGCAAGGCGCTCGGCCTCAAGGCCGACCGTCATCACGTCGTCGCCTATTGGCGCAAGGGTGCGCGGAGCGACTAGCCCTTAGGCGCGGGCTAAACGGCCGCAGCAGAGGGGTGATGCCCATATCGGCACCCGCTCCGGTTGATCTGGCTCGCCGGGTGCCGCTAAGTCATAGTCAGACGACGGGAGGGGTGTCGGATGCTGATTGCCTGGAGCGGCCGGGGCTGGTGGGTCACCTGGATCACGGCTCTCGCCATGTTCCTGCCGATGATCGTCCTGCGGCAGGTCGACGGACCGGAGATCGATCGCGGCGTTGCCATAGCGATGACGATCGCCGCGATCACGACGATCGTCCTCGGCCTTCGCTTCAATCGCGGGGGGACCTTCGATACATCGGCGCGCGCCCACTCGCTCTGGGGCATTCCGATGCAGCTCTGGGCAGTGCCGATGGCGCTGTTCGCGATCCTTCTCGGCACCGGGACGATCACAACGGCGGAGGAGCCGTCTCCGACACTGCCGCTCGAAAGCATCGTTCAGCAGCGTTAGGTCCGCAGGGACGCTGCCACGGCGGATCAACCGAACGGCACGTCAATCACCGCCGATGTAGAGGCCGCGCTTCACATAGGCGCGGGGAACGCAGGGCTGCACCCGGGCGAGCGCCTCCAGAGCCTCAGCCCGGCTGTCCCAGCCGCCTGCCACGGAGACGTAGAGGTCCGGCGCAAAGCCCTCGAACTTCGCCGTGAAGTCGCCCATCGTGGACAGTCCGCAGCGCTCGGCCGCTTCGCTGGCGCGCAAGGCATCCGGAAACTCCATTCCGGTCGCATCGGGAGCGGGTGACGTGCCGAGCACCACCCACCATTCACCCGCCAGCGTCTGTGCGGCCAAAGCAGGCGCGGTCGGTGCGGCAGCAAGGCTGGCCGCAACGGTGAGAAGCCGGACCATGCTCCGGCGGTCAATGCGGCGCATCGGCTTCTTCCTTGCCAGCTGCGTCGCGGGAGATCGCGACGACGCCATCAGCCGGCCCTCAGCTGCGATAGCTCAGCCGCGAGATTGGCGCGCGCGGCCGCCTCCAGCAAAGCTCCGAAGTGCCTGGTCTGATAGAGGCGCGGCCGTGCCAGGAAGCGCTCGAGCACCGCGCTGCGACCGATCCGCCAAGCGTCCTCTGGGACGGCGGCATATTCCTGACGGATCGCAGCGGCGTAGGCGATGTAGTCGCCGCGCGGCGCGCCGAGAATGGCGAGATCGAGGTCGAGGAGCAGTTGCGTCGACGGGTCGCCGCTCGCAGCGTGCGTCGCCGTGGCAAGGATCATCGCTGACGCTGCACGGACGGTATCGCAGTCGCGTGAGGCGCCCGCGCAGTCGCTCAGCATGGCTGCGCTCAGCGCCTCGTTGTCGGAGCGCGCCGGATCGTAGACCGCATCGTGGAAGACGATCGCGAGGTCGATGGCATCAGCCGGCAGCCTCGCGAAATCCGGATGCGTCCGCACGGCCGCATGCCCGCTGAGGAGCGCCGCGACATGCCTCCAGTCGTGGTAGTGGCGGCCGGCGCTGCCATAGCCGGCGTCCAGCGCCTGCCACACAGCCTCGGCATCCGCACCATCGGCCACGCCGTGCCACAACACCTGGAAGCGCTGTCGGATATCGTTGATGTGCATGCGGGCCTGCTCCGAGGGCGGCAACGACGCCTCGACCGTCTTGATGTGGCCTGACGACGAAGGCGCCGATGCGAGTAAGGCAGACCGGCAGGCGGCGGGGAGTCAAGTCTCCGATGAGAAAGGCATAGCGCTGCCGCCTCGCCGCGACGATCGTGCCGGAGAGGTCAGCTTCGCCCGCGCCGCGGCTATGCCCCTCGCGACCCTCAACGCAGCTGAACGCCTGATCCTCTCGGCCCCTTTCGAGCCGTTGCGGTATTCAGGCTGGCGCAGCGGTAGTTGCTGCGATGACCTGTAGTGGCCAGGCGCCGCTTGATGTCGCGCCGGTTCCGTGAAATGGCCTCTCGCCAAGCTGGCGGGATCACATCCGGACCGCTCCGGAAGAGCGGGCCCCTCAGGGGGTCGGCTCACGATGCGCATGTCGGCGGAATGGATGTGAAAGCATGAACACTGCCGCAGCTCTGCATGCCAGGCCCAAGACCTACTTAAGCGTTCTAGTCATTCTTGGCACCGCACACCTTCTGAACGACCTGATGCAATCGCTGATCCCGGCGATCTATCCGATCATCCAGCGCAGCTACGATCTCGACTTCAAGCAGATCGGTCTGATCACGCTGACCTTCCAGATCGCGGGATCGCTGCTGCAGCCGCTTGTCGGCTCCTACACCGACCGGCGGCCGGCGCCCTATTCGCCCGTTGCGGGGATGGTATTCACCTTCTCCGGACTTCTCGCTCTCGCCTTCGCATCGAGTTACGCGTTCATTCTTTGCGCCGTCGCCCTGATCGGCATCGGGTCTTCGATCTTCCATCCGGAGGCGACGCGCATGGCGCGCTATGCCGCGGGCGGCCGTCAGGGCTTGGCACAGGGCATCTTCCAGGTCGGCGGCCAGGCCGGCGGGGCGCTCGGCCCGATCTGCGCGGCGGCGGTGATCGTCCCGATGGGGCAGCCGAGCCTCGCCTGGTTCACGGCCCTGGCGCTCACGGCGATGATCCTCCTGGCCTGGATCGGCCGGCAGCAGGCGGAGATGAGTCGGCACTTCTCGGCCGTCAGGGCGTCGAAAGCCGCGCAGGACGCCGACCTGCGCCGGCACGGGGCCATGACCATCGCCGTCGGTCTTATCGTACTGACGCTGCTGATGTTCTCCAAGAACGCCTATATCGAGAGCTTCCGCTCCTTCTATACCTTCTATCTCATCGACCGCTTCGGCCTGACGATCCCGGCCTCGCAGATGATGCTGTTCATCTTCCTGCTCGCGTCGGCCGTCGGCGCGCTCGTCGGCGGCATCGTCGGCGACCGCATCGGGCGCTACCGGGTGATCTGGATCTCGGTGCTCGGGCCGCTGCCGCTGACGCTGATCCTCCCCTATGCCGATCTGTTCTGGACCGGCGTCCTGACGGTCACGATCAACCTGATCATGGCGAGCGCCTTCGCGTCGATCCTGATCTACGCCATGGAACTGCTGCCGAACCGCATCGGCCTGATCGGCGGCCTGTTCTATGGCCTCAACTTCGGCCTCGGCGGGATCGCCGCGGCGATCCTCGGCAGCCTGGCCGACAGCTACGGCATCGAGATGGTCTACCGTCTGTGTTCGTTCCTGCCGCTGGCCGGCCTGCTGGCCTGGTTCCTGCCCAGGCTGGACGACGGTCACGGCCGCCCGGCGAAACCCGCATAAAACAAAGAACGGCCCGCCAGCATCTGACTGCTGGCGGGCCGTCCGAGAGTCTGTTCCTGCTGAAGCGCAGACGAGGCGGCCGGCGTCAAACAAGCCCGGGTGACGACCTGCGGCTCAAGGCTCAGATGTCCTCGAAATCACCGCCGAAGTCAGCGCCGCCGTCATCCTCGAAGCTGGCCGGCTCGGCCTGCGCGGCCTGATCGGTCTCAGCCGCCGCGGTCTCGGTCGCCCCCGCCGTTTCACCGGCCGCAGTTTCATCGCCGGTGAACAGGTTCGACAGCATCGAGCCGAGCATCACGCCGCCTGCGACGCCCATGGCTGTCTGCGCCGCGCCGGCGAGAAAGCCGCCGCCCTGCCGTCCAAAGCCGCCCTGGCCATAGCCGCCTTGGCCATAGGCACCCGGCGCGGCGTTGCTCCACGGGCCGGAGCGCTGCGGCTCGCCATAGCCGGCCGACTGGCCATAGCCGCCGGGAGCGGGCCGACGCTGAGGGGTCCTCGCCGCCTGGGCGCCGCCACCGAAGAGCGAGCCGAAGATACCGCCGCCCGAGCCGCGGCTCGCCTGCGACTCCAGCTCCTGGATACGAGCCTGCGCCGCCTCCAGCGCCTGTTCCTGGATGATGATCGTCTGCGCCATGTAGTAGGGCGCGCCTGGCTGGCGGGCGACGCTCTCCTGGATGAACCGATCGGCCTCGGCGTCGCGCGGCGGAGCGCTGCGCTCGGCCTCGCTGAGTTTGCCGAAAAGATCGCGGATCAGGTTCTGTTCGTCATGGTTCATGTCGAAATCCTCACAATGCGAGCCCGGCGCCGCTGCCGACCCCCTTACTCTTCGCGCTGGCCGGTCAGGTTCAGCAGCAGCTGAAAGAGGTTGATGAAGTTCAGGTAGAGCGACAACGCGCTCATGACGGCGATCTTTCCAGCCGACTCGGCATCATAATGCTCGGAGTACTCCTCCTTGATGCGCTGCGTGTCCCAGGCGGTCAGGCCGGTGAAGACGAGGACGCCGACGACCGAAACCGCGAACTGCAGGGCGCTCGACTGCAGGAACAGGTTCACGAGGCTCGCCAGCACGACGCCGATGAGGCCCATGATCAGGAACGAGCCCATCGCTGACAGGTCGCGCTTGGTCGTGTAGCCGTAGAGGCTCATGACGCCGAAGACGCTCGCGGTGATGAAGAAGGTGCGCGCGATGCTGTCGCCGGTGAAGACCAGGAAGATCGAGGCCATCGACAGGCCCATGATGGCGCAGAAGGCCCAGAACAGCATCTGCGCCGTGCCGAAGGACACGCGTTCGATCCGGATCGACAGGAACATCACGAAAGCGAGCGGCGCCAGCATAACCACCCACTTCAGCGGGGTCGTGAAGATCGGCACGTACAGGGCCGGCGTGCTTGCCACGGCAAAGGCGACGATGCCGGTAATGGCAAGGCCGATGCCCATGTAGTTGTAGACGCGCAGCATGTGCTGGCGCAGGCCTTCGTCGAAAAGGGCCTGTGAGCGTGCGGGAGCGGCCTCTACGCCGAAGCCGCGGAAGGGCGTGTTCATCTGTTTCGTCTCCTTGGAGGAAGATGGAAATGGTAGGGCATCGTCACGGCTGCCGACGATGCCGGCGTTCAGTGGAGGCTTTCCTCGATGCGCACGGCATCCTGCCGCAGCGTCGAGGCGGCGACGTTGCGCCCGACAAGCGCATAGGCGACCTCGCCGACCTGCCAGTAAGCGGCGGTCGTATCGCCGTCGCTCGCCGTCGCCGCGCGCAGGACGTCGAACGATCCCGGACGGACGGCGAAGAGGGAGAGGTCTGCAGCATCGGGCGCAGCGATCGAGACTTCCAGGCTCGGTCCGAAGGTCGAGGGGAAAACCTGCACGTCCCGAACCTTCCAGTCCTTCGGCAGCGCGGGGATGCGGATCGCCGTCGCCGACAGGATTTCCGCCGGATCATAGGCCGCGCTCTCCACTTGCGACGACATGTCGGCCCGGATCTCGCTCGTGCGATGCGAGCGGATGGCATCGGCGACGAAGGCGGGCGGCGGCGCGGCCGCGACGCTCGAGCGCACGCTGAGCGCGTTGAACTCGTCATGGGCAAACCATCCCGCGCCGAGCAGAAGGACGAGCACCGCTGCGCGGGCAACGCGCCGCACCACCACACGCCGCTTCAGGCTTCGCTCCAGGCGGCTCGCCGCCTCGCCCGTGCGTACGCTGATCGGCAGCGGCGCGGCGAGCAGCGCCGCACGCAATTCGTTGCGAAGGCGAAGATCGGCCATCACCTGCATCGCCTCGCCGGCATGGGTGGAGAGATACGCCTCGACTTCGACGCGGCGGGCCAGCTCCAGCTGCCCATCGACATAGGCGGTCAGGTCGGCATCGGTGATCGGATCAGCTTGCATCGCGGCTTTCCTTTCCCGGCAGGCGGACGACGTTGTTGGGCACGGTTCCCTCCTCCATCTCGCGCAGCAGCGTCCTGGCGCGCGAGATCCGGGAGACGACCGTTCCGACGGGTATGCCAAGCGAGACGGCGGCCTCCTCGTAGGAGAGGCCTTCGACGGTGACGAGGTGGAGCGCGGCGCGCTGCTCGTCCGGCAGCGCCATGAAGGCGCGGCGCACATCGGCGAGCCGCATGGCGTTGTCCTGGCCGGCATCGATGGCCGGCTCGACGCGCAGGCTGATCTCGGCATTGCGGACGGCCTCGGCGCGGCGGGTGCGCAGCCGGTCGATGAAGCTGTTGTGGAGGATCGACATCAGCCACGGCCGGAGGCTCTGGCCCTGGCGGAAGCGGCTACGCCCTTCCAGCGCGCGCAGCAGCGCGTCGTGGACGAGGTCCTCGGCTTCGGCCGGATCACGCGTCAGCGACAGAGCATAGCGGCGCAGCGGCCCCAGCAGCCCGATGACGTCGATGTCGCGCTTTTGCGTGCTCATGCCTCATGTACGGACGAGGCCGGCAGATCCATCCATGAGGTGCCGAATTATTTTTCGGCCAGCTCGATTTGTGAGCGCGTGGCGGTATGGCGAGGAACGCGCCGCCTCAGCCGGCAAGCCTGTGCACGGGCGTCTCTGTTGCCCGGCGTATGTAATGGGATAGCGGCGCCGGGCGGCCGAGCAGAAAGCCCTGGAAGACCGTGCATCCCGCCGCTTTCGCCAGCATCAGATGCTCTTCCGTTTCGATCCCTTCCGCGACGATCTCCAGCCCCTGCAGCCGGCCGATGGAGGCGAGTGACGAGACGACCACCGACGCGACGGCATCGCAGTCGATCCACTGGATGTAGCTGCGGTCGATCTTGATCGCATCGACGGGGAGCGAGCGCAGGGATGTGAAGCCGCAATTGCCGGTGCCGAAATCATCGAGCGCCATGCGCAGGCCGAGGTTCCGCAAGGCTTGAAGGCGGGCGAAGACCTGCGACGTCACCGCGACCGCAACGCTTTCGGTGATCTCGAAGGTGAAGCGCTCAGCCGGGCACCGCGCCTCGGCCAGAACGTCGGTCACCATGGCGACGATCTCGTCGCGCTTCAGCTGCGCGCCAGAGATGTTGATCGCGATCGAGCCGGCCGGCAGCCACGGCGCATCCCGGACGGCGCGCCGCATCACCCATTCGCCCAGCATATCGATCAGCGTGGACTGCTCGGCGATACCGATGAACTCGCCGGGCGGGATCATGCCGCGCAAGGGATGGCGCCAGCGCAGCAGCGCCTCGACGCCCAGGATGTCGCCCTTCGCGTTGGTCAGCGGCTGATAATGCAGCTCCAGCTCGTCCATCAGGATCGCCGCGCGCAACTCGCGTTCGATGAAGCGGCGCTGCTTCTGGTCCTTCAGCATGGATGCGTCGAAAGCAGTCGCGCAGCCCCGCCCCCGCCGCTTGCTCTCGTACAGGGCGAGATCGGCGCAGACGATGAGGTCGTCAACGAACGCGGCATCATCCGGCGCGACGGCCAGTCCGATGGAGCAGCCGACACTCAGCTGGCGGCCGCCGATCGCTCTGGGGTGCCGCAGCTCCGCCAGAAATCGAGCCGCCAGCTCCAGACCTTCGTCGCGGTCGCAGCTCGTCAGGAGGATCGCGAACTCGTCGCCGCCCAGGCGGCCGATCTCCCCTCCCGGAAAGCACCGCCGTGCCACGTCGATCGTGTGCACCAGCACCTGATCGCCGACGGCATGGCCGAAGCCGTCATTCACCGCCTTGAAGTGGTCGATGTCGAACAGCATCAGCAAGGCTCGACCGCCGGTTTCGGGCGCGGCGGCAGTGCGCAGCCGTGCGATGAAGGCGCGCCGCGACAGCGAACCGGTCAACGCATCGCTGTCGAGGAGGCGCAGGCGCTCCTGTTCGGCGCGCTCGCCGGACTGGATGCGGGCAGCCAGCACGAGACGCGCCCGCACCAGGATCGCGGCGCCGGCTGCGCTCAGGATGACCAGGCTGGAGGAGATCAGCGCGTGATGCCCGCCATCCTGAAGCATCTGCATAACCGACAGAACCGCCGTCGCGGCCAGTATCGACAGGGTCGCGTAGAAGGACGCGACGTTCTCGAGCTTCATCAGGGATGTACGCATGCGCCTTGGCCAGCCAGTTCGTGGGCATGCTCGCCGGCCGTCGTTGATATTTCCTGATCTCCAGATGAATTTTGGATGACAAAGCCGCGGCCGATGAAGCCATGCGCGCACGTGTGACCGGCTCCCTTCCTTCGCGAGACGGCCTCCGAACGCCTCTCCCGAGATCGGTGGCGGTCCTGCAGCAGCCTGACGCATCACCACCAATGCGACCTATGCGCCTTCGCGCTTGTCGTGCCGAACGGGCCGTCGCGAGCTATATCTCGATACATCTTGATTTACGATATATCTTGATCTATATCGTTGCTCATGAGACACCGATTTGATGGCGGCTGGGGCCGCGCCTTCACCCTTCCCGAAACACATGACCATCGTGACGACCCGCGCATGCGCGGCGCCGGACGCGGCTTCCGGGGACCGCACCACCGCCCGGGCGGCGATGGACCCGGTCATGGCTCACACGACGAGCGGCGTGGCCGCGGCCGCGGCGGACGCCTGTTCGACTATGGCGATCTGCGCCTTCTGCTCCTCGCCATGCTGGAGGAGCAGCCCTGCCACGGCTACGAGCTGATCAAGGCGATCGAGGAGCGCTTCGCCGGCAGCTACAGCCCGAGCCCGGGCGTTGTGTATCCGACCCTCTCCTGGCTGGAGGACATGGGCTACGCCTCCGTCGAGCCCGAACCCGGCAACCGCAAACGCTACGTCGTCACCGAGGAGGGCAAGGCCTTCCTGGCCGCCAACCGGGCCGCGGCGGACGAGCTGCTGGCACGCGGAGCCGGAGATGAGGACGGGCCGCGGCATGGTCGGCACGGCGTGCCGGCACCGGTGCTACGCGCCATGGAGAACCTGAAGCTCGCCCTGCGTCTGCGGCTGCGCGAGGGCAACCTCGAACCGGCCGCAGCGGAAGCGATCGCCGCGGCGCTCGACGCGGCCGCACAGGCCGTGGAGCGCAGCCGATGACCGAGACCACCGCAGTACCCCTCCGCAGCACCGCCGTGGTCGAGACGGCGCAGGCCAGCCGCTACCTGCAGCAGCTCTGCAAGCATTTCGCTCACAAGCTGCCAGTAAGTTTCGATCCGGCAGCCGGCTCGATCGACTTTCCGTTCGGCAGCTGCCGGCTGGCCGCGGACGACGCACGGCTTACACTCACCCTCGATGCGCCGGGAAGCGAGGAGATGGACCGGCTCCAGGAGGTGGTGGTCCGCCATCTCGAGCGCTTCGCCTTCCGCGAGGAACTGGCTGTCGCCTGGCAGCCGGCCTGACGCCGCTGTCATCACAGGTCGGCGAAGCCCTCCGGCGACGGATCGCCCGATCGGTGGCTGCCGAGCGATCGGCAGTCACATACGTAACAGGCTCCTGCTCGACGGAGCGAAGGCGGCGCACGGACGTTAGGACCAGAGCGACCTTGAGGAGGAGCTGACATGGTCACGATCCGAATGCTGCCGGCTGCGGTCGGACTGGCGCTGCTCGTTTCGAGCGGCTCCGCGTTCGCGCAGGAGGCACAGCCGACGCCGGTTCCGAGCCCCGTTCCGGAGGTGCCGGCGCCTGATACAGGGACGACCGGCAACCCGAGCGACCCTTGTGCCGCTCGGCCGGAGGGTCAGGCGGCCGATCAGAGCTTGTCCGGCCAGCTGTCGGACTGCAACGGTGTGCTGACGCCGCCGCCATCCAGCGATACTGACATCCAGGCACCGGCGCCCGATCCCAATCCGGGCACGACACCGGTCATCCCGCCGCAGGCTCTGCCGGACCAGCAGCAGTCGAAGTAAGGCGCCTCGGCGCGGCTCGCTCCGCCTGAAGCAGCGCGGCGAGGGGAGCGCGATTTCCTCTCGTCAGGCTTCCGCTCGCACGTCTACAACACCGTCGCTTGCTTCGCTCAATGGTGATCTTCCCATGCGCCTGTTCTTCTCGCCGAACCAGCTGTTGCACCAGCCGACGCAGTATCTCGTGCATGGGCGGATCGTTTCCCCGCTGGAGAATGCCAACCGCGGCGAGACGCTGATCAAGGCGCTCGGCGGCCTCGGCCTTGATGCCGAGGAGCCGGGCGATGCCGGCTTAGACGCGATCGCTGCCGTCCATGCGTCGCATTATCTGGATTTCCTTGCCTCTGCCCACGAGCGCTTCCAGGCCCTGCCGAATGGCGGGCCGGAGGTCCTGCCGAACGTGCACCCCTATGCCTCGCACGCGTCCGGATTTTCCGCGCGCGGGGCGCCGCGGACCAACGGCATCCTCGGCCAGGCCGGCTGGTATATCGGCGACATGTCCTGTGCCATGACGGCGCAGACGTTTGCCGCCGCTTACGCCTCGGCGCAGTCCGCCATCGCGGCGGCGGATGCCGTGCTGTCCGGCGCAGCATCGAGCTTCGCGCTGTGCCGACCACCCGGCCACCACGCCTATGTCGATCGCGCGTCCGGTTTCTGTTTTCTTAACAATGCGGCCATTGCCGCCGAGCGCCTGCGCAGCCGGTTTGGTCGTGTCGCGATCCTCGACTTCGACACACATCACGGCGACGGCACGCAGGCGATCTTCTATGCACGGGGAGACGTCTTCTTCGGCTCCACCCATACCGATCCCGCCAACTACTATCCCCATTTCGCTGGTTATGCCGAGGAGCGTGGGATCGGGGATGGCGAAGGGTGCAACCTCAATCTGCCGCTCGCGCCCGGAAGCGACGACGCTGCCTTCGTCGAGGCGGTGAGGACGCTCGCCGAAGCCGCGGACCGCTTCGACGCCGAGGCCATCGTGCTTTCCGCCGGCTGGGATGCGCATCGCGACGATCCGCTGTCGAAGCTCGCGGTGACGACGGATGCCTTCGCGCGGATCGGCACAGTGCTGGGAGCGCTTGGGCGCCCGACAGTGATCGTGCAGGAGGGTGGCTACTCGCTGGCCGCCGTGGCGGAGGCCGCACCGCAGTTCGTAGGCGCCTTCTCCGCAGCGCACCGGTTGAGAGACTAAGAGCTACGAAGCCAAACCGCCACTCGAAGCGTTTCCTTCGCTCCAGAAGGGAGAGCACGACAATGAGCAACAGCAGCGACGACAAGCCGACGGGGCAGAGCGGGCCCGCCTCGATCTCGACAGGTCCGAATGCGCGGCCCCGGAACGAGACGATCAGCCAGACCGGACCCGGCCTGCCGGACGACAGCAGCCAGGCCGTCGAGGTCGACGAGGCGGAAGCAAAGGCGATCGAGCGGAGGATCCGTTCGATCTAAAAGGCAGAAAGGGCCGGTGCGGCACCGGCCCTTCCCTTCGATCCACGGCGTAGCCGCGCTCAGGCGGCTTCGGGCTGGAAGTTCAGCGCGACCCCATTGATGCAGTAGCGCAGATAGGTGGGCGGCGGCCCGTCATCGAAGACATGTCCGAGATGGCTGCCGCAGCGGTTGCAGTGAACCTCGGTGCGCACCATGCCGTAGCTGCGGTCGACCGTCGTGCCGACGGAGCCTTCGACAGGCGTGTTGAAGCTCGGCCAGCCCGTGCCGCTCTCGAACTTCTTGCCACCCTGGAACAGCGGCTGATCGCAGGCCGCACATGTAAAGGTGCCGGCGCGCTTTTCATGCAGCAGCGCGCAACTTCCCGGCCGTTCGGTCCCGTGGGCGCGCATCACCTGGTACTGCTCCGGCGTCAGGATGCTGCGCCATTCCTCTTCCGTGTGACTGACGGGATAGGTCTTCACGTCCATGGCAACTCTCCTCTGACATCCGGCAGCCCGGGCTTTGCCACAGATATAGGCGCTCGGCGTCGCCCTGCCGAGGTTCAGTGATCCGGAAAGAAGGACGGGCCAACCTGGCGGACATGCCGGATCGCGGGTTCGCCCTCTGGATCCGCCGAGGCGGCCGTTGCCGTCGACGCGGTCTGGATCGGCAGAATGCGATCCGATGCCACGGGTGAAGCCGGTTCAGTGTTGATCGTCTGGACGGTAGCGGCCTGCGCCGAGGCCTGGGTAGCGGACGTGTCACTGCTGGCATAGGCGGCGCCGGCAATGACGGCGGACAGGGACGCAGCGGCGACGAGGAGCCTGACGGACATGGGAGTGCTCGTTGGGTTCGATTGCGATCGTGGCGGTTCGTTGCCCGACTAATCGCCGAAAACCCCATCCGGTTCCGCCCTTCCAAAACAGCATCCCCGCAAGTTTTAGCTCAAATGGTTACCATGGCGGGACGATCGGGAGCGGAGGTGCGCGCCGCGCTTTCCATCACCGGTTCGACGCTCCATACTCTGCGCTCCAGCGTGGTGCTGTGGGGAACGCAAGCCGCCTCACTGCCATTCTGACGCTCGAAGGGTCATGCACAGGAGTTGCAGACATGAAGAGCTTGCTGACTGCCGCGGCCGGCGCCGCCCTGCTCGGCCTCGTGAGCGGAGCCGCATCGGCCCAGACGGTCGTCGCCGCCACCACCGACCTCAATGTGCGCTCAGGACCCGGACCGTCCTATCCGGTTGTCGCAGTGATCGCCGCCGACGGAGCGGCCACGCTGCGCGGCTGCATCCAGGGCAGCAAATGGTGCGAGGTCGATGCCGGCGGCATCTCCGGCTGGGCCTACGGCGACTATCTGACCGCCGACGTCTCCGGCTCCCGGGTCGTGATCGCAGAGGGCGGTGCGGGTTTCGAGACGCCAGCGGTCGTCTACGAGGAGGCGCCTGCAGGCGGTACGGTCGTCGTCGAGCGACCTGTCGCCGGCACGATCGTCCGCGGAACGGCCGGCGCCGCCGTGGTGCCGTCGGACACCGTCGTGACCTATGTCCGCGGCAATGCGGTGGAACCGGTCTACCTGGAAGGCGAAGCGGTGGTCGGATCGCGCCTGCCCGACACCGTCGAGCTCCAGACGATCCCGGATTACGACTATGACTATGTCTATGTGAACGGTCAGCCCGTGCTGGTCGAGCCGGCGACCCGCCAGGTGGTCTACGTCGTGCGCTGATCATACCAGCCTGCGCCGGGCGGAACTGTCGTCCGGCGCGGTCTAGCGTCTACGTAGCTAGTGGCCTTAGAGCATTCACGGCGAACACGGAACCGCGCTAGGTCGGGATCGTCAGCGTCACGGTCAGGCCGTCCGAGCCATCGGCTTCCAGTGTGGCATTCAGCTTGCGCGCACTGCCCTCGACAATCCGCCAGCCGAGCGAGCGGGACTGGCGCAGCACCGTCTCGGCATTTTCCAGGCCGGGTCCATCATCGGACACCTGGATCATCAGCCCGGCGTTGCTGCGATGCCCCCTGATCTCGATACAGCCGCGCCGGGCGCCACGTTCAAAGGCGTGCTTCACGGCATTGGTGACGAGTTCGTTGACGATGAGGCCAATTTCGGTCGCCGACTCAAAATCGACTGAACCCGGTTCGACCGTACTTCTGATCTCGATCTGATCGGTGCCGAAGGCAGCGGTCAGCCGCTCGACCAGGCCGGACAGATGCTGGACGAGGTCGATGCTGCTGACGTCGGCGGCGCGATGAAGGTAGTTGTGGGCATTGGCGAAGGCCTGGATCCGGCCGGTCAGAGCCGCCAGAGCATCCGCCGCCTCGGGCGACTTCACCTGCCGCGCCTGCATCATCGCCAGCGACTGGATGATAGCGAGATTGTTCTTGGTGCGGTGATGCAGCTCGCGCAGCAGGAACTCCTGCTCGGCCAGGGAGTCACGCAGCGCGCGGTTCTGCTCGGCCAATTCTTCCAGGGGATTGCCCTGGGCGGCTTCGACGAGCGTATCGGCCGACGCCCGCGCCAGCGTCGTCGGGTCCGCAGGCGCATCGAGGAATAGCGACAGCGTCGCGACGGTGCCGCCTGCACCGGTCGTCAGGTCAAAGGCGTCGACCAGCTTGCGAGAGCCGGACAGGCCGAGGCCGAGACCGGTATGCGACTGGTGGCGGCTGCGCAGGATGTTCTCGACATTGGGTATGCCGGGGCCTTTGTCCTGCACCCGCACCACCAGCGCGGTCACCTTGCCATCGTCATCGAAGGCGAATTCTGCAACACCGCCGCCGGCATATTGCAGGGCGTTGCGGGCGATTTCCGATACGGCCGTCGCAAAGCGGATCTGGTCCCGTACGGCGGCGCCGGCTGCTTTGGCCGTCAGCCGTGCGGTACGCCGCGTATGGGCGACATCGGTGTCCCGCTCGATGCGGACCGAGGTGACGATCGTCTTCACAGCGGTCCCCGCGCGACCAGAACACCGCTATCGTCGGTGCCTCTCCGCCTGCGTTTGTAGAGCGTTGCCGCCACGGTCAAGGGCAGACGCGAGAACAGCGCGGCCGGGTCGGGATCACGTCCAGCGCTGCGCAGTCCGTCCGTCGACAGGATCAACGTCGCGCCTGCCGGCCAATCATGCTCCGTCGGCCGGGGCCGGCGGGTCGTATTGCCAGCAATACCCGGCGTCGAAGGTATGCCGAAGCGCTCGCCATTGGCCCGAACGATCTCGCCCTTCACATTCCCGAGACCGACAGCTCGCAGCCGCCCGGGACCGTGTGGCAGCTCGATCAGAAGCGTCGCGGCACCGCGTCCGCCTTCGAGGCCGACGGAGACGAGAGCCTCAGTTTCCTCCAGAGAGCGGCCGGCCGCCTTGCGGAAGGCGGTGATACCCCGGACCGCCTCGGACGCAGCCGCCGGCCCATGTCCCAGAACATCCATCAAAAGCAGCAGCGTGGCGTCATCTTCGCTACGCATGGCATGCGCGTCACCGCCCTGCTCGAAGCCGGGCTTGCAGACGATGAGTCCTGCGGCTTCGGTCGGCTGCGCGATCGGTGACGGACCTTCCGCAACCGCGGCCAGAACGGTGGTGCCCTTGGCATCGGAATGGAGATCGAACACATCCGACAGCCGCCGGATGGCGCCGAGACCGCCGCCGATGCCGCGCTCCCCGGCGACGGCCGTCGTATAGCCGTCGGTCAGCGCCGCGGCGACATCGCCGACGCCAGGGCCGGAATCCACGGCGATCACGTCGATGCCCCTGCCCTGCCCCTCCTCATGACGGGCCAGGATGATCTCGCCCTCGCGGGCATGGCGCACGAGATTGGTGCCGGCCTCGGTGACGATCAGGGCCAGCCTGTCGCAGGCATCCTGCGACAGACCGACGGCGGCGCCCTCCTGCACCGCGCGGCGCCGGGCTGCTCCCACCTGGCTTGCCTCTGTCACCGGCAGCGAGATCATCGTGCCGCACTCTCCAACGTCACGGTGGTGCCGGACTCGGCCGAGGAAATGATGTCGAAGCGGTCGACCAGGCGGCGAGCACCACTGAGGCCAAGGCCAAGACCCGAGCCGGTGGTGTAACCGTCCTTCAGTGCGAGCTGCATATCGGCAATCCCGGGCCCGCGATCGGTGCATTCGCCGACGACGCTGCGATGCAAACCAATTCCGACAACGCGAAAGGTAATGGCGCCGCCATGGCCATAGATCACGGCGTTGCGGGCGATCTCCGACACCGCGGTCACGAACTTGGTCTTTTTGATCGCGCTGGCACCGATCGCCGTCATCGCCTTCATCGCGACCTGGCGCGCGAATGCGACATCGCTCTGGCGCACGAGCGCGACGGTCCAGCTTTCGTCAGTCAAGAAGGCTTGATCCGCCTGCCGAGAATGAGGCTCATCGCGCGGTCGGCATTCAGCGCCGTTTCCACACCGTCAAGCGTCATACCGAGTTCAACCAGCGTCATGGCGACGGCCGGACGCATGCCGACGACGATCGTACGGGCATTCATCATATGAGCCATTTGCGCCATCGAGCCGAGCATGCGGCCGGCAAAGGTATCGACGATCTCCAGACTGGCGATGTCGATGATGACGCCGCGGGCTTTGACCCGCGCGACCTCCTCGACGAGTTGATCCTGCAACATGAGGACCTCACGGTCGTCGAGATCATCGCGGATCGCGACGATCACGCATCCCATGATGGTGACGATGGGCGACGAGCCCGATGTGGACATCTGGTCCAAGCGCCGGTTATCCCTTCGTCGTCACGCCGAGGCGCTCGAAGGCGTAGGCGAGACCGCTCTGCAGGTCGATACGTGTCGTGACATTCGGCAGATCGACGCCGAGGTTGACGATCGTCTGGGCGATCTTCGGGCTGATGCCGCAGATGACGCATTCCGCGCCCATCAGCTTCACGGCCGCGGCCGTCTTCAGCAGATGCTGCGCAACCAGCGTGTCCACCGTCGAGACGCCGGTGATGTCGATGATGGCGATCTCGGCCTCCCACTGGACGATGGCGTCCAGAAGGTTTTCCATCACGGTCTGGGCGCGGAACGAGTCGAGCGTGCCGATCAGGGGCACGGTGACGATCCGATCCCAGATCTTCACGACGGGCGCTGAGACTTCGGTCATCTCGGCACGCTGACGCTCGATGATCGCCTCACGCTTCTGCACGAGAGACTCCACCGCGTGCAGCGCCAGCTGATCGACGACGCGTGTCGTGTTCCAGACGTTCTCCAGCAGCCGGGCGTTGTTCTCGGCGAAAGCCACGCGCATCTGCTCGAACAGCGGCAGTTTGATCGAAGCGATGAACCAGCCCATCTCGGTCGGGGACACGCCGCGCTGCGTGCGGCTCTCGGTGATCTCCTCGAGAGCCTCGCGCACCGGATCCCAGGATGGATTGGCGAAATCGAACTTGTCGTCCGTTGGCGCATCGCGCGTCGCGCGACCGAAGGCGATCAGAAAATCGCGGCTCTGCTTCTCCGTCTCCTTAGCGGAGACGAGGTCGGTTCGCTTGACGCCCTCGCGAGCCTGCGCCTTCAGCCAGGAGGCCAGTATCTTCTCGAAGTCGGAAGACAGGATCGACGATAGAGACGCAGATTCACTCGGCATAGATCGTTCCAGGACAAATCACAGTCGTCGCGTGTCTAGGCGCAATGCGGCCGGTCCGCAACGTGGTTCGCGCACCGCCAGGCCCATGCAGGCCAGAACGTCGGGACAGCTGCTCGCTTGTCGGACCAACCGTCGCTGCAAGCCCATTCTCGACCGAGAGCCGCGCATGCCAAACGACCGCGGGACGGATGCGATCGCACCCGTCCCGCGTTGCATGCCGTCAATGATCTCGAACGCTAGCTGCGCTCAGTTCGGGGTGGTCTCGCGCAGGCTCTTGGCGAGACTGTAGATGGCCCGCTTCACCTGGGGGTCGAGCTGCAGGATCAGCTGCAGCGACTCGATCTCCCGCCCGGCGAGGGTCGGAAGGTCGGCAAGCGCGGCCTCTTCCTCCGAAGGCGGGATTTCGTCGAAGAAGTAGGAGACCGGCACCTTGAAGTGGGTGCAGACACGATGAAGCTTGGAAGCCGAGATCCGGTTCGAACCGGACTCGTACTTCTGCACCTGCTGGAACGTGACGCCGATCGCCTCGCCGAGCGCTGTCTGACTAATCCCCCGGGAGATCCTCAGCGCGCGAAGGCGTTGCCCTACGTGCCGGTCAACCTGGTTGTCATCAAACATCGTCGAACGCTCCAACTGAACTGGTGCGTGGATTATGATGCCACCGGGTTGTTGTAAATGCGATTAGCTGTTCAATTTACCGGGCAAATTTGCGTCATCAAGCTGCCCGACATGGCTTAACTTAGCCACTGCCGCAGCGATGTGAAACGCAGCAGGCCCCGAGAATCGTTCACATTCTCGCTCTGCGTACTGCAGCATCATGACCAGGCTGCGCAGTGCTTCGACATCCTCCGGCTGCGCTATCGCGGCCCCATTCACATTTTCGAGTACCCTCACGAAAGTAGCCCTCCCGCGGCCTGACTGGACTGTTTCGCCGTCACACGCGCGTTGTCGCCCCGCATCTCGCGCAGCCGCTTCAAAGTGCGGCCGTCGAAGGCGGCCGTGACCGCGATTGTATCTCGACCCTCGATCTCCTTCGGAAAGCCGAGCGGCGTAACCCGGAAATGCAGTTGCACGAGCCTGAGCAGCCACAGCGTGTCCATCTCGATGACGATCTCGCTGACGCCGCTCTCCAAGCCCCACTCGACGATCGCCGACAAGAGCACATTGGCCGTGTAGCTGAGCTTGCGGCCGCGTTCGCGGTGGCTCTTTTCGACGCAGTAACGCGTCCACTCCCAGACGTGGGGACCGCAAGGCCGCTCGCCTTCGCACAACTCAGGCAGGACTTCGGAGAGAAGATGCGGAGCCGTGGTCGGCAGCATGCGCTGATAGCCGACGACCTGGCCTTCCTCGAGAAAGAGCATGTGGATGGCGCGACCATCGTCGAACTGGTCGATCTCGAGGCCGTCGTCACGCCTCAGATCTTCCCACCCGGACTCATCGACAAAGACGCGGTGACGCAGCCGGTAGGCCTGCTCCATCAAGGCCTGGCTGCTCGGAAGATGAATATTGGATGCGTCTATGAAGGTGATCATGCCGTCAAATCCTGTCCCGGAATGACGGCGAACGAAGCAAAATCCGGTCGCGGCAAATAGTAGGGTTTTCCCTACCTTCAGATGACGGTCAGTACCTCCGACAAAAGATTTGCCTGCCCTTCGGCCGGCGCAGCGCGGGTCCGAGTTGATCGTCCTCGTACTGCCCGCAGAAGCAGCGATCATTGAATGATGCCGCTTCGAAACGCGATCGACAGCGCATGAGCACGATTGATCGCGCCGAGTTTCCGGCGCGCGTTGCTGACGAACTTCTCGATCGACTTCTCTGATACGCCGAGGATCATCGACGTTTCCCAGTCGGTCTTGCCCTCGGCGATCCAGCGCAGCGTTTCCATTTCGCGCAGGCTGAGGCGGCCGACATCGGGCGACGGGGCGGCGTTGCGCAACGACAAGGCGCGGGCGATTGCGAAGATCGAAACCAGATGAAGGATACGCCGCGTCTCCGGCGAGGTATCCATATACGCACCGGTGAAGGAGAAGCCGGCACAGCTGTTGTCGAGCGTCAGCAGTGAGCAGGTCAGCCCGGCCTTCAGGCCATGTTCGGCTGCCATGCCCATGAGCCGGTCGTCACCACTCTCCAGCTCGGACCACAGGAAGGACGGAGCCAGCGAGCGAACGCGCTGGATCGTCGGGTCGCGGTCGAGCCAGCCGCCGCGGAAATACTCCTCGACCCAATCCGGCGGCAGATCGGCCAGAAGCACGTGTTTGGACTGTTCCGAAGGCAAGGCGCCGGGCCGTGGCATGGTGCCGGCAAAAAGATGCTCGACGCCGAAGTCAGCTGTGCTTCTCCTGATCTCGGCGCTGATCTCGCTTGGAGACATGCAGCGCTCGAGAGAACGGATAAGACCGGATGTAGCCTCCAAAGACTTCTGCATCAACAGGACGCTTTCGGTGCGCGAGTCCAACACTCGCTAAAGTTTTATGATCCTTCAGACAGCCGTTGCAACAGGCAGGCTTACTAATTTGAACCGGTTCGAGACGTTTCAAGACATGCTCACGGAGCACGCCGAGAAAAGTGAATTTATCGAATTACACGATTGGCGAAGCGATAGATCGAGGTTGAACGGTAAAGTTTACCCGGATCCAATCGAGCGCTGGGGACATCGCTACGGCTCGGCGTATCGGGGTGATGCTGCGGTTCCAGGCAGAAGGCATCACCCTGCCGCATCAGCTGGTCGAACTTGCCGACTGTCGTCGCATCGAGGAAGTTGCCGGAATAGACCTGCAGACCCGGCTCGGTCGTCCAGAGCTCCATCGCGCGGCCGGAGATCTCGTCCTCGACACGGGCTGCGAGAGCCGGCTTGTCACGCATCCCGTCCGACAGGACGAAGCTATGGTCGTAACCACGCCCCAAGACGATCTGCCGCGATGCTCCATTACGCAGACCATCGTTGATCCGCCGGAGCTGGCGGAAGTCGAAGGGTGTGCCCTCCACCGGGGCGAGACCGTCGTTCGGGATGGCCGTGGCATCGATGGGCAGGAAGCGATCCGCCATCACCTGCAGACGATGGTTGAGCGCCGTCCCAAGCTGCTCGACGCCGCCCAGATTGAAGTAGCTGTGGTTCGTCAGGTTGCAGAGGGTCGGGCGATCGGTCGTCGCCTCATAGCCGATCGTCAGCTCGCCTGGAGCCGACAGGGTGAAGCGCACGCGCGCCTTCAGCTCGCCGGGAAAGCCTTCCTCGCCATCCGGGCTCGTCCGCTCGAGGACGACGAAGGGCCTGTCCCCCTCACCCGTCTCGGCAACGGTCCAGACCTGCTTGTCGAAGCCTTTTGCACCACCGTGCAGCGCGTTCGGACCGTCGTTCGGCTCCACCTGGTAGAGGCGGCCGTCGAGCTCGAAACGCCCTGCGGCGATACGGTTGGCGTAGCGCCCGATGGTGCCGCCGAAATATTGCGGCTTGGTCTCATAGAGGTCGAGGTCGGGATAGCCGAGGACGACGTCGCCCATCGCACCGCTGCGGTCAGGCACCCGCAGTGCCTGGATCGCCGCGCCATAGGTGATCACCCGCAGCTCGATCCCCTCGCCGCGGAGATCGATGGCCTCGACACGCTGCCCGTCAGACAGCGTGCCGAAGTGTGAGCGTTCGATCGCACCCATCAGTGTCCTGCCGCCGCGTCATCGTGGAACGCTTCGACGACCGAGCGCCGTCCCAGCATGAACGCATCGGCGACATGGACCAGCGGCGATACGTCGACATCGGACGCGCCATTCTGCACCAGCTCAGCGAAGCGGCGGTAGATGCCGTCATATTCGGCTTCCGGCGCGTCCGAGACGAGGCTGCCGTCGATCGCCATGCGGCTGCCACCGCCGGAGAGCGCCAGGCGCCCCTTGTCTGTCGCGATCTCGATGTCCCAGCTCTGAGGCCCCGTCTGCCGCCAGTCGAAGGCCGCCGTGATCGAGGTGCCGAGCGCGTCCGAGAAGATGAGGTCGGCGGCGATCGGCGCCGCCTTGTTTTCCGGGAAGGCCAGCGTCGAGCCGGTCAGGAAAATCGCGCGCGGCAGGATGCGCGTGACGATCGAGAGCGCATTGATGCCGGGATCGAAGACGCCGAGACCGCCCGGCTCCCAGATCCAGTCCTGGCCGGGATGCCAGCGGCGCACGTCTTCCTTCCAGGTGACGGCCACCGTATCGATGCGGGCGTCAGCCAGCCAGGCGCGCGCCGCCTCGACCGCCGGCGCGAAGCGTGAGTGCCAGGTGGCGAAGAGCGACAGCTTGCGCTCGGCGGCAAGGCTCTGGAGGTCCAGCACCTCGGCCACCGTCGCGCCGGGCGGCTTCTCCAGAAGCACGTGCTTGCCGCGCGTCAGGGCAAGATGAGCCAGCGCATGGCGAACCTGCGGTGGCACGCAAAGGGCCACGGCGTCGAGATCCGGCACCGCGTCCAGCATCGCGGCAAGATCGGGAAAGTTCGCGACGCCTTCGACGCTGGCGCTGCGGCTGGCTGCACCGACGAGCTCGAAGTCAGCATTGCGCGCGATCGACGGCAGGTGCTGATCGCGGGCGATCTTGCCGACGCCGACGATGCCGAGACGGATCGGCGCCATCAGAGCGCCCTCACGGCAGTGTCCGCCGTTTCATGCTCGACGGCCAGCGGGTTCGCCAGCCTGTAGCGGAAGGGCGCGGCCTCCACCTCGAAGACGTCGCCCTCCTCGGTCTTGAACCCGTCGGAGAAGGACAAGGTCGCGGTGCCGAAGAAGTGGACATGCACGTCGCCCGGCCGCCGGAACAGCTGATACTTGAAGTGATGGTGCTCGAGATTGGCCAGCGAATGCGACATGTTCGCCTCGCCCGACAGGAAGGGCTTCTCCCAGACGGTTTGGCTGCCGCGCCGGATGCGCGAGGTGCCGCGGACATCCGCGGGGAGTTCGCCCGTCAGGAGTTCCGGGCCGATCGAGGCTGGCCGCAGCTTAGAATGGGCAAGATAGAGATAGTTCTGCCGCTCGGTGACGTGATCGGAGAATTCATTGCCGAGCGCAAAGCCGAGGCGCAGCGGTGTGCCATCCGGTCCGATCAGATAGATGCCGGCGATCTCCGGCTCCTCGCCTCCGTCAAGGGCGAAGGATGGCGAGCGGAGCGGCGCACCGGGCGCTGCGAGAACACCGCCGTCTCCCTTGTAGAACCATTCCGGCTGGACACCTGTGCTGCCGGCTGACGGCTTGCCGCCCTCGACACCCATCAGGAACATGCGCATGGAGTCGGTCGGCTTGTCCGCGGCGGCCGCCTGCTTGTGCATCTTGTCACGCCCTTCGGCAGAGCCGAGATGCGTGAGCCCCGTGCCGGTGAGATAAAGATGTGCCGGATCCGGATGGTCGATCGGCGCGAGCAGACGCCCTTCCGCGATGGCGGCCTCGATATCGACGGTCGCGCCATAGCCTTCGGCCTCCGCCGTCTGCGCAAGGGTCGCGCCGGACGTTGCCGCCTGCCAGGCGAGATCATAAACAGAGACGAAACCCTCGATCAGGCGCGCCGCGCCATCGTCATCGAGCCCGGCCACCCGGCGCGTGCCGTCGCTGTCCTTCAGCTGCATCAGTCGTAGCGCCATCGCGCATCCTTCCTTGATCGTCTTTCCGAGCCGGATCGCGCCGGCCGTGTTCAGAGTGGCGCAGAGGCCTCAGGCAAAGCGGCCGTCGACGCGCCGCGGCAGTTCGCCGGCATTGGCTTCGCGCAGCGCTTCCGGCAGCAGTTCGTCGGGCAGCGCCTGGTAACAGACCGGGCGGAGGAACCGCCGGATCGCCAGCGAGCCGACCGAGGTGCTGCGCCCGTCCGAGGTCGCCGGGAATGGCCCGCCATGCACCATGGCGTGGCCGACCTCGACACCCGTCGGCCAGCCGCCGACAAGGATGCGACCCGCCCGCTTCTCGAGGATCGGGATCAGCCGGCGCGCCTGCGGATAGTCTGCCGCCGTGAGGTGCAGCGTCGCGGTGAGCTGACCTTCCAAGGCCGCGGCGACCCGCACCATGTCGTCATCGCTGTCGCAGCGCACGATCAGCGACGAGGCGCCGAAGATCTCGTCGCGCAGCCGCTCGTCGGCCAGGAAGGCCGAGGCGTCCGCTGCGAACAGGGCCGCCTGGCAGGCATTCGCGCTCTCGCCGGCGAGGCCCCGGGCAAGCTCTTCGACGCGGCTGCTTGCGGCCATCGCCTCGACGCTTCGGCGATAGGCGGCACCGATGCCGCGCGTCAGCATCGGCGCGGCCGCACCGCCCTTCAGCGCGGCCGTCGCCGCGGCGATGAAGCGGTCGAGCGCCGCACCCGGCTTTGCCAGGCCGATGCCGGGATTTGTGCAGAACTGGCCGGCGCCCATAATGAGCGAGCCGACAAAGGCCGCGCCCAGCGCCTCGGCCTGCTCCTCCAGAGCGCCCGGCAGCAGGAAAACCGGATTGATGCTCGACATCTCGGCATAGACCGGGATCGGCTCCGGCCGCTCCTGCGCGATGCGCACCAGCGCCAGGCCACCCCCGCGCGAGCCGGTGAAGCCGACGGCCTTGATGCGGGGATCGCGGACGAGCGCCCCGCCAAGCTCGTTGGAGGTGCCCTGCAGCAGCGAGAAGACCCCCGCCGGCAGGCCGCATTCCCGCGCGGCCTCTCGAATGGCGCGGCCGACGAGCTCGCTGGTGCCGGGATGAGCCGGATGGCCTTTCACGACCACCGGGCAGCCGGCGGCGAGAGCCGAGGCCGTGTCGCCGCCGGCGACCGAGAAGGCGAGCGGGAAGTTGCTGGCGCCGAAGACGGCGACGGGCCCGAGCGGGATATGGCGCTGGCGCAGGTCCGGTCGCGGCAGCGGCTTGCGGTCCGGCATCGCCGGATCGACGCGCAGGTCGAGAAAGTTTCCCTGGCGCACGACGTCGGCGAAGAGGCGCAGCTGACCGGCGGTGCGCGCCGTTTCGCCCTCGATACGCGCCGGCGGCAGACCGCTTTCCGCGGTCGTCCGCTCGACAAAGGCCGGGCGCAGCGCCTCGATACGGCTGGCGATCGCCTCCAGGAAACGGGCGCGCGTTTCGAGATCGGTTTCCCGGTAGCTGTCGAAGGCCGCCTCGGCCAGTGAACAGGCCGCATCCACCTCGGCTGGACCCGCCACTGAGAAGGCGGGCTCCAGCTCCCGGTCGGCGGCAGGATCGACGGCGCGGAAGGTTTCGCCGCCGCGGCGGTCCTCATCGCCGATCAGGATGTCGCCGGTGATATCCATAGGACATGCTCCATGCTGCGCGGGGCGGCCTCATCGGCGCGCCTCCGCGTCACGTCATGTGGGTTGTGTCGAAAGGCCTGAGGGTCAGGCCTTCTTCTTGTTGTAGAGGTCGAAGGCCACGGCACCCAGCAGCACGATGCCTTTGATCATCTGCTGCCAATCGATGTTGATGCCCATGATGCCCATGCCGTTGTTCATGACGCCCATGATAAAGGCGCCAATCACGGCTCCGGTCACCTGACCGACGCCGCCGAGCGCCGAGGCGCCGCCGACGAACACCGCCGCGATGACGTCGAGTTCCAGCCCCTGCCCTGCCTTGGGCGTCGCCATGTTGAGGCGGGCCGCATAGATCAGACCTGCGAGCGCGGCGAGCATGCCCATGATCGTGAAGACGAAGAAGGTCAGGCGCTCTGTGTTGATGCCCGAAAGCTTGGCCGCCTTCTCGTTGCCACCCATGGCGTAGATGCGCCGGCCGAACGTCATGCGCTTGGTCATGAACATGAACGCGGCGATGAGGACCGCCATGACCATCAGGACGTTCGGAAGGCCGCGATAGGACGCGAACTTGTAGATCAGGAACAGGAGGATGGCCGAGATCACGAGGTTCTTCAGGACGAAGAACACGAAGGGTTCGCCCTCGTACCCATGGCTCTCGCGCTCGCGCCGGCTGCGGATCTCCAGGAACAGCATCAGGCCGACGAGGAGAAGGCCGACGAGAAGCGTCGTGGAATGCAGGATGATGCCGCTGTTGGGGATTGGCGCGCCAGCGGCGTTAAGGCTCGGCGCCATCAGCGTGATCGGGCCGATCAGGTCCGGGATGAAGCCGGAGGAGAGCAGCTGGAACTCGGTCGGGAACGGACCGACGGAGCGGCCGCCCAGCATGAAGAGGACGAGCCCCTTAAAGACGAGGAGACCCGCGAGCGTCACGATGAAACTCGGGATCTTCATATAGGCGATGAAGTAGCCCTGCGCGCCGCCGATCACTGCGCCGATGGCGATGCTGATGGCCGCTGCAAGCAGCGGGTTCATGCCGTAGTCCACCATCAGCACCGCGCCGACGGCTCCGATGAAGCCGGATACGGAGCCGACCGAAAGGTCGATGTGGCCGGCCACGATCACGAGCAGCATGCCGAGCGCCATCACGATGATGTAGCTGTTCTGCAGCACGATGTTGGTGAGGTTCACCGAATAGAACAGCACGCCGTTCGTGGTGAACCAGAAGAAGCCCATGATCGCGATCAAGGCGATCACCAGGCCGTATTCGCGCAGGTTCTCCTTCAGCGCATCGCGAGCGCTGGCCCGCCCCGCATTGGTCGTGGGAGCAGCGACTTCCGTGCTCATGATGCAGCCCTTTCAATCATATCTTGGCTGGTTTCCCCGCGGACGATCGCACGCATGATCTTTTCCTGGGAGGCTTCGCGGCCGTCGAGCTCGCCGACGATCCGGCCTTCGTTCAGGACATAGATCCGGTCGCAGATGCCGAGCAGCTCGGGCATCTCCGAGGAGATCACCAGGATGCCCTTACCTTCGTCGGCCAGCTTGTTGATGATGGTGTAGATCTCGTACTTGGCCCCCACGTCGATGCCGCGCGTCGGCTCGTCAAGGATCAGCACGTCGGGGTCGGAGAACAGCCACTTCGACAGCACCACCTTCTGCTGGTTGCCGCCGGAGAGGTTGCCGGTGATCTGGTAGACCGAGGATGACCGGATGTTGGTCTTCCGGCGGTACTCGTTGGCGACCTTCAGCTCGCCCATGTCGTCGATCACGCCGGACCTCGCGACCCCCGGCAGATTGGCGATCGTGACATTGTGCTTGATGTGGTCGATCAGGTTGAGGCCGTAGGTCTTGCGGTCCTCTGTCGCGTAAGCCAGCCCGGCATTCACCGCCCGACCCACTGTCGACGTGTCGGCCTGCTTACCGTGCAGATAGACCTCGCCGGTGATCTTGGTGCCGTAGCTGCGTCCGAAGACGCTCATGGCGAACTCGGTGCGCCCGGCTCCCATCAGCCCCGCGATGCCGACCACCTCCCCCTTGCGGACGTTGAGGTTGATGTTCTTGATGATCTGCCGCTCCGGGTGCACCGGATGGTAGACGGACCAGTTGCGGACTTCGAAGATCGGCTCACCGATATTGGGCGTGCGGCTGGGATAGCGGTTCTCCAGCGTTCGTCCGACCATAGAGGCGACGATGCGGTCTTCCGTCACGTCGGCCTTTTCCATGGTTTCGATCGTCTGGCCGTCGCGGATGATGGTAATGCGGTCGGCGACGCGCTTGATCTCGTTCAGCTTGTGACTGATCATGATCGAGGTCAGCCCCTGCGCCTTGAACTCCAGAAGCAGATCCAGAAGCGCCTGGCTGTCCTTTTCCGACAGGCTCGCCGTCGGCTCGTCGAGGATCAGCAGCTTGACGTCCTTGGCCAGCGCCTTGGCGATCTCGACCAGTTGCTGCTTGCCGGTGCCGATATTGGTGACCAGCGTATCGGGATCCTCCCGCAGGCCGACCTTGCGGAGGAGCTCAGATGAGCGTCGGCGCACCTGGTTCCAATTGATGATGCCGCCGGATGCCTGCTCGTTACCGAGAAACATGTTCTCGCCGATAGAGAGCATCGGCACCAGGGCGAGCTCCTGGTGAATGATGACGATGCCTTCGTGCTCGGAATCGTTGATCCCGGCAAAGCGCATCGGCCGCCCCTCATAGACGATCTCGCCCTCATAGGTTCCAAAGGGGTAAACGCCCGATAGCACCTTCATGAGGGTCGACTTGCCGGCGCCGTTCTCGCCGCAGATCGCATGGATGTCGCCGCGCCGCACCTGCAGGTTGACGTTCTCCAGCGCCTTCACGCCCGGAAACGTCTTGGTGATGCCGCGCATCTCGAGAATGTAGTCGTCGCTCATGCTGCTGCTCCCGGCCGGTCGCCCGACGTGCAGGGACCGGAGGATCCCTGAGGATTTCTCAACTGCTTGCGCCGGAAGGAAGCAGGGCTTCCCTCCGGCAACGTGTCGGCGCACCGCTGCCTTGGAGGCAGCGGCGCGCGATGTGGCTGTGCCCTACTGCAGGTCTTCGGCCTTGACGTAGCCGGACTTCACCAGGACATCCTCGTAGTTCGACTTGTCCACCGCGACCGGCGTCAGGAGAACCGAGGGAACGACCTCGACGCCGTTGTTGTAGGTCTTGGTGTCCAGGCCCTCCGGCGTCTTGCCGCTGAGCACCTGATCAACCATGTCGGCTGTCACCTTGGCGAGTTCGCGCGTGTCCTTGTAGACGGTCGAATACTGCTCGCCGGCGATGATGGCCTTCAGAGACGGGACTTCGGCGTCCTGACCGGAGATGACCGGCCAGGCGAGATCCGAGGACCCGTAGCCGACGCCGCGCAGCGAGGAGACGATCCCGCGGGCGAGGTTGTCGTTGGGGGCGAGAACCGCGTCGACGCGGCTGCCGTCAGAGTAGTTGGCCGAAAGCAGGTTATCCATGCGGGCCTGCGCCGTCGCGCCGTCCCACTTCAGCGTACCGACCTTCTCCATGCCCGTCTGGCCGGACTTGACGACGAGAACGCCCTTGTCGATCAGCGGCTGCAGCACGCTCATGGCGCCGTCGTAGAAGAAGAAGGCGTTGTTGTCGTCGGGCGAGCCGCCGAAGAGCTCGATGTTGAACGGACCCTGCTTCTCCGGATAGCCGAGGCCCTTCAGGATCGACTCCGCCTGCAGGACGCCGACCTTGAAGTTGTCGAAGGTGGTGTAATAGTCGACGTTGGGGCTTTCGCGGATCAGGCGGTCATAGGCGAAGACCTTGACGCCCTTATCGGCCGCCTGCTGCAGCACGGTGGACAGCGTCGTCCCGTCGAGGGCCGCGATCACCAGTGCCTTGGCATCCTTGGTGACCATGTTCTCGATCTGAGCGAGCTGGTTCGGGATGTCGTCGCCCGCATACTGCATGTCGACCGTGTAGCCCTTCGCCTCCAGCGCGGACTTCAGCTGATCGCCGTCCTGAATCCAGCGAAGCGTGGTCTTTTCCGGCATGGAGATGCCGATGAGGCCCTTGTCCTGAGCCAGAACCGGATGGGCCAGCATGGACAGCGCCGCCGCACTGGCGGCCAGAACGAAACGTCTGTTGAAATTCAACTCTCTACCTCCCTTTGATGATCAAGCGGCGCTGCCGGGGAGCCAACAAGCTCCCTTGGGCTCCCCGGCAGATGCAGTGTTACTTCAGGTCCTCAGCCTTGATGTAGCCGCTGTCGACCACGACCTGCTGATAGTTCGACTTATCGACCGAGACCGGCACGAGCAGGTTGGACGCGATAACCTTCACACCGTTGTTGTAGGTCTTGGTGTCGTTGATCTGCGGCTCCTTGCCGGAGAGGACGTCGTCGACGAGCTGCGCCGTGACCTGGGCCAGCTGGCGCGTATCCTTGTACACGGTCGAGTACTGCTCACCGGTGATGATCGCCTTGACGGACGGGACCTCGGCATCCTGGCCCGTGATGATCGGCCAGGGCTGGCTGTCGGTGCCGTAGCCGACGCCACGCAGCGAGGAGATGATGCCGCGCGACAGGCCGTCATACGGCGCGAGAACGCCATGGACCCGGCTGCCGTCGGAGTAGTTGGCGGACAGGATGTTGTCCATGCGGGCCTGCGCCACCGCAGCATCCCAGCGCAGGGTGCCGACGGTCTGCATGCCCATCTGGCCGGACTTGATGACGATGTCGCCGCTGTCGATCATCGGCTGCAGCACGCTCATGGCGCCATCGTAGAAGAAGAAGGCGTTGTTGTCGTCCGGCGAACCGCCGAAGAGCTCGACATTCCAGGGCTTCTGGTCGGGGAAGCGCTCCTTCAGCCCGGCCACGAGCGACTCAGCCTGGAGAACGCCGACCTTGAAGTTGTCGAAGGTCGTGTAATAGGCGACGTTCGGGCTGTCGCGGATCAGGCGATCATAGGCAACCACCGGAATGTTGGCGTCGGCAGCCTGCTGCAGCACGGCCGAAAGGGTCGTGCCGTCGATCGAGGCGATCACGAGCGCCTTCGCGCCCTTGGTGACCATGTTCTCGACCTGGGAGAGCTGGTTCGGAATGTCGTCCTCGGCATACTGCAGGTCGACGGTGTAGCCCTTCTGCTCGAGTGCGCTCTTCAGCTCGTTGCCGTCCGAAATCCAGCGCAGCGACGACTTGGTCGGCATGGCGATGCCGACCAAGCCCTTGTCCTGTGCCATCGAAGGCACGGCCACGAACGCGATGGCGGCCGCGAAGCCGGCAGCCAGCGTGGTCAGAAGCTTCATGTGTAGTCCTCCCTTGGTGCCGGCAGCACACTGTGCGCCGCCTTCTCACACCGCGATGCGCACTCGCACCGCCAGGTTGAAAATCAACGCAGCCCTTCGGCCGCGCCCTGGTGCCCGCCGTCGTGGCGCGAGCACATCGCTCCCGCCGCGCCGGCATCTGCTTTCCCGCCGCCCTCCCCCTCCGGGTAGAGCTGACGCGTGACGTCGTCGAAGGCGCTCTCGATCAGGCGCCGCATGTAAAGGGCCGCCGCCTCGCCGTCACGATCCCTGATCGCCTCCAGAACGCGCCGGTGCTGCTGCACACTGTCGCGCTGGGTGATCTGGCGCCAGCTCAGCGAGAAGGAGATCGACAGGCTGCGCTCGATCATGGTTCCAAGCGAAACCAGGATCGGATTGGCCGTCGCCTCCAGAATGATGCGATGGAAGGCAAGGTCCGCCGCGATCTGCTCGCTGGAGCCGCGCGGATTCTCCGCCATTCCGTCGAGCGCCGCTTCGAGCCGTACGATCTGCTCCTGGCTGATCCGCTCGGCAGCCGCATGCGCCGCTGCCGGCTCGTTGATCAGCCGCATCTCATAGAGTGCCTCGACGAAGGGGCGGCTGATGCCGGCGAAGAGGTGCCAGCCCATCACGTCGGCATCGAGCATGTTCCACTGGATCGGCTCGCTGACGCGTGTTCCCACCTTCGGTCCGACGGTGACGAGCCCCTTTGCCGAAAGGTGGCGCATCGCCTCACGCACGACGGTTCGCGAGACGCCGTGATGCAGTTGGATCTCCTTTTCGGTCGGCAGGACCGTGCCGGGCGCGATCTCACCTGACGCGATGCGGCGACCATATTCGGCTGCCAGCATCATGGTCCGGTTCGATCGCGCGGACTCTGCGACGGATGTCGCCCGCTGAAGCAATTGCACTCTCCCACACCGGCTCCCTCCGGCGTCAATGGTCGTACCATTGCCGAAGTCACAGTCGTACGCAAGAGGCCAGAGCGCCCTCCGGCCGCAATGATACGATGTTAACAGCTTGAGGCTTAACGGCTGCGTGCGGGTGTGAGATCTCAGACTTGCAGGAGGGTGCGGCTGATGCCTTGCTACCTCACGTCTTGCCGCCGTCGGACTTGCCAGCCTTCATCAGACGGCGGAAAGCCTTCTCCACCTTGTCGTCGAGCTCGCGCGGCGCGAGGTCGATCCCATCCGACAGCCGGTCGGCGATGACCTCAAGGGCCGCGATCCGGGCGAAACGCTTGTCATTGGCCGGAATCACGGTCCAGGGGGCGTTGGCCGTGTCGGTGCGTTCAAGCATCTCGTCCGCCGCCGCTTCATAGGCCTCCCACTTCTCGCGGTTGCGAAAATCCTCGTAGCTCAGCTTCCAGCGCTTCAGGGGGTCGCTCATCCGCTTTTCGAAGCGACCGAGCTGCTCGTCGGGTGTGATGTAGAGGAATATCTTGGCGATGCGCGTGCCGGCATCGGTCAAGAGCCGCTCGAAATCGGTAATCTCCCGGTAGGCGCGCTTCCACTCGCCGGCTGTGGCAAAGCCCTCCACCCGCTCCACGAGGACGCGGCCATACCAGGAGCGATCGAAAACGGCGATCTCGCGCTTCGCCGGCAGCCGCTCCCAGAAGCGCGCGAGATAGTGGCGCTCCAGATCGTGCTCCCTGGGCGCGGCGATCGGCCAGACACGGAAGCTACGGGGATCGAGAACCGCCGACATCAGCCGGATGGTGCCGCCCTTGCCGGCAGCATCCCATCCCTCGAACACGACGACGGCGCTGTCGCCCGTGTCGAGATAGGCCTGCTGGATGCGCTGCAGGCGCGTCTGCAGCCCCGCCAGCCTCTCCTCGTAGTCTGCCTTGCCGAGGCGGCTTTCCATATTGAGGCCGGCCAGGCGCCGCGGTGCGTGATCGTCGTCCTGCATCATCATCCTTCCACTCGCAACACGCCGAGACATAGCGCGGGATCACAGGCAGCAAGGCGGCTCACCCGGAACGTCGAGCAATGGAAGGCAGACGTGGCGGAGCGCCAGGTCGCCGCGTCCTTCCACCCACTTGACGAGACTGCCATCCAGTCCGATGAGGTCGCCGATGAGCGAACCGCAAAGGATGGGCCGATGAGCGCCGCCGAGAAGCTTGAAACACAAGCGGGCAACGACCCGCGCTGCCTTGTTCTCGAGCGCAAGGGCGAATTGTCGCTGCGCCCCTTCCCGATCGAGGAAAGCGTCGGGCCGCACGATGTGCGCATCGCCATCAAGACGGTCGGCATCTGCGGCTCGGACGTCCACTACTACACGCATGGCGCCATCGGCTCCTTTGTCGTCAACGAACCGATGATCCTCGGTCATGAGGCGGCCGGCGTCGTCAGCGAGGTCGGCAGCGCCGTCACCACGCTGAAGGTCGGCGACCGCGTCTGCATGGAGCCCGGCATACCGGACCCGATCAGCCGCTCCAGCCGCCTTGGCCTCTACAATCTCGATCCGGCGGTGCGCTTCTGGGCGACGCCCCCGATCCACGGCGTGCTGCGCTCCAGCGTCGTGCATCCGGCATCGCTCACCTTCAAGCTGCCGGACAACGTCTCCTTTGCCGCCGGTGCGATGGTCGAGCCCCTGGCCGTCGGCGTTCACGCCGTCACCAAGGCCGCCGCCAAGCCCGGCAACATAGCCATCGTCGTTGGCGCTGGTCCGATCGGCCTCGTCACGGTGCTTGCGGCGGTTGCGGCCGGCTGCGCCAAGGTGTTCGTCAGCGACATCGACGACACCAAGCTGGAGCTGGCGAAGACGCTCGGTCCCGTCCGTCCGGTGAACGTCACCCGCGAAGACCTCGCGGCCGTCGTAAAGGCGGAGACCGAAGGCTGGGGCGCCGACGTCATCTACGAGTGCTCGGGGTCGGAGCGCGCCATCGCCGGCATCTTCGAGCCGCTCTGCCCCGGCGGCACAGTGGTCCTCATCGGCATGCCGCTGAAGCCGGTCACCTATGACGTCGTGGCCGCGATGCTGCGGGAGGCCCGCGTCGAGCACATCTTCCGCTATGCCCATGTCTTCGACCGCTGCGTCGCGATGCTCGCCTCCGGCGCCATCGACGTCTCGCCGCTGATCACCCGGACCTTTGCCTTCGAGGACAGCGTCGAGGCCTTCGACCTGGCGGCGAGCGCACCGGCCGGCCAGGTGAAGATGCAGATCGAGCTGGCGAAGTAGCCTGCGGCCCTCACCCGCTGCGCGGACGGGCGCTTTATACAAGAAGGGGCGCCGCAGCGCCCCTTCGCATGTCAGGTGATCCGTCAGCCGATCAGAACGGCGAATCCGGGAAGTAGAACTCGGCGGCATTGTCCTTTGTGACGAGCGTCGCGTCGAGGATGTAGCGGCCACGCACCGGCACCTGGTCGTAGAAGTTGGCAACCGTCAGCTCCATGGCCGTCGCCACCATTGCCGGCGGGTAGAGCACGTCGACCGGCATCATCGGGTCGCCGTCCTGCACCTTCTTGATCATGTCCTTCATGCCGGCGCCGCCGATCACCATCTTGATGTCGGAGCGGCCGGCCTGCTGGATCGCCTCGAGCACGCCAACGGCCATGTCGTCGTCCTGGCACCAGACGGCATCGATCTTCTGGTACTTGGTCAGGAAGTCCTGCATGACCTTGAAGGCATCGTCGCGCGACCAGTTGCCGAACTGCTTGTCGAGCACCTTGATGCCGCTGCCGGCGATCGCGTCGTCAAAACCCTTCTGCCGCTCCTCGTCGATGACGATCGGCAGGCCCCGGATGACGACGACGTCAGCCGTCCCGAGCTTCTCCTTCATGTACTCGCCGGCGACCCGGCCGAGCTCCGGATTGTTGCCGGCGACGTAGAGGTCCTGGATCGACGGGTCGGAGAGCGCGCGGTCGACGACCGTGATGAAGATGCCCTTGTCCTTCACCTGGCGGATCGGATCGGTCAGCTCATCCGAGTTATGCGGCAGCGTGACCAGCGCGTCGACGCCCTGCGTCGTCAGGTCCTCCAGCGCGTTCGCCTGCGTGGCGCCGTCCGGCGAGGTCTTGACGATGATCTTCAGGCCCGGATGGGCCTTCTCCAGCGCCGCCTTGGCGCGCTCGGCGTGATAGACGACGCCGCCGGTCCAGCCATGGTCGGCCGCCGGGATCGAGACGGCGATGGTGACCTCCTTGTTCTCCTGAGCATAGGCGGCGCCGCCGAGGCTGGCCGCCGACGCCAGCGCGAAGGCAAGGCCTGCAAAAGTCTTCTTCATGTGGTTTCACTCCCAAAGTTGAGGCCGGATGCCGAGCGACGGGCGGCCCACCTCCGTCTGCTCCTCCCGGACTGCGCCACCGACAAAGCGGCCCCGCAGTCCAATTCTTGCGCGTCCCTAGCGTCGCGACAGCGAGCGCTGCACCAGCATGGCGATGATGATGATGGCGCCCTGCACCGCGCCGATCAGATATTCGCTGACAAGGTCCGACAGGACCATGATGTTGCCGACGACTTCGAGGATCAGCGCGCCGCAGACGGTGCCCCAGATGCGGCCGACGCCGCCCCTCAGCGCCGTGCCGCCGATGACGACCGCGGTGATCGCCTGCAGCTCCCAGAGGAGGCCGGTCGTCGGCGTTGCGGCGCCGAGGCGCGGCACGTAGACGAGCACGGCGATGGCCACGCAGATGCCCTGGATGATGTAGGTGACGGTACGCACGCGATTGACCGGGATGCCGGAATAGCGCGCCACGTCGTCATTGGAGCCCACCGCGATGACATGCCGGCCGAACGAGGTGCGGTAGAGGATGAAGGCACCGATGATCGCCACCACGGCCACGACGATGATCGGCACCGGCACACCGAAGACGTCGCCGAAATAGACCGGTCGATAGGTCGCCCGTAGCTCCTGCGACTTCATCGCGATCGAGCCGCCCTCGGCGAGATAGATCGTCAGCGCCCGGAAGATGCCCATGGTGCCGAGCGTGACGATGAAGGGCTCGATGCGGCCAACCGTCGTGATCAACCCGTTGGCGAGACCGCAGGCGGCGCCGACCCCGACAGCCAGCAGCATTGCCGCCGCCAGCATCGGCAGGTTCCCGTCAAGCGGCGCGGCGTTCATGAACAGGATCATCACGCCGGCAACGAAGGCCGACATCGCCCCGACCGACAGGTCGAGCCCGCCGGCCGAAATGACGAAGGTGGCACCGACCGCGATGATGGCGATGAAGGCGCTGCGCGTGGCGACGTTCAAGAGATTGTCGATGCCGATGAAGGTCGGATTGACGATGGTGCCGAAGACGAGCAGCACGGCCAGCGCCACAAAAGGCGCGACGGCGCGCAGGTCGACATCCTTCCAGGATCGTCGCACCGGCTTTCCGGTGGCGGCAAGATCGGTCATGCGCGTTCCGCCACGAGGGCGGCCTCCTCGGCTGTGGCTCCCGTCGCATGCACGACGATCTCGTTTTCGTTCATGTGCTCGCCGCTCACCTCGGCGACGATGCGCCCCTCCCGCATCACGAGGATGCGGTCGCAGATGCCGATCAGCTCGGGCATCTCGGAGGACACGACGATCACCGACTTGCCGGCCTCCGCGAGAGAGGCGATGAAGCGGTAGATCTGTTCCTTGGTGCCGATGTCGATGCCGCGCGTCGGCTCGTCGATGATGATGATCGAGGGGTCGAGCAGCATCATCTTGGCGATCAGCAGCTTCTGCTGGTTGCCGCCGGACAGCTGGCCCGCCAGCAGGTCCTTGCGGCGGGTGCGGATGTCGAATTCTTCGATCGCGCCATCGAGCGCGGTCCGCTCGCGACCCTTGTCGATCAGGAAGCCGCGCACGAAACGACCGAGCGCGGCGAGCGTCAGGTTGATCCTGAGACTTTCGGCCAGCAGCAGGCCTTTGCCCTTCCGGTCCTCGCTGAGATAGACGATGCCGGCGCGCATGCTGTCGCGGACATCGGAGAAGCGCTTCGGCCGCCCGTCGAGCCGCACCGCGCCGTGTGCCGTCCGAAGCCCGACGAGGCCCTCCATCAGCTCCGTGCGTCCGGCGCCGATCAGCCCGGCAAAGCCGAGGATCTCGCCGCGCTTCAGCCGGAACGTCGCGCCCTTGGCGTAACCCGGCACATCGAGGCCCTCGACCTCCAGCACCGCCTCATCGCCGGCGGCGGCACGGTGATCGGGATAAAGCTTGGAGACATCGCGCCCGACCATCAGCCGGGCCATGTCGGCCGTCTCCAACCGGTCGGCCAGCTCGCTCGTCACCCGGCGGCCGTCGCGCAGCACGGTGACGCGGTCGGCGATCGCCTTCACTTCCGGCAATCGGTGGGAGATGTAAAGGACGGCAACACCCTTGCGGCGGATCGTGTCGATGACGGCGAGCAGCGCCTCCGTCTCGGTCGGCGTCAGCGACGCCGTCGGCTCGTCGAAGATCACCAGCCGGTGCGGCACCAGGAGCGCGCGCGCGATCTGCACGAGCTGACGCTGCGCGATCGACAGGCGCCCGACCACAACGCTTGGGTCTATATCGGCGCCGAGGCTGCGCACCGCGGCGGCGGCGCCCTCGTTCATGGCGCGGTCATCGACCGTGAAACCGCGCCGCAGCTCGCGGCCGAGATAGATGTTCTGCGCGACGGTCAGGTCCGGCGCCAGCAGGATCTCCTGATGCACGAGCACGATGCCGCGATGCTCGGCATCCACCGGTCCCGCGAACGCCACGGGATCACCATCGATCGAGAGCGTCCCGCGGGTCGGCTGCAGGTGGCCGGCGAGAAGCTTCATCAGCGTCGACTTGCCGGCACCGTTCTCGCCGATGATGGCATGCACCTCGCCGCTCGCGATGGTGAGGTCGATGTCCTTCAGCACCTCGACCATGCCGAACGCCTTGGCGAGGCCGCGCACCTCCATCAGCGGCGCGGCCGTCGCCGGTATGGTCGAAGCGCGTGGTACGGCGACGCTCATCCGATCGGCGTCCAAACGTTGCCGGCGGTAGAGGACTTCACCGCGGCCGCGATGAATTTCATCCCCGCGAGACCGTCCTGCACCGTGGGATAGATGACGTCCGGATCGGCCGGCTGGCCGCTCTCGGCCGCGCGGATCGCCCGAGCCGCCTCCGCATAGATCGTGGCGAAGCCCTCGAGATAACCCTCCGGATGGCCGCTCGGGATGCGGCTGACCCGCGCGGCCTGCGGCCATGCGCCGGCACCGGCGCGTGTTAAAAGCTGCTTGGGCTCGCCGAACCGGGTGAACCAGAGATAGTTCGGGTCGGCCTGGGTCCATTCCAGCCCGGCCTTCGCGCCATAGACGCGCAGCTTCAGTCCGTTTTCGTGGCCGACCGCTACCTGGCTCGCCCACAGCATGCCCTTGGCGCCGCCCGCATAGCGCAGCAGGATCTGCACGTCGTCATCGAGCGCACGGCCCTCCACGAACGTGGACAGTTGCGCCAGCAGCTCGCTCGCCTCGAGCCCGGTGACGAAGGCCGCGAGGTTGTAGGCATGGGTGCCGATATCCCCGATACAGCCGCCGGCGCCGGACCGCGCCGGGTCCGTCCGCCACTCCGCCTGCTTGGAGCCGGCGAGCTCCGCCCGCTCGGTCAGCCAGTCCTGCGGATACTCTGCCTGGACGAGACGGATGCGACCGAGCTCGCCGGCCTCCACCATCGCCCGGGCTTGCCGGATCATCGGGTAGCCGGTGTAGTTGTGGGTAAGGACGAAGAGCTTGCCGGAGCGCTCGACGAGATGGACCAGTTCCTCGGCCTCCTCCACCGTCGTCGTTAGCGGCTTGTCGCAGATGACGTGGATTCCGGCGTTGAGGAAGGCGCGGGCCGCCGGCGCATGCATGTGGTTGGGCGTGACGATCGCCACCGCCTCGATGCCGTCCGGCCGTGCCGCTTCCGCCCTCGCCATCTCCTCGAAGGAGCCATAGGCGCGATCATCGGCAATGCCGATCTCGCGCGCCGAGGCTTTCGACTTCTCCGGCGTCGAGGAGAGTGCGCCAGCGACCAGCGCGAACTGGTCATCAATGCGCGCGGCGATGCGGTGCACGGCACCGATGAAGGCGCCCTGCCCGCCGCCGACCATGCCGAGGCGGATACGCCGGGTCGTGCCGTCCTGCCGACCTGCTTCGATGGTCATCGATCGCCTCCGGACGAAAGGCCGAGCATCTTGCGGTTCGCCGCGTCGTCCGTGCCGGCACCGGCGAAGTCGTCGAAGGCATGCTCGGTGACGCGGATGATGTGCGCGGCGATGTATTCGGCGCCCTCACGCGCGCCGTCCTCGGGATGCTTCAGCGCGCATTCCCATTCGAGCACCGCCCAGCTCGCATAGTCATAGGCGGTGAGCTTGGAGAAGATGGCGCCGAAGTCGACCTGCCCGTCGCCAAGCGAGCGGAATCGGCCGGCCCGGTTCACCCAGCTCTGGAAGCCGCCATAGACGCCCTGCCGTCCCGTCGGATTGAACTCGGCGTCCTTCACGTGGAAGGCTTTGATGCGCTCGTGATAAATGTCGATGTAGTCGAGATAATCGAGCTGCTGCAGCACGAAGTGCGACGGGTCGTAGAGGAGATTGGCGCGGGCGTGATTGCCCACCCGCTCCAGGAACATCTCATAGGAGATGCCGTCGTGCAGATCTTCGCCCGGATGGATTTCGTAGGCGAGGTCGACGCCATTCTCGTCGGCATAGTCGAGCAGCGGTCGCCAGCGGCGCGCCAGCTCGTCAAAAGCCGCCTCGACGAGGCCGGCTGGCCGCTGCGGCCATGGATAGACATAGGGCCAGGCCAGCGCGCCCGAAAACGTGGCGTGGGCGTTGAGGCCGAGATGCCTCGATGCGCGCAGCGCCCGCTTCACCTGATCGACCGCCCATTCGGTGCGGGCCGCCGGGTTGCCGCGGACGTCCGGCGCGGCAAAGCCATCGAAGGCCGTATCGTAGGCAGGATGGACGGCAACGAGCTGTCCCTGCAGATGCGTCGACAGCTCGGTGACGGCGAGCCCATGGCTGGCGGCGACCCCGGCGATCTCGTCGCAATAATCCTTGGAGTCGGACGCCTTCGTCAGGTCGAACAGGCGCGCGTCCCATGTCGGGATCTGCACGCCCTTGTAGCCGAGCGAGGCGGCCCAGCCGCAGATGGCGTCGAACGAGTTGAACGGCGCCGCATCGCCCGCGAACTGGGCGAGAAAGATCGCCGGCCCCTTGATGGTCTTCATGAGGTCTCCTCCCGAGACTTCTGCAATTCAATGAAGATCCTGATCCACCCTCCCGGCGGATCAGGATCGTTCCCGCTCAGACGTAGCGGTTGACGACGTTCTCCAGATACTCCTGTCGGCCCGAGCGCGGCTGCGGCTGGATGCCATCCGTTGCTACCCGCGCGGCGATCTCCTCCAGCGTCCGCTCGCCGTTCAGCATGGCCTGAGCCTCAGGCGCCGTCCAGCCCGCATAGCGCTCTTCCAGCGGCCCGGAGAGCGCCTCGTCCTCGATCATGCGTGCCGCCGCCTTCAGGCCCCGCGCGCAGCAATCGATGCCGCCGATATGGCCGATCAGCAGGTCTTCCGGATCCAGCGACTGACGGCGCAGCTTGGCGTCGAAGTTGGTGCCGCCGGTGGTGAAGCCCCCGCCCTTCAGCACCTGGTAGAAGGCCAGCGCCATCTCCGGCACGTTGTTGGGGAACTGGTCGGTGTCCCAGCCGGACTGGTAGTCGTTACGGTTCATGTCGATGGAGCCGAAGATGCCGAGCGCATTGGCGAGCGCCAGTTCGTGCTCGAAGGAGTGGCCGGCCAGGATCGCGTGGCCCTGCTCGATATTGACCTTGACCTCGTTCTCCAGCCCGTAGGTCTTCAGGAAGCCGTAGACGGTCGCGACATCGTAATCGTACTGGTGCTTGGTCGGCTCCTGGGGCTTCGGCTCGATCAGGATGGTGCCGTCGAAGCCGATCTTGTGCTTGTAGTCGACGACGAGGTTGAGGAAGCGGCCCATCTGGTCGAGCTCGCGCTTCAGGTCGGTGTTGAGCAGCGTCTCGTAACCTTCGCGCCCGCCCCACAAAACGTAGTTCGCACCGCCAAGACGCTTGGTGACATCGAGGCAGCTTTTCACTGTCGCTGCGGAATAGGCGAAGACATCCGGGTCCGGATTGGTCGCAGCGCCCGACATGTAGCGGCGGTTGGTGAAGAGGTTGGCGGTACCCCACAGGAGGTTCACACCCGTCTCCGCCTGCTTCTGCCCGAAGTAGTCGGCGATCTCGTCTAGCCGGGCAATGCTTTCGGCGAGCGTATCGCCCTCCGGACGCACGTCGTGATCGTGGAAGCAGTAGAAGGGCACGCCGAGCAGGGTGAAGAGCTCGAAGGCGACATCTGCCTTCAGCTTGGCGTCCGCCATGGCGTCACCATACCAGGGCCGCTCGAAGGTGCGGCCGCCGAACGGGTCGCCACCCTCCCAGGCGAAGGAGTGCCAGTAGGCGACGGAGAAGCGCAGGTGGTCCTCCATGCGCTTGCCGAGCACGATCTCGTCCGGATTGTAATGCCGGTAGGCGAGCGGATTGGTGGAGTCCGGACCCTCGTACCGGGCCGGCTTGATGTCGCCGAAGAAGCCGCTGTTCATAGTGATGCCGTCCATCTCTATCGATTGCATGGGAGCCGATCACCACCCGCCGGGGCGGCAGTCGGCATTGATGGCGCGGCACGATTGGCCACGCCATTGACGCTCATGGGACGTTGTCCCGAAGGTAGATCTCGATCCGGATCGTCTCCTGCGCGTCGATGACGGGCAGGCCGTCGACCTTGGCCTTCAGAACCCGGATGGCGCTGCGCACTTCGTGCCCGGCATCCTGGTTGATCACTGCGTCGAAGGTGCCGTCGGCGAGCGCCTGGCGGGCATGATCGGTCAGTTCATGGGCGACCACAGCGATGTGAGGCAACGACGCCGAACGGTCGCGGAGCGCTTCGATGACGCCGCGATTGCCGGCACCCACACTATAGAGGCCGACGATGTCGTCTCGCGCGGCCAACGTATCGCGCAGGAGGCGCCCGGCCGTGCGGGCGTCGTCGCGCCCCTCCAACGGCGGCAGCACGTCCAGCCCCGGATATTCGGCGGCGATGACGGCACGAAAGCCGTCGCAGCGCTCCACATGGTCGCGCACGGCCATCGAGCCGACGACGAGCGCGATCGTGCCGGCACGCCCACCGACGAAGCGGCCGAGCAGTCCGGCCGCGGTGCGGCCTGCGGCGACATTGTCGATGCCGACATAATGGCTGCGCGAGACCACCTCGATGTCCGATACCAGGGTGACGATCTCGACACCCCGACGATGCAGCCGCTCCAGCGCGGCGATGACGGCGGGCGATCCTGCGGCCACCAGCGCGACGCCCGACAGATCGGCCGTTTCCAGACCATTCAGCGCGGCGGCAAGGGCAGCGCCGTCGAAGGGCGGAACCTTGATGATGCGGATATCGGTGCGCTCCAGCCGCGAGCGCAGGCCTGACAGCTCGATCTCGCGCTCCAGCCCACGCATGAAGCTGTTCGGCCCTTCAGGGACGATGAAGGCGAAGCGGTAGACGCGGCTCTTGGCGAGATTGGCAGCGGCAACGTCGCGGACATAGCCGAGCCGTGCGATCGCCGTCTCGACGCGCTCGATCGTCTCGCTGCGAACGCCGGCCCGGCGGTTCAGCACGCGATCAACCGTCGCAAGGCTGACGCCCGCAGCCTCCGCCACGTCGTGAACGGTTGGTCTCACCCCGATCTCCTCCCGGTTCGGAGTGGTAGCGCAGTCTCTGAGGTACGTAAATCAGAATTGCTCGCGGCGGCGCGAAGCGTCCGCGCTGCAGCGCAAAAAGACGACGCCAAGCTGCTGTGGGATTCGACCCGACGGGCTCTCGAGCCGTCCACCGTCGCATGGCTCGGAGCTTGAAGACGGCGCAGCCGTCAAGTCAGCTCAGGGGGGCGGCCTGCATCGTTACGTCGATGGTGATCAAGACGCCCTTGCCGGTCACCTTCAAGGCTTTGCCCGGCTGTCCCTCGATCATCACCATGCCGCCGGATTCCAGCGTCCTCTCGCCTGCGGCAAAGGCTCCGGCCACGGCATAGGCGCAGCTGATGTCAGCTGTCTGCAGCGTCGTCCCGCCGAGGTGGACGGCCACCACCGAGCTTGCCGCGCCCCGTCGAGTCATGACGTTGAAGTCTCTGGAGGCGCCGCGCAGGTCGATCGCCTCCACCGCGACATCACCGGAGAAGGAGACGCTCTCGAAGGGCCGCACCGGAACCACCACCCCGTCGACTAGGAGGTCGAATCCCTCACCTTCGATCAGGGTCAGCTGGCGATCGATGCCGGGCAGACGTGAAAACGGCCCGGGCGCGATGACGTCGGCGATGGAGAGCCGCAGCAGAAGTTGCCCATCCGCGGTCTCGCGCCGCAGCAGTTCGGTGGTAGTGCCTTGCCCGTTCGCCCAAGGCATGCGCCGATAGTCGGAAGGATGAAGGATCTCGATCGCCACGCCGGTCGCTGCCTCCTCTGCGGTACCCCAACTCGTACCGCGCGGGATATAGTATAGACAATAACCTCGTGTATGCGGCGGTTCGATCGCTGCGACTGCGGAAGGTTGGCGCGGCTAGCCGCCCTGCCCCTGCAGGAAATGGAGCATCGCTGCGTTGACGCTCGCCGGTTCGGTCACGTTGACGGCATGCGCACCGTGGTCGAGCAGCAGCAGCTCGGAATGCGGCAGCGCCTCGGCAAGACGGAGCGAGCGCGTATAGGGCACCAGCAGATCGTCACGGGCGGCGATCACCAGGGCCGGCGCCATGACGTTGCCGATGCGATCCTCGACATCGAAGCTGCGCAGCGCGGCGATGCGCCGCAGGATCGTCTCGCGGCCCTGGAAGTGACGGATCGCGTGCGCCTCCTCCACCGTCAGCCGCTCGGCGTGCTCCGCCATCCAGACGGCGGGGTAGAGGAACAGCGGCTGCGCCTTCACGAAGGCGGCGACGCCCGCCTTTTCCAGAAGCTCGATCCGGATATCGAAGCAGCGGCCGGAATGCGGATCTGCCCTCGCCCAGGCATTGATCAGGACGAGGCTCTGGACCAGATCGGGACGCTGCAGCGCCAGTTGCAGGCCGATCAGCCCGCCGAGCGCGTGGCCGGCGAAGTGGAAACGCTCGAGCTTCAGCGTTTCCACGATCTCCAGGACGTCGTTGGCCATGGCCGCGATGCCGCCGTCGGCGGGCACCTTGCCGCCGCTGCGTCCGGTGCCGCGATGATCATAGGCGACGATGCGGCAGAAAGGCTGCAGCGCTTCGATCTGCGGCGCCCAGTAGGATGCCGAGCCGCCGAGGCCCGAGGAGAGGAGCAGTGTCGGTGCCGCCGCATCGCTGCGGCCGTGGACCTCGTAATGCAAGCGGCGACTCAGGCTTTGCCGATGTGGGCGACGGTCGCGATCTCCACCAGCGCGTCGGGCTTCACGAGGCCGCAGAGGACGCAGTAGCGCGCCGGCTTGTCGCCCGGAAAGTATTCGGCATAGACGGCGTTCACGGCGCCGTAATTCGTCCAGTCCGTGATGAAGATGTGGTTCATCGTGACATCTTCCATCGTCCCGCCGGCCGTCTCGATCACCGATTTGATCAGCTCCAGCACGTGACGCGTCTGGGCCCCCGCATCGCCGACATGGACGACATCGTTGTTGCGATCGAAGGGCAGCGTACCCGAGACATAGACGATGCCGTCGGCGAGCGTTCCCGGCGAAAAGGGCGCGATGGGCTTCTGCGTTCCCGCGGGGACGATGGTCGTCTTCGGCATCCGGAAATCCTCGAGAGGTTGATCTATTCGGCGGCGGCGGCGCCACCATCCTTTGCAGGTGCGGCCTGGCCGATGGCCCCGCAGAAGTCGTTCACCGTCGACACCCAGCCGAAGAAGGTCTCAATGTTGTAGACGCTCGCCTTCTGGATGAAGTCCGGCCCGAGGTGATGGGTCGCGTCCTCCAGCATGATGCCGAAATATTCGAGGTGAAACGCGTCGCGGAGCGAGCTCTCGACGCAGACATTGGTGGCAATGCCGACGAAGACGAGGTTGCGGATGCCCCGCGCCCTGAGGACGCTGTCCATCGAGGAGTTGAAGAAGCCGCTGTAGCGGCTCTTCGGCACGACGATATCGCCCGGCTGCGGCGTCAGCTCGTCAACGATGGCATAGTCCCAGCCGCCTTTGGCGAGGAGCTGCCCCTGCAGTTCGGGGCGACGTCGCATGGTTTTCAGCGCGTTGGACTTGTGCCAGTTGGGCGAGCCGGGACCGCCCGCCTCCACATAGTCGCTGTCCCAGCCGTTCTGGAAATAGACGACGAGCACGCCGTTGGCGCGTGCCGCGTCCAGCGTCTTGCCGATGGCCGCGATGGTACCGCGCGCGCCGGAAATGTCGAAGCCGGCGAGATCGACATAGCCGCCTTCCGTCGAATAGGCATTCTGCATGTCGACGACGACAACGGCCGTCTCGCTCGGTTTCAGCCGGATTGGCTCCGGCCGCGCCGGCAGCGTGACGCTGCCGCGCAGGTTCCCGCGCGCGGCGGGTGCGGCCTCCACGGGCGTCATTATTCGGCAGCCTCGAGGAGCGGTGCGACGTGCCGGCGGCTCGCCATCAGCGGCTGGATGCGCGTGCCGAACGCTTCGACACCCGCGACGAAGTCGTCAAAGGTCAGAAGCACCCCGCCGGTGCCTGGTACCGTCTCCACCTCGTCGAGCAGGCGTGCGACCGTCTCGTAGGAGCCGACCAGCGTCCCCATGTTGATGTTCACGGCCGAGACGGGATCGACCATCTGGCGGACATTGGTGTCGCTGCCCGACTTGGTGTCGGCGGCGCCCTGTGCTCCGAGCCAGGCGATCGCCTCCTCGTCGGCGCCGGCCTTGTAGTGCTCCCACTTGGCCCGCGCCGCCTCATCTGTTTCGTCGGCGATGACCATGAAGAGAACGAAGGATGAGACGTCGCGGCCCGTCGCGGCGGTGGCCGCCTGCAGCCGCTCGGCGGTCGGCGCGAAGGCGGTCGGCGTGTTGACGCCGACGCCAAAGCAGAAGTTGTAGTCGGCGAATTTGGCCGAGAAGGCCATGCCGGCATTCGACGAGCCGGCGCAGATGATCTTCATGTCGGCTCGCGGGCGCGGCGACAGGCGGCAGTCCTCCATCTGGAAGAACTCGCCCTTGAAGTCGCTGTGGCCGGTCTCCCAGAGCTCGCGCAGCACGGTCGCGTATTCCGCGAGATAGTCGTAGCGGCGGCCGAAATACTCGTCGCCCGGCCAGAGGCCCATCTGCGAGTACTCCGGCCGCTGCCAGCCGGTGACGAGGTTGAGGCCGAAGCGTCCGTTGGAGATGGAATCGATCGTTGACGCCATGCGCGCGGCGATTGCCGGCGGCACGACCAGCGTCGCTGATGTCGCGAACAGCTTGATGCGCGTCGTCACGGCTGCGAGCCCGGCCATCAGCGTGAAGGATTCGAGGTTGTGGTCCCAGAACTCGGTCTTGCCGCCGAAACCGCGCAGCTTGATCATCGAAAGCACGAAGTCGAGGCCGTATTTCTCGGCCTTGAGCGTGATCTCCTTATTCAGCTCGAAGGTCGGCTTGTACTGCGGAGCGTTCTCCGACAGGAGCCAGCCATTGTTGCCGATCGGAATGAAGACACCGATGTCCATGCGTCTGCGTCGTCCTTTGGAGTTGGATCCAAGGCTCACCATCGCCTGGTGAGGATCGCAGCAAGCCGCATGCCAGTCGACGAGGCTTGATCCGGTGAGGCCCAGACACCGCCGCGCAGCCGGCCGGCGCCGTAGCGGCGACGCATTATTGATCAGGTGGATCAAGGCGAGGCCCCGCATCTGCCCATGCTCTGGGCAGCAGCCAGGCCGTAGCTTGGCCAGCGATCAGGTCGTGCGGCTCACCACTCCGGGATGTTCTCCTTGAACACCGCCTGCATGCGCACCAGGAAGCTGGTGAACTGCCGCTGACCCTTTGCGGCCCCCAGCAACCGGTCGATCGCCTCGCGCGCCTCGACGCGGGGATTCTGGTCGATGGCCACATCCATCGTTCCCGAGAGCAGGAAGCGGCGCGAGAACTCCGTCACCTCGTGGCCGACGAAGAGGACGGAGCGGGCGCGACCCGCCTCCTCCAGCGCCCGGGCGATTCCGCGATTGCCGGCACCGATATTGTAGATACCGGCCAAGTCCGGCGTCTCGCTGAGGATGCGTGTCGCCTCCGTATAGGTGCGCTCCCAGTCGTCGCGGCTTTCGGTATGGGCGACGATCTCGAACTCCGGAAACTCCTCCGCGAGGATATGCCGGAACCCCATCTCCCGCTCCTCATGGCCTCGATAGGCAAAGGAGCCGGCGAAGAGCGCGACCTTGGCCGGGCGACGGCCATGCAGGCGGCCGAGGAGATAGCCGGCGAGACGACCCGCCGCGCGATTGTCGATGCCGACATAGCCAGCGCGCGGCGCGTGGCTGATGTCGGAGACGAGGGTCACCACCGGCACGCCGGCCGCTTCGAGCGCACGCACGGCCTCGCGCACCGCCGGATGGTCGAGACCGACGAGACCGACGCCGCGGCTGTCGGCAGCAAGACTCTCCAGATGGCTTGCCAGCGCCAGCGGGTCGAAGCCTTCCATCAGGTGCAGCCGGAGATCCGCCTCGGGACGCTCCGCCGCGAGCTGCGTGATCGAGTTCGCGAGATTGGCGATGAAGGTGTTGGTGCCGCTCGGCAGCACGATGTCGAGGCGCACGGACTTGGCAGCCGGGCGCCCACCACCGGCCTCGCCCCCTTCGGTGTCCGAGACATAGCCGAGCCGGCGCGCCACGCCGAGAACATGGTCGCGCGTGCGTGCCTTGACCCCCTGCCTCTCGTTGAGGACGCGGTCGACCGTCGCCGCCGAGACGCCGGCCTCGCGGGCGATCTCGGACAGTGTTGCGGGCATGCGTCGCAGGATGGTGGACATAGGGACCGAGCTGACGCCTGAGCGAAAGAGATGGGGGTTGCCTAGCGCTTCCCCGGGCATCCGTGAAGGCGAAGCCGCTGGCGTAAGCCATCGCGCCATCACATCAGAACCCATCATTTTACATCACGCAAGAGGCAGTTTTGGCTGTCGTCTCAACAGCTGTCGGCTCCACAGCTCATCTACGCAGCCCGCAACGTTGCCTTTCGGCATCCCTTGCTCCCCCTATTCTACCGGCTATTGCGCCGTGAAGTTCCGTCTTGACTTGATGATCATCATCGCATCATTTCACATCAATCCGCTGAGGGTGCTGGGAGGCGCCGCGGAGCAGGGAGGAGATTCGGCCATGGCCGATGCGAAGGGCTTTTCGCCCGATGTCACCGTGCGCGAGCGTAGCTTCACGATCGGATGCGTCGGCGCCGGGATGATCATGGCCGAGTGCCATCTCGCCGCTTATCAGCTCGCCGGCTTCACCGTCGGCGCCATTGCTTCGCGCACGAAGGCGAATGCTGCGGCGGTGGCGGAGCGCTGGTCCATCCCGGTGGTGCACGAGACACCGGAAGCATTGATCGAGGATGGTTCGATCGCGATCGTCGACCTCGCCTACCCGCCGGACCAGCAGCCGGCGCTGATCCGCCACGCGCTGCGCCAGCCGCATATCCGCGCCATTCTCGCCCAGAAGCCGCTGGCGCTCTCGCTTGCCGAAGCCAAGGCACTGCGCGACGAGGCGGCGGCCGCCGGCAAGATTCTCTCCGTCAACCAGAACATGCGCTACGACCAGTCGATGCGCGTCCTGAAGGAGATCCTCGACCGCGGCGAGCTCGGCGCTCCCGTCATCGCCACGATCGAGATGCGTGCCATCCCGCACTGGCAGGGCTTCCTGGAGGACTACGACCGGCTGACGCTGTCCAATATGAGCGTCCACCATCTCGACGTCCTGCGCTTCCTGTTCGGGGATCCCGACGACATCTTCACCGCCGCGCGTCAGGATCCGCGCACGACGTTCGACCACCAGGACGGCATCGTCATCTCGACGCTGCGCTTTCCGACGGGCGTCATTGCGCTGTCGATGGAGGACGTCTGGTCCGGCCCGCGCGAGGAGGGCTTCGAGTCCGACATCTACATCAAGTGGCGCGTCGAAGGCACCGAGGGCGTCGCGCAGGGCACGATCGGCTGGCCGAACGGGCAGCCCTCCACGCTCACCTACGCCTCGAAGCGCACGACGAACGGCCAGTGGGTCACGCCGACCTGGGAGACGCACTGGTTCCCGCATGCCTTTGTCGGCGTGATGGAGCAGTTGCAATATGCCCTCGCCTCCGGCGAGCCGCCGGCGCTGTCGGTCGCCGACAACGTCAAGACAATGGCGCTGGTGGAGGCGGGTTACCGCTCGATCGGAGAAAAGCGCGCCATTCCCCTGTCCGAAATCGCCATCTGAACCACACGTTCTGGGAGGGACGACCAACATGATGCAGACCGGAATCTTCAGCGGCTACTTCCCCTACGCCCTCAAGGAGACGGCGGAGAAGATCCGCGCCCTGGGCTTCAACACGGTGCAGCTCGACCTGCACTTCAAGGACATGGACCTCTCCGCCGGGCAGATCACCAAGGAGAAGTGCACGCGCATCCGCGAGACCTTCCGCGATCACGACCTGCCGATCTCCTGCATCTCCGGCTACACCAACATCATCCATCCGGACCTCGGCGAGCGCGAAAAGCGTGTCGGCTACCTCAAGGAGATCATCCGCAACGCGCGGAGCCTCGGGACCCCGTACGTCATCTCGGAGACCGGCACCTACAACACCGAGTCCGACTGGGTGCACGATCCGAAGAACAAGACCGAGGAAGGCTTCGAGACCTGCGCCGCGGTCATCCGCGATCTCGCCCAGACCGCCTACGACCATGGCGCGGTGTTCCTGCTGGAGACCTACGTCAACAACGTCGTCGGCTCGGTCGAGGAGACAGTGCGCATGTTCGCCGCGGTCGACCATCCGGGCCTCGGCCTGCTGATGGACCCGACCAACTACTTCGAGACCCACAATATCGATCAGATGGACAAGATCCTGAACCAGGTCTTCGACACGCTGTCCGACAAGATCCGCATCGGCCACGCCAAGGACGTCAAGCGCTCGGGCGAGGACAAGTCCGAGAAGCATGCCGACATCGGCGACGAGGAGGCGCTGGAGAGCCACACCTTCCGCGGGGTCGGCGAGATCGAGCTGCCGGCCCCGGGCCTCGGCTCCCTCAACTACGACCTCTACCTGAAGCGGCTGTCCGAGAAGCACCCGAACATCCCGATGATCATCGAGCATCTGTCGGAGGATGACGTGCCGCGCGCCAAGCGCTTCCTCGACGGCAAGCTGCGGGCGCTCGGCGTCTGACGCGGGCAGTCCTCCTCGGAGATGGCATGACATGGTGAAGCTCAACGGGTGCGAGCTCTCGCGCCGCGACGTCTCGGCTCTTGCGGGGTCGCTCTCACAGTTCGCGGGGGTGCGTCTGATGACGCTCGGCGACGGGCTGGAGCGCGGCATCCGCATGCTGGAGTTCCGCACCGGAACCGGACTGCGCTTCACCGTCCTCGTCGACCGAGCGTTGGACATCGCCGACTGCGAATACAAAGGACAGGCGATCGGCTGGCATTCGCCGGCTGGTTTCCGCCACCCGGGGCTCCACGACTATGAGGGCGAAGGCGGCCTTGGCTGGCTTCGCTCCTTCTCCGGCCTCCTCGTCACCTGCGGCCTCGACCATACGCTTTTCATGAACGAGGTGCCGGCGGACTCCTATGTCTACGGCCCGCGCCGCACCGTCAGCCATTCGCTGCACGGGCGCGTCAGCGCCATTCCAGCCCGGCTCACCGGCTATGGCGAGCGCTGGGACGGCGACGAGTGCATCCTCTGGGCTGAGGGTCTCGTCCAGCAGTCCGCCGTTTTCGGCGAGGACCTCCACCTGATCCGACGCATCGAGGCGCGTGTCGGCACCAACGAGATCCGGCTCTTCGACCGCGTCGTGAACCACGGCTTCTACGAGACGCCGCACATGTACTGCTACCACATCAATGTCGGCCATCCCGTGCTGGCGGAAGGCTCGCGCTATCTCGCTCCGATCAGCGACGTCGTCTGGGCGGCGCATGCCGGCGACGGCTACCGGCGCCAAGGCGTCGGCTACCGCCACATGCCGGCACCACAGCAGGGTTTTCACGAGCAGGTCTGGCAGCATGAACTGGCGCCGTCGGCCGACGGGACGTGCTCGGTCGCGCTCGTCAACGATGCGGCCGGCCTCGGCTTCGAGGTGGTCACGCGCAAGGACCAGTTCCCCTGCCTGTACGAGTGGCAGAACCTCCAGTCCGGCCAGTACGCGCTCGGCATCGAGCCGTCCACCAACCACGTCCTCGGCAATCTGGCGGCGCGCGAGCGCGGCGAGCTGATCGTGCTCGGCCATGGCGAGGAGCGGCAGTACGAGACGCTGTTCCGCGTGCTCGATGGGCAAGCCGAGATCGGCTCCTGCGAGGCCCGCATCCGGCAGGCGGCGGTGCAGCCCGACGAGGACTTCCCGATGCCGAGCAACAACCACCGCCCGCTCTGGGGCGCAGCATGAGCGCGGCCGGCACCATGACGCCGCGCGGACGGCTGGACGGCCGCTGCGTCCTCTATACCGGCGCTGCCGGCGGCCTCGGCCTGCCGACCACCCTCGCCTTTCTTGCGGCGGGTGCGCGCGTCGTTGCCATCGACAATGATCCGAACAAGCTCGGCGCGCTGGACGCGGCCGCTCACGCGGCCGGCGCGTTGGACCGCCTGGTGCTTGCCTCGCTCGACCTCTCCGATCTCGCGACGCTGCAGACTCGGCTGGCGCGGCTCTCGACCGAAGCCGGCGGCTTCGATGTCGTCATCAACAATGCGGCGATCTACCCGTCGAAGCCCTTCGAGGACTATACGATCGAGGAGATGCAGCGGGTGCAGCGCATCAACGTCGATGCCGGCATCGTCTGCGTTCAGGCCGCCCTGCCGCATATGCGCGGGCAAGGCTGGGGCCGCATCCTCAATATTGCCAGCGTCACCCTGTCCGGCGGCTGGGCGCTCCTGGCACCTTACGTCCAATCGAAAGGCGCCCTGCTTGGCCTGACGCGCGCCTGGGCGCGGGAGTTCGGCGAGCACGGCATCACGGTCAATGCGCTGGCGCCCGGCGCCTTCCCGACCGATGCCGAGAAGATCCATCCTGATCCGGAAGGCTACCAGCGCTACGTGCTCGACCGTCAGGCTGTGAAGCGCCGCGGCACGCCGCAGGATATCGCCGCCGCCCTGCTCTTCTTCGCCTCCGACGAGGCCGGCTTCATCACCGGCCAGATGCTGAATGTCGACGGCGGCTGGTGGATGGGCTGAGGCGCGCCATGGTCGAGGCATCCTCCGGGCGGATGAGTGGCAGACAGGACGGAGCCAAGCGGCATGCGTAGGGCTCACCTCCGCTTTCTGGACGTGCGCGAGGCGTCGGTGGCGCTGATGCTCGTTGCCGTTGCGGTCTATCTCTCCTTTGCCAGCGACTACTTCCTGGCACCCCGCAACCTTCTGAATGTGGGCCGGCAGGCCTCGGTGGTCGGCATGGTGGCGCTCGGCCAGGCGCTCGTCATCATCGCCCGCGGCATCGACCTTTCGGTCGGCTCCGTCATCGGCCTTTCGGCCGTCGCCGGTGCCATCGTCGCCCGCGAGACCGGCATCGACGGCTTGTCGCTGCCGGTGGCTGCGATCGTCGGCCTCGCCTGCGGCCTCTTCAACGGCCTCCTCTACACCAAGCTGCGCATCAATCCCTTCATCGCGACGCTTGGCACGCTGTCCATCGCGCGCGGCATCGCCCTCCTCCTGACCGGCGGCCTGCCGGTGCCCTTGGCGGGACCAGCGGAGTTCCTTGGCGCCGGACGGCTCGGCGGCATTCCAGTGTCGCTCATCATCATGCTGGTTCTGGCCGCCGTCTTCGTCGTCATCGCCGGCTCCACCCGCTTCGGCCGCGAGGTCTTCGCCATCGGCGACAACCCGAAGGCCTCGCGTCTCGCCGGCATTCCGCTCGACTGGGTGCGTCTCCGGGTCTTCGCCATCTCGGGCATGCTCGCTGGCTTCGGCGGCATCATCCTTGCCGGCAACCTCGCCAGCGCCGATCCCAATCTCGGCCTGGGCTACGAGCTCGACGTCATTGCCGCAGTGATCCTCGGCGGCACCAGCCTGTCCGGCGGCCGCGGCTCGATTCCCGGCGTCATCCTCGGCGCGGTGCTGATGGCGCTTCTCAACAACGCCTTCGTGCTGCTCGGCATCTCCGCCTACTGGCAGGTCGTCACCAAGGGCGTGGTGATCATCCTCGCCGTCGGCCTCGACAGCATCCGGCGCGACAAATCGGCGGACGATTAGAGCCGCTTCCATGGGAGGACTGAACGCATGATCCGCATCCTTGCAGCCAACCGCCGCCGCGTTCTCGCCGGTCTCGCCGCTCTCGGACTCGCCGCCGCCTTGCCGGCGGGCTTGAAGCCGGCCCACGCCCAGACGGCCGCGCCGGAGGGCGGAACGGTCGCCGCCGTCGCCAATCCGGACAAGAAGGAGGTGCGCATTGCCTTTCTGTCCTTCCAGAACAACCCGTTCTGGATGCCGGTGACCGAAGGCGCCAAGGCCGCCAATGACTATCTGAAGCCGCTCGGCGGCACTGTCGACTTCGTCGATCTCGGCAACGAGCTCTCGGCGGAGGCTGTCGTCTCCGGCATCGAAGGCGCTCTCGCCAAGCAATATGACGGCATCGTCGTGGTGCCGATCTTCGACGGCACGGCCCGCATCATCAACGAAGCCGTCGATTCCGGCGTCCCGGTGATCAGCATCGTCGCCGAGGGCGCCGCGCCGTCGAAGCGTGTCACCTTCATCGGCCAGAATGCGCGCGCCGCTGGCGAGCAGATCGGCCGCTTCCTCGTCGACAAGATGGGCGGCAAGGGCACGCTCGGCGTCATCACCGGCTATTTCGGCGCGACCCAGCACAACGAGCGCATGAACGGCGCGCTCGACTTCATCAAGGCCAATGCGCCGGACATCAAGATCCTCGGGCCTTTCGAGAACAAGGACAAGGCCGAGAGCGCCTACTCCATCGTTCAGGACATGCAGACCGCCAATCCTGACCTCTCCATGGTCTATGTCACGGCCGGCGGCCCGTTCGGGGCGGCCAAGGCGGTGAAGGATCTCGGCCTCACCGGCAAAGTCGGTGTCGTCGGCTTCGACCACACGCCGGAGAACATGGGCTACCTGAAGAGTGGCGAGATGGTCGGCCTGCTCGACCAGGCGCCGCGCCAGCAGGCGCTGGACGCCAGCGTCATGATGTTCAACCTCCTCGTCGCCGACCAGCAGCCCTCCGCTGCGGTGATCCCCGTCGAAGGCAAGCTGCTGACGCCGGCCGACGCCAAGTAAGTACCGACGGCGGGCGAAGCGGTCTTCGCCCCCACCCTCGGCAGCCAGGACGGAGATGCGAGCTTGAGCCTTCTGGAGGCGCGCGGGATCGAGAAAGGCTTCGGCGGCAATCCTGTGCTGCGCGGCATCGACTTCTCCGTGCGCGCCGGTGAGATCGTCGGCCTGCTCGGCGAGAACGGCGCTGGCAAGTCGACGCTGATGAACATCCTCTCCGGCAATCTGCAGCCGGACCGGGGCACGATCGCGATCGCCGGACGGGAGGCTTCGCTCGGCTCGGCTGCGGCGGGCCAGGCGCTTGGCATCCGCTTCATCCATCAGGAGCTGTCGCTCCTGCCCTCACTCACCGTCGCTGAAAACATATCGGTCGGGCGGCTGCCGCGCGGCCGGCTTGGTCTGGTCGACCGCGGGCGGATGCGCCGGAACGCACGGGCGGCGCTCGACACGATCGGCGCGATGGGCATCGATCCGAAACGGCTGGCCGGCTCCTTGCGTCTCGGCGAGCAGCAGCTGGTCGAGATCGCGCGCGCTGTCTCCCACCAGCCTCGGCTCCTGATCATGGACGAGCCGACATCGTCCCTGACCGCACATGAGGTGGACGGCTTCTTCGCCTTCGTCCGCCGTCTCGCGGCGCAGGGCACCGCGATCATCTTCATCACCCACCGCCTCGAGGAGGCGCTGTCGCTCTGCCATCGCCTCGTTGTCCTGCGCAATGGCGCACTCGTCGCCGATCGGCCGGCGGAGGGTACCGATCGCCAGACGCTGATCGCCGACATGACGGGCCGGGCATCGCTCTTCACCTACCAGCCGCATGCGGATGCGCCGGGGGAGCGTCTGCTGGAAGTCGAAGCGGCCGGCGACGGCAGCGATCTCGCCGGCATCGATCTCGATCTGCGCTCCGGCGAGGTGGTCGGCTTGTTCGGGCTTGTGGGCGCCGGTCGCACGGAGCTCCTGGAGCTGATCTTCGGCGCGCGAAGGCTACGGACCGGCCGCATCGAGATCGGCGGCCGCCCGGCTCGCTTCGCCTCACCCGCGGATGCCGTGCGGCGCGGTCTGGCGCTGGTGCCGGAGGGCCGCAAGGTCCAAGGCATCCTCCCCCAGCACGACATCGCGCGGAACGTGGCGATCGCCAATCTGGGTGCCTTCGGCCGCTTCGGCTTCGTCTCGTCACGGCGCGAGCGTGCGGCGGCGGACCGCTACCGCCAGGCGCTCGGCATCCGCATGACCGGGCCGCGCCAGGCGATCACCGCACTGTCCGGCGGCAACCAGCAGAAGGTGCTGATCGGCCGAGCGCTCGCCACCGGGCCGAGGCTGCTGCTGCTCGACGAGCCGACGCACGGCGTCGATATCGGCGCGAAGTCCGACATCTACGAGATCATTCGCGCCGAGGCCCGATCCGGCCGTGGCATCCTCGTCGCCTCCTCCGAGACGGAGGAGATCCTGACGCTCTGTGACCGCGTCGCGGTGATGTCGAAGGGCCGGCTCGTTGACATGCTCGATCGAGGCTCGATGAGCGAGGCGCGTATGGTAGAGCTCGCCTTCACCGGCCACTGAAATCCGAACGGACTGGAAGACCCCTCATGATTACACGGGACCACCATGCCGCGACCCTGTCGCTGTGCGAGAGCAACGCGACGCTGGCGGGACGCGCCTTCCGACCGGACGTCGATGGACCTGCCGTGATCCGCGTCGACGCCGGTCGCGCGATCGACGTCTCCGCGACCTTCCCGACGATGCGCGATCTTTGCGAGACCGCCGATCCCGCGTCCGCGTTGCACCAGGCGCCGGCGGGCGATGATCTCGGCAGCGTCGCCGATCTTCTCGCCAACGCTGATCCAGACAAGCGCGATCCGAGGCGCCCGCATCTCATCGCCCCGATCGACCTGCAGGCGATCAAGGCCGCCGGCGTGACCTTCGTCGTCTCGATGCTGGAGCGCGTCATCGAGGAGCGAATCCGCGGCAATGCCGACGCAGCGGCCAGCGTGCGAGGCGAGATCCTCGATCTCATCGGCTCCGACATCCGCGCGCTGAAGCCCGGCTCCACGGAGGCCGAGCGGTTGAAGGAAGCGCTGATCAAGGCCGGCGCCTGGAGCCAGTATCTCGAGGTCGGCATCGGCAAGGACGCCGAGATCTTCACCAAGGGCCAGCCGCTCTCGGCCGTCGGCAGCGGCGCCGATATCGGCGTCCACCCTGCCTCCACCTGGAACAATCCGGAGCCGGAGGTGGTGCTGGTTTCCGCCTCCACGGGGCGGATCGTCGGCGCGACCCTCGGCAACGACGTCAACCTGCGCGACGTGGAGGGCCGCTCGGCCCTCCTTCTCGGCAAGGCCAAGGACAACAATGCCGCCGCCGCGGTCGGGCCGCTCCTGCGCCTCTTCGACGACGCGTTCGGGCTCGACGAGGTGCGCGCGCTGGAACTGACCCTGACGGTCGAGGGCGAGGAAGGCTATCGCCTGACCGGGCGTTCCTCGATGCGGGAGATCAGCCGCGATCCGGCCGACCTCGTGTCCCAGGCGGTGAACGCCCATCACGCCTATCCGGACGGCCTGGTGCTCTATCTCGGTACCATGTTCGCGCCGGTGGAGGATCGCGACGAGCTCGGTCGCGGCTTCACCCACAAGACCGGCGACGTCGTCTCCATCGCGACGCCGGCGCTCGGCGCGCTGGTCAACCGCGTGCGGCCGACGGATCAGGTGGAAGGCTGGCGGACGGGCGCCGGCGCGCTGATGCGCAACCTCGCCAAGCGCGGGCTCATCTGAGGCTCCGACCAAGCTTTCAGAGGTGAGACGACGGGCCTCATCGGTGTTGATGAGGCCACCGAGCACAGCAGAGCCTCATACTGCTGTGCTCGGTTCTCCCTGCTCGGCAGCGCCGTGGGTTGTCGACCGTCTGGTCGGTGCCGCAGTCGACATGCGACGCAGCGAAGGACCCTCTACACGTCTGGCTTCGGGCGGGGCTCCGGCCGCGACACGACATAGGCCGCCGAGCCCAGCATGAACACCGCGACGGCCGCCGCAAGCAGCGGTCCGGGCCGGCTGCCGAGCGCGAAGAGGCCATAGCCCACGGACATGCCGATGCAGGCCATGATCTTCGCACGCCGCGACACGGCCCCCTCGTTGCGCCACGCCCGCAACCCCGGCCCGAAGCGCGGATGGTCCAGCAGCCACCTCTCCAGCCGCGGTGAAGACCGGGCGAAACAGGAAGCCGCAAGGATCAGGAAGATCGTGGTCGGCAGCAGCGGCACGAAAGCGCCGACAATGCCGATGCCCGTCAGAACGAGGCCGAGCGCGGTGTAGATCCAGCGGACGCCCCGCACAGGCTGGCTTCGATAGCTGTCGTCTTGGTCCGGCGGCGAAATCATCACGTTTCCCGATACCCGCGGCACGGATCCGCTTATCGGCTCTCCGTGTCCGCGACTGCCGGCATATGCGACGGGACCATCAACGGGTAGGCTGGGCTGCTGGAACAGTGCGTCCGCGACTGTCCGACGCGACGCTCGCGTCGCGTCTGCGGAAGCAGCAGGCCCCTGCCTCGCCGATGGCTCAGCAGACCTGCGCTTTCCCGGTTACGGCCGCCGGCGGATCGAGAACGCGGCGCCGGCCAGCACGATGAAGCCGCCGATGATGGCAAGCTGCAACGTCGTCGGAATGCCGACGAGGATCAGCACGTTGTTCACCAGCGTGATCAGGACGACGCCGAGCAGCGTGCCGCCGACCGAGCCCGAACCGCCGGTGATCCGCGCGCCGCCGAGGATCACCGCCGCAATGACGTCGAGCTCCGTCCCCGCGAGGTCGAAGGGATTGGCGAGCCGGTTGCTGGCGACGTGCATGATGCCGGCGATCCCAGCGAGCAGGCCGGCATAGGCGAAGACGAAGACATGGACCGTTCGCAGGCTGAAGCCGAGCCGCTCGGCGACCGAAGGGCTGCCGCCGACGGCATAGATGGCGCGGCCGATCAGCGTGCGTTCCAGCATCCACCAGGTCACTGCCGCCGCGACGGCAAGAACGAGGACGAAGGCCGGCAGGGTGGAGATCGCCCCGTTCGGCTCGACGTAGCGGATGAGGGCGAGCTTGCCGAACGCCTCCATCGAACCCGGGATGTTCATGAACAGGGCCGTGCCGACGAAGGTCAGCAGAAAACCCCGGATGACGTACTGCGTGCCAATGGTAACGATCAGCGATGGCGCCCGCAGGCGGTCGACCAGGATGCCGTTCATCGCGCCCAACGCCGCGCCGCCGAAGGTCGCCAGCGCCAGGATCACCGCAATCGGCATGCCGGGCATCCAGTTGGTGGCCAGCATCGTCACCGAATACATCACCAGCGCGGCAATGGCGGTGAAGGACACGTCCAGACCGCCGGAGGCGAGCACCACGAGGACGCCGAGTGCGAACAGCCCGCGCACCACCGAGGCGCGCAGGATGTCGAACAGGTTGGACACCTGCCAGAAGTCCGGATTGATGCTTCCGACGACGAGGCAGACCAGGACGATCAGGATCAGCGTGAACACCGGCGGATGGCGCAGCAGCCAGTAGGAAGCACGCAGGAAGGCGCTCCGCTCGGTGGACGGCACGGGTTGCGTGGTCGCGATGTCGGTCATCGGGCGGCTCCTGCACGCGCTTCATCCACCAGGGCGCCGTAGAGCGTCTCCTCCGCCAGCCCCTCGGCTTCGAAGCTCTCGGCCAGCCGTCCCTTTCGCATGACGAGGATGCGGTCGCAGTTCTGCAGCAGCTCCGGCAGGTCGTCGCTGATGATCACGACGCCCATGCCCTCATCGGCGAGGCGCTGGATGATGCGAAAGATCGTATCTTTGGAGCCGACATCGACGCCGACGGTCGGTCCGTGCAGGATCAGGAGCTTGGGATGAATGGTCAGCCAGCGGCCGATCAGGACGCGCTGCTGGTTGCCGCCGGAGAGCGACTGCACCGGCCGCGTCACGTCCGGCGTCGCCACCTGAAGATCGGCGATCGTCGCCTCGGCCAGAGCGCGGCTTCGGCGGGCACTGACGAGGCCGAGCGCGCCGCGCAGCCTGTCCAGCACGGCCATAACGACATTGTCCTCGATCGACTTTTCGAGGAAGAGCCCTTCGGACAGGCGGTCTTCCGGCACATAGCCGATCCCCGCCGCGATGGCGTCGCCGGGATCTTTGAGCGTCACCGCCGCCCCGTCCAGCTGGATCGTACCGGCATCGGCCGGACGCACGCCGGCGAGCGCCAGCGCCAGCTCGTTGCGGCCGGAGTCGAGAAGCCCGGTGATCCCGACGATCTCGCCCTTGCGGACCGAGAACGACACATCGGAGAAGGCGGCGCGACGGCCGAGCTTCTCCACGGCGATCAGCGTGTCGCCGGTCTTCGGCGCCTGGCGGTAACGCGCCTCGTCCAGCATCTTGCCCGTCATCCAGAAGCCGAGCTCGGCCTTGGAGTGATCGGCGACATCGACCTCGGCGACCTTCTGGCCGTCGCGCATGATCACCGCCCTGCCCCCGATCGACTTGCACTCGTCGAGCTTGTGGGTGACGAACAGCACGGCGACGCCGCCGGCTCGCAGCCGGTTCACCACCGCGATGAGGTTGTCGACCTCGCGCTTCGTCAGCGCCGTGGTCGGCTCGTCCATGATCACCAGGCGGGCGTCGGACGCGATGGCGCGGGCGATCGCCACCAGCTGGCGGCTGGCGATCGGCAGCTCGTCGATGCGGGTGGCCAGAAAGCCGGATGTCGTCGGCAGGCCGACGGTCGCCAGCGCCGCCTCGGCGGTCCCTCGCATGCGGGAGCGATCGAGCCGGCGGAACAGGTGGCCGGAGGATGCGACGAGCTGCTGCGTCAGGCCGATGTTCTCGGCAACCGTGAGGTTCGGCAGCAGCGAGAGGTCCTGGTAGACCGTCTCGATACCGGCCGCGAGCGCCTCTACCGGCGAGAATCCATTGGAAGGGCGGCCGTTGACGAGGATATCGCCGCTGTCGGCCGGCTGGGCGCCGGACAGGATCTTGATGAGAGTACTCTTGCCGCAGCCATTCTCGCCCATCAGGTGGTAGATCTGGCCGGGCTCGATGGCGAAGCTGACGCCCTTCAGCGCCCGGACGCCGCCGAAGCTCTTGTGAACGTCGCGGATCTCGATGAAGGGCACGGCCGCCGCCGGTATCGCGTCGCCGCGAGCTGGCGTGGCTGCAACGGTGTCATGCTGCATGGCACAGGTCCGGCGCCTGGAAAGAAGGAACGGGCACGGCCCGGAGTGGAAGGCCGGGCTCACAGAGGAGCCCGGCCTGATGCGATCGTGCGGTCAGAACGGGTACTTGCCGTAGTTCGACTTGTCGACGTCGACCCAGGCCTGGCCAACGAGGATGGAGCCCTCGCCCGGCCCCTTCTTGACCGAGACCTTCTCATAGCCCGCGACGCCGAGATCCATGCCGTCCTTGATCTCCTCGCCCTTCAGGACCATGTCGGCGACCCTGTTCATGACATAGCCGGCATCCTTCGGATCCCAGAAGCTGATGCCGTCGACGGCGCCGGACTCCAGATACGGGCCGGTGTCCTTCGGCAGCCCGAGGCCGAAGACGCAGGTCTTGTCCTGCAGGCCGGCTTCCTCGACGGCACGGCCGATGCCGATGACGTCGATCGCCGAACCACCCTGGAAGCCCTTGATGTCCGGGTACTTGCGCAGGATCTCGCGGGCCTTCTCATAGGCGCGGTTAGCGTCGTTGAAGGACTCGTTCTTCTCCGAGACGAGCTCCATCTCCGGATACTTCTTGGCGTTCTCGGCGCCGCCATCGGCCCACTGCACGTGGGTCAGGCTGCCGAGCGAGCCGACGAAGGAGGTCCACTTGCCGGACTTGCCCATGCACGCGGCGAGCTTCTCGTTGAAGCGGGCGCCGAACTCCTTGTTGTCGAAGGCCTCGATGTCGACGAGCGTGTTCTTCAGGTTGTCGGCCTCGTGGGTGACGACCTTGATGCCGCGGTTGGCGGCGCGCTTCAGGACGCCCTCCAGCGCCGAGGGATCCATCGGCACGATGGCGATGGCCGCAACCTTCTTGGCGACGAGATCCTCGATCAGGCGGCCCTGCTGCGCCGCATCGGCCTTGGCCGGGCCGACCTGGCTCGTCGCGACGTCGGCATGGTCCTTGCCATAGGCGTCGACGCCTTCGTTCATGCGGGTGAACCAGTTCTCACCGGTGACCTTCACCACCGTGACGATGGCCGGCTTGTCCTGCGCCATCGCACTGGCAGCAGCGCCGACGAGCGCAACGGCTGCGGCGCAGGTGACGAGTTTGGTTTTGATCGACATCGGATTTCCTCCCAGACCCTGCAATGCTTGCCAGCCTCGGCGCCCGGGTCGTGGCGCCATAGCGGGATGCTCAGTGCCGCGGTGCGATCCACGCGCGAAGATCGATCTGCGACGCCGCCAGGAAGAGGAGCAGCAACACGCCCCAAGCGAAGTCGCGGAAGAAGTTCGAGATATCCATGAAGTTGAAGAGGCTTGAGAGCATCTGCAGCGCCGTCGCCGAAAGGATGACGCAGATAACGCGGCCGTAGCCACCTTCGGGGCGCACCCCGGCCATCACCGCGATCAGGATGGCGATGAGGACATAGGACGAGCCGTAGTCCCACTTCACGCTTGAGGTGCGGGCCGCGATGACGATCCCCGCGACCGAGGCGAGAACACCGCAGGCCGTATAGGTCAGGAACAGCATGCGCCGCCGCGGGATACCGGCATAGTGCGCCGCCTTCGGGTTGCTGCCGAGAAGGCGCAGGCGGATGCCGAAGCCGCTGAAGCGGAGCACGATCCCGAGCAGGAGCGCGATGAGGATGAACAACGCGAAGCACTGCGGAACGCCGAGGACCGGCGTGTTGCCGAAGTCGTCGAGCGGCTCGACATAGCCGAGCGTCTGCGCCGAGCCATTGGTCAGCGCCACGGCAATGCCGGTGAAAAAGAGCTGCGTACCAAGCGTCGCGATGATCGGCGTCAGACCGGCATGCGAGACGAGGATGCCGTTCAGCACCCCGCCGGCGAGGCCGACGGCCAGCGCAATGCCGGCGAAGGACCAGGTGAAGACCAGCGGCGCGTCGTCGGCCGAGACGGTGTCGCGGAGAACGAGGTAGGCGACGACACCGGATAGGTTTGCGAGCGCGATGCCCGACAGGTCGATGCCGCCATTTCCGGACAGCATCGCCAGCATGACGCCGAGCGCAAGCAGCCCGAGCTCCGGCACCTGCGACGCCATCGACTGCAGATTGTAGAGGTCGATGAAGCCCGAACCGGTCAGCAGCACCGCAGCCAGCAGCACCGCCACATTGGTCAAGGCAAGAAAGCTCAGCTGACGATCAGCCAAAGCGCCTTTCATGCTGCGCAGTCCTCCCGGCACGGACAGCGACGTTACGGCGGTGAAGACCGCTCGGACGGCTGACCCGATATTGCTTGGAGCGATCGTGCCGCGCCGCGGCACTTCACCCTCGTCCGGCCGGTTCGCACAACGTGCCTTCCCCACCCGCCAGAGCGCTGTTCTAGCCATCGGTTTGACAATTGTCGAGATGCGCTCGAATTCTGTTGCCTCGGCAGAGCGAGGCTTGTCCTCGTGTCTCTGCCTCTGTGCGGAGAAGAGCGATCGCCGCGTCAGCCGACGAGTGTCGGAAATCCTCGGCGGCGATCACCGCGCCGGCGCGGTAACTGCGACGCAGTGTCAGGGCCGCCTGACACACCGCCCCGCATCGCCGCACATCGCCGCATCCCGAGGCGCTGAGCACGGATCGTCCTGCGCCGCATTATGCTGCGACGATTCAGCCCATCACCGGCCTCAGCGGCGATATCGGCAGCTTCTCAGCTCCATACTTGTCGTCTCGCCGCAACCGAGAGGGGGCGTCATCGACAGGAGCGGCAGGCTCTCGGTCGCACGATGCGATCCTGACACCTTTTGCGCGTGCAGGCGGCGGATCGAGCAGGCGGCATCCTGTGCCGCGAGCCGCCAATTTGCTCCCTGTCAGGCCAGCGCTGGAGAGGCACTCCCCGCAAGCAGGACCGGTTCCGCCGCGAGTGCAGGCTTCGCCTCTGCCTGAGTCACCGCGGCACCGTCGGCGTGAGCTGTTTCCACGCAGGCCTGGACCGCCTGCGCGAGCGAAATCACGTAGCGGTCGGCGCCGATGAAGGCCTGCGCTGCCTTGTCCTTCAGCGTCGCATCGTCTGACGGCCACAGGCCGACAAGAATCGGCCGACCCGGCAGGCGGCGCTTCAGTCTGCGCAGGAGGTAGCGCAGATGCGACGGGCTGCCGCCAATGTCGAGATAGGAGACGCAGACCATCACCACGCCGGAGATGTCCAGATTGGTGATGTCCTGGCGGGATGCCGCGCGATAGGCGGCAACGCGCGCGCCGAGGCCGTGCTTGCCGAGGAGCTGGGCGAGCATGGCCGCCGCCGCCTCGTCGAGCGGGCCCTTGCCGGCGAGGCAGAGAACCGCGCCGTCGCTGCGCCAGGCGTCCGGCAGCACCGCTTCGTTGACGCTGTCCGGCGGCGGTGCGGAACCGAGAGCCTTCTCGTCCCGCGGCGTCCCGGCCGGGTCCTTCTTGTCGGCCTCGTCGCCGTCAGGCTCCTCGTCGTCATAGCCGCCGAGCTCCATGATCAGCCCGTTCACCGTGTTGCGGATGCGCTCGAGCTGCTCGCCTTTCAGGGCGCCGCGCTCGGCATCGTCCGCGGCAAGCTGAAGGCCCTTCAGCGCGACCTCGTCATAGTAGGAGGAGAGCGAGCGCTGCTGGAGCAGCAGCTCGGCATGGTCCTGCGCTTCGTCCGCGTCGCCCGCGAGGACGCGCTGGTAGAAGCTCTCCACCGGCGTCAGGGGCGGCCGGTCGCCGAGCAGCACGTCGAGAAACTCCAGGCGCTCGACATGGCGGCCGAGAACGACAAGGCAGAGCGTCAGCGGCATCGACAGGATCAGGCCCACCGGGCCCCACAGCCAGCCCCAGAAGATCGCGGAGACAATGACTGCGAAGGTGGAAAGGCCGGTGCCGCGGCCATAGGCCAGCGGTTCGATCACCTGGTTGAAGACGAGCTCGGTTGCGATGAAGAGGCCAACCGTCCAGACCACCATTGACCAGCCGGGATCGACGGCGGCGGCAAGAGAGATCGGGAGCGTCGCGGCGATGATCGGACCGACATAGGGGACGAAGCGCAGCGTCATCCCCATGATGCCCCAGAGGATCGGGTTCGGTACGCCGATCAACCAGAGGCCGGAGCCGATCACGACGCCGAAGCCGACATTGATGGCGAGCAGCGTGAGAAAGTAACGGCTGAGACGCCGCGCGCCGTCGTCCATGGCGACGGTGGTGCGGTGCAGGTCGGTCGAGCCGAACAGGCGGATCATGCGGTCGCGCAGATCCTCCTTCTGCAGGAGCACGAAGATCGACACCATGAAGATGATGCCGGCCGTCGCGAAGGGAGAGAGGACCGGCGAGAGATAGGTCGTCAGCATTCCCAGCTGCAGGCCGCCCTCGCCCGCTTCGTTCTGCGCGGCCGATGGTGCGGCGGAACTGGCTGCAGAGCCGCCGCCATTCGCCACATCGGCGGCACCGACGCCGAAGCGCCGCAAGATGCCGGAGAAGTGCTGCAGGCCGTAGGCGCGGATGGCCTCCACCTTGCCCTGCACGGTGGAGATGTAGTCGGGAAGGCTCGTGGCGAGCTCCGCCAGCTGCGTGCCGATGATCGCGCCGAGCAGCATGAGGACGAGCAGAGCGGCGAGCGCCGCCAGCAGGACCGACGCCGTCTTTCCGATACGCAATCGCCGCAGCAGGTTCACCAGTGGCGTCAGGATGAAGGACAGGATCACCGCGACGGTGATCGGGACGAGGACGTCGCGGCCGAGATAAAGCGCGGCGATGACGACGACGCCGACCTGCAGCGCCAGGATCGAGGCGATGCCGGGAACCGAGGCCGGCGCGATGACCGGCGCCGGCGGCGGTGCGTCGTCTAGTCTGGCCATGGAAGTCCTCGGGGCGGGAGCGCAAGAATTCGTGAACTAGTCCGCCGGCTCACAACGGCAATCAGGCTGCCGCTGCCAAGAGCGTTACCAGCTCGAGGAGCCGAAACGGCGAGACCAATCACCCGACGGCGGGGCCTCTGAGGTCGGCTGTATGACGACCCGTCCCGAACGGCCTTGAGAGCCCGGACGCTTTCAGATACGGCAGGGGCCGTGGGGCCTGTAGCTCAATGGTTAGAGCCGGCGGCTCATAACCGCTTGGTTGCAGGTTCGAGTCCTGCCGGGCCCACCAGACGCTCTCGCAAGCGTTCGCGGCGATCGCCCGCGGCCTCGAGTTCGGCGCACAGGCCTCGCGCTCGTGCTGTATCCGGGGTGCGACAATCTGGCTTCAGCCATAATCGGGTGCGAGGAGAAGGCGCCTCTCTGAGTCTGGAGCCTCACATGCAGTCATACCGTTCCCCTCTCGTTGCCGCCGCGGTCTTTACGCTCGCCGCCGCCGTGCCGGCCTTCGCTCAATCGCCCGTCGCCCCTACGGCGGCCGAGCCGCCTCGCATCACCGTGACCGGCACCGGCGAGGCGAATGCCGCGCCGGATCTGGCGCTGACGCAGTTCACCGTGCTGCGCACTGCCAAGACGGCTCGTGAGGCTCTGGATGCAGCCAATGCCGCGATGGCCGAGGTGACAGCGGCCATGAAGGATCTCGGCATCGAGGCACGCGACCTGCAGACCTCCGGCTTCACCATCAGCCCGCAATATCGCTATGAAGAGCCCAAGAACGGCGTGCAGAATCCGCCTGAGATCGTCGGCTACGAAGTGCGCAATACGCTGGCCTTGCGCGTTCGCAAGATCGGCGACATCGGCGCCGTGCTCGACAAGGCGGTGACGCTCGGCGTCAACCAGGGCGGTGACATCAGCTTCGACATCGACGATCCGGCCGCACTCCGCAGCAAGGCCCGCACGGCGGCCGTCACTGACGCCAAGGAGACGGCGCGTATTCTGGCCGAGGCCGCCGGCGTCAAGCTCGGCAAGATCATCGAGATCAACGACGAGGCCGATATGCCGATGCCGGTGCCCATGGCGGCGCGGTCGATGAAGATGGAGGCGCAGATGGCGGATGCCGTTCCGGTCGAGGCCGGCGAGAGCACGATCAATGCGCGGGTCCGCGTCGTCTTCGAGATTGCCGACTGACAGACAAAAACGGCAGCGGCCGCCCTGGGGGACAGCCGCTGCCGGATAATCCTGAACAAGTGAAGGGCGCCGGAGATGTCTCCGGCGCCCTTTGCCTATCAGCGGTTGACGTCGAGGACCGGGCAGCCGCCGCGGTTGCCGAAGGTGACGAAGGTGCGGCCACCGCGGAAGGAGCGGCCGGCGACGGTCACGGTGCGGCGCGTCTCACGGACGACGCGTGCGCGACGGATACCCATGCGCTCGGCCTTGCCGAGGGCCCGACGGATGGAGCAGGCACCGCCGCGGCGGTCGTAACGGTCGCGCCGGTCGTGGCGATACTGGACCTGCTCGACCTGAACGGCCGGCGACGTGATGGTGACACGGGCAACAGGTGCCGCTGCAGCTTCGGCGGGGACGAGGCCGAGCGCACCGGCGGCGAGGGCAGCGGCAACGCAGGCCGCTGCGAGCGAAGGGCTGGAACATGGGGACTCTCCGTTTGATGTCTGGCCGAACGGCCGTGATCGTCAACGTAGAGGAGGCTGCCTGAATGGCGACCGCACCCGCCGTTCATTTGCGGTTCAGCCGCGGCGGCCGGACAAGAGTATGCCGACCGCGGTCCAGCGACCCTCAGCGGGTTTTCGAGCGCTGAGCGGCCAGAGCCGCGGATCCCGGCGACATCGGTCATGCCAACAACAAAAGGCCCGGCACAATGGCCGGGCCTCTATGATCCTATGGGTTGGTCGCGCGGCTCAGCTGTCGAGGAACGAGCGCAGCTTGCGGGAGCGGCTGGGATGCTTGAGCTTCCTCAGCGCCTTCGCCTCGATCTGCCGGATACGCTCGCGCGTCACCGAGAACTGCTGGCCGACCTCTTCCAGCGTGTGGTCGGTGTTCATGCCGATGCCGAAGCGCATGCGCAGGACGCGTTCCTCGCGCGGCGTCAGCGACGCCAGCACGCGGGTCGTGGTCTCGCGCAGGTTGGCCTGGATCGCCGCGTCGATCGGCAGGATGGCGTTCTTGTCCTCGATGAAGTCGCCGAGATGCGAATCCTCCTCGTCGCCAACCGGCGTTTCGAGAGAGATCGGCTCCTTGGCGATCTTGAGGACCTTGCGCACCTTCTCCAGCGGCATGGCCAACTTCTCGGCCAGTTCCTCCGGTGTCGGCTCGCGGCCGATCTCGTGCAGCATCTGACGCGAGGTTCGGACGATCTTGTTGATCGTCTCGATCATGTGCACTGGGATGCGGATGGTGCGGGCCTGATCGGCGATCGAGCGGGTGATCGCCTGCCGGATCCACCAGGTCGCATAGGTCGAGAACTTGTAGCCGCGGCGATACTCGAACTTGTCCACCGCCTTCATCAGGCCGATGTTGCCTTCCTGAATGAGATCAAGGAACTGCAGGCCGCGGTTCGTGTACTTCTTGGCGATCGAGATAACCAGACGCAGGTTCGCCTCGACCATCTCCTTCTTGGCCTGACGCGCCTCGCGCTCGCCCTTCTGCACCATGTGCACGATGCGGCGGAACTCGGTGATCTCCAGGCCGGTCTCGGTAGCGAGGTTCTGGATCTCCTGGCGGAGATTCTTGATCCCGTCCTTCTCGCTCTGGACGAATTTCAGCCAGCCCTTGCCGGACAGGTTCGCGATATGCCGCGTCCAGTTCGGATCGAGCTCGGATCCCTGATAGCTCTTCAGGAACTCGTCGCGCTTGACGCCATAGCTTTCGGCGAGGCGCAAGAGCTTGCCCTCGTTGCCCACCAGGCGCTTGTTGATGTCGTAGAGCTGCGCAACCAGCGAATCGATGCGGTTCTGGTTCAGCGACAGGCTCTTGACCGCCGTGACCAGCTCTTCCTTGAACTTGCGGTAGGAGCGCTCCTGGCTCGACGAGAGAGCACCCTGCGCGGACAGGCGGGCCTCGACCTGCTGGTCCTGCAGCTTGCGCAGCCGGCGGTAGGTGTCGGCGATGACGTCGAAGGTCGCCATGACCTGCGGCTTGATCTCGGCCTCCATCGCGGCGAGCGACAGGTTGTTCTCGAGATCGTCCTCGTCGTCCTCCTCGTCCTCGCCCGGACGCGGCATGCCCTCTTCACCGCCCCGCGGCGCGCCGTTCTCAGCCGCGATCACGCCCTCGCCGGTCGGCGCCGGGGCAGTCGCCTCGGGTCCGGCATAGGTCGCCTCGAGATCGACGATCTCGCGCAGCATGATGTTGCCTTCATTCAGCTCGTCACGCCAGATGATGATGGCCTGGAAGGTGAGCGGGCTCTCGCAAAGACCGGCGATCATCGTCTCGCGGCCGGCTTCGATGCGCTTGGCGATGGCGATCTCGCCCTCGCGTGACAGGAGCTCAACGGAGCCCATCTCGCGAAGATACATGCGGACCGGATCGTCCGTGCGGTCGCCGGCCTCGCGCTTCTGCGTGGTGGCGACCTGCGTCGGCCCCTGCTCGGCGAGCTCGGTCGAATCGGAGCTGTCGGCGCTCTCTTCGGAGTCCTCGCCTTCCTCTTCCTCGACGACGTTGATGCCCATGTCGTTCAACATGGCCATCGTGTCCTCGATCTGCTCGGAGGTGACATCCTCCGCATTCAGCACCGAGTTCAGCTTGTCCATAGTGACAAAACCGCGCTTTTTGGCGGTTTTGATCATCTTCTTGACCGCATCGTCGGACAGGTCGAGCAGAGGGCTGTCCGGCGTCTCCGGACGCTCTTCGACTGCCACTTCGCTGTCTTTGGCCTTGGTCGCCATGCGATAGTCTCTCCAGTTCGCCCGCTGCGCAGCGCCCAAGGCACCACGATCACGGAGGCCCCCGCTATGAGGCACAGACCGTAAACGTCTCCTTAACCTTAAGGACGCGGCTCAGTTGCAGGAGCCACGGACGCTTGACGATGACTGTGAGAAGGGGCAGCCTTGCGATATTTCAAGATCGGGAACGCGATGCGATCCCGTGATTCCCATTCTTGCTTGTCAAGTCAATAGCTTGCAGGCGTTATCAGACAAAAAGACGACCATCGGCCACACTTGGTTGCCGCTGCGTCGCATGACCATCGTCGCTCAATGACGCGGTCAGTAGCCTCTCGACGTACGTCCGGACAGTAATCCGAAGCCGTCGATCAGCGCGTCCAGGCCACCAAGCCCGTCGATTTCCCGTTTGATTTCGAAGATCTGCATATAGGCGGCTTCGTTCGGCTCCTGGCCGAGCGACTCTTCCGCCATCTGCAGCTCCTTATTTAGGGACCGGAATCGATGCTGCAAGTGAAGCGCCTGACGCACGGCTTCCCTTGCGTCTTCCGGCGCGGCCTCGGCGAGAAACGGCCAGAGGCGCACGATCCTCACCTTCGTCTCGAACTGCTCGAACAAGTCGAGCACGCCGTGATCCGCGAGACCGCGCAGCAACGTGTCGCGATCGGCCGGCGCCTCGTCGGCATAGATGTCGAGCACGGCCGAGCGCAGGCGCTGCAGATCGCCGTCCGGCAGCTCCAGTTCGGCGAAATAGTCGAAGGCTTCGTGGAGCAGCATCGGATGGTTGATGAAGCCGACCACGATGGAGAGTTCGCGCAGCGTCGGCGCGGCAGCATTGGCGCCCTTCATGAGGGGTGAGCGGGTCAGCCGGTCGGAGACGACCGAGCGACGCTGCCCGGCACCAGGACGCCGCGGCCCGCCCCCCCGCTCCGCATTGCCGCCGCCATGCCTGTTCCTGTTGCCGCCGGCGCTGGCGGGCGGGCCGAAGAAGGCGCGCAGCCTCTCGTCCGCGTCCTGCAGGTAGTGGCGACGGACGCTCTCATCGCCAATCTGGCGGGTCAGCGCCTTCAACCGTTTCTCCAGATCGGCGCGCCGCTCCGGCGTGTCGAAGACGCCCCCGGCAGTCTCGCGCATCCAGAGAAGGTCGGCGAGTGGCCTTGCCGAAGACAGGACGTCGCGGAAGGCGCCGGGGCCATCGCCCCGCACGAGGTCGTCGGGATCCTTGCCCTCTGGCAGCAGCGCGAAGCGCAGCGAGCGGCCGGGCTTGAGCTGCGGCAGTGCCAGCTCGGCGGCGCGGTGCGCGGCCTTCAGACCTGCCGCGTCGCCGTCGAAGCAGAGCACCGGCTCGGCCGCATTGCGCCAGAGAAGATCGAGCTGGCGCTCCGTCAGAGCTGTGCCGAGCGGCGCGACAGCGTTCTCGAAGCCGGCCTGATGGAGCATGATCGCGTCCATGTAGCCCTCGACGACGAGCAGCGTTCCGGCCGTCTTCGCGGCGCGGCGCGCCCGCGCCAGGTTGAAGAGGATCTCACCCTTGTGGAAGACCTCGGTCTCCGGCGAGTTCAGGTATTTCGCCGGGACGTCCGCCGACAAAGCGCGGCCGCCAAAGGCGATGATGCGCTCGTGCAGGTCATTGATCGGAAACATCACGCGGTCGCGGAACCGGTCGTAGGAGACGGCAATGCCATCGCCATGGACGACGAGCCCAGCGGCCTCGATCTCGCCCTTGCCGACGCCCTTGGAAGCGAGGTGCTCCTTCAGGCGGTTGCGGCTGTCCGGCGCATAGCCGATGCCGAAGAGCTTCTGCGTCGCCGGATTCATGCCGCGATCGCGCAGATAGGCGCGCGCCTTGGCGCCCGGCGAATCATGCAGCGTCGCCTGGAAGAAGGCTGCGGCAAGCTTCAGGGCATCGATGATGGTCGCCCTCGCCTCCTCCCGCTTCTCCGCCTGAGCATCGCGCGCCGGCATCGGCAGACCGGCATCGCCCGCCAGGCGCTCGACGGCCTCTGGGAAGGACAAGCCCTCGACTTCGACGAGGAAGCGGAAGTGATCGCCGGAAACGCCGCAGCCAAAGCAGTGGTAGCGCCCTTTCTGATCCTCGCAGTGGAAGGACGGCGACTTCTCGCTGTGGAAGGGGCAGCAGGCCCAATAATCGCCTTTGCCGGGCTGCGACTTACGCCGGTCCCAGGTGACGCGCCGGCCGATCACGTCCGAGATGGGGACGCGGTCGCGGATGTCGTCGAGGAACGAGGGAGAAAAGCGCATGCGGGATCAGCTCTGGTTCGGCGGTGCTCCTAACCTAGTCGTCGGCCACGGGAAAATCGACGGTCGCGCGCAGCCGATGATGGCGGTAGGACAGCGGCTGGACGAGGATCTGCCGCCATGCTGAATGCGATCACAGCCATCTTCCTGTGCCAGCTCGCGGGCGAGGCCATCAGCGCGGCGACCGGGCTGCCGCTGCCCGGCCCGGTCATCGGCATGGCGCTGCTCTTCGCCATCCTCGCGATCCGCGGCAGCGTTCCGTCCTCGCTGGCGCGGGTCGGCAACGGGCTGCTCGCGCATCTTTCGCTTCTGTTCGTGCCGGCCGGCGCCGGCATCATGCTGCATCTTTCGCGCCTCGAAGGCGAAGTGCTGCCGCTTGGCATCGTGCTGATCGCGAGTACGCTGGCGACGATCCTCGTCACCGGCTGGACGATGAGCCGCTTCTCGCCTGGGCAGCGCGTCGCCGAACAGGACAATGCCGGGGAGCCGCGGCGATGAGCCGGTCGATCGGCGACATCTGGGCCTATCTCGCCGCCAGCCCGCTGCTGTCACTGACCCTGACGCTCGTCGCCTACCAGTTGGCAACCGCCCTCTACGAACGGGCCGGACGTCCGGCCTTGCTCAACCCGGTGCTGGTTAGCGTCGTCGCCATCGTGGCGGTCCTGACCGTGACGGGGACACGCTACGAGACCTATTTCGACGGCGCGCAATTCGTGCACTTCCTGCTGGGCCCGGCGACGGTCGCGCTTGCCATTCCGCTCTACCGCCAGTTCGATCGGGTGCGGCGGAGTGCGGTCGCGATCGCCGCAAGCCTCCTGGCGGGATCGCTGACGGCGATCGCCAGCGTCATCGTCCTCGGCCTCGCCATGCGCGTCGATGCCGTCAGCCTCGTCTCGCTAGCACCGAAATCGGCGACGGCGCCGGTCGCGATGGGCATTTCGGAGAAGCTCGGCGGTCTGCCCTCGCTGACGGCCGTGTTCGTGATCACCACCGGTATTCTCGGCTCGGTGTTCGGCCCCTTTCTCCTCGATCTCGCCGGCGTGCGCGATCCGGCCGCGCGCGGGCTCGGGCTCGGCACCGCCTCGCACGGGATCGGCACGGCGCGCGCGCTGCAGGAAAGCGAAGCGGCCGGCGCCTTCTCCGGCCTTGCCATGGGCCTCAATGCGCTGGCGACGGCAATCCTGCTGCCGATCGTCTGGCACCTCGTCTTCGGCTGAGGCAGAGCCTCGCGTAACCGAAGGCCCCAAAACGATCAGGTGCGATCACGATCGCTATGACCGCGACGATCGGGGCCGCGCGTAACCGTCTGCCTCTTGCACTTGCGGCCGGCTGCGGCGATATGCGGGGGACAGCACAACATATCCGATACTGGCGGCGACGAGCGAGCGAGGGACGACGCATGAGCGAAGGCTGGACCACGAAGAAACCGACCGCCCTCCTCGTCCTCGCCGACGGTACGGTGGTCGAAGGCGACGGCCTCGGCGCCACAGGCGCCGTTGAGGGCGAAGTCTGCTTCAACACGGCGCTGACGGGCTATCAGGAGATCCTGACGGACCCGTCCTATGCCAAGCAGATCGTCACCTTCACCTTCCCGCATATCGGCAATGTCGGAGCGAACGACGAAGACGTCGAGCATCTGCGGGCCGAGGGACAGGCTGGCGCCGTCGGCGCGATCTTCCGCGCCGAAGTGTCCGGACCATCGAACTACCGCTCGGCCGGCCATCTCGATGCCTGGCTGAAGCAGCGCGGCATCATCGCCCTCTCCGGCATCGACACGCGGGCTCTCACCGTCCACATCCGCGAAAACGGCATGCCGAATGCGGTGATCGCCCATGACCCCGAGGGTAATTTCGACGTCGAGGCCCTGAAGGCCCGCGCCAAAGCGTGGTCCGGCCTTGTCGGGCTCGACCTTGCCAAGGATGCCGCGACAGGCGCCGAGGTGATCTGGGAAGAAAAGCCCTGGGTCTGGAATGCCGGCTACGGCGCGCCGTCCGATCCGCGCTACACGATCGTCGCGATCGACTACGGCACCAAGCGCAACATCCTGCGCCTGATGGCCGCCGAAGGCGCGCGTGTCGTCGTGGTGCCGCCGACGGCGACGCCGGACGAGATCATGGCTCACAAGCCGGATGGCGTCTTCCTGTCCAACGGTCCCGGCGATCCGGCTGCGACGGGCGAATATGCCGTGCCGACGATCAAGGCGCTGATGGACACGGGCGTGCCGATGTTCGGCATCTGCCTCGGTCACCAGATGATGGCGCTCGCTCTCGGCGGCAAGACCGAGAAGATGCACCAGGGCCATCACGGCGCGAACCATCCGGTGAAGGATTTTACCACCGGCAAGGTCGAGATCGTGTCCATGAATCACGGCTTCGCCGTTGCGGCGCATTCGCTGCCGGAGGGCGTCGAGGAGACCCATGTCTCGCTCTTCGACGGCACCAATTGTGGCCTGCGCCTCAAGGACCGGCCGGTCTTCTCCGTGCAGCACCATCCGGAGGCCTCGCCCGGCCCGCAGGATTCGCATTACCTGTTCCAGCGCTTCTTCCGGATGATCGACGAGAACCGGCCGCAGGCGGCCTGATCAGCCTCCGTTTGCGGCGGCACGGTGGTGCCGCTCCGCGATCCCGGCAAGGCCTCTGCCGGGATGCCCTTCCCGCCGGCTACGACGATGACGAATCGTGCCGGCAGCTTTCCCCGGCCTTCCACACCCTCTTCGCACATGCGCCCAGATTCCTCGGCCATGCTGCGGATCGAGGGTTTCGCTCGTCCAACTCTTCTCCTATAAGCCGGCCTTAGCCTGAAATTACCCATCGATCGTTCGCGCCCTCCGGCCTCTCGCCGGATCGGGCAGCGGGCGCCTGCATTCTGGATAGCCCGATGCCCAAACGCACCGACATCAAGACGATCCTCATCATCGGTGCCGGCCCGATCATCATCGGCCAGGCCTGCGAGTTCGACTATTCCGGCACGCAGGCCTGCAAGGCCCTGCGCGGCGAGGGCTACCGGATCGTCCTCGTCAACTCCAATCCGGCGACGATCATGACCGATCCGGACCTCGCCGACGCCACCTATATCGAACCGATCACGCCCGAGGTCGTTGCCAAGATCATCGAGAAGGAGCGCCCCGACGCGATCCTGCCGACGATGGGCGGTCAGACGGCGCTGAACACCGCGCTGTCGCTGAAGCGCATGGGTGTCCTCGACAAGTTCGGGGTCGAGATGATCGGCGCCGACGCGACCGCGATCGACAAGGCGGAGGACCGCGCCCTCTTCCGCGAGGCGATGGCGAAGATCGGGCTGGAGACGCCGCGCTCGCTTCTCGCTAACGCCACGGAGGCGAAGGCCGCGGACCGTCGCGCGCACGAGGAGGGCCGCGCCGAGATCATCCGCACCACGGAGGAAGGTCCGAGCCGCGACGCCGCACTCGCTGCGCATGAACGCGAATGGCAGCTGGGCGAGAACGACCGCAAGCAGCGCTACATGACCCGCGCCCTGACCGCCGCCGGCGTCGCGCTGGAGGAGGTCGGGCTGCCGGCCATCATCCGTCCGTCCTTCACGCTCGGCGGCACCGGCGGCGGCATCGCCTACAACCGCTCCGAGTTCTTCGAGATCGTCGAAGGCGGCCTCGACGCCTCGCCGACGACCGAGGTGCTGATCGAGGAAAGCGTCCTCGGCTGGAAGGAATACGAGATGGAGGTGGTCCGCGACCGCGCGGACAACTGCATCATCATCTGCTCCATCGAGAATGTTGATCCGATGGGCGTTCACACCGGCGACTCCATCACCGTCGCGCCGGCTTTGACGCTGACGGACAAGGAATACCAGGTGATGCGCAACGCCTCGATCGCGGTCCTGCGCGAGATCGGCGTCGAGACCGGCGGCTCGAACGTGCAGTTCGCCGTCAATCCCGAGAACGGCCGCCTCGTCGTCATCGAGATGAACCCCCGCGTGTCGCGCTCCTCGGCGCTCGCGTCGAAAGCGACTGGCTTCCCGATCGCCAAGGTCGCCGCGAAGCTCGCCGTCGGCTACACGCTGGACGAGCTCGACAACGACATCACGGGCGGTGCGACGCCGGCCTCGTTCGAGCCGTCGATCGACTACGTCGTCACCAAGATCCCGCGCTTTGCCTTCGAGAAGTTCCCCGGCGCCGAGCCGACGCTGACGACGGCGATGAAGTCCGTCGGCGAGGTCATGGCCATCGGCCGCACCTTCGAGGAGTCGCTGCAGAAGGCGCTGCGCGGCCTCGAGACCGGGCTGACCGGCCTCGATGAGATCGCCATTCCCGGGATCGGAGAAGGCGACGACAAGAACGCCATCCGCGCCGCGCTCGGCACGCCGACGCCGGACCGGCTGCGCATGGTCGCGCAGGCGCTGCGCATGGGCACCTCCGAGGATCAGGTCTACCAGTCCTGCAAGATCGATCCCTGGTTCATCGCCAAGATCAAGGCGATCGTCGACATGGAGGCGCGCATACGCGAGCACGGCCTGCCAGAGGATGCCGACAACCTGCGCATGCTGAAAGCCATGGGCTTCTCGGATGCGCGGCTCGCCAGCCTCACCGGCAGCCGTCCGAAAGAGGTCGCCGAGCTGCGCAACCGCCTCGACGTCAAGCCCGTCTTCAAGCGCATCGACACCTGCGCGGCCGAGTTCGCCTCGCCGACGGCCTACATGTACTCGACCTATGAGCGGCCCTTCGTCGGGCAGCTGCGCTCGGAGGCGGAGGTTTCGGCGGCGCGCAAGGTCGTCATCCTCGGCGGCGGTCCGAACCGGATCGGCCAGGGCATCGAGTTCGACTACTGCTGCTGCCACGCCGCCTTCGCGCTGAAGGATGCCGGCTTCGAAGCGATCATGATCAACTGCAACCCAGAGACGGTGTCGACCGACTATGACACCTCCGATCGCCTGTACTTCGAGCCGCTGACCGCCGAGGACGTAATCGAGATCCTCCACGCGGAGCAGGAAAAGGGCGAGCTCGTCGGCGTCATCGTGCAGTTCGGCGGCCAGACCCCGCTAAAGCTCGCCGAAGCGCTGGAGAAGAACGGCATCCCGATCCTCGGCACCGCGCCGGACATGATCGACCTCGCCGAGGATCGCGACCGTTTCCAGAAGCTCCTGATCCGCCTCGATCTCAACCAGCCGAACAACGGCATCGCCTATTCGGTCGAGCAGGCGCGGCTCGTCGCCGACCAGATCGGCTTCCCGCTGGTGGTCCGACCGTCCTATGTGCTCGGCGGCCGCGCCATGCAGATCATCCGCTCCGAGGCGATGCTGCAGAGCTACCTGCTCGACACGGTGCCGGAACTGGTTCCGGAAAACATCAAGCAGCGCTATCCCAACGATAAGACCGGCCAGATCAACACGCTGCTCGGCAAGAACCCGCTCCTGTTCGACAGCTATCTCAGCAACGCCATCGAGGTGGACGTCGACGCGCTCTGCGACGGCAAGGACGTGTCGGTCGTCGGCATCATGGAGCATATCGAGGAAGCCGGCATCCACTCGGGCGACTCGGCCTGCTCGCTGCCCGTGCATTCGCTGTCGCCGGCGATCGTCGACGAGTTGGAGCGCCAGACGCGCGAACTTGCCCTCGCCCTCAATGTCGGCGGGCTGATGAACGTCCAGTACGCCATCAAGGACGACACGATCTTCGTCCTCGAGGTCAATCCGCGGGCCTCGCGCACCGTCCCATTCGTCGCCAAGACGGTTGGGGCACCGATCGCCAAGATCGCCGCCCGTGTCATGGCCGGCGAGACGCTCGACGCGGCGATGAACGCCTATACCAGGCCGCGCGATCTGCGCAGCCTCACCCATATCGCGGTGAAGGAGGCGGTGTTCCCCTTCGCGCGCTTCCCCGGCGTCGACACGCTGCTCGGACCCGAGATGCGCTCGACCGGCGAAGTCATGGGCCTTGCCTCCGACTACGCGCTCGCCTTCGGCAAGTCGCAGCTCGGCGCCGGCGTTGACCTGCCGCGCGAAGGCGCCGTGTTCGTGTCCGTCCGTGATGCCGACAAGGAGCGTGTGCTGGAGCCGATCCGTCAGCTGTTCGCACTGGGCTTCCGGGTGCTCGCGACAGGCGGGACGCAACGCTTCCTCTTCGATAACGGCGTCGCTGCGGAGAAGGTCAACAAGGTCCTTGAAGGGCGGCCGCATATCGAGGATGCTATCCGCAATCGGCAGGTCCAGCTCGTCTTCAACACCACGGAAGGCGCCAAGGCCCTGTCCGATTCGCGCTCCCTCAGGCGCGCCGCGCTGATCCACAAGGTGCCGTATTACACGACGCTGGCTGGCATGGTGGCGGCAGCTGAGGCGATCGCGGCGCTGCGGTCGGGCACCCTTGAAGTCAGGTCGCTCCAATCCTACTTCACGGCCGCTTGATCGGCGGGGCAGTCGTCGGACCGCCTGTCCCCGCATCCCTCCAGTCCGCAGTCTGAGCGCGGCCGTCTGCGGCCCATCCAGGCTGTTGTGTGTTGCCGGCCGAAGAGGTCGGCCTTGATCGTAGAGGGTCGCCGTTACAAGCAGCGGGGGCCCGGAAAGGTGTGAGACCATGGAAAAGGTCCCCATGACGAGCCGGGGCTTCGAGACGCTGAAGGAAGAGCTGCGACGCCGCCAGCAAGAGGAGCGTCCGCGCATCATCCAGGCGATCGCGGAGGCACGCGCCCATGGCGATCTTTCGGAGAACGCCGAGTACCATGCCGCCAAGGAGTCGCAGAGCCTGAACGAAGGCCGCATCTCCGAACTCGAGGACCTGACCGCGCGCGCCGAGGTAATCGACGTCAGCAAGCTGTCCGGCGACCGCATCAAGTTCGGCGCCACGGTGAAGCTGGTCGACGAGGATACCGACGACGAGAAGGTCTACCAGATCGTCGGCGACCAGGAGGCCGACGTGAAAGCTGGCCGCATCTCCATCTCCTCGCCGATCGCCCGTGCGCTGATCGGCAAGGGCGAAGGCGACACGGTCGAAGTGTCCGCGCCCGGCGGTGCCCGCTCCTATGAAGTGCTGGAAGTGCGCTGGCACTGACGCATCATGACGGACTTCAAGCGCGCGCTTGAGATCGCGACCGAGGCGCATGCCGGCCAGATCGACAAGGCCGGCGCGCCCTACATCGCCCATGTCCAGCGCGTCGCGGCCGCCTGCCACGGCGCCGACGAGAAGATCGTCGCGATCCTTCACGACGTCGTGGAGGATTGCGAGGACTGGCCGCTCTCCCGCCTGAAGGCGGAAGGCTTTTCCGATCGCATCGTCGCTGGCGTCGATGCGATGACGCGCCGGCCGGGCGAGGACTATTTCGAGTTCGTCCGTCGCGCCATCGCCAATCCCCTGGCCCGCATCGTCAAGCGTGCGGACCTCCTCGACAATCTCGACAAAACCCGCCTGCAGAACGTCTCGGACGATACGCAGACGCGCATGGCGCGCTATACGGAAGCGCTCGCCATGGTGGACGCGGCCGCGCAGGACGGCGCGCGTCGGGCGTGACGCCGCGCGAGATCGAGGTCATCGCGCCGAACTTCAAGCGGCGGCTGTCCGGCGTCACCTCCACCATCGTCCAGCTCATCCCCGAGCAGTTGAAGACGCTGCCGGTCGCAGCGCTCGGTCCCGGCCTGCCTGCCTCGCTGCCCCATTTGAGCTGGCGCGAGCTGCCGCAGCTCTGGCGAAGGCCGACCGCTCGCTCCTTCCGCATCTGGCATGCGCGGCGGAACGTCGAGATGCTGGCCGGGGTCGTCTTGCGCGATCTACTGCGCATGCCGCTCAAGCTCGTCTTCACCTCGGCCGCCCAGCGCCGCCATACCGGCTATACGCGCCGGCTGCTCAACCGCATGGATGCGATCATCGCAACGAGCGCCAAGAGCGCGGCCTTCCTGGACCTGCCGGCCACGATCGTGATGCACGGCATCGATCTCGGCCGCTTTTCGCCGGACGGTCCCCTGCCCTCCGGGCCGGCTGCCGCTACGATCCAAGGGCGCAAGGTGGTCGGCTGCTCAGGCCGCATCCGCCATCAGAAGGGCACGGACCTTTTCGTCGCCGCGATGATCGCGCTGCTGCCACGCCATCCCGACTGGACGGCGGTGATCACCGGCCGCACCACGGCCGAGCATGCCGGCTACGAGGCCGAACTGCGCGCCGCCATCGCGAGGGCCGGGCTCGAGGGGCGCATCCTCTTTCTCGGCGAGGTCGACGATGTCGCTGTCTGGTTCCGCCGCTTCGACCTCTATGTCGCGCCGCCGCGCAACGAAGGCTTCGGTCTGACGCCGCTGGAGGCCATGGCCTCGCGCACGCCGGTGGTGGCGAGCGACGCCGGCGCCTTTTCCGAGCTGATCGTCGATGGCGTCACTGGGCGTGTCGTGCCCATCGACGATGCCGATGCACTCGCTGCGGCGATCGAGCCCTACCTCGCAGACGATGATCTGCGAGCCGAGACCGCCGAGCGGGGGCTCCAGCATGTGCGCGAGCATTTCCCGCTGGCGCGGGAGGCGGCGGAGATCCGCGCCGTCTATGAGCGGCTCTGGCACGAAGGCTGAGGACGGCGAGCGGCGGCCAGTTGTCGTCGGCAAACGACGGGCGCGAAGCCGCCGGTTCAGCCCATAGCGATCGGCAGGAACGAACGGAATTCGTGCTCGTTGAAGGCCGGCGCGCGGAAGTCGGCGTCGATGAGCCGGCGGACCTGGACGCCCAGCAGCGCCACCTGGGTCAGGCTGCGGCGCCAGTGGAACGGCAGATTGCTCAGGGTCAGAGGCAGCTTCTGGCGCGGCTGATGGATCGAGGTCTGCGTGACCATGCCGGCGTCGATGCCGCGCTCAGCGAGAAGGTGCACCTGCATCGTCAAGGCCGGCTCGATCTGCGCGATCTTCAGCCGCGCCACGCCGAACATGAAGGCGTCGGCCGGCGCCACCCGTGTTCCGGCGAGCGCCAGCAGCTTGCGCGCACCGACCGGCGAAAGGAAATAGGCCCCGGCACCCGACTTCTCGCGGACCACCGGCGTCAGTCTGAAGTCGTCGAATGATGCAGCAGGCTTGCGGCCCAGGAACTTGCGCCGCCCCACGGTTTCGAGATTGATGAGGTCGAAGCCGTCCGGCAGCCGCTCGATGACGCTGATGAAGCGCGGCGACAGCACCGCGTCGTCCTCCATGATCACCATGCCGCCAGTCGAGCCCGCCGCGCGTTCCCAGAGCGCTCGGTGCGACAGGAAGGCGGCCAACTCGTTGCGGGTCATCGGCCGCTCCCACTGCCGCGACAGCCGACGGTAATCGGCAACGGTGATGTCCCCCGCCTCGACGGCGCGCAGGCGTGTCAGCGGAAAGCCGAGAAGCTCCGCCTGACGCTCCATGAAAGTCCGGCGGTCCACGGCACGATCGAGATTGATGATGGCGATCTCGATCGAACCGCCCGACGCATCGCCCGCAGCGACGCCGCGACCCGCCGCCGCAACGCCAGACGAGGTGCGCCGCTCTGCCGTCGACGGAGTACCGGCGGTCGATGCTGGCGCAGCGATACGAATGGAAGCCTCCGGACGAAGAACGGCAGTTGCACTTCTACGGGGCTCTTAAAGACTCGTTCACCCTCCAGCAATCCGGCAGATGGGCCGGAATGTTGCGGCGCCGCCACCCCTCGTCTATTGATCGCAGTCGATCCCGTCGCCATCTGCCGCACGCCATCACGCGAGACTCGTACCATGTCCGAACGCCACGCCGAGATCATCGTCCTTGGCTCCGGGCCTGCCGGCTATACAGCGGCGATCTATGCCGCCCGCGCCATGATGAAGCCCCTGCTGGTCGCCGGCCTGCAGGAGGGCGGTCAGCTGACCATCACCTCCGACGTCGAGAACTATCCAGGCTTCGCAGACCCGATCCAGGGTCCGTGGCTGATGGAGCAGATGAAAGCGCAGGCGCTGCATGTCGGCACCGAGATCGCGAGCGACCTCGTCGTCGAGGCGGACCTGTCGCAGCGGCCGTTCCGCCTGAAGGGCGATTCCGGCACGCGCTACACCTGCGACGCGCTGATCATCGCGACTGGGGCGCAGGCGAAGTGGCTCGGCCTCGATAGCGAGAACACCTTCCAGGGCTTCGGCGTCTCGGCCTGTGCCACCTGCGACGGCTTCTTCTACAAGGGTCGCGACGTCGTCGTGGTCGGTGGCGGCAACACGGCCGTCGAGGAAGCGCTCTACCTCTCCAATATCGCCCGGCATGTGACGCTGGTACACCGCCGCGACTCGCTGCGCGCCGAGCGGATCCTGCAGAGCCGCCTGCATGCCAGCGCCAATATCGACGTCATCTGGAACGCCGAGGTCGAGGAGATCGTCGGCCGCACCAAGCCGCTGAAGTCTGTCACCGGTATCCGCCTGCGCGACACCGTCACCGGTGAGGTGACGGAAAAGCCGACGGACGGCGTCTTCGTCGCCATCGGCCATGCCCCGGCCGTGGAGCTGTTCGTAGGGCAGCTGAAGCAGAAGCCGTCCGGCTATCTCTGGGTCGAGCCCGGCAGCACGCGAACCTCCATTCCGGGCGTCTTTGCCGCTGGCGACGTCGCAGACGATGTGTACCGCCAGGCCGTGACGGCAGCCGGCCTCGGATGCATGGCCGCACTCGAGGCGGAGAAGTGGCTGGCAGCGCTCCACCTGGACGAAGAGCGACAAGCCGCGGAATAACGGCGCAACCGCCCGACGGGCGGTTCGCTCCGGCCAAGGGGGGACGAGGTCAGATGGCGTTGGACTGGGACAAGCTGCGCATCTTCCATGCAGCAGCCGAAGCCGGCTCGTTCACGCATGCCGCGGATTCGCTGAATCTCAGCCAGTCCGCGATCAGCCGGCAGGTCGCCGCGCTGGAGCAGGAGATCGGCGCTCCCCTCTTCCACCGCCATGCCCGCGGCCTCGTGCTCTCCGAGCAGGGCGAGCTCCTGTTCCAGACGGCCGGCGACGTGCTGAAGCGGCTCGAAATGGTCCGCATGCAGTTGACCGAGACGCGGGAGAAGCCGAGCGGCAAGCTGCGGGTGACGACGACGGTCGGGCTTGGCTCGGGCTGGTTGACCGAACGCGCCAAGGAGTTCCTGGAGCTTTATCCCGATGTCGAGCTGCAGCTCGTTTTCGACAATGAGGAAATCGACCTCACCATGCGCAAGGCGGACGCGGCCATCCGCCTGCGCCAGCCGCAGCAGCCGGAGCTGATCCAGCGCCGGCTGTTCACCGTGCATATGCATGTCTATGCCGCCCCGATCTACATCGAGCGCTTCGGGCAGCCGAAGACGATCGAGGATCTCGACAATCACCGGCTCATCACCTTCGGCGAGCCCGCGCCGACCTATCTGCGCAATCTCAACGCGCTCGAGACCGTCGGACTTCCGGAAGGCCATACGCGCTCGCCGGTGCTGCAGATCAACAACCTCATGTCGATCCGCTCGGCGATCGAGAGCGGCATCGGCATCGGCCTCCTCCCGGACTACATGATCGACAAGCGGGCGAAGCTCGTCCAGCTTCTACCGGAGGTCGAGACACCTGCCTTCGACACCTACTTCTGCTATCCGGAGCAGCTTCGCAGCGCCGCCAAGCTCAAGGTCTTCCGAGACTTCCTGATCTCGAAGGCGCGGACCTGGTCGTATTGACCGACAGCACGATCACCGGCCGCTCACGACCGCGACGGTTGCGACAGGGCGCAGCCGGCGCAGAAAGCTGCGACGGCCCTGATCAGGCCGCCGATGCCTCGGCGTCCGCCGTGTCGGTGCCGTTGCCCGCCTGATTTCGTTCGGCGAGCAACCTTGCGACGTCCGGCGCGCGCATGGGTCTGGCGCAATAGTAGCCCTGCACCTCGGTCAGCCCTTCGCTCCGCGCGAACGCCAGTTGATCCTCCGTCTCGACGCCTTCCAGGATCGTCTCCATCCGCAGCGTGCGCGACAGCCGCACGATCGTGCGAACGATCTCGGCATCATCGGCACCGGTGGTCGTCACGTCGCGGGTGAAGGAGCGGTCGATCTTCAGGCGGTCGAAGCGGAAGCGCCTGAGATTGTTGATGCTGGAGAAGCCGGTGCCGAAGTCGTCCATGGTGATGCGCACGCCCATCTCGCGCAGGGCATCCACCGTCTTCAGGATGCGCGGACTCGGCTCCAGCAAGAGCGACTCGGTGATCTCGAGATCGAGCCGCCCCGGTGCGAGGCCGCTGACGGCAAGCGCCTGCCGGACAGTCTCCACCAGATTGGTGTCCTTGAACTGCACCGGCGAGAGGTTGACGCAGATGCCAACCGGCTTCGGCCAGCCCGCCGCGGTGCGGCAGGCATCGAGAAGGATCATCCGGCCCATGCGCACGATGAGGCCGCAACTCTCGGCGGCCGGGATGAAATCCATCGGCGGCACCAGACCACGGTCCGGGTGGTTCCAGCGCACCAGCGCCTCGAAGCTTCGGATCGCGCCGCTCGCGGCGCCGTAGATCGGCTGGTAGTAAAGTTCGAACTCGCCGCGATCGAGGCCGGTGCGCATCTCCGCTTCGAGGATGGCCTGCTCGTCCTTCTGACGCTTCATCTCCGGCGCGAAGATGCGGTAGGCGCTGAGCGGCTCCGCCTTGGCATGGTAGAGGGCGACGTCGGCCGAGCGGATGACGTCGGACCAGGTCCGGCCGTCATCGCCGACGCGAGCGATGCCGATGCTGGTGCCGGCAATGATGCGAATGTCCTCGTAAAGGACATCGCGCGAGACGGCCTCGATGATGCGCGTGCCGAACCCGCCGGGGTCCTCCCCCTCGAGGGGGAAGTGCATCACCAGGAACTCGTCGCCGCCGAGACGGGCTGCGAAGTCGTCGCCGCGGCACAGTTGCTTCAGCCGCTTGGCGATCTCGATGAGCACGATGTCCCCGGCGCGGTGCCCGAAGGTGTCGTTGATGTGCTTGAAGTCGTCGAGATCGAGCATGTAGATGAGCACGCCGCGTCGCTGCCACTGGCCGGTCGCGATCCCCTCCTCGAGCCTGCGCGTGAGATAGCCGCGGTTGAAGAGGTCGGTCAGCGGGTCACGATCGGCCCGCAGGCGCATGATCTCCTCGGCCTGGCTCATCTGCGCCACGCGATCGCGCATCTCCCGTTCCCGCCGGCCGATGCCAAGGAAGATCCGCCCGAGCAGCAATGGCAGGATCAGCAGCATTGCGTGCATCAGGGTGGAGGAGAACGTTCCACTCACAGAGCCGTCGAGGCCGCGCCAGTCCCGCACCTGCATGTCGGTGAGGAAGCCAAACGCCCACAGCCCGTATCCGAGAGCAACGCCACCCACGGCGTAGGCTCGTTCGAGCGGATGCACGGAGCGGTCGTTGGTCGACTTGAAGAGCCTCACGGGTATTTCCCCTCATGCCGAAGAAGCTCGGCTCCATCCCGTTGCTTAGGCTCACTGAAATTGTTTGCGCTTTGCTTAAGATTATAACCCCAAACGTTCGCCTTTATGAACCAGATGCTGGCGTCACGACGCAACGGCACAATTGGCGCCCTCGCCCTGCCTCGGTCTGCCTGAGCGAGCATCAGGTTGCTTCAGGGCCGATCCGCGTCTCCGGTGCTGTCGCAAGGCGGCAGATCAACCGGAGAGATCAGCGATCGAGTCCATCGCAGGCTCCGCAGCATTGCGGTTGCGGAGCCTGCCGCCATGTGGTCGAGGCGGGACGGCTGCGCCTAGCGCTTCGCCTCTTTGGCGATGGTCTTCAGTCCGGCGTCGTAGATGCCGGCGATGACCGACGTCGCCTCGGCATCCGGCGCGCCCTTGGCATCGAAGCTGCCCTGCCAGACGATCGTGGAGCCGGCGCCACCGGGCTTCACGGCGATCGTCGACTGGTAGTTCTGTACCGGCAGCGGCCCTTCAAGGATGGTGTAGGTATATCCCATGCCGGCCTCGTCACGGCTGACGAGCTGTTCCTTCAGGAGGCCGCCACCGTCGAGCGTCAGCAGACGTACGTCTTTTCCGCCCTCGTTCGATTCCTGGCAGCCTTTGACGACGGGATGCCACGAGGCGATTCCGCAGAAGCCGCCGATCACCGCCCAGACCTTTTCCGGCGCGGCATCGACGTCGATGCTGCGGCTCACATCCAGCGCCAGCGCCGGCGATGCCCCCAGTGCCAAGCCGACGACGAGCGCCGACATCCCCAATGCCTTGGTCATTCGCTTATCCTCCCAGACGGCGCCCGAGCGGAGGGTAGCGCGTCGCGTCAGGGTGCACAGGCCCCGACGTCCTCGAGGAGAGGGAGCGGCCCAAAAAAATGGGCGGCCCGAGGCCGCCCGAAATTGCTGGAGTATCAGGTCATGGAAAACCCGATGCTTCCTTAATCCGCATCCTCCGAGAAGGTTGCGTATCGCCACGCGGTTGGCGGCCTCGCGCTTTGCTCGCGATCCATTCACCATGCGGCGGGCCCAAGTTCGGCGGAATTGGTAGCGAGGTGCAACCAAGCACCGCAGCGGGCGTTGATGAGCAAAGCCGGTCCAGAGAGCACAGGTGGCGGAGACATCCTTACCGCCGCTCGTCGTCCGGCCGCGCGAAACCTGCAGGAGTAACCGGATGTTCCGCGACAATCCCTCGGCCTATGACCGTCTCGCACAGGCCATGAGCGACATCAGCGACCGGATCTCGGATCTCGAGACCCAGGTCGTCGACCGCTTCAATCCACGGCCGAGTGGCCTGGAACGGGCTCGCCGCGCGTTGGTCGACCACCTTCCGTCCATGCCGGGCTCGTCGCGCTCCACGGCGTCGCGTTATCTTCCCGAATTCCTGACCGGTCTGACGCTGCCCAGCGCCGACGATGCGCGCGACTCGCTGCGCGCTCTGCGGCAGTACGCACGGCGTGGCGCCTCCTATGCTCGCGACAGCGCCGACGATGCGACATCCTACCTGCCGGATCTCCGGCTGCCGCGTCTGGCAAGCTTCCGCCGCGGCCGTGAGGCGCAGCGCGGCCTCGACTTCCTGCGGGAACGGCCGAACCTGACGGGCGCACTGATCGTCGGCGGCGCGGTGATCGCCGTCGGCACCGCCTTCTATGTCACCAAGAAGATCGCCGATCATAGCGAGGAGCCCGACTATGACGTCGTGCGCGACGATGGCGAGATCCAGGTGCGCGACTACGACGCCATGATCGTCGCGGAGACGGTGAAGAGCGGCTACCATGAGAAGGCGCGCCGCAGCGGCTTCGAGACGCTCTACGACTACGTGTCGGCGCGAAACCGCTCGGGCAAGAAGATCCCGATGACGGTGCCAGTGCTGCAGCAGCTCGCCGAAAGCGATGGACGCACCAAGGGCTGGGCCGTGCGCTTCGTCATGCCGAAGAAGTACACCACGACCAGCCTGCCGCAGCCCGCGAGCTCCGACGTCGAGCTGAAGGAGATGCCGGCCAAGCGCGTCGTGGCGATCCGCTTCTCCGGCACGTTCAACGCCTCGCTGGCCAGCAAGAAGCTGATGGCCCTCTACAACTACCTGTCGGACCAGAACCTGGTGCAGAAGGGCGACCCGCAATACGCCTTCTACAACCCGCCCTGGACGCCGGGCTTCATGCGCCGCAACGAGATCCTGATCGAGGTCGAGCGGTAATCAGCACCAACGAAGGAGATCGGCATGGCTGACGACAAGAACAACGACACCACGGCACCGAAGGGCGGCGACAAGCCCTCGGGAACGATCGACCCCAGCATCCTTAGCCAGACGGATATCGCTTCGGACGTGATGGGCGACAACAAGCTGCAAGGCAATGATCAGAACCGGGTGCACAACCAACGCCAAGATCAGGCGGACGCCAAGCGCGAACCCGACGAGGATACGCTAGAGGCTTTCCGCAAGATGGATCCCAAGGACTGAGGAAGGCGGGCGGACGGTAGCGTCCGCCCCTTCCTCTACAACCTTGGCGGGCCTTCTCAGGTTCTGATGACGTAGTGCTTGCGGGTCGTCTCCTCGACACGCCAGCTGCCCTTGAAGCCAGGGCGAATGACGAAGCTGTCGCCGGCACCGAGCGTGACGGCATCTCCGCCGTCTTCCGTCAGCACCGAGATGCCGCTGAGGACGTGGAAGTATTCCCACTCGGTATACTCCACCCGCCACTCGCCGGGGGTCGACTCCCAGATGCCGGCATAGAGCCCGTCGCCGGTGTCCTCGATGTTCCAGGTGCGATGAACCGGTGCACCGGCGATCACCCGCTCCTGTAACGGACTGCCGGTCTCCATCAGAACGGAGGCCGGATCGATCTTCAGGAGGAGTGGCGCCATCATGCTGCCTCTGTGGGTTCGTCGAGCCGCGTGATCCCGCCGCCTGCGCGACGGGTCGACACCAAGGATCGTGTGTTCAGATCTTGGCGAGGGCCTGATCGAGATCGGCGATGATGTCGGCAACGCTTTCGATGCCGACGGACAGACGAACCACGTCCGGTCCGGCGCCGGCGCTCTTCTTCTGCTCGTCGGCGAGCTGCCGATGCGTGGTTGAGGCCGGATGGATGACCAGTGAGCGCGTATCGCCGATATTGGCAAGATGCGAGAACAGCTCCAGCGCCTGCACGAAGCCGACGCCGGCATCGTAGCCGCCCTTCAGGCCGAAGGTAAGCACCGCGCCCGCGCCCTTCGGCGCATATCTCTGCATCAACGCATGGTAAGGATCGCTTTCGAGCCCGGCATAGGACACCCAGCCGACCTTATCGTGCGATGCCAGGTACTCCGCGACGGCTTTGGCATTGTCGCTGTGGCGCTGCATGCGCAACGGCAGAGTCTCGATGCCGGTCAGGATCATGAAGGCGTTGAAGGGCGAGATCGCGGGGCCGAGATCGCGCAGGCCGAGGACACGGCAGGCGATGGCAAAGGCGAAGTTGCCGAATGTCTCATGCAGCACGAGGCCGTTATACTCGGGCCGCGGCTGCGACAGGACGGGATAGTGGCCGGAGGCCGACCAGTCGAAGGTGCCGCCGTCGACGATGACGCCACCCATCGAATTGCCGTGGCCGCCCATGAACTTCGTCAGCGAATGGATGACGATGTCGGCGCCGTGCTCGATCGGCCGGCAGAGATAGGGCGTTGCCAGCGTGTTGTCGACGATCAGCGGCAGGCCGTGGCGATGCGCGATGTCGGCGATTGCCTGGATGTCGACGACGACGCCGCCGGGATTGGCGATCGATTCGATGAAGATCGCACGCGTCCGCTCCGTGATCGCGGTCTCGAAGCTGGAGAGGTCGTCCGGATCGGCCCACTTCACCCGCCAGTCAAAGGACTTGAAGGACTGGCCGAACTGGTTGATCGAGCCGCCATAGAGCTTCTTTGATGCGATGAACTCGTCGCCCGGCTGCATCAGCGCGTGGAAGGCGATCAGCTGCGCGGCATGTCCCGAGGCGACGGCGAGCGCCGCCGTGCCGCCTTCGAGCGCGGCGACGCGCTCCTCCAGCACCGCCTGCGTCGGGTTCATGATGCGGGTATAGATGTTGCCGAACTGCTGGAGGCCGAAGAGAGCCGCGGCATGATCGACATCGTCGAAGACGAAGGAGGTCGTCTGGTAGATCGGCGTCGCGCGCGCGCCCGTCGCCGGGTCCGGCTGCGCTCCGGCATGAACCGCCAGTGTCTCGAAGCTCGGTGAGTTGCTCATGTCGGGTTCCTCCTCTGCACCGGCATCGGCCGATGGATCATTCTCGTCATTCGAGCGGCAGGCGTCAAAGCGAAGCCTGCCTCTTCTTGCATGGCATCATAGGGTCTTTGACCCGATCAGGCTGGTTATGCGGGAACTAGTTCCGCCAGAGCTCAGTCGTGCGGCCAGACCGGCTGGCGCTTTTCGACGAAGGCGGCGATCCCCTCCTCCGCGTCCGGCGTCAGCAGACCGTCGACCATGGCGGCAGATGCGTCAGCATAGGCGTCGCCAAGATCCATGTCGGCCTGCCGGTGGAACGCCGCCTTGCCGGATTGAATGGCAGCTGCCGACTTCGACGCGATCATGGTCGCGTATTTCCCCACCACGGTACCGAGATATTCGGGCGGCACGACACGGTTGACGAGGCCGAAGTCGCGCGCCGAGCGCGCGTCGATGGTCTCACCGGTGAGGAGCATCTCCATCGCATGCTTGCGCGACAGGTTGCGCGAGAGCGCCACGGCCGGCGCCGAGCAGAAGAGGCCGATATTGACGCCGGGCGTGCAGAAAGTCGCCTCTTCCGACGCGATGGCCAGATCACAGCTGGCGACGAGTTGGCAGCCTGCCGCGGTCGCGAGGCCGTTCACCTCGGCGATCACAGGACAGCGGTGACGCGAGATGGCCTGCATCAGCTCGGCCGATCGCGCCATCGTGGCGGTGAAGAAGGCCCGTCCTGCGTCATCGTCGCTCCGGTGCGCCGTCAGCTCCTTGAGGTCATGCCCGGCCGAGAAGACTGGGCCGACCGCGGCGATGATGACGACGCGGCAGCTCGGGGCGGCCGATGCCTCATCGAGCGCGACAATCAGCGCGTCCAGCATCGCCACCGAAAGCGCGTTCGATGGCGGGCTCGACAGGACGATCCGGATGATTCCGTCGGCCCGCTGGATGTCGACGGGATGCCGTGCGGTGATCCCCATCTCCAATATGTCGGCCATTTCCGTCCCCGTCTCCTGCCCTGCTGTCCAAGATCCCGCGGACCGCCCATTACCGCGCGGTAAGCGTGAAGGCGCGGACGCTACCGGAAAGACGCGAAGTCGCCAAACTCGACCGAAAGCCGATGACGCTCTGCGTCTGCAGCATCCGTTAATGATGCGGTTACCATAACCGCAGCGGGTACTAACCCTGCGGAACTTCCCGGCCCGAGAGTCTGTTGGTCAGCTATCGAAGCTTGCGGGATAGCGTGCAGGGTCGATCCGCACCGCCTGGCAGGCGTGGGTGCGAAGCGGCCTCACCGTGGCGTATGCCAAGCGAAGGCCCCGCCTTTGCGGAGCTGCGCCATGATCATCCGCCGGCAAGCTTTGCAACGGCCGCAGAGCGCCTCGCGCCTGCCGCCGCTCGGGGGATCGATCGAGGTTCTGATGTCGGAGCAGCCGAACTACGCATCATCGACAGCATTGCAGCGGCGGCGGCCGCTGTGGTTCACCTCAAAACCACTGCGTCCTGTCTTCGTCTTGATCGGTCTTTCGACGATCGTCGCGACTAACCAGGCGGCGAACGGGCAATCGGCGATCGTCCTTTCCGTTCTTGTCGGTATGGTCAGCCTGGTGGGCTCGACGCTGATACTGCGGAAAGCCGAAGCCGGTTCGCGGACCCGCAAGCCTGTTGTTCTTCACCGCTCCGGGGAGCGATCCACGACGGATGAGGACATCGAACTCGCCGAAGACCTGGCGGAGGCCATCGCGAATGGCAGCCTCACCCTTCACTATCAGCCGGTAATCGATCTCTCGCGCGGCAAGGTCACAGGCGCCGAGGCCCTGGTGCGCTGGCGGCATCCACGTCTCGGCATGGTTCCGCCCTGCCGGTTCGTGCCGCTGGCGGAGCGGGTGGGGCTGATCCAGCCGCTCGGCGACTGGGTGATCGCGACGGCCCTGGAACAGCTGACACGCTGGTCCAAAGCGGGGCTCGATGACCTGTCGCTGTCGATCAATGTGTCGGCCAAGCAGTTGGTGCAGCCGGATTTCTGCGCGACGACAAGAGAGCATCTTGCTCGCCACGCCGTCGATCCCTCTCGCATCGAAATCGAGCTGACGGAAACCGCCGAGATCGAGGATCTTCCGGCCATTGCCGCCCTCCTCTCGTCCCTGAAGGAGAGCGGCGTCCGCCTCGCCCTCGACGATTTCGGCCAGGGCTTTGCCAGCATGTCCTGCCTGAAGGAGCTGCCCTTCGACAAGCTGAAGCTCGACTGCGACTTCGTCGCCGGCGTCGATCGGCAGGGCAAGTTGCAGGCCATCTGCTCTTCGCTCATCCAACTGGGCGAGCGGCTCGGCCTCGAAGTGCAGGCCGAAGGCGTCGAGACGCGGCGCGAGCTCGCCTTTCTCCGGAAGGCGGGATGCCGGCTGATCCAGGGCTACTACTTCAGCCGTCCGGTCCCCGCGGCCGAGTTTATCGCGCACAAGGAGGCCATCGAGGCGCGGTTCGGTGCTTCGCGACAGAAGCTCCAGAATGGGCTGAGGCGCATCATGACACTCCAGCCGCAACGGGGGTGAGCGTACGATTTCTGTGGTATCACAATACCTCTATAGCTAAGGTATTGTTTTCTATGGCCTATGGCCTGAAGCAACCGTCACAATGCGCTTGACGGCACGTCATCCAAGCTTTAACAGCACCACCTTGAGAGCGGCCTCCGGGCCGCCCTTTTCGTATAGCGGTGCTGAGCCGCAGCCATTACCCAAGGGTTCGACCATGAAGACCTTCTCGCAAAAGAACGAGACGGTGGAGAAGAAGTGGATTCTGATCGACGCCGAAGGGCTTGTCGTCGGCCGCCTCGCCTCCCTCGTCGCGCTGCGTCTCCGCGGCAAGCATAAGCCGACCTTCACCCCGCATATCGACGACGGCGACAACGTCATCATCGTCAACGCCGACAAGGTCGTGCTGACGGGCAAGAAGTACACCGACAAGACCTACTACTGGCACACCGGCCATCCCGGCGGCGTCAAGGAGCGCAAGGCGCGCGAGATCCTCGAGGGCCGCTTCCCCGAGCGCGTCGTCGAGAAGGCCGTGGAGCGCATGCTGCCGCGCGGCCCGCTCGGCCGTCGCCAGCTCAAGAACCTGCGCGTCTATGCCGGCGCCGAGCATCCGCACCAGGCGCAGACCCCCGAGACGCTCGACGTCCGCGCGATGAACTCCAAGAATGCGAGGGCCGCATAATGTCTCAGCTTTCGTCGCTCCAGGCTCTCAACACCGGCGCTGCCTCCGGCGAGGCCGAGGCTCCGGTCCATGTGCAGAAGCTCGACGCCAGCGGCCGCGCCTATGCCACCGGCAAGCGCAAGGACGCCGTCGCCCGTGTTTGGGTGAAGCCCGGCACCGGCAAGATCATCGTCAACGAGAAGGACTTCTCCGCCTACTTCGCGCGGCCGGTTCTCCAGATGGTGCTGCGCCAGCCGATCGTTGCAGCGGCCCGTGACGGCCAGTACGACATCGTCGCGACCGTCACCGGCGGCGGCCTCTCCGGCCAGGCCGGCGCGGTGCGCCACGGCATTTCGCGCGCCCTCACCTATTACGAGCCGGCGCTTCGCGCGGTTCTGAAGAAGGGCGGCTTCCTGACCCGCGATCCGCGCGTCGTCGAGCGCAAGAAGTACGGCAAGGCGAAGGCCCGTCGGTCCTTCCAGTTCTCCAAGCGCTGATCGCCGCGCCTTCGGGCGTCGATCTTCAAGCTACTGCAGGCCGCGGCATTGTCCGCGGCCTTCTTTTTTGGCGCGTAGCCTTGGCGCGTCGCCATCGCCTGTGGACAGCGGCACGGTGCTGCCGCAGCGGCAGCCTCGGCGCCTGTCGCGCGCCGGCTAAAGATGCTTGGATCATGCCGCATGAGAACACGGCAGCAGGCATGACAGGCGACGTCTCCCATCCACACGGCCCGGGCACCACCGAGCCGGCCCGCAGGCCGCTGGCGAGCCGCTCGTCACCCCTGATGATCCGCCTCGCCGCGACGTTGGCGCGAGGCGCCGTCACGCCGAACCAGATCTCGGTGCTTTCCGTCGTCTTCGCTGCGCTCGGTGCGGCCGCGACGATCCTGCCCGGCACTCCTTTATGGTGGCTCGCTGCGGCCCTCTGTGTGCAGCTCCGGCTCCTCTGCAACCTCCTCGATGGCATGGTGGCAATCGAGGGCGGCAAGAAGTCGGCCGTCGGCGCGATCTACAACGAGTTCCCCGACCGGGTCGCCGACAGCCTTCTCCTGGTCGCGCCGGGCTATGCCGTCGGCCTGCCGTGGCTCGGCTGGGCCGCCGCGCTCCTCGCGGCGCTGACGGCCTACGTCCGCGTCCTCGGCGGCTCGCTCGGCCTCCTTCAGGATTTCAGCGGCATCATGGCCAAGCAGCGCCGCATGGCCCTGCTGACGCTCGGCCTCGTGGCTGCCGCCATTGAGGCGTGGACGCTGGGCAGCCGCTATGCCCTGACGGCAGCGCTGGCGATCATCACCGCCGGAAGCCTCGTCACCTGCATCACCCGCACAGTCACAATCGCGCGCCAACTGGAGCGCGCGGCATGATCGACCTCGTCCGCTACCTCCTGATCGCCGGCATCCGCCTCCTCATCGGCGCCCGCGCGGAATGGGCAGGCGCCCGGCCCGTGGAGCGGCAGCGCATCTATTTTGCCAATCACGCCAGCCACTTCGACACGCTGGCGGTGCTCGCCTGCCTGCCGCCGGCGCTGCGGCGGCGTACCCATCCCGTCGCAGCGCGCGATTACTGGGCCAGGACTCGCTTCCACCGCTTCATCGCCGAGGATTGCCTGCGCTCCGTCTTGATCGACCGCCGCCGCGAAAGCGCAGAGGATCCGCTCGGCCCGGTGCTGGCGGCGCTGGCCAGCGGCGATTCCGTCCTGATCTTCCCCGAAGGGACACGGGGTCAGGGTGACGCGATCGGCAGCTTCAAGAGTGGGCTGTTCCATCTGGCACGTCAGGTGCCCAAGGCCGAGTTGGTGCCCGTGCACCTCGACAATCTCGCGCGTATCATGCCGAAAGGCAGCTTCCTCGTCGTGCCGATCACCTGCACCGCCCGCTTCGGCGCGCCACTGGAGCGGATCGCGGACGAGCCGAAGGAGGCGTTCCTCGCCCGTGCCCGCCAGGCGGTCGTCGATCTCGACACCCGGAGGGTGGCACGATGAACGGGACGCTTCTCGTCGTCATCGCCGGCATCCTCGCCGTCCTGACCATCGCTTCCATCGCCGGCACGATCCTCGCCCGCCGCGCGGCGACACCCGAGTCACGGGCGACGATCGCCAACCTCAACGCCCGGACGCGATCCTGGTGGATCATGGCCTTCGTGGTCGGCGCCGCCGTCATCATCGGCCCGACGGCAACGGTGATCCTGTTCGCCTTCCTGTCCTTCGTCGCCTTGCGTGAGTTCTGGACGCTGACGCCGTCGCGGCCCGGGGATCACCGGCCGCTCTTCCTGTCCTTCTTCGTGCTGTTGCCGCTGCAGTATCTGCTGCTCGGCACAGCCTGGTACGGCCTCTTCTCGATCCTGATCCCGGTCTATGCCTTCCTGGGTCTTGCGGCGATCGCGACGCTCGCGGGCGAGACGTCCGACTTCCTCGGCCGCAGCGCCAAGGTACAGTGGGGGCTGATGCTGTGCGTCTACGCCGTCAGCCACGCTCCGGCGCTGCTGATCCTCGACATCGACACCGATCCGACGCTGCTGTTCCTCTACCTCATCATCGTAGTGCAACTCAGCGATGTGCTGCAATATGTCTTCGGCAAGCTATTCGGCCGGCACCGTTTCTCGCCCAATATCAGCCCGTCCAAAACGATCGAGGGGCTCGCCGGCGGCGGCCTCTCGGCCATCGCGATCGGCACCCTGCTCCACCCGCTGACGCCGTTCTCGCCGCTGCAGGCGGCCGGCGTTGCGACGGCGATCGTGATCGCGGGCTTCTTCGGCGGCTTCGTGCTCTCGGCGGTGAAGCGCGATCTCGCGGCGAAGGACTGGGGCACGCTGATCGAGGGCCATGGCGGCGTGCTGGACCGCATCGATTCCATCACTTTCGCAGCGCCGCTGCTCTTTCACATCACCCGCTACTGGTTCACGCCCTGAGGCCGTGACGCCACTCAGGCGGCGGAGGGAGTGGCTGACGGCTGTGATGCGTCGGGCCGGTTTCGCCGACCCAGCTTCGACAGCGACAGCTTCTGGAACGGCCGCTCGACCAAGCGCCATGTCACTGCGCTGACGATGATGGTCGCGACGAGGATCACCACGGCGGCGCCATTCTCCACCAGCGGCGACGGGCCGAAAGCCTTCGAGCCGTCGGCCCGCTCCATCATCAACGCCAGGCCGAGCCGGCCTTCCACGACCGTCGCGACATTGATCACCCGCGAGATGACGAAGGCGTGGGTGAGATAGATGGAATAGGAGATCAGGCCGAGAAAGGCGAAGAGCCGCCAGCGCAGGATGGCGCTGACCGAGCCGGCCTCGTGGGCGAAGACGTAGACCGCGAAGGTGAAGACGAAGGGCGCGGCGATCGAAAGCGGCGTGTGACCGGCCGCAACGACGAAGGTGCCGACGGCCGCGAGCATTGCGACTTCGGCCGCCGTCCAGCTGACGCGGCAGCGAGGGGCACTAGCCTCGCGCGGTGGCCAGGCGAAGATGCGCAGCAGCGCGCCGCAGGAAAAGCCGAGAAGACAGCGCAGCCATCCGAAGTCGACGGTCGTATCCAGCTCGCCGACACGCCAGAGCAGGAAGGGCGTAGCGAAGAGAACAACCCCGGCGAAGAGCCATGGGACACGGCGGCCGAGGAGGAGCATGCCGGCGGCAAACAGCACGTAGGCGCCGAACTCCGCCGAGATGCTCCAACTCGGATAGTTCCAGCCGAGCTGGTCGACCGTGCCGAAGGCGTGGAGCTGCAGGAGGTTCATCACCAAGGCATAGACAGAATTGCCGCCCTGGAACGCCTCGGCGCTGCCCTTGGTCTTCAGGACGAGCAGTTCGAAGGCTAAAAAGGCGAGCAGCATCGCCAGATGCAGCGGATAGGTCCGTTTCAGCCTCGAGACGACGAAACGCCGTGCATCGGCCGCACCCCTTAGTCGCGCGTAATAGGCGTGCGTGATGACGAAGCCGGAGAGCACAAAGAAGAAGTCGACGAAGAGATAGCCGCCGCGGATCAGCGGCAGCTCCGGCAGCCCGCCCAGTGCCGGGATGTGGAACAGGACGACCATGGCCGCGCAGACGCCGCGCCAGCCGTCCAGCACCTCGAAGCGCCCGCCGCCGAACGGCGTCGGCGGCTCGGCGCCGGCATGGCCCGGGTCGGCGCGCATCGTCGTGTCCATGGCTGCTCCCCGCATCTGCCCAGCCGCCCGACAAAGTGGCGCAAGGGAAAAGCCTAGCAGCATCCGGTAGCCAGAAGCTGAACGGGAAGGACATCATTCAAAGGACCGGCGTTGCCGTGGCAGCGTCGATGGCCTGAGGTCTCAGCGAAAGCCGTCGGGCTCACGCTCGGGGGTGCAACGGCCGCGGTGCCGCGCTACCTAGGCGGCAGCGCAAGGATCAAACCCGCCGCAGCAGCCGACCGGAGTGCCAATGCCGCCGAAATCGATCGACCACGCCTTCACGGCCTCGTCCTTCCTCGGGTCGGCGACCGATCCGACCTACGCCGGCACGCCCTCCTTCATGCGCCGACGCTTCAGCAAGCAGCCAAGCGGGTCGGACGTCACGGTCTGGGGCATCCCGTTCGACGCGTCCGTCTCGAACCGGCCGGGCGCCCGTTTCGGCCCCGCGGCGTTGCGGCGGGCGTCGATGATCTTCGACAACGACCCGCAATATCCCTTCCACGCCGATCTTTTCGAGACGCTGTCGGTCGTCGATTACGGCGACTGCCTGCTCGACTACCGCCGGCCGGAAGAGGCCCACGCCGCCATGCTGGCAGAGGCTGAGGCACTGCTGACGCAGACCGGCTTTCTGCTGACGCTCGGCGGCGACCACTCGATCACCTGGCCGCTCCTGCAGGCCCATACCGCCCGCCACGGTACACTGTCGCTCGTCCACTTCGATGCGCATCAGGACACATGGGACCTTGCCAGCGCGCCCGGCGAGACGCCCCGCGTCGATCACGGGTCCTTCGTCACCGCAGCGATCGAGGCTGGCCTGATCGATGCCGCATCGTCGATCCAGATCGGTATCCGGACGCATGCGCCGCGCGATCTTGGGCTCGAGATCATCCATTGCAACGAGGTCGAGGACCTGACGAGCCGTGGCATCGCCGAGCGGATCATCCAGCGCACAGCGGGCAAGCCGGTCTACCTCACCTTCGACATCGATTGCCTCGACGTGGCATTCGCGCCGGGCACCGGAACGCCCGTCGCGGGAGGGCCGTCGAGCGCCAAGATGCTTGCCGTCCTCCATCAGCTCAAGGCGCTGTCCATCATTGGCGCCGACCTCGTTGAGGTCTCGCCGCCTTACGATCATGCCGATATGACAGCCGTCGCCGGCGCGACGGTGGCGATGTATGTCATCGGCATCCTAGCCGAGCAGCAGAAAGACCGGAGTCGTTTCTGACACTTGCGGCCGGCTCCTCGCGGCCTGATTCATCATCCTCAGAAACTGATTCAATGCGCTGCCATCTTGAGTCAGCCAGGGGGTGAGAAGGTCGATCGAGCGGCACCGACACCGCCATCCCGCGAAATGACGCGGTGTCATGGCGGTGCGACACGACGCGTTGTAAGGGAGGGCCACGGCAGCTGCCCGGCGGCGCGCCGACTTCACAAACTGGATCACCTCGCTGCGGATCTGATTCCGAGGTGCGGTGCAAATAACTGACATCGCAGGAGCTTCAGGGATGGCGGACAGGATCAGGATCGGCGTTCTCGGCGCCAGCGGTTATACGGGCGCGGATCTCGTGCGTCTTGCGCTTCGCCACCCCAACATCGAGATCGCGGTGCTGACGGCAAACAGCCATGCCGGCAAGCCGATGAAGGCCGTCTTCCGGCACTTCTCGCATGTCGAGCTGCCCGACCTCGTGAAGGTCGAGGATGCCAACTGGGGATCGGTCGACGCGGTGTTCTGCGGCCTGCCGCACGGCACCACGCAGGCGATCACCAAGGAGATCTTCGAGAGCTATCCGGCGATCAAGATCATCGACATGTCGGCCGACTTCCGTCTGCGCGATCCTGCCGCTTACAAGGAGTGGTACGGCCTGGATCATGCCGCCACGGAGATCCAGCCGGAGGCCGTCTATGGCCTTACCGAGCGCTATCGGCACCAGATCGCGGCGTCGCGGCTGATTGCCTGCCCCGGCTGCTACCCCACGGCCGTGCTCCTGTCGCTGCTGCCGCTGACGACGCACGCGCTGATCGACCCGAACGATATCGTCATCGACGCCAAGTCCGGCGTTTCGGGCGCCGGGCGTGGCCTGAAGGAGAACACCCTTTTCTGCGAGGCGGGCGAAGGCCTGTCGCCTTACTCCGTCGGCAGCCATCGCCACATGGCGGAGATCGAGCAGGAGATCGGCCTCTCGGTCGGCCAGTCGGGCCTTCGGGTGAACTTCACGCCGCATCTCATCCCGATGAGCCGCGGCGAGCTGTGCACCAGCTATGTGCGGCTGGCCCCGGGCCACACGGCACAGGACCTGCGGCACGCGCTGGTGGAAACTTACAAGGATGAGCCCTTCGTCACCATTGCCGACCAAGGTGTGCTGCCGCAGACGCAGATGGTGCGCGGCTCGAACTACGTCGTCGTCAACGTCGTGCCGGACCGCATTCCGGGCCGAGCCATCGTCATCTCGACGCTCGACAATCTGGTGAAGGGCTCGGCGGGCCAGGCGATCCAGAACTTCAACGTCGCCTATGACATCGAGGAAACGACCGGCATCGAGCAGCTGCCGCTGTTCCCCTGAGCATCCACACTCGCAAATGCAGCGGCCACCTCAGTGCCCGCTGCTGAGTCAAATTCGTAAGCGCAGCGAGGGCTTCCGCGGCCTGCTCTCGTTCAGCGGCGCTCGCCGGCAGGAATGGGATAAGGCCCAGCGAGGCCGCGCGCATGGGCGACGGCAAAGCCGAGGACGATCACCGCACCGGCCTGATGGAGGAGCCCGAGCTCGATCGGCACCGCCATCAGGAGCGTGGCGATGCCGATCGCGGCCTGGGCCAGCACCAGGAGAAACAGGATCTGTGCGCGGCGCGCATGACCGGTGCCAGGTGCCTGCGCGGCTGCGGCGATGGCATGGATCAGCGTCACGGCCAGCAGTAGATAGGCGCCGCAGCGGTGGACGAACTGCACCGTCATGACGTTCTCGAAGAGATTGCGCCAGGCCGGGCTCATGACGAAGAGACCGTCTGGGATGAGCTGTCCGTCCATCAGCGGCCAGGTGTTGAAGGTGAAGCCTGCATCGAGGCCTGCCACCAGTCCGCCGAGATAGATCTGCGCGAAGGCGAGAAGCACGATGAAGACGCCTACCGCCGACGAGCCACGCGACGGCGGCGCCTCCAGGCGCTGCGGCGCCAGGCCGCGCGCGACCCAGATCGTCGAAGCGAAGATCAGGCAGGCGGTGGTCAGGTGAATAGCGAGCCGGTACTGGCTGACGTCGGTCCGCACGCTGAGACCGGAGGCCACCATCCACCAGCCGATCGCACCCTGCAGGCCGCCGAGTGCGAGTATCCCGACGAGGCGCGGCTTCAGCGCCGGCTCGATCCGCCGTGTGAGCCAGAAGAAGGCGAGCGGCAGGGCAAAGACGAAGCCGACGGCGCGCGCCAGGAAGCGATGCGTCCACTCCCACCAGTAGATCGACTTGAAGGCATCGAGGCTCATGCCCTGGTTGATTTCTTGGTATTCCGGAATGCGCTTGTAGAGGTCGAACTCCTCCTGCCACTCGGCAGCGGAGAGCGGCGGGATAATGCCGTGAACCGGCTTCCACTCGGTGATGGACAGCCCGGAATCGGTGAGGCGCGTCGCCCCGCCCACGAGGACGAGCGCGACGATCAGGAGGGCAACGGCGTAGAGCCAGATGCGGATCGCGCGGCGCGCGGAGGTGTCCGGCGTCAGGACGACGGGGCTGCGCTCGTCGAGCGGATAGGAAGCGGTCGTCATGGCTGAGACCTTCGGCGCGTCATCTGAAGCATGGTGGCAAGCTCTGGCCCCGAACCGCCGCCAGTTCAAGCGGTTTGGTGCCGCAGCGGTGCTGGCATTTGCCGCCCGCAGGCGTCATAGAGGCCACTTGGATCGGCGGGCAGCTTGCCAGCACTATGAGGCGGCACGATGAATGTCAGGGTGAAGAAGCTGATCGGGACGGTGATCCTGATCCTGCTGGTGAGCATCTATGCGATCTTCGCCACGGCCTTTGCCACGCTGTATCTCGGCCAGTCGAGCGGGTGGGTGCACCTCGCCTATTTCTTCTTCACCGGCATGCTCTGGGTGGTGCCGGCCATGTTCGTGATCAAGTGGATGCTGACGCCGCCCCGCTCGTCTCGGCGTTGATCCCGGCGACGGCTGCGGACTGAACACCCAACACACGCTCCAGCGACTTTCGCTCCCAGGCCAGTGCATCGGCAACGATGCGATCGAGGTCCTCGTGCCGGGGATGCCAGCCGAGCAGCGTCCGCGCGAGCGTCGGATCGGCAATGCTGATGGCCATATCGCCGGCTCGGCGCGGCGCCTCGCGGACCGCTATTTGCCGGCCGCTGACACGCTCCACGGTGCGCAGCACCTGACGCACCGAGACACCCCGCCCATAGCCGCAATTGATCGTCAGGCTGTCGTCGCCGGCACGCAGCCGCCGCAGCGCGAGCCAGTGCGCCTCGGCGAGATCGCTGACATGGATGTAGTCGCGGATGCAGGTGCCGTCGGGCGTCGGATAGTCGGTACCGAAGATGGAGACGCCGTTCCGCCGCCCCACAGCCACTTCGCAGGCGACTTTGACGAGATGCGTCGCGGCTCTGGAGGACTGGCCGCAGCGGCCCGCCGGATCTGCGCCCGCGACGTTGAAGTAGCGCAGGATCGCATAGCGCATCGGCGCGCGGCGGCAGGCGTCGCGCAGCATCGTCTCGGTCATCAGCTTGGAGGCACCGTAGGGCGTGTCTGGCCCCGTTGGGGCCGTCTCCGGCAGCGGTGAGGCCGAGCCGCCGGCGTAGACGGCGGCGCTTGAGGAGAAGAGGAAGAAGCGGACGCCGCAGCCGATCGCCGTCTCGATCAGCTTCAGCGAGGCGACCGTGTTGTTGTGGTAGTAGCGGATCGGATCCGCCACCGAGTCCGCGACCACGGCCGACCCGGCGAAGTGCAGGACCGTGTCGATTCGGTACTGACGCAGGATCGTCGCGACAGCCCGCGGATTGCCGACGTCCTCGACGCAGAGGGGCACATGCGCAGGGACGGCCGAAGCACAGCCAGTGGAGAGATCGTCGAGAACCACCACCGGCTCGCCCGCGCCGCAGAGAGCCAGCACCGTGTGGCTGCCGACGTAGCCGGCGCCGCCCGTGACAAGGATGCCCATGACCTCCCCGCTCCGCCGACGCCGCCCCCGGCAAGAAATTTCAACCTTTCATTTACCATAACACAGCCTGTGGTTGATCTCCCACCTCATTTGTAAAGCTTTGCTGCCCTAGCGTCCGCAGCCTGAGAACGGGCCATCATCAGGTCGGCAGCGCGCCATCGAGACGCCGCTGCCATCGACGCGGAGGCGCAGATGACCATCTATCCGGTGATCCTTTCCGGCGGCCGCGGGACCCGCCTCTGGCCGCTGTCGCGCGGCAAGTACCCCAAGCAGTTCATCCGCTTCTTCGGTGAGGAGAAGGACACGCTGCTCGGCGCCACACTGACGCGCCTGCCCGCAGCGGAGGGCTTTGCGCCGCCGACGATCATCTGCAACGACGATCACCGCTTCCTGGTCCGGGCCGAATGCGAGCAGACTGAGACGCCGGCGCGCAAGATCCTGCTGGAGACGGTCGCCCGCAACACGGCGCCGGCGATCGCCTGCGCGGCGCTCGACCTTGCCGGCGATCCCGATGCCATCCTCTGCGTCATGCCGTCCGATCACACGATCAGCGACCCCACCGCCTTCGCCGCCACCGTGAAGACCGCTGCGGTGTTTGCCCGCGACGGGAAGATCGTCCTGTTCGGCATCCGCCCGACCTCGCCGCACACGGGATACGGCTACATCAAGCTCGGGCAGTCGGTCGGCGGAAGCGAGGCCTTCGCCGTCGACAGCTTCAAGGAGAAGCCGGACGCTGCCACCGCGCAGAGCTATCTCGACGCCGGCGACTTCCTCTGGAACAGCGGCATCTTCGTGTTCCGGGCCGACACGTTCCTGCGCGAGCTGGAGCGCTTCGAGCCGGCGGTCCTGGCTGCGGCCAAGGCTGCGCTCGCCAGCAGCCAGCACGACCTCGAATTCGACCGGCTGGATGGCGAAAGCCTGAAGAAGGCGCCGTCGATCTCCGTCGACCATGCCGTGATGGAGCGCACCGACAAGGCTGTAGTGATCCCCCTCCCCGTCGACTGGAACGACATGGGATCTTGGACCTCGCTCTGGGACAGCTCGGCCAAGGACGGCGGAGCCAATGTCGTCCATGGGCGTGCCGTCACCGAGCGCACCACCAATAGCTACATCCACAGCGAAAAAGCCCTCGTCGCCACGATCGGCGTCGACAACCTCGTCATCGTCGAAACGCCGGACGCGCTGCTGGTCGCCGACAAGACTGCCGCGCAGGACGTCGGTCCGCTGGTCGAGCGGCTACGCCGCGAGAAGCGCAGCGAGAGCGAGCAGCACCTGCGCAACTACCGGCCCTGGGGCTTCTTCGAAACGCTGTCGCTGGCGAGCCGCTTCCAGGTGAAGCTCCTGCACGTCTCGCCCGGCCGACAGCTCTCGATGCAGATGCATCATCATCGCTCCGAACACTGGATCGTCGTGCAGGGAACGGCAAAGGTCACTGTCGGCTCGGACACCCGCCTCGTGCGCGAGAACGAGAGCCTCTACATCTCCGCGACCGAGTGGCACCGTCTCGAAAATCCCGGCAAGGTGCCGCTGGAGCTGATCGAGGTGCAGATCGGCAGCTATCTCGGCGAGGACGACATCGTACGCAGCGACGACGTCTACAACAGAAAGTCGCACGAGGTCTGAGGGACGCGTCTCAGCAGACGCCTGCCCGAGAGACCAACGCCTAGTCGCGTCTGAGGAACAGCGTTTCGCCCATCCCGAGGCGGCGCAGCCGTGCGGCCGTCGCGACGGCGGCGCGCTCGCCGCCCGGCCCATATTCGACGAGAATCGCCGTTTCAGGATCGCTCGCCACGAGATCGCGGCCGGCGCGGCCGCGCCTGACGGAGGCGGCATCGATGGTGATCAGGGTGCAGGCATAGGCGTCGCCGAAGAGGTCGAGCACGGCCGCCATGCCGGGGCTCTGCGTGCCCTCAGACGCACCGCCGGACGGGCCACGCACGACATCACCATCGCCACAACGATCGCGGCGGATAACGGCAGTGGCGTTCGACCGGCGTTCCACGAGATCGATCAGCGTCGGCGTGGTGGATCCGACGCCCATCGAACGGGAAGCGCCCGCACTCTCCGTCAGGTCGATGAGGATCGTCGAGCTCTGTATCGCCGCGAGACCGCGCGCCAGCGTCACGGCGCCCTCGCCGCCAGCCGACGAACCATCGGTCAGGACGATCAGCCGCCGCACGGCGCTGGCCGGCAGGGCACGCACCAGAGCCGCCGGCGTCAGCGCCTCCAGATCCGGAGCACCCGCTGTCGACGGACGAGCAGCTTCGACACCGGTAGCCTGTGACAGGCGGCCGGACACGGGCGCGGCAGCGGTCGAGTCGCGTTTGGCGCCCGGTGACACGAGTCGGATGATGAGCGCCGCGAATAACCGGCACAGCACCGCGATCACCAGGCCGCACAGGCCGCCGATACTCGCCATCCGGCCGGCCGACAGCAGCCCTGCCTCGGGGTCGACGATGGCACCGGCCAGTCCCGCCGCTGCGGCTGCCGTAAAGGCCGCGAAGCCGACGGCAAAGTGCTCGTCACGCAGCGCGTGGGTCAGCCTTCCAGCGGGCTTCTGCCTTCCCATCCCCATCACAGTCACCGCGGATCCTCCCCGTCGGCGGCAGGCGCCATTCCCATTCATCTCCTCCCAGCACTTCTGGCAGAGATCATGACGGCGGGCGCTCTTCTTCAAGCTTTACCAAGGATTAACCTTAACAAAGCTACAAACGGCCTGCGCGGACCGCCACGACCGGTGCTGCGCCGAGGACGGAGCGGGCGAAGATGGGCGGGAGAGTTCTGGCGATCATGCTGGCTTCGGCGGCGCTGCTCCCCGGCTGCGCGAGCTACAAGCCGGTCGCGCCCGCCTTCAACAAGGCATTGAACGAGCCCTATCATCTCGACGCCGGAGACCGTGTCAGGGTGACCGTCTTCGAGCAGGATGGGCTAACCAATACGTATGCGGTGAACAAGGCCGGTTACATCGCCATGCCGCTAGTCGGCTCGGTCCCGGCGCGTGGCCGCACGACGGAGCAGCTTCAGGCGGAGATCGGCGACAAGCTGCGCAACGGCTATCTGCGCGATCCCGATCTCGCGGTGGAGATCGATCAGTACCGCCCCTTCTTCATCATGGGCGAAGTCACCACCGGCGGGCAGTACACCTATGTACCCGGCATGACCGTGCAGAACGCCATCGCGGTCGCCGGCGGCTTCTCGCCGCGCGCCGAGCAGAAGTCCGTGGACGTTACGCGTCAGGTCGGCGGCAAGGTGCTGACTGGCCGGGTGCTTGCATCCGATCCGATCCTCCCGGGCGACACGGTCTATGTTCGCGAGAGGCTCTTCTAGAGCGCCCTGCCCCAGAGCATCCTGCCGGCTGTTCCGCGCGCCGCTGCTGCGGACGATTTCCTCCGCAGGTTCAAGGGAAACTTAGGAGATCTTCCGTAAGGTTTTTCCGGGCGAGCCTGCGCAGGATGCGTAAGCCGCTTGCGGCTCGATCAGGCACCAGCAAGGGGCGATGAGCCGTTGCGAACGTGGCGGCCGGAGCGCGAGGCGGCATGGCAGAGATCGGCGGCGGCCTTCCCTTCTCTCCGGAAGCGGTGCGCAACTTCCGCAAGGAGGGGGATGCTACCGCTCCGGTCGAGCTCAATCCGCATGCGGCACGGGTCGCGCGGCAGTTCACCGACAGCTTCATCACCCCGCGGATGCTGAGCGGCATCTGGCGGATCGTGGAGTTCACGCTTCTCGCCCTGATCGGCATCCTGATCTTCAGCCGCTATGTCGGCTGGGGCCCGCAGAGCACGCGCTACATCATCGTATCCGTCATCAGCGCGGCAGCCGGCGTCGTATCGATCGAGATCGCCGAGGGCTATCAGATCCCTGTGCTGCGCGCAGGCTTCGTGCAGCTTTGGCGGCTCGCGCTCGGCTGGGGCGCCGCGTTGGCCCTGACCGCCCTCACCCTCTTCTTCCTGAAATCGCAGGATGATTTCTCGCGCGTCTGGCTCGGCGGCTGGTTCGTCAGCGGCCTCGCCGTGTTGTCGATCGCGCGGCTGGTGCTGGGATTGAAAATCCGGCGCTGGGCGCGCAACGGCATCATGGAACGCCGCGCGGTGATCGTCGGCGGCGGCAAGGCGGCGGAGACGCTGATCCGCGGCCTCGAAATGCAGCCGGACAGCGATATCCGCATCTGCGGCATCTTCGACGACCGCGACGACCGCCGCTCACCGCCAATCGTCGCCGGCTATCCGAAGCTCGGCACCATCCGCGAGCTCGTCGAGTTCGCCCGCCTCGCCCGCATCGAGATGCTGATCGTGACGCTGCCGCTCTCAGCCGAGCAGCGCGTCCTCTCTCTTCTGAAAGACTTGTGGGTGCTGCCCCTCGACATCCGCCTGTCGGCGCACTCGGCGGCGCTGAAATTCCGGCCGCGCTCCTACTCCTATGTCGGCGACATCCCGCTGCTCGACGTCTTCGACCGGCCGTTGGCCGACTGGGACTGGATCGCCAAGCGCATCTTCGACCTCGTCATCGCCTCGGTCGCGCTCGTGCTGCTGTCGCCGGTGTTCCTGGCGACCGCCATCGCCATCAAGCTCGACAGCAAGGGACCGGTGTTCTTCCGGCAGAAGCGGCACGGCTTCAACAACCAGATCATCGACGTCTTCAAGTTCCGCTCGCTCGATCATGCGATGTCGGACCCTCTGGCCCGCACGATCGTCACGAAGGGCGACAAGCGCGTGACGCGCGTCGGCCGCTTCATCCGCAAGACGTCGATCGACGAGTTGCCGCAGCTCATCAACGTCCTGCGCGGCGAGCTCTCGCTGGTCGGCCCGCGACCGCATGCAGTGCATGCCAAGTCTAGTATGAACGAGACCTTCGTGGAGATCGTCGACGGCTATTTCGGGCGTCACAAAGTGAAGCCCGGCATCACCGGATGGGCGCAGATCAAGGGCTGGCGCGGCGAGATCGACCAGCCGGAAAAGCTGAAGAAGCGCTTCGAGCACGACCTCTACTACATCGAGAACTGGTCGCTGCTCCTCGACCTCTACATCCTCGTCATGACGCCGCTGAAGCTGATGGCGACGGAGAACGCCTACTGAGACAAGCCGCCGGCTCGCGATTGCCACGGCTCGGGCGCGCCGTGCCACCGCCAAGGCTCCAGCGACGGTCAGCCGCCGAGCAGCCGGCGCCGGATCATCAGCTTCACGCCGTCCGGCAGATGCCAGTAGGCGCGCAGAAGCGATGGCATCCTCTCCTCGACCAGTCGCACCAGCGGCGAGCGGGACCGCAGCAACGCATCGGCCCTCTCACTCCGGGAGCGCCTGACCACATCTTCGACGTCGGCGGCATCGCCCGCGGCGAGAAGCGCCCCGGCGGTTACGGCGGCGTAGCCACGCTGCTCGGCGACGATCGCAAAGAGACGCTCCAGCGCGTGGGCGAAGGTGCCGTCATACTGGCGCCGCTCCGGCTCGAACATATCGGCCAGTTGCGGCGCCGCGAATGGCGCAATGGCCTCGCGGCGGAACCAGAACATCGAGCCGGCGGGAAAGACGGCGTCCTTGATAGCTGCGTCGCGGAGCGGCACACCCAGTGCCGTGGCGGCACACGCCACGCCTCTCCCGTTGCGTCCCATCCAGCCAGACAACGGCAGCAGCAGCCCCGTCGGTGCGACGAGGCCAACGGGCGGCCGGCGGCCCATGGCGGCGACAATGATGTCGGCGCCCTCAGGCGGCAGCAGCGTCTCCAGCATCGCGTCCCGCCAGGCACTGCCGTCGGACCGATGCGGCGAGCGCTTGGTGTGGAGCTTGAGCCCGATCTCGTAGCCCTGCGTGACACGGAAGGCCTGCAGGAACGGGCGCATGTCGCGTCCGTGATTGTCCGTCGGCAGCATCGTCAGGTCACGGAGATGCGGCGTGCGAGGCGCCGTCAGGCTCTGCGGCTCATGCGGCGAGGTCAATACGAGCCGAAATGGCGTGTCGAGCCGCGCAGAGAGCAACTCCGCCATCTGCGCCCAGACGTCGGGATAATGAACATGGACGAAGACGGCGATGGGCAGGTCCGCGTCGTTCCGCTGCGGCAGATGTTGGACGTTCAAGGGATGGAAACCGCTCTCGATTCGCCCCGCAGATCGCAGCAGCTTGCGTCCCTTTTACGGCCGCCGGCTCTAGGCCGTCGATGCCGGGACGCGATTAGAGGCCGTCATCGGCCAGGCGGGTGAGATAACGTCCATAAGCGCTCTTGCCGAGTTCGCGGCCAAGCGCCCGCAGCGCATCGGCGTCGATGAAGCCCTGGTGGAACGCCACCTCCTCCGGACAGGCGATCTTGAAGCCCTGCCGATGCTCCAACGTGCGCACGAACTCCGCCGCCTCCAGCAGCGAATCCGGCGTGCCCGTGTCGAGCCAAGCGAACCCTCGGCCCATCGTCTCGACCGACAGCTTGCCTTCTTCCAGATAGACCTTGTTGAGGTCGGTAATCTCGTATTCGCCGCGCGCCGATGGCTTCAGCCCGCGGGCGATCTCCGACGCTCGGCCATCATAGAAATAGAGGCCGGTCACGGCCCAGTTCGAGGCCGGGTTCTGTGGCTTCTCCTCGATGGAGATAGCGCGACGCTCGTCGTCGAAGCAGACGACGCCGTAGCGTTCGGGATCGGCGACATGATAGGCGAAGACGCTGGCGCCTTCACTTCGGGTGGCGGCGCGACCGAGCAGATCCGGCAGGCCGTGGCCGTAAAAGAGGTTGTCGCCCAGCACCAGCGCCGAAGGCTCACCGCCGACGAACTCCTCGCCGATCATGTAGGCCTGCGCCAGACCGTCCGGGCTGGGCTGTTCCTCATAGGTGAAGCGCATGCCCCAGCGGTCGCCGGAGCCAAGCAGCGCACGGAAGCGCGGCAGATCATGCGGCGTCGAGATGACAAGGATGTCGCGGATGCCCGCCAGCATCAAAGTCGACAGTGGATAATAGATCATCGGCTTGTCGTAGACGGGCAGAAGCTGCTTCGAGGTCGTCAGCGTCATGGGATGCAGCCGCGTGCCGCTTCCGCCTGCCAGAATGATGCCCTTCACGTGCAGCTCCTTGGACAACGACCGCTTCCGTCAGCCGGTTGGTAACGCCTTCGCCACCGATATTCCAGTACCGCGCGCGCCAACCGCGTCCTTGCGCCAGCATCGACTTCAGCCGGCCCATTGCGTGCCTGAACAAGATCACGCACAAGCGATTGCGACAGACCGGACCCTCGCCAGGAAGGCTCATGTTGCAGATCAATCCGCTCGCCTTGCCCGAGGTCGTCGAGATCGTGCCGATGAAATTCGGCGACGACCGCGGCTTCTTCTCCGAGACCTTCAGCCGCCAGCGCTTCGACGAGGCGGGCATCGCGGCGGACTGGGTTCAGGACAACCAGTCGTTTTCGGCCGCTGTCGGCACGCTGCGCGGGCTGCACTATCAGGAACCGCCCTTCGCGCAGGCCAAGCTGGTGCGCGTGCTCAAGGGCAGCATCCTCGACGTCGCCGTGGACATCCGCGAGGGTTCACCGACCTTCGGTCGCTGGGTGTCACTGGAGGTCTCGGCCGCAGCCTTCAACCAGATCCTCGTTCCCGCCGGCTTTGCCCACGGCTTCGTCACACTGGAGCCGGATACGGAGGTCTTCTACAAGGTATCGGCGCCCTATTCGGCAGCGCATGACCGCTCCATCCTGTGGAGCGATCCGGCCATCGGCATCGACTGGCGGCTCGCGGGACGTGAACCCACCCTGTCGGCCAAGGACGCCGCGGCCAAGCCGCTGGCAGAGACGACCCTGGTCTTCACCTTCGATCAAGAGAAACGCGCGTGAACATCCTTGTCACCGGCGGCGCCGGCTTCATCGGATCGGCGGTGTGTCGGCATCTCGTTCGCAACACCGAGCACCGCGTCGTCAATCTCGACAAGCTGACCTACGCCGCCAGCCTCTCCTCCCTCGATCCGGTCGCGGACAGTCCGCGCTACCGCTTCGTCCAGGCCGATATCGCGGACCGTGCGACGGTAGCGGAGCTGCTGCGGAGCGAGGCGATCGACATCGTCATGCATCTGGCGGCCGAGAGCCATGTCGACCGCTCGATCGACGGGCCGGCCGCCTTCATCCAGACCAACATCGTCGGCACGTTCCAGCTCCTCGAGGCCGCGCGGGAATATTGGATGTCGCTGCCGGCAGACCGGCAGAGCCGGTTCCGCTTCCATCACATCTCGACCGACGAGGTTTATGGCCAGCTGCCGCTGGATGGCGGGCTCTTTACCGAGGAGACGCCCTATGCGCCCTCCTCACCCTATTCGGCGTCGAAGGCGGCGTCCGATCATCTCGCGATGGCCTGGCACCACACCTATCATCTGCCGGTCGTGCTCTCGAACTGCTCCAACAATTACGGGCCGTACCACTTTCCGGAAAAGCTGATCCCGCTGACGATCCTGAACGGGCTGGAGGGCAAGCCCCTGCCCGTCTACGGCCGCGGCGAAAACGTGCGCGACTGGCTCTATGTCGACGATCACGCGCGGGCGCTGGCGCTCGTCGCAACCAGCGGGCAGCCCGGCCGGTCCTACAATATCGGCGGCCGCAACGAGCGCAGCAATCTGAGCGTCGTGGAAGCGATCTGCGACACGCTCGATCGTCTGGCGCCGCAAGCCGGCGGCGGCTCGCGCCGGGAGCTGATCCGCTTCGTGACCGATCGCCCGGGTCATGACATGCGCTACGCTATCGACGCCACGCGCATCGAGCAGGAGCTCGGCTGGCGAGCCGAGGAGACCTTCGAAACCGGCCTCGAAAAGACCGTCCGCTGGTTCATCGAGAACGAGAGCTGGTGGGGACCGATCCGGCAGTCGCGCTATTCCGGCGAGCGACTCGGCTCGACGGCGCGCTGAGGCGATGCGCGTTCTCGTCACCGGCACGGCCGGGCAGGTCTCACAGTCCCTGCAGGCCCTGTCATCTCCCGAGATCGAGATCGTCGCCGTCGGACGGCCGAGGCTCGACCTTGCAGATCCTGCCTCCGTGGCCGCTGCGATCGAGGACGTGCAGCCGCACGCCGTGGTCAATGCAGCGGCTTACACAGCCGTCGACAAGGCCGAGAGCGACGAGACCGCAGCCTTCGCAGTCAACCGCGACGGTGCTGGCGCCGTTGCCGCCGCAGCGGCGGCGGGCGGTATTCCCATCGTGCATCTGTCGACCGACTACGTCTTCCCCGGTGACAAGACCGAGCCTTATCAGGAGGCCGACATCGTCGGGCCGACGAGCGTCTACGGACGCTCGAAGCTTGCGGGCGAACAAGCCGTTGCCGCCGCCAACCCTGCACATGTGATCCTGCGCACCGCCTGGGTTTACAGCCCGTATGGCGCGAACTTCGTGAAGACGATGCTGAGGCTTGCCGCCGATCGCGACACCGTGCGTGTCGTCGCCGACCAGCAGGGTACGCCGACCCATGCGGGCGATATCGCCGCGGCGATCGCAATCGTGCTGCAGCAGATCGCAGCCGATCCGCAGGGCTCGTCCTGGCGCGGCGTGTTCCACATGACCGGGAGCGGCGAGACGAGCTGGGCCGGCTTTGCTGAAGCGATCTTCGCGGCGTCGCGGGGGCTTGGCGGGCCTTCTGCGGTCGTCCAGCCGATCACTACGGCAGAATATCCGACGCCGGCGCGGCGGCCGGCGAATTCGCGTTTGTCAAACGCCCGCTTCCGCTCGACCTTCGGTCATTCGCTGCCGGACTGGCAGGACGGGACGCGGCGCTGCGTCGCCGCACTTCTCGGCCGGTGACAGATCGCCGGCGGGTTATCCCCGGCATCTGAGGCAACGCTATCGTCACGGCGAGCAACGAGGCCCGCCATGGATACGACCCCGCATCTCGCCCTTCCCTACCTGTTCCCGGCGCAGGCGCAGAAGCACCTGACCGTCAACGAAGCGCTGCAGCGGCTGGACGCGGCCGTGCAGCTGTCCGTCGTCACGCGGTCGCTCGCTTCGCCCCCTGCCGAGCCGCCGGACGGAGGGCGCTACATCGTTGCCGCGGGCGCAACCGATGATTGGGCCGGCCAGGCGCAGCACATAGCGGCCTGGCAGGAAGGCGCCTGGACCTTTTTACGCCCGGCGCTCGGCTGGCGCAGCTTTGTCGCGGATGAAGGCGCTTTCCTGCGCTTCGATGGCGCCGAATGGGTGGCCGAGACGTCGCTGAACCCGGCGCCGCTCGTCGGCGTCAACACGCTCGCCGATGAGCACAATCGCCTCGCTGTAAAGAGCGAAGCCGTCCTTTTCGATCATCAGGGCGGCAGCCACCGCCTGAAGCTGAACAAGGCTGCCGCAGCCGACACCGCAAGCCTCCTCTTCCAGACCGGCTATGGCGGGCGCGCGGAGATCGGCACAGCGGCAAGCGACGACCTGCGCGTCAAGGTCAGTCCGGACGGTGCGGCGTGGAAGGATGCGCTGGTCGTCGACCGGCTCAGCGGCGCCGTCCGCCTGCCAGCTGGACTGCAACATGCGGCGACGGCCAAGCCGGTGGCGGGGCTGATCTTTACACCCGGTGGCGACGGCCAGATCTCGATCTACCGCAACGATGTCGCGCGTTCGCCATCGCCCCGCCAGGCGGTGCTCGCGAGCCGCGCCGGCGATCTCCTGACGATGACGACGAATGCCGCACCGCTGTTCTTCAGCACCATAATGCGCAACGTCTCGATGGTGCGCGTCTGGAACGTCTCGAAATCGCCCGAGCAACCCGCCTGGATCAAGTCCAACCCGGCCACCAACCAGCTTCAGGTGCACAACGCGGCGGACGTCGCCGGGTGGGCGGCCGGCGAGACCATCCAGATCGGGGATCCGGTCGCCTATGCGCCCGCGGGCGGGTTCGCTCTCGACATCTCGCCTATGCTGACGGCGCGACTCGGCACGGCATTCCGTCAGGCCGGTCTGGTCGTGAAGATCGGCTCCGCCGGGACGGCTCTTGTCAGCCTTTCGCTGTCGCCGACCGCCGAGGCAGGCTCCTTCGCCCTCACCAACAGCCTTGAAAGTGGCGCGTTGAACAATGGTATAGTGACGATGCCCTGCACGAACGCCTCGCCCGTCTCGGACTCCAACCTGATCTTTGTGCGGGAGGGCGGCCCCGCCGGCGCTCTGGGAACCACCCTCGTCTCGGTAATCGGTGTTCTCGCCTGAGCCACCGGTGCCTCCCCGTTGGCGAGGGTGCGGGCGGAAGCTATAGCTGCTGCGCTCCGACATCGGCAAAGGATCTGGCATGCCCGGCAAGCTCTTCCTCAGCATCGGCGAATGCATGGTCGAACTCTCGGCCGCGCCGGGCGGACTGCTGCGCAAGGGCTTTGCCGGCGACACGTTCAACACCGCCTGGCATGCGCGGCGTATCCTCGGCGAAGATTGGACCGTCGCCTACTTCACGGCGACCGGAGACGACGCACTGTCGGGGGAGATGCTGGACTTCTTCCAGGCGTCCGGGATCGACACGCGCTATATCAGGCGTCTCCCCGGCCGCACGCCCGGGCTTTACCTGATCACCCTGAAAGGGGCCGAGCGCAGCTTCACCTACTGGCGCGACAGCAGCGCCGCCCGCTCGCTTGCCGACGACGAGGAAGCGCTCGGTACGGCGATCGCCGCAGCGGACGTTCTTTATGTCTCAGGCATCAGCTTGGCGATCCTGCCGGCTGCCCATCGTGCGCGCCTCGTAAGCGCGCTCGCCGACGCGAAGAACAGGGGCGCCATAGTGGCGTTCGATCCCAATATCCGCCTTCGGCTGTGGCCGGACGCGGCCGTGATGAGGACGACGATCGAAGCGGCCGCAGGCGCAGCGACGATCTGCCTGCCGAGCTTCGACGACGAGACGGCCGCCTTCGGCGATGTCTCGCCGGAGGCCGCTGCCGAGCGATACAGGCGGTGGAGCGGCGGCATGGTGGTCATGAAGAACGGGGCGGCCGGAACCTTGATCCTCGATGACGGCTCATCACGTGTCATCCAGCCCGAGCTCGTCAGCGATGCCGTCGACACGACAGGGGCCGGCGACTCGTTCAACGCGGGCTTCCTTGCAGGGCTGCTTGAAGGCTGCCATCCGGACGATGCTGTCCGCCGTGGCAACAGGCTCGCTGGACAGGTGATCCGCCACCACGGCGCGCTCGTCGCCGTTTGAGATCCGCCAGATCCCTTCTGCGCTGCGATAGAGTCCTGATCTAAAAGGTTTTGGAAACCGAAGTGGCGGTTTGCACTGCCACCGACGTTCTCTGCGGCTAATCCACGTTACCCTTCAAAGGTCTAGTAACACCGCTTCCCCTACTCTCGGTTGACTGGAATCGTGAGTTGCCATCATGCCGAACCGGAACCCGACCAAGCTACAGCGCCTGCAGAGCGACGTACTCGAGGCGATCGCAACCGGCATGTCCCTGGCCGATACGGCCGAGCTTCTCTGCCGCCGCGCCGAACAGCTTGCGCCGGGTGTCACCTGCTCCATCCTGTCTGTCGACCGCTGTGACCGGCTGCGTCCGGTCGCGGCGCCCAGCCTGCCGGAGCACTATTCCACGGCTCTGGATGGCCTTCTCATCGGACCGGGCGTCGGCTCATGCGGCAGCGCTGCCTATTTCGGCCAATCGGTCGAGGTCACCGATATTGCTAATGATCCACGCTGGGCGCCGTTTGCCGGCCTCGCTGTGACTCTCGGCCTTGCGGCCTGCTGGTCGACGCCGGTGAAGGATGGGGACGGGAAGGTCATCGGGACCTTCGCCTTCTACTACAAGGAGCCGCGTGGCCCCGGCGCTATCGAGCGGGCCATCGTCAAGACCTGCACCAACCTCTGCGCCATCGCGATGGTCGCCGAGCAGACGCGCCGGCGCAACGATGAACTGGCCCAGTTCGACCAGCTGACGCAACTGCCGAATCGCCGCCGCTTCGATGAGACCATGGCGGAGCGCCTCGCCGAGCCTGACCCGCGCTTTGGTCTGCTTCTGGTCGATATCGACTACCTGAAGGCGGTCAACGACACGATGGGGCACGCCGTCGGAGACCGGCTGATCCAGGAGGTCGCCGCTCGGCTGCGCCACTCGGGCTTCGCCGCCATGGCCTTCCGGATCGGGGGCGACGAGTTCGCGTTGATCACCGATTGCAACTGTGACCACGATGAGCTGAGGGCGCTCGCCGGACGGCTGGTCGATCTCATCGCCTTTCCGTTCCAGCACGGCGACATGGTGGCGGTGCCTCAGGTGACGATCGGCGGTGCGGTCTGCGGTATCGACGGCATCGACGCCGACAGCCTCCAACAGAATGCCGACTTCGCCCTCTATCACGGCAAGGAGATCAATCGCGGCTCGTATGTACCCTTCGACCAGAGCCTGCGGACGACGATCACGCAGCGCATCAGTTCGATTCGCGAGGTCAGCCAGGCACTGTCGGATAACCGCATCATCGCGCACTACCAGCCGCTGGTGAGGCTCGACACGGCCGAGATCATCGGGCTCGAGGCGCTGGCGCGCATGCGGCGTCCGGACGGGACGATTGTGTCGGCCGGCGCCTTTCAGGCCGCCATCTCAGATCCCAATATCGCCTATCGACTGACCTGCAGCATGTTGAGGCAGGTTGCGGCCGATCTGAAGATGTGGCTCGGCATGGGCATTCCTTTCCAGCATGTCGGGATCAACCTCTCATTCGCGGACTTCGCGCAGAGGGACCTGGAACAACGTCTGGAAGAGACCTTCGGAGCGGCCGGCGTGCCACTGCACCACATCGTGCTCGAAGTCACGGAAACGGTGATGATGGACGGGGTCGATGCCGGCATTGCCGACGTGCTGCGGCGCCTGCGCGCGAAGGGCGTGAAGGTGGCGCTCGACGACTTCGGCACGGGGTATGCGTCGCTGACGCACCTTCTCAGCTACCCCGTCGACATCATCAAGATCGACAAGTCCTTCGTCGACCGTCTCCTGACGGACCGCTACAGCAACGCCATCGTCGAGGCGCTGATCGACATTGCCCGCAAGCTCGACATGCGCATCGTCGCGGAGGGCATCGAGACGCTCGAACAGGCCGACCGGCTGCGCGAACTCGACTGCGTGCTTGGCCAAGGCTACCACTTCGCCCGCTCGGCCGACATGCCGATGACGACGGTGATGCTGCAATCCTTTTCTCAACGCATGCCGGATGAGGGGATTATCACGAAGCAGCTTGCGTCGCGGTCACGCTGATACCTGATTGCCGCTGCGTTTCCGTTGCTTCCGACAAAGCTCGCATGGAGAGCGGACGCGGGGCCAGCCGGTCTCTTCCGGGTGTCGCAAGCCGCTCGGCTGCCCGAATCTTTGACAGCGCGCCGCTCAGAATGAGCGGCCTGCGTTCAGCGCCGCATCGCTGACGTCATTACGATCAGCAGCGCGAACGCAGCCGCGCCACTATGGGGCGACGCTGACCGGTTGAGAGCGTCCAATGACGCTGCCGTCGGTGTCTGTAATGACGAAGACTGCCTTGTCCTGCGTCCGTAGCCAGTCCGGAAGCTCGACATCCGCCCGCACTTCGCCGTCCCCCGTCGTCTCGACCCGTTTGATGATCTCGAAGGCTGAGCCAGGCGTGCCGGCGCCGATCGCAACGGCGCGGCTCGACGGCAAGCCACTGGCGGATACCGTCACCGCCGACTGGGATGCATCGCTCAGCGGCACTACGGACACGGTCTTGGGCGGTTCACGGTCGCTGAGACCGATGCGATTGCCGAAACTCTCGAGATGACGCTTAACGTCGGGGTTGTCGTTGAGCGCTTCCTGAACCTGGGTGTTGATGCCCTGAGCGATGCCACTGAGGACGTTGCCGGTCTTCTCCGCGGCGCCGGCGACACTCTCGCCAAGCCTGTCGAGAGTCTCGCCATCAGCGCGCAATCGAAGTTGCTGACCTGCCTGCAGGTCGGCGGAGCCTTCGATCGCCGGGTTCGCCCGCAGGATCGCAGCCTCGGACAGGTTGCAGCGCGCGGCGATCGTGCTCAGCGTGTCGCCTCGCTTCACCGGTACCGCCTCACCGCACGACGATGTCGCCTCCTGTGCGCGAAGGCTCCCCGAGGAGACGGCGCAGAGTACAAGTGCGAGTGCGAGCGATCTCATGGCAACAATCCTCCTCATTCTGGACGAGCCAGAAGGGAAAGGCCCTTTTTCAGCGTCGGGTTCCCAGCACCGCAACTGCGACCTTGCAACCACGCCCGTTCGCCTGCAACGCGAAGCCGAGGTCGCTGACCTCCGGGGCCAACAGTTGCTGCCGATAATTCGGATCGTCGAGCCACTGCATGCGCAGGGTGCGAGAGTCTGCCTCCCTTGCCTGCATACCGTAGCCCTCGCAGACGGCCGAGATCACCTGCGACGATCGCCATCTGCCGCGCTGATCGGCTGGACGCGCATTGAAGAGGTCGACCTCCTTCGATGCGAAGTCTTCGGTATCGGGCTCGCGCACCAGGGCTTCTGCGAGCGTGGACAGCGCCTCGGACGCCTCGACTTCAGGAAGGTTTTTGCCCTCAGGGCGCGGCTTAGGAGTTGCGGCAGGCTCGCCAGCGTCGCCGGGCACGAGCGAACCGGATCGAACGCCGGCCTCTCCTCAAGACGTTCGAAGACAATGGTACGGCGGGATCAGCAACAACCTCTGCGTCAAGCGATCGTACCTGAGACACAGGTACGTTCCGCTACCCATGTCTCTACATCAGACAGCTTGAAGATGGTCGGAGCGAGAGGATTCGAACCTCCGACCCCCTGAACCCCATTCAGGTGCGCTACCAGGCTGCGCTACGCTCCGACGAGCGAAACTCCTAGAGAAGACGGGCTTTTGGCGCAAGAGCGTTGTGCGGGCGGAAGCAAGCGAACTGGAACAAACGGCGCCCCGTGGCAATGGGCGGAACCAAAGTGCCATGGAACATCCCCTCGGGTCTCTGCGTGGTGTTCTCAGCTTCGACAAGGGCCGACGATCTGCCGGCCGAACAGCGCCCTCGTCAGTTGCCGGCTGCTTTCTCCATCCCAGCCCGGTGGGCTGCAGCCACGAGCTTCTCGATGACCTGCAAGGCCTCTTCCCTGCTGAGTTGATATTGGCCCGTTGAGAGCTGCTCGAACCGGGCGGTGTAGGCGTCGCTGGTCCACCAGCGCGGGTCGTCCTCCATTCGGCTTCGTTGCTCGTCATCCAGCAGGCCCAGCATGAGACGGTTATCGTCTCGAGCCGAAGCGATGATGAGATCCGCGAAGTTGCGATCGATCACCCAGGGCGCGCGTCCAGTTCCTCCAAGCAAAGGACGGAGAACGTCGTCCAATGCCGAATTCCTCGGCGTGCGGATGCCCGGTAAGGAGGTGTAGAGCTTGATAATGAGGGGATCCAAGCTGGTATTTTTCTGATGATCCGCCGGCGCGTCGGGCGAGCCCCCAATTTGCGCGATGAAGTCCTGTACGACGTCGGAGGAGTGAAGGCGGATACGGAACTCGTTGACCGCCGCTGATCCTGTCCAAGCCGACAGATGTCTGCACCAGTTGCCGGCGCTGCGGTCGAACCAGTCGTAAAACTGCTGAAGGGTCGCGAATCTGTCGTCCCACGCCCACCATTGCCACCAGCCGGCATTCAGGTAGTCGATCTGCGGACGAATATAGGCGACGACGTCGACCTTCTCGCCGAGACGCACCAATGCATCGGGAACCCAGCTGTTCTTCCGGCCCCAGTCCTCCTGTGAGAAAATCAACCGCTGACCTGCCGCTCGATGCATCTCAATAGCTCGAGAAAGGCCTGCCAAGTCGTATGGCTGTGTCATGGTCGACGACACATAGCCATTCATCGAGCGGGCAGCGCGCTGCCTCAATGCGGATCCCGTCACGATCGAGCCGTCACTCATGAGAGCCGCGTAGACGTAGTTCGTTCCAGCAACGGGGCCTTCTGCGTTCCACGAGAGGTAGTGCTGGATTGCAGACGAACCCGTCTTGCCGACGCCAACATGAAGCAAGACATCTGCCATCGCCGGTCGCCAGCCTCCTGGAGCACTTCCGGCACCGACAATACATCATCTGCGCGACGGTCCCATCGTCGCGCAAATGTCAGGGTCCAATCAGGATGGAAAGGTTGTTCCTCAGCGCACCTGATCGAGCAGACGCTTGCACTCGAGAAGGTCGAGGATCACCGACTGCAGCTTCTCGACGCTCTCGCCCGGCAGAGTCGACGCTCCGGCCGCATTGCCGGCGGCCCGCGGCTCGCGCCGGAACACCGAGGCAAAGCCCTTCGACTTCTGCGTCGCGGCCGCCTCGATGGCGATCAGGTCGATGTCGTCCACATGCGGCTCCTGAGGCGCGATCTCGACGTCGGCCTCGGTCTCGGATTGAAGCTCGTCGTCAGCTGCCGCCCGGCGCGCCGCCGGCATGGAATCCAGTACCGACAGGTCGCCGGATCCGATCGCCATGACAAAGCGGTTGCCGCTTTCCTTCAGGATGCGCTGGACACCCTTGATCGTGTAGCCCTTGACGTAGAGGAGGTAGCGGACGCCCTTCAGAAGCTCGACGTCGTCCGGCCGGTAGAAGCGACGGCCGCCGCCGCGTTTCATCGGCTTGATCTGCGGGAACCGGGTCTCCCAGAACCGCAGCACGTGCTGCGGCAGGTCGAGATCCTCGGCTACCTCGCTGATCGTGCGAAATGCGTCGATACTCTTCTCGCTCATCGATGATCCGGCAAAGGCGCGCCAGGCGCGCCTATTCTGCCGCGCTCAGCTGTTGGGTGGTGCCCGCCCCATGGCCGCCTTCCCGCTGAAGGTGGGCTTCGAGGATGCGGTCCTTCATCACGTTCGACGGCTTGAACACGGCAACGCGGCGCGGCAGGATCGGCACTTCCTGCCCCGTCTTCGGATTGCGGCCAACACGCTCGTTCTTGCTGCGGACGAGGAAGGAGCCGAAGGACGAAATCTTCACCGACTCGCCGCGCGCGATGGTGGAGCAGATCTCCTCCAGAACCATTTCAACCAGCCCAGCAGATTCCGTGCGGGACAGACCGATGCGCCGGAACACGGCCTCGGCGAGATCCGCTCGCGTGAGGGTCTTCTCTCCCATTGATCGTCCCCTTCGTGCAGGCGCGCGCGCAGTCCCCACAAGTCACGCAGGCCGCTAGTCGCGTAAAGGTTACCGAAACCGCCAGCGAAATCAAGACCGCAGCTGCTTACCAGCGCAGTACCACCGCGCCCCAGGTGAAGCCGCCGCCCATCGCTTCGAGGAGCACGAGCTGCTCTTGCTGGATGCGCCCGTCGCGCACGGCCCGGTCGATCGCCAGCGGTATAGAGGCCGCCGACGTATTGCCGTGATCCTCGACAGTGATCACAACTTTCTCGGGAGGAATGCCGAGCTTCTTGGCCGAGGCATCGATGATGCGGCGATTGGCTTGATGCGGCACGAACCAGTCGATGTCGTCCGGTCCGATATCCAGCGCCGTGAAGGAGGCCTCGATCACGTCGGTGATCATGCCGACGGCATGTTTGAAGACCTCCCGGCCCTCCATGCGCAGCTTGCCGACCGTTCCCGTGGTCGACGGGCCGCCGTCGACATACAGCTTGTCGCCATGGATGCCGTCGGCGCGCAGCTGTGACGTCAGGACACCGCGGTCGGCATTGCTCCCCTCGCCCGGCATCGCCTCCAGCACCACCGCACCGGCGCCGTCGCCGAAGAGGACGCAGGTGCCGCGGTCGGTCCAGTCGACAATGCGCGAGAAGGTCTCGGCGCCGATCACCAGCGCCCGCGTCGCCATGCCGGCCTTCAGGTAGAGGTCGGCCGTCGACAGTGCATAGACGAAGCCCGAGCAGACGGCCTGAAGATCAAAGGCGAAGCCGCGCCGGATGCCGAGCCGGTCCTGCACCTGAACCGAGGAAGCCGGAAAGGTGTTGTTGGGCGTTGCCGTCGCCAGGATGACGAGGTCGATATCGGCCGGCTCGAAGCCGGCCATCTCCAGCGCCCGGCGAGCCGCCACTTCGGCCAGCGATACCGTGGTTTCCTCGGGCGCCGCGATGTGGCGGCGCGCGATGCCAGTCCGCTGGCGGATCCACTCGTCAGACGTTTCGACGACGCCTTCGAAGTCCTGATTGGACATCACGCGCGCCGGCAGGGCCGAGCCGGTGCCGCGAACGACGGAACGGAGTGTCTGAGACATTACGAGCTGCTTTCGGGCAGTGCCCCGGCGGCATCGCCGGACATGCGCAGGTGAAAAGTCTGCAGGTCCTTCTCGACCTTGGTGAAGAGGCGGTTGGCCGCCATCGAATAAGCGAGGTCGATCGCGGCGGCGGTCCCTTCCGCATCGGTGCCGCCATGGCTCTTGATGACGATGCCGTTGAGGCCGAGGAAGACCCCGCCATTGACCTTGCGGGGATCCATCTTGTCGCGCAGCCGGTCGAAGGCGCCCTTCGCAAGGATGTAGCCGAGGCGCGCCAGCCAGGTGCGCGACATGGCGGCGCGAAGATAGGCGGCGATCTGCTTTGCGGTCCCCTCGGCGGTCTTGAGCGCGATGTTGCCGGTGAAGCCTTCGGTCACCACGACGTCCACGGTGCCTTTGCCAAGGTCGTCGCCCTCGACGAAGCCACGATAGTCGATGCCGGGAATGTCGGACTCCTTCAGGAGCCGGCCCGCCTCGCGAATCTCGTCCTGTCCCTTCACCTCCTCGACGCCGATGTTGAGGAGCCCGACGGTCGGGCGGTCGAGACCGAAGAGGGCCCGCGCCATCGCGCCGCCCATCATGGAAAAATCGATCAGCTGCTGGGCGTCGGCGCCGATCGTCGCGCCGACATCCAGAACGACGCTTTCGCCCTTGAGGGTAGGCCAGATCGCGGCGATCGCGGGACGTTCGATATTGGCCATGGTGCGCAGGCAGAACTTCGCCATCGCCATCAGCGCGCCGGTGTTGCCGGCCGACACGGCGACGTCCGCCTCGCCGGTCTTCACGGCCTCGATCGTGCGCCACATCGAGGAGCGGTAACGCCCCTGGCGCAGCGCCTGCGACGGCTTGTCGTCCATCCGCACGGAGACGTCGCAATGGTAGAAGGTGGATGCAGCCTTCAGGCGCGGCAGCCCATCCAGCACCGGCATCACCTCGCGCTCCTCCCCATAGAGGACGAAGCGCATGTCCGGATGACGTTCGAGCGACAGATCGGCGCCCGGCAGAATCACGGCCGGACCATGATCGCCGCCCATGGCGTCGAGCGATATCGTAATGCCGGTCGGTCGTTCCAAAGCGCGGCTCACTGTTGACCGGCAGAGCGCCGGAAGCGGCGCGACCATAGCCATTTGCCGGCCGCTGACAACTGCGGGAGCTCCATCACGAGTGGTCGTCCGGCTTTTCCTTCCGCAGTGCGCCTAAGGCAGCGAAAGGTGAGACCGTCGCCTCCGGGGCGGGGTCGGTGTCGACCTCGGCGTAGCCCACCCCCGCCGCGCGAGGATAGGGATCGAGGCCGAGCGCTACGATCTCGGCAAGCGCCGAGCCCAGATCGATGCGGTCGCCGCTGAAGACATCCGGAATGTCGGCGCCTTCTGGATCGATGAAGAGCTCGTTCTCCTGCGGCGGAACGATTCGGGCGAGCTTCGAGCGCTCCGGCACGAAGACGAGCTCGACCGGCTCCTCCACCCGCTGGCGGACCGGCTCCAGCGTGACGACGCAGCTCTGCACCACATCGGCCGTCAGGCTGCCGGTGACCTTCACGCCATCGCCGCGCCACGGCGCGACGCGCAAGGTGGCCTTCAGCCTTTCAACGGCCGGAATGTTGAGCTGCTCCGCCAGAGCCTTGCGCTCCCGCTCATCCGCCTTGAAGGCGATCGGCATTCCGTCGCGCGGCAACTTGATGGCTGATATCATCAGGTTGATGGCGGCAGCAGATTGCGGGTTCGGTGTCATGTCAGGCCTCGTGCCGCAGGCGCCCGGCGAGCAGATCCTGCGTGGACAGATGGGCGAGATCGGCTCTCTGCGCCTCCATGTAGTTTGCCAGACGCTCCGCTGCATCCCCGCCCTCGACGATCCGGCCATCAAGTGCCGAGGCGAGCGACTCGATTCCGCCGGCGGCGAGCGCGGCATCATAGGCGGCGACACGCTCGTAGAAGTGCCCAGCGAGCTTACGCATGCGCTTGGGGACTGACTGGTCGCCGATGCCGAGCTCGCGAATCGACGCGTCGAGATCCACCATGAAGCGGTCGACGAGATCCTGGGCGAGCGGCGCCAGCGCCGGCTCACGGCGGCACCGCTCCAGCACCAGGAAGACGTGCAGTGCCAGTGCTTCGAACCGCCCCATCACCGTATCGGGCACGGCGAGGTCGATGAAGAGCTTCGGCGCGCGGGCGCGTTCCAGCACCGCCTCGTAAAGCCCGTCGACGACGGCACGGTTGCGCCGGCGCGCCCGAAAGCCTTCGAACATGGATGAACCTTCGCAGACCGCAGTCTCGCTGCCGGGCCGGACTTGCACAGGATCGGCTTGATTGCAACGATCCCGAAGGTGCTTTACGAAGCGCTTCCGTCCATATGGCTTGGGGCTGGGGCTCTCCAGCCTCCTCGTCGCCGCAATTCAGCTGCAGATCGCAACTAACCGGGCCGTACGCGGCCTATGGGAGACATCGACAGTGATCCGCAATGTCCGGGCTCTCCGCCCCGCTCTGCTCATCGCCAGCCTCGCAGGCATGGCGGCCCTCACCGGCTGCAACACAAGCGAGGTGCTCAACCAGGGCTATGTCATCGACGAGCAGACGCTGGAGCTGGTGCCCGTCGGATCGAGCCGCGAGCAGGTGCTGCTGGCGCTCGGGTCACCATCCACCAAGGCGACCTTCGACAACGAGGTGTTCTACTACATCTCGCAGAAGCGCGTGCGCCGGGTCGCCTTCATGAACCCGACGCTGGTCGATCAGAAGGTTCTGGCCGTCTATTTCAACAAGGAAGGGACGGTCGAGCGGCTCGCCAACTACGGCCTGCAGAACGGCGTCGTCTTCGACTTCATCTCGCGTACCACGCCGACCGGCGGTCAGGACGCCAACTTCATCGGCCAGATCTTCTCGTCCAATGCCCCGCCGGCCATCGGCGGCAGCAAGGTCCCGGGACGGTAACTCACCCGATCGTGCCCGGGCCGGCAATGCCGGCCTGGATGCCCTAAGCTGGCAGCCGTGCCGTGCAAAGCCGGCACTCAGACCTCACAAGAAAAGCCCCGCGGCGCGAACCGCGGGGCTTTTTCTTGTTTCAGGCGCGACGGCGAAGCGGTCGCCAAGCCGCTCAGCTGTGCGACAGCACCGCGAGGAGCAGAAGCGCCACGATGTTGGTGATCTTGATCGCCGGGTTCACGGCAGGGCCTGCAGTGTCCTTATAGGGATCGCCGACCGTGTCACCCGTCACCGACGCCTTGTGCGCTTCGGAACCCTTCAGGTGACGCGTGCCGGCGGTATCGACGAAGCCGTCCTCGAAGGACTTCTTGGCGTTGTCCCAGGCGCCGCCGCCGGACGTCATGGAGATCGCCACAAAGAGGCCGGTGACGATGACGCCGAGCAGCATCGCGCCGACCGCCGAGAAGGCCTGGCTCTTGCCGGCGATCAGAAGAACGCCGAAATAGACGACGATCGGCGCCAGGACCGGCAGGAGCGAGGGCAGGATCATCTCCTTGATCGCCGCCCTCGTCAGGAGGTCGACGGCCCGCGCATAGTCCGGCCGCTCCGTGCCCGCCATGATGCCCGGCTTCTCGCGGAACTGGCGGCGCACCTCTTCCACCACGGCGCTGCCGGCGCGTCCGACCGCCGTCATCGCCATGCCGCCGAAGAGGTACGGGATGAGGCCGCCGAGCAGCAGGCCGACCACGACGAACGGGTTGGTCAGCGAGAAGTCCGGCGCGACGCCCTGGAAATAGGCAAAGCCCTGCCCCGCCTCGGCCTGCGCCACGAAGTAGCGCAGGTCATAGTTGTAGGCCGCGAAGAGCACCAGCGCGCCCAGGCCCGCAGAGCCGATCGCATAGCCCTTGGTGACGGCCTTGGTGGTGTTGCCGACGGCATCCAGCGCGTCGGTCGAGCGGCGCACGTCGCTCGGCAGCCCAGCCATCTCGGCAATGCCGCCAGCATTGTCGGTGACGGGACCGAAGGCGTCGAGCGCGACGATCATGCCGGCGACACCCAGCATCGAGGTCACCGCGATGCCGGTGCCGTAGAGGCCGGCCAGCTGATAGGTCGCAACGATGCCGGCGACGATCACCAGCGTCGGCAGTGCCGTCGCTTCCAGCGAGACGGCGAGACCCTGGATGACATTGGTACCATGCCCGGTGACGGAGGCCTGGCTGATCGAGCGCACCGGGCGGAAGCCGATGCCGGTGTAGTATTCGGTGATCCAGACGATGAGCCCGGTGACCGCCAGGCCGACGATGCCGCAGATGAAGAGATTGAGACCGCTGATCGGGAAGCCGGCCGTCGATTCGCCGAGGTCGCCGAAGCCGATCGTGGCAGCTGTCGCTGCGGCAATGCCGAGGATCGACAGCAGCGTCGTCGCCCACAGACCCTTGTAGAGCGCGCCCATGATCGAGCCGTTGCGGCCGAGCCGGACGAAGAAGGTGCCGACGATCGAGGTGAGGATGCAGGCGCCGCAGATGGCAAGCGGGTAGATCATCACCGTGCCGATCGCCGCGTTGCCGGCAAAGAAGATCGCACCCAGCACCATGGTGGCGACTACGGTCACCGCATAGGTCTCGAACAGGTCCGCGGCCATGCCGGCGCAGTCGCCGACATTGTCACCGACATTGTCGGCGATCGTGGCCGGATTGCGCGGATCATCCTCCGGTATACCGGCTTCCACCTTGCCGACGAGATCGCCGCCGACATCCGCACCCTTGGTGAAGATGCCGCCGCCCAGACGCGCGAAGATGGAAATGAGCGAGGCGCCGAAGCCGAGCGAGACGAGCGCGTCGATGACGGTGCGGTCAGACGGCGCCAGCCCGAGCGAGCCGGTGAGGACGAAGAAATAGACGGTGACGCCGAGCAGCGCGAGGCCGGCGACGAGGAGACCGGTGATCGCACCGGACTTGAAGGCGATGTCGAGACCGGCGCTGAGCGAACGGGAGGCGGCCTGCGCGGTTCGCACATTGGCGCGCACGGAGACGTTCATGCCGATGAAGCCGGCGGCGCCCGAGAGGATCGCGCCGATCAGGAAGCCGATGCCGGCATAGAGCGACAGGAGCAGTGCGGTCAGGATGAAGACGACGACGCCGACGATCGCGATCGTCGTGTACTGGCGCATCAGGTAGGCGCGCGCGCCCTCGCGGATGGCGCCGGCGATCTCCTGCATGCGTGGCGATCCCTGGTCGCTCGCCAGGACCGATCGCGTCGCCCAGACGGCATAGACGATCGAGAGCACTCCGCAGACGATGACTGCGGACAACACTGTTGTCATGACGGCCCCTTCCTCCTCGCCGGTTCTCTGCCGGCCAATTCGCCGGTCCGCGCCGCCCTTTGTCGGATGCGGCGGTCCAGCCGGGCAGGAGGTTATCTCAGGGCTTAGGCTCGTCAAGCCGAGCTATGTGGCCAAGCGCCTGCGTCTTGAAGCGAACACGCTCTGGCCCAGGAGCACGAGGAGGCAGAGACCGACGATCGGAAAGACGGCGACGTTCATCCAATACCAGCCCGCAGCATCGAGGACCCGGCCCGAGAGGAAGGACGACAGCGCGACCGAGCCGAAGAGGATGAAGTCATGCAGTCCCTGCGTCTTGCTTCTCTCGGAGGGGCGGTAGGTCTCCGCCACGAGCGCGGTGGAGCCGATGAAGCCGAAGTTCCAGCCGAGCCCGAGCAGGATAAGGCCCACCCAGAAGTTCCAGATCTCGATGCCGAGCAGCGAGACCGTCGCGCTGGCGAGCAGGAGCGCGAGGCCGGCGCCGATGATGGCGTGCTTGCCGAAGCGCTGGATCAGCCGTCCCGTGACGAAGCTCGGCGCGAACATGGCGAGCACATGCCACTGGATGCCGAGGAAGCCGACATCCTCCGGCAGGCCGCAGCCGACGATGGCAAGCGGTGCGCCCGTCATGACGAAGCTCATGATGGCGTAGCTGACGACGCCGCACAGAAGCCCGGTGAGGAACTTCGGCTGGCGCAGGATCTCCGGCAGCGGGCGCGCCGGACCGTTGTCCGCCTCATGGTCGGTGTCGACCCTCGGTGGCAAACGCAGGAGCGAGAGCACGAGCGTCCCCAGCACGGCCAGGACGACGATGCCGATGAAGGGTCCGGCGAAGGGCGTCGTCGGAAAGGCGTCGCGGGTGAAGCGTACCAGCTGCGGCCCGATGACCGCGGAGAACAGCCCGCCGGTGAGGACGATCGACACGGCGCGGGCACGCAAGGCCGGTGCCACGCCGTCGAGCGCGGCAAAGCGATACTGCTGCACGAAGGCCGCACCCATGCCGACCAGCAGCAAGGCAAGTGCGAAGGCGGCAAAGCTGGAGGCAAACAGCGCAGCCGCAGCGGCGAGGCCACCGAGGCCGGTGATGACGGTGCCGCAGCTCAAGCCCAGGCGGCGCCCGAGATGGCGCATCAGCGCGGCGGCCGGCAAAGCACCGAGCGCGACGCCGATATTGAAGCTGGTCACGGGCAGTGTCGCCAGGCTCTTGGCGCCGCCGAGCAGCCAGAAGCCGGCAAGACCGCCTGTCGCGATCGAGATCGGCGATGCGGAGCCGACGATCGCCTGCGCAACCGCAAGAACATAGGCGTTGCGCCGCGCCGGTGCGTTGTGCAGCCCCGCCTCAGCGGCGGATGCCACCATCAGGAGGCGCCCCGCGCCTCGCCGGAGCCCCCACCGCCACTGCCGCCCCTACCCTCCCCGCGGATGCGCCGCGAGATGCGATCGAGGACGCCGTTGACGAGGCGCGGCTCGTCCTCCTCGTAGAAGGCGCGTGTGACGTCGAGATATTCGTTGATGATCACAGCGACGGGCACGTCCTTGCGGCTCATCACCTCATAGGCGCCGGCCCGCAAGATCGCGCGCAGCGTCGTGTCGAGCCGCGACAGCGGCCAGTCCTGCGGCAGCGAGGAATGGATCAGCGGGTCAAGTGCCGTCTGGCCGCGCACGACGCCGGAAACGATGTCGCGGAACCAGGCCGCATCGGCATCGCGATAGGTGTCGCCGTCGATCTCGCGGCCGAGGCGGTAGGCCTCGTATTCAGCGACGGTCTCAAGAAGGCCGGTGCCGCCGACATCCATCTGATAGAGGGCCTGAACCGCCGCCAGGCGCGCGGCGCCACGTTTGTTCGCGGGCTTGATCGGACGGGGTGCCGGCTCGGCCATGGCGTCAGCTCCCGAAGCGATCGCGGAGGGCGATCATCGTCAGCGCGGCCGAGGCGGCATCGCCGCCCTTGTCCTTACGGGTCGGCTCGGCGCGCACCAGAGCCTGCTCCTCGTTCTCGACGGTGAGGATGCCATTGCCGATGGCAAGGCCCTCGGCCACCGTCATGTCCATGATGGCGCGGCAGGACTCGTTCGCCACGATGTCGAAGTGGTAGGTCTCGCCGCGGATGACGCAGCCGAGCGCGACGAACCCGTCATAGTCGGTGCCGCCGAGATCGGCACCTGCCACGGCAAAGCCGATCGCGGCAGGGATCTCCAGTGCGCCCGGCACGGTGACGACGTCGTAGGTCGCGCCCGCCTTCTCCAGCCGCGCCTTGGCGCCGGCGAGAAGATGGTCGGCGATGTGGTCGTAGAAGCGCGCTTCGACGATCAGGATGTGCGGCGTTTCGGCCATCGAATGTATTCCTCAAGAGCTGCCGGAGCGTGTCACGCCGCCATCTGAATCCAACGCGCGACGGCCGCCGCCGTCCCACTCCAGAGGAGAGGACGTGTCAGGAACGTGCGGCACCCGGTGCGAACAGGCGCTCCGCATAGCGCGCAATCTGGTCGACCTCAAGGTTGACGTGGTCCCCAACGGCGCGCTCGCCCCAGGTCGTGACCTCCAGCGAGTGACGGATCAGCAGGACGTCGAACACATCGTCATCCACCGAATTCACGGTCAACGAGGTGCCGTCGAGGCAGACCGAGCCCTTCTTCGCGATGAAGCGCTTGTCCTCCGGTGCCGCGCGGATGCGGAAGCGCACGGCCTCGCCCTCCTCCTCGCGGGCGACGATCTCCGCCTGCCCATCGACATGGCCGGAGACGAGGTGGCCGCCGATCTCGTCGCCGATCCGAAGCGATCGTTCGAGGTTTATCGCGGTGCCCTCGCGCCATGTTCCGGCCGTGGTGAGGCGCATCGCCTCCTCCCAGGCCTCGACGGTGAACCAGCGCTCGTTCGACCCTTCGGTTGGAAGGCTCGTCACGGTCAGGCAGATGCCGGAGCAGGCGATGGAGGCACCGATCTCGATCGAGGCCGGGTCATAGGCGGTGGCGATGCGAAAGCGGCTGCCGCCCGCGAGCGCCTCGACGCTGTCGATCCGACCGATGTCGGTGACGATCCCGGTGAACATCAGGCGGTCTTCCTTTCGAATTCGAGCCACTCATCCTCGCCCAAGCGCTCACGCCGCGTCGGCCGGTAACGCCTCAACGCGTCTGAGCGGTCGATCGGGGACTGAATGCCATCCCTGCCGATCTCCCGGGGACTCTCGATGAGGATCAGACGATCGACGAGATCCTGGTCGAGAAAGGCTGCAGCGCCCCGCGCGCCGGCCTCGACCAGGACGCTGGAGACACCGGAGGAGACCAGATCGTCGAGAAGCTCGGGCAGCGCGATCATGCCGGTGGCAGGATCGGCTTCGGCGGCCAGGAATTCGCAGCCGGCATCGATGAAGGGCTGGCGCATCGCCGCGGTCACCTGCGGCAGCACGGCCAGGGCCGTTGGCACGTCGCGGGCAGTCCGGACGATGCGCGCGGTGGGGGAGATCGACAGGCGCGGATCCAGGACGATGCGACGCGGCGAGCGGTCTTGCAGTCCCGGCAGGCGGCAGGTCAGCAGCGGATCATCCTCGATGACAGTGCCTGTGCCGACGATCACCGCATCGGCCCGCGCGCGCAGGAGATGCGTCTGCCGGTTCGCAACGGCCCCGGTGATGGCGACCTGGCCGCGGCCGCGATGGCCGATCCGGCCGTCGGACGAGAGGGCAAGCTTCAGCACCACCTCCGGGCGGTGGCGGGCGTGGCGCAGCAGGTAGCCGGACATCGGCTTGCCGGCCTCCGCGGCCATCACCTTCGGCAGGACCTCGATACCCGCCGCCGTCAGGATCGCGTGCCCCTTACCGTCGACGCGCGCGTCGGGATCGGACGCGGCGGAGACGACGCGCGCCACGCCGGCGGCCACCAGCGCCTCGGCACAGGGCGGCGTTCGGCCGTGATGGGCGCAGGGCTCCAGCGTGACATAGGCGGTGGCGCCACGGGCAAGCTTCCCGGCCTCGGCAAGTGCGATCGTCTCGGCATGCGGCCGGCCGCCGAGAGCGGTGATGCCGCGGCCAACGATCACGGGTCCATTGCCATCGTGGCGCACGATCAGCGTGGCGACTGACGGGTTGGTCGCGGTCAGTCCGACATGCCGCTCCGACAGGCGGATCGCCGCGGCCATGAAGCGGCGGTCGAGATCCGACACGACCGCGCCTCCCTTCGACTGTGCTGACGGTTCGGACACGCTGCCGCCGATGCCGTCAGGCGCCGTCATCCGGCGCGGATCGCGCCGGACGCGATAGCTCGCCGATGACGGTTTCGAAGTCGCGGGCCTCGCGAAAGTCGCGATAGACCGAGGCGAAGCGCACATAGGCGACGTCGTCGAGACCCTTCAGAGCCTCCATGACCATCGAGCCGATCTCCTCGGACGGAATTTCCGCCTCGCCGGATTGCTCCAGCCGGCGGACGATGCCGTTGATCAGCCGCTCCACCCGCTCTGCCTCGACGGGCCGCTTGCGCAGTGCCGTCTCGACCGAGCGAGCCAGCTTGTCACGATCGAAGGGGACCCGCTTACCGGACTTCTTGGTGACGGTGAGCTCGCGCAGTTGCACGCGCTCGAAGGTCGTGAAGCGGCCGCCGCAGTCGGGGCAGACGCGCCGGCGCCGGATCGCCCCACCGTCCTCGGCGGGGCGCGAATCCTTCACCTGACTGTCCTGCGAACCGCAGTAAGGGCAGCGCATCACGCCTCAGCCAAGGGCGGGATAGATCGGGAAATGGTCCGTCAGCGCGGTCACCTTCTCCTTCACCCGCGCCTCGACGCTGGCGTTGCCTTCGTCGGAGTTCGCCATGCGAAGGCCGTCCAGCACTTCGACGATCAGGCGGCCGACCTCGCGGAACTCAGCTGTGCCGAAGCCGCGCGTCGTTGCCGCGGGCGTGCCGAGACGCACGCCGGAGGTGATCGTCGGCTTCTGCGGATCGTTGGGCACGCCGTTCTTGTTGCAGGTGATCGCCGCGCGGCCGAGCGCCTTCTCCGAATCCTTGCCGGTCAGGTTCTTCGGGCGGAGATCGACCAGCATCAGATGCGTGTCAGTGCCGCCGGAAACGATGTCGAGCCCGCCCTCACGCAGCGTCTCGGCCAGCGCCTTGGCGTTGTCGACCACCGCCTTGACGTAGGACTTGTAGGCGGGCTTCAGCGCCTCGCCGAAGGCCACGGCCTTGCCGGCGATGACGTGCATCAGCGGGCCGCCCTGCAGGCCCGGGAAGACGGCCGAGTTGATCTTCTTGGCGATGTCCTCGTCATTGGTGAGGACGAGGCCCCCGCGCGGCCCGCGCAGCGTCTTGTGCGTCGTCGAGGTCACGACATGGGCGTGCGGGAACGGGCTCGGATGCTGGCCACCGGCGACGAGGCCGGCAAAGTGCGCCATGTCGACCCAGAGGATCGCACCGACCTCGTCGGCGATGGCGCGGAACCGCGCGAAATCGATCCGCCGCGAATAGGCCGAGCCCCCGGCGACGATGATCTTCGGCCGGTGCTCCTTGGCGAGGCGCTCCACCTGGTCGTGGTCGATCAGACCGGTCTCGATGTCGAGGCCGTACTGGATGGCATTGAACCAGCGGCCGGAGAGGTTCGGCTTGGCACCGTGCGTCAGGTGACCACCCGCGTCGAGGCTCATGCCGAGAATGGTGTCGCCCGGCGCCGACAGCGCGAAGAGAACCGCCTGGTTCGCCTGGCTGCCGGAATTCGGCTGCACATTGGCGTAGCCACAGCCGAAGAGCTGCTTGGCGCGCTCGATCGCCAGCGTCTCGGCGACGTCGACGAACTCGCAGCCGCCATAGTAACGGCGGCCCGGATAGCCCTCGGCGTATTTGTTGGTGAGGACGGAGCCCTGCGCCTCGAGGACGGCGCGCGAGACGATGTTCTCCGAAGCGATCAGCTCGATCTCATGCTGCTGGCGATGCAGCTCGTTCTTCATCGCGGCGAACAGCTCCGGATCGGATCCGGCGATCGTACCCGAGAAGAAGTCCGAGAAATCGTTGGACGGCTGGATGCGCTGCGCCTCGCTCATGGCACTCTTCCCCTCATGGACGATCGGCGGCGCCAGTCCGGCCCCTGCCGCTCTGAATTCGGCGGGGCATAGCACAGGCCTTTCGGCGATGCCACGAAGGGCGCGACCTCGAAGGTCGCTCTATCGAAAGCGCCGACAGCTCGACATGAACTGCGCCAAGACCGGCGCCGCTCAGGCGCCCTGGGCCACACGCGGTCCTGCCACCTTCAACCACATATCCGCTGGGCTCTGAGGATGACGAGCTTGCGGTCACGGCACCGCGCGGAGCCGGGTGGCGCGGGTGGTCACTCCGGCCGGAAGCGCTCCCAGCCCTTCGGTCGCAGATGCTCCTGCGGCTGGAAGCGGATCTTGTAGTCCATCTTCGGCGAGCCCTCGACCCAGTAGCCGAGATAGAGATAGGGCAGTCCGAGCTCCCGCGTGCGCCGGATATGATCGAGAATCATATAGGTGCCGAGGCTGCGGTCCGGCTCGTCGGGATCGAAGAAGGAGTAGACCATCGACATGCCGTCGCTCATCACATCGGTCAGTGCGACGGCATGGAGCTCCTTGTCGGAACGCTGGGTGAAACCGGAGTCCGGTCCCTTGCGGCGATACTGGACGACGCGCGTGTCGACCTGGCTGTCCTCCACCATCATGGAATAGTCGAGCACCGACATTTCCGACATGCCGCCATTGCGATGACGATGATCGAGATACCTGCGGAACAACGCATATTGCTCGGTCGACGGCTCGGCCGGCGCCATGCGGCCAATCAGATCGCGATTGCGGGCGAGAACTCGCCGCATCGAGCGGGTCGGCTCGAATTCGTCGACGAGGATGCGGACTGAGATGCAGGCGCGGCAGCGCTCGCAAGCCGGGCGGTAGGCAATGTTCTGGCTGCGGCGAAAGCCGCCCTGCGACAGGAGATCGAGAAGCTCAGGCGCACGATCCCCGATCAGATGGGTAAACACCTTGCGCTCGAACTGGCTCGGCAGATACGGGCAGACCGACGGCGAGGTCAGGAAAAACTGAGGCGTCTGCGGATGCACCGTCATTGTCGGCGTCACTCCTCGATCACTGACAGCCGGCCGCCAGCCTGGCCGAGAGTAGGCCTAGCGGCGGCTGACTGCAAAGAGGCGATCGCCGCACGCAGCGGTGTCGCCTCGTCTTATCCACCTGAGATAGACGCTGATGGCTCTGCGGTCCGCTGCGGCCAATCGCCCCGCCGCGGCGCAGCTCAGCGGTCGCGAATCACAACCGTGCCGAGCAGAAGATCGTGCAGCAGCTGCTTGCGACGGGTGAACAGGCCGACCAGCAGGATGAACGGCGTCAGCACGGCATTCGATGCCCAGAAGATCACGCCGTGCAGAACCGCGAGCACCGGATCGACGCGTCCGCCATCGAGCCGCTCGACGCGGATACCCGCCATGCGCATCCCGGGCGTCGCCTGGTGCCGGCCGCCCATCGTGAAGGCGACGTAGGGGATGGCCACCAGCGGCAGCAGGATTGCGTAGAGCCCCCAGGCAAGACCCAAGGAAAGGATGCCGAGGAGGAAGATCACGATCGCCACAGGGATCGCCAGCAGGATCACCAGCGAATAGTCGACGACGAAGGACAGCATCCGCCGGCTGCGCACGCCCTCATAGGCGCGCGGCGAATCGAGATCGCTGGCGTTGCGTCCGTAGAGCGTCGTCGTCGCGTGGTCCGTCATCATGGCCTCCGAGGCTCGGCAGCATGTCCTGCCACGAAAGACATGGTGGGTGCGCCCGACGGCTGCAATACGCAATGCCGTGCCGCGGCTCAGCCGCGGCGCAGCGACTCCGCCACGCGCGGCGAGAAATAGCTGAGGACCCCCGCCGCCCCGGCGCGCTTGAACGCTGCCAGGCTCTCCATCATCGCGCGGTCGCCGTCGATCCAGCCGTTCTGGGCGGCGGCCATGATCATCGCGTATTCGCCGGAGGTCTGGTAGGCGAAGGTCGGCACGCCGAACTCCCGGGACAGCCGCGAGACGATGTCGAGATAGGGCATGCCCGGCTTGACCATGATCATGTCGGCGCCTTCGGCGATGTCCTGCGCCGCCTCGCGGATCGCCTCGTCGCTGTTGCCGTAGTCCATCTGATAGGTGCGCTTGTCGCCCTTCAGGGTCGAGCCGACGGCATCGCGGAACGGGCCGTAGAAGGCCGACGCGTATTTCGCGGCATAGGACATGATCATGGTGTCCCGCAGACCCGCTTCGTCCAGCGCATAGCGGATCGCGGCCACCCGGCCGTCCATCATGTCGGAGGGGCCGACGATGTCGCAGCCGGCTTCGGCCTGCACCAGAGCCTGCTGGCAGAGCCGCTCGATCGTCGCATCATTGTCGATCCGCTCGCCGATCATGACGCCGTCATGGCCATGGCTCGTATAGGGATCGAGGGCAACATCGCAGAGGATGCCGATCTCCGGCACGGCCGCCTTGATCGCGCGTGTCGCGCGGCAGACGAGGTTGTCAGGATTGAGCCCCTCGGTTCCGAAGGCGTCGCGCTTGGTCGCGTCGGTATAGGGGAACAGGGCGATCACGGGGATGCCGAGATCCGCCGCCCGGCGCGCGGCGTCCGCGCAGCCCTCCACCGAATAGCGCATCACGCCGGGCATCGATGACACCGGCTGCGGCTCGCCGCCGCCTTCCCGCACGAAGATCGGCCAGATCAGGTCGTCGGCGCCAATGCAGGTCTCGCGGACCAGCCTGCGCGTCCAGTCATTCTGGCGCAGCCGCCGCATCCGGAGACGGCCGGTGGCATTGTCGATGCGTTCCGTGACTGCCGGAGCCGCGGCTTCCACTCGCTGCTGCATGCGTATCTCTTCAGTTCGTCTCGGTTCGCCCGGGTCGGCATGATCCGTCGGAACGGCGGAACGCCGGCGCTTTCGATTGGCTTTGCGCCTCGGTAAGCTCTTAAAGCCATGCCCGCAAGCCGAAGGTCGCGGCCGATCGCCCTTCGCCGCGGATGGGAACGGGCATGGTCGCCGATCTCGGATAAGGTCACGGCACGGCTGTCGCCTTTGGCATGTGACGGCCGACATAACGAGGGACCGCATGACAGGACACCGAGGCTTATGACGATCGGACTACCGCAGCAGGACGCCGGTGAAACCCTCAACCGCCTCTTGACGGTCTGGCTCTTCCGGATCGCCTCCCTCGCCTTCTTCGCGGTAGGCATCTTCTACTGGACGCGGCTCGTCGGCGTTGAGGAAGGGCCGCTGCGCCGCTTTGACCTGATGCCCTACTGGTGGCAGATCGCGGCGCCTGCCCTTGCCGTGCTCTACCCTGTCGCCGGCGTCGGGCTCTGGATGCTGGTCGGCTGGGGCGCCGCGGTCTGGGTGATCACCGCGGCGATCGAGGCGGTGATGCATCTCGGCTTCCCGCATCTCTACGGACCGGGGACGATCGCGCTCAGCCTGCACGGCTTCGGCATCTCGCTCCTGGTGATGTTGCGCCTCGTCCGATGGTTAGAGCGACGCCGCAAACATCGCCGGCGTCATGGTGGATGAGATGCAAACGCCGGCGGCCGAATGTACCGGATGTTAAGCACACAATTGGACGCGATGATGTAAGGCGCTGTTAAGCCTGGGGTTTAATTCGAATTTTAGAGGCGGGCCGTACTGTTGAAGACAAGATGGGGTCATCCAAGAACATCCATCACAAGCAACAGCGGAGCCGATACTATGAACACCCAGACCAAGCGCGAAGCCGCCAGCCAGACCGAAGAGAAGACCGAGCTCAAGGGCCTCTATCTCGAAACCCTGCAGCTCGTCGAACGGCTTCACCGCCGCCTGCTCGACGTGATCAAGGACGAGTTCGACCGCAGCGGGCGGACGGACATCAACGCCGTGCAGGCGCTGCTCCTCTTCAACATCGGCGACGCCACGCTGACGGCCGGCGAGCTGCGCTCGCGCGGCTTCTACCTCGGCTCGAACGTCTCCTACAATCTGAAGAAGCTGGTCGACCTCGGCTTCATCAACCACCAGAAGTCGCGTGTCGACCGCCGCGCCGTCCGCGTCTCGCTGACGAAGTCGGGCCTGGAAGTCGCCAGCAAGGTTGCCGAGCTCTATGACCGCCACATCGGCTCGATCGACAAGGTCGGCGGTCTGGACGAACAGGAGTTCCAGAAGATGAACCGGTCGCTGCAGCGCCTCGACCGCTTCTGGAACGACCAGATCCTCTACCGCCTCTGAGGAAGGGCCGGCGAACCGGCCGGCTTCTAGAGACACCTGCCTCGCGCGCCGGGCCGATCATCGGTCGCGGCGCCGATGGCGTTGAACGACGCCAGGCTGACCAGACGCTCCCCGGCGCCTGCCGTACTTCATGCTTTGGCCATATTGTCATGACTAAGCAGACGCTTCACGCGGCATCCAAATTGCAGCCTTTGGCAAGCGCCGCGTTTCCATTCCGTTTACCACGTCAGCGCCATAGTGCGCGCCGTTACGGATGAGCAAGCGAGGGGCAAACATGCAGAGCACGAAGCGGTTCGGAACGTCGATGCTGTCGCGTCGGGCGTTCGTTCTCGGCGCGGCGACGGCCGGCGCCGCCATGGCTTCCGGTTCGGCATTCGCGCAGAACGCACTCAGCGACCTCCTGGCCGCCCCGAGCCGCGGCAACTGGGACGACCAGTTCGACACGCGCGGCGCCAGCGTCCGCAGCGTCTCGACCAACGCGCCGGTCTTCTCGGCGAACACCGTGCAGTCGCTCGGCATGGCAATCAACAATTACAGCCAGATCGTCTCGGCGGGCGGCTGGCCGATGGTGCCGGAAGAAGGCAAGCTGCAGCTCGGCGTGCAGTCCGGCGCTGTTCAGGCGCTGCGCCAGCGCCTGATGGTTTCCGGCGACCTTCCCTCGTCGGCCGGAAACTCCTCCGCCTTCGACACCTATGTCGACGGTGCGGTGAAGCGCTTCCAGTCGCGCCACGGCCTGCCGGCTGACGGTGTCGTCTCGACCTATACCTACAAGGCGCTGAACGTGCCGGCCGACATGCGGCTGCGCCAGCTGCAGACGAACCTCGCGCGCCTGCAGACGCAGCTGCAGACCGATCCCGGCCAGCGCTTCGTCATGGTCAACGTGCCGGCAGCGGCGATCGAGGCCGTCGAGAACGGCCGCATCGCGCAGCGTCACACCGCCGTCGTCGGCAAGATCGACCGGCAGACCCCGCTGCTCAACTCGAAGATCACCAACCTCAACCTCAATCCGTACTGGCATGCGCCGGCGTCGATCGTCCAGAAGGACATCATCCCGCTGATGCAGAAGAGCCCGGATTACCTCGCCAAGAACGACATCCACATCTTCGCGCCCGACGGCAGCGAGATCCCGCCGGAGTCGATCAACTGGCATTCGAACGACGCGGTGAAGTACCTGTTCCGCCAGGAGCCGGGCAAGAACAACGCGATGTCCTCGGTGAAGATCAACTTCCCGAACCCCTATGCCGTCTACATGCACGACACGCCGCAGCAGAGCCTGTTCTCCAAGCTGATGCGCTTTGAGTCCTCCGGCTGCGTGCGCGTGCAGAACGTGCGCGACCTGATCGTCTGGCTCGCCCGTGACGAGCCGGGCTGGGATCGCCAGTCGATCGAGAAGGTGATCGCCACGCGCAAGCGCCAGGACATCAACCTGGTTCAGCCCGTGCCGGTCTACTTCACCTATATCAGCGCCTGGGCGACCGATCCGAGCGTGGTGCAGTTCCGCGACGACATCTACCATCGCGACGGCGAGGAGCAGCTCGCCATGAACGACCTGCAGGCCACCGCCTATTCCGCCGGCCAGAAGAACCCCTACGCCTACGCCGATACACCCTTCTGAGACGTCGGCTAAGCACCATTGACGAGCTTGCAATCGCGGGATGCCCATGGCGTCCCGCGATTTTCGTTTTTAGGGGATGACGATAGCGAAGGGCTCTCTGACCGCGTGTTGACCGAGGCCGGCAGGTGCGGTTGCGCCGCACTCCTCCAGCGCCTCGTCGTCACGACGCGTGCCGCAGTAGGCAGAGATCGATTTATATAGGCACGACATCGCGGGCAGACATTGCCGCCGCGATCCCACGTCACTGGCCTGTCAGGCGTCAGAGTTTCCGGCGACTCAGCCGAAGCGGCCGCTTTTCGGGAAGCCCTTTGGCACCATGCGGCCGGCCTGTGCGCGGTCGCCGCGCCACTCCAGGAGCTCGGCCTCCGAGCGCGTGAACAGCCGTCCCGCGGTGTCGTGCCAGGACAGCCCCTCCGCCATGCGGAAGATGCGCACGTCCGACAGGCCGCCATCCTTGAAGCGCTGCAGGCGAACGCCCTTGCCGCGCGTCATCTCCGGCACCTGGATCAGCGGGAAGACCAGCATCTTCCGGTTCTCCCCCACCACGGCGACGCTGTCGCCGGTGATGGGAACGGCCAGCATCAGGCGTACCTGGCCGGCGACGTTCATGATCTGCTTGCCCTTGCGCGTGCCGGACAGCATCTCGTTCTCGGACACCACGAAGCCGCTGCCGTCGCTGGAGGCAACCAGCCGCTTGCCGGCGGGATCGACGACGAAGCCGAGGACAATGTCCTGATCATCGTCCATGTCGATGGCCAGACGCAGCGGCTCGCCCAGTCCGCGGCCGCTCGGCAGCTTGTCGGCGCCGAGCGTGAAGGCGCGACCGCCGGTCGACAGGAAGACCAGCTTGTCCGTCGTCATCGCCGGGATTGCGAATTTCAGCGAATCGCCCTCGCGGAAGGTCAGCGTCGCGGGATCGGCGACATGGCCGCGCATGGCGCGTAGGAAGCCCTTCTGCGACAGGACGACCGTCACCGGCTCCTTCTCGATCATCGCAACCGCGATGTCGTCGAGCGCGCGGCTTGGTGCATCGGCAAAGAGCGTCCGGCGCTTGCCGAGCTTGGTCTTCTTGGAAAAGGTCTCGCGCACCTCGCGGATTTCGCCGGCGATGGCGGCCCACTGGCGCTCGGTCGATCCGAGCAGCGCCTCCTTCTCCGCTTTCTCCGCGCTCAGCGCGTCGTGCTCGCGCTTGAGCTCGAACTCCTCGAGCTTGCGCAGCGAGCGCAGCCGCATGTTGAGGATCGCCTCGGCCTGAACATCCGTCAGTTCGAAGGTCCGCATCAGCTCCTGCTTCGGCTCATCCTCCTCACGGATGATGCGGATCACCTCGTCGAGGTTGAGGAAGGCGATGATGTAGCCGGACAGCACCTCAAGCCGCCGCTCGATCTGCCCGAGGCGGTGATTGGTGCGGCGGACGAGGACGTCGCGAAGATGCGCCAGCCACTCCGTCAGCGCCTCCTTCAGCGAGAGGACCTTCGGCACCTTGCCGCCGGAGAGGACGTTCATGTTGAGCGGGAAGCGCGTTTCCAGATCGGTTAGCCGGAACAGCGACTCCATCAGGAGCTCGGCATCCACCGTCCGGCTCTTCGGCTCCAGAACGACACGGACGTCCTCGGCCGACTCGTCCCGGATGTCGGCCAGCAGCGGCAGCTTGCGGGCCTGCAGCAGGTCGGCGATCTTCTCGATCAGCTTCGACTTCTGGACCTGATACGGGATCTCCGTGACGACGACGACATAGCCGCCGCGCCCTTGCTCTTCCTTTTCCCAGCGGGCGCGAACACGGAACGAGCCGCGGCCGGTGTCGTAGGCCTCACGAATCTGCGCCCGGCTGTCGACCACGACGCCGCCGGTCGGGAAATCGGGACCCTGCACGAAGCGCAGCAGCGTGTCGGTGTCGGCCTCGGGGCTCTCGATCAGCTTCAGCGCCGCATCGCAAAGCTCGGCGGCGTTGTGCGGCGGGATGTTGGTCGCCATGCCGACTGCAATGCCGGACGAGCCGTTGGCGAGGAGGTTCGGGAAGGCGCCCGGCAGGACAACCGGCTCCTGATCCTCTTCATTGTAGGTCGGGCGGAAATCGACCGCGTCCTCGTCGATCCCGCGCAGCATCAGGACGGCGACGTCGGTCATCCGCGCTTCGGTGTAGCGCATCGCCGCCGCGCTATCGCCGTCGATATTGCCGAAGTTGCCCTGCCCGTCGACGAGGGGATAGCGGACGGAGAAATCCTGGCTGAGCCGCACCAGCGCGTCGTAGATCGACGCATCGCCATGCGGGTGGAACTTGCCCATGACGTCGCCGACGATGCGGGCGCACTTCTTGTAGCCCTGCCCCGGATCCAGCCGCAGCACGCGCATGGCATGGACGATGCGGCGATGCACCGGCTTCAGGCCGTCGCGCACGTCGGGCAGCGCCCGGCCCATGATGGTGGATAAGGCATAGGCGAGGTAGCGCTCCTCGAGCGCCGCCTTCAGGTCGATCGGTTCGATGTCGCCGCCATCGCCCGGCGGATCGAGTGGCTTGCCCATGAACCGGGGTTAGAGCACGGGACGCGACAGAACAAGACGGGAACGGACTTTTCCAAAGCTTTTACGCCAAAACGTTCCACCTCTTTGTCGCAGCCATACTGCGCTCTACATTGGGCGCCACACCGAAGGGCAAATTCTTGCCGGCCTCGCGGAACGCGGGCCGGCTCTTTCCGCAAGAGGGAACCGATGCTTCACAACACACCGCGCTGGGCCGTCGCCACGCTGGCCTTCACGCTTCTTGGATCCAGCTCGGCCTTTGCGGTCGATGCCGGTGCCTTCGGCGAGCGGCTGAAGTCGGTGTTGAGCGCGCAAGGGCTGTCGCTCACTTACGCATCTGCCGACGAGGCCGGCAGCGATGTCGTCCTGCGCGCCATGAAGGTCGGCGCTCCCGGCGAGGCCGGCACCGACATCGGCGATGTCACCTTCGCCGGCGTGACCGGCTCGACCGAGGAGGGCTGGAAGATCGCCAGCATCCCGATCAAGGACATCGAGAAGACGGAAGGCGCGACCAAGGTCAGCGTCACCAACATCGCCGTCGAGGAGATCGAGATCGTCGGCACGGCCGGCGATGCAGCATCCAAGGCGGCGTCGGAGATCTTCTTCAAGCACGCCGCTGTCGGCAATGTCACCGTCACCGAGGACGGCAAGCCGGGCCTGACGGTGGACGGCAGCGAGGTGACCAACACGGTCGGCGAGAACGGCGCGATCTCCAGCGAGTTCAACCTCGGTGACTTCAATGCCGACTTTTCCGTCGGCAAGCCGAACGAGACGCAGGCTGTCATGCGCGAGATCGGCTACGAGAAGCTGTCGGGCTCGGCCAGCGGCATGGCGGCCTGGGATCCGACCAGCGGCGAGCTGAAGCTGGAGCCCTTCACGATCGCGGCCGAAGACGCGGGCGAGCTGAACTTCTCCTATTCCATCACCGGCTACACGCCGAGCTTCATCCAGTCGCTGAAGCAGCTGCAGCAGCAGATGACGGCCAACCCGCAGAACAGCCAGGCCTCCGGCATGGCGGTGATGGGGCTGATCTCGCAGCTCTACCTGAAGTCGGCCGAGCTCAGCTTCGCGGACGATTCGCTGACGGGTAAGCTACTCGACTACTATGCCAAGAAGAACGGCCAGTCGCGGGAGCAGCTGACCCAGAACCTCACCGCCATGCTGCCGGCGGTGCTCGGTTACCTGCAGAATCCGGAGTTCCAGAAGGAAGTGACCGACGCCGTCACCGCCTATCTCGCCGATCCGCAGTCGCTGACGATTTCCATCGCGCCGCAGAACCCGGTGCCGGCGGCGCAGCTGATCGGCGCCGCGATGGGCGCCCCGCAGACGCTTCCTGCGGTGCTGTCGCTCTCCGTGACGTCGAATGATGCCGAGGCGGACGAGGACGATGGCGGCGACGCCAACTAGGTCATATCGCTGACATGAAGAAGCCGCCGCGGCCTGGCCGCGGCGGCTTTGTCTTGTCTACATGCCGGCTGCTCCGCGCGTGAAGCGGCGCCTCTCGGCTCAGCCCTTCGGCGTCGGGGCCACGCGGATGCCGAGGTCGCGCAGCTGCGCCGTGGATGCCTCGTTCGGTGCGCCCATCAGGAGGTCGAAGGCCTGCTGGTTCATCGGGAACATGGCGATCTCGCGCAGGTTCTTGGCGCCGCAGAGCAGCATGACGATGCGGTCGACGCCGGCCGCCATGCCGCCATGCGGGGGCGCGCCGTAGTGGAAGGCGCGGTAGAGGCCGCCGAAGCGCTCCTCGACATCGGCCCGCGTATAGCCGGCGATCTCAAAGGCCTTCACCATCGTGTCCGGCAGCTGGTTGCGGATGCCGCCGGAGGCGATCTCGAAGCCGTTGCACACGATGTCGTACTGGAAGGCCTTGATCGACAAGGGCTCTTCGTTCGTCAGCGCCTCGATGCCGCCCTGCGGCATGGAGAAGGGGTTGTGCGCGAAGTCGATCTTCTTCTCCTCCTCGTGCCACTCGTAGAAGGGGAAGTCGATGATCCAGGCGAGCTCGTAGCGGTCGCGATCGACGAGGTTCAGATCCTCGCCGACGCGGGTGCGCGCAAGCCCGGCAAACGGGTAGAACTTCTCCGGCCGGCCGGCGACGAAGAAGCAGGCGTCGCCTGCTTCCAGACCGAGCTGCGTTCGGATGGCTTCGGTGCGCTCCTCGCCAATGTTCTTGGCGAGCGGTCCGGCACCCGACAGCGCGCCGTTCTCATCGCGCCAGAAGATATAGCCGAGGCCCGGCTGCCCCTCCCCTTGCGCCCACGAATTCATGCGGTCGCAGAAGGCGCGCGAGCCGCCGGTCTTGGCCGGAATGGCCCAGACCTCGACCTTCGGGTCGGCCGCGATCATGTTGGCGAAGACCTTGAAGCCGGAGCCGGCGAAGTGCTCGGTCACCGCCTGCATCTCGATCGGGTTGCGCAGGTCCGGCTTGTCGGAGCCGTAGGTGCGGATCGAATCGGCATACGGAATGCGGCGGAAGGTCTGCGACACCGGCTTGCCGTCGGCGAACTCCTCGAAGATGCCCCGGATCACCGGCTCCATCGTCTGGAAGACGTCCTCCTGCGTGACGAAGCTCATTTCGACGTCGAGCTGATAGAACTCGCCGTAGAAGCGGTCGGCGCGCGGATCCTCGTCGCGGAAGCAGGGCGCGATCTGGAAATACCGGTCGAAGCCGGACATCATGATCAGCTGCTTGTACTGCTGCGGCGCCTGGGGCAGCGCATAGAACTTGCCCTGGTGGAGGCGCGAGGGCACCAGGAAGTCGCGCGCGCCCTCAGGGGAAGACGCCGTCAGGATCGGCGTCTGGAACTCGGTGAAGCCTGCCTCGCCCATGCGGCGGCGCATGGCAGTGATGATCTCGGTGCGCCGCATGATGTTCCGGTGCAGCGTTTCGCGCCGCAGATCGAGGAAGCGGTAACGCAGCCGCACGTCTTCCGGATAGTCCGGCTCGCCGAAAACGGGCAGCGGCAGCTCGCTCGCCGCCGAGAGGATCTCGATCTCGCGCGCGAACACCTCGATCTCGCCGGTGGCGAGCTTGCCGTTTACCGTCTCGGCGGATCGGGCCTTCACCTCGCCGTCGACACGGATCACCCACTCGCCGCGCACCGTCTCGGCCACCTTGAAGGCGGGCGAGTCCGGATCGACAACGATCTGGGTCAGGCCATAGTGGTCGCGCAGGTCGATGAACAGCAAGCCGCCATGGTCGCGGATGCGATGCGCCCAGCCCGACAGGCGGACCGTCTCGCCGACATCGTCCTTGCGCAGGGCGGCGCAGGTGTGGCTGCGATAGCGATGCATGGCGTCTACTCTCGGCGTTCGATCGGGCCGCGCCGTGCCAGTCTCGTGCGACAGCGACGCAAAGCTCGGGAGTGTCTTCAGAATCGCCGCGGACAAGCGCACGACACCCTTGGCATGTCAAGATTTGCGACCGAAGCGCACGGCCCGGTTTCGCCTCGCGCTCGAGTTCGTCTAAAGAGGGTTCATGGAGCCGATCACCACTACCGATGCCCTCGCCGACGCTTGCCAGACGCTTGCCCGCGCCGAATTCGTCACCGTCGATACGGAGTTCATCCGCGAGACCACCTTCTGGCCGGAGCTGTGCCTGATCCAGATGGCCTCGGACGATCTGGCCGTCTTGGTCGATCCGCTTGCTCCTGGCATCGATCTTGCGCCCTTCTTCGCGCTGATGCGCGACCCCGGCGTCCTGAAGGTTTTCCACGCCGCCCGGCAGGACGTCGAGATCGTCTACAAGCTCGGCGGCTTCGTGCCCTCACCGCTCTTCGACACGCAGGTCGCGGCGATGGTCTGCGGCTTCGGCGAATCGATCGCCTATGACCAGCTGGTCGCGAAGACCACCAAAGGCCACATCGACAAGACCTCGCGCTTCACAGACTGGCGGCGTCGGCCGTTGACCGACGAGCAGCTGGAATATGCGCTGGCGGACGTGACCTATCTGCGCGACGCCTACCGCTTCCTGAAGGCACGCATCGACAGGGACGACCGCGCCCACTGGCTGGACGACGAGATGGCCGTGCTCGCGGCGCCTGAGACCTACGATCTCCATCCGGACGACGCCTGGAAGCGGCTGAAGCTGAGGGTGAAGAAGCCGATCGAGCTCGCCATCCTGAAGGAGCTCGCCGCCTGGCGCGAGCGCGAAGCGCGTCAGCGCGACCAGCCGCGCGGCCGCATCCTCAAGGACGACGCCCTTTACGAAATTGCCCAGCAGCAGCCGAAGACCGAGGAGGCGCTCGGGCGCCTGCGCACCATTCCGAAGGGCTTCGAGCGCTCCCAGATCGGGGCTCAGATTCTCGCCGCCGTCGCCCGCGCCCTGGCGATCCCGAAGGCCGAACTGCCGCCGATCCCGCGCGCGCCGCAGATGCCGGAAGGCACCTCGGCCGCCGTCGAGTTCCTCAAGGTGCTGCTGAAGATCGTCGTCGACGAAAAGGGCGTGGCGGCCAAGATGATCGCCTCCGGCGACGATCTCGAAAAGCTCGCCTGGAAAGGTGCCGAGGCCGACATCCCCGCGATGAGCGGCTGGCGCCGCGCCATCTTCGGCGATCGCGCCCTGGAGCTACTGGAGGGCAAGGCCGCCCTCGTCTATCGCAGCCGCAAGGTCGAGATCGTCGAGCTGAGCTGAACTGGGGCAGCATGGGCGGGCATTCAGCGCCCGCCCGCAAGGCTCTACCGCAGCTCGTAGCGCATCGGCCGGCCGACGATCTTGGCAAAGGCCTGCAGGCGCCCCTCCGGGCGCTCGCCGACGAGGCCGCCGAGCTCGCGCGGCACCAGCAGCGCCAGCCCCGAAGCGTCGCGGTCCCAGCCGAGGCGTCCGAGAACGCCGGGCATCGCCGCGGTCAGGAGATAGGAGACGCGGAACAGCCCGGCCAGGGTTCGCGCCCGCTCCAGAAGCCGCGCATCCACCAGCCGCTCGATCTCCGGCAGGAGCGCCTGATTGGTGCTGCCTTCGTGCCGATAGTAGTTCGTCAGGCCGAGATAGGCGCGGCCGGCATGGTCGACCGCCGGAAACGCCGCATGGGCGATGATCGACAGCGCCTGCTTGCCACGATAGTCCGGATGGGCGCGCCAGCCGATGTCGGCGAGGAGACAGGCGGCTTGGCGCAGACGTGCCTCCTCTGGAGTCTCGTCGATACCGAGCGCCGCGAAGGTCCGGCTGCTCCAGTCGACGAGTTCGTCGGCATGGGCCGGCGAGCGCGAGCGCAGCATCGCCATCTCACGCGCCGACTCGATCAGCGCATCCTTGGCCTTCTCCTCCTCGCTGAGGAGCGAATGAAGGTAGCCCTCGCGCAGACCGAGCGCCGAGACGACAATGCGCGCCGGCTTCACATAGCGGATGACGCTCTGCAGGGTGACCGCGCCATAGGCGAGCAGCGCGCGGCGGGATTTGGATACGGCGGTGATGCCGGGAAGTTTGTCCGGATCGCTCTTGGCGACAGCCGCCAGGAAGTCCGTCAGTCCTTCGGCCGGCATCTCGTAGCCATGCATCACATGCAGCGGGTAGTTCGCCTGCTCCATGTGCAACTTGGCAAGGTTGCGCCAGGTGCCGCCGACCGCATAGAAGGCGCGCCCGACGCCTCGATTGGCGAAGGGCGAGGCGGACAGATGCTCGTCCGCGATGGCCCGTGCCTTGGCCAGGCTGTTGCCCGACATGTCGCGCAGACGCAGGCCGCCGAGCGGCATGGTCACGCCGCCATCGAAACGGCCATCGGCCACGTCGATCAACTCGAGACTGCCGCCGCCGAGATCGCCGGCAATGCCGTCCGGCTTGTAGAAGCCGGCCGCGACCCCTTCTGCGGCGAAATGCGCCTCGTCCTCGCCGGACAGGATGCGGATCGGCTGGCCGATCGCTTCTTCCGCCCGGGCGATGAAGTCCGGGCCGTTCTCCGCCTCTCGGGCAGCGGCGGTGGCGATCGGATGCACCGCCTCGACGCCGCTCTGCTCGGCAAGGATGCGGAAGCGGCGAAGGGCAGCCAGTGCGCTTTCCACCGCCTCGTCATTGAGCCGGTTGGTCTTGGCGAGGCCGTTGCCGAGCCCGCTCAGCACCTTCTCGTTGAACAGCACCGTCAGCGCGCGGCCGTTTCCCTCGTAGACGACGAGGCGAACCGAGTTCGAGCCGATATCGACGACGGCTACGGGCACATGGCCCCGCAGCCGCCCCTGCGCATTCGCTTCAATCAAGGCGCGAATGCTCCGCGCGCTGTCGTGCGATAAGTCGTGGAGCATCCGTCTTCAACGCCTTGCCGCGCCCCGAAAGGCTGGGATTGGTCATGAAATAGCGTTGGGCGTTGAATGGTTGCTCTCCTTCGGACGGCAGCATCCGGCGCGACGTGCCGTCGGAGGCCACCGACCAGCTCTGCTGGTTGTCCAAGATGTTGCCGAGCATGATCTGCGACAGGACCTGGCTGTGGACGGTCGGATTGGTCAGCCGGACCATCGTCTCAACACGCCGATCGAGATTGCGGGGCATCATGTCGGCGGAGCCGATATAGACGAGCGCCTGCTCGGATGGGAGTCCCGCGCCGTTGCCGAAGCAGAAGATGCGGCTGTGCTCCAGGAAGCGGCCGACGATCGATTTTACCCGGATGTTGTCGGAGAGACCCGGCACGCGCGGCCGCAGGCAGCAGATGCCGCGCACCACGAGGTCGATCTCGACGCCAGCGCGGCTGGCGCGATAGAGCGCATCGATGATCTCCGCATCGACCAGCGAGTTCATCTTCATCCAGATCTGGCCGGGCTTGCCCTCCTTCACATGCTCGATCTCATCCATGATGTGCCGGATGATGCGGCGGCGCAGGCTGAAGGGCGAGACGGCGAGCTTTCGCATCTCCACCGGCTCGGCGTAGCCGGTGATGTAGTTGAAGACGAGCGAGACGTCGTGGGCGATGTCCGGATCGGCCGTGAAGTAGGAGAGGTCGGTATAGATCCGGGCGGTGATCGGGTGATAGTTGCCGGTGCCGATGTGGCAGAAGTTGACGAGCCGCCCCTCCTCGCGCCGCACCACCAGCGACAGCTTGGCGTGTGTCTTCTTCTCGATGAACCCGAAGACGACCTGCACGCCGGCGCGCTCCAGGTCGCGCGCCCAACGGATGTTGGCCTCCTCGTCGAAGCGCGCCTTCAGCTCGACGAGAGCCGTCACCGACTTGCCGGCCTCGGCCGCGTCGACCAGCGCGCGCACGATCGGGGAGTCGTTCGAGGTGCGGTAGAGCGTCTGCTTGATGGCGATGACGTTCGGGTCGAGCGCCGCCTGGCGCAGGAACTGCACCACCACGTCGAAGGATTCGTAGGGGTGATGGACGACGATGTCCTTCTCCCGGATCGCTGCGAAGCAGTCGCCATTGTGCTCGCGGATGCGTTCGGGGAAGCGCGGGATGTAGGGCGCGAACTTCAGCTCCTCGCGCGGCAGGCGGCAGAGCTGCGACACCGATTCCAGCGCCAGCATGCCGTCCATCACCGAGATGCGGTTCTCCGGCACGCCGAGCTCGGCGGCGACGAAGTTGCGCAGCGACTCCGGCATCACCGAATCGAACTCGATGCGGATCACCTTGCCGCGGCGGCGCCGCTTCAGTGCCGATTCGAACAGCCGAACGAGATCCTCGGCCTCCTCCTCCACCTCGATGTCGGAGTCGCGGATGATCCGGAAGGTGCCGGAGCCGCGCACGCGGTAGCCGGGGAACAGGCGCGAGATGAAGAGTGCGACGACGCTCTCCAGCGGCACGAAGCGGGTCTGCCCGGCGTCGTTGAGCGGCATCTCGATGAAGCGCGGCAGTGCGACCGGCAGGCGCAGCAGCGCGTTCATCTTCTGCGAATCGCGCTCGCGCATCAGCGACAGCGCCATGGAGAAGCCGAGATTGGGAATGAACGGGAACGGATGCGCCGGGTCGATCGACAGCGGCGTCAGCACCGGGAAGATCGTCTCGTCGAAATGCTTCTCGAGCCAGGCCTTGTCGCTCTTCAGGTCGCCGGCGCCGACGATCAGGATGCCGGCGGTGCGCAGCTCCTTCACGAGCTCGGCCAGCGAGGCCTGCTGCTCTTCCTGAAGCCGCCCGACCTCTTCGAGGATGCGGTCGAGCTGCTCCTGCGGCGTGAGACCGTCATCGCTGCGCACCGAGATGCTCTCACGCACCTGACCGGCCAGCCCGGCGACGCGAACCATGAAGAACTCGTCGAGATTGCCCGCCGAGATCGACAGGAAGCGGACGCGCTCCAGCAACGGGTGGTTCGGGTTCTGCGCCTCTTCGAGCACACGCCGGTTGAATTGCAGCCAGGAGATCTCGCGATTGACGAACCGGTCCGCCGGCAGCTCATCGGAGACGACCGGCTGAGGCTCCGGCTCGGCCACCGGCTCGATGATCTCGGCCTTCAGCGCATGCACGATGGACTCGACGTCGGCCGAGGGCGCCGGCAGATCGATATCCGCTTCGGTCAGTGCGGGCGTGTTCACAGGCTGTGTGGTCATGGGCTGAACTGGCACCGGGGTCGGCGCCTCGGCGCGTTCAGCACGGCGGGAGCGGCTGGGACGGCGGGCGCGGGACTTCGTCTTCTGCAAGGGTCTACTCCTCGACCATGCCCGGATAGTCGCCGTGTGCGACGGTTGGATGACAGTCGGACGGCGTCGCGCCGGCCATCTCGCCGATCACCCGCCGCGCCAGAGAGCGCCCGATCTTCTCCTTGCCGGCCAGCGCTTCGCGGTCGATCGCGGCGACCAGGCGGCGGGCAGCGTCCAGCGAGCGCTCCATGCGTGCAACGATATAGTCGATGACCCGTCCGTCCACCTCCAGCTGCCGGTCGGCGAACAGCTTGGCGAGGACACCGGCCAGTAGCGCGTCGTCCGGCGCATCGATGTCCACCGTCGTCGCAGCCGCCAGGCGCGAGCGCAGATCGTTCGTCTCGAAGCGCATCAGCGCCGGGCGGACGGACCCGGTCGCCAGCACCTGGCCGGCTCCGAGCCGCGCGGCATTGACGATGGCGAAGAGCTCGCCCTCGGCGATGCCGCAGCGGTCGACGTCGTCGATGACGCAAGTGAAGTCCGGACGGGCCAGGATCGCCGCAGCCATGCCCGGCCGCAGCGGCTCGGCGTCAGCTATCTCAGCCCAGGCGCTGGCGAGATGCGTCTTGCCGGAACCCGGCGGCCCGATCACGAGAAGCACGGGGTGCGGCCATTGCGGCCAGTCGTCCACCGCGCGCATGGCCAGCGCGTTCGAGGCGGTGACGATCAGGTCGTCCCGGGCGAGCGATGGGCGGTGCGGCAGATCGAGGGGAAGCTGGGCGGGCATCGCCACCCTTGTAACCGATTTCGGCGCGGGCCTGTACCGCTGTGCCAAGATGAGCCCACAGGCACGAAAGAGCGGGGATTAATGCCGCCCGCTCAGTCTCCCGCCACCTTCAGGACGATCGTGCCGCCAGGCTTCAGCCGGCGGGCGGGCGTTCCGGTCCCAATTGCGGCAAGCTCCCCGCAGGCGCGAAATCGGCGTCGATCGCAGCTTTCAGCGGCTGCTGATCGAGGCTCTCCGCCGAGAGTTCCGGACGCGTCACCGCGCGGCCGAAATACATTTCGCTCTGCAGATACTTGGTGATGGCAAAGCGCACCAGCACGCCGACGGCGGCCGCGGCCGGCACGGCGATGAGGAGGCCGACGAAGCCGAACAGCGCGCCGAAGGCAAAGAGCGCGAACATCAGCCAGACCGGATGCAGGCCGACCGAGCTGCCGACGAGCTTCGGCTGCAGGATGTTGCCCTCGAAGAACTGGCCGCTGAAGAAGATCGCCGCGGTGGCGACCACCCAGATCCAATCGGGCGAGAACTGCACCAGGGCGACGCCAACAGCGAGAACGAGGCCGAGCGTCGAGCCGATATAGGGGATGAAGGAGATCAGGCCGGCGAAGAGGCCGATCAACAGCCCGAAGTTCAGGCCGATCAGCGTCAGGCCGGCGGCATAGTAGGTGCCGAGGATGAGGCAGAGGCTCCCCTGCCCGCGCACGAAGCCGGCGACGGCGAGGTCGATCTCGCGCGCCAGCCGCCGCACGGTGGACAGGTGCTGGCGCGGAATCCAGCTGTCGACCTTCTCCACCATGCGGTCCCAGTCGACGAGCAGGTAGAAGGCGACGACGGGCGTCACCACGAACAGCGACAGGAAGTTGACGACGGCGAGCGAGGACGTCCACAGCGACGAGAGCAGCGTCGTCACGACGCTCGTGCCCTGGCTGACGATGTCGCTGAGGTTCTTCTGGATATCGGCCTCATTGGCCGAGAACAGCCAGCCGAAGCGGCTGCTCTTGGCCGAGGCGACCAGTGCCTTCACCCGCTCGATATAGCTCGGCAAGCTGGAGACGACGCTGCTGACCTGATCGGCCACCAGCGGCACGACGATCAGGATCACCGCGGCGAAGCCGATGATGAAGAGGATCAGGATCACCAGCGTGGCGGCGACGCGCGATAGGCCGCGGCGCTCTAGCCAGTCGGCGACCGGATCGAGGAAGTAGGCGATCGCCATGCCGAGCAGGAAGGGCAGCAGGATGTCGCTGAACAGCCAGAGCAGGAGAACCAGGACGACGCCGGTGAGGCTCCAGAACAGGAGCTGACGGCGGAACAGAAGGGCCGGGTCGCGTGTCATCGATGGCCTTCCCTGCCTTCATCGGCCGCCATGTGGCGGAGCCAGTCGATGAGATAGGCGCCCGCCGACAGCACGGTCAAGATCGTCACCGCCCCGATCAAGGTCGAGATCAGCACGGGAATGTCGAGGTGAAGCGCGGGCTCGGCGAGGGTCGTTCCCGCCAGCAGGATCTGCGCCGCCGTCGTCAATTTCGAGACGAGCAGCGGCCGAACAGTGACGGGATGATCCATGACGAAGGACAGAAGCACCGCCGCCACGATCAGGACGTCGCGCGAGACGACCAGCGTCGCGAGCCAGACCGGAAGATGCCCAAGGATGCAGAGGCAGAGATAGACGGCGACGAGCAACGCCTTGTCCGCCATCGGATCGAGGTAGCGGCCGAGCATCGATTGCTGGTTGAAGTGGCGGGCGATGGCGCCGTCCAGCGCGTCGGAGACGCCGCAGAGCACGAAGACCGCGAAGGCGATCTGCCATTCCCCGGTGATCAATGCCCAGACCAGAGCGGGCACGCCGAGAAGGCGGGCGATGGAGATGAAGTTCGGTACCGTCACGCCACCCGATGCGCTGTGCTGCGCCCCTCCTCTCTTGCCCCCTCACGCAGATGCCCCTGCTCAGCACAGCTGAGGCGTCATGGCAGGTCTTGCTCAGCCTCGCCGATCGTGTCAACTCGGCGCCGAAGAAGGCTGAGCGATGACCGACACGACCACGAACACCCTCACCTACCGCGACGCGGGCGTCGATATCGATGCCGGCAACGAGATGGTCCGGCGCATCAAGCCGCATGTGCGCTCGACCGCGCGCCGCGGCGCCGATGGCGAGATCGGCGGCTTCGGCGGCCTGTTCGACCTGAAGGCCGCCGGCTTCACCGATCCGGTGCTGGTCGCCGCCAATGACGGCGTCGGCACCAAGCTCAGGATCGCCATCGAGACCGGCATCCACGACACGATCGGCATCGATCTCGTCGCCATGTGCGTCAACGATCTCGTGGTGCAGGGCGCCGAGCCGCTGTTCTTCCTCGACTATTTCGCGACCGGCAAGCTCGATCCCGCCGAGGGCGAGGCGATCGTCAAGGGCATTGCCGATGGTTGCCGCCAGGCCGGCTGCGCGCTGATCGGCGGCGAGACAGCCGAGATGCCGGGGCTGTATGCCGAGAAGGACTACGATCTCGCGGGCTTTGCCGTCGGCGCAGCCGAGCGCGACCGTCTGCTGCCCGCGGCGGACATCGAGACCGGCGACGTCATCCTCGGCCTCGCCTCCTCCGGCCCGCACTCCAACGGCTATTCGCTGATCCGGCGCATCGTCCAGCTATCGGGCCTGTCCTACGATGCCCCTGCGCCCTTCGACGCCACCCGGACGCTCGGCCAGGCGCTGATCGAGCCGACGCGCATCTATGTGAAGCCGCTGCTGGAAGTCTTCGCCCAGTCGCGCGGCATCAAGGCGCTCGCCCACATCACCGGCGGCGGGTTCACCGAGAACATCCCGCGCGTCTTGCCGGAGACGCTGCGCGCCGACATCGACCTGCCGGCCGTTCCCGTGCCGCCGGTCTTCGGTTGGCTCGCCAAGGTCGGCGGTGTCGCCGAGCCGGAGATGCTGCGCACTTTCAACTGCGGTATCGGCATGATCGTCGTCGTGTCCGAGGCGGAGGCGGCCGTCGTTAGCGCACTACTACAGAGCGCCGGCGAGAGCGTCGTGCCGCTCGGCCGCGTGCTGCGCCGCGACGCGGACGCCGTCACCTTCAACGGTTCGCTCGCCCTCGCATGAGCGCGGCCGCCAAGCCGCGCAAACGCATCGCGGTGCTGATCTCGGGCCGCGGCTCCAACATGGAGGCGCTGATCGCAGCTGCGGCCGCGCCCGATTTTCCGGGCGAGATCGTCGCCGTCCTGTCGAACCGGCCGGACGCGCGCGGGCTGGAAACCGCGGCCATGCACGGCATCGCGGCAGTTGCCGTCGATCACAAGGCCTTTGCCAGCCGCGCCGCGCACGAGGCTGCCGTGATGGAGGCGCTGGATCGCGTCCAGCCGGACGTCGTCTGCCTCGCCGGCTACATGCGCATCCTTTCGGCCGACTTCACCCAGCGCTATCGCGGCCGCATGATCAACATCCACCCCTCGCTGCTGCCGCTCTTCCCCGGCCTCGACACGCATGCGCGCGCTCTCGGCGCCGGCATGCGCCTGCACGGGTGCACCGTCCACTTCGTGACCGAAGTCATGGACGAGGGTCCGATCATCGCGCAGGCGGCCGTGCGCATCGAAGCCGGCGATACGGCCGAGACGCTGTCGCGCCGGGTGCTCGGCGCCGAGCACCGGCTCTACCCGCATGCGCTGCGGCTGGTGCTCGACGGGCGGGTGACGATCGACGGCGGCCTTGTGCCCACCGAGGCGTCGACGCAGACAGCCGCTCCAGCGTCGTGCGAGATGCTGATCGCTCCGGCAACTAGCGCCTAAGGTCGGTCCGACTCATCGCTCCGGCTGGCGACCGCGCAGGTAGCTCTCCAGATCGCCGCCGGTAACGCGGCGCACCTCATCTTCCGAGAAGCCCGCCGCTTCAGCGTCCGCCGTCAGCTTGATCAGCTGGCTCGAGATGTGGCCGGTCGCGTCCTTCTGCGACCCTCGAAGGTTCTCGGCAACCCAGCCTTCGAGCCAGGTCTTTGCATCTTTATCCATCGTTCCGGTCCTTCCGCTTGGAAGCCGCAGATAGAAAAAGGCGGCGGCTCGTCGAGCCACCGCCTTTCTCGTTTGCAGCGGGATCAGCGGGGACGAGCCCCGCCGCCGAAGTCGATCAGGAGGCCTGCGCCACCACCGGGGTCGCCGCCGCTGCCTTTCGCCGACGCGTGCGCCAGTCGCCGAGGAAGAGCAGGATCGGCGCCGCGATGAACACCGAGGAGCTGGCGGCAACAACGATGCCGAACACCATCGGCACGGCGAAGCTTTCCACCGCGCTGCCGCCCCAGATCGCCATGGGCAGCATGGCGAGGAAGGCGGTGATCGAGGTGTACAGGCTTCGCGCCAGCGTCTCGTTGATCGACTTGTCGATCATGTCGCGCATCGACATCGACTTGTAGAGCCGCATGTTCTCGCGCATGCGGTCATAGACGACGACCTTGTCGTTCACGGAGTAGCCGATCAGCGTCAGCAGCGCCGCGATGGCGGTGAGGTTGAAGTCGATGCCGGTCAGCGCGAAGAAGCCCACCGTCTTCGTGACGTCGAGGATCAGCGTCGCGATGGCGCCGACGGCGAAGGGCCACTCGAAGCGGAACCAGATGTAGAACATCATGGCCAAGCTCGCGAGGACGACGGAGATCACGCCGGCATAGGCGAGCTCGCCCGAAACCTTCGGACCGACCACCTCCGTCCGCTCTATCGAGGAACCCGGATCGAGACGGGTGACCTCGTCGCGGATCTTGGCGACCGCCTGATTCTGTGCCTCCTCGCCGCCCGGCTGGCGCTCGGCGCGCACGAGCACATTCTGCTCGCCGCCGAACTCCTGCAGATTGATCTCGCCGAGACCCAATCCTTCGAGACCGCTGCGCATCGCCGCGAGATCGGCGGGGCCAGAGGTGCGAACTTCCATCTGGATGCCGCCGCGGAAATCCACGCCGTAGTTGAGGCCGGGATAGATGAAGAGGGCAATCGAGGCGAGCGAGAGCACGGCCGAGACGCCGATGCCGACGAAGCGCCCCTTCATGAAGCGGATGTTGGTGCCGTCCGGGATCAGCTTGAATCCGAACAGCGGCTCGATCCGCAGCGTCTTCATGCGCCAGCGACGGACGATGAAGGTCATCACCACGCGCACGATCGAAACGGCCGTGAACATGGAGATGGCGATGCCGAGGAACATGGTGATGGCAAAGCCGCGCACCGGACCGGAGCCGAAGTAGAAGAGCAGCGCGGTCGCGATCAGCGCGGTGACGTTGGAGTCGATGATGGTGGAATAGGCGCGGTTGAAGCCGGCGTCGAGCGCCGGGAAGGCGCCGAGCCCCTTGCGCGTCTCCTCGCGGATGCGCTCGTTGATGAGAACGTTGGCGTCGACGGCAAGGCCGATGCCAAGCACGATGCCGGCGATGCCGGGCAGCGTCAGCGTCGCACCTAGCAGGCTCAGGGCACCGAAGGTCAGGATGACGTTCAGCAGCAGCGCGAAATTCGCGAGCAGGCCCCAGCGGCCATAAAGCACGAACATGAAGATGAAGACGAGGCCGAACCCGACGAGGCCGGACAGGATGCCACGCTCGATGGCGTCGGCGCCCAGATCGGCACCGACGGTGCGTTCCTCGATCACCGTCAGCGGCGCCGGCAGCGCGCCGGCGCGCAGGAGCGCCGAGAGCACGGTCGAATCCTCGACGGTGAAGTTGCCGCTGATCTGGCCGGAACCGCCGGTGATGGGCTCGCGGATCACCGGTGCACTCAGGACCTTGCCGTCGAGGACGATGGCGAAGGGCCGCCCGACATTCTGCCGGGTGATGTCGCCGAACTGCCGTGCGCCGAGCGAATCAAAGCGGAAGGAGACGATCGGCTCGCTCGTCTGCGGGTCGAAGCCGGCTCTGGCGTCGCTGAGGCGCTCGCCGCTGATGGCGACGCGATCCTCGATCGCGTATTTCTGATCAGTCTTCGAATCCGGCATGATCGTTACGCCCGGGCGGCGCGTCGTCGTGTCGCCGTCGGGCGCGAGCATGTGAAAGCTCATCTGCGCCGTCGAGCCGAGAAGCTCGCGGATGCGGCGGGGGTCCTGCACGCCCGGCAGCTGGACGAGGATGCGGTCCGAGCCGACGCGCTGGATCGTCGGCTCGGAGACGCCGACCTGATCGATGCGCTGGCGGACGATCTCCAGGCTCTGCTGGATCGCTGCATTGGTACGGTCGGCGATCCCCGCCTCCGTCAGGGCCATGCGGATGCCGGTGTCGGTGGACGCGACCTCGATATCACTCGATGCAGTTCCGAAGACCGCAGTTGCGGTCGGCTCCGCCAGGGCCCGCAGCAGCGGCAGCGCCTTCTCGCGCATCGCCGGATCGTTGATCGCGACCGTCACCGCATTGTCGTCGGCGCGGATCGATTGGTAGCGGACATTGGCCTGACGCAGCGTGTCGCGCGAGCCCTGCAGGATCGACTGCAGCCGCTCCTTGCGCAGCGCCGAAGCGTCGATCTCGAGCACGAGATGCGAGCCGCCGCTGAGGTCGAGGCCGAGATTGACCTGATGCTTGGGCAGCCAGGACGGGAAGGACGCCAGCTGCTGCTGGGTGAAGACGTTCGGGAGCGCTGCGAAGATGCCGAGAATGATGATGACGGCATAGGTCGCAAGCACCCATTTGGAGGTGCGCATGGTGAGGTGATCCAGGATCGGCGGCGCCGGCGTCCTTCGAGGAGCCGCGGCCTTGAGGTTCAAGCGTCGGGTGGCGTGGCGTCAGGACGCGATCGGAGGCGCGCGCGAACGAAAGCCCGCCGGACCATGGCTCGTGTCGCTGCTGGTATCGCTGGATACCGCTGCGGCTGAGGCGCGCGCCGGCAGCACGAGACCGCCGGATTGCGGAAGCAGCGCCGGGTCGCCACCGGCCAGAAGCGGCCGTCCCTTCTGGTCCGGACGCTCCAGCAGCATGCCGGACGCCTGGTTGGATTCCGATGACCGTGCGCCCACCTGGGTGCCGCGACGGGACGAGCCGGCATCGCCGCTGCGCCCGCCGGCATCGACCGCGCCACCCGGCAGAAACGCCGCAGCCAGCCGTGTCGATGCAGCACCGGGAAGCAGCAGCATCGGCGCGAGCAGCAGCGCAAACAGCATGAAGCGCACCGAGGCGTTCAGCCTCATGCTCCGCTCCTGCCACCGCCGTCGTGCCGCCATGAACCGCCCATTCCTGAAGACGAGATCGAACCCCAGCCAGTAACGGCTCGCACGCGGATCCACAATCGTTAACGGGCTCTTAACACAGACCCGTGTCAAAACACAGGCAGGTTACGCTGCTGCTGTGCTCGTGGCCTCGCCTGGCCCGTCCGGCTCGAGCCAGACATGGATATCGTGGAAGGCCGCACCGCCGAAGGGCGCGACGGGATCGGCTCCGACGAGGATGTTGATCCCCTCGCCGTCGAGGAAATCGCCGTTTGGCCAGAGGCCTTCATGGATCAGCACGCCGGGTCGCGCGGCATCGGACAGGCGGGCGACCAGACGCAGCGAGCCGCGGCGATTGCCGATCCGCACGACGCTTCCCTCGGCAATGCCCGCAGCGGCGGCATCGTCCGGATGGATGGCAAGGTTCGGCTGCCCTTCGCGGCCACGCGAGCCTTTGGTCTCGGCGAAGGTCGAGTTCAGGAACTGCCGCGCCGGCGAGGTCGCCAGGCGGAACGGGTGGGCCGCGTCCGCACTCTCCGTCAGCTCGACGTGGTCGGGCCACTCCGGCAGGCGGTGATGCGGTCCCTGCAGCCCCATCGCCTCGGGCGGGCGGTTCGGCGCGCGGCTCCCGGCCCAATCGGGGCGGAAGCGGAAGCGCTTGTCCGGCCAGGCGAAGCCGTCGAGGAAATGCGCGCGGCTGAAGGGCGGCTGACAGTCAATCCAGCGGCCGGCCTCCAGCTCGGCCAGCGTGCCGCGCCGGCTTCGCTGCAGCATCGCATCGATCAGTTCCCGCTCGGTGCGGCCGAAACCGGGCTGACCGGACAGGCCGAGCCGCTTGCCGAGCTCTTCGATGACGAAGTGGTTCGAGCGCACCCCCACCGGCGGCTCCACCAGCTTGGGTCCGAGGACGATGTGGTTCTGGCCGCCGCCGCGATAGATGTCGTCATGTTCGAGGAAGGTCGTCGCCGGCAGGACGAGATCGGCGAGCTTGGCCGTGTCCGTCATGAACTGTTCGTGGACGCAGGTGAAGAGGTCCTCGCGCAGGAAGCCGCGGCGCACCAGCCGCTGCTCCGGGCAGACATTGGCCGGGTTGGTGTTCTGGATCAGCATCGCCGTGACGGGCGGGCCGCCGTTCAGCGCCCCGGCGTCATTGCAGAGCACCGCGCCGATCCGGCTCTGGTCAAGCGAGCGCACTGAAGCGTCGCGCGCCGCGACGCCCATGATCTCGCTTTTGTCGAGGCCGAATATGTCCGAGTTGGTGTGGAAGGCCCCGCCGCCTTCGTGCTGCCAGTGGCCGTAGACGGCGGGCACGGACATCGCGGCATGCATCGCGACCGCACCGTTGCGCTGGCGCGTAAAGCCGTAGCCGAGGCGGAAGAAGGTGCGCGGCGTACGGCCGATGATCGCTGCGAAGGCCTCGATCGCCTCGACCGACAGGCCGGTGATGGCGGCCGCCCATTCCGGGTCACGCGGGGCAAGGTGCTGCTCCAGCCCGGCCGGATCGTCGGTGTAGCGGGCGAGATAGTCGCGGTCGGCCGTACCGTCCCGGAAGGCGACATGCATCAGCGCGCAGGCGAGCGCCGCATCGGTGCCGGGTTTCAGGCACAGGGCGAGATCGGCCTGCTTCATCGTAGCATTGTCGTAGATGTCGATGGCGACGATCGTCGCTCCACGCTCCTTGCGGGCGCGGATCGCGTGCGTCATCACGTTGACCTGCGTCGCCACCGCATTGGTGCCCCAGATCACCACGCAGTCGGACACGGCCATCTCGCGGGGATCCGCGCCGGTCATCCGCCCGGCGCCGGCGAACCAGCCGGTCCAGGCCATGTTGGTACAGATCGAATCGAACTGGTTGGAGTAGCGCTTGGCGTGCCGCAGCCGGTAGATGCCGTCGCGCTGCACCAGTCCCATCGTGCCGGCATAGTGATAGGGCCAGACGCTTTCCGAGCCATACCGCTGCTCGGCCTTCACGAAGGCGTCGGCGACGAGGTCGAGCGCATCGTCCCAGCCGATCTCGCGCCAGCGCCCCTCGCCCTTGCCCCCGACGCGCTGCAGCGGGTGCTTCAGCCGGTCGGGGTGATGGGTGCGTTCGGCATAGCGCGCGACCTTCGCGCAGATGACGCCGGCCGTGTAGCTGTTGCCTTCTGCGCCCCGCACGCGACCGATCGTGCGGGTGTCGATGAGATCGACATCGAGCGCGCAGGTGGACGGGCAGTCATGCGGGCAGGCCGTATGACCGACCGCGAGGGCGAAGGGCTTGTTCATGGCCCTTTATAGCCATTCCAGACGCCGGCAGCCCATTCATTCTGGCGATCACCGTCATCAAACGAAAACGGGCCGGACGTGATGTCCGGCCCGCTGCGTGGAAGAACGCCTGGTCCAGAGGACCCCTGCGTGAGGTCATGCGGCGTAACGGGCCCGCTCCTCCGGCGTCAGCGCGGGGTAGTCGGTCAAGCCCTTCTCGTCGCCGCCATAGAAGGTCGCCTGGTCCCAGGCGTTCAGCGGGGCGCCGAGCTGCAGGCGCGCGACCAGATCCGGATTGGAGATGAACGGCTTGCCGAAGCAGACGAGGTCGACCTCGCCGGCATCGAGCTGCTTCACCGCCAGATCGAGATCGTAGTTGTTGTTGCCCATGTAGAGCCCGTCGAAGCGCTGGCGGAGCGCGTCGTAGTCGAAGCCGTCCTTGCCGCGGTCGCCGCCGGTCTGGCCTTCGATGACATGGAGGTAAATCGGCTGGCGCTTGGCGATCTCCTCGACATAGGCGTTGAAGAGGCGCTGCTGATCGCTCTCGCTCGATCCGCCCATCACCGTCACCGGCGAGATGCGGATGCCGACATGCTCCTTGTCCCAGGTGGCGATCACGGCATCCAGCACCTCCAGCGGGAAGCGCATGCGGTTCTCGATCGAGCCGCCGTAGCGGTCGGTGCGCAGATTGGTGCCATCGCGCAGGAACTGGTCGAGCAGGTAGCCATTCGCCGAATGGACCTCGACGCCGTCGAAGCCGGCGGCGCGGGCGTTCTTCGTCGCCTTGACATAGTCTTCGGTGACGCGGGGCAGCTCGGCTTCCTCAAGGGCGCGCGGCGTCTCGTGATCCTTGAAGCCTTCCTCGGTGAAGGCTTTGCCGGACGGCTTGACCGCAGAGGCGGACACGGGCGCGGCGCCGTTCGGCTGCAGGTCGGGGTGCGAGATGCGGCCGACATGCCAGAGCTGCAGGAAGATCCGCCCGCCTTCGGCATGAACGGCATCCGTCACCTTCTTCCAGGCGGCCACCTGCTCGTCCGAGTAGATGCCGGGCGTCCAGGCATAGCCGCGCCCTTCGACGCTGATGTTGGTCGCCTCGGAGATGATGAGCCCGGCGCTGGCGCGCTGGCGGTAGTACTCGACATGCATCGCTTTCGGCACGCCGTCGGAGGTCGCGCGGCTGCGCGTCAGCGGCGCCATGACGATACGGTTGGAGAGGCGGATCGGGCCGAAATCGACCTCTTCAAACAGCTTGGACTTGCTCAAGGAACTTCCTTTCGTCATTGCAGCGGCGATGTCTGTGGAGTCGCTGCGCCGCAATATAGGCACAGCCGACGCATCCGCTCCCCTGAACGGTGTGTTTCTGCGGCAGGAAAAATTGGGCAGCTCGTGAATTATCGCCACGCCTTCCATGCCGGCAACTTCGCCGACGTCGTCAAGCACGTGCTGCTGACGCTGATCGTCGCCTATCTCCAGCGCAAGGAGAAGCCGTTCCGGGTGATCGACACCCATGCGGGGCGCGGACGCTACGAGCTCGGCAGCGAGGAGGCGCTACGGACCGGCGAGTATCTCGACGGCATTGCGCGGCTGCTGCGCGCCACGCCTTCTCCGGACGGCGAGCCGCTGCTGGCGTCCTACCTCCAGACCCTTGCGCCGGAGCGCGACGGCACCCGCATCACCGCCTATCCCGGCTCGCCCCTGATCGTGCGGCGGCTGTTGCGGCCGCAGGACCGGCTGTCGGCCTATGAGCTGCATCCAACCGATGCAGCCGCGCTCGGACGGCTCTTTGCCGGCGATCACCAGGTCAAGGCGATCCAGCTCGACGGCTGGCTGGCGCTCGGCGCGCATCTGCCGCCAAAGGAGAAGCGCGGCCTCGTGCTGATCGACCCACCCTTCGAACAGGCGGACGAGATCCGCCGCATCGGTGAAGGCCTGGCGAAGGCATACCGCCGCTGGCCAGGCGGCATCTATGCCATCTGGTACCCGCTGAAGCGCCCGGCGGCGCGCGAGGCATTAGTGGCGACACTGCGCGACACCGGTATCGAGGACATCATCCTCGCCGAGTTCTTCCGCGAGCCGTTCACGAGCGACGAGCGACTGGTCGGTACGGGCCTTGCCGTGGTCAATGCGCCCTACACCTTCGCCGAGGAGGCTGCGGCTGCGATGAAGGTGCTCGCGGTGGCGCTCGACTATGGCCCGGCTGCAACGTCGCGGGTGGTTTCGCTCTAGCAACGCGGCGCGAGGATTAACCGTAAGGGAGAACTGCGTTATCTTCCCTGTGGATTTCCCTGCCTCCGATTCCGCGGAAGGTTCATCATGCGCATCATCTCCGCCGCCGTTCTCACGGCAGCTCTCGTCGCCCCCTTCGCGGTGCCGGCCTCGGCTGCCGATCTCATGATGATGCGCACGACGCATCAGCCGGTGCCGTCCGCGACGCTCCCCTTCTGCGAGAACCCGAAGGTGCTGGCGCAGGTCGAGGACCAGTTCGAATATGGCGCGCCGCAGATGCTGAAAAGCGATCTCGCGATCACCGAGTTCAGCGATCTCTTCGAAAAAGCCTATTTCGCCGCCAACGAGGAGCGCCCGATCGAGCGCCGCTACTGCCAGGGCGAAGTGCAGATTTCCACTGGCGAGCGGCACACGCTCTACTACGTCGTGGAATATCCGATGGGCTTCGCCTCGATCGGCTGGCGTGCCGAGGGCTGCGTGCTCGGCCTTGACGAGTGGCAGGTCTACGGCGCGAACTGCCAGTCGCTTCGCCGCTTCTGATCCACACAGGTTGCTGATTTTCTGATGCGTCTTTTCTACTCGCCGACCTCGCCCTTCGCCGCGAAGGTGCGGATGGCCGCTCGCCATTGCGACATCGATCTCGATTGCGTCAGCGTCGACACCGTATCCGAACCGGCCGAACTTCTGACCGCCAATCCGCTCGGCAAGGTGCCGACGCTGCTTTTGAATGACGGCACCCCCGTCTACGACAGCCGGGTGATCTGCGAATATTTCGATCGCATCAGCGGCAATCTGTTGATCCCGCAGGGTGACGCCGAGTGGCTGCGCGCCCGCAAGGTCGAGGCAACGTCGGACGGTGGCGTCGATGGCGCCATCCTCGTCGTCTACGAGAAGCGGTTCCGGCCCGAGGAGATCCACCATAAGCCGTGGACGGATCGCCAATGGGGCAAGGCGATTCGCGCGCTCGACGCTCTTGAGAGTGAGGTCGGTCGCTTCCCGGAGACGCTGGACATCGGCCACTTCGCGGTGGCCGGCTTCCTCGGCTGGCTGAGCTTGCGCTTTGCCGGACAGTGGGAAGTCGAGCACCCGAAGCTCGCGGCCTGGATCAAGGCGTTTCCGGAGCGCTACCCCCGCTTCGCCGACCTTATGCCGAAGGTCTGATCATCCGGCTGCGCGGCCGACGCGCAGCCCTTCTTCGATCATCAGATACGACTGCGCCGGCATTGCTGCCGGCGCCCATTGACAGACGTGTCGCCTGCCGCCCCTTCAGAACTTCAGCGCAACGCCGGCGCGGATCGAGTGCTCGTCATAGCCGGTCGAGACGCTGGTCTCGCCGAGATCATAGGTCTCGCTGCCGAAATCCGAATAGCGGTACTCGAGACGCGACGTGATGTTGTCCGTCACCTTCGCCTCGATGCCGCCGCCGACGGTGTAGCCGACATTGGTCTGCGTGTCCTTCTCGCCACTGGCCGACAACTGCTTGCTGTCGACCGCGACACCGCCGGTCGCGAAGACCATGAACGGATCGAGCGCAACGCCGACGCGGCCGCGCAGCGAGCCGAAGGCGTTCGAGTCAGCCTCGACCGGCGCACCCACGTCGAAATTGGCGCCGCCGGCATCGAGACCGGAATAGCCGACATCGCCTTCGATACCGTAGACGAACTGGCCGGACTGGAAGTTGTATCCGCCATAGACGCCGCCAACGATGCCTTCGCCGTCATAGTCCGCGCCGCCGGTCTGATCGAAGTTCGAGACGTTGTAGCCGACGAAGGCGCCGGCATATGGGCCGGACCAGACATAGACCGGGCTCGCGACGACGGCCTGCGGAACCGGCGGCTCCTCCATCACCACGTCCGCGGCGAAGGCAGGAGCAGCGAAAACGAGAAAAGCTGATGCCAGAAGGCTCATCCTGATCGTGTTCATGCCCGTTCCTTTCACTGTTCGGCAGAGACATCGCCCTTCCGCGAGCCTGACGTCCTGCCACGCCTTCACATGGGGGCTGAGGTGCCACCGAAACAGTGAAAGCTTGGTAAGGGTTCACGGCCCCGCTCACTTCGCTGCCGCTTGTGACGAATGCGCCACAGCGGCCGTAGGGGTGATCCTCCACCTCACTTGCGGCAGAAATGGGCGCAGTGTCGCACCTGCGGTCCGTTCCGCCTCGCCCGACCCTGCAATCGTCCAAGTCGAGAATCATATAAGGGGAACAGGCCGCTGCTTGCGCAGGGCAAGGCAGCGGACATCCGAATGGGCCGATCAGGCCGCAGCGCTTCTCTCGACACTCCGGCCGCGCGTTGATGCCGCGGCTTCCAGACGACATGAGCATGACCAGCGACATCGACCACGCCATCGACGACGAAGCGGACGACGAGGACGACATCATCGAGGATGTGCCGGCCGACGCGACGTCTGCCGTTGCCACGATCGACTGGAACGATGCGGGTGCCAGCCACGAACTGAAGGGCGCCGAGCTGATCGCCGCGTTCGTCAAGCGACTGCCGAACGCGCCCGGCGTCTACCGCATGTTCGGCAAGGACGAGGACGTCCTCTATGTCGGCAAGGCGCGCTCGCTGAAGAAGCGGGTGACGAGCTATACGCGCCTCGGCGGCCACACCAACCGGATCGCGCGGATGATCCGCGAGACGGTGCACATGGAATTCGTGACGACGCGCACGGAGACCGAGGCGCTGCTGCTCGAGGCAAATCTCATCAAGCGGCTGCGGCCCCGCTTCAACGTGCTGATGCGGGACGACAAGTCGTTTCCCTACATCCTCGTCAGCGACGACCACGAGGCGCCCGCGATCATGAAGCACCGCGGGGCACGCTCGCGAAAGGGCAGCTACTTCGGCCCCTTCGCCTCGGCGGGCGCGGTGGGACGCACCGTCTCGGCGCTGCAGCGCGCCTTTCTGCTGCGCACCTGCACCGACAGCGTCTACGAGACGCGCACGCGGCCCTGCCTTCTCTACCAGATCAAGCGATGCTCCGGCCCCTGCACGCGGGAGATCTCGATCGAGGACTATCGCGGCCTCGTGCGCGAGGCGGAGGGCTTCCTCTCCGGCCGGTCCAGCCAGGTGAAGCAGTCGATGTCCGCGGCGATGCAGGCGGCATCGGACGATCTCGACTTCGAGCGCGCCGCGATCTACCGCGACCGTCTGTCCGCGCTCTCGCACGTGCAGAGCCACCAGGGCATCAACCCGGCTGGGATCGAGGAGGCCGACGTCTTCGCCATCCATTACGAAGGCGGCCTCACCTGCATCCAGGTGTTCTTCTTCCGCACCGGGCAGAACTGGGGCAACCGCGCCTATTTCCCCAAGGCCGATCCCTCGATCGAGCCGCAGGAGGTGCTCGGCGCCTTCCTGGCACAGTTCTACGACGACAAGCCGGTGCCATCGCTGGTGCTGCTCTCGGCCGACATCGAGGACTGCGATCTCCTCGCCGAGGCCTTGAGCGTGCGCAGCGGCCGCAGGGTACAGATCAGCGTGCCCGCGCGCGGCCAGAAGAAGGACCTCGTCGACCACGCGGTCGCCAATGCGCGCGAGGCGCTCGGCCGGCGGCTTGCCGAGACCTCCTCGCAGGCGCGGCTCCTGAAGGGCCTGGCCGAGACCTTCAGCCTCCCCCGGCCGCCGCGCCGCATCGAGGTCTACGACAACTCGCACATCATGGGCACCAACGCCGTCGGCGCGATGATCGTCGCGGGCACGACGGGGTTTGCCAAGAACCAGTACCGCAAGTTCAACATACGCGGCGCCGACATCACGCCGGGCGACGACTTCGGCATGATGCGCGAGGTGATGACGCGGCGCTTCTCGCGCCTCCTGAAGGAGCATGGTGACGCCGCGCCCTCACCCGCTGCGGCCGTCCCGGCCGACGACACGGAAGCTGAGATCGACGACACGATGCCGGACTGGCCGGACCTCGTCCTCATCGACGGCGGCAAGGGCCAGATCTCGGCCGTGCGTGCGATCCTCAACGAGCTCGGGATCGCCGACAGGGTCACCACAATCGGCGTTGCCAAGGGCGTCGACCGCGATGCTGGCCGCGAGCGCTTCGTCACCGATGGGCGCGAGCCCTTCTCGCTGCCGCCGCGCGATCCGGTGCTCTACTTCGTGCAGCGGCTGCGGGACGAAGCGCACCGCTTTGCCATCGGCTCGCACCGCGCGCGCCGCAAGAAGGAGCTGGTGAAGAACCCGCTCGACGAGATTGCCGGTATTGGACCGACGCGAAAGCGCGCCCTCCTCCACCATTTCGGAACCGCCAAGGCCGTCTCGCGCGCGGCATTGTCCGACCTCACCCGGGTGGAGGGCATCTCGGAAGCGACCGCCAAGATCATCTACGACCACTTTCACGAGCGCAGCTGAGGGATGAGCCGTGTCCGACTTGCATCGGATACGCTCTGCAACAGAGGGACGGTTGACGGAGCCACCACGGCGCGGTTGAAGACACTGCGCCGCGTGCAGCAGCCAACCGGAATCACTGATGTCGTCGTCCAGGGCCTACAGCCTCCCCAACATCCTGACCTATGCGCGCATCATCGCGGTGCCGCTGGTCGTGCTGTGCTTCTTCATCGAGGGGCAGTTCCGCGGCACCGACTTCGCCCGCTGGACGGCGCTGTTCATCTTCATCGCGGCCAGCGTCACCGATTTCTTCGACGGCTATCTCGCGCGCGCCTGGCAGCAGACCTCCACCATCGGCCGCATGCTCGACCCGATCGCCGACAAGCTGCTCGTTGCCGCCTCGCTGCTGCTGCTCGCCGCCGACGGCACGATCGCCGGCTGGAGCCTCTGGGCGGCCATCGTGATCCTCTGCCGCGAGATTCTGGTTTCCGGCCTGCGCGAATATCTGGCGGAGCTGAAGGTCAGCGTTCCCGTGACGCGGCTCGCCAAGTGGAAGACGGCGATCCAGATGGTGGCGATCGGCTTCCTGCTGGCTGGTCCTGCGGCGGACAGGATCGTCGACCACACCACCTCCACCGGCATCGCGCTGCTGTGGCTGTCAGGTATCGTCACGCTTTATACCGGCTACGACTATTTCCGCGCGGGCCTGCGCCACATCGAGGACTGAGCCGCGCCTTCGCCGGCTTGTCTCGGCGCGTCCGCTGGACAGGCAGCCCGCCTGAACCATCTCCTCTGGTTGGGCAGGAAAAGCGCGGCAGCGCCAAGACGCGCCGCGCAAGAACAAGAGATCTGACGATGAAGCTCGTTTATTTCGCCTGGGTGAAGGAGCGCATCGGTGTGGCTGAGGAACAGGTGGAGCTCCCCGCCGGCATCATCACCGTCTTCGACCTTCTGCACTGGCTGAAGGGCCGCGGCGCGAACTATGAGGCGGCGCTGCAGGCGCCAGAGATCATCCGCGTCGCGCTGGACAAGGAGCATGCGGATCACTCCGACCCCATTGCCGGCGCCAGCGAGATCGCGATCTTTCCGCCGATGACGGGAGGCTGATCCGTGACCGCGGACGCGAATACCGGTCGCCAGCCGGGGCTCCAGATCGAGCCGGAGGTGAGGATCGAAACTGGCCGGATCGACATCGCGGCCGAGATCGCCTCCATGGGCGGCGGCGGCGCGATCGGCGGCCTCGTCACCTTTTCCGGCTATTGCCGGGACGAAGGCGGCCGGCTGTCGGCGCTGGAGCTCGAGCACTATCCCGGGATGGCGGAGCGCGAGATCGCTGGCATCGCCTGGCAGGCGCTGGAGCGCTGGCCGCTGCTCGCCTGCCGCGCGGTGCACCGCACGGGGCGCATCCTGCCCGGCGAGGAGATCGTCTTCGTCGGTTGCGCAGCCGAGCATCGCCACGCCGCCTTCGAGGCGGCATCCTTCCTGATGGACTTCCTGAAGACGCGCGCGCCGTTCTGGAAGCGCGAGCATCTGAAGGATGGCTCGACCGGCGGCTGGGTCGAGCACAAGGACACCGACGACCTCGCCGCCGACAAGTGGCACAGGCTCTAGACGGACACGACCACGCGAGGCCCCTGCCACTGGCTGGCCGCTGCAGGATGCAGCAGCTTAGCCGAATGGCGCGGGAGCCTGCGCCCCGCCGCCGGCCTGGCAGGGTCCTGCCAAGCGCCGTCCGACGTAGTCGAACCGGTCAGAAGCGGTAGTTCACGCCGAACTTGACCGTGTGGAAATCGATGTCGACATCGGTTTCGCCCGGATCGAGTTCGCCGGCATCGGCGGTCTCGCTGCCGAGATCGACATAGGCATATTCCGCCTTGATCGACCAATCCTGCGTGATGCCGATCTCGAGGCCTCCGCCGACGGTGTAGCCGACATAGGTGTCGTCGAAGTCTTCGCCCTCGGCAAAGGGCGGCGTGTCGGCATCGACATTGGCGACCGCCAGACCGCCCGTTGCGAAGACGAGGAGATTGTCGAAGGCGTAGCCGGCGCGGGCCCGCACGGTGCCGAGCCAGTCGACGTCGACATCGCAGTCGAAGAAGTCGTTGGGGCAGGAATCGGAGCCGTCCAAGCCGTACCAGTCGAAGTCGCCCTCGATGCCGATCAGGAACGACTGGATCTGGTAGTTGTAGCCGATCGTGCCGCCGATAAAGCCGCCGGTGAGGTCGGTGTTCGATTCCGAACCCGCCGAGGCAAACGCGAAGTCGGCATCGCCCCAGGCATAGCCGCCGTTCACGCCCACATAGAAGCCGGACCAGTCGTAGGACGGCGCCGGGGCCGTCTCGATCATATCGGCCGCGCTTGCCGCAGAGGCAACCGCAGCCAGAGCAATGCTCATTGCAATATGGCGCAGCATCATGATCCCCTCAGGAGTCCCCTTACTCCGATGTACAATTATATACTGATTCGACACCCTCTTTCTGTTGCAAATTTGCAATACGCGGCTCTCTTGTTCAGTATATTTGGACAACCAACATCCAACTTACGCTGAGGAATGACCACCGTTCGCATGACCGACGGGAAACCGGCGACGGCTCCGCAATCGTCGAAGCTCAGTGGCAGAGCGCTGCAGCCTCAGATGCATGAGGCGCGCAAACAAAAACGCCGGCGCTAAGGCCGGCGTTCGTCATCACGATGAAGGCTGAGGCTTCAGCCGACGATCTCGGTCTCGGAGAACCAGTAGGCGATCTCCTGAGCGGCCGTCTCGGGGGCGTCGGAGCCGTGCACGGAGTTCTCGCCGATCGACAGGGCGAAGGCCTTGCGGATCGTGCCCTCGGCGGCGTCCTTCGGGTTGGTGGCGCCCATGATCTCGCGGTTCTTCGAGATGGCGTTCTCGCCCTGCAGCACCTGGACGATCGTCGGGCCGGCCGACATCGACTCGACGAGCTCGCCGAAGAACGGCCGCTCCTTGTGGACGGCATAGAAGCCCTCAGCCTGACGGCGGCTCATCCACACGCGCTTGGAGGCGACGACGGTCAGCCCGGACTCCTCGATCATCTTGGTGATCGCGCCCGTCAGGTTGCGGCGCGTCGCGTCCGGCTTGATCATGGAGAATGTGCGTTCGACCGCCATTGTGTGTCCTCGTGTCAGGGAGAAGAGATGGCGCGCTCTATACCGTCCGACCTGCAGGGCGGCAAGGCGCGCGCTCGCTGAAGCCTATGCCGAGGCCGCGCTCACCGTTCGGCCGTGGCCATCGAAGAGGTCGAGGCAGCGGCCGAACCAGAGTGCGACCGGATCTTCCGTCGGAACGACGGCGAGCGGGCAGGTTATGCGCAGCCACTGGAGCGCGCCGAAGACGATGTAGTCGGCAAAGAGCGGCGCGTTGCCGCCGATGAAGGGGCGGCCGCGCAACAACGATCGCAGCGGCTCCATCGACTTCAGCAACGGCTCGATGCGATCCTCGCGCCCGCTCGCCACCGCTTCGAGGCTGCGGCCGAGCTTGCGCTCGCGATCGGCACGGAAATAGACCTGATCAGGCTCCGCCAGCATGGCGTGGATGTCGGTGATCGCTAGCCCGGTGATGGCGGGATGGAGCGTCAGCTGCGTCCAGCTTTCGACGAAGCGGGTCAGGTCCCGGCCGCCCTGCCCGCCGAACAGCGACGGGAGGTCCGGATAAGCCTCCTCCAGATATTCGGCGATCCGGAACGAGTCCGAGACGAGCGTGCCGCCATCACGGATCAGTGGCACGGCGCGTGTAGCACCGTTCTCGATTGTCGGGACTTCGGTGAACGCGACCGACACGGTATCGAAGACGAGCCCCTTGTGCTTCAGCGCCATGCGCGCCTTCCAGCAATGCGGGGAGAAGGGGCGGTGCGAATCGGCACCGGCGAGTTCGTAGAGGACAATGCTCATCAGGATCAGGGTTCCGGTTGATCGCGGTCGTGCGGTGTGGCGATGTCGCTCGGCAGGGCATCTGCCACGCCCGACTGTCAAGCCATACCGGAGTGCTTATGCCCCTTGCCCAGTCCGCCCGCATGTTCGCCGCCTACAACGCGTGGTGCAACGAACGGCTCTACGCAGCGGCAGCCGAGCTGACACCTGAGGAGGCCTGGGGGGACCGCGGCGTCTTCTTCCGCTCGCTGATGGGAACGCTCAACCATCTCCTCGTCACCGACCGCATCTGGATGCAGCGCTTCACCGGCGAAGGTACGGCGCCGGTCCGGCTCGACGCGGTGCTGTTCGAGCAGCTGCCGGAGCTGGCGGAGGCGCGCCGCGCCGAGGATGCGCGCATCATCCGCTGGGTGGACGGGCTGACGGCGGAACGGCTTGGATCGACCTTCACCTATATGACGGTCACGAACCCGCGCAGCGTCACGCAGCCGCTGTGGCCGGCACTGGCACACCTCTTCAACCACCAGACGCATCATCGCGGCCAGGCGCACGCCGTTCTCACCGGTTTCGGCCGTGCGGCGCCCTCCTTCGACCTCATCGGCTTCCAGCGCGAGAGCGGCATCGGCCTCGCCTGAGGTCAGCAGCTGCGGCTGGTCCGCTCCGGCGCAGGCAGGCTACTGAAGACTTGCGACGCCCGTGATTTCCGCGATGAAAAGCGTGTCGACAAACTGCAGGTATTCGACGATGAGACCATCGCGAAAGGTCATCTTGTCGATCAGCTCCGTGTGGTATTCGCCGCCCGTCGGAACATAGCGCACGCTCCCGCTTCGATGGGTCAGGGTCGTGTCGCCCTCGACGAATGTGGCAACGTTGCGCAGCCCCGAGAGGTCCCAGTTCTCGGTGAGCGCTGCTCCCACCGCCAAGAGGGCATCTGTGCCCTGGTGCATCTGCGTCACGGCACCGAGCCGGTCCGTGCCCATCATCCTGAAGCATCCATCCGGCGCGAAGCAGTCGATCATGCCCCGGACGTCGTTCCTGTTGCGGCGCTCGTAGAATTCGTTAGTCAGCTTCCGCAGATCAAATTCCTTGCCCATGTGCCACTGCCCTCCCTGTCCGACGACATATTGCAGTCGAACAAGATCATCCGCAACATCCATCCATAGGCTGCTTGCTCCTACGTTAGAACAGACGCCGCGAGCACCGTATTCACTGTATGTCTTCTATCCTACGCTGCGGCATCTCGTCGATCTCACGCGGGTTGAAGCAGCTGTTAGGGGTGGCTTGGCGCACCTCTTCAATAACCACACCCATCACCGCCGCCAGGTTTATGCCGGCCAAGTCCGATCCGGCAGGTGTGCGGCCACTCCACTCTTCCGCGCCGCAGCGAAGCGTGGCAAAAGCGCGCCATGCTCCAGATCTCAGACCTGTCCGCGCGCGTCGCGGGGCGCCTGCTCATCGATCACGCCAGCCTGACGCTGCCGACCGGCACCAAGGCCGGCCTCGTCGGCCGCAACGGCGCCGGCAAGTCGACGCTGTTCCGGGTGATCACCGGCGATCTCTCGCCGGAATCCGGCGGCGTCTCCGTGCCGCGCAACACGCGGATTGGTCAGGTGGCGCAGGAAGCGCCGGGCACGGAGGACTCGCTGCTGGAGATCGTGCTCGCGGCCGACGAGGAGCGCGTCGCACTCTTGGCGGAAGCCGAGACGGCGACCGACCCGAACCGCATCTCCGACATCCACATTCGGCTTGCCGATATCGAGAGCCATTCGGCCGAAGCGCGCGCGGCGGCGATCCTCGACGGCCTCGGCTTCGATGCGGCCGCGCAGGCCCGGCCTGTCTCGTCCTTCTCCGGCGGCTGGCGGATGCGCGTCGCGCTCGCCGCCGTCCTGTTCTCCCGTCCGGATCTCCTGCTTCTCGACGAGCCGACCAACTATCTCGATCTGGAAGGCACGCTCTGGCTCGAGAACTTCGTCGCGCGCTACCCCTACACCGTGCTGATCATCAGCCACGACCGCGACGTCCTCAACAACGCCGTCAATGCCATCATCCATCTCGACCAAAAGAAGCTCGTCTTCTATCGCGGCGACTACGACAGCTTCGAGCGCCAGCGCGCCGAGAAGATGGAGCTCCTGCAGAAAGCGGTCGCCAAGCAGACCGCCGAGCGCAAACATATGGAGGCCTTCGTCGAGCGCTTCCGCGCCAAAGCCTCGAAGGCCCGGCAGGCACAGTCGCGCCTGAAGGCGCTCGAACGCATGCAACCGCTGACGGCGATCGTCGAGGAGCATGTCACGCCCTTCGTCTTTCCGAAGCCGGAGAAGGTGCTGGCCTCGCCGATCATCCGCATGGAGAACGTCTCCGTCGGCTACACGCCGGAGCGCTCGATCCTTCGCGGGCTGAACCTTCGCATCGATGCGGATGACCGCATCGCGCTGCTCGGCGCCAACGGCAACGGCAAGTCGACCTTCGCCAAGCTGCTGGCCGAGCGGCTGAAGGAGCAGGCCGGCACCGTCACGCGCGCGCCTGGCTTGAAGATCTCGATGTTCGCGCAGCACCAGATCGATGATCTGAGGCCGAACGAGACGGCCGTGCAGCATGTGCGCCGCTTCATGCCGGACGCACCAGAGGCCAAGGTGCGGGCGCGCGTCGCGCAGATGGGCCTGCCGACGCAGAAGATGGACACCGTCGCCGACAGTCTGTCGGGCGGCGAGAAGGCGCGCCTCCTGATGGGCCTGGCGACCATCGACGCACCGAACCTGCTGATCCTCGACGAGCCGACCAACCATCTCGACATCGAAGCGCGCGAGAGCCTGGTGCGGGCGCTGAACGATTTCCCTGGCGCGGTCATCCTGATCAGCCACGATCGGCACATGGTCGAGGCCACCATGGACCGGCTGTGGATCGTCGGCGACGGCACAGTGTCGCGCTATGACGGGGATCTCGAGGACTATAAGAAGCTGATCCTTTCAGGCGCACGCGCCGGCGGCGGCAACCAGGGCGAGGCCGTGGCTGTGGTCGATGCTCCGCCTGCCGCATCCAAGCTCGATCAGCGCCGGGTCGCCGCGGAAAAGCGCGAGCAGCTGAAACCACTGAAGAAGAAGATCAGCCAGCTGGAGATCCAGATCTCGCGGCTGCAGAAGACCATTGCCGACTTCGACGCGAGCCTGTCGGACCCGAAGCTCTATACCAAGGATCCGGCCAGGGCGGCCGCGCTCGCCAAGCAGCGCTCGGATGCGGCCAAAACGTTGGCCGGATGCGAGGAAGACTGGCTGGCGCTGACGGAGGAGCATGACTCGGCGATGGCGGCGGAGTGAACGCAGCGCGGATGCACTGTTGCGTCCTCGCGCGGGACGCTGACGAGCGTGTCATCCCTCGCCTCTCTACACGATGACGCACAGCGCGACCGCAGACTCTTGCGCGATGAAAGTTTGTTCCATGTCTCAGATCAGTCTGGCATCGCTTGCGACACTTCCCTTTCGCGCCGCTCTCACGGCCCTGCGCAGGGTGACAGTGCGGCAGGCAGTCCTGTTTCTGGGCATTGCCGCCGCGAGCCTCGTCTTGGCCTATGTCATCGCGCAGCTGACACAGTTCGAAACCGTGAATGGCGCCTATCCCGAAAGCGGCTGGCTGGAGGGCTTGCAGTCGGTTGTTCTTCTCGTAGCCATCGTCGTTCTTGGCGTTGCGGCCGCCCGCTTCCGATCGGAGCTTTACGCCGTCGCCGTCACCGCGGGCTTTTTCACGCTCTTCCTGCTGATCCGTGAAACGCCGCAATGTACCAGCCGCTTCTATGACGGCGGCGTCTGCCTCAACGAACCCTGGAAGGTGATCACTGCGGTGCTGTGGACGCTTGGGCTGATCGCGCTCCTGATCGTCAAGCGCATCGACTGGCCGGACCGGGTGGAGGAGCTGCGGCTGTTCTGGGTATGGCCGGCGCTCGCCTCGTTCCTGTTCCTCGTGACGGGAGAGACCGCGGAGCAGCTCCACTTCCTGACGACCGAGGAGATGCTGGAGCTCGCCGCTTACATCAACCTCTTGCTCTTCTCATTTGCCCTCAACCTGTGGCCCGGCTTGTTTGATCCGCAGCGCGGGGAGAGGGCCTGAGACGCCTCTCGCAGCCCAGCTCGCTACGGCGCCGTGCCATTAGGCCTTCTTGATCCAGCGGCGCTCCTCGGTCTGCTGCCAGTAGGTCACGTCGTGGCCGGCTGACTTCTCCACCGTCCAGCGCTGGCGCGCGGTGCCGAGCTGCGCCTCGTCATGCCCGTCGAAGAGGTAGACGGCGCGCACATAGCGGTCGAGCGATGCCGGCACGGCGCCCTCGACGAGGAAGCGGACCTGCGGATCGTTCGCGTTCTGCTCTGCGGATGTCGTCAGGAGGATGGGCTGCAAGGCGCCGCTGCTGTCGGCATCGGTGCCGTGCGGCAGGAAGGACTCGTCGCGATAGGTCCACAGATGCTGGTCCAGCGCGTCGCGGCGCTCCTCCGTCACAGTTTGCACGACCACACGCCAGCCGCGGGCGAGACTGCGCTCGAGAAGGTCCGGCAGGGCCTCCTCGAGCCGGCTTTCGGTCAGATGGTAGAAGAGAACCTCCGCCATCCCCCTCACTTCGTCTCGTAGTGATCCTCGACGAGGCGATTGAGCAGGCGCACGCCATAGCCCGACGCCCAGGACTGGTTGTACTCGTTGGCCGGCGAGCCCATCGCGGTGCCGGCGATGTCGAGATGCGCCCAGGGCACGTCGTTGACGAAGCGCTGCAGGAACTGCGCGGCCGTGATCGAGCCGGCGGCGCGGCCGTTGCCGATGTTCTTGATGTCCGCGAACTTGCCCTCGATCTGCTTGTCGTATTCGGGGCCGAGCGGCATGCGCCAGACCTTTTCGCCCGTCGCCTTGCCGGCCTGCGTCAGCCGTTCCGACAGTTCGTCATTGTTGGAGAAAAGGCCGGCATGGTGATTGCCGAGAGCAACGATGATGGCGCCGGTCAGTGTCGCGAGGTTCACCATGAACTTGGGCTTGAAGCGGTCCTGGCAGTACCAGAGCGCGTCGGCGAGGACGAGGCGGCCTTCCGCATCGGTGTTCAGGACCTCGATTGTCGTGCCGGACATCGCCTTGACGATGTCGCCCGGGCGCTGCGCCATCCCGTCGACCGCGTTCTCGACGAGCCCGACGATGCCGACGACATTCGCTTTCGCCTTGCGGCCAGCCAGGGCGCGCATCAGGCCGACCACGGCGGCTGAGCCGCCCATGTCGCCCTTCATGTCCTCCATGCCGGCGGCCGGCTTGATCGAGATGCCGCCGGTGTCGAAGACGACGCCCTTGCCGACGAAGGCCACCGGCGCCTCGTCGCCACCGCCGTTCCAGCGCATGATGGCGAGGCGCGGCGGGCGCGGCGACCCCTGCGCGACGCCGAGCAGCGCATGCATGCCAAGGTCGCGCATCGCGGCTTCGTCGAGGATCTCGACCTCGACGCCGACCTGCGAGAGCTTCTCGATCTCGGCGACATATTCGACGGGTCCAAGGACGTTGGCTGGCTCGTTGACGAGGTCGCGCGCCAGCACGACGCCGTCCACCACGGGCTGAATCCCTGCGAAGGCGTCTTTCGCCGCATCGGCATCGGCAACGCTCAGGCGGAACTCGCGCGCGGCGTCGCGCGCCTCCTCATCGTCGCCATTGGCCTTCTTCTTCGTCTTGTAGCGGTCGAATTCGTAGCCACGCAGCAGAATTCCAGCGGCGATTGACGCGGCCTCAGCGGGCGCCAGCGTGCCGGCGGCGATGGTGACGACGTCGGCGCCCTTTGTCTTGGCGGCGATCGAGCCGCCGAGTTTGAGCCAATGCTCCTCGCCGCTGCCCGTATCAGCCTTGCCGCCGACGACCAGCACACGATCCAGAGCGGAGCCGGCCGGCGCCAGAAGCTCGAAGGATGACAGCGCCTTGCCCTTGAACTTAGCGACGCTTGCCGCGCGCTCGACCAGCGACTTCAGATCCTGCGGAAGACCGTTCGTGACGGCACCACCCTCCCCGGCAATCAGGACGAGAACGCCGCTCGGCTGCGCATCCACGGAGGTAAAGGAGATCGTGTTTCGGCTCGCCATGGTCTGTCCTCGGCTTTTTCGGCTGATCGATGATGAGGCCGTGCCGGCAGTGTGGAGCCGGCAGGAATGAAGGCGGATATGAAGCGTCCCGTTGGACCTTGGCAAGCGGTGCCGGCCGGGGCAAAGCGTTAACCATGCTTATTCGCCCTTCTTTAGCCAAGCTGCTCCACTGTATGGAAACCACGCGGATCGGCGCGACGGTGCCGGCACCAGTGCGACAATGCGTGTCGAACACGAGAGAAGGTTGACCACGACAGTCTGATGATCCTTCTCGAACGCTACATCTTCAGGCGCGCCTTCCTCCTGTCGCTGACGGCGATGGCCTCGCTCGTGCTCATCGTCTGGATCGTCCAGGCGCTGCAGCGTGTGGATATCGTGCGGACCAGCGTCTCGACCGCAGGCAACCTCTTGTGGATCGCGCTGATGCTCATGCCCAATCTCGCGGCGGGCGTCCTGCCCTTCGCGGTGCTGATCGGTGCGATCCAGGCACTGAACGGGCTGAACGCCGATTCAGAGCGTGCGGTGATCGCCGCATCGGGCGCGCCGCGCTCGGTGGTGATCAAGCCGATTCTGTTCCTCGGCATCGTCGGCGCCGCACTGGTGCTGTTCAACTCCCATATTCTCGGGCCGGTCGCGCAGAGCAACTTCTATCAAGGCTTGCGCTCGATCAACGCCGACGCCATCACCCTCTTCCTGCAGCCGGGCCGCTTCGACGAGGTTCAGGACGGGCTGGTCGTCGGCATCAGCAGCGTGAATGGTTCATCGATCAGGGGCCTGTTCATCGCCGATTCGCGCGAAAGCGGCACCGATCTCACCTACTTCGCCAAGGAGGGTCAGATCGTCGACCAGGACGGTCTCTCCTATCTCATCCTCTATGATGGCCAGCTGCATCGCCGTTCCACCACCGACGGCGCGGTCTCGATCGTGCAGTTCCAGACCTATGCTTTCGATCTCGCGGACCTCCGGCCCTCCGCCAGCTCGGACTGGGTCCGCGCCTCGGAGCGTTCGACCCTGAGCCTCCTCTCGCCGGACCCGAACGACAAGCTCTACCAGACCCGACCCGGCAAGTTCGCCGAGGAGTTCACCCAGCGCATGACGGACTGGCTCTATCCGATCGCCTTCGCCTTTTGGGCATTGGTCGTCGCCAGCCAGCCCCGGACGAACCGGCAGGGCTCCGGAGCGGCTATGACGCTCGGGCTTACCGGCGCGCTGGTCCTGAAGGCGCTCGGTTTCGTCGGCGTCTCGCTGATCGACATCGGCATCGAGTACCGCTTCGTTTCCTATGCACTGCCGCTCTCGGCGATCGCCCTGAACATCCTCCTTCTGCTGATGAACGCCAACGTCGTCGATTCGCGGCTTGTCCAGGCCGTGCCGGACGTCTTCGGCCGGATCGGTGCGGCACTGACCCGGCTCGTCCCGCGAGCGACTGTCGCAGGCGGCGGGTCACGCCGATGAGAAGCTGGACGCTCAACCGCTACTTCTTCCGGCTCTACGTCGTCAGCTTCCTGTCGACCTTCGTTTCGGTCTTTGCACTGGTCTATCTGATCGACCTGATCGAGGTCGGCCGGCGCAGCCAGTACGCCGATCTCGGCTTCGAATTGATCGCCGCCATATCGGCGCTGCGGGTGCCCTCCTTCATCGAACAGGCCTTCCCGTTCATCATCCTGTTCTCCTCGATCTTCACCCTTCTGTCGCTCAACCGGAAACTCGAGCTGGTGGTCGCACGGGCTGCCGGCATCTCGGTTTGGCAAATTCTGGCGCCGTTCATCTTCGGGTCGCTGCTGCTCGGGGCCGCCGCGGTCTTCCTGTACAATCCGATCTCTGCCGCCGCGAAGGCCAGGTCCGCCGAGATCGAGATGATCGCCTCAGGCAAGGGTGCCAAGACCAGCAAGACCGAGCAGGTTCCCTGGCTGCGGCAGAGTGGCGAGGGCGTCGAATCGATCATCGGCGCGAAGGTGGTGACCAATGGTGGGCTGACGCTCGGCGGCGTCACGGCTTTCGTGTTCGGCGATGACGGCGCCGTCGCGCAGCGCATCGATGCGCCGAGCGCCCGCCTCGAAGATAATGCCTGGCTGCTGGAGAACCCGCTGGTGGTGCGGATCGGCGACAAGCCCGAGCAGCGCCACACGCTGCGGCTGCCGACGTCGCTGAAGCCGGAATATGTCCAGCAGCAGCTCGCGGATCCGGAGTCGCTGCCGATCTGGGATCTCCGCTCGAAGATCGAGATGGCCCGCAGCGTCGGCGGCAATGTGGGCGCGTTTGCTATGCGCTACAACACGCTCGTCGCACGACCGGCGCTCTTCATCGCGATGACCCTTCTTGCCGCGACCGTCGCGGTGAGGTTTGCCAGAACCGGTCAGTCTGCTAGGAGCTTGGCAGGTGGCATCGCGGCCGGCTTCGTGCTCTATGTGGTCACCTTTCTTGCGCAGGCCCTCGGGAGCAACGCCGTTGTTCCTCCGGTCGTCGCAGCTTGGTTCCCGGTCGTGGCGGCAGGATTGTTTGGGGTAACGATCCTGCTCCATCAAGAGGATGGTTAGAATGGATGTGAGGGGGATCGGACGCGGGCGCGCGGGCGCGCTGCAGCGTCAAATTCGGGCCGCACTCCTTGCCGGCACGGCTTTTGCCGCGCTTGTGACGTTCTCCGCCGAGGCGCTCGCACAGTCCGGTCCTGCCGGGCTGGGCGCCGCCGTGAGCGTGCCGGAGGGCTCGCAGCTCTTCCTGGAATCGGACACCGTTACCTATGACAGCGACACCGCCGTCGTGACGGCGGACGGCAGCGTGCGGATCGACTACGGCGGCTACAAGCTCGTCGCCCGCAAGGTCGTCTACAACCAGAAAACCCGTCGTTTGATCGCCTCTGGCGATGTCGAACTGCAACAGCCGGACGGCAATCGTGTCTTTGCCGACAGCGCCGACATTACCGATGATTTTGGCCAGGGCTTCATCAAGGCCCTGCGTATCGAGACGCCGGACAATACGCGCTTCGCTGCGGCGGAGGCGATCCGCCAGAATGGCGAGGTCACGACCTTCCAGCAGGGCGTCTACACGGCGTGCGAGCCGTGTCGCGAGCATCCCGAGCGCGCGCCGCTCTGGCAGGTGAAGGCGAAGAAAATCGTCTGGAACCAGCGCGAGAAAGTGGTGCGCTACTACGGCGCCAAGTTCGAGCTGTTCGGCGCGCCGATCGCCTATCTCCCCTACTTCCAGTCGCCGGACCCGACGGTGAAGCGCAAGTCCGGCTTCCTGACGCCGTCCTTCGAGCAGAAGGAAGAGCTCGGCTACGGCGTGAAGATCCCCTACTTCTGGGCAATCTCGGACGACAAGGACCTGACGGTCGCCGGCACCTATTACAGCAAGCAGGGCTTCCTCGCTGAGGCGGAGTACCGCCAGGCCTTCGGCAATGGCTATTTCACCCTGCAGGCCGCCGGCATCTCGCAGCGCGATCCCGACGAGTTCTACAATCCGAACCCCTTCATCGTAGAGCAGTCGCCGGACTACACCACTGATCGCGGCATGATCGGCACGACCGGCCGCTTCGCGCTCAGCGACCGCTGGACCTTCGGCTGGGACTGGCTGCTGCAGAGCGACGACGACTTCTCCGCGACCTACGACATCCAGAACTTCTCCAGCACCCGGCACATCTCCGAGATCTACCTGACGGGCCTCGGCGATCGCAGCTTCTTCGACCTGCGGACGCAGCGCTTCGACGTCCAGTCCGAGAACCCGCTGCAGAACGAAATCCAGCCGGATGTGCTGCCGACCTTCGACTATCAGCGCATTGAGGAGACTCCGGGTATCGGCGGCGAGGTCCAGCTCGACGTCAACGTGACCAGCCTGAACCGCGACAACGGAGATCCTTCGTCTGCTTTGGTGTGCACTGCACTGAACGAGGACGGCGTCTGCGACAGAACGGTGGCTTTCCCGGATCTCTACTCGAGGGATTTCTTCCGTCGCACCGCCTTGGAGGGCGACTACAGCCGTGCCACGACACAGCTGTCTTGGCGCAACGAGATCATAACCTCGGGAGGCTTGGTGCTAACGCCGAGGCTTTCGGCGCGAGGTGATCTCTACACCGCAGATATGTCGCTCGAAGACATCGGCGTCTACGAGACAGGTATCGACGTCGACGAATCCGGCGCCCGCGGCATGACCACGGCGTCGCTGATGGCGCGCTACCCCTACCTGATCCAGACCGGAACGATGTCGCATGTGATCGAGCCGATCGGCCAGATCATCATCCGGCCGGACGAGGCGAAGTCTGGCATCCTGCCGAACGAGGACGCGCAGGAACTGGTCTTCAACACCGGCAACCTCTTCCAGGAGGACAAGTTCTCCGGCTATGACCGCATCGAGGGCGGCACGCGCGCCAATGTCGGCCTGCGCTATGTCGGCACGCTGGAGACGGGCTACTCGATCGATGCGATGGTCGGCCAGTCCTACCACCTCGGCGGCGAGAACCCGTTTGCGCAGGACGACCTCGCGTTGATTGGCTACGAGTCGGGCCTCGAAACCGATCGCTCGGACTATGTGAGTTCCCTGTCGCTCGCGACGCCATTCGGCCTCGGCCTTGGACTGCAGAACCGCTTCGACGAGGAAGATTTCGAGCTGAAGCGCTCGGACGTCTTTGCGACGCTGACCACCGGCGCCCTCACCGCCGGCCTGACCTATTCCGAGATCGCGGCGCAGCCGATCAGCGGCTTCCCGGACGATCGCAGTCAGGTGCGCACGACAGCCTCCTACAAGCTGAGCAAAGAGTGGACGGCTTTCGGCGCGCTTGGTTACGATGTCGAGAACAGCGCCGTCATCGAGCGGAGCTTCGGCATCGGCTATGCCGACGAGTGCTTCAGCCTGATCGCCGCCTACAAGAGCACGACCGACCGCTATCAGGAGGATCCGTCGGAGACGACGCTGCTGTTCAGGGTCGGCCTCAGGACCATCGCGGACACCGACTTCTCCTATGATCTCGGTGGCGACGACGACGACGGTTGAGTTCCAGTCGATCATGATTTGGCCAAGGGGCCGTCCTACGGACATGATCAGGCCCACGCGCCTTGAGCGTGACAAACGGGGACGACAGGCCCTTTCCCGGATCGCCCGCCCCATCGGCGATCTGGCAAGAACGACCGGGAGTGAACGAAAGACATGATGGACCGCACCGCTGGACCGATCCTGGCGCTGATGCTGGCAGTTGTCGCACTGCCGACCGCCGCAACCGGACCTGCTCAGGCCGCGTCCGAGGTCCGCGTCGTCGTGAACAAGGAGCCGGTGACGAGCTACGCGATCCAGCAGCGCGCCGCCTTCCTGAAGCTGCGGCGCACGACTGGCGACATCCAGGCCAAGGCGACCGACGAACTGATCGACGAGACCCTGAAGAAGCAGGAGATCCGCCGTCGCAACATCAACATCTCCGATGCGATGGTGGATCAGGCCTACGGCAATTTCGCCAAGCAGAACAAGCTGACCGAAGCGCAGCTCGGCGAGGTCCTGTCGCGCGCCGGCTTCTCGACCAAATCCTTCAAGGACTACATACGGGTCCAGATGGGCTGGGGTCAGGCCGTTCAGGCCAATATGCGACGCGAGAAGAAGCTGAGCGAGCAGGATGTCGTTCAGCGCATGCTCGCCGAAGGCGGCAACAAGCCGAAGACCACGGAATATACCCTGCAGCAGGTCGTCTTCGTCATCCCGGCCGCCAAGCGCGAGGCGCTGAAGAGCCAGCGGATGAAGGAGGCGAACGCTCTGCGCTCCCGCTTCCGCTCCTGCGAGAGCACCTACGACATCGCCAAGGGCCTGCGCGACGTGACGGTGCGCGAGCTCGGCCGCGTGACGCAGCCTGAGCTGCCGCCGCGCTGGAAGAAGGACATCGAGGCCGGTAGCGCGGGTCGCGCGACGCCGCCGCAGGAAACCGAGCGCGGGGTCGAGTTCATCGGCATCTGCGATGCCAAGACCGTGTCCGACGACGTTGCAGCGGCCATGGTGTTCCAGGAGCAGGATCTGGAGAAGCTCGGCAAGGAAGAGCCGGATGTCGCGCTTCTGAAGAAGCTGAAAGACAAGGCTCAGATCACCCGCAAGTGAGCCCGCAGAGCGCACCGCTCGCCGTTACCGCCGGCGAGCCGTCAGGCATCGGCATTGACGTGACGCTAGCCGCCTTCACCCGGCGGCAGAAGCTGGCGCTGCCGCCTTTCTTCCTCCTGGGCGATCCCGACATGGTCGCCGCGCGTGCGGAGCGGCTCGGCGTTCCACTTGCGTCCGAAGCGATCGAGCGGCCGGAGCAGACAGCAGGCGTCTGGCAGAACGGCGCTCTTCCGATTATGCCCCTGATCAATCGGCAGATCGAGACACCGGGCCGGCTCGATCCCGCCAACGCGGCGGCGACGATCGAGGCGATCGACCGTGCCATCGCCTTTGCGGTTGCCGGAGACGCCGGGGCCGTCGTCACCAACCCTATCGACAAGAAGGCGCTTTACGACGCCGGCTTTCAGCATCCCGGCCATACCGAATATCTGGCCGACCGATGCGCAAGCCTGTTCGGCCAGCCCTATACGCCGGTGATGCTGCTGGCGGGGCCGGAGCTGTCCTGCGTTCCCGTCACTATCCACATTCCCATCGCCAGAGTGCCGGAGCGGCTGACGCAGGTGTTGATCGAGACCACCTGCCGCATCGTCCATGAGGACCTCGTCTCGCGCCTCGGCTATGCCAGGCCGCGCCTGGCGGTCTCCGGCCTCAACCCGCATGCGGGCGAGCGCGGCGCGATCGGAAGCGAGGACGAGGACATTATCGCGCCTGCGGTCGCCAAGCTGGCTTTGGAGGGGATGGCCGTTGTCGGCCCCCTGCCGGCGGATACGATGTTCCACCCGGAAGCCCGGGCGCGCTACGACGTCGCCATCTGCATGTATCACGATCAGGCCCTGATCCCGGCTAAGACGCTTGCTTTCGACGAGACTGTGAACGTCACGCTCGGCCTGCCGATCGTGCGCACCTCACCCGACCACGGCACCGCAGCCGACATCGCCGGTACCGGTCGGGCCCGGCCGGACAGCTTCATCGCAGCGCTGCGGATGGCGGCGCGCATGGCGGGCGCGCAGACGATCACCGCCGCTCACGCACCGACGGCGCGCGCTTGACCGCCGCGGACGGCCTGCCGCCGCTGCGCGAGGTGCTGGCGGCGCATGGCCTCGACCCGAAGAAGGCGCTCGGCCAGAATTTCCTCCTCGACCTCAACCTGACCGGCCGCATTGCCCGGCAGGCAGCGCCGCTGGACCCGGGTGTGGTGGTGGAAGTCGGCCCTGGTCCGGGCGGGCTGACGCGTGCGCTCCTGTCGGAAGGCGCGCAGCACGTCGTTGCCATCGAGAAGGACCGGCGCTGCCTGCCGGCGCTCGAGGCGATCGCACAGCACTATCCGGGGCGTCTGAGCGTCATCGAGGGCGACGCGCTGACGATCGACCTCGCCTCCCTGGCGAATGGGCAACAGCTGCAGGTCGTCGCCAACCTCCCCTACAATGTAGGGACGCAGCTTCTTCTCGACTGGATCACAACGCCCCTCTGGCCGCCCGTGTGGTCGGCGCTGACGCTGATGTTCCAGAAGGAGGTTGCACAGCGTATCGTCGCTGCGCCCGATAGCGATCATTACGGCCGTCTCGGTGTGCTCGCGGGATGGCGCACCGAGGCGCATATCCTCTTCGAGGTGTCGCCGCAGGCTTTTACGCCACCGCCGAAGGTTACCTCGGCGATCGTGCAGCTGCGGCCGCGGCCCGCCCCTATCCAGGTGCCGCTCGAGGCGCTGGAAAAGGTGACGGCTGCCGCCTTCGGCCAGCGGCGCAAGATGCTGCGCCAGAGCCTCAAATCGCTTGGCGGCGAGGCGCTGCTGGCGCGGGCCGAGATCGATCCGCAGCGCCGTGCCGAGACCCTCAGCGTTGAGGAATTCTGCCGCCTGGCCTCGCTGATCTGAGAGCCTGGCAGCGGCGGCCCTGCTAAACGATCACCCGTCTAGCTGACATCCTCCGCCAGTAGGGCGGCGGTGAAGTCGAAGAGGCCGGGTCGGCGGTCGCGCCGCAGCCGCTCGGCATTGATGATGGAGCGCACGGCCGAGAAGGCCCGGTCGAGGTCGTCATTGACGACGACATAGTCGTAGTCGCGCCAGCGCTCGATCTCGACGCGGGCGTTCTTCAGTCGCATGGCAATCGTCTCGCCGGAGTCCTCGGCTCGCCGCAGCAGCCGTGTCTTCAGCTCCCGCATGGAGGGCGGCAGGATGAAGATCGAGACGATGTCAGACTTCGCCTGCTCCTGCAGCTGCCGAGCGCCTTGCCAGTCGATGTCGAACAGCATGTCACGGCCTTCGAGCATCGCCTTCGCGGCCGCCGCACGCGGCGTGCCGTAGAAGTTGCCGTGCACCTCTGCCCATTCGAGCAGAGCGTCCCCGCTGCGCAGCCGCTCGAACTCCTCGCGGTCGATAAAGCGGTAGTGAACGCCGTCGATCTCGCTCGGCCGCTTCCGGCGCGTGGTGACGCTCACCGACAGCGAGAAGCGCTGATCCGATTCGAGCAGGCTGCGCGCAATCGTCGACTTGCCCGCGCCGGAGGGCGAGGAGATCACCAGCATCAGCCCGCGCCGGGCGATCGGGACCGAGGACTCGGTATCGAAGATCGACGTCATTCCAGATTCTGTACCTGTTCCCTGAACTGGTCGACGACGACCTTCAGATCGAGACCGATGGCGGTCAGTGAGGTCGCATTCGACTTGGAACAGATCGTATTCGATTCGCGGTTTAATTCCTGTGATAAAAAGTCGAGGCGCCGTCCGATCGGTCCGCCCTCGGATAGAAGCGCCCGCGCCGCCTCCACATGCGCGCGCAGGCGGTCGAGCTCCTCGCGGATATCGGCGCGGGTGGCGAGAAGACTGACCTCCTGGTGCAGCCGTGCCTCGTCGAGCCGCTCGTCCGCCGCGCGCAACTCACGCACCTGCCCTGCCAGGCGCTCGCGGATCGTCTCCGGCGAGCGTGCCGGATCTGCCTCTGCGCGGCCGACGAGACTCTCGATTTCGTCCAGCCGCTGGCGCAGCACCCGCTCCAGCGCCTCGCCCTCCCGGCGGCGATCAGCCGTCAGCGCGTCCAGAGCCTGGCCGAAGAGCCGCAAGGCTTCCGCGCGCCGCGCGGCGTCCTCTTCTGGCGTCGGCCGCGTCGCCTCACCCGTCTCGACGACTCCGCGGATCGAGAGGATGCCGTCCGCGCTCGGCAGCGTCGCATGTCCGTCGGCGACGAGGCTGGCGGTGACGGCCAGCACCTCGCGAAGAAACGCCTGGTTGATGACGAAGGCGGTGGCGTCCTCGCCCGTGCGTTGCTGCAGGGCGATCTGCAGGTTGCCGCGTGACAGACGCGCGCTGGCGAGCTTGCGCAGCTCCGGCTCGATGATCTCGAAACCCTGCGGCAGGCGCAGGCGCAGATCCAGCCCTTTGCCGTTGACGGATCGCAGCTCGAACGCCAGCCCGCCGGCACCTTCGGCCCGGGCAAAGCCCGTCATGCTCTGGACGGGCATGCCTAATCCATCTCCTGCGACAGCCGTGCCTCAGCGGCCACCCTCATTGCGCCACGGTCGCCGCGGCGTCGGCCTTCTGCTGGCGCTCCAGTTCGCGGTAGCGCCTGACATTCTCATTGTGCTTGTCAAGCGTATCGGCAAAAACATGGCCCCCGGTGCCGTCGGCCACGAAGTAGATGTCGTCGGTCTTCAGCGGACGCGCCACGGCCTCCAGCGCAGCCTTCCCCGGATTGGCGATCGGGCCCGGCGGCAGCCCCTTGATGACATAGGTGTTGTAGGGATTGTCATCCTTGATGTGCGACTGGCGGATCGGTTCGTCCGAAGGTTTGCCGGCCCCGCCCCAGACGCCATAGATGATGGTCGGGTCGGACTGGAGGCGCATGCCCTTGTTCAACCGGTTGATGAAGACGGAGGCAACGCGCGGGCGCTCCGCCGCAATGCCGGTCTCCTTCTCCACGATCGAGGCGAGAGTAACGAACTGGCCGATGTCCTTGACCGGCACGGAGGGGTCGCGATCCGCCCACAGCTGCTTGACGAGCTTGTCCTGCGCCTGTCGCATCTCGTCGATCATCTGCGTGCGGGTGCGGCCGCGGGTGAACTTGTAGGTATCCGGACGGAGCGTGCCTTCCGGCGCCTCCGGCGGCATGTCGCCGGCCAGCGCCGGCTCGTTGGCGACTCGGGCGTAGATCTGCTTGACCGTCCAGCCCTCGGGGATCGTCACCGCGTGGAGGATCGACTGGCCGCTGCGGATCCGGTCCATCACGTCGCGCATCGACGCTCCGGGCTGAAACCCGTATTCGCCCGCCTTCAGCTCGCCGCCGACGCCAGACAGGCGCACGCCATATTCGAAGATCGTGGCATCGCTGATGATGCCTTCGCGCTCGAGGCCCGCCGCGATGCCGCCGACGCCGGACTTCGGCTGAACGAGGTAGGTCGCCTCCTGCTTCAGCGGACCCGGCCCCTCGAATTCCAGCTTGCCCCAATAGGCGACGGCCGCGCCGCCGATGACGGCGAGCACGGCGATGCTCAGCATGAAGTTTAGGAAGACGACCAGCCGGTTGCGGGCATGGCGCGAACGGCGGGGCGGAACGGGACCCGGGGACGGACGCAGAGCTTCCGAAGCCGATCTCGGCACGATGCGGCCGCCATGGCCGGTTTCGTCGTCGGTCACGAAATCATCCCTCAGCGTTGATCGACCCCGCGCCGAAGCAGCATTCTAATGTGGCGAAAGCCGGGAGGCCGACGGTCGGAGATGGTCTGTCAGGATGGGTGCCGGCGTTCAGACCGCCGGCACGTTGTCAGGCGTCGAGCCGGCGCAGCACCAGCGAGGCGTTGGTGCCGCCGAAGCCGAAGGAGTTCGACAGCGCGACATCGATCTGCTTCTCGCGCTTGGCATGCGGCACGAGGTCGATCTTGGTCTCGACGCTCGGATTGTCGAGATTGAGGGTCGGCGGCGCGACATTGTCGCGGATCGCCAGTGCCGAGAAGATCGCCTCCACCGCACCGGCCGCGCCGAGCAGGTGCCCGATCGCCGACTTGGTGGACGACATCAGCGTGCCCTCCGCCGCGTCGCCAAGGATGCGCTCGATGGCCCGCAGCTCGATCTCGTCGCCGAGCGGCGTCGAGGTCCCGTGCGCGTTGATGTAGTCGATCTCGCCCGGCGTGATGCCGGCGCGCTTTAGCGCGGCAGCCATGCAGCGATACGCACCATCGCCATCCTCGCGCGGCGCGGTGATGTGATAGGCGTCGCCCGAAAGGCCGTAGCCGATCACCTCGGCATAGATCTTGGCGCCGCGCGCCCTGGCGTGCTCGAGCTCCTCCAGCACCACGATGCCGGCGCCCTCGCCCATGACGAAGCCGTCGCGGTCGCGGTCATAGGGCCGCGAGGCCCGGGCCGGATCGTCGTTGTAGTGCGTCGACAGCGCCTTGCAGGCGGCAAAGCCGGCGAGCGAAAGCCGGCAGACAGGCGATTCCGCGCCGCCCGCCACCATCACGTCGGCATCGCCGAGCGCGATGAGGCGCGAGGCATCGCCGATGGCGTGGGAGCCGGTCGAGCAGGCGGTCACCACCGAGTGGTTCGGCCCCATCAGCCCGTTGCGGATCGACACATGACCGGACGCCAGGTTGATCAGGCTGCCCGGAATGAAGAAGGGGCTGACGCGGCGCGGCCCCTTCTCGGCCATGATGAGCGAGGTGCGCTCGATGCCCTGCAGTCCACCGATGCCCGAGCCGATGAGAACGCCGCTCGCGATCCGATCCTCGTAGGATTCTGGATGCCAGTCGGCGTCGTTCAGCGCCTCCGTCGCAGCGGCGACGGCGTAGACGATGAAGTCGTCGACCTTGCGCTGCTCCTTCGGCTCCATGCACAGATCGGGATTGAAGGTGCCGTCGGAGCCGTCACCACGCGGAATCTGGCCGGCGATCTTGCACGGCAGGTCGTCGACCTGAAAGGATTCGACGACCCGAACGCCACTGTCGCCGTTGAGCAAGCGTTTCCAGGTGGCGTCGGCAGTGGCGCCAAGCGGGCTGACCATGCCGATGCCGGTGATGACAACTCGTCTCATACGGTGCTCTTTTGCGTCGGCGGACTAGCGCCTTCGCGTCAGGACTGATTCTTCTCGATGAACTTGACGGCGTCGCCGACCGTCAGGATCGTCTCGGCCGCATCGTCCGGGATCTCGACGCCGAACTCTTCCTCGAAGGCCATCACGAGCTCGACGGTGTCGAGGCTGTCGGCGCCGAGGTCGTCGATGAAGCTCGCATTGTCGGTGACCTTCTCCTGCTCGACGCCAAGATGCTCGACGACGATCTTCTTCACCCGTTCAGCGGTATCGCTCATATTCAGTCCTCTATTGCGATTGCTTCGCCGCTTTCGTTAGACGCGGGGCGGCTGTTAATCAAGCTATTGCATTGCCGCCAAAGAACGAGCCCGGCGATCATCCCCAGCCGCGAAAGCGGCGTCTTTCCAATACGCTCGGGCGTCAGATCATCGCCATGCCGCCGTTGACGTGGATGGTCTGTCCCGTGATGTAGCCGGCCTCGTCCGAGGCGAGGAACACCGCCGCCGAGGCGATCTCGGCCGACTCGCCCATGCGTTTCATCGGGATGGCGCCCATGATGCCGTCGCGCTGCTTGTCGTTCAGCTTGTCGGTCATGGCGCTCTGGATGAAGCCGGGCGCGATGCAGTTCACCGTCACGTTGCGCGAGGCGATCTCCTGCGCCAGCGACTTGGAGAAGCCGATCATGCCCGCCTTGGCGGCGCAGTAGTTCGCCTGGCCCGGATTGCCGGTGACGCCGACGATCGAGGTGATGTTGATGATGCGGCCATAGCGTCGGCGCATCATCTGGTGCGTCAGGCCCCGCGTCAGCCGGAAGGTGGCGGTGAGGTCGACCTCGATGACGCGGTCCCAGTCCTCGTCGGACATGCGCACGAACAGGCCGTCCTTGGTGATGCCGGCATTGTTGACGAGGATGTCGACGCCATCCAGCGCCTTGTCGGCGGCTTCGGCAAGGCTCTTCTGTTCCTCGCGCTTGCCGAGGTCCGCCGGCAGCACCGCGGTCCGCTCGCCGAGCGTTGCCGCCAGCTCCTCCAGCTTCTCCTGCCGCGTGCCGTGCAAGCCGACAGTCGCGCCGGCGCCGTGCAGCGCACGGGCGATGGCTTCGCCGATACCGCCGCTGGCGCCGGTCACGAGGGCCTTGCGCCCGGTCAGATCGAACATTGCAGTCTTCTCCATGGTCGTCCGGCGGGAGGCCGACGAGCCCCAACGCCCCCGTTGTGGCCGCCTGTCTAGCCTCCGGGAGCGCCTGCCCTCAAGCCTCGGCGCCGCCTCGCGCTGCGGCCAGCGCCGCGTCAATGTCGTCCGGCGCGCCGACCGCCAGCGTCTTCAGGTTGCGGTCGATGCGCTTGGCAAGGCCCGACAGCACCTTGCCGCTGCCGATCTCGATCAGCGTGTCGACGCCGCCGGCGGCGAGGTACTCGACGCTTTCGCGCCAGCGCACCTGGCCGGTCACCTGCTCCACCAGCCGCTCGCGGATCTCGTCGGGATCGCTGATGGCGCTCGCCAGGACATTTGCGACGAGCGGCACGGCGGGGGCGACGATCGTCGCCTCGGCAAGTGCCGCGCGCATCGCTTCGGCGGCGGGCTGCATCAGGCTGCAATGGAAGGGCGCGGAGACCGTCAGCGGAATGGCGCGCTTGGCGCCCCGCTCGCCCGCCAACGCTACGGCCCGCGCGATCGCGCTGGCGCTGCCGGAGATGACGATCTGGCCGCCGCCATTGTCGTTGGCGGGCTCGCAGACCTCGCCCTCCGCCACGTCGCGGCAGAGCGCCTCGACGGCCTGCTGGTCGAGGCCGATGATCGCGGCCATGCCGCCCTCGCCCGCCGGCACGGCCGACTGCATGGCGTTGCCGCGGATGCGCAGGAGCTTGGCCGTCTCGGTGACGGTGAGGCTGCCCGCAGCTGCCAGCGCCGAATATTCGCCGAGCGAGTGGCCGGCGACGAAATCCACCGAGCCGAAGTCGAAGCCGCGGGACTGGAGCGCACGCCAGGCAGCGACGGAGACCGCCATCAGCGCCGGCTGGGCATTGGCGGTGAGCGTCAGCTGGTCCTCGGGGCCTTCGAAGATCAGCGTCGAAAGCTTTTCGCCGAGCGCTGCGTCCACTTCCTCAAAGACCGCGCGGGCCTCAGGAAAGGTGTCGGCGAGCGCCTTGCCCATGCCGACGGTCTGGCTGCCCTGTCCCGGAAAGACCAACGCGATGGCCATACAACGCTCCTCGTGCCGTTTGGCCGCAGCAGATGTGAGGAAGGGTGCGGCGTGTCAAGGCGAAGGGGCGCCAGCCGTATGCCGGACGGTGATACTCGGCAGCTAGAGACGAAAGCTTGCTGCTAGTTGACTCTAGCTCCGCGCGAGGTCGGCTCTTGTTCGACAAGTGTCCGCAATGGGTGGAAAGCGGGCCATCGCGAGTCTACCGACAAATGGCAGCTATGCGGGACTTAGCTGCCGTGCACCCGATTTGCCTCAATAACCGCAAAACCGCATTTACTGACCGTTCGGAGTGAAGCCGAGATTCGCGTTCACAGCTACGATAGCCACATCACAACGATCAACATTAAAGCTACCCTCAAAAATGTTTCCGATTACTTATTTGGAAAATCACTGATAAGGAGCACCGATGTTCGATGTCCCTCTAAATCACTTCAAGTCAGTCTTCGCACACAGGTTTTTTGTCGCTCCGTCTGACCGGAATTACTTTCTTGCGAGGTTTGCGAAAACCTACGGAATAAATGAAGAATTTTGGTGGCAAGCGCTTCAAACAATCGAAAAGCTTCTTAAGGCTGGACTTATCCTCAACGGGGTGTCCGTAAAGAACGGATACAACCACGATATCGAAAAACTATGGATTAAACACAAAGAGGTTTTTGGAGACTTGGCAGTTACCAACCTAACGAGGCCAGAAAAACTTGCCGAACAGCTTTGGACTGATCGCCCTCTCGCGGGATTTATTGCTAGAGTCAACCAAATGGGACATCCCGATGGTCGCTACGGGCTTCTTTCCTACAGCAACAGCAAAGACGATCTATTCAAATTTGATCAGATTGCTTTTGAACTCCGTCGAAGGACGATCGGCTTAGACTGGATCGTCGGCGAGGACTTCCCAGATGACAGCTTGACAGAATTCTACGGGCAGCCCTACCGCAATGTCATCGCGCAACGCCCAGAGCATCAAATTCGATCTATGAACACACCGAAAGGTCCATTGGGCGTGATCGGAGAAAACTTAGAGGACGTGATTTATTCGTGGAACTTCCCATACTTGAGAAGTGATGCCGATTTGAAAAGGCCTGCACCTCCCTCCGTTGCACCCGCGATGGCCGGTTTTGGCAACTCTTACCTTTACCTCCTGTGGGAGGACTTAAAGGACGCGGCGTTCACTAGTCTTGCAAGTGAACGAGTCGAATGGCTGCTGGAAAGCATCAAGATTGGACGAGAGGCAGAAATAGAATTCAAAAGAATACTTGCAGCGAGAAAGGAAATCGATGTGTTGCGATGATGTTCCCCGGGTCATCTTCTACGCATCGCTACCTTTTGCGCTTAGTGCAGCATAATGAACTTTGGATTCGAAGCGGACATTCGCTGGGTCGCGCATCTACGACCGCGAGGGGTCGGGAGCGGACCTACGATCGTCCACCCACCCTTGCCTTTCCCCCTCGCACCCGTTAAGCAGCGCCTCGTCAATGCCCGGCCGCCAGCTGGGGGCTGAACGGAAGGCTGCCGGCTCGCCGGCACCAGGGTGCATCAAAGCATCGGCTTCCCGTGTCTCCGCTCTCGACCGTTCCAGACGCGTCTTTCCAATCTTTTGGGTCCGCTTGCCGGTTCCTTCGAGGGAAGTCGCAGAGGCTTAGCCGCTGGTCCGGGCATCAACGCGAAACATTGGAAAGGCGAACATATGGCTCTCTATGAGCACGTATTCCTCGCACGCCAGGACATCAGCGGTCAGCAGGTGGATCAGCTCGTCGAGCAGTTCCGCGGCGTGATCGAGGCCAATGGCGGCAAGGTCGGCAAAGTCGAGAACTGGGGTCTGAAGACCCTCTCCTACCGGATCAAGAAGAACCGGAAGGCCTACTACACCCTCATGAACATCGATGCCCCCTCGGCTGCCGTCGAGGAGATGGAGCGCCAGATGCGCTTCAACGAGGACATCCTGCGCACCCTCACCATCCGCGTCGACGAGCACGAGGATGCCCAGTCGGTGATGATGCAGAAGCGCGACGACCGCCCGCGCCGCGGTGGCCGCGACGACGACCGTCCGCGTGGCCCGCGCCGCGACCGCGACGACGACCGTCCGCGCCGCGACGACGACGATCGTCCGCGCCGCAGCCGCAACATCGATTCGGAGTAAGCCACCATGGTCGACATCGCCCAGCTTCCGACCCGCCGGCCGTTCCACCGTCGTCGCAAGTCCGATCCGTTCGCCGGCACCGATTCGCCGAAGATCGACTACAAGGACGTCCGCCTCCTGCAGCGCTACATCTCCGAGCGTGGCAAGATCGTGCCGTCGCGCATCACCGCCGTGTCGCAGAAGAACCAGCGTGAGCTCGCCCGCGCCATCAAGCGCGCGCGCTTCCTGGGCCTCCTGCCCTACGTCATCAAGTAAGACGCGGGCTCCCGCGTAAAACGACATCCGGCGGCGGGCCAGCCCGCCGCCGCCCTGCCGCCGGAGGCGACCGGCAGGGACCGGACCATCCGCCTAGCTGGGGCAACCGCCCCTAACTGCGATCCCGCAGGACAGCGAACGAGACGATGAAGCCATCCACCCTCCTCATCGGCATTGCGAGCGGCCTTGCGAGCGCCCTGCTCTTTGCCGGCCTGGTGCTGCAGTCGGCAACGGCCATCGGCCTGTCGCTCGCCGCCTCGCTGCCGATCTTCATCGCAAGTTTCGGCTGGGGCAGTGCCGCCGGCGCCATCGCAGCCGTGTCCGGCGCGATCCTCCTCTCCCTCTTCACCGGCTCACCCGCCAGCGGCGTGATCCTGTTCGCGACCATGGCGCTGCCTGCGGCCGTCGTCGGCCATTTCGCCGGTCTCGCCCGCCCGGCCGACGAGGACGCGGCGGTGCCTTACGGCCGTGCGCCGGCGCTCGAATGGTATCCGCTCGACCGCGTCCTTCTCATCCTCACCCTCATGGTGGTCGCAGCCTGCCTGTTCGTCGGCTGGCTGGTCGGCTTCGACCCCGAACAGATCGCGCCGGCCGTCGCCGCGGCGCTCTCGGCCCAGGCCGCTGGCAGCCCTGAGCAGATCGCCGAGCTGTCGCGCTTCGTCGTCCGGCTGGTGCCCTTCGTGCAGCCGGCCATGCTGGTGACGACGCTGGTCATCTGCCTCTATCTCGCCGCCGCGATCGCCCGCATCTCGGGCCGGCTGCCGCGGCCGAAGGACGACATCCCGACCGCCGCCGGCCTGCCGCGCCTCTCCCTCGGCCTGTTTGCGCTCGGCATTGCCGGCTGCTTCCTCGACGGCCTGATCGGCTCGGCCGCATCGGTGCTGACGGGCGCGTTTGCCGCGGCCTTCGCGCTGGTCGGCCTGGCCGCCATCCACCGCCGCACGCGCGGGCGCAGCGCCCGCGGCCTGCTGCTGTTCACCAACTACGCCGCCATTCTGCTTCTCTCCTTTCCGCTCGTGGCGATCGCCGCGCTCGGAATGTTCGAAACCGCGAGCCGGTCCGCACCGGCCTCGCGCCGCTAGCAACACACCAAGACCAAAAGGACCAAGACCCATGGACGTCATTCTTCTCGAGCGCATCGGCAAGCTCGGCCAGATGGGCGACACCGTGCGCGTGCGCGACGGCTTTGCCCGCAACTACCTCCTGCCCACCGGGCGTGCGCTGCGCGCCAACGAGGCCAACCGCGCCCGCTTCGAGTCGCAGAAGTCGCAGCTCATCGCGCGCAACGAAGAGCGCCGCAACGAGGCGCAGTCGGTCGCCGAGACGCTGAACGGCAAGACCTTCGTCGTGGTGCGCTCCGCCGGCGAGACCGGCCAGCTCTACGGCTCGGTGTCCACCCGCGACATCTCCGACCTCCTGAAGGCCGAGGGCTACAAGGTCGCCCGCAACGAGGTCGAGCTCAACCAGCCGATCAAGACGATCGGCCTGCACACCATCACCATCGCGCTGCATGCCGAGGTCGAGGTCGAGATCAAGGTCAACATCGCCCGCTCGCCGGATGAGGCCGAACGCCAGGCGCGCGGCGAGGACCTGACCTCCGCTGCGGCGATCTACGGCACCGACGAGGACGAGGACGAGGGCTTCGACGAGGGCGACGAGACCACGGACGAGGACGGCGACGTCGCCGAGGAGCAGGCGGAGGCCTGATCTTCGCAACGCACTGTTCGCCGTGGGTGGTTTTGCGGCGCAAGATAAAAATATGTCAGAAAGGGGCTCGGCGGTCGCCGGGCCCCTTTTCGTTTTGAGACTGTCCTATAGCCTATTCATAAGTAAGCCTGCTGTTTCGTGTCGGTTGAAGGCCTGTCATGAACCCAGTCCTGTCGTTCTATCTCCGCCACCTCTTCAAGTTCGGCAATCTCGCCATCACCGACTCCGCCGGGCAGACGTCGCTGCACGGCGACGGCAGCGGGCCCCGGCTGCATGTGCGCTTCAACACGGCGTCGGCCGAGCGCATGGTCGCGTTGAACCCGGCGCTGAAGTTCGGCGAATGCTACATGGATGGCGAGATCGACGTCGTCGAAGGCACCATGTTCGACGTCCTGAAGCTGATCTTCGAGAATGGCGGCTCCGATGCCACGATGGAGCCGTGGATGAAGGCGATCGAGCGGATCCGCCTCGTCTATCGCCGCTACATCCAGAACAACACGCCGCGGCGGGCGCGGGCCAATGTCCAGCATCACTACGATCTCTCGGACGCGCTCTATTCGCTGTTCCTGGACTCGGACCGGCAATATTCCTGCGCATATTTCGAGACGCCGGAGGCCTCGCTGGAGGAGGCGCAGCTCGCCAAGAAGCGGCATATCGCGGCCAAGCTCTTCATGGATCGGCCGGGCCTGACGACGCTCGACATCGGTTGCGGCTGGGGTGGCCTCGGGCTTTACCTCGCCCGCCATTGCCAGGCCGACGTCACTGGCGTCACGCTCTCCGACGAGCAGTTCAAGGTCGCCAATGCGCGCGCCGCCGAGGCCGGCCTCGCCGATCGCGCCAAATTCAAGCTGACGGATTACCGCAAGGCCGAAGGCCCGTTCGACCGCATCGTCTCCGTCGGCATGTTCGAGCATGTGGGCGTCGATTTCTACGCCGACTACTTCCGGCAGTGCGCCCGACTGATGAGACAGGACGGCGTGATGCTGCTGCACACGATCGGCCGCTTCGAGGCGCCGGCGAACACCAACGCCTTCATCTCGCGCTACATCTTTCCGGGCGGCTACCTGCCGGCGCTGTCGCAGATTACCGAAGTGGTCGAGCGCTCCGGCCTCATCATCTCCGATGTCGAGGTGCTGCGCCTGCATTATGCCGAGACGCTGCGGCACTGGCGGGAGCGCTTCATGGCCCGGCGGGAGGAGGCGAAGGCGATCTATGACGAGCGCTTCTGCCGAATGTGGGAGTTCTATCTCGCCTCCTCCGAATGCGCCTTCCGCTGGCAGGACCTCGTGGTCTTCCAGATCCAGCTGGTGAAGGACCGCACCGTGCTGCCGCTGACGCGCGACTATATCGGCAGGACCGAGGCAGCGCTGCGGGAGCAGGAGGCGAGCGGCGCGCCGACGCCAGCCTGGCGACCGCGCGAGGCGGCGGAATAGCAAGCAACCTTCGGCTGCTTTCAACAGCTTCGGCACCGTCACGCACAGGAGCGGCGGTCGGCCTGTGGGCAGCCACGGCGAGCGGGCCCGATCACGTCGATGCGTTAAGGTTTCGCTGTCTGTTCTCGTCACGGTCCTGTAGAGAGTGGGGTCCAGACCCATTCGACACGGAGGAGCACGCGGCATGGCGGATGCAGCGCGCAAATACGAGGAAGAGGCTGCCCTTTATCGTGAGGCGCCGAACAACATCGAGGCCGAGCAGGCGCTGCTCGGCGCGATCCTCGTCAACAACGATGCCTACTACCTCGTCCACGACTTCCTGAAGGGCGACCACTTCTTCGAGCCGCTGCATCGCGAGATCTTCTCCAAGACCTCCGAGATGATCCGCATGGGCAAGGTCGCGACGCCCGTCACGATCAAGACCTTCCTCAACGCCACGGACCGGGTCGGCGACATCACCGTCGCGCAGTATCTCGGCCGCCTCGCCGCGGCCGCGACGACCATCATCAACACGGCCGACTACGGCCGCGCCATCTACGATCTGGCGCTGCGCCGCTCGCTGATCCGCATCGGCGAGGACATGGTCAACATCGCCTTCGACGCTCCGCTCGACATGGAGCCGAAGAGCCAGATCGAGGATGCCGAACGGCGTCTGTTCGAGCTTGCGGAGACCGGCCGCTACGACGGCGGGTTCCAGTCCTTCCAGGACGCGCTGTCGCTGGCGATCGAGATGGCGGGCGCCGCCAAGGATCGTGACGGCGGCCTGTCCGGCGTCTCCAGCGGCATCATGGGCATCGACCGGCAGATGGGCGGCCTGCAGCCCTCCGACCTGATCATCCTGGCCGGCCGCCCCGCCATGGGCAAGACGTCGCTCGCCACCAACATCGCCTTCAACATCGCCGCCGCCTACGAGCCGGCGGACCAGTCGGACGGCACCTTCAAGGCCAAGAACGGCGGCGTCGTCGCCTTCTTCAGCCTGGAAATGTCGGCCGAGCAGCTCGCCACCCGCATCATCTCCGAGCAGAGCGAGGTCTCCTCCTCGAAGATCCGCCGCGGCAACATCAACGACACGGAATTCGCCAAGCTCGTCGCCTGCACCGAGATGATGCAGCGGGTGCCGCTCTATATCGACCAGACCGGCGGCATCTCGATCGCCCAGCTCGCCGCCCGCGCCCGCCGCCTGAAGCGCCAGCGCGGCCTCGACGTGATGGTGATCGATTACGTCCAGCTGATGCAGGGCTCGTCCAAGGCCTCGGCGCAGAACCGCGTGCAGGAGATCACCGAGATCACCACCGGCCTAAAGGCCCTCGCCAAGGAGCTGAACGTTCCGATCATCGCGCTATCGCAGCTGTCGCGCCAGGTAGAGGCGCGCGACGACAAGCGCCCGCAGCTCGCCGACCTTAGAGAGTCCGGCTCGATCGAGCAGGACGCCGACGTTGTGATGTTCGTCTACCGCGACGAGTATTACCTCAAGGGCAAGGAGCCCAAGCCCGGCACCGACGATCACCTGAAGTGGGAAGCGGAGATGAACGAGGCCCGCGGCAAGGCGGAGGTCATCGTCGCCAAGCAGCGTCACGGACCGACCGGGACCATCCGCCTCGCCTTCCAGGCGGAATACACCCGCTTCACCGACCTTGCCGACGATGCCTATCTGCCGGAACGGTTCGATTGATCCAGCCGTGACTGCCATGACCCCAATGCCCGCCACTGTCCGCAGCGCGCCCATGCCTGAGGTCCGGATCGACCACGCGGCGCTTGCCGCCAACTGGCGGATGCTGGACGCCCGCACCGGAACCGCCCGCACCGGGGCTGCCGTGAAGGCGGATGCCTATGGCCTCGGCGCGGCCGACGTCGCGCGGACGCTTTTCGAAGCCGGGTGCCGCGACTTCTTCGTTGCCTGGGCGGACGAAGGGGCAGGCCTGCGCGAGGCTCTGGGAGTATTGGACGCCCGGATCTTCGTGCTGCAGGGGATCGACGCGGCAGCAGCGCGCCTCTGCCGCGAATATGCTTTGATACCGGTCCTATCGGCGCCGGAGGAGGTATCGGCCTGGATTTCGGGCGGCGGCGGGCAGCCGGCGGCGATCCAGATCGAGACCGGCATGAACCGCCTCGGTCTCGAAGGTCCGGCCCTCGCGAACGCCGCCGATCATGTGCGCGACAACCGACTCACGGTGACGCTGGTGATGAGCCATCTCGCCACGGCCGACGATCCGGCCTCGCCCTTGAGCGCGCTGCAGCGCCAGCGGCTGCTGGAGGCAGCGAAGCTGTTTCCCGGCGTGCCGCTATCGCTCGCCAACTCCGCCGGCATCTTCCTCGATACCGCCTACCATCTCGACCTCACACGTCCGGGCATCGCGCTCTATGGCGGGTCGGCCGGCCCCTTGTCGGCCGGGCTGATCCAGCCGGTCGCGACGCTGACCGCCACCGTCCTGCAGCTGCGCACCGCACGCGCCGGCGAGACCGCCGGCTACGGAGCCGACGCGCTTCTGACGCGGCCGACGCGCATCGCCACGGTCGGGATCGGCTATGCCGACGGCTACCTGCGCTCGGCCTCGGGCGCCGGCGTGCCGGTGCGCAGGCAAGTGCCGGGACCGTCCGTCTTCGTGGCCGGCCAGAGGGCGCCGGTGCTCGGCCGCGTCTCGATGGACATGACGCTGGTCGACGTCACCGATCTTCGCGAAGGCGCCGTGAAGCCCGGCGATACGGTCGAGCTGTTCGGCCGCAACGTGCCCATCGACGAGGTGGCCGCAGCCGCCGGGACGATCTCCTACGAGCTGCTCACCGGGCTCGGGCCGCGCGTGCTGCGCAGGCGGTACTGAAAACTGAAATGGCCAAGACCAAGACAACCTTCATCTGCCAGAACTGCGGGTCGGTTTATTCGCGCTGGCAGGGCAAGTGCGATGCCTGCGGCGAGTGGAATACCATCGTCGAGGAGAACACCTCCGGCGGCATCGGCGGTGGGCCGCAGCGCGGCGCCGCCCGCAAGGGCCGGCCGGCCGCCCTTCTCCCGCTGTCCGGTGAGATTGAGGAAGCGCCGCGCATCGTCTCCGGCATAGGCGAGCTCGATCGGGCGACGGGCGGCGGCATCGTGCGCGGCTCGGCGCTTCTTGTTGGCGGCGATCCCGGCATCGGCAAGTCGACGCTGCTGATGCAGGCAGCCGCCGCGCTGGCGCGGCGGGGGCACCGTGTCGTCTATGTCTCCGGCGAGGAGGCGGTGGCGCAGATCCGGCTGCGGGCGCAGCGGCTGCTCGCTGCCGACACCGACGTTCAGCTGCTCGCCGAAACAAACGTCGAAGACATCCTGGCGACGCTCGCCGAGGAGCGGCGGCCGGACCTCGTTATTGTTGATTCGATCCAGACGCTGTGGAGCGATCTCGCCGACTCCTCGCCAGGCACGGTGACGCAGGTGCGCGCCGGGGCGCAGGCGATGATCCGCTACGCCAAGGCGAGCGGCGCGGCGGTGATCCTCGTCGGCCACGTCACCAAGGAAGGGCAGATCGCCGGCCCCCGCGTCGTCGAGCACATGGTTGACGGCGTCCTCTACTTCGAGGGCGAAGGCGGCCATCATTTCCGCATCCTGCGAACGGTGAAGAACCGCTTCGGGCCGACCGACGAGATCGGCGTCTTCGAGATGAGCGACATCGGCCTGCGCGAAGTGTCAAACCCTTCCGAGCTGTTTCTCGGCGAACGCAACGCCTCGGCGCCCGGCGCCGCGGTCTTTGCCGGCATGGAGGGCACGCGCCCGGTGCTGGTGGAGATTCAGGCTCTGGTGGCGCCGTCCGCCCTCGGCACGCCCCGCCGCGCCGTGGTCGGCTGGGACCAGCCGCGTCTCGCCATGGTGCTGGCTGTGCTGGAGGCCCATTGCGGCGTCAGGCTCGGACAGCACGACGTCTATCTCAACGTCGCCGGCGGTTTCCGCATCGGCGAGCCGGCGGCGGACCTGGCGGTTGCGGCAGCGCTGGTCTCGTCCCTCTCGGGCTCCGCGCTGCCCGGCGACAGCGTCTATTTCGGCGAGATCAGCCTTTCCGGCGCGGTGCGACCGGTGGCACACGCCGCGCAGCGGCTGAAGGAGGCTGAGAAGCTCGGCTTCCATCAGGCGGTATTGCCGGGCATCTCGCCCGACGTTCCGCGCAGCCGCGAGATGCGCACCCGCGAGGTGGAGGCACTGCCGGACCTCGTCGCCATCGTCGCCGGCGGGCGGGCGAGCCACGACGAGTGAAGCCGACAAGACGGACCCCCGCCCCGCTTCTGCCGTGACATCCCACTAGCACGAACCGAGGGGACGTCTGCCGCTCTTGCGGCGGCGGTGCGCATCGGACTATCGATCTTCCCCGACGTGATGAACCAGCGATAGGGCTGAGCAACGATGACCGTGACACTTCTCGACGCGATCCTGATCGGCATCATGCTCGTCTCGGCGCTGCTGGCCATGGTGCGCGGCTTCTCGCGCGAGGTGCTGTCGATCGTCTCCTGGGTGGTGGCAGCCATCGCCGCCTACATGTTCTACGAGCCGCTGACGCCCTATGCGCGCGAGTATATCAACAGCGACAAGGTGGCGATGGCGGCGTCCGCCGCCGGCATCTTCATCATCACGCTGATCATCGTCTCCTTCATCACGCTGAGGATCGCCGACTTCATCATCGACAGCCGCATCGGCGCGCTCGACCGGGCGCTGGGCTTTGCATTCGGTGCTGTGCGCGGCCTGCTCCTCGTCGTCGTCGCCATGCTCTTCTTCAACTGGCTGGCGCCGCAGAACCAGCCGGCCTGGGTGGCCGAGGCAAAGTCCAAGCCCTTCCTCGACGATCTCGGGCAGCGCCTCGTCGCCGCGCTCCCCGAGAACCCGGAAGAGACGATCCTCGACAAGTTCCGCAACCAGCAGGGCGGCGAGACTCCGGCCGAGCCCGGCGCTGCCGGAACCGATCCGGCACCGGACCAGGGCGAGCCGGCGCAGGACTCCTCCGAGCCGACGACGATCGAAGGCGCCATCGGCGCGGCTCCGGCCGATGAAGGCCCCGCCGACGACGCTCCCGCCAACTGACCCGTCCCGATGGCGCTGCAGATCCCGGCAGTGCGCCTTCCCGCGGGTAGCAGCGCCGGCGCTCTCGTTCTCGCTGCCGCTGCTTCGTTAGCCCTGTCGGGCTGCGTGCCGACAGGCCGCCTGGCGGATCCGGGACGCATGCGCATTCCGGTCGCGGTGAAGACCAGCCGCGGCGAGCTTTTCACGGGTATGGCGCGGGGCGTGCCCTATGCCGGCCGTGTCACGCTCACATCGGACCGGGGCGTAAACTGCTCGGGCAAGTACACGACCGACGAGCGCTATGTGGTGCATGCGCCGGAGGTCTTCTGCTCCGACGGCCGGGCCGTTTCCTTCAGCGCACCCCTCGACGATGATCGTGTCTCGACCGGCGGAGCCGTACGCTTCTCCACCGGCGAAACGGCCACGGTCGGGGCGGGCAAACGTGCCCGGCTCATCCGCTGAGTCCGCTCACGGCGCCGGTCCGTTCACCCTGTGAAAACTGGAATCCTTTCAAGCGACTGGACTTTCGCTTGCGCTTCGACCATTTGAAGTCCTTCGACCTTCCTTCGCGGCTGCGAGAGATCGCGGGCTGAATGCGAAGCTGCCGGGCACCGCCTGGCTGCAGCAATGGAACGTTTCCATGGGCGAGACGCCGTTCGATGATGATACCCTGCATGAGGAATGCGGGGTCTTCGGCATTTTCCAGCGGCCGGATGCGGCTGCGCTGGTGACTCTGGGTCTGCACGCCCTGCAGCATCGCGGGCAGGAAGCGGCCGGCATCGTCACCTTCGACGGCACACAGTTCCATGTCGAACGCCATTCCGGCCTGATCGGCGACACCTTCACCCGCCAGTCGGTGCTGGAGCGCCTGCCCGGCGAAAGCGCCATCGGCCATACGCGCTATTCCACGACCGGCGGTGGCGGCCTGCGCAACGTGCAGCCCTTCTTTGCCGAGCTGTCGGCCGGCGGCTTCGCGGTCGCCCACAACGGCAACATCACCAACGCCATGACGGTGCAGCGCGAGTTGCAGCGGCGCGGCTCGATCTTCTCCTCGACCTCCGATACCGAGACGATCCTCCACCTCGTCGCCACCAGCGGCGCCCGCCTCTTCGTCGACAAGCTGATCGACGCGCTGTCGCGGCTGGAGGGTGCCTTCTCGCTGGTCGGCCTGGTGCCGGGCAAGATGGTCGGCGTGCGTGATCCGCTCGGCATCCGTCCGCTGGTGCTCGGCGACTTCGAGGGCTCGCCGGTCCTGGCCTCCGAGACCTGCGCGCTCGACATCATCGGCGCCGACTTCGTGCGCGACGTCTCGCCCGGCGAGATGGTGATCGTGACGGAGAACGGCATTGAGAGCCTGTTCCCCTTCCAGGCGCGCCGTCCGCGCTTCTGCATCTTCGAATATGTCTATTTCGCGCGGCCCGATTCGAACATCGAGGGCCGCAACGTCTACGATATCCGCAAGCGGATCGGCGCGGAGCTCGCACGCGAGAGCAAGGACGCAGCCGATATTGTCGTGCCTGTGCCTGACTCCGGCGTACCCGCGGCGATCGGCTACGCGCAGGAAGCGGGCCTGCCCTTCGAGCTTGGCATCATCCGCAACCACTATGTCGGCCGCACATTCATCCAGCCGACCGATTCGATCCGGCACATGGGCGTGAAGCTGAAGCACAACGCCAACCGCAGCATGATCGAGGGCAAACGCATCGTCCTCGTTGACGATTCGATCGTCCGCGGTACCACCTCGCAGAAGATCGTGCAGATGGTGCGCGACGCCGGCGCTGCCGAGGTGCATATGCGCATCGCCAGCCCGCCGACGCGGGCGAGCTGCTTCTACGGCGTCGACACGCCGGAGACCGGCAAGCTGCTGGCCTCGCGCATGACCGTCGAGGAGATGGCAGACTTCATCAAGGTCGATTCGCTGGCCTTCCTGTCGATCGACGGCCTTTACCGCGCCGTCAATGAGCCGTCGCGCAACGCGCATGCGCCGCAGTTCTGCGACGCTTGCTTCACCGGCGACTATCCGACCTCGCTGACCGACCTCGAAGGCGCCGACAATGTGCGGCAGCTGTCGCTGCTGGGCGGAGCCGGCTGATGGCGGGGCGTCTTTCGGGGCGGCTCGCCGTCGTGACCGGCGCCTCGCGCGGGATCGGCTACCAGATCGCCAAGGGCCTTGCCGCCGAGGGCGCGCATGTGATCGCCGTCGCGCGCACCGTCGGCGGGCTCGAGGAACTCGACGACGAGATCAAGTCGGCCGGCGGGAGCACGACGCTGGTGCCGCTGGATCTGACCGACATGGGTGGCATCGACCGGCTCGGCGGCGCCATCGCCGATCGGTGGGGCAAGCTCGACGTCTTCGTCGCCAATGCCGGCCTGCTCGGCGTGCTTGCCCCAATCGGCCATATCGAGGCGAAGACCTTCGAGAAGACGGTCACGGTGAACATCACCGCGACATGGCGGCTGATCCGCTCGCTCGACCCGCTGCTGCGCAAGTCCGATGCCGGCCGCGCCATCGTCATGTCTTCGGGCGCGGCACATTCCGCCAAGGCCTTCTGGGCGCTCTATGCCGCCACCAAGGCGGCGGACGAGGCACTGGTGCGCTCCTGGGCCAACGAGACGATGAACTCAGCTCTGCGCGTCAACTCGGTCAATCCCGGTGCGACCCGCACCGCCATGCGCGCGCAAGCGATGCCGGGCGAGGATCCGAAGACGCTGCCGACGGCCCGCGAGGTGGCTGCCAGAATCGTGCCCCTCGCCTTTCCTGACGTCACGGAGACGGGCAAGCTCTTCGATGTCCGCCAGAACCGCTTTCTCGACTATCGCGATCCGGCCTGAGGCAGCTTTTTCCGGATCATCGACGAACGTCCGACAGTCGATGATGCAGCGCCACAGTGCGGCAGCCGGCGGTCAGTCGTCGATCGTCTCCGGCCCCCGCGCGGCACGCCGGTTGTAGGCCCTCACCGAGAAGATGATCGAGACGAAATAGGCGACCGCCGTCAGCGTCAGCGTTTCCCAGAAGAAGCTCAGCAGCAGCGCGACATAGAGCACGAAGGCCAGGATAACCGGCATCACCAGATCGCGGCGCACGCGCATGCCGATCGTCTTGCCGGACCAGGTCGGCAGCCGGCTCGCCATCAGGAAGCCGATGAGAAGCAGGTAGACGGCCGATGCCGATGCCGCGAGTTCGTCATAGCCGAGATCGAAGCCGCTGAGGCTGATATAGACGGGGAAGAGCGCCAGTCCCGCACCGGCCGGCGCCGGCACGCCGACGAAGAAGGCAGTCTGCCATTTCGGCCGCTGCGGCTCGTCCAGCATGGTGTTGAAGCGGGCGAGGCGCAGCGCACAGGCTGTGGTGTAGAGTAGCCCGGCGATCCAGCCGAACGAGCCGGCATCGTGCATCGTGTAGGCGTAGAGGACGAGCGCCGGCGCGACGCCGAAATTGACGATGTCGGCGAGCGAATCCATCTCGGCGCCGAAGCGGCTCTGGCCCTTCAGCATCCGCGCGATGCGACCGTCGATGCCATCCAGGAAGGCGGCGCCGAGCACCATGCCGACGGCCAGCGTGAAGCGTCCCTCGAAGGCGAGGCGGATGCCGGTCATCCCCGCGCAGATGGCGAGCAGGGTGATGACGTTCGGCACGATGTGGCGGATCGGGATGCGCCGGCGTGGCGGCGGTGCCTCGACGTCTTCGTCGTCCGGACCAAAGGGCGGGAACGGCGACTCCATCGCCGTCAGTCCCGCCGCGACGCCCAGCGGCGAAGACCATCGCCGAACTCGGCGATCACCGTCTCACCGGCATAAGCGCGCTGGCCTTCCGCGACGCGCGGCTGCGCGCCGTCGGGGAAATAGATGTCGAGACGCGAGCCGAAGCGGATGAGGCCGAAGCGCTCGCCCGCCTCCAGACGGTCGCCGGATGCGGAGAAGCAGATGATCCGCCGCGCCACCAGGCCAGCGATCTGGACAACGCCGATCTCGCCCTGTGGCGTGTCGATCACCAGCGAATTGCGCTCGTTGACGTCGCTCGCCTTGTCGAGCTCGGCATTGCGGAACTCGCCCTCGCGATAAGCGATGCGGGCGATCTTGCCGCGCATCGGCGCGCGGTTCACGTGGCAATCGAAGACGTTCATGAACACCGAGATGCGCAGCATCGGCTCGGTGCCGAGCCCGAGCTCAGCCGGCGGCGCGGCGTGGCCGACGAGCGAGACGCGCCCATCCGCCGGGCTGACGGCGAGATGATCGGCGATGGGCGTGACGCGCTCCGGGTCGCGGAAGAAGTAGGCGCACCACAGCGTCAGCATCAGCCCGATCCAGAACAGCGGCTGCCACAGGAAGCCGAGCACGACCGACGCGATGAAGAAGCCTGCGATGAATGGATAGCCGGCGCGATGGATCGGCACGAGGGCGTTGCGGATCGAGTCGATGATGTTCAAGCGTCAGCTTCTCCGATGGCGGCGCGTCTTGAGACGCGCCTTTCAGGCACGGGTGCGGCCCTGCAGCCGGCGACGACTGGTGCAAGGGCATAGGCGATCCGGGGACGGCGAGGCAAGTCTTGCCGGGTCATGCCACCCCTGCCGCCATTGCGGCAGACCGGGCCGTCAAACGATCTCGGCCGGGCGCCGGCGATCCAGAACGCCCAGCGCATCAGCTTCCTTCGCCCGCCGCAGGACTTCCTCGGCCTCCGTCGCCTCGCGCTGCATCGTCCACATTTCGGCATAGAGGCCGCCGGCTGCAAGGAGGCTGCGATGCGAACCGCGCTCGACGATCTCACCCGCCTTCAGGACGATGATCTCGTCGGCGTCGACAATGGTCGACAGGCGGTGCGCGATGGTCAGCGTCGTGCGCTCCCGGGAGACGAGGTCCAGCGCCGACTGGATCTCCTGCTCCGTATGCGTGTCGAGCGCCGAGGTCGCCTCGTCGAGAACGAGGATCGGCGGCGCCTTCAGGATCGTGCGGGCAATGGCGACGCGCTGCTTCTCGCCGCCGGACAGCTTCAAACCGCGTTCGCCGACCATGGAGGAGAACCCCTCCGGCAGCTGCCGGATGAAGCCCTCGATCTGCGCCAGCTCGGCGGCGCGGTGCACCTCCGCCTCGCTCGCCGAGGGGCGTCCGTAGCGGATGTTGTAGAGGATCGTGTCGTTGAACAGCACCGTGTCCTGCGGGACGATGCCGATGGCGGCGCGCACGCTCTCCTGCGAGACGGAGGCGAGGTCCTGACCATCGATGGTGATGCGGCCGGACGAGACGTCGTAGAAGCGGAAGAGCAGCCGCGAGATCGTCGACTTGCCGGCACCGGACGGGCCGACGATGGCGACGGACTTGCCCGGCGGCACCTCGAAGCTGATGCCCTTGAGGATTTCGCGCGCCGGATCGTAGCCGAACCGCACATTCTCGAAACGGATGCGGCCTTCGCTGACGACGAGCGGCGTGGCATTCGGCGCATCCTGCACCTCCGGCGCGACGTCGAGGAGCTCGAACATCGCCTCGATGTCGGTCAGACCCTGACGGATCTCGCGATACACGAAGCCGATGAAGTTCAGCGGGATCGAGAGCTGCATCAGGAGCGCGTTGATGAAGACGAAGTCGCCGAGCGTCTGGGTGCCCGCCCTCACCTCCAGCGCCGACATCACCATGGCGGCCGCCATACCGATGGCGAAGATCACGCCCTGGCCGAAGTTCAGCCAGCCGAGCGAGGTCCAGATCTTGGTGGCGGCGACCTCGTAGCGCGCCATCGAGCGGTCGAAGCGCTCCGCCTCCATCGCCTCGTTGCCGAAGTACTTTACCGTCTCGAAGTTGAGGAGGCTGTCGATCGCCTTGCTGTTGGCGTCAGTGTCGGACTCGTTCATGTCGCGGCGGATGTTGATCCGCCAGTCGCTGGCAACGACGGTGAACCAGCAATAGGCGATCACCGTCAGCACCACGACGAGCAGGTACGAGACGCCGTAGGCAAAGGCGAAGATGCCGGCCGTCAGCGCGAATTCCAGCACCGTCGGGATGCTGTTGAGGATGGTGAAGCGGACGATCGCTTCGATCCCCTTGGTGCCGCGCTCAATGATGCGCGACAGGCCGCCGGTTCGCCGCTCCAGGTGGAAGCGCAGCGACAGCGCGTGCAGATGCACGAAGGTGCGATAGGCGAGCTGGCGCACCGCATATTGGCCGACGCTGGCGAAAAGCGCGTCCCGCAACTGATTGAGGGCCACCGAGACGATGCGGGCGACGTTATAGGCGACCACCAGCGTGATCGCGCCGGTGAGAACCAGCGGCAGCCATTCGCGCGCGCTGTTCGCCCCATCCAGCGCATCCGTCGCCCACTTGAAGAAGTAGGGGATGAGCACCGTCAGGATCTTGGCGAGCACGAGGTAGAACGATGCCCACAGGACCCGCGCGCGCAGGTCCGGACGCTCGCTCGGCCACATATAGGGCCAGAGGTTGCGCAGCGTGGAAAGGGTGGAGCCCCGGTCACCCGAGACGGTTCTGATTTGGGACAACGGGTCTATCCAATGACGCGAAGACGCGGCGGAAGGCTCCGCCGCGTCTTCATTCATGCTGATCTGGTTGGGCCGGCCCTGTGCCGACGATTATCCGGGCTTGGCGGCCGAGGGCGACGGGGACGAACCCTCCTTGTCCTGCGGCACGCGGAATACCTGTCCCGGATAGATAAGGTTCGGATCGCGGATTTGGTCGCCATTGGCGAGATAAATCACGGTGTAGCGGATACCACGGCCGTAACTTTGCCGCGAGATGCGCCACAGTGAATCCCCCTTGCGGATGATGACGCGGGCATCGACGTCCTGCAGCGCCGCCTGCCGGTTGACCGGAATGGCATCCTTTGCGGCTGCGTCGGGAGCGGCCGTTGCTTCCGTGCTGGACGATCCCGCCGCTGTCTCGGCCGCTGCGGTGGGTGTCTGCGAGACAGTCGCGGCGGATGAGCCGGCGTCGGCCGGTTTGTCCGCAGCCGCCACCTCGGCCGGCGCCGTGCTGTCTCCCGCGGCCGCGTTGGACCCTGCAGCGCCGGTCGCCGAAGTGCCGGTTGGCGTGGATGTGCCCCTTGCGGTTTGATGGTCCTGCGGTGCTGCGACCGCCGGCGGCAAGGACGTGTCTGCCGTGATCGCGCCCTGTGAAGGCGTGGCGTCAGGCGTCGCGGTTTCAGCAGCACTGTTTGTGCTCGACGCCTGCGGCGCGGTCGGCGCGGCTGATGCCGCTACGCTCTCGGACGCACCCTGCGAGGCGTCCTTGCCGGACTGGCTGTCCGCCGAAGCAGCGGCCGCCGGCTGAGTGTCGGCCTTGTTGGGGGCATCGGCCGCCGAGCCGCCACCCGCCTCCGTAGCGGTCTCGACCGGCGCTGCAGCCACGGCAGCATCTGCGCCCTGCGGCGGCGCAACGGCCGCCACGGCTTCGCCTTCGGGCCGGAAGAAGGGCACTTCGGCGCGCGAGCGCACCGCGCCGTCGGCACCGACCGCGTCGGCGCGCACGAGATGCTCGCCTTTCGCGACATCGCTCGTCGCGGTGATCAGGAAGCGGCCGTCCTTGACCGGGGCTTCGCCGAGCAGCTTGTTGTCGAGATAGATCCGCACCGACGCGGCCGTCCCGCCTGCACCGGCGACATAGACGCGGCCGTTCTCGACCTCCACGGCCTCGACGGCGACGATGCCGCCGGGATTGGAAGCGGTAGCAGCCGGCGCCGTGCTTTCGCCGGCAGCGCCAGCGGCGCCCTCGCCTGCAGCAGCGGCAGTGGTGTCGGCAGCGGCCGCCGTTTCCACGGGCTGCGATGACCCCGCCGGTCCTTCCGGTGACGCCGTGTCTGCCGCTGTGGTGGCCGGGGTGCCGTTTACCGTTGCCACGTCCGCTGCGTTCGAAGCGGCCGCCGTTGCGCCGTTCGGCGCCATTGCAGCGTCGGAGGCGCCCTCCGCAGGTGCCTCGGCATCAGCCGCCTTGTCCGAAGTTGCCGTTGCGGTCGCGGCTGCCGGATCTCCCTCGCCAGGCATTTCCGCAGCCGGCCGGTTGATCAGCCGGGCCGGTGCATCCGGCGCATCCACCATCGCCAGCAGCTCGCTCTCGCGGCCGCTTTCGGGCACGCTGACGACGGCAGTCTCCTTCGAGGTGACCGCCTTGCCGTCGGCCGCCTTGGCGACGAGGCGCATCTGGTGGTCGCCCTTGGCGAGCGGCTCGTCCAGCACGATGGCAAAGGCACCGTCGGGACCTGCCTTGGCACTGCCCAGCGTCTTGGCGCCGTCAACCAGCGCGACATCCGCATGCGCCGGCGCCTGCCCGGCCAGAACCGTCGAACCATTCGGCTCGACGCGCAGGACGTCGAAGCTCGGAACCTCGCCCGGAGCGGCGGACGCGGCGGCCGAGGCAGCAGGCGCGGCGGCCTGCCCATCGCTCGGGGCCGTCGCCGGTTCATCCGCGGCCGTGGCTGAGGGCGCCGTTTGCGCAGCGCTGTCCGGCAGGGCCGTCGTCTGTCCTGCAGCCGACTGTTCGGAGGCGGGCTGCGCAGTCGACTCCGCACTGCCCGCATTTGCCGTAGCGCCATCACCCGGTTCTGTTGCAGCGACATCGGCTGGTGCGACTGGTGCGACTGGTGCGACTGGTGCGGCTGGTGCGGCTGGTGCGGCTGGTGCGGCGGCGCTGTCGCTCGTGGTCGGGATGCTAGACGAAGCGGTTCCAGGCAAAGCGGCACCAGCTGTAGCGCCGTCCGTAGTGCCGGCCGCCGTCGCGGTACCGCCCGCACCGGCATTCTCACCCGTCTGGGGGGCCGCCTGGTTTGGTGACGCAGGGTCGGCGGGAGCAGCGCTCGGCGCAGAAGCCGGCGTTCCGGGCGTCCCCGCGGCGGGCGAGCCGGGTGCGGGCGTTGTTGCGGCAGGCGGCTGCCCCTGCGTCACGGGCTTGGTTTCGGCGCCCGGCTCATCGCGGCTGATGCGCATGCGCTCCGAACTCAGCATGTCCCAGTAGCCGGCGACGATTGCCACCAGAAGCAGACCGCAGATGATCAGGATGCCGAGGGCCTTGCGCTTCATAACCAGAACCAATCGAAGCTTGCAGCACGTCTTGCAAAAGACGTGCCTTCCTCTCGACCATTAACGAACCGTCAACGGCGTCACAAGCAGATGGGTCCGGCATCGCGGAAAGTCGGTAAACGCGGTCCGAGCTCCCGTCGTCGGACGCCCTCAAGCGCCCGGCGCACTGGCTTTGATTGTCGTGGTCGCGGCGCCTCTAGTCAGGCCTTGCCGCCGCTACCGCCGTCGTTGTGCTTGTTGTGCCGGCTTTCCTGGTTCATGCCGCCGCGGCTGACCGGAAATTCGCTCTCGCGCACGCCGGGCTTTGGATGATGCACCGCGTCGTCTTGCCCGATAGCATGAGCCTCGGCGTCGAGGCGGCGTTCGTCGGGAAGATCGTCCTTGCGCTCCAGCGTGCGGAGCATCTGCTCATGCGTCTTCTTCGCCTGCATCACTCATCTCCCATGTTGCAGAGGCCGGCCCCCGGCTTCAGCGCCGCAGTTGGCCTTCCGCGTTCAGTGCCTCCGCCTTGTCGATCCCGCCTTGCGGATTGGTGTCGTTCGCAAGATCGCCCTCGATCGTGTTCTCGCCCTGCACGTCGGCGATATCTTCAGGCGTCGCGCCGGCCATAGTGGCGCCCTTGCTCGCGCCGATACCCGGATTCTGGATCAGATCCTTGTCGTTTGGCGTCGATGTCTTGGGATGCTTGGACATCGGGTCAGGCCTCCTTGTCCGTCTTGCCGCCCTTGCTCTTGGCGTCATGCGTGTGGTGGCTGTCCGGCTCTCCGCCGCCGCTCGATACGGCGCTGCGGGGGCGGCGATCGTCATCGGCCGGCGGCTTGTCGATCTCGAGCGGCGCCTTGGCGTTCTCGTGCGAGGCGCCCGGCCCACCTTGGCGGATGCTGTTCGGCGTCTTGGTGGATGTCGACATGATCAGTCCTCCCTCAGCGGTCCTGCTGATAGCCCTGATGGGTCGTGTTCTCTTTGATGTTGCCGTGACGCCCTTGCTCTTCGGAATAGGGCTTGGCGGTCTGACCGTGCTGCGTCTGGTCGACAGGCGCCGTATTCGCGCCGCCGGTGCCCTTGGGGCTTTGGTTCTCGCTCGGAATCGGGGGAGCCTTGCTCGTCATTGCCTGATCCTCAGTTGCATGAGGAAGGCCAACGGGATCGATTCCGCCTTGTTCCGATATCGCGCGCGGGAGTCGCTTGACGGCTAATCGTCCCGCCACGCTATGGACGGCGCGCCATCAGTCTCGCCTGCGCACGGTATCAGCCGCTATGGGCAGTCCAGCGCTTTGACTTGCGCAGGAAGGTCATCACCTCTTCATCGGAGGGCAGGTTGACGATGATGGTGCTGAGCTCGGGCTCCAGCACCCGGTCAGCCGCCTCGAAGGCACCGAACCAGCAGACCTCGCGCTGACCCTTTTCCTTCCAGCTGGCGGCCTGTTTCTCGGCGGCCATGGCGTAGACGGCGACGCGGCACAGCTCGAAATGGGTGTCGCCGCGCTTCCAATAGGAATAGCTGCCCACCGAGCGGCGCAGCATACGGCCCAGCATGCCGGCCTCTTCCCAGGCCTCGACGGCCGCCGCACGATGGTCCTTGCGGCCCTTCATCGGCCAGCCCTTCGGGACAATCCAGCGCTTGGTCTCGCGAGAGGTGACGAGGAGCACCTCCAGCCGGCCATCGGCGTCGAGGCGCAGCGGCAGGGCGGCGACCTGCTTGCGGGTCCGGACAGCCTTACCCTTCGGCATTGAAAACGCGGCCTGAACGCTGCGGCGGACGCTCCAGATCCTGCGATAGGCGGCTGCGAGCTTCGATCCCATCGCTCATCCCGCCACCAAGCGGACAGCGCCATAGAACAGGGCGGCGATCCCCGCCGACACCGGCATTGTCACGACCCAGGCGACCACGATGTTGCTGGCGATCCCCCAGCGCACGGCCGAGACGCGGCGTGCCGCGCCGACGCCGACGATGGCACCGGTGATGGTGTGGGTCGTAGAGACGGGAATGCCGAGCCACGTTGCCGCAAAGAGCGTCAGCGCGCCGCCGGTTTCGGCGCAGAAGCCCTGCATCGGGTTGAGGCGGGTGATCTTCGAACCCATCGTATGGACGATGCGCCAGCCGCCGAACAGCGTGCCGAGCGCCATCGCCGCCTGGCACGAGATCACCACCCAGAGCGGCACGTAGAAGCTCTCGCCGAGCATGCCCTGTGAATAGAGCAGCACCGCAATGATGCCCATCGTCTTCTGGGCATCGTTGCCGCCGTGGCCCAGCGAATAGAGCGAGGCGGAGACGAACTGCATCACCCGGAACGTCCGGTCCACGGCAAAAGGCGTCTGTCGCACGAACAGCCACGAGACGACCAGGATCAGGACTAGCGCCAGAAGGAAACCGACAAGCGGCGACAGGACGATCGCACTGGCGGTCTTCAGGAGACCCGACCAGACGATGGCGCCGGTGCCGACCTTCGACAGGCCGGCGCCGACGAGGCCGCCAACCAGCGCATGCGAGCTCGACGACGGGATGCCGAGCAGCCAGGTCACGATGTTCCAGACGATGGCGCCGCCAAGCGCCGCGAAGATCACGGCCGCATCGACGATCTCGGCATCGATGATGCCCGTGCCGAGCGTCTCGGCCACATGCAGGCCGAAGAACAGAAAGGCGATGAAGTTGAAGAAGGCGGCCCAGAGTACGGCAAATTGCGGCCGCAGCACCCGCGTCGAGACGATGGTGGCGATGGAATTGGCGGCATCGTGCAGCCCGTTCAGGAAGTCGAAGAACAGTGCGACGCCGATGAGGCCGAACAGCACTGGAAGGGCGAGCGCGGCGTCCATCAGCGGCGTTCCTGGCCGAATTCCGCCAGCCGCTGTCTGACAGCGCCCTGGTCGAACACAGCGTCAGACATTCTCGATGACGATGCCGCTGATCTCGTTGGCGACATCCTCGAACCGGTCGACGACCTTCTCCAGCTGGCCATAGATCTCGCTGCCGATGAGATAGGCCATCGGATTGGTCTGGCCGTGGCGGCGGAAGAGGTCCTTCAGCCCCTCATCATGCAGCTCGTCCGCCCTGCCCTCGACCCGCATCACCTCCTCCGCCAGCGCGCCGAGCCTCGTTGCATGGGTGCCGACCTTGTCGAGCAGCGGGATCGCCTCGGCGACGAGATGGGCGGCCTGGACGATCACGCCGCCCATCTCCTGCATCAGCGGATCGAAGCTTTTCTGCTCGAAGAGGGTGATCGTCTTCACCGTCTTCTGCATCATGTCGATGGCGTCATCCATGGACTGGATGAGGTCCTTGATGTCGCCCCGATCGAACGGCGTGATGAAGCTCTTGCGCACGGCGAGCAGGACGTCGCGGGTGATGGCGTCGGCCTGATGCTCGAGCTCGACGATCTCGCGGCAGTGGCGCTCCACCGCCTCGCCCCCGGCGAGCAGCTTGTGCAGCGCCTCGGCGCCGCCGACGACAACCTGCGAATGCGCGGCGAAGAGGTCGAAAAATCGATCCTCGCGGGGCATCAAGGCCCTGAACCACCCCAGCATCTTGGCCTCCGCTGCAGAATCATCCCACCCACCGGCTTACCCGATGCAGGAGCACCCGCAAACGGAAGATGGGATGGCCGGCAACGAAGCAGATGGCAGGGCCAGGGCTTGGAGCGCTTCTGCAGCTCAGGCCGGGTTGTCTGCGAAGACCCGCCAGCGTCTCAGTTCGATGATGCCGACGTCCCCGGCCGCAACGGGCGCATCGGCCGCGGCATCGAGTTCGACCGGCTCGCCGGCCGCCGTCTGCGCCACGATCCGGCGGCTGTCCGGCCGGTCCAGCACGCGCAGGACAGTGGCAGGCACACCCGTCCTGCTGGACAACCCGGACCAGGCGAGGTCGCGCGGCCGCGCGTAGACGGTGCCGGCACCGTCCGGCACCCCGGCGGCGTCGAGCTGCAGCGCGCCAAGGCTCGCGCGCCCGCCGGAGACGGTTGCGGCAAAGCGGTTGGTATCGCCGAGGAAGTCCATGACGAAGGCCGAGGCCGGCTGGCGCGTCACCTGTTCCGGCGTGCCGGACTGGACGATGCGGCCGTCCTTCAGAATCACCACCTCGTCGGCGAGATCGAGCGCCTCCTCCTGATCGTGGGTGACGAACAGCGTTGTGATGCCGAGTTCGTCATGGATCTCGCGCAGCCAGCGGCGGAGATCACGTCGCACCGCTGCATCCAGCGCGCCGAAGGGCTCGTCGAGTAGGAGAACCCGCGGCTCGACGGCAAGGGCCCGCGCGAGCGCGACACGCTGGCGCTGGCCGCCGGAGATCTGCGAGGGGTAGCGGTCGGCCAGCCCGTCAAGCTGGACGAGGCGCAGCAGCTCGGCGACGCGTGCGCCGATCGCATCGCGCGAGCGCTTCGGCTTGCGCGCCTCCATGCCGAAGGCGATGTTGTCGGCAACGCTCATATGCGGGAACAGTGCGTAGTGCTGGAAGACGAAGCCGACGCCGCGCTTGGCGATCGGGATATTCGTCGCATCCTCCTCGCCAAAGCGGATGATGCCGGTGGTCGGAAACTCCAGGCCAGCGACCATCCGGAGGATCGTCGTCTTGCCGGAGCCAGAGGGACCGAGCAGAGCGACGAGGCGGCCGCTGCCGACCTCGAGGGAGACGTCGTTGACGGCGCGAAATCCGTCGAAGGCCTTGGAGACGGCGTCGAGGCTGATCTTCATCGCGCAAGTCCTGATGCGGGTAGAGACGGGACGGCGACTTCACCGGCCGCAGGCGCGGCGGGGCGTCTGGTCCGGCGCCCGGCACCGCGCCGTTCCAGCCAGACCTTCAGGACCAGTGTCACCAGGGCGAGCACGGTCAGGATCGTTGCGGCTGCGAAGGCGCCCGCCGTATCGTAGTCGTGGTAGAGCAGCTCGATATGGAGCGGCAGCGTGTTGGTCTGGCCGCGCACATTGCCGGAGACGACCGACACGGCGCCGAACTCGCCCATCACGCGGGCGTTGCAGAGAACGACGCCGTAGAGCAGCGCCCAGCGGATGTTCGGCAGCGTCACGCGCAGGAACGTCCGCAGGCCACCGGCGCCGAGCGAGGCCGCGGCCTCCTCCAGATCGCGCCCCTGCGCCTGCATCAGCGGGATCAGCTCGCGGGCGACAAAGGGCGCGGTGACGAACATGGAGGCGAGCACGATGCCGGGCAGCGCGAAGAGGATCTTCAGGTCAGCGCTCTGCAACGCGTCGCCGAACAGGCCCTGCAGCCCGTAGACGAACAGATAGGCGACGCCGGCGACGATCGGCGAGACCGAGAACGGGATCTCGATCACGATGATCAGGAGGCGCTTCAGCGGAAAGTCGAACTTCGTCACCGCCCAGGCCGCCGCAATGCCGAAAGCGGTGTTGACGGGCACGGCGATCAGCGCCGTCAGTACCGTCAAGCCGGCTGCGTGCAGCGTGTCCGGCTCGCCAATCGTGCGTGCGAAGGCGCCAAAGCCGGCCGAGAAGGCCTGCACGAAAATGACCACCAGCGGCGCGACGAGGATCAGCGCTGCGAGCACGAGGACGATGGCGAGAAGGCTGCGGCGAACCGCCGGGCGCTCGCCGATGCGGGGGCCGGATCGCGTGGCCATGGTCAGCTGCGCTCCATGTAGCGCAGCGCCCTGCCCTGCAGGATGCCGGTGACGGCCAGCATCACGAAGGCGGCGAACAGCATCACCGAGGCGATCGCAGCCGTGGCGGGATAATCATATTCCTCCAGCCGGATGAAGGCGAGGAGTGCGGTGATCTCCGTCGACAGCGGCTGATTGCCGGCGATGAAGATGATGGCGCCAAACTCGCCGAGGCTGCGGGCGAAGGCGAGCGACACGCCGGCGAGCAGCGCCGGCGTCAGAAGTGGCAGGAGCACGCGGGTGAAGATGCGCCATTCGCCAACGCCGAGCGACAGCGCCGCCTCTTCCAGCGCGGGATCGAGATCCTCCAGCACCGGCTGCACCGTGCGCACCACGAAAGGAAGGCTGGTGAAGATCATCGCGACGGTAATGCCGAGCGGGGTGTAGGCCACCTTGACGCCGAGCGCCGCCAGGGGCGCGCCGAACCAGCCGTTGGAGGCGAAGAGGGTCGTCAGCGCGATGCCCGCGACCGCCGTCGGCAGGGCGAAGGGCAGATCCACCACGGCATCGAGGATGCGCCGGCCGGGAAAGCGGTAGCGCGTCAGCACGAAAGCCAGCATCAGGCCGAAGACGAGGTTGAAGGCGGTGGCGCCGAGCGCCGACAGGACGGTGACGCGATAGCTTGCCACCGCGCGCGTCGAGGAGACGATGCGCCAGTAGTCGGCAGGGCCGAGGCTCGCCGCCTTGAAGACGAGGGCCGCCAGCGGCAGCGCGATGATCACGGCGACGTAGAGGAGCGTGAGCCCCAGCGTGAGCGGCAGGCCGGGAAGGACGCGGCGGGACACGTGACGAGCGATCTTTCTTAAATAAGGAAAGGCCGGCTCGCGCCGGCCCTCACCTAGATGCAGTTGGGTTCGGCCTTAGCGATCGCCGTAGAGTTCGTCGAGAGTGCCGCCGGAGGCAAAGTGCTCGGCCTGGATCTTCTGCCAGCCGCCGAAGACGTCCTCAACCTTCAGCAGGCGGACCTTCGGGAAGCTCGATGCGAACTTCGCCACGACATCCTTGTCCCGGACGCGGTTGCCGTTCCCGGCGATCAGCGTCTGGCCTTCCGGCGAATACAGGAAGTCGAGATAGGACTGTGCCAGCGGTCGCGAGCCGCGCTTGTCAGCGACGCGGTCGACGATGGCGACCGGGAATTCGGCCAGCAGGCTGACCGGCGGCACCACCGTCTGGAACTTGTCCTCGCCGAACTCCTTGGCGATCCCGCGCGTCTCCGCCTCGAAGGTGATGAGGACGTCACCGATCTCACGCTCGACGAAGGTCGTGGTGGCGCCGCGGCCGCCCGTGTCGAACACCGGCACGTTGTCGAACAGCTTCTTGACGAACTCCTTCACCTTCGCCTCGTCATTGCCATAGGCCTCGCGGGCGAAGGCCGTGGCGGCGAGATAGGTGTAGCGGGCGTTGCCGGACGTCTTCGGATTGGGGAAGACGACCTTCACGTCGTCGCGGACGAGATCGTCCCAGTTGCGGATGTTCTTCGGGTTGCCGGCGCGAACAAGAAAGGCGGGCAGCGAGTAGTAGGGCGAGGCGTTGTCCGGGAACTTCCCCTGCCAGTCGGCCGCGACGAAGCCGCCCTTCACCAGCGCCTCGACGTCGGTGACCTGGTTGAAGGTGACGACGTCGGCTTCCAGGCCTTCGAGGATCGCGCGCGCCTGCTTGGACGAGCCGGCATGCGACTGGTCGACGGTAACGTCGGTTCCCTTGTCGGCCTTCACCTTGGCGACGAAGGCCTTGTCGATCGTGGCGAAGAGCTCGCGCGAGATGTCGTAGGACGCGTTCAGGATGGTCGTCGGCTCGGCGGCCGCAGCCGGCGCCGCGGGCACAGCGATGGCGGCCGTAAGGGCGAGGCCGAGCGCCAGGAGGGTCTTCATGAGATGCGTCCTTGTCGATGGTGGCCGCACACTAGCCGCCGCCGGACGCCGTCACGAGGCAAGCTACCGCGCCGCAGCACGGCACGGCGGAAGGAGTTTCTCATGATGGCGCTCGAGCCGGAATAAGTTGCCCGGTGCCGGCAGACAGACTGGGGCCCGGCGCCGAGCGGTGGATCCTCGGGAGGCGCGCGGGCCGAGGGTCACCGGCCGGAGCGTCAGGTGCTGCGTTCCCCTCCGATCGCGGAGGCAGTGCCGTTGAGGCTTACGAACGCGGCGACCCCGCTCCAGCACGGGGGGCTCCCGCAGACATTTGCTCAGGCCAAGTTCACTCTTCTACAGCAGAAGAACGCAGCCGCCGAGAAAGGTGAAGACCACGCAGACAGCCACCGGAGCGACCAAGTCCATTGCCACGCTGCCGAGCCGCGGCAGCATCAACACAGGCGAGATCGTCTTCTCCACGCGTTGCTCCGACATGCCGTCTCCTGTCGCCGTTTCGGATAGGAGACAGGCTGGGCGCGTATGGTTAACGAATGGTTAACGCTGAGGGCGCACCGATCCCCGCCCGGACCAAGTCCTTGAACACGCTCATGAAGATCAAGGGTTCGAGAAGCCGAACCCAACTTGGCGCAGAGCCGGCAGCAATGTCACGGCTGCCGCAGGCGGTGAAGCGATAGACCGGTCCAGGGCCGTCGGCACCGCTTGGATGTGCACGCGCGCCGACCACCTTACGCGACCCGTCATCTCCCTTTATCCTCGGCACGGCGGCAGAGGATGCAGGCATGGCGAAGCTCATCTTCGGAATGAACGTGTCGCTCGACGGCTATGTCGACCACGACGCCTTCGCGCCGGATGCCGTGCTCTTCCGCCACTGGATCGCGCATGTCGAGGGCCTCGCCGGCAGCCTCTATGGCCGCCGCATGTACGAGATCATGCGCTACTGGGACGACGACGATCCTGCCTGGGACGGCGATCGGCGCGCCTTCGCCGCAGCGTGGCGCCGCCTGCCGAAATGGGTCGTGTCACGCTCGCTACAGGCGGTCGGGCCGAATGCGACGCTCATTGCCGGTGATGTCGATGCAGCCGTGCGCAGGCTGAAGGACGAGCAAACGGGTGGGATGTCCGTGGCGGGACCGGACCTTGCCCACGGCCTGACCAAACTTGGCCTCATCGACGAGTATCGCCTCTATCTTCATCCCGTCGTGCTCGGCGGCGGCACGCCGTTCTTTGCCGGCGCGCGGCCGCCGCTCCGCCTTACCGCCAGCGAACGCTTCGGCACGGACGTCATCCGGCTGACCTACGTTCCGGCGTGAACTGCGTGCTCAGCTGGCCCGCTGACGGCGGCCCAAGTCCGCCGAAGGCGGCCGGTCGAGCACGACTCCTATCGGCCGCGCAATCGGATACATCTCGCCGGCCGTGCCTCGACGCGGCTTCTCACATCAGCTTGTACGAAGCGTGCCTACGGCACTGCGCCCGTGCAAATGGCCTTGAAATATGGGGATCATCTGGTACGAGAGGCGCACCGGAGAGGTGGCCGAGTGGTCGAAGGCGCTCCCCTGCTAAGGGAGTATACGTCAAAAGCGTATCGTGGGTTCGAATCCCATCCTCTCCGCCACCGAATCTTTGATCTCCCGACATAATCGAGACATCAGACCGTCGCCCCGATCCGCAGCCGTAACTACGGCATGGGTGAGAGACGCGTCACAGGCATCAGCAGGCGGGCATTCCTACCGCAGCAGGATCAGCGACGATCCGCCTCCGGCAGCCTCCGTGACGAGGCTGAGGCGCCAAGAATGGCGACTCGAGCAGCGTTCGGCGCTGCGAAGTCGCTCATCATCATCAACTCGATAGCTCTGCAGCAGCGAACTTCGCCGCGACCGCCGCGTTGGAAGGAGGCGTGCGATGACTTCCACTTCGCGTTCGAGCCGCCCCTCAGCCACGGAGCCGACATCATGGACGATCCCTTCAACCTCCGCCGTTTCGTGGAGGCGCAGGAGCCAGTCTTCGCATCGGTGCTCGCCGAGCTGCGGCGCGGCCGCAAGGCCAGCCACTGGATGTGGTTCGTCTTCCCGCAATTCGTCGGGCTCGGCCGCAGCCCGACATCGCGCCACTTCGCGATCGAATCGCTGGCGGAGGCGCGGGCTTATCTCGCCCATCCAGTCCTCGGCCCGAGGCTTCGCGAGGCCACCGAGCTCGTCAATGCTGTCGGCGGCCGCTCGGCGCTCGACATCTTCGGCTCGCCGGACGATCTCAAATTCCGCTCCAGCATGACGCTGTTTTCCGAAGCCGCCGGCGCGGACGGCACGGTGTTCCGCACCGCGCTCGACCGCTATTATGACGGCGATCCCGACCCGGCGACGCTGACGGAGATCCAGCGCCGCGGCCAGGGTGCGGGCGCGTCCTCGACCTCCGTTCCATAGGCTCACGCCCGGCTGCGGCTCCGGCCTGTCCGCTATCCCCTGAACTGCGAGGCGCAAGCCCTGATCCTTTTCTGCCGATGCGGTGGCAGGGTAAGGCCATTCGAATGGCATGCCCGATCGCCGGCGTAGTCCGGCTGCCGACCATACGGCCCCGAATGTCGGGGCCGACGGCGCCGTGGAGCTCATCAGGCGCCGCGTCGCAAAAATCTCTGACAGACGTCCTTTCGATGCTAAACGGACGCACCGGCATGACCGGCCGGCCGTGACAAAAGGACAAGCGCAGTGCCACTTCTCGGATGCATCGCCGACGATTTCACCGGAGCGACCGACCTCGCCTCCACTCTCGTTGCCGGGGGCATGCGCACACAGCAGGTGATCGGCGTGCCGAACGGCACGATCGCGCCCGATGCCGATGCGGTGGTGGTAGCGCTGAAGAGCCGCAGCAATCCGGTCGATGACGCCGTCGCGCAGTCGCTCGCCGCGCTGGAGGCGCTGCGCGCCGCGGGCTGCCAGCGCTTCTTCTTCAAATACTGCTCGACCTTCGATTCCACCGACAAGGGCAATATCGGACCCGTGGCCGAAGCGCTGATGGACGCGCTTGGAACACGCTTCACCATCGCCTGCCCGGCCTTTCCGGAGAACGGCCGCACCGTCTTCTTCGGTCACCTCTTCGTCGGCGACCGGCTGCTCAGCGAATCCGGCATGCGCCACCATCCGGTGACGCCGATGCACGATCCCGATCTCGTCCGCGTCCTGTCCCGCCAGACCAGCCGCGGCGTCGGCCTCATCGACTATCGCAGCGTGCGCGCCGGCGCGGACGCCGTCCGCAGCCGCGCTGCGGCGCTGGAAGCCGCCGGCACGGCCTTCGCCATCGCCGACGCGACCGATGATGCGGACCTGCGCACGCTCGGCACTGCCTTGAGCGATCGCCCTCTCCTCACCGGCGGCTCCGGCCTGGCGCTCGGCCTGCCCGCCGCCTATCGCGACGCCGGCCTTCTCGCCAACCGCGACGATGCGGCGGCGCTCGCCTTCCCCGGCGGCATCGGTGTCGTTCTCTCCGGAAGCTGCTCGCAGGCGACAAACGGCCAGGTGGCGCGCTGGCTCGGTGCCGGCCGCCCGGCCTACCGTCTGGAGCCGCAGGCGCTGGCCTCCGGCGCCCCGGTCGTGGAGGAGGCGCTTGCCTGCTTCGACGGCGCCTCGCAGCCCGTTCTCATCTACGCCACCGACACGCCGGAGGGCGTAGCGAACGCCCAGGCACAGCTCGGACAGGAGCAAAGCGGCGCGCTGGTTGAAAAGGCGCTCGCCACGATCGCCCAGCGGCTCCTCGACAAGGGCGTGCGCAACTTCGTTGTCGCGGGCGGCGAGACGTCCGGCGCGGTCGTCTCGGCGCTCGGCGTCTCCAGCCTCAGGATCGGCGCACCGATCGATCCGGGTGTGCCCTGGACGACCGCGCCGGCGGCCGACGGCAGCACCGTCGCGCTGGCACTGAAGTCCGGCAACTTCGGCGCGCCGGACTTCTTCGACAAGGCACTGCGCATCGCCGGGGTCGCCTGAGATGGCGCTGAGCGAGGAATCGCGCCTGCGCGAGGAGATCACGGCGCTCGGGCGCTCGCTGTTCGACCGCGGGCTGACGGCCGGCTCCAGCGGCAATATCAGCGTGGCGCTATCCGACGGCGGCTGGCTGATGACGCCGACCAACGCCTCGCTCGGCCGGCTCGATCCGGCGCGGATCTCGCGGCTGGCTGCGGACGGGACGCTCGTCTCCGGCGACAAGCCGACCAAGGAAATCCCGCTGCACCGGGCGATCTACGAGGTGCGCGGGCAGGCGCGGGCGATCGTCCACCTTCATTCGCACTATTCGGTAGCGGTATCGGTGCTGCGCGATGTCGATCCGGCCAGCGTGCTCCCGCCGATCACCCCCTATTCGGTGATGCGCGTCGGGCGGCTGCCTCTGGTGCCCTATTTCCGGCCGGGCGATCCGCGCGTTGCTGCCGCGATCAGCGACCTTGCCACGACGCATGCGGCGGTGCTGCTCGCCAATCACGGGCCTGTCGTCTCCGGCGACTCGCTGGAAGCCGCCGTTTACGCCGTGGAGGAGCTGGAGGCGACGGCGCGGCTGTTCCTCGACCTTAAAGGCCATGCCTGCCGCACGCTGGACGAGCCGCAGATCGAGGATTTGCGCCAGCATTTCGGCGCCGAGTGGTGAGGCGCCGGCGCGCCTGACCGCCCGATCCGGACGGGCTCAGCCCTGCGGGTCGCGAATGCGCAGGAAATAGTCCTCGTTGCCGACCTGCCCGCCCTTGAAGGCGATCTCCAGCCCGTCGAAAGCCGGATCGTCGCTATGGGCAAGCGCCAGCGGCGAGCCCGGCGTCTGGCTGAAGGGCTGGCGGATCGTCAGCGCATAGATGCCGAGCTCGCGCAGAGCGTGGCTGGACGTATCGCCCCCGGCGACCACCGCACGCTTCAGACTCGCCTGCCGCACCATCCGCGCCTGCAGGCGGCCGAGACCGCGCCCGATGGCGTGGCGCGCGCCGGGCTTGTCGTCGAGCTCGGCCCCGAGATCGGTCTCCGGTCCCATGGCGGTGTGGAGGATGACGCTGCGTCCATCGGCGAGTTCGCTTTCCGCGCGCCGCAGCACGGTCTCGACCGCCGCCTCGTCGCCGTCGACGAGAATGCGTGGATCGAGCGGAATGGCGGTGAAGCCGTTCGCGGTGGCGAAGCGGATCTGCCGCTCGGTGGTCGGCGAGCAGCTGCCGGAAACGACGGCAATGCGATCCTCCGCCTGCACCGGCTGGAACGTCGCGGGCTCCAGCCCCCGGGTCTCGGCCAGCGCGTATTCGACGCCGGAGGAGCCGACGACGAAGCGGCTTCCTTTCGCCCGCAGCCGCTGCAGCTGGCGCCCGGCCTCAGCCTGGCTGGCGAGGTCGGCGACGTCGATCAGGATACCGCCGGCGCCCGTGGCGAGAGCCACATCCACCGCAGCGTCCGGATCCTGCCCCTGCAGGGACGGCAGGTCGACCAGCGCGATCGGAAGATCGGTCTGCTCGGCCAGATGCAGGCGCAGGTCCGCTTCGTGCATCGGCGTCACCGGGTGGCGGCTCATCACGGGATGACGATCGATGCGGAAGGTCTCGCCGCGGAAGGCGGCGAAGAGGTTACCGCACAGCGTATAGCGCTTCAGCTGCGGGGCGCCGACGACGATCGGCACCGGCGCATCACCGAAGGCGGCGCGGCCGAGCTCCATGGCCTTGCCAATGGAACCGACGGTTGCACTGGAATCGAAGGTCGAGCAGACCTTGTAGTGGCAGAACGCGGCCTCCTGGGCCGCCAGCCAGGCGAAGACCGGCGCCAGTTCCGTCTCCATCCAAGCTGGCGTCTCGCTGCGGCTGGTGCCCGCGATGCCGATCGCGCGCATGCCGCGGAAGCGGTCGCGCTGCTGAAGCGTCGGCACCTGCGTGAACAGGACGGTCGGCACGCCGCGCAGCGACAGCGCTTCCATGACGTCGGTCGAGCCGGTGAGATCGTCGCCGTAGTAGGCGAGGAGAAGGGTGTCGCTCATCTAAGGTCTCTGTCTGATCCAGTGCCCGGGCGACGTTCGGCGTTCATGCGCCTTCGCCGCCGCCGAACGTCTCGATGGAGCGGGCAAGCTCGGGGTGGTCGCGGGCATAGTCGTCGAGCGCGATACCGGCGACCGCCGCGTCCCAAGCCTGGCGCACCGCCCTCACCCCGGCGGCCGGGCCATCCGGATGGCTGACGACGCCGCCGCCGCAGAGATAGAGGTGGTCGATCGAGCCGCCGGTCGCTGCATAGGTGTCGGGCGCCTGCCCGCCCCATTGGCCGGAGCAGACCACCGGCAGCGGCCGGTCGCTGTCCGAAAAGATCGGCCTTTGCAGCGCATGGAAGGAGCGGACGAAGGACTCGTCCGGCTCCCAGTATTTGGCGCGGATGCCGTTGATCTGGAACTGGTCGATGCCGAGCAGGCGCCAGAACATCTCGTAGACGGAAAAGTCCATCCCAAGCGCGGCGTTGCGGGTGAGGATGTCCCAGCCGTTGCGATGGGCATGGAGCGCCAGGCGCGAGCGCTTGCGCAGAAAGGCGAGTCCGCCCATGCCGACGGAATTGATGTTGATGACAGCGGCATTGCCGCCGGCATCGGCCACGATGTCGTGGTTGCGCAGCATCGTGTCCGGATCGGCCGCGGAGATGCCGAAGGCGTACATCACCTTGCGACCCGTCCGCTGCTCGGCATCGAGGATGATCGGCATGATCGCCCTCACCCGGTCCTCCAGGCTCGAATAGGCCGGGCTCATCAGCTTTTCGTCGTCCTTGATGAAGTCGACGCCGGCCTCCACCAGTTCCTTGACCATGGCGGCGGTCTCATGCGGGCGCAGGCCGAGCGCCGGCTTGACGATGGTGCCGATGATCGGTCGGTCGTAAACGCCAGAAAGGCGGCGCGAGCCCTCGATGCCGAACTGCGGGCCCGGATGGGCGCCGGCGAAGGAGGCCGGGAGCTTCAAGCGGGTGACGCGGATACCGCTGAACTCCTTGATCGAGTAGACGCCGCCGATGGCGATCGTCATCAGTGCGGCGAGATCGGTGCCGACCGCCTCGACGGGAAAGGCGATATCCGCTTCGGCGCGGCGGAAGGTGGAGATCTCTGCTAATCCGGGATGCGAGCGGCCGAAGCCGGGCTCGTCGACGGAGGGGAGCGGACGCACCGCCAGGACCTGCGCGGCCACGCGCGCCTTCAGCTCGGGCGTCTCGCCGGGGAGCGCGACGAAGGTCCCTGTGGACTGGTCGCTGGCGATCTTCACGGCAACCTTTTCGGGATCGCCGGCTGTCTCAAGCCGATATGTAACGATGATGCTTTCGGCCATGGTGACGTCCGCTCTGGAAGCAGTCCCGCCTCCCAACTGGTATAATCAGTATACGTGGTGAACTGTGATGACAACGGCGGCAGCCGGCTCTATCGTGCCGCCTGCTTGCTTGTGAGATCGCCCGTGCCGCTGCCGTCCCAGCCCATCATCCGACGCAAATTGTCCACCGAAGTCTTCGACCGGCTGAAGGCGATGATCACCCTCGGCGAGCTGAAGCCGGGCGACCAGATGCCGTCCGAGCGCGAGCTGATGGAGCAGTTTGGCGTCGGCCGCCCGGCTATCCGAGAGGCGATGCAGGCGCTCAGCAACATCGGGCTCTTGACCATCACCCATGGCGAGCGTGCCAAGGTGTTGCAGCTGTCGCCGCGCTCGCTGATCGGCCAGGTCGATACGGTCGCCGAGATCATGCTCTCGACCTCCCCCGACGCGCTCAGCCACCTCAAGGACGCCCGCGCCTTCTTCGAACGCGGCATCATCCGCCAGGCCGCCGAACGCGCGACGGCCGCCGACCTCCAAGCTCTGTGGGATCTCGTCGCCCTGCAGCGCGAGGCGCTCGGCAATGCCGAGGCCTTCATCGCTGCCGACATGCGCTTCCACACCCGCATCGCCGCGATTTCCGGCAACCCGATCTTCGAGGCCGTGTCCGAAGCGATGCTCGGCTGGCTGAAGCAGTACCATACCGACCTCCTGATCTGGAGCGGCAAGGAGAAGCTGACCCTTGCCGAGCATGGCGAGATCGTCGGGGCAATCGAGAGCGGCGATCCGGTGGCGGCCGAGCAGGCGATGGAACGGCATCTCGCCCGCTCCGCCGCGCTCTACGTGCACCAGGCCGGCTAGAGCATCAAAGCCGCCGGCAGACATCAGCCCGCCTGCTCCATCCGCGCGACGGCGTAAGCCGGCAGCTCCAGCCTCGAGCCAATTGGATCGGCAGCCGGCATGTCACCGGCTGACGCCGCGTCGAAGGTCGAGACATCGAGGCGGCTCATCGCCCAGGCGCCGTCCGGCAGCCGCAGTCCAACCGGCGCCGCCGTCAGGTTGGCGAGCCAGAGCTCCGTCGCTCCATTCGCCCGTGCAAAGGCGAAGCCGTCGATGCGGCGTCGGTCGCTCGACGTGACGCTCGTCCGGTTCGCTCCGGACGCCGCCGCGAGGGCGCGGGCGACATGATAGGCCGGAACGACGGCTGCCTCCCCCGCGTAGAGCCCCCGCGGTCCCGCCATCGCCGCGCCCGTCCACGACTGCGGGCCGTCCGGCTCGAGCCGCGCCGCGTAACCGACGAGCCAGGCGGCGGCGAAAAGGCCGCGTTGGCGCGGATCGTCGTCGGCCATGGCGATGCGACGCCCGTCCGGGTTCGGCATGGTGCGCGAACCATAGGGGTTCTGCCGCATGCCGACCGTGGTCGGGCCGAGATGATAGGGCTTGTCGCCGATGATCGCCCGCGCCGAGCGGGTGATGAAGGGAATCGCTTCCAGCGTCTGCATGACGCTTTGATCATCCGCCGCATGGACGATCGGGCAGGTCGCGTGGGTGACGTAGCCGAGCGGCTCCAGCGGCGGACGCTTGCGGTTCAGCTCGGTGAAGTAGCTGAACATGCCGCCGCCAAGCTCGACACCCGGAAAGGCCGCGCGGGCGGCCGCATAGACCGTCTCCAGCGGCGGACAGGCCGGCCATTGGCTGCCGGGTGGCGTCGACTGGCGATCGACGGAGGGTCCGACCGTCACCGCATCGAGACGCAGGCCGGCCGAGCGCACTGCGGCCGCAGCTGCCGCCAGCTCCTCGTCGGGATCACCGAGGCCCGGGACGACACATTCCAGCATCGTCCGCACGCCCGGCAAGAGCGCCTGAATGGCAGCGAAAGCCTTCAGCTCCGCCGCACCGTGGCCGGCAAGCGGATCGTAGTGGAAGAGCAGATGCCGCGGCGCCAAACGCTGCAGCGGCTGCGGATGCTTAAGGATCGCGGCCGCATCCTCCGGCGCGACCAGAACGCCGAAGTCGGGCATCGTGCCCGCCGCCGCGCCGAGGCCGATCTCGACCGCTGCGTCGCTTCGACCTGATGTGGCGGCCGGTGCAGAGACCGGTGCGGCCGTGCCGCTGCCCTGAAGTTCCAGCGTCACCGTCTGCCGGTTCGTCTCGCCGCCCGGCAGGCTGTAAGGCCAAGGGCGCGCGAGCGGGCGCACATAAGTCTTGTAGGAGGCGTCCGACCAGGCGCGCTGGTCCTCCATCTCGAAGACGTCGCCATCCATGCGGCAGAGCGCGACGATGCCCGGCGCTGCCTCGTGGCCGAGCGCGGCGATGTCCTTGAAGGGCTGCCAGGGTTCGATCAGATCGGGGAAGACGGTCTGCTCCACCGTACCGTCGCCGTGCTCCACCGAGACCGGCCGGCCGGCGACGCCCTCGATCGGGTGCAGGATGCAGAAGCCGCAGCGGTTGGTCTCGAAGTCGCCGCCTTCGGGCATCGCCGCGACATCGAAGACGAGCCGGCCTGATGCTTCGCCCTTGATGGTCGCCGCATAGCCCAGCCGCACGCCGCCCGGCGACACGCAGGATGCGCGATAGCGCACGGTGAAGCCGTCATCGCTCTCGTCGACAGAGAGATCGGCAATATCGGGATCGTAGGTGCCCCAGTCGCGGTCGCGCACGATGTAGCCGACCGCGCGGATTACCTCCGTGCCGGCATAGCGGATGGAGCGAAGATTGCCGGCGATCAGATTGCAGGTCAGCGCGCCCGCTTTCAGGCGCCGCCCGGCCGCGGGAGGCTCATCGGTCCCGTAAAGGCGGACGCGGTCGTCCATGTCAGAGGCTCTCCAGCGGCACGGTCTGCCCCGTCGCGGCGCTCTGATAGGCACCCTCCACCAGCGCTAGCGTCTTCAGGTTGTCGGCGCCGGAGGTCTGCGGCTCGCAGCCTTCGCGCAGGCATGCCGCCCAGTGCTTCTGGATCGCCGCGACGCTTTCCTGGATGTTGTGCCAGGGCCGCTCGGCCCAGGGCAGCAGCGTGGGCGAAACGTCCTCGTGGCGCGTGCCCTCGCCTGTCGTCACCACCAGGCGGTAGCCGGCGCCGAGGCGCAGGGACCCCTCGCTGCCATCGATCTCGACCAGCGTCTGGGGGAACAGCTCCTCCTCCAGGCGCGTCGCATAGGAGCAGTCGACGATGCTGGCGAGGCCGTCCGCATGGTCGAGCAGCATGGTCGCGACGTCCTCGCCGCGAATGCGCGGATTGACGCGGGTCGTGCGCGCGGTGATCGCCGAGGCGTCGCCGAAGAGGAAGCGGGCGATGTCCAGCGCGTGGATGCCGAGATCCTCGATGATGAAGCGTTCGCCCTCGGCGAGGTAAGGCTGGCCGGCATAGACGTCGTAAGCCGAGCGAAACGACACACGGCCGAAGAAGGGCGTGCCGATCTCGCCGCTGTCGAGCACCGCCTTCACCGCCTGGATCGGCGTCTGCCAGCGGAAGTTCTCATGCACCATCAGCGGCACGCCGGCGGTCTTCGCGCCGTCGACCATCGCGCGGGCGTCTGCGAGGTTTTCCGCAAACGGCTTCTGGCAGATCACCGGAATGCGGTGGCGCAGCGCCAGCTCGACCAGCGGACGATGGCTGCGAACCGTCGTCGCGATATCGACGAAGTCCGGCTTGATCTCGGCCAGCATGCGTTCGGCGTCGCCGTAGCGCGCCTCGATCCCGAACGAGTCGCCGACGGCGTCCAGCCGCGCCGGGTCGAGATCGCAGATCGCGGCGATCGTCACGCCCTCCGCATCCCGCCAGCCATGCATCTGGTTGACCGCGAAGAAGCCGCAGCCGATCAGCGCGCCCCGGAGTTCAGCCATGCCCCATCCCCTCCATGCCAGTGCGCGGGACAGGACGTGAACCGCCCTGCCCGGCCGCGCAGATCTTGTCTCAGGTGATGCGCTGGATCGAGGCGGCGAGTTCGTCCGGCTCGAAGACGCGCTTCCAGTCGTCGCGCATCAGCATCGGCTTGCCGAACTCGATCGCCTTGTTGCAGGCGTCGGAGAAGACGCCCGGCGTCTCCTCGAAAATGACCGAGCCGAGGACGTTCATGTGGCCGAGCAGGAAGTCGCGCGCGGCCTCCTTGGGAACGCCGCGGCGCACCACCTCGTCCATCGCCTCGCGCATGACGACGAGGAGGCTGGCGCAGACGGTTTCGGACAGGCCGGGCTCCAAGAGCGCCATCTGCTCGACGGTGACGCGGTGCGAACGCATCACCGGCGCCCAGATCACCTTGGCGACCTCTTCGCCCAGCGCGTAGTGCTCGTCCGGGCCCTGCATCAGGGCCGAGGTGATGTGCTGCTTGGCGGCGATGCCGCCGAAGAAGTCGCGCTTGGCCTTCGGGTCGGTCTCGTCGTTGAAGATCGGCGGATGGCAGGGATGGGTGACGAAGTAGGTCAGGTCTGGACGATCCGGCAGGTGACCGGCAAAGGGCGCCGCCGCGTCGAGGATCACGACGATGGTGCCCGCCTTCAGCTTCGGCTCGATGCTGGCCGCGACCTTGCGGATGGCGGTATCGGGCACGGCGAGAACCACAACTTCGGCACCATCCAGCGCCTCGTCCTCGGACACGCAGTCGAAGCCGAGCCCCTCTTTCAGCCGGTCGCGGCCGGTCTGGCTCAGCTCGACATGGCGCACGTCGAAGCGCGAGCCCCTGAAGTTGCTGGCGAGACGGTAGCCCATCTTTCCGCCGGCACCGAACAATGCGACAGCCGTCATGGCAGCCTTCCTTTCATGCTGAGTGGACAGGCACCCCGGCTCAGCGGCCGAGGGCAGCCTGGCGCTGCAGCGCGATCTTCTGCTGCAGACGCTGTTGGAACTGGTCGACGACGACGGCCGCGATGATCACGAGCCCCTTGATCACCGTCTGCCAGAAGGAGGAAACGCCCATCATCACGAGGCCGTCGGACAGGATGCCGATGACGAAGGCGCCGACGATGGTGCCGCCGATCTTGCCGCGCCCGCCGGACATGGAGGTGCCGCCGAGCACCGCCGCGGCGATGGCGTTCAGCTCGAAGGTCTCGCCGGTGGCGGGATGGGAGGCGACGAGCTGCGAGGCGATGATCAGCCCGACGATCGCCGCGCAGAAGCCGGAGAACATGTAGACGAACATCTTGGTCCGGTTGACCTTGATGCCGGACAGCGCCGCGGCGCGCTCGTTGCCACCGACCGCATAGATGTAGCGGCCGAGCGGGGTGCGGCTGGCCAGATAGGCGGCGCCGAGGCCGACGACGATCAGCGTCCAGATCGAGACGGGCACGCCGAGGAACGAGCCCGCGCCGATCAGCGGGAAGCTCGCGGTTCCCCATTCGGCGCTGCCGCGCAGGTTCGGGAAGGTCGCGCCGTCTGACGAGAGCAGCGCCATGCCGCGGGCGACGTAGAGCGTGCCGAGCGTCGCGATGAAGGGCGCGACGTTGAGACGGGTGATCAGGATGCCGTTGACGAAGCCGACCGCGATGCCGACGAGAAGCGTGATGAGGACGATCTCGGCCGTGTTGAAGAAGACAGTGTAGCCGACAAGGTCGATCGCGACGCCGTTCAGCACGAGATAGCCGGCGACCATGCCGCAGAGGCCGACGATCGAGCCGACGGACAGATCGATGCCGCCGGTGATGATGACGAAGGTCATGCCGATCGCCAGGAAGGCGTTCAGCGCGACGTGCTCCGACATGATGATCAGGTTGGCCGTCGACAGGAAGTTCGGAGCTGCGGCCGAGAAGAACAGCACCACCGCGATCAGCGCGATGAAGGTGCGGGCCTTTAGGATGAGAAGCGGGATGGACAGGTCGCGCGCCGGAGCGCGGTCGCTGATGGCGTTCGCCGTCATAGGACGAGCTCCTTGTTCTGTTCGGTGGCGGCGCGGTGGCGGCCGCTGCCGTCCGGGGCGGAGAGCGCGACCACCCGCTCTTCGGTGGCGTCCTTGCGCTCCATCTCGCCGGTGATGCGGCCATTGGCCATGACGATGATGCGATCCGACAGCTCCATGACCTCGTCGAGGTCGGAGGTGACGAAGAGGATGCCGAGCCCCTCGGCGGCGAGCTGGCGCATGACGCGGAAGACCTCGGCCTTGGCGCCGATGTCGATACCACGGCTCGGCTCGTCCATCAGGAGTACCTTCGGGCCGGTCATCAGCGCCTTGCCGATGACGATCTTCTGCTGGTTGCCGCCGGAGAGCGAAGAGACGGGGTTGTCGAGGCCGGCGACCTTGACCGCCAGGCGCTTGACGTAGGACGCTACCGTCTCGCGCTCGCGGTTGACGTCGAGATGCACCTTGGCGCGGGTGAAGGCGGTAAGGCTCGACATCGCCATGTTCTCGGTGACCGAGAGGATCTGGACGAGGCCTTCCGCCTTGCGGTCCTCCGGGATCAGCGCGATGCCGCGCTTGATGCGGCCGTGGATGGAGCGCTCGGCCAGCTCCGCGCCGTCAAGCGTCACGCGACCCTTGGCACCCGGCTGGCGCCCCATGATGCAGTCGAAGAGCTCCGAGCGCCCTGCTCCCATCAGTCCGTAGATGCCGACGATCTCGCCGGCCCTGAGCGACAGCGAGACGTGGTCGACGGCAAAGCCGCCGCCCTTGCGCGGCAGCGTCATGTCGGCGACCGACAGGATCTCGCGGCCGAACTCGTGATGGATGGTCTTGGCGAAATCCTTGGAGGCCGAGCCGATCATCGCGCGCACGATCCACGGCACGTCGACCTGCGCCATCTCCTGCGAGCCGGTGATGCGGCCATCGCGCAGGACGGTGATGTAGTCGCCGATGCGCACCAGCTCCTCGAGCCGGTGCGAGATGTAGACGATCGCGACGCCCTGGCTCTTCAATTCGCCGATGACGCGAAAGAGGATATCGACCTCGGCAGCGGACAATGCGGAGGTCGGCTCGTCCATGATCAGAATGCGGGCATCCTGCGACAGGACCTTGGCGATCTCGACGATCTGCTGCTCGCCGATCCTGAGGTCGCCGACCTTGGCATCCGGCGGATTGTCGTGCTCCAGCCGCTCCATCAGGCGGCGGGCGGCCTCGTTCTGGGCACCCGCATCGATGTCGACGCCGAGGCGGGTCTTCTCGCGGCCGATGAAGATATTCTCGGCGATCGTCATGTTCGGGAACAGGTTGAGTTCCTGGAAGACGATGCCGATGCCGTGCCGCGCCGCCTCGGCGGTGCCGGACAGCGTCACCGGCTCGCCGCGCAGGAGGACCTGCCCCTCGGTCGGCTGCTCGACGCCGGCGATGATCTTCATCAGCGTCGACTTGCCGGCGCCATTCTCGCCGACGAGGACGTTGACGGCGCCGGCTCGCACGTCGAAGTCGACGCCCTTCAAAGCCTGCGTGCCCGGATAGACCTTGGTCGCGCCGCGGACGGAGAGGACGATCTCGTGCCCGCTCACGACTGCGGCGCCTCGACGCGCAGCGTGACCGGCGTGAACAGGAGCTTTTCGCTGGCCGAGCGGAGCGTGAAGACGCCGGCCGCCTCGATCCTGCGGCCGACGAGAGCGTCGCGCGGCAGGTTCTTCAGCACCTTCTCGTAGGTGGCCGTGTTGAAGCTCTTGGCGACATCGGCGAATTCGATCTGGTTCTTCACCTGCGTGAAGGACACGAAGGGCAGCGCGTCCCGGATGGAGGTGCCCTTGATGACGGGGCCGAGCTGGACCGTGACATCGGGCTTGCCGTCGCCATCGATGTCGACATCGGCGGTCGCGGCGCGCGACTGGGTGTTGGCGGCCGTCACCGTACCGGACAGGCGGGTGACGAAGTTCCAGGGCGCGCCCTCGCCGGCCTCGCGGTAGCCGTATTTCGCGCCGGCCTCGTTGAGGTTCGCCTTGGCGGCGGCAGCGACATCCGCGAAGGGCGCTGCCTTTTCCTCGACATAAGGGACGACCTTGCCGTCCCAGAGGCCCGCCGCATTGGCGGCCGCCGTGGGCTTGGCGTCAGCCTCGGCGCGCGCCGCCAGCTCTTGCGTCTTGATGATCTTGCAGCCCGCGACGCCCGCCAGAAGGGCGGCGAAAAGGCATGGGATAAGCGCGACCCGCGTCATGCCGGCCCTCCGCTACGATCGAGAGAGATGCGGCGCCCGCCTCTGTGGGCGCCGCGAGAGTGGCGAGCGGCGCGAGGCGCCGCCCGGACGCCTCAGTCCTTCAGTGCGAAGGTCTCGAGCTTGTCGGCATTGTCCGCATTGATGAGGACGCAGTCCATCAGCTGCTTCTCCTCGACGCCGGTCTTGCCAGTGTCGAGATACTGCTTGGCCTGCTCGACCGCGAGCTGCGCCTGACGATAGGCCGGCTGCAGGACGGTGGCCTTGATGCCGCCCTTCTTGATGGAGTCGCGCACGTCGTTCGAGCCGTCGAAGCCGACGACGATGACGTCGGTGCGGCCGGCCGCCTCGAGCGCCGCCCAGGCGCCCATCGCCATGGTGTCGTTGCCGGAGATGACGCCCTTGATCTCGGGATTGGCCTGCAGGATCGTCTGCATCTTCTCGAAGGCTTCGGTCTGGCTCCAGTTGGCCGACTGCTTGGCCACCAGCTTCAGGTCCGGATACTGGTCGATCACGTCATGGTAGCCGCCGGAGCGGATGCCGGCATTGGTGTCCGCCTCGCGGCCGACGAGCTCGGCATACGGCCCCTTCTCGCCCATCAGCTTGACGAACTCCTCGGCACCCAGCTGAGCGCCCTGATAATTGTTCGACACGATCTGCGAGACAGCGACGCCGGTCTCATTGATCTCGCGGTCGATCAGGAAGGACGGGATCTTGGCGTCCTTGGCCTTCTGCACGGCGGCCGTCGTGGCAGCAGCACCGGCATTGTCGAGGATGATCGCCTTGGCGCCGCGAGCGATCGCGGTATCGAAGAGCTGGCTCTGCTTGTTGGCGTCGTCGTCATGGACGAGCACGAGGGTCTCGAAGCCGAGCTCCTTCGCCTTGGCTGCTGCGCCTTCGGCTTCGGCCTTGAAGAACGGGTTGTCGTGGCTCGGCGTGATGATGGCGATCAGGTCGGCCGCAGTGGCCGCTGCCATGGATCCAAGCGAGAAGACGGCGGCCGCAACCGTCGTCAGCATCAGTTTCTTCAGCATTCGGATTGCCTCCCGAGCAATTTGATCGCGAGACCATCGGCGCGGCCTTACCGCCGCGCCGGCTCGAGAAGCACTCCTGGCGCTCGTCGACGTCCCACCTCCGCCCTCCCGGCGGATGCGAACGAATTGCATGGAGTCATCTGCTCGTCAACTGGTATGACGAGGTGACGGCCGGAAGCCGCGTGGCCTGCCGTCAGGGGATTGTGGAAGCAGGCGCCACCTGCGCCTGAAGGTCCTCGTCGGCGGGCTGCAGCGGCGTATCGGTTTCGCTTTCCGCAAACTCCATCATCACCCCGAGCTCGGAACAGGCCGCTACGATCAGCCGCTCGATCATCGGCTCGACACTGCCGGCGCGGTCCTGGTGCGCGCCGGCGATCTGGCGGGCGAGCTGGTTGACGGCGACAACGGCACGGCGGCTCCGAGCCTCTTCAACGGCGGTGCGCACCATTTGGCGGATGGGATGGGTCATGCTGAAAGTCCTAGATCATGCTTGCCTGAAGACGCCTCGAGCATTTGTCCGATGCGTCCGGCAGCGCGCACTAACCCAGGCTGGCGATCCCGCAAAACGGTATATTTTGACCTCCGGGGTCTTGAACGCCGTAAGCCGCTGATCTCGAAACGTTCTCCTGCCATCGAGCCGTAGCTGCGGCAGCTCGACGCAGCTCGACGGCATCGGACCATCGGCGCGCCGATGATTCGTCCGGCGGCGGCGGTCTCAGTGCAGCGGCAGGCGCACCTCCTGCCTCAGGCCGCCGGTTGGCCGGTTCGCGATGTGGATGCTGCCGCCGTTGCGCTCGATGATCTCGCGGGCGATGGCAAGGCCGAGCCCGGCGCCCGGCATCGACTTGCGGCGGGCGGGATCGACCCGGAAGAACGGCTCGAACACGCGGCCGATCAGCTCCGCCGGGATGCCGGGACCGTCATCATCGAGCGCCAGCAGCGCCTCCTCCCCGTCCCGCTTCACGGTGATCCTGCCGCCGCCGCCGTGCCGCGCGGCGTTTTCCGCCAGGTTACGCAAAGCGCGCTTGATCGCCAGCGGCTGCACGAAGACCTCGACGTCATCGACTGCGCCGAGCTCGATCGCCTGATCGGTTTCGCGCAGCTCCCGCGCCACGGCCGTGACGATCTCCTTCAGGCGCACGGGCTCGCGCTGGGCCGCATCCACCTCCTCGCGCACCAGCCGAATGGCGCTGTCGGCGATCTCGTCGAGCTCCTGGAGGTCGTTCAGCCAGATTTCCCGCTCGTCGTCGGGCAGGAATTCGGCGCGCAGCCGCATGCGGGTCATCGGCGTGCGCAGGTCGTGACCGGCCGCGGCGACCAGGCGCATACGGCTCTCCGTCGCGCTCTTCAGGCGCACCGACAACGCGTTCAGGGCGCGGGCCGTCACACGCACTTCGGCCGGACCCGTTTCGCTCAGCGGCTCCAGAGTGCCATCCGGGCGGACCGCGCCCACCGCATCCTCCAGCATCCGCAGCGGACGGGCGATCTTGGCTGCCGCAAACAGCGATACCGCGACGGCGCCCAGGATGACGAAGAAGAGGTAGCGCAGCAGCGCCGGCAGCGGCGATGGCGGCTCGCTCGGGAAGGACAGATAGGCCCAGCGCCCATCGGCCAGCTGGAAGGCGAGCTGCCGCGTCCGGCCGCCGGTGTCGGAGACAACGAGGCCGGCCGTCGGCGAGCCGAGGCCGGCGAGCTCGCGGTTGAGGCGGCGCGAAGGTCCCTCGAGCACTTGGCTGTCCTGCGGCTTTTCGCCGACGGTGAGCCCTGCTGCACGCGCCGCCTCAACCGAGCCGCCAAGCAGGCGCGAGATCACGGAGACCTGCTGGGCGAAGGAGCGCTCGAAGCTGCCGTCGCGCCGCCGGTCGGAGAGCTGGAAGGTGATGAAGGAGGCAATCACCACCACGCCGACGATGGCGCTGACCAGCAGCAGCGCGAAGCGGTTGCGCAACGAGGTCATGGCGCAATCCGCTCGACGCGGGCGGCGAACTGGTAGCCGCCGTTGCGCACCGTCTTGAACAGGCGGAACACGCCACTGTCGCCAAACTTGCGGCGCAGCCGGCTCATGGTGACGTCGATGGTGCGGTCGAACGGGTCGGCGGTGCGGCCGTGCAGGAGGTCGAGCAGCACGTCGCGCGACAAAACCCGCCCCGGCCGGTCGAGAAAGATCTGCAGGAGATCGAACTCGGCTCCGGTGAGGTCCAGCTCGCCGCCATCCGGCTTCGTCACGCGCCGGGCCACGGCATCGGCGGAGAAGCCGTCGAAGCGGTAGCTCGCTGCCGGGACCGGTCCGGCCTCGGCCGGGCGATCGCCGCCGCCGCGCCGCAGCACCGCGCGGATGCGCGCCGCCAACTCGCGAGGATTGAAGGGCTTGCCGAGGTAGTCGTCGGCGCCGAGCTCCAGCCCAATGATGCGATCGACGTCCTCCTTCAGGGCGGTGAGGAGGATGATCGCGAGATCCGGCCGCCGGTCCTTCAGATCGCGGCAAAGATCGAGTCCGGACCCGTCCGGCAGCATCACGTCGAGCACCACGAGATCCACCTCGGCGTCCCCAACGCGCTGCTCGCATTCGCGGCGGCTGCCGGCCAGCACCGTCTGGAAGCCCTGGCCCTCGAGATACTTGCCGAGAAGGCGCCGGATCTCGAGATCGTCGTCCACCACGAGAACTCTGGTCCGTCGTTCCATCACCGTCACCTGTTACGCTGTCCGAACCGTTGTAGACCGCCGCGAGGCCGCGGCAGACGGCAATTTTGTTGCGAAGCGTTGCGCCCCGCATCTGCAAATGGCTGGGCCGACAGCCGCTTGCCGCGGGCCAGTTACGTTTCGAAACATATCGACATTGCGGGCCCATAGTTCCCGCACATCCGATGCGTATGTTCGCCCCATCGCAATGCGAAGGAGAACATCATGCGTCTTGTCAGCAAAGCTCTAGCAACGGCTCTCGCGATCGGCATCAGCCTGCCCGCCATCGCCATCGCACAGGGAACACCCGGCCGCGACACGCCGCCTCCCCCGCCGCCGGCGGCACGCGACAATGGGCCGGCCGACGCCGAACGCGGTCCCGGAGGCCATGGCGGCCCGCGCTGGGGCGATCACCGCTGGGTCGGCAAGCATGGCCGCGACCGCGGTCCGGGCCGTCTCTGGGACATGGCCGGCAAGCTGGCGGCAGCGGAAGTGGCGCTCGGCATCACCGACCAGCAGAAGGATGCCTGGCGCGGCTTCACCTCGGCCTTCATCGCCTTTGCCGAAGCGGGCCGACCCGGCTTCGACGGCACCCTGACACCGCCGGCTCCGGCCGGAGACGATGCGGCGCGGGCGGACGACGAGGCGGCGGCTGCCGATCCGGCCGACGACGAGGCCTCCGCTTCCGATGGGCAGGACGATCGTGCGGCGGACGATGCCGATGATCTGCGGGACGACGAGCGGGATGCCGCCCGCTCCGACGATGCCCGCACCCTCGAGGACCTGCGCGGCGTCCGCATGCTCAACCGGATGATCGACCGCAAGCTCGACCAGGCCGAAGCGGCGACGCGGCTGCGCACGGCCGTCAACACTCTGTCCGGCGTCCTGACGCCTGAGCAGGTGGCGATCGCCGATCGGCTTCTGAAGGAGCTGCGGCCGCATCGCGGCTGGCGGCACGGCGGCCCGCGCGGCGGCTGGCATGGTTGGCACCATGGACGCGACCGCGGCAACTGGCGCGGCGACGACAAGCGCTGGGAGCCTCGGCCCGATTTCCGCCGCGATGGTGGTTCGAACGTCAATTCACCGCGCGACCCGGCACCCGCCTCCGCGCAGTGAATGATGGCCGGGGCGCCCGTGCTGTCCCCCGACTGGCGCCCCGGCACTCACTATATTCAACGTCGATGACACACCCACTCCGATCTTTCCTCCTCTTCGCCGCCGCCGCCCTGCCCCTCTGCCTGGCGGCCGGGGCCGACCACGCATGGGCGCAAGCCACGCCCGCAGCTGCCGCCGCGCCGTCCAGGCCCAGCCTCACCGTGACGACGGACCCGGTTCGCCGCGAGACGGTGACGACGAGCGTCGGTGGAACCGGCCTTGTCCAGGCGCAGCGGGAGGTTACCGTGAGTTCGCAGTCCGGCGGGCTTCTCCTCACCGAGGTGTCGGTGCGGGAAGGTGAGCGCGTGTCCGCCGGTCAGGTCATCGCGCGCCTCGACGGTTCGCTGCTCGAGGCGCAGATCGCCCAGCAGGATGCGACGATCGCCAGCGCCGAGGCGACGCTCGCCTCAGCCATCTCCGCCAATCAGCGCGGCCAGCGCCTCGCCGGCAGCGGCTCGCTGTCCAAGGAAACCGCTGAAGAGCGCGAGACCGCCGTCAAGACGGCGCGCGCCGCCCTGGCCCAGGCGCAGGCCGGCCGCGAGACGCTGCGCGTCCAGCTCGACCGGACCATCATCAAGGCGCCTTTTGCCGGCATCGTCTCGTCGCGTCCGGCCGTGCCCGGCACGATCGTTCAGACCGGCGGCGAGATCCTGCGCCTTCAGGAGAACGGCGCGCTGGAAGCGCAGGTCGAGATCGCCGAGCAGCACCTGTCGAAGATCGGCATCGGGGATCAGGCGACGATCACCGGCCCGGGCGGGCAAACCTTCACAGCCGAGGTCAGCGGCCTGCCCGAGACGGTCGACAGCACGACCCACCTCGGGACGGTCGACCTTGCCATCCCTGCCGGCACCGCGCTGAAGGCCGGGATGTTCGTGCGAGCCGCGATCGCGGCCGGCGGCACCGAGCAGCTGACCGTGGCGCAGGAGGCGTTGACCTGGCGCGATGGCCGCACAGCGGTCTTCACCGTATCGACCGGCGACCGCGTCGCGCTGAAGCCCGTCGAAGCGGGGTTGCGGCAGGAGGGCCGGGTGGCCATCGCCGGCGATGTTGCCGAGGGTGAGCGCGTCGTCACCAGCGGCGCCGGCTTCTTGAGCGACGGCAATACGGTGCGGGTCGTCACGCGGGACGCGGTGTCCGCCGCGAGCGACCGATGAACAACATCTCGGCCTGGTCGATCCGCCACCCGCTGCCGACGATCGTTCTCTTCCTGACGCTCGCCTTTGCCGGTGCCTGGGGCTTCAACCAGCTGCGCGTCAACAACATGCCGGACATCGACTTCCCGATGGTGACGGTCATCGTGCCGCAGACCGGCGCGGCGCCGACCGAGATCGAGACGCAAGTCACCGACATCATCGAGAATGCGGTCTCCACGCTGTCCGGGGTCGAAAGCGTCCGCTCGACGATAAGCGAAGGCTCCTCGGTCACCTCGATCGAGTTCCAGCTCGACACCGACCTGATGGAAGCAACCGACGACGTGCGCAACGCTGTCTCCGGCGTCGAGAGCGAGCTGCCGGAAGCGGCGGACACGCCGATCATCGCCCGCGTCAATTCCGGCGACTTCTCCATCCTGACCTATGTCGTGGATGCCCCGTCGATGAGCCCGGATGAGCTTTCCTGGTACATCGACAACGACGTCTCCAAGCGGCTGCTCGCCGTCGACGGCGTTTCGAAGATCACCCGCTCCGGCGGCGTCAGCCGCGCCATCCTCGTCAAGCTCGATCCGGACCGGCTGAACGCCCTTGGGGTCACCGTCGCCGACATCAGCAGGGCACTCGCCGCGCAGAACGTCAACCAGTCGGGCGGGCGCACGGTGCTCGGCTCCAGCGAGCAGTCCGTACGCACCCTTGGGCGCGTCAACAGCATCGCCGAACTCAGCGCGACGCCGATACCCGTCGGCTCCGGCCGGATGATGCGCCTCGACGATTTCGGCACGATTGTCGACGGCTGGGAGGAGCCGCGCAATCGCGCCAGGCTGAACGGCGAAGAGGTGGTCGCTTTCTCCGTCTTCAGCGCCAAGGGTTCGAGCCAGATCGCCGTGACGGATGCCGTCCGGGACACCGTCGCATCGCTGGACAAGGCCGCGCCGCAAGCCTCCTTCACCGAGGTCGATTCCTCCTCCACCTTCGTGCAGGAGAGCTATGACGCGGCGATCGAGGCGCTCTGGCTCGGCGCCCTGCTCGCCGTGGTCGTGGTGTTTCTGTTCCTGCGCGACATCAGGGCGACGCTCGTGGCGGCCACCGCGCTGCCGATGTCGCTGATCCCGACCTTCGCCGTCATGGCGTGGCTGGACATGTCGCTGAACAACATCACCCTGCTGGCGCTGTCGCTCGTCGTCGGCATCCTCGTCGATGACGCCATTGTCGAGATCGAGAACATCGTCCGGCACATGCGGGTGAGCGGCAAGAGCGCCTACGATGCCGCGATGGAAGCCGCTGATGAAATCGGCCTTGCCGTTGTCGCGACTACCGCCACGATCGTCGCCGTCTTCGTGCCGGTCGCCTTCATGCCGGGCATACCGGGGAAGTTCTTCGTCAGCTTCGCCGTCGCGGTCTGCGTTTCCGTGCTGTTCTCGCTGCTGGTCGCGCGCACGCTGACGCCGCTGATGGGGGCTTTCTTCGTCAAGGCCGGCGGCACCGACCACGCAGAGGATACGCCGCGCTGGGTCGGGCCCTATCTCGCGCTGTTGCGCCAGGCCCTGCGCTTCCGCTGGATCACGGTGATCGCCGGCATCGTCTTCTTCGTCGCCTCCATCTACCTCGCTTTGCAGCTGCCGACCGAGTTCATGACCGCGTCGGATCGCGGGCGCGCCATCGCCACGGTCGAGCTGCAGCCGGGCTCGACGCTGGCCGAGACCGACGCCGTGGTGAAGGCCGTCAGCCAGCGCCTGCAGGCTGAGACCGAGGTCGCCAGCGTCTTCGCATCCATCGGCGACAGCACCGAGGGCGGCGGCAACGGCCCGCAGCGCTCGCGCACCGTCGCGGTCACCTCCGCGACCGTCACGGCCAACCTCAAGCCGCGCGGCGAGCGAGAGGCCAGCCAACAGGAATTCGAGAAGCGCGTCTCGACGCTCTTCGACGACATCCCGGGCGCCCGCATCCAGTTCGGCGCCGACGGGCAGTCGGGCTCGAAGATCACTGTGACGCTCGCCGGGGCCGACAGCGAGAAGCTGGCCGACACGGCGAACCGGCTGGTGAGCGAGATGCGCGGCGTGCCGGGACTGCTCAACCCGCTGTCGGACGCCGCCGCCGCCAAGCCCGAACTCATCGTCAAGCCGGATAAGGAGCGGATGGCGAGCATCGGCGTCACCTCGGCGCAGGTCGCGCAACTGCTCAGCGTCTCGACGCTCGGCGACGCCGACAGCGCGCTTGCCAAATACAGCCTCGGCGACCGGCAGGTCTATGTGATCCCGACGCTCACCGACGAGGCGCGCGGCGACCTCGACCGCATCCGGACGCTGAAGGTAAAGGGCACGGTCGCGATGGTGCCGCTCGACGCGATCGCGAGCTTCGAATTCGGCGCCGGCCCCACCAGCATCACGCACTACGACAACGAGCGCACCGTCAGCGTCGAGGCGGAGCTGTCCGGCATCACGCTTGGCGAGGCCCGTGCCGCTGTCGCTGCCCTGCCGGTGATGAAGTCGCTGCCGGCCGGCATCGGCGAGCGGGCGCAGGGCGACGCCAAGCGCATGAACGAGATGTTCAACGGCTTTGCCGTGGCGATGGCGACCGGCGTCCTCCTGATGTTCGCGACGCTGGCGCTGCTCTTCAACAGCTTCCTGCAGCCGGTCACCATCCTGACCGCCCTGCCGCTGTCGATCGGCGGCGCCTTCGGCTTCCTGTATGTCACGGGTGCTTCCGTGGCGATTTCGGTGCTGATCGGCGTGCTCTTGCTGATGGGCATCGCGGCGAAGAACTCGATCCTCCTCGTCGAATATGCCATCGTGGCACGACGGAATGGCACTGAGCGGACCACCGCCCTCCTCGACGCGGCCCGCAAGCGCGCCCGGCCGATCGTGATGACCTCGATCGCCATGGCGGCCGGTATGGCGCCGATCGCGCTCGGCATCGGCGCCGATGCGGAGACGCGGGCGCCGATGGCGCTCGCGGTGATCGGCGGGCTCGTCTCCTCGACCGTCCTCAGCCTCGTCTACGTGCCGGCCGTCTACACCGTCGTCGACGACCTGGAACGCGTCCTCGGCCGCTGGCTGTCCAAGCTGCTGCCGCGGCAGGAGGCGGGCTCGAAGGCGGCGCCCAAGCAGCCCGCCTGATTCTGCCGACCGCCTGATTCCAAGGCGAAAGCTCCGAGGAGCGATACAAGCCGGCCTTGATGCGTCGCCTGCTGCGGCACGATGCCTCGCCCGGTGGTGACCATAAGATGATGCCCACGCAGCTCGGGTCGTCGCGGCGCAGCGAATGACATCGCCGCGCGCGTTTCTCCCCTGGTATAAGACATAGTGATGGCTTGCATAAGCGCGGCTGCTATGGAAAGCATCATGCCTGTTTGAATGGCTCGCGCCCTCCGGCGCTAGAGCCGCTCGGCAGGGCACCAGCACGGACGGTTCATGGAATATTTCCTGCAGCAGTTGATCAACGGCATCACGCTCGGCTCGATCTACGGCCTCATCGCCATCGGATATACGATGGTTTACGGCATCATCGGCATGATCAACTTCGCCCATGGCGAAATCTTCATGATCGGTTCCTTCATCGCGTTGACCGCCTTCCTGGCGCTCGCCGCACTCGGCATCACCTTCCTGCCACTGGTGCTTCTGATCATCCTCATCGTCGCGATGGTGTTCACCGCGCTGTGGGGCTGGTCGATCGAGCGCGTCGCCTACCGGCCGCTGCGGGGCTCCTTCCGCCTGGCGCCGCTGATCACCGCCATCGGCATGTCGATCTTCCTGCAGAACTTCGTGCAGGTCACGCAGGGCGCCCGCGTCAAGCCGCTGCCGCCGCAGGTCACCGGCGGCATAACGCTGATCGACCAGGGCGGGACGGTCGTGCAGATCTCCTACATGCAGCTCATCATCATCGCGACGACCACCGTGCTGATGATCGGCTTCTCCTTCCTCATCTCGCGGACCTCGCTCGGCCGCCAGCAGCGCGCCTGCGAGCAGGACCAGAAGATGGCCTCGCTGCTCGGGGTCAATGTCGACCGGACGATCTCGCTGACCTTCGTCATGGGCGCCTGCCTCGCGGCGGTCGCGGGGCTGATGTACCTTCTCTATTACGGCGTCATCGACTTCTACATCGGCTTCCTGGCCGGCGTGAAAGCCTTCACCGCAGCCGTTCTCGGCGGCATCGGATCGCTGCCGGGCGCCATGCTGGGCGGCCTTGCCATCGGCCTGATCGAGACCTTCTGGTCCGGCTATTTCTCGGTGGAATACAAGGACGTCGCGGCCTTCTCCATCCTGGTGATCGTGCTGATCTTCATGCCCTCCGGCCTGCTCGGCCGTCCGGAAGTCGAGAAGGTCTGAGCCGATGTCCGCCATCACCTCCGGCATTTCCCAGACGCCCGAAGGCGCCGAGCGCGAGCTCGAGAACCAGCGCGACGCCGCACGTGGCGAGCCGCCCTATACGCCGGCTCCAAGCGCCGACAGCCGCCTGGCGGCTTCGCTGAAGGACGCGGCCATGACTGCGGCGGTCGTCGCCGTGCTGACCGTCTTCTTCTTCGCCTTCCGGACCGATATCGCCGTCGGCGGCCTCAATCTCACCTTCCGCTGGCCGCTGTGGCTGAGCTGGGTGGCGATCGCCTTCGCCGGCCGCTTCCTGATCTCCTACTTCCTGTTCCGTGCGCCCGAACGTGCGGTCGCTGGGGTGAGCAAAAGCACCTCGGTGCGTCCGGCGAAGCGGTTCTCGGCGGGTAAGATCTTCGGCATCGTGATGCTGCTCGCGGCACTGGCTCTGCCGTTCATCTTGAACACGCTGCTGCCGAGCCATAACCGCTACCTGCTCGACCTCGCCATCCTGATCCTGACCTATGTCATGCTCGGCTGGGGCCTCAACATCGTGGTCGGCCTCGCCGGCCTCCTCGATCTCGGCTACGTCGCCTTCTATGCCGTCGGCGCCTATTCCTTCGCGCTCCTGGCACAGAATTTCGAGCTCGGCTTCTGGGTCTGCCTGCCGATGGCCGGCTTCTTCGCGGCGATGTGGGGCATCGTGCTGGGCTTCCCGGTGTTGCGCCTGCGCGGCGACTATCTCGCCATCGTGACGCTTGCCTTCGGCGAGATCATTCGCGTCGTGCTGCTGAACTGGACCGACTTCACGGGCGGCCCAAACGGCCTTCTCGGCATCCCCAAGCCGACGCTGTTCGGCCTGGAATTCAAGAGCGGCGCCGGCTCCTTCGCCGAAGCCACCGGTATTCCCTACTCGCCGATCCAGCGCTTCATCTTCCTCTATTACATCATCCTGGCGCTTGCGCTCCTGACCAACTTCATCACGCTGCGCCTGCGCAAGCTGCCGATCGGCCGGGCGTGGGAAGCGCTCCGGGAGGACGAGATCGCCTGCCGCTCGCTTGGCATCAACACCACCAACGTCAAGCTCTCGGCCTTTGCGACGGGTGCGATGTTCGGCGGTTTTGCGGGCTCGTTCTTCGCGACCCGGCAGGGCTTCATCTCGCCGGAAAGCTTCACCTTCATCGAATCGGCCATCATCCTCGCCATCGTCGTGCTGGGCGGCCTCGGGTCGCAGGTCGGCGTCGTCATCGCCTCGGTGGTGATGATCGGCGGCATCGAGCTCCTGCGCAATCTCGGCTTCCTACACGCGCTCGGCTTCGATCCAACGGAATACCGCATGCTGATCTTCGGCCTCGCCATGATCGCCATCATGGTCTGGAAGCCACGCGGCCTCGTGTCGTCGCGCTCGCCTTCGGCGATCTACAAGGAAAAGAAGAAGATCGGCGCCGATCTCGTCGCCCAGGGCGAGGGTCACTGATGTCCGCCACCACGTCTGCCTGGATGCTCGACCCGGTTCTGAAGGTCGAGCACCTGACGATGCGCTTCGGCGGCCTCACCGCCATCGACAACCTCTCCTTCGAGGTCGGGCGCGGCCACATCACGGCGCTGATCGGACCGAACGGTGCCGGCAAGACCACCGTGTTCAACTGCGTCACCGGCTTCTACAAGCCGACCGAGGGGCGCATCTCGCTGCGCCGCGGCCGGGGTATCGACGATGCCGCGGTGGAAGAGCTGACGAAGAGCGGCCAGCAGTTCGGCAACGTCGCCAATGGCTCGGTCTACCTTCTGGAGCGCATGCCCGACTTCAAGATCACCGAGGTCGCCGGCGTTGCGCGCACGTTCCAGAACATCCGCCTGTTCGGCGGCATGACGGTGCTGGAGAATCTTCTGGTCGCGCAGCACAACCGGCTGATGAGGGCGTCCGGCTTCACCTTTGCCGGCCTGCTCGGCCTGCCCGGCTATCGCCGCGCCGCCGAGGCCGCCAAGGACAACGCCATCACCTGGCTGAAGCACACTAACCTTCTCGACCGCGCCGACGATCCGGCGGCGGACCTGCCCTATGGCGCGCAGCGGCGACTGGAGATCGCCCGCGCCATGTGCACCGGCCCCGCGCTGCTCTGCCTCGACGAGCCGGCCGCCGGCCTTAATCCGCGTGAGTCGGCCGAGCTCAACACCCTGCTACGCTACATCCGCGACGAGCATGACGTTTCCGTGCTGCTGATCGAGCACGACATGGGCGTGGTGATGGAGATCTCCGACCACATCATCGTGCTCGACTACGGCAAGAAGATCTCGGACGGGACGGCAGCCGAGGTGCGCAACGATCCGAAGGTGATCGCCGCCTATCTCGGCGTCGATGACGAGGAAGTCGACGCCGTGGAGGAAGACCTGGCGGCCGGCCTGCCGCACGCGACCTCGCCTTCGACGACCACGCAGGCGCAGGAGAGCCGCTCGTGAGCAACGCCGCCCTCGCCCCTTCCACTGCCGAGCCTCTGCTCCAGGTGCGCGGTGTCCACACGTTCTACGGCAAGATCCAGGCCCTGCGCGGCGTCGATGTCGACGTCCATGCCGGCGAGATCGTCACGCTGATCGGCGCCAACGGCGCCGGCAAGTCGACGCTGATGATGACGATCTGCGGCAATCCGCGCGCCCGCGAAGGCCGCGTCATCTATGCCGGCGAGGACATCACCGACCTGCCGACGCATACGATCATGGCCAAATCCATCGCGCAGTCGCCGGAGGGGCGGCGGATCTTCGGCCGCATGACGGTGCTCGAGAACCTGCAGATGGGCGCGACCCTGCAGGACGAGAGGCACTTCGACGACGACCTTCGCCGGGTCTTCACCCTGTTCCCGCGCCTGAAGGAGCGGGCGACGCAGCGCGGCGGCACGCTATCGGGCGGCGAGCAGCAGATGCTGGCGATCGGCCGCGCGCTGATGAGCCGCCCGAAGCTCCTGCTTCTCGACGAGCCTTCACTCGGCCTGGCGCCGTTGATCGTGAAGCAGATCTTCGACGTGATCCGCGAACTCAACCGCAACGAGGGGCTGACCGTGTTCCTCGTCGAGCAGAACGCCTTCCATGCGCTGCGCCTCGCCCACAGGGGCTATGTCATGGTCAATGGAGCCATCACCATGTCCGGAACCGGCCGCGAGCTCTTGGCACGCGAGGAGGTGCGCAGCGCCTATCTGGAAGGCGGGGCGCACTGATGCAGCCGGAAATGTCGTTGCTCTGGGAAGTCTCGATCACCGAGTTCCTGTTCGTCACCGTGATCCTGGGCGGCGGCGCCGCCTGGATGATCGGCCGCTCCACGGCGCTGACCTGGAGCGGCTGGGCGGTGATGCTGTTCTATGTGGCGCTGCTGACGATCGCCGTCCGCTTCATCCACTTCAGCCTCTTCAACGGTTCCTTTCTGCTGCCGCCGGCGACGTTCCTCACGGCGCTGCACTACGCCATCGTCGACTTCATCGTGCTTGCGGCCATCGCCGCCGCTGGACGCATGAAGGTCCGGTCGAGCCAGATGGCGCGGCAGTATGGCTTCGTCGGCCGCAGCCGCTGAGCCTTAGAAATCTCCGAGATCACAGTTAAATTCGAGGTCCGGCGCTATTCCACCCAAGCCGAACCTGGTCTTTAATCCCAGCAGGTAGGGGTCGTTCAAATCCTGCTCGCGGCAATGACCGCACAACAGCTCTCAACAGGGGAAGTCGTCATGAAAAAAGCTCTTCTGGCCGGCGCAGCGCTCAACCTGATCTTCGCGGGCGCCGCGTTCGCGGACATCACCATTGGCGTTGCCGGCCCGATGACCGGCCAGTACGCGACCTTCGGCGAGCAGCTCAAGATCGGTGCCGAGCAGGCCGTCGCCGACATCAACGCCAAGGGTGGCGTCAACGGCGAGAAGCTGGTCCTGTCGGTCGGTGACGACGCCTGCGATCCGAAGCAGGCCGTGGCCGTCGCCAACCAGTTCGCCTCGCAGGGCATCAAGTTCGTGGCCGGCCACTTCTGCTCGGGCTCCTCGATCCCGGCCAGCCAGGTCTATGCCGACGAGGGCATCGTCGAGATTTCGCCGGCTTCGACCAACCCGAAATACACCGACGAGCGCCCGGGCGACGGCATCTACCGCGTCTGCGGCCGTGACGACCAGCAGGGCCAGGTCGCCGCGGACTACATTGCCAAGAACTTCAAGGATGCCAAGGTCGCGATCATCAACGACAAGACCGCCTATGGCAAAGGTCTCGCCGACGAAACCCAGAAGGCTCTCGAAGCGACCGGCAAGAAGCCCGATCTCGTCGAGTCCTACACGGCCGGCGAGAAGGACTACACCGCTCTCGTCACCAAGCTGAAGCAGGCCGATATCAGCCTGCTCTATGTCGGCGGCTACCACACGGAAGCCGGCCTGATGGCTCGCCAGATGAAAGAGCAGGGCATGAAGACCCTGATCATGTCGGGCGACGCCATCGTCACCGACGAGTACTGGGCGATCACGGGCGACGCCGGCGAAGGCACGCTGATGACCTTCTCGCCGGATCCGCGCAAGAACGAGGCCGCCGCGCCCGTCGTGAAGGCGCTGACCGACAAGGGTCAGACCGCCGAGGGCTACGTGCTCTACACCTATGCCGCGATCCAGGCTTGGGCAGATGCCGTCACCAAGGCCGGCTCGACCGATGCCGAGCCGGTGATCAAGGCGCTGAACGAGGGCAACTTCTCCACTGTCATCGGCGACCTGAAGTTCGACGACAAGGGCGACGTCACCCTGCCGGGCTATGTCGTCTACGAGTGGAAGGCCGGCAAGTACGACTACGTCCAGAACGGCGGCTGATACCACGAGGCAGCTGCCACAGAGCGGCCGCCCTCCGTTCATGACTATCGAAGCCCCGGTGCCACGCGCCGGGGCTTTTTTGTTGGTGCGCGGGCGCAGCTGTGGGTCCGTCCCGGGTTGCGCTGGTGAGCGAGGCGCGATGAGCACCTTGCCCTGCACAGCGCATCCGCAACCATACCGGCCTTGTCAGCAACGCCGCCAGTTGTCATATTCAATGCGACAGATGGCGGAAGCGATGATGAGCGAAGCTGTTAGAGCCTTTGCACCAACGGATGCGAAGTCCGAGACGATCAGCCGGATCGTCCAGCTCCTCGGCGGCGATCGTGTGATCAAGGCCGAACTGCGATCCTCGATGGACACGCACCGGCTCCTGAAGGAGGGCCTTCCCGGCCGCTCCGTCGAGCATCTGATCGGTTCGCTGAAAGTCGCCCATGCGCCGGACAAGGTCGCACGGGCGCTCGGAATGTCGGTGCGCACCGTCCAGCGCCTGAAGTCGGCCCCGGCCAAGACCGTTTCGACCGAAGTCAGCGGCCGCACCTGGTCATTCGCCCAGGTGCTCGCGCAGGCGACCGAGGTGTTTGGAACGCAAGAGGAGGCCGAACGGTGGCTGGAAAGTCCGGCCGTCGCCTTCGACGGGGCGAAGCCGATCGACCTCCTGGATACGCCAACCGGCCTCGACATGGTCAGGACGGTACTGTCGCGTATCGAGCACGGCGTCTACACGTAGAGCATATCGGGTGATCATCGGATCACTCTGCTCGCCGGAACTGCTCTGACATGCGCATGGCGCCCCTGCCCGGCGCGCTCGGCGGCTCAGAACTGGTGGCATGGCGCCTCGACCGCGAGCGGTTCGGCGGCAGCTGGGATTCCGGCGAAGGCGCCTATCGCCACGGCGGACGCTGGAACTCGCCAGGTGTCAGAGCCGTCTATGCGGCGCTTGACCCCGCGACGACGATTGTCGAAGTCGCCGTGCACGCGACTTTCAAGATCCTCGACACCGTTCCCCACGTCATGACGGAGATCGGCATTGAGCCGTCCGGCGTCCATGTCGTCGATCCTGATGCCATCCCCAATCCGAACTGGATCCGCCCGAGCTTTCCCAGCCCGAACCAGCAGGCCTACGGCGATGCGCTACTGGAGCAGCATCGCTTCGTTGTTATTCCCTCGTCGGTGTCGCCGGGGAGCTGGAACCTCATCTTCGTAGCGGAGCGGGCTCGCGGAGATTACGCGGTGCGCCAGCAGAGCCGCTTCGCGCTCGACCCTCGGCTGCCGCCGCCCGTCCTTCGGGCATAGGCTGGCGCGGAGTCGCTGTTCAAGCCGCGTATCAGGCTCTATCAGGACGCCTCAGCGAAGCAGCAACGAGACATGCCGCAATGACCCGCACCGTCTATGTGAACGGCGAATATCTGTCCGAGACTGACGCGAAGATCTCGATCTTCGACCGAGGCTTCCTGTTTGCCGACGGCGTCTACGAGGTCGTCTCGGTGCTCGGCGGCAAGCTTCTCGATTTTGCCGGGCACATGAAGCGGCTGCGGCGTTCGCTGGCAGAGCTGGAGCTGCCCTCGCCGGCCGAGGACGACGAGCTGCTGGCCATCCACCGCCGCCTCGTTTCCGAGAACGGCCTCGATGAAGGCCTCATCTACATGCAGGTGACGCGCGGCGCCGCCGATCGCGACTTCCTGTTCCCGCCCAAGGGCACCCGTCCGTCGCTGGTGCTGTTCACGCAAGCTGTCGCGCTGCGCGACAAGCCTTCAGCCGAGACGGGCCTGCGCATTGCCTCCGTGCCCGATCTGCGCTGGGGTCGCCGCGACATCAAGACGGTGCAGCTGCTCTATCCCTCCATGGCGAAGATGGACGCCAAGCGGCGCGGAGCGGACGATGCCTGGCTGGTGGAGGACGGTGTCGTCACCGAGGGGTCGTCCAACAACGCGCATATCGTCACGGCCGACGGCGTCCTCGTGACGCGCGACCTGTCCCACTCGATCCTGCACGGCATCACCCGCGCGGCGGTGCTGCGCTTGGCTGCGGAAGAGAATATCCCGGTGGAGGAGCGCAACTTCACGCTGGACGAGGCCAAATCGGCCGCGGAAGCCTTCATCACCTCAGCCTCTTCCTTCGTGCTGCCGGTGGTGGAGATCGATCTCCATCCGATCGGCGACGGGAAGCCAGGCCCGATCGCTAAGCGGCTGCGGCAGATCTACATCGCGGAAAGCGAGAAGACCGCGATCTGACGAGGGCTGCGTCAGGCTGGACGCTTTCCCCCGCGCGACGGTTGATCCTTGCGGCGCATCCCGTGCTGCCGCCGCAAGCCCGTGTGTCGGCGCGTGGACTATGATCCGCGCGGCGGGACGCTCTGAGTTTTCTGGAACGGCGGCCGCGACTCTGGCCATGCTGCAACTGCACAAAAAGCTTGCGCTGCGATGCGGCGCGGCCCGTTTGTGCAAATCACCCGATTGCGGCACGGGTACACCGCAATTAGAACAATAAAAAGGAAGGCGACAACGGACCTTTGCTTCGGGACAACGCTGGCACGACCAAGGTCTGCCGTTTTGGAAGAAGGCTGGAAGGACGCATCATGAAGACGCTGCTCGCATCCACTGCTGTCGCTCTGTGCCTCCTCGGCACCGGCGCCTCTGCCTCGGCCGCCGAGTGCGGCGATGTCACCATCGCCAACATGAACTGGCAGTCGGCCGAAGTGCTCGCCAATATCGACAAGATCATCCTGACCGAAGGCTATGGCTGCAATGCCGAGCTGGTGGTCGGCGACACCGTTCCGACGATCACCTCGATGGTCGAGAAGGGCCAGCCCGATCTCGCGCCTGAGGGCTGGGTCGACAACGTGCCTGAGGTCATCAGCAACGGCATCGCCGAGAACAAGATCGTGGTTGCCGGCGACGCCCTCGCCGACGGCGGCGAGCAGGGCTGGTGGATTCCTAAATACGTCGCGGACGCCCATCCCGACATCAAGACGATCGACGATGCGCTCGGCCATCCCGAGCTGTTCCCCGCCCCTGAGGACTCGTCCATGGGCGCCGTCTACAACGGCCCGCAGGGCTGGGGCGGCACCGTCGTCACCGGCCAGCTGTTCAAGGCCTATGGCGCGGCCGACAAGAAGTTCACGCTGGTGGACACCGGCTCCGCCGCCGGCCTCGATGGCTCCGTCGCCAAGGCCTATGAGCGGAAAGAGGGCTGGATGGGCTACTACTGGGCGCCGACCGCCCTCCTCGGCAAGTATGAAATGGTGAAGCTTGACTTCGGCGCCGAAGCCGATGCGGCGGCCTGGAAGAGCTGCAACACCAATGCAGACTGCCCTGATCCGAAGAAGAACGTCTGGCCGAAGGACAAGGTACAGACGCTCGTCACCAAGGCCTTCGCCGACCGCGCCGGTCCCGCCCTCGATTATCTGAAGAAGCGGTCCTGGGGGAACGCCACGGTCAACAAGCTGCTCGCCTACATGACCGACAACCAGGCGTCCGGCGAGGATGGCGCCAAGTACTTCCTGAAGAACAACGAGGACGTCTGGACGCAGTGGGTCACGCCGGAGGTGGCGGAGAAGGTCAAGGCCTCGCTCTAGGCGAGACACGCAAGCGGCGGGCAAAAGACGCCCGCCGTCTTGCTATCGGCGGCCGGCGGGCTGGCGATCCGCCAAGCCTCGCGCCAAGCCGGAACGGCGCGTAGCGTGGACGGCTGAACATTGGAGAAAGGAAATCCTTGGACTGGCTGTTTTCCTTTCCCCACATGCCTGACGACACGCTGCGGGTCGTGAAGAAGTCGATCGACGACGGCTTCCGCAGCTTCACCCGCGCCTATGGCGACAGCATCGAGGCTCTCTTCTCGCCGCTGCAGAGCTTTCTCATCTGGGCGGAGCGGCTGCTCACCCAGACGCCCTGGCCGGTCGTCCTCATCGCCTTCGCCGCGATCGCCTGGCTCGCCAGCCGCAGCTGGAAGATCACCGCCGGCACCGTGCTGACGCTCCTGCTGATCGGCTATTTCGACATGTGGACCGACACGATGCGGACGGTCTCGATGATCTTCGTCTGCACCGTGATAGCCATCGTCGTCGGCATCCCGCTCGGCATCCTGATGGCACGCTCGGACCGGCTGCGCGCCTCCGTGAACCCGATCCTCGACGTCATGCAGACGATGCCGAGCTTCGTCTATCTCATCCCCGTCGTCATGCTGCTCGGCATCGGCCGTGTGCCCGGCGTCATCGCGGTCGTCATCTACGCCATTCCGCCGATGATCCGCCTCACCGACCTCGGCATCCGCCTCGTCGACCGCGACACGCTGGAGGCTGCCGATGCCTTCGGCTCCTCGAACTGGCAGAAGCTGTGGAAGGTGCAGCTGCCACTGGCGCTGCCGACGATCATGGCCGGCATCAACCAGACGATCATGATGGCGCTGGCCATGGTGGTGATCGCCTCGATGATTGGCGTGCAGGGGCTCGGCCAACCGGTGCTGAAGGCGATCGCAAACCAGTATTTCACGCTCGGCGTTTTCAACGGCCTCGCCATCGTCGGCATCGCCATCATCTTCGACCGGGTGAGCCAGGCCTATGGCCGCCGCCTGCAGAAGTACCGCGAGGCCGCTCATGGCTGACATGGGCCACACCGCCGGACTCGGCATCGAGATCCGGCACCTCTTCAAGATCTTCGGCGGGCGCGCCAAGGCGCATGTCGAGGATGTCAGGGCTGGCATGACCAAGGCCGAGCTCCTGGCCCGCACCGGTCACGTGCTCGGCCTGCGCGACATCAATATCTCCATGCCGGCCGCCGGGATTCAGGTGATCATGGGCCTCTCGGGCTCGGGCAAGTCGACGCTGATCCGGCACATCAACCGCCTGATCGAACCGACGGCCGGCGAGGTCATCGTCGGCGGGACCGACGTCGTGAGGATGTCCGATCGGGCCTTGCGCGAATTTCGCCGCCACCAGACCGCGATGGTGTTCCAGAAGTTCGCCCTGCTGCCGCACCGCACCGTCCTCGACAACACCGTCTACGGCCTTGAGGTGCAGGGCCTGCCGCGCGCAAAACAAGTCGACGCGGCGATGCGCTGGATCGAGCGTGTGGGGCTGAAGGGGTTCGAAGCTCGTTACCCGAACCAGCTCTCCGGCGGCATGCAGCAGCGCGTCGGCCTCGCCCGGGCGCTTGCCAATGATGCGCCCATTCTCCTGATGGACGAGGCCTATTCGGCGCTCGATCCGTTGATCCGCACCGATATGCAGACGGTGCTGCTCGACATCCAGAAGGAGATCCGCAAGACCATCGTCTTCATCACCCACGATCTGGACGAGGCGCTGCGGCTCGGCGACCGCATCGCCATCCTGCGCGACGGCGAGGTGATCCAGCAGGGAACGCCGCAGGACATCCTGCTGCGCCCGGCCGACGCCTATATCGCCAATTTCGTGAAGGAGGTGAACCGCGGCCGCGTGATCGAGGTGCGGAGCGTGATGACGCCCTTGGCGGAAGGCCCGCTTGCGAGCGATGCCATCCCGGCGGACACGACGCTGGAGGCGGCGGCCGAAGCGATCAACCGGGGCGATGCCGACGCGATCGACGTCGTCGATGCCGACGGGCGGCGGATCGGGCGCATCAGCCTGCGGCAGATCGTGGCGGCCATGGTGACGCCGGCGACGCATGGCAATGTGCCTCAGCCTGGCGGCGCGGTCGGCGGCGCCGGGGATGAACCACCCGCCGAGCCATTGCTGGAGACCGTCGCGAAGACGGCGGTGCGGGCGCAGGCCGGCTGAGGCGGGCAGCCAGCTTGCGGCGGTCGCCGGTTGACGCGGCCGGCCAGACCGACTTTTCTGCGGCCGCCGGCAGCCGGGCTTTTCCGCAGCGGCAGAGAATGAGGCGGATCTTCCATGGCCACGCGCGACATCGTCTATATCGCACTCTTTGCCGCATTGATGGCCGTGCTCGGCGCCTTTCCGCCGCTGATGATCCCGGCGCTCGGCATCCCGATCACCGCACAATCGATGGGGCCGATGCTGATCGGCGGCATCCTCGGCGCCAGACGAGGCCTTCTGTCGATGCTCTTGTTCCTCCTTCTCGTCGCGGTCGGCCTGCCGCTCCTCTCCGGCGGGCGCGGGGGCCTCGGCGTCTTCGTCGGGCCGTGGTCCGGCTTCATCTATGGCTGGGTGGCGGCGACGCTCGTCGTGGGCTTTGCGGCCGAGCGGCTGTGGCCGCGCCTGAACTTCGTCACTGCCTTCCTCACCATGGTCGCGGGCGGCATCGGCGTCGTCTATGCCGTGGGCGTGCCCTGGTACTCCGCGATGTCCGGCATGGATCTCGGCGCCGCCTTTATCGGCTCGGCCGCTGCCTTCATCCCGGGAGACCTGATCAAGGCCGGGGTTGGCGCCGCCGTCGTCGTGGCGCTGCGGAAATCCTATCCCGCGGTACCGGCGGGCCTTGCCTCCCGCCGCTCCTGAGGCAGGAGATTGATCGAACTCCGCAACGTCACTCTCCATCGGGGAGAGCGGCGTGTTCTCGATGGCCTGTCGCTGAGCCTTGCTGAGCCGCGGATCGGCATCCTCGGCGCCAATGGCTCCGGCAAGAGCAGCTTCGCTCGTCTGCTGAACGGCCTGCTGCTGCCGACCAGCGGGCATGTCACCGTCGACGGGATCGACACGCGAGACGACGTCAAGGCGGCGCGCCGCCGGGTAGGCTTTCTGTTCCAGAACCCCGACAACCAGATCGTCCACCCGACGGTCGCGGAGGACATCGCCTTCGGACTGAAGCCGCGGCGCCTGCCAAAGCCGGCGGTCGCTGCCGCCGTGTCGGCCATCCTGGCGCGGGTCGGCCTAGCGGGGTCGGAGGAGCGTCTGATCCATGAACTGTCGGGCGGCGAGCGGCAGCTCGTCGCGCTCGCCGGTGTGCTGGTCATGGAGCCGGCGCATCTGGTGCTCGATGAGCCGACGACGCTGCTCGATCTGCGCAATCGCCGCCGCATCGCCGCGGCGGTTGCCGATTTCCCCGGCCAGGTGATCCTCGTCACCCATGACCTCGATCTCGTCGAGAGCTTCGACCGGGTGATCGTCTTCGAGGCCGGCCATGTCGTCGTGGATGATCGCTCCGGCCCGGCCGTCCATGCCTACCGGGCGCTCTGCCGATGATCGACGCGCTCTACATTGCCGCGGACAGTCCGCTGCACCGCTTGCCCGCCGGCTTGAAGCTGGCGGCGATCCCGGTTCTCGCCGCCCTCCTCTTCGCCCTGCCCGGCTGGCCGGTGGCAGCAGTGGGGCTCGCCATCGTGCTGGCGCTGCTCCCCGTTTCCGGTGTCCCGCCGAGGCGAGCCGCAAAGCAGCTCCGGCCGGCCATCGCCGTGATCGCGGTGCTGTTCCTGGTGCAGCTCTGGTTCACGGATGTCGCCGCGGCGGCCGGCGCGGCACTGCGCTTCCTTGCGCTCATCCTCGCCGCGACGCTGCTGACGATGACGACGCGCGCAACCGCGCTGATCGAGGCGCTTGAAGCTTTATTCCGCCGCCTGGCCTGGACGGGGCTGAGCCCCGAGCGCCTCAGCCTCGCCATCGCGCTCACGCTGCGTTTCATCCCGGTGCTCGGCCAGGTGGTCGAGGAAGTGCGCGAGGCGCAGGCGGCGCGCGGGCGCGACCGCAGCATCGTTGCCCTCGCCGTGCCGGTGCTGGTGCGGCTTTTGAAGACCGCCGACGAGGTGGCCGAGGCGATCGACGCACGAAGCTGAGGATACTCGTCTGGAGCACCCGATGCGCGCGTGACGGGTGCGCAAGCCATGCTATGCTGTTCTCGGGTGGCGCCGACTGCGTATCTGGGAGGATCGTGATGAGGCGGATTCTGCTTGCGGCGCTGGCTGCGGCAGTGGCGGCTCTCGTCGGCATGGCCGGCGCGGAGGCTGCCGAGGTCGTGCGGGTCGGCGTCCTGAAGTTCGGCACGGTGAACTGGGAACTGGACGCCATGAAGCGGCACGGGCTCGACACCAAGCACGGTGTCGAGGTCGAGATCATCCCCTTTGCCGGCGAGGATGCAACGGACGTGGCCTTGCAGGCCGGCAGTGTCGACATGATCGTGTCCGACTGGCTGTGGGTGTCGCGCCTCAGGACCGACGGCAAGCGGCTCACCTTTGCGCCCTATTCGAGTTCGGTCGGCTCCATGATGGTGCCTGCCGATAGCCCCCTGAAATCCCTGGGCGATCTGAAGAACAAGCGGATCGGCGTTGCCGGCGGACCGCTCGACAAGAACTGGCTGCTGATCCAGGCGCTGGCCCGCCGCGACGCCAAGGTCGATCTCGCCGCGTCCAACGACATCGTCTACGGCGCGCCGCCGCTTCTCGCGGAGAAGGCGAAGTCGGGCGAGCTCGATGCCGTGCTCTGCTTCTGGAACTACGCGGCACGCCTCGAGGCGGCGGGTTTCCGCACGCTGGTTTCCGGCGAGCAGGCGGCCAAGGCGTTCGGCGCGACGGGGCCGGTGGCCTCGATCGGCTACGTCTTCGACGAGGCCTTCGCCGAGACGCATCCGCAGGCGGTCGACGGTTTCCTGAAGGCCTCGCGCGAGACCAAGCAGCTGCTGAAGACGTCGGACGAGGAGTGGGCGGCGCTGTCGCCGCTGGTGCGGCCGGAGGACGAGAAGACGCTTCTCGTCATGCGCGACCGCTACCGCGAGGGCATCCCCGCACGTCCGCTCGCCGAGGAAGAGGCGGATGCGCGCACGCTGTACGGGCTCTTGCGCGACATCGGCGGCGAGAAGCTCGTCGGCAAGGGCGAGACGCTGGCGCCCGGCACCTTCTGGAGCGGCACGCGGGATGGCTCCTGAACGGAGCGGACGGAGACCAGCTGCCCGGTCCCGCTGGACCGATCAGCCGGCCGGGCTGACGGCGCTGTCGCTGGCGATCCTGCTCGCCGTCTGGTGGATCGCCGCCGACCTTGCGGCATCGCGCGTGCTGCCGACGCCAGCTGCCGTCCTCGCCGCCGGCTGGCGGGACCTCGAAACCGGCGAGATGCCCTTCCACCTCGCCATGACGCTGATGCGGGTCTTTGCCGCCTTCGTCCTCGCCATGGCCATCGGCTCGGCGATCGGCATCGCGCTGGGGCTGAAGCCGCGCGCCAACCGGCTGTTCGATCCGTGGGTGATCCTCTTCCTGAACATACCGGCACTGGTGATCATCGTGCTTGCCTATATCTGGTTCGGGCTGAACGAGGCGGCGGCGATCGGCGCAATCGCCCTGAACAAGATCCCCAACGTCATCGTGACAATCCGCGAAGGCGCGCGCTCGATCGACCGGCAGCTGTCGGAGATGGCGGCCGTCTACCGCTTCGGCCGCTGGCGGACGCTGCGGCACGTCATCCTGCCGCAGCTGCAGCCCTATTTCGCTGCGGCGTCGCGCTCCGGCATCTCGCTGATCTGGAAGATCGCCCTCGTGGTCGAACTGCTCGGCCGGTCCAACGGCGTCGGCTTCCAGATCAACCTCTACTTCCAGCTCTTCGACGTCGCAGCGATCCTGGCCTACACACTCGCCTTCGTCGCCGTGATGCTGCTGATCGAGTTCCTGCTTGTCCAACCCTTCGAAGCCCACTCCACCCGCTGGCGCAGCCGACCGGCTTGACGTCCTCATCCGCGACAAGAGCTTTCGCGGCGCGGACGGGAACACGCTGAACGCCATTTCGGAGATCGCCTTTTCGGCCGAGGCGGGCAGCTTCACGACGCTGATTGGCCCGTCCGGCTGCGGCAAGACGACAACGCTGCGCATCGTGCTCGGCCTCGACCGGGATTTCGAAGGGCATGTGCAGTTGCCCGGCGGCAGCGGGCGCACCGCCGCGGTCTTCCAGGAGCCCCGCCTCCTGCCCTGGCGCAGTGTCGAGGACAACATCCGGCTGGCGCTGCCGGCCGAGCTCGCCGGCACTGACCTCGAGCCGCTCCTCCAGACGCTCGGCCTTGGCGAGATGCGCCAGCGCTATCCGGCGGAGCTGTCGCTCGGGCTCGCACGCCGCGTCGCGCTGGCGCGCGCCTTCGCCATCGAGCCGTCGCTGCTGCTTCTCGACGAGCCCTTCGTCTCGCTCGACGAGGACACGGCCGGCCGGCTGCGGCGCCTGCTGCTGGCGGTCTGGTCGGCGCGGCCGACGACGGCGCTGATGGTCACCCACAATCTGCGCGAGGCGGTGGAGCTGTCGGACCGGATCGTTTTCCTGACGCCGCGGCCCGGCCGGGTGCGCGGCATCGTCGATCTTGACCGGCCCCAGGCAGAGCGCGATCTCGTCTGGCGGCAGGCGAGGATCGAAGCGCTCGATGCCGCCTATCCCGGCGTGCTCTGAGGCTCGGCCGGGCGGGCGGGCGCTTCGCGAAGGCTGCCGTCCGGCAGCACCGCCGGATTGCGCATATAGCCGGGGCCGATCGTCAGCGGCGCCTTCGGCATCACGGCATCGTCGATCTGCGAGGCGACGGTGAAGCGCTCGTCGTGCAGCACAGCGCCGTCGCCCCATTGCAGCAGCCGCACGCGCACCTGGTAGGGCCGGTCCTTGCGGATGCCGTGCAGCGGCGGTGTGCGCAGGCCATATTGCCGCGCGCGCGGCGACAGCTCCTCCCGCACCACGATCGGGGCGCCGCCGCCCGGGTCCTCGAAGGTCGCCTCGATGACGGAGGCCGTCTTCACCGGCTTCATCACATAGACGGTAAAGCCGTAATAGGCGTCGGCGATGCGGTAGTTGAACATGAAGCCGGCGCCGGCGATCTTCAGATAGGGCGTCTCCGCCGGTGGCTGGCGCGTGGCGAGGCCGATGCCGAGAAGCAGCCCAAGAAGCAGCAGCGTCGCGGCGACGACGTGACCGAAACTCACATCAGCCAGCCGATGCGGCAGCAGTCGGCCTTGCGGCAGAGTAAGCGCCATCGGATAGACCCCGGATGCGGACAGGATCAGCCTACTGCCGAAGCCTTCGTCGCGCCAGATGGCCGCTGCGGCTTGATTATTGAGCCGTCGCGACCGACTTTGCACCTCATGAATTCGATTCGATCCGTCTGCGTCTATTGCGGCTCGTCCGTCGGGCGCGATCCCCTTTACATCGATGCGGCCAAGGTCCTCGGCGAGATGATCGGACGCGCCGGCATCCGGCTCGTCTACGGCGGCGGCCGGCGCGGCATCATGGGCGCGGTGGCGGAAGCCGTGCGCGATGCCGGCGGCAGCGTCACCGGCATCATCCCGCGCTTCCTGATCGACATGGAGGCGACGGAGAGCGAGCTGCGCGAACTCGACGAGCTGATCGTCACGGAGAACATGCATGAGCGCAAGCACATCATGTTCGAGCGCTCCGACGCCTTTATCGCCCTGCCCGGCGGCATCGGGACGCTGGAGGAGCTGGTCGAAATCCTGACCTGGCGCCAGCTTGGCCGGCACGAGAAGCCGATCGCCATCGCCAATGTCGGCGGCTTCTGGAAGCCGCTCTCAAGCCTTCTCGACCATATGGCGGCGGAGGGCTTCATCCACACGGCGCATCAGGTACGGCCGCTGGTGATCGACCGGATCGAGGAGGTCATCCCGCGCCTGACCGGCAAGCCCGCCTCGACCGCTGCGGACGGACGCGTCGAGATCATCGAGCGCCTCTGAGGCCGATCGGCAGCGTCTGACTGATAGCTGCCGACATCGACTGAGAGTGCCTCCAGTCGATCAGCGTGTCCTGAGCGGCAGTGACGACGGTCCCCCTCAGGCTCGCCGTCCGTTCGCGTCGACGTCTTCGATGACGGTTCCCTCGCTTTCGGCTGCGACCGCCGTCGCGGCACGCTTTCGCTCCCCGGCCGTCCGAAAGAGCGAGACGCTGTAGATCGCCAGCGCCGTCCAGATCAGCGCGAAGGCGACGAGTTGCCAGGCTGAGAAAGGCTCGCCGAACAGGAAGACGGCGAACAGGAACAGCAGCGTCGGCACCATGTACTGCAGCAGGCCGATGGTCGAGAAGCTGAGCAGCCGCGCCGCCGCGGCAAACAGGATCAGCGGCACGGCAGTGATCGGTCCAGAGACGATCAGCAAGAGCGCCGTCTCCCCGTCGGCGAGGAAGTGGCTCTCCCCGTGCGCTGCGAGCCAGACGAGCCAGGCGAGGCTCGGCCCGACCAGCAGCAGCACCTCCAGCATGAAACCCTCCGTCGCGCCGACGGGAACGGTCTTGCGCAGGAGACCATAGGTGGCGAAGGACAGCGCCAGAACGAGCGAGATCCACGGCAAGCCGCCGGCATTGGTCGCGAGGACCAGGACGGCGAGCGCGGCCAGTGCAATGGCAAAGCCCTGCAGGCGCGTTGGCCGCTCCTTCAGGAAGATGGCGCCAAGCATCACGTTCACCAGCGGGTTGATGTAATAGCCGAGCGCCGCGTCCAAGGCCTGGTTGGAGACGATGGCGTAGACATAGACGCCCCAGTTGACCGAGATCAGCGTTGCGGTGACCGCCGCCATGCCGAGCGCCCGCGGCGATCGGAGCACCGGCCAGAGCCGGTCCGTCGCGCCCTGCCACCAGAGGAGAAGGGCTGCGAAGGGCAAGGCCCAGACGATGCGGTGCGCAACGATCTCGACGGCCGGCACGTGCGAGAGCAGCTTCATGTAGAGCGGGAAGATGCCCCAGATGCCGTAGGCGGCGACGGCAAGGCCGGTGCCGCGCAGCGTGTCGTTGCCCTGCGTCTGCATGGAGTGGTGCTTTCGGTCGATGGCGGCGCCCCTCGAAGTGGCCGCAGGGGGCAGCGAAAACTGCGCTGCCGCAGAATGAGAATGAGGTGATGGGGTGCGGGGTGGCGCGTCAGGCCCTGCCGGGCCGCTCCGTCTCATAATCCGGATGCTGGTAGGACACCATCGTGCGCACGAACTCGGCGGATGCGGGATCTTCCTCCGAGCGTCGCACCGGCAGCTCGTGAAGGCGGTCGACATAGGCAATCTTCGCCTCAACGCCGAACTGGATCTCCGGCGCGATGGCGGAGGGATCGTCAAAGGCGCCGATCGCCAGCGCCAGCCCGTCGGGCGCCTCGTAGGTCAGCGGCGTGCCGCAGTCCGGGCAGAAGCCGCGGCGGACATGGTTTGACGACTGGAAACGCTTGGGCTCGGCCCGCGTCCAGGTCAGCTCGTCGTTCACCGAAACCAGCGGGGCATAGAAGTTGCCGAAGGCCTTCTGGCACATGCGGCAATGGCAGATCGAGGCTTGACCCAGCGCGCCCTCGATGCGGAAGCGGACGGCGCCGCACTGACAGCCACCGGTGTGAACGGGCTTGTTGTCGAGCGTCATGATCGCACTCCATTGGGCTGCAAGGCGCAGCCGGTATCTAGGGCATCCGTCTGCGCGCGGACACGCGTCTCCCCAGTTCGGCACGCCAACCAGACGGTGCGGCCGCCGCAATCCGGCTCCTCGGCGCGATGGGCGATGACGTCGAAGCCATGCATCGAGAGAAGCGCCCGGTACTCGGCCGAGTCGAGGCTGGCATGGTAGAGCGTCTCGCCCTCGAAGCTGCCGATCGCCTCGACGGCGCCCGGTCCGCTAGTGAACATCAGCGCCGCGCCCCTTGCGGCATGCGCGGCAAAGACGCCGAACATGGCGCGCTGATCATCCGGCGTCAGATGGAAGAAGCTGTCCCACGCTATGAGACCGCCGAAGCGCTCATTCAGTCGCACGCGGCGCATGTCGGCGACGAGCCAGCGTTCAGCCGGGAAGCGCTGCCGGCAGAGCGCGATCATGGACGGTGCACTGTCGATGCCGGTGAGAGGATGCCCGGCCTCGATCAAGTAGCGGCCGATCGGTTCGCCGCTGCCGCAGCCGAGATCGAGGATCGCAGCGCCCTCGCCTGCCACCTGGCGGAAACGGTCGAGCCAGCCGCGCTCGAACAGGCTGCGGCCCCGCAGGCTATCGAAGCGTGCCGAATGCCGTTCATAGAGGCCGATGATCTCTGACGAGGCGGGATGCGGAGCTTTTGCGGAGCCGTCGCTTGGCATCAGCTGCGCCTCGGAACGAGACCGCCGATCCAGCGCTGCACCGGCAGCACGACGATGGCGAGGCCGGCCAGCACCAGCGCCATACCGATAAGGCGTGCTTCGCCGAAGCGCTCGCCCAGCAGCAGCGAGGCCGAGCCGGCGCCGAATATCGGCACCAGCAAGGAGAAGGGCGCGACCGTGGCGGTCGTGTAGCGCTTCAGAAGGTCGCCCCAGATCGCGAAGCCGACCAGCGTCGAGAGCAGCGCGATGTAGAGCACCGCACCGATGCCGGGCAGATCCATGGCGATCAGGGCCCGGCCGACGGCATCCGGGCCGTCGACGACGAGCGCCAGCGCAAAGAGCGGCAGCGGTGGAACGAGGCTCAGCCAGACCATCATCGCCAGCATGTCCACCGGCCCGGCGCTGCGCAGCGCGACATTGCCGACGGCCCAGCAGAGGGCCGCCGCGAGGCACAGCACGAGACCGATCATGGTGACGTCGACGCTGCCGGCCGTCGAAGCGATCACGGCAAGGCCCGCAAAGGCCGTCAGCGTGCCGAGCATCTGCCGCGGGGTCGGCCGCTCACGCAGAACAGCAGCGGCGACCAGCATGGTCATGAAGGCCTGCGACTGCAGCACCACGGAGGCGAGGCCCGGCGGCATGCCCTTGGCCATGCCGATGAAGAGAAAGGCGAACTGGGCGATGAACAACGTTCCGCCGATCAGGAGGAAGCGGCCCAGCGGCACCTTCGGGCGCGGCAGAAGGACGGCGGGCAGCGCTGCCACAACGAAGCGGAGTGCCGCCAGAAGCAGCGGCGGAAAGCTGCCGAGGCCGACGCGGATGACGACGAAATTGACGCCCCAGATCGCCGCGACAAAGAGGGCAAGACCGATATCGCGAGGCTTCATCATTGCTTCTCCTGCCGGATCGCGCCTGCCTCGCCCGGCGAGCCTCGTGTCTAATGGAGGCCGCAGAAAGAGGGAAATCGAGATCGGTTATAGCGGCGATCAGGCGCGCTGATGCCGCGACGACTGCAACGGCTTGCCGCGCAAGCAGTCCGTCAGTCGGCGAAGCGGTCCGTCGCCTCCAGGAGGGCATGGAGAATGCCGGGTTCGGCGAAGGCATGGCCGGCGCCTTCCACCATCCGGTATTCCGATCCCGGCCATGCCTTATGCAGCTGCCAGCTGGTGATCGCAGGTGTGACGACGTCGTAGCGGCCCTGCACGATGACGCCGGGAATGCCGGCGAGCCGGCCGGCGTCGCGGATGAGCTGCCCCTCCTCCAGCCAGAGGTCGTGGATGAAATAGTGGTTCTCGATCCGGGCGAAGGCGATCGTGCCGTCGGCGACATGCGAGGGCGCAGACGCCGTCGCGAGCGCCGATGGAGCGACGCTGCGCATCATCACCGTCGCGGCCTCCCAGGCGGCCCAGGACCAGGCCGCCGCCGCCCGCACGGCGCGGTCGGGATCGGTGAGACGGCGATGATAGGCAGCGATCAGATCACCGCGCTCAGCGTGCGGGATGGCGCCGGCAAAGCGCTCCCACTCGTCCGGGAACAGGCGATCGGCGCCCTCCTCGTAGAACCAGCGCAGCTCCGAACGGCGGCCGGAGAAGACGCCGCGCAGCACCATGGCTAACACGCGCTCCGGATGCGTCTCAGCGTAAGCGAGCGCCAGCGTCGCACCCCAGGAGCCGCCGAAAAGGAGCCAGGTCTCGGCGCCGATCTCTTGGCGGAGACGCTCCAGATCGGCGATGAGATGCCAGGTGGTGTTCGCCTCCAGGAGCCCGAGCGGCGTCGAGCGCCCGCAGCCGCGCTGGTCGAACAGGCAGATGCGGTATCGCGCGGGATCGAACAGGCGGCGGTGGTGGGTGCTGTAACCGCTCCCCGGCCCGCCATGCAGGAACACGACGGTGCGGCCCTCCGGATTGCCGCAGAGCTCGTAGGCGAGTTCGTGGCCATCCCCGACGTCGAGGCGGCCGGTGCGGTAGGGTTCGATCGGCGGATAGGGCTTGCGCAGCCCTTCGCTCACGCCTTCAGCTCCCAGGTGGTCACGCGCTCGCCCGTCGCCGGGTCCTTGCCGTCCTTCAGCTGGATGCCCGCTTCCAGAAGCTCGGCCCGGATCCGGTCGGCGGCGGCGAAGTCGCGCGCCTGCAGGCGCTCCAGCCGCTCGGCGATGCGCGCCTCCACGTCGACGCTGTCCGCCTTCGCCTCTGCCGCAGCCGTCATCCGCCCCGCATAGGCAACGAGGTCGATGCCGAGCAGGCTGAGCGCCGCAACCCGCTCCGCCGCACCGTCCGCCGCATGGATCGCCGCGATGGCGAGCGGCGTCGCCAGATCGTCCGACACCGCCTTCAGCACCGGTTCGGGGATGGATGCGGGCGCGACCTCGCCGGTCAGCTCGCCCGCCCACCGGGTCAGCGTGCGCTCCGCCTCCTCCAGCCGGCGGATCGAGAAGTCGATCGGCTCGCGATAGTGCGTCATCAGCATGGCGAGGCGCAGCACCTCCCCCGGCCAGCGCCGGCCCCCGAAGGCTTCCGTCTCCAGAAGGTCGTGGATGGTGACGAAGTTGCCCTCCGACTTCGACATCTTGCGGCCTTCGACCTGGACGAAGCCGTTATGCATCCAGACCTCCGCCATCGATGCCGTGCCATGGGCGCAGCGCGACTGGGCGATCTCGTTCTCGTGGTGGGGGAAGATCAGGTCGAGCCCGCCGCCATGGATGTCGAAGGTGTTGCCGAGATAGGCCGCGCTCATCACCGAGCATTCGATGTGCCAGCCGGGACGGCCACGGCCCCAGGGCGAGTCCCAGCCCGGCTCGTCCGCATCGGACAGCTTCCAGAGCACGAAGTCGGCGGCGTTGCGCTTGTGCGCCTCGACCGCGACGCGCGCGCCAGCCTGCTGCTCGTCGAGGCGGCGGTGCGACAGCGCGCCGTAGTCCGGCATGGAGGTGACGTCGAACAGCACCTCGCCAGCCGCAACATAGGCATGGCCGCGCTGGATCAGCGTTCCGATCATCGCAACCATATCCGGCTTGCCGTCGCCGCGTGAGGTCACGAAGGCCGTGGCCCGCGGCTCAACCGTCGGCTCGAGAGCGCCGAGCGCCGCAACGTCCCGGTGAAATTGCGCCGCCGTTCCTTCGGTGACGCGGGCGATCGCCTCGTTCAGCGGCAGGCCCGGATGATCGCGCGCCGCGCGTGCGTTGATCTTGTCGTCGACGTCCGTGATGTTGCGGACATAGGTGACGCGGTCGGCGCCATAGAGGTGGCGCAGCAGCCGGAACAGAACGTCGAAGACGATCACCGGCCGCGCATTGCCGATATGGGCGAAGTCGTAGACGGTCGGGCCGCAGACATACATGCGCACCTGCCGGTCCGCCTCGGCCGCGCCACCGCGCCAGTCGAGCGGCAGGAAGCGCTCCTTGCGCCGCGTCATCGTATTGGTGAGCGTCACACCGCGGAAGCCGTCGTCCATATCCGTTCTCCTGCGTCCCATCGCGGCCGCGACGGCGCGGCGCAGCAGCGGCTTACCGCATCATGACCGGCGGCAAAACCGCCCGTCTTTCATTTGCAGCGCCGAAGAGCAGCGACGGACTGCCGGCTTTGCCTCGCAGCCGCAGCATCCGCGGGAATGGCCTTCTCATCTTCGACCGCCATGCTGTTGTCATATCGCCACTCTGACGGAACATGACAGGATTACAAACTTCGTGTCGGGCAAAGACTTAGGAGCCGCCCCTAAAGTGACTCAATCGAGCGGCGTAACGGATCTCGTAGTCAAGCGGCGAGCAGAGGCCATGAACACCAACAGCATGCAATTCCGATCGAAGAACGAGCGTGAGACCGAGGTCAAGCTCGAGCGCAACTATGGCGAGATCGGTATCGCCGCGATCGCGGCGGCAAGCTCAGCCTGCCGCACGGAAAAGCTCAAGGCGCGTCAGGCCAATGACGACGCGCGGCTGGTTCACGCCGACTGAACGGCTAGTCTAGACTCAGCAAGAGGCTGGCAGCGAGCACCGTCATGGTGACCGCGATAAGCGCATCGAGGATGCGCCATGCCAGCGGACTGGCAAAGAGCGGCGCCAGCCAGCGGGCGCCGTAGCCAAGGCCGAAGAACCACATGAAGGATGCGGTGGCCGCGCCGACGGCGTAAGCGCCCCGCTCCGCCTGATCCGTGTATCGGGCCGACAGGCTGCCGAGCAGAACCACCGTGTCCAGGTAGACGTGCGGGTTGAGGAAGGTCAGCGCCAGCGCTGTCGCGACCGTCGCCGTCAGCGGCGTCTGCCGGCTTTCCCGCGTTGCCATGGCGCTTGGCGCAAATGCCCGTCGCGCTGCCATGATCGCATAGGCGAACAGGAAGAACGCCCCGGCGATCGTGACCCAGCGGATGAGGCCCGGATGGGCGGAGATCATCCGGCCAAGGCCGCCGACGCCGGCAGCGATCAGCAGCGCGTCCGACACGGCGCAGATCAGCACCAGCGGCAGCACATGCGTGCGGGCCAGCCCCTTCTCCAGCACGAAGGCATTCTGGGCGCCGATGGCAACGATCAGGCTGAGCCCGAGCGCAAAGCCGCGCAAATACGCATCGCTCACGTTTATGCCCCTAGCTGCGGAGGATCACGAGGCGGCATCGTTCAACGTGTCCGCGGCATCAGAACAGGTCGAGCTGCGACGGTGCCGGGGCGGTATTGGCCGCCTGCGGCGCCAGCGGCACCGGATCCTGCAGATCCGGGCTGACATTGGCGACGCTGTTGACCTTGTCGGAGATCGGGATCGCCTCGAAGAAGTCCTCTGGTGCGCTCGCCATCAGGTCGGCCACCTCAGCGGGTGCGTATCCCCGGCAGTCGAGCCAGCGCTGATAGGCGCCCTGCGGCACCACCACCGGCATGCGCTGATGGATCGGCAGGAGCGTCTCGTTGGCGGCCGTGGTGAGGATTGCCGCGGTGTCGATCTCGCTGCCGTCGGCGGCGAGATAGGTCTCCATCAGGCCGGCAAAGCAGAACGGCTCCCGCGATCTCGGCCGCAGCAGGAAGGGCTGGCGACGCTTGCCCTGCACCTGCCATTCATAAAAGCCGTCTGCGGGAACGAGGCAGCGGCGATAGCGCATGGCACCGCGGAAGGCCGCCTTTTCGGCAGCGGTCTCCGAACGGGCATTGAACAGGAGCGGCAGCTCGCGCGGATCCTTTGCCCAGGCCGGGATGAGGCCCCAGCGCGCCAGCAGGGCACGGCGACCCGATTCGTTGCCGCCGTGCCGCTCGCCATCGGCCATCGCGACGAGGATCGGCTGCGTCGGAGCGATGTTGTAGCGCGGCGGAAAGGCGCCGATCTCGGCAAGCGATAGAAGCTCGCCGATCTTCGACGCCGGGCTTATCAGAGTGAAACGACCGCACATGCGCCCGTTGGAGCGGCGCTTGGCAAGACTGTCAAGCGCCGGCGCCGGCGCGGCAACGAGGACCGCAGCATGACGAAGCCCTCCATCATCCTCGGCGTCTCGACGTGCCTCTTCCGTGGCGGGGCGATTCTCCTGGTGGAGCGGGCAAAGCCCCCTTTCGCCGGTCTCCTCAGCCTGCCGGGCGGTCGCGTCGAATTCGGCGAAAGGCTGTCCGAGGCGGCGGCACGGGAAGTGCGCGAGGAGACCGGGCTGACGGTCGGCGACCTCAGCTTCCTCCAGATGCATGAGGCGATCGACGCGGGGGCCGGCGTCCACGCCGTCATCGCCGTGCATGTTTTGCGCAGCAGCATCGGTGATGCTGCAATTCCGGCCGCAGGTGACGACGCGGCCCGGGTCCTCTTCGTGCCGTTGACCGACCTGCCGGCACTGGAGGCAGAGGGACGTCTCACCGACGGCTTGGCTGATATCGCGGCCGCCGGCCTTGCGGCATACCAGCGCTGATCAGGACGCCGAGCAGCGCCGGATTGTTGCGGTACAGACGCACCCCTTGATGCAATGCGATCGCCAGTGCCGGCACAGCTTGCAAATCCGTTAACGGAACGCGAAAGCTTGAACATGTCCTCTCGCCTGATCCGTGCTGCCGTGTTGCCGCCGCTGCTTGTCGCCGCGGTCTACACCAGCCTTGCGTCGGCGAGCGCGCGGGCGCAGGAGCCGACTGAGCCCGCACCGGCAGCGGTGCAGGCGCCCGTGCAGCCATCGAACGCGCCGTTCATGAAGCCGCTCGGCCGGCTGTCGTCGATCCTCGGATCCGTGCATTTCCTGCGGCGCCTCTGCGGCGACACGAATGCCGAGACCTACCGGACAAAGATGGGCGAGCTCCTGGCGGCACAGCCCTTCAACGAGGTCGACAAGCGTCGCCTCATCGCCAGCTTCAACGATGGTTACCGTGCCTTCGAATCGACCTACCGGCGCTGCACGCCGGCCGCCCGCGTTGCCGTCGACCGTTACCTTTCGGAAGGCGCGACGCTGTCACGCGAGATCAGCGCAAGATACGGGAATTAACCTCGTCTTAACGCTCCGCACAAAGCGCCGGACAGCGCCGAAGCGGATCGTGCTAGGGACCTTAACAGGACGTGAAGCCGCAAGGCTCGATTTGAGGAAATCGGGATGATCGATATGCAGAACGCCGACCTCGAAGAGATGATCGCTGCCGAAAAGAAGCAGGTCGCTTTCGAGTATCACAACGAGGCTTGGGCGGACGGCATCTCCGACGGCATCGAAGCCGAGATCCTTGCCGAGACCGCCATCTCCACGGCCTTGACCGAGCTCGTGCGCCTGCACGGCGAGGATGAGGTCCTGACCATGCTGGACGCGCTGCGTCAGCGCATCGAATTCGGCGAGTTCCGCCTCGACCGGAACCTGCAGTAGCTTTCTGCGGCCGCCTTCGGGGGGAGACGCCGCACCCGACATAAAAGGATTAGCCATGGTCTCGCGCCGGTGGCCGCACGCGACGGCGCTCGTTGCACTGATCAGCCTCACGGCCGCCGTAGCACAGCCGGCCGCCGGGTTCTCGCGCTTCGAGAACAGCAATGGCGCGGCTCCGCCGGCCCGCGACGGCATCCTGTCGGTGCCGCTGCCTCCACTGCCGGGGCAGGAAAGCGACAGCGTCGACGAGGCGCCGGATGCCGGTGGTGCCAAGTCGCCGGACGAGCGCAGCCAGTCCGGCAATGCACCGGCGACGACCGGCCAAGGCGCTCCCGCAGCGCCGGCACCGGGCTCGCCGGCCACTGGCACGACGCCGACCGGCCAGGCTGCACCCGCGACAGACGCAACTCCGTCCACAGCACAGCCTCTTGCGCCCGCCCCATCAGGCTCGAACGGCGCTGGCACCCCGGCCGTACCGGCTGCTGGCGCACCGGCAGGCGCCGAGGAGAGCGCCACACCGCCAACCGGCGCGGAGACGCCGGACGTCCCCGACGACTCGACCACCGACGAGGGCGAGGACGGCTCGCCGAACGAGGAGGACGCGGCGGCTGCGGCAGCGCCCGTCGACATCCGTTATGCGGACGACGGTCTGCCCGAGGCGGTCAAGACGCTGCGCGCCAAGCTGATCGAGATCGCCAAGTCCGGCGACATCGAGAAGCTGCGCCCGTTCATCGAGCCCGGTCAGGACGGCACCGTCCTCTCATTCGGCGACTCGGTCGAGGATCCCATCACCTTCCTGAAATCGGCGTCCGGGGACGGCGAAGGCGTCGAGATCCTCGCGATCCTGCTCGAAATCCTGCAGGCCGGGCACGTCCAGAACGATCCCGGCAGTGACGAGGAGATCTTCGTCTGGCCGTATTTCACGCGCGTGGCGATGACCAAGCTGACCAAGCCGCAGATGGTCGAGCTGTTCGAGCTGGTGACCGCCGGCGACTACGAAGAGATGAAGACCTTCGGCGCCTACAACTTCTATCGGGTCGGCATCTCGCCCGACGGCAAGCTGCAGTTCTTCGTCGCCGGCGACTGATCGCTCGCTAGGGCTTCCCGGCCTGGCTCAGCCCTCGCTGCCGTCACTCTTCTCCTCGCCGGCCCCCGGCTCGTCGGTCCAGTATGGGACGCCGGGCGTATGGCGATGCATGAGCTCGAACCCGTCGGGCATCGTCCGCCGCGGACTCGACGACACCAGGATCTTGCCGGAATCCGGATATTGGCAAATGTCGGCGACGCCGACGGAGGACACGGCGAGATAGCGCAGTGGCGCAGTTCCCGTGTTGATGAGGTTGTGCGCGGTTTCCGGTCCTCCGGCCGGTGCACCCAGGATGTCGCCAGCCTTCACGGCATGGCGTTCGTTGCCGTAGCGATACGTCCCCTCGCCCTCCAGGATGATGAACAGCTCGTCCTCGACATGGTGGTTGTGGAACGGACAGGCAGACTTGCCGGGCGGCACCTCCACGTAGCGGATCCCGAGGTCCGTCAGCCCCAGCCGCTTGGCGAAGGAGCTGTCGCGCGCCTCGTAGAGCGTGCCCTGCCGCCAGTGATCGAGATCGAGGGATGCCGGATCGACGACGGGGTTGATGTCAGGCATGGCGTCCTCCTTTGCAGCCGCGGAACCCTTCGCTGCGGCTGCAAGGAGATTGGTCCGATCAGACCGTCGGCAAGGCTGCGACGAATTTCGCGGGCTCGCCGACGGACGCCTCGACGATCTCGCCTTCCCACATGACCTTGCGGCCGCGCACGATGGTCCCCGCCGGCCAGCCGATGACGGTGACACCGTCATAGGGCGTCCACTGCGAACGCGAGCCGATCCAGCCATTCTCGATGGTGCGGCTGCGCTTCAGGTCGACGACCGTGAGGTCGGCATCGTAGCCGACCGCGATGCGGCCCTTGCCGGCGAGGCCGAAGATGCGCTGCGGGCCGGCCGAGGTGAGGTCGACGAAGCGCTGCAGCGACAGCCGCCCCTTGGCGACATGGTCGAGCATGATGGGCACCAGGGTCTGCACGCCGGTCATGCCCGACGGTGACTGCGGATAGGGCTTGGCCTTCTCCTCCAGCGTATGCGGCGCATGGTCGGAGCCGAGGACGTCGACGATGCCCTGGCCGATGCCCTGCCAGATGCCCTCGCGGTGACGCGCGTCGCGCACCGGCGGGTTCATCTGCAGGAGCGTCCCGAGGCGGGCATAATCATCCGCGCTCATCGTCAGATGGTGTGGTGTCGCCTCGCAGGTGGCGTTGCGCTTGTGAGCGGCAAGGAAGGCGATCTCCTCGGCCGTCGAGATGTGGAGGACGTGGATCTGCGCGCCCGTCGCCTCGGCAATGGCGACCAGGCGCTCCGTGCATTGCAGCGCGGCGACCTCGTCGCGCCAGACCGGGTGCGAGGACGGATCGTTCTCGGCCCTGAAGCCGAGGCGCTCGCGCAGCCGGAACTCGTCCTCGGAATGGAAGGCCGCGCGCCGCCGGGTGCGCTTCAGGATCTCCCGTACGCCCTCGTCGTCCTCGACCAGCAGCGAACCGGTGGAGGAGCCCATGAAGACCTTGATGCCGGCCGCGCCCGGCAGCCGCTCCAGTTCCGCGACATCGGCGGCATTCTCACGCGTGCCGCCGACCCAGAAGGCGAAGTCGCAGTGCATCCGGTGCCGGCCGCGCGCGACCTTGTCGGCGAGCGCCGCCTCGCTCGTCGTCAGCGGGCTGGTATTCGGCATCTCGAAGACGCAGGTGACGCCGCCGAGGACGGCGGCGCGCGATCCGGTCTCCAGATCCTCCTTGTGCTCGGCACCCGGTTCGCGGAAATGCACCTGGCTGTCGATGACGCCCGGCAGGATGTGGAGGCCGCTGCAGTCGACGACCTCGCCGGCGCTCGCCGCATCGATCGTGCCGATGCCAGCGATGACGCCGTCGCGGATGCCGACGTCGCGGGCACCAATGCCGTCCTGATTGACGACGATGCCGTTCTTGAGAACGCGGTCGTAGGTCGTCGGCATGGGATGTCCTTGCTTGTCGCTGCGGGGGTGGCAGCTTAGGTACTGGTTTACGCGCGGGTCTAACAAAGGATCTCGCGCGAAGCGAGATTGCCATGCCCTTTGCCCCCCTGACCGACCGCGCCACGATCGCCCTCCGCGGCGAGGCAGCGGAAGGCTTTCTGCAGAACCTCGTCACCAGTGACGTTTCGCGCCTCCAAACAGGCGAAGCACGCCCTTCGGCGCTGCTGACACCGCAGGGCAAGATTCTGTTCGACTTCCTGCTCAGCCGCATCGACGACGGCGTCCGGGTCGACTGCGCCGCCGGCGCGCGCGGCGATCTCATCAAGCGTCTGACGCTGTACCGGCTGCGCACCAAGATCGCGATCGAGCCCGAGGACGTCGGCGTCGTCGCCATCTTCGACGAGGAGACCGCGCCGCAAGGCGCTTTGCGCGACATGCGCTTCGCCGACCAGCCCGTCTACCGCCTCTACGGTATGCCGCCGGCGGGGATGACCGAGGCTGAGCCAACCGCCTTCGTGCGGCTGCGCGTCCAGACCGGTGTCGCCGAGGCAGAACGCGACTTTCCGGCCTCAGACGTCTTCCCGCACGACGTGCTGCTCGACCAGAATGGCGGCGTCTCCTTCGCCAAGGGCTGCTATGTCGGCCAGGAGGTGGTGTCGCGCATGCAGCATCGCGGTACGGCGCGACGTCGCCTGATGCTGATCGAGGCGGAGCGGCATCTGACGCCCGGCGCCAATATCGAGGCTGGATCGAAGGTGATCGGCACGGTGCTGACGGCGTCCGGCACGGAGGGCATCGGACTCGTCCGGATCGACCGAGTCGCGGATGCGCTTGCCGGAGACGCGACGCTGAGTGCCGACGGCGTGCCGCTCACCGTCACGGTGCCGCCCTGGGCGGGCTATACGCTGCCCATGCCCGGCGATGCCGAGGCCGCTCCGGCGGAGGGCGCATGAGCCGGCTGCGCCAGCGCCCGGTGCGGGCCTGGCAGCGCATGCTGTCCGGCCGTCGGCTCGACCTGCTCGATCCTTCGCCGCTCGATATCGAGATCGAGGACATCGCGCATGGCCTGGCGCGGGTTGCCCGGTGGAACGGCCAGACGCGCGGCGACCACGCCTTCAGCGTCGCCCAGCACAGCCTGGTGGTGGAGGCGATCGTCGCAAACGTGGAGCCCGATCCGCGCTGGCGGCTGGCGGCTCTGCTGCATGACGGCCCGGAATACGTGATCGGCGACATGATCTCGCCGTTCAAGGGCGTGATGGGCGGCGACTACAAGGCGGTGGAGAAGCGCTTGCAGACGGCGATCCATCTGCGCTTCGGCCTTCCGGCCGAACTGCCCGCGGCGGTGGAGAAGCTGATCAAGAGCGCCGACCGTCTCTCGGCCTTCCACGAGGCGACGCTGCTGGCCGGCTTCTCCAAGGCGGAGGCGGTGACCTATTTCGGCGCGCCGACGGATGCCGCGGTCGACCTCGGCGCCTTCGTTCCGGTGCCGCCGACGGTGGTCGGACCCGACTACCTCGCACGCTTCGCCGAGCTCGACCAGCTGCTGCATGGCAGCCAGCCGCGCCCGCAGCGCGCCGTATCCTGAGAACACCGATGTCCTACCTCGTCGTCTGCCCCCTCTCCGCCCTCCCCGCCACCGTCGCCGAGCATGGCGCCCTCGACCTCGTGACGCTGATCAATGCCGAGACGCCGGTGGCGCGGCCGGAGACGATCGAGGCGACGCGGCATCTCTTCCTCGGCTTCAACGACATTGCCGAGCCGGTGGAAGGCCTCACGCCGCCCGGCGAGGATCATCTCGACCAGTTGCTCGACTTTGGCCGGCGCTGGGACCGGCGGAAGCCGCTGGCGATCCACTGCTGGGCCGGCATCAGCCGCTCGACGGCGGCCGCCTATATCCTGGCCATCGCGATCAACCCCGCGCTCGACGAGATGGAGCTGGCGGACGAGTTGCGCCGCCGCGCGCCGTCGGCGACACCCAATCCGCGGCTTGTCGCGCTCGCCGATGCGCGGCTGGAGCGGGGCGGCCGCATGGTGCAGGCGATCCGTTCGATTGGTCGCGGCGCAGACGCCTTTGCCGGCACGCCCTTCGTGCTGCCGCTCGAGCTGTGAGCATCAAGGGGCCCGCGCCTTCAGGTTCCTTGGCGCCACGCACCGTCGAGGTCGGGCTGAACGCGGCCATCGTTGCCGTCGCAGATGGTACGCCGCTCGTTCTCGTGACGCCGGCGGAGGATGGCGTTGCCGACGGCGCCGAGGGCCTGCCCTTCGGCGCCTTCGATCCGCTGCTCCACCGCACCTTCGAAAGCGGCCTGCGCTCGCTTGTGGGCGAGCAGACCAGCCACGCCCTTGGGTATGTCGAGCAGCTCTACACCTTCGGCGACCGCGGCCGGCTCGCAGCGCCGGGCGATGAAGAGGCGCATATCGTCTCGGTCGGATATCTGGCGCTGACACGCATCGAAGACAGCGACGGCGAGCCGCGCGAAACCACAGACGCCGCCTGGCAGTCCTTCTACCGCTACTTCCCCTGGGAAGACTGGCGCGCGGGCAAGCCGGAGATGATCGACGCAACCATCCTTCCGAAGCTCGGCGATTGGGCCGCCGGCACCGGATCGTCGGCAGCACGGACCGAACGACTGCGGCTTGCCTTCGGTGCCAGCGGCCTGCCCTGGGACGAGGAGCGGGTGCTGGAGCGCTACGAGCTGCTCTACGAGGCCGGGCTGATCGAGGAGGCGGTGCGCGACGGCCGGCTGCCCGCCGTCCGTTCGGAGCTGCCGCTCGGCCGCTCGATGCAGTTCGACCACCGCCGCATCCTCGCGACGGCGATCGCCCGGCTGCGTTCGAAGCTGAAATATCGCCCGGTGATCTTCGAGCTGATGCCGGCGACCTTCACCTTGAGCGAGCTGCAGCGCGTGGTGGAGGCGATCGCCGGGCGGCATCTCCACACCCAGAACTTCCGCCGCTTCGTCGAGAACACCGCCCTTGTGGAGGCGACCGGCGGCAGCAGCGCCCGAACCGGCGGGCGTCCGGCGGCGCTGTTCCGCTTCCGCAAGGAGGTGTTGAGCGAGCGCCCGTCGCCGGGCATCCGGATTGGCCGCGCCTGAGCTGCGGGCCGCTGCTGTCGCCGAGCGTCAGCCGATGCGGATGTCGAGGCCGAGGTCGAGCGTCGGGGCCGCCATGGTGATCTTCGACGTCGAGATGTAGTCGACGCCGGTCTCCGCGATCCAGGCAATCGTATCGAGGCGGACGTTGCCGGAGGCCTCGACCTTCGCCCGGCCCGCGACGGCTGCGACGCCGCGCTCGAGCTGCTCGAGATTCATATTGTCGAGCAGCACGGCATCCGGCCGCTCCGCCAGCGCCTCGTCCAGCTGCTCCAGCGTATCGACCTCGACCTCCACCGCGACGAGGTGGCCGGCATAGGCGCGGGCGGCGCGGACCGCCTTGGCGACACCGCCGGCGACGGCAATGTGATTGTCCTTGATCAGGATGGCATCGTCGAGCCCGAAGCGGTGATTGGCGCCGCCGCCGCAGCGTACGGCGTATTTCGCCAGAGCCCGGAGGCCCGGCACCGTCTTACGCGTGCAGGTGACCCGCGCCCTGGTATGGACGATGCGCTCGGCGTAGCGGGCGGTCTCCGTGGCGATGCCGGACAGATGCATCAGGTAGTTCAGCGCGACGCGCTCGGCCGACAGGATCGCCGCCGCGGGGCCCTCGATCTCGGCGATGACGGCGCCGGCGGTGAGCTGCGCTCCATCCTCGATGAGCGGACGCACCAGGACGCGGTCATCCATCTGGCGGAAGGCCGACAGCGCCAGCGGCAGGCCGCAGAGAATGCCGGGGTCCCGTGCGGCGAGGACGGCGCGCGCCGTCGCACCGGCCGGAATGGTCGCATAGGTCGTGACGTCGCCGGCGCGGCCGAGATCTTCGATGAGAGCAGCGCGCACCGCCTCCTCGACCAGCGGGCGCGGCAGCTGCGGCAGAAAGGGCTGAAGCGTGCTCATGCCGCCTCCTGCCCCGCGACGGCGCCGGCCGCAGCCTCCGCTTCGGTCAGCGTGATGGTGGTGCGATGCTGCCAGGCGTCGACGGGATCGGGGAAGTCGGACCGGTAGTGGCCGCCGCGGCTCTCCTCGCGCTTCAGGGCGGCGACCGCGATCAGCTGCGCGGCGGCGAGCTGGTTGCGGAAGGCGAGCGACCTGTTGCGCCGCGTCATCGTCTCGATCTCGCGCACGGCATGGGCGAGCCCATCCGCATTACGCACGACGCCGACATCGTGGCTCATCAGCGCCCGCAGCTTGCGCATGGCGGCGCTATCCGGCGCCGCATCCTCGACGGCGCCCGCCTCCTCGACCGGCACGGCCGCGCCCCCGGCCTTATCGGGGAAGCGGCCGGCGAGATCTTCGGCAATGCGGGCGGCGAAGACCACAGCTTCCAGCAGCGAGTTCGATGCGAGGCGATTGGCGCCGTGGACGCCGGTCGAGGCAACCTCGCCACAGGCCCAGAGCCCCGCCAGCGAGGTGCGGCCCTTCGCGTCGGTGAGGACGCCGCCCATGTGATAGTGCACCGCCGGCACGACCGGGATCGGGTGGGTCACGGGATCGATGCCGGCCTCGACGCAATAGCCGTAAACGGTCGGAAAGCGCTCCGGGAACGCAGCGCCGATCGCGATCCGCGTATCGAGGAAGGCGCCACGGCCGGCCACCACCTCCGCGAAGATGCCGCGGGCGACGATGTCGCGCGGCGCCAGCTCGCCGTCGGGATGGATGTCCAGCATGAAGCGGTGACCGGCGCGATTGACGAGGATCGAGCCGTCGCCGCGCAGCGCCTCAGTGGCGAGTGGCGCCGGATCGCGGCCAACATCGATCGCCGTCGGGTGGAACTGGACGAATTCCGGATCTGCGATCACCGCGCCGGCGCGGGCAGCCATGCCGAGCCCGCCGCCCCGCGCCTCTGCCGGGTTGGTGGTGACGGCATAGAGATGGCCGATGCCGCCGGAGGCCAGCACGACGGCCTTGGCCGGCACGAAGAGCTGGCGTGCCGCCCGCCCAGCCTCGGCGCGGATGCGCACGCCCGAGACTGCGCCGTCGGCGGTGACGATCTCCTCGGCGACGGCATTCTCGACGACATGGATCGACGGGGTGCGGCGGACGACGGCGATCAGCGCCTCCATGATCGCCTTGCCGGCCATGTCGCCGCGCACGCGCACGATGCGCCGCTCCGAATGCGCGGCCTCACGGGAGAGCTGCAGATGGCCTTCGAGGTCCCGGTCGAACGGCACGCCGAAGGACAAGAGGTCGTGGATGCGGGCCGGCGCCTCGGAGACGACGCCGCGCGTGATCTCCTCGTCGACGATACCGGCCCCGGCGGCGAGCGTATCGGCGAGATGCTTCTCGAAGGTGTCGCCCTCGGCCATGGCGGCGGCGATGCCGCCCTGCGCCCAGGCCGAGGAGGCCCCGTGGCCGATCGGCGCTGCGGCGAGCACGGTCACCGGCCGCGGGCTGAGCTTCAGCGCGCAGAAGAGGCCGGCGAGACCCCCGCCGATGATGACGATGTCATCGCTCGACGCCGCCGCAGCGGCGCCTCCGCGAGGCTCCTTGGCCATGGCTGCCCTCTCCGCTGCCGGTCAGTTGCGCAGGTTGATCATCCGCTCGACCGCCTCGCGCGCTCTTGCGGCGAGCGCGGGGTCGACGGTGACCTCCTCACGCATGGTCAGCAGGCTGTCGAGGATCTTCGGCAGCGTGATGCGCTTCATGTGCGGGCAGAGATTGCAGGGCTTGATGAACTGCACGCCCGGCGCTTCGGCCTCGATGTTGGATGCCATCGAGCATTCCGTGACGAGGAGCACCTTGGCGCCGGGCTTGCGGCCCACGGCGTAGTCGATCATGCCTTTGGTCGAGCCGGTGTAGTCGGCGATGGCGACCACCTCCGGCGGGCATTCCGGATGGGCGATGATCTGGATCTCGGGGTCGGCGTCGCGATAGGCCTGAAGCTCGGCCGCCGTGAAGCGCTCATGCACCTCGCAATGGCCCTTCCAGGTCAGCACCTTGACCTTGGTCTGCTTGGCGACGTTCTGGGCGAGATACTCGTCCGGGATCATCAGCACGGTGTCGACGCCGAGGCTCTCGACGATCTGCACCGCGTTGGACGAGGTGCAGCAGATGTCCGACTCCGCCTTCACCTCGGCCGAGGTGTTGACATAAGTGACGATCGGCACGCCCGGATAGCGCTGGCGCAGCAGGCGCACATCCGCGCCGGTAATCGATTCGGCGAGCGAGCAGCCGGCCTTGGCGTCTGGGATCAGCACGGTCTTGTCGGGGTTCAGGAGCTTGGACGTCTCCGCCATGAAGTGCACGCCGCACTGGACGATGACCTCGGCATCGACCTTCGTCGCCTCGCGGGCGAGCTGCAGCGAGTCGCCGACGATGTCGGCAACGCAGTGGAAGATCTCCGGCGTCTGGTAGTTGTGCGCCAGGATCACGGCGTTGCGCTCGCGCTTCAGCCGGTTGATGGCCGCGATATAGGGCGCGTAGACCGGCCACTCGATGCGCGGGATGTGGCGCGAGACGCGCTCGTAGAGATGATCGGTCTCTCGCGCCACGGCTTCGTCATAGACAAGCGTTGGCGACGGCAGGATGCCGTAGCGCTCGCAAGCGGTCGGTACCGGGCGGGGGGCGACATCGCCCGTGACGGCCCGGGTGCCGGCCGGATTGGAGATCGGCAGCGCGGCGGCTGTGGCGGACACTTCACTCATCTTCACCCTCCCTCCCCATACTTATGCTCAAAATGAGCAAAACAGGGGCCGAAGAAATGCGGACCATCCGTCCGCTCGTCCGCACAGATATGCCGATGCGTTGCCTGGCGCAAGTCGGTAGCCGTCATCACATTGTCATATGAGAGGCGGCTCCGCCTGGGCGCGTACGCTGGTCTAACGAATCCGGCTAGCCTTTGTCGGCCGCCAGCGTGTGCGCCACCACCGCGTTCGCGTGGCCGTGCCCCATGCCATGCTCGTTCTTCAGCATGGCCACCAGTTCCATGTGCTTGGCTGGGAGATGCCGGCGTACCAGCGCCTGCCACTCGGCGATAGGCTTGCCGTACGTCTTCTCGATCGAGGGGAAATAGGACGCCGGCCCCTTGAGCGGTTCGTCAGCCACAGCGATGCCTCCTCCAGGTCGTGCGCAGTGGAGCGATCTTCGCCATGCGGGGACAAACCTGCAGGGTCGTGCGACTCGCATGCAGCGCAACCACTCTCGTTCAACCGAGATTCAGCGACGTCATCGCGGCCGGGCTGCCGCGCCGCCCAAGCAGACCGTCCGCGGTGCACCGTCGACAGCCCATCGTCGCTCATGCTGCGGCTGGCGTGTGTGCTGGATGTCTGCGCGCCGCATCCATTCAAACTTGTCATCAACCCATCAGCGCGGCGCGGTTCCTCCCCCGCCGAGCACGGCGTATAGACGAAGCTGACACGCAGGGATCCCCCACATGACTGCGACTGCACGGCATTCGATACCCTGGACCATGATCCTGTCCGGCTGCGTCATCGCGATGATGACCTTCGGGCCGCGCTCCGCGATCGGCTTCTTCCAGCTGCCGATGCTGGCCGACCGCGGCTGGAGCCGCGAGGAGTTCGCGCTCGCCATCGCCGTCCAGAACCTCTTCTGGGGCGTCGGGCAGCCGGTCTTCGGTGCCATTGCCGATCGCTTCGGCACGGCGCGCGTCCTTGTCATCAGCGGCCTTCTCTATGCCGTCGGCCTCGCCCTGACGGCGGTCGCACCCTCGCCTCTCTGGCTCACCATCGGCGCCGGCGTCCTTGTTGGCCTTGCCGTTGCCGCCGGCTCCTTCGGCATCGTGCTCGCGGCCTTCGCGCGGCACGTTCCGGCGGAGCAGCGCTCCTTCGTCTTCGGGCTCGGCACTGCGGCGGGCTCGGCCGGCATGTTCCTGTTCGCGCCGCTGAGCCAAGGGTTGATCGCCCGCTTCGGCTGGTCCGACTCGCTCATGATCCTGTCGCTGATGATGCTCGCGATCCCGCTGCTGGCGCTGTTTCTGCGCGGCCAGAGGAATGCCGAGGCCGCCATGCGGGCGGAGATCCGGCAGAGCGTCGGGGATGCCATCCGCGAGGCTCTTGCGACCCGCGGCTACGTGCTCCTGACCTCGGGCTTCTTCGTCTGCGGTTTCCAGGTCGCCTTCATCACCGCGCACTTCCCCGCCTATATCGCCGATCTCGGCATCGCGCCGGTCTGGGCCGTGGCGGCGCTGGCGCTGATCGGCTTCTTCAACATCATCGGCTCGCTCGGTGCCGGCGCGATCGGCCAGCGCTATTCCAAGCCCTACTTCCTCGCCCTGATCTATCTCGGCCGCTCGATCGTGGTGACGATCTTCATGCTCGTTCCGGCTTCGCCCGCGACGATCGTGATCTTTTCCGCCGTGATGGGGCTCCTCTGGCTATCCACCGTGCCGCCGACCAACGCGCTGGTCGCGGTCATGTTCGGAACGCGCCATCTCGGCCTTCTCGGCGGCCTCGTCTTCCTGTCGCACCAGATCGGCTCGTTCCTCGGCGTCTGGCTCGGCGGATATCTCTACGAAACGATGGGCTCCTACGATCCCGTCTGGTGGCTCGGCGTCGTCCTCGGCATCGCGGCGGCGCTGCTGCACCTGCCGATCGCCGAGCGTCCGGTCGCGCGCGTACCGCAGCCGGCCTGAAGTCGCCGGCCGTTGCCGCCATTGGCGGGAAGCCTCAGGGCTCCTCGACGGCTGGCAGCGCGGCAAGCCTGCGGATCGCCGTCAGGATCGCATTGCGGGATGAGGATTCCTCCAGGCCGCGCGGCTCATAGACATGGCGGCGCAGAAAGAAGCCGGTGAGAGCGAACCCCTCCTCCAGCTCGGATCCCGCCGCCCGCTGGTCGGAGGCTCTCAGGAAGGCCGGCAGCGCCAGCAGCTTGTCATGCCACGGCGCGCCAGCGTCCCGGCTGACCGCCCGCCCGCTTTTCGGCGAGACATAGACGAGGTCCTCGCGCGTGCCCGTCGCCGCGCAGCGGTCGAGATCGAGCCCGAAGCCGAGCTCCTCCAGCAGCAGCACCTCGAAGCGCAGGATCAGCTCGCCGGCATCGCTCGCGTCTTCCAGATGGTCGAGGATCAGCCGCAGGCCGTCGTAGAGCCGCGGATGCGGGTCGCGCTCGGGCAGCAGACGCAGATGCGCGGCGAGAAGCTGGACGCCGTGCAGGCCGACGCCGCTTTCCATCAGGCGGGCGGCGCGCAGCTCCACCGGCTCCAGCACCAGCGTTCCCATGTGCTCGTCGAGACGGGCGCGCCAGAGCGCGTCGACTTGGTTGCCGGGCTGCAGGACGGGCTGCTGCTTGCGGGAGCGGCCACCCCGAACGAGGCCGAGATGACGGCCGCGATCGCGCGTCATCAGCTCGGCGATGACGCTGGTCTCGCCATGCCGGCGCACACCGAGGACAATCGCCTCCTCACGCCATTCCATGATGGCACCCGCCTACGATCAGAGCGACTGCGCGGCGCCGGACACTCCGGACGCCATGCGCTCTACTTGGAGAAGTCGAGGCCCATCTCGCGATAGCGCTCGGGATCATCGCCCCAGTTCTCGCGGACCTTCACGAACAGGAACAGGTGAACAGGCTGCTCGGCGGCCTCGGCGATCTCCTTGCGCGCCGCCTGCCCGATAGCCTTGATCGTCTCGCCCTTGTGGCCCAGCACGATACGCTTCTGGCTCTCGCGCTCGACATAGATGGTCTGCTCGATGCGCACCGAGCCGTCCTTGCGCGCTTCCCACAACTCGGTCTCGACCGTGGAGGCGTAAGGGAGCTCCTGATGCAGGCGCAGATACAGCTTCTCGCGGGTGATCTCAGCGGAAAGCTGGCGCAGCGGCAGGTCGGAGATCTGATCCTCGGGATAGTACCAGGGTCCCTCCGGCAGGCGCCCGGCGAGAAAGTCCATGAGGTCGTCGCAGCCGGAGCCGGTCAGCGCCGAGATCATGAACACCCGCTCGAACTCGGCGCGCCCGGAGATCTCCTGCGCCAAGCCGAGCAGGCGCTCGCGCTTCATCCGGTCGACCTTGTTGAGGAGCAGCACTTTCGGCTGGCGCACCTCCTTCAGCCGCTCCAGGATCGTCTCGACCTCCTCGGAAATACCGCGGTCGGCATCGATGATCGCCAGCACCAGATCGGCGTCCTTGGCGCCGCTCCAGGCGGTGCGCACCATGGCGCGATCGAGCCGGCGCTTCGGCTGGAAAACGCCTGGCGTATCGACGAAGACGATCTGCGTCCTGTCGCGGATGGCGATGCCGCGCACCAGCGCGCGCGTCGTCTGCACCTTGTGGGTGACGATCGACACCTTGGTGCCGACGAGCTGATTGACGAGCGTCGACTTACCGGCATTTGGCGCGCCGAGCATGGCGACGAATCCCGAGCGCGTTCCGCCGCTCTCCGGCGCCACTGCATCGGTCTTCGCCACAGATGCCGTCACCGGCGCTTCATTGGTCTCGTCGCTCAACTCTCGTCCTTCCACACGCCCTCGCGGGCGAGGATCACCATGGCCGCCTCCTGCTCGGCGAGCCGCTTGGAGCGGCCTCGCCCCTCGGCCGGCTCGACATCCGCCACCACCGCCTGAACGGTGAAGACCGGATCGTGATCCGGGCCGCTGCGGTCGAGCACTTCGTAATGCGGCGTCGTCTTGGACTGGGAATGCGCCCATTCCTGCAACGCAGTCTTCGGATCGCGCCGCGCCTTCACGGCCGCCGTCAGCCGATCGCTCCAGAAGCGAAGCACGAATCGACGCGCCGCCTCCAGCCCCTCGGCGAGATAGATCGCCGCGATCAGCGATTCCACGACGTCGGCGCGGATGTTGCGGGTGTGCTCGCCGCGCAGCTTCTTCAGGTCGCCGCCATGACGGATATAGGCGTGGAGACCAATCTCGTCGGCGACCTCCGAGCAGGTCTCGGCGCTGACGAGTGAATTCAGCCGTAGCGACAATTCACCCTCGTCGGCCTTCGGGAACATCTCGAAGAGCTTCTCAGCAACAACGAGGCCGAGCACGCGATCGCCGAGAAACTCCAGGCGCTCATAGCTCGTCGACGCGCCGTTCGCGGGCTTTAGGCTCGCATGCGTCAGCGCCCGCTCGAAACGGGCGCGGTCGCGTTCCGCGATGGCGATGCCGATCCGCTCGGCCAGTTCGTCGAGCGGCTTCTCGGCCTTCAACCGAGCCATGTCAGGATACGACTCGGCCGCATCTCGCTCGGCCACTGCCAGATTTCCAGCGGTGAGGTGTCGTTCTCGATGGAGAAGAAGATCACCCGCGCCTTGCCGACGAGGTTCTCGGCCGGGACATAGCCGACGTCGAAGCGGCTATCGAGCGAGTTGTCGCGGTTGTCGCCCATCATGAAATAGTGCCCGTCCGGCACCACGAACTCGCGGGTGTTGTCGCCGGTGGAATTGGGGTTGAGGTCGAGCGTGATGTAGCTGACGCCGTTCGGCAGCGTCTCGCGGAACTGCGGCACCTTGGTGCCGTCCTCGGCGGTGAACTCACCGGCCGCCTCGCGCGGAACCGCCTTGCCGTTGATGAAGAGGACGCCGTCCTGCACCTGCACCCGGTCGCCCGGCAGGCCGATCAGCCGCTTGATATAGTCGGTATCCTCCTGCCCAGGCTTGCGGAACACCACGACGTCTCCGCGCGTCGGCTCGGAGCCGAGGATGCGGCCATCGAAGAGGTCCGGCGACAACGGCAGCGAATACTTGCTGAAGCCGTAGCTCCACTTGGAGACGAAGAGGTAGTCGCCGACAAGCAGCGTCGGCATCATCGATCCCGACGGAATCGAGAAGGGCTGGAACAGGAAGGTGCGGATCACCAGCGCCAGCAGAAGCGCCTGGACGATGACCTTGATCGTCTCGCCGACGCCGCCGGCTTCCTTGCGTTCGGCCTGATCGACCATGCCATGTCCTCGTAAAATGGCGTTCGGCGCGTTGATCGCCGCAGACGCTGGCGCCTTGTTAACGGTTCGGAGGGGCTCGATCAATGCGAGCGGCCAGAGTGGCGCCTGCCGAACTCAGGCCGGCAGCGCCTCGATGATAACAAAGGCCTGCGCCAAGGGATCATCATCCGTCAATGTGACATGGATGCGCGGCTGCATTCCTGCCGGCATGATCTGCTCCAGGCGACGCAGCGCGCCGCCTGTCAGACGCATGGTCGGCGCGCCGCTCGGCAGGTTGACGACGCCCATGTCGCGCCAGAACACGCCTTGGGACAGACCGGTGCCGAGCGCCTTGGAGCAGGCCTCCTTGGCTGCGAAACGCTTGGCATAGGACGCGGCGCGATTGGCGCGGCGGTCGGATTTTGCCTGCTCCACTTCCGTGAAGACGCGGTTCGTGAAGCGGTCGCCGTGCCGCTCCAGCGTCCTGGCGATGCGGCGGATGTCGATGAGATCGCTGCCGAGCCCGATGATCATGACAGGTGCTCCTCTGGGATGGATCCGCCTCTGATCGTCCGGGGGCGCTGCTGCATGTCAGCGAGCAGTCGCTGCGAGCGATGGCGCTGGAAGCTCCGCGCAGCCCAGAAGACGAGGCCGTAGACGAGGAGCGCCGCCGCGCCGCCGATCGGCAGGGCACCGACCAGCATCGGTTTCAGGAGCGGCGTCCAGACCGCCCAGAAATCCATCGACGCCAGTGCGGCCGCGAGGTTGATCGACGTCTCGCCCGCGACCGGGCGCGCATTCAGGATGAGATGCCCGACCTCGTAGGTCGCGGCCCAGATCAGCGGAAACGTCGCGGGGTTGCCGATCATCGTCCCGAGCGCGGCGGCAGCCATGTTGCCCGAGATGCAGAAGGCGATCGCGAAGGCGATGACGAAGTGGAAGCCGACAAAGGGCGTGAAGGACGAAAAAATGCCCGCAGCCATGCCGGCCGCGATCGCATGCGGCGTCGCATGCAGCCGCAGCACCCGCTTCTTCAGATACAGCGCGGACCGGCCAAAGGAGCGGCGCGGCCAGAGCCACGTCCGCATCCGGGCGCCGAAGCCCTGCTTTTCCCGCCGCCTGAACAACATCGGCGACACGTCTCCCTGAGCTTGGCTCCGCCGCGAAGGCGCGAAGCAATGGAGCACGAGATATGGGCCGCAGGCCCCCGCGCTCCTAGAGCGATCAATGGATTAGTTGGCGAGCCATCCTTGTCGCCGCCGCCGCGGTCGGCTTCAACCAGCTGTCCTCAGAGTGAGCGGCTGCCCGGCTTGACCGGCGGGATGGCGGCGAGCTCCGGCGGCAGAGCGTCGGCGGGATAGGCCGGCACCTCGTATTCGGCAAGCGCGATCAGCGGCACGCCGACATCGGCTTTTCCGGCCGAACGGTCGATGATGCAGGCGGCCGCCAGCACTTCGGCGCCGAGACCGCGCATGCATTCGATCGTCTCGCGGATGGAGAGGCCCGTGGTGACGATATCCTCGACGATGACGATCTTGGCGCCGGGCTCGATCTCGAAGCGGCGGAGGCGGAAGACGCCCGCTTCGCGCTCGACCCAGATCGCCGGCACCTTCAGGTGGCGCGAGGTCTCGTAAGCCGGAATGAGGCCGCCGACGGCCGGGCCGACGACATAATCCGGCCGCGTGCCGAGCGCGTCCTCGATCCGCTTCGCCAGCGCCCGGCACAGCTCCTCCGTCAGGTCCGCATGCATGAAGACGCGCGCCTTCTGCAGGAAGACAGGGCTGCGCAGGCCCGAGGTGAGGATGAAGTGACCTTCCAGATAGGCTCCGGCCTTGCGGAAGATGGCGAGGACGTCGTCGCTGGTCATGGAAAGCCCTGCTGCGGATGCGGTGGGCGAGCCTTAGAACCTTTCCTCAAGAGGTGGAAGGCTCAGCTTGGCGACAGCGGCCGCTCTCGCTCCCCTCAGCCGTTCATGCGCGAAACTTCCGATACGCAGGGCTTGGCGCGCAGCTGGCTGAGCGTGCGGTTGAGATGCTGGAGATCCCACACTTCGAGGTCGACGATCATGCGGGTGAAGTCTTCCGCCATCGCCGTCATCGACAGGTTGTGGATGTTGACGTCGTTGGCCGCGATGGTCTCGGCGACCTCCGCCAGGGTTCCCGGTTCGTTGATCACGGCAAGCGCGATGCGGGCGGGGAAGCGCGTGTTCATCCCGGCATCGATATCCCAGCGCACGTCGACCCAGTTCTCCGGCTCGTCGTCGAAGGCGATCAGCGCGGGCGACTGGATGGGATAGATGGTGATACCCTTCCCCGGCTCCAGGATGCCGACGATGCGATCGCCCGGCACGGCGCCGTCCGGCCCGAACCTCACCGGCAGATCGTCACCGACGCCGCGGATCGGGATCGCGTCGGTGCCCGGCTCGCCCGAGCCGTTGGTGGCCAGCCCGGGCACGCGGAAGATCATGCCGGCGGCCGTGTCGATGTTGAACCAGCCCTTCTCGCCGCCAGGGCCAGGCACCCGTTTCGCCCGAGAATCCTGATAGTCCGGATGAACGGCGCGCAGCACGTCCTGCGAGGAGAGTTCGCCGCGCCCGACCGCCGCCAGAGCGTCCTCGATGTCGCGGTGGCCGACCTTGCCGATCAGAGGCTTCAGCGCGTCGCGCGAGAAGCTCTTGCCGGACCGCGCGAAGGTGCGCTCCAGAATCTGCTGGCCGAGACCGGAATATTGCCGGCGGATGGAAATACGCGCGGCGCGTCGGATCGCCGAACGGGCCTTGCCGGTGATGGCGACGCTCTCCCAGGCCTGCGGCGGCGTCGCGCCCTTGGCGCGGATGATCTCCACCTCGTCGCCGTTGCGCAGTTCGGTGACGAGCGGCATGGTCCGGCCGTTCACCTTGCAGCCGACGCAGGTATCGCCGATGTCGGTGTGGACGGCATAGGCGAAGTCGATCGGCGTCGCGCCGCGCGGCAACGCGATCAGGCGTCCCTTCGGCGTGAAGCAGAAGACCTGATCTTGGAAGAGCTCGAGCTTGGTGTGCTCCAGGAACTCCTGCGGGTTATCGGCTTCGGCGAGCAGTTCGATCGTGCGCCGCAGCCACCCATAGGCGTTGGAGTCCTTGGAGAGGACCACGGGCTTGTTCTGATCGAACCCGCCATCCTTGTAGACGGCGTGCGCGGCGATGCCGTAGTCGGCGATCTCATGCATCTGCTGCGTGCGGATCTGCAGCTCGACACGCTGGCGCGACGGGCCGACGATGGTGGTGTGGATCGAGCGGTAATCGTTCTGCTTCGGGGTCGAGATGTAGTCCTTGAAGCGCCCTGGCACCGTCGGCCAGGTGCGGTGGATGATGCCGAGGGTCCGGTAGCAGGCATCCTCGTCGCCGACGATGACGCGGAAGCCGAAAATGTCGGAAAGCTGCTCCAGCGACAGCGCCTTGCGCTGCATCTTGGAGAAGACCGAATAGGGTTTCTTCTGCCGGCCGGTGACCTTGGCTTCGATGCCGTTGGCGTGGAGACGTTCGGTGAGATCGCGCTCGATCGTCTCGATCGTCTCGGCATGGCGCTCGCGCAGCTCGGCGAGACGCTCGGTGATGGTGTCGTAGGCTTCGCGGTTGATGTGGCGGAAGGCGAGGTTCTCCAGCTCCTCACGCATGCCCTGCATGCCCATGCGCCCGGCGAGCGGCGCATAGATGTCCATCGTCTCGTGCGCGATCCGGGCGCGCTTGTCCTCGCGCATGTGGCCGAGCGTGCGCATGTTGTGCAGCCGGTCGGCGAGCTTGACGAGGAGAACGCGGATGTCGTCGGCGACCGCCAAGAGGAGCTTGCGCAGGTTCTCCGCCTGCTCGGCCTTCTTCGAGACGAGGTCGAGCCGCTTCAGCTTGGTCAGGCCTTCGACGAGCTGGCCGATCTTGCTGCCGAAGATCTGGTCGATCTCCTTGCGCGTCGCGTCGGTGTCCTCGATCGTGTCGTGCAGCAGCGCGACGGCAATCGTCGCCTCGTCGAGATGCATTTCGGTGAGGATCGCCGCGACCTCGAGCGGGTGCGAGAAGTACGGATCGCCGGAGGCGCGCATCTGCGAGCCATGCTTCTGCATGGCGTAGACATAGGCGCGATTCAGGAGGCCTTCGTCGAGATCGGGCTTGTAGGCCGCTACCCGCTCGACGAGTTCATACTGCCGCATCATGGATCGATACGATCACCCGCAATGAAAAAGGGTGCCTCGCTGACGCGAAGCACCCTCCCGATATAGGTCGTCCGCGCCGTCCGCCGATAGGGCAGACGGGCCATACAATCAAAAATCGTCGTTCTTTTCCGGTGGGATAAGTCCTTCGATGCCGGCGAGGAGATCGTCTTCCGACATACGGTCGAAGGCGATGTTGTCGTCGGCCTCGTCCGCATCGGACGCGATCGCCCCCGCCTCGCCTGCAGCCACCGCGGGAACGGAGGGTGCCTGCGGCTCCGGCTCGTCAACTTCGACATGCTTCTGCAGCGAGTGGATCAGATCTTCCTTCAGATCGCCCGGCGACAGCGTCTCATCGGCGATCTCGCGCAGGGCGACGACCGGATTCTTGTCGTTGTCGCGATCAACGGTGATGGGCTGTCCCTGCGAGATCTGGCGGGCGCGATGGCTGGCGAGCAGAACCAGCTCGAAGCGGTTCTCGACCTTATCGACGCAATCTTCCACGGTGACGCGGGCCATGGCCTGTCTCCCAAACACATGAATTCGAAGAGATAAGCCGCTCCCTTAGCGGTTCCGCGACGGCAGCACAAGGGCGGGCTTGGGTTCTGTCAAGCCTTTTCGACGCATTCGCACGATCAGACAGCGAGGCCTCTTACGTCCCGCCGGCAAAGGCGGACCGGCCGATGCTCGCCCGCGTCATCGCAGCGCATCGGCAGTTGGCAAGGCGCAGCTCACAGACTAAATTCAGGCCACCGCCATTAAGCGGTGCAGCGCATCATGCACAGGGCCACGATCGTTCCGGGGCTTCAGCGCTCCGTCCTTATCCACTTTGCCTGACACGAAAGACTTTGATGTTCGATTCGCGCGAAAAGATCGCCCTCTTCATCGATGGAGCCAATCTCTACGCCACGTCGCGGGGCCTTGGCTTCGACATCGACTACAAGAAGATGCTCCTGGCCTTCCAGAAGCGCGGCTATCTCTTGCGCGCCCACTACTACACGGCGCTAATCGAGGATCAGGAATATTCCTCCATCCGGCCGCTGATCGATTGGCTCGACTACAACGGCTACCGGGTCGTCACCAAGCCGGCCAAGGAGTTCACCGACCAGACCGGCCGTCGCAAGGTGAAGGGCAACATGGACATCGAACTCGCCATCGATGCCATGGAGCTGTCCGACACGGTCGACCATTTCGTGCTGTTTTCCGGCGACGGCGATTTCCGCTCGCTGGTGGAGGCGCTGCAGCGCAAGGGCCGCAAGGTCTCGGTCGTGTCGACGCTGCAGACCCAGCCGCCGATGATCTCCGACGACCTGCGGCGACAGGCCGACAACTTCATCGATCTCGCCAGCCTGCGCGCCGAGATCGGCCGCAATCCCGCCGAGCGCGAGGCACGCCTGCAGCGACGCGTCGAGGTGGAGGAGACGGCTGACGAGGACGAGGACTGATCGTCCCGACCGCCACGACGATGCAGCCCGATCTTGTAACCGCCGTCCATGCGGCGGAGCCCTCCGGTGACTGTCCGCTGTGCCCGCGCCTCGTTGCCTTCCGTGAGGAATGGCGGCTGCGGGAGCCCGACTGGCACAACGCGCCGGTTCCGAGCTTCCTGCCGCCCGAGGGCGCGGACGCCGTGCGTCTGCTCGTCGTCGGCCTCGCCCCCGGCGTGCGCGGCGCCAACCGGACGGGGCGTCCCTTCACCGGCGACTTTGCCGGAGACCTCCTTTATTCCACGCTCACCCGCTTCGGCTTTGCCAATGGCCGGTTCGCGGCGCGCCCCGATGACGGGCTGGAACTGATCGAGACGGCCGTCACCAACGGCGTTCGCTGCGTGCCGCCGGAGAACAAGCCGACCGGCGCGGAGATCAACACCTGCCGCCAGTTCCTCACGCCGACGATCGCGCAGTTCCCGAAACTGGCTGCGATCGTGACGCTCGGCCGCATCGCGCATGAGACCACGGTGCGTGCGTTGGGCGGCAGGCTGTCCGCGGCGCCGTTCAGCCATGGCGGCGCCAGCGACGTCGGCGATCTCCGCGTGTTCTCGAGCTATCACTGCTCGCGCTACAACACGAACACCGGACGCCTGACGGAAGCGATGTTCGTCGACGTCTTCTCGAGCGTTGCCGGATATCTATCCGAAAGCCCTTCCCCATGATTCTCTACGGCCTCAAAGCGGGACCGGAACGCGTCCGAGCCCGCTAACCTCACATCTTCCGCAGTGCGCTGTAGGATCAGAACCGGTAGTTCAGACCCAGCTTCACCGTATGAACATCGACATCCATGGACGAGTCGTAGGTATTGCCGAAGCTGTCGGTGCCATCGAGATCGAGGTTGCCGAAGTCCATGTACATGTACTCGCCCTTGATGCTCCAGGCATCCGAGACTAGGACCTCGAGGCCGCCACCGATGGTCCAGCCGGTCAGTGTCTCATCCTCGTGCATATCAATCAGCCCGAGACCGCACGCTCCGGTGTCGCAATCGTCGACGATGGATCCCTCGGCGTTGAGGAACGCTACGCCGCCCTTGCCATAGATGAGGATCCGGTCGGTTCCAAAGCCGAGGCGCGCCGTCACCGCGCCATAGAGATCGCTGTCGAAGCTGGCGACCGTGTCCCCGCCGTAGATCTCCGTCGAGTTGGGATCGACATCGGACTCATCGAGGTCGAGATAGCCGATCTCGCCCTCGACGCCGAAGACGATGTTGCCGGCCTGCCAGTTGTAGCCGGCCGTGACGCCGCCAAAGAACCCATCTGCATCTAGTGAAAAGTCGTCAGTGTAGGGATCGTTGAAGAAGAAGCCAGCATCATCCGAATATGGCTCTGACACATCCACTTCGCTCCAGCCATAGCCGGCAAACAGGCCAACATATCCTCCAGCCCATGTCGACGTTACCGGAGCCAATGGCATAGCATCGACGGTTTCCTCTGGCATATCCGCTGCCATCGCCCCGATGGAACAAAGGACACTGCCTGCCAACGCTGCTGTAAACGATGCAAATCTGCACATACCTTTTTCCCCATGCCGTTAAGTGATCTGATTGGATATCCTGCACGTGACTCGAAACCACGGCATCCTGATCTTGATCTCAAGCAAAGAAAAGCGTAGTCGACCGAACGGTCGACTGAACATGCAGAAAAGTGACATGTGTATTGCGGCGGCAACACCGCTCGTCGATCTCGGCAGCTTCGATCCCGTCGGTGCTGCAGAAGGAATGCTGGCCGTCAGCGGTCAAAGCTGTCCAGAGGTTCGCGCCGCGTGGTCTCCGAGCGCGGCGTCAGCCAGCGGCTCTGCAGGCAGGATTGGCGGCCCCTCTGTCCAGCCTTTGGAGCTTGCCAGCCTCAGCCGCGGTCCTTCAGCAGGCGCTGCTTCTGGCGGTTCCAGTCGCGCTCCTTCTGCGCCTCGCGCTTGTCCGGGGCGTTCTTGCCGCGGGCGAGCGCCAGCTCCAGCTTTGCCCGGCCGCGATCGTTGAAGTAGATCTTCAGCGGCACCAGCGTCATGCCGTCGCGCTGTACGGCGCCGGCCAGCTTGTTCAGCTGCGTCTTGTGGACCAGCAGCTTGCGGCGACGCTTCGGCTCATGATTGAAGCGGTTGGCCTGTAAGTATTCCGGCAAGTTGGAATTGATCAGCCAGAGCTCGCCCCCCTCTTCCGTCGCATAGGACTCGGCGATCGACGCCTTGCCTTGGCGTAGCGACTTGATCTCGGTGCCGGTCAAAGCAAGCCCCGCCTCCAGCGTGTCGATGATCTCGTAGTGAAAGCGCGCCTTGCGGTTTTCCGCCGCGATGTTGGAGGTGGGCTGTTTCTTCTTGGCCATGGCGCGTGCACCTGTTGCGGACGCCCGGTGCGGGCGTCCGTCGTCGTCGTGATCCCGTCAGATGCGTATCAGCGACGGCAAGGTCAATTGAGCAGCCCGGCGTGACGCAGCGCATCGTCGATCAGCGCTCCCGTCGCAGCCTCCACCGGCACCATGGGCGAGCGCAGATTGTTGCCGATCTGGCCGAGGCGCGAGAGCGCATATTTCGGGCCAGACGGGTTGGGCTCGGCGAAGAGCGCCTTGTGCAGCGGCATCAGCCGGTCCTGAATGTCGAGCGCTGCCTTGTAGTCGCCGGCCATCAGCGCCGTCTGAAACTCAGAGCACAGCCGCGGCGCGACGTTGGATGTCACGGAAATGCAGCCATGGCCGCCCTGGGCGGCGAAACCAAGTGCCGTGGCATCCTCGCCAGACAGCTGGATGAAGTCCTTGCCGCAGGTGATGCGCTGTTCCGAGACCCGGTCGAGCTTGGCCGTCGCATCCTTCACGCCGACAATGTTGGAGAAGTCGGCGGCAAGCCGCCCCATCGTCTCCGGCAGCATGTCGATGATCGAGCGCGGCGGGATGTTATAGATGATGATCGGCAGCGAGACGGCCTTGGCGATCGCGGCATAGTGAGCATAGAGGCCGCGCTGGCTCGGCTTGTTGTAATAGGGCGTGACCACCAGGACGCCGTCGGCGCCGGCCTTCTCCGCGAAGCGCGCAAGATCGATTGCCTCAGCGGTGTTGTTGGAGCCGGCACCGGCAATCACCGGAACGCGGCCACCGGCGACCTCGATGCAGAGTTCGACCACGCGCTTGTGTTCGTCATGCGTGAGTGTCGGGGTCTCGCCGGTCGTACCGACCGGGACGAGGCCGTGCGTCCCTTCGCTGATCTGCCACTCGACGAAGCGGCGAAACGCGGCCTCGTCGACGGCGCCGCCTTCCGTGAACGGGGTGACCAGCGCGGTCATCGAGCCCTTGAACATTTCACATCACTCCCTGCGGCCTTGCGGCCGGCATACGGCGTTTCGCCCGGCAAAGATCGCGCTTGTTTCGAGACCTTCCGGCAGCGTCGTGAACAGCATCCCGGACGATGGTCATGAGGACAACGGCTTTACGCCTTTGGCCGCGGCACCATAGTTAAGCCCAATGGCTGAGACAAGCATGGCAGAGAGGCGACTGGCCGCAGGAAATCCGTGCTTTACGATGTCTTCACCCCGATTGTGAGAGGTTTGCAAACCATCCCGCCGGCGGCCTCATCGTGCGCCCGGCACTGCACCCGCGTCGAGAGGTTGTCATGACTGCCAAGAGCGCACCAAAGCGGATCGTGCTGTCGGCGGTCGCCGCAACGATGATGGTCAGTGCAGCGCCGGCGCAGGAATGGGGCCTGCCGCTGCTCGGTCCGGTCCCGTCCGCCAAGCCGATGGCAACGGATTCCGGCATCGCCTTCGATCCGTCGCGTTTCGGTTCGGCGCCGGCCGTGCGTGCGGCAAACCCGATCCCGGCCATGCGCGCTCCCGCCCCGGCGCCGATGCCTGGCGCCTCGAGCGCCTTCACGGCATCCATCAGCTCGATGTCCGCACGGCCGAGCGATCTGCGGCCGGTCGCCGGCGAACTGCGCGACGGTCTGCAGGCGCTGGCCAGCTACGACGTGCGCAAGGCGCGGTCGATCCGCGAAGGCATGATGCCGGGCTCACTCGACCGCCACATCCTCGCCTGGGCCATCGCTCTGCAGGGTGGCAAGGACGTGCCGGCTGTGGAGATTGCCCGCGCCGCGTCTGAGCTCGACGGCTGGCCGGGCATGAAGACGCTGCGCGCCAACAGCGAGAAGGCGCTGTATCGCGAGCAGCCGCCGGCACGCGATGTCGTTGCTGCCTTCTCCTCCACGCGGCCCGAGACCCCGGAAGGCGCGATGGCACTCGCCCGCGCTTATCTGGAGTTCGGTCAGGCCGGCAAGGCGAAGGCGCTGATCGCCGGCGTCTGGCGCAACGAGAAGCTGGATGCCGGGACCGAGAAGAAGATCCTCGACCAGTTCGGCAGCCTCCTGACCCGCGGCGACCACAAGTACCGTATGGACAAGCTGCTCTATTCGGAGCGGGTGACCGACGCCGGTCGCGTCGCCGGCATGGCGGGTGCGCGCGAGCTATATGCCGCCCGCGCGGCCGTGATTCGAGGCGATAGCAAGGCTGCGGCCCTGATGAAGGCCGTGCCCTCCTCGCAGCGCGGCGATCCCGGCTATCTGCTGGCGCAGGTCGAACTGCTCCGCAAGGCCGACAAGGTCGAGGACGCCGCGCGGGTGCTCCTCAAGGCGCCGCGCGACCGCGACACGCTCGTCGATCCCGATGCCTGGTGGAACGAGCGCCGGATCATCGCTCGCGATCTCCTCGATCTCGGACGTACGCGGGACGCCTACCGGATCGCAGCCGCCCATTCGGCGGAGAACTCCACCGAGGCGGTGGAAGCCGAGTTCCATGCCGGCTGGATCGCGCTGCGCTTCCTCAACGATCCCTCGACCGCCTCCAAGCACTTCGCCCGCATCGCCGAGCTCTCGGCCAAGCCGCTGTCGCGCTCGCGCAGCTATTACTGGCTCGGCCGCGCCGCCGAGGCTGGCGGCTCGGGCAGCGCCGGCGGCTACTACAGCAAGGCGGCCCATTACGGCGCCACCTTCTACGGCCAGCTCGCCGCGGCGCGCCTGGGCCATCGCCCGCAGCCAGTCGTCTTCCCGAAGGCATCCGATGCCGAGCGGCGGCGCTTCGAATCGCGCGAGGCCGTGCGCGCCATCCGCCGCCTGGAGCAGATCGGCTTCGAGCGGCGCGCCAACATCCTCTACAACAACCTTGCCGACGAGCTCGACAGCCCGGGCGAGTTGGCGCTCCTCTCGGTCATGGCGGAGCGTCGGGGCGACCATCACCTCGTGCTGCAGGTCGGCAAGCAGGCCTACTGGCGTGGCGTCGATGCACCAGCCCTCGCCTTCCCGATCGGCGTCATCCCGGCCAGCGCCAACATCTCGGCCTCCGGCAAGGCCCTCGCCTATGCCATCGCGCGCCAGGAAAGCGCCTTCAATCCCAGCGCCAAGTCGGGCGCCGGCGCCCTCGGCCTGCTGCAGCTGATGCCAGGTACCGCGAAGACCGTGGCGAAGAAGGCCGGCATGTCCTACTCCGCCGACCGGCTGATCAGCGACCCCGGCTACAATGCCACGCTCGGCAGCCGCTTCCTCGGCGAGCAGATCGACAATTTCGACGGATCCTACGTCCTGACCTTCGCGGCCTACAATGCCGGTCCGCGCCGGGCCCGCGAGTGGATCGGCCGCTTCGGCGATCCGCGCGGCCAGTCGATCGATCAGGTGGTCGACTGGATCGAGCGTATCCCCTTCACCGAGACGCGCAACTACGTGCAGCGGGTGATGGAGAACTATCAGGTCTACAAGATGCGGCTCGGCGCTCCCGTGGATGTGGAGCAGGATCTGCGCTACGGCCGGCAGGGCTGAGGCACGGCACCCAATAAGGCGGCGACCGCCTCAGGTCGCCGTTCGGGAACGCTCCGCTCAGGGAGCCTCGGTCTCAAAGACGAACAGCGTCGAGCGATCGTCATCGGGCATAAAGTAGGCGCGCAGCCCCTTCTCCGTCGCCTCGACAAAGAAGGGGTTCTGCGTCATCGGCAATCCCGATGGCGCCCAGAGCTCGACCGGCACCTGCCAGACGGGGCGGCTCTCCTTCAGATCCACCAGTTCCATTCCGCCAAGCCGGAACGGCGCCGCGTCGGGCGCAGTCTTGTAGGCGTTCAGCCCGGCGCAGAGCATGCGGCTCGAACCGGCATATTTGCAGTCCTGATAATCGATATATTGCGACGGGTTCATCACCCGCAGCTTTGACGGATCGGCATCGGGATTGGCCGGACGCTCATTTTCGTCGAGCGGCCAGGCGTAGAAGCGCCGCGATCCCCATGAGACGCCATGCAGCGTCTTCGCGTCCGTGTCATGGACGAGGCCGCCGACATGATCGGCAAAACGGAACATTTCCTCCGCCTGCATCGTCTTTGGATCGACACGGTAGATGATCGAGCGGCTGTTCGGCCGGTACTCGGCCACCGGCACCCAGAGATAGCGGCCGTCATAATCGATGCCGCCGGGATGATAGATCGAACCTTCGCCGAGCCTGAGGTCGTTCTTCAGCTGGCCGTCCGGACCGATCTGGAACAGGTGCCCCTGCCCTTCTCCGGCATCGCGATCAAGACCATCACGGGGCGTATCGTAGCGCGTCGTCGGCTTGGTGATCTCGACGGACGAGACGAAGAGATCGTCACCAATCTTCACCATGCCCTGCGGGTGGAAGGTTGGGAAATCGATCGCCGTCTGGCGGACGGGCTTCCACTTGGTTCCGCGCGTCAGCGTTGTCACGCGGTCGCCGACGGAGGGGTCGAGCGCCGCAGCCGGCGCGACCGATGCCACGAGCGCGAGTGCTGCCACGCACCCGGCGACTGACAGTTTCATGGCCGTTCTCCTTGCCACCGTCCTTCGCCAGCGCGTCAGCCGGCGATGCTTCGGGACCGTGCAGGAGAATTGTTTCACGCCGATAACATCGACCGTTAGTGCCTAACGAGACTGCCGGCGGATGCGAACGACCACGGACTTATCGCCAACGCAAAATGACGGGCAAAACGAAAAGGCCCGGCGCTAGCGCCGGGCCTTTCCGAATTCCAATCGAGTGATCGATTAGAAGGAGCGGACGAACTGGACGAAGCCGGTCGTCTGGTCGATCTCGTCGTCGCCACCGGCGAAGGCGGCATCGCTGTCGCTGAGGTCGAGGTTGGCGTAGGAGAGCTCGCCGAGAACCGAGAAGTTCTTGGTGATCTCGTAGCCGACGTTGGCGACCAGGCGGTAGTACTCCGCGTCACCGACGTTGACGATTCCGACCGTGCCATCGTCCAGGGTGCCGAAGGCGCCCAGATCGAAGGTCTGGCCGTAGACGCCAGCCACGGCAACGCCGAGCTTGCCGAAGGACTGGGAGTAGCCAGCACCGACCTGCCACTCGACCGGGATCGTGCCGCCGAAGTTGTTGACGTCGTCGCCGACCGTGTTGACGTTGTCGAAGATCTGCAGCGTGGAGTAACGCGACGGATCGAAGGCGTAGCTACCCTCGAACTTCAGCTCGGAGTTGGCGACGAGCAGGTCCTTGAGGGACACGGCGCCCTTGATAGCGAAGGCACCATCGTCCTCGCTGTCGTCGACGAGATCATACGGGAAGAGGCCGAAGTTGGTACCGGTTGCGAAAACCGGGAAGCCATCTTCGTCATCGCCGAGCACGACGGTCTCGTCATACGAACCGGCGATGTAGAAGCCACCCCAGCCACCCTCGTAGCCGAGGCGAGCCACGACGTCCGGGATCGCGTCGCCCGTGCCGTCCTCTTCCGCCGAGATCGCGGCGGTGAAGCCGGCGACAGCGAAGGTGTAGGAGACGCGGTTGGTCTCGAAGTCGCCGACCGGGAGGTCCGTGTCGGTCTGGAAGCCGTCACCCTCGGTCCACAGCGTGTCGAGGTAACCCATGGTCAGGCCGCCGAGCTGGATATAACCCATATCCATCTCGTAGGTGTCGTCGGTGTCCGTGCCGCCCTGCTGGAAGGAGTTCGTGGACTGGACGCGAGCGAAGGCGCGCAGGGTGCCGAGCTCGGTCTCTTCGCGAGCGTCGAAGTTCAGACGGACGCGGACGTTCGAGCCGGCCTGGTAGTCGTCGCCCTCTTCGTTGTCGACGTCGCTGGCGGCAGCGATCTTGAAGCGGACGTAGCCGGAGATCTGCAAGCAGGTCTCGGTGCCCGGGATGTAGTAGAAGCCGGCGCCGTAGACGTCGCAAACGCGAACGTAGTCAACGGGCTCAGGCTCAGCCATGACGACCGCGTCAGCTGCGCGAGCGCCGGAAACTGCGACGAGGGCCGCAGCGGAGCCGAGAAGAAGGCTCTTGATGTTCATGTCCTGACCTCCAGTCAATTATTATGGTTCAGATTGGGCCGTATTCGAAAGGACGGCCTAACCCGCCCCATCCCCTTGCGAAAGACCGAAGCGATGTCCCCCTCGCTCTTCCTGAGGCGACATTATTCAGACGCCCGCCGGATGCAATCTGTGAAATGACTGCAACCGTGTCCTGGGGCCCTTTGGACACACCCCTGTTGCGCGGAAGCCACTTTTTCGTAAACGACCGGTCAACGAAGATTAACGAAATGGTAACACGCAAGCCGTTTCACGGCGTTTCTTCACAGTCCGCAAGCTTCGACACAGCTTCGCGCGGAGCCTGTTCTGCGGCAGGATTCGGCTGATCGGAGGCTATAGACGGAAGATCGGCGCACCCAGCCGATGGAAGTCGCGCTCCCGGCAGGTCAAGACGATAATCTGCAGATCCTCCGCCGCCTTCTGCAGCACGAGGTGCATCTGAGAGAGCCGCTTCTCGTCCGTATTGACGAGCGCATCGTCCAGAATCACCGCCGCGGGATGGCCGCCCTTCTTGAGGACCTGCGCCAGCGCCAACCGTGTCACCACGGCGACCTGCTCGCGCGCGCCGGCGGAGAGACGCTCGAAGCGCTCCTGGACGCCGCGCCGGTGCAGGCTCTTGATCTCCAGCGTCTCTTCGTCGAGTTCGACCTCGCTGCCAGGATGGATGAGCCGCAGGTAGGGTCCGACCTGCGTCTTGATCGGCCCGAGCCAGCTGTCGCGTGCATCCCGCTGCGCCTCGATGAGGGTGCCATAGAGGAGCCGCGACGCATCAGCCTCCAAGGCCAGCTTGTCGCGCCGGCGCCGGGCTACGTCGATCTCGCCCTCCAGCCGAGCGATATCCTCGCCCAGACCATTGAGGCCGAGGGTGCGGATCTCCGCTTCGAGCGAGACGCTTTGCCGTTCGAGATCCGCCAGCGTCCGGCGCAGCACCTCCAGCGCTCCGGATGCCCGCTTCAGCTCCAGCCGGATCGCCTCCGGATCGGCGGCCTCGAAGGCCGCGCGCTTCTGCTCGGACACGGCCGCCTTGGCACTGCGATCGAGCTCGGCCGCGGCGAGTTCGTTCCGCAGCGTCTCCAAGGGGAGCGCTGCCTCGGCATTCGCGATGTCGGCTGCCAAGCGCTTGAGATGGGCCGCGGCGTGCTCGGCGTCGGCTTCGGCGCGAACCAGCGAAGCACTGCGAGCGTCCCGCTCGGCGCGGGAGACGGCCAGCGTCGCCTCGGCCGCCTTCGCGGCATCGCGGGCATCGGCGAGCGCCTGTCGCGCCTCCGCCCGCGTCGGAAGCGTTCCCGCCAGCGACCGATCGTCCGCCGCGTTCGCCTCAGCGAGTCGCCGGTCAAGCACGGCAGCCTCCTCGCGGAGCGATGCGGACCCCTGGGGTGCCAGCGCCTTCAGCTCCGCCTGCAGGGCGCGCTCCGCCAGCCGCCGCTCCTCGGCGGCGCGCCGCTCGCGCCGGGCGTGATCCACTGAGGCGAGGCCATGGCGGGCGAGCAGCGTTGCCAGCCGACGCTCGGCATCCTCCGCGATACGCGCCAGGTCACCGGCCTGTCCGCCAGGCGTGACGACGATCCGCCCAAAGCCCTGCAGGTCGAAGATGGTTTCACTCTCCACCTTGACCGGGATGTCGGAGCCCACCTGCCCCGTTCTTGTCCCGACCGCCTGGCCCGATGCCGGCTCGAACCGGACCAGTGCGGCGGCGGCCGAACGGCGGATGGCCGCTTCCTGCGACTCGCGCTCGGCGGCTTCGATCGCGGCCACCACGGAGTCGTCGACCACGGCCGGCTGACCGCGCAGCTCCGCCAACTTGGCCTCGATCGCCTCGACCGCCGTCAGCCGCTCCCCGGCAAGGCTCCGTCGGCGGACGAGCTCCTCCGCCTCTTCGCGCCGCTCGACGCTGGCTAGGCGGCGCTCCGCATTGTCCAGGGTCTGGCGCGCCACATCGGCTGCCTGACGCGCCGTCTCATACCGCGTGTCGGCCGCCGCGAAGTCGTCACGGCAGGTCGCAAGCTTGTCCGCCGCCTTTGCCGCCTTGTCCTCGGCTTCGGCCCGGCTCGCCTGCGACAGCTCCCGGTCCCGCAGCCGCTCGCCGGCATGCTGGCGGCGCGCCTCGGCATGAGCGAGATCACGGGCCGCGCCGTCCCTGTCCCGCAGCAAGGCCTCGATGTCGGCCGCGCTGCGGCGGGCTGCGTCATCCTCATCCTCCGCCCGCTGGAGAGCGGCATCAGCCTGATAGCCCGAGAGCGTGTGGCGCAGATTGCGCAACCGGTCGAGCTTGTCCTCGTAGTCTCGCTGTTCGGCCTCGCGCCGCTGCAGCTCGCCCGCCAACGCCGCGAGTTCCTCCTCGATGATCTTCAAGGCGCTGCCGGTCTTCGGCCGGCCGGTTTCCGTGAAGAACTGGTCCTGCCGCACCTTCGCAGCCGTCAGGAGAAGACGGCCGCGCTCGCCGCCGAGGATCTGGCCGATCTCGCCTTCGAGTGACGCCGTGACTGCGTCCTTGCCGGCACCGAGATCGATGCCGCCCACCGAGCGCCCCTGCTCCACCCAAAGGAGCCCGAAGGCTCCCTGATTGGCGTCGAGCTTCGATTCGCCGCGGCCCGGATGCGAGAAGCGGAAAAGTTCGGCGAGCTTCTCCTCGACCGCATCGCCCGACAATTTCCCGCCACTCCATTCGAGCTGGGCATCCGGCCGCTGGATAAACGCCTTGCGCAGCGCATAAGCCGTGTCGCCGATCGAGAAGTCCAGCGCGATCTCGGGACGGACCTGGCGATTGTAGGGTGAAAGGTTGCGGGCCGCCTCGCCGCCTGCGCGATGCTTCTGGAACAGGGCCGCACGCAGCGCCATCAGGAGCGTGGACTTGCCGGCCTCGTTGTCGCCGACGATGACATTCAGCCCGGGGTGGAGACCGGTGAGTTCGACAGTCTGAACCCCGGCGAAGTCACGGATCGTCAGGCCGCTCAGGATCATCGGCGCTCTCCCGCCACGCCGAGCCGCGCATGCTCGACATAGGCAATGCGCAGGGCCAGAGCTGCCGCCTCCCGCTCCGGGTCGGCAGGATCGGCCGCCTTGGCGCGCAGGCGCTCGATCGCCACGCGCACGAAGCCGGCAACATCGATCGCGTCGAGGTCATCGCCGTCCGGCTCGTCGACGAGGCCACCATCATCGACACGCAGGTCGAAGAAGCGCGCGCTCCAGTCGGCCAGGCGTTTCTCCAGGCTGACGCGTTCGCGGAGCGGCAGGCGGCCCTCGAGCCGCAGCTGGACCAGCGTCTCGCCGGGACGGTCGAAAGCTGCAAGCGCCGCATCAAGCTCGCCGGCATCACCGAGCAGATGCACGCTCACCTCCGCCCAGCGGAAACGCGCAACCTCAACGCGCTCCACGCGAGGCGGCGCACCAGGCGCGTCGATCTCGACAAGCGCAACGTGGCCCGGCTGGTTGGCGGGATAGCGATCCGGTTCCGGCGTGCCGCTATAGTAAGTGCGCGGGGCGATCTCGATGAAGCCATGCCAGTCGCCAAGGGCGAGATAAGCGAGCCGCGCCCGCTCTGCCCGGTCGTCGGCGATGGGGTTGCCACTCTCGGCTGCCTCCGGCAGGCGGTTGGCGACCGAGCCATGCGCCAGGCCGACCCGAACCGCACCGCGCGGCGTCTCGGCTGTGTCGAACCAGGCGGTGAGGTCGGCGCCTTCGTGCCGCCGCGTCAGCGGCGCCGGCAGGATGGCGAGCCGACCGTCGCAGAGCGTGATTGGCTCCGGCGCGTCGGCGATGACGACGTTCGCCGCTTCGATCATCGAACGCAGGCGCGTCCAGACCGAAACGCTCAAGGCCGCATCGTGATTGCCCGGCAGCAGCACCCAGGGACCCGCAAATCCCCGCATCGCATCAAGGGTCCGGCGCAACTCGCGATCCGACACCGTGTTGTCGTCAAAGGCGTCGCCTGCGACCAGCACCGCGTCGCAGCCGCGCTGCTTCGCCAGTGCCGCGATTCGTTCGACCGCGCCGAAGCGGGCCGCGCGTAGTTCGCCGCGGCGATCGAGGTCGTAGCCGCCGAAGGGCTTGCCGATCTGCCAGTCGGCAGTGTGGAGGATGCGGATCACGGGCGGTCAGTCGTCTTGAAGCGGTGGATCATCGATCGTCGGGACGGATCAGCCCCAAAGGCTGGTGTCGCCGGACGTCCGGCGCAAGCTCTGTCGCGCGCAAGATGATGATCATCAACCACTTTCCTCATCTGCGACGTTTCGTACCCGAATCAATCGATTCGGGCGCGGAACGTCTGCGAGCGGAGTCACGTTGAGTCACAGCCTTCAGTTCGAAGTCTTGCGTTGGAGTGTTCGATGGCGCCGCGCCCCATCTGGAAGGGTCAGATCCGCCTTTCGCTCGTGTCGATCCCGGTCGAGATGTACTCGGCGACGACGTCGGGCTCTGCCATCAGCTTTCGGCAGATCGACCGCAACAGCGGCAAGCGCATCCACTATGAGAAGGTGGTGCCGGGCGTCGGCCCGATCGACGCCAAGGATATCGTGAAAGGCTACGAATACGCCAAGGACGAGTACGTCCTGATCACCGACGAGGAGATCGACGAGGTCAAGCTCGAGACCAAGAAGACGCTGGAGCTGGTGCAGTTCGTCGACAGCTGCGACATCCCGCCCCTCTATTATGACAAGCCTTATTACATCGTGCCGCAGGACGAACTGGCGGAGGACGCCTTCCGGGTGGTGCGCGACGCGCTGCGCCAGTCGCAGAAGACCGGCATCGGTCAGCTGGCCCTGCGCGGCAAGGAGTATCTGGTGGCGGTCCGCCCCTGCGGCACCGGGTTGCTGCTGGAGACGCTGCATTACGAGGACGAGGTGCGGAAGTCCGACTCGGTCTTCTCCGAGATTTCCAGCGAGACCGCCGACGAGGAGCTGCTGGCTGTCGCGACGGAGCTGATCAAGCGCAAGACGGGACCCTTCAACGCGAAGGCCTTCACCGACCACTACATCACCTCGCTGAAAGCTCTGATCGCGGAGAAGCGCAAGAAGGGCGGCAGTTCGCAGATCACCATCGAGGAGGACGCGGACGAGGCGCCGGTCCGCACCAAGAGCAACGTCATCGACCTCATGGCGAGCCTGAAGAAGAGCCTGGAGGCCAATTCCGGCGCAGCTGGAAAGAAGGAGGAGGCGAAGGGGACGGCTGAACCCGCTGCAAAGAGCGGCGGAGCCAAAAAGAAGGCCGCCGCGGCGGAGGCCAAGGCGCCCGAGAAGGCAGAGCCGGCAAAGCCCGAGCCAGCCAAGCGCCGTGCGCCGGCCAAGGCCGCCGCTGACAAGGGCGCCGCCAAGCCTGCCGGCGCCAAGGCCGCAGCAGCACCAGCTGCGCGCCGGCGCAAGACGGCCTGAACGGCTCAGAGCCACGCGACATGGCGACAAAGGCGGACACGCTTCTCAAGGCCTACCGGGACAAGCGCGACTTCAGCAAGACGGCCGAGCCGTCCGGCGCAGCCGAGCGCGCCGGCGCAGAGGGCCTGACCTTCTGCGTGCAGAAGCACGATGCGACGCGGCTCCACTACGACTTCCGCATCGAATGGCACGGCGTCCTGAAGAGCTGGGCCGTGACGAAGGGGCCGAGTTACGACCCGAAGGACAAGCGCCTCGCGGTGCGCACCGAGGATCACCCACTCGAGTATGGCGACTTCGAGGGAATCATCCCGAAGGGCCAGTATGGCGGCGGCACCGTGATGCTCTGGGACACAGGCACCTGGGAACCGCAGAACGACCCCGAGGAGGGTTTGCGCGACGGCTCTGTGAAGATGCTGCTGAAGGGCGAGAAGCTCTCCGGCCACTGGGCGCTGGTGCGGATGAAGCCGCGACCCGGCGAGAAACGCGAGAACTGGCTGCTCATCAAGGAGAAGGACGAGGCTGCCGACCCGACCCGCGACATCGTTACGGAAAAGCCGGACAGCGTGAAAACGGGGCGGGATCTGGATGCCATCGCTGCGGGGCACGACGCGGTATGGCAATCGTCGCGCGGCGCGCATGAGGCTACGGCTTCGCCTTCGGCGAAGAAGGGCAAGAGCTCCGATCGTGCCGCCAGGGGCGCCACGGCTTCGAGCAAGGGTGGCCGCGATACGGCGGACGCCGAGACGAGCGTAAAATCCGGGACGAGCGGCGCCGCGCCAGCCGGCCGAAGCACCGCCAAGCCGAAAGGCAAGGCGCTGCCCTTGCCGGCCTTCCGGCCGGTGCAGCTCGCGACCCTCGTCGACGCACCGCCAGAGGGCGATGGCTGGCTGCACGAGATGAAGTATGACGGCTATCGCGTGCTGATCGCAGTCGCCGGCGAGAAGGCGGTCCTCTATACCCGCAACGAGAACGACTGGACCGACCGCTTCGCGCCGCTGCTGCCGGCGGTCCTGGCGCTGCCCTGCCGCAGTGCCTTGATCGACGGCGAGGTGGTGGCCTTCGACCCCGACGGCCGCACCGACTTCTCGACGCTGCAGATGCGCCTGTCGGAAGGCGGCGACCTCGCCTGCTTCTGCTTCGACCTCCTCGAACTCGACGGCGAGGACCTGACGACGCTCCCCTTGCGTGAGCGCAAGCGCAAACTCGAAGCGCTCATCGCCGCGGCGGAGCAACCGGCTCTCCTCTACAGCGAGCATATCACCGGCAGCGGGGCGGCGGTCTTCAAGTCGATCTGCTCGGCCAATCATGAGGGCATCGTCGCCAAACGCGCCGACGCGCCCTACTCCCCAGGACGGACCAAGTCCTGGCTGAAGGTGAAGTGCAAGCGCCGGCAGGAATTCGTCATCGGTGGCTATGCGCCGTCCGACAAGACGTCGCGGCCCTTTTCCTCGATCCTGCTCGGCGTCCACGAAGGCGGCCAGTTCCGCTATCGGGGCAAGGTGGGATCGGGCTTCGGCCAGGACATCATGCTGGAGCTGAAGCGGCGCTTCACTGAGATCGCCCGCAAGACGTCGCCCTTTGCCGAGTTGCCGCGCCCGATCGCGCGCACGTCCCGCTTCGTGGAGCCGGTGCTGGTCGCCGAGATCGAATATGCCGAGATGACAGCCGATGGCAGCATCAGGCACGGCGTATTCATGGGTCTGCGCGAGGACAAGCCGGCGGAAGACGTCGTCGACGAGACCGCTGCCGATGTTGGAACGGTCGGCGAGGCCGAGAGCAACGAGCCGGCAGCAGCAAAGGCCCAACAGCCCAAGCGGCGTGCCTCCGCACCTTCGGGCACGAAGGCCGCCACCAAGAAGGCTGCGCCTGCCACCCAGCCGAAAGACAAGGCGGCTGCCGGAGGCGACACCGTGGCCGGGATCAAGCTGACCCATCCCGAGCGGGTCGTTTTCGAGAGCCAGGGCGTCACCAAGCTCGACCTCGCGCGTTATTACGAGGCAGTCTCCGAACGCATGCTGGCGCATGCCGGGCGACGGCCGCTGTCGCTGGTGCGGTGTCCGCAGGGTGGCGCACGCCACTGCTTCTTCCAGAAGCACGACTCCGGCGGCTTTCCCGCCGCCATCCGGAAGATCCCGATCACCGAGAAGGACGGCTCGACGGAGGACTACCTCTATGTCGAGGATGCGGCCGGCCTCGTTGCCGCCGTGCAGATGAACACGATGGAGTTCCACATCTGGGGCTCGCGCAACGACCGGATCGAGAACCCGGACCGGCTGATCTTCGATCTCGATCCGGACGAGGGCCTGAACTTCGAGGACGTCAAGGCTGCGGCGCGCGATCTGCGGGGGCTCCTGAAGGAACTGAAGCTCGACAGCCTGCCGATGGTAACCGGCGGCAAGGGCGTTCATGTCGTGGTGCCGCTGAACCGGCGGCAGGCATGGCCGGCGGTGAAGGCGTTTGCCCGCGGCTTCGCCTATCGGCTGGCAGAGGCCGAGCCAAAGCGCTTCATCGCGACGATGTCGAAGGCCAAGCGCAAGGGCCTGATCTTTGTCGACTGGCTGCGCAACGAACGCGGCTCGACGGCCATCGCACCCTATTCCACACGCTCGCGCACCGGGGCGCCGGTGGCGACTCCGGTGAGCTGGGAGGAGCTGGAGGGGCTCGACCGCGCCAACGGCTTCACGCTGGATACGGTGCTGGCGCGGTTGGATGAGCCTGATCCATGGGCTGATTACGGCTCGATCTCGCAGGGGTTGACCAAGGCCGCACTGAAGGCGGTGGGGGCTGATATCGACGCTTGAACCGGACGGCCTGCTCCGATCATAGTATGGTAGGGCGCAGAGGACATCAGAATGCGATCCCAGCAGCCACTCACCGTTACCGTACCGGCAGACGTCGCCGACATGCTGCGCGAGCGTGTCGAGAGCGGCCAATCGATGTCGGAGACCGAGGCGATCCGCGAGGGCCTGCTCGCCCTGCAGGAGCGCGACGAAGAGATCGAGCAGTGGCTGCGCCATGACGTCCTGCCGACGCTCGACGCTCATCGATCAGACCCGCAGCGGGCCGAAACACTTGCGGCAGCACGTCAGCGCCTCAACACTGCGATCGACGACATTGAGCGGAACGAGTTTGAGTGACGCGCTACACCGTCCGCCTGACCGCCGAAGCTGAAGCTGAAGCTGATCTGCTCAGCATCTATCGGCTGGTGCGGCACGGATCGCGTTCACCGGTAATGGCGAAGGACTATTTAGCGCGAATCGAGGAGTTCCTGGCGCGCTTCGAGACATTTCCAGCGCGGGGTACGGCGCGTGATGACATCAGCCCGGGCCTCCGCATCGTCGGCTTCGAGCGCCGCGTCAGCATCGCCTTTGTGGTCGAACAGAATGAGGTGGTCATCCTCCGCATTCTTTATGCGGGACGGCAGGATCCTCGTTGGGGTTGATCATCCCCGCATCCTTTATCGCAGGAACTGGCGGGTCGCCGGCGAAATTCGTAGAACGGTCGCCCACGCTTGCCCGGGACGATCATGCAGCCCCTCTTCACCGCCCTCGCCCGCTCGTTGCCCGCCACTGTGCCCTTCGTCGGGCCGGAGGCGATCGAACGTCGAACGGGCGTCACCTTTAAAGCCCGGCTCGGCGCCAATGAAAGCGTCTTCGGCCCCTCGCCGCGTGTCATAGCGGCCATGGCCGAGGCGGCGGCGCAGAGCTGGGCCTATGGCGATCCGGAAGTGCATGAGTTGCGGGCGGCGATCGCCGCCTTCCACGGCCTCGATCCCTCGAACATCATGGTCGGCGAAGGGATCGACGGGCTGCTCGGGCTGCTCGTCCGCCTGACGGTGGAGCCGGGCGACACGGTGGTTACGTCGAAGGGCGCGTATCCGACCTTTGCGTTCCACGTCGCCGGCCATGGGGGTCTTCTCGACACGGTGCCCTACCGCGACGACCGCGAGGACATCGACGCGCTGATCGAACGGGCTCGAGACGTGCGGCCGAAGCTCCTCTACTTCGCCAATCCCGATAATCCGACGGGGTCGTGGCACGAGGCTAGCGAGGTCGAGCGGCTGATCGAGGCGACGCCGCCGGAGACGATCCTCGTCCTCGACGAAGCCTATAGCGACTTCGCTCCCGCTTCGGCGCTGCCGTCAGTGACGCTGCTGCGCCCCAATCTCCTGCGCTTCCGGACGTTCTCCAAGGCCTATGGCATGGCGGGCGTGCGCGTCGGCTACGCCATCGGCGAGCCCGACGCGATCGTGCAGTTCGACAAGGTGCGCAATCATTTCGGCCTATCGCGCATGGCACAGGCCGGAGCGCTGGCGGCGCTCGCTGACCAATCCTACCTGCAGGAGACGGTGGCGCGCGTCACCCGTGGCCGTGAGCGGCTGGCGGCGATCGCAGCGGCAGCGGGCCTGAGGCCGCTCCCCTCCGCCACGAATTTCGTCGCGATCGGCTGTGGCGGCGACGGCGCTTACGCCAGGGGCCTGCTCGACGCGGTGATCCGGCGCGGCGTCTTCATCCGCATGCCGGGCGTTGCGCCGCTCGACCGGTTGATCCGAGTCACGGTCGGGCGCGACGCAGATCTCGACCTGTTCGAGACGGTGCTGACGGATGCTCTGACGGAGGTCGGCCCGCCGCGCGGCTGACGATGGCAACCGCGGTGGTCAGCGGATGTCAGTGCAGCGTCAGCCACTCGCGGGCGGCGCGCAGCGCCTTGGCGATCTCGCTCTTGCTCATCTGGTCCGCCATTTCCTGCCGGTAGAAGGCCGCGCGCTCGGCGCCCTTCTGGTCGGCGAGATTGAAGTACATGTGGGCGGCGACGAGATCGACGGCGCCATCGCGGCCGGCGGCCAGGCGCATGCCCATCTCGAACAGGACGTCGGCGGCAATCAGGCCGGCGGGAGCGGTGGCGGCGGCTGCGGTATCGATGCGTTCGAAGAGCGACATTGCAGTAGTTCCTCAAGGACGATGTTCGGCTTGCTGCGTTTGTGGTGCGAGGATGCCGCTGCGGTTTGAAGAGATCGCTAAAATTCGAAGCTAATTCGAATTAACGGAGCGTCGTCTGCCTGGTTCGACTGCGTTCGAGGCGGATACGACTAAGGAAGCTTGAAGATCAGGAAGGACTGCAGCCACCCCCGTCGCAGCCGCTCATCATCGCGGAGCAGGCCACCCAGGGCGATGCGCCGGCACTGCAGCCCACAAGAAGATTCCACTGGTGCGGGGTGAGCCTGCGCTCTAACCCTTGTCCTCGCGCAGTATCGAGCCAACCGGCCGGTCGGCGCTGGGAGGACTAGACATGACGAATACTGTTCGAGGCGCGGCGGCGGCCATCGCCCTGATGCTGATGCCGCTCGGTGCCGCGCTGGCCGACCCGATCGAGGGCAACTGGAAGATGCCGTCCGGCTACGCGGCGAAGATCGCGCCCTGCAGTGGCGGCTACTGCCTCACCTATACGAGCGGGCCATTTGCCGGCAAGCAGTTCGGCAAGATGCAGAGGACCGGCGACAATGCCTATAAGGGCACCGTCACCGACTACACCAAGGGCGGCAAGGAATATTCGGGCAAGGGCAAGATCGACGGCGGCACGCTGTCCGTCTCGGGCTGCGTCCTCGGTGGGCTGATCTGCCGCTCGCAGTCGCTGACCCGGCTCTGACGCAGGACCTTGTTGCAGGCTTCACGGCAATCGTGACCGCGCGATGCGCGACCGATCGCGTCCTCGTGCGTTGCAGAGCAAAAGCCGGACCGGCCCGACGATCTCGGACGGCCAGCCGAGTGGTAGCGGCTGAAGGTCTGGCGCCGCCGCATCGAGGACGCGGCTCATCAAAGGACAGCGTAATGCCAAGAACAACAATGACGACGCTGGCGATTGCCGGTACTCTTCTCCTCGGAACGATCGGCAGCGCAGCGGCGGCCGATCCGATCCTCGGCAAGTGGCGGGCCCCCGGCGGCGGGATTGTTCAGGTCGAGACCTGCGGCGGCGGCTACTGCGCCACCGTCATCAGCGGCAAGCACAAGGGCAAGGCTGCCGGCGAGATGCAGGGCGCAAACGGCGAATACAGCGGCACGGTCATCGATCCGCGCGACGACAAGACCTATAGCGGCAGCGCCAGCATCGATGGCGACCGGATGAGCCTGAAGGGCTGCGCGCTGAAGATCTTCTGCAAGACGCAGACTTGGGTCCGAGTCTGAGCATCCGCCCCTAGAATGGCGACACGCTGAGCGTTAACCCCGAAGCCGGTCATGCCGGCGAAGGCTGAGCGGCTCGTGCCTATGCCTCGTGGCTAAAACAGGTTCAAAAAAAACGGCCGCGACTGTCTCGCGGCCGTCGTGCCGCGATCGCGCCGCTCAGTCCCGAGCGCGCTGGCCGAACAGCACCGCCTGCGCCGCCTTGTCCTGGCTGAGATCGGAGCGGCGTTCGGCGCCGACGGCAAGCCCGCGCTGAACCGCCGGCCGCTCGTTGAGCATCTCGAACCAGCGCTGCAGATGCGGAAAGTCCGTAATCTCCTGCCCCTGGTTCTTGTACGGCTTCACCCAGCCGACACAGGCCATATCGGCGATCGAGTAATCGGCACCGCCGAGGAAGGCGTTCTCGGCCAGGCGTTTGTTCATGACGCCGTAGAGGCGGTGCACCTCGTTGGTGTAGCGGTCGATACCGTAGGGGATCTTCTCCGGCGCGTAGTTGCGGAAGTGGTGAGCCTGCCCCGCCATCGGCCCGAGACCACCGACCTGCCAGAACAGCCATTCGTCCACCGCCACACGCTGCCGCTCGTCGGCCGGATAGAAGCGGCCGAACTTGCGGCCGAGATATTGCAGGATCGCGCCCGATTCGAAGACGGAGATCGGCGCTCCGCCGGGACCCTCAGGATCGACGATCGCCGGCATGCGATTGTTCGGCGCGATCGCCAGGAACTCCGGCCTGAACTGCTCACCGGCACCGATATTGACGTAGTGAACCTCGTAGGGGACGCCGAGCTCCTCCAGCATGATCGAGATCTTCCAGCCGTTCGGCGTCGGCCAGTAGTGCAGTTCGATCGGCTTTACCTGGTCCGCCATGAAATGCTCCCATTCTGCCGCTTCTTCTGGCGCGGCCGCACGGCAAGCTAGCGCGGCACCGCGGCGATGCAATCGGCGGCGGCCTTGGCCTGTAGCGTGCGCGAGCATTCGATCCCGCTCAGCTCCGGTTCAGCTTCGGCCTGCTAGATCGGCATCGTGGATGTCGTTGAACGTTCGAGTCGAAAGGATGCGGCATGCTGATCAGGATGACCATGGTGGCCATGCTCTTCTTCGTCTTCGCCCTTTCCTTCGCCTTCCTGGCGACACAGGGTAACCGGCAGGCCTGGGCGATCGACACCGGCGGCTGCCGGACCGACCAGAACCTCGTCTGCCCCGTCAAGACGAGCTCCAACTTGTTCTGAACCTTTCAGGCGGCGGAGCTTCCTCCCCGAGGTCGACGGCTCTAGAACGAGAGAATGACCACACGTCTTTCGACTTCGGCCGAACCGGTCTTCGAGATGCCCGAGCCGGCGAGGCCCGCCCGGCTGTTCGATGATGCCGACGCGGCGGTCGCCGAGATCACCCGGCTCTACGAGCGCTCCGTCGCCTTCCTGCTCGACCGGTTCGAGGCCATGCTCGCCAGCGGCGACACCAGCCGGCGGTACCGGGCCTTCTACCCGGAAGTCTCGCTTGTCACCGGCAGCCACGCCCGCATCGACTCGCGCCTTGCCTTCGGCCATGTAGCCGGCCCTGGACGCTATGCGACCACGATCACGCGCCCGGACCTGTTCGACCGGTATCTGCGCGAGCAGATCGGCCTCTTGATCCGCAATCACGGCCAGCCCGTCGCCGTCGGCGATTCCGCGACGCCGGTCCCGCTGCATTTCGCCTTTCCGGAAGGCTCCTATATCGACGGCACGATGGCGGAGCGGCTGGACAAGCCCTTACGCGACATCTTCGACGTGCCGGATCTCGCCGCAACCGACGACCGCATCGCCAACGGCACCTTCGAGCCGCCGGCCGGCGAGCCGATGCCGCTGGCGCCCTTCACCGCGCAGCGCGTGGACTACTCGCTGCACCGGCTGTCGCATTACACCGCGACGAGCCCGAGCCACTTCCAGAACTTCGTCCTCTTCACGAACTACCAGTTCTATGTCGACGAGTTCTGCATGATGGCGCGCGAGTTCATGGCTGGCGGCGGCGGGGGCTACTCCGCCTTTGTCGAACCGGGCAACCTCGTCACGCATGCCGGGCAGCGCGAGCCGGAGCACGGCATGGCGCCGCTGCGCATGCCGCAGATGCCCACCTATCACCTGAAGCGGGCGGACGGGCACGGCATAACCATGATCAACATCGGCGTTGGACCGTCCAACGCCAAGACGATCACCGACCATGTGGCGGTCCTGCGGCCGCATGCCTGGCTGATGCTCGGCCACTGTGCGGGCCTGCGCAACACGCAGGAGCTCGGAGACTACGTCCTCGCCCACGCCTATGTACGCGAAGACCACGTGCTCGATGCCGATCTGCCCGTCTGGGTGCCGATCCCCCCGCTCGCCGAGGTGCAGGTGGCGCTGGAAACGGCCGTCGCGGAGATCACCGGCCTTTCCGGCTATGACCTGAAGCGCATCATGCGCACCGGCACCGTCGCGACGATCGACAACCGGAACTGGGAGCTGCGCGACCAGCGCGAGCCGGTGCAGCGGCTGTCGCAGTCGCGGGCCATCGCGCTCGACATGGAATCGGCGACGATCGCCGCCAACGGCTTCCGCTTCCGCGTGCCCTATGGCACACTCCTCTGCGTGTCCGACAAGCCGCTGCATGGGGAATTGAAGCTGCCGGGCATGGCGACCGACTTCTACAAGCGCCAGGTCTCGCAGCACCTGCGGATCGGCATCCGCGCGATGGAGATGTTGTCGGAGATGCCGAACGAGCGGCTGCATTCTCGCAAGCTGCGCTCCTTCTTCGAGACGGCCTTCCAGTAGACGTGGCGAGGCAGGACGCAGCGCCGCAGACGCGGCATCCGGCACCGCTGGGACGGGCGAAGCGGTTTGTCGTCACCGGCATCCGGGCGCTGAATCTTGCCGTCGCCTGCACCTTCTTCGGCGACGTCGTGCCCCTGTTCGACACGCTGGCGCATTTTCGTGCCCATCTGACGCTCCTGTGCCTGGCTGCCGTGGCGCTTCTCGCCGTCTGGCGGCTCAACCGTCTGGCGCTCGTCACGGCCTTTGTCGCAGCCGTCAGCATCAGCAGCATCTGGCCCTTCGCAGTGCCACCGCAGGCGTCAGCGGCCGGAACGGGCGAAGCGCACTACCGGCTGCTGCAGATGAACCTGCGCTTCGACTCGCCGGACCAGGCCGCCGCGGTGCGGCTGATCGAGGAAACGGCGCCGGATGTCATCACGCTGCAGGAGGCCTCAGTCGAGTGGGACGCGACGATCGAGGCATTGAAGGATCGCTATCCCCACCAATTCGCCTGCGAGGAGAGCCCATGGCGCGACGCGCTGATCCTGTCGCGCCGGCCGTTCATGGCGGGCGATAGCGGCGCCTGCAATCTCTCCGGCAACTTTGCCGGGAGGGTGGTCGACTTCGATGGCCGTCCCGTGACGATCGGCGCGCAGCACCTGCGCTGGCCCTGGCCCGGCCGCCAGTGGCGCCAGCTGGACGAGCTGACGGAGACGCTTGGCGCGCTGGCCGGAGCGAGGCTGATCGCCGGCGACTTCAATGCGACGCCCTGGAGCGCCGCGATGCGGAGCTATGCCGCTAGAAGCGGCACGCAGATCATCGGCGGCATCGGCCCGACCTGGCTGACGGCGATGCTGCCCTCGGCGCTGCGTGGCTGGATTGGCCTCCCCATCGACAACGTGCTCGCCTCGCAGGAGGTGCGGGTCGTGGCGGTGGAGCGCCTGCCGGCCACCGGTTCGGACCACCTGCCGGTGCTGGTGACGTTTACCGTGCCGGCTCTTCCGCCAGCGGAGCCGAAGTGAAATTGAGCGGCGTTCGCTGAGCCTCAGGCTGCTGCTTCTTGAGGCTGAGCTTCGGCACGCAGCACGAAGGCCTCAGGCACGAAGAAGCCATTCATCAAGTTGCTGTCGAGGAACAGCGGCACCCCGTTCCGGACGCGCGAGTCGGTGGCAAGAGCCTCGATCACCGGGTGATTTGCCTCGATGAACTGAACGGCAGAAGACGATATCTGCAGATCGCGCGCTTCGGGCGTCGCGAAGACGTTGGCCAGTGCTTCGTACAACGAGCGCAAGCCGAGCTGGCCTCCTGGAACGACCCAGAGGCGCCACCGGTCCATGTCCAGATCGTGGTACCAGAGAGCCGCTCGGGGCTTCAGAGGTGTGCGATCGAGCAGATCCAGAAGACGCTGCCCATTTTTCACCAATGGCTCTGATCCATTCCATCACCCCATCCGGCTTGTCTGCGGTCGCCGCTACCATGAGGCGCGCCGTTTCGGCGTCGACGCTTCTGTACCGGACCTCCGGATGCCACTCTATCACGATCGACCAAGCGGCGCTGAACGCAGGTTTCACCAGCCGGGTGCTGAGACTAGGACCGAGGCCGGCGACCACAACCAGCTTCTCCAGATCGTGCTCGAAGATGCTATTGACGAACCTCCTGTCGGGTATCTCCTCGGCTCGAAAGCGGCCGGCAATGCAGGCCTTTAGACCAATCTCCACAGCGTATCCGCAGAGATAGTAGGCGCTTGAAAAGCGTCCATGCTCGATGAGGAGCATGGCATCATCGAGCTTGGCTTGCGCAATGATCTGAAGGTCGGTGCGTTTCACGGCGCCCCCAGCCTCACATCGTCTGGTAGACCGGCCCTTCGCCACCCTGCGGCGGGACCCAGTTGATGTTCTGGTTCGGGTCCTTAATGTCGCAGGTCTTGCAGTGGACACAGTTCTGGCCGTTGATGACGTAGGTCTCACGGCCGTCCTGGACGACCCACTCATAGACGCCGGCCGGGCAGTAGCGCTGCGAGGGGCCCGCATAGACGCCGTATTCCGACGTGTGCTGCAACTGCGGATCCTTCACCTGAAGATGGACCGGCTGGTCCTCCTCGTGATTGGTGTTGGAGAGATAGACCGAAGAGACCTTGTCGAAGGTGAGGACGCCGTCGGGCTTGGGGTAGTCGATCGGCGTATGCTGCGCCGCCGGCTCCAGGGACAGATGATCCGGCTTGCCGTGCTTCATCGTGCCGAAGAAGGAGAAGCCGAAGACCGAGTTCGTCCACATGTCGAGCCCGCCGAGCCCGATGCCGAGGATCGTGCCGAACTTCGACCAGAGCGGCTTGACGTTGCGCACCAGCTTCAGGTCGCGGCCGATGGGCGAATCCCGCCACTCGTCCTCATAGTCACGCAGACGGTCATGGGCGCGGCCCTCGCGGATCGCCGCGACCGCCTTCTCCGCCGCCAGCATGCCCGACCACATGGCGTTGTGGGCGCCCTTGATGCGCGGCACGTTGACGAAGCCGGCCGAGCAGCCGATCAGCGCCCCGCCGGGGAAGACCAGCTTCGGGACCGACTGCCAGCCGCCCTCGGTGATCGCCCGCGCACCATAGGAAATCCGCTTGCCGCCTTCGAGCAGCGCCGCGACATCCGGATGCGTCTTGAAGCGCTGGAACTCGCCGAAGGGCGACAGATACGGGTTCTTGTAGTTCAGATGGACGACGAAGCCGACGAAGACCTGGTTGTTTTCGAGGTGATACAGAAACGAGCCACCACCTGTCTTGAAGTCGAGCGGCCAGCCGAAGGAATGCTGGATCAGACCCGGCTTCGACTTCTCCGGCGCGATCTCCCAGAGTTCCTTGATGCCGATGCCGAACTTCGGCGGTTCGCGTCCCTCGTCGAGCCCATAGGTGCGGATGAGCTGCTTGGCCAGTGAGCCGCGCGCGCCCTCCCCGATCAGCACGTACTTGCCGAGCAGCGCCATGCCACGCTGGTGCATCGGGCCCGGCTCGCCGGTCCGCGTGATCCCCATGTCGCCCGTGGCGACGCCGATCACCGCATTGGCCTCGTCGTAGAGCACCTCCGTTGCGGCAAAGCCCGGATAGATCTCGACGCCGAGCGCTTCTGCCTTTTCGGCCATCCACTTGGCGACGAGCCCGAGCGAAACGACGAAATTGCCGTGATTGCTCATCAGCTTGGGCATCAGCGCATTGGGCAGCCGGACCGCCGCCTGAGGCCCGTAGAAGAAGAACTTGTCCTCCGTCACCCGCGTCTTGATCGGCGTTTCTTCGCTGCGCCATTCCGGCAGCAGGGCGTCAAGTGCGGCAGGGTCGAGGACGTTGCCGGAGAGGACATGGGCGCCGACCTCCGGCCCCTTCTCGACCACGACGACGGAGAGCTCAGGGTCGAGCTGCTTCACGCGGATCGCGGCGGCAAGGCCCGCGGGCCCCGCACCGACGATCACTACGTCGAACTCCATACTTTCGCGCTCGGGAAGCATCTCGGCCTGGCTCATCGTCACTCCTCGTGACGGTCGCCGACCGCCATGGGAAGAGGCGGCGGCATGACCGTCGTCATTGGGCGAACCGGTCGAAAAGGCCGGCGCGCGGTGCGGAACCGCACGAGTAAAGGATCGCCCGGCAGTCGCAAACCAGAAGCACTCTAGGTTCGGCTTTGCAAGGCACAAGCCATTGCAGCGACGGCGAAAGTCGCAGCTGCGCTGCCTCCTTCATCGCCCCCGCCGATCAGCAAGGCGCCGAAGCGGTGTCGCCTCGCGGGCCCTGCCCCACTATAGTGGCAGCATGAGCATGGATGGCGGCTTCAACGAGACGGCAGCGGCGCTTCTCGAATGGTATCGGGAGGCGGGGATCGATGTCGTCGTGTCCGACATCCCACGCGACCGCTTCGCCGAAACCGCCACTGAGGCGACGCGACGCGGCGCTCCGGCGTCGTCGCCCATGGCCGCACGCCGCGACGGTAGTGCCGGGCCTGCCAACGCCACGGCCGACAGCGCCATGCCGCCGGCGCAGCGCAGCAGCGCGCCATCCCTATCGTCAATGCCATCGGCGGCGACGACGCGCGACGACTCGCCCGGAAGCGGTCTCGGCAGCCCCCGTGTCACCGTCCCGGATGAGGTTGCCGTGGCCGATGCGCGCGAGCGGGCTCGCTCTGCGCAAAGCCTCGAAGAGCTGGAGGCGGCGCTGGCGCGCTTCGAAGGCTGCAATCTGCGCCTCACCGCCCGGTCTCTCGTCTTCGGCGATGGCGATCCGCGGGCCCGGCTGATGCTCATCGGCGAGGCCCCCGGCCGCGAGGAGGACATTGCCGGGCATCCCTTTGTCGGCCGTTCCGGCCAGCTGCTCAACCGCATGCTCGGCGCGATCGGCATCGAGCGCGACAGCGTGCGCGTCACCAATACCGTGCCCTGGCGCCCGCCGGGCAATCGCCCGCCGACGCCGATGGAAACGGAAATCTGCCGGCCCTTCATCGAGCGGCAGATCGAGCTGGTGAAGCCGGATATCCTGGTCTGCCTTGGCTCACCGGCGGCCAAGGCCATCCTCGGCGCCCAGGAAGGGATCATGCGCCTGCGCGGCCAGTGGCGCTCCTATGTCATGGGGCTTGACGAGGGCCAGGCGATCCCGACGCTGGCGATGCTGCATCCGGCCTATCTGTTGCGCCAGCCGAGCCAGAAGCGGCTGGCCTGGCGCGACCTGCAGAGCCTGAAGCAACGGCTGGACGGCCTGCCGCCTCGTGCCTGAGAGGGCATCACGCGAAAGCGACGGCGGCAGTCGCAGTCCCACCTGCCCTGGGGCGGGATCTACGGCATAGTTCAGATCAGCTGGCCACGTCAGGATCCGGATCGACGATCCTGTTGTCGATCCGGCTGACGAGGCGCCGCCTGGCGACGAACGGCTGTCATTGGCGCAAGCCATAATAGTGGCCATTCGAGCGGCCATAGACGCCGCTCTAGACCGGACAGAGGCGCCAGAGCCTGGGTCCTTCATCCACGCAGTGCGGCCGGCGAGAGCATGCCGGCGGCATGGCGCCCCCTTAGGCATGAGCCAGCATGTCCCTGCAGATCATTCCCATCGCCGCGCTGCTCTCCTCCACCTTCTTCCTGATGGTCGGCGCGGGACTGCAGGGCATTCTTCTGCCGGTGCGAGGCTCCATCGAGGGCTGGTCGACCTACGAGATCGGCTGGATCGGCACAGGCTATGCCATTGCCTTCACCGCCGGCTGTCTCGTGATCCCGCGTATCGTCAAGCGGGTCGGCCACGTCCGGGTCTTCGCCAGTCTCGCCGCCCTGCTCGCCATCGCCGTTCTCCTGAATGGCCTCGTCCCGCATCCGACTGCCTGGGTGCTGATCCGCGGCGTTTCCGGCTTCGCGCTGGCCGGCGCCTACATGATCGTCGAAAGCTGGCTGAACGAGCGGGTGACCAACGAGACGCGCGGCACGATCTTCTCGCTTTACATGATCGTCACCATGGCTGCGATGATGGGCGGCCAGTACATCATGCCGCTGACGCGGCCCGAGCTCGATACGCCCTTCATGATCTGCGCCATCTTGTTCGCGATGGCTGTGATCCCGACGACGCTTTCAACCGCGAAGTCGCCGGCGCCGCTCACCGAGGTGAAGCTCGACCTCGCGATGATCTACCGCAACTCGCCGGCGGCCGCAGTCGGCGTCTTTCTGTCCGGCATCATGTCCTCCGCCTGGGTGAACATGGCGCCGGTCTTTGGCAACCGGATCGGCTTCTCGACCACGGACATCGCCACTCTGCTCGTCGCGACCATGGCGGGCGGCATCGTGTTCCAATACCCGTTGGGACGCGCATCGGACCGGATCGACCGCCGCTACGTGATGGCCGTCGCCGGGCTGATCGGGGTCGGCGCCGCAGCGGTGGCGCTCATGCTCGGCAGCCGCGAGCCATGGACGCTATTTGCCATCGCCTTCGTGCTCGGCGGGGTGATCTATCCCGCCTATTCACTGACCGTCGCCCATGCCAATGATTTCGCCGCAGCGGCGGACTTCGTGAAGGTCTCGAGCGGGCTCCTCATCCTCTACGGCTTCGGAACGATGGCCGGGCCCCTCTTCGCCGCCTGGCTGATGGCACGCTTCGGGGCGGACGGCCTGTTTGCGGCCACCGGGCTTGCCCATGCCGCCTTTGGCTCCTACGCGCTTTATCGCCGCTTCCGGCGCAACGCACCGGCGGTCAACGAGCGGCCGGAGTTCTATTCGGTGCCGCTGGCAAAGACACAGACGCAAGGCGCAATTGCGCTCGATCCGCGCGCCGAGCTCGCGGAGCGCGGTGCTGCGGCGGAGTAACGAAGTCGACGATCAACGGATTGCGCGGCACAAACTCCGCTCGACCTCTTGCCTGACGATCGAGGAGAGCATCTGACCTTTCAGCGGATCCTGAGTGAAGCCGACAAGCTCCGCCACATCATCCCGACCAAGGAAGCTTGCCAGCCGAACGCCCGCTTCATGCGACATCGCGGTGATGCGCGATGTGTAATTCTCACGCGAGTTCTTCGATTCGGCGGTGATGTCGTGATCTATCCCGATCGCCTCCTGAAGAAACGGATATCCGATGTTGGATGATGCGATCGTGTCGAAATCGATGAACGTCGCTCCCCGCTCTGCAAAGAATGCCCGCTGCTCTCTCGAGAAGGCGGCAAGTTCGTCGACATAGTGTTGGAGCGATTCTCGCGACGTGACGTCTTCGAAGCCGATGGCGAGGTTGTGCAGTATCGCAGACGTGAAGCGGCCTGGGTCACTCCTGTCGACAAAGATATATCGGGGCTGACCCAGCATCGCCGTCATCCGACCGAGACCTCTTGCCATGCCGTTGCTCAGATAGTCGCTGAATTCCTCAGCGGAAATGAGAACGCGTTCTGCTCCTATCGCCTGTCGCAGGATAGAACGAAGATACATCCCGAGAAGATCGTCGTCTCCGTTCTTCATCGCCAAGGCAAGATCGTTGTGCGCGATCTGATTGGGGTGGCCAGGGCGTATGACGGGATAGGAAAGGCCTTTGGCGGCGAGGGACTGCCTCTGTCGGAAAAAGAAGTGCTGCAGGGTTGTCGTGGCCGTCTTGTGAGGCCCCACATGTACGTACAGTTCCACGCACCAACCTCGAAATACACTTCAGCTTCATCCTTGCAGACAAGATGAGCAGGATCACATCACTTGTTCGACAGGACAGCGCGCCAGCAGGTCTCCGCCGCTACGATTGACGAGCGCTGGCGCCGCCTAGCCCTGCGGCGGCGTCACACGGCGACTTTCGCGTCGTGGCAGGCCGAGCCGGCTCTCGCGCCAGATGATGAAGATCCCGGCCGCGACGACGATGGTGGAGCCAATCAGCGTCGAGGCGCCGATGGCTTCGCCGAACAGGGCGTAGCCAATGCCGATGGCGAGGATCAGTGAGGTGTATTCGAACGGCGCGATGGTCGAGGCATCAGCATAGCGGTAGCAGGCCGTGAGCAGCAGTTGCCCGACACCGCCGCAGAGGCCAGCAGCCACTAGAAGCGCGGCCTGCTCGGGCGTCGGCCAGACCCACCCGAAGACGATCGTCAGCAGCGACAAGCCGGTCGAGGTCAGCGAGAAGTAGACGACGATCGTCGCGGTCTTTTCATGCCGCACCAGACGCCGGATCTGGATCATCGCTACCGCCGAGAAGGCGGCGCTGACGAGCGATGCCGTGATGCCGATGGTTGTTCTCGCATCCGGAACGCTCCCCATGATCCCCATGTTCGGCGTCGTCACCACGAGCACGCCGAGCAGCCCGATGACCACCGCGCTCCAGCGATAGGCGCGTACGGTCTCGCGCAGGAAGACGGCGGCGAAAACCACCGTCAGCAGCGGCGCGGCATAGGAGATCGAGATCCATTCGGGATAGGGGAGCCGCGACAGCGCGAAGAAGCCGAGGCTCATCGACGAGACGCCGATGACGCCGCGCAGGACGTGCCCCGCAAAGTCGTCGGTCTTCAGCGCGGTACGGAGATCACCGAGCCAGGCGAGATATGCCACGACCGGGATCAGCGCGAAGAAGGAGCGGCAGAACACCAGCTGGCCGGCCGGGATATCCGGCCCTGAGGCCTTCAGGGAGGTGTGCATGCCGACGAACACCACGACCGAGACGATCTTCAGGGAAATGCCCAGCATCGGGTTCGGCGCCCCATATGCCGCTGCTGGCTCTGCCATGATGCACGTCCGATCGGTTCTGCTTTCGGCCTCCCATGCGGACATGCGACGCTCGGCCGGCTCTCCCTCCGGCCTGAGGGTTTCTATGGCGCAAGGTGCACCACGTCGAGGAAAAGCTTGAAGGTCGGGCGCGAAAGGTCGCGGCGGCATTGGCAAACGCGATCGCTGCGAATAGTTGACCTTGACGGCAGAGGGAACACGGCATGCTCGACACGGATCAAGGTCAGACCGTCAGGCTGGACGATTACCGGCCGACCGATTTCCTCATTCACCTCGTCGACATGACGGTCCGCCTCTTCGAGGGACGGGCCGAAATCGAGACGCGGCTAACGCTCGAGCGCCGCACCGGAACGGCGCCGGACGCGCCGCTCGTGCTCGACGGCGACGAGCTGACGCTGGAGCGGCTGGAGCTGGACGGCACCCCGGTGGCAGCCGACTGCTATGAAGCCTCGCCGGATCACCTCACCGTCAGCGGCCTGCCGGAGAGCGGTCACTTCACGCTCTCGATCGGCACCGCGATCGTTCCCGAAAACAACACCAAGCTGATGGGGCTGTACCGCTCCAACGGCATCTGGTGCACGCAGTGCGAGGCCGAAGGCTTTCGCCGCATCACCTATTTCCTCGACCGGCCGGACGTCCTCGCGACCTACCGTGTGCGGCTGGAGGCCGACCGCCGCGCCGCGCCGATCCTCCTGTCCAACGGCAATCCGGGCGAGACCGGAGACCTCGGCAACGGCCGGCACTTCGCCGTGTGGAACGACCCCTTCCCGAAGCCGTCCTACCTGTTCGCGCTCGTCGCCGGCGCTCTCGACGTCCTGAAGGAGCCCTTCGAGACGATGAGCGGGCGAGAGGTCGAGCTGGCCGTCTATACCGAGCGCGGCATGGCAAGCCGCGCCACCTACGCCATGGACGCGCTGAAGCGCTCCATGCGCTGGGACGAGCGCCGCTTCGGCCGCGAATACGACCTCGACGTCTTCTCCATCGTGGCGATCTCCGACTTCAACATGGGGGCCATGGAGAACAAGGGCCTCAACATCTTCAACCACAAATACGTGCTGCTCGACCCGGACGTGGCGACCGACGGCGACTATGCCGGGGTCGAAACGGTGATCGCGCACGAATACTTCCACAACTGGACCGGCAACCGCATCACCTGCCGCAACTGGTTCCAGCTGTGCCTGAAGGAAGGTCTCACGGTTTATCGCGACCAGGAGTTCAGCGCCGACGAGCGCTCGCCCACGGTCAAGCGCATCAGCTCGGTACGCACGCTGAAGGCCCTGCAGTTCCCGGAGGACCAGGGGCCGCTGCAGCATCCCGTGCGCCCGTCGCAGTACCGGGAGATCAACAATTTCTACACGGCGACCGTCTACGACAAGGGCGCCGAGGTCGTGCGGATGATCGCCACCGTACTCGGACGCGACGCGTTCCGGCGGGGCATGGACCTCTATTTCGATCGGCACGACGGCGAGGCCGCCACGATCGAGGACTTCATCCTCTGCTTCGAGGAGGCGGGCGGCGTTGACCTCACGCAGTTCGCGCTGTGGTACCATCAGGCCGGCACGCCGACGGTGAGCGTATCCGAAAGCTATGATCCGGACACCCGCCGCCTGACGCTCAGCCTGCGCCAGGAGCTTGCTGCCGGGGCCGCCGGCACCGGCACGGCACCGATGCACATACCGCTGCGCTTCGGCCTCGTCGGCTCCAATGGCGAGGACATGGACGCCACGGCCGAGGCTGGCGCGGAGGTCGAAGGCGACGTCATCCATCTGCGCGAGCCCGAGGAGACGGTGGTCTTCGGGGGCTTGGCCGAGCGGCCTCTCGTCTCGATGCTGCGCGACTTCTCCGCGCCGGTGACGCTGAAGATGGATCAGAGCGAAGCCGACCGCCTCGCCCTCGCCCGTCTCGATCCGAACGCCTTCAACCGGTGGCGCGTCCTGACGGACCTCATCGGCGGCGCTCTGCAGGAGGCGAGCCGCAACGCCCAGTCCGGCGGCCAGATCCGCTTCGACCCTCTGATCACGGATGCGGTCATTGCGGCAGCGGCGGACGACGGGTTCGATCCTTCGTTCCGCGCGCAGATCCTGTCGCTGCCAGGCGAGAGCGAGATCGCGCGCATGCTCGGCGAGAATGTCGATCCGGACGCGGTCCATACCGCGCGCACGTTGCTCGACCGGACGATCGGCGAGAAGGGCCGGACGGTCTTCGAGCGGCTGCGGCAGGAGTTTGCGACGGGCGGCGCTTTCTCGCCGGATGCGGAGAGTGCCGGACGTCGCGCGATCTCGAACGTCGCGCTCGACTTCCTGTCCACCGTGGACGGGCCGGCGGCAGCGTCACGGCAATATGCCGGCGCCCGCAACATGACGGACCGGATGGCCGCCTTCAGCATCCTGGTCCACCGCTTCGGTCATGAACCGGAAGCGCGTGTCGCCGTCAGCGACTTCTTCGAGCGCTACAGCACGGACGAGCTCGTCCTCGACAAGTGGTTCACCATCCAGGCGACCGCGCCGCACGGCGAGACCGTCGAGACGGTCAACGTGCTCATGTCGCACCCGGCATTCACGCTGAAGAACCCGAACCGGGCTCGCACGCTGATCGGAGCCTTCGCCGCGGCGAACCAGGTGGCGTTCCACCGCGCCGATGGGGCCGGCCACCGCTTCGTGGCCGATCGACTCCTGGAGCTCGACGCGATCAATCCGCAGATCGCCGCCCGCATCGCCACCAGCTTCCGTTCCTGGCGCAGCCTGGAGCCGGCCCGCCGCGAGTCGGCACGCGAGACGCTGGCGAAGCTGTCTGAAGACAAAGCCTTGTCGGTTGACCTCCGGGATATTGTGGACCGTTCGCTACGCTGATTGACTCATTCGATTCAACTTTAAAGAAAAGCTTAACCATCTCTGGACAAGGTGATTCGCCTCTGCTTGATTGGCGTTGATTCGGACAAGGCGGCGTACCGAATCTGCGGCACTATACGAGGGGTGGTCGGATGAGGGCGGACGCGTCGAGCGTGCCGGCGGGGGGACGTTTGTCCCGAATCGAGGCCCTGCTGAAAGCACGATCGGAGATCTCTGGCTACGCCAAGATCGTTGCCGCTCCAGCCTATCAGAAGCTGCTGCAGGCCGAGCCGGCGCTGCGTCGCGCCATCCCCATCCTGATCGTCATCTTCCTGTCCATGCTGGCGCTGGCACGCTGCATCTCGCTGGTGGAAAGCCGCCAGGCGATCGAGGAGCAGGCGGCACGCGAGCTGAAGATCGCCGCCGCATTGCTGCGCGCCGAAAGCGCCGCGATGGCCGGTTCGGACGGCAGCGTGGATGCCGGCGCATTGTTGACCAGTGGCGTTCCAGCCGACCTCGTCAAGGATGGGCGCTTCGCCATCATCGCCGACGGCAACGGCATCATCACTGCGGCCATGGCCGGCTACGAGAACTATGTCGGGCGCGACCTCAACGACATGCTGTCGGGCGCGCAGCCGCTGATCACCTTCGGCGAGCGGGCCGGCATCCAGTCCACCGATTTCGCCGATGAACCCGCCTTTGTGGCCGCCGCTGCCCTGGCGGGCGAGATCGGCTCGGTGGTCTTCGTCCAGACGGAGGTCGACCTCCTGACGACTTGGCGGCAGCAGGTGTCGCTCAATGTCTCCTTCTTCGCGCTGACCAGCGGCATCATGCTGGTGATCCTCTATGCCTACTTCCGTCAGTCTATGCGCGCCCGCGACGCCGACGCGCTTTATCTCGAGACGCACCAGCGCGTCGACACGGCGCTATCGCGCGGCCATTGCGGCCTCTGGGACTGGGATCTCGCCCGCGGCCGCATCTACTGGTCGCGATCCATGTATGAGATCCTCGGCATGGAGCCGAAGGACAGCGTCATCTCCTTCGGCGACGTCGCGCCGCTGATGCACCCGGACGATGGCAGCCTGTTCGAGGTTGCCCGCTGTATCGCCTCCGGCAAGATCCGCAATCTCGATCGCAGCTTCCGCATGCGGCGCAGCGACGGCAGCTATGTCTGGTTGCGCGGGCGGGCCGAGGTGGTCCGCAGCGCCGGCAACGAGATTCATCTGATCGGCGTCGCCATCGACATCAGCGAGCAGCAGGCCCTCGCCCGCCGCTCGGAGGAAGCGAACACGCGGCTGCAGAACGCCGTGGAGAACATCTCCGAGAGCTTCGTGCTGTGGGATGCCAACAACCGGCTCGTCCTCTGCAATTCGAAATATCAGGAGGTCTTCGGCCTTTCCGATGCCGACATCGCGCCGGGCACGCCTTTCGCCGACGTGATGAGCCGGGCCCGCAAGCCGATCGAGGGACGCGCGATCACGAGCCCGGCATTCGTTGCCGGCGAGCGCGCCGCCGAGGCGCTGATCGCCGACGGGCGCTGGCTGCTGATCTCCGAGCGCCGCACGAGCGACGGCGGCTTCGTCTCCATCGGCACCGACGTCACGCAGCTGAAGGTGCATCAGGAGCGCCTCGCCGACTCCGAGCGCCGGCTGATGGCCGTCATCAACGACCTCTCCATCTCGCGACGCGACATAGAGGCGAAGGCGCGCCAGCTGACCGAGCTTAACGCCAGCTACGCCGCCGAGAAGGAACGCGCGGAAAGCGCGAACCAGGCGAAGACCACCTTCCTTGCCAATATGAGCCATGAGCTGCGCACGCCGCTGAATGCCATCATCGGCTTCTCCGAGATCATGCTGGAGGGCAGCTTCGGCCCGATGGGCTGTCAGAAATATGTCGAATATGCCAGCGACATCCACCACTCCGGCCATTACCTGCTGCGGCTGATCAACGACATCCTCGACATGTCGAAGATCGAAGCCGGCCGCCTCGTGCTGTCGCCGGAGCCGATCGATCTGGCGGAGACCATCGGCGAAGCGTTCAAGTTCGTGGAACTGCAGGCCGGCCAGAAGTCGCTGTCGCTCTCGGCCGACGTGTCCGGGCCTCTGGCGATGGACGGCGACCGCCGCGCCACCAAGCAGATCCTTCTCAACCTGCTCGCCAATGCGGTGAAGTTCACCGACCCCGGTGGCGCCGTGCGACTGCGGGCCCGCACGGTCGACGGTCATGCCGTGATCAGCATCGCCGATTCCGGCATCGGCATCCCGCGCCAGGCTCTCAAAAGCCTCGGCCGACCCTTCGAGCAGGTCGAGAACGAGCTGACGCGCACCAATAAGGGCACCGGCCTCGGCCTCGCCATTGCCCGCTCGCTGGTCGAGCTGCATGGCGGGCGGATGCGGATCGCATCAAGCGTCGGTGTCGGCACGGTCGTGACGCTTCGTCTGCCGCTTCACGCGCTCACCGACGCGGCAGCCGCAGGCCTCATTCGGCAGGCCGCTTGAGAGAACAGCAGAGCCGACGCGCGGGCTGACCGATTGATCAACCCGGCCGGTCGGCGAGGCTCTAGACCTCCCGCTCCTCCGCCTCGACCGTATCGAGCGGCAGCAGGTGGCGAAACTGCCGCCGAACCGCCTCGGTCATGGCCTGCAGCGTCGGATCGATCTCCGCAATGCTCCCGGCGCCGAGGCTAGCGGCAATCCGCGCCGCCAGCCGCTGCGGCAGCGCCTCCACCCGCGTCGCGCCGCTTGGTCCGAGCCGCAGCAGCTGCAGCACCCGCGTGAAAGCCTGCATCGTCGGCGCAAGCAGCTCGCTCTCCGGCGAGCCATGCTCCGTTCGAAGCTCGTCAAAGCGCCGGAGCACCTCCTCCGTGGGTAACCCGATGCTGTCCAGCGGCACGACACCGGCGAGGATCGCCCACTGCGCGATGAACTCGAGATCGACGGTTCCCCCCGGGGCCTGCTTCAAATCGAGCGGACCACTCGGTGGCTTCTCCCGATCGAGCCGCAGCCGCATGGACGCGACGTCATGTGCCAGCGTCGCCGCGTCACGCCGTTCGCCAACGATGGAGGTGATGGCCGCTTCCGCCTCAGCCATCAGGCTCGCCTCGCCCGCGATCGGCCGTGAGCGCGTCAGCGCCATGCGCTCCCACGTCCAGGCCTCGGTCGCCTGATAACGGCGGAAGGCATCGATGTGGGTGGCGAGCGGCCCCTTGTTGCCGGATGGGCGCAGCCGGAAATCGACCTCGTAGAGGATGCCTTCGCGCATTGGCGCGGTGAGCGCCGCTATCAGCCGCTGCGTCAGCCGGGCGAAGTAGGTCGAGGCCGGCAGCGGCTGTGCGCCGTCCGATGCCTCGGCGTCCTCGTCGTGGTCATAGAGAAGGATCAGGTCGACGTCGGAGCCTGCAGTCAGCTCGCGGCTGCCGAGGCGCCCCATGCCGAGTACGGCGACGCGGCCGCCCGCAACCTTGCCATGGCGCTCTACGAACGCGGCCTCCACCGCCTCGAAGCTCGCGGCGATGACGAGATCGGCCACGTCGGAAAAGGCGCGGCCGGCCTCCTCGCCGTCCATCGCCCCACCCAGAAGGCGTGCGCCGAGCAGGAAGCGCTGCTCGGAGGAGACGATGCGAAGGCGGGCGAGCCGGTCTTCGACATGCGTTGCGTCCTGCAGGAAGGTGTCGAGCTGCCGCTTCATCAGCGAACGCGCCGGTATGTCACCGTAGAAGGCTGGGTCGAGCAGCGCATCGAAGACGTGCGGGCGCTGTGCGATCGTCTCGGCGAGGTGAGGCGCCGCCGTGATGATCAGCGCAAGAAGGTCGAGTATCTTCGGGTTCGAGGCGATCAGCGAGAAGAACTGCAGGCCTGCCGGCAGGCCGGAGAGGAACCGGTCGAACGCGGCAACCGCCCCATCAGGATCGGGTGCCGCTGCCAAGGCTTCGAGCAGCGACGGCAAGACGCGGGCAAGGTGCTCGCGAGCCGCCGCGGCCCGGGTGGCGCGATAGCGCCCCTCGCTCCAGCCACGGGCGATCCGCGCCACGTCCTCTGGGCGACGATAGCCCATCTCGGCCAGCACGGCTGCAGCGGCACCGGCATCGCTTTCTCGAACAAGGAGGCCCGGCAGCGAGCTCAACCCTCGCGACGCGGCCCCGCGCCCGGGACTGCCGGCGAAGAGCGCGGAGAAGCGCCGCTCGACCTGTCCCAGTGTCGCCAGCAGCGTGTCGGAGAAGTCGGCGAGCGTGGCAAAGCCGAGAAGCGCAGCCAGACGGCTCAGTCCCTCCTCGGTATCGGGCAGGGTGTGCGACTGCTCGTCGGCCACCATCTGCACGGCATGCTCGACTCGGCGCAGGAGCCAGTAGCAGTCGGTCAGCTCGGTGGCCGTTTCCGCAGCGATCCAGCCGCCTGAGGCGAGAGCTGCCAACGCTTCGTCGGTGCGCCGCAGGCGCAGCTCCGGCGCACGTCCCCCGGCGATGAGCTGCTGCGTCTGCGCGAAGAACTCGATCTCGCGGATGCCGCCGTGCCCGAGCTTCACATTGTGCCCGGCGACCCCTACCTCGCTGAAGCCGCGATGGCGGTCGATGCGGTCCTTCATCGCCTGGATGTCGGCGATGGCGGCGAAATCCAGGTACTTGCGCCAGACGAACGGCGTCAGCTCGCGCAGGAAGGCCTCGCCGGCCGGCCGGTCGCCGGCGATCGGGCGCGCCTTGATCATTGCGGCGCGCTCCCAATTGCGGCCGCTGCTCTCGTAATAGGCGAGCGCCGCGTCGACGGGGATCGCGAGGGGTGTCGCGCCCGGGTCCGGGCGCAGCCTCAGGTCGGTGCGGAAGACGTAGCCGTCCGCGGTGCGGTCGCCGATCATCTTGATCAGGCGCCTCACGATGCGCGAGAAGAGCTCCACGCCCTCGTCGGCATCGACCGCGATACCCGCGTCCGGATCGAACAGGACGATGAGGTCGATGTCGCTGGAGTAGTTCAGCTCACCGGCGCCAAGCTTACCCATGCCGAGCACGAAGAGGCCGCATCCGGCTTCGGGATCGCCCTCGTCGCGCAGTCGCAGCTTGCCGCGGGCATGAGCATCGCGCAGGCAGAAGCGCAGGGCGGCACGGACGGCTGCCTCTGCCAGGCGGGAGAGATCGGCGGTTGTCCGCGCGGGATCGGCCGCGCCGAACAGGTCGCGCAAGGCGATCAGCAGCGACGCCTCGAGCTTGGCCCGGCGCAAGGCCGTCATCAGCAGCGCCTCCGTCGCGCCGTCTCCGGGAAGCGCACCGAGAGCCGCGACGATAGCGCCGATCCGCTCGGCAGCCTCCTCGTCGAAGAGTCGCTCGAGCCAATCGGGATGAGCGAGGCAGACGCTGCGCAGATAGGGCGACAGGTCGAGCACGGCAGCGAGGCGAGCTGCGTCCGTCGACCCATCGGCTAATGCGGCAAGACGCTGGCAACCGGCGTCGGTCGCGACACGACGGAGGTCGGCCAGCCAGCCGGCGGCTGCATTCGCATCCAGGGGCCGGAGCACTCGCTCGCCGCCGATGCGCAAACGCGCCGCCTCAGCCATCTGCGGGCACCACCGCGGTGCCGAGCGGCAGGTCGATCGTGACCTTCAGCCCCGGAGCGGCATCGTCCAGCCGCAGCGTGCCGCCATGGATGGAGGCGATGGCCTTTACCAGCGACAGGCCAAGACCCGAGCCCGGCTTGTTCCGGCTTTCGTCGAGGCGGTAGAAACGCTCCAGCACCCTCTCCCTCCGGTCTTCCGGTATGCCCGGCCCGTTATCAGTAACGGAGAGGCGGCAGCGATCGCCCTCCGCGGCCAGCTCGACGGTGACGACCGGCGGGCGCTCTTCCGTTCCGCCATACTTCAAGGCGTTGTCCACGAGGTTCGCAAGCGCCTGGGCGATCAGCTCGCGGCTGACGGAGGCGATGACCGGCCCCTCCGCCCGCACGCTCAGCGTGCCGCCCGCCGCTTCCGCCACCGGCTCGTAGAGTTCGGCGACATCGGCGACGATACCGGCAAGATCAGTCTCCGCCTTCTCCACCGGATGCGACCCTGCCTCGACGCGCGAGATCATCAACAGAGCATCGAAGGTCCGGATCATCTGATCGGCTTCGCCGATCACGCCCTCCAACGCACTCCGCGCATCCTGCGGTTCCGAGGCATCAGCCAGTGCCGTCTCGGCGCGGTTGCGAAGACGCGTCAGCGGCGTCTTCAGGTCGTGCGCGATGTTGTCGGAGACCTGCCGGAGCCCCTTCTGCAACTGAGCGATACGGCCGAGAAGAAGGTTGAGATTGGCCGAGAGGCGATCGAACTCGTCCTCCGTTCCCGTGACGGGAAGACGCTCGTCGAGATCGCCGCCAAGGATCCGGGCCGTCGAAGCCGACATCCGGTTCAGCCGCTGCAGCGCCTGGCGGCCGACCAGGAACCAGGCGAACAGAGCGCCGACGCCCATCAGCGCCAGTGCCAGGATCAGAGCGCCGCGGACGATGACCCGGAAGCGCTCCTGCTCGGTCTGGTCGCGCCCGACAAGGACGCGCATCCCGTTCGGCAAGGCGACCACCTCCGCGATTGCAAGGTGATAGCGATCGCCCCGCGCGGCATCGGCGCCCTCCCCGTCGCTGCCGTCGGCGAAGCGCTCGTAGCCGAAGGCACCCTCGCTGAAGCCGGCATCGTCGAGAACGCCGGCATCGAGGCTCTGGACGTTGCCGGCCAGGATCCTGCCCGTCGCATCCGTGACGAGGTAGAGCGAGGCACCCGGCTGACGCGAGCGCAGGTCGATGGTGCGCACGAGGCCGACGAGCCCCGTGCTGCGATAGACGCTGGCGAGATCCTCGATCTCGTCGGCAATGGCCTGACGGCTCTGCGTGTGCAGGATATCGGCAGTCGTCGCGGTGACATAGAAGACCAGCACCGCGGCAAAGACAGCAAAAAGGCCGAGATAGATCGCAGACAGCCGGACGGCCGTCATGCGCATCAACGCCCGCAGACGCTGCACGGATCAGGCGCCCGCGCGCATGATGTAGCCGGAGCCGCGCACCGTATGCAGCAAGGGCGGGCCGGCCTCGCGCTCGATCTTCGAGCGCAGCCGCGAGATGTGAACGTCGATGACGTTGGTCTGCGGGTCGAAATGGTAGTCCCAGACGTTCTCGAGAAGCATGGTCCGGGTGACCACCTGCCCGGCGTTCTTCATGAGATATTCGAGCAGGCGGAACTCGCGCGGCTGCAGCACGATGGTCTTGCCGGCTCGCTTGACCTCGTGGGACAGCCTGTCGAGCTCCAGATCGCCGACCCGGTACACCGTCTCGACCTCCTTGGCACCGAGGCGACGGCGCCCAAGCACCTCCACCCGCGCCAGAAGCTCCGAAATGGCATAGGGCTTCGTCAGGTAGTCGTCGCCGCCGGCGCGAAGCCCGGTGACGCGGTCGTCCACCTGTCCCAGCGCCGACAGGATCAGCGCCGGCGTCGGATCACCCTTCTGCCGCAGGCCGGAGATGACGGAGAGGCCGTCACGCTCCGGCAGCATGCGATCGACCACCAGGACATCGAAGTCACGCGTATCGGCCAGATGAAAGCCCTCCGCGCCGTCGGCGGCGTGCTCCACCACGTGGCCCGCCTCCCGCAGGGCGCGGACGAGATAGGCGGCGGCCTCGCGGTCGTCTTCGATGATCAGGATTCGCATCGGCTCCGATGTAGCGGAAGCTGCGGGAGCTGCCATCAATCTTCGTCTCCAGCGTTGAAACGACTGCGGCGGCGGACCTCACCGATCCGCCGCCGCAACTTCGATCGTCATTCCATTCGGAGCGACCGAATGGGGCGCGGCGGGTCAGCTCTTGGCGAGCGGCAGCGCGACGAAGCGGTTCTGGTCGCCGTTCTTCAGCTGGAAGAGAGCCGCCTTGCGCCCGGACTTCGAGGCATCGCTGAGAGCGGTCTCGACCTCACGCTGCGACTTCACCTCCTTGCCGTTGATGGAGACGATGACATCGCCGGCCTGCACACCGCGCTCGGAAGCCGAAGAGTCCGGATCGACGTCCGTCACGACCACGCCCTCACCGTCCTCGGACGGGGTCAGCGTCAGGCCGTAACCGGAGAGCGCCGACGGATCGACGGGCGCGCCGCTGCCCGAATTGTCGGCAACGGCCGTGTCGTCGAGCGCCGACAGGTTGCCGAGCGTCACCGATACCGTCTTGGAGGCGTTGTCGCGCCAGACGGTGATGTCGACCTTGGTGTTCGGGCTGAAGCCGGCGATGGTGCGGGACAGCTCACGCGGGCCCTTCACTGCCTTGCCGTTCACGGCCGTGATGACGTCGCCGGTCTGGATGCCCGCCTTGGAAGCCGGCGTCTCGTTGTCCGGCAGCGTGACGATCGCACCGTCCTCGCCGTTCAGGCCGACGGCCTCTGCGATATCCTCGCTGACAGGTCCAATCTGGACGCCGAGCCAGCCGCGCTGGACGTTGCCCTTGTCGCGCAGCGACTGCACCACGCTCTTGGCAGTCGAGGCGGGGATCGCGAAGGCGATGCCGACATTGCCGCCCGACGGCGAGAAGATCGCGGTGTTGACGCCGATCACATGGCCCTCAAGGTCGAAGGCCGGACCGCCCGAGTTGCCGCGGTTCACCGCCGCGTCGATCTGGATGAAGTCGTCATACGGGCCGGCGCCGATGTCACGGCCGCGCGCCGAAATGATGCCGGCCGTCACCGATCCGCCGAGGCCGAACGGATTGCCGACGGCCACGACCCAGTCGCCGACCCGAATCTTGGAGTCGTCGGCGAAGTCGACATAGGTGAATTTACGATCTTTGCCATCGACCTTCAGCAGCGCGAGGTCGGTGCGCTTGTCGGTGCCGACGAGCTTGGCGGAGAGCTCCGTCGTGTCATCGAGCACGACTGTGAACTCAGTACCGTCCTCGACGACGTGATTGTTGGTGACGAGGTAACCGTCCTCGGAGACAAAGAAGCCCGAGCCCTGCGCCATGGCGGCACGCGGCTGCTGCCGGCGCGGCGCCTGACCACGCGGACCGTTCTGTCCGTTCGGGTTCCCAAACTCGAAGAAGCGCTTGAGCGGGTGGCCGTCCGGAAGGCTGTCGAAGGGCGAACCCATGTCGGACGTGTCGGAGACATCCGCTGCCTTTTCCTTGACGCGGACGGAGACGACGGCCGGCGATACCTTCTGCACAACATCGGCGAAGCCGAAGTTCTGCGCCGGCGCGTCGACCTTCACCGCCTCGGCGAAACTCGGGACGACATTGGTCATCACGCCGCCTGAAAAGGCGAGGCCCGCGACGCCTGCGGCGAGGACGCCAGCGAGAAGGCGGTTACGGTTGGTCTTGGTGCTGGAAGCGTTGCGCATCTGTGATCCTCTTGCATCCATCGAAGCCGCGGGTGGAGCAGTTGCCGTGGGCGACTGGCCACCATCTGGGTCGTTAGATAGGGAGCACGGGATTACGGGACCTTTGCGGCGAAGTGAAATCTTCGTAAGGTTGGCTAAGCGCCTGCCGCAGCGACCGAGCCGAGCCAATCACGCTTGCGGCTCGGCCGAGTCCAACGACCGAGGCTGGACGAGGCGCAACGCCGATGAGGCCAGTCGGCTCGCGAACGGGCTTCGCTGCCTAACGAAGCTCCCCGTCGACCGCCTTCGCCAGGGCAGCCTCCTCGGCCGCATCGAGCCGCTCGACCTCACGCCGGCCGCTCCGCCGCGTTGCAAGCCATGCAGCGGCCACACCGGCGAGGAGGATCGCAGCGGGCGCCGCCCAGAGCAGCATCGTATCCCACTGCAGCGGCGGACGAAGCAGAACGAAATCGCCGTATCGGTCAACGAGATAGGCGATGACCTGCTCGTCCGTATCCCCCGCGGCCAGGCGCTGGCGCACCAGCAGGCGCAGGTCGCGGGCGAGATCGGCATTGCTGTCGTCGATCGATTGATTCTGACAGACGAGGCAACGCAGCCCCGCCGACAGGGCGCGGGCACGCGCTTCCAGCGCGGGATCGGCAAGCACCTCATCCGGATTCACCGCGAAGGCGGCCTGCGGCGCCAGCATCCCGACCGGGGCCGCAGCGCCGGAGGCGAGCAGCAGCCCCACGCCGATCATGGCGAGGCAGCGACGAACGCGGGACGCGCGCCCATTCGGCGATCGTCTGAGCCTTCCGGAGCTCGGCAGCATCAAGCCGTCGCTCCAGCCGGTTTCGCCTTGCCGTGACGGCGGCGGGCCGGTGCGCCGATTCGCAGGCGCCGGTCGGCGAGCGAGACGATACCGCCGCCGGCCATCACCAGCGCGCCGAGCCAGATCAGCGTCACCAGCGGCTTGTGCCAGATGCGCACCACCGTTGCGCCGCCATTCGCATCAGCATCGCCAAGCGACAGGTAGAGCTGCGAGAACAGCCGCGTCCGGATCCCGGCTTCGGTGGTCGGCATCTGCCGGGCGGTGTAGAGGCGCCGGCTGCTTTCGAGCGTGCCCGACTCCGCGTTACCGCGCATCAGCCGGAACGTGCCGACCTCGGCGGTGAAGTTCGGACCGGTGCGCTGGGACAGGCCTTCGAAGCGGATCTCGTAGCCGCCGGCGGCAACGGTGTCGCCCGGCTTCATCGTCGTGATGACCTCGGTGCCGAAAGCACTGGCGCCGACGATGCCGAGCAGCGTGGCGCCGAGCCCGAAATGCGCGATCGCCGTGCCGAAGGCCGAGCGCGGCAGACCGGCCAGCCGCGATAGCCCGATCCTGAACCCGGCACGCCTGAAGTTGGCGCGCTCCCAAAGATCGACGAAGCTGCCCACCATGAGCCAGGCCGAGAGGCCGATGCCCAGCGCCGCCAGCACCGCCACGCCGCGCGTGAAGGCGATCACGAGAATGACGGCGAGCAGCGCTGCGCCCGCGGCGGCATAGAGGCGCTGCGCGGCGCCAAGCAGATCGCCCCGCTTCCACGCCAGCAATGGGCCGAAGGGCACCGCGAAGAGCAGCGGCACCATCAGCGGACCGAAGGTCAGGTTGAAGAACGGAGCGCCGACCGAGATCTTCGCGCCGCCGAGGACGTCGAGAAACAGCGGGTAGAGCGTGCCGATCAGCACGGTCGCGGCAGCGGTCGTCAGGAAGAGGTTGTTCAGGACGAGCGAACCCTCGCGGCTGATCGGCGCGAACAGCCCGCCGGTCTCCAGCGACGAGGCACGCAGAGCAAACAGTGCCAGCGAACCGCCGATGAAGAGGCAGAGGATGGCGAGGATGAAGACGCCGCGCGCGGGATCGGTCGCGAAGGCGTGTACGGAGGTCAGCACGCCCGAGCGGACCAGGAAGGTGCCGAGCAGCGACAGCGAAAAGGTCAGGATCGCGAGCAGGATCGTCCAGATCTTCAGCGCCGAGCGCTTCTCCATGACCAGCGCCGAGTGGAGCAGCGCCGTGCCCGACAGCCATGGCATGAAGGAGGCATTCTCGACAGGGTCCCAGAACCACCAGCCGCCCCATCCGAGCTCGTAATAGGCCCAGTAGGAGCCGACGGCGATGCCGCAGGTCAGGAAAATCCAGGCCGCCAGCGTCCACGGCCGCACCCACCGCGCCCAAGCCGCATCGACGCGGCCGTCGATCAGAGCCGCGACGGCGAAGGAGAAGGCGATCGAGAAGCCGACATAGCCGAGATAGAGAAGCGGCGGGTGAATGGCGAGGCCGATATCCTGCAGGATCGGGTTGAGATCCTGCCCCTCGGGCGGAGTCGGCACCAGCCGGGTGAAGGGGTTCGACGTCGTCAGGATGAAAAGAAGGAAGGCGGAGGTGATCCACGCCTGCACCGACAGGACGTTGGCCCGCAGGCTCTCCGGCAGGTCGCGGCCGAAGGCTGCGACCAGCGCGCCGAAGAAGCCGAGGATCAGCACCCAGAGGAGCATCGAGCCCTCGTGGTTTCCCCAAGTCGCTGTCAGCTTGTAGATGAGCGGCTGCTGCGAATGCGAGTTCGCGAAGACATTGAGGACCGAGAAGTCGGACGTGCCATAGGCGACGACAAGCGCCGTGAAGGACAGGGCCAGCAGCAGGAAGCCGCCGACGGCGGTGCTTCGTCCGGTTTCCATCATGCGGGCGTCGCCGATGCGGGCGCCGACGAGCGGCAGGACGGACTGGATCAGCGCCAGCGACAGGGCTAGGATCAGCGCATAATGACCAGTTTCGACGATCATGAGCCGGACGCCTCCACACTGCCGGCGGCGACGGGCGCCGGCGCGGCATCCTCGCCGCCCGATGCCTTGACCATCCCTTTGCCCTCTTCCCAGAGGCCGCGGGCCTTCAGGTCGTCGACGACTTCCTTGGGCATGTAGTTCTCGTCATGCTTGGCGAGCACGGTGTCGGCGACGAAGACATGATCCGGGCCGAGCGTCCCTTCCGCCACCACGCCCTGCCCCTCGCGGAAGAGATCGGGAAGCAGGCCGCGATAGACGACCGGCACGCTCTCCACCGTATCGGTGACGCTGAAGCGCACCGTATCGGAACCGCCGCGCTGAACCGTGCCCTCCTGCACCAGCCCGCCGAGCCGGACACGCTGTGACGGGCCGGGCGCCTCGGCGGCGATGTCGCTCGGGGAGCGGAAATAGGCGACGCTGTCCGACAGCGCGGTCAGGACCAGTCCCGCCGCAACGGCGATCACCAGCATCACACCGCCAATCGAGGCGAGCCGCTTCTGCTTCCGGGTCATTGTGTAGCTGTTCCCGTCGGTGATGAAAGACCGAGCTCGCGCCCGAATTCGGCCAGTGCCTGCGCCTCGGCAGACGATGCCGGGAACGAGGCTTTTGCCTCGCCAAAGGCTGTCGCTGCCTTCTCGCCCTCACCGAGAACCGTGTAGGAGCGGATCAGCCGCTTCCATCCTTCGACATCGTTCGGGGCGGTTTTCAGGCGGCTGGCGAGCTGCGCGACCATGCCTTCGATCATCGCGCGGCGGTCGCCCGCCGACAGGTCGGCGGCCGCGGCGATGTCCTCGCCCGTCGGCCCGCGCGCCGCCGCTGTCGAGCCCGGGGCTGGCGCTTCCTGAGCGATGGAGGCCGGCGGCTGGGCCGGCGCGCCGTTGCCTGCCGCGGCACGCTTCTGGCGTGCATCGGCGATCGCCGCATTGGCGATCGGCAGCCAGGGCGCCTCGGCCGGGCTCTTGTCGATCAGGTCCTGCCAGGCCACCAGCGCTGCGTCGAGACGGTTCTCCTGCGACAGGTCCAGCGCAAGGAAGAACCGGGCGGGCAGATAGGAGGCGTTCAGCGCCAGCGCCCGCTCAAAGGCGGCGCGCGCATCGTCGGTCACCTCGCCGCCGGCGATCTGCGTGAGCGCTTCGCCCAAGCCGGCCTCGCGATCGGCGGTCGCGCCGAGGAGCCGTGTTGCGTTTCGGAAGGCGCGCTCGGCATCCATCGGCCGTTCCATGCGCAGATAGATCGGCGCGAGCACGGCCCAGCCCTGACCATCGTTCGGATTGGTCCGCAGCCGCTCCTCGGCCTGTGCCACCAGCGATGCAACATCGCGGCCTCCGCTCGGGGCGGCGCGTTCAGCCAGCGGCAGATCCGGCAAGCCCGCCGAGCCGAGATAGGCATAGAGACCGATCGAGGACAGCGGCAGTAGCACAACCACGGCCAGAGTCGCCCCGATCAGCGTCGAGCGGCTGGCGCCGTGTGAGGCCCCCTCGGCTGCAGCTTTGCCCGATGCGCGGAGAAGCCGACGTCCGATCTCGGCACGGGCTGTTTCAGCCTCGAACGCTGCGATGGTGCCGCGGGCGATGTCATCATTCAGCTCGCCGAGCTGGGCGCGATACACCTCCGCGTCATGAGCGGCAGCGGCGGGTCGAGCAGGCGCTGCCGAACGCAGCAGCGGCAACAGCGCAGCGATGGTGGCGAGCGCGGTCAGCGCGGCCGCAATGACCCAGAAGAACATGGGCCACCCTATACGGCATTGCGGACCGCCTCGGGAAGTCTGGAATGACTCCGGACTGCCGCATAGGACACATGCATTCGCCGCTCGCGGGAACTGGTGAACTGCCTCGCCAATCGGCGCCGTTCAGGTGATCGGCATCCAGACGCCGTCGCCCGTCTTGCAGGCGGTGCCGCTGTTCTTCACCGTCTTGCCGCTCCGCGTCAGCGTGTGCGAATAGCCGCGGCAGTCTTGCGTACCGACACGGTAGAGCTGCGTCGGCACCACTTCGCCATGGTAGCCGCCTTCATCCCACGGCACGGGCTGGCCGACCGGACCAAACTGCAGTGCCTGATACTCGGCTTCCAGCGACTTGGCGCGCGCTTCGCCCGTCAGCTTCACGCCGGCGCTGCCGAGCAGGCCGTCGCCAAGCGCCGTGACTCCTTCGGACGTGGGCACCAGCGCCTCGCGCCCACCGGTGACGCAGCCCGCGAGAGGCAGCAGCACCGCCACAATGGCAAGCCGCCCCAGCGATCGAGGCTTGGCCGGAAACCGGTGCCGGAGAGTTCGGGCCGGGGTGCGGGCGGACGTCATCTATGAAGCAATCTCATCGCCGAGGGCACGCGGCAGCACGATCTCGGCCTTCAGGCCGCCGAGCTCGGACCGCGACAGTTCCAGCGATCCACGATATTCGCGCACCGTGTCGGCGACGATCGAGAGGCCAAGCCCGCTGCCGGGTCGCGCTTCATCCAGCCGCCGGCCGCGCTTCAGCGCTTCGGCGATCTCGGCTTGGCTCAAGCCCGGCCCGTCGTCCTCGACGAGCGTCGACACGCTGCCGCTTACCGCCGGCCGCGCTGTCACCCGTACCTTCGACCTCGTCCATTTGGAAGCATTTTCGAGGAGGTTTCCGACGATTTCCTCGTAGTCCTGGCGCTCGCCCGCAAAGACGAGATCCTCGCCCATCGGCGCCAGCTCGATCGTCAACTGCGGGTTCAGCTTGGCAATCACGCGCACCAACCGCTCCAGCGCCGGCTTGACCGGCGTACGAAACACCGCGCCTTCCGATTGCGCCGCAACCCGCGCACGGTCGAGATAGTGCTGCACCTGTACGCGCATCACCTCGCTCTGGTCGGCAACGATCTGGCCGCGCTCGCCGCCGATCGCTTTCGCCTCGTTCATCATGACGGCGATCGGGGTCTTCAGTGAGTGGGCGAGATTGCCCACCTGCGTGCGGGCGCGCTCCACCAGCCGGCGGTTGTTGTCGATGAGGGCGTTCATCTCCACCGTCAGCGGCCGGATCTCCGCCGGAAAGGTGCCGCGCAGGCGATCGGCCCGGCCATTGCGAACATCGCCGAGCGACTTGCGCACGCGCGCCAGCGGCCGCAGGCCGAGAAGGATCGCCACGGCATTCACGAGCACCGAGCCGATGCCCACGAAGCCGAGATAAAGCGCGATCATGTTGTTGAACTGACGGACGTCCGCGGTCACGACGCTGGCATTGCCCATGACGCGGAACCGCGCGGTGTGGTTGGCGCCGTCCAGCACGACCTCGGTCTCCACGACCTGCACCTGCTCGCCATCGAGGCCTTCGGCGAGATAGTCGCGGCGGTAGTTGAAGTCGAAAGGGACCAGCTGGATGGGCGGCGCCTGGATTTCGGAGGCGCCGAGCGACACCGACGACAGCCGGCCGGACGTCTCGGCATTGGCCGGCACGACCTCCCAGTACCAGCCGGACAGCGGCTGCGAATAGCGCAGGTCGCCGAGGTCGGGGGAGCCCTCGAGTCGCCCGAGCGCGTTGGCCGAGACGCTGTTCACGATGTTGTAGAGCTGCGCGATGAGGAGGTCCTCGAAGCCGCGCGAGGCCGTCTGCTGGTAGAGGGTGGAGATCAGGCCGCCGGCCGCGACCAGCGCCGCCACCGCCCAGAGGCTGGACAGAACGATGACGCGGACAGCGAGCGAATCAATGGCTCGCTTCAGCATCCTGCATCCTGTAGCCGAGCCCGCGCACCGTCTCGATCAGGTCGTTGCCGATCTTCTTGCGCAGGCGTCCGACGAAGACCTCCACCGTGTTCGAATCACGGTCGAAGTCCTGGTCGTAAAGGTGCTCGATCAGCTCGCTGCGCGAGACGATCTGGCCCTTGTGATGCATCAGGTAGTCGAGCAGCCGGTACTCGTGGGAGGTGAGCTTCAATGGGCTGCCGTTCAGCGTCACGCGCGATGCCTTCGTATCGAGGCGCAGCGGCCCGCAATGGATCTCCGACGAGGCATGGCCGGCTGCCCGGCGGATCAGCGCCCGAACCCGCGCCAGCACTTCCTCCACATGGAAGGGCTTCGTCACGTAATCGTCGGCCCCGGCGTCGATGCCCGCGACCTTGTCGCTCCAGCGATCACGCGCGGTGAGGATCAGGACGGGCATGGCGCGGCCGTCGCGGCGCCAGCGTTCGAGCACGCTGATGCCGTCCATGGCGGGAAGGCCGATGTCGAGGATGACGGCGTCATAGGTCTCGGTGTCGCCGAGGAAGTGCCCCTCCTCTCCATCGTAGGCCTTGTCGCAGACATAGCCGGCGCCGGTCAGCACCTCCTGGAGCTGGCGATTGAGATTGCGGTCGTCCTCCACGACGAGAATGCGCATGCTGCCCCTTCCGGTCCTTGCTGGTCGCCGCGACTACTGCCGGATCGTGACGGTGGTCTTGCGGGGCCGCTCCCCATCCGCGCCGGGCACCAGCACAGTCACGACGCAGACGGTCCGTCCATTTTGGGTGCGACTGGAAACCGAAAGCACCTGGCCGCCGGTCTGGGCAGCCGCTTCCGCAGCCGCACTCGAGCAATCCGCGGCGGCGACGCGGAAGGTCTTCCGGCCGCCTTCCGGTTCCTCCAGTGCTCTGTTGAACGAGCCCATGGGGTCAGTCAGCATGTCATGCATCCGCGGCGCCGACGAAGCCGATGCCGCTGCGATGAGACAGGCGGCCGAAGCGACGGCGAGACGGTAGAAGAAGGGGAGAAATCGGGTCATGACCTGCCTGATCGGATCGTCTCTCCTCCTAGATCATAGTCGCTGAATGCCGAATGAATAGCGTCGGGATGCAAGTCCTTCCGCGTACGCTTCGAGCATCCGGCAAGTTCGCGATCAGCGAATGCTCTTTTCGGCCCTGATGCGGCCGATGATCGCGACCACAGCGCCCACTGCAGTCGCGGCATTGCCGAGCGCGAGGATCAGCGCATCGCTCGTCGATCCCTCGATGTCGACGCCGAAGAAGCTTGCCAGAGCGACACCGAGCGAGACGAGGCTCCCCCAGATCGTCTTCGACTGGTACCAGGATTTCGTGTCTTCCATCGCGGCTCTCCTTTCGTGAGTTGCGAGTTCAGAGTGGGCGCTCGAAGCGCTGCGTTCGGCCTGTGCCCGGTCCATGGGTGAGGCTGAGTTGCGCGACCGTGACCGTGAGGCCAGCCGGCAGACCGCCGAAGCCATCGACCTGTTCGGCCGCCGTCAGGTTCAGGGCTGCGGTTTCGGTGTCTCGCACAACCTGACCGGCTTCGGCCGACACCGTGACGCGGTAGCGCTCGATCTCCTCGCCGAGCGGCACGTCGATGCCGTCCCAGCCGTTTCCACCGGTGCGCGTGCGGCGGATCCAGCTGAGCTCAAGCGCACCGGAGGGGCGGAAGACACCGCGAAGATGCACCGGCGACAGCGGCAGGACGGCACGGCGGCCGAGCGCAACGGCGCGCGTCTCCGCAGCGATGTTGCCCAGCCGATATCCGGCCGGCGACACCTGCCAGAACAGGCGACGGCCGATCTCGGCAGCGGTGATGCCGATCGCGGGCGTCGCACCATCGAGCAGCACGAAGGCCGCACCGACCGCGGCGCCGGCGTTCATCGCATCCTCGGTGCCACCTAGCGCCCGAACCAGTCCTGCCAGGCGGAAGCGACGCGGCGCGACCTCATCGGCCGTCTCGAACTGCAGCACCTCCCAACCGCCGTTCCCGCAGGCGACGGCGCAGAGATTGCCGCCGGCGTCCAGGCGATCTCGCGAGATGCTGAACAGCGCGCCGCGGGAGAGCTCGACCTCGATGACATTCATGCGGTCAAGAGCCGCTTCCGGGCCGGGCGGTAACGCCGTCGTCGAGCGACCGACCGTGGCCGGATCGCTGACGGTCCCGCGTCGACTGAAGCCCATCTCCTCCACCGATGCCGAGACGCTCCAGGGCGACCACGGTCGGGAGTGAACCGCGATGCGCGCACCATCGGTCGGCGCGCCGCCCTCCGGCATCGGCAGGTCGAGATAATGTACCAGCGGGCGCGAGGGGATCGTCGGGCGCAGCAGCGTCAGTCCACCGGTTGGCTCTTCATCCACCGTTTCCGCTTGCTGCCCCGGCAGGCGCCGCAGTTCCAGGCGGCGTGCCAACCCTGATTCAATCCGGGTGACCTGCCATCGGCCGGGCGTCTGCTCCAGCCAGACCACCTCGCCCGGCTCGATCCCGACCAGCGCCGGCGAGAGCTGCAAACGCGCCGTGTCGCGTGACGCGAGGCCATCGGCCAGCGCCCCTCGCGCGAACCGCCGGGCCTCCTCCTCGCTCAGCGTAACCGGCAGGACGATGCGGTCCTGCCGCCGCACCGTTGTGGCTCCGATACCGGCTTCCGCGGCGGCCGGCTGGTAGGATCGTGCCGGATCCTGATAGCCAATGAGGACCTCCTCCGGCGTTTCCTCGGCCTGGCTTCGCCGAAGCTCGAGCAGCGGCACATCGTCTTCGTCGACGAGGCTGTCCAGAAGCTGCGGCACACGGCCGTGCCGTTGCGAGCGGAAGACGAGACCACCGGCCGAGGCGAAGACGCTCGTCCCCGTCAGCCGAAGCAGCCCCTCCAGCTGTTCGCGCGCCGTGCCGGGCTCGCCGATGACATAACCGCCGACGCAGGCCGCCACATCTGAGGCATCGACGACAGTAAGGCCGTGGTCGGCCAGCAGCGTGGCGATCAACGCATCGACAGGCGCATTGCCGAGCCGGCCCGTCAGCCAGTGTCCTCGTTTCCAGTTGGCGCCGTCGCTCCAGACGTCTGACCGCACCGGAAAGGCGGGATAGGGCCTGGCATCCCACGTCCACAGGTGGATCGCTGCAGCATCCACCATGCGCCCGCCGTACAGCGGCGACACAGGATTTCTGGCCTCTTCGAAGCTTGGATCACCCTCATCCCACCGCCGCAGATGCGCTTCCAGGAAGCTGCGCTGCATCAGGTCGTCGCGCGCACCCGCGGAGCGATGCGGCAGCGCATCCTCTGATGACTTCGGATCGACGAAGACGTTCGGCTGGTTGGCGCCCTTGTCGATGGCAGGGCAACCGAGCTCGGTGAACCAGATCGGCTTCGACTTCGGGTCCCAGGCCGATGGCTGCGCGACCTCGATCCCGCCGCGGCGGTCGAAATGCCGGCTGCTCCACCAGCCGACGAGATCCTTCGGGCGGAACACCCAGGGCTTGCCGGCCGCGCCATCGCTGATCGGTCGGCGCAGCCGCTGCGCACGTTCGCCCTCGTCGGCATAGTACCAGTCGAAGTATTCGCCGCCGGCGATGCCGGCGGCAAGCGCGGCGGAATCGTAGGGGCTGGAGGCATCACCGCCGCCGTCCCAATCCTCCGTCCGCCAGTCAGTCAGCGGCAGATAGTTGTCGATGCCGACGGCGCCGATCGCGGGGTTCGCCCACAGCGGATCGAGGTTGAAGAAGACGTCGCCCGAGCCATCGTCCGGATGGTAGCCGAAATACTCGCTCCAGTCGGCAGCATAGGTGATCGTCGCGTCCGGCAGGATCGCCTTCACGTCGCCAGCGAGCGCCATGAGGCCTTCGACGAAGGGGAAGCGGCCTGCCGCGTCGCGGATGCGCGTCAGGCCCCGCAGCTCCGAGCCGATGACGAAGGCAGCGACACCGCCGGCGCTGGCGCAGAGATGCGCCTGGTGCAGCACCATGCGTCGATAGCTCCATTCGACAGGGCCGCGATACGCGACCTCGCCCGGACCCTCGACGTCGAAGTCATCGGCCGCTGCCGCCCCGAGGAACGCGGTCACCGCCGCCCCTGCCGCCGCCGTGCCGTCCGGCGATCCGGCGCGGCCGGTTGCAACGTCGAGCGTGATGCGACCCCGCCAGGGGAACGGCGCCTGCTCGACGCCGCCATAGGGGTCCGGCAGTGCGTTGCCCTGCGCGATGTCGATCATCACGAAGGGGTAGAAGGTGACCTTCAGTCCGCGCGCGGTCAGATCAGCGATCGCCCGGGCAACGCCTCCGTCGCTCGGCGTGCCGCCGAAGGCCGGTCCACCGGCATAGCGGCTGATCAGACGTGCGCCTGCTCGTCCGATGCCGCCGACCCGCCACTCCGTCGTCTCGTCCCGTGCTGCGACCTCGACACCAGGGCGGATGGTGCAATGTCCGGCCCGCAGATCGTCGCCGAACCAGGAGACCACCAGCGCCGCGCGCTCCAGCTTTGGGCAGAGCCTCTGTAGCTCGTCCAGCGAGGCTGTGAAGTCGCTCCGGCCATAAAGGACGTTGCGGTTGAGCGTCCGGTCCTCCCCGTCATCCACGCGCTCGCGCACCGGCTTGGGATCGAGCCCGTGCTCCGTTGCGCCGGGGATGATGGTGACGGCGCGGATCTGCCGTTCCAGCTGGCCGATCGGCCGGATCACCTCGCAGGAGATCTGCGGGATGCGATTGCCCCAGCGCTCCAGCGGCAGCCGCTCGAATACGACATAGGCAAGGCCGCGATAGGCGGGTGCATTCCCCTCGCCCTGCTTCAGCTCGATCAGTGGATCGGGCTGCTGGTCCTCACCGCCGGCATGCACGCGGAACTCGATCTCCTCAAGGTCCAGTTCCTCGCCATCGGCCCAGATGCGCCGCACGCCGGCAATGACACCCTCGCAGAGGCCGATCGCGACATTGCCGAAGTAGCTGTAGGTGGTGACCTCGGTCTCGCCGGCACTGCCCTTGCCGCCCTGCCGCTCGGTCTCGCGGCTCTCCTCGAATCGCGTCGTCCAGATGATCTGGCCGGCGACGCGGGCGGTCCCGTAAACGCGCGCAATACCGCCGCCTTCGTCGGCTTCCAGAATGCGCGAGGCTCCCAGCCGCGCACCCTCCACGCTCCGGCTCTGGCCGAACAGAGCGCTGTCGATCGCATAGCCGCCGAGGCCGCCGAGCGCCCGTCCGAGAACCGCTCCGAACGGGCCGCCGATCAGGCCCCCCAGCAGGCCGCCTGCTGCCTGGAGAATAATCGTTGCCATCGGCTACTCCGGAAAGGCAAAGGCGCTGGAGATGCGCCGCATCCAGGCGGAAGCGAGCGTTGAGGAAACGACGGCCGAGCCCTCATAGGCGTGGATCAGCCGCTGTCCTTCGTCGACGATCCCGCAGTGCTTGCTGACCGCGGCAGCCGACCAGCGGAACAGGAGGACGTCGCCAGGCTGCACCTCGGTCACCGCGACCGGCCGAAGATGCCGCAGGGCAGCCGCCATCAGCCGGTCCTCGCCGGAGCTTTCGGCCCAGTCCGGCGTGTACGGGCCGGGGTCCTCCGGCTCGCTCCCATAGAGCTCGCGCCAGACGCCGCGGATCAGGCCGAGGCAGTCGCAGCCGACGCCGCGCCGGCTGCCCTGATGGCGATAGGGCGTGCCGATGAAGCTGCGGGCGATCGCAAGCACCGATGCTCGGACTCCGGCGCTCATGGCACCACCGGTCCGCCGTCGTGCAGCCCGTCCGCCTTGGCGAAGCCGAGCGCCGCGTCTGACCCCGGCAGATGTGGGAAGCCGCGGAAGTTGAGGCCGTTGTCGAAGCGGCCGCGGCAGGTGGCGAAGCTCTTGTCGCAGCCGACCGTCAGCCGGACGCCGTCGCCGGCCGCGATCAGCGCCCGCAGCGCCTCCACCGGCACGATCACGATCGCCGTTCCGTCGCTCGACGGCGCGATGCTGGCGATTTCGCCACTCAGTCCGGAGGCCGCACCGGCCGTCACGGTGATGCTTCCGCCAATGAAGTGGGAGAGCGGGCGGCCGAGCGGCTGGGTCGCGATCTGCAGCGTTTCGCTGTCTCCCCCGGAGACAGTGGTAAGCACCGTCCGCCCGAGGATGCTGAGGTCGGCGCGGCAGCGCTCGTCGCCGAGCGCGGCATCACAGCGCCGCCGGTAGATGCGGCCGCGCACCCGGTCGAGGCGGCTGGCGATGCCGCGCAGCTCCGCGGCAAAAGCGGGGCCGCTGCGCTTCACCTCGCCGAGATCGGCGACGTCGAGCAGGAGATGCGCATCCTGCGGATTCTGCCAGTCCGCGATGAAGATCTCGACGGTGGCGCCGTCGTAGCGTCCGGCGCTGACATCGGCCTCATCGATCGCGGCGGAGGACAGCGCGCCCTCCACCTCCTGCGTGCCGGCGGCGAGGCCGATCATCGCCTCTGCCTCACCGGCCTCGAAGCCGGTCGCGGCCTCGAAGCGCGTCCCCGCGAAGGTGAGCGGCTCGTCGTGATCGGTGAAGCCGAGGACGGCGCCATCCTTTCGCGTCAGCCGCCAGCAATGGCTAAGCGTTGTCGCCTGGACGCGCAGATGCGCCTGGAGCGCTGCCGGGATCGCTCTCATGGCCGGATTTCCACCAGGGGGATGGTCGGGATATCGCCTGCCTCGAAGGCCGCGAGGTTGACCGAGAGCTGGTCGATGTCGAAGCGCACCGGCACGTCGAAGGCAAAGCCGGCGGTGATCGCCATGCCGGCCGCAGGTGCGGCGGCAAGCTCAACGATCCCCGCGATGGCGTCGACCGAGTAGCTAGCTCCAGCCAGCGCCACGCCGCCGACGGCGACATGAACCGAGCCGGCCACCGGCTTGGCGATGGGCCGCTGATAGGAGGCCTCGCCGGAGCCATACGTCTTCATGAGCGCGAAGCGCCGCGTCTCGCCGTCGCCGGTTCCGAGTGTCTGGTCGAGAGCGGTGATCGCACCGCCCCGGCGGCAGGACTGCCAGTCGAGATGGTCCCGGAAGCGGAAGCCGACCAACTTGCCGCGCCGCGCCTCGAAGAAGTCGAGCACCTCGAGAAGATCGTCGACGCTGCGCACGCCGGACCCTGCATCGTAGCGGCGCACCGAATGCCTGTGCCGCTGGTTGCGCGACTCGAAGCCGGTCGACAGCCGCACGACATCCGTCCGCCGCTCCGGTCCGCCGCTTGATCCGAAGGCGACGCGGAGTGGGAAGCGCTCTTCGCTGAAGGAGGCGATCGCCATGGCCGCCTCAGAGCCCGCGGCGGCCGCGCTGCGCGGCCCGCGCCAGCATCGCCTGGATCTGCGCCTCGGAGCGCTTGAAGCTCTGCGCATCCGCCGTCGTCACGTTGAAGACGATCGTCGGCGCGCGGCCACCGCCGCCTTCGGCCGCGATGCCGAGCGAGCCGTCGCTGCCGCGGCGCAGCGGCAGGATCGCCTCGGCACCCGCCTCGCCCATGAGCCCCGTCCGGTTGCCGGCGGGAAAGAAGCTCGGCGCGGCGACGATGCCGCCCTTGGCGAAGGGCACGATGCCGCCGCTGGTCGGCGCGCCAAATGCTGAGCCGAGGCCGGAGAGCAGCTGGCCAGCCAAGCCGCCGGCGAGTTGCCCCAGCGGCTTCAGTGCGGCGTCCAGCGCGATCGCGGCGATGCGCTGCGCCAGCTGGCTCAGCACCGCGTCCAGCGAGCGACCGCCGCTGACGGCGCCCTTCAGCGCACCCGACATCGCCGAGCCGAAGGCGTTCGCCTTCTGGGCAAGCGACGTCAGCGAACGGTCAAGCGCCGTCGTATCGGCCGCGATCGCGACGTTGAAGGTTTCGTCGGCATCCATCGATCACCTCGGGAGTCCATCAGGAAACTGCTGCATCAGGCCGTCCAGCACCTGGCGGTTCGGCGGGCGTGCCGGCTCACCGGCAAAGGCCCTCGTGGCGGCTGCGATCTCGCGGGGAGTCAGCGCCCACACCTCGCGGCTCGCGAGGTGGAGAACGCTGAAGGCGAAGGCCAACACGTCGTCCCAGGGAAAAGCCGCAGCGGCAGCACCGCTCTGTCCTGCTGCGGCTCTCAAGGGTTTGCGCTGGCGGCTCCCGGCGCCGGCTCCGCTTCGCCAAAGGCGGCGGCCAGAAGCTCGGCCGCAATCGCTGCCGCACCGGCGAGCCCGCCATCGATGCGCATGGCGGCGACATCATCGTCGCGAACGCTCGTCCCGCCGCCGCGCAGGCCCGCCGCGATGATGCGCGTCAGGTCGCGCGCCGACAGCCGGCCCGAGCCGAACCGTGCTGCCAGCGCGCCGACATCTTCGGCGGCGAAGGCATCCTCCAGTTCCGCCAGGGCGCCGAGCGTCAGGCAGAGCGTCATGGAACGGCCATCGATCACCGCCTCCACCTCGCCGCGGCGCCGATTGGCCGCCATCGTCAGAGCGCCGCGAACTGGAGCGCGCCGGCCGATTCCAGCGTCAGCTCGAAGGTCACCTCGCCATTGTGCTCGCCGCCATATTCCAGCGCCGTCACCTGGAAAGGACCAGTCACCGTGCCGAAGTCCGGGATCACCGCCTGAAAGCGCCCGATGGTGCTGTTGAAGAAGAGTTGACGCACCACCGCATCCGACGCCGCATCCTTGAAGATACCGGAGCCGGACAGCGCCGCACGCTGGATGCCGGCGCCGCCGAGCAGTTCGCGCCAGCGTCCGGTGCTCTCGGCATCGGTCACATCCACCGGCTCGGCGTTGAAGGCGATACGGCGGGCCCTCAGCTCCGCAATCGTCTGGAAGTCCGATCCCCCGGCCGGGTCGACCTTGAGAAGCAGATCCTTGCCCCGCTGCGCGACCATCATTTGCCCTTTCGCTCATGCCAAGACCGGCAAAGAAAAAGGCGGCCCGAAGACCGCCTCATGTTCGTCATCTCTGAGGTTTCGCCGCCTGAGGCCGTCTCAGCCGTTCAGCCTGCCGGTTTCGGCGGCATGCACGCCTCGCATCAGGCCAGCGGCTCCGTCACCGCGCGGAAGCGCAGGATGCCGTGATAGGTCGGCGAGTCCGGTTCCTGACGCGCCTCGGCGAACTGCAGCTGCAGGTTCACCAGCGCGTGGCCCTGCAGCGGCAGATGCGCGTCGTGCAGCTTGCTCGTGACCTTGTCCATGATCTCGTAGGTCTCGCGCTTGCCGCCGCCCCGCGCCCAGACATGCAGCGTCAATATGTGCTCGGCGCCGTCTTCGGTACCGGTCGACCAATCGACCACGGCGGTCCGCCCCAGCGTCAGATACGGAAAGGCCGCGCGCTCCGGCACATGGTCGAAGATCTTCGGTCCGCCGAGCAGACTGGTCACGCCCGGATCGCTGCTGAGGGCCTGGAAGATCGTTGTTTGCAGTTCGACGCTCGGATGCGCCATGTCCGAGTTCCCTCATCCTGAAGCCGCAGGTCAGTCAGTGGCCTGCGCCATCCTGACCGAGCGGAATGAAGCGACACTTAAGTCCGGGAAATGTCCGAAGGCTCTTCATGTTCCCGGGCGTTAACAAAGCGTAATCTTGCTTGACTGCCGCTGGTCAGCAGACGTCGCAGCGTCGAGCTTTTCGGCAGGTCGCGCGGTCGGATCGCCTCCGGCGCCTCCGCAGCGTCGGTCGTGCGGCTCTCCCGTCTCGATGCCTCGGCCAGCGTCCGCGCGACGATCGCCGCGCGCAGGCGGCGGAGCCCCGGCATCAGGTCGCTCATCCCTCCTCCTCGCAGCGGCAGAGCAGGAACCGCCCACCCTCGTCGGGATCGTGGACGGTCCGGATGATCAGCCGCCTGCCGTTGATGACGAAGGCCATGCCCCGATCCAGGCCAGACCTGTGCCGGCAGATGACGCGGTGCGTGACCGTTGCCTCCCGTTGGCCGAACCGCTCCTGCGCCTTGGCGGACACGGGCTCCAGATGAACGGAGATGAGGGCCACCTCCCGCCAGCTGATCACCGCACCGCCGCTCGCATCAGGCAGGAGATCGGCCGTCTGCAGCGAGGCCTGCCAACGCAGGAGCCCGGGATCGAGGAAGAGCCGTCCCATCAGAGCCGCACCGGCCGGAAGGGCGCCAGCAGCTCGCGTGCCGCCGCCGGGATCACCGCAGGCTGCTGCTCGGGCGCCACCGCCGAGCGCAGTTCGTAGGCAGTTGCTGCGATCCGCTTCATCGCCAGGATCAGCGATGCCGGAGCCGCGCCCTCCGCAAAACCCGCCTCGAACTCGATCTCGAGCCCGTTGGAAGCGGCGGCCAGGACGCTCCGCCCCATTCGGATCGCCGCGGCATCGCCGTTGCGCGTCAGCCTATAGTCCGCCGTGCCGAAGAGCCGGGCGTTCCCGCCGGCATCATAGGCGATGACCGAGGTGACGCTGCGGAGCGGACGGCGCGGCAACCTGCACCAGCCGTCGAATGGCGCAGCATCGAGCGAGACGCGGAAGCTGCGCGGCATCAGGACGAGCCCCGTCTCCGCCTCCACCGTCTCGCGCGCGCTACGGATCAGCTCCGTCAGCAGCGTGTCCTCGTCACTGCGCTCGATCCGGCACCAGCTCTTGAGATCGGCGAGGTCAAGCGGCTCGCCGCCATCGCCTCCGAGGTCGATCAGCGTCATGGTCTCTCCGGCGAATCGGCAGATCAGGTGGAACGCCGGGCACGTCGCCCGGCGCGTGCTCATGACGGCTGCCGCAGTTCAGGCGGCGAAGCGCAGGAACTTCGCGGCGTCGAAATCCTGGACGCCGCCGCCGACCCGCTTGGTCGTGTAGAAGAGAACGTATGGCTTGGCCGAATACGGGTCGCGCAGCACCCTGACGCCCTGCCGGTCGACGATGAGGTAGAAGCGGGCGAAGTCGCCGAAGGCGATGGCCTTCGATCCCGCCGCGATGTCCGGCATGTCCTCGGCCTCCACCATCGGAAAGCCCATCAGCGTCGCCTTGGCACCCGCGCTCGCCGGCGCCTGCCAGAGGTAGTTGCCGTCGGCGTCCTTCAGCTTGCGCACCGCTGCCTGGGTGCGCCGGTTCATCACGAAGGTCGCGTTCTGCCGGTAGCCGGCCTTCAGTGCATAGACGAGGTCGATCAGCGCGTCGCTCGCATCCTCCGCTGCAAACGCGCCGTTGACGCCGGTCGAGACCGAACCGACCGAGCCCCAGACCCAGGCGGATTCAGCGACGGTCGGATAGGTCATGAAGCCCTTTGGCTTGGAGACGCCGTTGCCGTTGACGAAGGCGGCGCTCTCCTGGGCGGCAAAGGCCTGCTCCACCTCGTCGCCGATCCACTGGTCGATGTCCACCGCCGCATCGTCGAGGAGCGCGTTGGTCGCCGCCGGCATGGCGTAAAGCTCCATGGTCGGGAAGCTCAGCTCCGCAAGCTGCGGCGCCGCCGTCTCCGGCCGTGCGTCGGTCTCGCCGACCCAGCCGGTCTGCGCACCGCTGACCGCGAACGGCTTCTTCAGCACGGGCGAGGAGACCGTGCGCACGCTGGCGATCAAGCGGATCGGTGAGATGGCTGCCAGGCGCCGGCCGATCTCCGTTTCCGTCTCCGCCGGCACGAGGAAGCCGCCATCGGCGCCAACGAGGCCTGACATCGCCTTTTCCTCCAGCCGGCGCAGTGACTGCTCGTCACCCCCGCGGACATAGCGCTCGAAGGCCTGCTTATGTTCGCTCGGCGCCGCCGCCCGGGCCTGGCCGCCGCCATCGAGAGCCGGACGCATCTCCTTCAGGAGCAGCCGCTCGACGCGCTTCTCCTGTTCGTCGAGGGCACGGCCGATGCGATCGACCTTTTCCTCGGTCAGGACGTCGGCGCTCATTCGCTTCTCGATGTCGGCCAGGCGCTCGTCATTGGCCTGGCGGAAGCCTTCGAAGGCCTCCATGAACTGATCGAAGGCCAGGCTGATCTCGCCCGTCTGCGCCTTCGTCTCCGGCGCTCCATGAATGGTGTCGCTCATGTCGTCTCCGTCGTGGTTGAGGTGGGTGGTGGCGAAATCAGCCTCCGATCGCGGCAAGGCGCCGGGCGCAATCGCCCAGCCGCAGTGCCAGCGGCGGCAGCGGCTCACCGCCGATGCCGGTGATCCGGGCCTGCTCCTGCATCGGGAAGGTGACGACGGAGATCTCCCAAAGGTCGATCTCCACCAGCCGGCGGTTCCGGTCGGCATCGCGGCGCGCGCGCTTGGCCTTGAAGCCGATCGACAGGCCATCCACCGCGCCGGCCCGGATCAGCGCGACGGCTTCGCGCCCGTGCTGGCTGTCGAGGGCGATGCGTCCCTCGGCAAAGAGGCCGGTGCGATCTTCCCGGACGATCACCCAGGTCCCGATCGGCCGCGCTGAATCGTGCTGCCAGAGCATGCGGATTCCCGCCGCGCCGCGCGCAGCGACCGAGCTAAAAAAGGCACCGCGCTCGATCCGGTCGCCCGAAAGGTCGGGCTCATTGAAGATCGCGGCATAGCCGCGGATCACCGCGCGCTCGTCCGATCCATCGGCCCCCAGCCGCGGCAGCGGTCCCGATCGCACACTCACGCCTCACCATCCTGCTTCGGCGCGCCGTCGGCCTTGCGGAACAGGCTTTCGGCGAACCGCGAAAGCACGCCGAGCGCCCACCAGGCGCAAAGGCTCGCCGCAGCCGATCCCATCACCGCCACTTCCACGGACGAGAGCGTCGTCTCCAGCTGCAGCCGGCTCGCCAGCATCAGCCCTGCCGGCGGTCCGAAGGTGATGCCGGTGACGAGCCCGGTGAGGAAGCGGACGGCTGCCTCGCGTCGTCCCTTGGGAAGAAGGTATGCGACGGAGATCGCTGCCCCCGCTGTAGCGCCCAGGATGCGGGCGGCCCACAGCGCTGCCGTGGAAATCGGTTCGCTGGTCACTCATTCGTCCTCGTCTGGATGGACATGCTCATGCCGCCGCCGCCCCTGTCGGAAGCCATCGGCTTTCAGGCGCCGGCGCGCGGGCCGTAGCCCACCGCCTCGCGCTTCTCCGCATCGGTCAGGAAGTCGGCGTCGCCGATCCGCGCCCACAGGGCTTCGCGCTCGGCGCTGAGACCCTCGATGCGGTCCGGGTCGAAGGCGAGCCGCAGCCGCGGTTCACGCCATTGAGCCGCGAGCCAGTCGCCGACGGAGGCGGTCAGCCGCCCGAGCAGCGGTAAGACCGTCAGGCGGATGAAGGCGCGGTTGGCCTCCTGGTAGTTCGCATAGGTGTTGTCGCCAGGTATGCCGAGCAGCATCGGCGGCACGCCGAAGGCGAGCGCGATATCGCGCGCCGCCCCATTGCGCGCCTCGATGAAGTCCATGTCCTTGGGCGAGAGCGCCATTGCCTTCCAGTCGAGCCCGCCCTCCAGCAGCATCGGCCGTCCGGCTCGCGCTGCGCCCGCATAGCCGGTTTCGAGCTCCGCCTTCAGCCGGTCGAACTGGTCCGGCGTCAGCGCGCCGCCGTCGCCCGGCTGATAGACGAGCGCGCCGGAAGGCCGCGCCGAGTTGTCGAGCAGCGCCTTGTTCCAGCGTGCCGCCGCATTGTGCAGGTCGAGCGCCGTCTGCGCCGCAGCGAGCGGCGAAAACCCTTCGGCATCGTCGAGCGGGTGGAACAGGCGGATGTGCAGCAACGTGCCGCGCCCGTCGCGGCTTTCCGCCGCGATCCGCCGCACCCGCGATCCGACGCGATATTCGTAGGCTTCTGGCCAGCCATCGCTGCCGGTGACGATGCGGACGCGATCCGGCCGCAGCGTGTGCAGCGCCCGCACCTCGCCGCCGAGCAGCGTCGCTTCCAGATAGGCGTTGCCGGACAGGAGCAGATGGCCGAACAGCACCTCCCGCAGCGCGGCGCCGTCCTCGGTCGCATTCGGCCGGCGCAGGAGATCCAGCAGCGGATGATCCTCGACCTCCCGGCTGCCGTCATAGAGGAGCAGCGGCACGGCCGCGGCATTCTCGGCGATCAGCCGCACGCAACAATAAACGATCGGATTCTGCAGAAACCCTGCGCGCGCCAGCGCCCCAAAGGAGCGCTCGCTCCACTCCGCGCCCTCGCCCGCACCGGTGAAGACGAGGCTGCCGCCGGCCAGCCCGATGGATTTCGCATCCCGCTCGGCCGGCGCCGCCATCTCCGGCGCGCGCAGAAGCTCGCCCGCGCCCAGCCACGCGGCGAGCGTCGATCGCAAACCCATCATCATCTCCTTGCTTGCGTAATGCGCCTGGAGGCCGCGCCAGAGCATTTCCGGCCGGTATTGAACCGCTCTGCCGGAGGGCATTCGGTTCGAGATCAAGACGCCGGGCAAGGTCGTAGCGGGGCTACGGCCGCAGACCGGGGCCGACGAGATCGGGCCGAATACACCCAGCCCTTCGGGTTTGCGGTCGCCGGGCGCCCACTTCGCCGGCTCGTCTCGGCCTTAGCCCCGCTACGACCTTCGCGAGCCTTCGCGTGGACCGCCTCGGCGAGCCGCCAAACAGAGCGGCTCAATATCGGCCGGAAACGCTCTAGAGGCCGCGGATGCGCGGCTCGCGTGTCGGTGCGGCCAGAGCCGTCACGGCCCAGACCAGGGCATCCAGCCGGTCCGGCGAGCGCCCGCTCGACAGGCCGTCAGGCCCGAAGTCGGCCATCTCGTCCTCAAGTGCCGGCAGGCTGCCGACATGGCGTACCCGCCCCTGCTCGTAGAGCGCCGCCACCGGCTCCGCCCTGATCCACTTGCCGCGGCTGGCGCGAACCGTCTTCACCGGCACGTCCGGCGCGACGGTGCGGATCACCGCCTCCACCATCTCGCCGCCCTGGTTGACCTCGGCGACGATGCGGTCCGCCTCCAGCCGCTCGTAGAGCGCCACCGCCGCCCGCGCCCACTCGGTCGGGCTCGCGCCCTGGCGGCTGGCATCGGCAATGACATAGATCGTCCCGTCGTCGGCCGAGCCTGCCGCCACGATGCCGCAGGCATCCGCACCGGCACTGCTCGATGCAGGCGGGTCGACGGCCACGACGATGCGCCGCAGGGTTGGCGCCGCCCGCACCCGCAGCCGGTCGATCGCCGCGCGGTCGAACAGCGCATCGTCACGGGCCTCCAGCAACTCGCCGTCCAACTCCTGCCGGCCGATGCGCGAACCGCCATAGCGATCGCGCATGGCGGCCAGAAAGCCGGCAGCGAGGTTCTCGGTTTTTTCGGCCGTGCGCATGCGCGTCACGGCCGTGCCGGCCTCGTCGAGCAGCCGCTTCAGCAAAGGGATCGGTCGCGGCGTCGTGGTGAACAGCACGCGCGGCCGCAGGCCGAGCCTCAAACCCAGCTGCAGATTGTCGAAGCAGGCCTCGGGATAGCGCCACTTGGCAAGCTCGTCGCCCCATGCGGCATCGAACTGATAGCCACGCAGCGCCTCCGGGTCCTCGGAGGAGAAGATCTGTGCCACGGCGCCATTGGCGAAGACGAGCCGCCTACGGCTTGCCTCGAACACCGGCCGCGCGCCGACACAGGTCGCATGGATGCCGCTCTCGCCGTCGATCATCACCTCGCGTGCATCGCCGAGCGTCTCCGCGACCAGCGCCAGCCGGCCGTGCGGCCCCGTCGCGATGGGCGGCTCGCCGAGCGCCATAGCGCGCAGCCATTGCGCACCGGCAAAGGTCTTGCCTGACCCGCGCCCGCCCATCATCAGCCATTGCCGCCAGGCGCCGGGCGGCGGCAGCTGCGCCAGACGCGCGATCTTATGCCATTCGGGCATGCCGGACCGGAGGACCGGCGCCGACTCTCGCTCGATAGCGGTGGCCATCCCGCCCCAGAACTGCGGCTCCGTCAGGGGAGTGTCATCCGCCGACGCCGGCGTCAGATCGTCGCCGACCTCCGACGCCTTCGTCTCGGCTGTGGCGGTCGTCTCTATCGCTCCGGTCAAGGCACCTCGCTCGCTGCGACCTTGGTGGCCGGCCCCGTCCCCGGGCGGACGTCAGTCGCAAGCGGCGCGTCCCGATCCGGGCGGCCGCCTGCGAATTCAGTCCCATCGGGGTCGAACAAGCTTGGCCCAGCGCGGCGGCGCGCATCGAGTGCCTTTAGCCGCTTCAGCATCTCCTGCCGCAGCGCCACCGTCTCGGCGTCGGACGCCTCGTTCGCACCGGCTTGCGCCAGCGCCTCCAGCCGCCGAAGCTCCAGGAGCTTCTCCAGCGTGCGTGTCAGCTGTCCGATCGCCTCGATCCGCTCCTTGGCACCTGAATGCGGATCCTTGTCGCCGACCTTGCGGGACATGGCAGTTCCGCCGCTCCCGCCCTTGGATGTCCGGCTGCCGCGGAGGCCGGGCTTTGCTCCCGCACCGCTGGCGCCGGTGTCCGTCCCGCTCGCGCCATTCACCTGGTCATCGGCAGCGTCCGCGCGGTTCCGGACGACCTCGCCAGCTGATGAGATGCCGGCGCGTCCGGTTCGGCCGGCCCGTTCCAGCGTCGCGATCTCATGCCTCAGCATGGCCAGCAGCCGATCCGCGAGGAGCCGACGCGCACCGTGCGATGCCTTGACCATCCGCACCCCCGCCAAACGCAAACGGCGGATGCTTCCGAAGCACCCGCCGTCCGCAATTTCTCGACTGTAGCTGAACCCTACGCCCTCACCGCACCGCTGTCAAGGACTATTTTCCCAATATTATAGTTGACACACCCAATCTGACGGACTAGGTTCCTGATCAAGGAGTTTATGCCGATGTCCGTTCTGTCCCGTGCCTACTTCCATGATGAAGCCGCCGCCTTCGACCACGTCGAAAAGGTGCTGTGGCCGCATGGCCCGGTATGCCCGCACTGCCAGAACAGCGAGCGCGTCTATCGGCTGGAGAACGTCGTCGGCAAGACGGGCAAGGTTCGTCACGGCCTCAAGAAGTGCGGTGCCTGCCGCAAGCAGTTCACCGTCCGCGTCGGCACGATCTTTGAGTCCTCGCATATCCCGCTGCACAAGTGGCTGCAGGCCATCCACCTGATGACGGCGAGCAAGAAGGGCATCAGCTCTAACCAGCTGCACCGCGTTCTGGAGATCACGCTTAAGTCGGCTTGGTTCCTGTCGCACCGCATCCGCGAGGCCATGCGCTCGGGCGATCTTGCCCCGATGGGTGGCGCTGGTGGCATTGTGGAAGCGGACGAAACCTACTTCGGCAACCGCAAGGCGCCGTACCAGCCGACCCGTAAGAAGTACACGCAGCCGACGAAGGGCGGTAAGTCTGGCCCGGCGAACAAGCGCGCGGTCATCGCCCTAGTCGAGCGTGGCGGCAACGTCCGTTCGTTCCATGTCGATCGCGCTGACAAGCTGACGGTGAACGCGATCTTGACGCAGAACATTGCCCGTGAGGCTGTGCTGCATACTGACGAAAGCCGCCTCTATGGCGACGCTAGCGCGATCTTCGCAGGCCACGAAACGACGAAGCACTCGGCTGGTGAGTACGTCCGTTATGCCGAAGGCGTCGCAATCCATTCGAACACCGTCGAGAACGTGTTCTCGATCTTCAAGCGCGGCATGAAGGGCATCTACCAGCACTGCAGCGAGAAGCACATGCACCGCTACCTCGCGGAGTTTGACTTCCGTTACAACAACCGGATGCGGCTTGGCTGCGCTGACGGTGAGAGGGCGCAGCGGGCGCTTGAGGGCGTGAAGGGCAAGCGTCTCACCTATAAGGGGCCTGATCTCTGCTGCGCGTAAGGGTGCGCCAAAGAATCATTGAAATGGCGCAAACCGAGTGCATATTGACCTCTGTGGTCCTTGCTTGGTGAAAAGAGCCCCTGGGCGCTTCGCAAAGATAGCCAAGATTGCCGATATGGCGGGCCACACCCTAGCGCCACAGACTGTATTCGTAAGTTATGCGGCTGCGTATCAGGTCGTAAGACCGCCGATCTCCACGTTCCCATTTCCGTTGAATAGCCCAAGCACAGTAGTCGGCTACTTGAAGGCAAGGGTCTGCCATGGCTGGCCGGAAATCAACGGAGAAAGTAGCGCCTCTGACGTTCTGCCAGAGAACATCCTTGATGTTGTTTATGTAGGTCTGGCGTTCCTTCTTAGTTCCGATAGAGGCGGCTGTCGCGTATAGGTGCGAGCCTTGGGGAACATGCTTTGATACGCCGTGCTTGAGAAGATAGTACCACGGGTACTTGTAGAAGCGCTCGCGGCTTTCCTTTACCCGATCATATGCTTTCGACTTGTCGCAAATCTGAGCCTGAACGGTGAATTCATGTGCGGTCAGAGTGTCATAGACTGCATCGCGGACTTCTTGCTTGTCGGACGTTGCGTGGAAGCAATCGCCTAAGTCATGTTGTTTGCGGATCAAATCATGTCGTAAGTCGACAAGAGCGCCGCCAACGTCGAGCGACGGTGTGCAAACTGTGCAGATTATCAAATACTTGCTGACGTTCGGCTTGGCGGCAAATTCGAAGTCCCCAGCTTCATCGGAAAACAGGTAGAATTTGGCCATGCCAGAAAACCGTACGCCTCAAGTCGACAAGTTCCGCGAAGCCGCTCGCCAGCTAGAAGCTGACGAGAGCGAAGAGCGGTTTGATGCAGCCTTAGAGCGTATCGCTAAGGCTCCGCCACCGAAAGAGGAGAAGGCGGACAAGAAGGGCCCTTAGCGGACAGCTCTCTTAGATCGTGGCTTGCGAGGCGCGTAGGCTCGGGTGATCTTTGCATCCTTAATCATGCCGCCAACCCGTCTGGCTGTTAGGTGAACCATCACGAGACTGTCCGACCACTCTGATCGTTGAATGGCTTTCTGATACCGCGACTGGATGAGCGGATCGTCTAGCTGTGCAACGATGGTTTGAGACGCATCTTCATTCTCTAGGTGGACGGTGTAGGATTCTGGGTTGTCTGAATCGACGCCAACGACCCTGAAGAGATCTTTTATAACGACCTCCTCGGAGGTGGCTCTATTGGATCGTCTTATCTCGCTGATAACGCCTGAACTCAGGGAAGTACCCTGAATAGTCAGTTGCTCGGCAGCTGCGGAATTGCGTATCACTTCATCGAAGCCGTGGCGGTTATGCTCGCCGATAGTTGCGGCTGTGGGCGAGGCGCGGAACGCATTGTTGATGATACGGTTGCGATCAGGGTTCGATTTGATAATCTTCTGAACAAAGTCGTATAGGTCTTTTCTTTCCTGTATATCGAACTGTCGCCCTTTCTCCTCAGCCTCTACCCGTTTTTCCTCGACCTTATGCTCAAAATATGAGTCCACTCCGTGATAGCCGAAATACAACACCAATAGTGTTAGGACAGCGATAAGGACCTGTCTTCCACTCATTTTTTCAACCGCAATTTGTAGAAGTCCGAGTTGATCCCCAGCTTGCGCATCTAGGTCGGAACTCCCTTTATCAACCTTAAAGATAAGTTCCGATTTTGACTTTTCAGCGTCAGTTAGTCTCGTAATTCGCTCGTCATCCTTTAGGATGAGCGATAGCGATCGGTATAAATCGTTCTGAAATTCAACAACACCCTTCATAATGGAAGATGTTACTGTCTGTTCGAACGGCTTCCCCTTAAAATTAAGATGAACTCGCGTCCAACTGAGATCAGATAGGTCAAGGCGTGCGTGCCGTGCTTCTGCACGGTTTCGGATCAGCCAATCTAATGCCTCCCATGCCGAGTCCTCGCTATCAATTCGAAAAACAATAGGCCCTGCTTCCGACACGCCATAACCTCCACACTGAGTCGCAGTTGCGGGTGGACGTGACGCTACACCTTCAGCGGGTTGGTGTGCGAAGTATAATATTGGGACTATTTTCCTATTCGGCTCGGCGAATGCCGGACGTGACCGCCGGCGGACCGCGCCTTCAGTCCCTATGCGGGTCCTCGCCCGGCCAGTCCGCGAGGTGATCCTCCAGCTCCTCCAGCGGCATCCCCTCCTCGCTGACCGTGCGGCCGCGCACGGAGATGCCCGCCTGGTGCACCGTGTCGGGATCGCCGGAAACAAGGTGGTGCCACCAGTAGAGCTCGCGCCCTTCCGCCAGCAGCCGGTAACCGCAGGTCGGCGGCAGCCAGGTCAGCTCATGCACTGCAGTCGCATCCAGCGGCAGGCACTCCGGCACGATGGTCTGGCGCTCGGGATAGTTGGAGCAGCGGCAGGTCTGGTCGTTGAGCAGCCGGCAACGCACGCGCGTCCAGGCGATCTCGCCGGTGTCCCAGTCCTCCAGCTTGTTGAGGCAGCAGCGCCCGCAGCCGTCGCAGACCTGCTCCCATTCGGTCGGCGTCATCTGCTCCAGCCGCTTGTGCCGCCAGAAGTCCGTGTTGCTCGTGTCACGCATGGGGGAAAATTGGCATGGCTTAGGGACTTTTTCTTGTTGTCGCCTTAGAGATGGCTCAACTATCTGGCCGAAGGGGCATGGATGTGGTCGGCAGCGATGCCGGCCAGCGGGGATGGCTGTTGAGCGTGCGTGATCCGTTGACCCAGAAGCCGAAGCGCCGGATGCCCTCGCGCCTGATCGAGGTTGATGCCTGGATCGATAGCAGCCTGTGGCGCTTCTTTCACGGTTTTTCGCAGGTCTGGGAAAGCATCACCATCGCTTCGCGACGGTTCCGGGCACGCGGCTTCAACAAGGTCGTGGTCGAGCTCGCCTGCGAAGGGCTGACGCTCGGCCTTGCCGGCTTCGTGGTGCTGCTCGCGCTTGCCCAGCCCGCGATGAAGGTGACGGCGAACGGCCTGCCGCAGCAGACGGACTACTCCGTCCTGTTCCTCGACCGGCACGGCAACGAGATCGGCCGGCGCGGCATTCTGCGCTCCGACGCCATCCCGATCGACGAGATGCCGGACCAGTTCGTCAAGGCGGTGCTCGCCACCGAGGACCGGCGCTTCTTCGAGCACTGGGGCATCGACTTCTTCGGCCTGGCGCGCGCTCTCAACGAGAATGCCCGGGCGGGCGGCGTCGTCCAGGGCGGCTCGACGCTCACCCAGCAGCTCGCCAAGAACCTCTTCCTGTCGAACGAGCGCACACTCGATCGCAAGATCAAGGAAGCCTTCATCTCACTCTGGCTCGAGTCGCACTTGAGCAAGCGCGAGATCCTCGCGATGTATCTCGACCGCGCCTATATGGGCGGCGGCACCTTTGGCGCGGCGGGCGCGGCGGAGTTCTATTTCGACAAGAACATCCGCGAGGTCTCGCTGGCCGAGGCGGCGATGCTCGCGGGTCTGTTCAAGGCGCCGGCGAAATACGCCCCCCACATCAACCTGCCGGCGGCGCGCGCCCGCGCCAACGAAGTCCTCACCAACATGGTGCAGGCGAACTTCATGACGGAGGGCCAGGTGGTCGCCGCACGCCGGCAGCCCGCGACCGCCGTCGATCGTTCCGCCGTCGCGTCGCCGGACTACTTCCTCGACTTCGCCTTCGCGGAGGTGCAGCGCGTCGCCGAGACGAGCGGCATCACGCATCGCAACTTCATCGCGCGCACCACGATCGACACCGGCCTGCAGCAGCTCGCCGACGAGTCGATGGAGTATCACCTGCGCCAGTTCGGCAAGTCCTACAATGTCGGCGAAGGCGCGATGGTGGTGCTCGACGATGAAGGCGGTGTGCGTGCCATGGTCGGCGGTCGCGACTACGGCGTGTCGCAGTTCAACCGCGCGACCAAGGCGCTGCGCCAGCCGGGCTCCTCTTTCAAGGCCTATGTCTACGCAGCCGCCATGCAGGCGGGCATGAAACCCGGCGATACGATTGTCGACGGCCCGATCACCATCGGCCGGTGGTCGCCGCAGAATTACGGCCGCTCCTTCTCGGGCAAGGTCACGCTTGCCTCGGCCTTGGCGCGCTCTCTCAATGTGCCCGCGGTCAAGCTCGGCCAGAAGGTCGGCAACCAGAACGTCGCGGCCCTCGCCAAGGAGATGGGCGTCGAGTCACCGTTGCGCGGCGACAAGACCATGCCGCTCGGCACCTCTGAGGTGACGGTCCTCGATCAGGCGACAGGCTATGGCGTCTTCGCGGCGGGCGGCCTGGATTCGCACCGGCACGCTGTGCTGCAGCTCTCCGATACCAGCGGCAACATCCTATGGGATGCGACCCGCGACATGCCGCCGCGCCGCCGCATCCTGTCGGAGCAGGCGGCCCGCTCGATGAACGAGATGCTCGTCGGCGTCGCCGAGAACGGCACGGCGCGCAAGGCGCTCCTCTCGATGACGCGCGTCGCCGGCAAGACCGGCACCACGCAGGGCTATCGCGACGGCTGGTTCGCCGGCTTCACCGGCAACTTCACGGCCGCCGTCTGGTTCGGCAATGACAGCTTCAAGCCGACCAACAAGATGACCGGCGGCTCGCTGCCGGCCATGGCCTGGCAGCGCTTCATGGAAGCCGCCCATCAGGGCATCGAGCTGAAGCCCATTCCCTATATGGACAATCCGCGCCCCGAAGAGCGGAAGCCTGTGGTTGCGTCGGCAGAGGGCGCTCCGCCGACGCCGGTCCGCCCGGCGACGCTCACTTCGGCGACGCAGAAGGTGCTGGGCTCGATCGCCGACATCCTGGCCGGCGCTCCGCCGCTCGATCCGGAAAAGGTCGCATCGGCGCAGCCGCTTGATGACAAGCCGGCACGTCGCCAATAGAAGAGCCCTATCGGCCCTGCTCCGGACGAACCTCCCGGCGAATGCGTTCTCTCATCCTGCTCTTCCTCGCGCTGGCGCTTGCCCTCGGGCTTGGCGGCTGGTCCGCCCAGTGGGCGCTGGACAAGACCTCCGAGCTCGGCACGGAGGCCGTCGGGCCATGGCTGGCGGATCCACAGGCTGGCTCGCCTGATGCCGATCCCTATACGCGCGCCCAGCTTGCCCATCTCGGCAACCTGACGCTCGGCAGCGGAGAAGGCATCGTGTTCCGAGCCGTGACTGACCAGGCCGGCGCGCCGCTGCGGCGCGAATGCAGCTATGCTGTTGCCGGGCAGACGCCGCCCGCCAGGGTCTGGACGCTTGCCGCCTTCACGCTGGACGGCCGGCTGATCCAGCCTGGAGAAGGGCGTCCCGGCTGGGCCGTCTCGGGCGATCTCCTGCGGCATGACGACAACAGCTTCAACGTCGTGACGGGGCCTTTGGCCGCGGCCGGCAATTGGCTGGCGACCACCGGCAGCGGCCCCTTCGTCCTCGCGCTGACGCTCTACGACACGCCGGCAAGTTCATCGAGCGGCGTTGCGGACTTGACCATGCCGACGATCGTGCGGAACGGCTGCGCCAATGGCTAGGATCGTCTTCTTCGCACTCGTCGGATTGGTCGGCGCGGCGATCGTCCACATCGCGGTGATCCTGGCGATCCCGATGCTGGCCGAGAACAACGCCTGGGGGCGGCTGTCGCGCCTTGGCGAGCCGAGTGTCTTCGTGCGGGTGGAGAGCCTGCGCAGCGAAAGCGCCGGTCCGGCGGCGCAGCCGTCGGGATCGGAGCGGCAGGACTTCGCCTTCGTCGACCCGGCATTCCTGACCGGCAGCTGCCGCTTTTCCCTGGCGGACGGGCCGGTTCGCCTCGTTGCCGCGGGCAAGACGGCCTTCTGGTCGGCATCGATCTATGATCGCGAGGGTGACAACCTCTACAGCATCAATGACCGCTCGGCCGTTGGCGGGCAATTCGATCTTCTCGTCGGCACGGCCGAGCAGTTGATCGACGCGAAGGCAAATGAGGCGGATCCTCAGGAGACAGCCATTCCCGTCTCGATCGAGATGGACGAGGGCTATCTGACGCTGCGGGCTCTGGTAGCGGAAGAAAGCGAACGCCCGTTCGTCGACGCGTTCATGCGCGGCATCACCTGCCGGACGGTCGAGCCCGCGACGGCTGCGACCGTACCCGATCGGGCTGGCTGACGGTCAGCCGGGCGTCACGGCGCCCGCCGATCCGCGCAAAGGTCGGCCGCCGCTCAGCCATGACAAGCCGCCGGAACGGGATCGTCGTCGTGGCTCGGCGTCTCGAGGCGCTCGCGCCTGATGCACGGCAGAATGATGATCTCCGCCGACGTCGGCAGCGACGTCACGGTCTTGTCGCGGAGGCCGCGAGGCGCCGAGCTTCGCTCGGCCATGCTCAATACCACTGCCATGTCTTCCCCCGTCCACCAGGTCGATCGCACGTCAGGAGTGGGTCTTCGCCCGCTTCGCACTGGTTAACAAACAGCAGCAAGGTTAACAGCTTGCTAAGAGTTTCAGCGTAATTCTCTTTGCCGGAGCAACCCTTTGCGAAGCTTGCCTGGTGCCGTCGATGAAGAATGCCGCGCCGCGGATTTTCCGCTCACTGGAGACGCAGACCGGCGCGGAAGCGTTCGATACGATCGTCTCCGCGGCTGTCGCAGCTTACGGGTCGTTACGCGCTCCGAGCGAGACGCAGGCGCGTGACTTCGGCAAGCTGGTGGTCCCGGCCTGGGACAAGATCAGCGCCGACACGCGGCGCACGCTGGCTGCCGCCCTATCCCATTCCCCGCGGGTCCCGCGCGCCGTCGTCGAGAAGCTGATCACCGCACCGGTGGAAATCTCTGCACCGTTCCTCGTCGCCAGCCCCGTCCTCACGGACACGGATCTTGCCTCGCTTGCCGCGTCCGGCGACGAGCGCATCCGCCGCATCCTGTCCGGCCGCAACTCCGCCGACGCCTCGCTCCAGGCGTTCCGGGACAAGACGGCCCGCGACAATGCGGCCGCGGCGCGGACCGAGACCATGCTGCCGTCGCGCAAGCAGACGGTGAGTGCCTCGCCTGCACCGGTGCCGGTGCCCCCGCAGCCCGCGCATCAGATGCGGTCCGCCCCCAAGCCGGTCATCGCCGCGCCGCCCATCGCCGAGGAGCGCCTTACATCGAACGGCGCAGGCATCATGGAGAAGACCGCAGCAGCCGCCCGCGAGGCGCTGCTGCGCCTTGCCCGTCCGGGTCGCCGGCCTGCGCCGGCATCGGCATCGGCATCGGCCGCCAGTTTTGGTGAAGTCCTGTCGATCCGGGAGCTCATCGGTCTTGCGACCGATGGCCTGCAGGATGCCTTTTACGAGGCGCTCGCCGCCAGCCTGACGCTTGCGCCGGAGCAGCTCACCACCATCCGCAGCGATGCGACCGGCGAACGTCTCGCGACCGCGCTCAAGGCGTTGAATGCCAGCTCGGCCGACACGATGACGATTCTGATGATGATGGTGCCGTCGATCGGTCTGGACGTGCGCGCTTTCGCCACCATGAAGGACGTCTACGACGCGCTGGAGGTGGCAGACTGCCGTCGCGCCCTGGGCCTTTCGGTCAAGCAGCCCGTGAAGCGCGCGCCGAGCCTGCAGCCGCTGTCGGTCGACATCGAGGGCCTGCAGCGACCGGCCGCTCGCCCGCAGTTCGGCCGCCGCAAGACCGCTCCGGCGGAGAGTTCGAAGGTATCGGGCCGCGGCTGACACCAAGCCGCCTTCGCGCTCGCTTTCCATTCAGATGGAAGGCCCTGCCCCGCGGCCTCAGCTCGGAACGATGTCGATGAAGGTTTCGGCCTTGTCGACCTCAATTTCGACGACCCAGAAGTCGGGATCGAAGCGGGCTTCGCGCTCGAAACGCCGCTCCAGCGCTTCCTCGTCGGCAACGTCCTCACGCATGAAGCGGCGGCTGCCGTCCTCGGCCGATTCCGTCTGCACGGCGGGTCCATAGAGTTCGATCGCGCCCCCACGGTGCCGCACCAGGACGAAGATCGCACCGGCTGCCTCCGCCCCGCGCCGTCCCACGGCGGCGAACCCGCCCGCGGAAAAGACGCGGCGCACGAGCTGCGCGACAAAGATCTCGCTGGTGATGCGCATGGACCTGCAGTTGCTCCCGGTTGCGGGTTCCGACCACCGCTCTCCGGCAGCAGCTCTGAGCCCGAATCTGGGGTGGCAGGAGCGGCCGTCTACCGGGTGAGCGGTCAGGCTGCTGGCAAGTTCCGCATATGGCGAGCCGCCGCCGCTGGTGCTCGGCCAGCGTCGGCTTTGAAGCGCTCGCTCAGTTCACCGCGCCGATGTCGATCAGCCGCTGCAGGATGCGGGGCTGCGGCGTGCCGGTGACATCGAGCCCTTCGAGCGCCTCGAAGGTGCGGATCGCCGCGCGCGTCTGCTCGCCGACGATGCCGTCGGCCTGTAGCGTCGCGACCTGAGCCGAGGTGAGGCCGCTCTGGATGCGGCGCACCAGTTCCTCCTTCGGCAGCTGGCTGAGGGCGGCCGAGCCTTTCGCCTGCGCCGGCACAGCCGCCGCACGCCGGGCGGGCGCGATCGTGCCGGTCTCGTCGCTGCCCATCCGCTCATCGAGGCTCGCGACGCGCTGTGTCTCCGAGCTGCGCTTTCCGCCGGCCTGCCCGCCAGCTCGCGCGCGGATCTGGCTCAGGAGGACGGGCGAAACCTGTCCATCGGCCCGGACGCCAATCTCGGATTGATAGGCCTTGATGGCTGCCGTCGTCGCGGGCCCGGGGCGCCCGTCCACGACTGCGGCGTAGTGGCCGGTCTCAGCCAGCGCGGCCTGGACTTCGCGCACCAGCGGCACCGGCATCGTCGCAGCGTCCTCGCCGGAGGCGAGCCACCGGCTGGCGAAGGAGCCGCTCGCATCCAGGCGTGTCGCGAGCAGCGGGCTTGGATGCCGTCCCGGCTGCGCGTAGAGCGCGTTCACGGTCAGGCAGCCGAACAGCGCAGTGAAGGCGGCGACGCCGCCCGACAGCAGTGGACGGCGCATCGCTGCCCGGCCGCCGGCAGCCGCCAAGCGTCCGCAGCCGCTAGCGGCGCGCCGCAGCAGGCTAGGCCGAGCGGCGCGTTGCGAGCTGCGGCGAATCGGGGCTTTTTTTCGTGCGGGCATCGGTCAGTGCTACGACGTTTTCCTTGAGATTGGGTGAGTCCTCGGCGACCTGCATGCAGTCGAGTGGCAGGCGCACCGTGACCATGGTCCCGACCCTCGGCTCGCTGGCGATCGCCATGGAGCCGCGGTGGAGTTCGGCAAAGGCCTTGACCAGCGAAAGACCGAGACCCGTGCCGTTGTAGCGGCGCGCCAGGCCGGAGGAGACCTGCGTGAAGGGCTGCCCCAGCTTGCCGATCTCCTCGGCCGCAATGCCGATCCCGGTATCGCTGACGGAGAGGATCATGGTGGAGCCTTCGACACGGCTTTCCAGCGTCACGATCCCACGGTCGGTGAACTTCACCGCGTTCGAGAGGAGATTGAGCAGCATCTGATGGCAGGCGCGTCGATCCGCGACGATCGGCTGGCTGCCGCGGTACGGCCGGACGTCCAGGCGCAGGCCCTTCGTCTCCGCCTGCGCCCGCATCATCTCGGCTGTCGCCTCCATGACGTCGGCCATGTCGAAGCTTTCCGGCTGCAGCTCGTAGCGGCCGGCCTCGATCTTGGAGATGTCGAGAATGCCGTTGACGACCGACAGGAGGTGCTCGCCGGACTGCCGGATCAGCCCGACATATTCCTTCTGCTTGGGACTCTCGAATCCTCCGAAGAATTCCTGATCGAGGATGTCGGAGAAGCCGATGATGGCGTTCAGCGGGGTGCGCAGCTCATGGCTTACCGCCGCGAGGAACTGGCTCTTGGCGAAGGATGCGCGGCTGGCCGCCTCCAGCGCCGTTTCCAGCACAGTATCCTCGCGCAGCCGGTCGCCGATGTCATTCAGCACCAGCACGATCGCCGCCAGCCGCCCCTCGCCGTCACGCACCGCGCGCAGGCGCGCCTCAACGTTGCGCATCCGACCATCGGCTTCCAGGCCGTCGCGCACCCGCAGTGTCAGCGTCGCCGCATCCTTATCGGAGCGGAGCTCGCTCATGGCGGTGAGATAGGCGATGCGGTCGGTCACGTGGACCAACTCGACGAACCGCGGCAGGCTCACCTCGGTTCGAAGACCGAGCATCGCTCTGGCGGGATGTGAAGCCGCACGCAGATTGCCGGCACTGTCGAAGCGGAGAACCGCAAGACCAGCCACGTCTTCGACGGCTGCGGCTTCGCACGCATCCTGATCCTCGTGCAGCGCGGCGCTGCCGCCACTCCGCCGAAGGCGCGCGACCAGCGAGCCGGCATAGCCGAGGAGGGTGAGACAGGTGATCGCCGCGGTGACGGACAAGCTCATCGCCGGCTCTGGGGTCAGGCCATGAAGCGCTGCGGCGGCCGCGGCCGCCGCGACGATGCCCGCGAGCGAGGCCGCAGCCAGGCGGCGGCTGCCGCCCAGCCAGCATTCCAGGGGCGCGATCATCAGCACGAGGAGAAGCGGCGACTGCACACCTCCGGTAAGACCGGCGACGGCTGTCACACAGAGTCCCGCGACAAGGCTCAGAGCAGCCGTGATGAGGTCGAGCCGTCCCGTCGCCGCCAGGAGGCCCGCGGCCGCCAGCAGCAGCCCGGCCGCGATGGTTGGCACCGCGCTGACAAGTACGCTCGCCCCTGTCGCGATCAGCAGCGGCGAGGCGACGGCGGCCGCGAGTCCGGATCCGATCAGCCAGGCGAATGCGGTCACATGGCGTGCACGCTCGCTCGGCGCGCGGACCTGCGAGGCGACCAAAGCGGCAAGCCATCCGCCGAGGCTGGCCAGGAGTTCATCGGCGTGTGTCGCCGAGCTCCTGCCATGCATCCTGGACTCTGCTGTCATCTGCCGCCTGTCTTACGCTTTACTCGCAGTTCCACCCGAAGACGGAACCATCGCATTGGCTGAGATGGATCATCGGCTTAACCATTTAAGGAAGGCATAAGCGGGGGCATCGCCGACCTTCCGATGGGCCTGTTTTGTCGCCGATCGGGCGCCTGAGCGTCGGGTTGCTGCAGGCTTGGTTAACGAGCCGCGAAGCCCGTCAATGCTGCAGCGATTCCAGCGGCTTGCTCGAGCATCGGGTCCGATCCGCCGAGAATAGATACAATTTGAATCGAACTTGCCTCGACGTTTCAACGCAGCATTCGAGCGGCCGGCGCATTGTGGCTTTCGAGCGGACGAGCCGGGCAGACCGGACGCCGCGATCGACCGGGGCAATGACATGCGCTTCATCCTGAAATCGGCTTTCTGGCTCGGCCTCCTCGCCTTCATGCTTCCGGGCAGCGGCAAGGAAGGTCCGAACATCTCCATGTTCCAGGCGCTCGCCGGAGCCGAAGAAGCGCTTCAGGATGTCACCGGCTTCTGCAGCCGGGCGCCCCAGGCCTGCGAGACCGGCCGGGAACTTGCCGCCTTTGCCGGTGAGCGCATTGGCGACGGCATGATCATCGCCTACCGCCTCGTCGGTGAGCAGGCTGAGGGCCGCCCGGCGCTCGGCGATGCTTCCGCCGACGCAGCCGCCGAAGCAGGCTCGGCTTTCGCCGCGGCCGAGCCGACGCTGACCGATCCGGTCGAGACCGGCACGATCGAGACTCTCATCCGCGCTCCGCAGCCTTACCTCGCCCCGGTCCGCTCCGCCGCTAGCGACACGGCTGACACGGCCGCGATCGATGAGACGCCTGTCGCCGAAACCTCGATGGTGCGTCACCTGCCGATCCCGTCGCCCGCTCCGAGGGCCTGACAAGCGCCGCCCGTTTGCCTATATGCCGACGCAGCGCGCAGCCGCCCCGACACTGCGCCTGCCGGATGCCCCATGCAGACGATCGACGACATCACCGCGGACTTTGAGCTTCTTGACGATTGGGAAGACCGCTACCGCTATCTCATCGAGCTCGGCCGTGCCCTCGCGCCGATGCCCGAAGGCACCGTCAACGATGCGAACAAGGTACCCGGCTGCGTCAGCCAGGTTTGGCTGGTGAGCGAGGCTGACGACGCCCGGCCGCCGCACCTGCAGTTCCGCGGCGAGTCCGATGCCCACATCGTGCGCGGCCTCGTCGCCATCGCGCTGGCGCTCTTCTCCGGCCGCAGCGCACCGGAGATCATGGCCACGGACGCCGAAGCCGCATTTGCGCGCCTCGGCCTCCAAGAGCATCTGACGCCGCAGCGCTCCAATGGCCTGCGCTCCATGGTCAATCGTATCAAGGCCGATGCCGAGGCGGCGCTCGCCGCGGCCGCCTGAACACCTCACTTAGGCTTTCCACCGACGGTCGGCCGGTAGTCGTCGGCACCCCAGTGATGCGATCGTCGCCGGCCGCCTGACACCTCCCGTTCGAAGCCGTAGTGCCTCGCCAGAATGCCGAGCCCCGCCTTCAGCAGCAGTTTGGCCGAGCGCGGCGGCCACTGGCGTTCCCGTTCGACCAGTTCGACCCCCTTCAGGAAGCAGCAGACGTCGAGGCAGACGCCGGAGAGCTCCGGGCCGATGACGCGCACGGCCTGGTCGACACGCTGACGCGCATCGATCGCCGTATCGGAGAGGTCGGCCGCTCCCTTGGCGACACCGCTCCGGCGCGGCTCACGCTCCCAGCGCTGTGTGATTGACGGGGTTAGCGCCGCGCGGGTGAAGTCCGCCCGCAGACGCTCGCCGGCCATCACTTCAGCCTCGGACAGGAAGGGGACACCTTGCTTGGTGCGGCGCGTCGCCAGTCGTGTCAGCGGCGACTCGGCGTCGTTGAACGACGGACCTGCCATTACGCCCGACCATCGGCGCCTTCGGGCTGACCCAGCGCTTCGTCGATCGCGCCGGCCAGCCTCTCCAGCCGTGTCAGCAAGGCATCGAAGTCGGGATCGTCGCGCTGATCCTCGATGCGACGCACCGCATGGGCGACGCTGGTCCGGTCGCGGCCGAATTCGGCGGCGATCACCGTCAGCGGCATCTGCAGCACGACATGCGCCAGATACATCGCGACGTGTCGTGCGTGGCAGATCGGGGCCTGCGCGCGGTTCTGCCGATCGATGTCGCTCACGGCGATGTCAAAGACCGCGCTGGCGATCTCTCGCGTCAGACGGCAGCGAACACGATTCTGGATGGTGCGCGAGACCGGAGCGCTGCTGGTCCCCGGCAGATTGGTCAGGATTGGTGGAAAGGCTGTTGCGGCTTCACAGGCGGACATCGACGCTTACTCCCTCTGCCAATATGCCCTTGCTGGCTGTGCTCTATCCATAGCCGCCTAGACCGTTAATAGGAAATCTTTCTTATTATACTGGCGCTCCGTGCCAGCTGAACGCACTGCAAAGCCGGAGACGGTGCGCGGATTCACATCGGCAAGACAGAATCTTTTCCTCTACCCGGAGGCACCTTGGCAAAGTCGCGGCATCACTCAACCGGATGCTGCAATGACTGAGAAAAGCACGGCCTCACCGCTGGATGCGACACTGAAGGAGGCCGTCGGCCGCTACCTCGCGGCCCACCGCGCTAGCGCCGCCGAAGCCGGCGGACGAGCAGAACTTGCTGCGCTCCTGCGTCGGTTCGTCTCCTCCACCGTCGGCGATTCTGCAGCGCTACAGTCGCCGACGGCCTTCCGTCAGGCCGTCCCGGATATCCGCGATCGTCTGCTCCGGGAGGTGCGCCGGCTTTCGCGGCTCGGCCGTGCCGGCCATCCCGCCTATGACCTCAACAGGCATATCGCCCTCACCCGCACGCTGCGCTGGATCGACGGTGAAGCCGCGCCGCGCGAGACGAAGCAGCGGCTCTCAGGCCACGCTCTCAACCAGCGCTTCCGCAGCCGCTCTTGGCATCGATTCAATCAGAGCCGAACCCATCGCGACGGCAAGCCGAAGTCGGCGATTGCGTCAGCACCTCAGCGCCCGTAATGTATACGTTATTGCGAAATTGAGTCGCGGCGCCTGCTGGCGTTGGACATGGAAGGCGCTGAAATGGCAGTGGAACAGGGCAGGACGCTTCGTAGCCGCGCGTGGTTCGACAATCCCGACAATCCTGACATGACCGCGCTCTATCTTGAGCGCTACCTCAACTTCGGCATCAGCCAGGAGGAGCTGCAGTCGGGCAAGCCGATCATCGGCATCGCGCAGACCGGCTCGGATCTGTCACCCTGCAACCGCCATCACCTCGAACTCGCCAAGCGTGTCCGTGAGGGCATCCGCGAGGCGGGCGGCATCGCCATCGAGTTTCCCGTCCACCCGATCCAGGAGACCGGCAAGCGCCCGACGGCCGGCCTCGACCGCAACCTCGCCTATCTCGGTCTTGTCGAGGTCCTCTACGGCTATCCGCTCGATGGCGTCGTGCTGACGATCGGCTGCGATAAGACGACGCCCGCCTGCCTGATGGCCGCGGCAACGGTGAACATCCCGGCGATCGCCCTCTCGGTCGGACCGATGCTGAACGGCTGGTTCCGCGGCGAGCGCACCGGCTCCGGCACCATCGTCTGGAAGGCCCGCGAGATGATGGCCAAGGGCGAGATAGACTATCAGGGCTTCATCAAGCTCGTCGCATCCTCCGCCCCGTCCACCGGCTACTGCAACACGATGGGCACCGCCACGACGATGAACTCGCTCGCCGAGGCGCTTGGCATGCAGCTGCCGGGTTCGGCGGCGATCCCGGCGCCCTACCGCGATCGTCAGGAGATCTCCTATCTCACCGGCAAGCGCATCGTGGAGATGGTTGCCGAGGACCTGAAGCCGACGGACATCCTGACGCGCGAGGCCTTCATCAACGCCATCCGCGTCAACTCAGCGATCGGCGGGTCCACCAACGCGCCGATCCACCTCAACGGCCTTGCCCGGCATGTCGGCGTCGAGCTGTCGATCGACGACTGGCAGACCTATGGCGAGGAGATCCCGCTCCTGGTCAACCTGCAGCCGGCCGGCGAGTATCTCGGCGAGGACTACTATCATGCCGGTGGCGTGCCCGCGGTGGTCAACCAGCTGATGAGCCAGGGCCTCATCCATGAGGATGCGCTGACCGTCAACGGCAAGTCGATCGGCGAGAACTGCCGCGGCGCCCGGATCGAGGACGAGAACGTCATCCGCACCTTCGATCGGCCGCTGAAGACGCATGCCGGCTTCCGCGTGCTGCGCGGCAACCTGTTCGATTCCGCCATCATGAAGCTCAGCGTCATCTCGCCGGAGTTCCGCGAGCGGTACCTCTCCAACAACTCCGACCCGAACGCCTTCGAGGGTCGCGCCATCGTCTTCGATGGCCCGGAAGACTACCACCATCGTATCGACGACCCGTCGCTTGGCATTGACGAGCACTGCGTGCTCTTCATGCGCGGTGCCGGCCCGATCGGCTATCCCGGCGCGGCGGAGGTCGTGAACATGCGGGCGCCGAGCTATCTGCTGGAGAAGGGCATCACGTCGCTCGCCTGCATCGGCGATGGCCGCCAGTCCGGCACGTCCGGCTCCCCGTCGATCCTGAACGCCTCGCCTGAGGCGGCAGCCGGCGGCGGTCTTGCCCTCCTGAAGACTGGCGATCGCGTGCGGGTCGATCTCGGCCGGGGGACAGCCGACATCCTGATCAGCGACGAGGAGCTCGCCGAGCGCCGCAGCGCGCTGGAGGCGGCCGGCGGCTACAAATACCCGGCCAACCAGACGCCGTGGCAGGAGCTGCAGCGCTCCGTTGTCGGTCAGATGGCGACGGGTGCCGTCCTGGAGCCGGCGGTCGCCTATCAGCGCCTGGCGCAGGGCGGCATCGACGGCACGATGCCGCGCATCCCCCGCGACAACCACTAGGCCGGAAAGGTCGTGCCGCGCTCCCTGCCCCGGACCGAGCGCAGCGACGATCATGCCGCGTCGGCTCATGCCGGCGCGGCCGCAGCCCTTGATCCGATCGGCCGTGCCGCCGGTGACAGTCTCTCCGGCAGGCGTGACGTCGCCGATGCCGCCGAGCCACGGCCACAGCTTGATGAGCTAGCCAGCTTCGAAGGCTATGAGCCCTTCGTGCGGGCGCGTCCGTCCAACCGATATGCCGAGACGCTGCCGGCGCGCGAGCGCGCCTATGCCGAGCTGAAGTTCAGGATCCTGCAGAACATCCTGCCCCCGGGCACGAAAATGCTGGAGGCGGAGGTCGCCGACCTACTGTCGATGAGTCGGACGCCGATCCGCGAGGCGCTGATCCAGCTTGCCAAGGACGGCTTGGTTGAGGTGCGGCCGCGGCATGGCATGACGGTGACCGCCCCCGCCGCAGAGGACCTGCGCGACATCTACGACGTCTTCTCGGCGCTGGAGGTGGTGGCGGGGCGGCTCTGCGCCCGCAACGGCGTTCCGTCCCCTGTCTTGAGCGTACTCGACCGCGCCATGGACGACATGGACGCTGCGACCGAGACGGGTGACATCGCAGCCTGGTCGCGGCTCGACGACATCTTCCACTCCGCCATCGTCGAGGCCTGCGGCAATCCACGCCTGCGCGTCACGCTACGCGACTATTGGGACCAGCAGTATCGCGCCCGCGTCGCCATCCAGGACCTGCGGCCGCTGCCGCTCGAGTCCAATCGCGAGCACCGCGCGATCGTCGCGGCCTTCCGCGCCCGCGACGAGGCGGCGGCGGAACACTGGCACCGCCAGCACCGCGAGCGCTCAGACCGGCTTGCGCTGTCATTGCTGCGCAAGCGGCAAGCCGAGGTCGCCTGAGCGGGATCTCATTGCACCAATCCTGTTCGAAGACGCTGGTCCGCTCCGTGCCCGAATGGGAGGTGGATCGTCACTCCGTCGGCGCTGAGCCGGCCTTGTCGTGGTAGACGGCTTCTATGTTGTTGCCATCGGGATCGAGCAGGAAGGCTGCGAAGTATCCGGGATGGTATGGCCGATAGCTGGGCGCTCCGTTGTCCCGGCCGCCGCTGCGCAGACCACGCTCATGGAAGCGGATGACCGCCTCGCGGTGCTTGGCCTGAAAACCAATGTGGTGACGCCCGGTCAGCTGCCCCTGCGCATGCTCTGACAGCGGTGAGCTGACGAAAAGCTCGTCAGCCCAGAAATGATCCGGCCCGTGTCCGGCGATCGGCACCTCCAATGCGTCGAGAATGGCGGCATAGAACCGGCGGCTGACCTCGATATCGGCGACGACGAGGTGGATGTGGTCGATCAGGCGACCACGATGGGGTTCATCCGCTCCCAAGTCAGCCTCCTTTGGCCAAGCCGTCGCTCTGCCATGCCCTTGCAGAGAGGCTCACCCGCTGTGGGACATCACCGCAAGAGCGAGCGACTCGTTCTATTTCACCAGCACCCTCGCGCGCGCCGCGGCGCCCGCTGCATCCACGACGGAGATGTCGACGAAACCCGCCTCATGGGGCTGCCAGCTCGCCTGCCGCTGCAGCACCGACTGCGCCACCGGCGCACCGTCGACATACCAGGTGAAGGGCGGCCGCCCATTGCGCACCTTCAGCGGCAGGTCGGTCACCGCCATGCCGGCGCCGGCGCCGACCTCGGCAAAGCCGGCCTCCACATTGGCGCCGTTCGGCGGGAAGACGATCTCCGGCCCCAGCCCGTCCCGCGCCTTGGCGGCAGCGCGGCCGACGCGGCGCATCGGCGGCGGCAGGCCGTTGCCGGCCGCGGCGAGGATGCCGGGAGGCGGCCCGGGCAGGCGTTCCACCGGCCCGATGCGAGCGAACACGTCGTGCATGATCGGCACGGCCGCATCCTGGCCGACTAGGCCCGGCACCGGCGCCGCGTCGGGACGGCCGAGCCAGATGCCGACGACATGGTGGCCGTCGTAGCCGATCGACCAGGCGTCGCGGTAGCCATAGGAGGTGCCGGTCTTGTGGGCGATGGTGCCGGGCGAACCCTTGGTGGTCGCCGTCGCTCCAGCCAGAACGGAGGTCACGTACCAGGCGGCCTGCTCCGACAAGACCCGCCCGCCGATCTCCTGCGGCTGTTCAGCCTCGATGCGCAATGGCCGCGCCAGGCCGCCATCGGCGATGCCGGCATAGATTGCGACAAGGTCCTCCAGCGTCAGCCCAAGCCCCCCGAGGCCGATGGCGAGGCCCGGGATGGAACGGTCGCCCAGTTCCGGCCGCGCGCCGGCCCGCTTCATCCGGCCAACGAGGCGCGCCGGGCCGACGGCGCTCAGGAGCTCCACCGCCGGCAAGTTGCGCGACAGCTGCAGCGCGCGGCGCGCCGTGATGATGCCCTCGAAGGTGTGGTCGAAGTTCTGCGGCGTGTAGCCCGCGAAGGCCGCGGGGCTGTCGTCGACGAGGCTTTCGGGATGCGCCACGCCGCGCTCGAAGGCGAGGCCATAGATCAGCGGCTTCAGTGTCGAGCCAGGCGAGCGCAGCGCCCGCGTCAGATCGACATGACCTTGGCGCGAGGTGTCGAAAAGGTCCGGCGAGCCGACGCTGGCGAGGATTTCGCCGGTGTGATGATCGGCAACGAGGATGGCGAGGCTCACCGGCTTGGGCAGCGACGCCGCGCGCTGGCGCGCATAGCTTTCCAGCTGCTCCTGCAGGCCGCCATCGACCGTCAGCCGCACCGTTGCGCGTTCGGGCTCGGCAAGATGCAGCCGGGCGGCCGTGTGGGCCGCCAGCATCGGCAGCTCGCGCCGGCCCTCCGGCATCGCCTCGCGCAGCGCCCGCTCCGCCTCGCGGGCATCGATGATGCCAAGGTTCTGCATGCGCTTCAGCACGCGGTCGCGTGCTGCCTTGGCCCGCTGCGGAAAACGGTCGGGACGATAGCGCTCCGGCGACTGCGGAATGGCCACCAGCAGCGCCGCCTCCGCCGCCGTCAGCCGGCGCGGCTCCTTGCCGAGCCAGGTGAGGCTTGCGGCGCGGATGCCCTCGACATTGCCGCCGTAGGGCGCCAGCCGCAGATAGAGCGACAGGATCTCCGCCTTGGAATGCGAGCGCTCCAGCGCGACGGCGGAGAGGATCTGCTCGCCCTTGGCGGCAAGGCTACCCGTCGGCAGCGCCTTCAGCATGCGCGCGACCTGCATGGTCAGCGTCGAGCCGCCGGAGACGATGCGTCCGCTGGAGACACCCTGCCACGCCGCCCGGGCGAAGGCAGCCAAGTCGATGCCGCCGTGGCTGGCGAAGCGCCGGTCCTCCCAGGCGACCAGCATCTTGAGGAAGCGCGGGTCGACGTCGCTCGCGCTCGCGGCCAGCCGCCAGCGGCCGTCCTCTCCGGCAAAGGCCCGCAGCAGCCAGCCGTTGCGGTCGAGCACCTCGGTTGCAACCGGCGGCTCGGCAAAGGCGGCAACACGCGCAGAGACGGCGCGCTCGAAGGCGGCGTGCGCCCACAACCCGCTGGCCAGCGCAAGAGGCAGCGTTATGGCGGCCGCCTGCCCGAGGATCCGCAGCCGCGACATCGCCTCAGCCCCGATCGCCTGCCGCAGATACCGGCTGCCTCTCCGGTGTCACTGCAGCGGCCCGACGACGCTGACCTGCCCCTCATCGGTCTGGCCGCGGCGGTCCGGATTGTACATGTCCTCGACCACCGCCGCCGGATGCACGAAGCTGCCGGGCGAAACCGCGCGCACGATATAGGCGTAGCGGCGCACAGCCGTGTCGCCGCGCGCCTTGTCGATCGCCGCGATGAAGCGCTCGGCGCGGAACTCGGTGTGTGCCGCATCGCCAGTCAGCTCCAGCCAGTCCAGCGCCGCGACATCGCCGCCGCGTAGGATTGCCGGGTTGTCGATCTCCAGGCCCGCCGGGAGCGGATCGTTGAGGATGAGGCGCGCTGCCCCCTCGTCCACCGGCGTCACCTCAAGCACCGTCACCAGCCGGTCGCCTTGCGCGATGTTGGCGGCATCCGCCTCCTCGCCCTCCAGCGTGTAGTAGCGGCGGGTGATCTCGTAGCCGTTGGCACTCGCCGGCGGCGCCACCTTCGGCACGCCCCGCAGCGTCACCGCAGCCGTGACCGGAACGCTGTCGCGATTGGCGATCGCGGCCGTCTGCGCGAGTGCCGCCTCGTCAAATTCGGCCGAATACGGTCCGTCGATGTCCTGGCCGTCCACCGTCAGCTTCGGCGGGTTGCGGCCGAGCAGCGCGTGGGCCGCCAGCAGCGACCAGGCGTCTTCCTGCGTCGAGGTGCGCGGCTGCGCGGCACGGGCGAAGTTCACCTGCTGCACCAGCCCATCCAGCCCCACGCCGTCGATCTTGGTCTCAAGACCGAGAGTCAGGATCGCCGCGCTGTCGCGCAGCTGCGTGCCATAGTCGGAGCGGTCCTCCCGCACGCGGCCGGCATTCTCCACGTCCGATACGGCCGAGCGGAACACCTGCTCGGCCCGCATGCGGTCGCCATAGAGGGCAAGCGCTGCGCCGAGCTGCGCCTTGGCGATCGGCGTCTTGAAGTTCGGCAGCTCGTTGTCGGCGTAGTAGCGCAGGTCGCCGATCGCGGCCCGGCCGTTGCGGGCCAGCACGTAATAGGCATAGGCGACCGGCCCCCAGTCCGGCTGCTCCGGCAGGTAGCTCAGCGTGTTGCGCAGGTTGTCGACGGCGAGTTGAAGCCCCTCGTCCGGCACCTTGTAGCCGGCCTCGCGCGCTCGGGTCAGGAAGTCTGTGACATAGGCGTCCAGCCAGAGGTCGCCGCTCTCCGGCTGCCAGAGGCCGAAGCTGCCGTTGGACGCCTGGTTGGCGAGCACGCCCGCGATCGCCTTGTCGACCCGCTCCCGCACGTCCTGGTCGCGGCCAAGGCCGGCCTGCACCACCGTGCGGTCGAGATAGACCAGCGGCAGGGCCCGGCTCGTCAGCTGCTCCGTACAGCCATAGGGGTAGCGGTCGAGCGAGCGCACGACGCCGGCAATGTCGAACTCGGCCGCGCCGGTGACGCTGAGGGTCGCCGAGCCGGTGCCGGGCATGAAGTCGGCGAAGACGTCCGGCCCGAGCGACAGGGTGCCGCCATTGGCGGCCATCTCCAGACGGCTTTTCGTCACCGTTTCCGGCGCGATCGAGCGCACCGGCACAGTGAAGGACTTCGTCAGCGTCTCGCCACCGGCCATCTCGAAGGAAAGGTCGAAGCGGGCGTCGCCGACGGCCTCCGCCGTCACCGGGATCAGCACACGGCTATGGCCCTTGTCCGCCAGCTCGACGGGGGCGTCGGCGTTGGCATCAATCCGTGCAAATCCGTCCTCGGTCTTCAGCGACAGCGTCGCCGCCCCGCTCGGCCCATCGACATGGGTCATGTCGACGGCGATGCGCGAGCGGTCGCCGGGCGCCAGGAAGCGCGGACGGCTGACGGCGATCACCACGGGGTCGCGTACCGTCATCTCCGCATTGGCCTCGCCAACGCCGGTCTTCGACCAGGCGAGCGCCATCAGCTTCAGCGTGCCGTTGAAGTCCGGGATGTCGAAGCTCGCTGTCACATGGCCGTCGGCATCGGCCGTCAGTACGCCGGAATACAGCGCCACCAGCTCGTCCATCGGCGGCGGCGTGTCATAGCTGGCGCCCGCATCGCCGCCCGAGCGCACCGTCCCCGCCGCCCCCTGCATGCGATCGATCAGCCGGCCATAGAGGTCGCGAATCTCGACGCCGAGCTTGCGCTTGCCGAAGTAGAAGCCGGAGAGCGACGGCGGCTCAAAGCTGGTGATGTTGAGGATGCCGACATCGACGGCGGCCAGCGTCACATAGGCGGTCTCTCCGGCCGTGATGCCGGCGATATCGATGCCGATGTCGACCTTGCGCCGCGGCTCGATCTTATCCGGCGCCGTCAGCGAGACGGTCAGTGCCCGCTCGCCGGGATCGACGCTCGCATGCGTCAGGCCGATGGCCCGACCCGGCATGCGCTTGTCGGCGATGCTCATCGGCCGGTAGACGACCGCCGCAATATAGGCGCCCGGCCCCCAGTCGCGCGTTACCTCCAGCGTCACGTCGCCGCCCTCGGCGGGGATGTCAGCCGTCTTGGTGGCAATGACGCGCTCGTCCATCACCAGCACCTCGGCGCGGCCGGCGAAACGCGGCTCGATATGCACGGTCGCTGTCTCGCCGATCTTGTAGCGCGGCTTGTCCAGCGACACCCTGGCGACATCGGGCGTGTCCAGCGCCTTGGTCGCGACATACCAGCCGGCCTCGAAGGAGACGCTCGCCGGCAGTGCAACGCCCGCGGGATCCTTCAGCACCAACTCGTACTCGCCCCAGTCCACCGGCAAGGACAGCGGCGCGGCCTTGTCGGCGGCGATGTCGAGCGTGCCGCTGGCGACGCGCGCGCTGGTCCGGATCGGCTCGTAGTTCCAGCTGCCGCTGGTCGAGTACCACTGGAAACGGGTGTCGATCTTGTTCAGCACCCAGCTCGCGCCGCTGACCGCGACGCGCTGGCGATCGGCGCCGATCGCGACGACGTCGAAGCCGGCATTGCTGCGCTCGCCAACCGCGCCCTCGAAGAGCGGCTTGATACCGAGGCGGGCGCTGCCGCCGCTCAGCGGCAGGTCGAGACTGCGCTCGACCGGCCGGCCGCCGGCATCCACCACCCGCACCTGCAGCGCGGCCTGGAGCGGCTTCGTCGTTGCGGGCGGCTCGAAGGGATCGAGCGTCACGCTGGCCTTGCCCTCTTCGTCCGTCGTCGTGGCGGTGAAGGGCAGCCGCGTCGCCGTCGCCTCGTCCGTCGCGAGGCCGAACTGCACGCCGGGGAATCCTTCGATTACGTCGCTGGAGGTCAGCACCACCTCGCCGCTCGCTTCGAGACCGGTCGCCGGTGCACCGAAGAGGTAGCGGGCATCGACGGACACGGCCGGCGGCGCCGCCGGATCAAGGCTCGTGGCGTCCGTCGCGACGTCGAAGTCGATCTTTTCCGGCTCGAAGTCCTCGACCCGGATCGTCGTCTGCGCCAGCGCGGGGCGCTTGGGGTCGGTAAACAGCGCCACCGTCCACGTCCCGCGCATGGCATTGGCCGGCAGGTCCACCGGCCAGTCGAAGCCGCCGGCACCGGCGTCGGCGATCTGGCGACGCTGGAATTCGACGCCGTCCGGCCGCTTGACGATGCCGGTCAGCGTCAGCCCCTCCACCGCCTGCCCTTGGGCATTGCGGACGGTGCCGGTCAGATAGGCCGTGTCGCCGGTGCGGTAGATACCGCGCTCGCTGGTCAGGAAGACGTCCAGCGCACCGGCGGGCGGGCGGCCCTCGACGCCGCGGTCGGTCAGGTCGAAGGCGGACGCCGTGAGGTCGAGGAAGACGAAGTCGCTCCCTGTCCCGGCGGCCGAGGCGGTCAGCACGGCCGGCCGGTTGCCGCCGGTGCCGCGCAAGAGGCCGGCCGGGAAGCGCGCATGGCCGCTGGCATCCGTCCGCTCCGTTGCCAGGATCTGGTTGTTGGTCGCCACCAGCTGCAGCTCGACGCCTTCGAGTTCCTGCGCCTCGCCGAGCGAACGCGCGAAGACATGGAAGCCGTCCTCGGCGCCGAAGGTCGTCAGGCCAATATCGGTGACGATGAACCACTGCGTCGCGACGCTCTCGCTGTCGGCCTTGGCGTTCTCCGCCTTGGCTGACAGAAGGTAGACGCCGGGCTGCAGGTCCTTGACCATGGCCGAGACCGGCACGGCGGTCGTCACCTCGGCATTGGTCTCCTCGGCGACCTCGACCGAGCCTCTCCAGACGTCGGTCCCCTGCGATTCCGCGACGGCGTCGACCTCCCAGGAGGAGAGCTGCCGCAGGAAGCGGCTTTCGCCGATCGTGCGGGCGAGTTCGCGATCGCCGATCCGCTGCAGGCGCGCTTCAACCTTGGCGGTGTTGATCGTCGTCACCGGGATCGTCGCCTCGCCGCCGGCCGGCAGAACATAGGCGTTGGTGGAGAAGCGCACCGAGGGATCGCGGTCGCGCACATAGACACTGATGTCGGCGGGCTTGGTCAGCTTCTCCCCGTCGGCCGAAGCGATGCCGGCGCGCGCCACGATGCGGTAGCGCTCGCCATGCTTGACGCCGTCGACGCAGATCTGCGAGCCGGCAGCCGATACGGGCAGCGTCTCGCCGCCATCCACCGCGATGAAGTCGCCGGCTGTCTCGGAGTTGATCAGCGAGGGCGCCAGCGCATCGGAGAAGGTCAGGCAGATGCGGGGATTGGCGGCGTTGTTGTCGACCGTGTTCTCGGTGATGCGGAAGCCATGTGCTGCAACGGCCGCATCGAGCAGCGCGCGCGTGTCGCCGGTATCGGCGAGGGCAAGGCTCTGGCGATAGGCCTTGATCGCGGGCTTCCAGTTCTCGCCCGCCTCGAAGGCACGGCCGATCAGCCGGCTCGCCGCCGCCCGGTCTTCTTCGGTCTCCGCCGTCACATAGGCGTTGATCGAGGCGCTGAGGCGCAGCGTATCGTTCTGGCTCTTCTCCTCGTAGTCGTCCGGATTGTTGTTCAGCGCTGCCTCGGCCGTGCCGCGCCAGGCATTGGCGTCAAGAGGATTGCGCTTCAGCGCCTCACGCCAGATCCGCAGCGCGTCGGGATAGCTCAGCGCCGCCGTGGCCGTCGCGGCGATCACCTCCGGCGAGGAGGCGTCGAAGCTTGAATCCTTTTCCTCGTCGGCGATCGCCAGGCGCAGGCGCTTGGCTTCCTCCACCGCGGAACTTTCGACGAAGCCAAGCTCCGCGGCACGCGTGTCTGCGGCCGCCTCGTCGATCTCTTCGGCGATCACGACCTTGCCGGAAATGGCGTTCTTCGCCGCACGTAACTCCCCGACATCCTCTTTGAGGAAGCACCAGTTGCTCTTGGTGTTGAGCGTGTAGGCCTGACAGCGGTTGTCGGAAAGGCAGGCGGTCTCGCACAGGTTAAGGTCGACATCCTTCAGGACATCGTAGTCCTTGCCGAACATGTCGGCATCCTTGGACTGGATGATGCGGCGCTCCGCAGCGGTGGCCTCGCCGCCGAACATCGTCGCTGCACCGCCCGGCAGCATCGCCGCCACGAGCACTGCCATCGCCAGGAACTTGCCGGTCAGCCGCGTCATGATGCACTCCCCACCTTGGCGCGGAGGATATGCCGGAACGGAAAGCGGAGCTAGCGGGGAACCACAGGCGTCCCCAGGCAAGTGGCTGCGGTCCGCGCGCGCGGCGTCGACGACGCAGATCGTCATCTGCGGCATAGGGCCTCGGCAACCGGCTGTCGTCGAGGTCGTTGCAACGATGCGCCGAATGTCACGCGCCGCCTCCGCCTGTGCCTGCGTCTGGGAGAGCTATGCCCAAAACCGCCACCAAGCCGAAGCCAGCCGCGAGCCTGGCCACAGCCTCCGCGACGATCGAGGGCCTCCAGTCGCCGGGCGCCATCGCTGCAGTGCTTGCGGCCAGGATCGCCGACGGTGAGCGGACGATCCTCTATGTCGCCGAGAACCAGCGGCGAGCCGCTCTCCTTGCCGAACTCGTCGCCGCCATGGCAGGCGACAGCACCGTCGCCGCCTTTCCCGCCTGGGACGCGCCGCCGCTGGAGCCGATACGCCCGTCCCGCCGCGTCATGGGCCAGCGGATGAGCACCCTGCGCTGGCTGACCGATCCGGTCGAGCGTCCGCGCCTCGTCGTCAGCGTCCCGGCCGCCCTGATGCGGCGCGTGCCGCCGCGCTCGATCTGGCAGGGCTGTCATCTGGATCTGCGCGTCGGCGACGAGCTCGACATCGAAGCCGTCGAAACGATGCTGCGGCGGACCGGTTACGTCTTCGACCAGCGGGTGGACGAACCTGGCGAGGCAGCGATCCACGGCCAAGTCATCGATATCTTCCCGGCCGCCGCGCCGCATCCCTGCCGCATCGAGCACGACGGAACGGCGATCACCGGCATCACCGTCTATGATGCCGGCACGCAGCGCTCGCTGTCGCGCACCGGGCGGCTGATCGTCGACCCGGCGTCCGAGATCGTCCAGCCCATGGACGAGGGCAAGGACAGCGCAGACCCCGAGGACGAGAATGCCAGCGGTGAGGCGGCGGCGGAGGCCGGCGAGATGTCCGCCAGTGCCTTCTATGGCGAACTCGAAACGCTCTTCGACTATCTCCCCGATGCTGACGTCATCATCGAGGCGGATGCCGTCAAGCAGGGCACGGTCTTCGACCGGCAGATCAAGGATTCGTTCGAGATGCTGAGCGAGACGGCCGTCGGCGCGGAGCACCGCCCGCCGCCGCCGGAGCGCCTGTTCCTGTCGGCTCGCGAACTGAAGGAGACGCTCGAGCCGCAGATCGTGGCGAAGGTGGTTGCAGGCGATGCAGATGCAGCCCTGCCCGTCCCTCGCTTCGCCATCGAGCCGCAGCCGAACCGGGCTTTCGCGCGCTTTGCCAAGGACGTCGAGAGAGACCGGCTCCGCCTCATTCTGGCGGCGCCGTCACGGCCGCTTCTGCGCGACCTTCGCAGGAGAGCCGCTCGCGCTCTCGGCACGGAGATCGAAGACGCCGGAAGCTGGGCGGCGGCCATGCAGGCCAAGCCCGGCACGCCGCAGGCCGTCGTCCTGCCCCTCGGCGAAGGCTTCATCAGCCGGTCCTACGGCGTTGCCGTCATCGCGGCGGCCGACCTTCTCGGCTCACGGGCGCGTCCAAGGCGCGCCTTCTCCGCCGATCTCGATATCTTTGCCGACGAGACGCTTTCGATCGGCGACGTCGTCGTACATCTGGAGCGAGGCGCCGCCGTTCTGGACGGCCTCGAAGAGGTCGATCTCGGCGATAGCGCCCACTCCGAGGTCCTGTCGCTCCGCTTTCGCGATGGCGCACGCCTCATGGTGCCGGTGGAGGAAATCGGCTTGATCTGGCGCTATGGCGGCGAGGAGGAAGCGGTCACGCTCGATCGTCTCGACGGCGAAAGCTGGCTGAAACGCCGCAACGCTACGATCATGGACATCCAGAACACCGCAGGGCGTCTGATCGAACTGGCGCGGCAGCGCTCGGCCGCAAAGGCCCGCACGATTCGTGCGCCCGCGGCTGAGTACGAGCGCTTCTGTCAGGCTTTCGCCTACGAGCTGACGCCGGGACAGGACGATGCCGTCGAAGCGGTCCTCGCCGACTTGGCAGCCGGACGCCCGATGGATCGGCTGGTCTGCGGCGACGTTGGCTTCGGCAAGACCGAAGTGGCGATCCGTGCCATCGCGGCGGCTGCCCTCTCCGGCAGCCAGGTCGCTCTCGTTGCGCCGACGGTGCCGCTCGTGCGCCAGCACCTGCGCACGCTGAGGCGCCGTTTTGCAGCCTACGGCATCGAGGTTGCCGAATTGTCGCGGATGACCTCGACGGCCGAGGCCAAGCAGGTGAAAGCAGGCCTTGCCGACGGCACGATACGCATCGTCGTCGGCACCAGCGCAATCGCCGGCAAAGGCGTCGACTTCGCCGATCTCGGCCTCCTCGTGATCGACGAGGAGCAGAAGTTCGGCGCGAAGGAAAAGGCCAAGCTCCGGGCCAAGCTCACCGAAGGCCACGTGCTGACGCTGACGGCGACGCCCATCCCCCGCACGCTGGAGGCCAGCTTCGTCGGTCTGCAGGACCTCAGCGTCATCGCGACCGCGCCGGCCATCCGCATTCCGGTCCGAACCGAGGTCGGCGCCTTCGACGACGGTCTCGTCGCCGCCGCACTTCGGCGCGAGCACAGCCGCCGCGGCCAGAGCTTCGTCGTCTGTCCGCGTATCGAGGACATCGAGCCGATGGTCGCCCGGCTGTCAGCTCTGGTCCCGGAACTCAGGCTGATGGTCGCGCATGGCGGCATGCCCGCCGAGGACATCGATCAGGCGATGCTCGACTTCACCGCCGGCAAGGGCGACGTCCTCGTCTCGACCAACATCGTCGAAAGCGGCCTCGATCTGCCGCGAGCGAACACGCTGATCGTCTGGCGCCCGGATCGCTTTGGCCTGTCGCAGCTCCATCAGCTGCGCGGCCGAGTCGGACGCTCGTCGCGGCGCGGTGTTGCCTTCTTTCTCACCGACCCCGACGAATCCATCGGCGCCTCGGCCGAGCGTCGGCTGGCGACGTTGCGCGAGCTCAGCGGCATCGGCAGCGGCTTCGATATCAGCGCCCGCGATCTCGATCTCAGGGGCGCCGGCGATCTGCTCGGAGAGGATCAGGCCGGCCATCTGCAGCTACTCGGCGCCTCGCTCTACCGGCAGTATCTGACGCGGGCGCTCGCGGTCGCGAAGGGCGACGCGAAAACAGACGAAGCCCGGCCGGTCGTCTCGCTCGGCAGCGTCGGACGCATTCCGCCGGACTACGTATCCGACGCCGACGTTCGGATCGGCCTCTATGCCCGGCTCGATCGGCTTCAGGATCCCTCCGAGATCAGCGCCTTCGAAACCGAGTTGACGGATCGCTTCGCCGAACCGCCGGCCGCGGTGAGGGCGCTGCTGTCGCTCGCCCGCCTGCGCTTGGCCTGCGCCCGGCTCGGCATCTCCAAGCTCGACGGTGGGCCGCAGGGACTGGCGGCGAGCTTTCGCGCCGGCGCCGCGCTCCTGCAGCAACGGGACGAGACGCTGCCGGACAAAGCGATGCGCTGGAAGGACAACCGGCTCGTCTATGCCGTCTCGACGGAAAGTGCCGAGGAGCGGCTGGAGCTCGCCGCCGACTTCCTCGACACGCTGGGATCGCTTCTCTGACGGAGGCCCGCCGGATACAAGGCGCCGGCGGAACGGAGCGCGGTGACAGGCTGAGGGGCGATCGTGGTGTCCCGCAGCCGGTCGCCATCGTCACAGGGTCAGTCGAGCGGCTTCAGCCCCGCCTCGATGGCCGCGCGCCGCGGCTCCAGGAACGGCGGCAGCGACAGCCGCTCGCCCAAGGCCCCCAGCGGCTCGTCGACGGCAAAGCCGGGGCCGTCGGTGGCGATCTCGAACAGGATGCCGCTCGGCTCGCGAAAGTAGAGCGAGCGGAAGTAATAGCGCTCCACTTCGCCGCTCGAGGCGACGCGGTGCTCCGAAACGCGCTCGGCCCATTCCCCCAGCGCAGCTGCGTCCGCGACCCTGAAGGCGACGTGATGTGCCCCGCCCCGGCCGAGCTTTGCCATCGGCAGCTCCGGCTCCTCGGCGACGTGCAGCTCCGCCGCGGGGCCGCCCTCGCCCATCTCGAACACGTGCACGACGGCGCCGGCGTCCTCATAGGCGCGCACCTTGCGCATTCCCATTAGCTCGGTCAGCACCGGCTCTGTCCGGCTCAGGCGCGACACGCTGATCGTGATCGGGCCGAGGCCGCGGATCTGATGCTCGGGCGGAACAGGGCTGCGATCCCAGGGCACAGCGTCGCCTGCGCCGCCGTCATCGACGAGGCGCAGGCGCTGTCCCTCCGGATCCTCAACGTCCAGCGACAAGCGCCCGTCGATCGCGGCGACCTTGCCGACAACGACCTTCTGCGCGCTCAGCCTCTCCTGCCAGTACTGGAGGCTTTCGCGTCCGGCGACTCGCAGGCCGGTGCGCGTGATGCTGTTGGTGCCGCGACTGGCCGGCGCAGCCGGCCAGTCGAAGAAGGTCAGATCGGTGCCCGGCCGAGCCTCACCGTCGGCGTAGAACAGGTGGTAGGCGCTGGTATCGTCCTGATTGACGGTCTTCTTCACCAGCCGCATCCCGAGCACCTCGGTATAGAAGCGGATGTTGCCCTTCGCATTTGCCGTCACCGCCGTCAGGTGATGGATACCCGTCAGTCCAGACATGGCCGTCTCCGTCGTTGTTGCCGCCGTCCACGAGGCGGCACGCTGATGGTCTGGAAGGTCGTGAGATCGGCCTCTAGGCGGAAGCAGTCGCGCCTGTGACCTACTGTCTACGCCGGGTGAACGAGCGCAGCCCCCTCATCAGGGCGCTGGGACGGCCGTCGCGCGATCAGGTCGCGGCGTCGCTGACGCTCCGCTCTGACACCGTCGCCTCGCTCCTACCGGATCTCTCCGCGGTTTCTTCGCTCTCCTCCTGCTCCTCGTCCTCCCGCTCCAGCGGAAAACGCCGCATTACCATGCCAGCCGTCAGGCCGTGCACGACAGTCGAGACGACGATGGTGAAGGCGACGGTTGCCCAGAGCTGGTTCTTGTCGAGGAAGTCGACATGGCTGGCGCCAAAGCCGAGATAGTAGATCGAGCCGACACCGCGGACGCCGTAGAAGGCGACGACGAGGCGATCGCGGCCGACGAGTTCGCTTCCGATGAGGCCAAGCCAGGCGGTGATCGGCCGGATCACGAAGATCAGGGCAAGGCCGATCGAGGCGTAGGTCCATGTGAGATACGGCAGCAACACCGGAAGCGCCCCGCCGAGAAGCACGAGGATGACGGCGCTGATCGCGTATTCGACCGCCTCGCTGAAGTCGTGCAATTGCCGGTGATAGGGATGCTTCACCTCCGCGCGCCGGAGCACCATGCCGGCAATGAAGACCGAGATGAAGCCGTAGCCCTCGGCGAGCTCCGTTGCCCCGTAGCAGAAGAGGACGCCGGCAAGCGATATGAGCCCGGCGCCGGTGGCGGCGATGGGGTTGTCACGCGGAAAGGTGAACAGCACCTTGCCGAGCATCCAGCCGATGCCGGCACCAAGCGCCACACCGACGCCGATCCTGTAGAACACATCATCGACAAGCCAGACGAAGAGAAGATCGGACGGTACGAAGGTCTTCACCGCCAGGATCAGGCCGAGGTAAACGAATGGAAAGGCGAGCCCGTCGTTCAAGCCAGCCTCTGTGGTCAGCGAGAAGCGGACGGGATGCTCCCCGCCCTCCAGAGGCGGCCCCACCTGGACATTGCCTGCCAGCACCGGGTCCGTCGGCGCCAACGCGGCTCCGAGCAGAACCGCACCGGCGAGCGTCATCCCGCCGAGCGTTACACCAAGATAGGCGATCGCGCCGATCGTCAGCGGCATGGTGACGATCAGAAGTCCGATCGTCGGCTGCCAGTGGCGCAAGGTGTAGACGCGGTCGATCTTCAGGCCCGTCCCGAAGAGGGCGACCGTCACGGCGATTTCGCTAATGGTCTCCCAGAGCCTTGGCGCAGCGAGGGGATCGAACGCGTCCGGCATGCCTGAAATGAAACTGAAGGCTACGAAGCCCGTCAGCACCAGGAGGGCCGAGGCGGCCGGCTCCCATCCCGAGATGAAGCGCGGCAGCCAGAAGGCGAGGATGGTTCCAAAACCCGCGATCGTCAGCAGCAGGTGGTAGCTGTTCAACTCGAAAATGGCCGGCTCCATTCGCGCTGTGAAGTAACATGCGAGGATCGATGCCTCGCGTCGGATCAGGAGACGGGTCGTGCGGGACCATGCCGGCTGTGCCCACAGCTGCTCAACGGCTCAACGCCTTTCGGGTCAGAAGGTTGAATCTGCGCGCGATTAAAACGACGTGAGGGGTTGTGCGGAACAGCATTGCCGAAGCAGCGTCCGTGGTCCAACGCTTATGCGGGAGCAGCAGGCATCGGCATGGGGACGCATGGACCTGCGGCTGCCTTGTCCCTTTGCCGCAAGGGAATGAAACGCCATGACAGACGAGACGGGCGCGGCACTCACCCATTTCAGGATCACGCTCGCCAACGGCGCCGCCATCGGCCCCGGCAAGGCCAAGCTGCTCGAGACGATCGCCGCGACCGGGTCGATCGCTGCGGCCGGACGATCCATGAAGATGAGCTACAAGCGCGCTTGGCTGCTGGTCGAAGCCCTCAACCGGTCTTTCCCCTCGCCCCTGGTGGAGCCCTCGCGGGGCGGCCGCAACAAGGGTGGCGCGGTCCTGACCGAGGTCGGACAGGACGTCCTCCATCGCTATCGCGCGATCGAGGACGCGTCCCGCAAGGCCGCGGCCGATCATCTGCGGGCCCTCGGCTCTCACCTCCAGGATGATATGTCCAGCGGGAAATAACGGTTGCCGGAGATGTCGACGCCATCTAGCTTCGATATAGCCCATAGGGAATATCGGAGCCGTCCATGACGTTGCATCTCCTCCGCTGCACCGCCTGCGCCTCTGTCGCCATTATGCTGCTGTCGCCTGCGGCTGCTCTCGCGGACACGACCCGCGTCGCTGTCGCGGCCAACTTCACCGACGCCGCCAAGGAGATTGCCGAGGCATTCAAGGCCAAGACCGGCGACACGGCCGATCTCAGCTTCGGCTCGACGGGCACGCTCTATACCCAGATCAGCGAAGGCGCCCCGTTCGAAGTCCTGCTGGCCGCCGATGACGAGCGGCCGGCCAGGGCGGTGAAGGATGGGTTCGGCGTCGACGGCAGCGTCTTCACCTATGCGGTGGGCAAGCTCGTTCTCTACAGCTCGGAAGCCACCGGAGTGAAAGGCGAAGATACGCTGAAGAGCGGCGACTTCGACAAGATCTCCATCGCCGATCCGAAGGCCGCTCCCTATGGCGCCGCTGCCATCGAGACCATGAAGGCGCTCGGCGTCTTCGAGACCCTCGCCTCCAAGATCGTGCAGGGCAGCAGCATCGCGCAGGCCTACCAATTCGTGGAAACTGGCAATGCCCAGCTGGGCTTCGTGGCGCTGTCTCAGGTCATCAAGTCCGACAGCGGGTCACGCTGGATCGTGCCGCAGAATCTCTACGAGCCGATCAGGCAGGATGCCGTGCTGATCACCGCCGCCAGGGTCAGCAAACCCGCGAGGGCCTTTCTGGAGTTCCTGAAGGGACCTGAGGCCAGGGCGATCATCGACAGGTATGGCTACGCCGCGACCGAATAATCGACTAACCTCCCCCCATGCTGCAGTCCGGCGAGATCATCGCCCCGATCATCCTGACGCTCGAGCTGGCAGCCACCACGACGCTGCTCCTGCTCCTCTTGGGAACACCGCTCGCCTGGTGGCTGGCGCGCTCGCGCGCCCGCTGGAAGGAAGTGGTCGGGACAATCGTCGCGCTGCCGCTGGTGCTGCCGCCAACGGTTCTCGGCTTCTATCTGCTGATCGCGCTCGGACCGAGCGGCCTCGGCGGCCTGTTCGGGCCGCTCTTTGGCCTGCGCACCTTCGCCTTCACCTTCGAGGGGCTGGTGGTGGGGTCGATGGTCTACTCCATGCCCTTCGTCATCCAGCCGATCCGCAACGCCTTCGAGGCGATGGGAGACCGTCCGTTGGAAGTCGCCGCGACGCTCCGCGCATCGCCCTTCGATCGCTTTCTCACCGTCGCGCTGCCGCTCGCGCGTCCCGGCTTCGTCAGCGGCGCCGTGCTCGGCTTTGCCCATACGGTCGGGGAGTTCGGAGTCGTCCTGATGATCGGCGGCAATATTCAGGGCGAGACCAAGGTGCTGTCGGTGGCGATCTACGACTATGTCGAGACGCTGCAGTGGCGGGAGGCGCACCTCCTGGCCGGCGGCATGCTGGTCTTCGCATTCCTGATCATCTTTGCCACCACAATGGTCGAGCGACGCTCCCGCCGCTGGCGCGTGAGCTGATGCCTCCGCGGGCGGGGGCAGCAGGTGATGACAACAGCATCGCCGTCGATCTGACGGGATCGCTGGGGCGGTTCCGGCTGGCGATGAGCTTCACGGTGCCGCTGTCCGGCGTCACCGCCATCTTTGGCCCCTCCGGATCGGGCAAGACCAGCCTCCTCAGGGCCATCGCCGGGCTTCATCGGATGGAGGGGCTGGTCAGGATCGGCGCCGAGGTCTGGCAGGACGCAGGCACGTTCCTGCCGGTGCATCGCCGCCGCATCGGCTATGTCTTCCAGGAGCCTAGCCTGTTTCCGCACTTGAGCGTGCGCCAGAACCTTCTCTACGGCGCATCCCGATCCGGACGAGCGACAGATGCGGCCGCCGCCCGACTGTTCGACGAGTGCGCGGATTTCCTGAAGCTCGGACCGCTGCTCGACAGGATGCCCTCGCATCTCTCCGGCGGCGAGCGCCAGCGGGTTTCGCTCGGTCGCGCCCTGCTCTCGCTGCCGCGCCTCCTCCTGATGGACGAGCCGCTGTCCTCGCTCGACCGCACCGCCAAGGGCGAGATCCTGCCCTATCTCGAGACACTGCATGCGACACTCGCCATCCCGATCCTCTATGTCAGCCACGACATGGCCGAGGTCGAGCGGCTCGCCGACCGCATCGTTCTGATCGAGAGCGGAATGGTCCTGGCCAGCGCGCCCCTGAACGAGGCGCTAACGGACCCTCGCCTGCCGCTGGCACGCCAGCCCGGATTTGCCTCGGTCCTGACGGCTATAATCTCGGGCTGTCACATGGAGGACGGCCTCGTCGAGCTCGACCTCGGTGGTCAGCCGCTTCTGGTGGCGGGCTCGATCGGCGATCCGGCTGGGTCGCTGCGCCGCGTCAGGATTGCCGCCGGCGACGTCAGCCTTTCCACCGGCAAGCCGGAGAATTCGACGATCCTCAACAGCCTCGCCGTGCGGATCGACGCGGTGGAGCCGCTGGGCGAAACGGAAGCTCTTTGCTTCCTGTCGCTGCGGGAACGGGCCGATCTGCGCCTCGTCGCGCGGATCACCCGTCGTTCGGCCAGACGCCTCGATCTGAAGCCGGGCATGGGGGTCTTCGCCCAGGTGAAGACGGTGTCGCTGGCGTCGGGCGCCGAGCCGCAGCAGGGCGGCCTTCAGCCGACAGCTGATCGCCTCGCTTCAGGGGCGCGGAACGGCGGCTGACGGCCGACGGCCAGGACCAGTCCGCCGCATCGCTTGCAGTGCCGCGGGCGTCAATGACCGATGGTGCCGCTGGCAACCAGATGCGCGATCTGCCTCAATGCCAGCAGGTAACCATGCGTGCCGCAGCCGACGATCGTGCCGGTTGCGACGGAAGACACATGCGAATGATGCCGGAAGGCCTCGCGCTTGTGGATGTTCGAGATGTGGACCTCGATGATCGGGCATTCCAGCGTGTGAAGCGCGTCATGGATCGCGATCGACGTATGCGTGAAGGCTGCTGGGTTGATGATCAGACCAGCGGCACCGTCTCGCGCTTCGTGGATCCAGTCGATGATCTGGAACTCGGCATTGCTCTGGTGGAAGACCACGTCGAAGCCGAGTTCGCCGCCTAGACGGCGGCAATCCGCTTCCACATCCGCCAGGGTCACGCGACCGTAGATCTCCGGCTGCCGTTTGCCGAGAAGGTTCAGGTTCGGCCCGTTCAGAACATAGATGGTGGATGCCATCGGCATGCGCTCCCGGGACTGGCCGATCTTCTATGCGCAAGCTTCGATCACGTCTCCATCGCGACCGCAAGTCGGCACACCCGCTGCGGGTGCAGGGGTAACCGGGTAGCCGTTTGCCAGTCAGCGATATCTTGCGCGGAACGGAAAAGCGGGGCTGCACACCTTATGGATGCGCCTGGCAGCCGTAGCGAAAGGTCGCAGCGCCTGCCGCGGCCCGGGCCTTCCCGGGATGCCACATGGCCGTGCATGCGGCATGGGCAGCGGTCGTTAGCGGCTGCACCGTCTATGCAGCCTTGTTCTTCCTGACCCCACTGGCCCGTTTCTCCGCGCATGCTGAAAGCTCCTCGTCCCAGCGGACTTGGGCGGCATGCTGATCGGCACTCCGGCTTCGTCCCTCGTATTGCCCGGTCTCGTCGAAATGACGATCGAGATCAGACAGCTTGCCGCGAGCATAGGCTGCTGCAAGATCCGGATAATTGCCAAGATACCACGCACGATCGACGGCATACCGGCAGGCTCTGCGCCCCTCGAAATACCCGCGCGAGATGAAGTGCTCCCTTGCCGACCGAACGCTGCCATTCGCGATCCCTGCGACGACGTCAGGGTATGTCGCCTTATAGAACGCTTCGTCGAACGGCATGTCAGCGACGAGCGTGGTCAGCAGGAACTTCAGGAAGCGACCACTTACGACGACTTCATCTTGCTCGTCGATGTTCTTTGTTCCACTGATCGCGTCGCAGATCCGCTCGAAGGGCGGAAAGTAAGCATCTGCTTCAGCGAGTTGTCCTCTGCCTACAGCCATATCGGCTTGCCAAACCTTCATATCCCTCTCCACACGACGCAACCTGACTCTCCGGGCCCTCCACCTCCCGGTCTGATCAATTAAACGTTAGATGATATAAAGAGTCAAGGCGCGCTCGCGTTGCTGAAAAAATACTATAGCTTCTCCTGCGTCATGTTCCTAATGGTAGCGTTAACAGGCCAAAGGTTCCTATCGCGAAGCTATGGAACGAAGGAGTCTGCTGCAGGTCCAGCCAGGCATTCGACGATTAGAAGTGGAGACTATACCCGCTTCTGCCACTCTTAGGAGAGTATTGGCGCTCGTCGTGTAGACCATTTTAGCCGGCCGTCCCGGCATGGCCCGGAGCTTTAAGTAGCTGAGCAACAATCGTCAGATCACCGCGCCGGCCTCGCCGTGGGGCACCGTCCTTGACTTGGCGGCTGAGGCCTCCCCAGCCTCCGATCCGGTCAGGCATCGGTGATGGACCGCCAGGGCACGGAGCTGATCGCTTGACCCACATCCGCGATCGAGACGACGCCGCTGCGGCGATGGCGATCGCCGCAGTCTCTACTGGGTCAGAGCGATCGGCTTCTTGATCGCACTGGCGATATCGGCCATCGCCTTCTCGATGTCGGCGGGGCTCGATGCGTCGTAATAGTCGGCCGGGTCCGTGACGCACTTCTTCATGTTGGCTTCGATGTACTTGCTCAGCGTGTTCTTGACGAACACGAACTTGGAATTGCTGCCGTCCTTCTTCGGGACGAGATACTTCGTATTCACGGCCATCAACCGGATGCCGCGGTCCTTCATCGCAGTGCAATAGGCCGGGTTCAGCGACTGCACGATCCCGCAGCAGTCGCTTGTGGCCGAATAGGGCGAGTAGAGGACGTAGTTCGTATCACGCGGGTTTCCGGAGCCCTTCTTCCGGCGGATCTCATCGTCCTCCACCCCGTCGGTCATCAGGATGAGGATCGCTTTCGCAGTTGCCTGCGTCGAACCCGTTCCCGGCGTCGGGATCTTCTTGTCCATCGTGTCCAGCGCGACGCGCATGTTGGTGCCGCCGTAGTCGTCGGCCAGTTGCACGCCATTGATAGTGCTGGTCAGAGTAGCCAGGTTCGAGCTCAGGCTACCGAGTGGCTGTGCCATGGTGTGGAAGGGCACGACCTGAATGCGATAGTGATCGTCCGACGTGTTGAGCAGCGCGGCCGCCACCTTCTGCAGGGCGGTGCGCACGACGTCGATCCGCATCACCGCGCCCGCAGCCTTGCCTTTGGTGTAGCTCGTCACCGTCTCGCTCCCCTGCAGGACGTGGCAGGTGAGCGAACATCCGGTCTTGGCATAGAGAAGATCCTGATCCGCCGCAGTGGCCCCGATGCCCATGGAGGACGAGACATCGACGAGAATATAGACGTCGTAGAAGGGCGCGAGCGAAGCCGTTGCACTCGACGTCCCGCTGATCTCATAGGTTTCCTTGCCGAACAGACGTGCGAAGACGGTCGGAACGTCAGCCGTGTAGCTCGTGGTGCTCGTCAAGGTCGAGCCGTCCTGCTTGATCGTGATGGTCGGCAGGACGATTGATGCGTCGAGCAGAAAGCCCGTCTGAGCCTGCAGATAGCGCTGACCCTCTGCCTCGCCGGTGCTTCTCGCCTGGGCGGATGCGGTTCCGTCGTTGATCAGCGAGACGGCCTTGTTGATGGCAGCCAGATTGGCGGAGTCGACGGCGAGTTCCACCCGACGCTTGACGAGTGTCGCTTTCGCGAAATCCGTGGCGATGCCGGCAAAGCCGAGAAGCGGCATCAGCGTCAAGGCGAAGAGCGTGGCGAAGTTGGCCCCGCGATCGCTTTTGAAACGACCCAGTAGACCCATACGGGTGAGGAAGCGCGACATCAGTTGAAATCCGTGCAGCGCACCACCGTCGGTGCTGCGATGATGGAAGGCGTCACCCTGATCAGCGTGGTGTTGCGAGGGCGGAACCAGGCCGCTTCGCTGATTGCGTCGCTGGTGAAGAAATCAGTGCCGAGATGCGGCTTGTAGCGGAGCTTCGCCGTCACGAAGATGGCGCTCCCGGGCATGAAGAGAACCTCGGGTACCAGCCCCTGCGTCGGCGGCGTCGCATTTGATGTCTTGATCAGTTGCCCACAAGCCATCGGGTCGTCTCCGATGCTCCACGCGACATTGGCGACGTACTCGCATGCGGAGGTGCAGGACGGCACCTTCTGGGTGAAGGCCACGTTGGTGATCGTTACGGCGAGCGCGCTGTTCCAGTCCGCCAGTGAAAGCTGCTTGGCGGTGCGGAAGGCCTCCGGCGCGATCAGCGGCGAGGCCTTCCAGATCTTCTGGACTTCGGATGCATCCACTTCATCCGGCAGCTGCGAGACCATCTGCCCGATCATGTTGGCGACCTGCACGACCTGATTGTCAGCCTGGTAGTATTTGCTGACTTCGATGGTCGCGACCGACAGGAACAGCATCACCGGGGCAACCACGGCAAATTCGACCGCCGCGATGCCGCGTCTGTCCTTCCGAAATCGCCAGGCAGCCGCAGTGGCGCGCCTCAGCCGCGCTCGCATGTACCGGATCATGTCAGCAGGCTCCGACTCGCTTGACGCCAACGGGCTCGACGCGCAGCGCGCCGAACGACTGCAGCATCACCACCGTATCGCCCTTGTAGGTGTCGAAGACCGACGACGGCATGACGCCCGCGGCAACCAGCGGTGCCGGGTAGGCGATGCGCAGAAAGGCGTATTCGCCTGCGGCCCCGACGCAGTAGGGGATCGTTCCGGCATCGCTCGGCGTGGAACTTGCCCAGGCTGCGGGATCGAAGTTCGCACCGTCGTCGGTGACGCGCGCCTCGACGATGACGCGTGAGCAGTCAAACAGACCCATCAGGTTCGGGCAGACGAACTTGGTCTTGAAATCGCTTGCGGTCAGCGTGTTCGACGATTGAACGGTGCCGAGCACGATCGAGCGGATGGCCGTCGTCGTCGCGTTATCGAGGAGATGCTGCTGCAGCGAGACGAGCGACGTCTGCACCATCATCAGCAGCATCATGAAGAACACCATGCTGAGCATGGCGAACTCGATCGCAGACGCACCGCTCCGGTCACGCCAGAGCCGACGAAGATGACGACTGAGCGAAACGGCCCAGGCCGGAAGGTTATGAGGATGATGGGAGGTCACGACGGCGATCGGTATGAGACTTGATCTCGCGATCGTCGCACAGGTTCGTTAAAGGCGGCTTGATCCTCTACGTCACGTCGGGTGCCAGAGCCACAAAGTGCCGAAGCTTGATCCGCTCACCGGGGTCAAGCGGGTGAATGCAAACCTCTACATCGCCGATGAACCGTTCCGCCATTGCTGAGCAACGGCGAAACGGCTGGTGTGGCAGCCGTCTCTATCGGCTCAGCTCAGGTGGTTCGAGATGTACTTGTTCATCTCGAACATGGTCGCCTTCTTCTTTCCGAAAATGGCCTGAAGCTTATCGTCCGCATTGATCTCACGGCCATCCTGCGGATCCTGCAGCTTGTTCTTCTTGATGTAGTCCCACATCCGGCTGATCACTTCGCCGCGCGCCAGCGGCTTGGAACCGACGACAGCAGCAAGCTGCTCGGACGGCTGCACCAGTTTATGGACGGCATCGGGCTTGGCGCCAGTATCGGGTTTCACGTCATCCTGCTTCTTGGCCATGATTCTCTCCTGTACCGCGGCGTCTGCTTCGTCAGCCTAGCAATTCGCCAGCCTTGTGCTGGTTCCGCAGCCAGAACGCTGCAGTCCGCGATCGTTCGAAGCATCGCGCGAGAATCTCGGGTGCCAGCCACAGCAACGCTGCCTCTCGCGGTCGCCCGCGGCGCGCGAAGCGCCTGCCAACCGCTTGGCGGACCATCGAAGTTCCGCGGGTGGCCATGGATGAGGTGACAGTTGGATTTTGTCAGATTGGCCCTTCCCGTCCTGCATCGGCCTCGACATAGTGTCCGCACCAGAGGGGAGCTGGCACCGCCCCTCGGCTCGGACCTGAGTTGATGGACGGACTGATTCGTCATGCTGGATGCCGCCACCCGTACCGCCCCTGCCGCGCTCGCTCACCCGATCGCCGAACTCTCCCGAGGCGTTCAGGCCGGCCTGATCGGCCGCACGCCGATGGTCGAACGCCTGATGATCGCGCTGCTGGTCGGCGGCCATCTCCTGATCGAAGGCGCCCCCGGCCTGGCCAAGACGAGGGCGGTCAAGCGTCTTGCGAGCGGCCTGTCCTGCACCTTCTCGCGCATCCAGTGCACGCCGGACCTCATGCCGGCGGATCTGACGGGCACACAGGTCTTCCGCCCCGAGCAGGGCCGTTTCGAGTTCGTGGAAGGACCGGTCTTCAACTCTCTGGTGCTGGTGGACGAGATCAACCGCGCACCGCCCAAGGTCCAGTCCGCCCTGCTCGAGGCGATGGCGGAGGGTCAGGTTACCGCGGGCGGCGTTACTTACCGGCTGCCTGAGCCCTTCATGGTGGCGGCCACGCAGAATTCCATCGAGCACGAGGGTACCTTTCCGCTGCCGGAAGCCCAGCTCGACCGCTTCCTGATGCATGTGCTCGTCGACTTTCCGGATGCCTCCTCCGAACGGGCGATCCTCGACCTCGTTGAGCGCGAGGCGACTGAAACCACCGACATGCCGCATCCTCTGTCGGCCGACGCGATCCTTGCCGCGCGTGCTGAGGTCGCTCGCGTCCATCTGGCGCCGGCCCTCAAAGACTTCATCGTGCGCCTCGTCATGGCGACGCGCGAGGAGCAGCCCGCACCGGACATCCGCCGCGCCATCGAGCATCCGGTCTCGCCGCGCGGCACGCTTTCCCTTGCTGCCGCGGCGCGTGCCCGCGCCTACCTCAACGGGCGCGATTATGCGACGCCGGAGGATGTCGCCGAGCTGGCGCCGGACGTCCTGGCGCACCGTCTCGTGCCGACATGGCGGGCCGCAGCGGATGGCGAGACGGCGCGCGGCCTGATCGGCCGGCTCCTCTCGGTCGTCCAGCCGCTGTAACGCCGATGTCCCAATCCACCAGCGCGGCAGGCATCGACGTCGATGCGGATGCCCTGTTCCGGCTGCGGCACTACCTCCACCGCCGCGATGCCGGACCTCTGCCGACCGGTGCCCGGCCCGGCAGCTTTGCCGGCCGGCGCCGCGGCAACGGCATCGAGATCGTCGACGTGCGGCTGTTCTCGGAAGGCGACGACATCCGTCACGTCGACGCGGCAACGACGGCGCGGACCGGCAAGACCCATGTGCGGACCTATCGCGACGAGCGCGAGCGCACGACCCTCCTCCTGGCCGACCTCCGCCCATCCATGCTGTGGGGGACGCGGCGGCGCTTGCGGTCGGTCGCGGCTGCCGAGGCGCTGGCGCTCGCAGGCTGGCAGGCCAGCGAGGCCGGCGGACGCACTGGACTGCTCACCATCTCAGCAGATGAGCCGGTATTTGTCGCGCCGCGGGCGCGGGATCGCGGCATGGCCGACGTCGCGGGCGGGCTGGCAAGGGCCCATCGCCAGGCGCTCGCCGCCGCCGCCGCTGGCGCTCTCGCTGATGCGCCGCTGACGGGCGCCCTCGAACAGGCACTCGATCTTGCGCCAACCGGCTCGACGCTGGTGCTGGCGACCGGCCTCGATTCGCCGGGCAGCGACTTCGACGACATCTTGGCTGCGATCAGGCAGCGCTTCACCCTGCTCGTGCTCCTCATCCGGGACGCCTTCGAGCGCGACCGGCCCACCGGCTCCTATCCGTTCGCGCTTCTGTCCGGACCGGCGCGATGGGCGCGCCTGCAGCCGTCAGCGCGCGGCTCGGTGCCGGACCCTCGCCTCGAACGCCTGCAGGGACTCGGCATCGCGGCACGATTCGTCGATGCCGACGCCGAGCCGGAGAGGCTGGCGGAGGCCGTCGGAGGGCTCCATGTCACGGGATGAACTGCTGGAGCAGCTTCGTCCGGCCCGGCTGCCGGCGGGCTACGAGGCATTCAACTGGCATGATCTCCTGGCCGCCTTCGCGCTCGGCATCGTCGTGGCGCTGCTGCTGCGGCTGCTGCTCCAGCTGGTCGCCGGGCGGCCAGAGGCGCCACAGGCGCGGATCGCTCGCGAGTTGACGGCGCTCGAGCAGCTGCCGGCCAGTGAGCGCCTCGTCGGTCAGGCGCGCATCTACCGCGCCCTTAGGTCGGACAGCCCAACCATTCGCTTGGAGGCCGGGGATCAGGCAGCGCCGGGCAATGGTGCATCGCCCGAGCTCGATTGGGACCGTCGGCTGTCGGCGGCGCTCTATCGCCGTGAGGACGTCACCTTCGATCTGGACGCCTTCGATGCCGAGATCCTGCGGCGCGCCCGGGAAAGCGCCTGACATGTGGAGCCTCGGTTTTCCCTATGCCTTGTTGCTGCTGCCGCTCCCGCTCATCGCCATGCGGTTCCTGAAGCCCGCAGAAGGTGATGCCGGCGCGCTGATCGTGCCCGGCAGCATCGGACGTCTGCTCGCAGCCGGCGAGCCGTCGGCCTTGCGCGCCCGAGCACGCCGGCTCCTGCCCTCGCTTCTGTGGCTCTGCCTGATCGTCGCTCTCGCCGATCCGCGGCGCCTCCAGACGGTGGATGCGATTCCCGAGCTTGGCCGCGACATCGTCCTCGCCCTTGATCTCTCCGGCAGCATGGAGCGGGAGGATTTCTCGCTCGATGGCGCACCGATCTCGCGGCTCGACGCGGTGAAGAAGGTCGGCGCGGCCTTCGTGCGCGGCCGCGTGGGAGACCGCGTCGGGGTCGTGATCTTCGCCGAGACGGCCTTCTTCGCTGCACCGCTGACCTTCGACGTGGAAGCGGTCGCCCAGGCGATCGAGAGCGCCACCATCGGGCTTGCCGGCCGCTCCACGGCGATCAGCGAAGGCATGGGCCTGGCGCTGAAACGCCTCAGCGAGATCCAGTCGCCGGGCCGCGTCATCATTCTCCTCTCCGACGGGGCGAATACGTCCGGCAGCGTCCAGCCGCTCGACGCTGCGCATCTGGCTTCGACGCTCGGCATTCGCGTCCATACGATCGCACTCGGGCCGCAGGACCTTGAGACCGATCCGAAGGCGCGCGACGCGGTGGACTCGGCAACGCTGCGCGGCATTTCGGGCGAAAGCGGCGGAACCGCCTTCCGGGTGCGCAGCATGGCCGACCTCCAGGCAGTCGCGGAAACCATCGACCAGCTCGAGACCAGCCCGGCGGCGCGTCCGCCCGTGGAGGTTTATCGATCGTTCTGGCCCTGGCCTGCAGGCCTTGGTTTCCTCACCGCCCTCGCCATCATGGTCATGGATCGCAGATTCGCATGGTGACCTTCGACACCTTTGCGCTCCTGCGCCCGCTGTGGTTCGTGGCGCTTCTGCCGGTGATCGCCATCACGGTGCTGAAAGCGCGCCACGCCTCGCAGCTCGGCGGCTGGAGCAATGCGATCGATGCGCATCTTCTGGCCGCCCTGCAGCGCCTCGGGCGCGTCGTACCCGGGGTGACCCGTCCGGCGATCGCCCCTGCGGCCGTAGCCGGCCTTCTCGCTCTGGCGCTGACCGGTCCGGCGACGAGGAGCGGCGACCTGCCGTCGTTCCAGAATCTTGAAGGCGTCGTCATCGTGATGGATCTGTCGCGCTCGCTGACCGAGGGTGGTGGCTTCGACAATGCCCAGGCCGCCGCGGAGCACGTGCTTCGGAGCGCCGGCAGTCGCCCGAGCGGCCTTATCGTCTATGCCGGCGAGGCCTACAGCGCGAGCGCGCTCAGCCGCGATCCCGGCCCGCTCGAGCGCACCATCGCCACCCTCGACGGCACGACCGTCCCGGATAGCGGCAGCCGTCCGGACCGGGCACTGGAGCTTGCCCGCGAAACGCTGGCGGAGGCCAAGGTGATTGCCGGCGACATCGTGCTCGTCAGCGACGGCGGCGGCGCTGCGGCGGCGGCCACGCTGGTTGAAGCCAAGGCGATCGCCGCGACCGGAACGCGGCTCTCGACCCTCTTCGTCGCGCCGCGCATCACCGGAGGCGATCATCCTGTCGGCGACGAAGCCGCCTTGCGCCGGCTGTCGGACGCCGGCGGCGGGACCTTCGCGACAGCGGACGATCCGTCAGGCGTCGGAGTCATCATCGGGAGCGGCAACGCAGCAGCGTTGACGGAAGGCCCTCTCGCTTCCCTGCTCTTTCAGGATTACGGCCGCATTCTCCTCGCCTTCAGTCTCATCCCGGCTGTTCTCCTGTTCCGGCGGGGGACCTGAGATGCGCCGACTGATCCCTCTTCTGCTCGGCGTCGCTGCAGTGGTGGCCGCCCTCCTCGCCGGGCCTGCGGCCTTCGGGAAGCTCGCCCTCTTCGCCGGCCTGCCCGACATGGCCGCGCGCCTGATCGACGATCCTGCCGCACGCGGCGTCGCTCTCTACCGCACCGGCCGCTATACCGAGGCGGATGCCGCCTTCGCCACGACTGGGCGCAGCGCCACCTACAACCGCGCCCTGACGCTGGCCGCCCTCGGCGATTACCCGCTCGCGGTCGACTATTTCGATGCCGTCCTGTTTGCCGATCCGCGGGACGCCGATGCACGCTTCAACCGCGATCTCGTCGCACGGCTGGTCGAGCCGGTGATCGGAGAAGCCAACACGATCGACGGCATCCCCGCCGTCGCCGCGGGGCCGAATCCCGATGCAAAGGCGTCGGAACGGGCCGAGCTCGACACGTCCAAGACATTGGCGGAGCAGCGCAGCGTCCTGCCGCCCCGCGTCGGGCGCCAGGTGGTCGCCAGCCCCGCCTGGCTCGCGACGCTCACCGACGAGCCGGCGCTGTATCTGAAGAAGCGCATCGCAGCGGAGCACGAACGGCGAAAAGCCCTTGGCCTGCTCCATCCGCCGGAGGATACGGCATGGTGAAGCGGTTCCTCGTCCTGCTCATGCTGCTGGCCGGCAGCCTCCTTCACGCTGCACATGCCGACGCCGCCGCGCCGGTTGCCGAGCGCGATGCGCAGCTGGAGGTCGAGGTCGAGTCGACGGGCGCCAGCCCCTTCGTGGACGAGATGGTGCTCGTCACCATTCGGGGGCGCTACAACGTCATCATCGCGCTTGAGTCTCTGGTGCAGCCGGAGATGCAGAGCTTCGGATGGATGCAGCTCGGGCGCGACAGCTGGACCCGCCAGATGGTAGCGGGACGCGAGATCACCATCTTCGAGCGGCGGCTGGCGCTGTTCCCGAAGCGGGCCGGCCGGCTGACGATCGAGCCGTTCCTGCACCGCCTGACGCTGACGACGCCGAAGGGTGAGCGGTTCATCCACGAAGTTGCGTCCAAGCCCGTCGCGGTCGAAGTCCTGCCGCATCCGAAGACGGCCGGTGACTGGTGGCTCCCCGCCCGCTCGGTCGACTACTCCGACGTCTGGGACAAGGATCCGGCGACGCTGCCGAACGGCGAACTGGCGACCCGCACCGTCACGATCCACGCGCTCGGCGTGCCGCCCCATCTGCTGCCGCCGCCGCCAAAGATGCGGGCCGCCTGGCTGATCACCTTTATGGCCCCTGAAGAACGCTCGGTGGAGCTGACACCCGACGGGCCGCTGTCCACCGTCGTCTGGCGCTGGCGCATGCGGCCGACGACGGGCGAGCCCGGGCGGCTGCCAGCCTTTACCATCCCTTGGTACGACACCAAGGCGCACGAGTTCCGGGAGATCGTCCTGAAGTCGCAGCCGATCGCCCATGCCGGCTTCCCCGTTGCTGCGAAGGCGGCTGCACCCGGCTTCCTGCAGCGGCACGCGATCCTCTTCGCCGGTGCGGGCGGCTTCATGCTGACGCTGGCGGCGCTGTTGCCGGGGCTGCGTCTTCGCCGCCGCCACGAGATCGAAGCCATCATCGCTCGTATGCTGCCCGACCGGGATGCCCTGTCACTCCGCTGGGCCGCGCTGAGGGGTGATCCGCATGCCGCTCGCCGCGCCGCCTATTCGCTCCTGCGCCGACGTCCGGAGCTCAGAACCTCAGCCGCGGAGAAAGCGCTCGCCGGGGTTGACCGATCGCTCTTCGGCCACGGAGAGGCGCCGACGCGTCCGCCTCTCCGCGAACTGGCGAAAGCGCTCCTGCGTCGCCCAACGCAACGCGAGCGCTGAGGTCCCGCGCGCTGAGCCTCACCGCAGGCCGCTGGAGGCAGGCCTAGGCGAGTGGCCTATTACGCACGGAACATCCCGCCGGCGATGAACCGCCGGACCGGCAGATTAAGGCTCATCCGACTGCCCCCACGGCAGCAACAAGGCCCGGATCTGCGGATTGAACCGCGGAAAAGCGCGGCTCGAAGGTGCGCGCGATCGGTTCGGCCGCCGCACCGACTGCCACCATCCAGGGATCGCCGCGGCCGAGCACGAGGCGCGGCCAGATGCGGCGCGTATTGTCGGCGAGCGAGGGAAGCAACGGCTGCATCGCGTCGTGAAGGGATGCGAGCAGGCTCGGCGGAACCGAGCCGCCGAATACGATGGTAGCGGGGTCGAGCAGCGTCTCCAGCGTATGGATGGCCCAGCGCAGCATGGGAGCGGCCTCGCTGATCCAAGCTCGAGCGTGGCCTGCGCCCACCGCATCATCCAGGCGCTTGAACAAGGCGGGATCGGCCGGATCGATGTCGAGCTCGCGGCACAGCACCGCGATCGAAGCGACATGTTCGACCGGGCGGCCGCTCGCGAAGGGCGAGGAGAGCACCATGCCGATCTCACCGGCGTTCCCGGCCGCCCCGGCGTGGATTTCGCCCCGCACCATCAGCCCGGCCCCGAGACCGTAGCCGAGATAGAGGTAGACGAAGTCGTCGAGTCCGCGGGCTGCGCCCGACAGCTTCTCCGCGATGGCTGCAGCCGAGGCGTCGTTACGGAAGGCGACATCCAATCCCGTCGCCTCGTTCAGATAGTCCGCCAGCGGCAACGTCTGCCACGCCGACATCATCCAGGGATCGTCGGCCGCCGAGATCACCCCGACCGGGCCTGGCATCGCGACGCCCAGCCCGACCAGGCGGCCATCGGCGGCCGGGGCAATGGCTTTGAGGCGGGTCCGCACCTCCTCGATGAGCTTGATCACGACGGGCAGTCCGACCTCGGGGCCGCCCTTCGGCAGCGACGCCTCCAGCCGGACGAGGTCGACTCCCATGAGGTCGATGGCGACCGCCCGCGTGGCGTGACGGTCGATCTGCACACCGATCGCATAGGCGCCCTCGGCCAGAAGCCGATAGGGCGTCGCCGGCTGTCCGCGCCCCTTTCCGCGCAGCGGGAGGTCTGCCACTAGCAGGCCCTGGCGTTCGAGGTCGCCGACGAGGTTCGACACCGTCTGCCCCGAGAGACCCGTCGCCCGGGCGAGATCAGCCCTTGAAAGAGCGCCGTTGACGCGCAGGGCATCGATGACGATGCGCCGGTTATGGGCGTTCGCGCCGGTGAGGTTGGCGCCCCTTTTGGCTCGGATCGTGTGCGCGGTGGTCACTTCGCCGTCACGTGTTGACATTGCCTCGGCCTTGCGCAACGAATTAATCAAATGAATTGGGTTAATTCAACCGGAGCCCTACAGTGAGGCCGCGGCAGCGGCTCTCCGAGGCGCTCCGGGGTGGTTCAGCAACGGAGGATCCCGTAATGCCGCATCGCTTCTCCCTTTCTCTATCACTGCCTCTTGTCGGCGCGGCACTTCTCGCCGGCTCCGTCGCGCCTGCGGCCGCGGAGACGACGCTGCGTGCGCTCTTCATGGCGCAGGCGGCCTATAGCGAGGCCGATGTCCGGGCCATGACGGAGGGCTTCACGAAGGCCCATCCGGACGTAAAGGTGGAGCTGGAATTCGCGCCCTATGAGGGACTCCACGACAAGACGGTCCTCGCCCAAGGCTCGGGCGGCGGCTACGACGTCGTGCTCTTCGACGTCATCTGGCCGGCGGAATACGCCACCAACAATGTGCTTCTCGACGTGACGTCGAAGATCACGCCGGAGATGAACCAGGGCGTTCTGCCCGGCGCGTGGTCGACGGTCGAATATGCCGGCAAGCGCTACGGCATGCCCTGGATCCTCGACACCAAGTACCTCTTCTACAACAAGGAGATCCTCCAGAAGGCGGGTATCGCCGCGCCGCCGAAGACCTGGGAGGAGCTGGCCGAACAGGCCAAGGCGATCAAGGACAAGGGCCTGCTGGCGACGCCGATCGTCTGGAGCTGGACGCAGGCCGAGGCCGCGATCTGCGACTATACGACGTTGCTGTCCGCCTTCGGCGGGCAGTTCCTCGACAAGGACGGCAAGCCGGCCTTCCAGACCGGCGGCGGTGTCGAGGCGCTGAAATACATGGCCTCGACCATGGAGAGCGGCATCACCAACCCGAACTCGAAGGAATATGTCGAGGAGGACGTTCGCCGCGTCTTCCAGAACGGTGAAGCGGCCTTCGCCCTCAACTGGACCTACATGTACAACCTCGCCAACGACCCGAAGGATTCGAAGGTCGCCGGCAAGGTCGGCGTCGTGCCGGCTCCCGGACATGCGGGCACCAGCGAGGTTTCGGCCGTCAACGGTTCGATGGGGCTTGGCATCACCAGCACGTCGAAGTCGCCGGACGCGGCCTGGGACTACATCGTCTACATGACCTCGCAGCCGGTGCAGAACGCCTATGCCAAGCTGAGCCTGCCGATCTGGGCCTCCTCCTACGAGGACCCGGCCGTGACGAAGGGCCAGGAGGAGCTCGTCGCCGCGGCCAAGACCGGTCTTGCCGCGATGTTCCCGCGACCGACGACGCCGAAGTACCAGGAGCTTTCGGTCGCGCTCCAGCAGGCGGTGCAGGAGTCCATCCTCGGCCAGTCGACTCCCGAGGACGCGCTGGCGGCTGCCGCCGAGAATAGCGGCCTCTGACGCATCCAGGCGGCGCCCGCCGAGCGCCGCCTTCCTCATCTGAAAGCCGGAGCCCCGTTTCGTGCCGAGTGCCTGGATCACCACACGCGCCTGGCTGCTCATGCTGCCGCTTCTCGTCGTGATGGTGGCGGTGGTGAGCTGGCCGATGGCCGAGACGGTGCGCCTGTCCTTCACCGACGCCAAGCTCGTCGGCACGGGCGGCGCCTATGTCGGCTTTGACAATTACGCCAAGCTGCTGACGGGCCGCCCCTTCTTATTAGCGCTGAAGACCACGACGCTGTTCGCTGTCCTGTCGGTGGCGTTGGAAGTGCTTGCGGGTGTGCTGGCGGCCCTGCTTCTCGATCAGGAGTTTCGCGGCCGCACGCTCGTCCGGGCGCTGATGATCCTGCCCTGGGCGCTGCCGACCGTCGTCAACGCCATGCTCTGGCGGCTGATCTACAATCCCGAATATGGCGCGCTGAACAGCCTGCTCCTCCAGACGGGCCTGATTTCCGGCTATCGCTCCTGGCTGGGCGAGCCGACCTCCGCCCTCTGGGCGATTGTCGCGGCCGACGTCTGGAAGAACTTCCCGCTGGTCGCGCTGATTGCTCTCGCGGCGCTTCAGGCCGTTCCGCGCGACGTCAAGGCGGCGGCAATCGTCGATGGCGCGGGTGCCTTCGCGCGCTTCCGGATCGTTACCTGGCCCTATCTGGTCGGTCCGCTGACGATCGCTGTGGTGCTGCGCACGATCGAGGCCTTCAAGGTCTTCGACATCATCTGGGTGATGACGCGCGGCGGCCCCGCCAATGCGACGCGCACGCTCTCCATCCTCGTCTACCAGGAAGCCTTCTCCTTCCAGCGGGCCGGGTCGGGCGCCTCCATGGCGCTGCTCGTCACGCTGATCGTCACCCTCTTTGCCGTGTCCTACATCGCCATCCTTCGGCGCAGCGCTGCGGGGAGCTGACACCATGGAACGCCGCCCGCTCCTCGTCTCGATCCTCATCCACCTTGCGGCGCTCACACTCGCCGCGGTGATCCTGGCGCCATTCATCTGGCTGTTCCTGATGAGCATCTCCTCCGCTGCCGATCTCAGCGCGCGGCCGCTGCACTGGTGGCCGGAGAGCGTGGACCTGTCGCGCTACGGGATGCTGCTCTCCACGGTTGCCAACAGTGCCGGCGCGGCGTTTCTCGCCAGCCTCCGCAACAGCCTGTTCGTCGCGGGAATGGCAACGGCCGGCGCGCTCCTCGTGGCGGTGCCGGCGGCCTGGGCCGTCTCGCGCACGCCGGGCGTGCGCTGGCCGCTGTTCCTGGTGATTGCGACCTACATGCTGCCGCCGGTCTGTCTGGCCGTGCCGCTGTACATGGGCCTCGCCGCCCTCGGCCTCCTCAATTCCGTCTTCGGCCTGGCGCTGGTTTATCTCAGCATCCTCGCGCCCTTCGCCACTTGGCTGCTGAAAAGCGGCTTCGACGCCATTCCCCGCGAGATCGAGAGTGCGGCGATGATCGATGGCGCGCGCCTCGACCAGACACTTCGCATCATCACGCTGCCGCTTGCAGCACCGATGGTCGCGACAGCCGCCCTCTTCGCCTTCCTGCTCGCCTGGGACGAGTTCTTCTACGCCCTGCTCTTCACCGCCGACCAGCGGGCGAAGACGCTGACGGTCGCGATCGCCGACCTCGCAGGCGGGCGCGTCTCCGATTACGGGCTGATCGCCACGGCCGGCATCCTCGCCGCGCTGCCGCCTGTCGCGATCGGCCTCCTGATGCAGCGGGCCGTGATTTCCGGCCTGACCAGCGGCGGCGTGAAGGGATGAGCATGACGCAGGCAGTGCAGGAGCGGCCGGCCGGCCTTGTCGCAATCGAACGGGAGATGGAGCGCCAGGCGGATGATGCCCGCGCCTCCTTCGACGCCGCGCACCCGCTGGCAGCCGATATCGCCGCCGCGATCCGTGCATCGGGGCGCCTCCTGCTTCTTGGCATGGGCGGCTCGCACGCCGTCGGCCGGGCCGTCGAGCCGTTCTACCGGGCGCTCGGGATCGACGCCCTTGCCACCCCCCTCTCCGAACAGCTCGTCTCGCCGCTGCCGACGGATGGCCGCACCGTGCTCGTCACCTCGCAGTCCGGCGAAAGCGCGGAGGTGCTGCGCTGGTTCGCCGAAGCCGGCGGGGCATCGTCGGTCTTCGGCCTGACGCTTGAAGACGGCTCGTCGCTCGCCCGCGCCGTGCCGTCGCTTGTCGGCGCCGGCGGAACGGAGCTGGCCTTTGCCGCGACGCGCAGCCTGACGATCACCTTTGCCCAGCATCTGGCGATCCTTGCAGCGCTGGGCCTCGACCCGGAGCCGGCGCTGGCCGCGCTTGCCGCACCTGCCGATGCAGACGTTACACAGGCCGTCGAGGCGCTTGCCGGCGCCACGACGATGGTCGCGTCCGGCCGGCTGCTGCGTGGCCTTGCCGAGGCGATCGCGCTGGGCCTTGCCGAGCTGTCGCGCGAGCCCGCCATGGCGCTCGAAGGCGGGCAGTTGCGGCACGGCCCGATGGAGATGCTGGGTCCCACCGTCGGCACGATCCATTTCCGGGCGGACGAGCCGGCCGGCGACCTCGTCTCGAGCCTTGCCGCGGCTTGTGTGGAGGCCGGCTCGCCGACGGTAGTCTTCGACGCCTCGGGACGCACGGCTGTCACCGGTGCCATCACCATCCCGGCGCCCCGCTCGGAGGGGCTTGGAGCTCTGTTCCATCTTCTTCCGCTCGCGCAGCGCTTCATGGTTGCCCATGCGGCAGCGCGCGTGCCTGACGTCGGCACGCCGCGTCGCTCGACCAAGATCACCCGGATCGAATAGACGCCATGCGCCGCCTCGCCGTCATCGGCAATGTCAATGTCGACCTGATCATGGGGCCTGCCGAACCTTGGCCGGCGCCGGGGACCGAGATCGTCGTGGAGCACGATGAGCTGCGCATCGGCGGAGCTGCGGGTAATACGGCGCTCGCCTGGGCAGCGCTCGGCGTGCCGCACGAGATCTTCGCAACGGTCGGGTCCGACGCTTTCGGCCGCTGGCTGATCGAGGGCTTCGGCGATCGTTCCCGACGCTGGATCGTCGAGGACGCCGCGACCACCGTTTCGGTCGGCATCACCCATCCCAGCGGCGAGCGCACCTTCTTTACCAGCCGCGGCCATCTGCCGGATTTTTCTTTCGCCAGTGCCAAGCGGATGCTGGAGGCGGTCGATCTCTCCGGCGGCATCCTGCTCATCTGCGGGTCCTTCCTGACGGGGCACCTGACCGAGGACTATCCCCGGCTCTTCGACTGGGCCGATGCCAAGGGCGTCGACGTCGCGCTCGATACCGGCTGGCCTCTTATGGGCTGGACGGATGCCGTACGCGCGCAAGCGCTGTCCTGGCTGCCACGCTGCCGCTTTCTCCTGCTCAACGAGATCGAGGCCGCCAGTCTCAGCGGCATTTCGGATCGCGACGAAGCAGGCGTCGCCCTGCGCGCCCGTATGGCCGAGGGTGGCATCGTCGTCACCAAGCTCGGGCCTGACGGCGCGCGGGCGCTCGGGGCCGGCGGCGAGGTACACCAAGCACCCGCTCCGGCGGTCGAGGTCGTCGACACGATCGGCGCCGGCGACGTTTTCAATGCCGGTTTCCTTCTCGCCATTGCCGAAAGGCGCGGTCTGACGGAAGCGCTTGTTCTCGGCACACGCCTCGCCTCGCGTGCGGTGTCGACGCTGCCGCGTGTCTACGACCTGGGAGACGACCGTTGAACACGCTCGAGCTGTCCGGCATCACCAAGCGTTATGGTGCGATGGAGACACTGAAGGGGATCGATCTCTCGCTGGAGGCGGGAGAGTTCCTCGTGCTTCTCGGCGCCTCAGGCTGCGGAAAATCGACCCTCCTCAACATTATCGCCGGGCTGATCGAGCCGACCGATGGCGACGTGCGGATCGCCGGGCGTTCCATGCGCGGCGTCCACCCGAAGAACCGCGACATCGCCATGGTCTTCCAGTCTTACGCGCTCTATCCGAACCTGACGGTTGCGCGGAACATCGGCTTCGGCCTGGAGATGCGAAAGGTCCCGGCGGCCGAGCGCGCGGCAGCGGTCCGGCGCGCGGCGGAAATCCTGCAGATCGAGCCGCTGCTCGAGCGGCGTCCCTCGGAGCTCTCGGGCGGCCAGCGCCAGCGAGTCGCCATCGGTCGCGCTCTGGTGCGTGATCCGAAAGTCTTCCTGTTCGACGAGCCGCTGTCGAATCTCGACGCCAAGCTTCGGCTTGAAACGCGCACGGAGCTGAAGCGCCTGCATCATGCGCTGAAGGCGACGGTCGTCTACGTCACCCACGATCAGGTGGAGGCGATGACCCTCGCCACCCGAATCGCGGTGATGCGCGACGGGCGGATCGAGCAGATCGGAACGCCGCGCGAGATCTACGACCGCCCAGCCAATCTCTATGTGGCGGGCTTCATGGGCTCGCCGCCGATGAACGTCCTGAAGGGTTCGATCACCGACGACAGCCTGAGCTGGGCGCCGCTGGACGGATCGGGCCGCCTGCCGCTGCCGCCGGCGCTTCGGGATAGCCTCCGGCCGGGAACGGCATTGACCGTGGGCATCAGGCCCGAGCGCGTCGGGCTGTCGTCCACGGCCGGAGCCGCGCAACTCACGATGACGGTCGACGTGGTCGAGCTGACAGGCGCCGAGATCCTCGCCGTCGGCCAGGTGGGCTCGCAGCCCTTCATCGCGAACCTCGATCCGGATGCAGCGGTCGAGCCGGGAGCGACCCTTCCCTTCGCTATGGACCCCGCGTCGCTCCGCTGGTTCGACGCGGACAGCGGGAAGGCCCTGACGTAGTCCTGGCATCCGGCGGCGTCGACGGCGGCCGGAGGCGACGAATGCTCTAGATCCGTCGGCCCGTAGACTTGTCGAACAGATGCGCTGCTGCCGGCGCGAAAGTCAGTCCGATCGTGTCACCCTCCCGCAGCATCGGGCGGTCGCGCAGGGTGGCGGTCACCGGCGTTGCACCGAAGCGTCCATAGATCTGCAGCTCGGCGCCGGTCGGCTCGATCGCTTCGACGCGGACGGGCAGCGCACCCGGCGCGCCGGCCTGCGTGATCGCGATATGTTCGGGGCGGATGCCGAGCACGATGTCGGCGCCATTCGGCAGAGCAGCCGGGGCATCCACGGCCAGTGCCAGTTCGCCGAGGCGCAGCTGCGGGGCCGATCCGCTCCGGTCGAGCTTGGCGTCGAAGAGGTTCATCGCGGGCGAGCCGATGAAGGTCGCGACGAAGAGGTTCGCCGGCCGATCATAGAGGTCCAGCGGTGCACCGACCTGCTCGATCCGTCCGCCGTTCAAGACAACGATGCGATCCGACATCGTCATTGCCTCGATCTGGTCGTGCGTGACGTAGATCGATGTGGTGCCAAGCCGCTTCTGCAGCGAGCGGATCTCGCTGCGCATCTGCACGCGCAGCTTGGCATCGAGGTTGGACAGCGGCTCGTCGAACAGGAAGACCTGCGGCTTGCGGACAATGGCCCGCCCCATCGCGACCCGCTGGCGTTGGCCGCCGGACAGCTGCCGGGGATAGCGGTCGAGATGGTTCTCGAGGCCGAGCAGCGCCGCCACCTGGCGGATCGCCGGCTCGATCTCGGCCTTCGGCACGTCGCGCAGCCGCAGGCTGAAGCCCATGTTGTCGCGCACTGTCAGATGCGGATAGAGGGCGTAGTTCTGGAACACCATGGCGATGTCCCGGTCCTTGGGCGCCACATCGTTGATGACGCGGCCATTCAGCGAAATCTCACCGTCCGTGATGTCCTCAAGCCCGGCGATGATCCTGAGAAGCGTCGACTTCCCACATCCGGAAGCGCCGATCAGCGAGATGAACTCACCGTCGTTGATCGTTAGGTCGAGACCGTGGATGACCTCGATCGGTCCGTAGCTCTTGCGCAAGCGATCGAGCGTCAGAGTCGCCATAGCCGCACCTTCCCTTCTTCTTGACGCCGGCGCCTCAGCCGAGCGTGACGACCTTGGTCAGATGCCGCGGCCGGGTGGTGTCGAGCTGCTTGGACTGGGCGACCTGCTCGCCGAGGATCTGCAGCGCCGGCAGCATCACGAGCATGCGGGCCAGGCTCTTCTCCTCCACCGCAATGGAGAGGTCGCCGGCACCGCCGAAGCCGATCACCGCGGCGCCCTTTGCCTGAACGTCATGGGCGACCCGCTCCTCGCCATCCTGCGTTTCCGGGTCGTAGAGCAGGGTGACGAGGCTCGATCGGTCGATGAGGCTGATCGGCCCGTGGCGGTATTCCAGCGGATGAAAGAACTGCGAGTAGCTGAGGCTCATCTCCTGCAGCTTCAGCGCGCCCTCGGCAGCAAGGCCGAAGAAGGGGCCGGCCCCAAGATAGACGAAGTGCGTCCGGCCCGCGATGATGTCCCGCCCCTTCTCTTCCATCGTGAAGAGGGCCGCCTCGGCCGCATCGACGGTGGCGTCGGCGATGTGGACGCCCGCCATCCGCAGCCCGACGAGCAGCATCAGGCTCGCCGAGCAGGTCATCACGATCCCCTCGTCCACATGGGTTTCGGCGACGATGCTGCGGGCGGCGACGCGGGTGATGGCCGTGCCGGCGGCGCAGGTGATCGCCAGCGTCTCCATGCCGGCCGCCGCGCTGATCCGCACGGCCTCCACCGTCTCGGTGGATTCGCCGCTGCGGGACAGGCCGACGACGCAGAGATCGCCCCGATCGCCGACATAGGCGCGCCGGTGCTGTCCCCATTCGGATCCGGCGACGGCAAGGGCTGTCCGGCCAGCGAGGTTGAACGCCGCCGCCAGCGTCTGGGCGAGATAGTAGGATGTGCCGCAGCCGACGAAGACGATCGTCTTGTCCGACAGTGCGGGCAGCTCCAGCCCCATGGCGGCACGCCAGAACGGGAACTGCTCGTAGATGACGCGCTGGGTGATGTTCATCACCTGACTCCTGCTTGGATAGGGATTTTACTTCTGGGCGCCGGCCATCAGCCCGCTGACGAGGTAGCGGTTGAGGAAGATCACCAGGAGAACCGGCGGGATGATCGCCAGTATGCCGGCGGCGTTCATCAGCCCGTAATCGACGTAGTTGCGGGTGACGAATTCCGGGATGAGGACGGTGAGCGGCTTGGTCGCCAGCGTGGGCGAGAACACCAGGGGCACGATGAACTGGCCCCATGCGTTGAGGAAGGTCAGGATCGCCGCGGCGATCAGGCCGGGGGCGGCCAGCGGCAGGACGATGCGCACAAGCGTGTAGATCCGCCCTGCGCCGTCGAGCCAGGCCGCCTCCTCCAGCGAGATCGGCAGCGTCTGGTAGACCGTGCGCATCAGCCAGAGCGCCAGCGGCAGGAAGGCCGAGACATAGATCAGCGTGATGCCGACATAGGTGTCGATCATGCCGAGGGAGATCATCAGCCGGTATAGCGGGATCATCACGGTATAGGCGGGGATCGCCATGGTCGCGACGACCAGGATGAACAGGATGTCGCGGCCGGGAAAGCGCAGGCGCACGAAGGCATAGGCGCCAAATGCCGCGACGGCGACGGTCAGGATGGTGGCCGCCAGCGACGTGAGCAGGCTGTTGAGGAGAGCCGCCGAGAATTCCGGCCACACCGACTGGACGGTGTTGCCCTGCGAGACGCTGGAGCCCCCGAAAAGACGCGCATAGTGCTCCGTGGTGACCTCAGGCGGAAAGAAATGCGGCACCTTGGACACGAGGTCGGCGGGCGTCGTGAAGCTGGTGGCGAGCGCCCAGTAGATCGGGCCGAGCGACCAGACGAGCAGAAGGACGACGGCGAGCGCCTTGCCGAAGGTCGGCAGCAGGCTGTTGCGAGCACGAGTTCCCATCAGTCCATCCTCGTCTCGCGATAGACGCGCAGGACGTAGATCATCGAGACGATCAGCGAGGCGAGCATGGCCAGCAGCGACAGCGCCATGCCGTAGGAGAAGCGCAGGTTCTGAAAGGCCGAGAGATAGACCTGCACAATGATCGAACGGCTATCGAGGCTGGAGCCGCCCATGATCCAGGCTTCGTCGAAGAGATTGAAGGCGAAGACGGTCGACTGGCTCATGGCGATGGCAAGGCCGCCGGAGATCAGCGGCAGCGTGACCAGCCGGAACGCCTTCACCGATCCTGCACCGTCGAGCTTGGCCGCTTCGTAGAGCTCCCGCGGCACGCTCTGCAGCGCCGCCAGCAGGATGATCCCGGTGAGCGGCATCATGCGCCAGACATGCACCAGCGTGATCAGGAAGAGCCCGGTGCCGCGATCGTTGAACCAGACCTTCGGCGCATCGAGGAGGCCGAGCGACATCAGCACGTTGTTCAGAAGGCCGTAGCTCGGATTGTAGATCCACAGCCAGACGATGGCGTTGACCACTGGCGGCAGGCACCAGGGCACCACCATTGCGGCAAGCAGCCATTGGCGGCCGCGCTGGACCTTATTGAGAAGAAGCGCTGCGCCGAGGCCGCCAAGCGTCTCCAGCACCACCGCCATGACGACATAGGCGAGCGTATTGCCCCAGGAGATGCGGACATTTTGATCGCCCGCCAGATCCACATAGTTCTTGACCCCGATGAAGGGCTGGCCGGCCCGCATGGGATCAATGCGGTAAAAGCTGTCGAGGACCGTCGTGACCAGAGGCAGGAAGACTAGGCTTCCCATGATCACGACGATCGGGAGTACGAAGGCCAAGCCCAGCAGGGCCTCGCCCCGGATGAAAGCCGGCCGCACGACGGAACGTGTCTGCGCCATGATGCGGCCGTCTCCCTTAGCGGCTCTGCGCTTCTTTGGCGCGCTCGGCGAGCTGCGCGACCGCGTCGTCTACCGAGAGCTGCCCCTTGGCCACCTGGTTGATGGTGCTCGCCACGGCGCTCGAGAACTCCGGATACCAGGCGGGCGTGCCCTGCTTGAACAGCGGCTCGACAGTCTTCGCCTGCGCCAGCAGAGCATCGCCCGCAAACAGCTTGCCCTCCTTGTTCAGCTGTTCGAGGACGCTGACGCGCGGCGGCAGATCGCCGAGCGAATTGTAGATCGCGATCTCATTCTCCGGCTTGGCGATCCACTCGATGAACTTGGCCGCCGCCTCGTGGTTCTCGGCCGGCGCCGGAATGCCGACTGCCTCGGGCAGGCCGAAGGTGCGCGACTTGCCGGTGGTCGAGGGCATGAGGGCGGCCGCCACGTCCTTGGCGACCTGCGACTTCCCGGCATCGCTGTAGACCGCGAGGTTGCCGGCCCAGCCGGCGACGTCGAAGGAGATGCTGCCGCTCTTGAACAGCTGCTGCACCTCGACGTCCTTGAGGCCCGTCGCAGCGGGGTCGATCAGTCCGGCCTTCAGCGCTTCGGCCTCGAACTGCAGCGCCTTGTAGCCGCCGGAGTCCTTGTCGGTGAACAGCGGATTGAAGTCCTTGTCGAACAGGTCTCCGCCAAATGCCATGGTCAGGAGGTAGAAGGCCGTCGCCGTACCTTCAGTCGCCGACAGCGGCAGGCCGATGGGATACTGGGCGACACCGGCCGCCTTGATCGCCTTGGCGGCGTCCATCAGATCCTGCGGCGTCTTCGGCGGCTCCTTGATGCCCGCCTTCTCGAGATGCGCCTTGTTGTAGATCAGGATGCGGAAATCGTTGTTGTAGGGCAGCGCCAGCAGCTTGCCCTCGTATTTGAAGATCTCGGCCGTCGGGATGTCGGCAACAGTCTCGGCGGCGATCTTGCCATCCAGCGGCTCGTACCAGCCGGCGGCGCCAAACTGGCCGACCCAGGACCAGTCGACCTCGGTCGCCTGCGCCGGCGGCGTCTGTGCGACCATGGACGTGACGATCTTGGTGCGGATCTCGTCCCAGCCCATGGTCTGGATGTTGAGCGTGATGCCGGTGTCCGTGGTGAACCGGTCCGTCATCTCCTTGGGGATGGTGCCCCAGGGCGGCAGCAGGACGGTCAGCGTCTCGGCTGCACTTGCTCCCGACAGCGACGGGAGCATGAATGCGGCCTGTGCGGCCGCTAGAATCGAGAGAAAGGTACGCCTTTTCATGCTCTTGCCTCCTGTTGTGTCATCGGGGTGAGTGCCGGGAACCTCCGGAGGGAGGCGTTCACGCGCTCCACCCACTGCGGGGATACGTCCCATCCGGCTTGGATAGCGGCCCTGCATAAGGCGCCGCCGACGGGAGGAAGCCGCCGTGGCAGCGGCTCGCAACCCGCACGTTCTTCGATGCGCTGCATGACGATGGCGCTGTCCGTGAGGCCGCCTGCGAAGCTCCAGCGCAGCGGCGCGTCCCCTGCGGCGCGCCGCCATGCGGTCAGCAGCGTGTCGGCCAGTTCGTCGCCGGCCCGCTGCAGGAGGCGTCGGGCCGCTTCCAGGCCGTCATCCGCCAGCTGTGAAACGATGATGGCGAGCCAGGCGATGTCGCGCCGGCGCTGTTCGCGTCCGTAACACCAGGCGATCAGCTCGTTCGCGCGGAGCCCCAGACGCTGCAGGACGGCATCGGAAAAAGCAGTCTGTTGCGAACGCCCGTCCAGCTCGCGCGAGATCGCAGAGAGGGTTTCGCGCCCGACCCAGAAGGCGCTGCCCTCGTCGCCGAAGACGTCGCCCCAGCCGCCGACGCGAATGTGCGGATCGGAGGGGCCGGCAAGACTCGCCCAGGCCATCGATCCCGTACCCGCCAGGATCAGCGCGCCCGCGCCCCCGGCAAAGGCACCGTCGAAGGCGATGCGAACGTCGTTGTCGACCACCGGCTCGATCGGCATCAGCGATCGCGCCACGCGAAGCTGCTCGGCCGAATAGGCGTCGATCTCGCCATGAAAGGGCAAACCGAACGCAGCGGCCGAAACCTGGGGCAGCTCCGCCAGTCCGCCGAGAAGGTCGCGCAGGGCGAGCTGCCAGTCGGCGCCGCCGGAGGGATCGAGGCTCGGCGCCTCGATCAGCTGGACGACCTCGCCGTCGCGGCTCGCCAGGGCGGCGAGAGTCTTGGTTCCGCCGCTGTCCACGCCGAGCAGGAGCGTCAACGGCTCGCCTCCCGTTCGACCGACGGCGCCACGATCAGCGGTGTGAGATCGGCTTCGGCCAGCCGGCGAAGCCAGTCGGACGCGAGCCCGTCATCCGTGACGATCTCGATCTTCGGGGTGACGGCGGCGACGCGGTAGGTCAGCCGGCGGCCGAACTTGGAGGAGTCGATCAGCAGCATCGTGCCGGTGGCGTGCGCGATCATCTTCTCGTTGAGACGGGCTTCGGATTCATCGAGGCTGTAGATGCAGCAGTCGTCGGCGAGCGCGCCGGCACCGAGGAACAGCCGGTCGAACCACAGGCGCTCGAGCATCGTCTCGGCGAGCGCGCCCACCATGGAGGCGTTCTCGCTGCGCAGCAGCCCGCCGAGCAGCGTCACCTTCACATCCGGCACGTCCATCAGGACTTGAGCCGAAACGATGCAGTTGGTGAAGACCGACAGCGGCATCGGATTGAGGCGAATGCAGCGGGCGAGTTGCAGGACCGTCGTTCCCGCGTCGAGGAAGATCGCGCTATGCGGTGCCAGCGTGCCGAAGGCCGCTTCGGCGATCGCCCGCTTGGCGGAGAGATTCTGCTGCTCGCGGGTCTGGAATGCGACCTCGATGCCGGCATCGTCGGCGATACGGGCGCCGCCGCGGGTCCGCGTGATCGCACCACGGGTTTCCAGGATCTGCAGGTCGCGCCGGATCGTGGCCGGAGACGCACCGACCGCGTCGGCGATCTCCTGGATCGAGCTGCTTCCCGCGGAATAAAGCAGCTGACGTATGGCCGAGAACCGGTCGTCCTTCATTCCCGCTCAAGCGCTCCCTCAACTGCGATCAGGATTCCGTGCATCTCGATCAGAGTCAATCAATAATCTGATCGGATTTGATCCTTCTGAGCTTGGGCCTCAGGTGTCGGGGCACCTCGGCAGGAGCCGGACAGCAAAAAGCCAGTGGCGACGCCTGCCGCACACTGGCTCTTTGATGGCGGACCGGTTCGAGGCCGGGATCAGCCCTGGTCAGTGGCGTAGGCGTAGTCGTCGAGGACGTTGGCGACACTGGCGATCAGCAGCGATCGCGCAGTGGGCTCCACCCGTCCGGAGGCCACCTTGTCATAGAGGCGCCCGAGATACTGGCTCACCAGAGTCTGCGGAATGGCGCGGCTTCCCAGCGCCGCCATGAGCTCGTCCACCGCCCGCGCAGCCCCCGGCTCGGGCCAGTAGTAGCGGATGCGATCGCTGAACGAATAATGCCGCTCGATCGCCTGCTGCTCGGGCGCGCCGGGATAGTACTTCTGCCAGCTGCCCGGCGAAGCGAGCATCACCGCTTCCATCGCATCGGGAAGACGTCGGCGACGGCCGTCGGGCACGAGAATCGCCGCAATGGCGTCGAGCCCGTAAAGCGCCTCACGCAGCGCGAAGGTCAGACCCGGCCCGACCTTCAGGATCGAGAAGCCGTCATCCACCAGCGCCTTCAAAGCCTCGCGCGGCTGATAGTCCGTGGAATGGGCTTCGAATACGAAGCCGGGCATCTCAGCCAATGCCGCCCACAGCGCCTGCGCCGCCACCGGTCGATAGACCACGACGTCGGCATTGCCGAATTCGACGCCCGGCTGCACCACCGCGGCGATGGCGCGGGAGAAGGCATCATCGAGCCCCCGAGCGGAAAAGGCCGACCGATGCACGTCAATTGTGGCCAGCGCCGCCTCGGGCGTCGTCAGCTCAAGATGATCGAGCTCCTCCAGCGCGCCGCCGGGAACCGGCACCTCCGTGCCGATCACATAGACGGGCTTCGTTCCCTCCACATGAGCCTCGCAGACCGCTGCCAGCCGCGCGGCTCGCTCCGCGGTGGTGCGGTCATCCAGAGCGACCGGTTCGCCGGCGCACCCCATGCTCGTGTCGAGATGGATCTTGGTGAAGCCTGCCGCGGCATAGGCAGCGATCATCACCTCGGCCTTCGCCATCGCCTCGTCGGCGGGTCGGTCCTTCCAGGGATTGGGTCCAAGATGGTCGCCGCCAAGAATCAGCCGCTCCAGCGGGAAGGCCACCCGGCCGGCAATGGCTTCCACGAAGCGGCGGAAGTCGATCGGCGTCATGCCGGTATAGCCGCCATCCTGGTTCACCTGGTTGCAGGTCGCCTCGACGAGGACATCGGCATCGCGAGCGATGCCGTGCAGGAGTGCGGCCTCGATGACCAGCGGATGGGCCGAACAGACGGAGGTGATGCCGGCGCGCTGCCCATTCGCGTGGAGCGACGGCAGTTGGCGAAGGCGGTCGGTGGCAGTGGTCATGCTCGGCTCTCCATGAAGGTCTCGACTTCGACGAGCGTCGGCGTGCCAGCCATCGGCCCCTTTTTCGTCACCGCCAGCGCGCCGCAGGCATTGGCCAGCCGGAGGGCGCGCTCGATGCCTTCGCCGCGCAGCCAGAAGCTGACGAAGCCGGCGCTGAAGCAGTCGCCGGCGCCGGTCGGGTCGACTTCCTCGACAGGGAAGGCCGGTGCATCGACCGCGCCCCGCGCCTCATAGCAGACGGCGCCCGCGGCACCCTTCTTCACCACCACGGCGGCCACGCCGCGTGCAAGGATCTCCGCCGCGGCGCCCGCTTCGTCCAGCGCCTGCGCAAAGAGGAAGAGCTCGTCGCCACTCGGCAGAAAGATGTCGGCGCGGGCCAGCACGAAGTCGAGCGCTTCGCGCATGCCGGGCGTGTCCAGGATCTCCTTGCGGATATTGGGATCGAAGGACACCGTGCCGCCCCTCGCCTTGACGGCATCGATGCCGGACTTGACGATATCGATCACCCGTTCGGAAAAGAGCGAGGAGCCAGTCACGTGGAAGTGGTCGGCCGTGGCGATCAGCGCACGGGCGGCCGGATCGAGCCTGATCAGACCGCAGGCGCTGTTCTGGATGTTGAAGACGAAGTTCCGGTCGCCGTCGCGGCCGTAGCGCACGAAGGCGCTGCCCGTGGCGGCACCCTCGTGGATGGCGATAGCGGACGTGTCGACACCGCTCTCCTGCAGCCGCAGGATATTCAGCCGGCCGAAGTCATCGGCGCCGACGCTGGAGATGATAGCGGCCGGCTGTCCGAGGCGGCCCGCCTGATCGATGAAGATCGCCGGTGCGCCGGAGGGGAACGGCCCGATCAGCGGTCCGGGCGTCATGAAGCTCTGGTCGATCTCGGCCGCCATGATCTCCACGAGGATCTCGCCGGCAGTGACAATCTTGCGCATGGATGCCTTCATCGGCCGGGATGCTGACGCAATTCTTCATCGCCTGCTTTCAATCGCATCGGCTGCTTCTCCGTTGAAGCAGCCGCGCTGAGAGCGACGGCGGCGTTCCTGCTGGGCCTCGTACCCTATTCAGCCTTAGACGTAGGCCCTGAACCCAAAGCGCGTCAATTCTGAAATTTACGCGCGTAAACATTGTGGCTGGTGCTCGGCAGGTTTACGCTCGCGTGAGCAGCTACGGCTTCGCGAGGCGGAGTGGCGAACAAGGTACGATGCGGTTGATGACACAGCGGCGGATCGATCGATGAGCCGCGAGCGGTTCCGAAGCATGGAGGAGTTCGCGCAAGCGAGCGGCATCTCCCGTCCGACCCTCTCCAAATATTTCGACGATCCGGCCAGCGTGCGGGAGACGACGCGTCACCGCATCGAGGCGGCGCTGAAGAGGTTCGACTATCGTCCGAACCTCTTTGCTCGCAACCTCAACCGGAAGCAGACGCGCGCCATCGGCATCATCGTGCCGCACATCACCGATCCCTTCTATGCCGAGCTCGTGCGGCAGATGGAATTGCGCTGCGTAGCGGCCGGTTTCTGGCCGATCGTCATCTCCTCGCACGGCGCAGCGGATCTGGAGGCGCGCGCGGTCGAGACCCTCATGTCGCTGAAGGTTGCGGGGGCACTGGTGGCGCCGCTCGGCTCGCAGACGGACGCGGAAGCGCTGGAAAGCCTTCGCGGCGATATTCCGATGGTCTTCTTCGACTCGCGGCTCGACGGCAGTGCCCCCTTCGTCGGCACCGACAACAGGCAGAGCATGACGCTCGTCGCCGAATATCTCTGCCGAACGGGAGAACACCCCGCCTTCCTCGAAATGCCGGCAGTCAATGGCAATGCCGCGGAGCGGAAGGCCGCCTATGTCGAGGCGCTGGAGCGCTTCGGGCTGGCGCCGATCCTTATCGGCGCCGACGAGACCACCTGGAACTTCGAAGAGCTCGGCTTCCGGACGGTACAGCGCCTCCTCCAGGGTCCCGGCCTGCAGACCCGCTGCCTTCTCTGCGCCAATGACCGGATGGCCTTCGGCGCCATGGCCGCTGCCTATCAACATCGCCTGAGGGTAGGCCGGGGCAGCGACAGCGATCTCAGGATCGCCGGCCATGACGATCATCCGCTGAGCCGCTACGCATGCCCTCCGCTGACCACGGCGGCGCAGGACACGGTGGCAATCGCCGAGCGCAGCACCGAGCTTCTACTGGCTCTCCTGCAGGATCCGACAACTCATTCAGGCGAGGAGTTGCGTCTCCCGGCCCGCCTGGTGATGCGGGACTCGGCATGAGCCGAGCGCACTTCGGCGCCTCCCGCTGATCAGCGTCGACGGGCGACGCAGATCAGCCATCAGAGGTTGTCGCAGGCGGTGCAAGGGCTCGCATCGTACGAGCTAGCCCGTCATCCAGGCTGACACTGGCCCGGAAACGAAGCTCCTCGGCGGCGCGGCGCGACGCGTATCCGTCCGGCCCCTCCGCCGAGCGCTCCGCATTGGCAAAGGCGATCCGGCTCTCCGGACGCAGCCGCCGAACGGCGTCGACCACGTCACCGAGGGTCTGGCCTTCCGGCCCGACGATGTTGAAGATGCGGGACGTCGGCGCGGCTGCACATGCGGCGGCCAGAAGGCCGGACACCGCATCGTCCAGGTAAAGATAATGCGTCGAATCGGCCGGATGGCCGGTGATCTCGAAGGCCTGCCCCTCCACTGCCGCCCGCAGCAGCGCATCGAGCATCGTCGGCGTCGTTCGTCCGGGGCCGTAGATCCAGCCAAGGCGGATCGCCAGCGTGTCGAGGCCTTGCCCGTGGGCATAGCCGAGCACGGCCGCCTCAGCCCCCAGCTTGCTCGCCCCATAGACGCCCGGCGGGTCAGGTGGCGAATCCTCGTTCAGGACGCCGCGGCGGCGCGCGCCATAGATCTCCACGGAGGAGCAGACCACGACACGGCCGGCGCCGCTTTGCCGCGCGGCCTCGAGGAGTTCTGCCGTGGCTTGCGCATTGATGCGCCAGATGTCCGCGGGGCGGTCGGCGAGAACCATCGGACCCGACACAGCGCCGCAATGCAGCACCGTGTCGAAGGGCGCGCCGACAAAGAGAGCTGCGATCTCTTCGGGCCGCATCAGGTCGCACGGCACGACGGCGTCTCCCGCCGCGCCTCCGCCGATGTCAGCGGCGACGAAATCGACGCCCTCGCTCTGCAAGCGTTCGCGCACCGCGGTGCCGAGGAAGCCGCGCGCGCCGGTCAGAAGCACGCGGCCGAGCGGACGGGACGGCTGGTCGCTCATCGGCCGATATCAGCCAGTTCCGCCAGCAGCGCGTCGGTGTCGCGCTGGCGGCAATAGCCGGCGATCGCCTTCACGCTCGCCTCCTGCCGCTCGGGCGAGTAGGTCGCGCAGGCATCGGGCACGAGCGTCACGAGGTAGCCGAGATCGCAGGCATCGCGCACGGCCGATTCGACGCACTGGTCCGACACGACGCCGCACATCACCAGCTGCCGCACGCCCAGATTGCGCAGGACATAGTCGATATTCGTTGAGATGAAGACGGAGGACGAGGTCTTGCGAATGACGATCTCGTCGGGGCCTGGCTCGATCGCCGCATGCACTTGGCCGTCCCAGGAGCCTTTCGGCACGTCGATGCCGGAGATCTTGTAGTCGAGGCTCCGGTCGCGCCCATCGGCTGTCAGGTTCTCGATGACGGTGTAGAGCACCTCGATCCCGGCTCTCCGGAAACCCGCCTGAAGCCGCGTCATGTTCGGCAGGGCGAGGCTTTCCAACCGTTCGAGATAGTAGCGAAAGCGCTCCGACGACGAGCCGCCGCCTTCCTTGAACTCGGCGCCATCGCGATGAACTGCGTAGTTCTGGACGTCGATGAAGAGCAACGCAGACTGGTGCGGCTCCAGCGGAACCTCACGGCTCCATGACTGCGTCATTGCACGACCCCCCTCGACCTGCAAACGCTCAATCCGTGAGCAGGTGCGTTTTTAAGGCATTTGCGCCCTTGTAACAAATGGTATCTGCATGGTAGCGATCTAACAGATGAAAAATCAATGCCGCCCGAGCGCGGCTTTCGGCTACGAGGTCGATGCAGATTTCGCCCGCTCCGCTCCTGAAGGTTGAACGGCTCGCCAAGAATTTCGGCGGCGTGCGGGCGCTGAACGGTATCGACTTCGCGTTGAACGAGGGCGATCTGGTTGGCCTGATCGGCCCGAATGGTTCAGGCAAGACCACCGCCTTCAACATCGTCACCGGCATCCTGAAACCGAGCGAAGGGCGCATTACCTTCGGCGGCGCCGACGTCACCGGCAACGCCCCGGAGACGAATGCCGCGCTCGGCATGGCGCGCACCTTCCAGAACATCCGCCTTTTCAACGACCTTCCTGTGGTCGACAACGTCATGGTCGGCCTGCACCGCAAGCGGGGGCCGGGCTTCCTCGCGACTGTGCTGGGGCTACGGGCCGCCGCGCGCGCCGAGGCCGAAATCCGGCAGCGCGCCATGGCGGTTCTCGACATTCTGGGCCTGAGCGGGCGGGCGGCAGAGCGCGTCGGTGGCCTGCCTTACGGCGACCAGCGCAAGGTCGAGTTTGCCCGTGCGCTCGCCAGCGATCCGCGCCTCCTGCTGCTGGATGAGCCAACCGCCGGCATGAACCCCTATGAGACCGCCGATCTCGGCGCCACGATCGCGCGGCTCCACCGCGAGCTTGGCATCACCATCCTTCTCGTCGAGCACGACATGAAGATGGTGATGGGCATCTGTCAGCGGCTCGTCGTGATCAACCAGGGCAATATGCTGGCACAGGGTACGCCGGCCGAGATTCGCGCCGATCAGCGGGTCGTCGAGGCTTATCTCGGCCATGGCCGCAAGGGCGGTCGGCAGCGGGGGCCGGAGGATGTCCATGCTGTGGGTTGACGACATCCACGTCCGGCGCGGCGGCACGCACGCCCTGCGCGGCGCGAGCCTCGAAGTGCGGCGCGGCGAGATCGTCGCACTGATCGGAGCCAACGGCGCCGGCAAGACGACGACGCTCGCGACCATCTCCGGGCTTCTGCGTCCGCGCTCTGGCACGGTTCGCTTCGCCGCTGAACCGGATGCGGCGCCCGTCGAGCTGTCGGCGATGAAGGCCGAGGCGATCGTCGCCGCCGGCGTTTCGCACTGCCCCGAGGGACGGCAGATCTTCGCGAACCTGTCGGTGGCCGAGAATCTGGCCATTGGCGCATTCCTGCGGCGCGACCGCGAGGGCATTGCCAGCGACGTCGCCGATATCCACCGGCTCTTCCCCATCCTGAAGGAGCGCGCCGGCGTTCCCGGCGATCGGCTGTCGGGTGGCGAGCAGATGATGCTCGCGATCGGCCGCGCGCTGATGAGCCGCCCGAAACTCCTCCTCCTCGACGAGCCCTCGCTCGGGCTTGCGCCGCGCCTCGTGGAGCAGATTTTCGATATTCTCGAGCGCATCCGCGACGAGGGGGTGACCGTGCTCCTGGTCGAGCAGAACGCCGCCATGGCGCTCGACATCGCCGACCGCGCCTACGTGCTCGAAGCCGGCTCCATCGTCCTCCAGGGCACAGGCCGCGATCTCGCCGAAGATCCGAGCGTGCGCCGCGCCTATCTCGGAGCCGCCTGAATGACCGGAGCTGCTCGATGACCGGCGCCTATCTCCTGTCGCAGATCGTCAACGGCCTCGTGCTCGGCGCCATGTATGCGCTGATCGCCATCGGCTTCTCGATGATCTACGGCATCGTGCGTCTCATCAACTTCGCCCATGGCGACATCTTTGCCGTCGGCGCCTTTGCGGCGCTGGGCAGCATCGCGATCGCTGCCCTGCCCTTTCCCCTCGCCGTGCTGGTCGTGCTCCTGGCCGGCGCGCTTGTCGGGCTCCTCGTCGAACGAGCCGCCTTCCGCCCGATGCGCGGCGCACCGCAGGTCACGGGCTTCATCGCCTCGCTGGCGGTGGCGATCATCCTCGAAAACCTGGCCGTCATGACCATCACGGCACAGCCGCGCACCTTCGCCATCCCGGCATGGCTCGGCGCGCTCGTGCCGCTCGGATCGATTTCGGTGCGCGTCGTCGACATCGCCATTATCGTGCTGGCGCTCGTCCTGACGGCAGCGCTTGTCGGCTTCGTGCGCTTCACCCGCACCGGAATGGCGATGCGGGCCACCGCCGAGAATTACGGCGTGGCCCGCCTGATGGGCATCAACATCGACCGGATGATCGCGCTTGCCTTTGCCATCGGCAGCGCGCTCGCGGCGGTCGCCGGCCTCATGTGGGGCGCCAAATACGGGCAGATCAGCCCGCTGATGGGTACGGTACCGGGCCTTAAAGCCTTTGTCGCAGCAGTGATCGGGGGTGTCGGCTCGATCTCCGGCGCCGTCCTCGGCGGCTTCGTGCTCGGCCTTGCGGAGGTGCTCTTCGTCGGCCTGCTGCCGTCGGAATTCTCCGCCTTCCGTAACGCCTTCGTCTTCGCGGCGCTGATCCTGGTGCTGCTGGTCATGCCGAACGGGCTCATCGGCAAGTCGACGGAGACGCGCGCATGAGCGCCCCAGCCGCGTTCCTCCTGCGTTTCGCGCTCCCCGTCGGCATCGGTGCGGCGCTGCTCTACGCCGCGACCCTGTCGCTCGATCCCTACAGCCTGACGATCCTCCAGTTCGTCGGCATCAACGTCATCCTCGCCGTCAGCCTGAACATCACCAACGGCTTCACCGGTCTGTTTTCGCTCGGCCATCCCGCCTTCATGACGATCGGCGGCTATGTCACGGCCATCCTGACCATGCCGGCCACGCGCAAGACAGCGATGCTGCGCGATCTGCCCTCGATCCTCGCGGCCCATGAATGGCCGTTTGCCGCCTCCCTGACAGCCGGCGGTCTCGTGGCGGCGCTGGCTGCCGTCATCGTCGGCATTCCCGTGCTCCGCCTGCGCGGACATTATCTGGCGGTGGCCACCCTCGGCCTCATCTTCATCGTCCAGAGCTTCGCCGTGAACCTGCCGGGCATCACCCGCGGCGCCCTCGGTCTCGCCGGCCTGCCGCCGGTCACCAATGTCTGGTGGGTCTATCTCGTCCTGGTGCTGACGCTTCTGACCTGCTGGCGCGTAAAGCACTCCTCGCTTGGCCGCACCATGCTGGCGATCCGCGAGAACGAGCTCGCCGCCGCAAGCCTCGGAGTGAAGGTGGCGCGCACCCGTGTCCTCTCCTTCGCCCTCGGCGCCTTCTTCGCCGGCGTTGCGGGCGGTCTCTGGGCGCATCTCGTCACGCTGATTGCGCCGGGTTCCTTCTCCATTCTTCTCGGCTTCCAGCTCATTGTCATGGTGGTGCTCGGCGGCACCGGCTCCATCGCCGGCGCGGCGATCGCCGCCGTCGTGCTGACGCTGTCGACCGAATGGCTGCGGCCGATCGAGGAGGCCGCGGGCCTCTTCGGCGCCAGCCAGATCATCGTCGCCGTCGGCGTCATCCTCGTCCTGATCTTCCGCCCGTCCGGCCTGTTCGGCACGGCCGAGCCGAATGTCTTCGGCGCCTTCGCCAGGCGGCGCCGCCATGCCCAATCCACCCCCTGAACCCAAGAGGAGAAGCAGCATGCGCAATTGGATCTCCGGCCTTGCGGCAGTCGCCGCCGCAGGCCTTCTCTCGACCGCCTTCATCCTGCCGGGCGCCGCGCAGGACAAGGAGCCGATCAATGTGGCTGCCCTCTACAATCTGACGAGCGGCGGCCTCTCCTCGCTGGATGCGCCGTCCTTCAACGGCATGAAGCTGAAGGCCAAGATGATCAACGATGCCGGCGGCATCCTCGGCGGCCGCAAGATCGAGATCACGGCGATCGACACCAAGAACGACACGCGCGAGACCGCGACGGCGGCGCAGCGCGCCGTCGCGATCAAGGGCCTCGTCGCCGGCATCGGCCAGAGCGACTCGACCTTTGCCCTCGCCGCAGCGCCGCTGTTCCAGTCGGCGGGCATTCCGTTCGTCACCTCCGGCGCGACCTCGCCCGACTTGCCGGACATGGTCGGCGACCAGATGTTCCTCGTGCCTTTTGGTGACGACGTCCAGGCGCATGCCATGGCCGAATACGCCTACAACACGCTCGGCCTGCGCAACGTCGCCATCTGGACCGACAATGCCATGGACTACACGACGGGCCTGACGCGCTACTTCACCGAGCGCTTCACACAGCTCGGCGGCAAGGTGGCGCTGGAGGACGTCTACATGACGACCGATCAGGACTTCTCCGCACTGGTTTCGCGCCTGCAGTCGACCACCGGCGTCGACGCCGTCTTCGCCTCCTCCGGCCCGGACACGGCCGGCATCATCGTCAAGCAGATCCGCGAGGCCGGCATCACGCTGCCGATCCTAGCCGGTGACGGCTTCGACACCGACCTCGTCCTGTCGGTGCCCGGCGAGGCGCTTGCCAAGGACGTCTACTTCACCACGCATGCCTATGCCGGCATCGAGACCGGACCGGCGCAGGAATTCCGCGCCGCCTATCAGGCGGAGTACAACACGGCGCCGGAGAACGCCTTTGCCGCGCTCGGCTACGATGCCATGGGTCTCGTCGCCGACGCCATCACCCGCGCCGGATCGACCGAGCCGGCCGCCGTCTCCAAGGCTCTGGCAGAAACCAAGGCTTACGAGGGCGTGACCGGAACGGTCGCCTTCCCGGAGGGCAAGCGCGTTCCGAACAAGCCGGTCGCCATCATCAAGGTCGGCGGCGGCAAGATGAACTTCGAAACCACCGTGACGCCGAAAGGCTGACCTCCGAGCGACGGCCGGCGTGGCCTGACCCGCCGGCCGCTGCCACGGACAAACTGCGACAAGAGCCATGACCACACTGCTGCAGCCGGGCGATCCGATCCCATTCGGCCTTGAGAACGAGGGCGGATCGTCGCCCTTCGTCTTCGCATGCGACCATGCCGGGCTCGCCGTGCCGCGCCGGCTTGGCGACCTCGGCCTGCCCGAGGCGGAGCTGTCGCGCCATATCGGCTGGGACATCGGCATCCATGGCGTGACGCAGGCGCTCGCGCAGGCCCTCGATGCGCCTTATGTCTACCAGCCCTATTCGCGGCTGGTGATCGACTGCAACCGGCAGCCCGGCCATCTCCAGTCGATCGCGCCCGTCAGCGACACCACGCCGGTGCCGGCCAATGCCGATCTTTCCGGCGCCGACCGGCGATCGCGCGAAAACGAGATCCTCGAACCCTATCATGCCACGCTGAAGGGCCTTCTCGACCGGCGCGCGGCGGCTGGCCGGCCGACCATCTTCTTCGCCATGCACAGCTGCACGGACATGCTGCGCTCGGACGGCTTCGCGCGCCCGTGGGAGATCGGCGTCCTCGCAGACAGGGACTGGCGTCTCGGCGACGCGCTGATTGCGGTGCTCGAGGAGGAGACCTCCTTCACGGTCGGCCGCAACCAGCCCTACTCGGTCAGCTCGCAGACCGACTATACGGTGCCGGTCCATGCGGAGGGTCGCGGCCTTGCCTATGCCGAGATCGAGATCCGCCAGGATCTGATCGGCGAGCCGGCCGGACAGCGGGAATGGGCCGCGCTCCTCGCGCGCCTGTTCCCCATGGCGGCTGAGCGCGCCGGCGTGCTGCCTCGGTGATGGACGCCGAAGCGCCCGTGGCCGACGGCAAAACGCCTTCCGCAGCCGCGGGCGGTTCAGTCAAGGAGCGCACGCTCGCGAGCCTGCCGGACCTCTCGCGGGCGGAGAACCGCGTTGCCCATGCGCTGCTTGCCGAGTACCCCTTGGCGGGTCTGGAGACGGTGGCGCGATTTGCGGCGCGCGCGGCGACCAGCGGACCGACGATTCTGCGCTTCATCGGGCGCATCGGCTTTTCCAGCTACGCCGAATTCCAGGACGCGTTACGCGCCGAGGTGCAGATCCAGCTGCAAAGCCCGCTGGCCCGCTACCCGGCGCCGCCGCCCACCTCCGATGGACGCGACGTCATCCGCGACGTTGCCCACGCCCTCCGCCTCAACATGGAGCAGCTCGCGGCCGGAACGCAGCGTCAGGATTTCGGCGCCGTCTGCAACCGGCTGGCCGATCCCGCCCGCTCCGTCCTCTGCCTCGGCGGACGCTTTTCGTGGCTGATCGCCACCTATCTCTTCCAGTATCTGCGGGAGCTGCGGCCCGGCGTGCGCGTCGTGCGCGACATGACGGCCGCCTGGGCCGACGATCTCGTCGACATGCGGGCGGGCGACGTCCTCGTCGTCTTCGACTTTCGCCGCTACCAGCGCGATGTCCTCGATTTCACCCGCGGCGCGCGCGCACTCGGCGCCGAGGTCGTCCTGATCACCGACCTCTGGCACTCACCCATCGCGGCCTATGCCGACACCGTGATCCCCTGCTCCGTCGTGCTGCCGACCGCCTTCGACAGCGGTGTCGGGGGGCTCGCCATCGTCGAGCTCCTGGTAGCTGGCGTCGTCGAGCGGCTTGGACCGGCGGCCCGCGACCGGATCGCTGCGCTGGAAGACGTACGCAAGTCCACCAATCTCGGAAGCTGACCGCCATGATCCATGAGCCGCTGACCCTCTTCTGCTACGCGGACCTGTCCGGACAGGTCCGCGGCAAGGGCTTCCCGACCCGCCTTCTCGACAAGCGGCTGAAGAGCGGCATCGGCTGGACGCCGACCAATCTGATGTTCACCGCGCTCGGCACCATCGCGCCCTCGCCCTGGGGACCCCATGGCGACCTGACGCTGATGCCCGATCCCGCGACCAAGGTGGAGGTCGACTTCGAGGACGGCGCGCCGGCCGAACGCTTCTTCCTGTGCGACGTCACGCAGACCGACGGCAGCCCCTGGGACTGCTGCCCGCGCACCGCGCTGAAGACGGCCGTGGAGGATCTGCGCCGGGAGACCGGCATCGTGCTGCGCACCACCTTCGAGCACGAATTCGTCTACTCCGGCGCAGAGACGCGGCCGGGCGACATGTATGGGCTCGGCGCGATCCGCCGACACGGCGCCTTCGGCGAGACGTTCCTGGCCGCGCTGCACGCAGCGGGACTGGAAGTCGATTCCTACTTGCCGGAATTCGGCTCCGGCCAGTTCGAGGTCACCCTGCCGCCCGTCGAAGCCCTGGCCGCCTGCGACCAGGCCGTGATCCTGAAGGAGATCGCCCGCGCCACGGCACACCGGCTCGGCCATCGCGTCACCTTCGCACCGCGCGTCACGCCGGACGGGCTCGGCAGCGGTGTCCACATCCATTTCAGCCTCTGGACCGAGGATGGCGAGCCGATCAGCTTCGACCCGGAGCGCCCGTTCGGCGTCAGCGACAAGGCGGGCAGCTTCCTTGCCGGCGTCATCCGGCACATGCCGGCCCTCTGCGCCTTCACCGCACCGACGGCGATCTCCTATCTGCGCCTCAAGCCGAAGACCTGGACCGGTGTCTGGTCCAATCTCGGCTACCACGACCGCGAGGCCGGCATCCGCATCTGCCCGGTCTTCGGCCCGCACAAGAAGACGGCCCGCCAGTTCAACTTCGAGTACCGCGCCGCCGACGCTACCGCCAACCCGTATCTGCAGCTCGCGACGATCATCCAGGCCGGGCTGAGCGGCCTGCGCGATGGACTTGCGACGCCGCAGCCGACGAGCGGCGTCGATCCGGAGACCCTGGACGAGGCCGAGCGCAATGCCCGGGGCATCCGTCGGCTGCCATCGAGCGCCGACGAGGCACTCGCGGCGCTGGAAGCAGATACCGCCGCCGGCAGCTTCCTGACGCCGGCGCTGACGGAGGCGTATCTCGCCAACAAGCGGGCCGAGCTGGACCTCACCCGCGAGTGGAGCCCGGAAGAGCTCTGCAACCGCTATGCCGCCGTTTATTGAGGAAAGACCCATGGGTAAGCTGAACGGGCGGATCGCCGCCGTCACGGGTGCCGCGACGGGCCTCGGACGCGCCATTGCCCTGCTCTACGCCGCCGAGTGTGCCGACGTCGCCGTCCTCGACCGCAATGGCGAAGGCGCCGAGATCGTCGCGGCGCGGATCCGTGAACTCGGGCGGCGCAGCCTCGCCGTCACCGTCGACGTCGGCGACGAAGCTCAAGTCGTCGCCGCCTTCGCGCGCGTCGAGGCCGAACTCGGGCCCCTCGACATCCTCGTCAACAACGCCGGCATCGTCACCGTCTCGCTCCTGGAGACAATGCCGACCGAGACGTTCGACGAGATGATCCGCATCGACCTGAAAAGCGTCTTCCTGTGCACGCGTGCGGTGCTGCCGGGCCTGAAGGCGCGCGGCTACGGGCGCATCGTCAACATTGCCAGCCAGCTCGCCTACAAGGGCGGCGAAGGCATGACCCACTATGCCGCCGCCAAGGCCGGCGTCGTCGGCTTCACCCGTTCGCTCGCCTATGAGGTGACGCGGCACAACATCGCCGTCAACGCGATCTGCCCCGGCCCCCTCGACACCGACATGAAGCTGCCGCCGGAATGGGTGAGCAACAAGGAATCGCAGCTGGTGATCGGCCGCCAGGGACGGGTCGAGGAAGTGGCGCCGACCGCGCTCCTCCTCGCCTGTGAGGACGCTGCCTTCTATGTCGGCGCGACGTTCCATCCGAACGGCGGCGACATCATGGTGTGATGAGGAGACATCCATGCAACGTCCTGAAGATGCGGGCCTGACGCGCGAGCGCCCGTTCGAGCCCAAGCGCACCTGCCTCCTCCTCATCGACACGCAGAACGTCGTCTGGAACCCGGATGTGGCGGCCCGCCTGCCCTGGTTCGACGAGACGGTGCGCAGCACGGTCCTGCCGAACCTTCAGGCGCTGGTCGCCGGCTTCCGCCACGCCGGCGCCGAGGTGATGTACACGGTGATGGAGAACCTCACCCGCGACGGGCGCGACCGCAGCCTCGACTACAAGCTCTCCAACTTCTTCATCGCCAAAGGCTCCTGGGACGCCAAGGTCTTCGACGCGCTGGCCCCCGGCGAGGACGAGATCGTCATCCCGAAGACGTCATCCGGCGTCTTCAACTCCACCAATATCGAATACGTGCTGCGCAATATCGGGATCGATACGCTGGTCATCACCGGCTTCCTCACCGACCAGTGCGTCGATCATACGGTGCGCGACGCGGCCGACCGGGGCTTCTATCCCGTCTGCGTCTCGGACGCCTGCGCCACCCACACGGCCGAGCGGCACGAGGCGGCGCTCAAGGCCTTCTCCGGCTATTGCCGCACGCTGACGACGGCCGAGCTTCTCGAGCGCCTGCCCGGCGACTAGGGCCGCTCCGGCGATGGCGGCGTCTGAACCGCTGCCATCACGCAAGCTCGGCACCGCCACCGTCGACTTGCCCGGCTAGCCGCGGTGCAAAACCGCGCATCGCGGCGTGGATCTGATCGCAGAGGAGCCGCACGCGCTTCGTTCGCCGCGTGTCAGCATGGGTCAGCAGCCAGATGTCGCCGGCGCGTGCGACAGGGCCGCCGGGGACGCGGGCCAGAAGTGGATCGGCATCGCCCAGGAAGCACGGCAGGATGCTGATCCCCATCCCCGCACGGGCGGCCTCGTACTGGGACCGCATCTCCGCAAATCGGATCGGTGTCGCCGTGGTCGTGATCCCGCCTGCCGGCTGCCAATCCGACGGCACCGCCTCATTGGCGCCCAGCAGCCAGGCCACAGGCTTCGAGCGGACTTCCAGCAGATCACGCCGCACGTAATAGCCGGTATGAAATCCGCCGAGCCGCGTACCATAGAGATTGTCGGGCGGCGCACCATTGCCGATGACGACCCGCAGGGCGACATCCGCTTCCCGGTTGCTCAGATTGACCACCGATCCCGAACCGATGATCTCCAGCGCGATATTGGGATAGGCGGCGCTGAAATCGGCCAGGGTCGGCATCAACAGATCGGTCGCAAAGGAGACCGGCAGCGTGAGCCGCAACGGTCCTGAGATGCTCTGGTCACGCCCGAAGATTTTCGCCTCGATCTGAGCGGACGCCGACGACATCTGCCCGGCCAGTTCAACGATGTCGGCCCCGGCGTCCGTCAGCTTGTAGCCGGATGGCAGCTTGTCGAAGAGCTTGGTGCTGAGCTTCTCTTCCAGGCGTCCAATGCCGCGGATAATCGTCGCGTGATTGACGGCGAGCATGTCTGCGGCCGCACGCACAGTGCCGCCTTCTGCGACAGCCAGAAACATGCGGATCTCATCCCAATGATCCATGGTGCGTTTCGTCACGATCCTTGTGCGCCTCTCGCCAGTTTACTGCCGCTTCACGCAGATTCAAAGGTTGCCGATCAGCCGAGGAGGTGCAATGGCGCACCGCTGGCGCCGCGCCTTCCACCGAAACGGATTGGCAGGTCACTGAAAGAGGTCACCATGAATATGCTGTCGTTGCTGCGAAGCGCCGTCCTCACCACGCTCATGACCGCGTCGGCAGGCGCGAGCGGGCAGGCGCTCTCCGATCTCAAGCCGTCTCTGGAACCTCTCGTTCTTCAGAGCCAGGGAAGCTTCTTCGTCGGCGGCAGAACCGTGGAGACGAAGACAGCCGGTTGGAGCGGGATGAAGGACCTGTTCGGCGAGTCATTCGAGGCCGGCAAGGTCTTGGTGGATCAGATGTATGTCCAGTTCCAGACGCCACCTGAGCCGTCGCATACGCCGATCGTCTTCGTGCATGGTGGCCTGCTCTCCTCGAAGGCCTGGGAGACGACGCCGGATGGGCGCATGGGCTGGTACGAATACTTCACCCGCCAGGGCTTCCCGACCTACTTGGCCGATCAGTCCGGCCGGGCCCGCTCGGGCTTCAACGGGACGGTCTTCAACCAGGTCCGCAACGGGAGCCTGCCGCCCAGCCGACAGCCGCCCGTCTTCCTCGGAACGTCGAACATGGCCTGGAAACTCTTCCGCTTCGGTCCGGAGCTAGGTCAGACCTGGCCCGGCCTGCAGTTCCCGACCGACCATGTCGACGAGGTCTACAAGCAGATCATCCCGGACATGTTCGAGACGCAGGTGCCGAGCCTGCTCGACGAGTTGACCTCCCCGGAGACGAATAATGCGAGCGTCGAGAACGTCGCCAGCCTCGCCCAGGAGCTCGGCGGTGCCATTCTCGTCGGCCATTCACAGTCAGCCGGGTTCCCGACGCAAGCGGTTCTGAAGAAGAAGGGCGGCATCAGGGGCATCATCCAGCTCGAAACGGGCTGCTTCGCCAATCTGACCGAGGATCAGGTGAAGATCCTCGCCACCGTTCCGATCCTGGTGATGGTCGGTGACTATCTCGGCGAGCATCCCGAGGCGCCTTGCGTCAAGGAGATGGAGCAGATCAAGGCCGCAGGCGGCGACATGACCTTCATTTCGCTCCCGGCGATCGGCGTGAAGGGCAACAGCCACATGTTCATGCAGGACAAGAACAACCTGAAGATCGCCGACATCCTCGTGACTTGGGTGAGCGAGCACGTCGAGACCAAGGCTCGCTAGCAAGCTCGGGCAACGGGAAAGGGCAAGGCGCAAGCCAGTCGGCCCTTTCCGCCCTATAAGAGCGGAAGCAGATGGGTCGTTGCGAGGGCGGTGAGAGACAATGGCGATGCGACGAAGCTGGCGAGCTGGGTGGCTGGCCCTCGCGATGACGCTTCTCGCCGCCCCGGCGGCGCTGTCCGATCCCTGCACCAAGGACCGGTTTGAAGGCGCGGATTACATCGTCTGCACGATCGACCCCGCCGCGTCGGACCTCCGCCTGTTCTGGCAGGACAGCGCGGGCGCGCCCTATCGCAACTTTGCCAAGCTGGCCGACGCTGTCGAGACGGAAGGTCGGACGCTGAGCTTCGCGATCAACGGCGGCATGTATCGGACGGACTTCTCGCCCCTTGGCCTTTTCGTCCAGAACGGCAAGGAACTGCGGCCAGCCGACACGACGACGATCGACAAGCCGGCCGGCGGCGTGCCGAACTTCTACAAGAAGCCCAACGGCGTCTTCTTTCTTGGCGCGGCCGGCGCGGGCATCCTGACGACGGACGCGTTCACGCGGGATCGGCCGAGCGTCCGTTTCGCCACGCAGTCCGGACCGATGCTCGTGATAGGCGGCGCGTTGCATCCGGCGCTGATCCCCGGCTCCACCGACCGCACCCGCCGCAGCGGCGTCGGTGTCTGCGAACAGGGTCGCGTCCGCTTCGCGATCAGCGAGGGCAACGTCAACTTCCACGATTTCGCACGGCTCTTCCGCGACCATCTGGCGTGCCCCAACGCGCTGTTCCTGGATGGCGGGAACGGCGCCGGGATCTACGCGCCGGCGCAGCAGCGCAACGACATGTCATGGCATGGCGGGTATGGCCCCATGCTCGGACTGGTCGAGTAAGCTGCCGGCAAAGGTGCCGAAGGTAAACCGGCGGCCTGGCGCCCGGCGCCGACGTTCAGACGCCATCCACCCGAGATACCCGGGATCACGCGGCCGCGACCCACTCCACCTGCCCGTCGATCCAGGTCGCGCCGACGCGAGACTCGCCATCCAACCAAACGAGATCGGCGCGCCGGCCCGGCGCCAGTCGTCCCCGGGTGCGATCGCATAGGCACTCGGCCGGGTAGAGCGAAGCCATCCGGAGCGCCTCTTCGAACGGCACGCCCACGACGTCGCGCAGATAGCGGACCGCGCCGATCATCGTCAGGTCGGATCCCGCAAGTGTTCCATCGTCCAGGGTCAGCCGACCGTCGCGGCGCGTGACCCGGCGACCGTTCAGCCAGAACACGTTGTCCGCGACGCCGACTGTCGCCATCGCGTCGGTGACGGCGAAGACGCGACCAGCTCCTCGCTTGGCGCGTAGCGCGATCCTGATCGCGGCGGTGTGCACGTGGTGGCCGTCCGCGATGATCCCGCACCAGGCGTCGTCTCGCTCGAGTGCCGCTCCGACGACGCCCGGCTCGCGATGGCCGAGCTGGCTCATCGCGTTGAACAGATGGGTGCCGCACCGGGCTCCCGCTGCGAAGGCCGACATCGCGGTCTCGAAGTCTGTGTCGGTGTGGCCCAGCGAGACCAGGATGCCGGCCGCCGCCAAGCGTTCGATCCGTGCGTTCGACACGCTTTCAGGCGCGACGGTGAGGAGAAGAGGTCTGACCTGCGTCGCCAGAAAACGCTCGACATCGGCGTCGGTCATCGCGCGGATGAGAGACGGATCATGCGCACCCTTGCGCGCCTGCGAGATGAAGGGGCCCTCGACATGGATGCCGAGGCACCCGGGCACGCCGGCAGCCATCGCGGCCTCGACCGCGTCGATGGCAGCGAAGGTGATCTCCGGCCGATCGGTGATCACGGTCGGCAGGAGCGCGGTGGACCCGAAGCGCCGATGTGCGGCGCAGATGGCCCGCACCCCATCCACGGTCGGGTTCTCGTTGAGAAGAACGCCGCCCCCGCCATTCACCTGAAGATCGATGAAGCCGGGGGCAATCAGACCGCCGTCCAGCTCTGTACAGCGCATGCCCGCGGGCAACTCAGCTTGGGGGCGAACGGCCTCGACGAGGCCGTCCGACACGATGACGGCCGTGCCCTCGCGCGTCGTGTCGCCGTCGAATACCGCGGCCCCGGTAAGCGCAAAGGCTGCCATCAGACTGTTTCCGTCACCTTCTTCAGTCCGCGCGGATTGTCCGGATCGTGGCCGCGGGCCCGCGAAAGCGCCTCGGCAAAGCGGTAGAAGGACAGGATCATCGACAGCGGCTCGGTGAGCGGGTGGCCCGTCGCCGCGTGCGGCAGCACGGTGCCGACCGGGCTTTCCCCGATCGCGAAGAGCCTTGCTCCGGCGCCGTCGAGCCGGCGGCAGAGCTCCTGCATCCCGGGCCGTGCGGCGTCGTCCACCAGGAAGGCGAAGGCCGGAAAGCCGGCCTCCACGAGCGACACCGGGCCGTGCACAATCTCAGCGCCGGAGAAGCACTCCGCATGCAGGATCGAGGTTTCCTTCAGCTTCAGCGCCGCCTCGGACGCGACCGCAAAGCCCGGGCCCCGTCCGCTCGTGTAGAGCGATGTGGCGGTGCGGCACGGCTCCAGGGCCGGTGACCAATCCGTTTCGAGAGCGGCGGCCAGCTGGTCGGGCAGCAAGGCGATTGCTGAGAGGAGACCTCGATCCTCGCGCCATTGAGCCAGCAGCGCGAGCGCTGCGACGGCGGAGGCGACGAAGCTCTTGGTCGCCGCGACGCTGAGTTCCGGGCCCGCGCGCAAAGGAATCTCGATGTCCGCGGCTTGTGCGAGTGGTGACTCCGGCGCGTTCACGAGCGCAATCGTCTGCGCACCGCCCGTTGCGGCGGCCTGAAGCAGCGCCACGATATCGGGGCTGCGGCCGGATTGCGAGATCGCAACCGCGGCGCTCCCCGCCAGGCGCAGCGCCGTCCCGTAGACGGAGGCGAGCGAGGGGCCGAGTGAGGCGACGGGCACGCCGGAGGTGATCTCGGTGGCGTATTTGAAATAGGTCGCCGCGTGGTCGGACGAGCCGCGGGCGATCGTGGCGACGACCCTTGGATCGAGTTCACGCAGGCGGCGCCCCGCCTCGCGCAACTGGTCGCCGGACTGGTCGAGCAGCCTCGCGACGGCCTGCGGCGTTTCCTCGATCTCGCGCTGCATCAGGGTGGGCGTCTGCATGGGAGCTTCCTCGGTTCTTGGATCCGGCGGTGGCGGCGCGCGCGGGGCCGGCCCTCTGCCGAATGGGTATGGCCAGCTCGGCTAGAGCAGGCGCTCGCCCGAAGCAGGGTCGAACAGCATGACCTTCGCCGGCGGGAATCTGATGCCGACGGTCTCGCCTTGGGTGAGCGTACCGGCGGGTCGCCGCACGATCGAAGGCTGATCGCCGACCCTCAAGGTGACGATGTCTTCCGGACCGGTCGGCTCGACGAGGTCTACCACCGCCGGCAGCGCGCCGGCCGAGGCAGCGCCGACATCGACGTTCTCGGGACGCACGCCGATGAGCAGGTCACGTCCCCGAAGCTCCGCCAGCGCAGCGGCGTTCGGCAGCTCGATCGCGTCGGAAGCAGTCCCGGCTCCCTCGTTCCCGACCCTGAAGCCGTAGCCGCTGCCAAGCGGCTCGACGCGCCCCTTGAGGAGCGTGATCGCCGGCGAACCGATGAAGCGGGCGACGAAGAGGTTCACCGGCTCGTGGTAGATTTCGCTCGGCGTGCCGGCCTGCTGGACGACGCCCTTGCTCATGATCACGATCTTGGTGGCGAGGGTCATCGCCTCGATCTGGTCGTGGGTGACGTAGACCATGGTGCGCCGGATCGTCTGGTGCAGGCGCTTGATCTCGGCGCGCAGGTCCGTGCGCAGCGCCGCGTCGAGGTTCGACAGCGGCTCGTCGAACAGGAACAGCTTGGGGTCGCGCACGAGAGCCCGGCCGATGGCGACGCGCTGTCGCTGGCCGCCCGAGAGTTCGCGGGGATAGCGGGCCAGCAGCGGCTCGATCTGGAGGAGCTTGGCGACCTCATCGACCTGCGCACGCGTGCGGGCCTTGTCGGTCCCGCGCATCTTCAGGGGAAAGGCGATGTTTTCCGCCACGGTCATCGTTGGGTAAAGGGCGTAGGACTGGAACACCATTGCCACGTCCCGCTCACGCGCCGGGAGCTGCGTGACGTCCCTGTCCCCGATCAGGATCTGCCCGGAGTCGATGGGGTGGAGACCCGCAATGGCGTGGAGCAGCGTCGACTTTCCGCAGCCGGAGGGGCCGAGCAGGACGACGAAGGCGCCCTCCTCGACATCGATCGACACCCTGTCGAGCACGGCGAGCGCGCCATAGGATTTCGTGGCGGACTGGATCGAGAGCTTGGCCATGGATGGATCCGTCAACCTTTGACGCTGCCGAGGGTCAGGCCGCGGACGATCTGTCCCTGGACGAGAAGCCCCAGGATGATCATCGGAAGCATGATGAGGCTGCCGGCAGCGGTCAGCGCACCCCATTGAATGCCCTGGAATGTGAGGAAGGAGGTGATGCTGACCGGAAGGGTCTGGGTGCTCCGGCCCGACAGCACCAGGGCGATGAAGAACTCGTTCCAGGTGAAGAGGACGCAGAGGATCATCGTGGCGACGATGCCGCCCTTGGCCGCCGGCAGGAACACCCTTGAGAACACCGTGAACTCGCGCGCACCGTCGACGCGCGCCGCGTCCCTCAGCTCCCTTGGAACATCGTTGAAGAAGGTGAGAAGAAGCGAGATCGCAAAGGGGATGTTGATGAAGGCGTAGACCGCGATCAGCAGCCAGTGGGTGTTCAGGGCGCCGATCCGGGTCGCCAGGAAATAGACCGGGATGACGAACAGGAGCGCCGGCGCAATGCGCAGCGTCAGGATGAACTTCTCCTGGCTGCGCCGGTAGGGAGCGTCCTGCGAGGCGAGCCCGTAGGCGGCGACGGCGCCGATCGCCACCGCGATCGCGCTGGAGACGATCGAGACCACGAAGCTGTTGGCGAAGGCCGCCAGGAAGCCCCGGTTCGCCAGGATGCGGCGATAGTTGTCCATCGTCGGCTCGAAGAACCAGACGGGCGGGATGGCGAAAGCGTCTCGCGTCGTCTTGAACGACGTCACGACGACCCAATAGAGCGGGAACAGCACCGCCGCCATCAGAAGAGCCAGCGCCAGGTAGAAGAGGATGCGCCTCAGCATCAGCGCTCTCCGGACTTGGGGAAGAGGACGCCGTACATCGTCAGGAGCGCGACGTTCGTGAACACCGTCAGCACCAGCGCGATGGTCAGGGCGTAGGAGATGTCGAAGTTGGTGAAGGCGGCGACGTAACCGTAGTAGTTCAGCGTCTCCGTCGACAGCGCCGGCCCGCCCCGAGTCATGATGTAGAAGAGGTCGAAGGCCTTGATGGAGTCGATCGCCCGGATCAGCGCGACGACGGCGAGCACCCGCCGCAGCATCGGCAGGAGGATGTACCAGGTCACCTGCCACTCGCGGGCGCCGTCGACGCGGGCGGCGTCGAGCGGGTCGGTCGGGGCGGATTCCAGCCCCGCCATGACCAGAAGGACGACGAAGGGCGTCCACTGCCAGACATCGGCGATCAGCACCGAGAAGATCGCGACCTCGGTGCTGCCGAGCCAGTCGACCGGGCCGATGCCGAGCACCGACAGGGCGTAGTTCGCCATGCCTGTCGCGGGGTCGAAGATGAAGCGCCAGGTGAGGCCGACGACCACGGGCGTCATGATGATCGGGACGAGAAGAAGGGCGCGCACGAGGCGCCGCAGCGCAAAATCGCGATCGAGGAACAGGACGATCGCAAGGCCGAGCGCAACCTCGATACCCGTGGCCAACACGGTGAAGAGGGCCGTGCGGACGAGCGCCGAGATGGCACGCGGGTCGTTCCAGAGGCGGAGGTAGTTGTCCGCTCCCACGAAGGCGTCCTGGCCGGCGCGCAGCAGCGAGACGTCACGCAGAGTCAGCCAGACGACATAGGCCGTCAGGATGACCGAGACGACACCGAGCGCCGCGACGATCGGCCGATGGAAGTAGCGGGTCGGGTCGGCGAGAGTCGTCACGGGCGAAGGCCTCCGTTGATCAGGGAGGAGCCGGGGCAGAAGCCCCGGTCCTTCGTCGGTTCAGCCGTCAGGCTCGGGATCAGCGGGCGAGCGCGGCGTTGTTGGCCGTGTCGGCCTCCTTCAGGGCGTCGGCCGCGCTGCTCGCGCCGGCGAGAGCCTTCGAGACGGCGATACCCGTGTTGTTGATGACCTCGTTGGCCTTGTCGATCGTCGGCAGATACTGCGGGTTGCCCTGGTTGATCGCGGCCAGCATCGCGTCTTTGAAAGCGCCGTAACGCTTGCCAAAAGCCTCGCCGTTGAGCGCGGTGAGCGAGGTGACGCCGGAGTTCGGATCGGTCTCGAGCGACTTCACCTGCTGCTCCTTGGCCGTCGCCCAGGCCGCGAAGACAGCCGCCGCCTCCTGGTTCTGCGAGTCCGCCGAGACATAGAGGCTGTGCACCGCCAGGGAGGACGACCCTCCCTTCGGCGAGGCCGACTTCATCGGAACCGGGACATAGCCAACCTTGCCCGCAACCGTGGAGACGGCGGGATCCTCGTTGAAGGCGCCGTTGACCGTGGCGTCGAGCGTCATCGCCGCCTTGCCCTGCTGGAACAGGAGACGGTTCTCTTCCCAGCCGAAGTTGGCAACGCCGACCGGACCATACTCGCGCAGCACCTTGGTGAAGGCTTCGAGGGCTGCGATGCCCTCGGGCGTCGCGAGGGCCGACTTGCCGGATTCATCGAGGAACGAACCCCCGAAACCCCAGAGATAGGCCGCCCAGACATAGACGCCCTGGATGCCCTGCTGGCCGCGCATCGTGATGCCGGCGATCTCCTTGTTGGTCTTCTCCGACACGGTCTTGGCCGCCGCTTCGATGTCTTCGAAGCTCTTCGGCTCGGAGAGGCCGTATTCCTGGAAAAGGTCCTTCCGGTACATCAGGAAGGTGCTCTCGCCGTAAACCGGAAGGCCGTAGGTCTTGCCGTCGACGACGTTGGTGTTGAAGTAGCCGGGGACGAAATCGGCCTTGTCGAAGTACTGCGCGTATTTGGCGAGCGTATCGTCGAGCGGGACGATGTAGTTGGAGGCGACGAAGCCCGGCACATAGATGATGTTGTTCTGGACAACGTCGTACCGGCCGGACTTCGAGGAGAACTCCAGAAGCGTCTTGGCGGTGATATCCTGCTCGGGCACGACTTCGAGCTGAACGTCGATACCGGTCGCCTCGGTGAAGGCGGGCAGCATCTTGCTGATGGCGTCCGTGGTCGGATGCCCTTCCATCAGGACGGAGAGCTGGACACCGTCGAACGGCTTGTCCTGTGCCACAGACGAGCCCGGGAAGGCCGCCAGAATACCGACCGCCGCAGTGGCCGCCAGAAGGTTACGCCTGCTGATCATGCTTCATCTCCCCTTGAACGCGGCAATGCCACCGCTGGCTGGACTGCTGTTACGAAAGGCGAATTACGTCGCCGGTCTCCGCCGACCGGATCATGGCGAGCGTCAGTTCAAGGGAGGCGATCGCCTCCTCTCCGCTCGCGACGGGCGCGTTGCCGCCGTCGAGCCAGTCGATCACGCCCTCCAGCTCACGCTTCAGGTCGCCCTCGACCTTGCCGCCGACGGTCGGCCAATGCTGGGTGTCGATCTCCTGCGAGCGCTCGTTGTCGGCGAAGTAGAGGCCGCTGTCGCCGCACTGGATCTCGAAGGAGGCGTCCGTCCCGATGAATTCGAGGCGTGCATCGATCATGTGACGCGCGCCCGACGGCAGCGACCACGCGCTCTCGAAGTTGACGATCGTGCCGTCCGAGAAGCGCACGATGGCTGCGATCGTGTCCTGCGTTCCGATCGGCCCGAGGAGCCGGTCGGTCTCCTGCGCATAGACCGAAACCGGCTTCTGCCCCTCCAGCATCCACAGGGCGAGGTCGACGTCGTGGACCGTCACGTGGAGGGCGAGCGGCAGCTTGCCGGCATAGCGCTTCGGCCCTTCTGTCCGGGCGCTGTTGCGCCGGGCATAGAGATGGATCGGCGCGCCGGTGCGGCCGGTCGCGATCAGCTCCTTGGCGTGCGCGTAGCGGGGATCGAACCGCAGGAGATAGCCGATCCCGAGCTTGGTCCCGGCCTTGCGGCACGCCTCGACGATCTGCTTCGCCTCGTCGAGCGAAGAGGCGATGGGCTTCTCGATGAAGAGGTGGACGCCCTTCTCGGCAGCGGCCAGCGCGGGCGCCAGATGGAGATTGTCGGGCGTGCAGATGCTGATCAGGTCGAGCTGCTCGCTCGCGAGGAGTTCCTCATGCGAGGCGTAGACCTTGCAGCCGCCGAGCGTTTCCGCAACGGACGTCGCCAGGGTCGTATTCGGATCAACGATGGCGACGAGCTCGCAGCCCTTGAGGCGCGCGAAGATCGACGCATGCATGGAGCCCATGAATCCGGCGCCGATGACGGCAATGCGTTTCGTGTCGCTCATTCCGCGGCATGTCCTTTGAGCTTCTGGGTACGATTGTGCAGGGCTTCGTCGACGAAGCGCCGCGTGATCATGTCGGGCCGGGTGATGGCGCTTCCGACGACGACGAAGCGGGCGCCGAGATCGAGGGCACGGCGCGCCTCCTCGCCGGACCAGATCCGGCCTTCGGCGGCGAACGGAACGCCGGCGGCAGCGAGTTCGGACATCAGCGCGAAGTCCGGTCCGGCAAGCTGACGGGAATAGGGCGTGTAGCCCGACATCGTGGTGCTGACGATGTCGGCCCCCGCGTCGATGGCGTGCTGCCCCTCTTCCACCGTGCTGATATCCGCCATGGACAGGCGGCCGGCCCGCCGCACCCTCTCGCAGAGCGTCTGGACCGTGTCGGGACGCGGGCGGTCCGTTGCGTCAAAGGCGATGATATCGGCCCCCGCATCCACCACTGCATCGATGTCTGCGATTGACGGCGTGATGTAGATGTCAGTGCCCAGGCGCACGACCTTCAAAAGGCCGATCAGAGGCAAGCCGCTGGCAGCGCGCACTGCCCTGATGTTGTCGACGCCCTGGATGCGCAGACCTGCGGCGCCCCCTATCACGGCAGAGCGTGCAAGCGCGACGATGTGCTCCGGCGCATCGAGCGGCAGGCCCGGTTCGGCCTGGCACGACACGACAAGGGTGCCTGAGAGATCGGTGAGGCGTGAGAGGGTCACGGACTTCAGTGCTTCGCTTGAGTGGACCGGGTCCACGGATGTTGAAGCGAGCTAATCCGAAATGAATTAATCCGTCAACTCTACTTTGGTGATGAAAAATTCCTTCATCACCGTTCTGCAAGCAGCGCCGCGACGCCGATGAGCCCGGCATCCGGTCCGGCCTCGGCCCTGACGATCTCGCGGTGAAACGTCGGGGGGAGTTCCGCCGCCGCCTCGACGACCCGCTCCAGGAAGCCCGGCGCCAGACCGACCCCGCCGCCGAGCGCGATCCGCTCCACGTCGCAACTCGCCGCAAGGTTGCCGAGGGCGATGGCGATGGATCGGGCTGCACTGCGGATCATGCCTTCGGCCATCGTGTCCCCTTCGGCCGCGAGGGCGAACAAGTCGGGAGCGGCGACGGCCCGCCCGAAGGCGGCGGTGGCGAGACGCGCGAGTGCGGTGCCCGAAGCGACCGTCTCCAGGCAGCCGCGCCGTCCGCAGCCGCAGCGTGTCCCCTCAGGCTCCGCCACGACATGACCGAGATGGCCGGCAAGGCCGCGACGCCCAACGATCAATCGTCCGTCTACGACGATGCCGGCGCCAATGCCGGTCGACACGGTCATGAAGGCGAAACTGGCGCATCCGCGTCCGGCGCCGTGGCGGTACTCGCCCCAGGCGGCTGCCTGAGCGTCGTTGACGAGGAGCGGCGGAGAGCCGATCACTTGGCGCAACGCGTCGACGAGCGGGAAGCCGTTCTCGATCGGCAGGGTATCGGGGTTGAGCGCCGTCAGCCGACCTTCGTCCACCAGGCCGGTGGTCGCGATCGCCACCGGACCGTCTCCGGGCATGGCGCCGAGAGCGCTCGCAATGGCGGCGACGAGGTCGCTTCCGCGGTCGGTGCGCGGCGTTGGGAACTGGCGTCGTTCCGTGACGCGGGTACCCTCCACCATTGCGAGAGCGACCTTGGTGCCGCCGATGTCGACGGACCGCACGGCACTGTTAGAAACTTCGGTCACTGACGACTTCCGCTGTCTTCTCGGCCGTGACGAGGCAGTTCGGGTCCTGGCGGCCCATCTCCCCGATCAAAGCGTCGACGATGAGCAATTGACTGATCTTGGAGGGGAAGGCGCCGCCGGTCAGAGGCGTCTCCGGCCAGGAGGCGACCAGCGACAGATTGCAGGACGCGACCAGGGGGCTCTTGGCCCGGTTGGTGATGCCGATGACGAAGGTCCCGTTTGCCTTCGCGACCTCCGCCACACGAACCGCGTCGATCGTCGAGCCCGAGCTGGACACCACAACCTGAACGGCTCCGCTTGTGGCGGTCCGGGCCGCCATGACGGCGAGCGGCGCGTCGCTCGCGGCTCGGCAGACGCGCCCGATCCGCGACATCTTGTAGGCGAGGTACTGGGCCGTGATGGCCGATGCCGCGACGCCGAAGCACTCGACGAAGGTCGCCGACAAGAGCTTCTCGGCCGCGGTTTCGATGTCGGCCCGCACGATCAGTTGCTCCGTCTCGCGCAGGGCGACGACGGCCGTTTCCACGAGTCGCTGGATATCGTCCGCCGGCGACCCCGCACCCGCAGACCGCCCGTCGGTCGCCAGTTCCTTGGCGAGCGCCAACTTGAAATCCTGGAAGCCGGAGAATCCAAGGTCGCGGCAGAAGCGCATGACACTGGCTTCCGAGGAGTTCGAGGATTCAGCCAGTTCCGTAATGCTCTGGTAGAGCGTCGTGTCGGGCTGGGCGAGCACGGCGTCCGCGACGCGCGCCAGGGCGGGCGTCATGTCGCTTGCAAGCGACCTCAGTCTGGCGATCAGCGCCTGCGACATCTCATGCTCCTCCCGTCGGTTCCTGCCAGACTCTACACGTGCTCGGCGAGCCAGGGAGGAGGACCGGCGAAGACGAGGTCGGCCAGACGCGTGCCGTCTGCATCCGCCGCGAGATGTCCCTGCCGCTGGAGGTGGGAGGCGGACCTAAAGCCGGTGAAGAGCGAGGACAGGAAGGCCGAGCGCACCGCGACGCCGGGGGCGCCGGGTTCAACCCCCTCACGGACGCTCGCCCTACCGCCGGCGATGTCGAGGATGAGGTCGGACTGCCCTCCCCCGTCTTCCCGGATGGACAGGTTGAGCGTAGCGTCGCGAACGACATAACCTCTCGCCTCCAGCGCCGCCTTCGGGTCGAGGATGCGCGCCAGCCATTCCTCCTGATGCAGGAGGCGCCAGCCCTTGTCCGGCATGGCCGCGACGAGGTCGTCATGTGGGCCGCCATGCCAGCGCACCAGCGGATAAACGGACCGGAAGCGGCCGAAGAAGGCGAGAAGGCTGGTCGCCTCGGCACCTGTCGCCGCAAACCAGTCGCGCACGATCAGGACGTTCGGGTCCGAGGCGTCGATGATCGCATAGGCCGAGAGTTCAGCCTCGCCTGCCCCGAAGGCAGCAAGGCCCTGGCGTGGGGCGCGCAGGAGCTCGTGCCAATGCGCCTCCGCCCGGTCGAGAAGCCCCGCTTCCGCCTGCGTCTTTGCGTCATAGGCGGCGCGCAGAGCCGGATCGTCCAGAGCGACGGAGCGGAATGAGTGCTCCGTCTTGGCCGGCAGGGCCGCCGTCTCGGCCTCGTAGACGATCTCGCTTCCGGCGAGCTCGAAGCCGCACTTGCGGTAGACGGGCCGAGCCGAGGCGAAGAGCGACACCATCGCGGCGCCGCGTTCGGCCGCAGCGCCGGCGAGGCCGTTCACCAGCGGCCGGGCGAGGCCGCTGCCCCGCGCTTCCGGCGCGATGGCGATATGCGCGATATTGGCGGCGGGCACCCATCCGCCACCGAAGCGGTGCCGGGTGTCGAGAAGCGCCGCGCAGGCGGACAGCGCGCCGCCGCAGCGCATCACGAAGAAGGCGTCGGTCCCGAGATTGGCGACGTATTCGCTGGTTCGCTCCTCCGTCATGCCGAAGGCCAGGCGCATTAGCCAGCCGATCTGGTCGGCGTCAGAAGGTCGTGCTCGCTCGATCATGCCGGCTAATGTCGATAATTTTCACGCTGTGTCCAGATGTAAAAAATTCCTCCGATTTGGCGCGATGAAATCGTATTGCGGAGACTGCACCTCGGCTCCGGCTGTCCACGCTGCCGACGATGTCAGCAGCGCGCCGTTGCAAACGCAGCCTGGCCGCGGCATCATGGCGGCGGTTGTTGTCCACCGAGATACGGTGATTGCGCCGGCCACGAGTTGCATATCGCACTGACGTCCAACGCCACTCCGGCGGGCAGGATCAGGCTCTCGCTTCGGCGGAATCGCGGGCCAGCGGCTGGCGAGGCACGATGCGCCGGATAAAGCGCTCGGCAGATGCGAGCCGATCGATGTCGACACCGGTTCCGTAATCTCGGCTCGCGAGGTGAGCCGCAAGCCGCGCCGTGTCGAGATTGCCCGCAGCGCCCGGCGCATAAGGGCAGCCGCCGAGCCCGCCGACCGCGCCGTCGAAGATGCGGATGCCGAAACCGAGCGCGACGTCGATATTGGCGAGCGCCATGCCGGACGTGTCGTGGAAGTGGCAGGCAAGCCGGTCGGCCGGCACGGCCGCCGTCACTGCATCCAGCATGCGCTCGACCCGCTCCGGCCGCGCACGGCCGAGCGTGTCGGCAACGGCGATCTCGCCGCAGCCGAGATCGAGCAGCCGCTCGGCGACGGCACGCACCGCCGAGGGCTCGATCTCGCCTTCATAGGGGCAGTCGGTGGCGCAGGAGATGTAGCCGCGCACCGGCAGGGTGTGCGCCTCGGCGAGCCTCAACACCGGCTCGAAGCGGGCGATACTCTCGGCAATGGTGCAGTTGGTGTTGTGGCGTGCAAAGCTTTCGGAGGCGCTGGCGAAGACGGCCAGTTCCTGCGCACCCGCGGCAATGGCCGAAACGGCACCCTTCTCGTTCGGCACCAGAGCGGACAGGCGCAGTCCCGGGCCTCGAGCCGCGCCCCGCATCACCGCGTCATGGTCGGCCATCTGCGGCACCCATTTCGGCGAGACGAAGGCCGTAGCCTCGATGCGGGACAGGCCGGCCTCAGCCAGCATCGCGATCAGCTGCAGCTTGTCCTCGGTGGAGATGATCGCCTTCTCGTTCTGCAGCCCGTCGCGCGGCCCGACCTCGACGATGATCGCCGTCCGGTCTCCCTCCATCAGTGCACCGCCGCGTACATGATCTTCTCTTCGCTGGCTTCCTCGATCGCCATTTCCTCGACGATGCGCCCCTGGCGGGCGACCAGCACACGGTCGGATATAGCGAGGATCTCTGGCAGGTATGACGAGATCACCACCACCGCTGCACCGGCATCGGCGAGGCGCTGGATCGTCGCGTGGATCTCGGCGATGGCGCCGACGTCGACGCCGCGGGTCGGCTCGTCGAAGATGATGATCTCGGGCGCCTGGATGAGGCTCTTGGCGATCACCACCTTCTGCTGGTTGCCGCCGGACAGCTCCACCACCTTGGCGTTGCGGCGGATCGTGCGGATGGCGAGCTTCTCGATCCAGTCCGCAGCGTCGCGGCGGGCCTGCGCCATGGTGACGACGGAAACCGGATTGGCCCCCTTGGCGAGCCGGCCGAAGAAGATGTTCTCGGCGATGCCCATGGTGTCGAAGATGCCGTCGAGCTTGCGGTCCTCGGTGATGTAGGCGATGCCGCGGCCCACCGCCGCGCGTGGCACGCTGAATCGCACGCTGCGGCCATGCAGCCGGATGCGCCCGCCATGGAAGATGTTGCGCTTCAGGACTCCGGCGGCGATCTTCATCATCTCCGTGCGCCCGGCGCCGACGAGGCCGAACATGCCGGTCACCTGTCCGGCGAAGACCGACAATGTGGCGCTGCGCACCGCCTTGCCCATCGAGACGTTCTCGAGCGCCAGCACCTTGGCGCCGGCCGGCCGGCCCTTGCGTGCGCCCGCCGTGCCGTAGAGCTCGTCCTTCAGCTGGCGGCCGACCATGGCCTGGATGATGCGGTCACGGCTGAAGTTGGCGGCATCGTCCGTCACCACCAGCGCGCCGTCCCGCAGGATGCTGATGCGGTCGGCCAGCGCCAGGGCTTCCTCCAGCGCGTGGCTGATGAAGATGATCGAATGGCCCTCGCGCTTCAGGCGCTCGACGAGGGCAAAGAAGTGCTGCTTCTCCTCCGGCGTCAGCGTCGCGGTCGGTTCGTCGAAGACGAAGATGCGCGCCTGGCGCTGCACGGCGCGGGCGATCTCCACCATCTGCTTCTTGGCCGCGCCCAGCGAGGAGACCAGCGCTGTCGGCTCGACATGGAAGCTCAGCCGCTGCAGCTGCTGCTGCGCCTTGATGTTGATCCCGCGCAGCCGGTTGAAGAACTTCTCCTCGCCCAGGAACAGGTTCTGCGCGACCGTCATGGAGGGGATGAGGTTGGTCTCCTGGAACACCATGGCGACGCCGTGCGACAGCGCCTCGGCGGGCGAGCCAAAGCTGCGCGGCGTGCCCTCCACCAGCATCTCGCCGGAGGTGAGAGGGTAAAGCCCGGCCAGAACCTTGGTCAGCGTCGACTTGCCGGCGCCGTTCTCGCCGAGCAGCGCATGCACCTCGCCACGACGGAGCGTGAAGTTGACGTTCTGGAAGGCGGGAACGTCGCGGAACGCCTTGGTGGCGTTTCTGAATTCGACGATCGTCTCGCTCATGACACCGCCTCCGGCTGCAGCCGCAACAAGGCTCCGGCACCACGCGCCGCGGCGTAGAGCCGGCCATCCAGCTCGGCAACGGAGGCGACGCCGTGCATCTGGCCATGCGCGCGCGAATGGAAGCTCGCCACAGGCTGGAAACTCGCATCGAGCCGGACGACAAGCCCGTAGGAGCGCGATGGCGCCCAGGGCTTCATGATGCCCATCTGGCGCACCGAACCTGCCTGCAGCGGCTGGTCGCCATTGGCAGCGTCCGAAAAGTCCGGACCGATCCAGCTTTCCGGCGGAATGGTCGCCATCATTTCGGCGCGGTAGCCGTCCTCCAGAAGCACCAGCTCGGTCAGCTGCCGGCGCGGCGCGAACAGGGCCAGCCAGAACCCGCCGCCGGACGCAGCGAGAAGCCGTGCCGGATAGGCCGGCAGGCGGTCGAGGAGCACCTGAGGCCGCGCGCTTGGTTGGGACGCCAGCACCACGAGCCGGTGCCGCCAGCTCTCGGCGACGATCACCGCGCCGTTCTGGCCGATGGCAACGCCGTACGGAAAGGCCAGGCCCTCGCCAAGGACGCGGGTCGCGCCTGTCCCGAGATCGACAGCGAGAACGCGCCCGCTGGAGCCCTTGCTCATCAGGTCACGCTTCCAGTCCGCGCATGCGAACCGGCTGGAGCCAACTGCGACGATCATCTCGTGCTCGCTGCGGAAGACCGCGGCGGTGATGCAGCGGTTGGCGTCGCCGAGATCGATCGGCCGCCAGCCCTCGCTTGTCTGCAACTCGATGCCAGCGCCCTCGACGCCGACGGCGAGCAGGCCGCCGGCGGACGCCGCCGTCATCGTCACCGCTCCCCCGAAGCGGCGGATCGGCTCGGCCTGCCGGCTCTCCGGGTCGATGCGGTAAAGCGTGTCGCCGCTGCTGCAGACGAGCTGGCCGTCCAGCACCGCCAGATTGTCAGCTTCCGCGAAGTCAGCGATCCGCTCGGCTTGGTCGAGCCGGTCGTTCGGCTTCAGGACGCCGTCCATCGGCGGGATGCTGAGGGCATCGTCGTCGCCACGGCCGAACAGGTCGGCGATGCGTGAAAGAAGGCCCATCAGCCGCGCCCCCAGGTGTCGCGGCGCGCCGTCCACTCGGGATCAGCATCCGGCAGACGCACGCGGCCGATCCGGTTGTTGGAGACGCCGCCGAGATAAAGATAGCCCTTGTGCTCGCAGGTCGAGGTCACGGACGGGTGGTTCTCGCCCGCCTGATCCCACAGCACATCCAGGATCTCGCCGGTTTCGGACAGGTGCACCACGCATCCCCGGTTGACGTTCGGGAACAGCCATTCGTCCGTCGCGATCCGCCGGGCCATGCGACGGCGGAAGGCGGGCTTGCGCATCGCGAGGTCGAAGGTCGGCGTGCGCAGGCCAAGCAGCGCCACCCAGAAGGTGCCGTTGGAGCCGCGGTTGATGTTGTCTGGGTAGCCCGGCAGGTTGGCCGTGAAGACCTCGCGCTTGCCCTTGTTCGGGCCATCGAACCAGTAGCGGGAGATGCGGCAGGTCCAGGTCTCGGCAAAGAGCAGCGACTGGCCATCGCGGCACATGGTGATGCCATTCGGGAAGACCAGCCCGCGCAGCACCGTCTGCGTCTTGCCCGACCTGGGATCGTGGCAGATCAGCCGGCCGTTGCCGCGCCCTTCCAGGGCATCGGTCACCCAGTCCGCCATCTCGTAGCGGATCGTCGCCTCGCTGAAGAAGATGCGGCCGTCCGGCGCGACATCGAGATCGTCCGGCAGGCGCAGCCGCGAATCGTCGATGACCGACAGCCAGCTCCGGTTGGTCTCGTCGGCGACGCGGCTCACGACTCCCTCCCGATCGACGCGGTAGACGCCCATGCCGCCGACGCAGGTGAGGAGATCCCCGTTCTCGGCAAAGGCGAGCCCGAGCGGATGGCCGCCGATCCGCGCGAAGATCTCGCTGCGCTGGTAGTCGGGCGCCAGGAAGCGGACGATCGTACCGTGGCGCGTGCCGGTATAGAGATTGTCATCGGCATCGAGCACGACGTCCTCCGGCCCTTCGACGATGCCGAGGCCGATCGGCTCCGCCGCGCCCAGGCGGTCGTTCAGCGCAAAGGCCGCCTCCGCCGCCTTCGACCGCTCCGGCAGGGCGAGATAGGTCGGCGAGACATAGACGCGGCTCAGGATCTTGCTGCGGTTCTTGACCCACTTGGCGTCGAACAAGACGGCGAGGATCAGGATGGCGCCGAGGACCAGCTGGTTCACCGATCCCGGCGTCGACATCCGGATCAGACCGTTGGTGAGAACCAGGACCAGGATGGCGCCGACGATCGCATTGCCGACGGAGCCGCGGCCACCACCGAGAGAAACGCCGCCGAGCACCACGGCAGTCAGCACCGAGATCTCCATGCCGATGCCGGTATCGGCGCCGGTGCTGCCGAGGCGCGCGGAGAACAGGAAGGCGGCCATGGCCGTCAGCAGGCCGGAGGCGACATAGGCCAGGCACACGGTGCGCTTGACGTCGATGCCGGCATTGAAGGCGGACTTGCGGGCGCCGCCGACCGCGCGCAGCCGCCAGCCGGGCCGCAGGCGCGACAGGGTAATGTGCAGCGCGAGCGCCACGGCGGCGAAGACGATGAAGGAGACAGGCACGCCGTAGAAGTCGCCGAAGCCGAGATAGTCCCAGGTCGGCGAATCCGGCGTGCTGGCGACGATGACGCTGGCAAGCCGCGGAAAGACGATGTCGTAGATCGCGCGGTAGATCACCAGCGTGACCAGCGTGGTGATGAAGGCGCGCAGGCGCAGATAGCCGATCAGGACACCGTTCACGAGGCCGCAGACGATGCCGACGCCAAGCGTTACGGCGAGCGAGGCGGCAATCCCGATGTCGAGCACGTTCATGCCGACGAGCGCCCCGAGGACGCAGAGGGCGAAGGTGGATCCGACGGACAGATCGATGCCGCCGGAGAGGATCACGATGGTGAGCGCGAGCGCCACCAGCCCAAACTCAGCCAGCTGGCGGCTGAGATCGGCGATATAGCCAGCATTGAAGACGCCGGGAATGAGGGCCGCGAGAGCCACCAGCACCGCAAGAAGTGCGGCGACGGGGATCGCGCTGTCGATCCAGCTCTTCGACAGGATCTCTCCGACCAAACGGCCGGAGAGATACCTGTAGCGAAGGCGGGTCAGCGTATCGCTGCTAGCCATGGTCGAAGACGCCTTACTTCAGGTCGTCGAGGGTCCAGCAGTTGCGCTGGTTGACGTTGTCCTTGGTGATCAGCGTCAGCGGGTTGAAGTACAGTGTCTGCACCTCGCCGGCCGTGCCGTCCGACATCAGCAGGCGTGCGATCTCCTGGTTCAGCAAGTCGCCCTGCAGAGGCACGTTGTAGCTGATATAGAGGTTGAAGAGCCCGTTCTTGACGTTCTCGCAGCCAACCTGGTTGCCGCCGCCCGACGTCACCAGGAAGACCTGGTCGCTCTTGCCGGCTTCCTTGATGGCGGAGGCGGTGCCGGTGTCCTGGTTGTCCCAGATGCCGATGGCGCCGCACAGGTCCGGATGCTGCTGCAGCACCGTCGACATGATCGAGCGCGCCTTTTCCGGATTGTACTCGGTCGCCTGCTGTGAGACGACCTGGATGTCCGGATGCTGGTCGAGCACCTTGTAGATGCCGTCGAGCTGGAAGACGTCCGAGGCGGCCGTCGGAACGCCCGTGTCGATCGCGACCTTGGTGGAGACGCCCTTGCCGGCGTCGCACTTCTCGGCAACGGCCTCGGCGGCCTTGCGGCCGATCTCGCTCCAGTCGGCGCCGACATAGGAGTCGGTGGTGGTGTTGGACTCAAGGTTGATCTGGACGATCTTGATGCCGGCGGCCTGCGCCTGCTTCAGGAGCCGCGCATAGGACTGGATGTCCGGATTGTGGACCACCATCAGGTCCGGCTTCTCCGAGATCAGTGACTGGATCGCCTTGGTGCCGGCATCCGTGCTCCAGGCGGGATCGCGGATTTCGAAGGAGTAGCCGAGGCGGTCAGCCTGCTTGCGCATCTGCGCAGCCCAGCCCTCGGTCAGGTCGAAGCCCATGGATAGCGGAACGAAGACCACCTTCTTGCCCTTGAGCGACTCCTGGAACGCCGTGCTGCGCGGGTTCTCCAGACCCTTGTTCTGCGCGCTGGCGAAAGACAGGCCGGCTGCCAGTGCAGCGGCTGTCAGAGCGATCCTGCCGAATAGTCCGCCTTTCATGGTTTCCTCCCAGATTCATCAAGCGGTGGACGTTACAGATCCCCCTGCTGCGACGTCTGCTCGTCGCGCGGGTTCACGATGGAATCGATCACGATCGCCAGCAGCAGCACGACGCCTTTGACGAGGTTCTGGATCGTGTAGTCGATGTTGAGGATGGTCATCCCGTTGAGCAGAATGCCGACGAACACGGTGCCGAGCACCACGTTGCGCACGCTGCCATGGCCGCCATTGAGGCCGATGCCGCCGAGCACCACCACCAGCAGGATGTCGTAGATCATGGTGGAGTTGAACAGCCGCGCGTTGATCGCCGAGGCCGAGGACGCCAGGATCAGGCCGGCGCCATAGGCGATCAGGGCGCTGATCGCATATTGCGCGACGATCATCGGCCGGACGGGAAGACCGGTGATGCGCGCCGCATTCGGATTGTTGCCCATGGCATAGATCGTCCAGCCGAAGCGGGTCCGGCTGAGCACGAGTTGCACAACCACGCAGAGGATTGCGAAGGCGACGATGGTCACCGGAATGCCGAAGAGGCTGCCCTGCCCGATCAGCCGGAACCAGTCGGTGTCCGGCGGCACGTTCTGCATCTCGAGTGTGAAGAAGAAGGTCCGCCCCGTGCCGTAGATGACCGAGCCAGCCGCAAGCGTCGCAAAGATCGGCGGCACTTCGCCAAATGCGATCAGCGCGCCGATGGCGATCCCCGCCAGCAGGGCGAAGCCGGCGCCGATCAGGAGAGCGAGCTCGAACGGATAGCCGGCCCGCGTGATGACGAAGGCCCAGGAGACCGAGACCACCATCACGGCGATCATCGAAACGTCGATGCCGCGGGCGATCACCACCAGCGCCATGCCGAGCGCCAGGATGCCGAGAATGGAGACGCTGCGCACCAGCGCCAAAAGGTTGCCGGGGCTGAGGAAGCTCGGCAGCAATACCGAGAACAGCACGAAAGCCGCCGCGGCCAGCAGGAGTACGATGCCCTCCTGGCTGCGCAGGACCGCCCGGATGCGCTGGCGGCCGCTATCGGTCTCGGCGGACGTGCTCATGGATCAGGCCCCGCCGCCCCGCATCGCTTCGAGCAGCTCCTTGGCACGATCGACGCGCACGTCGTGCGCTGCCGCAAGCTCCGCCGCCACCCGCTCGATCTCGTCGCCGCTAGCACCGGCGACGATGGCGATGTTGCGCGCATGCAGCGCCATATGACCCTTCTGGATACCTTCGGTCGCGAGCGCCCTTAGTGCGGCCATGTTCTGGGCAAGGCCGACGGCGACGGTGACTTCCGCCAGCTCCTGCGCGGAGCGCACGCCGAGGAGTTTCAGGGCGGCGCGGGCCGCCGGATGGGTCTTGGTCGCGCCGCCGACGAGGCCGAGCGCCATCGGCATCTCCAGCGTGCCGACGAGATTGCCGCGCCCGTCGATCTCCCAATGGCTGAGCGAGGTGTAGCGCCCGGTGCGGGCCGCCCAGACATGCGCGCCGGCCTCGATGGCCCGCCAGTCGTTGCCGGTGGCCACCACGATCGGGTCGATGCCGTTCATGATGCCCTTGTTGTGCGTCGCGGCCCGATAAGGATCGACGATCGCAAAGGCGCAGGCCTCCACGATGCCGCGGGCGATGCGCTCGCCGGAATAGTCGCTGGTCGCCAACGCCTCCGGGGTCACCGACACCGTCGCGCGGGCAAGCCGCAGATCGGCGTAGTTCGACAGGATGCGCAGCCGCACGACGCCGCCGGTGATGCGCTCGATCATCGGCGCCACCGTCTCGGCCATGGTGTTGACGGTGTTGGCGCCCATCGCGTCACGCACGTCGACGAGCAGATGCACCGCCAGCATGGCGCCGACCGGCGTCTCCTCGAAGATGTGCACCTCGATATCGCGGCAGCCGCCGCCGAGGGAGACCAGCACCTTGTCCTTGACGTTGGCGGCCGCAATGATCGCGTCGCGCTCGCGCAGAACCCTCGCCCGCGCCCCGTGGGGATCGGCGACCTCCAGGACCTGCACCTGCGCCCGCATGATCGGCCCGGTGCTGGAGGTCTGGAAACCGCCGCAGCCGCGGGCGATGCGCGCCATGTAGGAGGCCGCGGCGACGACCGAGGGCTCTTCCACGGCCATCGGCACCAGGAAGTCACGCCCGTTGATGGTGAAGTTGGTGGCAACGCCCATCGGCAGCTCAAAGGTGCCGACGACATTCTCGATCATGCCGTTCGCGAGCGTCAACGGCAGGGCGCCGCCGCCGAGCGCGGCACGCTCAGGCGCTTCGAGGAAGGCCGCGTCGGCAATCCGCTGCAGCCGGTCCGCCGGCGACAGGTTGCGCAGGCTCTCCAGCCGCGAGCTCACGACGGGTCCCGCCACGCCTGAATCCAAGCCAGCCATCGGCTGCTCCTCCCAAAGCCATGCCTTCACTTGCGAACAAGCAAAGCGGTTATGTAGCCTGAGAGAAAGGTACAGTTGGAACGATTCGTCATGAAGTGTACCCATCGTCTGTCTCGATGAGCGGCGCAAGAGCCGAAGGGCGCGGGGAAAGCCTCGCCGCCGCCGTCGCCCGCCGCATCCGGGACAGCATCGAGGCTGGCGCCCTGCCCTCCGGCGCCCGCCTGCCGTCGATCCGCAGCGCAGCAGTGGAATTCGGCGTGTCCAAGAACACGATAGTCGACGCCTATGACAGGCTTGTCCTGTCCGGCCACGCCGTCTCGCGGGCGGGCTCCGGCTTTGTGGTAACGGGGGAGGATCATGCCGAGCCGCGGCGTCCGAAGCATGTCGCGGAGGCGATCGACATCGCCTCGCTGCTCGGTGCCCAGCTGCATCAAAGCTTCGCCATCCGGGTTGGCGACGGGCGCCCGCCTTCCTCCTGGATGGAAGGCTCGGAGCTTCGGCGCCATCTCGGCTCCTATGGCCGGGTCATGCCGGCGGACCTCGAGGCCTATGGCTCGGCGGCCGGGTTCCTGCCGCTGCGCCGGCAGATCGCCCAGCGGCTGACGGGCCGGCAGATCGCCGCCGGCGAGGACAACATCCTCCTGACCTTCGGCGCCAACCATGCGCTTGACCTCGTGATCCGGGCGATGGTCTCGCCGGGCGATACGGTCTTCGTCGACGATCCCGGCTACTACCCGCTCTTCGCCAAGCTGCGGCTCGCGCGCGCCAACGTGGTCGGTATTCGCAGGACGCCGGACGGGCCAAGCGTCGAGGACTTCATCGCCAAGACCGAGAGCGAGCGTGGCCGGCTGTTCTTCACGCAGTCGCTTGGCCACAACCCGACGGGCGGATCGGTCACGCTGCCGGTGGCGCATGCGATCCTCAATGCCGCAAGCCGGCAGCGCGTGCTGATCATCGAGGATGATCCCTTCGCGGACCTGCCGATCGTCGACGACAACCGCCTTGCCCGGCTCGGCCAGCTGGACAATGTCGTCCATATCGGCACGTTCTCGAAGACGCTGTCGGCGAGCCTGCGCTCGGGCTTCATAGCCGCGCGCGAGGACCGTATTGCCGAGCTGACCGAGTTGAAGATGCTGACGACCGTCAACAGCTCGGGCCATATCGAGCGGCTGATCGACCGTTTGATCGGCGACGGCCACTACGACCGGCATCTGAAGCGCCTTGCCCGTCGCACGGAAGCTGCCGCCGAGCGCGTGCGCGCCAACCTCGCCAAAGCGGGCCTCGAGGTCGTCTCGGGCCGCACAGACGGCTACTATGTCTATCTGCGCCTTCCCGGCGGCGTCGACGACATCGAGCTGGCCAAGGCGGCGGCGGCCGAAGGCATCTTCATCGCGCCGGGCAGCGTGTTCTGCATCGACAAGGATGGCGATCTCGCCCGCGGCATGCGGATCAACATCTCGCGCGCCGACGACATGCGCTTCTACGAGTTCCTGCTGCGCAAGCTCACGTGACCGCCTCTCCATGCGGACGGGCTGCGACGACGCCACCCGCAGCCATCGCGGTCGAGCTGCCAAAATGCCGACGATCTTACTGCCACCGCCGGCGCCTTCTGACGGGCGCCGTCACGAGCCGTCGCGGCTCCTACTTCGCCGTCAGGCTGATCTCCACGATGAAGACGGTCGCGCCGGACTGGTCGCTCACATCTACCGACAGCCGGCCGTGATCGAGAAGCCGCGGTTCGTTTTGCATCAGTTCACCCGCGAACTGAATGGCCATCAGGCGCGCGGATTGATCATCATCCAGATCAGTGCCGACGTCGTCGGTATCGCGAGTTCCATCGGTGAGATTGAAGAAATACCGCGTCACTGACAGAAACTTCCATGCATGCCGACTACGACCTGGCCGCTTATCTAAGCGGGGCGCTCCTCAGGGACAGGACGATGCGTCGCTCTGACCTGGAGCAGTTCCGGCGATGGCCGGCTGCATCAGGCCCGATCCCGTCCGCCCGGCCTGCGGCCGCAGCCCGCTACGCCCCCGGGCGCCTTGATCTCGAACCGAATGCCCCTCCGGCAGAGCGGTCCCGTGTTCGCCGGTCATGCTCTAGATCCTGCACGCGCTATCCCATGGCGTTTGCCGCCGACATCATTCGCAACAAAAGCAAATCTCGTGGCTGCGGCGGCACCGCTAGAAGTCCGGGCAAACGGCGCCACCAGCGGCGTCGCAAGCCCCTGGACCTCACCATTGCTCAACGATCCGCTCCGCTACTCCCTCAGCCGAACCCAGCGCACCCGCAAGATCGTCATCCGCATCGCGGCCGGTATCGTCCTGCCGCTGATCCTCTTTGCGGATGCGCGGCTGGATCACGGCCACTACCTGCGCGAGTTCGTCGAGACCTTCGGTCTCCTGCTCATCGTGTTCGGATTGATGGGCCGCGCCTGGTGCTCTCTCTATATCGGCGGACACAAGGCGCGGCGGCTGGTGCGCTCCGGACCGTATTCCCTGAGCCGAAATCCGCTGTATCTCTTTTCCTTCATCGCAACGGCGGGGATCGGCGCCCAGACCGGCAGCGTCATGATGATGCTGCTGTGCCTCGTCGGCGGCTGGCTGATCTTCCGCCCCGTTATCGACCGCGAAGAGCAAGCGCTCGCGAGCCTTTTCCCCGAAGAATACGGGACCTATCATCTGGCGGTTCCGCGGCTCGTCCCCAGCCTTCGGCAATGGGCGGATGTCGATCGGCTGGAGATCAACCCGAAGCTCTACCGCCGGACGGTGCTGGACAGCCTGGCATGGCTGGCCCTGGTGCCGGTGATCCAGCTCGTCGTCCTCACCCACCAGACCGGCCACCTGCCGGTCTTCATCCATCTGCCCTGACGCAGCGTCTCAAGCCGGCTCGACATTCGCGGCGAACATGTAGCCCCCAAGCCGCACCGTCTTCAGGAGCGTCGGCTCGCGCGGGTCCGCCTCGATCTTCTGCCGCAGACGGCTGACATGCACGTCAATGCTCCGCTCGACCGGCCCCGCCAGCCCGGCATGGGTGAGCGTCAGCAACTCCTCGCGCGTCAGGATCTTTCCCGGATTTCGGCAAAAGGCGAGCAGCAGGTCGAACTCCGCCGCCGTCAGCGATATTCTTGTGTGCTGCGGATCGTGAAGCTGCCGGCGTAAAGGGTCGATGCGCCAGCCATCGAACCGCAGAGGCCGGACGCGCTCCGTTCCGACCTTGGAGTAGGACGCGCGCCGGAGCAGGCCGCGGATGCGTGCCAGAACTTCGCGCGTGCTGAACGGCTTGGTGATGTAGTCGTCCGCGCCGATCTCGATGCCGATGATCCGGTCGATCTCCTCTGCGAGCGCCGTCAGCATGAGGATCGGGACGTTGGACCCGGCACGCAAACGCCGGCAGAGGCTGAGGCCATCCTCGCCGGGAAGCATCACGTCGAGCACGACGAGGTCGAAGGCGCTTCCACGCAGACGCTCGTCCATGTCGCGGCCGTCGGTCGCGAGCTCGGCCGTCATCCCGCCCGCAGCAAGCGCATCGCGCAGCATCGGCCCGATCTCGGGATCGTCCTCGACGATCAGGATGCGCGGCGACGCCGGTAAGTCAGACGACAATGAGCTACTTCCTTCGTGTGCATCGCTCTTGAGGACCTCTCAGCCGGCAGCGTCGACCGCACGGACCCGCCTTCACCATCATGCTGCAGAGCGAGAGGGCGGTGTTGGTCACCGTGGAAACTCCACCCGCGCAACCAGCCCCGAGGGCTCGTTGTCGAGCAGGGTCAACCGGCCGCGATGGGCCGCAACGATCTCGGCGACGATCGACAGTCCGAGCCCGAACCCTTGGTTGCGGTCACCGTCGCTGCGCGACAGATCGGCCTTGAAGAACGGCTCCAGAACGCGGTCGCGCAAGTTCGCCGGAATACCCGGGCCATCGTCGACCACGTCAATACGGACGCTGCTCTCGTTCCGGGACAAGATGATGCTGACCTCGGTTCCGAATTTCAGACCGTTGCCGCAGAGATTGGTGACGGCGCGGAGCATCGAGTTGGGTTTGAGCATCGCTGCCAGATGATCGGGACCCTCATAGCGGATCGCCGAGCCGAGATCGGCGAAGTCGGCGGCGATGGTCTGCAGGAGGCTTGCGACATCGACACGCTCGAGCTCCTCACCGGTGGCATCCATGCGCAGATAGTCCAGCGTTTCCTCGATCAGCCTGTCGATCTGATCGACATCCGACAGCATCTTCTGCTGGACGGGCTCGTCGTCGAGCCGTTCAATCCGCTGGCGCAGCCGTGTCAGCGGGGTGCGAAGATCATGGCTGACGCCGCGCAGCATCCGAGCTCGCGTTTCCAGGAGGTCGCGCACGCGGCCACGCATCTGGTTGAGCGCATCCGTCAGCGCCACGACTTCCGGCGGGCCATGCTCGCTGACCAGACGCTCGTCTTCCGTCCCATTCGACCGCTTCACCTCATCGGAGATCCGGGCCAGCGGCGCCAGGAACGCCCATCGCGAATAAAGGCCAAAGAGAATGAGCAGCGTTGCGAATGCCAGCACGTAATAGCTCAGCGGGCCGAGGACGTCGTTGCTGACGAGCGGCTGCGGCGGACCGTATGCGACGAGCGTCGATGCCTCATTCAAGGGGATCAGGAGCATCGCCCCCTCGCGCGTGTCGAACACCCGGCTACCGTCCGGCTCGTCGTCCGGAGGAAAGATCCAGTTGATGATCCGCCTCAGCGCGCTCGGAGCAGTCGCCGTACCAGCCAGCCGCTCCGCCTCGACAGGGTCGACCACCCTGAGGTCGAGACCGGTGCCCGCAAAGGCGGATGCGAGATCGTCCTGCCGATCCTGCGCGACTTGCCGCATCAGCGGCGCTATGGCCGCCGCCTGTTCATAGAAGGTGTCGAAGCTGTTGAGGCCCAGCAGCGGGCTGTGGCGGATCATGTCGCCGACACGTCCGACCACCACAACGATGATCACCGACACGACGACGATCATGGCGATCTGGCCGGAGACGCTGCGCGGCATCAAAATCCTGAACACGGTCCCCACCTGCCTTGCGCGCTGTTGCCCGGGATCTGCGATACCACGCTGCGATCTCTCCGGTCGTGACACTAGCTTGTCTGGTGCTCCTGCGTCGGCAAAGCGACGGGAGATGCTTCCGCCGTATTGAAGAAGCGCCGCAGCACGCGATTGCAGGCGCTCCCGAGATCGGCCAGCAGCCAATGGAGCGAGGGAACGACGAACAGCGAGAGCAGGGTCGAGACGGCAAGACCGCCAATCACCACCGCCGCCATCGGCTCGCGGAACTCACCACCGTCGCCGGTTCCGATCGCAGCGGGGATCATTCCGGCGATCATCGCCAGCGTCGTCATCAGGATCGGCCGCAGTCGCTGGCCGGCCGCCTCGATGATCGCCTCCTTCCTCGGCAACCCGTCTGCCTCGCGCTCGATCGCGAAGTCGACGACCATGATCGCGTTCTTTGTCACCATGCCCATCAGCATGAGAATGCCGATGACCACGGGCAGCGACAGCGCGTCGCCGGTGAGGAGCAGTGCCGCGACGACGCCGCAGATCGAGAGCGGCAGGGTCACGAGGATGGTCAGTGGCGTCAGGGCGCTGCCGAAGAGAAGGATCAGCACGACGAGGACCAGCGCGATGCCGGCGGTCATGGCGATGCCGAAGGCGGCGAACACCTCGCCCTGATCGTCGGAATCGCCGGTCGCCAGAATACGCACCTCGGGCGGAAGCGACGTCAGCGCATCGAGCGACTGCACCCCGGCCAAGGCTTCGCCGGGCGACAGGCCGGCCGGCACGTCGAAGCCGATGTCGATGCGCCTCTCGCGGTTAAGCCGCTCGATCATCGAAACGTCGGTCGCGAAGCCGAGGTCGGCGATCTGGGACAAGGCCACCATGCCGCCGGACTGGGTCGGGATCGACAGCGCCCGCAGCGTCGTCAGATCATCGCGCGCCCCGTCCGCCAGCTGCAGCCGGATCGGGATGCGGCGGACGCCATCGATGAAGGTCGGCAGGTTCTTAGTCGAGGCGCCGACCGTCGAGACACGGATGGTCTCGGCGATGATCCTGGCGGAGACGCCGGCATCGGCGGCGCGGTCCGAATCCACCCGCATGGCAAGGATGGGCCGCTTGGTGTTGCCGCTCGACGTGGTGTCTTTCGCCAGCCCGCTGCTGGCGAGCTCCCGGATGATCCGCTCGGCGGCTTTGCCGGCTGCCGCGCCATCACGGCCGAGCACCGAGAACGATACGTCGCGACCGCCGCGATTGTTGAGGATCTCGAAGCGGATGTCGGGAATCTCCGCGAGGGCTGCCGTCACCAGCGGCTTGATCTCGAAAAGGCTGCGGGGGCGCTCGGACGCGCGCCCGAGGTCGAGCGATACCGCCATGCGGCGAAGCTCGCGCCGGCCAGACGCATCCGTGCCGCCCTGGACGAAGGTCGCTTTGACCTCCGGCACCACTGCGAGACGCTCGGACACGCGCGCAGCGGCGCGCCGCGTCTCATCGAGCGTCGAGCCTTCCGGCAGTTCGATCGAGACGACAATCTTGCCGGCATCCTCGTCGGGCAGGAACCCGCTGGGCAGCGACGTCATGGCGGCGATCGACACACCGAAGAGGGCGAAGGCGGCAAGGACCACCAGCCAGCGTGCCCGCAGCGTCTGCGTGAGGAGCCAGATATAGGGCCGCTGGAGCCACCCGCCGCCGTCGTGGGTGCCGGCCGGTTCGCGCATCAGGTAGGCCGCAAGGACCGGGGTGATCAGCCGCGCGACGAGCAGCGAGAAGAACACCGCAATCGCGACGGTGAGGCCAAACTGCCGGAAGTACTGGCCGACCACGCCGGGCATGAAGCCGACCGGCAGGAAGACCGCGATGATCGTGGCGGAGATGGCGATGACGGCAAGGCCGATTTCGTCGGAGGCGTCCAGCGCTGCCCGGAACGGCGGCTTTCCCATTTGGCCATGACGGACGATGTTCTCGATCTCGACAATGGCGTCATCGACGAGAATGCCGGTGACGAGCGTGATGGCGAGAAGACTGAGGATGTTCAGCGAGAAGCCGAGATAGCCGATCACGAAGAAGGTCGGTATCGCGGCCAGCGGCAGGGCGATCGCCGCAATCAGCGTCGCCCGCCAGTCCCTCAGGAACAAGAAGACCACGATCATCGTCAGGACCGCGCCCTCGACCAGCGTGTGCATGGCAGCGTCGTAATTGCCCAGCGTGTGGTCGACACTGGTATGGACCAGCGTGAAGGCGAGATTGCCGTTTGCCGCAGCAAGCTCGTGGAGAGCGTCTTTTACCTCGTCCGCCACGGTCACATCGCTGGCGCCGCGAGCGCTGTAGATGGCGATGCTGACGGCCGGGACGCCGTTCAAGGTGGCGAAGGATGTCGGCTCGGCCGTGGCGTCCGTGACCGCGCCAAGGTCAGAGAGGACCAGCCTGGAGGAATTCGCCAGTGCAATCGGCATTTCGGCGAGATCGCGCACCGAGCCGGTCGTCCCGAGCGTGGTGATCGCCCGCTCGCGTCCATCGGCCCGGCTGGTGCCACCGGACACATCGAGGTTGCTGGACTTCAACGCCTCGGTCACGTCAGCGGCGGTGGCGCCGAAGGCCTGGAGGCGGTCGGGATCGAGCTTGACGAGGATTTCCCGGTCGACGCCGCCGACCCGATCGATCCGCCCCATGCCGCGGAGACCGCTCAGCCGCCGGACAACGACGTCGTCGATGAACCAGGACAGCTCTTCGATCGTCATCGACGGGTCGGCGACCGCGTAGGTGACAACGGCTTCGCCTTCCACGGTCTTGCGTCCGACGACGGGCTCGTCGATCGTCGCGGGGAGATCGGAGCGGATGGCGGCAATGGCGTTTTCGACGTCTGCCGCTGCCCGGTCGACAGGAACTCCGAGCTCGAATTCGATGCTCGTCTCGGACTTACCTTCGCTGACGGACGAGGTGATCTCCTCGACGCCGACGAGGGCCGCGACGGCGTCCTCGACGGGCTTAGTGACCTCGGTTTCCATCTGCGACGGCGCGACACCGGCGTCGCCGACCGAGATCGTAACCTCGGGCACGTTGATCGTCGGGAAGTAGGTGATCGGCAGCGACCGAAAGCTGAAGAGGCCGAGGCCGGTCAGGACGGCGAAGAGGAGGATGCAAGGGACCGGATTGCGGATCGCCCAGGCTGAGATGTTGGCGTTCATGGCCGTCCGTCCAGCGCCAGTTTCAGAGGTGGCTCCGACAAGGTCCGGCTGTCATTGGCTGTCATCACAGGGCGGATCCGGTCGCCATCAGCAAGGAAGTTTCCGGCCTTGAGGACGATGGTCTCCCCGTCGCGAACGCCGGAGACGATCTCGACGAGATCGCCCGAGCGCATGCCGATCGTGGCGGCGCGGGAGGCGACGACGCCATTCTCCACGATCTGGATCACCGCCTGTCCGTCATTCGTCTCGACGGCCGATGTCGGCAGCAGAACGGCACCATGGCGCTCCACCTCGACCTCGCCGCGGGCAAAGGCGCCGGTCGGCAGGGGTTTCCCGGCGTCGGTCGTTATGGCAAGGCGCAAACGTCCGTTCCGCCCGGTCGCCTGCATGGCCGGCTCCAGCAGCCGAACGACCCCGTGCAGCGGGGTTTCAAGGCCCGGCACCGCGAGGGTGGCGGCGGCGCCCGCCGGAATCTTGAGGAAGTCCATCTGGGGAACCTCAGCCGCCACCTCGATCTCGCCCGCCTCGGCGATGGAGAACAGTTCGGTGCTGCCGGATTCGACGAGAGCTCCGACCTTTGCGCTCCGGCTCAGGATCCGGCCGGCTACGGGGGCGCGAACGAGGGTCTGCATGCGCCGGTTCTCGATCTCGCGCCGCTCGGTCGAGAGGATCGTCTGGTCGGCTTCGGCCAGGCTGAGGTTCTGCCGCTGGATGTCGAGCGTCGTTGCCGCGCGGCTTGCGGCATAGGTGAGCCTTTCCAGCGAATCGGCGGCGGCGACGCCCTTTTCCCTCAGCTTGCGGCCTCGCGCGAGCGAGGACATCGCCTCCTCTTGTGCGACCGTGGCGTCAGCAATCTGAGCTCTGGCCTGCAGGATGGCGGCCTGCGCCCGGTCGAGCTTGGCCGCATTCACATCGAGCTCGATGCGAATGGACTCGTCGTCGAGGCGAGCCAGTATCTCGCCCGCGGCGACATCGTCGCCGACCTCGCCGAGCACTTCCTTGATACGAGCGGCTCGGTCGAGGTCTACGGTGACGAGGCTCTCGTGGCGGGCGACCAGCGAGCCGGTCAGGCGGATTCTTCGCGCGATCTCGCCTGCTGCGCCCGGATGACGCTGACCGTCGGAACGATAGCGTCCGGCGCATCAGCCGCAGCGCCCGGCGGCAGCGGCGCGAACAGAACGAGCGAGACAATTGCCGCGCCCGCCAGCCAGACGGCCCGTGAACGTCGCCTGTGTCCTCTGCAAACCATCGGAGCACTTCCTCGAGCTGGAGGGTTCGATGTCGGGCGCAGCAGGGGGACGCGCCGCGCCCGACACGAGCGGCCGTGTCAGAAGCGGTATCCGACGACGGCCATGCCGAACGGCTGCACCTCTTCCTTGACGACCGGACTGTCGGCGGCGTCGCCGAGCAGCAGACCGACGCCGGCCTCCCCGCGCGCAAACCAGTTCTCGGTCACGCCCACCGTTGCCGTTGCGGCGAAGTCGACACGCTTGATGCCGGCTTCGGCCTCGAACCTCTGATAGCCGGAGCGTTCCGACTGGCCCTCGTCGATGCCGAAATAGGCTTGCATGTGCTTGTCGTCGGCAAAGGTCGCCGAGGCTTTGGCGCCGAGAAGGAGAGAAGGGGTGACGGCGTGGGTAAGTTCGACGCCGGCGACGGCGAGCAGGCCGTCACTGCCGCCGACCGTCTTCTCCACCGACCCGAAGACCTCCGCCGGGCCGAACTTTGCGGCGGCCTTGCCGCCAACCGTGACACCGAAGTCCACGTCGCCGAGGCCGTCCAGCTCGTCCGCATCATCTTCGCTACGGCCGGTTTCGTAGCCGAGCTGCGCCGAGAAGCTGAAAGGACCGGTCTCGTAAACCTCCGCCGTCACGCCGCGGGGGTCGATGCTCAGCCAATCGCCGAAGGTCGCCGAGATGTAGGGTACGGGCGTCACCTCGAATTCGTCGCTGCCCTCGTATTTCGGATCGATCTTCGCCCCGGCGCCGACGATCACCTCCCATTCGTGAAGGCGCTGGCTGATCCGCCCGAAACGGGAGGGTTCGGGCGCTGCATAGACCGTCTCAGGGACTGTCTCGGCGATGGCGGCGTCGGCTGCGTGAACCTGCTTTGCGGCCGGTACCGCCGCACCGAGAAGAGATCCGAACCCGACGATGTAGCGACAGGTGATCTTGGAAAGGGATAGGGACATGAAAACTCCGGCCGGGTCGACCAAGCGGTGTGATCCCGCCGTGGTTCGTTGATGCCGGAGTGATTTCTAGCGACGCCGAAGCGTCCGAAGATTTGGACTTGTTAAGAGATGTTGCGACCGGGACTGCGCCACGTTCCGGCGACGGCCGTTGCGCCAGCCGGACGAGAGCATCGCCCGCGCGGATCTGCAGCTTGCACGATCAACTGAACGCCGCGGGGCGGATCGGCCCTGCGGCCCTCGCCTGCCATCGTGGACGGATGGTCGATTGTGTAAGCCACGACATCAGCTGGCGATCGCCAGCGTCTCAGTCGCGTCCGTCCGCCAGAATCGAGACGATCTCCGCCTCGCCTGCACCCATACGAATCACGTCGCCTTCTTCCCTGCCGACAAGCTGGCGCGCCAGCGGAGAGAGATACGAGATCTGGCCCTGTGCCGGATCGGCCTCGTCGATGCCGACGATCCGGTAGACCTGGGTGCGGCCATCCGGCCGCTGGATCGAGACGGAATGGCCGAACTGAACGACATCGCTGTCGGCTCGTGGCACCACCACCTCCGCCGTGGAGCGTCGGGCGCGCCAGTAGCGCAGGTCGCGTCGGATCATCGCCACGGCGATCTTGTTGCCGGCGGCCTGGGCCTCCTCCAGTTGGACCGTGCAGGTCTCGATCGCGGCGTCCAGCAGGGCAAGACCGCGCACCGTGACGAAATTGGGATCAGTGCCGAGGTCGCGCTCCGGCAGGGCCTCCACCTGATCTTCATTCGGCTCCTTCACGAACGCGACGCTCATGCTGTGCTCCTTTCGCGCCTCGATCCCGGCACGCAGCTCTGCCTTCTATATAGGAACCGCAACGCCTCGTTCAGTTCCGCAGCGGCCGTGATACCGTTTCGCCTGGAACGAGCCATTCCTGGCTCCGCTTGAGGGTGCCATGCCGAAGCATCGTATCTGTTCGGTCAGCGTCGCCAGCGTCTACCCGCACTACGTCGCCAAGGCTCAGAAGAAGGGGCGCACGAAGGAAGAGGTTGATGAAATCATCTGCTGGCACACCGGTCACAGCCAGCAGACCCTGGACCAGCAGTTGGATAGAGGGACGACGTTCGAGGCGTTCTTCCGAGATGCGCCCGCGATGAATCCGGCGCGTCTGCTGGTCACCGGCCTGATCTGCGGCGTGCGCGTGGAGACCATCGAGGAGCCGACGATGCGTGAGATCCGCATCCTCGACAAGCTGATCGACGAGCTCGCCAAAGGTCGGGCGATGGACAAGATCCTGCGGACTTAGCGCCGCCTCGCAGCGCCAGTCGCAGCGGCCAGACCGATCGCGCAGAGGCCACGCCTCACGCGAACCGTCAGGCTAGGCCCTGGCAAAGCAAAGGGTTCGCTGGACCGCGGCGGTCGAATGGAGATGCCGCTTTACGGCAAGGATCCTGCTTGCCGGCTGCTTCGGGCGCGCCGCTAGTGGCAGCGCTATTTCTTGACCTTCGAGGCGTCCATCTTCACCTTCTTGTCGAGGAAGCGCGTGGTGAACATCGTGTCGATCTCGAACGGCTTGTCGAAGCCGATATAGGTGGAGACGAGCTTGTAATCGTCTTGGAGCCGCTGGCGATCGATCCAGCCGAGCGCCTCCTTTGTCGTGAAGTCGTCCGTCATAAGGGACTTGATGCGCTCCCACTGATTGCGCTGCGTCTGAAGGTCGAGGCCGGAGGCGCCCGCCGTCAGCGCTGCGAGGCAGGGTTCGACGTCCTCGACGCAGGCGGCGAAGGCGCGCTGGCTCACTTGGACGAATGCGGCGACCGCCTTCTCGTTCTCCTGAAGGAAGTCGCTGTTGACGATGATGGAGTTCCCGTAGGGATTCAGCCCGAGTTCGGCCCAGCCGACATAGCCGAGGTTGTCGCCGAACTCCCGCAGCTTCAGATCGTGTTCGTTGTAGAAGTCGCTGATGATCTCGACCGCGCCGCTCTTGAGCGAAGGCATCTTGGCCGGCGGTGCAACGTTCACGAAGCTGACCGAATCCGGCTCGATGCCGGCGGCCTGAGCGAAGGCCGGCCACATGACGCGGGAGGCGTCGCCCGGCGGATTGCCGATCCGATGCTCGGGAAAGTCTTTCGGCCCGTTTATGCCCGAGCTCTTCAGCCAGTAGAAGCCTTGCGGCGTGTTGGCATAGACACTCATCACGGCGGTCACCTCGGCGCCCTTGCCCCGCGCGACCATGGCGGTGGCCAGATCCGAGACGCCGAATTGGGCGGCGCCGACGCCGACCTGCTGCGCGGACACCGCCGATCCGCGACCGACCTCGATCGAGAGGCTGAGACCTGCCTTCTCGTACCAGCCTTGTTGAAGCGCGTAGTAGTAGGCGGCGTGATCGGCGGTCGGCGTCCAGTTCAGGACGAGGGTCACCGCTTCCTGCGCATGGGCCGCTGCGCTCGGCAGAGCAAGACCGGCGACGGCTGCGATGGCTAGAAGATGTTTCCTGGCAGGCATGCGACCCTCCTCGCTGAGGCCGGCCGTATCGTTCAGTTGTCCACCCGGCGATGAAAGACTAACAACGAGGCGAAAAACTCGTCAAGAACCATTCAACTGGTTGGTTGGTACATGAGCTTGAAAGCAGGAGAGCGACCGGCCGGATCGTCGAGGCCGAAGCGCAATCCTTCGGCGACGCGGCGCGCCCTTCTCGAGGCTGCGCGCCAGGAGTTCGCGGCCAAGGGACTCGCCGGCGGGCGGGTGGATGAGATCGCCGCGCGTGCGGGCGTCAACAAGCAGCTCGTCTATCACCATTTCGGCGACAAGGCCGGCCTCTACCTGACCGTTCTGGAAGGGCTCTATCAGGAGATACGAACTCGGGAACACGCGCTGGAGCTCGAGGGGCTGGCACCCGAGGCAGCCATCCGCAAGCTCACTGAAGCCTCGTTCGACCACCTCGCCGACCATCCGGATTTCGTCGCCCTGCTCACCGACGAGAACCGCCACGGCGCCGTGCACATCAAGGGGTCGACCCGGTTGACGGCGATGCACTCGCCCTTCGTCGAACTGATCCGCGAGACGCTGCGCAAGGGCGAGGAGGCCGGCGTGTTTCGCGCAGGGATCGATCCGCTTCAACTCTACATCTCGATCGCGGGGCTGGCCTTCTTCTTCTTCTCCAATACGCCGACCCTGTCGGCGATCTTCGATACCGACCTGTCGCAGGCGAAGGCGATCAAGGATCGCCGGGCGCATGTCGTCGATCTCGTCATGAATGCACTCCGCCCCTAATCATCCTAGGCGCGGCATCTATCAACCAAACGGTTGACTGATCCGGTCTTATGACGCAAGCTTCCTCCTGCTGGCCCGCTTGCCAGGAGAGGCAGCGGGTGTCGGAGGCTCCGGATGACGGCCATCGATTTCCAAGAAACGCGTGACGAGGCAGCCGCCGAGCGGCGGCGGCGTGGCATTCGGCAGGCGATCATCGTGGTCGCCATACACGTGGGGTTCCTCGTCGTCTGGCAGCTGGCCTGCCAGTTTCTGGACATTCCCACCTACATCCTTCCCTCGCCGGTCGAGACCTTCGCCACGCTCGGCTCGGCGCAGTACGGGTGGGTGTCGAACTCGCTCGTTACGGCCGCCGAAATCTTCGGCGGCTACGCGCTCGGCGTCGTCGTCGGCGTGTCGCTGGCCGTGCTGTTCTCGTGGTCGCCGCTGCTCACCGTTCTCCTGATGCCGTTGTTCGTAACGCTGAACATGATCCCGAAGGTCGCCCTCGGGCCACTCTTCATCGTCTGGTTCAGCTACGGCATCATCCCCAACATCGTCATCGCCTTCTCGATCTGCTTCTTCCCGATCCTGCTGACGACGGTGCGCGGCCTCCGCGAGGTCGAGCCGGATCTCCTCAACCTCGTCAAGTCGTTGCGGGGCTCGCGCTGGCAGCTCTTCCGCAAGATCCAGCTCCCGGGCTCGCTGCCTTACGTCTTCTCCGGCATGAAGGTCGGCGCGATCCTCGCTGTCGCGGGAGCAACGGTGGGCGAGTTCATCGCCTCCGAGCGAGGCCTCGGCTACCTGATGATCCAGGTGCAGTCTTCACTCGACACGGCGGCCATGCTGATGGCCGTCATCCTTCTCACCATGATCGGCGTCGTGCTCTACGGGCTCGTCTTGCTTCTGGAGCGCCTCGTCGTTGTCCAGGACGAACGCATCTCATGAGCATCACCCAAACGCTGGACCCCGCCGCGCTTCCCGATCGTATCGATGACGTCGCGCATCTCGATCGCCTTCTCTGCACGCCGTCGCAAGCCCTCGTGGATGATCTGGACGCCGTCGAAGGCGACATCATGGTTCTCGGCGTCGCGGGGAAGATGGGCCCGACGGTGGCCGGCCTTGCAAAGGCCGCCGCTCCCGGACGGCGCGTCATCGGCGTCGCTCGCTTCTCCGAAGCCGGCAGCCGAGAGGCGCTGGAGGCGATCGGCGTCGAAACGATCGCCTGCGACCTTCTCGACGAGGCGGCAATCGCGGCGCTTCCGAAATCGCCCAACGTCATTTTCATGGCCGGACGGAAGTTCGGCGCTTCGGGCGACCAGAGCCTGACATGGGCGATGAACACCCATGTTCCGGCGCTGGTCGCACAGGCCTTTTCCGCTTCGCGCATCGTCGCCTTCTCGACCGGCTGCGTCTATCCGTTTGTCGATGTCACGAGCGGCGGCGCGACAGAGGAAACCCCGATCAACCCGCCGGGCGAATATGCGCAGTCCTGCGTCGGGCGCGAGCGCATGTTCGAGTATTTCTCGCGGCGCCTGAAGACGCCTGGCCGGCTGTTCCGCCTGAACTACGCGATCGACATGCGCTACGGCGTGCTGCACGACATCGCCGCCAAGATCGTTGCGGGCAAGCCGGTCGACGTCACCATGGGCCATGTCAACGTCATCTGGCAGGGCGACGCCGCATCGCAGGCGATCCGCCTTCTCCGGCATGCGACGACGCCGACGACGCCGATCAATGTCAGCGGGCCCCAGACTCTCGCCGTGCGCGATCTTGCGATGAGGCTCGCCCAGAAGCTCGGCCGCGAAGCGATCATCGAAGGCACCGAGGCGCCGAACGCCTGGCTGGTCGATACGAGCGCCGCGCAGACACTCTTCGGGCAGCCCGTCGTCGACATCGAGCGGATGATCCAGTGGACCGCCGACTGGATGGCGCGTGACATGCCGAGCCTCGGCAAGCCGACGAAGTTCGAGGTCCGCGATGGGCGCTACTGAGACGGAGGCTGACGAGCTTGGGCCCGATGAGGTCAGCCGGGGCGTCGAGCTTTCGAGCGAGGCGCACTGGAACCAGACGCCGGAGGACTGGCGTCATTTCACGGCCAACGGCTATGTCGCCTGCGAACGCGATGCCGACGGCCGCGCTGTCGCGACCGGCGGCTTGATGACCTATGGCTCGGTCGCCTGGATCGGTCTCGTCCTCGTCACGCCGGCGATGCGCCGCCGCGGTCTTGCGACGCGCCTGATGCGACGCTGCATGGACCGCGCGAGGCTACACGGCGCGCTCGCCGGCCTCGACGCGACGCCGGACGGCGCCAAAGTCTATGAACAGCTCGGCTTTCGCGCGGTCGACAGGCTGACGCGCTTCCGTCGCAAGGCCCCGCCGGCGGGGCTTCATGCCGATGCGGAACCGGGTGACCAGGCTTTCGAACGACTTTGCCGTCTCGACGCGGAGGCGTTCGGCGCCGAACGCTTCGCACTGCTCTCCGACTTCATCGCACGTCAGGGCACACGCCTCTACCACTCGGACGATGCGGCCGCGCTGGTCCGGCCGGGCCGGACCGCCCGCCACCTGGGGCCGTTCTGCGCGCACGACGAGAACGCTGCTGGCGCGCTGCTCGCGACGATCCTGAAGCAGGAACACGGGCCGCTTCTGGTTGATCTTTTCGATCGCCATTCAGGCCTGACCGGAGCGTTCGAAGCCGCAGGCTTTGTCGCAGAGCGGCCCTTCATCCGCATGACGCTCGGCGGAGCCCTCCTCCCCGGCCGGGCGCAGACCGCGTTCGCCGCTGCCGGACCGGAATATGGTTGAGATCAACGTCGGAGACCTCAAGTGACGCTGCATCGTTCCGAGTTGCCGCCCGCCGTCGCCAGAATGCTTGCCGAAGGCACCGTGATCCCGGCACACCCGCTGGCTCTCGACTCGACATACAAGCTCGACGAACGCCGACAGCGCGCGCTGACGCGATATTACCTCGACGCCGGAGCCGGCGGCCTTGCGGTCGGTGTCCACACCACCCAGTTCGCGATCCGCGACGTCGGCCTCTACGAACCGGTGCTGTCGCTCGCCGCAGAGACGGCCTCCGAGTGGACCACACGCCCGCTCGTGATGGTGGCCGGACTCGCGGGGCCGACAGAGCAAGCGGTCGCGGAGGCGCGCGCCGCCGTCCGCTTAGGCTACCATGCCGGTCTCCTCAGCCTCGCCGCGCTGCGCGATGCGAGCGAAGACCAGCTCGTCGAGCATTGCCGGGCGCTCGCGGCCGAAATTCCGCTGATCGGCTTCTATCTCCAGCCGTCCGTCGGCGGCCGGGTGCTCGGCGCCTCCTTCTGGAAGCGTTTTGCCGAGATCGACAACGTCGTGGCGATCAAGACAGCGCCGTTCAACCGCTACCGCACGCTCGACGTGTTGCGCGGCGTCGTGGCTGCCGGCGCGGCCGAGCGCATCGCACTCTATACGGGCAATGACGACCACATCCTGCTCGACCTCGCCCTGCCCTTCGACATCCGCCACGAAGGCCGCACCCACCGCATCCGCTTCAAGGGCGGGCTCCTTGGCCACTGGTCCGTCTGGACGAAGGGCGCCGTCTCGCTCTTCGAGCGCGTGCAGGCGGCCGTTCGGGCAGGTACACTCGACGAGGACCTCCTGGCTCTCGACGCGCGAGTGACGGACTGCAACGCCGCCTTTTTCGACGTCGCCAACGACTTCGCAGGCTGCATCGCAGGCTGCCACGAGGTGCTGCGCCGTCAGGGGCTTCTGAACGGTATCTGGTGCCTTGATCCCGCCGAGACGCTCGGCCCCGGCCAGGCGGCCGAGATCGACCGGGTCCTCGCCGAGCACGCCGATCTGTCCGACGACGCTTTCGTCGCACAGAACCTCTCGCGGTGGCTGGCATGAACGTGGATCCGTTCATCCGCCTTCAGGGGGTTCGCAAGGTCTACCGGACGGGCGGCCGCGAGTTCCTCGCCGTCTCGGATGTCACGCTCGATATCGCCGAGGGCGAAATGGTTTCCCTCGTCGGCCCGTCCGGCTGCGGCAAGACGACCGTGCTCAAGATGCTGGCCGGCCTTCACCCCGCCGACGGTGGCACGGTGACGATCGGCTCGGCGGTGAGCCCCTTCGAGCCTGGCCGCGACGTTGGCATGGTGTTCCAGCAGGCGCTGCTCCTGAAGTGGCGGACTATCCTCGACAACGTGCTTCTGCCGGCGGAGATCATCGGTCTCCCGATGAAGGCGGCGCGTGAACGCGCCCGCGACCTTCTGGAGATGGTCGGCATCGGGCGTTTTGGCGACAGGTATCCGCACCAGCTGTCTGGCGGCATGCAGCAGCGCGCCGCGATCGCCAGGGCGCTCGTTCACGATCCGAAGCTGATCCTGATGGACGAGCCCTTCGGCGCCCTGGACGCCCTGACGCGCGAGCAGATGAATCTCGAGATGCTGCGCATATGGGGCGAGAGCGGCAAGACCATCGTCTTCGTGACGCACTCGATCCAGGAGGCCGTTTTCCTAGGCACGCGCTGCGCCGTCCTGACCGCCGGCCCGGCCCGCATGGCAGACAGCTTCCCGATCGCGCTGGACGGCCCCCGAAGCATCGGCATCAAGTCTTCGACGACCTTCGCGGGCTACACCAACCGCATCTACAAACTGCTCGGCTTCCAGGAAGCAACGGCCGACGCCTAGAGCCTTCCGGCTGAGGTCGCAGCGCCCAAACGCTTTCGGCCAACCGCTGCCTCGTTCGACCGCCTTTCGCTCTCCTACCAGGACTTGCCTCTGGCGGTGACCGGCCACAGTGTTTCCACGCGGCCGTCGCGGATGCAGACGTACCAGTCGTGCAGGTTGCAGGTCGGGTCGCAGTGGCCGGGGACCAGCCGGACGCGCTCGTTGACGCGCAAGGTGTCGCCCGGATCCGAGAGGTTTCCGTGCTCGTCCGAGACCCCGACATAGGCGACGCCCTCGCGATCGAAGACACGGGGCAGACCGCTGTCGGTCGAGAGCGATTTGAGGCCGGCGTCGCAGACGGCGCGGCCCGGTGCCGGCCGGCTCATCACCGAAGTCAGGACGAAAAGAGCATTCTCGAACCCGCCGGGACGTCCGCCGTCAGCGGCACGGATGCGCTCGTAATCGGCGTCCATGAAGACGTAGGAGCCGCATTGCAGTTCGTTGTAGACGCCTGAACGGCCTTCCAGCGGAAAACTGCCCGTGCCGGCACCTCCGACGATGCCACAGGAAAGGCCCGCTTCGCCGAGTAGCGCCACCGTGCGCTCCGTCAGCGTAACGGCCCCCGCGATGGCAGCAGCCCGCTCGGCTGGATCGACGATGTGCTGGGCCGGACCGTGATAGGCTTGCAGGCCGGCGAAGACGAGACCGGGCGTTGCGGCAACGCGAAGGGCAAGATCGCGGGCCGGCTCACCGGGTTGAGTCCCACATCTCCCGGCGCCGCAGTCGATCTCCACCAGGACCTCGATGGTCGAGCCATGCTGCAAAGCGGCACGGGACAGGTCGGGAAGAGCTCCGGCATCGTCGACGCAGACGATGATGCGAGCCTGGAGCGCCAACCGCGCCAGCCGGTCGAGCTTCACGGGATCACGCACCTCGTTCGCCACCAGGACGTCGCGGATACCGCCGCGGACCAGTGCCTCTGCCTCGGAGACCTTCTGGCACGAGATGCCGCAGGCCCCTCCCCGTTCGATCTGGAGGCGGGCGATGTCGGCCGACTTGTGGGTCTTGGCGTGCGGACGCAGCCGAACTCCCATCGCCTCGGCGGCACGACGCATCCGCTCGAGGTTGCGCTCGAAAGCGTCGAGATCGATCAGAAGCGCCGGCGTCTGGATCTCTTCGAGGCGGGCACCTGTCGCAGCGGGAACGTCGTAGCCGACCTCGAGAGAGGAGAGAGCGTCCATTTCTGTCCTTTCGGTCCTGCAAGGCCTATGTGGTAGATAACGAATCTGCCGAACGCCATATTGGTTAAACACCTGAACAAATGAAAGCCGCGTTGTCGAACCATCCCTCACCGGCTCTCAGGCCGAGCCTGACGGCAAGCGCGCAGGCGGTCTTCCGAACCCTTGTTGCCGATGGCCCGGCGACGCGTCCGCAGATCGGCGCGCTGCTGGACCTGTCCCGTCCCACCATGTCCGCCGCCATGGGCGAGTTGGAGCGCCTCGGCTTCGTCGAAAAGGTCGGCGAGTCGCAAGGGAGCCTCGGGCGCAAGGCGGCACTCTATCGCGCCGGTCACGAAGCGGGCCATGTCGTTGCCGTCGACGCCGGTTCGACGCATGTGCGGCTGCGCGTGTCCACGCTCGACCGGCGGCTGCTGCACAGCCGCACCTATCGGCTGCCCTCGAACCACAAGGTCATGGACGAGGAGATCAGCCTTGCCGTCGCCGAAGAGTTCGAGGCGGCGAATGCCGAGCGCGAGCCGGCCTGGGGTCCGCTGAGGGCCATCGGCATCGCGCTGCCGGCCCGCGTCGTGCGGCCTGGCAGCGGCGACACGGCATCAACCCGCCAGGATCGCCTCTTCACCCATTTCACGCCACCACCCGACCTGCCGCTGATCCTGGAGAACAACGTCAACTGCGCCGCCGTAGCCGAGCGCTTCTACGGGGTGGCGCGCGGCGAGGAGGACTTCGCCTATATCCAGATCGGCCTGAAGCTTGGCATGGGCCTGATGCTGGGCGGGCGTCTCGTTCGCGGGCGCAACGGGGCGGCTGGCGAGATCGGGCATATCGCCTTTCCGCTCGCGCCGGGCCTCTCACCGGCCGCCGGAGAGATCGAGACCTATCTCGGCACCGAGGCGCTGATGGAGCGGGTGCTCGGCGCCTGGAGCGAGGATGCCGGAGCTGCCCCGGCCGATGCGAGCGAGCTCTTCGCTCTCGCCGCGGCCGGCCATGTGCAGGCACTCGACGCTGTGCGCCGCCACGCCGAGGATATCGGGGCCCTGGTCGCCACCTGCGTGGCTGTCGTTGATCCGGGCCTCGTCGTTCTCGGCGGCGGTGTCGGCACGAGCCCGCTCCTCCTGCCGACGGTTCCGGAACTCGCCGCGCGGCTCAGCTATCCCGTCACCGTCCGTAGCAGCACGCTCGGATCCGATGCGACCGTGCTCGGGATCGAGCGCCTAGCGGCGGAGCAGGCGATGGAGGGATTGATGTCAGATGGCGCGAGAACGGAGAATTCCTCGCACTGACATATTGCGCTCCTGATTTTGTTTGTTAACATGCCTAACATAAGCGGGTCCGGGAGAGGACAAGCTTGGTGATCGTGTTGACGAGCAATGGAGCCCTTTATGCGTCCTGCAGCCAGCCTGACTTCAGCCTTTGCTTTCCTGTGTCTCGCGGGCCCGCTCGGGGCCGCCACGCCGGCCGCCGCGCAAGCGCCGGTCACGCTCGAATACTGGGTCTATTCCGACTTCGCGCAGGGCGAGGCCCTCGCCCTCCAGCAGAAGTTCATCTCCGAGTTCCGCGAGAAGCACCCCAATGTCACGATCAACATTTCGGGTCGCGGCGATGACGATCTGACCGCGGGCCAGGTCGCAGGCGCGGCAAGCGGCACCCTGCCGGACGTCTTCATGAACGGTCTTGCCGTCGGCGCGCAGCTCGTGGAGGTCGGCGCCCTGTCCAACATCTATCCGCAGTGGATGAAGATGCCGCAGGAGTACCGCGACCAGTTCGACAAGGATGCGCTGGCAAGCTGTATGCCGAAGCCGGACACGCTCTACTGCCTGCCCTATACCGGCTTCGGCGAGATCATGTTCCGCAACCTGAAGGTCCTGCGCGAGGCCGGCATCGATACGGCCCAGCCGCCGAAGGACTGGGCGGAGTGGTACGCGCAGATGCAGAAAGTGAAGGAGTCCGGGAAATACGCCATGCCGGACCAGACCCAGGTCTTCAATTCCGTTGCCAGCACCTATGCCGTGGTCGGCGACGTGAAGGGCTGGGGAGTCGACTTCGAGACGAAGAAGACGCGGATCGATCCCGCCACTTACGCCAAGGTGCTCCAGCTCTTCGTCGACATGGCCCCGCTCAACAGCGGCACCAGCCGCAATGACCAGGCCACCAAGGACCTCTTCATCACCAACCAGCTCGCCTTCCACGTCGTCGGTCCCTGGGTGGACCCGACCTACAAGCAGGCGGCGGCGGATTCCGGCCTCGAATACGACTTCACGCTCGTTCCGGCCATGGATGCGAGCCGCCATGGCGGCATCAAGAGCTACGAGATCGTCGGCGTCGCGCCCGGCACGAACCAGGACATCGCCTTCGAATTCGCCGCCTTCATCACAGAGAAGAACCAGATGGCGCGCTGGGCCGAACTTCTGTCGCGTTATAATGCCAATGCCGCTGCCATGGCCGAGCCGGCCGTCGCCAAGCTGCCGCTGGTCGCGACCTCGGTCGAGGCGGTGAAGTACGCCGTCGACGTCATGCCGCCCTACTTCGTCGGCGCTTATCCGAACTGCTATCGCTCGATCGTCACCGACAACGCCTCCGCCGTTGCCGACGGCGACATGACGCCGGACGAAGGCGCCAAGGCCCTCGTCGAAGAACTGAACGACTGCCTCGCGAACTGATCAACCGAAAGGCGAACCCGGCGGCGGCCTCGTCGCCGGACGTTCCCTGCGGAGTCCTGGCATATGCCTACGAGACACCTGCCGCACTACCTGATGGTGCTGCCCTTCATGCTGCTCTTTGCGGTCTTCTTCCTGTACCCGATCGCGAGCGGCTTCTTCTACAGCTTCCATGACTGGAACGCGGCGAGCGACCCGCGCTTCGTCGGCCTCGCCAACTACACCCGCATCCTCGGCTCGCGCGATTTCGAGCGGGCCATGTGGAACCTGGCCACCTATATCGTGATCACGGTCCCGCTCGGCATCCTCACCGCGCTCGGCCTTGCGCTCCTCGTCGACAGCTTCACAGGCTTCTGGTCGAACGTCTTCCGCAGCGTCTTCTTTCTGCCTGTCGTGCTGCCGGCGTTTCTCGCCGCCACGATCTGGCGCTGGATGTATGCGCCGAGCTTCGGCCTGATCAACATGGTGCTCGGCTGGTTCGGCATCCCCTCCGTCAACTTCCTCAACGACACCGGCACGATGCTCTACGCGTTGATCGCGGTCGATATCTGGGTGTCGGCGGGCTTCAACATGGTGATCCTGCTGGCCGGCCTGAAGAACATCCCGACCGATCTGTACGAGGCCGCGCGCCTCGATGGGGCGAGCCGCTTCCAGCAGATCCGCTACGTCACCATCCCGATGCTGGCGCCGGTGCTGTTCTTCGTGACTACCTACGGCTTCATCTCGGCGCTGCAGGTCTTCGATGTCCCCTGGCTCCTGACCGGCTCGTCCTTCACGCAGTATGGCGGGCGCCAGAACGCCCTCCTCTTCCCCGTCATGGACATGATGGGGCGCGCCTTCGGAGCCGTGCGCTTCGGCCAGGCCGCCGCCTACGGCTTCATCCTGACAGCGATCATCGTTGCCTTCACGGCGGTCATGTTCGCGCTGCGCGGCAAGGAGGCGCAACGATGACCCTCGCCCTCGATGCCGCGACACCGCGCCGGCGGCGCATGGCCTCCGTGACCTACTGGGACGTGCTGAAATGGGTAATCGCCCTTTCGGTGACGGTCGTCATCCTCTTCCCGATCTGGTGGATGATCAACGTCGTCTTCGCCGAGCCGGGCACGCCCGTCTCGATCAATCCGCGGCTGCTGCCGACCTCCCTGGAGGCCGGCTGGTCGAAGATCCTGATGATCCTGCGCGAGACTGAGTACCTGCGCGCCTACTACATCTCGGTGGCCTATGCGCTGCTGACCATCATCGGCGTCCTGGCGGTCGGCTCGATGGCGGCATTCGAATTTGCCCTCTTCGACTTCCCCGGCAAGCGCCCGCTCTTCGGCCTCGTGATGCTGTCGCTGATGGTGCCGACAGCAGTGACGATCGTGCCGACCTACCTCCTCGTCGCCGACATGGGCTGGCTCAACACCATGCAGGGTCTCGTCGTGCCGGGCATGGCCTCGGCCTTCGGCCTCTTCCTCCTCGTCCAGTTCATGAAGGGGATCCCGCACGAAATGATCGAGGCGGCGCGGCTCGATGGCGCCGGCCACTTCCAGATCTACTGGCACGTGGTGATGCCGCTGGCGAAGAACGCCCTCGTGACGCTGGCCATCCTCACCTTCATGCGCACCTGGGGCAACTTCATGTGGCCGCTGATCGTCGCGCCGAACGCGCAGATGTACACGGTCGGCCAGGTCGTCGGCTTGTTCAACGCACCCTACTCCCACCATACGGTCGACGTCGTGATGACGGCGAACCTCCTGGCTGCCGTACCCCCGCTGATCTTCTTCCTGATCTTCCAGCGCAAGATCGTCGAAGGCATCGCCATGTCCGGCACCAAGGGCTGATCGGAACAATCGAGGATCATCGGATGGCTCGACTCGACATCACCAACCTGGCCAAATCCTTCGGCCCCATGAGCGTCCTCAGCGACGTCAATCTCCACATCGACAGCGGTGAGTTCGTCGTCTTCGTCGGCCCCTCCGGCTGCGGCAAGTCCACGCTGCTGCGCATCATCTCCGGTCTGGAGACGATGACGTCCGGCCAGCTGCGGATCGACGGCGCCATCATGAACGATGTGGATCCCGCCCAGCGCGGCACCGCCATGGTGTTCCAGTCCTATGCGCTCTACCCGCATATGACGGCTGCCGAGAACATGGGCTTCAGCCTGAAGATGGCCCGGCAGACCAAGCCGACGATCCGCGAGAAGGTGGCCAAGGCCGCCTCGATCCTGCGCCTGGATGCGCTCCTCGAACGTCGTCCCTCACAGCTTTCGGGCGGCCAGAAGCAGCGCGTGGCCATCGGCCGCGCGATCGTGCGCCAGCCGAAGGTCTTCCTCTTCGACGAGCCTCTGTCCAACCTCGATGCGGAGTTGCGCGTCCGGATGCGCGCCGAGCTGATCGACCTCCATCGCCGGCTCGGCGCGACGATGATCTACGTCACCCACGACCAGGTCGAGGCCATGACGCTCGCCGACAAGATGGTCGTGATGAACGGCGGCATCGTCCAGCAGTTCGGACGTCCGCTCGATCTCTACGACGATCCCGACAACCGGTTCGTCGCCGGCTTCATCGGCAGCCCCAAGATGAACTTCCTGAAGGCCCGCGTCGGTGACGTTCGCCCGGAGCGCGTAACCCTCTCCGACATCGCCGGCACTTCGACCGCGCTCGAGCTTCCATTCCGCGGCTTCGACCCCGCGGTGTCTTCAGTGGAGATCGGCATCCGCCCGGAGCATGTGCGCCTCGCCCCCACGGACGAGGCCGGGCCGAACGACATCTCCGCCGACGTCGCCTTCGTGGAGGAGCTCGGCGACGTCACCTACATCCATGCCGACATGCCCGGTGGCGAGCGCCTGATCGTGCGCAGCGACGGCATGCGCTACAGCGGCGGCAAGACCTGCCGTGCCCGGCTTGATCCCGGTCGTTTCCTCCTCTTCGATCCCTCGGGACACCGCATCCGGTCGGCCCATGCGCATTGAGGACGCCATGACCGCTTCCGGACCGGTGTTTCCGGCCCGTATCGTCGGCATCGACATCGGCGGGACCAAGACGCATCTGCGGTTGGAAGGGCCGGAGGGCCGGCGTGACCGCGTCCTGCCGAGCCAGGACTGGCGCAAGCGCGACTGGGCGTTCGACGCGACGGCTTTGATCGGCCTCGTCACCGAGCTTGCCGCCGGCGACCCTGTCGCCGCGATCGCGGTGGGCGCGCATGGCTGCGACGACGGCGCCGAATGCGAGGCCTTCGAAGCGGCATTCCTGCCGGTCAGCGCCTGTCCGGTTCAGGTGGTCAACGACGCCGAGCTCATGCCGGCAGCGCTCGGCCTGGAACATGCCATAGGCCTCGTGGCGGGCACCGGCTCCATTGCCGTCTGCCGGGACAGCGCCGGGCAGATGCATGTCGCGGGCGGATGGGGCTGGATCATCGGCGACGAGGGAAGCGCCGCGAGCCTGGTGCGCGAGGCAGCACGAGCCGTCGCACACCACCTCGACCGGGGCGGCTCGGAGGATGATCCGCTTGCCCGCCGCCTCTTTGCGGCGCTGGAGATTCCCTCTCCCGCCCGTATCGGCAGCCGGCTCGCGCAGATCGGCTCGGCCGCAGCGCTCGGCGCCCATGCCCGGCTCGTCTTCGAGGCCGAGCGCGAAGGCTCGGCGCTCGCGGCAAAGGTCGTCGAGGACGGGGGACGAGCGCTCGCCGACCTCGTGGCGAGTTTAGAGGCACGCGGTGTCCGCGCCGATACGGTGGTCGCCGGCGGCAGCGTGATCGTCGCGCAACCGAGCCTCTGGAAAGCCTTTTCTCGCGGTCTGGAGGCAGCCTGCCAAGGCCGCGTCGCCGCGCGACTTTTCGCGGGCGCCCCCGTCGAGGGCGCCTGCTTCCTGGCCCGCAGGCGGGCCGCTCTCGGGCTCGCGGGGCATAAGGCGCCTGCGGCCTTCATCGACATGGCAGCAAAGGCAAACGGATGAGCTACAGATCCACCATCGCCCGTCAGACTGAATCCCTGGCCGACAGCCTGAAGGCCGCCCAGGATGAGATCGCCGGCCAGAACCTTTCCGCTCTCGGCAATGGACTGATCGCAGTGACCGGCATCGGGGCGAGCTTCGCGGCAGCCGTTGTCGTGGCCGGCGAGCTTCAGCGGCGCGGCAAGCGGGCTTTCGCGATCCGCTCCGGCGAGATGATGGACGGGCTCGACCTCGCCGACACGGTGGTCGCCCTGTCGCACCGTGGCCGCAGCGTCGAGACCGTGGAGGCCCTTCGCCGCCTGCCGAAGGCGCGCAGCATCGCCATCACCAACGATCCGGCAAGCCCGCTGGCAGAAGCGGCGACGCATCACGTTCGCCTCGCCAACGGGTCGGACGCAACGCCGTCCAGCACCGGATACACGGCGACGCTCCTTGCTGCCGGCCTCGTTTGCGACGCGATCACGGGCGTGTCGGAGGACTGGTCCGGCGTGCCTGGCCTCGCCAGCTCGGTGCTGGCCGCCGCGGGCGAGAAGATGGGCCGCCTCGACAAGCTGTTCGCCAAGCGCCGCGCCATCGACTGCGTCGGTACCGGCTCGGCGCTCGGCACCGCCGACGGCGCCTCGCTCCTCATCCGGGAGGCCGCGCGCATTCCCGCTTCGGCCTATGAAACGCGGCACTATCTCCACGGGCCGATGGAATCGATGGACGAGACCACCGGCGTCGTTCTCTTCGGCCGCGGACGCGAGGTCGAGCTCGCCCGCAACCTGGAGGCGATCGGCTGTCCGTCTCTGCTGGTGACCTCGGATGCGGCGATCACCGATGGAGACACGTTGACGGTGATCCGGGTGCCCGCCTTCGAGAACCGGGTCATGCAGGGCCTTGCCGACATCTTCGCGCCGCAGCTCCTGGCGGCCACCCTGTCGGATGCGGCGGGCCTGACCGACGTCAAGTTCCGCTACCGGCAGAACGACACCAAGATCGTCGCTGCGGCGGCCTGACTGAGCGAGACATGAACTCTTCCGTGGCGGGCCGCCTCCAGGCGCTCCGGCACGGGAGGTGCCGACCTCGGCATCTTCGCATCCGATGGGAGCCCAGCCGGCCCGACAAGCTCGGCTGGAGCTGACCATCCGCACCGATGATCCTGCCACCGACAATAACGTCTGGCAGCCGCTCGGGCTGCCCTGCGGCTCCCCCTGGCACTCCGCACCGAGCCTTCACCGCGCCTTCGCCACGCCTCGTCGTGGCAAAGGACCTCCATGCCCGCCGGTGGACAGAGGCCTAGCTGCGCATCTGAAACTCCGTCACGTCTGCGGGCGGCGCTTGAGGAGCTCAGCATCAGGCAAGGATGCCAAACAGGCGGCGGCCGAGCCGATCATGCAGCCCTTCGGAGCCGTCGCGCCGCGCCGCTCTCCTGAGGGGCAGCACGACGGGATGAGGCGCTGGAGGTCTGGTTACGAAATCAGTGCGGGTAAGCCTCAGCCTCTGGCTTGCTGCTCGACAGGAAGCTCGGCGTGAACTCGGCAAGAGAGGTGAGACGGTCCCATCCGGGATGAGGATCATGTGCCCGTGCGTCGTGATTAACGCATTGGCGCGCAGCTGCTGCAACATGCGGTTGACGTGAACCGACGTTAGTCCCATCGCGTCACCAAGCTGCTCCTGCGTGATCTGCAGAAGATAGTTCTGCCGATCGCCGAGGCCGACTCGCTCCATTCTCAGACCCATCTCGCACAGGAGATGCGCGACGCGCGAAAGCGCTGGCTTGCGGCCTATATTGGCGACCCATTTGGCAAGGATCGCGGTGTCGACCGTCGTGTCTCGCCAGAATGCCAAGCCGACATTCGGCAGATCTGCGCCGAGGCTCCGCAGCGACCTGTGAGGAATGCAGATCACGGTCGAAGCGCTGATCGCCGCGATCCCCGACTGGGTCAGCGGCGAAATTACCGTTTGAAGGTCGGCCATGTCGCCGGGAATGTAGAGTGCCGTGATCTGGCGCAGACCGTTCTTCGTATAGTCCGTGCGGCCGAGGCAGCCGGCCGAGACCAAGATCGCATGGTCCGCCATTATTTCGGGCGCGACGATCTCCTCGTTGGCACCGACCTGGAGAACGACCCCATCGAGCTTGAGAACCGCCTGCTGCTCGTCAGTCGTGAGGATCGAGTTGCGCTGCAGTCGCCGGAGGAAGAGCGACTGCGCACTCGCGGGAGGAGGTGTCATCTTGGCGCCCTTCGCGGTTCGCCGAGACAGTCGGCGCAGCCATAAGGATAGCTCACAAAAAAGTTGGCGCGTTAACACATGTGTAGACGGCTGACGCGACTGGCCGGTTCTTCCATCGGCCGGACGGATTACCGGGCGGCCCCGAGCCCATCTTTCGCCGGGCGCGAAACACGGAGGCACGGGCGCGGTTCTCCGACAGAAGCGGCTGGACGTGCATCTCTTGGATCTCGCCACAGTCGGGACGTCAACATCGGATCAGACGACCTGACCCCGGGCGGCGTCGAACGGCATCATTCCGTCTTCAGGATGAACCTTGAGGTGCTCTGACAGTTATGGACAGTCAGCGGCAAGTCGACACTGACGTCGCTGCGAACGGAAGTCAGATGATGTCCACGCTCAGACACATAGGCCTGCTTTTCGCGGGCGCTGCCATTATCGCTGCGGCTCCAATCTGGACGCCAGGAGCGCATCTGCAGCCTGCTGCTGCGCAGCAACTTCAAGATGGGGTCGAGACCTGCACACCGCCCGCGGCCGATGATGAGGCTACGACTGCGGCCGACGAGCCCAGTCAGCAGATAGCGTCCTGCGGCACGATCGTGGCACCGCCGGAAGCAGAGCCGCTTGATGAGGGCGAACAGGCGGAGGCGCCGACGCCAATCGACCCGACATCCGGCGCGTCGAGGACCTCATCCACAGCCCCGCTCGAGGCTGCTCCTCTGACGCCGACGCCGCTCCAGCAGGATCCGCACAGCAGCTCGCCTGGCCGGTAAATACCACGTCCTGCCGACGCAGCCGGCGAAGACCGGCTCCATCTGGATCGAAGACGTCGCCGGCAGCCAAGTCTGACGGCCGGCCGCATCCAAGATCCCCGCATGCGACGGCGCAAGTGGCGGCAAGGCCGTCGGCAACATCCGCCTGTGGGCATTGATGCAAAAAAGTATGCTGTGCCGACGGCACGCGGCTGCGGGCCGCCGACGCACTATACGGCTTGCTCAGTTCGCGCTGGGGCAGCTCTTCGTGAAGGTCAGCACCGGCCAACGGCCCTGACGAAGCGCCTTCTGGCGGATCCAACCGGAATAGTCCGCAACCTTCGCCCGGCACCAGAGCCCGTCCGATGCGGTAGTGCACTGGTCGATCACCACGCACGTGTCGGCGGGAATGGTGGAGACCACGGGTGCATCGGGTCGAGCCTCCGCACGAGCGTTCACCTGGATCAGCACGGAAGCGCGCGCGAGCTCTCCGTTGGCCGCCGGCGCGGGTGCCGCGAAGTCGGCCGGCTTGGCGCAGGTGGCGGTGTAGCCGTAATACACACAACCTTTCGCATCCGGTGCCGCCTCGACCGGCGCAGCCGCCGCAGCGTTCGACTGGACGCGCTCGAAAACGAGCGCCTTACCGCCGGCCGTATCACCGCTCATGCGGACCTGGTTACCGCCCATGCGCGCCAGCACCGTGTCTCCGGCGCCGAGCAGCGCCAACTGGTTGTTGACGATTCCCCAAGCCCTCACACCCGACAGCTCGCCGCCGCAATGCTCAGACGACAGCGCATAGGTGGCGCCCGTCTTCTTGCCCTCGAGCGAGATGCGGCAGGCGCCGCCATTGGAGAAAGCCGGATCAAGGCTCTGCCAGTGGCCGGAAAACGCCGCCACGAAGTCGCCTTCACTCTGCGCGCTCGCGCCCGTCATGGCACCCATGACGGCTGCGAAGGTGAGCCCGATCATCTTCATTCGCCGAGGCATTCTTTTCCCATCCCTCTTGCTTCACCATCCCCACGGCGAAGCGGACTTTTGGTCGATACTGGCTTGGGATGAGCCGGACCGCTCACGCCACGCTGTTCACTGTGCCTGCTGGAGGCCCGTCTCGACGGTGCTCGACGCGACCGGACGGCCGTTGGCGGCGAGGACGAGCCTCGCCGACAGGTGGTCGCCCGCTGCCATCGACAGACCAACTGTCGCGACATCGACGCTCTGGCCCTTCACCAGCTTGAACACTCCGCCCTGCGTGGTGGATGTCCGCCCACCTGCGCCAACGCGCTCGATCGTCAAGCGCGCGTCGACCTCGACGGCGGCCAGCCCAACAGCGCGGCCAGTGAGGCGGATACCAGACTCCGACGGTTCCACGGCGATCGTCGCCACCGCCGCCTCGCTTTCATCAGCACGGGCGGCTGCGCCGGTCATGACCACACCGAAGAGGGCTGCGAGCGCAAGAGCTCTGCTCCACAAGGACTTCATCTCGGCCACACCTCAGCGAGCTGTCTGCGTGACGGTGACGGTGCCCTGCGTGGAAACGCTGCCGAAGGAGGTCTGCGTCACCGAGACCGTGCCGTTCAGCGCATTCGTGTATACTTGCGCTGCCGTGGCCGAGTTCAGATTGTTGCCGTTCTGCGTGTAGACCACCGACGTTCCGGCCGCCGATCCTGACACGTCAAGTACGGTTTGGTTGCCGTTGCCGTTCTGGACGAGAAGGCCGCTCGTGTTCAGACCGGTCACGACGGTGCCGCGGTTCCCGTTGCCGTTCTGGATGATTGCGCCGTCGATTGCCTGTCCCCCGACCGTCAGCGCCGCGGCACTGCTCAAGGCGCCGACCGTCAAGGTGGCCGTGTTGCCGGAGCCGTTCTGCGCCACAAGACCGGTGCCGCCATTCTCGGCGCGGATCGTAACGGTGTTGCGGGAGGCTTCGGACGGGTAACCGCCCGCCGTGTTGTTCTGGTAGAGATAGACGTCGCCAGTGCCGGTGACGGTCACATCCGCGGCGTTGTTGCCCCCGAGCTGCTGCGCGGCTTCGGCCGGGGTGATCTGCAGTCCCGCTCCGTTCAAGTCGCCGAGTTCGAGGCCGCGCACCTCGCTGCCGGTGGCCTGCGTCTGATCGAGGGCAAGCTCGTTGCCGATCCCGCTCTGCAGGATCGTCAGCTTGTTGTCGTCAGCATGCGCCGAACCGCCGACACCGGTAACCGCACCGGCGATGGCCAATCCGAAAAGGGCGAGACGCATGCCGGAACCTCTGCGAGTGGACGGTCCCTGGCTTAGCGGGACCTTTGCGTGATGCTGATATTGTTGCCCGTTCCGCTCTGCGAAAACGAGGCGAAGTTGTTGCCGCCGAACTGCTGGACCGCCGCCTGGTTTCCCGTACCCGAGATCGAGCCGGTGATCATGTTGTGGCTGCCCTGCTGCAGCATGGCAAAGAGATTGCGCGATCCGATCACGTCCAGGCTGGCAAGGTTGCCCTGCCCGGTCTGCGTCAGGCTGCCGGGCATCAGGCCCGAGCTGAGTGCCGCGCCGCTGAAGACCGAGCCCGCCGGCCCGCCATTGCCATTGCCGGAGATGCTGACGCGGATCGTGTTCGCCGCCGCCGCGTCGAGGCTCGTCTCCTGCAGAAGGCTCAACTGGTTGCCATTGCCGGTGATCGTCAGATCCGCGACATTCAGAAGGTTCGGCGCGGAGAGGATCACCAGCGAGTTCTCGGCCGCGGCCGGAAAGGACATCAGCATCGCGCCAATGGCGAGACATGCGCGCACTCGGTTCATCGAACGGCTCCGGGTTTGTCTTGCCCGGACTATGGCGCATGCGACTTAAGGTCATTTTCCGCCGATCTCTCGCATTTTAAGCAACTTGCTTTTTCTGCTTCCTGCCGTTGTTGATCCCGCCACCCTACTGCTGGATGGAAAGTCCGTTGCCTTTTCCGCGCTGCGAAAAGGACGCGACGTTGCCGATCCCCGCCTGCGTCACCACCGCCTGGTTCCCGGACCCGGAGATGATGGCATAGATCCGGTTGTCCTGATCCTTCTGCGAGAAGGCGAACACGTTGAGGTCTCCGGTCAAAGCGAGATCGACACTGTTGAGGTTTCCGGTCTGCAGGATATCGCCCGACTTCATACCGGCGGCGAGGCTTGCCGTGAGTTGATCGCCCGAAAACACAGCCGCCTCAGGCGCGTTGTTGCTGATCCCGACAAGAGAGGTCGTCACACGATTGCCGGAACCAGTCTGGTTCACCTGAATCCGGTTGAGGTCGCCGGTGACGGCGGCTTGCGCCACATTGGCACCGCCGGACTGGACCAGCGAGAGGACGTTGTCGCTGCCCGCCGCAGACTTCGAGCCGACGGTTGCCAGCGCCATGTTGCCGTCTCCCGTCTGCGTCAGCGTCAGCCTGTTGCGCTCGCCCCACAATTCGCTTGCGGCGGCATTGCGATTGCCAGCTTGGCGGAAGGTCATGCCGTTGTCGTCGCCGACCTGACGAATGGCGAGCTCGTTGTCGTCACCGCTGACTGTGCCCGTGGCGCCGTTGCCATCGCCTTCCTGCAGAAAGCCGTAGAGGTTCTTGGCGCTCTCGTCCGAGGTCACGTAGCTGATGCTGTTGTCGTCGCCGATCTGGGAGACGAGCGCCTGGAACATGTTCCAGCTCGCCGGCAGCAGCGCAAAGGCACCGAGCCCTCCGGAGCCGTCGCCGCCATTGTCGTCGCCGGCAAGCGTCAGCGTGACCTTGTTGCCGGAGATGCCGACGCCGCTGTTGTTCTGCAGGATCTTGGCGACGATGTTGCGCGAGCCGCTTTCCAGCAGCCGCAACTCGTTCAAGAGGCCGATCTGCTCCACTGCGAGGACGCTGTTGTCGAGGCCGCGCGACTGCTCCAGAACCGCACCATTACCGATGCCGTTCTGGTTTACCGTCTCGATCCGCTGGCCGGAGCGCGACTGGGTGACATCGGCCCGGTTACCCTGACCTTCCTGATAGGCGGTGACGAGCGTATTGCCGGCGCCGGCGCTGTCGCCGGACTGGCTGATCGTCACGAGGTTGGTGACGCCCTCACCTACGCCGGTCGCAGTGTTCTTCTGGATGACTTGGCCCACCGTCTGCGCGATGCCGAGCGACACCTGGCGCAGCACCAGCGAGTTTGCAGCCTGCGCTGCCGCGCCGAAGGCGGCAACCGTCTGCTGCTGGATCGCCTCGATCGCATTGGTCGCAAGGCCGCCGATTGGCGTTTCCTGGACGATGTCGATGATGTTGCGGTCACCCACCTGGCCGGTGCCCGTCGCGACCAGGCCGAGGCTTGGTCGCACGCCCTGCCGCCTGTTGGTGGCGACGGCGTTGCCTGAGCCCGTCTGCTCGATGGTGATGGTGTTGTAGCGCCCGTCCTGCGACAGCGGAAGACCGTCGGCAGGACCACCGATGGTGTTTGCGTTGCCGTCCTGGGAGATGGCGATCGTATTCGTATCACCGGTCTGGCCGATATAGACGAAGTTGTCGCCGGCCGTCTGGGCGGAAGCGGAGCCGCCGATCAGAAGCACCAGTCCGACTGCGATCGTCGACGCCTCAACCTTCATGATCCGCCGTGCCTCATGAGTTCGGGCCCGCTGCGTGGGCCGAAAAGCCGGTGCGGTCGGGCCGACTGGCCCGACCGCTCGTCTGGATGCTCTCGGCTGACCTTACTGCTGGACGCCGATGACGTTGCCCGAGCCGACCTGCGCGAAAGTCGTGCTGTTGCCGTTGCCGGTCTGCAGCACGGCAACCTGGTTGCCGGTGCTGAGGCCGGTGCCGGCGCCGTTGTTGCCGTCGATCGAGCCGGTGATCGAGTTGTTCGAGCCGTTCTGCTTGAAAGCGAACAGATTGCCGTTCGAGGCGTCCGTGAGGCCGACGGTCATGGCGATGCTGTTGCCCGAGCCCGACTGGATCAGATTGCCGGCGGTGAGGCCGATGGAGCCGGCATCATTGGCGCCGAAGCTGCCGGCGTTGTTGAAGCTGCCCCAGATGTTGACGGTCGCCGAGTTTTCACTGCCGACGGAGCTGCCCGACTGGGTGACGTTGAGCTGGTTGGAGTTGCCGGCCTTCACGACGAGCGTCGCGCTGTTGAAGTCGGTCTGCGATAGCGTGAAGGCGTTGTCGGAAGCGCCGCCGACGGAGCCGATCGTGAGCGAAGCCGTGTTAGTGCCGTTCTGGTAGACCGACACGTCGTTCTTGTTGCTCTGGGCGCCGCGCACGTTCACCGTCGCGGTGTTTGTGCCGTACTGCTGGAGCCCGATCTGGTTGTCGTTGCCATCCACGGTGCCAAGCGCAACCACGTTGGTGTCACCGTTCTGCAGGATGCCGAGTTCGTTGGCGGTGCCGGTGATCGTCAGCTGGCCGACCGTGTTGCTGGTGCCCGTCTGCGAGATGCCGAACTGGTTCTGCGACCCCGTGACGTTCAGGCTGGCCGCGTTGCCGGTGCCGGACTGGGAAACCGAGCTGCTGGCGGCGCCGACGCTGGCAACGCCGGTCAGCAGGCCGCGGCCGTTGCTGGAACCCGAAAAGGTCAGGTTGGCGTTGTTCCCCGCGCCTGTCTGCTCGACCTTGGCAACGCGGTTGTTACCGCCGGTCTGGTTGATCGTCGTCGCATTCGCGTCGCCCGGACGGTCCTTGGTCTGCTTCACCGACTCCACGGTGTTGCCGCCCGTGCCGCCCTGCGTGACCTGCACGGCGTTGGAGTCGGTGTTCGCGATCGCCAGCGCCCTCGGCGTGATGCCAGAACGGTTTCCGGCGCGCTGGATCACCTCGCCGACGACATTGGAGTTCGAGGTTTGCGAGATCGTCAGCGTGTTGCGGTAGCCGTACTGCTCGACGCCGTCGCCGGTCAGGCCCACATCGTTGCTGCTGCCGGACTGCGTGACGGAGATCTTGTTCTCCTGGCCGTGCTGCAGGAGATTCTGCGCGGCGTTGCCGGCCTCATTGTCTGTTCCGGCGCTCTGGTCGATCGCCGCCGTGTTGTCACGCGAGACCGAGCCGTCGAACGTGCCCTGGTAGATGTAGGACTTGTTGCCGGCAGAATCGTTATCGGCCGCGTGAGCCGCACCTGCGATCACGGTCAGGGCCGTCGCCGCAAGGAGGATCGTCTTGAAATGCGCCATTGGTTGCACCCTCTAAAAACTGCCCGGCGTCGCGCCGCGGTCTCGTTAAAGTCCGTGTTGAACCGGTAGTCCCGTCACCACTCGGCTCCGTGTGATCCACCTTCGCCCGCGAAGGACGGATCGATGCGAACGAGAGCGCCCCTCGGCGATACATCGAGCAAGCCGCCTTCGGCCGCAGGCTGGACGCTCTGCGTTGCGACGTCGGCTCGTTGTCAGTTCTTGCCTCACCCTCACCGTTACTTGCTGCCGGCTTTTCTGGCCAGCGGCGTTAACGGCTGATTAAGCTATAGAAGACCGGCCGATGGAGGGTCAATTGCCAGCGGCGCACAGAGCTTGATGACCCACCGGTAACGTTAAGTGTCCAGTCTGCCTCGGCTGGCCCGGGCCTCGGATCAACCCGCAAGACCACCGCCCTCGAGCGTCCGCGATATGGATTTTGTGCCTAATAGATCAGCTACTTACCTTACATCTACCGAGCAACCGCTGCAGCGCCCGCTATGTCCAAAAGACGCTGATGGATGCGGGGCGGGCCGAACGACTAGGCCGTCTGGCTAAACCAATCTGACGGTGGCCAGTCGGTTATGCCATGAAGCATGGCACTCGGAATCCGGATCGCTCGGCCACAAGAATACCGCGAATCGGTTCCGGGTTGAAAATCCGCTACGACGAGCTTCCACCCAATATATCTGCTCCGCATGACAAGACGATTTGCCGCAAGCCACCCGCTTTACATGCGGATGTTCTCCAACAAGTTGCCTCCGTAGCGCGCAAAACGAAAAAGGCCAGCGGCGGGTGAAAACCCACCGCTGGCCTCAATGGTCGGTCGGAGCTTCGCTCGGCGGTTACTGGTTGACGCTGACGAAGTTCTGGCTGCCCGTCTGCGAGAAGTTGGTGATGTTCGACGAACCGACCTGGACCACCAGTGCCTGATTGCCGCTGCCGTTCACCGCGCCGGTGATGCTGTTGCTGTTGCCGCCGGTCTGGCTGAACGCGAACGTGTTGTTGTCCGCGTTGGCCGCACCGCCGACCGTCAGGTTCACGCTGTTGCCGTTGCCGGTCTGCGTGATGCTGCCGGGCGTCAGCGAGGTCGTACCGAAGAAGGCCGTGTTGAAGGCCGACGTGTTGTTGTTGCTGCCGGTGATCGAGACGGTCGCGCTGTTCTTGCTGCCCACCAGACCGCCGGCCTGCTGGACGTTGAGGATGTTGCTGTCACCGACGACATCGAGGTCGGCCGTGTTGAAGCCGCCGCTGCCGCCGTTCAGGCCCTGTCCGAGCGTTACCGCATTCGAGTTGCCGGTGACATCGATGTCGGCATCGTTGGTGCCGTCCTGCGTAACCGACACGTCGTTGAGGCCGCTCGAGGCGTAGAGGTCGAGCGACAGAGTATTAGTGCCATTCTGGTTGATGCCGACCTGGTTGTCGCTGCCGGCGATGACGCCGAGGGTCGCGACGTTGGTCGACCCGTTCTGCTTGACACCGAGTTCGTTGCGGCTGCCGGTGATGACGAGCGTGCCGACCGTGTTGGTCGTGCCGCTCTGGTTCACACCGAACTGGTTGCTGTCGCCCGTCGCCGAGATGTTGGCGATGTTGCCGGAGCCGTTCTGCAGAACTTTGCTCGCCGCCGCGCCCGCCGCCGCGGCGACGCCCGCGAGGGAGCCCGAGCCATTCGAGTTGCCGGTAAAGGACAGGCTGGACGTGTTGTCCGAACCGGTCTGCGACAATTCGCTGACGAAGTTGCGTTTGCCATCCTGCGTCACCGTGGCGGTGTTGCCGGCGCCATTCTGGGACAATACGTTGATGTTGTTGCCGGACTGATTGTTAGCCGAGTCCGCGCCGCGCTGCGTCACGGTGATGGCGTTTTTGGTGCCGCCGGTGTGGGTCTGCGTGACGCGCTCGATCCGGTGCCGGACGAAGTTCGCCGGCGACGAGGTGCCGGCGCTCTGGTTGACGGTCAGCTCGTTCGTGGCGGCCGTCGCAGTGGCGGCGCTGGTCTGCTTCACCGTATAGACGTAGTTGCCGTTGACCGTCTCGGCGGTGTTGGCGGACGAGGACTGGTCGATGGTGATCTTGTTGTAGGCGCCCTGCTGAACGACACCGCTCTGGCCACTGAACGGCGAACCGGTCGCGATCTTGTTCGCGGCACCCGTCTGTGTCGCGGTAAACTCGTTGTGGTCGCCGTTCTGCTGGACGCGGTGGTTGTAGGTCGGTCCGACGCTGTTGCTGCCGGCGCGGTTGTTTTGGCCATTCTGCACGACGCGAGCGCGGTTCTCGTTGCCGTTCTGGCGAACATCGGTGTCGTTGCTGCCGGCGTAGGCGGCGCCTGATGCCGAAACCAGGCCGACAGCCGTGGCCGCGAGAAGCATCTTCTTGAAGCTGATCATCCGTAAAATCCTTGCCCCCGCAAAGCTTCGCGCCGCGGTTTCGTTGATCTGAAATCGGGCCGGTCGTCCGACGACCACTCGGCTCCGTTCGAAGACGACGCACCTTCGCCCGTGAAGAATGCGGTCGAAACAGGACGGGAGCGCCCCTCGGCGAGCGCCAGACAAGCCGCCATCGTGCGCAGACCCATCGGCCCACACCGCGAATCCGGACTGTCCTTGTTCTTGCCTACTCCCCCACCGTTACTTGCAGCGGGCCTCCCAGCCCGGCGGCGTTAACGGCTTATTAAGCTATAGGAGATCGGCCATCGCACGGTCAATTGGCCGCCACGGACGCAGCTCAGTGACCGCTCGGTAACGTTAAGCCAGCCCCGTGCGGCCTCGGAGGAGGCTCGGAGCAAGGGAGAGGCGATAAGACGTTCCCGATGCTCAGAGATAACGATTTTTCCTATCTTTATCAGCTTCTTGCCGGATTACAGCCAGGGTTGAGAGGCGGTCCTAGGAAGGTCCGAAAGGCGGACTATGACGACGCTCCAGCCGAATGGCCTAGCCGTTGGACCGGAAGTCAGATCGAAGGGTCTGTCGGTCACGCCATGAAGCTCTGGCTTCAGACCTTGTTTCGCTGGTCCGCCGCAGGATCGATGATAGCGTTTAGATTAACGAAGCCCACGAACTCCGTTCTAAAGAATCGTGGCGGACACGAGCAAGAGAATGTCTGACGGCATATTGGTGACGCAGCAAAATCTCGATGCGATCGCCAGGCAAATCTATGAGCCCGTCGACGCCGTTGCTTTGCTTGTCGGCGTTGCGGGACGTGCGCCGGACAGCGCCGCGGCCATTGCGGCGGAGGCGCGCGCCGGGTTGATGCAGCTGCGCCGCCGCGTCGCGTCCCTGCTCGACCTCGTCAGGGCTCACCATGTGCTGGCAAGACATCTGCAGGGGCGCTCGCTCATCAGGGACATCTTCCAGCGACTCTCGCTCGAGGTCGCGGCGCTTGCCGCCGACCAGGAGGTCGACCTGCGGATGGTCGCATCCGATGCGGCCTATGTCGGGGATGCATTGGCGCTGGAGATCATCTTGCGCAACTTGATCATCAACGCGATCTGCTTTTCGCCAGGCAGGCGTGTTCTCGTCGGCTGCCGCCGCTGCGGCGCCGATCTCGACCTCAGGGTTATCGATAGCGGGCCCGGCTTTCCGGCCGCGCGGGCGCCGACGAGTTTCCGTCCGCTGAGCAGGGACGACGAGACGATCGACTTAGGAATTCAGGGCCTCGGCATCGGTCTTGCCGTCGCCAACGCCGTCGCGCGGCACGCGGGCCTGTCGATCAGCGTCCGCTCGTTTCCGGGCGTGGGCTCGACATTTTCGGTTCGGCTTCCCGGAGCGACACCGGATTCGATGCAGGGGTGAAGCCGGCCTGGCCGTTGCCCGAAACCTCAATGCGCTGAGCAGCCTCGGCATCGCTCCAGCCGGCCTCCTGGGCCCGCACCAGCGCTTCCGTCCGGTTGCGGGCGCCGAGCAGACGCAGAAGCCCCGCCACATGAGCCTTCACCGCACCCTCCGAAAGGGCAAGGACGCGCGCGATCTGCTTGTTCGAAGCGCCGCGTGCAAGGTGGCTCCAGACCTCCTGCTGGCGCGCGGTTAGAGCGGTGCGACGCCCGTCCAGCTTTTCCTCACGTATCGTGCGCGGCAGCAGCGACAGGATCACCGGCGGCAAATAGATGCCGCCCGCGAGGATCAGGCGCAGGGCCTGTATCATGACGCGGGGCGACGAGTTCTTCGGAATAAATCCGGCCGCTCCGTCGTCCAGGGCGGCACGGATCAAGTTTGGATCATCGATGCCGGAGAGCACCGCGACGGGCGCGCCTTCGGCGCGCTCGCAGATGTCGCGGATCGACAGCATGGCGTCAGGCCCTGCGATCAGCTGATCCACAAGCACGAGATCGAAGCGGGCGGCGCTGAGCGCCTTGCGCAGCTCGCCGGCGTCGGCCGCCTCGTGCAGCTCGACTTCCACTGCCAATTCCTGCAGCAGGAAACGCAAGCCGGCCCGAAACAGCGCATGTCCCTCGGCGACCAATAGCTTGACCGGCATCGGCACCTTGCGATCAGGCATGCGAGACCATCCTCCCTGCCGTGCGGGCGAACGCCGCGCACCTAAGCGAAGGTCATGACCTTCGCTCTACCCCTTCCCCCTCATTGCGCTTGATCCGGTCAGGTGACGCTGGCGGCCACCCGGGTCGTCTTCTCGCGCGGCTCGTTGGAGCCGACGGCACCTTCGTTCGGCGCGGGCGCCGGCGGCAGCTGCCGCGGTGCCTGCTCCTGGATCTGGCGCTGGATTGGCGCGTTGCCCGGAACGCCAGGCAACTGTCGCAGATTCTGCTGTCTGGACGGCTGCGTCGTCACACCCGTCGTCGCCGGCTGGCGGACCGGTCCGCGGATGACGCGCTGCGTCACCTGCGGTGCTGCGGCCGGCACTGTCTGCACGGTACTGGCAGCATCCCGCGTCGCCGGCGGCGGTACGTTCTGTGCCGCGGCGGTGAGCCTGTCGCCATATTCCTCGGTGCGGTAGGCATCGATATAGGCCTGGCCCGCCTGCTTATCCTGGAAGCTCCAGATCCCCAGCTCTGACCCTTCGACGATCAGGGCTTCCACGGCCTTCTCGATCGCCGACTGCACGGCGATCTGCTTGGGCTCGTTGTAGGTCACGCCGACCTCTGCCTGCAGCAGGTGATTGAGTTTCACGTAACGGAAGGCGCCGCCCTGCAGCGAATAGGAGGCGACCGCCTTGCGGACCGTGATCGTGCTCAAGACCTCGCCCGTCTTGGTGGACACGGCCCGCAGCGTCACGGTGACGACATCCTGGATGTACTTGGTGTCGCCGGTGATGCCGAGGAAGCCGGCACCCGCGCCGCCCGTCATGATGTTGGTGTCGTAGCCGATGATGCCGCCTTCGATAATGATGTTGGCATGCAGCAGCGGCGGGATCACCGAGGCGTCGATCTGCGTCTCGTTGCGGTAGAGACGCCGCATCTCGGTGACGATCTGGCGCTCCTTCAGGAGATCGTCGAGCTCCTTGCGCTCCAGCACCGTGAACCAGCGGCGCTCGCCGGCATCCTGCAAGGCCTGGATCAGCATGGCCGCGCCGCCCTGGGTCACGGCACGCGACAGCGACTGGACGTTCTCACGCTCTTTGAACTGCCCGGTGAGATCTTCGTAGTCATAGACGGCGACAACCGTCTTCTCGCTCGGCGGCGGAATGCGCCGGAGATCGTCATTGGGCTGGGAAACGGGCGCGACCACGGGCGCGGCATCGATCGCGGCCTCCTTGGTCACGCAGCCGGCCATCGGTAAGAGGGCGGCGGACACAGTTATAACGGCAAGTCGCGAGCTCAGTCGCGGCCAGATCGACATCGGCATGTTTCCCCTCGGAACGCTTACGCTTGCCGGATCCCCTTTTCCGGAAGCGCGATGCGGATCAGTTCAGGCTGGAAGAAGTGACGAGCTGCGGTACGACGATCTCGGTGACCGTCCCGTCGAGACCATTCGCAATGGTCAGCCGGATGGAGTCGAGCGTGCGATCGAAGGTGACTGTCGTGTCACCGAACCTGACCGTACCCTGATCCTGAGGATTCTCGCCGAAGATTGCCTCCGTGACCTGGGAGGCGAGCGCGGAAAGAAGACGCCCCTGCAGCTGGCTTACGAAGAGGTCGGCCTGGCTGTTGCTTGAACCGCCACCCCCCGAACCGCCTCCGGATGAAAGACCGTCGCCGTCATCTGCGTCACTCGCGGTGGCATCCCGCTGGGCGTTGGCGATCGCCAGCAGGTGCGAGGAGTTCAGCGGGTTGCCGCCGAAGGAGGGGTTCACCGGGGTATAAACGAGGTCGCCTGCCCCAGCTGGAGCAGTCCAGCTCATCACCGCGCCCCAGGCGGCCAGTACGAATTGCAGCTTTTTCAAGACTCTAACCCCCAGCGACAGACGCTCTGTGAACATCTTGGCGTGGAGTTAGCACATCGCATCGGGATTTGCGCAAGCCGGGCAGCGCGAAGAGATGTAGATTGAGTTAAAATCACCACAGTTGGTTAAGAGTAGAACGTACCTTTCGGGCATGGCAACTATATCTCGGAAGTTGTACTACCGTCTATTGAAGAGAATAAGCTACCTCAGGTTGTGGTGAGTCCATCCGTCCGCGACGAGCGCCACCCGACAGCAGTCGCAACGCCGCCGTCTTCACGACACGCCGATATCAAGATTATCAGCAGCTCATCTGAATGTTCCTCACAGACGTGGTGCCGTTCGAGAGGATAGCATCTCGGGCGGCGGTCCGTGCCGGGATGCCGAATTATGCCCGCTCGAGACGGTCTGTATCGACGGACACGCTGCTCGGCCCAGTGCTTTTCGTGATCATCGTCGCACCCTTTTCCGCGATCATGAGGGTCGCGGCGTTGGTGTTGGCGGAGGTGATCTTCGGCATGACAGACGCATCAATCACGCGAAGCGCCTCAACACCCCTCACCCGCAGTTCAGGATCGACAACCGATGCGCTATCGGCGCCCATCCGGCAGGTGCCGACGGCATGGAACACCGTGCCGCCGAGCGAGCGGACAGCGTCCCATATCTCCGCCTCGGACGACCGAGACGGGCCCGGCACGACCTCCTCCTCCCAAAGATCGCGAAAGGCCGGCTGCCTGTTGATCTCGCGCAGGATGCGAACGCCCTCGACGATGGTTTTTCTGTCGATATCGCGCTCGAAGTAGCGCGGGGCAACGCGCGGCGACGCGAACGCGTCGGTGCTGACCGCGTGAACGCAGCCACGGCTCTCCGGGTGGCACTGCCACACCGAAGCGGTGAAGCCGGAATAGCGATGGAGCGGCGTTCCCGGCTTGTCGACGGACAAGGGCATGACATTGAACTGCACGTCCGGCCGATTGCCGAAAGCGTACGATGTCGCGGCCGCGCCGCCGACCTGCCCCGCACCAACCGTCAGAGGCCCCTTTCCGGCGAGCAGCCAGTCGAGGCCCATGCGTGCGAGCTTCAGCGGGTTGCGCACGTCGTCGTTCAGCGAAAGCCTGCGCTTCAGCCGCACGATCAGGCGCATCTGATAATGGTCCTGCAGGTTCTCGCCGACCTCCGGCGCATCGACGATGCAGGAGATACCGAGCTCGCGCAGACGCCCCGCCGCGCCGATCCCCGAGAGCTCGAGGATCTGCGGTGATTGAACGGCGCCGGCCGAAAGAATGACCTCGCGCGCCGCACGGATCGTTCGGACGCTGCCGCCGACGCTGACCGCCACGCCAACCGCCCGGCCCTTCTCGATCACCACCCGCGTCACATGAGCCTTAGTCAGAAGGTCGATATTGTCGCGTTTCAAGGCAGGTCGCAGGAAGGCCGCAGCCGCGCTTGCGCGATAACGGCGGCCGATCGACAGCTGGTAGGTGCCGACGCCCTTCGTCGTCTCGCCGTTGAAGTCCGGGTTGAACGGAAGCCCGTACTCCATCGCCGCTCGCACCCAGGCTTGGCAGGCTTCGTTCTGGTTGCGAAGGGCCGAAACCGGGAGATCGCCGTCCCGCCCATGGTAGGCGTCCTCGCCGCCCTGGAACCGCTCCAGCCGTTTGAAGTGCGGCAGAACGTCCTCGTAGGACCAGCCGACGGCGCCGAGCTGCGCCCAGTCGTCGAAGTCTTCGTGCTGCCCGCGGATGAAGATCAAGCCGTTGATGGAGCTCGACCCGCCGACGATGCGTCCGCGCGGCCAGGGAATGGCGCGGCCGCCGGAGCCCTCGCCGGGCTCGGTCTCGAAAATGCGGGAGAAGCGCGCATCGTAGATCGTCCGGAAATAGCCCACGGGAAGTTTGAGCCAGAAGTTCCTGTCCGGCCCGCCCGCCTCGATGACGAGGACGCGCACTGACGGATCCGCCGAAAGGCGGTTGGCGAGAACAGAGCCAGCCGAACCGGATCCCACGACGATGAAATCGTATTCCTGGCGCACGATGGCAGCCTCCCCTTAGAGCCGGACATCGCGGGAGACCACCAGATGCGCGTCGAATGCATCGACTGCGGCATCGTCGATCCCGATCCCGGCCTTATTGGACAGGACGACGCGGCCCTCATCGAGGGTCCCGAACACCTCGGCGGCGATTTCGCTGCGCATCGGATTGTCGTTGAAGTCGACTTCCACGAAGCCGTCGGCGTCGTCGAGGGCCGCCTTGACATGGCAAGAGGTGAGCAGGCCGACGCCGCCCCCGAGCCAATGCGGACAGAACAACAACCCCTTCCGCCGAGCTTCATGGCCGATCGCCATCATCTGCCCGATACCGCCCCAGCGACCGAGATCGGGCTGGAGCACTCCCAAACTTCGTGCCGCTGGCAGGGATTCGAAATCCTGCTTGCCCAGGAAGTTCTCGCCGGCGGCGAGCGGCGTGCTCAATGCTTTACCCAGCGCTCTCCAGTCCTCGTCCGGCGCATCGTGCGCCAGCGGTTCCTCGAGCCAGAACAGGCCAGCCTCTTCAGCCGTTTCCGCGAACTGCAGCGCTACAGGCAGTGACCAGGCCTGGTTGGCATCGGCCATCAGGCGATTGCCGCCCCCGATGAGGGAGCGCGCGCCGAGAAGATTCTCGCGGTCTCGGCCCGGGTCGAAGCCGATCTTCACCTTGCAGGCGCGGTAACCGGATGCGATGGCGCGTTCAGCCGTCTGCGGAGCACCTGTCGGATTGATGCCGCTGGCATAAACGGCGATGCTCTGCGACGCGTTGTCAGAAAGGTAGCGGGCGAGCGGAAGTCCCGCGCGACGCGCCATCAGATCCTGCAAAGCGCATTCGAGGCCCGCCAGGCAATGGGCGATCGGCCCCGGCTCGCCGGACTGGATCGCGAGAATCCGCAGCCGGAGGGTAAGTCTATCCCACAGCGCCGCCGGATCGTCGATAAGGCGGAGGTCCGCGACCAGTGGCAGGATCACCGCCTCGAGAAGCCGCGCACGATACTCCGCGCCGACGCTCGGCCAGTTGCACCAGACTTCGCCAAAGCCAATTGCGCCATCTTCGTCTTCGACACGCAGGATCACCGAGGGGCGATCGGTCATGACGCCGAAGGATGTCTGAACCGGTGTTTCGACTGGGATACGATGAACGAGGATCGTTGCACGCATACTGTTCTGCCCGTTCAACCCTGCTGGCCGCGGACCACGCGTTTCGCCTCACAAGGACGAAGGAATGGCGGGCCTTTTGTTTCTGTTGGGACGCCGGAGACAGCAACCATCGTCCGGCGGTCATCTTATCGAGGACGTTCAGGCGGTTCGGCGCACCTGATCTTCCCTCTTCGGCGGCACCCGGAACCGTCGATCCGACAACGCCTTCGATGCTGTTCCCGCAGCCTGCGTCGGGAACGCAGACGCCGCGACGGCGATGACGAGGTGGCAACGAGACTAACGCCTGGACCATGTCGCTCTTGGCGGCCGGCCGCCAAAGGCCGGCTGCGGCTCTCCGTCATGTGTTGAGCGAGACGCTCAGCCCTGCCCGGCGACCTTCAGGTAGAGGCTCGGATCGAAGTAGTCCTTGGCGGACACCGGATTGGTCATGCCGCCAACCTCGGCATAGAAATCGGTGACCCTGTCGAGCCAGGACGTGACGGTGCCGTCCTTGTACATCTTCGCCCATTCGGCTGCGGGGAAGAGCTTCTGTGCCTCGTACTGCGCCTTCAACTCGTCCAGCGGGACGTCGGAATACTGGGTCTTCTGGAGCACCGCCAGCGTCTCGTCCGGCTGCTCGACGAGACGCTTGTTGGCCGGCAGCCAGGCCTTGATGACACGCTCCAGAACATCTTTCTTGGTTTCATAATAGTCGTTGCGAGCCGCCCAGCCGCCGAGGATCGCCGCCTCGGGATAATATTTCGAAGCATCGACGAGCATCTGCGCGCCAGGCACCCGCGCTTTCAGTTGGACATTGAACGGAACCCACAGCGCGACGGCCGGGACCGCGCCCGAGATGAAGGCAGTCACCGCATCCGGCATGCGCTGATTGATGATCGAAACGTCTGACTTCGGGTCGATGCCGTTAGCCTTCAGCGCGGTAGCAAGGAAGACATGCGCCGTCGTGCCGATCGAGGTCGCGATCTGCTTGCCTTTCAGATCCTGAAAAGAGGACACGCCCATCTCCGGATTGACCCAGAGCTGCGCGGTGGCAAACTCGACATTGTTGATGAGAAAAACCTTCCCCTGCCCGCGCGCCGGGAAGTTCGAGAGCACAGCACCCGTGGCCAGCATGTCCAGCGCACTGCCGACCATGGCTTGGAACAGCTCGAGGCCTGTATAGAAGCGGGTCAGTTCCGGCTTCAGACCCTGCTCCTCCCACAAGCCGTTCGCCTCGGCGGTGAAGATGTGCCCGTCCACGGCCAGCGTGTGCAGATATCCGACCCGGATCGATTCCGCCGAACCAACGGCCCGGACGATGGACGGTGCGGCTAGGGTCGCGATGCCGCCCAGCGCCGCGGTCCTCAAGAGATTGCGTCTGTTGATGCTCATTCTTTCCTCCCCTTTGTTGTTCCGTCAGCGAAGGGCCTGCTGATCGGCGTATTGCTTCATGACGATGTCGCGCAGGTGCCGTCGCCGCTCGATGAACTCGGGTGTGTCGAGCAGATCGCGATCCCGCTTTTCACCGAAGGGAATGGTTAGCTCTTCGACGACGCGCGAAGGCCTGGCCGAGATGACGAAGATCCGGTTGGCGAGATAGATCGCCTCCTCGGCGGAATGGGTGATCAGGAGAGCGGTCTTGCGCTCTGCCTGCATCATTTCGAGCAGGAGGTCGTGCATGTCGCTGCGGGTCTGGGCGTCCAGCGCCCCGAACGGCTCGTCCATCAGCAGGAAATGCGGATTGGCCGCATAGGCACGCGCCAGAGCGAGGCGCTGCTTCATGCCGCCGGAGAGGTTCTTCGGCCACGCCTTTCGAAACTCGGTCAGGCGCATCTGCGCCATGTACCGCTCCACGATCTCCGTTTTTTCCGGCTTCGACATGCCGCGTTTGACAGCGAGATCGAGGCCGAAACGGATGTTCTTCTCGACGGTGAGCCACGGGAAGACGCCATAGTCCTGGAACATGACTCCGCGGTCCGGCCCCGGTCCTTCGACCGGTCGCCCCTCCAGGAGCACCGCCCCACTGTCTGGCTTGGTGAACCCGGCCAGCATGTTCATCATCGTCGTCTTGCCACAGCCCGACGGCCCGACAAGAGCGATGAAGTCGCCTTCGTTGATGTCGAAAGAGACGTCGCGGACAACCTCGATCGATCCATAGGACTTGGACACGTTCTGGAAGCGGACCTTTGTCTCGGCAGCGGCTACCCGCTTGACGTCCTCAGCCACGCCCGAGCTTCGTTGTGAAACGCTCATTGCGTCGCGCGCTCCTGCCAGTCGAGAAAATGCCGTGAGGCCGCCCGCAGAAGCGCATCCATGATGAGGGCGAAGAACCCGATGGCAACGATGCCAGCATAGATCGTCGTCAGCTGGAAAAAGGCGCTGGCGTTCTGGATCACGGCGCCGAGCCCGTTCTGGGCCGCAACAAGTTCCGAGGCGACAAGCGTCGCCCAGGCCACGCCGAGCGCAACGCGCGCAGCCGTCAGGACATGCGGCACCGTGAGCGGCACGATGACCTTGTAGAAGACCTCCCAGTCGGTGGCGCCGAGCGTCCGGGATACCCGCACATACAGCGGATTGATCTGCGACATACCTTCGTACATCACGATCACGCCGGCAAAGAATGCCGCGTAGAAGAGGATGGCGACCTTCGCCACCTCGCCGATCCCTAGATAAACGATTGCCAGCGGGATCAGCGCGATCGGCGGCAGTGCGCGAAAGAAGTTGACGAGCGGGTCGACGAAGCGGCGAATGCTGCGGTTCCAGCCGATCAGGAAGCCCACCGGCACCGCCAGGAGCATGCCGAAGAACAGACCGAGAAGCACTCGGCGGATCGACATCCACGCGTCGGCAAGGAAAGTACCCTCGACGCTGCGCTGCCAGATATCAAGAAAGACGAGATGCGGCGGCGGCAGAAGTCCCTGATCCACGACGCCGCTCCAGCGAACGACGTACCAGAGAAGGATGACCGCCATAAACGGCAGGAGCCGCCATCCAAATTCGATCAAGCGTTGCAAACATTCCTCCCGGCGGCCGTCCGCGCATGGCCGTCCAATGCGAATTCGAAATCGATCTGCACGTACTCTCCTGGGTACCGCGCATAGGTATGGACTAGGACCCTCCCTTCGGGATCCACCAGCGTTCTCAGGATCTCGACGACTGGCGCCCCGAGCGCGATCCCGAGAGCGCTTGCCGAAGCCTCATCCGCGTTGGAAAAGGTGACGCGCTGGAAAGCCGATCCGATCTGCTCACAATAGCGGTCGGCCAGGACGAGGATGACAGGGGTTCGGGCGAACCGCTCGGCATCGGCGTCGAAGACGTCTGCCCGGAGCCGAATGTCGATCAGGCAATAGGGATCGTCGGCGCGGGAATGAACGCGCTGGAACCAGACATAGGCACCATCGGCCTTGCCAGCGAGAATGCCCTGCAGGGCGCCCGCCCCTTCGCGGCGCATCGGCTGGACGAGCTTCGGCTCGACGTTGCGCAAACTGGCGAGGAGCCCATCCCATGAGGTCGGAAGCCGGTGAGACTGACGCTCCGGCAGCTTGCTTCGTACAAAGGTGCCGCGGCCGCGGAATCGTTCGATCAGTCCCTCACGCTCAAGCATGTCGAGTGCTTCACGGATCGTGGCCCTGGACAGTGCGAATTCGGCTTGGAGATCTTCGAGCACTGGGATCTGCGAGCCGGGTGCCCAGATGCCGCGCTGAACTTTCAGACGAAACTGGCTTGCCGCCTGCATGTACAGCGGCGAACGGCTTCGATCGTACAGCGCAGCATTGGTCATAAAGTCCTTATAAACGGACTTATGGAAGTCGGTAAAGCCTGCTTGCTGATCTACTCTGCGCCTCGAATGGCAATGGAGCCCCACGGAGTGCTTGCCGAACGTTGAGATACGGCAGCTTCAGGCATCCGGGCATCTGCGAGAGTATCGGGTGTCACAAGCGGGCGAGCGGCGTCTTGGCATGCCCTTTCGTGAGTACCGCCAATCCGAGCGATGTATGGTGGGCTTGCTGGCTACGCGGAGGCCGACGTGCCAGTGAAGCGGGTCGAGCCAACGCAGCAGGCCACGGCAGGATGGCTGGTGCCTGTGATCACTTGTTGCCTCGTTTAAGCGGGATGCTGCTGCACGCTAAGGCCGCCGTCGACCGTCAGGCACGTCGCGTTCATGAACGGGCATTCGTCAGAAATCATGAACACGGCGGCGAGAGCGATCTCCTCCGGCGTCGCGATGCGGCCCCCCGGATGCAGCCGCATCGTCTCAGCCTTGGCAGCCTCCGCGTCAGGGAACGAGTTCCACCAGTCGAGGACTTTGGCCGTCGCTACGTAGCCCGGCGCCAGCGCATTCACACGCACACCCTTTGAGGCATATTCGAGCCCGAGCGACTTCGTCAGACCCAGCAGCGCGTGCTTTGCCAGCGGATAGGGGAAGGTGTGCGGGATGATGGTGAAGGCGTGGGTTGAGGCGATGTTGAGGATCACGCCGCCGCCCGCCTCGATCATGCCCGGCAGAACCGAGCGGCAGCAGTTCCACGCGCCCTTGAGATTGACGTCGAAGCAGCGATCCCATTCGGCATCATTCGATTGGAGCGGCTCGGCGAAGACGTTGATGCCGGCATTGTTGACGAGGGCATTGATCGGCCCGAGCACGCGCTCTCCGTCCGCGACCGCCGCGGCGATCGCCGCAGCGTCGGTGATGTCGGCAGTGGCGGTGGCCAGCCTTGCGCCGGTTTGGCGCAGACGTTCCGCCGTGTTGCTCAACTGCTCGCCATCGCGGTCGAGCAGCAGGAGATGCGCATCCTCACGGTGAAAAGCCTCGGCGATGGCTGCGCCGATGCCCTGCGCAGCGCCCGTCACCATGATGCGCTTGCCCGAAAGACGACCCATTCGGCTCACCACTCCGCCACGCTGCCGTCGGCGTGACGCCAGACCGGGTTGCGCCAGCGATGCCCCTGGCGCGCCCGCTCGATCACCACGGCCTCGTCGATCTCGATGCCGAGGCCTGGACCGTCGGGTATCGCGACGAAGCCGCCCTCGTAGGTGAACACGCCGGGATCGACCAGATAGTCCAGGAGGTCGTTGCCGGCATTGTAGTGGATGCCAAGGCTCTGCTCCTGCACGAAGGCATTGTAGCTGACGGCATCGACCTGCAGGCAGGCCGCAAGTGCGATCGGCCCGAGGGGGCAGTGCGGCGCGAGGGCCACATCGTAGGCTTCGGCCATCGCCGCGATCTTGCGGCACTCGGTGATGCCGCCCGCATGCGACAGATCCGGCTGGATGATGTCGACAAGACCGTCGGCCAGCACGCCCTTGAAGTCCCAGCGGGAATACAGGCGCTCGCCGAGTGCGATGGGCGCCGAGCAGTGCTTGGTGATCTCCGCCAGCGCCTCACGATTCTCCGACAGCACCGGCTCCTCGATGAACATCAACTTGTAAGGTTCGAGTTCCCGCGCAAGCACCTTCGCCATGGGCTTGTGCACGCGGCCATGGAAGTCTGCGCCGATGCCGACATGGGGACCGACCGCCTCGCGCACGGCCGCGATGGCGGCGACGGCCTTCTCCACCTTGTCATGCGTGTCGACGATCTGCATCTCCTCGCAGCCGTTCATCTTCAGCGCGGTGAAGCCGCGGGCCACCGCGTCCTTAGCCTGCCGGGCGAGATCGTCCGGACGGTCGCCGCCAATCCAGGAATAGATCTTGATCCGGTCGCGGCAGCGGCCGCCGAGCAGCTGGTGGACCGGCACGCCCAAGGCCTTGCCCTTGATGTCCCACAGCGCCTGATCGATCCCGGCCAGCGCGCTCATGTGGATCGCGCCGCCTCGATAGAAGCCGCCGCGGTAGAGGACGTTCCAGTGATCCTCGATCAGAAAGGGGTCACGCCCGATCAGATAGTCGGCAAGCTCGTGCACGAGCGCTTCCACGGTGTGCGCTCGCCCCTCGACGACCGGCTCGCCCCAGCCGACGACGCCTTCGTCGGTCTCGATCTTCAGGAACATCCAGCGCGGTGGAACGATGTAGGTGGAGAGCTTGGTGATCTTCATGAGACTGACTGCGTAAGGATGAGGTCGGCGGCTTTGGCGGCGGCGGCCATGACGGCGGCATTGGTGTTGCCGCTGACGATGTTGGGCATCAGCGAAGCATCGATGACCCGAAGGCCCGACGTGCCGCGCACGCGCAGATCCGCCGTCAGAACGGCATCCTCGTCCGCATCGTGGCCCATGCGGCACGTACCGACGGGGTGGTAGCCGGTCTTCACGGTTCGCCGGCAGTGGCGCGCCAGATCCTCGTCGCTCACGACGTCCGGACCGGGGAAGATCTCACGGTCGATCAGCTCCTTCATCGGCGAGGCAGCCAGGACGCCGCGCGCAAAGCGGAAGCCCGCCATCGTGGTCTTCAGATCGTCGGGATGGCCGAAGATGCCCGTGTCGACGACGGGATCGGCCAGAGGATCGGCGGAGCGCAGCGTGACGCGGCCGCGCGCCTTCGGCCGCAGCAGCAACGAGTTGATGGTCACGCCGTGGCCAGGGTCCGTGCCCAGAACGTCGCGGTCGAGATAGACGGTCGGCACGCAGAACATCTGGATGGTCGGCGCATTGCGATCACCGTTCTCCGGGTCGAGGAAGGCGCAGGTTTCGACCCCCGTCGTCGAGGCGGGGCCGCTCCGGAACAGAAGATATTGCAGGCCTGCCAGCAGCATCGGCAGGCCGCGATCCTGGCCGTAATAGCCGAAGGCGCCCTTCGTAGTGGCGACGACCGGCACCTCGTAATGGTCCTGGAGGTTGGCGCCGACGCCCGGCAGCGAGACGCGCAGGTCTATGCCATGCCGGCCGAGCTCGGTCTCCGGGCCGATGCCGGCGAGCATCAGGAGCTTCGGCGTCTGATAGGCACCGGCTGCAAGCAGCACTTCCACACCAGCGGTCGCTGACTTGCGGCTACCGCCTGCGAGGTAATCGACGCCGACGACGCGCACACCTTCCATGCGCAGGCCGGTGACGGTCGCTTCCGTTTCGACCGTCAGGAGCGGGTCGTCCATGACCGGCTTCAGAAAGGCGTCGACCGCTGCGGAGCGGCGGCGCGTCGCCCAGTCGATCGTATGCTGCATGAAGCCGACGCCGAACTGCGAGGCACCGTTGAAGTCCGGGTTGTAGGGCATCCCGAGACCCTGCATCGTCTTCACATAGGCCCTGGTCATCGGGCTCGTATGGCCGAGATGCGAGACCTTCAGTGGTCCGCCGACCCCGTGATACTCGCCGGCAAGATGGTCGTTGTCCTCCTGCGCCTTGAAGTAGGACAGCATGTCCTCATAGGACCAGGACCGGTCACCTTGAGCCCCGGGAGGCGTCACGGCTGTGTTCCAGCGGTCGAAGTCGGCCGCCTGGCCGCGCATATAGACCATCGCGTTGACGGTGCCGCCGCCGCCGAGCACCTTGCCTTGCGGCACCACAGGCCCGCGTCCGTCGAGCTGCGGCTGCGGCTCGGTCTTATGCATGGCGAGGTAGGTGTCCTTCGCCAGGAACTTCATGTAGCCGGCGGGAATGCTCATGATCGGGTTGGCCTGCCGCGGCCCCCGCTCCAGAAGCAGCACGCGGGCGCGACCCTCGCGCACCAGCTTGGCTGCGACGACGCAGGCGGAGCTGCCCCCGCCGACGATGATGTAGTCCAATGTGGTATCGTTCGGCATGCTTGCTCCACAGCGCTGCGCCGCTTGAAGATCTGTCGTCAGAGATGCGACGGCCGAAGCCGCATGAAGTCGGCGATTGTTTCTCCTGGGGCGAGAACGGTGAGGCCGCCGAGATCGTCCATGTTGTGGCCGTCGGCCAGGTGGCTCATCGGCTCGAAACAGAAGTAGTCGCGCCGATAGGACGGATCGAAATCGGTGTCGGACACGAACAGGAAGGCATGGCGCAGACGCGGTCCGGCTTCGATGACCAGTCCTGTCCCGCGTTCCGGCCATTCGATCTCGGCGTGGCCGCTCCAGTTTTCGAAGCCGTTGTTCACCCAGCGTTCCGGCAGGCGCCGCTTCGTCCTGAAATCCAGGTCCTCCGGCGTCTGCGCCCGTTCGCCCGGCAGCCAGCCCTCGGCCTCGGTCCAGAACCTCTCGGCCTCTGCCAAAAGGGTCGTTTCCTGCGTGAGCGGGAAGTGAGGATGAAAGCCGATCCCGAAAGGCAGCGGCTGCTCTCCACGGTTGGTGACGGCAAGCTGCATCTCGAAGCCGTCATCACTGACGGCAAAGGTCTGGCGAGCCTCGTAGCGGTAGGGGGTACCGTTCGAGCCGGCATGGCGAAAGACAAGCTCGGCCGACTTCGCATCGGCGTTTTCGACCGTCCAGGCGCCGAGCCAACCCTCGCCATGCAGATAGTGCGGATCCCAGGCGGTGTTGGCCTCGAAGCGGTACTCGGCGCCCTTGAAGCTGAAGCGGTTGCCGCGCACCCGATTGCCGAAAGGAACGAGAGGATAGCAGGCGGCGTGCAGCGCATCGGCATCGTCCGGCGTGTCGCGCAGGAGCGGCACGCCGCTCCAGCGCAGGCGTGTCAGAATGCCCCCTTCTGTGGAAACGCGCGCTTCGAAGCCGTCGCCGGCAAGGCTGATCAACGTCATGTCAGGCCCGGCTCCGCTTGATCGCCTGGATATTTGCCAGCACCGCCACCACGATGATGACGCCGCGCACCACCTGCTGGAAGAACGGGTTGATTCCGAGCAGCACCAGACCGTTACCGATGAGGGTGATGACGAGGACACCGAGCAGCGTGCCGAGCATCGAGCCGCGACCGCCGGACAGGGCTGTGCCGCCGACCACAACGGCGGCAATGACATCGAACTCCAGGCCGGAAGCTGCCGTCGCATTGCCCGATCCGAGCCGGGACAGAAGCAGAATGCCGCTCACCGCCGCCATGGCGCCCCCAATTGCGAACAGGGCGACGCGGATCCGCGCCACTGGAATGCCGCTGAGATAGGCGGCCTGGGCATTGCCGCCGATGGCGAACACCGAGCGGCCAAACGCTGTCTTGCGGCTCACGAAGGCGAAGATCGCAAAGAGCACCAGCATCACGATTGCAGCCGGTGGAATGCCAAACACGGAGCGGTCCAGCGCGTCGACGATATCGTTGCGGCCGATCGACACCGGCAGCGCGTCGGTGACGAACAGCGCCGTGCCGCGCAGGGCGCTCCACAGACCGAGCGTCGCGACGAAGGACGGCACGTCGAAATAGGCGCGCAGGACGCCAGCGATGGAGCCGAGCGCCGCCCCGACGAGGATCGCGGCGACGAAGGCGAGCGGCGTCGGAATGCCGCCCTGCAGCATGTAGGCGAGGGCGACCGAGATGAAGGCGACCATTGGCCCGACGCTGACGTCGATCTCCCCGGCGATGATGATCAGCGTCGCCGCCCAGGCGGCAATGCCGATGGTGGCCGCGTCGCGCAGGATGTTGATCTGGTTGTTGAACGACAGGAAGCCGTCCGCCATCGAGCCGAACACGACATAGAGCACGACGATCGCGGCAAAGAGGCTCAGCTCGTTCATGTGCTGGGAGAAGCGGCGGCTGCGGCTCGCTGCCGGTGCGGCGACTCCGCCAGTTTCAACGGGCATGGTGTGTACTCTCAATGGGCGTCGATGCAGGCGGCCATCAGCGCGTCCTGATCGATGTTCGGTGTATGGAATTCCTCACGGAGTCGGCCGTCGCGGAGAACGGCCACACGGTCGCAGACCAGCGGCAGCTCCTCGACTTCGCTCGACACGAAGATGATGCTTCGCCCTTCGGCCGCGAGTTGGCGGATGATGGCGTAGATCTGGGCCTTGGCCTCGACGTCGACGCCGCGGGTCGGCTCGTCGAGAAGGAGGATCCGGCTGTCGGCATGAACCCAGCGGCCGATCACCACCTTCTGCTGATTGCCGCCGGACAGGGTGCCGATTGGCGTGTCGGAGCGGGGCGTCTTGACGTGGAGGCGCTGGATCACGGCCTCGGCCGCCGCGCGAATCTTCGGCGCAGAAAGGATGCCTGCACTCTCGACCTTGCCGAAATCGCTGGCGACGGCGTTCTCATCCACCCCGAGCAGCGGGATAATGCCATCGTCCTTGCGGTTTTCCGGCGTGTAGCCGAAACCCCTGTGCACCATCGCGCGGAAGTCGGGCCGTCCCACCTCGACGCCGTCGACGCGGATGACGCCGGCCTCCGGGTGCCGGATGCCCATGATCGCCTGCAGAAGTTCGGTGCGCCCCGAGCCGAGCAGGCCAGCGATGCCGAGCACCTCGCCCTCGCGGAGATCGAAGGACACGTTCTCCAGCTTGGGCGAGAGCGCCAGGCCCTCGACGCCGAGGACGGTCCGCTCGCGAGCCACTGAAACTGGCGAGGCAGCATTTTCCGCCTCGGTGCCGAGCATCAGCCGCACGATTTCGCGCGTGTCGGCGCTGCCGACATCCACGGTGTCGATGATCCGCCCGTCGCGCACGATCGTCGCCGAGCGCGCGATGCGGCGGATCTCGTCCATACGGTGGCTGACATAGACCACGCCGATGCCGCGTTCGGCGATGCGCTGAACAGCCTCGATCACCTTGTCCGCTTCCGCGGCGGCCAGCGAACTCGTCGGTTCGTCGAGGATCACCAGCTTGGGCTCGCCCAGCAGGACGCGGGCGATCTCGACGAGCTGGCGCTCGGCGGAACTGAGTGTCTCCACCAGCCGCGAGGGAGCCAGGTCGAGGCCCAGCAGCCCCAGAGCGCGCCGCGTCTGCGCCTCCATCTCCTTGGAGCGGATCACGCCGCCGCCGGTGGGCCAGCGGCCGAGAAAGAGGTTCTCGGCGATCGACATGCCGGGCACGAGGCTGAGCTCCTGGTAGACGACGCGCACGCCTCTGCCGAAGCTCTCCGCCGCCCGCAGGGAGCCGCTCTGCATGAGCGGCTCGCCATTGATCAGGACCTCGCCCTCGTCCGGCGCCTCGGCGCCGGTGAGCATGCGGATCAGCGTCGACTTGCCCGCGCCGTTCTTGCCGAGCAGCGCACGGACCTCGCCGGCCTCCACGGCGAAGCTCGCCCCCGAAAGGGCCACGACGCCGGGATAGCGCTTGGTACAGTTACGCAGCGAGGCAATCGGCATGGCGTGAGAGCTCACGGGATGCCGTCGGAATGAGCCTCGAGCCAGCCCTTGCCGTCTTCGCTGGACGCATAGAGGTCGATATCGTAGGCGACCTTGATCTCTGCGGGCGCATTGCCGTTGATCGACTTCACGGCCTGGTCGAGAGCCAGCTTGCCGAGGCCCTGGCCGGAGATGTCGACGACGGCCTTGATGACGTCGCCCTTTTCCAGCTCCTGCGCGATCTCGGTAGTCATGTCGCCGCCGAATACGACGGTCTTGCCGACACGGTTCTGGCTGCGCACGGCGCGTGCGGCACCGAGCGTCGCTCCGCCTGCCTCGCCGAAGAACGCGTCGATGTCAGGATTGGAGGACAGGATGGTGTTGGCGACGGAAACCGCCTTGTCGAGGACCGCGCCCTCCTGGTTGGCGACGATGCTCGCGCCTGGCACCTTGGCCTTCAACGCTTCCTCGAAGCCCTTGCGACGCGTCACGCAGACCTCGACGAACTCGCAGTTGAGGACGGCGATCTTGGGCTCGGCAATACCGGCCTTGGTGAAGTAATCCGCGGCGGCTTCGCCGAGCTTATGGCCGAACTGGTAAGGGTCGCCCACCGCATAAGCGGAGACATACGCCTTCATGTCCTCGTCGTTGAGGCAGGTGTTGTAGCAGACCACCGGGATCCCGGCGTCGTGCGCACGGCGGATGGCGCGATAAGAGCCGTCGGCGGAAACAGGCGAGACGATAATCGCCTGCACGCCGGACGAGATCAGCGAATCGATGAAGGAGGATTCCTTGGAGACGTCGCCCTGCGCGTTGGTCTCGATGATCTCGAGCTTGCGGCCGGCCTCGGTGGCGCCCGTCTGAATGCCCTTGCGCACGCCGGCATAGAAGCCTTGGGCGTCCATATAGATGGCGCCGACCTTGAGGTCGGTCTGCTGGGCGGCTGCCGGCAGGGCACTGCCGACAAGAAATGTGCTGCAGAGTGCCAGCAGCGATGTTCCGAGTGTCTTCATCTTCTCCTCCAAGGTGAGTGACAGGGGTTGGCCGATCGTTCCGAAATTGGGACGGCGAGAGCAGGCATTGGCGAACGAGCGGTGCGTCATCGCTAGCGCCGGCCGCTTGCACGCGAGCGCACGGTGTCGAGCAGGACTGCCGCCAGCAGGATGAGGCCCCGCACGACGTACTGGTAGAAGGCCTGGATGTTCAGGAGATTCATGACGTTTTCGGCGATGCCGAGGATCAGGACGCCGACGATCACGCCGCTCATCGTAGCTCGGCCGCCGGCCAGGGAAACGCCGCCGAGAACGCAGGCCGAAATGACCGAGAGTTCCAGCCCGGTGGCTGCATTGGGCTGACCGGAAGTGATGCGCGAGGCGAGCAGGATGCCGGCGATGGCGCAGACAAGGCCCTGAAGCGCGAAGATCCAGATTCGGCCCCAGTCGACGTCGACGCCGGACAGGCGTGACGCCTCCGGATTGCCGCCGATCGCCAGCGTGTTGCGCCCGAACACCGTCCGGTTCAGCACGAAGGCGAAAAGGGCGAATAGCAATGCCATGATCCAGACCGGGGCAGGAATCCCGAGGAAGCGGCTCAGTGAAAGCGCATAGAAGCCGGGATCATTGATGCCGACGGCACGCCCATCGGAGGCGATGAGGGCCAGGCCGCGGACGATCTGCATCGTGGCGAGCGTGGTGATCAGCGCATTGATGTGAAGCCGCGCAATGACGACGCCGTTGACAAATCCGACGGCAGCTCCGGCCGCCAGCGCCGCGCCGATGCCGAGCGGGATCGAGCCCGAGCTATTCGACACCATCACCGCCACCATGCCCGCGAAGGCGACGATGGAGCCGACGGAAAGGTCGAAGTCACGCGATGCCAGACACAGCATCATCGTGCAGGAAACGATGCCGATCGTGACCACCGACTGCAGAAGGCCGAGCATGTTCCGCTCGGTCAGGAAGTTCGGCACCGTGGCCGACACGACGGCAAAGGCGAGCACGAAGAGGATCAGGAGGCCCTGCTCGCCGAGAAGCAGGCGTTTCACGGTTGCAGTCATCGATCAGGATACCATTGATGTCAGCGGCGCCTCGCTATCAGGCAGGGCGGCGGCGAGCAGCGCAGCCTCGGAGAAGGACGGGCGGTCGAACTCGGCGACGATGCGACGCTCGCACATCACCAGAATGCGGTCGCAGATGCCCATGATCTCCGGCAGCTCGCTGGATACGACGACAATCGCGAGACCTTTCTCCGCGAGAGCGTAGAGGATTTCGTAGATCTCGGCCTTGGCGCCGACGTCGATGCCGCGCGTCGGCTCGTCGACGATCAGCACCTTCACGTCCGGCTCGGCCAGCCAGCGGGCCAGGATGACCTTTTGCTGGTTCCCACCGGACAGGTTGACGATGTCCTGGCGGCGTGACGGCGTGCGGATTCGCAGCGTCTCGATGAACCGGTCCGCCGTCGTGGCCTCCCGCCGTGGCTGAAGGATGCCGAAGGGGGAATGATGGCGCCGCGCGGCAATCGCGATGTTGTCGCCGACGGAGCGGCCCTGGATGATCCCGTCCGCCTTACGATCTTCGGGGCAGAGGACGAGGCCGTCCCGGATCGCCTGCCGCGGGCTGAGCTCTTCGAGCGGTTGCCCGTCGATGCGCACAGCGCCGCCGCTGGCAGGGTCCGCGCCGAAAACGAGCCGCATCAGCTCGCTTCGCCCCGCGCCGACGAGGCCGAAGAAGCCGAGGATTTCGCCTGCTTGTGCCGTAAAGCTCTGCGGCTGCGGCACGCGCGAGCCTTGCAGTCCGTCGACCGAGAGCCGCGTCGCGCCGGCCGTCCGCGGCCGCCAAGTCCAGATGTCGGCGATCTCGCGCCCCACCATCTCGGCGACGATACGCTCGCGCGTCACGCCCTCCATCGTCTCGTGATGGGCCGCAAGCTTGCCGTCTCGCAGCACGGTACAGCCATCGCAAAGGCGGAAAATCTCTTCCAGACGATGCGATACGTAGAGGATGACCTTGCCGGCATCCCGCAGCCGGCCGATCAGCCTGAACAGGATCTCGCTTTCGCGTGACGAGAGGGACGATGTTGGTTCGTCCAGCGCGATGACACGTGCGTCGATCATCACCGCCTTGGCGATCTCGACCATCTGGCGCTCGCCGATCGACAGGGTCGCCACCTTCGCCCGCGGATCGACGGCGATGCCGATCTCGTCCAGCGCCTTGCCGACCTCGGCGAACAGGGCCTTGAAGTCGACGATGCCGCCGCGCGCTGGGAAGCGGCCGAGGCGGAGATTTTCGGCGACGGAGAGGTCGGGGACGAGCTGCAATTCCTGATGCACGACGACGACTCCCGCACCGAAGGCGTCGCGGGCTGAGCCGTAGCGTTGCACCGCGCCGTCGATGCGGATCTCGCCGGCATCGGCAACGGTATCACCGGACAGGATGCGGATCAGCGTCGACTTGCCGGCACCGTTCTCGCCCATCAGGCCGTGAACACGGCCGCGGCCGACGGAGAAGCCGATATCGGCAAGTGCCGTGACGCCGGGATAAGTCTTCGACAGGCCAGACAGTTCAAGGAACGACATCGAGACTCTTCTTGTCGTCGGCAGGTGGACGAAGGGCCCGGCGGCTGATTGTCGCCGCCGGCCGCCCGCCGTCAGTTGATGCCGAGATCCTTGCGCACCGCCTCGTAGTCGCTGCGCTTGGCAAGCTGGCCGCTGGTCAGGATCAGCTTCTCCGGCTCTTTCCCGTCCGCGATCCAGTCATACATATTGGCTGCGGTCTCATAGCCGTGGCGCTTCGGCGAGATGATCACGGTGCCGAAGAACCCGGTCTCGGCCGGCTTCTTGAACTCGTTGATCGCCGACTCGGCGCCGCCGATCCCCACGCCGATCACGTTGGACGCGGGGATGCCGACGCCTTCGGTGGCACGGACCGCGCCGAGCACCGCCTCGTCGTTGAGACCGACCGCAATCCAGTGCTTGATCTCGGGGTGCGCGTTGATGACCGTCGTTGCCGCGTTTAAAGCGGCTTCCGTGTCGGTCTTTGCCTGCGGTGCGTTGAAGATGTTGGCGGCGGGGAAGCCTGCCTTCTCCAGCACCGAGGTCGCACCGGTCACCCGGTCGACCGCCGTCGGCAACTGGTCATACGAGACCTTGATCGCGCCGACCTCGCTCATCTCCCAGCCGCGGACCTTCATCTCGTCGACGATCGCCTGGCCCACGGCCTCGCCGATCTTGGTGGCGGAGATGCCCATATGCGGCACGTCTTCCAGCGGCTGGCCGGAATTATCCACCAGCCGGTCGTCCACCGTCATCAGCTTGAGGTCGTTCGCTGCCGCCTTGGCAACGATGCCGGGTCCGAGCTTGACGTCCGGGGTGCAGATGATGAAGCCCTGAGCGCCCTGCGCACCGAGGTTGTCGATCGCAGACTGGACCTTCTCACCATCTTCCGCACCGATCTCGATCAGGGTGAAGCCCTTCTCCTTGGCCGCGGCCTGAGCGAACTTCCATTCATCCTGGAACCACGGCTCTTCCGGCTGCTTGACGATGAAGCCGATCTTCACATCCGCCGCCTCGGCCGCGCCGACCGCCAGAAGCATCGCGGCACCTGCGAGGATGGCTCTTTTCCAATGTCCCATGATCTTCCTCCCGAACGCGATCCCGTGCCTCCCGGTCGCTCATCATTGGTAGGCCGGCTCGAGCGGTAGCGTCAAGATTAGTGTCTGACTTATTCTCGCTCTTGTCCGACATGCCGCGATGCAGCACAACGGAGGGGGAAATGCGGTAATGGTGCGTGCGATGGTGGTCCCGGCAACCGAGCGATCGAAACAGGCAAGACCGAAGCCCCGTGTCGGACGGGTCTTCGTGGCCATGCTTGCACGCAGCATCGCTGACGGCCGCTTCGGCGAGGGTTCGACGCTGCCGCGCGAACAGGATCTCTGCACCGAATTCGGGGTGAGCCGGCCTGTCGTACGCGAGGCGCTCAAGCGGCTGGAGTCAAAGGGCGTCGTGCGCTCGCGATCGCGGGCCGGGACCTTCGTGCGCCCGCGCGGCGAGTGGAACATCCTGGATGCGGATCTCCTCGACTGGATGGGCGAGGTGGTGATCGATGCGCAGTTTCTCGCGGCCGTCCTGGAAGCGCGTCGCGCGGTCGAGCCCTTTGCGGCCGAGCTTGCCGCCGAACGCGCCAGCCTTGCCGACGCGGCCGCGCTTCATGCTGCCTGGGAGGCGATGCGCGACGCCGCGCCTGATGATGACGTTGCCTTCACGCAGGCTGACGCCGAATTCCACCGCATCCTTTTGCGCGCCAGTGGAAACGCCGTCTTCACGCAGCTGTCGGATGTCATCGATGCCGCCCTGACACGCGCGCTCGACCGCGCCAACAGATCGGTTCGAACCCATCAGGAAACGGTAGAAGTCCATGGCCGGCTGGTCGAAGCCGTGCGCATGCGCGACGGAGCCGCCGCCCGCGAAGCGTCGGAGGCGATCCTGCACACCGCAGCGCGTGATCTGTCGCGATGGAAGTCACAGACCACCCAGATCGTACTCGAATAAGTCTCGAGGGCGCCGCGCGGCGCGATCGTCGAGCTTGCGGCAATCCGGCTGGACAATTCCGATCACATCGATCTGCTGAAGGTCCCGAGGTCGCTGAGGGGCTACGTCGTGCTGTCGGGGTACGCGTGCCCGCTCCACGATGACGCGCCGGTCGGCTGGACACGGATGGATAGGACGGGAACAACGGTGGGCGGAACAGGCGGACGGAGTCGGTCTGGCTGAACTCGCAGGCGGCGGAAGCAACGACGTCGAGCAGCGTCGGGCAGCTGGCGCTGTTTTAATGGCTGCCTAGGGTGGAAAGCAGAACGGCGGCTTGAAAGTCCTATGTTCGAGAATGCTGACCGCAGAGCCCGCCCAGGTCTTCAATCCGAACCTAGCCCGCCAATGCAAGCTTTCCGTACCGGTTGATCTCTTCCTGCATGCTGAAGATCAGGCTGTCCAACGCCGGGTTTCGGGCCTTCTTCGCGCGCCGCACGACATAGGCGAGCGGGGGCGGCTCGGGCAGGCGAACGTCAACGATCTCCATATCCGGACGTAGATGGCGTTCGTTCAGGAGAGCAATCCCCAAGCCCGCTTCAACCGCGGCGACGATGCCGGCAGCGCTCGTGCATTCAAAGACGGTCTCGAGATCCGTATCGCCGTCCTGTCCGACGTCGAGCGCCCAGTGTCGATAGAAGCAGTCGCAACCGAATGACAGGAACGGGATCGGTCCAGTAGGACCGAGCGTCAGGCCACGCGACTTAACCCAGTGCAGGGTCTCACGAAACAGCACCACGTCAGTCGGCCGGATCTCGTGGGCGAACACCTGAACGATGGCGACGTCCAACTCGCCGTGTTCCAACATGGATCGAAGTACCAAGCTCATCCGAACCTTCGTGCGCACGGCCACGTTGGGGTAAAGACGGCGAAAGCGTCCGAGGATGCGGGCCAGGTCCGAGCAGGTCGTGTCCTCCGTCAGGCCCAGCATGATGCGGCCCTCCAGCTCGGACTTCGCCAAGCTGGCGAGAGCCTCGTCGTGCAGTCCCAGGATTTTCTCAGCGTAGTCCAGCAGGGAGCATCCGTCGGCGGTGAACGTTGCACCGCCCGGCCTCCGGTCCAGTAGCTCGCACCCCAGGCTGGCTTCCAGCCTCTTCAACTTGTGGCTCACTGCTGACTGAGTGAGCCCGAGGGCGACTGCCGCGCGCGTCACCCCTCCGTGCAGCTTGATGGCTCGGAGTGCACGCAAGGCATCGATGTCCAACCGCCTGCTGGTGATCTCCATCTCGCTGCTCCAAGCCCTCCGATGCAGGCACTGTGACTTAATCCAGCACTAAAGCCCAGCTTCGATGACAAATTTGCAGATTTGTCATGAGATCATCGATGCTTGTCATGTGCTCAGCGGCGGCGCCTTGGCTACGAGACAGGGATATCCGCAACCGGGCTTCCCGTGACCACATCTTTTCCCAACCCATTGAACACGGCGCGGCACCGCTTCCTGTTCCCCGCAATGGCGGCCCTCCTAATCATCTGTTGGAGCTCTGGCTTCGTCGGGATCCGCTACGCCAGCGAAGAAGCCAGCGTTGCAGTCCTGCTGTTCTGGAGAACCCTGCTGTCGGGGATCATCCTCCTTCCGTTCGCGCTTGCGTTTGGACCGAAGATGCACCTGCGCGCCGCCATTTCTCAGATGGGGTTTGGCGTTATGGCCGTGTTCATCTACCTCGGGGGGTTCGCGCTGGCGATCGAGCAGCGCGTCCCAACCGGGCTGGTCGCCCTGATGTCCGATCTCGTCCCGCTGGTCATCGCAGCCATGTCCCAACCCCTCCTTGGCGACCGCCTGACGGGTCAGCAATGGGTGGGAACCGCCGTCGCAGTTGCGGGTGTGCTGATCGTGTCTTTCGACAGCCTCAGCTTCGGCACCGCTCCCTTGTGGGCGTATGGGGTGACCATCGGCTCCATGATCGTGTTCGCCCTCGCCTCGGTCCTCCGCAGTAGACGCGGGTCCCTGAACATGCCCGTGCATCGAAGTCTGTGCATTCACTCTCTGACGGGCGCCGCGCTGTTCGGCATCTGGGGATTGGCCGCAGGCGGGCTGGAACCGCCGATCACCCGGGAGTTCGCGATCGGCATGGCATGGATCGTGCTCATCGCCACGTTCGGCGCTTACTCGGTCTACTACACCATGCTGCGACTGTTTCCCGTCGCGAAGGTCAGCGCCGCCATCTATCTCAGCCCGCCCATCACCATGCTCTGGGCCTGGATGCTGTTCTCCGAGCCGCTTACCCCAGCGATGTTCGTGGGGCTCGCCGTCACCATTGCGGGAGTTTGCCTAACGTCGAAGGGCTGAATTCTACGATCGTGCAACACGCTCTGCTTCAAGGAGATCATACGCAGCGTGTGAACGGCGCGGTTGGGCCGAGACCCGAACAGCGGCTTGCCACGGATGACCGACGGCCGCCGGTCCGCTCTCGGCCGCTCATTGGCGCGAAGGGTAGTCTTTGAACGGCCATAACGTTCAACGGTTACGCTTGCCGAGGCAGCAACTCTGCTCCACCGTCGGCTTGACCGAGCGCCCCGGTCCGCCCCATCAGTCGCTGCAAGGATGATGGCGCCTCCACCATATGCGTCGCCTCGTTCCGTAGGTCAGGAGTTGTAGGATGGCGCGCAAAGTTCGAGACGCGGACTGGCTCACGAGAGATGCTGTGGAAGGTAAGCCGGCGGAGCCGTGCTGGCTCTGCGGACGGCTGCTGGGACAGACCGTGGACCGCTTTCACCCAATCCCTAAAAGCCGAGGAGGCCGCGACACCGTACCCGTCCATCCTATTTGCCGAGAGACCATCGACGCCAATCTCTCGGCAAGCGAACTTGTCCGTCACGCGGAAGCCGGAACAGCGCTGACCGACACCGAAAGCATCGCACGCTTCGTGAAATGGGTCGCCAACAAGCCCGCCGACTTTCATTCCGCGACAAAGGCGGGCCGGTCGAAGCCGGGGACGGGCGGAACCCATCGCGAGCGTGTCTGACGGACGCGGTTCGCTACGGGCGGTGCCGATCGACCGAAGCCGGAACGGCAGCTTATTGCCTCTACCTTCCCATGAGCAGACAGGTACCATCGGCCCTTACATCATCGGGCGCGTCGTGATGGCCTCTTCGTTCGCCAACAGTTCAAGGGCGGCATCGCCGTCGATGATGAGCCCCTTCACGATGCCGCTCGACATCAGCGCTGCGGCGGCTCGCGCCTTGCGAGGGCTAGCGACCATGAGTACGACGTCCAGGTGCCTTAGCGTGTCGAGGGTCACGGCGATGGTGCGGCCGTTCAGCTCGTGGTCGACCGGACGGCCGGCTGCGTCGAAGAAGATGCCGTTGGTGTCGCCCACGGCGCCCGCAGCCCGCAGGCTCGCCACATCCGCCTTCGACAGCATGCCTTGGCGGCGGAGGAGCGAGTCCTCCTCAAGCTCGCCGACGCTAATCATGCAGAGCGTCGCCTCCTCCGCGATCGCCAGCGCCTTCGTCACGGTGCGCTGCGAGAGCAGGACTTGCCGGTCCTCCACCGTGTCGGCGATGAAGGGGACGGGCAGGAAGTAACCCTCGCCCCCGGTGCGCTTGGCGAGCGTGTACACGAGCTCGAAGGGGTTGAAGGCCGAGTTCGCCGTCAGGGAACCCATCAGCGAGATAAAGCGGGCGCCCGGCGCGCTGACACCCGCGAGGTGCAGCGTCATCTGCTCGATCGTTCGCCCCCAGCCGAGGCCGACCGTCGCCGGCTCATCGCGGGCCAAATGCGCGCGCAGGTGCTTGGCGGCAAGAAGACCGACGGCGCGGAACGCCACCTTTTGTGACGCCGAAAGACCCGCGCGGTCGGCGTCTTCGGCCCCGCCCGCCGCCAGGTCGAGGGCCGGCGTCGCCTGGCAGAAGCGCAGGCCGTAGCGCCGGCGCAGCTCGTCCTCCACAGGCAGCATGCCGGCGAGCTGGCGATCCACCGTGATGCTGACGACGCCCTCCTCCAGCGCGTCGGCGAGGAGCCGGTTGACGCGCGCCCGCGTCAGGCCGAGCCGCTCGGCCGTCTCAGCCTGGTTGAGGCCGCCGACATGATAGAGCCAGGCGGCCTTCACCATGAGCGTCTCGTCATCCTCGATCATCTCTGTTCCTTACATTTGTATTTCATCTTGACGTTTGTCACCGACGGACCCTAGCATCCACTTCGCGTCTTGGGAGAGGCGCTTGGACGCCGCGAGGGAACGCGGCTTGGGAGGAACTTCAAAATGCAGACTCGTGCAATGAGGAATGGTGTCCTCGCGGCGCTGGCCGTCCTCGGCGTGTCCGTCAGCGCGCCGGCGCTCGCCATCGACATCGCCTGGGTTCATGCCAATGCGGCGGCGCAGTCCGAGCAGCGCGTCAAGGCCGGCTTCGACGCCTGGCTGAAAGAAACCGGCAAGTCCGACTGGAACGTCAGCTATCTCGACAGCGGCGGATCCGGCGAGAAGACCGCCGCCAACATCCAGGACGCGACTTCGCGCGGCGTCGACGCCATCATCGTCACCATGGCGGATCTACGCGCCTCGGCAGCCGCCATCCAGGCCGCCGTCGACGCCAAGATCCCGATCTTCACCGCCGACAGCGGCGACGTGAAGGGAACGATGGTCGACGTCACCACCAACAACTGGACCATGGGCGCGACCGTCTCGCCCTACTTCCTTAACGAGGTCGGGCCCGGCTCGAAGATCATCTTCCTGCGCATGGCGGAGCACCACGGCACCCGCAAGCGCGGCGATGTCATGGCGACGATCCTGAAGGAGTATCCAGACATCGAGGTGCTGGCCGAGCACAACATCGACTACACCGCCTTCTTCGAAGACACGACGCGCACCATGCAGGACTATGCGACGCGCTTCGGCGACGAGATCGACGGCGTCTGGGCGCCGTGGGACGAGCCGGCGCAAGCCGCGCTGAACGCCCTCAAGGCAGCCGGCAACACCCACGCCAAGGTGATCGGCATCGACGGCCACCCGCAGGCGATCGCCGAGGTCTGCAAGGATGGCAGCCAGATGATCGCGACGGTAAGCCAGCCTTTCGAGAAGATGGGTGCGCAGACCGGCGAGTGGATCGAGGAGATCGTCGTGGAGAAGAAGGACGCGGCCTCCGTGATCCCCTCCAAGGTCGTCTACCTCGACGCACCGCTCGTCACCAAGGCCAACTGCAAGGACTTCATGAAGTGACCGCCACGGCCGGCACCGCGCATCAGCGCGGCGCCGGCCGGACACCCTCCCCTCTGATCAAGCACGGAGACAGCGGCAATTGGCCATTATCCTCAGCGACATCGTCATGGACTATCCGGGCACGCGGGCGCTCGACCGCGTCGGCGTCGAGTTCCGCGACGACGAGGTCCACGGCCTCATCGGGGAGAACGGCGCGGGCAAGACGACGCTCGTGTCGATCCTCGGCGGCAGCCGGCTCGCGACGGCCGGGCGCATGACGCTGGACGGCGAGGAAGTGCGCCTGACGGACGCCGGCGACGCGCTTGCCCGCGGCATCGCCCATGTCTCGCAGGAAGGCAGCCTCGTTCCGGGCCTGACCGCCGCCGAGAACATCCTGCTCGGCGCGGAGCCAAGGCGCCTCGGCGCGATTGTCGACCGGCGGGCCCTGTCGCGGCAGGCCCGCGAGCTTCTCACCCGCTGGTTTCCCGATGTCGAGATCGACCTCGACGCGCCGGTGGAGAGCTTGCCTTATGCCGACCAGAAGATCGTCGAGATCGTGCGCGCCCTGCGCGGCAGCGTGCGCATCCTGATCCTCGACGAGCCGACCGCCACGCTTCCGGCCCGCGAGAAGGAACGCCTGTGGGCGATCGTGCGCCGCCTGCCAACGCAGGGCGTCGGCGTGGTGTTGATCAGCCATTTCCTGTCGGAGATCCTCGCCCTATCCGACCGCATCACGGTGTTGCGCGACGGGCGTCTGGTCGAGACCTTCTCGGCCGCCGGCGCCGACGAGGCGCGGCTGGTGCGGCTGATGCTGCAGCGCGGCCAGACTGGCGGCGCCGTGGACGCGCCGCGCGGCGCCGTAGACACCGCCGTGCCGCCGGTGATCGAGGTCTCGGATTGGCAGACGGCGGACGCGACCGCCGGGCATTTCGCGGTGCGGCCCGGCGAGATCGTCGGGCTGATCGGCCTGACCGGCTCCGGCCACTTCGCCTTCGCCCGCTCTCTCTACGACGCTCCCGACCGCATTGGCGGGGCGATGCGCTTTGCCGGAGAAGAGGTAGCGGACGTGTCCGCCGCGGCCATGCGCCGGCGCGGCGTCGCATTCGTGCCCGACCATCGGATGATCCACTCCCTCGTCGCCGACTGGAGCGTGCGCGAGAACCTCGCCATGGTGCACCCCGAGGCCGGGGCGTTGTCCGCCCTCGGCATCCTGCGCCCGGCCCGCGAAGGACGCGAGGCACGCCGCGTCATGGGCCGCCTCGCCGTCAAGGCGTCGTCGCCCGAGCAGATCGTCACCGAGTTGTCCGGCGGCAACAAGCAGAAGATTTCCATCGGCAAGTGGCTCTACGGCGCCGAAGATCGGTACCGCCTGATGATCTTCGTGGAGCCGACGGAAGGCGTCGACATCGGGGCCAAGCGCGAAATCCACCAGCTGATGAAGGACCTCGCCCGCGCCGGCTGCGCCGTCGTCGTCGCCTCGTCCGACCTCATCGAAATCGCCGACCTCGCCACCCGCGTCGTGTCGTTCGCGGGTGGACACGCTATCGGAGAACTCCATTGGCCCAACTTCTCGGAACAGAGCTTCATCGCGGCCATGGCGGGAGCGCGATCATGAGCGCGGCCCTCGCCGCCCCGCGCGACGACGCGGCTGGCCGCAGGCGCCTGAAGCAGGGCCTGCTGCGCTATTCCACCCTGATCGTCCTGGCGCTCCTGTTCATCGGCTTCTCGATCGGCGTTGACCGCTTCCTGACGACCTCCAACCTTCTCAACATCCTGCAGCAGATCTCGATGCTGACGATCGTCGCGATCGGGCTGACCTTCGGCTTCGCCGCACGGGAGATGGACCTGTCGGTCGGCTTCATGGCGGGGCTCGCGGGCCTCATCGCGCCGCTGCTCCTCGTTGCGGGCTGGCCGATGCCGGTCGCCCTCCTCGCCGGGCTCGGCGCCGGCCTCGCCGTCGGTCTCGTCAACGCCCTTCTCGTCACCCTCGTCGGCGTGCCGTCTCTGATCGCCACGCTCGCCATGGGCTCGATCTTGTTCGGCGTGAACTTCCTCCTGTCCGGCGGACGCGCCATCTATGGCGGACTGCCCGACAGCTACCTCGTGCTCGGCCAGGGCCGCATCCTCGGCATTCCCGTCGTTGCCTTCATCATGCTGGGCGCGGTCGCGCTCGCCTGGTTCGTGATGGAGCGGACCATCTTCGGCCGCTACGTCTACGCTGTCGGCGGCAACCTGAAGGCGGCCGAGCTGTCCGGCATCCGGGGGCGGCGCTACCGGCAGGCGGCGCTCGTCATCTCCAGCCTGTTTGCCGCCGTTGCCGGACTTCTTCTGTCGGCGCGGCTCGGCTCCGGTCAGCCGAATGCGGGGCAGGACTACCTCCTCGACGGACTCGCCACCGTGTTCATCGGCATGACGATGTTCCGCCCCGGCACGGCGACGATCGCCGGCACCTTCTTCGGCGCCCTGTTCATCGGCGTCATCAACAACGGCCTGAACCTCGTCGGCCTCGACACCTACATCCAGAGCATCGTGAAGGGCGTCATCATCATCGTCGCCGTCGCGGTCGTGTCCCGCACTACGAAGCTGAAGCTGATCTGACGGCGCTTAGCTTTCCACCCGTTCGCCCCGACACCAGGACGATCCCATGACCGAACTTCGACCCGACATCCGAGCGGCCGGCGCCCCCGGCAGCGCCGCTGGCATACCCGGCGGCAACTCCGGCCTTCTGCCGCTCTACCGGACCATGCGGCGCATCCGCTCCTTCGAGGAGCGTGTTGGCGAACTCTTCGTGCGCGGCCTGTCGGCCGGCTCCATGCTGCACCTCTCTATCGGCGAGGAGTCGGCCGCGGCAGGCGTCGTGAAGGCCATGGCGCCGCAGGACACCTTCACCACCCATCATCGCGGCCACGGCATCTTCCTCGCCCGCGGCGCCGACCCGGCGCGCATGATGGCCGAGATCGCCGGCAAGGACAGCGGCTACTGCTCGGGCAAGGGCGGCTCGATGCACATTGCCGACATGGCACTCGGGCATCTCGGCGCCAACGCCATCGTGGGCGGCGGCATCCCGGCCGTCGTCGGCGCCGGCCTTTCGGCGAAGCGCCTGAAGAAGGATTCCGTCTCCGTCGCCTTCTTCGGAGACGGCGCGACCGGCCAGGGCATCCTCTACGAGAGCATGAACATGGCGGCTCTCTGGGACCTGCCGGTGCTCTTCGTCTGCATCAACAACCAGTACGGCATGGGGACGCGGATCGACCAGGCGACGCGCAACGCGCGCTTCGACGAGCGCGCCCGTGCCTTCGGCCTCAACGGCGCGATGGTCGACGGTGACGACGTGGAAGAGGTGGCGGCCACCGCGCAGGAGCTGATGGACGAGGCGCGGGCCGGACGGCCCGGGTTCCTCGCGGTCTCCTGCTATCGCTTCTACGGCCATGCCCGCATGGACAAGAGCCCCTACCGCGCCGAGGAGGAGGAGGCCGCCGGCCGCCTTCGCGACCCTGTACTCAAGGCGCGCCTGCGGCTGATCGAGCGCGGCGGCGCGGCCGAGGCCGAACTCGACGCGATGGACGCCGAGATCGCAGGCGAGATGGACGCGACGATCGACTTCGCCGCCGCATCGAGCGCCCCGCCGCTCTCCTCCATGTTCCGCGACGTCTATGCCGTGGGCGAGCCGGAGCCCGAACCCCTGCGCGTCCGCCTCGACCGCATCCTGTCCAAGGGAGCCGCCTGAGCCATGGTCCAGATCACCTATCGCGACGCGCTGCGCCAGGCGCTGATCGACGCCATGCAGGCCGACGAGACCGTCGTCGTTATCGGCGAGGAGGTCGGCCGCTACGGCGGCGCCTACGGCGTGACCAAGGACCTCATCAAGACCTTTGGCCCGGAGCGGATGATCGACACGCCGATCTCCGAGCCCGCCATCGTCGGCACGGCGGTCGGCGCGGCGATGACGGGCCTGCGGCCGGTCGCCGAGCTGATGTATGTCGACTTCCTCGGCATGACGATGGACCAGCTGACCAACCAGGCCGCCAAAATCCGCTACATGTTCGGCGGCCAGATCGGCGTGCCGATGGTGCTGCGCACACAGGGCGGTACCGGCCGCTCGGCCGGCGCGCAGCACTCGCAGAGCCTCGAAGCCTGGATCATGCACATGCCAGGCCTCAGGCTCGCCATGCCGGCGACGGCCGAGGACGCCTATCACCTTCTGCGCCACGCCCTCACCATGCCGGACCCCGTGGTCTTCATCGAGCACAAGTCGCTCTACACACGGAAGGAAGAGGCCGACCTCTCCACCCCGAAGCTGCCTTGGGGCAAGGCAGCGGTACGGCGCCAGGGCAAGGATCTCGTGATCGTCACCTATTCGCGGCAAGTCCACTACGCGCTGGAGGCCGCCGAGGCCATGGCGAAGGACGGCGTCGAGGCGACCGTCATCGACCTGCGCACCCTTAACCCGCTCGACATGGATACGGTGCGCGAGCACGTCGAGAAGGTCGGGCGCTGCGTCGTCGTCTCCGAGGGCCCGCTGACGGCAGGCGTCGCGGCGGAGCTCTCGGCGCGCATCACCGAGGAATGCTTCGACTTCCTCCACGAACCGGTGATCCGCATCGCCGGCGAGGACGTCCCCATCTCCGTGAGCCAGGCGTTGGAATCCGGCAGCGTGCCCTCGCCCGCCCTGATCGGCGAGTTTGCGAGGCGGCTCGTCGCATGAGCGCCCTCCTCACCATGCCGCGGCTCGGCGAAACCATGGAGGAAGGCCGCATCGTCGGCTGGCTGATCAAGCCCGGTCAGTCCTTCAAACGCGGCGAGCCCATCCTCGAGGTCGAGACCGACAAGACCGTGGCCGAGCTGCCGGCGCTCGCCGACGGCGTCCTGGCAGAGACGTTGGTCGCGCCCGGAGACATGGTGACCGTCGGCGCGCCCATTGCGCGTCTCGCCGGTGGCGCAGCCGAGGCAGCTCCTGAACACCCCGGAACCGTCAAGACCGGCCAGACGGAAACCAGCGGGCCGGTCGTGCGCACGCTCGCCATGCCCCGCCTCGGCGAGACCATGGACGAAGGCAAGATCGTCGGCTGGCTGGTCGAGACAGGCGCCAGCTTCCGGCGTGGCGAGGCACTGCTGGAGATCGAGACCGACAAGACCATCGCCGAATTCCCCGCGCTGTTCGACGGGCGCCTCGTGGAGGTGCTGGTCGAGCCCGGCACCACGCTCGCCGTCGGCGCGCCGCTCGCCCGCGTCGAGGTCGCCGCCGCCAGTGCCAAGCTCGAGGGTTTCGTCGACGACGCGCCGGACGGGCTGGACGCCGCCGAAGAAGTCGTGCCAGCGCCTGAGCCCGCAGCCTTTGCGCCGGCACCCACGGTTGCGGCCGCGGCCAGCCGTGGCGCCGGACCGGTGCGCGCAACGCCGATTGCCCGGCGCCTGGCGGCCCGGCGCGGCCTCGATCTCGCCGGGATCACCGGAACGGGCCGGCGCGGCCGCATCGAGATGCGCGACGTCGAAGGCGCGGCGACCGCAACGCTATCCCGCTCTTCCGGCGTCAGCACCATCGCCTTCGATCGTCTTCCCGCACGCGGCGAGGCGCACGGCCGCGCGCTGCTCCTGCACGGGTTCGGCGGCGACCGTACCACCTTCGCCGGCCTGTCGGCCGCGCTCGCCCGCACCGGCTTCGAGGTGCTCGTGCCCGACCTGCCGGGCCATGGCGATACACGCGCCGATGCGGACAGCGTCGCCGGCCTCGCCGCGCCGCTCGACGCACTCCTCTCGGCGGCAGGTTTCGCGCCGACCGAGATCGTCGCGCATTCGCTCGGCAGCCTCGCCGCCGTGGCGCTCGCCGAGCGCCTGCACGGCCTCCAGCGGCTGACGCTGCTGGCGCCCGCCGGTCTCGGACTGGAGATCGACGAGGCCTTCGTTTCCGGCATGGCGGCCCGGCCGTCGCCGGGCGCGCTGCGCCACCTCCTGCGCCGCCTGACGGCGCAGCCGACCGCTCTTTCCGACGCCGCCGTGGCGGCGCTTGCGGCCTCGCTCGGCGAGGGCCGGCTGGAGGCGCTTGCCGCTGACGCCTTCGGACCGGGCGGCCAGCGCGTCGACATCGTCGCGCCGCTCACGCGTCTCGCCCAGAGCGTCGAGGTGCGGGTGGTGTTCGGGCTGGAGGACCGCATCATCCCCTGGCGCCAGGTCGCGGCGCTGCCCTCTTCGGTCGCGATCCACCTCGTCGCCGGGGCCGGGCACATGCCGCACTGGGACAGGCCGGCCGAGGTCGCGGCCCTCTTCGAAACGACCAGGGTGGGAACTGCACGATGAGCGAGATCCAGGACATCAACGCGCGCCTCGGCGCGCTGGCCAAGGCGCTGCCGGAGGTCGCCGGCGGCTTTCGCCAGCTCGCCAAGGGTGCGCATGCGGGCTCGCGCTTTTCGGGCGCACAGAAGGAGCTCCTCGCCGCCGCCTTCGGCGTGGTGCGGGGATGCGAGGACTGCATCGTCTACCACCTCGACGCGGCGAAGAAGCAGGGCGCCGAACGGGAGGATCTCGTCGAACTCCTCGGCATTGCCGTCGAGATGGGCGGCGGTCCGGCCATGGTCTATGCGGCAAAGGCGCTGAAGACCTTCGACGCGACAAGCTGACACGACATCGACTGGCATGAGCCGGCGCGCGGGAGGCGCGCTACCGGCAGGGAGGAGACACCGATGGCCTATGTGGTCGCCGTTGACGGCGGAACGGAAAGCCTGCGCGCCGGAATCTATGATCCCTCCGGTGCCTGCCTCGGCCAGGCGACGCATCCCTACGAGACGGTCTTTTCGGCCGGCGCGCGGGCCGAGCAGAACCCCGAGGACTGGTGGCGCGCTCTCGGGATCGCCACCCGCGGCGCCCTTGCCAAAGCCGGCATCGATCCGGCCGCGGTGGAGGCGATCTGCCTGACCACCACCTCCTGCACGGTGGTGGCGCTCGACGAGGAGGGCAACGCCCTGCGCCCCGCCATCATCTGGATGGACGTGCGCGCCGGCGAGGAAGCCCGCGACGTTCTGGCGACGGGCGATCCCGCGCTGGCCGCCAACGGCGCCGGCCGTGGCCCGGTCTCGGCCGAGTGGATGATACCGAAATCGCTCTGGCTGAAGCGCCACGAGCCGCATGTCTTCGATCGCGCCGCGACGATCGGCGAGTACCAGGACTTCATGACGCTGCGCCTCACCGGCCGGCGGGTCGCCTCGCTGAACAACGCATCCATCCGCTGGCACTATTCCACCGCTCGCGGCGGCTTTGCCGCCTCGTTGGTGCGTGCGCTCGACATGGAGGCGCTGCTCGACAAGTGGCCGGCCGAGGTGGTGGCGCCCGGCGGGTGCATCGGCACCCTCACCGGCCGCGCCGCCGACCATCTCGGCCTCCATACGGGCGTGACGCTTGTCCAGGGCGGGGCGGATGCGCTGATCGGCATGATCGGTCTCGGCGTCGCCCAGCCGGGCCAGCTTGCGCTGATCACCGGCTCCTCGCACCTGCAGTTCGGCGTCTCGGAGCGGGCGGTCCACCACCCCGGCCTCTGGGGCTCCTACCCCGATGCGGTCTATCCCGGCCGGCACGTCATCGAGGGTGGCCAGACGTCGACCGGCTCCATCCTGCAGTGGCTGAAGCGACTGATGAACGGCACGATGGACCTCGATGCGCTGAACATCGCCGCGGCGCGGCTGGAGCCGGGCTGCGATGGCCTCATCGTGCAGGACCACTTCCAGGGAAACCGCACTCCTTACGTCGATCCGTTGTCGCGCGGCGCCATCGTCGGCCTGACGCTGGCACACGGGCCCGAGCACGTCTTCCGCGCCGTGATCGAGGGTATCTCCTTCGGCACGCGGGCGATCCTCGACGAGATGGCGGCGGCGGGCTTCCGCGCTGCCGAGCTGACCGTCGGCGGCGGCGCCACGGCCTCCGAGCTCTGGCTGCAGATCCATGCCGACACGGCGGGGATACCGGTCTGCGTGCCCGCCTCTAGCGCGGCACCCTCCGTCGGCGCGGCGGTGCTCGCCGCTCATGGCGCCGGGCACTTCGCCAGTATCGACGAGGGTATCGCCGCCATGGTCCGGCCCGGCCGCCGCATCGAGCCGCGGGTCCGCGAGAGCGCCCGCTACGACGAGATTTACCGCGGCTACCGTGCCCTCTACCCCGCGCTGAAGGACGTAGCGCAGGCCGGTACGCCCGCTGCCGCCGCGGCGACATCGAACGCAGTGCCCGCATGAGCGGCGACTTCGACCTCACCGGCCGCACGGCCGTCGTCACCGGCGGCGCCCGCGGCATCGGCGCCGCCATCGCCCACCGCCTGGCTGAGGCCGGCGCGCTCGCCGTCGTTGCCGACCGCGACGAGGCCGAGGCAGCCCGCACCGCAGCCGCCATCGTCGAGGCCGGCTTTTCGGCCCAGCCGCTCTTCCTTGATGTGACGGACCGCGCGAGCGTGTCCACGGCAGTCGCGGAGGTAGCGCGCCGCTTCGGCGTGCCGGACATCCTCGTCAACAATGCCGGCATCGTGCGCAACGCGCCCGCCGCCGAGATGGCGCCGGAGGACTGGAGCGCCGTGATCGACGTCAACCTCAACGGCGTCTTCCACTGCGCGCAAGGATTTGGCCGACTGATGCTGGAGGCCAGCCGCGGCGCGATCGTGAACATCTCGTCGATGTGCGGCGAGGTGATCGTGCATCCGCAGCCGCAGGTCGCCTACAACGCGGCCAAGGCCGGCGTGAACCTCCTGACCCGCTCGCTTGCCGTCGAATGGGCGCCACACGGCCTGCGGGTGAACGCCGTCGCACCCGGCTACACCGCGACCGCGCTGACGCTCGCCGGCCGCTCGAACCCGGAGTGGTTCGGCACCTGGATGCGGATGACGCCCATGGGCCGCCTCGGTGAGCCGCGTGAGATCGCCAACGCCGTGCTCTTTCTCGCCTCCGACGCCGCGAGCTTCATCACCGGTACGGTGCTGACGGTGGACGGTGGCTACACCGCCCTTTGAGGACCCGATCCATGATCCACATGACCGAAACCCGCACCGCTCTCGTCACCGGCGCCAGCCGCGGCATCGGCCGCGCCATCGCGCTCGGCCTCGCCAAGCGCGGCTTTGACATCGTCGCGAACGACATCGAGCGGCAGGCTGACCGTCTCGACAGCCTCGTCTTTGATGTCGAGGCGATGGGCCGCCGGGCCTTCGCCCTCCATGCCGACGTCAGCGACAAGGCGCAGGTGGCCGCGATGGCCGCCAGCGCCATCGAACGCGCGGGTGTGATCGACGCGGTGGTGAATAATGCCGGCATTCTCATCACCAGCCCGGTCGAGACGCTGGATGACGGCGTCTGGGACGCCGTGATGGACGTCAACGCCAAGGGCACCTTCCTTGTGATCCAGGCGCTTCTGCCGCATATGCGCGCGCGCGGCTACGGGCGCATCGTCAACATTGCCTCCATCGGCGGCAAGCAGGGCGCGCCCGAACAGGCCCATTATTCCGCCTCCAAAGCTGCGGTCATGGGCTTCACCCGCGTTCTCGCCCAGGAGGTCGGATCGCTTGGCATCACCGCCAACTGCGTCTGCCCCGGCATCATCCTCACCGACATGGGACGCACGAACCTCGAAGACCCCGCCGTCAAGGCGAAGTGGACTGCCAACACCGCCATGCGCCGCATCGGCATGCCGGAGGACGTGGTCGGCCCCGTCGCCTTCTTCGCCTCCGACGAAAGCGGCTTTGTCACTGGCCAGACGCTGAACGTTGACGGCGGCATCGTCTTCGACTGACATGGTTGTGTCGATGCTGTGGTTGCCTTGGTCTGTCTCCACCCGCTTGGAGGCCCGAAGCTCAGTGAAGAGACGGGAGGTTACTGAAGTGGGCTCCCCGACCCGCCCATCCGCTTTCGGCCCAGTCCGATCCTCAGTTCTCGCCACCGGTGCCGTTCTCGCCAGGGCCATTTCAGGCGCGGGAGCGCATCGTCGACGAGGCAGTCGAGGTGCTGCGCCGCTGGAGCGTTTCGAGCTTCGAGAATGAGCGTCCATGCACGCATGGACTGCGGCAAGCGTTCTGCGCCGACGGCGCCATGGCCTAAGGCGCAGCCAGAATGAAGCGAGCACGATCGTCGCCGAGAGCGTTTGGCGTCTCGGCGCCAAGCGGCCGGGTTGGGAACAGGACAGCCGGAATACACCGGGCCAAGCGATTGCTGCCGATGGTGCAGGCGCCCACTCGACGAGGATCGAGCCAAGGGGCGCTTTTGCTCCGCCGCGTGCGCGCACTTCTTCATCCACGAGCGTGACTCTGAAGGCTATGCTCGCAATGATGTGGTGCGGACAGCCGCGTTCCGCGTGATCAGCCGGACGAAGGCGACCGTTCGCGAGTGCCTGCCATGCGGTAAGGCGTTCCAGCCGATGCGCAGATCTTCGCAGGGCAAGTTCTGCCGCAATCCTTGTGGCTATGTCTATCGCAGCAGCAAGGCCGCTGCCGTGCACGAAGGCAACTGCGGGTGGTGCAGCGTGCACTTCATGGCGAAGTCGGCCAAAGCCCGCTTCTGTAGCCCTCGGTGTCGGGCTTGGAGCGCGAAGTGCGGCGCGGCAAGTGTGTGCCGCGTACCCTATCATCGCCCGTCTTCGACTTCGTCATGCGACGTGCTGGCGCTCGGATCAGGACCGAGTGGAGAGAGGCGGTAGCTTTCCACCGGGGGCAGAACGAAGGTGCCAGCTGGCCTTTGCCGTCCCTCAAACGCGACAATTCATTGTCGCTCAGAACATGCTTCGCCGCATTGCTTGCCGCGTTGGCGAGATCTCCGGCGGCAAAATGCCGTGCCACAGGAAGCAGGTCATCCTCTGTCGGTAGGGGGCTCGCCGATCGCGACCGTCAGCGTCATGACGGTACCGTCACCTGTCGGCGCGCCAAGAGGATGTTGAGCGACGCGGTGCCGTCCTCATCGATCCGCTCCATCGAGAAGACCGTCAGTTCCGTAATCTCGATGTGGTCGGCGATGTATTTCTCGCTGTCCATGTTTCACGGCATGTTGCACGGAGCTGCCGAGGCTATCGGTAAACCCCTGTGAAGCGAAGGAAATGGAGCGCAACATGATGCGAAATCCGCAGGGCCGAAAGCCTCGGCCCGTACCAAGCTAAAACACTGATACCAACTAAGAAATTGATGGTAGCGGAGGAGGGACTTGAACCCCCGACACGCGGATTATGATTCCGCTGCTCTAACCAACTGAGCTACTCCGCCCCGAGGCCGGGATATATCCCAACCGAGCAGGGATCGTTCCCCGCCGAAGCCGCGCGGGATATAGAAGTCGGCGCATGGGGCTGTCAATGCCGCAAGGCCGAAGATCGGCTCTCCCGAACACGCCATTGTCGCGGCATCGCGCGCCGCAGCGGTGACTGCCAGCGTTTCTGCAGATCGCCTCATCATACCAGCAGATACGAGTGCCGACGCTGTCTGCACTGGTGCCCCTTCGCCAATCGGCGGGGATCGACGCTGATACAGGCGGGAATGTCCTCGGCCAATCTGCCTGCCCCGGCAATAGCTAGACTCCTGGGTGCTCGCCTCCGCGCCGGGACCTCGGTGCTGGGTTCCTGGAGGTGCGACTGGCGGATGATCGCCGGTGCGCACACGCACGCACCTTCAGGGCGCTGCAGCGGATTGGCGACCGGACCGATAGCCTGCCATGCAGCGCCCTCAACACGGCGCGACGGGCGGCGCCTCAATCGACCGGCGGCGGATGCGCTTTGCGCCCGCAGCCAGAGCCCCAAAGCCACTGTTGATGTCGGCTCATCATCTCATCATCAGAGGCCGAGAGTCGCATTGCGATTTGCCCTTTGCCCGCCGCTCGGCTAACCCGCGAGCGAATGAAGGGATGGCAGCAATGAAGCCAAGGATCGCCGTGATCGGCTGTGGCCAGTGGGGCCAGAACCATGTGCGCACGCTGAGCGCGCTCGGCGTCCTCGCCGGGGTGGCCGACGCCGATACCGGAAAGGCCACCGCCTTCGCGGAGCGCTATGGTGTTACCGCCTATCGCCCGCAGGACGCGGTTGCTTCACCCAATCTCGACGCGCTGGTGCTCGCCCTCCCCGCCACCCTGCACGGGTCGACGGCGCGGGCGGCGATGCGCGCCGGCAAGGACGTCCTGATCGAAAAGCCGATCGCGCTTGATCCGGCGGACGCGGCCGAGACCGCCAGGACGGCGGCCGAAACCGGCCGGCTGATGATGGTCGGTCACGTGCTGCGCTTCCATCCGGTCTTCCGCCGGCTCGCGAGCCTCGTTGGCGCCGGAGTCATCGGGGATCTGAAGCATCTGGTCTCCACCCGCATGGGGCTCGGGCGGTTCCTCGGCATGGACGTTGTCTGGGATCTCGCGCCGCACGACCTCTCGCTCGTTCTGCATCTTGCCGGCACCGCGCCCAGCCGCGTCGAGGCGACCCGCCGCACCGTTCTCAGCAACGAGACCGATATCGCCGATATCGTTCTCGGCTTTCCCAACGGGATCGGCGCCGAGATCCACGTCTCGCGCGTCTCGCCCTATCGCGACCGCCGGTTCTCGGCGATCGGCACGGGCGGCATGCTGTGCTTCGACGATCTCGCGCCCGAGGGCCAGAAGCTGGCGCTTTACCGCCACCGCGTCTGGCCTGAAGGACGCGTGTTCGGCTTCAACAACGCGCCGGCCGAGTTCATCGAGACCGAACCCGGCCTGCCGCTCGATCACGAGCTGCGCCACTTCATCCATTGTGTCGAGACACGGCAGCAGCCGGAAACCGGACCGGACGAGGCCGCCGAGACGGTGCGCATCCTGTCGATCGCCTCGCCGCTGGCCTAGGCGGCGCGTTTCTTACGCCCGCGCAAGCACGCTGCCGCCGCAGCCTCACCGGCTTAGCGGCCGCGCCCGACCGTCTGCTTCCTATTCCGCCGCGGCGAGCGGCAGGCTGTCGAGATGCGGCAGGCTCGATTCGGTGCGCGCGATGATGCCGCCGCCCAACACGGCCGCCCCGGCACCCTCCCCGTCATAGAAGACGCAGGCCTGCCCGGCGGAAACGCCGTCCTCACCGGCGAGAAGCTCCACCGCGACGACGCCGTCCGCATCGACATGCAGCCGGGCCGGCATGGGAGGCCGCGCGGAGCGGACCTTCACGAACAGCGGCGCGTCGGCGGCGGCGGCTTCCGCGAGGCTTTCGCGTCCGAGCCAGTTCACCGCCCGCAGGCGCAGCCGCCGCGTCGCCAGAGCCTCGCGCGGCCCGACGATCACCCGGGCGTTCTGCGCATCCAGCGCCACGACATAAAGCGGCTCGCCGAGCGCAATGCCGATGCCCCGTCGCTGGCCGACCGTATAGTGCAGGATGCCGTCGTGGCGCCCGAGCCGCCGTCCGTCGAGATGAACGATCTCGCCGGGCTGGCCAGCGCCCGGCCTCAGCTTCTCGATCACGTCGCTATAGCGCCCGCGCGACACGAAGCAGATGTCCTGGCTGTCGGGCTTGGCCGCGACCGTCAGACCGAAGCGCTCCGCCACAGCGCGCGTCTCGGGCTTGGTCATGCGAGCCAGCGGAAAACGCAGGAAATCCACCTGCTCCTGCGTCGTGGCATACAGGAAATAGCTCTGGTCGCGATCGAGATCGACGGGCCGGAACAACCGGCGATGCGCGCCATCGGCGCGGCTGTCGATATAGTGGCCGGTCGCCAGCGCGTCGGCGCCGAGATCCTTGGCCACCGTCAGAAGATCACGGAACTTAACCGTCTGGTTGCAGGCGACGCACGGGATGGGAGTCTCGCCGGCGAGATAGCTGTCGGCGAAGGGCTCGATCACCGAGCGCCGGAACACCTCTTCATAGTCGAGGACGTAATGGGGAATGCCAAGGGCGGCGGCGACGCGGCGGGCGTCGTGAATGTCCTGCCCAGCGCAGCAGGAGCCGACGCGGCGGGCGCCCTCCCCGGCATCGTAGAGCTGGAGCGTGATGCCGACGACGTCGTAGCCCTCCTCCTTCAGGAGGGCCGCGACGACCGACGAATCGACCCCGCCCGACATCGCCACGACGATTCGGGTTTCTGCCGGCGGCTTCGGCAGGTCGAGGCTGTTCTGCATGACGGCGATCCTTCTGCGGCCGGCCAGGCCGCCCGTTCTTCTAGACCCGTCCGCCGCGCCTGCCAAATTCTGTGCGTCGCGGCGGTGTTTTCTTCGCCGCCAATTCAGCCAATCCGGCTGCTTGCACAGGCGCTTGGCGCCTGATCGTTCGCGTTATTGACGAATTGTTACAAGGCGCTTGACGGATTTTTAAAAGCGCAGCGCTAAGGTCGTCGACGATTAGGTCTTTGAGTGTAGTAGAGAGTACAATGACCGATCAGGTTAGACCAAGAGTGAAATACGTCATCGGACCTGACGGGAGTCCGCTGACGATTGCCGATCTTCCTCCGTCGAACACGCGTCGTTGGGTCATCCGCCGCAAGGCGGAGGTTGTTGCTGCCGTTCGCGGCGGGCTGCTGAGCCTCGACGAGGCCTGTTCGCGTTACACGCTGACGGTGGAGGAGTTCCTGTCGTGGCAGGCTTCCATCGACCAGCATGGTCTCGCGGGGCTGCGCACCACGCAGCTCCAGGAGTACCGGAAGAAGTACGACTTCCACCACTGAGATCAGCAACCACGACGTCGATCGAAGCCGGCCGCAAGCCGGCTTCTTTCGTTTTCGGGCATCCGCATTTGTGAGTCGTCTGATCACCCGGTCGATGCAGTCGCCGTCGTTGTAGAGCGCGCCAGCAGGCAGGTCTGGACAGCTCGCCGATCGCATCCGGCGAAGCGCAGGAGCGACGCGATGATCTTGCGGTGACCGCATCCCGCAGGCAGGTGACGAAGTGGCTAGGAAACGTGCTGAGGCTTGGCGCTCTCGAGCGCGGCGGCTTGCGGTAAATGACGCAAATTGGAGCCGCAGGCGCGACGGATCTGCCTTCTTGCGGCGGGTCGAACGACCGCGGCTGATCGCCGCCTCGATCGGCGGCACGGCTTTATCCGGCAATGCCGGTGAACGGCAGTCCAGGCGGATGCAAATTATGCGGGGGCGAGCGAGGCCGCCCACCCTATCGGTGAGGCGGCGGCGAAGTGCGCCGCCGCCGGTCGATCACGCGCTGGCGGAGCGGCGCTCGTCCATTTCCTCGCGGGCGCCGTCGCGCTGCTCCAGCTTCTCGGCGTTGACGAGTTCGGCTTCCGCCTCCTCCGCCGCGATCCGCGCCGCATTCATCTGCACGCGAAGATCCTTGACGGAATTCATCAGATTGTCGCGACGTGCACGCGCCGCCTTGGCGAAGGTCGGGTAGGCGAAATGCGTGACATCAGTGATGCCTGCCTTCTTTTCCTCGCTGGCGATCTGCGCGTCGAGATCCGCGGCCATCCGCTCGAATTCACCCATCATGAGCTCGAGCTGTTCGAGCTGGCGGCGCTTCTCCATCACCTTGAAGCGCGTCAGGCGCACGAGATTGTCCCGCTTCATCCCAGTCCCCTTTCGTCGAGGTGCCGTCGCCGGCACTTCATTTCCGATCGGCGTAAAGGCTTCGGGCAAGCCTGGCGGGCTAGTGATCTTAACCCTCTGTTTACGCGCAACGTTAATCATAGGGATGAGGATTTAAGGCAGGGTAAACCGAACGCACCGAATGCGCGGCATTGCCGGCGAAACCGCCGTCAAGCACGAAGAGGTCGCGGAAGACCGAGCTGAGGATCGATCCAGCTTCAGTTGGGTCAATGGTCTATGAAGGGCCGAAGAGACTTTGTTAACCACTCCGTGCCACGATTTGGCCGGACTTAGGACAAACTTCAGTCTAGCCGCGCCCCTCGCTGGCAGCGGCAAGATCGGCGAGAGGAACTTGTGATGCGCGTTCTATTGATCGAGGATGACAGTGCCGTCGCGCAGAGCATCGAACTCATGCTGAAGTCGGAGAGCTTCAACGTCTACACCACCGATCTCGGTGAGGAAGGCGTCGATCTCGGCAAGCTCTACGACTACGACATCATTCTTCTCGACCTCAACCTTCCCGACATGTCAGGCTATGAGGTGCTCCGCACCCTGCGCCTGTCCAAGGTCAAGACGCCGATCCTCATCCTGTCCGGCATGGCCGGCATCGAGGACAAGGTTCGCGGCCTCGGCTTCGGCGCCGACGACTACATGACGAAGCCCTTCCACAAGGACGAGCTTGTCGCCCGCATTCACGCCATCGTCCGCCGTTCCAAGGGCCACGCCCAGTCGGTCATCAACACCGGCGACCTCACCGTCAATCTCGACGCCAAGACCGTCGAGGTGAACGGCCAGCGCGTGCATCTGACCGGCAAGGAATACGCCATGCTGGAGCTCCTCTCGCTCCGCAAAGGCACGACGCTGACCAAGGAGATGTTCCTCAACCATCTCTATGGTGGCATGGACGAGCCGGAGCTGAAGATCATCGACGTCTTCATCTGCAAGCTCCGCAAGAAGCTGGCCAACGCCACCGACGGCAAGAATTACATCGAAACGGTCTGGGGCCGCGGCTACGTGCTGCGCGAGCCGGAGGAAGCGCGCGCGGCCTGAGGCCTGCGCCGCGCGCCCGACAGATTTCGATCTTCAAAGGGAAGGCCCGCACGATCGGTCGTGCGGGCCTTTTCGTTTCAGTGAGCTTGCTGAAAGCCGGCGCTCAGGCTGCGTTCTTCACATAGGGTTGCAGCCAGTCCGACAGTGCCTGCCGGTCGAAGGGCTTGTAGATGAAGCCGGTCGCACCGGCGCGCTTCAGCCGCGTCATCTGTCCGAGATTGGCCTCGACGAGCAGGGCGAGGATCACCGGCGTGGAGCCATTCTCCAGCCCCCTCACCTCGCGGATGAAGTCGACGCAGGAGCCATCGCCGATGCAGCCGGCGACGATCAGGACGTCCGGCATGCCGGATGCGGCGATCAGCTCGATGGCTTCCTGGGACGAGGCGGCGTTGGAGACGGTGAAGCCGAGCTGGAACAGGATCCGCCCAGCAACCTTCCGGATGACGCTCGATTCATCAAGGATGAGACAGGTCTGCATCGTCGTTCCCCCGTCCGCCGCGGCTCTTGAGCATCGCGACGGTCGGGGAAGATTAGCGCCCCACGCTTGATGCATCGTTGCCGAAGACGGCAAAGGAACGATGAAGACGAGCCGTTAAATCGAGGCGACCGTGAAGACGGCGCGGTCGTCCACCATGTCGAGCGCGACCGAAAGGCCAGCCTCCTTTGCCAGGAGCAGCGTATAATAGGGCTGCACGCCGTGGGCATCGATCGGCTCGGCCAGTTCCTCGCCCGCCAAGAGCGCGCGGAACTTGGCCGGTACCCGCAGCGGCGTTCCGGTTGCGGTGATGACCACCCTCACCGCCGGCTCCAGGCTTTCGACATCCACCGCCACGGTCTTGCCGCGCGGCACGGAGGCGTTAGCGATGACGATGAGGTTGAGGATCAGCTTGGCGATGTTCTTGGGTACATAGGCGCGGGCGCCATTCCAGGTGAGCTCGGCGCGTTCGAAGCTCATCAGCCCCTCGGCTACCGTGCGCGCGTCGCCGAGGTCGATCTGCGCTGCCGTCGAACCCGAGGCGCCATAGGCGAGCCGTGCGAATTGCAGCTTGGCCACAGCGCTCTTGGTCGAGTTGCGCACCAGCGCCATGGACTCCTCGTCGCCCGGCATCTCGTCGAGAAGCTCAAGCCCGCTCTGCACCGCCCCGACGGGGGAGATAATGTCATGGCAGAGGCGGCTCGCCAGCAGAGCGGCGAGGTCCGGAGCCGAAATCTCGGGAAGATTCATGGGTCTGACCGTCCTTGCGGGGAATGTCGACCGCGTCTCGAATCGGCAGCCGTCCTGGCGCCGACAATGAGTCGGAGGGCGGAATCCGTCAACCGAAACGACCGTCTGACCGGGGCTAGTCAGCGTGGTGCATTCTTCGTATCCGTCGTTAGGCAAATGAAAAGCATATTTTGATCGAATGCCGTCGGAGGACGTCCGTCGCCACCGCACAGGTGGCTCGCTGGATGTCCAAGATCGACGGAAGGATTCCGATCATGACAGATTTCATCCGCCCGCTCCGCTCCCTCTTCCTTGCCGCCATGGCGATCACGGCCGTTCTTCTCGCCGAGCCCGCGGCCGCGCAGCAGAATGGCAGCTACTCGGCGGAAGAGGTGGTCTCGGAAGGCCATCGCTTCTTCGGAACGACATCGGGCAGCCTCGCCCAGGCGCTCGAGCGGGCGTTCCAGAGCTATGGCCAGCCCAACGGCTATATTCTCGGCGAGGAAGCCGCCGGCGCCTTCTTCGGCGGCCTGCGTTTCGGCGAGGGAACGCTCTTCACCAAGAATGCCGGCGAGCACCGCATCTTCTGGCAGGGCCCGTCGCTCGGCTTCGACGTCGGCGGTGACGGCGCACGCATGATGATGCTCGTCTACAATCTTCCTTCGGTGGAAGGTGTCTACGGCCGCTTCGGCGGCGTCAGCGGCAGCGCCTATCTCGTCGGCGGCGTCGGCATGACGCTGCTGCGGCGCGACAACGTGCTGCTCGTCCCGGTGAAGACGGGCGTCGGCGCGCGGCTCGGCATCAATCTCGGCTATCTCAAGCTGACCCCGATGCCGACCTGGAACCCGTTCTGACCGCCGAGAGGTCCGCTAGACTAGCTTCTACAGCCATGATTTCGCAGCCCCGTCGCCTATGTCGCGGGGCTGCCGCATATTTTCGCCGCTTGTGCGTTGTGAATGGCGGACGCCCGCTTTGTCTGCCATAGGTCAAGCATGATCGCGACCGGTCTGATCTTCCTTCTCGGCATGCTCGTGGCGATCTTCATCGCCCTTCTTGTCATGCCTCTCGTCTGGCGTCAGGCACAGCGGCTCGCACGCCGCGACTTCGAAGCGACGATCCCGACCACTGCCAACGAAATCCGCGCTGCCCAGGACATGGCACGGGCCGAGGCTGCCATGATGGTGCGGCGCCAGGACCTGGCGGCGCGGCAGATGCGCGACAAGGCGGCGGCCGAGCGCGCCGAGGCAGGCCGCATCGCCGTTCACAATGCTGATCTTCGCCAGCGCGAGCGCGCCGCCACGGACAAGGCCGCGCGGCTGACGGCCGAGATCGCCGAATTGCGGGCCGATCTCGCCGCCCGCGAGGCGGAGATCGCGCGGCTGGAGACGTCGCTGCACGACACGCAGCACGACCTCGACCTCAGAAGCGAAGAACTCGAAGCGCTTGCGCTCCGCTTCCGCGAACTCTCCGACATTGCGGAGGAGCGCAAAGTGCAGATCGTCTCCCTGGAGGCGAAGCTCGATCGCAGCTCCGATGATCTGCGACATGGCGAGCGTCGCCAGCGCGAGCAGCACGAGCAGGCCGAGCGCATGCGCAGCGAGATCACCGCGCTCGAAGCCGCCTTGAAGCGCGAAAAGGCGCGCACCGCAGCGCTCGACGAGAAGGTGACGCGGCTGACGGCCAATCTTGCCGATCGCGAGGAAGAGCTCACCCGTCTCGGCGGTGGCACCTCTGCAGCGGTGGCTGCCGAAAAGCCGCTCGATGCCGTGGCCGTCGCGCCGGCCGTAACGGCAGTGGCGGCGCCTCCGGCAGCCGGCGTCAACGGCCACGCGGCCGCCGAGACGCTGGCGGCGACGGACGATCTTGCAACGCTCGACGATGCCGAGCTTCGGGATCGCATCGGCGACATTGCGGCGCGGGTGATCCGCATGTCAGCGATTGCGGAAGGGCCCGATTCGCCCATCCTCAAGCTGCTTGGCGATGCTCCGGCGGCAGGTCAGGGGGAATCGGCTGCACAGCCGACCCTCGCCGACCGCGTGCGGCTGCTGATGGCGAGCGATAGTGCCGCCGACAATGATTCCGGGCGGCGCGATCAGCGGCCCGAGGACGCGGCCGAGTAAAGGTGATGCAGAACGAGCGCGGCTGAGGTCGCGACGTTCAGGCTGTCGAGGCCGGGCGCCATCGCGATCCGCAGGGTTTCCATCTCATCCATGATGGACTGCGGGAGCCCCGGCCCCTCCGCCCCGAGAAAGAGGGCCGCCGGTCCTTCGCACTGAAGCTCGTGCAGCGCCACCTGCCCCTTCGGCGACAGTGCCAGGCAGCGAAAGCCTGCCGATTGCAGATCAGCGTGAATCGCCTCGGCACGTCCCGCCCGCGCGAACGGCACCGTCAGGACCGAGCCCACGGAGACGCGGATCGCCTTGCGATAGAGCGGGTCGCAGCTCGCGTCGTCGACCAGTACCGCCCCTGCGCCGAAGGCCGCCGCGTTGCGGAAGATCGCACCCATGTTGTCGTGGTTGGCGATGCCGGCGGCAACGACCACGGTCGCCTTCTGGGCCGCAAGTCGAGCCAGGTTCACCGCCTCATCGCCTGCTCCGCCGGTCGGAATGACCGCTTCCGCATGGGCGAGAATGCCGCGATGGACGGGAAAGCCGGCAATGGCGTCGAACACCGAACGCGAGGCGACATAGACCGGAATATCATCCGGCAAACGCGCCAGCCGCGGCAGCAGCCCCGCCAGTCGGTTCTCCAGCACCATCAAGGCCGTCGGGCGAAAGCGCTGCGAGTCGAGGAGCTGGTCGAGAACCACCGCGCCCTCGGCGATGAAGCCGCCGCGGCCGACGATGTCGCGCTCCCGGATGTCCCGAAAGGTTTCGATCCGCGGATCGGCAGGATCATCGATCGTGGTCGGGGTCATGCTGGATCTTCGCCCTGCAGGCTCTGCCATGCGGCGGGTGTCGGCGCGCATGATGCACTCGCCAAAGGACGCTCCAAACGGCGCGGCAAACATACAAAGATTTTGAGAAAAACTGCCGATAAGGCTGAAAGAACTGGTACGCCCAAGGGGAATCGAACCCCTGTTTGCGCCGTGAGAGGGCGCCGTCCTAACCGCTAGACGATGGGCGCGTTCAGTTCGTGGCGTGGATATAATCGGAGGCGCCGGCGAAGGCAAGGCGTTTTGTCGCTTGCCCCGATCGCCTGTGGACGACGGTGCGATCCGTCGGAACATGGCCTCTACTGCGTCTGCAGCGTGACCTCGGACAAGATCGATCCGCTCGTCACATCGGCAACGATCAGGCGCTCCGCTCCACTGCCGGCAGCGACGCGCAGGAGGATTCGCGAGCCGTCGAGATCGCTGTCGAGCACGCGCGTGCCCGCTGGCAGCTGGATCGTTGCGGTCGCGCCTGCAACGAGCGGCAGCACCGTATCGTCCGAGCGCTCGGTCGCCTTGTAGACAACGGCAGCGAGGACCGCCATAACGCCGGCCAGCATCACCCCGATCGAGACCGCCAGAAGACGCACCATCTTGCGGCGCAGGCGCTCGGTCGCTGGGTCCAGCGGGCGTTCCTCATCGCGATCGTCGCGCTCGTTCATCACAAGTCCAGCGGAGCCAGGGTCATCGGAGCCGGTCCTACAAGCGAAGACGACGACGACGCAAGGCTCCTCGCCCAAACGGGGAGCCGCGGTCGTCTCGCAGGCGAAGACGACGACGACGCAAGGCTCCTCGCCCAAACGGGGAGCCGCGGTCGTCTCGCAGGCGAAGACGAGGACGACGCAAGGCGTTTCGTGGTCGAGGACGCCGATGCCAAGCGCCGTCTCGATCAGTTCCTCAGCGAAGCACTGGGCGAGGCGATGTCGCGCAGCCGCGTCCAGGCCCTGATCGAGAGCGGCGAAGTCACCGTCAACGGCCGCCCGGTCCTCATAAGCCGCACCAAGCTGGCGGCGGGCGACACCATCGAGATGGTGATCCCTGAGCCTGAGGATGCCCAGCCGCAGCCGGAGGCGATCCCGCTCGACATCCTCTACGAGGACGATGCGCTGATCGTTCTGGATAAGCCGGCGGGGCTGGTCGTCCATCCCGGCGCCGGCAACGGCACCGGCACGCTCGTCAACGCGCTGCTCCACCACTGCGGCGACAGCCTGTCCGGCATCGGCGGTGTACGGCGGCCGGGCATCGTCCACCGGCTCGACAAGGATACGAGCGGCGTGATGGTCGTCGCCAAGACAGACACGGCGCATCGCGCCCTCTCCGAGCAGTTCGCCGCGCATGGCCGCGACGGGCGGATGGAACGGGCCTATCTCGCCATCGTCTGGGGCGTGCCGGCCCGCCGCACCGGCATCATCGACACTTATCTCGCCCGCTCCACCGCCGACCGGCTGAAGCGCGCCGTCGCCCCGGCGACGCGCACGGATGCGCGGCATGCCGTGACGCATTACGCGGTGCAGTCACAGGCGAGCGATGGCAGCACGGCGCTCGTGGAATGCGAGCTGGAGACCGGCCGCACCCACCAGATCAGGGTGCATCTTGCCCATCTCGGCCATCCGCTTCTCGGCGACGATGTCTATGGCGGCGGCTTCTGCACCAAGGCGCGGACCCTGACCGACGACCGGCGGAGCGTCGTCGAAGGCTTTCGGCGGCAAGCTCTCCATGCCTTCCGGCTCGTCTTCGAGCACCCGGTCAGCGGCGAAACCATGGCCTTCGAGACGGAACCACCAGAGGATTTCGCGCGTTTGGCCAATGCTCTGGATCTCGATCTGCCGGAGCCTGCGATCGGATGATCGTGAACGGATAGCGAACGAACTGTTCGCCCCTTTGCCCCGTTTTGGTCGTGAAACAGGGCTATGCAATTCCCATATGAGGAAGACCTCTCCGCCGGCTGCAAGCGGCGGGTGAGTGGGTCGGCGCTTCGCGCGACCCCGGCATGGAGGGTTTATCATGGCTCAGGCCAATCTGCCGAGCATCACATCCGGAGAAGGCGGTCTCAACCGCTACCTCGAAGAAATCAGGCGGTTCCCGATGCTGGAACCGCAGGAAGAATACATGCTGGCAAAGCGCTACGCGGAACATGACGACCGCGACGCTGCGCATAAGCTCGTCACCAGCCATCTGCGCCTCGTCGCCAAGATCGCGATGGGCTACCGCGGTTACGGCCTGCCGATCGGCGAGGTCGTGTCGGAAGGCAATGTCGGCCTGATGCAGGCCGTCAAGCGCTTCGACGCCGAGCGGGGCTTCCGCCTGGCAACCTATGCCATGTGGTGGATCAAGGCTTCGATCCAGGAGTACATCCTGCGCTCTTGGAGCCTCGTGAAGATGGGTACGACCGCGAACCAGAAGCGGCTGTTCTTCAATCTGCGCAAGATGAAGAGCCGCATCCAGGCTCTCGACGAAGGCGATCTTCGTCCGGATCAGGTGACGCATATCGCGACCCAACTCGGCGTGACCGAGGAAGATGTCGTCTCGATGAACCGCCGCCTTTCCGGCGACGCTTCGCTGAATGCGCCGATTCGCGCAACCGAGGGCGAATCGGGCGAATGGCAGGACTGGCTGGTCGATCAGTCCAGCAGCCAGGAAGAAACGCTTGTCGAGCAGGATGAGCTGGAGCAGCGCCGCGGCATGCTGAACGACGCCATGGGCGTCCTCAACGATCGCGAGCGCCGCATCTTCGAGGCGCGTCGCCTCGCCGAGGATCCGCTCACTCTCGAGGCTCTGTCCGGCGAATTCGACATCAGCCGCGAGCGCGTGCGCCAGATCGAGGTGCGCGCCTTCGAGAAGGTGCAGAAGGCCGTGCGTGATACGGCCGAGGCGGCCCGCCAGCAGCTGCGCAAGGTCGACGCCCTTCCGGCCTGAGATCCGGCGCAACTCTACCGCTGAAATCAAAGAAGGCCCGGCTTCACCAAGCCGGGCCTTCTTCGTTTCAGTTCATCACGGCTACCGGATCGTCCTCGGCCCGGTCTCTGCGTGCCATGATCAGGTCTTCGCGGCCCAGGCGTCCATGGCCTGCTTGAAGGCGCGCTCGCCCGGAATGCCCTTTTCGATGGACATCAAGGCCCTGCGGCCCGTCGCGTAGGCGACCGGGATATCGATCCACTTCTCGTTGCTCAGGAGCGCCAGATTGCTCTGCGTCGCCTGCTCCAGATTGTTGAGCGCGATGATGAAGAAGCCGTCCGAGATCTTGCCGGCCACGCCGATCAGCGGCTCACCCCTTGCCTGCTCCGTCGGTTTCAGCGCCAGACGCTGAACATTCGCAACCTGCCCGCCGCTGAAGCCGGGCGGCACTTCGAACTGCAGCTCGATGACGTGGCTCGCCGGCAGCGTCGGATCCGCGTTGCGCCGGATGGTCATCGTCATCTTCAGATTGTCCTCCGGGACGTCCGCGACGGCACGGATTGCCGGCTCCGCCGGCTGTCCGTCGGCGGGCGGCTCGTTGACGACGCTCCACACGACGTTGCCGCTCTGCTGCGTACCGGGTTCGGTGTCGGATCGCTCCTCGTAGAAGACGGCCTTCTGGCCAACGGCGAGATTGCCGGCATTCTCGGTCGCCGACGTTGCCGGTGCCGTTCCGGACGCAGGCGGTGTTGCCGTCTCGGTCGGCGTCTGCGGCGGTGTCCCGGCGTCAGCAGGCGGCGTCTCGCCGCCGACCGTCGTCGGGTTCTGGCCGATCTGGCTCTCGACCGTGGTTTCCGGGCTCGCGCCCGGCTGTGGCTCGGCCGGCGGCGAGGCGGCGGCGATGTTGGTACCTTCCTCGAAGGCATTGGCGTTGCCCGCGCCCGGACCCTCGTCGACCTCGGTGCCGTCCGGCAGCAGCCGCTGCGTGAAGCGGCGTGTCGACGGCGTCTGCCCGCCCGGCGTGGACGTGCCACCGTCGGGCGCGGCAGCGCCCGGCGTATTGCCGGTGCCGGTCGACGGCTGCGACGGCAGAGCGGCAACCTCGCTTTCGCCGTCTTCGTCATCCGGCTGTGCCGCAGGCGTTCCCTGCGTTGCACCGGTGCCCTGCGAAGTCGGCGTCGTTGCCGGCTGCTGGTTGGTCGCGGTCTGGCGCGAATTGATGCTGCTTGGATCGACCAGCGTTGACTGGATTACGTCGCGATAGGTCCAGCCGAGCGCAGCCGCACCACCGAGCAGGAGCGCAGCCCCAATGCCCGTGAGGATCGGCGCCAGGCGCCGCTTCTTGGCAGCACGACGCGGCGGCGCATAGCGCGGCCCTTCGAGATCGGCCTCCGGAATGCCGTCCAGCCCGAGATTGGAGGCTTCGTCCCGCCGCTCACCGGCCGGGGCATAGTAGCCTTCGTCCGGCGCCTGATCTTGGCCCCCGTCGCGCTCGTGATCCTCAATCGCGGCATGGTCATGCTCGCGCGGCACCACGAACGGAGCCTCGATCTGCGGGCGTGCCGCATCGTCGGGTTCAGCCGCGCGTGCCGGGAACTCCGGTGTTTCGGACGGCTCGAACGGACGGGCGGGTGGCTCGTCCACGGCAGGCTGGGGCTCGGGCGGGCGCGTGCGCATCTGCGGCGCGGATGGCGCTGCAGGCCGCTGCGGAACGATCGGCTCCGGCTGCACGGGCGGCTCGGCCTGTCGGTCCCGCGGGGTCTCGACGGGCCGTGTCGCAGGGGGCCAGGATGGAGCAGAGACCTTCGGCGGCTCTGCCGCCTGCCGCGGTGCCGGCGCGGGAGGGGCCGGAGGCGGAGGAGGCGCTGCCGGCTCGTCCTCCAGCATGGAGGCCTGACGCGCGGCCTCTTCGAGCGAGAGGTAGTGATCCTCCGTGCGCTCGATCGCATCCTCCAGCGCCGATCGGCGCGCCGCCACAACCGCATCCGAGAGCGGCGGATTGGCAGCCTCGATCTGGCGGGTTATCGCGGCGCGCGCCTTCTCATAGACCTTGGCGCGCAACTGTGGTGTCGCGCGCGGCAGCCCGTCGATTGTCTTACGCAGTACGGCGCTCAAATCCGCCATGGATCGCAGCCATTCACCTGTATTGAAGTGCGCCGTTCAGTGCTGGCGCACGAACCTAATCTTGAAACGGATCGCGAACAAGTATCGTGTCTTCGCGCTCCGGCGAGGTTGACAGAAGCGTGACGGGGGCGCCGACCAGCTCCTCTATGTGTCTGACATATTTGATCGCCTGCGCCGGCAGGTCGCTCCAACGGCGGGCACCGCGCGTCGTTTCGCGCCAGCCTTCAAAGGTCTCGTAAACCGGCTCGGCGCGGCGTTGATCGGCAAGGCTCGCCGGCAGATAGTCGATGACCTTGCCGTCGAGCCGATAGCCGACGCCGACCTTGATCTCGTCGAGACCGTCGAGAACGTCGAGCTTGGTCAGTGCAAGCCCGTGGATGCCGTTCACCGCAACCGCCTGGCGCACCAGCACGGCGTCGAACCAGCCGCAGCGGCGCTTGCGGCCCGTGACGGTGCCGAACTCGTGGCCGGCTTCGCCGAGGAACTGCCCAACCTCGTTGTCCTGCTCGGTCGGGAACGGCCCCTCCCCGACGCGGGTCGTGTAGGCCTTGGTAATGCCGAGCACGAAGCCGATGGAGGACGGACCGAGTCCGGACCCGGCCGCCGCCTGTCCCGCCACCGTGTTGGACGAGGTGACGAAGGGATAGGTGCCATGGTCGATATCGAGAAGCGTGCCCTGCGCGCCCTCGAAGAGGATGCGCTCGCCGGCCTTGCGGCGCTCGTCGAGCAGACGCCAGACACGGTCGATATATGGCGTGATCTCGGCGGCGACCGAAGTCAGCTCCTCCAGAATGGCCGCAGGATCGATCTCCGCCTGGCCAAGGCCGCGGCGAAGCGGGTTGTGATGCGCCAGCAGGCGCTCGATGCGCTCCGGCAGCACGTCGACATTGGCAAGGTCCATGACCCGGATGGCGCGGCGGCCGACCTTGTCCTCATAGGCCGGGCCGATGCCGCGGCCGGTCGTGCCGATCTTCGTGCCGGTGCTCGACGTCTCGCGGATCGCGTCGAGTTCGCGGTGGACCGACAGGATCAGCGCGGCATTGTCGGCGATTCGCAGCGACTGCGGGCTGATCTCGACACCTTGCGCAGCAAGGCGGCCCTTCTCGGCGACGAAGGCATGCGGATCGAAGACGACACCGTTGCCGATCACAGAGAGCTTGCCCTGGCGCACGACGCCGGAGGGCATCAGCGAGAGCTTGTAGGAGACACCGTCGACGACCAGCGTATGGCCGGCATTGTGGCCGCCCTGAAAGCGCACGACGACATCGGCGCGTTCCGACAGCCAGTCGACGATCTTGCCTTTACCCTCGTCTCCCCACTGCGAGCCAATGACGACGACGTTGCCCATGCAGTCTCCTTGCGGGCGTCCGCCCTGATCTCGACGCAAGTCGACCGGATTATAGAAGACGGCGCTGTTGCGCGCGATTCGCCGGCCGCGATCGTTCCTGCGCGCTTGTCGCGGAACGCAGCCTTTTCGGCAACAGCCGCATCGAATGCAAGCCCGGCAATGTTGGTGCCCAGCGATCGTGATCGACATCTGCGGCACTTCGCCCTTCCCGTGCCGGACCAAGCTCTGCTAGCAGCGGCTCATATCTCCCATGAGCATCATGCTCTCGCCCCGCTCAGGAGAGCCGATGCGCCGCACCTTTTCCCACCCTTATGTCGCCCTCGCCCTGACCGCGCTGTTCTGGGGCGGCAACTCCGTGGCGGGCAAGCTGTCGGTGCCGCACATCTCGCCGATGATCCTGACGCTCTTGCGCTGGGGGCTTGCCGCAGCGCTTCTGACGCCCTTCGCCTGGCCGCACCTCAAGCGCGACTGGCCGGCGATCCGGCCCCGCCTTCCCGTCCTGCTTCTTCTCGGTGCGATCGGCTTCAGCGGCTTTAACGGGGTGATGTACGTCGCCCTGCACTACACCTCGGCGATCAACTCGATGCTGGAACAGGCCAGCATGCCGCTCTTCGTCTTCCTCGGCAGCTTCCTGCTCTTCGGCGCGCGGGCGAGCGGCTTCCAGATCGCCGGCTTCCTCATCACCGCGCTGGGCGTCGCTATCACCGCCTCGCACGGCAACCTTGCCTCGCTCGTGGCGCTCGACCTCAATCGCGGCGATGCGATCATGATGATCGCAGTCGTGCTTTATGCCGCCTATACGCTCGGTCTGCGCTACAAGCCGAAGATCCACTGGCTGTCGGCGGCGGCCGCTCTCAGCTACGGCGCCTTCGCCGCTGCCATTCCGATGGCACTCGCGGAACATGCGATGGGCCTGTCGCGCTGGCCAGACGGGTTCGGCATTGCCGTTGTCGTCTATACCGCCGTCTTCGCCTCCATCATCGCACAGAGCTTCTACATCTACGGCGTGGAGGCGATCGGCGCCAACCGCGCCAACATCTTCGTCAATCTTATCCCGGTGTTCGGCGCCGTCCTCGCGGTTTCGGCCGGCGAGGTGCTCTACCTCTACCACGTGCTGGCGCTCGGCCTCGTCCTCGTCGGTATCTGGTTGGCGGAGCGCCGGCAGGTGAAAATAGAAACGGCGCCTCGCGTGAACGAGGCGCCGTCGCAGGAGAAGCGAGCCGGGTGACGCCGGCTCGAGGGTTCGCCGATCAGCTCAGACGTCGAACGTCATCTGCTTGGCCTGGCCGATGGCATTGAGACCGCGGATCTCGTCCAGGAACGCCTCGGACAGCGGCTGGTCGAGGTAGAGCAACGCGATGGCGTTGCCGCCTTCGACGTCACGGCCAAGATGGAAGTTGGCGATGTTGATGCCAGCCTTGCCGAAGGCGGTGCCGAGCTGGCCGATGACGCCCGGAACGTCCTTGTTGGCGGTGTAGAGCATGTGGCGGCCGACCTCGGCCTCCATGTTGATGCCCTTGATCTGGATGAAGCGCGGCTTGCCGTCGGAAAAGCAGGTACCGGCGACCGAACGCGTCTGCTTGGCGGTCTTTACCGTCAGGCGAATATAGCCGTCGAAGACGCCGGTCTTGTCGCGCCGAACCTCGGAAACGACCATGCCGCGCTCTTTGGCCATGACCGGCGCCGAGACCATGTTGACCGAGGAGACCAGCGGCGTCAGCAAGCCCGCCAGCGCCGCGCTGGTCAGCGCCCGCGTGTTCATGCCCGCCGGTGCGCCGTCGAAGAGGATTTCGACCTCGGAGATCGCCTCCTCCGTCGCCTGGCCCGCGAAGCTGCCGAGGATCTCGGCGAGCTTGATGTAAGGCGTCAGGATCGGCGCTTCTTCGGCCGTGATCGAGGGCATGTTGATGGCGTTCGAGACGGCGCCGTTGACGAGGTAGTCCGCCATCTGCTCGGCGACCTGCAGCGCCACGTTCTCCTGCGCCTCAGTGGTCGAGGCGCCGAGATGCGGTGTGCAGACGACGTTCTCCAGATGGAAGAGCGGCGACTCGGTCGCCGGCTCGGTCTCGAAGACGTCGATGCCGGCACCGGCGACCTTGCCCGACTTCAGGGCCTCGACAAGGTCCTTCTCGACGATCAGGCCGCCGCGCGCGCAGTTGATGATGCGCACGCCGTCTTTCATCGTGGCGATTGCCGCTGCATCGATGATGTTGCGCGTCTTGTCGGTCAGCGGCGTGTGCAGCGTAATGAAGTCAGAGCGCTTGAAGAGTTCGTCGAGCTCGACCTTCTCGACGCCCAGCTGCGCGGCGCGCTCCGCCGACAGGAACGGATCGAAGGCGATGACCTTCATCTTCAGGCCGACGCCGCGCGAGGCGACGATCGAGCCGATATTGCCGCAGCCGATGACGCCGAGCACCTTGCCGGTGATCTCGACGCCCATGAAGCGGTTCTTCTCCCATTTGCCGGCGCGCGTGGACTCGTCGGCCGCCGGCAGCTGGCGCGCCAGGGCGAACATCATCGCAACCGCATGCTCGGCCGTGGTGATCGAATTGCCGAAGGGCGTGTTCATGACGATCACGCCGCGCCGCGAGGCGGCGGGGATGTCGACATTGTCGACGCCGATGCCGGCGCGGCCGATCACCTTCAGCCGCGGCGCAGCCTCGATCAGCTTCTCCGTAACCTTGGTCGCCGAGCGGATGGCGAGGCCGTCATACTGGCCGATGATCTCGAGGAGCTTGTCCTTGTCCTTGCCGAGATCGGGAAGGTAGTCGACCTCGACGCCGCGATCCTTGAAGATCTGCACGGCGGTCGGAGACAGCTTGTCGGATACGAGAACGCGGGGTGCCATGACGGCCTCCTTGTAACGGGCGGAGCGCTCGGCTCCGGGATGAGAACGAAAGGATGGAGGTCCCCGGCGATCAGCCGCCGAGCGACATGGGCTTCTGTCCCTGCCCTTCGAGGCCGAAGCGCCGACGGACGAATTGGAGCCAGAGGCCGTAAGGACGGCCGAGAACCAGCATCAGAACCGCGAAGCTTGCGGCACCTCGCAGCGCGGCGGACAGATCCGCGCCGCCGGCCAGGATGATCGCGAGGTAGATCGGCACCTGGAACAGCAGCAGCGCCAGCCCGTCCGAGAGGAGAGTCCCCCACCCAGTCGAGGGATGCAGCCGCTCCAGGAACCAGCTCCGCCAGAGGCCGTAAGGTCTGGCTGTCAGGACCATCAGCAGCGCGCCGAGGGAACGCGACACCAGGACCTCGTTCCAGGCCATGCCTGCGACGAAACGCTCGTTCAGGCCGCTGGTCACCGTGAAGAACAGGATGAGAGCGATCGTGTCGGCGAGGAAGCTGCGGACCCTGTCTGACAGGCCCATCACGTCCCCCGCCCCGCCACTGGTGACCCGCTCGTCAGGCCGCCTTGGCCAGGGTCGTCTTGGCGGCCTCGTAGGCGTAGGCGAGCCAGGGCATCAGCGCCTCGACATCGCTCGTCTCCACCGTCGCGCCGCACCAGATGCGCAGGCCCGGAGGGGCATCGCGATAGGCGCCCGAGTCGAGGGCGACGCCCTCCTTCTCAAGCAGACCCGCTACATCCTTGGCGAACGCCGCCTGCGCATCGGCCGAGAGGGCGACAATGGCGGGATCGGTGAAGGCAAGGCAGACGGAGGTGTTGGAGCGGGTCTCGGCTCGCGTGGCCAGGAAGTCGATCCAGCTGTTTTCGGCGACGAAGCGCTCGATGACGGCGAGGTTGCGGTCGGCACGGGCCTTCAGCGCGACGAGGCCACCGATCTCTTTCGCCCAGTTCAGCGCATCGAGATAATCCTCGACGCAGAGCATCGAGGGCGTGTTGATCGTCTCGCCCTTGAAGATGCCTTCGATCAGCTTGCCGCCGCTCGTCAGGCGGAAGATCTTCGGCAGCGGCCAGGCGGGCTTGTAGGTCAGGAGCCGTTCGACGGCGCGAGGGCTGAGGATCAGCATGCCGTGCGCGGCTTCACCGCCAAGCACCTTCTGCCAGGAGAAGGTCACGACATCGAGCTTGTCGTAGGGCAGATCCTGCGCGAAGGCGGCCGAGGTCGCGTCGCAGATCGTCAGACCCTTGCGGTCGGCCGGGATCGCATCGCCATTCGGCACACGCACGCCGGAGGTCGTGCCGTTCCAGGTGAAGACGACGTCGCGGTCGAAATCGACATCCGAAAAGTCGACGATCTCGCCATAAGGTGCCTCAAGGGCGCGCACGTCGGGAAGCTTCAGCTGCTTGACGGCGTCCGTCACCCAGCCGGAGCCGAAGGACTCCCAAGCGAGGCAGTCGACGCCGCGCTCCCCGAGCAGCGACCACATGGCCATCTCGACCGCGCCCGTGTCGGAGGCGGGAACGATGCCGATGCGGTAGTCGGCGGGAACGCCGAGGATGTCGCGGGTGTCGTCGATCGCCTTGGCGAGCTTGCTCTTGCCGAGCTTGGCGCGGTGCGAGCGTCCGAGCGCCGCATCCTTCAGCGCCTCGAGCGACCAGCCGGGTCGCTTCGCACAAGGGCCGGACGAGAATTGGGGGTTTGCCGGACGCACGTCCGGCTTGGCGAGAATTATCATCGCTGGCTATCCTTACAGATAGTAAGCCTCTCGTTGGGGAGAGGTGTCCCGCTGCGGCATATACGGGAATGCGCGCATAGGCGCAAGCGCTGCGATGTTCATCAAGCCTTCGATCATCGAGATCGCGCTGCACGTGGCAGCCGGAGCGGTCGAAACGGACTGACCGCCTCGCCACCACCGGCGTGCCGAGATCTAAGATCCAACTGCGATCGCAGTTAAGCGCGCTTGAACCGGATGCTAAGCTCCTGTGCGGGGTGATGGCGCTGCGATGCCGCCGCTTTCATCCTCGCCTTCGCGATAGTCGGGCGACAGTCCACCGTCCGGAAGCTTGCTCTGCTCGCGCTGCGTCTTTTCGGTCTCGGTCTCGCCGGACGGGTCGTGCTCGGTGGCGACCTTCGACCCGTCCTTGCGGTACTCGGTGCCGTCCTTGGTCGTCTTGCCGATATCGGACATCGTGTCTTCCTCCATGCCTGTCACCGAGGAAGCTTCGGCGTCCACTTCGGTTCCGTCCGCAGGCGCGGGGAAGACCGAGCCGGCATAGGCATCCAGACATCAAAAAGGCGTCTCATCCGACTTCGCTGGAGGCCAGTGGTCGAGCGGAGAACGACGGATGCCGGATAACGATCTCTACACGAAGGAGCGCAAGCGCACTTCGACCGGCGTCTGCTTCGTGTTCTTCGTCGCCGTCATCCTGATGGTCGGCGTCGTGATCTACATGCAGATGACGTGAGGCGGCCGGCGGCCACCTCCCCTCGCCTTCGCCAGTGGTGCCGCAATCTGCGTCGCGACACCGGGAGTGATTGGCGTTCAGGCGCGGCTGCCGCGCTCTTCCACCACGATCGTGTCGATGATGCCAACGGGCTCGTAGAGCCAGCGGGCAAAGAAGCCTGCGACCATCGCACCGGCGATCGGCGCCAGCCAGAACAGCCAGAGCTGGCCGATATACTCGCCACCGGCGAACAGCGCCGGTCCGGTGCTGCGTGCTGGATTGACCGAGGTGTTGGTCACCGGGATCGAGATCAGATGGATAAGGACGAGGGCGAAGCCGATCGGGATGCCGGCAAAACCGGTGGCAGCGCCCTTGGAGGTCGTGCCGATGATGATGAAGAGGAAGAAGAAGGTCGTCAGGAACTCGGTGACGAGGCAGGCCGCAAGGCCGAACTTGTTCGGGCTGAGTTCGCCATAGCCGTTCGAGGCAAAACCGCCGGCGACCCAATCCGCCTTACCTGACGCGATGGCGTAGAGCGCAGCGGCGGCAACGATGGCGCCGACGACCTGCGCAACGATGTAAGGAAGGACATGCTTGTCGGCGCAGCGGCCGGCCGACCAGAGCCCCAGCGTGACGGCCGGATTGAAGTGGCCGCCGGAGATATGGCCGACGGCATAGGCCATCGTCAGTACCGTCAGGCCGAAGGCGAGCGAGACGCCGAGGAAGCCGATCCCGAGCTCCGGGAACGCCGCAGACAGGACGGCCGCACCGCAGCCGCCAAAGGTCAGCCAGAAGGTTCCGAAGAACTCGGCAACCGTCCGGCGCATCGTATCGTGATCCATTTCATCTCCCCCTGAAGTCGCACACGCTGAAGGCGACCTTGCCTGCAGTGCTCAACCGCCATATCGGGGAGATGACCATTTGTCACCTAAGGGAAGATCTCGACCCACAGCATGCTGAAGGCTTGCATCCTTGATGCCGACACAGATGCCCAGGGTGCTGCAGCCGGATGGCTCTCGGGCGGGGTCAGTCCGCGTCGTGCTCGCGGCGCCAGCGCCGCGAGCGCAGACGAGGCGCGATGAACTTCGCGATCGGCCAGGCCAGAACGAAGGAGAGGACCACGACGATAGGGAGCGCGATCTTCCAGGATTCCTGCAGGCTCGGGAAGCTGAGGATCGCGATCGCTCCGATGCCGAAGAGCACGGCGTTGACCAGGCCGTAAAGGACATGGGAAATGGCGGTGTTCGTCTTCATTCGAGCTCCGGTCGCTAAATGCAGCCTCCTGCTCTTAAGAGATGTCTTGCCGGCCGCCTTTGATCTGGATCATGGTTCTCGCACGCGCCATGTCAGTCCTCCAGCTTGCGCATGGCGGCGGCTTTGCTGGGCTCCCGCTCCTTCCTGACAAAAAAGGCGGAGCCCTGCCCCGCCTTCATCTGTCCGCCCCCAAAGGAGATCGTCTGATCCTACCAGAGGGAGTAGCGCAGCCCGACCTGAACCGTGTGCCGGTCGAACCCATCGTCCTCGACCGTGGCGCCGACTGAACCCGGGCCGACATCCGCCTGATAGGAAAACGTCTTGCCACCTTCAGTGCTGACGAAGCGATAGCCGGCGTCGAGCTTGAGATCGGCGGTCAGGTCATAAGAGACACCCGCCATCAGGGCATAGGCAAAGCGCCAGTCGCTGTTGGAGGACGTCTCCTGATTGTCCAGGAGGTTGCAGTCGATCGTGCCGGATGCGCATTCGGCCGAGAACTTGGTGTGCACGGCGCCGGCGCCGGCGCCGACATATGGCGTGAAGCCCGCGAAGGTGCCGAGGTCGGCATAGACGTTCGTCATGAGTTCCCAGGCCTCCACTTCGGAGGACAGGCCGATCGCGTCACCCTCAAGGCCATCGACGTCCTTCTCCCAGCGGCTCGCCGTGAGATCGCCGCGGAGGAAGTCGGTGAAACGGTAACCGAAGCCGACCCCGAATGCGAAGCCGTCCTTTAGGTCGAGTCCATCCTCGCCTTCACCGATCACGATGGGACCTGTCGTTCCGTCGTCAGCGAAGACGCTGTAGCTGGTGTCGAGATCGGACTTCATGTCGTAGGAGACGTCGCCGCGGATGTACCAGCCATTGCCGATCTCGACGGGCTGCAGCTCCGGCGCATCCTGATAGATCATCGGTGCGTCGAGGATGTCGGCGGCTCGTGCGGCAACTGTACCGAAGGCCGTCAAGATCAGGAGGGACGCTGCAATCGCTTTCATGGCCTCAAATCCTGTTGCGCCGGCTTGCATGAACAGCGGCGGATTTCAGCCATTGTTAACGATAAGGCTTAAGCGAGCGTTAACCACGACCTCGTCCTCAGCTCGCGGCTCCAGCGGTCAGCTCCATGCAAGCTGCAGCCTGCCGGGTCCGAGGATGCCCTGACGCAGAAAAGCCGCCGTGCAGGGCACGACGGCTTTTGAATGCAGAAGGCAGTGCGGCGAGAACGGCCCGCCGCAGGCTTTATCAGAAGAACTCGTAACGCAGGCCGGCGCGGATCGCATGGATGTCGAAGCCGTGGTCGCGCGTCTGGACGCCGCTGGCGCCGGTCTCGCGGTCCGGTCCGTCATAGCCGAAGGCATCGCCCTCGTTGATGCGGGTATACTTGTAGCCGGCATCGAGCTTCAGCTGGTCCGTCAGGTCGAAGGTCGCACCCGCCATCAGCGAGGATGCGAAGCGCCAGGACGTCTCGCCGCCGTGCTCGCCGATATAGATGTCGGTCTGGTTGCCGCAGGGCTCGCCGTTGCACGAGATGACGTTGTGCAGGTCGTCGTACTTCACATAGGCAAAGCCGGCGCCGGCGCCGACATAGGGCGTGATGATGCCGTAGTGGCCGATGTCGACATAGGCGTTTGCCATCGTCGTCCAGACCGTGGCCTTGGAGCTGTCGTCATAGCGGCAGTCGTTGTCCACCGGATCCAGCAGATAGCCGGTTTCGACCAGGTAGCCGCACTGGCTGGAGCCCTTCACGTCGGTGCGGAAGTAGTCGACCGTCAGGTCGGCGCGCACGAAGTCGTTGAAGCGGTAGCCGGCGCCCACGCCGAAGCTCGCCGTGTTCTTCAGTTCGAAGGAGTCGTAGAACTCGCGGTTGTCGATGCCCTGCGTGTAAGTCGGATTGCCGCCGAGCGGACCCGGATTCCAGAAATTGTAGTCGCCCGAGGTCTTGGACTTGAAGACGTAGCCGACGTCGCCGCGGATGTACCAGCCGGAATAGTCCGGCTTCTCCGGAAGCGGCTCGACGATGTCGATGGGCTCTTCGATGATGTCAGCGGCCCAGCCGGCCGCCGGCGTCAGAACGGTGGTGCCAAGTACGGCCAGGATCAAAAGCCGGTTCATTTCCATATCTCCAGAGCAGGGTTGGAAGCAGTCGCGGCTTTAGACCCGCCACGATGGAGATACTGAACATTAATGATTAACGCATGGTTTACGCTAACGACTTATTTGCCATATCCATTGACCATGAGGTTCTAAGCCGCGACCTGACGCAGCGCTCCGATGATGTCGTCGACAACCGTCGTGACCAGGTCGGCGTCGTCTCCCTCGGCCATGACGCGGATCAGCGGCTCCGTCCCCGAGGGCCGGATCACGAGGCGGCCGCTGTTGCCGAGGCGCTGTCGGCCGTGGCTGATCGCATCCTGCACCTTTTCCTTCTCGAGCGGCGCACCGCCGGAGAAGCGGATGTTCTTCAGAACCTGCGGCACCGGTTCGAAGCGGCGGCAGACCTCCGAAACCGTGCCGCCCTGCTTCTTGACGACCGACAGCACCTGGAGGGCTGATACGAGCCCATCGCCGGTGGTGCCGAAGTCCGACAGAACGATGTGACCGGACTGCTCGCCGCCGACATTGTAGCCGTGCTCGCGCATGTGCTCGACGACGTAGCGGTCGCCGACCTTGGTGCGCGCCAGCTGGATGTTGCGGGCGCCGAGATAACGCTCCAGCCCGAGGTTCGACATGATGGTCGCGACGACGCCGCCGGCGGCGAGGCGGCCGTCATCGGCCCAGGCATCGGCGATCACGGCCATGATCTGGTCGCCATCGACGATATCGCCGTGCTCGTCGACGATCAGCACCCGGTCGGCGTCACCATCGAGTGCGATGCCGATGTCGGCGCGCACCTCCCTCACCTTCGCGACCAGCGCTGCGGGCTGCGTCGAGCCGCAGCCGCGATTGATGTTGGTGCCGTCCGGCTCGACACCGAGCTTGACGATCTCCGCACCGAGTTCCCACAGGACAGCCGGCGCCGCCTTGTAGGCCGCGCCATTGGCGCAATCGATCGCCACCCGGACGCCCTCAAGCGACAGCTCCTTCGGCAGCGTGCGCTTGGCGAACTCGACATAGCGCTCGTTGACGCCGTCGATGCGCTTGGCTCGTCCGATCGTCTCGCCGCTGGCGAGCCGGGCCGACAGATCCTCATCGAGAAGTTGCTCGATCTTCAGCTCCCATTCGTCCGACAGCTTGTAGCCGTCAGGGCCGAAGAGCTTGATGCCGTTGTCATCGAAGGGATTGTGCGAGGCCGAGATCATCACGCCGATATCGGCGCGCAGCGAGCGCGTCAGCATCGCGACGGCGGGTGTCGGCATCGGCCCGAGCAGGAACACATCCATGCCGGCCGCGGTGAAGCCCGCCACCATGGCGTTCTCGATCATGTAGCCCGATAGCCGCGTATCCTTGCCGATGACGACACGATGCCGGTAGTTGCCCCGCCGAAACGCGATGCCGGCGGCCATGCCGACCTTCATCGCCACCTCCGCCGTCATCGGATGCCGGTTGGCCGTACCGCGGATGCCGTCGGTGCCGAAGTACTGTCTGCTCATCGATGATCCTCGTCGGGGCTGCGGACGCGTACGGCCGGGACGTTACTGAAGAAAGTAAAAAAGTGTGTCACCTTGCCACAGCAGGCGATTAGATGCCGACGATGCTGCGGGGAATCGGCATCGACGTGATCAAAGACAGCGCGGGCATAGTCTCTGCATGAAAAAGGCGGCCCGGTGTGGCCGCCTTTTGTAGTTTACGACGTCGCTGACGGATCAAACCGAGGGCTGGGGCTCCAGCCCGCCTTCCGACTTGTCGTCGCGAGGCTTGGCGGGTCCTGCCTTCGGCACGGCCGAACCACGGCTCGGCGGCGTGTCGTCGCCCATATCGCGCGACAGCGGACGGCCGGCGATCAGATCACGGACTTCATCGCCCGACAGCGTCTCGTATTCGAGCAGACCCTTGGCGACGACATGGAGTTCCTCGATGTGCTCGTTGAGGATCCGCCGCGCCTTGTTCTCGGCCGTCTCGATGATGCCGCGCACCTCGGAGTCGATCAGCCGCGCCGTCTCCTCCGACATGTTCTGCTGCTGCGCGACGGAATGGCCGAGGAAGATCTCCTCCTGGTTCTGCCGGTAGCGCAGGCGGCCGAGCTTGTCGCTCATGCCGTATTCCATGACCATCGCACGGGCCATGTTGGTGGCCTGCTGGATATCGTTGGAGGCGCCGGTGGTGACGTTGTCAAGGCCGTAGATGATCTCCTCGGCCGCGCGGCCACCGAAGATCATGGCGAGCCGCGCCTCCATCTCGTTCTTGCGCATGCCGTAGCGGTCACGCTCCGGCAGGTTCATGGTCACGCCGAGCGCACGCCCGCGCGGAATGATCGTCACCTTGTGCAGCGGGTCGTTGAACGGCTCGTGGATGCCGACGAGAGCGTGTCCCGCCTCGTGATAGGCGGTCAGCCGCTTCTCTTCCTCGGTCATGGCCATGGAGCGCCGCTCGGCACCCATCATCACCTTGTCCTTGGCGTCTTCGAATTCGAGCATGGTGACGAGCCGCTTAGCGCGGCGCGCCGCCATCAGCGCCGCCTCGTTGACGAGGTTGGCGAGATCGGCGCCAGAGAAGCCGGGCGTTCCGCGGGCGATCGTCTTCAGATCGACGTTCGGCGCGAGCGGCACATTGCGCACATGCACCTTCAGGATCTTCTCGCGGCCGCCGACATCCGGGTTCGGCACCATCACCTGGCGGTCGAAGCGGCCCGGACGCAGCAGCGCGGGATCGAGCACGTCGGGGCGGTTGGTCGCGGCGATGAGGATGATGCCCTCATTGGCCTCGAAGCCGTCCATCTCGACCAGAAGCTGGTTCAGCGTCTGCTCGCGCTCGTCGTTGCCGCCGCCAAGCCCGGCGCCGCGATGGCGGCCGACCGCGTCGATCTCGTCGATGAAGATGATGCAGGGGCTGTTCTTCTTGGCCTGCTCGAACATGTCGCGCACGCGGGACGCGCCGACGCCGACGAACATCTCGACGAAGTCTGAGCCCGAAATGGTGAAGAACGGCACGTTGGCCTCACCCGCGACGGAGCGGGCGAGCAGCGTCTTACCGGTGCCCGGAGGGCCAACGAGAAGCACGCCGCGGGGGATCTTGCCGCCGAGACGCTGGAACTTCTGCGGCTCGCGCAGAAACTCGACGATTTCTTCGAGGTCCTGCTTGGCCTCGTCGACGCCGGCGACGTCCTGGAAGGTGACGCGTCCGTGCGCCTCGGTCAGGAGCTTGGCCTTGGACTTGCCGAATCCCATCGCCTTGCCGCCGGCCCCGCCCTGCATCTGGCGCATCAGGAAGATCCAGACGCCCAGGATGAGGAGGATCGGACCGAATGACAGCAGCATCGACCAGATCGGGTTCGAGTTGTCGCTGGGCGCGCTGGCGTTGATCTGGATGCTCTTGCCCTCCAGACGCTTCACGAGGTCCGGATCGTTCGGCGCGTAGGTCTGGAAGGGGCTCGCGGCATCCGTGTAGCTGCCGCTGATGCGCGGGCCCTGGATCGTCACCGACCGAACACGACCGGAATCGACGTCGGCCAGAAACTGCGAATAGGGGATCTCGCGGGCGCCGGCGGTCTGCGAACCATTGGAGAAGAGCTGGAACAGCGCGATGAGCAACAGCGCGATGATCGCCCAAAGTGCAAAATTGCGGAAGTTCTGGTTCATCATCAGTCCTGGGATTCGCGCGGGGAACCGACCGGGCGCTTTTGCCGAAGATAGGGTGCGGGCTGGTGGTTGCCAACCGCTTCCGGCGTTTTCCCGCTCACTACGACGCCGGGGAGTTAATGCTTCGACGCGCAGGATGGTCCCAGACTAAGGCGCTGCTGCGGCTAGGGCATTTCTAGCCGATTCAGGCAGGCGGAAGATCGGCCTGGAGTCGCCAGCTGACCCGCTCGCGGAGACGAAGCGCGGCGGTGCGGTCGCCCAACTTTTCCAACAGGTTGGGATGAGCGGCCAACAGGTGGCCGTCGCCCTTCAGGACAACCGGCAGGGTGCGCTGCAGATGGTTTCCGCGACCGAGCAAACCAAAGGCGATGAGGCGTCCTGGCTCGCCGCCGGCCAAGTCTATGTCGAAGCGGCCGTCGAAGACGACGCGGCGAGCGCCCGCCGGCAGCTCGATGGCTGCGAGGCCGCTGCGGCCATATTCGCGGGCGAAGCAAATCGTACTCCCTGCCCGTATCACGGCTCCGCCGAGGCTTGCCCCCGATACGGCGGCACGTCCGGCCAGGCGCGCCGCTAGACGCACGAGCGACGATGCGTCCGGCGGGTAATCGGCTCCGGCGCTCGCCTGCACCGCGCGACGCAGAAACAAGAACTGCAGGTCGGTCTCGAGCGCAGAGAAAGCCTCCCGATCGATCCGCACGACGCCGTCAGTGCCGACGCTCAACTTTCCACGCCCGCGTAGCGCGCCGATCGCCTCGGCGAGGCCGACCTCCAGCTGCCGGCGGCGATCCTGATGAGTGGCGATCTGCCGCAGGATCACCGCCCGATCATGCCGCCCTTCGGCAAGATCGCGGCGCAGCCGGGCGCGGGCATAGCGGCGATCGGCGTTCGACGGGTCCTCGATCGCCGTCAGGTTGGCGGCTGCGACGGCTTCGCGCAACCTCGCCTTCGGCACGTCGAGGAACGGGCGCAGAAGGGTCACGCCGGGCGTCAGCGCCCGCCTCTCCCGCATGCCGGCGAGCCCGATGCTGCCGGCGCCGCGCGCGGCGGCCAGAAGATGCGTTTCAACTTGGTCGTCCTGGTGATGCGCGGTAATGACCACCGCGGCGCCGGTCTCTTCGGCCGCCTGGGTCAAAAGGCGGTAGCGGGCGGCGCGGGCGGCGGCAGGGATACCGGAAGCCGGCTTGGCGCCTGTCCACGCCACTGTACGATGGGAGAAGCCGAGGGCGGCGGCATAGCGGGCGACGAGGGCCGCTTCGGCCGCCGATTCCGGCCGCAGCCGATGATCCACGGTGACGACCTGAACGCGGAAACCGGAAGCGCCCACAGCGGATGCAGCGAGGGATGCGGCAATCATCAGCGCGAGGGAGTCAGGACCGCCGGAGACGGCGAGGATGGCCGTCGCGCCATGGCTGCCGATGAAGGGGTTCAGCGCATCGCGCAGGCGTCGCGCGAGATCGTCTGTTGGAGCGCAAAGCTCAGCCGGATGGCCGGGGCCAGGGCAGGCAGAGCCAGCCATCAGCAATTGGCGGACGTGCGCTCCTGTTGCAGCTTCTTCTTCACATTGGCGGACATCTTGGGGTAGCGCTTGGCGACTTCCGCATAGGTCACACAGGCCGTCTCGCGGTTGTCGAGCTTGGCCAGCGACATGCCGAGCTTCAGCATCATTTCCGGGGCCTTGGCGCTCTGCGGATGCTGCTTCTGGGCGTTGAGGAAGACCTCGGCCGCGTCCGTATATTTCTGCTGCGCGAACAGGCTCTCGCCGAGCCAGTATTTGGCGTCAGGGACGTCGGTCGCGTCGGGATAGGTCTGGGCATACTGGCGGAAGGCATCCTCGGCCAGCTTGTAGTCGCCGGCGAGGAGATAGTTATAGGCGAGGTCGTACATGCCGCCCTGCCCTTCCGGCGTGATCGACGCGACGGTGCCGGAGGCGGCGGGTGGCGTTGCAGCGGCCGGCGGTGCAGCCGGCGCATTGCCGTTGCCGAGCCCGCTGGTGTCAAGGCCCGAACCCAGGATCGCGCCGATCTCGTCCTCTGCCGGGGCTCCGCCGGGCGCTGCCGGCGGCGTCGCCGATGCCGGGGGCTGGGCGCTTGCGACCGAGGTACCGCCGGCCGGAGACGCAGCTCCACCCGTTGCGGGCGCCGACGGGGTGCCGGCGTCGGTCCGCTTGCCGCTGCCGGCGCCGCCGCTGCCGGATCCTTCAAGTTCCTGGAAACGGAACTCGAAATCCTCCTGCTGCTTGCGGATCTGCTCCTGCATCTGCAGCAGCTGGAACGACAGCTCCTCGACCTTGCCGGTCAGTCGACGGATTTCTTCCTCGAGCTGGCTGATGCGAACCGTTGCGTCAGCCCCCTGCGCCAGAAGAACGGGCGGCTCCGCCTCGCGACGCTCCGCCTGCGCGGCCGGGTGGCGCTCCCCGAGGCCGAAGCCGAGATTCAGGGCCCCGGCGCTTTGCGGCGCAGCCATCAGCGCCGCCGCGGCGACAAGAAGCGCCATCGATCTGTTTTTCATTCGCCGCAGTTCCCTCTCATGCCGGCCGGAGATGCAAGGCGCGGCGCGAGAGACTCCCTGCCTCGTGCCGTGCGGACCGCCTCTTACCATGGAAGCGGGAGTTCGGCCAAAATGCGGCTTTTGGCGGAAGCTGCAAAGCAAAAGGGCGGCCCGATGGACCGCCCTTTTTCGAAACCCGGAGATCTCGGCTGGATCAGCTGCCGGCGCCGTTCAGCACGGTGACGGCACGACGGTTCTGCGACCAGCAGGAGATGTCGTCGCAGACGGCGACCGGACGCTCCTTGCCGTAGGAGATCGTGCGCATGCGGTTGCTCGGAACGCCCTGCTGCGCGAGGTAGTCGCGGGTTGCCGCCGCGCGGCGAGCGCCGAGCGCGATGTTGTATTCGCGCGTGCCGCGCTCGTCAGCATGACCCTCGACGGTGATCGAGTAGTTGGGATACTGGTTCAGCCACTGGGCCTGCCGGGTCAGCGTCTGCTGGGCATCGGCGCGGATCGACGAAGAGTCGGTGTCGAAGAAGATGCGGTCGCCGACATTGACGGTGAAGTCCTGCGCGGTGCCCGGCGCGGCGTTGCCGCGTCCATAGCCGCCAGCGCCACCGGCGCCGCCGAGACCGAGCTCGCTGGCATTGTCCGGCAGACCGTTCTTGTTCTTGTTGGCGCAGGCCGAAACGGCGAGTGCCGCGACGAGCGCGAGAGCGATACGGCTATGTGCCCCTAGTGCGATCCGGCGCATGGCCAGCTCCTTCAATTGCGGTGGTTTCCGTTACCGCCCGTTTACCGCAAACGAAGTTAAAACCTCGTCAACGCCGTGATCGGCGGCCCTGTGCATCGCCTGCCCCGCTTGCGGCGGAATTGAGTCCTCAGCATGGCGGCGCCGCCATGCCAAAGCCCTTATCTATCAGGGCCGCCTTGCGCAGCCCTGACCATTTCTTGCTATTCGAGCGACGGCGACCAGGCGGGATCGGACGCATAGCTCGGCGTGCCGATCTTCTGCTCGTTACGGCCGGTCAGGTCGATCGAGTAGAGCTGCGGCCCGCCGCTGCCCTGCGCATCGCGGAAAAACATCAGCACGCGGCCGTTGGGCGCCCAGGTCGGCCCCTCGTTGTGGAAGCCAGAGGTCAGGATGCGCTCGCCCGAGCCGTCCGGGCGCATGACGCCGATCTGGAACTGCCCGCCCGACTGCTTGGTAAAGGCGATGAGGTCGCCGCGCGGCGACCAGACCGGCGTCGAATACGAGCCGTCGCCGAAGGAGATGCGGGTCTGCCCGCTGCCGTCGGCATTCATCACGTAGAGCTGCGGCCGTCCGCCGCGGTCGGACTCGAACACGATCCGCTGCCCGTCCGGCGAGTAGCAGGGCGAGGTGTCGATCGCCGCCGTGTTGGTCAGCCGCGTCGTCGCACGCGAGCGCAGGTCCATGGCGTAGATGTTGGAGTTGGCCTCCTGCTGGAGGCTCATGATCACCTTCTGACCGTCCGGCGAGAAGCGCGGTGAGAAGGTCATGCCGGGGAAGTTGCCGACGACTTCGCGCTGCCCGGTCTCGAGTTGCAGCAGGTAGACGCGCGGCTCGGCATTGCCGAAGGACATGTAGGTGACTTCCTGCCGGTTCGGCGAGAAGCGCGGCGTCAGCACGAGGTCGCCGCCCTTCGTCAGGTAGCGCACATTGGCGCCGTCCTGGTCCATGATGGCGAGGCGCTTGACCCGCTGGCTCTTGGATCCCGTCTCGTCGACATAGACGACGCGCGTGTCGAAATAGCCCTTCTCGCCAGTCAGCCGCTCATAGATCGCGTCGGCGATGATATGGGCGACGCGGCGCCAGTTCTCGGGATTGGCATAGAACTGCTGACCGTCGAGCTGCTGGCCGGCGAACGTGTCCCAGAGCCGGAACTCGACGCGCAGACGGCCGTCGGCTTCCGGCGAGACGCGCCCGGAGACGAGCGCCTGGGCGTTGATCACCGTCCAGTCGGCGAAATTCGGGGTGGCGTCCGGGCTGAGGTCCTTCTGGATGAAGGCAGCCGGATCGATCGGCGCGAAGAGGCCCGAACGCTTCAGATCGGCGGTCACGACCGCCGAGATCTTGGCACCGATGCCATCGCGCGACTGGAAGTCGCCGATCGCGATCGGCAGCGGCTGCACGTTGCCCTTGGTGACGTCCAGCTCGATGACGGCGAGCGCCGGCGACGCGGCGACCAGAGCGCCGCCGGTCGCCATCAGGACGGCCGCAGCCAACGTCTTGCAGGTCTTCATCATATCGATTTGGCCTTGTTCAGGTCGGATGCGTCGGATCGCAAGCCCATGGGTCAGGCGTTGCCCATGTCTTCCGGATCGAAGTTGACTTTGAACGTGTCCCAGCCTTCGCCATTGTTGGACGGGAGCTGGAACCCTTCACTGTTGCACTTGCGCACGGCGCGCAGGGCGCTTTCATCGAAGGCCCGGTTGCCGCTCGAAGAGTCGACGCTCGGGCTGCCCTCGAGGTGGCCATCCGGCGTCAGGTTGAACGTCACCACGGTGCGCAGGCCCTCCTCGCTTTCGAGGCCCGCCGGACGCTGCCAGCAGCCGTTCAGCTGCTCGCTCAGCGCATCCTTCTCGCCACGCGACAGCGTCGCGCCGGTGGTCTTCTTGGAGCCGAGCGAGGCCGTCTCGGTCGAGCGCTTGGCGCCGCCGCCAGCCGCCTTCTGCTTGTTGATGACGGCCGCCGCCATTGCCTCGAAATCGGTCTGCGAATCCGGAGCGTCCTCCTGCGAGGTCTCTGGCTTCTTCTTGGTGCTCGGTTTGTCGGCGGGCTTCTTCGGCGTCTCCGGCTTGGCCTCGGCAACCTGCGTGGGCTTGGGCGCCTTCGGCTTCAGCTGCGGCACGGGCACGTTCTTCGGCGCCGGGTCCGGCTCCTTCGGGGCCTCCTTCACCGGCTCCTTCTCGGCCGCGGCGATCGCTTCGGCCAGAGGATCGATCTCGGGCGTCGGCTCCTTCGGTGCCTCGGGCTTGGCGGTTTCCTTCGGCGGCTCCGGCGTCGGCTCCGGCTGCTTGGGCGGCGGCGGCACCTCGGCCACCTCCTGCGGCTTCTCGGCCGGCTGCGGCTCGGCTTCGGGGCGCGCCGAAGGCTTCGGCGCACCGGTCTGCGGCGTCTGGTTGCGCGTCTTGTCGGGCGTCGGCGGCGTCGGCAGGTCGGTTTCGTTGTCGCCGACGTTCTGCGCCTCCATCGGCAGCGTCTGCGGCCGGGTCGTCGGTTTCGGCGCCGGCTTCTCGGTGATCGGCGCTTCCTTCTCGCCCTGAACGCCCTGGAAGTTCTCCGACATCACGATCTCGACCGGAAGCGCCTCGGAGTAGGACACATCGAGGGGCTCGGGCGACGACAACGACCACAGTCCCCAGGTGAGGACCGCGGTGTGAAGGACGGTGGATGTGACGACGCCCGCTTTCATGACCGTCAGATCAGCTTGTGGTGTCCTGGTCCGTGATCAGACCGATATTGGTGAAGCCGGCAGCCGAAATCCGCGCCATGACCTGCATGACGCTGCCATAGTCCGCAGCCTTGTCGGCCTTGACGAAGATGCGCTCCGAGTAGCCCGTCTTGGCGATCTCGGTCAGCTTGGCGACGATCTCCTCGGCCGGATACTCCTGATCCTGGATGAAGACGCCGCCGCCGGACTGCACCGACACGGTGATCGGCTGCGTCTCGGAGTTCAGCGCCTTCGCCTGCGTCTTCGGCAGCTCCAGCGGCACGCCCACGGTCAGCATCGGCGCCGCCACCATGAAGATGATCAGCAGCACCAGCATCACGTCGACCATCGGCGTGACGTTGATCTCGCTCATCGGGCGGCGACGGCCACCGCGACCGCGGCCGCGGCGTGACCCACCTCCGGATGTTGCTACACCCATGCCCATCTGGTCGATCCTTCATGATCCCATACGGGATCGGTTGCCGAGAAGCCCGCCGCCGTCTCCGGCGCGGGCGTCATGTCTCGTTTCGGCGCTCAGCGCGCCGGCAGCTTCTCGTCGATCTGGCGCGACAGGATGGCGGAGAACTCGTCGGCGAAAGCCTCGAGCCGCATGCCGAGCTTGCCCGCATCGGCCGACAGCTTGTTGTACGCGATAACGGCCGGGATGGCGGCGACGAGACCGATCGCGGTCGCCAGCAGCGCCTCGGCGATGCCGGGCGCGACGACGGCGAGGTTCGTCGACTTCGAGCCGGCAATCGCCTGGAACGAGGTCATGATGCCGACCACGGTGCCGAACAGGCCAACGAATGGCGCGGCCGAGCCGACGGTCGCGAGGAAGCCGAGGCGCGACTCCAGATCGTCCATCTCGCGGGCGATCGTGACATCCATCGCCTTCTCGATGCGGGTATGGAGACCGATCGGGGAACGGGCGCCCTTCTCGAAGGACTTCTTCCACTCGCGCATGGCAGCGACGAAGAGCGCGCCCATGCCCGACGTGCGGCGCTCGGCGAGCGTGTGGTAGAGCTCCTCCAGCGACTGGCCGGACCAGAAATTGCTCTCGAAGTTATTCAGCTGGCGACGGAAACGGCCATAGCGCATCGTCTTGTCGATGATGATTGCCCAGGTCCAGACCGAGGCAATCAGCAGGCCCATCATCACCAGCTTGACGATGAAGGATGCCTGCCAGAACAGATCCCACAGCGAAACCGATGCGCTATGTGCCGCCAGCGAATCCTGCACGACTTCCATGATCGAGACCCTCGAAAAGAGATCAAGCGGCACCCACACCGCCGGCCGGCGCCGAACGGCGCGCGCCCGCAGCTCGTTCAAGAGCTTGCCCGCTGCTGCCGTTTCGAACGCCGCCGCTTTCCCCAGAGCTTCCGTTGACAGGGAAAATCCGGTGAAAGAATGGCGCAGTGCACAAGATCCATTGCCTTCGCGGCGATTAGTGCACCGTTAGGGTTAAGGGTTCGTTATCGACGCGCTATGGCTTCGGCAGGTCCTGCCCGAGCGTCGCCAGTACGGGTGCGGGCATCCGGCGCGGACGACCGTCGGGCGAGATTACTGCGACTTTCACCTTGGCGTCGATCAGAACCTCCTCGCCGCGGCGGATCCGCTGCTCGAGGACGATGCGCGCGCCGCCAAGAAGAGCCGTCACCGTCTCCACGGTCAGCACGTCGTCGATCCGCGCCGGGCGCAGGAACTCGATCTCCATGCGCCGGACCGCGAAGGCGATCGGTTCGCCGAACTGCCCCTCGGCGAGCTCGCGGTGCCCGATCCCCTTGAGGCGCAGATAGTCGGTGCGGCCGCGCTCCAGGAAGTGGAGATAGCGGGCATGGTAGACGACGCCCGAGAAATCGGTGTCCTCGAAATAAACCCGAACATCCAGCGAATGGCCCGTTTCCGTCAGCCGGCCTGCGAGTGCTTGCGTCATGAGCGGCGCTGTTACGGCAGCCGGACCGCGCTGTCACCTGTTCTGCATAGTATCGTCATGCAGCCGTTACATCCCGCTGCTTGGAGAAGACATCGCAACGGATCTTGAGGAATCGTCGGCATGTCTGCCAAGTCCACCCTTCCGCTCGCCCTGGCGCTGCTCGCCTCCTCCACCCTCGCCGCCGCCGCCGAGCCAGTGTTCAACCGCATCGCCTCCTTCCCGGTCGCTACGAACCTGCCGGAGGGCAGCGACAGCAAGGCGGCGACCTCCGCTGAGATCATCACGGCAAGCGAGGACGGCAACACGCTGATCTACAGCGACAGCCCCTTCGGCGGCATCGGCTTCATCGACATCGCCGATCCGAAGGCGCCGAAGCCGGCCGGCTACGTCAAGTTCGACGGCGAGCCGACCTCCGTCTCGGCCTTCGGCAAGACGGTGTTTGTCGGCGTCAACACGTCGAAGAGCAAGGCCGATCCGTCAGGCCAGCTGGCGGTCGTCGACATCGGCTCCAAGGCGGTCGAGGCGAGCTGCGATCTCGGCGGCCAGCCGGATTCAGTCGCGATCGCGCCCGATCGCAGCTTTGCGGCCATCGCCATCGAGAACGAACGCGACGAGGACGTCAACGACGGCGCCCTGCCGCAGATGCCGGCCGGCTTCCTCGCCGTGCTGCCGATCAGCGACGGCAAGGCCGACTGCGCCGGACTGAAAAAGGTGGACCTCACCGGCATTGCCGCGGTCGCGCCGGAGGATCCGGAGCCGGAATTTGTCGACATCAACGCCGATGGCGAGATCATCGTCTCCCTGCAGGAGAACAACCACTTCGCCATCGTCGACGGGAAGAACGGCAAGGTCACGGCGCACTTCACGGCCGGCGGCGTGGCGCTCGAGGGCGTGGATGCTGAGGACGATGGCAAGCTCGCCTTCACCGACACGGTCGAGGAGCGGCCCCGCGAGCCGGATGCCGTCCAGTGGCTCGGCACAGACCGCTTCGTCGCCGCGAACGAAGGCGACTGGAAGGGCGGCACGCGCGGCTTCACGATCTTCAACCGCGATGGCAGCGTCGCCTGGGACTCGGGCGTGTCATTCGAGATGAAGGTCGCCGCCGCCGGCCACTACCCGGACAAGCGCTCCGACGCCAAAGGCATCGAGCCGGAGGGTCTCGAAGTCGCCAAGTTCGGCGACGAGACGCTGATCTTCGTCCTGTCCGAGCGCGGTTCGGTGGTCGGCGTCTATCGCGACACCGGCAAGGAGCCCGAGTTCCTGCAGCTGCTGCCGTCCGGCATCTCGCCGGAAGGCGCCGTCGCCATCGCCAAGCGCAACCTCCTCGTCACCGCCAACGAGGCGGACCTCGTGGAGGATGGCGCCGCCCGCTCGCACGTGATGCTCTACGAGCGCGCCGAGGGGACGGCGGCCTATCCGCAGCTCGTCTCCGAGACGAAGGACGGGCAGCCGATCGGCTGGGGCGCGCTCGGCGCGCTCGCTGCCGACGCCGACAAGCCGAGGCAACTCTTCGCTGCCAGCGACAGCGTCTACGGCAAGGCGCCGACGATCTTCACGATCGACGCCAGCGCGAAGCCGGCGAAGATCACCTCTGCCCTGCCGGTCACCGACGGTGGCAAGGCGGCGGAGAAGCTCGACATCGAGGGCATTACGCTCGATGGAGCCGGCGGCTTCTGGCTCGCCAGCGAGGGCGACGAGAAGAAGGAGGTGCCGCACCAGCTCGTTCATGTCGACGGCAAGGGCATCGTCAGCGAGCGCGTACCCTTCCCGGACGAGCTCCTGAAGGGCCAGACGCGCTTCGGCGCGGAGGGCATCACCAAGGTCGGCGACACGCTCTGGGTCGCCGTGCAGCGCCCGTGGAAAGACGATCCGAAGAACACGACAAAGCTCCTCGCCTACGACCTGAAGTCCAAGGAATGGGGCGCCGTGCGCTATCCGCTGGAAGCACCGTCCGCCGAGGGCGCATGGGTCGGCCTCTCCGAACTGACGGTGGATGGTGACTATGCTTACCTCATCGAGCGCGACAACCTGATTGGCGATGCCGCCAAGCTGAAGACGCTGACGCGCGTCAAGCTCGCCGATCTCAAGCCTGTCAAGCTTGGTGGGGAATTGCCGACCGTCGAGAAGACGCTGGTCCGCGATCTCCTGCCCGATCTGAAGGCGCAGACCAACGGCTATGTCGTCGACAAGCTCGAGGGCTTTGCGATCGACAAGGACGGCACCGGCTTCGTCATCACCGACAATGACGGCGTCGATGACTCCTCCGGCGAGACGCTGTTCTTCGAGATCGGCCGCATGGATGCCCAGTCGGCCGCACTGACGAAGTAAATGCGCTGAACGATACGGCCCGCACGGGGCCCCTTCCGATACGCGGACGCCGCCGGATCATTCCTGATGGTCCGGCGGCGTCCATGCTTTCGGGGTGACGTGCGCCGCCAAGCCCCGCCTCACCAGCAGTTTCCGGAGCGATCCTTTGGCAGGCTCAGGAAATCGAGGGGCGCCGAACCGCGTGCGACTGCGTTTGGCTGCCGATGCACTTCGCCGATGTCGGTCAGGCCGTGATGTCGCAGGCTCGGGAGCCGCTCTCCTACCGGCTTTCCAAATCTGGACGACGCCGCGACCAGAGTGGGGTGCATAGCAACCGACAGCCGGAGTCGCCGATGCAGCCGCAGTCACTGGAGTTCCTCAAAACCCTCGTCGCCACGCCCTCGCCCAGCGGTTCAGAGCAGGCGATCGCCCGCGTCTTCGAAGACTATCTTGCGCCCTTTTTCCACCAGTTCGACAAGGACGTTCTCGGCAACGCCACGGCCGCCCTGAACCCTGACGCGTCAATGAAGATCATGCTCGCCGGGCACATGGATGAGATCGGCTTCGTCGTTCATCACATCGACGCGCGGGGACTTCTCTATTTCAGCCCTGTCGGCGGCCATGACAGCGTCGTGCCGATCGGCCAGCGGGTATGGGTTCATGGGCGAACGCGGATCCCGGGGGTGGTGGGGCGCAAGGCGATCCACGTCCTCAATCCGGACGAGCTCCAGAACAAGCCGAAGATGAGCGACCTCTGGATCGATATCGGCGCATCCTCGCAGGAGGAGGCTCTCGCCCTCGTCTCGCGCGGCGACCCCCTGACGTTCCAGCACGAGTTCGCGCCACTCGCCGGCGATCGCGCGGTGGCACGCGCCTTCGACAACAAGGCAGGCCTGTTCATCGTGGCGGAGACGTTGCGGATCCTCGCACAGGAGGGCGGCCTTAACCCCGATGTCGGCGTCTATGCCGTTGCCACGGTGCAGGAGGAGATCGGCTCCCGCGGTGCGCAGGCGGCAGCCTCCCGGATCCAGCCGCAGTCGGCCATCGCGATCGATATGGGGCAGGCTCTCGACTATCCCGGCGTCGACCCGAGCGAATACGGGCAGCTCGACATGGGAAGCGGGCCCGGCATTTCACAGGGCGCCAACACCAATCCGGTGGTCTTCACCATGCTTCGCGAGGCCGCCGAGCTTTCCTCGGCGCGATACCAGATCAGCGTCACGCCGGGGACCTCGCCCACCGATGCGCGCGTGCTGCAGGCGGCAGATAGCGGCATCGCCACCGGCCTCCTGGAGGTACCGCTTCGCTACATGCACACGCCCTCCGAGGTGATCAGCCTGGGCGATGTCGAGAACTGCATCCGCATTCTCGTCGCCTACTGCCGGTCCGTCACGGCGGAGACCGACTTCACGCCGCGGTAACGCACCGGCCTGGTTGCGGCTGCAGCCTGCCGTCTGAGGCGCGGCGGACGCGCGATCTCGCGCCTTGGTCAGCCTCAAGCTTCGCCGGACTCGTCGAACAGGCTCGACTGGACGCCCTGATAGGTCTGCGGCACGGCAAGGCCTAGATGCCGGAAGGCGTGCTGCGTCAGCAGGCGCCCGCGCGGCGTGCGCTGGATGAAGCCCTGCTGCAAGAGGTAAGGCTCGACGGTGTCCTCGATGGCGTCGCGCGGCTCCGACAGGGCCGCCGCGATCGTCTCGATGCCGACGGGGCCGCCGCCGAAGGACAGCGCGATCAGATCGAGGTAGCGGCGATCGAGCTGGTCGAGGCCGAGGCTGTCGACTTCGAGCCGCGACAGCGCCTCGTCGGCGATGCGCCGATCGACCTCGGCCACCTCCGCGACATGGGCGAAGTCGCGCACGCGGCGCAGGAGCCGCCCGGCGATACGGGGCGTGCCGCGGGCCCGCCGCGCGATCTCCACCGCGCCGTCGGCGCGCAGCGGCACGCCGAGGATGCGGGCGCCGCGGGTGACGATGTGCTCCAGCTCCTCAACCGTATAGAAGTTCAACCGCACCGGAATTCCGAAGCGGTCGCGCAGCGGCGTCGTCAGGAGGCCGAGGCGCGTCGTCGCGGCCACCAAGGTGAACTTGGCGAGATCGATCTTCACCGAGCGCGCCGCCGGCCCTTCGCCGATGATGAGATCGAGCTGGAAGTCCTCCATGGCGGGGTAGAGGATCTCCTCCACCGCCGGGTTGAGGCGGTGGATCTCGTCGATGAAGAGGACGTCGCGATCCTCAAGGTTGGTCAGCAGCGCTGCCAGATCGCCGGCCTTGGCAATGACCGGGCCGGAGGTCGAGCGGAAGTTCACCCCGAGCTCCTTCGCCATGATCTGCGCCAGGGTCGTCTTGCCGAGCCCGGGCGGGCCGACGAAGAGGACATGATCCAGGGCCTCGCCGCGCCCTTTGGCCGCTTCAATGAAGACCTTCAGGTTGGCGCGCGCCGCCGCCTGGCCGACGAAATCGTCGAGCCGCTGGGGCCGCAGCGTGGCGTCGACATCCTCGCCGCGCTTTTCCGGCGTGAGAAGGCGGGTATCACTCATGCACTAGTCGTTCGCGCGCAGCACGGTGCAGGTCAAGGCCTGCATTCCTATCATCGGCTTAGCGCCTTCAGCCCCAGCCGGATCAGCACCGTCGAGGACGCGCCCTCGCCCGCTTCCTTCACGGCGGTAGCGACGGCGCCCGCGGCCTGATCACGCGAATAGCCGAGATTGGTGAGCGCCGAGACGGCATCGGCGATCGGCGCCGGCGCGACGCCCTCACCCAGCTCACGCTTGAGCCCGAGCTCCTCACTGGCGGCGCCGCTGGAGAAGGCCGGCGCCTTGTCCTTCAGCTCCGCCACGATGCGCGCCGCGACCTTCGGCCCAACGCCTGGCGCGCGCGCGACCATCGTCTTGTCCTGCAGCGCGATGGCATTGGCGAGATCGCCGCTCGACAGCGTTCCGATTACCGCAAGCGCCACCTTGGCCCCGACGCCCTGTACGTTCTGCAGCAGGCGGAACCAGCCGCGCTCGGCCTCGGTGGCAAAGCCGTAAAGGCGGATCATGTCCTCGCGCACATAGGTCTCGATGAAGAGGACGATGGCCTCGCCGACGGCCGGCAGGTTCGCCAGCGTGCGCGCGCCGCAGAAGGCGAGATAGCCGACGCCATGGACGTCGACCACGACATGGTCCTCGCCGACTTCGTCGACGGTGCCCTTCAGTTTGCCGATCACGGGTGCGTATCCGGAGACATGGTGTCGAGGTCGGGGACGATGGAGCCCATCACAGCGCTGCCATCGACACGCGCGCCAGAGCCTGCGCCGCCTGACGATGATGGGTGTGGCAGATGGCGATCGCCAGCGCGTCGGCGGCATCATGCGTGTCAAAGGTCGCGCGCGGCATCAGCACCTTCACCATCATATGGATCTGCTGCTTCTCGCCATGCCCGACGCCGATGACCGCCTTCTTCACCGCATTCGGCGCGTATTCCGCCACCGGCAATCCGGCCAGCGCCGGCACCAGCATGGCGACGCCGCGCGCCTGGCCGAGCTTCAGCGTCGCCACCGCATCCTTGTTGACGAAGGTCTGCTCAACCGCCGCCTCGTCCGGCCGATGGAGGTGGATGATCTCGCTCAGACCGTCATGCAGCTGGCGCAGACGGGAAGCGAGATCCAGAGCGCCATCCGATGTCACTGTGCCGGACGCGACGAAGCGCAGGCTGTTGCCGAGCGTCTCGACAATGCCCCAGCCCGTACGGCGCAATCCCGGATCGATGCCGACGATGCGAATGGTCTGCTCCCGTTCCATACCGTTCCAGCTCCTCGATACCGCGTTCGAGGCTGCGGATAAAGACAAAAGGTGAACAGACCTGAAAATCCGGCGGCCGATGACGAAAATCCGGCGGCTGATGACGAAGCGGCTATGCCTTCTCCGGCTCAACACCGCGTCATCGGCTTTCCCTCGCGCGCCGCGGTCCCCATGTCGGCCCGATGATCAGACACGCTATCATTGCCGCACTGCTCGTTTCAGGCGCCGCTTCGTCCCTCACCGCCGCAGCCGCGCAGACAGCGTCACAGGCGGGCACACCAGCAGCGGGTGCCGACGCCGCGCCGTCGTCGGATCGCTTCGAGGCTACGATCGAGCGAGCGCAGTCGCTGCCGGCGCTGCGCACGCTGCTCATCTCCGTCGACGGAGCGACGCTGGTCGAGGAGGGTTTCCGCGGCAGCCGCACCACGAGCGCGCACAACATCAAGTCGGCCTCGAAGTCGGTGGTCTCCGCGCTCGTCGGCATCGCCATCGACAAGGGCCTGATCAAAGGGCCGGACCAGCCGATTGCCGAGTTCCTGCGCAGCGACTTCCCCGCCGATGCCGATCCACGCCTTGCTCGCGTGACGATCGGCAACCTGCTCTCCATGCAGGCCGGGCTGGAGCGCACCTCCGGCGGCAATTACGGCGCCTGGATTTCGTCGCGCAACTGGGTGCGCGATGCCTTGCGCCGCCCGTTCGTCGACGAGCCTGGTGGGCGGATGCTGTATTCCACCGGCTCGACGCATCTCCTTTCGGCAATCCTGACGAAGGCGAGCGGCCGCTCGACGCTGCAGCTCGCACGCGACTGGCTGCGGCCCGCGGGCATCACCGTCACTGACTGGGAGCGCGATCCGCAAGGGGTCTATCTCGGCGGCAACCAGATGGCGATGACGCCGCGCTCGCTCCTGGCGCTCGGCGAACTCTACCGCCGCGACGGTGTGGCGGCCGACGGTACGCGCGTCCTGTCGCAAGACTGGATCCGCCGTTCGTGGGAGCCCCGGACGACGTCGGCCTTTCATGCCGGCCGCTACGGCTACGGCTGGTTCATCGAGACCTTTGCGGGCTACACAGGCTACTATGGCTGGGGCTATGGCGGCCAGATGATCTACGTCATCCCCGAACTCAAGCTCACCGTCGCCATCACTTCCGACGAGACGCAGCCGTCGGCGCGCGGCGGCTATGTGCAGGAGCTGCACCGGCTGGTGGCGGAGACAATCGTCCCAGTTGTCCGGAACCCGCCCGCCGGCAGCAGCGGCTGACGCTGTCGGCAGAGATCAGGCGGCACCGCCGGCGTTACCGATCAGCGGGACGCCACCACAGTCTTGGCGTCGCAGCCGAGCGGCGTCACCGGCAGCCCGTCATGGATATTGGCATTGATGCGGCGCACCAAGCCGACCAGCGCGTGGCCCGTCAGCGGCCGCTGGATGCGCTTGGGGTTGCTGGCCGCCACCGATACCAGCACGGTGTAGTCCGCGGTGAAGGTCACCAGCGTCACCTGACGATTGTCGTCCGACGTCCCGGTCTTGGCCGCGACCGCGGCGCCGCGGAAACGGCTGCCGTCCGCCGTCCCGCCGGCACGCGCCGTCTCGGACAGCATCGAATGCAGCGCGTCGTAGCCGGCCAGCAGCTTGTCGTTCATCGCGACGCCACCCGGCCTGTGGCGATAGAGGATGCGGCCATCCTTACGGTCGCGGATCTCCTTCACCAGCCGCGGCGCCTCGGCGATGCGCCCGCAGCTCGCCAATGTCACGTAGCTCTGCAGGATGTCCATCAGCGGCACAGGCTCGGCACCGAGCGCCATCTGCCGGATGCTGGCGTTCTTGAAGCGGAACGGGCTGCCCATCTTCGCGAGACTGGCATTCGGGCATGAGGCGCCCCAGCGTGCCAGGAGGCGCACGAAGGGCGGATTGCGGCTCTTGGCGAGACTCTCCGCCAGCCGGATCTTGCCGAGATAATGGTGGTCGAAATTAGCGACCGGCGGCACACCGACTGCAGAATCCTCGACAGTGCTGTCGGCGGTCATGCCGTGATCGACGAGGCCGCACAGCGCCACGAACGGCTTGACCGTCGATCCCGGATAGAAGGTCGGTGCCGGCGGCGCGACGATGGCCTCGATGCCGCCCGTGCGATTGTTCACGACATAGGCGACCAGCTGATCGTAACCGGCGCGTGCAAAGCCACGCGCATATCTGTCGATCGCCCGCTCCACATAGAGCTGCGTCTCTGAATCATAGTGGGAGACGATGTCGACCGCGCCCTTGGCCTGCGGCACCAGCGAACCCGCCTCGCGCACGGCGATGTCGCGCGCGAACTGAAAGCGGCTGTCGAGATGGTGCTCGCGCAGATCACGCCGGCTCGCCTCGAGCTTGAAGGCCTTCGCCGTCGCGGGTGTGAGGGAACCGACGCCGCGCGTTTCCATTGCAGCCAGCAGCCGCTTGGCCCGCTCCGCATTGCGCGGCTTGTCGGGATTGCCGAAGCTTGGATCCTTGATGGTGACGGCAAGCCGCGCCGCCATCATCGGCGTGAACGGCTTCTGCGCGCCCTCGAACTTGAAGGAATAGCCGAAATAGTGGCGTGCGGCGGCCTCGATACCCTTGGTCTCCTCGCCCATGAAGACAGTGTTGAGGTAGAGTTCGAGGATCTCGTCCTTGCTGAAATTGCGCTCCAGCCAAAGGGCGACGGCAAGCTCCTCCAGCTTGCGCTTCACCGTCGGAGCGTTGCCGACATAGACGTTCTTGGCGAGCTGCTGGGCGATGGACGAGCCGCCGCGCCGAAAGCCGCTGGCCGCGGCCTTGACGAAGCCGATCGGATCGAAACCGATATGGCGATAGATGTGATAGTAGCGCCGGTCCTCGCTGTTCAGGACGGCGTCGACCATGACTGGCGGAATATTGCGGAGCTCGACATACATCGCCTCCTCGACGGAGGCGTTCCACGGCTTGTCACGATCGCGCGCGAGATCGACGACAAGGCGGTTGGAGCGGACGCGGTCGACCGTCGTCTGGCGCGAGACCTCGTAGCGATCGATCACCGTCGGCGCCCAGGCGACGAGGAAGGCGATGCCGACCACGAGCGGCAGCACCACCCAGCCGGCGAAGGCAACCCCCGCCAGGCGCAGCCACGAACCCCTCCGCCGCGTCATTGCCGTCCCCGATCGCTGCCGGCAAAGCCCGGCTCCCGCACGATCTGGATATGGTTAATGGCTTTTTAACGAATGGAGTATCTGCAGATCGTTGGCGTGCAAAGGAACACCCCGAGACGATACCTTTCCGCCACAGGCGGGCGCCGGAACGGTGCGACCGTCGGATACGAAAACGGCGAGCCACGCGGCCCGCCGTTTCATGTCTCCTTCGTGTCGCGGCGGCTCGTGGCCGACCGCCCGGTCGAGCCTCAGGCGGCCGAGAGCTTCGCCATGGTCGCGTCGTCGACTTCGAAGTTGGCGTAGACGTTCTGCACGTCGTCGTCGTCGTCGAGATTGGCGATGAGCTTCATGATGCTCTGCGCCTTCTCCTCGTCGACGGGCGTGCCGGTCTGCGGCCGCCAGATCGCCTTGACGCTCTCGGCCTCGCCGAGCTTGGCCTCCAGCGCACGGGAGACCTCGGTCATGTCCTCGAAGGCGGTGATGATCGTGTGGCCGTTCTCGTCGGACACGACGTCGTCGGCGCCAGCTTCGATCGCGGCTTCCATCACCGTGTCGGCGTCGCCGGCCTTGACCGGATAGACGATCTCGCCGACGCGGTCGAACATGAAGCCGACCGAGCCAGTTTCACCGAGCGCGCCACCCGACTTGGTGAAATAGGAGCGCACGTTGGACGCAGTGCGGTTGCGGTTGTCCGTCAGCGCCTCGACGATCACGGCGACGCCGCCCGGGCCATAGCCCTCGTAGCGGACCTCGTCGTAGTTCTCGCTGTCGCCGCCGGCCGCCTTCTTGATGGCGCGATCGATGTTGTCCTTCGGCATCGACTGCGCCTTGGCGTTGTTGATGGCGAGGCGCAGGCGCGGATTCATGTCGGGGTCGGGCAGCCCGGCCTTGGCCGCCACGGTGATCTCGCGCGCGAGCTTGGAAAACAGCTTCGAGCGGACCGCGTCCTGGCGGCCCTTGCGGTGCATGATGTTCTTGAACTGTGAATGGCCGGCCATGGCGAACCCGTCTCGATAAGGCGTTTGCCCGTCATATAAAAAGCGGCGTGAAAAACGTCTACAGCTTCTAAGAGCCGGTAAGCTCGACGCCTCAGGATAACACCAGGTCGCGGCAGGCTCAGCCTTGGCAGAGCGAGCGGAAGGCAATCGGATAGATGCGCGAGAGGCCGATGACGTAGGCGCGGGCGCGCGCCGTCTCGAACAGGCCGTGGAAGGCGCGGTCGAGGACGTTCAGCCCGCCCGTGGTGACGCCAAAGGACGGCATCACCATGCGATCGCCATCCGTCGCAAAGCAGGCGCCGCGCGTCGAGCGGCCGTTGCCGGTGACCCGTGCGACGGGATGGAGGTGCCCGGCAACCTCACCGGGCCGCGGCCTCGCACTCGGTTCGTGGCGGAAGAACCAGGGGCCGATCGCCACCTCTTCCACCGTCGTGCCGCCGATAAAGGCCGGCGGTTCCGGATCATGGTTGCCTGAGACCCAGATCCAGTCGCGCCCGCTCATCAGCGCGCTCAGCATCTCGCGGAAGGCCGCCGGCATCAACGCCGCGCCGTGGCGGTCGTGGAAGCTGTCGCCGAGGCAGAGGACTCTGGCCGGCCGGTAGCGCTCGATCGCAGCGCTAAGCAGCGCCAGCGTCGCCGCGGTGTCGTAGGGCGGCATCATCATGCCCCGCCGCGCAAAGGCCGCGCCCTTCTCCAGATGCAGGTCGGAGACGACGAGGAGACCATGCGCCGGCGCGAAGATGGCGCCGCTAGGGTCGCAGCGCACCTCCTCCCCCGTCAGCACGACAGAGAGCGCTTCCCCCTCGGACTGCCGCAGCCGCCGCGCCAGTGCATTCATGCGTATCGTCTCGCCGCCGATCATTGATTCGCGTTTCGTTCCCATGGAATCGAAGTCATGGTCGCGGCGCAAGCCGGCTTGGCTGCGACGGATGATCCCGAGGGTCGGTCAGGTCAACCGCGGACTGCGCTTGCATTTTGCCAGATGGTGTTTGACAAGGAGGTCGCACAAGGACCCGGCCCGCCGGGTGGCTATGCCGGGCGCCGATCCCCCGGCCAATCCAGACGACATCCCGCCACCTGCAGCAGCCGGTCCCCGATCGGGTGTCGTCGCGATTTCCCGTTGCTCCATGAACCTCTTTGCAAATCTCCGGGCCGAGTGGCTCGGCAATGTGCGTGGCGACCTCCTGTCCGGGACGGTCGTTGCGCTCGCGCTCATCCCCGAGGCGATTGCCTTCTCCATCATTGCCGGCGTCGATCCGAAGGTCGGGCTCTACGCCTCCTTCTCCATCGCCGTGTTGATCTCGATCTTCGGCGGCCGGCCCGCAATGATTTCGGCCGCAACCGCCGCGACCGCGGTGCTGATGGTGACACTGGTGCGCGACCACGGCCTCCAATACCTTTTCGCCGCGACGATCCTCGCCGGCGTCATCCAGATGATCGCCGGTGCGCTTCGCCTTGGCGATGCCATGCGCTTTGTGTCGCGCTCGGTGATGACCGGCTTCGTCAACGCGCTGGCCATCCTGATCTTCCTGGCGCAATTGCCGGAGCTGATCGACGTTCCGGCAGCGACCTACGTTCTGGTCGCCGCGGCGCTCGCCATCATCTACCTCCTGCCGAGGCTGACCAAGGCGGTGCCCTCGCCGCTCGTCGCCATCGTCATCCTCACGGCCGTCACCGTCGGCTTTGGCATCGACGTGCGCACCGTCGGCGACATGGGCGAACTGCCCTCGACGCTGCCGACCTTCCTCCTGCCCGACGTGCCGCTGAACCTCGACACGCTCTTGATCATTCTGCCCTACTCCGTCGGCATCGCACTCGTCGGCCTGTTGGAGTCGCTGATGACCGCCGCCGTGGTGGACGATCTCACCGACACGCCCTCCGACAAGAACCGCGAATGCGTCGGCCAGGGCATCGCCAACTTCGTCACCGGCTTCTTCGGCGGCATGGCGGGCTGTGCGATGATCGGCCAGTCCGGCATCAACGTGCGCTCCGGCGGACGCACGCGCCTGTCCTGCTTCTTCGCGGGCGTGCTCCTGCTCGTCCTGATCGTCGGGCTCGGCGACCTCGTGGCGGTGATCCCGATGGCGGCGCTGGTCGCGGTGATGATCATGGTCTCCATCGCCACCTTCGACTGGCGCTCGGTGGTCAGCCTCGTCACGCATCCCCGCCGCTCCTCCATCGTCATGCTGACGACGGTGGTGATTGTGGTGTGGACGCACAACCTGGCGCTCGGCGTGTTCGCGGGCGTGCTCCTGTCCGGCCTCTTCTTCGCCTCCAAGATCGCGCAGATCTTCTCTGTCGGCTCGACGCTCTCCGCCGACGGGCGCGAGCGGCGCTATGTCGTGGAAGGCCAGGTGTTCTTCGCCTCCGCGCAGGCCTTCACCCAATCCTTCGACTTCCGGGAGGACGTCGACCGCGTCGTGATTGACGTCTCGGCCGCACACATCTGGGATCTGACCGGCGTCGGCGCACTGGACAAGGCGGTGCTGAAGTTTCGCAAGCGCGGGATCGAGGTCGAAGTTGCTGGCCTCAACGCGGCGAGCGCCACCATCGTCGACCGCCTGTCGATCCAGAACAGGGCCGACGCCGCCGATCCGCTGGCGCTGCACTGAGGCGATACAGCGACGCTGCCCTGCGGGCGGCGTCAGCCCATGGCAATGTCGATCATGTCGTCCTCGGCGAGTTCGGCGAGAAGCTCGTCGCGAGCCTCGCCGAGCACCGCCTCACGGCCGATCTCCAGCATCACCGGCACCGCCAGCGGCGAGACCTGATCGAGGTCTTTGTGGACGATGTGGTGCTTGATGCGGGCGAGGAGATCGGACACGCGCCGTACGTCGAGCAGACCGGTCGCCGCATCCGCCCAGGTGGCCTGGAGGAGGATGTGGTCGGGCTCGTGCGATCGCAGGACGTCGTAGATGAGGTCGGCGGAGACCGTCACCTGCCGCCCAGTCTTCTCTTGGCCTGGGTGGCGCTTGTCGATCAGCCCGGCGATCAGGGCGCATTGCCGGAACGAGCGCTTCAACAGCCAGGAATCGCCCATCCAGCTTTCGAGGTCGTCGCCCAGCATGTCCTCATCGAGGAGGTCGGCGAGGTCGAGCTTACCGGAAGCAATCATGGCGCCCAGATCGCCGCGCCCCCAGATCGACAGGGCGTAATCGGTCGCGACGAAGCCGAGCGGCTTTGCCCGCGCCCGCTCCAGCCTGCGCGTCAGGAGCATGCCCAGCGTCTGGTGCGCCAGCCGTCCCTCGAAAGGGTAAAGCACCATGAAGAAGCGGCTGCCATGCGGAAAAGTTTCGATCAGAAGGTCGTCCGGCCCTGGGATCACCGACTTGCGTTCATGAATCTCCAGCCATGATCGCACCTGGTCCGGCAGTGCCTTCCAGCGCGCCGGGTCCGCCAGCATCGCCCGCACCTGCGCGGCGAGATAGGTCGTCAGCGGGAACTTCGAGCCCGCCCAGGCCGGGACTTTCGGGTCTTCGCCGGTCGCCTTGGTCACGAGACCGACATTCTCGACGATCCCCTCGAAGCGCAGCACCTGCCCCGCGAAGAGAAAGGTGTCGCCGGCGGCGAGCTGCTCCAGAAAGCTCTCCTCCAGCTTGCCCAGGATCGGCCCGCCGCGTTGCACGGCGCTGCGCGAGCGGCCGCGCACGAGGCGGATCTGCAGCGTCGGCGCTTCGAGGATCGTGCCGGCGTTCATCCGGTACTGCTGGGCGACGCGCGGGTGGGTGATCCGCCAGGTGCCGTCGCTGGTCAGCTTGATCTTGGCGTAGCGCTCGTAGACGCGCAGCGCGTAGCCGCCGGTCGCCACGAAGTCGACGATGCGGTCGAAGGTGTCGCGATCGAGTCCGGCATAGGGCGCGGCGGTCCGCACCTCGTCATACAAGTCGTCGGCACGGAAGGGCGCGGCGCAGGCCATGCCGAGGACGTGCTGGGCGAGGACGTCGAGCGCGCCCTCCCGCAGCGGCGGCGTGTCCTGCGCCCCGAGATAGTTGGCATCGAGCGCCGCCTGGCACTCCATCGCCTCGAAGCGATTGGCCGGCACCAGAATGGCGCGCGACGGCTCGTCCATGCGGTGGTTGGCGCGGCCGATGCGCTGGGCGAGGCGCGAGGCGCCCTTCGGCGCGCCGACATGGATGACGAGGTCAACATCACCCCAGTCGATGCCGAGGTCGAGCGTCGAGGTCGCGACCACGGCGCGCAGGCGGTTCTCCGCCATGGCCTGCTCCACCTTGCGGCGCTGGGCAACGTCGAGCGAGCCGTGATGGAGCGCAATGGGCAGCGTGTCGACATTGATGCGCCACAGCTCCTGGAAGAGGAGCTCGGCCTGGAAGCGCGTGTTGACGAAGAGGATGGCGGTCTTGTGCCGCTTGATCGCCTCGTAGACTTCGGACACGGCATAGAGCGCCATGTGCCCCTGCCAGGGGACACGCTCTTCCGACTTCAGGATGGTGATTTCCGGCTTGGCGCCCCCTTCGACGACGACGAGGTCGGACAGCGCTGGATCTCCAACACTCTCCCCTTGCGCCACCAGCCAGCGGCGCAGGTCGTCCGGCTCGGCGACGGTGGCGGAGAGGCCGATCGTCTGCAGCTCCGGCCGCAGCCGCCGCAGCCGCGCAAGGCCAAGCGCCAGGAGATGGCCGCGTTTTGACGTCACCAGCGAATGCAGCTCGTCGAAGACGACGAAGCGCAGGTCCGCAAAGAAGCCTTCCGCATCCTTGGCCGAGATCAACAGCGCCAGCTGCTCCGGCGTCGTCAGCAGGATGTCCGGGGGTTTGAGCTTCTGGCGCTGCCGGCGTACCTGCGAGGTGTCGCCGGTGCGCGTCTCGATGCTGATCGGCAGATCCATCTCGTCGATCGGCGTCTGCAGGTTGCGGTGGATGTCGACCGCCAAGGCCTTCAGCGGCGAGATGTAGAGCGTGTGGACGCCGCGCGGCCGGGTGCCGGGCTTGGCCTTCGGCCGTAGCGTCAGGTCGACCAAGGCCGGCAGGAAGCCCGCCAGCGTCTTGCCGGCGCCGGTCGGCGCGATCAGAAGCGTCGAGGCGCCGCTCTGCGCCCGCGCCAGCAAGTCCAGCTGATGGGGCCGTGGGTTCCAGCCCTTCTGCGCGAACCAGTCGACGAAGGGCTGCGACAGCAGAAACGCGGATGCGGCGGCGGGCGGGAGGTCGAGTGCGAGTGTCACACGTGAGGAGGTAAGACTCAGGCGCGCCCTCGCCAAGCCTGACGCCCGCGGCGCCCGATCAGTTCGCGAGATAGCGGTCGGTGCGGTGGAAGATGGCGAGGAAGACGTTAAGCACCAGCGCGCCGAAGACGGAATAGGCGACGGCGCGCGGCGGCACCGCGAGGAAAGCCGTCACCAGCACGGTCAGGTCGACGGCGAGTTGCGTCAGCCCGGCGCGCCAGCCGAAGCGGTCCTGCAGGAAGACGGCGAGGATGCCGACGCCGCCGGCCGAGGAGCGATGGCGGAACAGAGCGAGCAGGCCGAAGCCGATCATCAGCCCGCCGAGGAAGGCGCCGGTCAGCGGCTCGACATAGTCCAGCCGGAGCAGGTCCGGGCTAAAGGCGGTCAGAACCGACAGCAGCGTCACGGCGAAAACGGTCTTGATCGTGAAGGCGCGGCCCATCCGCCCGACCGCAAGGAGGTAGAAGGGCAGATTCAGGATGAAGAAGACGAGGCCGAAGTTCCACGCGGTGAGATAGTGGATGACGAAGGCGAGGCCCGCCATGCCGCCGGTGAGAAAGCCGAGATGGCCGAGGATAGCGATGCCGACCGCCGTCAGCGTCGTTCCCGCCAGAATGCCGAGCGCATCCTCCCAGGGGCTGTGATGCGTCGCCGTAGCCGCCCAGTTGCCGAAGCGGTGGGCCTTGCGCGTCGTCTCGGCGTCGCTCGGATGGTCCTGCCGGTGCGCCTCGATTCCCACGCCATTCCCTCATGCTGCATCGCGGCAGACGATAGCAGCACAGAGAGCGGCAGCAAGGGCTGCGGGGTCGCGGGCGCCGGGCGGGGTCGGCGCCTACTCCGCCGCTTCCTGCGCTCCCGCCTCCGGCGCCACCCCGTCGAAGCGGCGCTGGGCGTCAGTGATCTTGCCGTAGTTCTCGAAGGCCCAGGCCCCGAGCCCCTCGACCGGCAGCCGCAGCGACTGACCAAGCTCGGTCAGCTCGTAATCGACCCGCGGCGGGATCGTCGGCGTGACCGTGCGCGTCACGAGGCCGTCACGCTCGAGGTTGCGAAGCGTCAGGGTCAGCATGCGCTGGGAGATGCTGCCGATCGAGCGTTTCAACTCGTTGAAGCGCATCGGCCCGTCGCGCAGCATCATGACCACGAGCACCGACCATTTGTCGCCGATCCGCGCCAGGATGGCGCTGACGACCCGGCAGCGTGAGGGGACGTGCAGGTTCTCGGTGGTCACATTGGTGTGCTCTCGTACCAAAAATGTGCCTCCTTGCGGGTGTTTCCGGCAGTCATCTAAGTAGCGCAGGTATCGCTTTGTTACCAGCTTTGCGAAAGGAACCTGCTCATGAAGCTCCTCCACATCGATTCCAGCATCCTCGGCGAAAACTCGGTCAGCCGCTCCCTGTCGAAAGCGACGGTCGAGCGCCTGCGCAGCGAGATTCCCGATCTCGAAATCACCTATCGCGATCTGGTGGCGGAGCCTCTTGCGCATCTGACCACCCGATCCATCGCCAGGCTGAACGCCGGCATGGCGCTCGATCAGGCTGCGCAGGAGGATGTCGCCCTCGGCGATGCCGTGCTCGAGGAGTTCCTCGCCGCCGACATCGTGGTGATTGGCGTCGCTCTGTACAACTTCTCCATCGCCAGCCAGCTCAAGGCGTGGATCGACCGCCTCGCCGTTGCGGGCAAGACCTTCCGCTATACCGAGAAGGGTCCCGAGGGGCTGGCCGGCGACAAGCGGGTGATCCTGACGGTCGCGCGTGGCGGCTTCTACGGCGCCGGTTCGCCGTTCAGCGCATTCGAGCACGCGGAAACTTATCTGCGTGCCGTCTTCGGCTTCTTCGGCGTCACCGCGCCGGAGGTCATCGTCGCGGAAGGCCTCAACATCAGCGCCGAACAACGCACCGGCTCGACGAACGCGGCGCTGGAGACGATCGCAGCGCTGAAGGCGGCGTAGGCCTGCTCGGCCAGCGGCGACCCTAGCGGGCGGCGACGAAGACGATGCCCGCGACAGGCGCGCCGCGATCCGTGCGCAGCACGATGCTCCGCTGATCCATAACCTTGAAGCCGGCCTCCTCCAGGAGGCCGAGCACCGCCGCGCCGTCATGGGCGTAGCGCATCGTCTCGCGCAGCATGAAGGGCTCGGGACCACCTTGCGCCTCCACGGTAAAGGCAAAGAGGCCGCCGGGCGCCAGCCATGTGGCGACCCGTGCGAAGACTGGCGTGAGATCGCCGAGATAATTGAGGACATCGGCCGCGGTGACGAGGTCGAAGGTGCAGGGTTCGGCCACGAAGCCGAGGATGTCGCCTTCGGTCAGATCATCGTAGATGCTCTTGCGGCGTGCCTTCTCCAGCATGCCCGGCGAGAGATCGACACCGACGAGCCGGTCTACGAGCGAGTGCAGCCGCTCGCCCATCAGGCCGGTGCCGCAGCCCAGATCCAGTGCAGCCCGGAAGCGCCGGCCAAGTCCTGCGGCGGCGATCAGCGCCGCTTCCAGCTCGGCCGGCGCGGCATAGTCGAGCTTCTCAACCAGGGCCGTCTCGAAGCGATCGGCATACTGGTCGAAGAGGCCACGGACGAAAGCTGGCGGCGCGGTATCGGGCGGCGGCACAAGCCCGTAGGCGGCAAGCCTCAGCCCGGCCCCCTGCCCGTCAGCCGGGTCGAGCTCCAGGGCTTGGCGGCAGGCGCTTGCCGCGCCGTCCCGGTCACCGGCCGCGTCACGATAATCGGCGAGCCGCATCCAGCCGGCGGCCCAGCCGGGCGCGCGCTGCAGCGCCTGCTCCATCAGTTCGGCGGCCGCGGCTGCATCGCCGCCGGCAGCGTAGTCGGCGGCGTATTCGGCGCGCCGATCGGCGGTCGCATCGCCGGACGAATAGGTATCGATGATCATGCCGCGGCCCCAGAAGCCGCGGGGATATGCGCTCGCAGCCGCGGAATAGCAATCAGCCGGCCCGAGCGCCTGAGGTGAGTGACGTCAGTCCGCTCTGGCGCTGAAGTCGGCGCGCGCCTGGCGGATCGTCTCGCGATGCTGCTCCGCCCAGATCCAGACGCCGCAGAAGGCAGCTCCGAGGCTACGGCCGAGCGGCGTCAGCTCATATTCGACGCGCGGCGGCACCACCGGAAAGACGGTGCGCGAGACGAGACCATCCGCCTCCATCTGGCGCAGCGTCTTGGTCAGCATCTTCTGGCTGATGTCGCCGATGATCTCACCGAGCCGAGTGAAGCGCATGCGCCCATGCTCCTCCAGCGCCTCAAGCGTGAGCATGGTCCACTTGTCCGCAACGCGCCCGATGATCTCGCGCACCAGTACCTCCAGTTCGACGTCCTCGGCGCGGCGCTCCTTCGCCTCGCGCGATGCCGCCTCATCGAACGCGCTAATCACCACTGACATATCGTCACTCTCCATTGGGTAAGTATGGAACTCTCGGGTGCCTTCTTTCCGTTGGAATGCAACGGGACTAGGTTCCGCGCAAGTCGCCGCAGGGCTGCGGTGACGAAGATTTCCAACAATCCAGCGGAAGCCTCACAATGCAGACGAGTGGCAACACCATCCTCATCACCGGCGGCGGCAGCGGCATCGGCCGGGGCCTTGCCGAAGCCTTCCATGCCCGCGGCAATACGGTCATCATCGCCGGGCGCCGCGCCGACGTCCTTGCCGAAGTCACCGACGCCAATCCGGGCATGGCGAGTGCCGTCCTCGACATCGCCGACGTCGGCTCGATCCCGGCCTTCGCGGAACAGCTCTCCCGTGACTTTCCGGCACTGGACGCCGTGATTCATTCCGCCGGCATCATGAAGAACGAGAACCTCAAGACCGGGGCGCCGGAGGCCATCACGGCGACCGCCGACGCGACCGTCGCAACCAACCTTCTCGGGCCGATCCACCTGACGACCGCTCTGTTGCCGCATCTTCTGTCCCGCCCGCGCGCAACGGTGATGACCGTGACCTCGGGCCTCGCCTTCCTGCCGCTGGCAATGACGCCGACCTACTGCGCCACCAAGGCCGCGATCCATTCCTGGAGCCAGTCGCTGCGCTATCAGCTGAAGGGCACCGGCGTCAGCGTGCTCGAACTTGCGCCGCCTTACGTGCGCACCGCCCTAATGGGCGAGCGGCAGGCAAAGGATCCGGCTGCGATGGCGCTCGACGAATATATCGCCGAGGTGATGACGATCCTGGAGACCCAACCGGACGCCACGGAAATCCTGGTCGAGGCGGTGAAGCCGCTCCGCTATGCCGAGCGCAACGGCGGCTACGAGGAGTTCTTCCAGCGCCGCAACGATGCCATGCTCGCCGCCCGCGCCGCGGAATTCTAAAGGCCGATGCGGCGGGCCGTCTCGCGCGGCCCGCTCTGACGCAAGCCGTTGAAGGACTCAGCGACATGAGGGCGGACCGCTTCCGGCGGTGCGCTTCGGCCCTATCTTCCCGCCCATGTTGCGTCCCGACGATCTCCTGCGCCCTACCCCGGACGGGCTCTATTGCCCGCCGGGCGACTTCCATATCGACCCTGTGAAGCCGGTCGCCCGTGCGCTGGTCACGCATGGTCATGCCGACCATGCCCGCCCCGGCAACGAGGCCGTGCTGGCGACGCGCCAGACGCTGGAGATCATGGCGATCCGCTATGGCGACAATTTCGCCGGCGCGCGGCAGGCGGCTGCCTTCGGCGAAACGATCACCATCAACGGCGTCACCGTCTCCTTCCATCCGGCCGGCCATGTGCTGGGATCGGCACAGATCGCGGTGGAGAAGAATGGCCTGCGGATTGTTGCCTCCGGCGACTACAAGCGGCGCGCTGATCCGACCTGCGCCGCCTTCGAGCCGGTGCCCTGCGACGTCTTCATCACCGAGGCAACCTTCGCCCTCCCCGTCTTCCGGCATCCCGAGCAGCGGACCGAGATCCGCAAGCTGATCGCCTCGACACGGCAGTTTCCGGAGCGCGCCCATCTCGTCGGTGCCTATGCGCTGGGCAAGGCGCAGCGGGTGATCCGGCTCCTGCGCGACGAGGGCTACGATGCGCCGATCTACATCCACGGCGCCCTGAAAAAGCTCTGCGACTATTATGCCAGCCAGGGCATCGACCTCGGCGAACTCCGGCCAGCGACTCTGGAGCGGGGCAACAAGGGTAACTTCGCCGGCGCGGTGATCGTCGGGCCGCCGTCCACCTTCGCCGATCGTTGGGCGCGGCGCTTTCCCGATCCCGTCTCCTGCTTTGCCAGCGGCTGGATGCAGGTGCGCCAGCGCGCCCGCCAGCGCGGTGTCGAGCTGCCGCTCGTCATCTCCGACCATTGCGACTGGGACGAGCTGACCGAGACGATCGACGACCTCGCGCCGTCAGAGGTCTGGGTCACGCACGGGCGCGAGGAGGCGCTGGTGCGCTGGTGCTCGCTGAAAGGCCTGCCGGCGCGCCCGCTGCACCTCGTCGGTTATGAGGACGAGAACGAGGACTGACGGCGCGGCTGTCCGATCGGCCGCTCAGCGGCTGTTTGTCATGCAAAGATTGCATACGAAAACGGGCGGCGAAAGCTCGCCGCCCGTCCAGATGGGATGCCGAGGTGAGCCGGCGTTAGGCCGGACGCTCCTCACCGTTGCGCGGCCGCCAGGTGATCAGCTTGCGCTCGACGAGGTCGAGGACCAGGTCGATCACCAGCACGAAGACGGCGAGGATGATGATGCCGGCGAAGACGCCGACCGCGTCGAAATTGCCTTCCGAGCGGGCGATCAGATAGCCGAGGCCGGCCGAGGCGCCGAGATACTCGCCGATGATCGCGCCCACCACCGCGAAACCGACCGAGGTGCGCAGCGAGGAGAGGATCCAGCTGGCCGCCGCCGGGAAGTAGACGTGGCGCAGGAGATCAGTGCGCTTGGCGCCGAGAATGCGGGCGTTCGACAGCACCACCGGGTTCACTTCCTTCACGCCCTGCATGGCATTGAAGAAGGTGATGAAGAACACCAGCGTCACCGCCAGAGCGACTTTCGACCAGAGGCCGAGGCCGAGCCAGAGCACGAAGATCGGCGCTAGCACGACGCGCGGAATGGCGTTTACGGCCTTGATGAAGGGATCCAGCACGCGCGCCACGAACGGGCTGAGGCCGAGCCAGACGCCGGCGGCGACGCCGAGGCCGGTGCCGATGAGATAGCCGAGCACCGTCTCGCCGAGCGTGACGCCGACATGGTTGTAGAACTCGGGATCCATCACCCACTCGACGATCTGCCGAACGATGGCGAGGGGCGAGGGAAAGAAGAACTGGTCGATCGCCCCGGTGGCGACGCCGAGTTCCCAGCCGCCGAGGATGACGACAAGGAGCGCCAGCTGGATCAGACGGACGTTAGTGGCTTGCATAGCTCTTCTCCACCTCTCCGCGCAGCGACGCCCAGATGTCGCGGTACAGCCTCATGAATTTCTCGTCGAGCTTGATCTCCGCGACGTCGCGCGGGCGCTCGAGATCGACCGGGAAACTCTCGATGACGCGGCTCTTCGGACCGGCCGCGAGAACGACGACGCGATCCCCGAGGGCGATCGCCTCCTCCAGGTCGTGGGTGATCATCACCACCGCTCGACGGTCTTCCTGCCACAGACGCAGCAACTCGTTCTGCATGAGGTGCCGCGTATGGATGTCGAGCGCGGAGAACGGCTCGTCCATCAGGATGACCTGCGGTTCGATGATCAGCGCCTGCGCCATCTGCACGCGCTTTCGCTGACCGCCGGAGAGCTGGTGCGGATAGCGGCTCTCGAAGCCCTTGAGGCCGACCTTAGCGAGCCAGCCCATCACCTTCTCGCGCCGCTCAGCCGCGCCGACGCCGCGGAATTTCAGGCCGAGCTCGACATTCTCGTAAGCCGTCTTCCACGGCAGCAGCGCATCCTGCTGGAAGAGGTAGCCAATGTTGTTCTGGACGCCGGAGACCGGCGTCCCATCGATCGTCACCTGCCCCTTCGCGGGCTTCAGCAGCCCGGCGATGGCATTGAGGATCGTGGACTTGCCGCAGCCGGTCGGACCGACGACGGCGAGAAACTCGCCATCGCCGACCGTCAGCTGGACGTTTTCGACCGCGACGAATGCGCCGAAGGCCATCGTCACGTCATCGATGGTCACCATCGGCTTCGGCGCGAGCCGATCCGTCGGTTCCGGGACAGGCTTCAGCGTTCGTACGATCGCAGACATGGATGTATCCTCAGTTCGAGGTGGTCTTGCCGGCCGCCTCCACGAACGTGTTCGTGTAGGTCTTCGACAGGTCGATGTCGGCCTTGGCGACGTCTTCGTTGAACGTCTTCAGCACCTTGAGGGGCGTCTCAAGATCGGTGGTGTTGAACATGCCATCCTGCGAGAAGATCGCCTTAGCGTTCTCCACCGCCTTCACGTAAGTCGCCTTGTCGCCGGTGACGAAATCAGACGGCAGCTTCTCGACGATCTCTTCGGCGCTGTGGTCGCGCATCCAGTGCAGGGCCCGAACCGTCGCGTTGGTGACCTTCTGGATCACCTCGGGATTGGCGTCGATGTAGTCCTTTGTCGCATAAAGGACCGAGGTGGGATAAATCCCGCCATAGACTTCCTTGGCGCCTTCGTCGCTGCGGGCATCGATCAGGATCTTGCCGACGCCGCGCTCGACGATGATCGTCGCAGCCGGATCGTAGTTGACGAGAAGGTCGATCTTGCCCTGCTGCAGAGCCGCGACGGCCGCCGCGCCCGAGCCGACGCCGATGATCGACACGTCGTCCTCGTTCATACCGTGCTGCTGGAGAAAGTAGCGCACGAAGAAGTCCGAGGAGGAGCCCGGCGAGGTGATGCCGACCTTCTTGCCCTTGATCGTCTCAGGCTTGGCCGGATCGAAATCCGTGTCGGTCTTGCCGGCGAGCACCAGGCCCGAATTGCGGGCGAGCTGGATGAAGCCGACGACGTCCTTGCGCTTGGCCTGCATCTGGATGGTGTGATCGTAGAAGCCGACCGCGACGTCGGTCGAGCCGGCGACCAGTGCCTGCAGCACCTTTGAGCCGCCCTGCGCGAAGTTCTCGGTGGTGACGTCGAGACCCTCGTCCTTGTAGAAACCGAGGCTGTCGGCAACCGGGAACGGCAGGTTGTTGAGATTATAGGAGCCGACGCTCATCCGCACGGACTGGGCTTCTGCCACACCGGCAAAGGCGAGAACGGCGGCGGCGGCTAGCAGCATGCGACGCATGGTATTCCTCCCTGGATGTCCGGCTTCATGCCGGTGGTTCTAAGGTTCAGGCCGCGCGCGTCAGCGACGCGGCAGGTTTGGCGAAGGCGTAGCCCTCGAACAGACGGCGGGCGGTACGCACGAGACCGGCCACGATCTTGCCGTCACGTTCCTCGAGCTCGACGTCGATGCGTCCGCTCGGGTGCTCCAGCCGTACAATCATCGGCATGTGAGCGATGCCGGCCATCTCATAGGCAACGGTGCCCGTGGTGGCCACCGCCGTGGCGATGCCGACGGCGCCGGTGGTCGCAAGCGCCGGATGACAATCGATGGGCATGAAGTAGCGGGCACACAGCGTGCCGCCCTGCCGCGGCGGCGCGATGAGAACCGGCTTGGGGATCACCATGTCGGAGACGTCGCCCATGCCCATGCGCCGGCCGGCTTCCAGTCGGATCGCCGCGAGCCGGGCGGCCAGATCGCCGTTCACCGTAAGCGCCGACGGATCCTCATAGCCTGAGACGCCGAGATCCTCGGCGCGCATCAGCACCATCGGCATGGCGCAATCGATGCACGTGGCCTTGGTGCCGTCGATGATCTCGCTCGCCGCGCCGGTCGGCAGCAGGCTGCCGGTCTTGCCGCCTGCAGCATCGAGGAAAGTCAGCGCAATCGGTGCGGCAAGGCCCGGCACGCCATCGATGGACGCATCGCCGAGATAGGTCACCTGGCTGCCGCGCGTCGGCACCTTGGCGTCGATCAGCTTGCCGGTGTTGACGTTGTGGATGCGCACCAGCGTGTCGCCGGATCGTGCCGGCACAAGGCCTGCCTCGATAGCGAACGGACCGACCGCGGCAAGCATGTTGCCGCAGTTGGGCGAATAGTCGACGAGCTGGCGGTCGTTGCGCACCTGCGCAAACAGGTAATCGACGTCGGCGCCGGGAATGCTCGCCGGCCCGATGATGGCGACCTTGCTGGTGACAGGGTTGCCGCCGCCGATACCATCGATCTGCAGCGGGTGACCGCTGCCCATGATCGACAGGAGCGCCGCGTCGCGCGCTGCCGGATCGGCCGGCAGGTCAGATGCGAGGAAGAACGGCCCACGTGAGGTGCCGCCGCGCATCAGAACACAAGGAATCCGGAGAAGGTCGTTCATGCCGATCTCTGATGATGCACCGACTGGAACAATCGAGCAGATTATTGCTAAATGGCGGCTGGGCGCTGATTTGAGAAATGCAAATTTCGGAGGCATTATTTCGTTTTGAACATCAATTGCGAAATTCTCGACCTGCGTGCCTTCCAGCAGGTGACGGAGCTGGAGAGCTTTCATCGCGCGGCGGAGGCATTGAACATGTCGCAGCCGGCGCTCACCCGGCGCATCCAAAAGCTGGAAGCGGCCATTGGTGCCCCGCTTCTGGAGCGCACGACGCGGCACGTCGCGCCCACCGCAACCGGGCGCGAACTGATGCCGCTGGTGCGGCGCATGCTGGAGGAATTCGACGGCTCGCTATTTGCCCTGAAGGATGCCAACAGCCAGCGGCGCGGCCTCATCACCATGGCGTGCCTGCCGACGGCGGCGTTCTACTTCCTGCCCCGCGTTGTGCGTCGTTTCAACGAAGAGTTCCCGCACATCCGGTTCCGCATCCTCGATCTGACCGCGATCGACGGACTGCGTGCGGTGGCTCAGGGCGGCGTCGAGTTCGGCATCAACCTGATGGGCAACTCCGACCCCGAGCTGTCATTCGAGCCACTGATCGACGATCCGTTCGTGCTGGCGATGCGCAAGGATCATCCCCTCGCCGCGCATGAGGAGATCCGCTGGCCGCAGCTGGAGGGTCATCATCTCGTGACCGTCGACCGGACCAGTGGCAACCGCACACTGCTCGATGCGGCGCTTGCCAGAGCCAATCTCAGGCTGAACTGGTTCTACGAGGTAACGCACCTCAATACCTCGCTCGGCCTCGTCGAGGCAGGCCTCGGCATCTCCGTCCTGCCGCGGCTCGCAACGCCGCAGGAGGAGCACCCGCTGATCCTCGCGCGACCGATCGTCGATCCCATTGTCACACGGACGATCGGCATCGTGCGGCGCCGCAGCGGCAATCTCTCGCCGCCGGCCGAGCGTTTCCTGGAGATGCTGATCAAGACCTGGAAGAGCTGAGGCGCCGCGTCACCGGCTCAGCCTCTATGTCCGGGCTTTGGGCTCCGGAGGTTCAGTCCGCCTTCAGGCGGTCGCCGAGCACATAGTCGGCAAGGTGGCCGGCCATATAGGCATAGCCCTCCGCCGAGGCGTGGAAGCCATCGCGCGCAAAGCCGGCCGGCTCGACCCGCGGCAGCGGCGTTGCCGCAATCGCCCCGCGCTCATTGCAGAGCCGCTCGCCCATCTGGCGGATGACGGAGGCGCGCAGCTCGAGAACAGTCGCGAGACCTCTCGGTAGCGCCGGCACACGCCGCAGGTCCACCGGCGGCGACCAGACGATCCGCGCCTCCGGCCACTTCGCCCTCAAGGCGTAGAGCAGACCGCCGAACGCCTTCTTGAAGCGTAAGCGGCCATGGAAGTTCTTGGCATCGTTGCTGCCGATCATCAGCACGATGTGGGTAAAGGCGTCGCGCGCCAGGTTTGGCACGACGAAGTCGCGCAGCTGCGCCGAGACGGCCGAGTTGGAGCCGGCAGCGCGCCAGGCGACGCCAAGGCCGCTGATGACATGCAGCCGCTCGGCGAGGCGCGGCGCGAGGCTATCCTCCACCGCATCGACACCGACGCCGGCGGCCGAGGAGTCGCCGATCACCAACAGCCGGATTGCCGGCTCATCTCGTCCATCTGGCCCCGAAAGACCGACTGTGCCGCGGCTCGGCCCCGCCGGCGGACGCATCCGCTCCGTGCGCCGGCGCACGGCGGTTCCCTGCCAGACATAGACAGGGAAGAGCAGCCAGGAGAGCAGCGCGGCCTTCACGACATCCGATCCTCAAACTGGTGGCGGCGCCGCTGCCTCCCGAAGCGGCGCCGGCCGGCCGTGTATGCTCCGCCTGATCAGGCCTTCAGCACCTCGACGCCCGGCAGCGGCTTGCCTTCCATCCATTCCAGGAAGGCACCGCCCGCCGTCGAGACATAGGTGAAGTCATCGGCGGCGCCCGCCTGGTTCAGCGCCGCGACCGTGTCGCCGCCGCCGGCGACCGACACGAGTTCGCCCGCCTTCGTCCGCTCGGCGGCATGACCGGCAGCGGCCATGGTGGCGCGGTCGAAGGGCTCGATCTCGAAGGCGCCGAGCGGCCCATTCCAGACCAGCGTCTTCGCCCTGTCGATCCAGCCGTTGATCGCCTCGACGCTCGCCGGTCCGGCGTCGAGGATCATCGCGTCGGCCGGGACGGCATCGACACTGAGCGTCTCGTTGGCCGCGCCGGCCTTGAACTCGCGCGCGATCACCGCGTCCGTCGGCAGCACGATGGTGCAGCCGGCTTCCCTCGCCTTCGCCACGATCTCGCGGGCCGTGTCGGCCAGATCGTGCTCGCAGAGCGACTTGCCGACATCCTTGCCTTCGGCGGCGAGGAAGGTGTTCGCCATGCCGCCGCCGATCACCAGCGCGTCGACCTTGGTGACGAGGTTCGACAGAAGATCGATCTTGGTCGAGACCTTGGCGCCGCCGACGATCGCGACCACCGGCTTCTCCGGGCTGCCGAGACCCTTCTCCAGCGCCTCCAGCTCGGCCTGCATGGTGCGGCCCGCATAGGATGGCATGTGATGCGCCAGCCCCTCCGTGGAGGCATGGGCGCGGTGCGCGGCCGAGAAGGCGTCGTTGACATAGATGTCGCCGAGCGAGGCGAGTTCGGCGACGAAGCTCTCGTCATTCTCTTCCTCGCCGGCGTGGAAGCGGGTGTTTTCGAGCAGCAGCACGTCGCCATCGTTCAGCGCCGAGACGATGCCGGCGGCGACAGGGCCGACACAATCCGCGGAGAAGCCGACCGGCTTGCCGAGCCGGTTCGACAGGACGGCGGCGATCGGCTCCAGCGACATGTCGGGATTGGGCTTGCCCTTCGGGCGGCCGAAATGGGCGAGCAGTACCACGCGGCCACCCTTGTCGGCGATCTCGCGGATCGTCGGGAGCACGCGCTCGATGCGCGTCTCGTCCGTCACCACCCCGTCCTTCATCGGCACGTTCAGGTCGATGCGCAGGAGCACCCGCTTGCCCTGGAGGTCGGCGTCGTCCAGCGTCTTGAACATCGTCATCGTCTTCTCCCTGCTGCCGCGCTCCACCGGGCGCGGATCATCCATCAAAGCCTGGGATTCGTCGAGACGCGCTCCGCCCCGGCTCTTCCAGCGCCGTCGCCACGCAGCGGCGATCTGGCGGCGGTTCAGGAAGAGCGGAATTTCCGGCGGCGCCTCCGGCTCGAGCGACAGGCCGGCCGCAGCAACGGCCCCATCCGGCGCCGTGTCACGCACGATCAGCTCGACCGGCCCGAGCGGCACCCGGTCGCCGTATTCAGCGCGTCCGCCCAGACGGCCGATCATCAGATCGGAAATGGTGAGCTGCTCCTCATCCTCGTCGAGGCCAACGCCATAGGCCTGATTGAGGAAGCGCGCCGGCTTGGCGGGATCGACCGAGAACTCGCCGAAGAACTCGGCATCGTCCGGACCGACGGGGGCAGGACTTGCGAACAGGCGGTCGAGCAGCCGCGGATAGCGCGGCGAGATGAAGAGATAGACGTAGTCGCCCGGCATCAGCCGGCCGGCGTACTGGTAGCGCATCGACTTGCCGTCGCGGATCACCAGCGAGGGGCGCGCCCAGCGCGGCAGGCGTTCGCCGCGGGCCACCGGGCTCTGCGCGACGACGCGATAGGACAGGAGCTCGTGATGCGCCGTGCCCGGCAGCTCCAGCTCCACCTTTTCCACCGGCCCGATCCGCGCCGGCACGATCAGCCCCAGCCAGCGCGCCAGGATGCCGATCGTCCAACCCTGCAGTAGCAGCGAAACCAGCACGATGATGAAGGCGGTGTTGAAGAAGATGCGGTGCTCGTCGATGCCGCCCATCAGCGGGACGATGGCGAGGAGGATCGACACGGCGCCGCGCAGGCCGACCCAGGAGATGAAGGCGGTTTCGCGGCTCTGGAAGGTGAAGGGCAGAAGGCAGAGCCACACGGCAAGCGGCCGCGCGACGAAGATCAGGAACAGCGCCAGCGCGATGGCGCTTCCGGCGATCGCCGGGAACTGCGATGGCGTTGCCAGCAGGCCGAGGACGAGGAACATGATGATCTGCGCCAACCAGGTCATGCCGTCCTGGAAGCGCTTCAGCGATGCGGCCGAGCGCATGCCGCTGTTGCCGGCATAGAGCCCGGCCACATAGACGGCGAGAAAGCCGCTGCCGTGGATCGCGCCGGTGGCCGAGAAGACCAGGAGCGAGAGGGCCAGCGTGAAGATCGGGGTGAGGCCGCGGTCGAGATCGATGCGGTTGATCAGCGTCTTGATCATCCAGCCGCCGGCAACGCCCATCACGGCACCGATGCCCATCTCCTCGACGAAGCCGAGGACGACATCCCAGCCGAAGGCATCGAGGCTGCTACCGCCGGAGAGGACATCGACCAGCGCGATTGTCAGGAACACCGCCATCGGATCGTTGGAGCCGGATTCGACTTCGAGCGTGGAGACCACGCGGTCGCGGATATTGATGCCGCCGATGCGCAGAAGGAAGAACACGGCCGCCGCGTCCGTCGAACCGACAATGGCACCGAGCAGCACGCCCTCCAGCCAGGACATGCCGAGGACGTAGCTCGCCGCCAGCCCGAACACGGCGGCCGTGACCGGCACGCCCACCGTCGCCAGGGTCACCGCCGGCAATGCGGCCTGGCGGAACGCCTTCAGCGGCGTGCCGAAGCCGCTGTCGAACAGGATGATGGCAAGCGCGATCGAGCCGACGAAATAGGCAAGCCCGGCATTGTCGAACTCGATGCCGATCCCGTCGACGCCGGCAAGCAGGCCGATCCCCAGGAACAGCAGCAGCAGCGGCGCGCCGTAGCGGTAGGCGAGAAGGCTGGAGAACGCCGCCAGAAGCACGAGCCCCGTTCCGACGAGAACGGCGGCATAGAGTGGGTCGATCATCCGCGGCTGCCTCGGTTGCCCACCGCATCTCCCAAGCCGAGGCTCGATCCGGGAGGGCGGCCGTTTTACGCGATTCGTCTCCTATCAGGCCCGAAGGCCGACCCGTTCCCTATATCAGCGGAACGACGGATTGCTACCGGCAAGTACAGTCCGGACGTAGGCTTTTCACGGGCCTCTGCTCGGTCGCAGGGCTCTTCTGCCGCCGTTTGCGCGGCCGGCACCCCGCACCCAAAAGCAGAGGGGCTGCCGGCATGCCGGCAGCCCCTCTCGGATCGCGCTTCTGCAAGCCTCGGATCAGGCCGACGCCATGGCGACGGCGGTGTCCGACATGCGGTTCGAGAAGCCCCACTCATTGTCGTACCAGGACAGGATGCGCACGAAGTTGCCGTCCATCACCTTGGTCTGGCCCATATGGAAGACCGAGGAATGCGGGTCGTGGTTGAAGTCCGACGAGACGTTCGGGAAGTCGGTGTAGCCGAGGATGCCCTTCAGCGGGCCATCGGCGGCCGCGCGGATGGCATTCTCGATCTCTTCCACGGTCGTGTCGCGCTTGGCCACGAACTTGAAGTCGACGACGGAGACATTGGGGGTCGGGACGCGGATCGAGACACCGTCGAGACGGCCCTTCAGCTCCGGCAGGACGAGCGCGACCGCCTTGGCAGCGCCGGTCGTCGTCGGGATCATCGACAGCGCCGCGGCGCGGGCGCGGTAGAGATCCTTGTGCATCGTGTCCAGCGTCGGCTGGTCGCCGGTGTAGGAGTGGATCGTCGTCATGAAGCCCTTGTCGATGCCGATGGCATCGTTGAGGACCTTGGCGACGGGGCCGAGGCAGTTGGTGGTGCAGGAGGCGTTGGAGACGATCCGGTCGTCGGCGGTCAGCGTCTTGTGGTTGACGCCGTAGACGATGGTCTTCTCGTTCTCGGCCTTGGTCAGCGGACCGGAGATCAGCACCTTCTTGGCGCCGGCTTCGAGGTGAGCCGAGGCCTTGGCGGGATCGGTGAAGATGCCCGTGCACTCCATCGCGATGTCGATGTTGAGCTCGCCCCAGGGCAGGTTCTTCGGGTCACGCTCGGCCGTCACCTTGATCGGGCCGCGGCCGACGTCGATCGTGTCACCGTCCACCTTCACCTCGTGCGGGAAGCGGCCGTGGACGGAATCGAAGCGGATCAGGTGGGCGTTGGTCTCGACCGGCCCGAGATCATTGATGGCAATGACCTCGACGTCGGTGCGTCCCGACTCCACGATGGCGCGAAGCACGTTGCGGCCGATGCGACCGAACCCGTTGATTGCGACGCGAACTGCCATGTCATTCCTCCTTGAGATGCGGGCCCGACCAGAGCTGGCACCGTCCGGTGCAGCCGGGCGGCAGACGGCAAACCCAGGCGAGAGGCCGGCGGCCTGCCGGGGCGTTGCGCCTGTGTTTAGAGCCTTTCAGGGTCAGGTGGAAGCGTTCTGCCGGAGGGAATTCGGGATCAAGGTCGAGGGGTTCGGTAAAGGTCGTAGCGGGGCTACGGCCGAGACGAAGCCCGATGGAATTGGCCCGAATTCACCCGGCCCTTCGGGTTTCCAGCTGGCGGGCGCCCGGTTCGTCGAGCCGCTTGGCCGATGGAACCCCATCGACCGGCACGTCTCTCCTGCCGGATCGCCTCTCCAGCGGAGAAACAGAACGCAATCCATCTGACCCTGAAAGGCTCTAACGATTTGCAGGCGGCGTAAAGCGCCAGGACCGCGCTTCTGCGTTCAAGGCGGGCGCTCCATTGGATGGGTCACGCCGGACTCGGGTACGTCGCGGACTTTTCACATGCGGCCGTGCGAGCTAAAGCAACAGCTTCGATGCGCGTGCACTTTGCCAAGAGCTGCGCCGCACCTGCCGGACCGGCTGCCGCTCGGCGGCGTCAGGAGACCTGTTCATGTCCATCCAACCCTCCCTCGAGACAGCGAAGGATCGGCTGGCGAAGGCCGTCGAGCGGCTGTCCGACGCGGTGGACGCGCGGATCGAACGCGAATCGATCCTGCGCGAGGGTGAGGCGGAGATCCAGCGCATGACCGCCGACCGTGGCCGCCTCGCCGGCGAGCTCGACTCGGCGCTGGCGCGCAGCGATCGGCTGGAGCAGGCGAACCGGGAGGTGTCGCGCCGCCTGGTGACCGCCATGGAAACGGTGCGCGCCGTCCTCGAACGACATAAGCAGGGCTGAGCCGCAGTGCCGCAAGTTGTCGTCACCATCGACGGAAAAACCTACCGCATGGCCTGTGCGGAGGGCGAGGAGCAGCATCTGGAGCAGCTCGCCGCCGAGTTCGACGGCCGCGTCGCGGAGATGCGCGGCAGCTTCGGCGAGATCGGCGACATCCGCTTGACCGTCATGGCCGGCATCACCGTCACGGACGAGCTGTCCGAAGCCCGGCGCCGCATCGCCGCGCTGGAAGCCGAGCTCGGCGAGACCCGGCAGGCCGGCCAGGCTATGAGCGGCGAGATCAGCGCTCGCGAGGCCGAGGCTGCCCGCCTCCTCGACGCCGCCGCCGACAGTGTCGAGACGATCCTGTCGCGTCTGACGAACGTCTGATCTCCTTTGCCGACGTGGCCGAGCCGTTCTGACGAAGAGCCCTGGGATGGCCTTCATAGTCGCTGACGCATAACATTGCCGTGAGGCTCCCCGCTCATGACGCCGCGTTAACCGCGCCCTGCGCAGGGTCGGGTGCGGAGAGCCTCATGAACTCTATTGTGACCTGCCTTCAGGTCGAAAACGACCCTACCCTTCTGCTGCTCGCAGCGACCGTCTGCGTCATCGGCGTCTACGGATCCTTTTCCGTTTCCAAGCACGCCGGGCGATCAGAAGGCGCAGCCCGGCGGAAGTGGGCTGCGGTCGCGATCGTAGCCGCCGGATCCACGGCCTGGGCAACCCACATGATCGCCCTTCTGGCTTTCCAGCCAGGGATGCTCTCAGCTTTCGAGCCGTTTCTGACCGCACTGTCCCTGCTGCTCGCCGTGCTCGGCATCGGGCTCGGCTTGGCAATCACCATCGGGCGGCTGGGCCGAGGCAGGCGCTTCGTCGGCGGCGTGATCATCGGATCTGGGGTCGCGCTTCTCCACTATGTTGGGCAGGCCGCCTACTTCGTCACAGGTGTGGTGCATTGGGATCCGGGACTGGTGGCATTCTCGATCGTCGCCGGATTGCCGCTGTTCGGACTGTCGGTCGTTGTTGCCGGCGAGCGGAACCGGACCGTGCGGCTTGCCGGCGCACCGCTTCTCGTTCTCTCCATTGCGGTCCTGCATCTCAGCGGCATGGCCGCGATGGACCTGGAGTACAATCCGGCCATCCGGCTGCCACGCCTGGCGGTTCCGCCCGAGGTGCTCGCCCCAATCGTGGCGGCTGTCTGCTTCGGCGTCCTCTCGATCGCCGTCCTCGGCCTGCGCTTCAGCCTGCATGCCAAGGCCGAGCTGCGACGAGAGCGCATCCGCCTGGGAGAACTGGCGAACCTCGCTCTCGAGGGCTTGGCGATCTGCGAAGGCGATCAGATCATCTCTGCCAATGACAGCCTCGCCCGCCTGATTGGCTGGAGTCGCGACGAACTGGTCGGGCGGACGCTGAAGTCTCTTCTCCCCGGCATCGATGCACTGTCCATGCCGGAGCATGAGGAGGCGGATGCACGTCTGGTCTGCGCATCCGGCTCCACTCTCCCTGTCCGCATCCTGCTCAGTGAGGTTCGGCTCGGCGGGCGTCCGCAGGTCGTCGTGGCATTTCGCGATCAGCGAGAGCGGCTGCGAAGCGAAGAGAAAATCAGGGCGCTGGCTTTCTCGGATCCGCTGACGGGACTTGCCAACAGAACCCGCTTCCACGAGACCTTGGCCGAGAAGGTGGACGCCAGCCGTGACGCGGATACGCCGTTCACGCTGCTCATGATCGATCTCGACGGCTTCAAGGCCGTGAACGACATGCTTGGGCATGCGGCAGGAGACGAGGTCCTCAGCATTGTCGCCAAGCGCATATTGTCGGTCATCGACTGCCAGCACATGGCGGCACGCCTTGGCGGCGACGAATTCGGCGTTCTGATCTCCAACAGCGCCGATCCGATGCGGGCGGCGCGGATCGGGCAAGAGATCATCGCTGCGATCGAAGTGCCGATCGAGGTGCAGCAGCAGTTGATGTACATCTCCGCCAGCATCGGCATCATGCCGTCGCAGACCGAGGCGCTGGACGCCGATGCGATGCTCACCGCCGCGGATCTCGCCCTCTATGACGCCAAGGGCAAAGGCCGCGCCCGCGTCCGCCTGTTCACTCCGGAACTACGACGCGCCTCCATCGAAAGGAGTGGGATCGCACAGGAGCTGCACGATGCCTGGAACGATGGGAGCTTCGAGCTCTACTACCAGCCACAGGTCGACCTTGCTGGAGGTCACATCGTCGGCGCCGAGGCGCTGCTGCGCTGGAACTATCCTTATTGCGGCGTGCTCGCCCCTGCCGCGTTCCTCTCGGTCCTCGAGCGCAGCCATCTCGCGGTGCCCGTCGGCAACTGGATCCTGCAGTCGGCGTGCCGCCAGGCGATGGAGCTGCGCAGGGCCGGCCTTCCGAGCTTCAAGGTCGGGGTCAACCTCTTCGCGGCGCAGCTGCGCTCGGCGGACTTCGTCGAACAGGTCGAGGAGGCCTTGCGCGTCAGCGGCCTGCCGGCCAGCGCTCTGGAACTGGAGGTGATCGAGAACATCGTCCTCTTGGACGATCGCATGGTGGCCGACCATCTCAAGCGGATCAGGCGTAAGAGCGTCGGCATCGCCTTCGACGATTTCGGCACCGGATTTGCCTCGCTCTCCATGCTGAAGAAGCTCGACATCAGCCGCCTGAAGATCGACCGCTCCTTCGTCAGCGAGATCGAAACCTCACGCAAGGATCAGGGCATCGTCGATGCCGTGACGCGGATGGCTGAAGGATGCGATCTCGCCGTCATCGCCGAAGGAATCGAGACCGAGGCGCAGGCCCGATATCTGCGAAGCCGCGTCGTGGAGGGGCAAGGCTACCTGTTCGGCAAGCCGATGCCCTTCGGTACGTTCAAGCAGCGCTTTGCCGCCAACTCGCCGGTCGGGAGCCGCCTCAGCGCATAAGATTGATCGGCCGTACAGCGCTCCGCACGCAGTGCGGCATCGGGCTCCCCTCTGGATTGCAGCCGTCGCTCGGCCTATATTCGGTGTCGGCGGGCTGCGCGGTTCGACAGGGGTAACATTTCCCCGGGGCCTTACTCTTTCCTGAGGGAGCTGTCCCTGTTCCGGTCCGTGGGCCGGAGCACACGGCGCCCACCTACTTTGTAGGTTCCCGGGATCGACTTCCTCATCGGCCGAGGTGGCTCGCCACTGCCTCCCTTCCCCCTTCCCTTCCTCCGCATTATCCGGTCAGGTCGCCCGCCGAGGAGACCCACCGATGCAGACCGATTATCGCAGCCTGAAAGCCACCTTGAGGGCGGATGCCCTGGCGCGCCGGGATGCGATCCCGGCCGATGCCCGCATCGAGGCATCGCACGTCATTGCCGAGCGATGCGCCCCGCTTCTTCCGGTTGAGCCCGGCACGATCATCTCAGGCTTTCTGCCGATCCGCTCGGAGGTCGACCTCCGGCCACTGATGGCGATGCTTGCCGATCAGGGAGCCCGGATCTGCGTGCCGGCCATCATCGGCGACAGGCTGGAGTTCCGCGAACTTCTCAGCGGTGCCGTGCTCGAGTCACAGGGCTTCGGCACTGTGGCGCCGGGCGCCGATGCCCCCGTTCTCGATCCGATGGTCATGCTCGTACCGATGTCGGCCTTCGACCGGCGCTGCCACAGGATCGGCTATGGCCGCGGCTTCTATGACCGCGCCATCGCAGCGATCCGGGATCGCGGTGGCGACCCGGTTCTCGCCGGCGTCGCCTTCGCCGTTCAGGAAGTCGCCGAGGCCCCCGCCGACGCACATGACGTGCCGCTGCATATGATCGTCACGGAGCGGGAGGTGCTGCGACCCTGATCGGGTGTCCGAAGGAGAAGGCGGGCGCCACCGACGCGACCGTCGTTCTCCGGCTCGGCGCCGCCAGGATCATCGTCCAGAAGGCCCGCCCGCTTTCGACGTTGCGCGCACCTGCCATGCCGATCTCGGTAACGGTGGGATTGAGCATGTTGCGGCGATGCGCTGGCGAGTTTTCCCAGCCCTTGATGGCGCCCGCATAATCACGATAGTCGCGCCCGATATTCTCAGCGGTGACGCCCCATCGGTAACCCGCAGTGGCGAGGCGAGCGTCCAGCCGGCCACCCACCGTGTGGCTCATCGTCTGCCGCCCCGCCATTGCCGCTGACTGCGCGGCGGCCGCATCGGTCAGCCCCGCGGCGATCGTCAGGGGGCCGAGGCCATTGCTGGCGCGAAACGCATTGACGCTCGACAGTGCGGCCTTCGCATCGATCGTGACCGGAGCCGTATCACCCGCCGGCGTCGTCGAGAGGCAGCCGGATGTCGCAAGGACCGTCGCGAGCAGTGCGGCAATGGTGGATCCGCGCAACGGGCCTCCGAGGCGGTTTGGCCGCGTCGGGCGAAGTGTCATGTCATGCATGCGGATGATGGGTCTCTTTGAGGATGGTCGTGCACAGCTTTCTTCGGCCGGCATTGCACGACGCTTGACCCGTGTCGGAATTGCGGCGACGCACTAGCTTGCCCGCGAAAGCCGCTGCGGCAAAAAGGAGCTGCCCGATGATCGATCTCTACACCTGGACGACGCCGAATGGCGAAAAGCCGGTGACCATGCTCGAAGAGTGCGGCCTCGATTATCGCCTCCACCTCGTCGACATCTCGTCCGGCGCGCAGAAGGCACCAGACTTCCTGGCGATCAACCCGAACGGCAAGATCCCCGCCATCGTCGACAATGACGGCGGCCAGTCGATCCGCGTCTTCGAATCCGGCGCCATCCTGATCTATCTCGCGGAGAAGACCGGCCAGTTCCTGCCGACCTCCGGGCAGGCGCGTGCCGAAACGCTGGCTTGGACCTTCTTCCAGGTCGGCGGTGTTGGCCCGATGCTCGGCCAATGGAACCACTTCGCCAAGTTCGCCAAGGAGAAGATCCCCTATGCGATCGATCGCTACCGTGATGAATCGCTGCGGATCCTGCGCGTCCTCGACGAGCGGCTGAAGAGCAACGACTATCTCGCGGGCGACACCTACACGATCGCCGACATCATCAATTTCGGCTGGGTCCGTATCGCCGTCTCCGGCAAGGGCCTGAAGGACGACGGCGCCAACGAGCTCGAATCGCTCCTTGCCTGGGTCGAGCGTGTCGGCTCGCGCCCGGCCGTGCAGCATTCGCTTCACAAGCTGGAAACGGCGAAGAACGAGCGCGGCTGATCCGTCGATGCGCTTTCTCTTCCTCGGCGACATGGTCGGCCGCACCGGGCGCATGGCCGTGTTCGAGCGCCTGCCCGGCCTGATCGCCGACCTGAAGCTCGATTTCGTGGTGGTGAACGGCGAGAATGCCGCCGGCGGCTTCGGCATCACCGAGGATATCTTCCTGCGCACGCGGGAGGCCGGCGCGGACATCGTGTCGACCGGCAACCACGTCTTCGACCAGCGCGAAGCGCTGGTGTTCTCCGCCCGCCAGGACCGATTCCTTCGTCCTGCGAATTTCCCGGCAGGAACGCCGGGCAGTGGCTCCGGCCTCTTCGAGGCTCGCAACGGCGCCCGCGTCCTCGTCGCCAATGTGATGGGTCGGGTGTTCATGAACCCCGATCTGGACGATCCCTTCCGGTCCGCCGACGAGATCGTCTCCGCCTGTCCGCTTGGCGAGCAGGCGGATGCCATCATCTTCGACTTCCATGCCGAGGCGACGAGCGAGAAGCAGTGCTTCGGCCACTATCTCGATGGGCGCGCCAGCGTCGTCGTCGGCACCCATACGCATGTGCCGACCGCGGATCACCAGATCCTGCCGGGCGGCACCGCCTATCAGTCGGATGCCGGCATGTGCGGCGACTACGATTCCTCGCTCGGCATGGACAAGGAGGAGCCGCTGAACCGCTTCCTGTCGAAGATCCCGCGCGGGCGCATGGAGCCGGCGCAGGGGCCAGCGACGATCTGCGGCCTGGGCGTCGAGATCTCCGACCGCACCGGCCTTGCCGAGAAGGTGGCGCCGCTCCGCCTCGGCCCCCGCCTCTCGGAGGTGCTGCCGGACTTCTGGGCCTGACGTCTCACTGGCCGTCGAGCGCCTTCAGTCGCGGCGGAAGACGATCCGCCCGAACCAGCCGGTGAAGATCGCCAGAAGCACCGCGAAGATGCCGTAGGTGAGGCTGTTGCGCGTGGCAAAATCGTAGACGAAGTTCTCGAAGCCCGTCTTCACCACATAGAGCTCGTCAGAGCGCTCACGCAGGAAGACGCCGCTGCGGAACAGGAAGGCGCGGGCGACATGCCGCCCGACCGGCAGGTCCGCCGGCAGCTGCAGATCGGCCCTGAACAGGGTCGGGCTGACGAACTCCACCGTGCCATGCGTCTGGTTGTACAGACCGGTCTCTTTCTTGATGCGCCGGAAGGCGGTCGCGTAGATGTCGCGGTTCGGTACCGCCGTCTCGCCTTGGCGCTTGGCGTCGAGACGCAGGTCATCGATGCCGATCGACAGCTGCGCCAGCGTCGATTCCGGCGCGATGTCGCCGAGCGGACGGGTGGAGGCCAGCGCATAGGAGCTCGGCGCGGCGTTGAAGTCTTCCGAGCCGCGGTTGATCCAGAGGCCGAGCGTCCGCTCCTTCTCGCGCACCACCACCGGGCGCTTCGGCCCCTCCAGCGCGACGATGATGTCGTAGCGCTGCTGGCGCAGGATCTGCGCATCGGCGTTGTCGAGTGCCCCGAAGATCACCAGCCGGGCGCCGTTGAAGTCCGAAGTGATTCCGATCCGCTCGGTGGAGAGGCCGATCTCGAAGGTTTCGGGCAGGAGGTTCTGCGCCGTCGCGGGTGCCAGCGCTGCCGGCACCAGAGCGGCCAGTGTCCCGGCACAGGCAAGCCTGCGCAACAGCCGCTGCGGGCCCGAGCGCATCAGCCGAGCTCTCCGGTCGGCAGCGTGATGGAGAAGAGTTCGCCGGGATAAGCGACGAGCTGGAAGGCAAGGCGCAGGCACACCGACAGCACCAGGAGCGCGAGCAGCGCGCGCAGCTGATCGCCGCGCAGCTTGCGGCCGGCCTCGGCGCCGAACTGCGCGCCGACGACGCCGCCGATCATCAAGAGGAAGGCGAGGACGACGTCGATCGTCGTATTGGTCGCGGCCTGGAGAACCGTCGTGACCGCGGCGGTGAAAATGATCTGGAACAGCGAGGTGCCGACGACGACGCTCGTCGGCACGCGCAGCAGGTAGATCATCGCCGGCACCATGATGAAACCGCCGCCGACGCCCATCACGGCCCCGAGAATGCCGATGAAGAGGCCGATCCCGAGAACCGGGATGACCGAGACGTAGAGCTTGGAGCGCTGGAAGCGCATCTTCAGCGGCAGGCGGTGGATCCAGCTGTGGTGGCCGGATTTCCGGATCTCGCCCGAGCCATCGCCGGAGGCGCGCAGCATGGCGCGGACGCTCTCGACCAGCATCAGCCCCCCGACGGTGCCGAGGAAGACGACGTAGAGAAGCGAAACGATGAGATCGAGCTGACCGAGCCGGCGCAGAAGGGTGAAGAGAAGAACGCCGAGCACCGAGCCGACCGCACCGCCGATCAGCAGCATGGTGCCGAGCTTGAGGTCGACCGTGCCGCGCTTGTAATGCGCCAGCGCCCCCGAGAAGGAAGACGCGATCACCTGGTTCGCACCGGTTGCGACCGCGACCGCGGGCGGGATGTTGTAGAAGATGAGGAGCGGGGTGATCAGAAAGCCGCCGCCGACCCCGAACAGGCCCGACAGGAATCCCACGGCCGCGCCCATGCCGATGAGGACGAAGACGTTGACCGAGAGTTCCGCGATCGGGAGATAGAGATTCACGCGCGAGTACAGCTTCGGGGGACGGGCGGAAGGCGAGGCCCGTCTTCGCCCGAAGCCCCCGCCCCTGTCAAACGCGGATCATCGCTTCCGCGCCAATGATATGTCAGGCGTCCTTGCGCTGCAGCAGCGCCCGGATCAGCGGCTCGTCGATCTGACCGTTCGGCGTCAGCCCCGTCTTCTTCTGGAAGGCGATGATGGCCTCAGTGGTCTTCTCGCCGATCACGCCGTCCGGCACGCCCGGCTCGTAGCCGAGCTTGATCAGGATCGCCTGGACGTTGCGGATCGCCCGCTTCATGTCGATCGAAGAGGTCTGGTCGCTCGGCTTGTCCCAGCCATCGGGGACCTGGACGGTGTTGGCCTCCTCGACACGGGCCTTGGGCTGCCAGTTGGCCACCGCCGCATCGGCGGCCTTGACCGTCTCCGCGGGCAGCGACTTTGCCAGTTCCTGCCGCTTCTCCTCGGCATCCTTGTCACCGGCACGGGCGACGATGGAGAACCAGCGGTAGGACGCTTCGAGGTTCTGCTCGACGCCCGATCCGCGCGCAAACAGGATGCCGAGATTGTACTGGCTGTCGCGCATGCCGTAGGCGGCCGCGTCGCTGAACCACTTCACGGCCGTCTCCGGCTCCGACTTGCCGTCTATGCCGGTCGCGTAGAGGACCGCGAGGTTGTGCATGGCCCGCACGTTCCCCTGATCGGCCGCCAGAAGGTACCAGTCGCGCGCCGTCGGCAGGTCGCGGGTGACGCCATTGCCCTTCTCGAACAGGGTGCCGAGGCTGTACTGCGCCGGCGCGAAGCCAGCCGTCGCGGCCTTGGCGAACCACGGCAGCGCCGCGGACGCGTCCGGCTCGCCGGCACGGCCTTCCATGATTCGCAAGCCCACCTCGAAGATCGCCTTCGGGTCGCCACCGTTGGCGGCTGCCGTCAGGGCCGGCGTGCCGATGCCATCCGGAACGGCCGGCAGCATCCGGGTCGCGGCGGGGAGCTTGGCGGTCGCCGAAGCCAGCAGGCCGGCATCCGTGGACGACGCGGCGGGAGCGGTCGGCAGAGCGGCCTCGCCGGCGCCTGCCACTTTCGAGCCGGCCGGAGAGGCCGCACTCAGCGCCGAGGCCAGTGGTGCAGCGTCCGCTACCGGAGCAGAGCCGGTTGGCGCCGTCATTGCCGAGGAAGGCTGGGGTGAAGCGGACGGCGCCATCGCCGGCGTGCCGGATGGCGCGGCCGTGCCGGCAGGCCCGGCGTTTGCCGCCGGCGTGGTGCTCTCCGGCGCGGCGGGAGCGATCGCCGAAGGCTGCTGCGGCGGTGTCGCCACAGGCATCAACGGCGGCTTGACGGATGCCTCAGACGCTGCGGGCGCGGCGGGCGCGACCGGCGCCGCATCCTCGATCTCGGACGACGATGCAGCAGGTGCTTCGGCCGGCGTCGTGTTCGACATCGGCGTTGCCGGCTCCTCGATCTGCACGCCGGCGTCCTCGTCGACGGCATCCGGACGCTGCGCCAGGAAGGCGCGGCCGAGCGGCATCGCCATCAGGGCCAGCAGCACGGCTCCGACGGCCATCAGGATGGGCTTGCGGCGGCGCGAGATCGCCTCGCTGAGGCTGACGCGGCCGCCCTCCTCCGAACCGTTCGAGCGCAGGCTCTCGGCCTCCGCAGCCGCGGCGACGGCGGCGCGCTTGGCGGCGGCGCGGAAGTCGGCGCGAACGGCGGGATCGACCTCGGCCGTGCCGGCGCTCTGCTGAGCCCGCACGCGGTTGAGCAGGGCCGCGATGTCCGGAGCGCCGGAGCCGATCTCCAGCGGCCGGTTGGCCTCGCGCGTGTCGATGAAGTCGGCGGCATCGAGCGAGGGCGCCCGCATCTCCTCCGGCGTCTCGTCGCGCGTGCCTTCGAGAACGTCGCCGGCTGTCTCGCCCGCACTCTCCGCCGCAGCGTCGCGCAGATTCAGCCGGCGCGAGATGGCATTGCGCAGACCGCCCACATCGGCGCCGCGCATCGGCGGCTCGGCAGCCGCCGCAGCGGATGCGACAGCCGGAGCCGCTGCGGCCTGCACGACCGGCGCACTCTCGCGGACGTCGTTGCGGTGGCTCGCACCGGCGAAGTCACGATCCATCTGGTCGAGCCGCTGCACGATCTTCTGCAGCGTGCCGTGGACGGCCTCGAAGACATGGCCGGCCCGCTCGTCAGTCTGGCGCGCGAGCGCCTCCAGCGAACGCAGGTCCTGCGAGAGCTGCTCGACATGCTCGCTTTCGCGGAAGGCGCCGATCTCCAGCATCCGCTCCACGGCCTCGTCGGCGGCCGCCTTCGCAGATGCGATCAGGGCGTCGCGGTTCTCGTCGAGCCGGCGCTCGATCGCCGCCAGTCGCTCGTCGAACTCCACCTCGCCGCCCGAGCCGAAGCCGCCGATGGTGCCGACCTGCTGCGACAGCTTGGCGATCTGCGCCTCGAGCGAGCGGACCAGCGCCTCGTCAACCTGCGGCAGGCCGCTCTCGATGCGCGCGGCCAGGTCCGACAACCGTCCCTCGATTGCCTCCACATCGACGCGCGGCTGTTCGGCTTCAGCCAGCAGACGCTCGAGCCGGTCCGAGAAGTCCGACAGGCGCGCGGCAAGCTCGCCTGAAACGCCATCGAAGGACAACGCTTCGACGCGCTGCGCCAATTCGCTGACGCGCTGCGACAACAGCTCGGCGTCACCCTCCTGCGCAATCTGGTCGACCCGCGCGGTCAGCGCCGCAATTCGGGCTTCGATGCGCTCGATCGGCGCCATGTCCAGCTGCGCCGGTGCCTGGCGTGCATTGGAGACGATGGCGCGCGAGATCTCGTCGAGGCGTTCCTCCAGAGCCACGAAGTGGTCGATGTCGTGCTCGGGCTGGTGCGTCAGCAGCTGCTCGATGGACAGGGCGAGCGAATGGATGCGCTGCTCCAGCGGCGCGATCGGCAGCGTCTCCGGGAGCTTTGCGAGCGCCGTCTCCAGCTGCTCCATGCGCGCGGCCATCGCCTCGATCTTGGCTTCGATGTCACGCGAGGCAAAGCGCTCCTCGAGCTGGCCCCAGCGCTCCTCGACGGCCTTGATCGAGCGTTCGCTGGCAAGCGTCTCCAGCTTCTCGCGCAGCGCCTGCATCTCCTTCTGCAGGAGGTCGCTCAGCTGGTCGCCGTCCGGTGCGGCACGGTCGAGATAGCGCGTCTCGAAGTCGTCCCAGCGGCGCTCCACGGCCTTGATGTGGTCCTCGCTGGCCAGACCGCCGAGAGATTCGCGCAGACGCTCCAGCTCGGCCTTCAGATCCTGCTTGGCGCGCGTTTCTTCCTCGGCCTTGCCGCTGATCGAGGTCGCGAGATCGTCCCATCGCCGGCCGACCGACTGCAGCGTGTCCTCGCGCGCCGTCTGGGCAACCAGCTGGCGCATCTGGCGCAGCTCGTGGCGCAGTGCTTCCACCATGCCGGGATCAGCGCCGCCGTCGACCATCTGCACGAGGCCGCGATCGACGCGCGAGATTTCGGCGTCGATGGTGTCGGGGCTCGCCTGGTCAGCGACGAGTTGGCGCAGTTCGTCGAAGGCGGTCCGCATGTCGTCGAAACGCGGCTCGATGCGCTCGGCCACCTCCGACTTCAGCGTCGCGCGGAGCTGCTGCAGCTCTGCCGTGACGCTCGCCATCAGGGCGTAGCTGACGCCATCGGACTTCAGCGCCTCGATGTCGGCCTGGGCCGGACGGGCCGCAACAGGAGCGGTCGGACGCGGCGCAGGAGCGGAATGGCGCGCGATGATGTCGCGCAGGTCGGCGGCGGCCGCCGCAGCACCCGCGCTCTTCTCACCCTCGCGCTCCAGCATCTGCCGGCGCATGGCGATTTCGGAAACGGCGTCGGAGAGCGATGGGCGCGGCGCCGGGGTCGGCGCGCTCGGCTGCCCCGCAAACTGCGCCGCCATCTCGCCGGGCACCTCGGTGATCCGGCCGGACGGCGCCGGCGACACTACGCCCTTGCTCAAGGTCAGCCGCGACAGCCGGCTTTCCAGCTGCTCAAGAGTTCGGTTGAGCGAGGCCAGCGAAACGTCAGGCTCGTCAGCGGAGCGCTTCACCTGAGCTGCGGTTCTCGGCTCGGCCATGTGAGTCTCCTCGTTCCGTCCCCGACGCAGGTCGCCCGGCGCAGCTTTGTTCCCAACGACACGCTCGGCCGGCGATGCCGCTAGGTAATCCGGTAAACGATGCGTGATCCGGATTATTCAGAATTCGTTAAATACGCGGGGAAGCGTGATCGAAGCTGGATTTTAGAATGAGACCACATCTTGTAAGCGCCTCATTCTTCACGATATTACGCGGGGACAGAGTTGGCCTCTACGCCTTTGAGACCATTGAACTCTCCTCCAACGAACTTCCCGGAATCCTCTAAATGACAGACATGAAGACCGTCGAGCCACTCGACGACGGCGTCGTTGTGGCGGACGTCGAGTTCCTCCTCGGAATGAAGGAAGATCGCCATTCGGATCGGCAGGTCTTCAAGATCGGTGATCTGGCGCGCGAATTCGGCGTCACCCTGCGGACATTACGCTTCTACGAAGACCGCGGCCTGCTCTCGCCGGACCGCCGCGGAACCACGCGCCTCTACTCCCGCAAGGATCGGGCGCGGCTGCGGCTCATCCTGCTCGCCAAGGTTCTGGGCTTCTCGCTGACCGAGGCCAAGCAGCTGATCGAGATCTACCATCAGCCCAACGGGCGCCGGAAGCAGCTCGAGGCGGCGCTGGAGCGCTTCCAGGAGCAGGAGAAGGTCTTGCGCGATCAGCAGAAGGAGATTGCGGCCTCGCTCGACGCGATGACGCTCTCGCTTCAGCATGTCAGCCGGCTCCTGGAGCAGCAGGCGGCCGCGGAGTGACTTCGGGGCCCTGCATTGTCGGATGACGCGTGATGCAGGGCTCCGTCTCGACACTTTATCGTTGAGAGCGGCGCGGCCGGAGGACCGTCGCCGCTTTGGACGTTCCGGCAGCCGGGAACCGCCTCTTCTGGCGCCGATCGGACCTTCGCAGTGGGCACCGCTCACATATGCGATCTTGGCCCCGGCCTCGTCTTCGTGAATGAATGAGCCGAAACGTGGCGGCCGCGGAATGCGGCCGGTCCACGGCATTCACGATGGAGGCATTTCGATGAGCGAGCTGACCGGCGGCTGCCAGTGCGGCGCCATCCGCTACACCGTCAAGGGCGAGCCGGCGATGGCCAGCCTCTGCGAATGTCGAATGTGCCAGCGCTCAGCCGGTGCGCCGCTTCTCGGCCATGCGCAGTTCAGCGCCCAGAACGTCGTCTGGCACAAGCAGCCCCCGAAACTCTTCCGCAGCTCTTCGGTCGCCGATCGCGGTTTCTGCCCGGACTGCGGCACACCTCTCACCTACCAGTATCTGCCGACGGGCACGATCAGCATCACGCTGTCGAGCCTCGACGATCCCGAAGCGATCATCCCGACATCGCATCTTGGCGCCGAGTCGCGGCCGTCCTGGCTCGTCGCCGCGATGGCCTTGCCGAACGAGCCGGCCGAACTCGATGGCGGAGGAGTGCAGAGCTTCCAGTTTGCGGTGCCGAAGCGGTCCTGATCCAGCAGTCCGGCCCGCCTGTGCACGATCAGGCCTTGGCCGACGGTGACGTTGTCTCAGGCCGCGACCGCCGCGCCGGCGCCGATCGGCGGCAGCGCCTCGAAGGCCGGCTTGGCGAAATAGTAGCCCTGGAACAGCCGGATGCCGGCAGCCTTCAAAGCCAGAAACTCCGCCTCCGTCTCCACGCCTTCGGCAAGCACCGTGATCCCCAGTTCCCGCGCGATGTGAAGCACCGCCGCCAGGATCGCCTGACGCGGACGGCTCGTATCGACATCGCGGACGAGCTTCATGTCGATCTTGATCAGGTCAGGCTGAAAGTCGGCGAGGAGCCCAAGACCGGCGAAGCCGGCGCCGAAGTCGTCGAGCGCGGTGATGAAGCCGCGCCGCCGGTATTCGGTGATGATCTTCGTGAGGTGATCAGTGTCGACTATCTCCTCCGCCTCGGTGAACTCGAACATGATCGAGTTCAGCGGAAAGCGGTGCGTCTTGGCGGCGGCGAGCGTTGCACGCAGACAGGCCGCCGGCTCGTAGACGGCGTTCGGCATGAAGTTGATGGAGAGCCGCAGGTCTGCGCCCTGCGGGAAGAGCGCCGAGGCAAGCTCGATCGCCTTCACGCGGCAGGCCTGATCGAAGCGATACTTCTGATCCGCCGCCACCTTGCTGAGAACGCCATAGGCGCCCTCGCCGGCCGTGCCGCGGATCAACGCCTCGTAGCCCCACACACGCTCCGCCGCGACGTCGTAGATCGGCTGGAATGCCATCGAGAAGGTGAAATCGAGCTCGGCGCCTGAGCGGCAGCCTTCGCATCCGTGAGCCATGCCGCCACCTGCAGGGTCGGAGTATCCGTCCGTTGATGGCTACAGCAGAAGCCTTGATCGACCTTTAAGCAGCCCCCGCAGCGCCGGGATGATCGATAGCCGGCGTAGAACCGCGCCTCTACCGCCGCGCCTGCCCGATCCGAGCATGCGAACCACGGCTTCACGCGGTCAGGCGGCTTCCGCGCAGCTGGCCGGCGGCCTCCAGGATGCCGTAGGCCGTTGCGGCGATATGCGACTCGATGCGTTTCAGATCGCGGGTGATGTCGAGCTGCAGCGAACTCGTCTCGATCTCGCCGCGCGCGCCGGCGCGCATATGCTCGACATGCCGCTGCGTTGCTTCCCGCTCGATGTCGCGAAAGCTCTCCTTCTCGGCGACGAGCCGTCGCGCGGCCTGCCAGTCCCCGGACATGAAGACCGCGACGGCCAGTTGGAGGTGATCGAGCAGCCGCGCATGCATGTCGTCGACCTGCGCCTGCGCTTCCTCCGGAAGTCTCAAACCGTTGCTGACGCGTTTGGCGGCGAGATCCATCAGGTTGCGGTCGATGATGTCGCCGATATGCTCGAGGTTGATCGCGAGCGCCAGCGTGTCGGAGAGGCGCTGGGCCTCCTCCGCGTCCAGACGCTCGTGGCGGATTTGGCCGAGATAGCGCTGGATCGCCTTGTAGAGCCGGTCCAGCGTGTCATCCATGCGGCTGATCGCGGCAATCTTGTCGCGGTCGTCACGATGAAAGACGTCCTGCGAGCCGCGCAGCATCGCCTCCACGATGTCGACCATGCGCAGCACCTCGCGCGCCGCGTTCGACAGAGCGACCGAGGGCGTTCCGAGCGCCATCTCGTTCAGATATTGCGGCTTGCCGGCATCGGCCGCTTCAGCCTGCTTCGGCAGAAGCCGAGCCATCAGCCGCGCCTGCCTCGGCAGAAGCCCGACGAAGAGGATGGCGGTTGCGATGTTGAAGCCGAAGTGGAACAAGGCCGCAGCCCGGGCGGGACCGCCGGCGAGATCGAGCAGCGGCGCCGTCAGGTAGGGCAGCAGCGGCAGCGCGACGATGCAGCCGACGACGCGGTTGAGGAGATTGCCGACAGGCAAACGCAGCCGCGTGGGATCGCCGCCGAGGCCGCCGATCACCGGGTTGAGCGCACTGCCGAGATTGGCACCGATGACGAGCGCCAGGGAGGCCTGCGGCGTCACCACGCCTGCCCCGGCCAGCGACATGATGAAAAGCATTGCCGCGACGCTGGAATGCGCCGCCCAGGCCAGCAGCCCGGCCAGCAGGATGCAGAGCAGCGGATCATCCGTCACCGCCTGCAGAAGATCGCGCAGGACGGCCGAGGCTTCCAGCGGCCGCATGGTCTCGATCAACAGGTGCAGCGACAGGAGGATGATGCCGAGCCCGACAACGGCCGTGCCGGCATCGCGAGCCGCGGCGCGACGGCCGCGCCGGAACAGGACGACGCCGATCAGGATCAGCGCGGGATAGACCAGCGTAATGTCGAAGGAAACGAGCTGCACGATCAGCGTCGTGCCGACATTGGCGCCGAGCATGATCGCCAGCGCCGGCACGAGATCGACGGCTCCGCCGATCGTAAAGGATGTCGCCATCATCGCCGTCGCCGTGCTGCTCTGCAGAAGGCCCGTGACGACGAGACCGGTAAGGACGGCGCGGAAGCGGTTCTTCAGCCCGATGGAGAGGAAGTGCCGGAGGCTGCTGCCGAGCGCGCGCTGCATGCCAGCGCTGACCATCTGGATGCCCCACAGCAGCAGTGCGACTTCGCCGCACAGACTGATCAGGACATGACTGGTAGGCATCGGCTGCTTCCCTCCACGAGGCTGCGCAAGGCTCCGAAAAATCTCGAGAATTGTTGTCACAATAGAGAGCCGGACGGGCGAAAACAATATTCGCCGGCAAAGCTTTTGACTTGTGCGTTTTCGACCCTTGAGGAGCGCCGTCGCCGTCGCCGCAACACGGCTGGTCGGCGAGGCGCTTGGGCGCTCGCCCGGCGCCCCTGTCCCGCAGCTCCGCTCAGCAGAGCGTGACGTTCACCGCCAGCCCGCCGAGGGCGGTCTCCTTGTACTTCTCGCTCATGTCCACGCCGGTCTGGCGCATCGTCTCGATGACACTGTCGAGCGAGACGAAGTGCGTGCCATCGCCCTTGAGCGCCAGTCGCGCGGCGTTGATGGCCTTCACCGCGCCCATCGTGTTGCGCTCAATACAGGGGATCTGCACCAGCCCGCCGATGGGATCACAGGTGAGGCCGAGATTATGCTCCATGGCGATCTCGGCAGCATTCTCCACCTGGCGCGGCGTACCGCCGAGCACGGCACATAGGCCGGCCGCTGCCATCGAGCAGGCAACGCCCACCTCCCCCTGGCAGCCCATCTCGGCCGCGGAGATGGAAGCGTTCTGCTTGTACAGCGCGCCGATCGCAGACGCCGTCGCCATGAACTGCACGACGCCGTCGTCGTTCGCCGAGTGGACGAAGCGCTCGTAATAGGCGAGCACCGCCGGTATGACGCCGGCCGCGCCATTGGTCGGCGCGGTAACGACACGGCCGCCGGCGGCATTCTCCTCGTTCACCGCAAGCGCATAGAGGTTCACCCAGTCAAGCGTCGTCAGCGGGTCGCGCAACGCCTGCTCCGGCCGGCGCAGCAGCTCGGTATGGAGCTGCTTGGCGCGTCGGCGCACCTTCAAGCCGCCCGGCAGGATGCCGTCCATGCGGCATCCGCGCTCGATGGAATCGAACATCGCATCGCGGATCGAGAGGATGCCGGAGCGGATTTCCTCCTTCGACCGCCAGGTCTCCTCGTTGGCCAAGACGACCTCGCCGATGGTCATCCGCTCGCGGTCGCAGATCGCCAAGAGCTCGTCGCCGGAAGCGAAGGGGAACGGCGCGCGCGCATTGGTCATCACCGGCGCGGCATTCTCGACCTCCGCCGCCGAGAGGACGAAGCCGCCGCCGACCGAGTAGTAGTCTGCCCGGTCGATTTCCCGGCCGCCCGCATCGAAGGCCTCGAAGCGCATCCCGTTGGAGTGATGCGGCAGGCGCTCGCGCATCAGGAGGAGCAGCTCGTGACCCTCGCGGAAGGGGATGCGCTGGGCGCGGTCGAGCTGCAGCTCGCCCTGCTGCCGAATGAAGGCGTAGAGCTCTTCGGCATCATCCGGGTCGAGCGTGTCGGGGCGAAGCCCGGCAAGTCCGAGCATCACCGCCTTATCGGTGCCGTGACCCCTGCCCGTCAGCGCCAGCGAGCCGTAGAGGCGCACCGTCACCCCGGCCGTCAGCGTCTTCAGCCCGCGCTCTTCGAGACGGTCGAGGTAGCGTCGGCAGGCCCACATCGGCCCGACCGTATGGGAGGACGATGGTCCTATGCCGATCTTGAAGAGCTCGAAGATGCTGATGGACATGGCAACGATCCCGCTGACGCCACCGCCACGTGCCGGTCCCCGTCTGCCGCTTCCGGCCGAGGGGTGGGCTTTGCAGTTTCAGCGTCGATCAGGGGCCAATATAGGCACCTGTCGAGGATTTTCCGCGGGCAGGACGCGACGCCGCCGCATCGGTTCGCGACATGGGGCGGCCGCTGTGGCACGAGGCGCTGGACGTCTCAGCCTTTCGGCACTTCGGGCGCCGGCTTCAGCCAGCCGAACAGCCCCTTCTTCTCGGCCGTGGGAGCCTTGTCGCGTGTCGAGCTCTTGCCGATCGTGTCGGCGACGCGGGCGCCGCGCGTGCCGATCGGCTTGTCCGGCTTGTCGGTCGTGTCGATGGCCGTCTGATGCTCCATCTCGGCATTGATCTCCGCGCCGACGATGAAGATCACCGAGGAGATCCAGACCCACATCATGAAGCCGATCACCGCACCCAGCGAACCGTAAGTGGCGTTGTAGTTGGCGAAGTTGGCGAGATACCAGGAGAAGCCCACGGACACGGCCAGCCAGACGATGGCGGTCAACACGGCGCCGAACAGCACCCAGCTCCAGCGCGCCCGGTTCCGGCTCGGGCCAAAGCGATAGACGAAGGCGATGGCGCCGACGATCAGCGCGAAGGCGACAGGCCAGCGCGCGGCGGCAATCAGAAGGTCGGCGAAGCTTTCGAGGCCGAGGATGCTCATCACCGCCGGCACGATGCCAACCAACGTGATGAGCAGGATGCCGATGAAGACCGCACCGAGCGTGAAGCAGAAGGCAACGGCGTTCAGCTTCAGGAAGCTGCGCTCCTCGTTCTCGCCATAGGCGACGTTCATCGCCTCGAACAGCGTCTTGATGCCGTTGTTGGCGCTCCAGAGCGAGAACAGGAGGCCGGATATGAAGCCGACCGAGAGCGAGGCCGGGTCCTGCCGCGCAAGCGTCTTCAGCTGCGTCTCCAGGAGCTCCGTGCCGGCCGGCGGCAGAAATTGCCCGATGAAGGCTATGTGGTCGGCGATGGTCACGGGGTCGGCGACGAAGCCGTAGAGCGAGACGAAGACCGCAAGAGCCGGAAAGAGCGCCAGCAGCAGGTAGAAGGTCGCTCCGGCCGCGATCAGCATCACCCGATCCTCGAAGAAGGAGAAGTAGATGCGGACCAGAATGTCCTTCCAGCCTCGCCACGGGATGTGCTGAGGCGCCCTGGCATCGCGGCCGCGATCGGGCTCGCTGGCGCGCCGGCGGGTTTCCTCGGTGGTGTTCGGCGCAAATCTGAGGCTCATCGTCAGCGGCACTCCTTGCGCGCGTCCTCGGCCAGCCGGAGCAGGTGCAGCGCATGGCCGGTGACGGTGCCGCCGACGCGGCAGTAAGACTCCTATCCCATCAATGCCACAATTGCGCCAGAGTTCCAGCAGGTCGCGCGTTCCGCGCATCTGCAGGCGCGACGACTGCTCTGCAACTCGTCCTGTACAACACGTCCATCATGAATTCGGGCTGGACAGTGGCGGGCGCGCACTTTAAGACTCACGACAAGGACTTTATTCCTCACTGTCTCGCTAGCGCCTAGGCGTATTCGCATGCTGTCACATGACCGGATCTGGGCTGCTATCGACGCGCTCGCGGCACGCTACAAGCTGTCGCCGTCCGGACTTGCCCGCCGCGCCGGCCTCGATCCGACGACCTTCAACAAGTCCAAACGTGCGGCCAATGACGGCCGCCCCCGCTGGCCCTCGACCGAGTCGATCGCCAAGATCGTCGAAGCGACGGGCAGCAGCATGGACGAGTTCGTCGGGCTGATGCGCGGCACGTCGCTGGAGCCGCGCATACCGAAGATGATGACCGTGCCGCTGCTCGGCCTTGCCGAAGCCGGCGCCGGCGGCTTCTTCGACGATGCAGGTTTTCCCGTCGGACAGGGCTGGGACGAGATCAGCCTGCCGGCCACGAATGACGAGACCGTATATGCACTGGAGGTGTCCGGGCAGTCGATGATGCCGCTCTACCGCGACGGCGACATCGTCATCGTGTCGCCCAGCGCCTCGATCCGGCGCGGTGATCGCGTCGTGGTGAAGACGCGCGAGGGCGAGGTGATGGCGAAGATCCTGCAGCGCCGCACCGCCCGCACGATCGAGCTGGCTTCCGTCAATCCGGACTATCCGGATCGGCAATTTGCGGTCGATGAGATCGAATGGATCGCCCGCATCCTTTGGGCGAGCCAGTAGCAGCGCAATCTCCATCAGCACGGCCTCAGGACCACGCCAGCACGGCCGCGGAACCCTTCGATCGTCAGTTGGCACAGGGCGCCAACGACGGGTCAGCCGGCCGTCCTGCGCCAGAGCACGTCCCGAAAAGCAAACCGGCCGGCGTCGGGTGACGCCAGCCGGTCATTGTCATTGATGTCCCGATCCCTCGATCGGGATCAGCCGATCAGAACTCTTCCCAGTCGTCCTCGGACGCCTGCGCCTTCAGCGCGGCCCCGCCGGCGCCCTGCACCTTCATGCGGACCGCCGTGCGCGGCACAGCACCGGTCGAGCGGGCGTTGCCACCCATCGGCCGTGCGGAGGCCTTGCGGGCCTGGGCGGCGTGGCCGGCGGCCGATGCGGTGCGGAACTGGGCGATGAGGTCGGCCAG